>NC_022794.1:0-2882500 GCF_000496635.1 Exiguobacterium sp. MH3
ATAGAGTACTTGACTACGAATCAAGGGGTCGGGAGTTCGAATCTCTCAGGGTGCACTTTTCGGGAAGTAGCTCAGCTTGGTAGAGCACTTGGTTTGGGACCAAGGGGTCGCAGGTTCGAATCCTGTCTTCCCGACCATTATTTTCATACGAAATACATTGGACTTTGAAAACTGAACGATGAGGCAAAAATCGTATTCTACGGAATACAAACATGAATGAAGCGCAAGCTTCGTCAATCGTGACTTCGGTCACACAACGAGCAAGTCAAACACTTCATGGAGAGTTTGATCCTGGCTCAGGACGAACGCTGGCGGCGTGCCTAATACATGCAAGTCGAGCGCAGGAAACTGACGGAACTCTTCGGAGGGAAGGCAGCGGAATGAGCGGCGGACGGGTGAGTAACACGTAAGGAACCTGCCTCAAGGATTGGGATAACTCCGAGAAATCGGAGCTAATACCGGATAGTTCATCGGACCGCATGGTCCGTTGATGAAAGGCGCTTCGGCGTCACCTTGAGATGGCCTTGCGGTGCATTAGCTAGTTGGTGGGGTAACGGCCCACCAAGGCGACGATGCATAGCCGACCTGAGAGGGTGATCGGCCACACTGGGACTGAGACACGGCCCAGACTCCTACGGGAGGCAGCAGTAGGGAATCTTCCACAATGGACGAAAGTCTGATGGAGCAACGCCGCGTGAGTGATGAAGGTTTTCGGATCGTAAAACTCTGTTGTAAGGGAAGAACACGTACGAGAGGAAATGCTCGTACCTTGACGGTACCTTACGAGAAAGCCACGGCTAACTACGTGCCAGCAGCCGCGGTAATACGTAGGTGGCAAGCGTTGTCCGGAATTATTGGGCGTAAAGCGCGCGCAGGCGGCCTTTTAAGTCTGATGTGAAAGCCCCCGGCTCAACCGGGGAGGGCCATTGGAAACTGGAAGGCTTGAGTACAGAAGAGAAGAGTGGAATTCCACGTGTAGCGGTGAAATGCGTAGAGATGTGGAGGAACACCAGTGGCGAAGGCGACTCTTTGGTCTGTAACTGACGCTGAGGCGCGAAAGCGTGGGGAGCAAACAGGATTAGATACCCTGGTAGTCCACGCCGTAAACGATGAGTGCTAGGTGTTGGGGGGTTTCCGCCCCTCAGTGCTGAAGCTAACGCATTAAGCACTCCGCCTGGGGAGTACGGCCGCAAGGCTGAAACTCAAAGGAATTGACGGGGACCCGCACAAGCGGTGGAGCATGTGGTTTAATTCGAAGCAACGCGAAGAACCTTACCAACTCTTGACATCCCATTGACCGCTTGAGAGATCAAGTTTTCCCTTCGGGGACAATGGTGACAGGTGGTGCATGGTTGTCGTCAGCTCGTGTCGTGAGATGTTGGGTTAAGTCCCGCAACGAGCGCAACCCCTATCCTTAGTTGCCAGCATTCAGTTGGGCACTCTAGGGAGACTGCCGGTGACAAACCGGAGGAAGGTGGGGATGACGTCAAATCATCATGCCCCTTATGAGTTGGGCTACACACGTGCTACAATGGACGGTACAAAGGGCAGCGAGACCGCGAGGTGGAGCCAATCCCATAAAGCCGTTCCCAGTTCGGATTGCAGGCTGCAACTCGCCTGCATGAAGTCGGAATCGCTAGTAATCGCAGGTCAGCATACTGCGGTGAATACGTTCCCGGGTCTTGTACACACCGCCCGTCACACCACGAGAGTTTGCAACACCCGAAGCCGGTGAGGTAACCGCAAGGAGCCAGCCGTCGAAGGTGGGGTAGATGATTGGGGTGAAGTCGTAACAAGGTAGCCGTATCGGAAGGTGCGGCTGGATCACCTCCTTTCTAAGGAAAACGTCCCTTACGGGACATGCCCATCGTTCAGTTTTGAGAGCTCGTCTCTCAGTCTCGAAAGAGACACTCGCACCTTGAAAACTGAAGACATCAACAAGACATCAAAACTTTTAATTAACCATGTCATTAGACGTGTGTTCTTAGAATACCAACGCTAGATCAAGGTATGAAGGGCGTACGGTGGATGCCTTGGCACTAGGAGCCGATGAAGGACGCGACGAACAGCGATATGCTTCGGGGAGCAGTAAGTATGCTTTGATCCGAAGATTTCCGAATGGGGGAACCCACCATCCGTAATGGGATGGGACATGTTACATGAATACATAGTGTAGCGTGAGGCAGACCCGGGGAACTGAAACATCTAAGTACCCGGAGGAAGAGAAAGCAAATGCGATTCCCTGAGTAGCGGCGAGCGAAACGGGAACAGCCCAAACCGAAGAGCATGCTCTTCGGGGTTGTAGGACACTCTACACGGAGTCAAAAAGGAAGACAGTAGGTGAAGGACCTGGAAAGGTCGGCCGAAGAAGGTGACAGCCCTGTAGCTGAAACTGTTTTCCCTCCAGAGTGGATCCTGAGTACGGCGGGACACGTGAAACCCCGTCGGAATCCGGGAGGACCATCTCCCAAGGCTAAATACTCCCTAGTGACCGATAGTGAACCAGTACCGTGAGGGAAAGGTGAAAAGCACCCCGGAAGGGGAGTGAAATAGATCCTGAAACCGTATGCCTACAAGTAGTCAGAGCCCGTTAACGGGTGATGGCGTGCCTTTTGTAGAATGAACCGGCGAGTTACGATAACGCGCGAGGTTAAGCCGATGAGGCGGAGCCGTAGCGAAAGCGAGTCTGAACAGGGCGTTCAGTGCGTTGTCGTAGACCCGAAACCAGGTGATCTACCCATGTCCAGGATGAAGGTCAGGTAACACTGACTGGAGGTCCGAACCCACGCACGTTGAAAAGTGCGGGGATGAGGTGTGGGTAGCGGTGAAATGCCAATCGAACCTGGAGATAGCTGGTTCTCCCCGAAATAGCTTTAGGGCTAGCCTCGAGGTTGAGAGTTCTGGAGGTAGAGCACTGATTGGACTAGGGGCCCCCACAGGGTTACCGAATTCAGTTAAACTCCGAATGCCAGCAACTTATACTCGGGAGTCAGACTGCGAGTGATAAGATCCGTAGTCAAGAGGGAAACAGCCCAGACCGCCAGCTAAGGTCCCAAAGTGTATGTTAAGTGGAAAAGGATGTGGCGCTGCCTAGACAGCTAGGATGTTGGCTTAGAAGCAGCCACCATTCAAAGAGTGCGTAATAGCTCACTAGTCGAGTGGCGCCGCGCCGAAAATGTAACGGGGCTAAACATACCACCGAAGCTGCGGATTCCGTAAGGAATGGTAGGGGAGCGTTCCAAACCGCTGTGAAGCTGTACCGGAAGGAGCAGTGGAGCGTTTGGAAGTGAGAATGCCGGTGTGAGTAGCGAAAAGAGGGGTGAGAATCCCCTCCGTCGAAAGCCCAAGGTTTCCTGAGGAAGGCTCGTCCGCTCAGGGTTAGTCTGGACCTAAGCCGAGGCCGAAAGGCGTAGGCGATGGATAACAGGTTGATATTCCTGTACCGCCGATCCACCGTTTGAACAATGGGGGGACGCAGGAGGATAGTGACGCATGCGGATGGAAGTGCATGTGCAAGTTTCAAGACCGTCTGATTGGCAAATCCGTCAGGCATCAAAGTCAAGGAACGATGCGGAGTCCCGTAGGGACGTAGGTCACGATTTCACACTGCCAAGAAAAGCCTCTAGTGAGGGGGAAGGCGCCAGTACCGTAAACCGACACAGGTAGGCGAGATGAGAATTCTAAGACGCGCGGGATAACTCTCGTTAAGGAACTCGGCAAAATGGTCCCGTAACTTCGGGAGAAGGGACGCTCTACATGAGTAGAGCCGCAGTGAATAGGCCCAAACGACTGTTTAGCAAAAACACAGGTCTCTGCTAAATCGCAAGATGACGTATAGGGGCTGACGCCTGCCCGGTGCTGGAAGGTTAAGGGGATGGGTTAGCGCAAGCGAAGCTTTGAACCGAAGCCCCAGTAAACGGCGGCCGTAACTATAACGGTCCTAAGGTAGCGAAATTCCTTGTCGGGTAAGTTCCGACCCGCACGAAAGGCGTAACGATTTGGGCACTGTCTCAACGAGAGACCCGGTGAAATCATAGTACCTGTGAAGATGCAGGTTACCCGCGACAGGACGGAAAGACCCCATGGAGCTTTACTACAGCCTGATATTGAGGCTTTGTGCATGATGTACAGGATAGGCGGGAGACGTCGAGCCCGGAGCGCCAGCTTCGGAGGAGTCACCCTTGGGATACCGCCCTTCATGCATAGAGTCTCTAACTCGCAGCCGTGATCCGGCTGGAGGACCGTGTCAGGCGGGTAGTTTGACTGGGGCGGTCGCCTCCTAAACAGTAACGGAGGCGCCCAAAGGTTCCCTCAGAATGGTTGGAAATCATTCGTAGAGCGCAAAGGCAGAAGGGAGCTTGACTGCGAGACCTACAAGTCGAGCAGGGACGAAAGTCGGGCTTAGTGATCCGGTGGTTCCGCATGGAAGGGCCATCGCTCAACGGATAAAAGCTACCCTGGGGATAACAGGCTGATCTCCCCCAAGAGTCCACATCGACGGGGAGGTTTGGCACCTCGATGTCGGCTCATCGCATCCTGGGGCTGGAGTAGGTCCCAAGGGTTGGGCTGTTCGCCCATTAAAGCGGTACGCGAGCTGGGTTCAGAACGTCGTGAGACAGTTCGGTCCCTATCCGTCGTGGGCGCAGGAAATTTGAGGAGAGCTGTCCTTAGTACGAGAGGACCGGGATGGACGCACCGCTGGTGTACCAGTTGTTCCGCCAGGAGCATCGCTGGGTAGCTACGTGCGGACGGGATAAATGCTGAAAGCATCTAAGCATGAAGCCCCCTCCAAGATGAGATTTCCCTTTGAGTAATCAAGAAAGACCCCTCAGAGACGATGAGGTAGATAGGTCACGGGTGGAAGCATGGCGACATGTGGAGCTGAGTGATACTAATCGGTCGAGGCCTTGTTCTAGCAGATGCTTGTTGATGACTTCAGTTTTGAGGGCGCGAGCCCGTCGTCTGGTGACGATAGCCAAGTGGTCACACCCGTTCCCATGCCGAACACGGAAGTTAAGCACTTGAACGCCGAAAGTAGTTGGGGGCTTCCCCCTGTGAGGATAGGACGTTGCCAGGCACTTGACCGATCTGCAGATTGCAGGTCGGTCTTTTTGTGTAATCATTTTAGAGGAAAAGGAGTTTTTTCATGAAACACGAACTTCCTATTGTACATGCACTTCAACGTCATTTAGATCGATCGCCCATCTCATGGCATGTTCCTGGTCATAAGAATGGGACATTGACGCCTCTTCCTGACTTCTTTAAATGGGACGTCACAGAATTACCTGGTCTAGATGATTTTCATCATCCGGAAGAGGCTATTGCTGACGCGATAGCTTTGTTGCAAAAAGTCTACGGTGCAAAAGCGAGTCATTTCCTTGTGAATGGTTCGACCGTTGGAAACTGGGCGATGCTTGCCGCTACAGCATCAAGAGGAGAGCGTGTTTATGTACAGCGTAATTCGCATAAATCCGTGTTTAATGCACTAGAATGGTTAGGAATCGAACCGATCTTTCTTGAACCAGACATCCATAAGGAAACGGGAATCAGTGGACATGTTTCACGTGAAACATTAAAGGAAGCGTTTACGAAATATCCAGGAGGAGTCGGCGTGTTTATCACTTCACCGACCTATTACGGGGAAGCAGCTGATATCACGTCACTCGTTCAGCTCACAGCGTCGCACGGGCTCCCTTTATTAGTGGATGAAGCACATGGCGCACACTTCGGTGAAGCATTTGGTGTACGCTCTGCATTTGAATTAGGAGCAACCGCTGTTGTTCAGTCTGCTCATAAAACACTTCCAGCACTGACAATGGGAGCATGGATGCATGAGCGATTTTCAGAAAAGATGAGAAGGAAGTTACAGCGAGCGCTTCAAGCGTTTCAGACTTCGAGTCCTTCATATTTACTCCTGGCTTCATTAGATTACGCCCGTTCCTATCGTGAACAATGGACAGTTAAAGGGATGTCAGATGTTCAAGCTAGTCATGATGCATTCATCGAAGCACTTCAACGGTTCGATCATATGACGGTTCTGCGATTCGATGATTGGTCGCGGATGACATTAACGTATGAGGGATATTCAGGAGATGCGTTGTTGCACGCGTTACGAGCTGTTCAACTCGATGCGGAATTTGCTCTAGGAGATCACGTCGTCTGTATTTTGCCACTTCGTCCGCTAACAAAGTCTGAGCAGAATGACTGGGTCCACCGTGTCGAACGAGCCATTCAAATGATGAAATCAGAAGGAATTCCTTTGAAAAGGTATATCGAGCAACCAATTATGGGTAAAATACAGGTATCTGCTTTAGCTTGTTCTTATGAACAGTTAGAACAAGCAACAGGTATGTTCCGTCAGCTGGATGAGTGTATCGGTCATGTTTCACTCGAAACGATTATTCCATACCCGCCAGGCATTCCGTTGATCGTCAGAGGCGAACGCATTACGGCGGAACAGGTACTACGTTTACGATATTATCAAACCGTAGCCGTTCATTTGCAAGGAGGCGAACAATTGCAACGAGGAGCGTTACGCGTCATACAGGAAGGGTTTGAAGAATGAAAGGTACGTTCATTACTGTCGAAGGACCGGATGGTGCCGGTAAAACGACACAACTACAATTGCTTGGCGATGTGTTAAAAGAAAAGGGTTATAACGTCATGACGACCCGCGAGCCAGGTGGCACACGCGTTGGGAACGAAATTCGTTCGTTGATTTTGAATCCTGATTTTGAAGAGATGAAAGAGATGACAGAAATTCTGTTGTATGCAGCGTCTCGTGCCCAGCATGTCGAGGAATTGATTCGACCGTCGTTAGAGGCAGGAATAATCGTCTTATGTGACCGATTCGTTGATGCGTCACTTGCGTATCAAGGGTATGGTCTCGGACATCCGATTGATCTCGTGCGTCAAATCAATGATTCTGCAACAGGTGGGTTAGCGCCAGACCGAACGTATTTATTTGATTTAACGGTAACGGATTCTAAAAAACGAATGATGGACCGGGGAGCACTTGATCGAATCGAGCAGCGAGATGATGCGTTTCGTGCCCGCGTCTATGAAGGTTTCCAACAGATTGCAGCATCGGATCCGGAACGGGTGAAGATCGTACAAGCCAATCGATCGATTGAAGCGATTCATCAGGACTTAGTGGAAGATGTCATTACCTATTTAGAAGAAAAGGAGAGATTTTCATGAAAATGGTCATTACGATCGTTCAAGATAAAGATAGCTTACGTTTGGCGGAAGCACTTGTCGAGCATGATTTCCGAGCAACGAAACTGGCAACGACAGGTGGTTTTCTTAAAGAAGGGAACACGACGTTCATGATTGGTGTACAGAGTGAGCGTCTCGATGATTTGTTGCGATTGATCAAAAAGAACTGTTCAAGCCGCGAACAGATGGTTTCTCCAATCTCACCAATGGGTGGTCATGCCGATTCTTATATCCCTTACCCTGTTGAAGTCCAGGTAGGCGGGGCAACGGTCTTCGTCTTGCCAATCGAAGGGTTTCATCAATTCTGATGCAGACGTTTCATGAACTGGAACAGACACAATCGGTCATTTCGACGATTCTTCAAAATTCGTTACGAAACGATCGAATCAATCACGCTTATATCTTCACTGGAGACTATGAGCCGCTTCTACTTGAAGCGGCTCACTTGTTCGCGAAAAGCCTTTTTTGTGAGGACCCGGTCGATGTAGAACCGTGTGGTGTCTGTCGTAGCTGTCGGCGGATGGAAAGTGGCAACTTGGTCGATTATTATGAAATCGAACCAGATGGCGCGACCATCAAAAAAGAACAGATTCAACAATTGATGCATGATCTCTCACTCCGAGGACTTGAAGGCGATCGTCAGATTTATGTCATTACCCAGTCCCATAAGATGACTCCCCAGGCAGCAAACAGTTTGCTGAAGTTCTTTGAGGAACCAGGAGAAGGAAAAGTGGCTTTATTGTTGACGAATCAACCCCAGCTCCTTTTACCGACGATTCGATCGCGGGGACAGTTATTAAGTTTTCGTCCGGCGGATCGTCAAATGATTGGCGAGGTTTTATCTGAAAAAACGGGACGGGACCACGAGTTGACGCAATTGGCAGCGCGTGTCTATCCAAAAGTCGAGGATGCAGAAGAAGCATTACTCGAAGACTGGTTTGTAAATGCGCGAGCGTCAGTGTTACAATTGATGGAGGAATTAGCGAATCGTCCGGCTGATTTACCACTGTTCGTACAAGAGAAATGGATGGGACAATTCAAAAACCGTCAGGATGTCCGAATCGGTCTTGAACTCGTCACTTGTTTCTTCGAGGATGTCTTACGTCTGAAACTGAATCCGGCGTGGGAAGGTATGACCTATACGAATAGTAAACCCCAACTTGAACAGATGGGGTCCAAGAGCCAGACGACGATCACCCGCTGGTTGCAAGCTGTGCTTGCCGCAGTAAGACGGGTCGAAGCGAATGTTAATCCCCAATTAACAGTTGAGCGTCTCATGTTTGACTTACAGAAAGGGTAGAGCGACATGCTAGAAGTAGTAGGCGTTCGCTTTAAAGAAGCGGGCAAAATTTATTATTTTGCACCTGGACAAAAGTCATTATCACGAGGACAAGCAGTCATCGTTGAGACGGTACGGGGCATTGAATATGGCGAAGTGGTCATCGCCGATAAACAAATGGACGAAGAAGATGTGGTGTTGCCACTGAAATCCATTCTTCGGATTGCTGACGATAAGGATGCAATGATCGTCCGCGAAAATAAAGTCGCAGCGCTTGATGCGCATGCGGTATGTGTCGAAAAAATCCGTGAACATAAACTCGATATGAAATTGGTCGATGTCGAGTACACGTTTGATCGCAATAAGGTCATCTTCTACTTCACGGCAGAAGGACGTGTTGACTTCCGTGAGCTCGTCAAAGATTTAGCGGCGGTCTTCCGGACGCGTATCGAACTCCGTCAAATCGGTGTTCGGGATGAAGCGAAGTTACTGGGAGGCATCGGTCCGTGTGGTCGTGTCTTATGTTGTTCATCTTTCCTCGGTGAGTTCGAACCGGTTTCGATCAAGATGGCAAAAGATCAAAACCTGTCGTTGAATCCGACGAAGATTTCAGGAGTATGTGGTCGTTTGATGTGCTGCCTGAAATACGAGAACGATACGTATGAAGAAATGCGCCGTGATTTGCCGGACTACGGAAAACGTTTGACAGTACCTGAAGGCGAAGGACGCGTCGTTGGTTTGAACATCCTCGATCAAGTCGTTCAAATCGAACTGAAGGATCGTTCCCGCGTCTTGACGTATTCAATGGAAGAACTATTATCCGTTGGTGCCGTAAAACCAAAACGACCAAAAGAATAACGGGGTGCATACGCGTGGAGAGAGTCGATAAAAAAGAAATCATTACGCGTGTCGATGCGATTGAGCAACAGATTCATTTGCTGACTGAGCATCTGAGCGTGTTAAAGGATCAGCTGGCTTACATGATGGAAGAGAACCAACATCTGTACCTGGAGAATCATCATCTTCGAGAAAAAGTCGAACGCGATGAACAACAGCCGGTCACGGAAGCGGAAGAAGCGGAAGCAGGCGTCGGTGCGGGCTACGATAATCTCGGGCGATTGTACCAGGAAGGGTTCCACATCTGTAACTTGCATTATGGACAAGTACGAAAAGACGGCGATTGTCTCTTTTGCTTATCCATGTTAACGAAACATTGAGAGGCTGACTTCTACATGAGTCAGTCTTTTTTTCGGAAAGGAAGGCACGACATGTTTGAACTATTACCAGACGAACGACTTGATTATCTCTTAGGACAGGAAGGGAAAATCATTCAAAGTCCATCCGTCTTCTCGTATTCACTTGACGCGGCACTGCTCGCACGATTTGCGTGGGTCCCGATTCAACAGGGACGGATTGCCGATCTCTGTTCAGGAAACGGTGCAATTCCACTCTTTTTATCCTACCGGACGAAAGGGCAGATCACGGGTCTTGAAATCCAGCCACGACTAGCGGAGATGGCACGACGGAGCGTCACCTTGAATGAACTGAACGACCGGATTGAGATGATTGAAGGGGACGTCAAAGAGGCGGGAGCGCGTCTTGGATACGGCATCTATGATGCTGTCACCTGCAATCCGCCATATTTTTTAGCAAATGAGACATCGAACCAAAACCAAAGTGAACATTATACGATTGCAAGGCACGAAGTCCTCTGTACCCTTGAAGACTGTATTCGAGGTGCATCTGATTTGTTGAAACAAGGCGGAAAAGCAGCGTTCGTTCATCGACCGGAACGACTGCTCGATATCGTCACCTTGATGCGGACGTATCGCTTGGAACCGAAACGGATGCAGCTGATTTATCCGAAAGCAGGGAAGGAAGCAAACATGCTCTTGATCGAGGGGATCAAGGATGCAAAACCTGGACTGAAGGTGCTTCCCCCATTCATCGTCTATGAAGCGGACAACTCGTATGCGGCTCAGATGAAAGAACTGTTCGATGTCTGAGCATGCAGTCTATATCGTTCGGTGCCAAGATGATACGTATTATACGGGTTACGCCGTAGACGTCACACAACGCATTGCGACACATAACGCAGGTAAGGGTGCGAAGTATACACGTGCCCGTCTGCCGGTCGTCCTCGTTCATCAGGAAGTTTTCGCGACGAAGTCAGAGGCAATGAAGCGGGAATATGCGATTAAACAATTAACCCGTTCACAAAAAGAACGGTTGATTCAAGGAGGAACCTCATGAAAGCGACGAGTAGCTATCAACAGCAAGGAGCCGGTCTCTATATCGTCCCGACACCAATCGGCAATTTAGAAGACATGACGTATCGGGCCGTACGGATTTTACAGGAATCCGATATCGTCGCAGCAGAAGATACGCGGCAGACGATGAAACTGTTTCGACACTTTTCGATTGAGTCGAAGCTTGTCAGTTACCATGAACACAATAAACAAACAAGCGGCGAACGACTCCTCGCTGATTTAGAGGCAGGAAAACAAATTGCCCTCGTCTCCGACGCTGGTATGCCTGGCATCTCGGACCCGGGAAGCGATCTGATTCGCCAAGCGATTGCAACAGACATCCCTGTCATCGTTCTTCCGGGTGCGAACGCTGCATTGACCGCTCTTGTCGCGTCCGGATTATCGACGGAACGCTTTTTATATTACGGCTTTTTGCCACGGAAGAAAAAAGAGCGTCGCGAAGCGTTGGAGCAATTGAAATACGAAACCGGAACGCTCGTCTTTTATGAAGCACCGCATCGTTTGAAAGAGATGTTGCAAGGGATCGAGGAAGTACTCGGTGATCGTCAGGTGACGTTAGCCCGGGAACTAACGAAACGGTATGAGGAATACATTCGGGGGAGCGTGAGTGAATTACGCGCTTGGGCAGCAGAAGACGTTCGGGGCGAGTTCGTCGTCCTCGTTGAAGGATCAAACGAAGAACGACCGGAAGCGGTCATCCAAGACAGTGATCCGCTCGAGCAAATCCGTCGGTATATCGAAGAAGGCGAAAAGCCGAATGCAGCGTTGAAGCGTGTCGCCAAGGAACGGGGACTGGATCGTCAGGAGCTGTATCTTGCGTTTCACGAAGCAGATTAAAAAAAGGAAGCCCCGTCAGGAGCTTCCTTTTTTGTTTACTCGTTGCTTGCGTAATGACGATCGAGGAAATCTTTTAATTCAACGAGAACGCGTTGTGCGCCATCTGGTGAAAGAATCAATTTACCATCAGCCAATTTGAAGTTATCTTCTGATACTTCTCCTGTTACTTGGCAAGTCATGTTTGGTTTATATTTTTTAAGGATGATCTGTTCGTTGTCGACATAGATCTCGAGGGCATCCTTTTCTGCAATTTGAAGTGTACGGCGTAATTCGATTGGAATTACGACACGACCGAGCTCGTCTACCTTACGTACAATACCTGTTGATTTCATTTTGTTGTTCCTCCTTTGATGTCATGGATCTCTTTTTCTTTTGAAAAATCGTCAAAATTCGACATCGTTTCTATAGAATGTAGAATACTAGACTTTCCAAAAGTAGTCAACCAATCTGAATAGCTTGAAATCAAAATGTCATTTATTTCTCAAAAACACCATATTTGAAACGATTTATTAATACATTTTCCCTTTTTAAAGGAAATGAAACTATAGAGTGTGTTTTTTTGTAATTTGATGTCTGATGTCAAAAAATGTTTCGATTCGACAAAAAGTGAGTTTCGACATCAGTCCCGTAACAGCGTATAATAGCCTATAATGAAGATGGAAATCAGAGAACGGAGGAATAACATGGCAAAGACATTTTATATCACGACCCCGATTTATTATCCAAGTGCAAAACTACATATCGGTCACGCGTACACGACGGTGGCTGGAGATGCGATGGCACGATACAAACGACTTCAAGGATTTGATGTCCGGTATTTGACAGGTAGCGATGAGCACGGTCAAAAGATCCAGGAAAAAGCAGCAGAAGCAGGGATTTCGGAACAGGCATTCGTCGACGGTGTCGTCGAACAGATTAAAGTCTTATGGGATCGTCTCGACATCTCGTACGATGATTATATCCGGACGACAGAACCACGTCACAAGAAAGTCGTCGAAAAAGTGTTCGAGACACTTCTTGAATCAGGCGATATCTATTTAGGTGAATACGAAGGTTGGTATTCGATTCCGGATGAGACGTACTATACGGAATCACAACTCGTCGACGGGAAGAGCCCTGACAGTGGACACCCGGTCGAGCTCGTTCGCGAAGAATGTTACTTCTTCCGGATCAGTAAGTACGCGGACCGTCTGCTTGAGTACTTTGAAGCGAATCCGTCATTCATCTTGCCAGAATCACGTAAACACGAAATGATCAATAACTTCATTAAACCAGGTCTTCAAGACTTAGCGGTCTCACGGACGACATTCAACTGGGGTGTACAAGTCCCGTCGAATCCAAAACACGTCGTCTACGTCTGGATCGATGCGTTGACGAACTACATCTCGTCACTTGGTTATGGTACGGACGATCACGGTAACTTCGATAAGTACTGGCCAGCAGATGTCCATCTCGTCGGAAAAGAAATCGTTCGTTTCCACACGATCATCTGGCCTGCACTCTTGATGGCGCTTGACCTCCCATTACCGAAGAAAGTCTTCGCACATGGTTGGTTGTTGATGAAAGACGGAAAAATGTCGAAATCAAAAGGAAACGTCGTCGATCCGATTCCGTTGACGGATCGCTACGGTCTCGACGCCCTTCGTTACTACCTCTTACGGGAAGTGCCATTCGGTTCGGACGGTATGTTCACACCTGAAGCATTCGTTGAGCGGATGAACTATGATTTGGCGAACGATCTCGGGAACTTACTCAACCGGACGATCGCGATGGTCACGAAATACTTTGATGGTGAGATCCCAGCCTATACAGGTAACGTGACACCGTTTGATGCGACACTGTCGGATCTTGCAAAAGAAACGGTCACGAAAGTCGAAGCATCGATGGAACACATGGAATTCTCTGTCGTACTGTCGAACATTTGGCAATTGATCAGCCGTGCCAATAAATACATCGATGAGACACAACCGTGGGTGCTTGCAAAAGACGAATCCAAAACGGCGGAACTCGGTTCTGTCATGGTGCATCTCGTTGGCGTCTTGCGTCACGTGGCGATCATGTTGCAACCGTTCATGACGCGTTCACCAAAAGAGATCTTCGCGCAACTGGGTCTCTCTGGACAAGCGATGGACTGGGCAGCGCTCGAGAAATTCGCAGACATCGCACCAGGAACAAAAGTCGGTACAGCGACACCAATCTTCCCACGTCTCGACGTCAAAGAAGAAGTCGAAGCAATCGTCGACATGATGCGCCAAGCTTCTGCAGCACGTGTTGAGGAAGAGGAAGTTGAAGAAGAAGACGAAGATATTCGTCCAGAAACGACAATCGATGTCTTTGACCAAATCGAACTCCGTGTCGGTGAAGTCGTGACGGCTGAAAAGATCAAAAAGGCGAAAAAACTATTGAAGTTACAAGTCGATATGGGCAAAGAAACACGCCAAATCGTCTCTGGTATCGCTCAGTGGTATGAGCCGGAAGATTTAGTCGGACGAAAAGTCATCGTCGTGGCGAACTTAAAACCGGTCACGTTACGTGGCGAACTCTCACAAGGAATGGTCCTTGCTGCTGAAAAAGCAGGAAAACTTGAACTGGCGACGGTTCCGTCAACGATGGCGAACGGCGCAAGCGTAAAATAAAACCGATGCCTGTGGACTCCATGTCACAGGCATTTTTTTAAAGAAGGAGTCGAACAGCTATGTTAATCGATACACACACTCACTTAAATGCAGACCAATTCGCGGACGACGTCCACGAGACGATTGAGCGGGCACGCGCGAACGGTGTCTCACCGATGATCGTCGTCGGATTTGATCATAAGACGATTGATCGTGCGATGGAACTCGTCGAAGCGTACGATGATCTTTATGCGGTCATCGGGTGGCATCCCGTCGACTCGATTGATTTTGATGAGGAAGCGTACCAAAAGGTCGAACGATTGATGGATCACGAAAAAGTCGTTGCGCTTGGAGAAATTGGGCTCGACTATCACTGGGATACGTCACCGAAAGATGTGCAGCAGGAAGCTTTTCGTAAACAAATCCGGCTTGCGAAGCAGAAAAAGAAGCCGATCGTCATCCACAACCGGGAAGCGACAGAAGATACATTACGGATTCTTGAAGAAGAAGATGCGAAAGAAGTCGGTGGGATTCTGCATAGCTACAGCATGAGTGCTGAATTATTACCACGCTGCCTGGCGATGAACTTCTATATTTCACTCGGAGGTCCCGTCACGTTCAAGAATGCGAAGATGCCGAAGCGTGTTGCGCAGGAAGTCCCGCTCGATCGTCTACTCGTCGAGACGGATTGTCCGTATCTGACACCGACGCCACACCGCGGGAAACGCAACGAACCCGCTTATGTCCGGTTCGTCGCTGAAGAGATTGCGCAGCTCCGTGGCATGATGTATGCCGACGTCGAAGCAGCAACGACCGAAAATGCCAAACGGGTCTTCCGCTTGCCATGATGCGTTCGTTGACGTTTACTACGATTGGATTCAGCCTCTTACTTGTTGCTGCACTCATCTATGGAATGATGGATCATCCACAAACCGTGACCGTCTTGATTGATGGACAAGAGCAGCAAATTGAAACGACAGCCGATTCCGTTTATGGCGTACTTAAAGAAGCAGGCATCACGACGCGAACGAATGACATCATCGAACCAGCGCTCAGTGCTGATTTACCAGAAAAACGGTTGATCGTCATTCAGCGTGCGAAAGAGATCACACTGATCATGGGCTATGGTGAATCCCGTCGTGTTCGGACGCAGGCGCGCCAAGTGAAGGATTTGCTGGCAGAACGTGGTATCAAGAAAGCGGAGACGGATGATATCTATCCGTCCTCTGACGCTGTTCTGAAGAGTGGCATGACGGTGCGATACCGAGAAGCTTTTCCTGTTGATCTTGTCGTCGGTGGAAAAGCCCGACAACTCTACACATATGAGACGTCGGTCCGGGAATTGTTAGCGCGAGAAGGGATTCGCTTGCAAAAAGAAGATCGGGTCGCTCCAGATCCCGACACCCGCGTGACGGAAGGGACGTTGATTACGGTCAACACGACACGTCGTGCAACGTTGACGCAGGAACAGCTCGTTCCGTTTGAGATCGAAGAAGTCGAGGACCCAACTTTACCGGAAGGCGAACAACTCGTGACGGCATCTGGTCGTCCAGGTGTCCGAACGAAAAAGTATCAATTGACGCTTGCTAACGGTTTGAGCAAAGAGAAAAAACTGATTGGTGATCAAGTGACGCAGACACCCGTCAAACAAGTCGTCAAAGTCGGAACCAAACCGGTCGAGACACCCGTCGAAGCGCCTGTCTTCAACGAAGAACAGGCGACGAATCCGTTAGCTGAAACACCGAAGGCCGATACGGATCTTGATTTTGCAAGTGCGAAGAGCTTGATGGTCGAAGCGACGGCGTATACGAACGATCCAGCTTCAAACGGCAGTCGTTTGTATAACGGTCGCGCCTTGACCGCGACCGGGTATGACGTGACGGATACGATCACCTATCAAGGGATGCCAATTATCGCGGTTGATCCGAAGGTCATTCCGCTTGGTACGAAGGTCTACGTCGAAGGAGTGGGGCTTGCGATCGCCCTCGATACCGGTGGCGCCATCAAAGGCAATAAGATTGATGTCTTGGTCGACGGAGAACAAAAAGCGAAGACGTTCGGTCGAAAACAACTGCAAGTCTGGGTCATTCCTAGTGCAACGGAAGCGGACACGTGACGCTTCCTTGTTTTTTTCGTGGAAACAGGTACAATTACGAGAGTGTTTGAAGAAGGTGGAGAGATCATGCGGAAACGCTTAAAAGAAGTCATCGTCGTCGAAGGACGGGATGATACGACACGATTACAAGAAGTCTTTGATGTCGATACAATTGAAACGAACGGCTCAGCCGTCAACGAACAAACGATGCAACGCATCGAGAAGGCGCTGGAACGGCGCGGTGTCATCATTTTCACGGATCCTGATTTTCCAGGAGATCGTATCCGTGCTCGAATCAATGAACGCGTACCAGGCTGTAAACATGCTTATCTTCCGCGTGCTCAAGCAAAAGACAAGCGAGGCAAAATCGGTGTGGAGCATGCCTCACCTGCCGCAATCGAAGAAGCGCTCGCTGCTGTCTATGAGACGGAAGAAGCACCGGTTGCTGAAGTGACACGTGAGATGATTCTGGCAGCTGATTTGATTGGTGGACCAGCAGCCTCGATCCGCCGTCGTCGTCTCGGTCAGATTCTTGCGATTGGTGAACCAAATGCCAAACAACTTGTCAAACGCGTCGCATCAATCCGGATCACGCGGGCAGAATGGGAAGCGGCTTTGAAACAATTAGAGGAGGAAGAAGTTTGAAAGACATTGCTACATTGCACCGGACGAAGGAAATTTTAGCGAAACATGGCTTTTCGTTTAAAAAATCGTTAGGACAAAATTTTTTAATCGATTTAAACGTATTAGGAAACATCGTCGGAGCAGCTGGATTAACGCCGGAGAGCGGCGTACTCGAGATCGGACCAGGAATCGGCTCATTGACGGAACAATCGGCGAAACAGGCGAAAAAAGTCGTCGCTCTTGAAATCGATCAGCGTCTATTACCGATTCTTGACGATACACTTTCACCGTATCCTCATACGAAGGTCATTCACGGTGATGCCCTTGAACTGGATCTTTCGACGATCGTCGCAGAAGAGTTCACGCAAGAAGGCATCACTGACATTGCCGTCGTCGCGAACCTCCCGTATTACGTCACGACACCGATCATCATGCGGATTCTCGAAGCGAAAGCACCGTTTCGGACGCTCGTCATGATGATTCAAAAGGAAGTCGCTGAACGAATCGGTGCAAAACCGGGCACGAAAGCATACGGTTCTCTATCGATCGCGATTCAGTATTATGCGGAAGCTGAAGTCTGCTTCACGGTTCCAAAACA
The DNA here is from genome assembly GCF_000496635.1 of Exiguobacterium sp. MH3. Lineage (NCBI taxonomy): Bacteria > Bacillati > Bacillota > Bacilli > Caryophanales > Exiguobacterium > Exiguobacterium sp. MH3. The sequence goes on from NC_022794.1 coordinate 17,537, forward strand.
AGTCTTCATCCCAGCACCAAACGTTGATTCAGCTGTCATCCGTTTGAACATTCGAAAAGAGCCAGCGGTACAGACGCAAGATGAGGCCCTCTTCTTCGAAATCGTCCGAGCAAGTTTTGCACAACGTCGGAAAACGATTCTGAACAACTTGACGACACACTTTGGGAAGACAGAAAAGGCGGCGGTCGAAGCGGCATTGTTAGAAGCTGGAATCGAACCACGTCGTCGCGGAGAAACGCTCAGCCTGCAGGAATTCGCACAGTTAGCGGATGCACTTTTGCCAATTAAAAAACGTTGACGGATACGATTAGAACAGATATAATATTTCCCCTTTCTAATATTTATTTAATATGCTATAATAAATATTAGTGAGGTGAAGCGTATGCCAAAGACGTTGAACGAAATCAGACATGTTTTCGAAACACATGTTGGTGAAAGACTGACGCTAAAAGCAAGCGGCGGTCGTAAAAAGGTCGTAACCCGAATCGGAACGCTCGTTGAGACGTATCCTTCGGTGTTTGTAGTCAAGCTAGACGCAGAGCGCCACAATGTCGAGCGAGTTTCTTATAGCTACGCCGACGTGCTAACAGACTCCGTACAAATCGAATTTGCGAATTCGTAAACTTACCTTCCGAAGCGGACAAAATGTTCGCTTCTTTTTTTGTGGAAAGGTTGATACAATTCCTACAGGAAACGAACTAGAGGAGGAACGGCACGATGACGATTATTGTAAAGGCTCCGGCCAAGATCAACCTAGTCCTGGATGCGACGGCAAAGCGCCCGGACGGCTATCACGATGTACATATGGTGATGACGACAGTCGATTTGGCAGACCGTCTAGAATTGACGGAGCTGCCGTCAGGAGAAATTCGCATGAATGCCCAGCATGCTTACGTTCCAAACGACGAACGTAATCTTGCGTATAAAGCAGCAGCGATCTTAAAAGAAAAATACGACGTCAAGACGGGGGTCGAAATCTTTTTAGAGAAACACATCCCGGTCGCAGCGGGACTTGCTGGTGGTTCCAGTGACGCGGCAGCGACGTTACGCGGTTTGAATGAGTTATGGCAACTCGGCTTGACGCTTGAAGAGTTGGCGGAAGTTGGCGCAGCGGTTGGATCTGATGTTCCGTTTTGTGTCATGGGTGGAACAGCGATTGCAACAGGTCGCGGAGAGAAGCTAGAAAAACTTGTCTCACCACCACCATGCTGGGTCGTTCTTGCCAAACCGACGATTGGTGTCTCGACGGCTGACGTCTATGGTGCCCTCGACTTGAACACGGCAAAACGTCCGAACGTCGAAGCGATGATCGATGCGGTGAAGGCGCAAGATTTCCAAGGCATTTGCCAGTCACTCGGGAACGTTCTCGAATCGGTCACGTTGCCGATGCACCCGGAAGTCGAGCAGATCAAGGAATTCATGGCGAGTTGTGGCGCAGAAGGCGTCTTGATGAGCGGAAGTGGTCCGACAGTCTTTGCGTTGACGGAACACGAGAATCGGGCACAACGTCTCTATAATGGATTACGTGGCTTTTGTAACGAAGTCTACGTCGTTCGTCTTTTAGGCGAAAACCATTGATAATATCCGTATGAAAATGATATATTCACTATTGAATATTCGGAATTACGGAGAGGTGGAACAAAACAAATGAAAATTCGGAGAAGTGGTCGATTGGTCGACATGACGCGGTACTTGCTTGACCATCCCCATCATCTCGTCTCATTGACGATTTTTGCAGAACGCTACAAATCGGCGAAATCGTCGATCAGTGAAGATTTAGATATCGTCAGCGAGATGTTAGAACATGAGGGAACGGGTCGTCTCGTCACGGTACCAGGTGCTGCGGGTGGCGTCATGTTCATCCCGACGTGGAGCAGTAAGAAGGCGTTACCGTTCATCGATGATCTATGTGAACGTGTCGCACGTCCAGATCGACTGTTACCGGGGGGATATCTCTATTTGACGGACTTACTCGGGGATCCGAAGATGGTCAAACAAATGGGGCAAGTGTTTGCATCTGTCTTTAGCCAAAAGAAAGTTGATGTCGTCATGACGATCGCGACGAAAGGGATTCCGCTTGCTTATGCGGTCGCTGAGCAACTGGGTGTGCCGTTCGTCATCGTGCGTTCAGATAGTCGTGTCACGGAAGGATCTACGGTCAGCATCAACTATGTTTCAGGGTCTTCAAAAGCGATCCGGACGATGGCACTTGCGCGTCGGAGCTTGCCGCGTGGAGCGAACGTCTTATTGATCGATGACTTCATGAAAGCTGGCGGAACGATTCGTGGAATGATGAGTCTCTTGAGCGAGTTCGAAGCAAAGGTTGCAGGTGTTGGGGTCTTGATCGAGGCAGAGGGTGCTGAGAAGAAGATGGTCAACGAATACGTCAGCTTAATGAAATTAGCGGACGTCGACGTCGATCTCGGTCAAATCCAAGTCAAGCGTGGAAACGTCGATCACTATTTCTCGGAAGCCGAGACTACCTGAAATTGACAGCCGCATGGATTGTAACTATACTGTAATTATCAAACTTTTGGAAATTATGCGTAAAAAGATTGGGAAAGACTAAACCTTTATTTGTTTTAAGCCGTAAGTAGAAGTAGACAACGAAGAGTTGTGACAACGGTTAAAGGGGTGCGGACAAAATGAACGTTACGGACGTTAAAATTCGTCGCGTCGTGGCAGAGGGTCGAATGAAAGCACTTGCCTCTATTACGCTCGACCACGAATTCGTGGTACATGATTTGCGTGTCATCGAAGGGAATAGTGGTCTCTTCGTCGCCATGCCAAGCAAACGAACGCAAGAAGGTATCTTCCGGGATGTCGCTCATCCAATCAATGCATTAATGCGAAAAAAGGTCGAAGATTCAGTACTCGAAGCTTATGCGGCACGTGAGGAACAAGAAGAAGGCATCGGTTACGAAGTCGCTTCTGTTCAAACGACAGATCAAGTATAAGGAAAAAGACAGCTTTTCTCTTCTTGGGAAAAGCTGTCTTTTTTCTCGTTTTTTCCTCGATTCCGCTTCGTCCCATCATTGAATAACGGTGCCGTTTTCGTTATAGTTGGAACGAGTGTACTATTTCAGAACGAAATCAACACTAATTTACGTGGAGGAGCGACAAGGATGAATCATTTCGCGGTAATTCTAGCAGCGGGTAAAGGAACTCGGATGAAATCGAAGCTTTACAAAGTACTTCACCCAGTCGCTGGGAAACCTATGGTACAGCACGTCGTCGATCAATTAGCGACGCTCGGCGTCAAGCGACAGGTCGTCATCGTCGGTCACGGTGCGGAATCCGTCAAAGAAGTGCTTGGCACATCGGTGGAATACGCACTTCAAAGTGAGCAGCTTGGCACAGGACATGCTGTTCAAATGGCAGAACCCGTACTTGGGAACGAACAGGGAGCGACACTCGTCGTCTGCGGCGATACACCGCTCTTGACGAGCGAGACATTAGCTTCATTGTTACAACATCATACGGAGACGAACGCAAAAGTGACTGTCTTGACGGCACTCGCTGACGATCCGACTGGTTACGGACGAATCGTACGCGGTGAAGACGGAAACGTCTCGAAAATCGTCGAGCATAAGGATGCGAATGCAGAAGAACTCGCGATTCGTGAAATCAATACTGGTACGTATGTCTTTGATAATGAGATGTTGTTCGCGACGCTGAAGCAGGTCAAGAACGATAACGCGCAAGGTGAGTATTACTTACCAGACGTGATTGAGATTGCAAAGGCAGCAGGCGAAACAATCGCAGCGTATGCGGCACCTACGTTCGAAGAGACAATTGGTGTCAACGATCGCGTCGCACTTGCGCAAGCGGAAACATCGATGCGCAAGCGGACGAACGAGTACTGGATGCGTCAAGGTGTCACGTTCGTTGATCCGTCTTCGACGTATATCGGACCGGATGTCACGATTGGTTCAGATACTGTTCTTTATCCGGGAACGCAATTACTCGGTCAGACGGTCATTGGTTCAGAATGTACGATTGGTCCGAACTCGGATATCCGTAACAGTGAAGTGGCAGATGGTGCCATTGTTCGTCAATCCGTCGTCACGGACAGCAAAATTGGTCCAGCAGCGCAAGTCGGTCCATTCGCGCATTTACGTCAACAAGCAGTTCTCGGGGCGAACACACGCGTCGGAAACTTCGTTGAGATCAAGAAATCAACATTCGGTGAAGGTAGCAAATCAGCCCACCTGAGCTATGTCGGAGATGCGACGATCGGAGAGAACGTCAATCTCGGTTGTGGATCGATCACGGTCAACTACGATGGAAAAAATAAATTCCAAACGATCATTGAGGACGATGCCTTCATCGGCTGTAACGTCAACTTGATCGCACCGGTCACGGTCGGAAAGAACGCCCTTGTTGCTGCCGGATCAACCGTCACGGATGATGTGCCGGAAAACGGTCTCGCGATCGCACGGGAACGTCAAACGACGAAACCCGATTATCGTTAATTCATTACTTGTCGCTCTACTCGTCTAAACCCAAACAAATGGAGGCCACCTACACATGTCTACTGTCTTAGAACATGAAATTCGTATTTTCGCACTCAACTCGAACAAACCACTGGCAGAGGAAATCGCTAAAGTCATCGGAATCCCGGTCAGCGAAAGTTCAGTCAAACACTTCAGTGATGGCGAAATTTCGATGAACATCGAAGAAAGTGTCCGAGGGGATGATATTTACATCATTCAATCGACAAGCCAACCAGTCAACGAAAACCTGATGGAACTTCTCATCATGATCGATGCACTGAAACGGGCGTCTGCACGGACAATCAACGTCGTCATTCCGTATTACGGTTATGCGCGTCAAGACCGCAAAGCACGTTCACGTGAGCCAATCACGGCGAAACTCGTTGCGAACTTGCTTGAAGTAGCAGGGGCGACACGCGTCGTGACGATGGATCTCCATGCAGCACAAATCCAAGGGTTCTTCGATATTCCAGTAGATCAATTGATGGGTGTACCGCTTCTCGCTTCATACTTCGAGAAAAAGAACATCGATCCAAACGAACTCGTCATCGTTTCTCCAGACCATGGCGGTGTCACACGGGCACGTAAATTAGCAGAACAATTAAAAGCACCGATCGCGATCATCGACAAACGCCGTCCGAAACCGAACGTCGCAGAAGTCATGAACATCGTCGGTCAAGTCGATGGCAAGATTGCCATCATCATCGATGACATCATCGATACAGCGGGTACGATCACACTTGCAGCGAACGCTTTGATCGAAAACGGAGCGAAACAAGTCTATGCATGTTGTACACACCCTGTTCTTTCGGGTCCAGCAATGGAACGGATCGAGAACTCAGCGATCGAAGAACTCGTCGTCTTGAACACGATCGACTTGACACAACGCGAATGTGCAAGCAAAATCAAACAAATCTCTGTAGCACGCTTGCTTGCAGAAGCAATCATCCGTGTACACGAACAGAAATCAATCAGCCCGCTCTTCAGCTGATTGCTTGATGCATACGAACGACGTGGTCCGGTTTATTGAAATCGGACCCTTGTTCGTTTACTTTTTTAAATAGAAATGAGGAATCGATATGAAATGTATCGTCGGATTAGGGAATCCTGGAGCGAAGTATGCGAATACGCGCCACAACATCGGTTTTCTTGCGATTGATGCCTTAGCGGAGAAGCACGGGATCAAGCTTTCAGAATCGAAGTTTAAAGCCCTCTTCGGAACGGGAATGATAAACGGAGAACGTGTCGTGCTCGTCAAGCCATTGACGTATATGAACTTATCAGGTGAAGCGGTGCGACCGTTACTTGATTTCTATAAAATTGCGGTCGAAGATGTGCTCGTCATCTATGACGATCTGGACTTGCCGCTTGAGAAACTACGGTTGCGTTCAAAAGGCAGTGCAGGCGGTCATAACGGCGTCAAGTCGTTGATCCAGCACCTCGGTACGCAGGAGATCAAGCGTCTTAAGCTCGGCGTTGGTCGACCACCGGCACCCATCCAAGTCATTGACTGGGTGTTAATGAATTTTTCGAAGGCAGAACAAGGAAGTTTGCAACACGTACTCAATGCGTCTGTCGATGTAGCGACAGACTTCATAGACACACCGTTTCTCGCTTTGATGAATCGGTATAACTGAACGCAACGCTTTGGGGTTCCAAAGCGTTTTTGCTGTCGTGTTTTAGGAGGAAGAAGATGAAACAATTACAAGAACTCTTACTAGCGATTCCTGAAATCAAGACGGTTCGGGAACGCTTCCGGGACGGTGTCAACGCTCAGTTGATCACCGGTCTGATGAACAGTGGGAAAGCATTGTTCGTCGCCGGGATTTATCAGGAGACGAAACGTCGATTCGTACTCGTGACACATAATATGTTCCAAGCACAAAAACTGTACGATGATTTGATTGAACTTGTACCGGAAGAAGACGTCATGCTCTATCCGGTCGATGAGACGTTAGCAGCAGAACTTTCTTATGGCGCAAGTCCAGAACTGCGGGCGACGCGGATCGAGACCCGTCATCGTTTACTGACGACGGACGACGGAATTTTGATCATTCCGCTCGTCGGTTTACGCCGATATGTTCCGGATGCACAGACGTTCCTGTCACACGTCAAACAAGTGAAGCCGGGCGACATCTTATCGATTCCGGACTTCGTCCAAGATTTAGTCGATGCGGGGTACGAACGGACAGCGACCGTGACGACACCTGGTGAGTTTGCTGTTCGCGGAAGTATCATCGATATTTATCCGCTCACGGTCGAACGTCCATACCGGCTCGATCTATTCGACGAGGAAGTCGACTCGATCTATACATTCGATGCGGAGACACAACGCTCACTCGGTGTCGTCGCAGAAGCATGTTTGATGCCAGCGGCGGAACATTTCGCGACGAAGGATCAGTTGAAGGACGCGGGTGAAAAAGTCCGTCGTCTTTATGAGGCGACGAAAGAGCGTGTCCAAAGTACGGAAGTCCTCGCGGCACTTGAAGAGGGAATTGCTTATGACGTCGAGTTGCTAGAAAACGGCGATCGTCCGAAACAGTTCGCGAAGTATGCACCGATCCTCTACACGTCGACGTTACGTCAAGACGTGACGGGAAGCGTCTTGATCGTCGATGAAGTCGCACGGGTCGAAGAAGCGGCGGAAGTCCAGGATGCAGAGGAAGCAGAATGGATGGCGTCTCTCATTGAACGCGGACAAAGCGTCAGTGATTACGTCCTGTCCGTTCCGATGGCACATGTCTTTGAAGGACAACCATTGTTGTATCTCTCGCTCCTACCGACTCGTCGGAGCGGGGTACCGGAAAGTGCGGCAATCCATTTCAGCATCAAACCGATTGCACCGTTCCATGGTCAGATGGAACGCCTGAAGCAAGAAGTCGAGCGATATCGTCGCGCTGACATGTGGATGGTTTTCTTAGCGAGTAACCGAGAACGTGCCGAGCGGATGCGTCAGACGTTATCCGATTATGGGGTCGAAGCCTCGATCGTAACGAAAGAAGGCATCACTCGTGGTCAACCAGCAATCCTGATTGGGGGAATTCATGGTGGATTCGAGATGACGAATGCGCGTCTCGTCGTCATCACGGAAGAAGAAGTCTTCAAGCAACCAGCGCGTCGCCGGAAGCAAACGACGAAGCTGACGAACGCTGAACGGATTAAGAGCTACCAAGAATTGAAGACAGGCGATTACGTCGTTCATATTCATCATGGGATTGGTCGGTACCACGGCATCAAGACGATTGATGTAGCCGGTAATCATCAGGACTATCTCCATCTCGTTTACGCGGGAGAGGACTCTTTGTATGTTCCTGTCGATCAGATCGACTTGATTCAAAAGTATGTCGGGGCTGAAGGGAAAGAGCCGAAGATCTATAAACTCGGCGGGACGGAATGGAAAAAGGTCAAAGCGAAAGTCCAGAAATCGGTCGAGGATATTGCTGATGAGTTGATCAAGCTCTATGCGGCTCGCGAGGCTGCCGTCGGTTTTGCGTTCCCAGAGGACGACGATAACATGCAAGCATTCGAGGCTTCGTTCCCGTATGAGGAAACGGTCGATCAATTACGATCGATTGCCGAGATCAAGAAGGATATGGAACGTCCGCGTCCGATGGATCGTCTATTATGTGGCGACGTTGGATACGGGAAAACGGAAGTTGCGATTCGAGCAGCGTTCAAAGCGGTCATGTCTGGAAAACAAGTCGCGTTACTCGTACCAACAACTGTCCTTGCACAACAACACTACGAAACGATGCTTGAGCGATTCAGTGAATGGCCGATTCGTGTGTCGGTCATGAGCCGGTTCCGTTCGCCAGCAGAATTAAAGGCGACGAAACAAGGTCTAAAAGAGGGAACGATCGATGTCGTCGTCGGGACACACCGTGTGCTGTCGAAAGACGTCCAGTTTGCTGATATCGGATTATTGATCATTGATGAAGAGCAACGATTCGGTGTAAAACACAAAGAACGTCTGAAACAGTTGAAGACGAACGTTGACGTTTTGACGTTGACAGCGACACCGATTCCGCGGACATTGCACATGTCGATGATCGGGATCCGTGATCTCTCGGTCCTTGAGACACCGCCGGAAAACCGGTATCCGGTTCAGACATACGTCATGGAATACGACGGAATCGTCATGCGCGAAGCGCTCGAACGAGAACTTGGACGTGGTGGACAAGCGTTCTTCCTGTATAACCGGGTCGAAGGCATCGAGCGAAAGGCAGAAGAGATTCGCGCGCTCGTACCGGAAGCGAGGATCGTCACGGCGCACGGTCGGATGACGGAAACCGAACTCGAAAGTCAGTTGATCGCGTTCTTCGAAGGGGATGCAGATGTTCTTGTCAGTACGACGATCATCGAGACAGGAATCGATATTCCGAACGTCAATACGTTGATCGTTCACGACGCGGATCAAATGGGACTATCCCAACTGTATCAATTGCGCGGTCGTGTCGGTCGTTCAAGTCGCGTCGCCTATTCGTACTTTACGTACCGTCCGCAAAAACGATTGACGGAAGTCGCAGAAAGTCGACTGCAAGCGATCAAGGAATTCACGGAGCTCGGTAGCGGCTTTAAAATTGCGATGCGTGACTTATCGATTCGTGGCGCCGGGAACTTACTCGGTTCCCAACAATCGGGCTTCATCGACTCTGTTGGTTTCGATCTTTATTCGCAGATGCTGGCAGAAGCGGTTGAAGAACGGAAAGAACGGATGAAGGGCAAAAAACGCGTCCAGAAATTCGTACCTGAGTTCACGTTCAGTCTTGATGCGTATATTCCATCGCACTACATGACGGACTCCGAGCTGAAAATCGAATTTTATAAACGTTTGAAATATGTCGATACCGTCGATAGTCTCGAACAACTTGAAACAGAGATGCTCGAACGATTCGGTGAGTTCCCGGATGAGGTTGCTCGTTTGATCCAACTGACGCGGATGCGGATTTTTGCTGAACGAGCGCGTGTCGAGCGCGTCAAACAAACCGATCCGAAAATCGAGATCGTCTTGTCACTTCAATCAACACAGCAGTTGGATGTGGCGGATTTCGTCAAATGGACCGTTCCGCTTGGACGTGGTCTAGGGATGGGGCAACAAGAACAGAAACTCGTCTTGACGCTCAACCGCAACAAGCAGTCGACGCAACAGATGACGATGCAAGCAGAACAGTTGCTAGCAGAGCTTGATCGTCGGCTCGTCGCACGATGAATAGACGAACGATTGCGCAAGGCGCAGCACTGCTTGCGATCTCTAGTTATATCTCGAAACTGCTCAGCTTCTTTTACCGGATTCCGTATCAGAACCTTGCAGGTGACTTCGGACTGTACGTCTATCAGACGGTCTATCCCTTATTCGCGATAGCGGCAGCGCTAGGTATTTATGCGCTGCCCGTCATCGTGGCGAAGTTGACGCTCCATCATCCAGATGAAAAACGAGAAGTTTTATGGTCGATTTTGTACGTCTTACTTGCGATGACGGTCTTCTTTGGTCTGTTCGGATGGTGGATTGCCCCGACACTTGCGGGTTGGTTTGGAGACGATAAACTCGTTGTTCCGTTGCGAGCCGTCACGTGTACGTTTTATTTACTACCTGTGATTGCCGTTCTTAGAGGCATGTTTCAAGCAGATCTCGAGATGCGACCGACGGCTGTATCCCAAGTCTCTGAAAATGCCGTCCGTGTCGGACTCTTGTTGCTCGTGACCTATATCGGCGTCTCGATGCAGGCGGACCCTTACTGGATTGGTGCCAGTGCCCATCTGACAGCGATCGGTGGCAGCATCGTTTCGTTATTCGTCCTGTTACGTTTTGCGAAAGGGAAGATCGGTCGTCCTGTGTTTTCAGGTATTCACGTACGTCGGGTCGGGAAAGTGCTCGTGACAAGCGGGGTGGCGGTCAGTATCGCCTCACTTGCCTTGTTACTGATGCAATTGATCGATGGATTGACGTTCGTCAATCTACTTGGCAATACGACGGAGACGAAAATTGAAAAAGGGGTGCTCGACCGTGGGTATCCGTTACTGCAATTCGCGATTCTCTTTGCGACATCGATGAGTCTTGCGAGTGTTCCATCCTTATCAACCGCATATCGAAAGCATGATCCGCAGATGATGCGTCAACAACTCGAGACATTACTCCGTTCCGGTCTATTGATTGCCGCTGCAGCGACAATCGGACTAATGGGTGTGATGCGTCCGCTCAATATTGCGTTGTATCAAGATGACCAGGGAACAGCAGGGTTGATTTGGCTCGCGGCGACGGCATTTGCCGCTTCGATTGCGATGATGATCATCTCTTGTCTCCAGTCGGTCGATGCTGAAAAATATGCGCTCGTTGGTGTTCTTGTCGGATTAGGGGCGAAGCTCGTTCTGAATCTCTATTTCATTCCCCGATATGGTATGATCGGGGCGGGTATGGCGACATTTGGCGGTTTTGCCGTCATGGCGACAGCACAATGGATTTTATTGAACCGGAAGTTCGGTCGCGTATCGGCAGGAAACGCGTTCTACCGACGACTGGTCTTACCTGTGCTCGCCATGAGTGTGTTTCTGTACCTGATCGAAACGTTCTTCCGGCTTTTTGAGCTTGAGACACGAATCGGTGCGGCACTCGAAGTCGGCGTCCTTGTCGTCGGTGGTGCCATCATTTATGGCAGTATGGCATTACGCGTTCGTGCATTAACAGCACAAGAGTGGGCGCTATTGCCTTTAGGAGATAAGTTATATCAGATGTACCAACGTAGGAGGAGTATATGACACACCGAATCACGATCGTCGGCCTTGGCGTCGGCGAACTCGAACAATTGCCGTTTGGCATCTATCGATTATTAAAAAACACGACACAGCCTGTCTATTTACGGACAATGGATCATCCAGTCGTTTCAGAACTCGCAGCAGAGGGAATGAACTTTACATCATTTGACTCGGTTTACGAACGACATAGTCGGTTTGAAGACGTATACACAGAAATCGTTGAGGAATTGCTTCGCCTCTCAAAGACGACGGACATCATCTATGCCGTCCCAGGTCATCCACTGGTCGCTGAGAGTACCGTCCAGCAGTTATTAGAGCGGACGGACGCGGTCGACGTTGTAGGCGGACAAAGTTTTCTTGATCCGATGTTCGCGGCGCTTGGCGTAGATCCGATTGAAGGATTCCAGTTGCTTGATGCGACGGCGTTTACCGTCGATGAAGCGCAGATCCGTCAACATTTGCTGATTGGACAAGTCTATGATGCGCTCGTCGCCGGTGATTTAAAGGTTCAGCTGATGGAACGTTATCCGGACGAACATCTCGTCACTCTGGTCACAGCAGCGGGTACAAGCAAACAAACTGTCCAAAGCGTGCCGTTGTATGAACTCGATCATGTGACGACGCTCAGTAACTTGACGACAGTCTACGTGCCACCTGTTACGGATGAGCAGACGCTGAACCGTGACTTCGCGACATTAAAAGAGATTGTCGCACGGTTACGTGGTGAAGGCGGTTGCCCATGGGATCAAGAGCAGACACATGAGTCCTTAAAACGTCATTTAATCGAAGAATCTTATGAATTACTGGAAGCAATCGACCTTCAGGACGATAACTTAATGATAGAAGAGCTAGGAGACGTCCTTTTACAGGTCATGCTCCATGCACAAATTGGTCTAGATGAAGGGTATTTCGACATTCGAGATGTCATCGGAAGCGTCAGTGATAAGATGATTCGTCGCCATCCACATGTGTTCGGAGAAACGATTGTCGATTCTTCGGCAGACGTTGTTTCGAACTGGCAAGACATTAAAGCACAAGAGAAACCGGAGCGGACTTCCTTGCTCGATGGCGTAACAAAAGGGGCACCTGCCTTGATGCGCGCAGAAGATATTCAAAAGAAAGTGGCGAAAGTCGGTTTTGAATGGAGTGACGTCGAGGGTGCACTTGAAAAAGTAATCGAAGAGTTACGTGAATTGAAGGAAGCCGCACCAGAAGAACGACTAGGTGAATTCGGAGACGTTCTGTTTTCGATAACACTCGTTGGGAAATACCTTGGTCTCTCGGCAGAAGAGGGGCTACAACAGACGAACGATAAATTCATCCGTCGCTTTACGCGAATGGAACAGCTAGCGGATCGACCGCTCGTTGAGATGACGCTTGAAGAGCAAGATTCACTCTGGCATCAAGCGAAGCAGGAGGAACAGTCATGAGACTTGATAAATTTTTAAAAGTATCGCGTCTGATCAAACGACGGACGCTTGCGAAAGAAGTAGCCGATCAAGGTCGGATTACAATCAATGGTAATGTGGCGAAAGCAAGTAGCACGGTAGCAGCAGGTGATGAGATGACGATTCGGTTCGGAAACAAGATCGTCACGGTTGCGATTTCGAGCATTAAAGAACATGCCAAAAAAGAAGAAGCATCTGATATGTATGAGATCATCCGTGAAGAAAAGGTGAATTCCGAAGAATCAATGTAATTTACCGGAAAAAGGAAGTATACTAAAGAGTGTCAGGGGTGACCACTCAGAAAGAGGAGGGATGATATGCCAACACCGCTCGAATCAGGGCGTCCTGCGCCAAAGATCAAGCCGCTCAATGACCGTAAAAAGCAGTTGAGTCAGAATGCCATCGAAAACCGTCGACGTCTCAAAAATCGCTTTTTCCTGTGTCTGACCGTCTTTTTACTCATCTTTTCCCTCATGGGGTGGTCATACATGGAGAAACGGCAATTGATCGCTGAACAAAAGCAGTCGTTTCAAGTCGCCGAACAAGAGCAGACGAAAGCAAAAAAAGAGACCGCCCGTCTGAAGGAAGAAATCAATCGTCTCAATGATAAAGAGTATGTAGCGAACTTAGCTCGAAGCGAGTTGCTCTATTCGAAAAAAGGGGAAACGATCTTCTACTTTTCACCGGAAGACTAATTGAAGGTTGCCGATTGATTGAAAAAAGAATGAATCACTCGTATAATAAGAAACGAATCAACTAAAAAGGAGCAATACAATTTATGTCGATTGAAGTAGGCAGCAAAGTGCAAGGGAAAGTAACAGGCATCACGAATTTCGGAGCGTTCGTTGAGTTACCAACAGGGAAAACTGGTCTTGTTCACATCAGTGAAGTGGCAGATTCTTACGTTAAAGACATCAATGATGTGTTGACGGTTGGTCAAGAAATCACCGTCAAAGTCTTAAGTGTTGAAAACGATGGTAAGATCGGTCTTTCCATCAAAAAAGCCGTCGATCGTCCAGAAGGCGAACGTCCTCGTCCTGCACGTCAGTTCGACCGTGGACCACGTCCAGCAGGACAAGATCGTGGACCACGTTCGTTCGATAACAAAGGACCACGTGGAGGCGGTAACCGTGGAGGCTTCAACAAAGGCGGCCGTGGTACACCACCACCGCGCAAAGAACAATCGTTCGATACGCTGATGTCTAGTTTCCTGAAAGATAGTGAAGATCGTCTTGCTACATTGAAACGTCAAACGGATTCAAAACGTGGCGGACGCGGCGCAAAACGTCAATAACTTGCTGACCTGTTCTTTATAAGAATAGAGATGGAATGACGCCGTTCATTCCATCTTTTATTTTTTTGAAATTATTTTTAGAAAAAGCGTTGACTTTCATTTGACCTGCCCGTATTATAGAAAATGTGCTTAAGACGCACGAGTTAAAAATATGGCGGTGTAGCTCAGCTGGCTAGAGCGTACGGTTCATACCCGTGAGGTCGTGGGTTCGACTCCCTCCGCCGCTACCATATTTTTTTGGCCCGTTGGTCAAGCGGTTAAGACACCGCCCTTTCACGGCGGTAACACGGGTTCGAATCCCGTACGGGTCATTCTCAAAAGCTATCTCTATTATATAGAGATAGCTTTTTTTAGGTTTTAACGGAAAGGGGGAAATCGTTATGGAAGGTGTGCCGTTCGAACCACTTTTAGTAGGTGTTTCGGGAGGTTGTGATTCGATGGTACTCGTCGATCGGTTGTACAAAGAGGGCTACGATATCGCGATTGCGCATGTGCATCATGGATTACGAGAGGCGTCCGACGAAGAAGCGTGCTTTATTAAGGAGTGGGCAACGACCCGAAAGATATCTTTTTTCATGACGCGTTTAGAATGGACAGGACGTACGAGCTCTCAAGCAGCTTGTCGCGAAGAGAGATATGCGTTTTTTGAACGAATCATGGAAGAGACCGGGCGTTCGCGTCTGATTCTCGCCCATCATCAAGACGATCAAATTGAGACGCTACTCATTCAGCTCATACGTGGAGAAGCGCAGGTTGATGGTATTCCCGTCGTTCGTCCGTTTGGTAACGGTTGGTTGCATCGACCGTTGCTACATGAATCGAAGCAAACATTACGCGAGTATGCGTTGCAACATGAAGTTCCATGGCGAGAAGATGCGTCAAATGCAGAAACTACTTATTTGCGTAATCAAATCCGGCATACGATTGTTCCATCACTCCGAGACATGCGTCCTGAGTTTGAACAGGCAACGGCAGCGGCAGCACATGCGCGACAGCAAATCATGCGTGAGCAGGCGGCATTCGTCGCGACCTATCTCGAACGGTGTAAGGAAGCGAACGGAATTCCGGTCGCACGTATTTTAGAATTACCGATGGATTTACAGCGGCTTGTTTTGCCGACATTAACGGGAGAAATGTTTTCTTCGGATGTGATTCGTCACTTTGTTACATGGCTTCGGGTGGATAAGGGCTCAGACGAAGTGTATTATGGAAACTGGAGGATGCGACGTGCATATGGCTTTTTGATGCAGGATCGTGTGATACGGTCAATGAATGACGATTTATCGTTTCAAGTAGGGGAGAATTTGGGAACGTATCATTATGGTGAACAAATGGTTCGCTTCTCAATCGGAAATCAAGGTATCCCGCTGGACGCGATTGCGTTCCCATTGACGGTACGTCCGCCTCGTCCAGGAGATCGGATTCAGCTTGCAGTAGGATCGAAAAAAGTCAGTCGAATTCTGATTGATGCTAAGGTTCCGCGTTATCTCCGGGAACAGGTTCCGGTCGTCGTCGATGCAAATGGAGTGATTTTAGCCGTCATTGGACATCGAATTGCAATATTCGGGTCATTTGAACTCCTCGCAAAATCTTATTTAATGATAGAATGGTAATGTAGTGTTTATTATGGAGGAGGAATACCTAGCATGACCTTGATGAACGATATGGAAAAAGTACTGATTTCAGAAGAAGAGATCCAAAATAAAGTGGGCGAACTTGCCGGCGAATTGACAGCGGATTATCACGATCGTTTTCCGTTGCTTGTGTGCGTCTTAAAAGGCGCAATGCCGTTCATGTCTGATCTTGTGAAAAAGATGGATATGCACCTTGAAATGGACTTCATGGACGTTTCAACGTATCACGGTGGGACAACATCAACAGGTGAAGTCAAGATTGAAAAAGATTTGAACACATCGGTAGAAGGACGCGACATCTTGATTGTCGAAGATATTATCGACAGCGGATTGACGCTTGGTTACCTTGTCGATCTCTTCAAGTATCGGAAAGCGAAGTCCGTTAAGATCGTGACGTTGCTCGACAAACCAACAGGACGGAAGAATGACTTGCACGCAGATTACAGCGGCTTCGTCATTCCACACGAATTCGTTGTCGGTTATGGTCTGGATTACGAAGAGAAGTATCGTAACCTTCCATATGTAGGTGTCTTGAAACCTGCAGTCTACGGTGGCTAATTATTTTTAATCTCGTCTGTCCCATGATAAGATGAAACCAATTACAAAGCGCGCCCTGTCGCGCCAGGATTCGTATTCATCCACTAGAAAAACGAGATGGATGCGGAGAGGAGGCATAAGATGAACCGAGCAGTGAAGAATACCCTCGTGTTTGGGGTCATTTTTCTAGCTTTGATCTTGTTTCTGCAATACTTGCAGAGTCCAGTGAACAAAAGCAAAGAAATCAATTACACACAGTTTGTCGAGTCTGTTGAAAAAGGTGAAATCAAGACGGCTACCTTCCAATACGAAGGGCAGACGTATAATGTGACAGGAGATTTGCGTGAAAAAGATTCAACGTATGAGACGGTCGTACCGGCTGTTGATACGGAACTAACGGATCTTTATACGCAATTGAAAAGCCAAGGAGTCAAATTGGACTTTAAGGCAGCAGAAACGAATGGTGGTTGGATCGCGTTACTGACGACGATCGTTCCATTCATCATCATCTTCATCCTCTTCTTCTTCTTGATTAATCAAGCACAAGGTGGCGGTGGTGGCGGTCGCGTCATGAACTTCGGGAAATCGAAGGCACGCCTCTATGACACAGAGAAGAAAAAGATTACGTTTGATGATGTAGCCGGCGCAGACGAAGAGAAACAAGAACTCGTCGAAGTCGTTGAATTCTTGAAAGATCCGCGTAAATTCGCGAAACTCGGTGCCCGTATTCCGAAAGGGGTCCTCCTCGTAGGTCCTCCAGGTACAGGTAAGACGTTGCTCGCGCGTGCCGCAGCTGGTGAAGCTGGCGTACCATTCTTCTCGATTTCAGGTTCTGACTTCGTTGAGATGTTCGTCGGTGTCGGGGCATCACGTGTCCGTGACTTGTTCGAAAACGCGAAGAAAAATGCACCATGTATCATCTTCATCGATGAAATCGATGCTGTCGGTCGTCAACGGGGCGCAGGTCTCGGTGGTGGACACGATGAGCGTGAGCAGACATTGAACCAACTTCTCGTTGAGATGGATGGATTCAGTGAAAACGAAGGCATCATCATGATCGCAGCAACGAACCGTGCTGATATTCTTGACCCAGCCTTACTCCGTCCAGGTCGTTTTGACCGTCAAATCACGGTTGACCGTCCAGATGTCATCGGTCGTGAAGCAGTCTTGAAAGTTCACGCGCGGAATAAACCGCTCG
Source organism: Exiguobacterium sp. MH3 (assembly GCF_000496635.1). NCBI lineage: Bacteria > Bacillati > Bacillota > Bacilli > Caryophanales > Exiguobacterium > Exiguobacterium sp. MH3. The sequence goes on from NC_022794.1 coordinate 34,894, forward strand.
ATTCAACGGTTGATTTAAAAGCGATCGCACAACGAACACCTGGATTCTCAGGTGCGGATCTTGAAAACCTTCTAAACGAAGCAGCACTTGTTGCCGCTCGGGCAGACCGTGATAAAGTCTCGATCGTTGACCTCGAAGAAGCGATTGACCGCGTCATCGCTGGACCAGCGAAGAAGAGCCGGATCATCTCGCCGAAAGAGAAAAAGATCGTCGCATGGCACGAAGCTGGACATACAATCATCGGTGTCACGCTCGACGATGCGGATGAAGTACACAAGGTAACGATCGTTCCTCGCGGAAACGCGGGCGGATATGTTGTCATGTTGCCAAAAGAAGATCGTTACTTCATGACGAAGCCGGAACTCGAAGATAAGATTACTGGATTGCTCGGTGGTCGTGTCGCAGAGGATATCGTCTTCGGAGAAGTCTCGACTGGGGCAAGCAATGACTTCCAGCGTGCGACAGGTCTTGCACGGAAAATGGTCATGGAGTTCGGGATGAGTGAAAAACTCGGACCGCTTCAATTCGGATCAGGTCAAAGCGGTAACGTCTTCCTCGGCCGTGATTTCCAAAACGAACAGAACTACTCGGATGCAATCGCACACGAGATCGATACGGAAATCCAAGCGATCATCAACCGCTGTTACCAAAAAGCGAAAGATATCCTGACTGAGAAGCGCGATCAGCTCGACTTGATTGCAACGACATTGCTTGAAGTCGAAACACTCGATCAAAAACAAATTCACCATCTCCTAGAGACGGGCGAATACAAAAAACATGAACCAGAAGCAACGACTCCAAAAGCAGAAGAGAAAGCACCGGAATCGACAGATGCAACTGTTGATCAACCGACGCAGTCTCCAACGCAAATGGGTTCAGTCGTTGACGAAGGGAAAAATGTAGATACGGATACACCAGACACGCCGCGTCGCGACGATCAAGTGTAAACGGATGGAACGGATTCGATCTCGCATCGAATCCGTTCTTTTTTGTGGCAGACCGAGCGAATACACATCGGTAGGTGTGACCATATGAGCATGGTATAATCACAACGTATATTATTCCGATCGTGAAACAACGGAATATAGAAGCATGAAAATCGAGAAGAAGCGGGGAAATAAGCAAATGATTTTAGTCATCGATGTCGGAAATACGAATATCGTCTTAGGTGTCTATCAGGGACAAGAGTTGATTGAGCATTGGCGGATTGCGACAGACCGGACACGGACGACGGACGAATACGGTATGCTCGTCAAAGCGTTGTTCCGTGACGCAGAGCTAAACGTGGAAGAAATCGAGGGAATCGTGTTATCATCTGTCGTACCCCCCGTCGTGTTTCCACTAGAAAATATGTGTGTGCGTTACTTTAAACGCCGTCCGTTCTTGATTGGACCAGGAATCAAGACAGGACTGGATTTAAAAGTCGATAATCCACGGGAAGTGGGAGCCGATCGAATCGTCAACGCAGTAGCGGCGACGGCGAAATACGAGGGACCGATGATCATCGTCGATTTCGGAACAGCGACGACGTATTGTTACATCGATGCACAAAAACGGTATTACGGCGGCATCATCTCACCCGGTGTGATGGTTGCAACCGAGGCACTCTATAATAAGGCAGCAAAATTGCCACGAATCGAAATCGCGAAACCGCAGTCAGCCATCGGACGGAATACGATCCATGCGATGCAGTCGGGGACCTATTTCGGATATGTGGCACAGGTGGACGGACTCGTTCACCGGATGAAAGAAGAAATGGGAGAAGCGAAGGTCATTGCGACCGGCGGCTTAGCCCGATTAATCAGCGAGGAATCCACGATGATTGAGGTCGTCGATCCATTCTTGACGTTAGATGGATTACGGATTATCTACGAACGAAATAAGTGAGGGAATCAAGATGAAACGTGAAGAATTATTAGCACAATTAAAAGATGACTATTTAGTACGGGCGTTAGGCTTCAATGGAGAAGTCCGTGCGTTTGCAATCCGTTCGACGAAGACGGTCTATGAAGCACAACTGCGCCACCAGACGACACCTGTCGTCACAGCAGCGCTCGGTCGGACACTGACGATCGGTGCAATGATGGGTACGATGCAAAAAGGCGATACACGTGTCACATTAAAAGTCGAAGGCGATGGACCGATTGGGAAAATCATCGTCGATGCCGACGCAAAAGGTGTCGTACGTGGATATGTGAGTCGTCCCCGTGTCGAGATGGATACGTATGTCAATGCAGATGGTCTGACGAAACTAAAAGTCGGTGAAGCGGTCGGTCGCGGAAACATCTCTGTCATCAAAGACCTCGGGTTGCGTGACTTCGTCGGTGGTCAATCGCCGATTCAAACAGGTGAGATCAGCGAAGACTTCACGTATTACTTTGCTGTATCGGAACAAAGCCCATCGGTCGTTGGGGCTGGCGTTCTCGTTTATCCAGAAGACGAATCAGTCATCGCAGCAGGTGGCTTGATCGTTCAATTGATGCCAGGTGCGTCGGAAGAAACGATTGCAGCACTCGAAAAACGTGTTGGAGCCCTTAAACCGATCTCGATTCTCGTCGGTGAGGAAAAAACACCAGAAGAAATGTTAGAACTCGTTCTCGGTGACTACGAACATCTTGATACGATTCCAGTATCATTCGAATGTACGTGTGACCGTGACAAATTAGCGACAGCAATCATTGCCCTTGGACCAGATGAGATTCAAGCGATGATTGATGAAGATGGTGGTGCGGAAGCTGTTTGTCACTTCTGTTCAGAGCATTATCACTATGATGTTCCAGAATTAGAGGAACTTCGCGAAAAATCACTCGAAAGAGCATAAGAGGGATCGAATATGGGGAATGTACAACCTAAGTACTTGTGGATGTTGATCTTCATCTTAATGTTGACGAATTTCATGACCGGTGCTTACGCCTTCATGGGTGAGCTCCCAAAGGTCGATTCTCCTAAAATCGTTCAAGACAGCATCGGTGGTCCGCTCGAGGATGTCGTCGCCGAAGTCGGTGATGAGAAAATCACGCGCGCGATGGTCTATCAGACGATGCGAACGGAACAGGAAAAACAGACGATTGATCGTTTGATTCAAGAAGCGGTCGAACGCCAGACGAAGGATGGAAAAAAGCCGGAAGTCAAACGCTTTGATTGACAGATTTCATCCAGTCCGCTGATAATTAGTTTATCGGATTACTTGGAATTCAAGCGGTTCACTAATGAGGAGGAATGGTCATGCGTATTGCGAATTCAGTATTAGATTTAGTCGGTCGCACCCCGATCGTCAAGTTACATCATCTAACGGGTCCTGAGGATGCAGATGTGTATCTGAAATTGGAGTACATGAACCCTGGATCAAGCGTAAAAGACCGGATCGCGTTATCTATGATTGAGGCCGCAGAAGAAGCGGGTCAACTCAAAGAAGGAGACACGATCATCGAGCCGACGAGTGGGAACACAGGAATCGGACTCGCGATGGTCGCTTCGGCGAAAGGGTACCGCGCCATCCTCGTCATGCCGGAAACGATGAGCATGGAGCGCCGGACGTTGCTTCGCGCCTATGGTGCGGAATTGATTCTGACTCCGGGTCCTGAAGGGATGAAGGGTGCGATCGCTCGCGCGACAGCGGAAGCAGAAGAACACGGTTACTTCATGCCGCAACAATTCAATAACGGTGCTAATCCAGTCGTCCATGAAAAAACGACAGGTCCTGAAATCGTCGAAGCGTTCGAAGGCATGCAACTCGATGCGTTCATCGCGGGAATTGGAACGGGCGGAACGATCACCGGTGCTGGTAAAGTGTTACGCGATGCTTTCCAAGGTATTGAAATCATTGCCGTCGAACCAACGGATTCACCGGTCTTATCAGGTGGTAAACCGGGACCACACAAACTGCAAGGAATCGGTGCTGGGTTCGTGCCGTCGATTCTCGATACAGAGATTTATGATGGTGTTGAGCAAATCACGACGGAAGAAGCATTCGATCACGCACGCCGAGCAGCGAAGACGAATGGTGTCTTAGGTGGTATCTCGTCAGGTGCTGCGATTGCAGCGGCGCTCAAGACAGCGAAACGTCTCGGTAAAGGGAAAAACGTTCTTGCGATCATTCCTTCGAATGGGGAGCGGTACTTAAGTACACCGCTGTATCAAATCGAGGAAGAAGCAGACCAATCGAAGTAATCAACTGGACGTACACGGAAGTCATTCGGCTTCCGTGTACTTTTTTGCGTATAATGAGAGCAGAATAGTGTGAAGTGGGGGACGCGTATGCGACAGACGAAATACAAAGCAGTACCATGGACGAAAGAACAATTTTACAATCGATATGTTGAACAGACGAATGGCACAACGGGACACGTCTGGCTCGAAAGCGGTCGAATCGGCCGATATACGATGGCGGCGACTCGTCCTGTCGGATACGTTCGGACAAAGGACGGAACGACGACGATTGAGACAGATGGAAAAGTCGAGACATCGACGGCGAATCCGTTTGATGTACTCGAACAGCTCCGCGTCGACCGTGAATCGATCCGACCGGATGGAATGCCACCGTTCTTTGGTGGGTTTGCCGGATACGTCAGTTATGATGCCGTCCGTTATTTAGAAAAGCTACCTGAACGAGCGATGGATGATTTGCAAACACCCGATCTATCATTTTACTGGTACGATGAAGTCGCCGTGTTTGATGAAGAAACGAAGCAATTGTTCATTGCCGTGACACGAGACACAGCAGAAGAAGCAGAGCGAGTTCTTGAAACGGAAGTCGCGCGTTGGTGCATCGAGACGGATGCACCTCAATTTACACCGACTGGTTTATCAGGTGAGCGAGAACGGGCTTTCGGGCAGGAAGCGTTCATGACAGCTGCACACCGGATTAAATCCTATATTGAGGACGGTGACGTTTTCCAAGTTAATTTGTCCGTCCGTCAACAGGAACCGCTTGGGACGACAGCGGAACATTTGTATGATGTATTACGACAAGTCAATCCTTCTCCATACATGGGTTACTTTGCGGATGAAGATTTAACACTCGTGTCCGCCTCACCCGAGTTGCTCGTCGAAAAAATCGGTGATGCGTTAGCGACACGTCCGATTGCCGGAACACGGCCGCGCGGGAAGGATGAAGCGGAGGATTTACGACTTGCGAAAACCTTACTCGATAATGAAAAAGAACGGGCAGAGCATGTGATGCTTGTTGATTTAGAGCGGAATGATTTAGGACGCGTCAGTCGTTATGGTACGGTTCATGTCGATGAGCTGATGGTGATCGAGAAATACTCGCACGTACAACACATCGTCTCAAACGTCAGAGGGGAAGTAGCTCCGGAACACTCTGGGAGTCAGGTGCTCGCTGCGATGTTCCCAGGTGGTACGATCACTGGCGCACCAAAAATCCGGACGATGGAAATCATTGAAGAACTGGAACCGGTCCGGCGCGGTATCTATACTGGGTCGCTTGGCTTCATCAGTTGGGCGGATGATGTCATTTTCAATATCTTGATCCGGACACTCGTCGCAAAAGACGGGATGGCATATGTTCAAGCAGGTGCTGGAGTCGTCACAGATTCGGACGCAGCACGTGAATACGAAGAGTCACTTAGTAAAGCCAAAGCGTTATGGGTGACAAAAGAAACAGCGGAGGGAACGCAATGATTGTATTGATTGATAACTATGATTCCTTTACGTACAACTTAGTCCAGTATTTCGGCGAACTTGGGCAAGACATCCGGGTATTTCGCAACGACGCGATCACCCTTGCGGAAATCGAAGCGTTGCAACCGGATCATCTGGTCATCTCACCGGGCCCCTGTACACCGAATGAAGCGGGGATCAGTCTAGAAGCGATTGCTTATTTTGCTGGGAAGGTGCCGATACTAGGGGTCTGCTTAGGTCATCAAGCGATTGGACAAGTATTCGGTGGTAAAGTCGTCCGCGCGAAGGAATTGATGCACGGAAAAGTCTCGCCACTGACGCATGACGGACAAGGCATCTTTGAACGAATCCCACAAGCGACGCCGGTGACACGTTATCACTCGCTCGTCGTTGAACGCGAGACATTCCCGGAAGTGCTCGAAGTGACGGCGGAATCCGGTGGGGAGATCATGGCACTCCGTCACCGGACGTTGCCGATTCTCGGTGTCCAGTTCCATCCGGAAGCGATTTTGACGCGAGACGGGAAGCAGATGTTAAAAAATTTCTTGGAGTTGACGCATTATGTATCTCTGGCATGACGGAACCATTAAACGAGAAGAAGAAGTACGCATCTCCCCGCTCGATCACGGATTCGTCTACGGGATGGGTGTATTCGAGACGTTTCGGACCTATAACGGACATCCGTTTTTGTTCGATGATCATATTGAACGCTTACGGATGAGTTGTGTCGCACTCGGAATCCAGCTAGCATATGATCGGGAAGCCTTACGGCAAGCGATCCAAGATTTATATGCGGCATATGGGGCGAACGATTTATACATTCGGTTGAACGTCTCTGCCGGTCCACGTGAGATCGGTTTATCAATCGATCCTTACGACACGCCGACCGTGTTGATCTATGCGAAACCAATCGCTCCGCGAAAACGGGCGGAACGTGCACTCGAGACGATTCGTTTACCGCGCAGTACACCGGAGACGACTTACCGCTTGAAGTCACATCATTACATGAACAATCTAGTGGCGAAACGCCAATTGTTCAATCCGGAAGCAGAAGGGTTGTTTTTGACGAAGGAAGGTCATGTCTGTGAGGGCATTACGTCAAACATCTTTTGGCGTTACGGAAGTACATGGTATACGTCACCGCTTGAAACCGGTGCACTGAACGGGATTACCCGTCAGTTCCTCATGCAATATGTACCGGTCGAAGAACGCTTGGCTTATTTACCGCAGCTCGAAGAAGCAGATGAGATCATCTATACGAATTCCGTTCAGGAAGCGGTCGCTATTTCGTCACTTGACGGACGCCCTTTCCCTGGAATCAACGGAACAGGATATGCACAAATCATGACGCTGTTCGATCAATCCGTCGAACAGGTGACGACAAGGAGAGAACAACGATGACTTACATCATGGGTATCTTGAACGTGACACCGGACTCCTTTTCGGACGGTGGACAATATGTCGATGTCGAGCAAGCGATGCGGCAAGCGCGTCAGCTCGTCGCGGATGGAGCAGATGCAATCGATGTCGGTGGAGAATCGACACGACCGGGTGCAGCATTCGTATCAGTCGAAGAAGAACTCACCCGTGTTTTACCGATCATCAAGCGCATCAAACGAGAGCTGAACGTCCTCGTATCGATCGATACGTACAAACCGGTCGTCGCAGAGGCTGCTATTGAAGCAGGAGCAGATATCATCAACGATGTTTGGGGCTCGAAGTGGGGCGATCGTTCGATGGTCAACGTTGCTGCGCAGTATAAAGTACCCATCATTTTGATGCATAACCGGGAGACGGCGCATGGGACAGATATGCTGGCAGAAGTCCGGGCTGACCTTGAGGAATCGATTCGGTTAGCAAAACAGGCAGGCGTAGCGGAAGAGCATATTTGGCTCGACCCTGGGATTGGATTCATGAAGACGCATGAAGAGAACTTGTACCTGATGCGTCATCTATCGATCGTAACGGACTTCGGGTATCCGGTTTTACTCGGAACGTCCCGTAAATCGATGATCGGACTTGCGCTCGGATTACCGACAGAAGAACGACTCGAAGGAACGATTGCGACGGTGTGTTACGGAATTCAACAAGGATGTGACTGGATGCGTGTGCATGACGTCAAAGAAGTCAAACGGGCAGCGCAGATGATGGACATCATGTTGGCTGCGACGAAGGGGGAATAACGGTGGATCGAATTCATGTAACAGGAATGCGTTTTTATGGGTACCACGGTGTATTCGCAGAAGAGACGAAACTCGGTCAACGCTTCAATGTCGACTTATCGATCGGACTTGCATTGGCAGAAGCCGGTCGGACGGATGATTTGACGAAAAGTGTCAATTACGCCGAATTGTATGAAGCGACGAAACGTGTCGTCGAAGGAGAACCGCTCCAACTCGTCGAAGCCTTGGCGGACCGTATTGCAAAAGCAGTATTTGCGTTAGACGAACGAATTCAAGAAGCGTCGATCAAGGTCATCAAACCGGATCCGCCGATTGCCGGTCATTATGAACATGTGGCGGTCGAGATCAATCGCCTTCGGGAGGACTATGCATGAAGGAAGCTTACATTGCACTCGGCTCGAACATCGGCGATAAAGCGGCTCACTTAAGAGCAGCGATTGCTCGCCTGAGAGCATTACCGTCCGTTCATGACGTAAAGACCTCTTCCATTTATGAGACGGTACCTGTCGGGTATCTCGAGCAGGATTTATTCTATAATATGGTCGTCGCGATTCAAACGACGGATGAGGCATCTGTCTTACTTGGGCGACTGCAGGAAATTGAACAGCTAGAAGGACGCGAGCGTTTGTTCAAAAATGGACCACGAACGCTTGACTTAGATATTTTGCTATATGAGGAAGAACGCATTGACCTCGAAGGATTAACCGTTCCGCATCCGCGGATGCAAGAGCGGGCATTCGTCCTCGCACCATTACGTGAACTCGCAGCAACATGCGTCATACCCGGTCTTGAGCAAAGTGTCGAGCAGTTGTATCAGCAGTTACCAGAGACAGAACGAAACGGTGTACGACGGTTAGGTGGGCTTTTAGAAGCGGAGGAACAATAATGGAATTTAACATTGGTGATGTCAAACTGAAGAATCAAGTCATCTTGGCACCGATGGCAGGCGTCTGTAATCCGGCGTTTCGGTTAATCGCAAAGGAGTTTGGTGCAGGACTCGTCTGTGCGGAGATGGTCAGCGATAAAGGGATCTTGTACGAAAACGAACGGACGCTTCAGATGCTGTACGTGGATGAGCGGGAAAAACCGCTCAGTCTTCAAATCTATGGCGGTTCAAAAGAGACACTCGTTCAAGCGGCACGATATGTCGAAGCGAACACGAATGCCGACATCATTGACATCAACATGGGCTGTCCCGTCCCGAAAGTCACGAAAAGCGATGCTGGAGCGAAATGGTTGCTTGATCCAGATAAGGTATATGAGATGGTTCATGCGGTGACGCAAGCGATCGATAAACCCGTTACTGTTAAGATGCGGACCGGCTGGGACAGCCATCACATCTATTGTGTCGATAATGTCAAAGCAGCAGAAGCGGGTGGGGCGAAAGCTGTAGCCATCCACGGGCGGACACGTTCGCAAAAGTATGAAGGGGTCGCAGACTGGAACATCATTGGCGAAGCGAAAAAAGCGGTCAACATCCCAATCATCGGAAATGGAGATGTTCAGACTCCGCAAGATGCAAAACGGATGATTGATGAGATCGGCGTCGACGGTGTCATGATCGGACGGGCCGCTCTCGGGAATCCATGGATGTTGTATCAGACGATCCAGTACCTCGAATCAGGAACGCTTCCAGCAGAACCGACGGCGCGTGAGAAGATTGATATTTGTCTCTTGCATGCCACACGACTAGTCGCGCTAAAGGGAGAAGAACTCGCCGTACGCGAAATGCGGACACATGTCGCCTGGTATTTGAAAGGAATGAAGGGGAACGGTCGCGTTCGCAATGCGTTATTCAATATCGACACACACGCAGGACTCGTCGAACTGTTACAGCAGTACTTGCAGACACTCGAAGAAGACGTAGCATATGCCTAACAGGTAAAGTATAGTCGGACAGCGTCGTTTTGTGGTACGCTAGTTGCATTGAAGATGAGCGTATCGGTTTTCTAAAGGGCTGTCGGTCATTCCGGCAGCTTTTTATTCGAGAGAATCGTCGTGAACCATTATTAAAAGGAGTGAAGAGAGTGAGTCAGGATATGGAAATGAACGATCAAATGCAGGTGCGTCTCGGTAAGATGAACGCCATGCGTGAACAAGGTCTCGATCCATTCGGCGCACGTTTTGAACGTTCGACGGATACCGCGAGCATTCGTGCATCGTTTGGTGAACATACAAAAGAAGAGTTGGCTGAACTGAAACCGGAAGTTGCCATCGCGGGTCGTGTCATGACGACACGTCGTAAAGGGAAGGTTGGCTTTACGAACGTTCAGGATGTACAAGGTCAAATTCAGTTGTATGTCCGTAAAGATGATGTCGGTGAAGAGGCGTATGAGATCTATAAGACATGTGACTTAGGTGACATCGTTGGGATCCAAGGATACGTGTTCAAAACGAATGTTGGTGAACTCTCTGTTCACGTCACAGCATTTACGTTATTAACAAAAGCATTACGTCCGCTTCCGGATAAATATCACGGATTAAAAGATATCGAGCAACGCTATCGTCAGCGTTACCTCGACCTCATTACGAACCAAGAATCACGTGAGACATTCATCGCGCGGAGTAAAGTCATTCGTGGAATTCGTCAATATCTCGATAACCTCGGATACTTGGAAGTCGAAACACCAATGTTGCATACGATTGCGGGTGGAGCATCGGCTCGTCCGTTCATCACGCATCATAATGCACTCGACATGACGCTTTACATGCGGATTGCGATCGAGCTCCATTTGAAACGTTTGATCGTCGGTGGACTTGAGAAAGTCTACGAAATCGGTCGTGTGTTCCGTAATGAAGGAATCTCAACACGCCATAACCCAGAGTTTACGATGATCGAACTCTATGAAGCGTATGCGGATTATAAAGACATCATGAACTTAACAGAGAACCTGATCGCTCACGTCGCACAAGAAGTACTCGGTACGACACAAGTCACTTACGGAGAAGACGTCATCGACCTATCTGTCGGTTGGAAACGAGCACACATGGTCGATCTTGTTAAAGAAGCGACAGGTGTCGACTTCTTTGAACAGATTTCAAACGAACGTGCTCTCGAACTAGCGCATGAACACGGTGTTGAAGTCCAGTCGCACATGACGACGGGACATATCTTGAATGAGTTCTTCGAACAAAAAGTAGAAGAGACACTCGTTCAACCAACATTCGTCTATGGTCATCCTGTTGAAGTATCGCCACTTGCGAAGAAAAATCCAGAGGATCCACGCTTTACGGATCGCTTTGAATTATTCATCGTCCGTCGTGAACATGCGAATGCCTTCACGGAATTGAACGATCCAATCGATCAACGTGAACGTTTCGAAGCACAACTCGTCGAAAAAGAAGCAGGAAACGACGAAGCACATGAAATGGATACAGACTTCATTGAAGCACTCGAGTACGGTATGCCGCCAACGGGTGGTCTTGGCATCGGGATCGATCGTCTCGTCATGTTGTTGACGAATGCGCCATCGATTCGTGATGTATTACTCTTCCCAACGATGCGTCACCAACAAAATTAATGAGTAGAGCTCCGTTTCTTCTATAGCTTATAGAAGGAACGGAGCGTTCTTTTTGAAGTCAATGTAGGGATAAACGAGTCAAAAAACGGGTAAATAAAAGTTTTTAAATATTTTTCTAATAAAATGCTTGTACGATTCGAAAAGCCATGGTATATTACTTCTTGTGCCGCGAATGGTCGTGACACACAAAAATAAATATCAAAAAAGTTGTTGACAATCGGGTTGATAACTTGTTAAGATATTAAAGTCGCTGAAAACGACACGACGAACTTTGAAAACTGAACGATGAGGCAAAAATCGTATTCTACGGAATACAAAAACGAATGAAGCGCAAGCTTCGTCAATCGTGACTTCGGTCACAACAACGAGCAAGTCAAACACTTCATGGAGAGTTTGATCCTGGCTCAGGACGAACGCTGGCGGCGTGCCTAATACATGCAAGTCGAGCGCAGGAAACTGACGGAACTCTTCGGAGGGAAGGCAGTGGAATGAGCGGCGGACGGGTGAGTAACACGTAAGGAACCTGCCTCAAGGATTGGGATAACTCCGAGAAATCGGAGCTAATACCGGATAGTTCAACGGACCGCATGGTCCGCTGATGAAAGGCGCTCCGGCGTCACCTTGAGATGGCCTTGCGGTGCATTAGCTAGTTGGTGGGGTAATGGCCCACCAAGGCGACGATGCATAGCCGACCTGAGAGGGTGATCGGCCACACTGGGACTGAGACACGGCCCAGACTCCTACGGGAGGCAGCAGTAGGGAATCTTCCACAATGGACGAAAGTCTGATGGAGCAACGCCGCGTGAGTGATGAAGGTTTTCGGATCGTAAAACTCTGTTGTAAGGGAAGAACACGTACGAGAGGAAATGCTCGTACCTTGACGGTACCTTACGAGAAAGCCACGGCTAACTACGTGCCAGCAGCCGCGGTAATACGTAGGTGGCAAGCGTTGTCCGGAATTATTGGGCGTAAAGCGCGCGCAGGCGGCCTTTTAAGTCTGATGTGAAAGCCCCCGGCTCAACCGGGGAGGGCCATTGGAAACTGGAAGGCTTGAGTACAGAAGAGAAGAGTGGAATTCCACGTGTAGCGGTGAAATGCGTAGAGATGTGGAGGAACACCAGTGGCGAAGGCGACTCTTTGGTCTGTAACTGACGCTGAGGCGCGAAAGCGTGGGGAGCAAACAGGATTAGATACCCTGGTAGTCCACGCCGTAAACGATGAGTGCTAGGTGTTGGGGGGTTTCCGCCCCTCAGTGCTGAAGCTAACGCATTAAGCACTCCGCCTGGGGAGTACGGCCGCAAGGCTGAAACTCAAAGGAATTGACGGGGACCCGCACAAGCGGTGGAGCATGTGGTTTAATTCGAAGCAACGCGAAGAACCTTACCAACTCTTGACATCCCATTGACCGCTTGAGAGATCAAGTTTTCCCTTCGGGGACAATGGTGACAGGTGGTGCATGGTTGTCGTCAGCTCGTGTCGTGAGATGTTGGGTTAAGTCCCGCAACGAGCGCAACCCCTATCCTTAGTTGCCAGCATTCAGTTGGGCACTCTAGGGAGACTGCCGGTGACAAACCGGAGGAAGGTGGGGATGACGTCAAATCATCATGCCCCTTATGAGTTGGGCTACACACGTGCTACAATGGACGGTACAAAGGGCAGCGAGACCGCGAGGTGGAGCCAATCCCATAAAGCCGTTCCCAGTTCGGATTGCAGGCTGCAACTCGCCTGCATGAAGTCGGAATCGCTAGTAATCGCAGGTCAGCATACTGCGGTGAATACGTTCCCGGGTCTTGTACACACCGCCCGTCACACCACGAGAGTTTGCAACACCCGAAGCCGGTGAGGTAACCGCAAGGAGCCAGCCGTCGAAGGTGGGGTAGATGATTGGGGTGAAGTCGTAACAAGGTAGCCGTATCGGAAGGTGCGGCTGGATCACCTCCTTTCTAAGGAAAACGTCCCTTACGGGACATGCCCATCGTTCAGTTTTGAGAGCTCGTCTCTCAGTCTCGAAAGAGACACTCGCACCTTGAAAACTGAAGACATCAACAAGACATCAAACTTTTAATTAACCATGTCATTAGACGTGTGTTCTTAGAATACCAACGCTAGATCAAGGTATGAAGGGCGTACGGTGGATGCCTTGGCACTAGGAGCCGATGAAGGACGCGACGAACAGCGATATGCTTCGGGGAGCAGTAAGTATGCTTTGATCCGAAGATTTCCGAATGGGGGAACCCACCATCCGTAATGGGATGGGACATGTTACATGAATACATAGTGTAGCGTGAGGCAGACCCGGGGAACTGAAACATCTAAGTACCCGGAGGAAGAGAAAGCAAATGCGATTCCCTGAGTAGCGGCGAGCGAAACGGGAACAGCCCAAACCGAAGAGCATGCTCTTCGGGGTTGTAGGACACTCTACACGGAGTCAAAAAGGAAGACAGTAGGTGAAGGACCTGGAAAGGTCGGCCGAAGAAGGTGACAGCCCTGTAGCTGAAACTGTTTTCCCTCCAGAGTGGATCCTGAGTACGGCGGGACACGTGAAACCCCGTCGGAATCCGGGAGGACCATCTCCCAAGGCTAAATACTCCCTAGTGACCGATAGTGAACCAGTACCGTGAGGGAAAGGTGAAAAGCACCCCGGAAGGGGAGTGAAATAGATCCTGAAACCGTATGCCTACAAGTAGTCAGAGCCCGTTAACGGGTGATGGCGTGCCTTTTGTAGAATGAACCGGCGAGTTACGATAACGCGCGAGGTTAAGCCGATGAGGCGGAGCCGTAGCGAAAGCGAGTCTGAACAGGGCGTTCAGTGCGTTGTCGTAGACCCGAAACCAGGTGATCTACCCATGTCCAGGATGAAGGTCAGGTAACACTGACTGGAGGTCCGAACCCACGCACGTTGAAAAGTGCGGGGATGAGGTGTGGGTAGCGGTGAAATGCCAATCGAACCTGGAGATAGCTGGTTCTCCCCGAAATAGCTTTAGGGCTAGCCTCGAGGTTGAGAGTTCTGGAGGTAGAGCACTGATTGGACTAGGGGCCCCCACAGGGTTACCGAATTCAGTTAAACTCCGAATGCCAGCAACTTATACTCGGGAGTCAGACTGCGAGTGATAAGATCCGTAGTCAAGAGGGAAACAGCCCAGACCGCCAGCTAAGGTCCCAAAGTGTATGTTAAGTGGAAAAGGATGTGGCGCTGCCTAGACAGCTAGGATGTTGGCTTAGAAGCAGCCACCATTCAAAGAGTGCGTAATAGCTCACTAGTCGAGTGGCGCCGCGCCGAAAATGTAACGGGGCTAAACATACCACCGAAGCTGCGGATTCCGTAAGGAATGGTAGGGGAGCGTTCCAAACCGCTGTGAAGCTGTACCGGAAGGAGCAGTGGAGCGTTTGGAAGTGAGAATGCCGGTGTGAGTAGCGAAAAGAGGGGTGAGAATCCCCTCCGTCGAAAGCCCAAGGTTTCCTGAGGAAGGCTCGTCCGCTCAGGGTTAGTCTGGACCTAAGCCGAGGCCGAAAGGCGTAGGCGATGGATAACAGGTTGATATTCCTGTACCGCCGATCCACCGTTTGAACAATGGGGGGACGCAGGAGGATAGTGACGCATGCGGATGGAAGTGCATGTGCAAGTTTCAAGACCGTCTGATTGGCAAATCCGTCAGGCATCAAAGTCAAGGAACGATGCGGAGTCCCGTAGGGACGTAGGTCACGATTTCACACTGCCAAGAAAAGCCTCTAGTGAGGGGGAAGGCGCCAGTACCGTAAACCGACACAGGTAGGCGAGATGAGAATTCTAAGACGCGCGGGATAACTCTCGTTAAGGAACTCGGCAAAATGGTCCCGTAACTTCGGGAGAAGGGACGCTCTACATGAGTAGAGCCGCAGTGAATAGGCCCAAACGACTGTTTAGCAAAAACACAGGTCTCTGCTAAATCGCAAGATGACGTATAGGGGCTGACGCCTGCCCGGTGCTGGAAGGTTAAGGGGATGGGTTAGCGCAAGCGAAGCTTTGAACCGAAGCCCCAGTAAACGGCGGCCGTAACTATAACGGTCCTAAGGTAGCGAAATTCCTTGTCGGGTAAGTTCCGACCCGCACGAAAGGCGTAACGATTTGGGCACTGTCTCAACGAGAGACCCGGTGAAATCATAGTACCTGTGAAGATGCAGGTTACCCGCGACAGGACGGAAAGACCCCATGGAGCTTTACTACAGCCTGATATTGAGGCTTTGTGCATGATGTACAGGATAGGCGGGAGACGTCGAGCCCGGAGCGCCAGCTTCGGAGGAGTCACCCTTGGGATACCGCCCTTCATGCATAGAGTCTCTAACTCGCAGCCGTGATCCGGCTGGAGGACCGTGTCAGGCGGGTAGTTTGACTGGGGCGGTCGCCTCCTAAACAGTAACGGAGGCGCCCAAAGGTTCCCTCAGAATGGTTGGAAATCATTCGTAGAGCGCAAAGGCAGAAGGGAGCTTGACTGCGAGACCTACAAGTCGAGCAGGGACGAAAGTCGGGCTTAGTGATCCGGTGGTTCCGCATGGAAGGGCCATCGCTCAACGGATAAAAGCTACCCTGGGGATAACAGGCTGATCTCCCCCAAGAGTCCACATCGACGGGGAGGTTTGGCACCTCGATGTCGGCTCATCGCATCCTGGGGCTGGAGTAGGTCCCAAGGGTTGGGCTGTTCGCCCATTAAAGCGGTACGCGAGCTGGGTTCAGAACGTCGTGAGACAGTTCGGTCCCTATCCGTCGTGGGCGCAGGAAATTTGAGGAGAGCTGTCCTTAGTACGAGAGGACCGGGATGGACGCACCGCTGGTGTACCAGTTGTTCCGCCAGGAGCATCGCTGGGTAGCTACGTGCGGACGGGATAAATGCTGAAAGCATCTAAGCATGAAGCCCCCTCCAAGATGAGATTTCCCTTTGAGTAATCAAGAAAGACCCCTCAGAGACGATGAGGTAGATAGGTCACGGGTGGAAGCATGGCGACATGTGGAGCTGAGTGATACTAATCGGTCGAGGCCTTGTTCTAGCAGATGCATTGTTGATGACTTCAGTTTTGAGGGCGCGAGCCTTTCAAAAAAACGAAAAAAAGTCTTGACGTTATGTGAACATAATGTTAAGATAATAAATGTCTGGTGGCGATAGCCAAGTGGTCACACCCGTTCCCATGCCGAACACGGAAGTTAAGCACTTGAACGCCGAAAGTAGTTGGGGGCTTCCCCCTGTGAGGATAGGACGCTGCCAGGCGATACATATGGAGGATTAGCTCAGCTGGGAGAGCACCTGCCTTACAAGCAGGGGGTCGGCGGTTCGATCCCGTCATCCTCCACCATTTTTTATTACACTTGCCGGTGTAGCTCAGCTGGTAGAGCAACTGACTTGTAATCAGTAGGTCGCGGGTTCGACTCCTGTTGCCGGCACCATTTTTATCTTCAATGATCACCAGAATTCAATTATGAATGAAGGTTCTACCTTTTATATCCCTGCCGGGGTGGCGGAACTGGTAGACGCACAGGACTTAAAATCCTGCGGGGGTTTCCCCGTGCCGGTTCGATTCCGGCCCTCGGTACCATTTTTCATTTTGGATGTTTACTGTTTGATCCTTATATTCCGCACCCTTAGCTCAGCTGGATAGAGTACTTGACTACGAATCAAGGGGTCGGGAGTTCGAATCTCTCAGGGTGCATTTTCGGGAAGTAGCTCAGCTTGGTAGAGCACTTGGTTTGGGACCAAGGGGTCGCAGGTTCGAATCCTGTCTTCCCGACCATCTTCAATTTCATCCCTTTAATGGGGCCTTAGCTCAGCTGGGAGAGCGCCTGCCTTGCACGCAGGAGGTCAGCGGTTCGATCCCGCTAGGCTCCACCATTTTTATGACGAACTTTGAAAACTGAACGATGAGGCAAAAATCGTATTCTACGGAATACAAAAACGAATGAAGCGCAAGCTTCGTCAATCGTGACTTTGGTCACACAACGAGCAAGTCAAACACTTCATGGAGAGTTTGATCCTGGCTCAGGACGAACGCTGGCGGCGTGCCTAATACATGCAAGTCGAGCGCAGGAAACTGACGGAACTCTTCGGAGGGAAGGCAGCGGAATGAGCGGCGGACGGGTGAGTAACACGTAAGGAACCTGCCTCAAGGATTGGGATAACTCCGAGAAATCGGAGCTAATACCGGATAGTTCATCGGACCGCATGGTCCGTTGATGAAAGGCGCTCCGGCGTCACCTTGAGATGGCCTTGCGGTGCATTAGCTAGTTGGTGGGGTAACGGCCCACCAAGGCGACGATGCATAGCCGACCTGAGAGGGTGATCGGCCACACTGGGACTGAGACACGGCCCAGACTCCTACGGGAGGCAGCAGTAGGGAATCTTCCACAATGGACGAAAGTCTGATGGAGCAACGCCGCGTGAGTGATGAAGGTTTTCGGATCGTAAAACTCTGTTGTAAGGGAAGAACACGTACGAGAGGAAATGCTCGTACCTTGACGGTACCTTACGAGAAAGCCACGGCTAACTACGTGCCAGCAGCCGCGGTAATACGTAGGTGGCAAGCGTTGTCCGGAATTATTGGGCGTAAAGCGCGCGCAGGCGGCCTTTTAAGTCTGATGTGAAAGCCCCCGGCTCAACCGGGGAGGGCCATTGGAAACTGGAAGGCTTGAGTACAGAAGAGAAGAGTGGAATTCCACGTGTAGCGGTGAAATGCGTAGAGATGTGGAGGAACACCAGTGGCGAAGGCGACTCTT
Organism: Exiguobacterium sp. MH3; assembly: GCF_000496635.1. NCBI lineage: Bacteria > Bacillati > Bacillota > Bacilli > Caryophanales > Exiguobacterium > Exiguobacterium sp. MH3. Next base: position 52,980 of record NC_022794.1, read on the forward strand.
TGGTCTGTAACTGACGCTGAGGCGCGAAAGCGTGGGGAGCAAACAGGATTAGATACCCTGGTAGTCCACGCCGTAAACGATGAGTGCTAGGTGTTGGGGGGTTTCCGCCCCTCAGTGCTGAAGCTAACGCATTAAGCACTCCGCCTGGGGAGTACGGCCGCAAGGCTGAAACTCAAAGGAATTGACGGGGACCCGCACAAGCGGTGGAGCATGTGGTTTAATTCGAAGCAACGCGAAGAACCTTACCAACTCTTGACATCCCATTGACCGCTTGAGAGATCAAGTTTTCCCTTCGGGGACAATGGTGACAGGTGGTGCATGGTTGTCGTCAGCTCGTGTCGTGAGATGTTGGGTTAAGTCCCGCAACGAGCGCAACCCCTATCCTTAGTTGCCAGCATTCAGTTGGGCACTCTAGGGAGACTGCCGGTGACAAACCGGAGGAAGGTGGGGATGACGTCAAATCATCATGCCCCTTATGAGTTGGGCTACACACGTGCTACAATGGACGGTACAAAGGGCAGCGAGACCGCGAGGTGGAGCCAATCCCATAAAGCCGTTCCCAGTTCGGATTGCAGGCTGCAACTCGCCTGCATGAAGTCGGAATCGCTAGTAATCGCAGGTCAGCATACTGCGGTGAATACGTTCCCGGGTCTTGTACACACCGCCCGTCACACCACGAGAGTTTGCAACACCCGAAGCCGGTGAGGTAACCGCAAGGAGCCAGCCGTCGAAGGTGGGGTAGATGATTGGGGTGAAGTCGTAACAAGGTAGCCGTATCGGAAGGTGCGGCTGGATCACCTCCTTTCTAAGGAAAACGTCCCTTACGGGACATGCCCATCGTTCAGTTTTGAGAGCTCGTCTCTCAGTCTCGAAAGAGACACTCGCACCTTGAAAACTGAAGACATCAACAAGACATCAAACTTTTAATTAACCATGTCATTAGACGTGTGTTCTTAGAATACCAACGCTAGATCAAGGTATGAAGGGCGTACGGTGGATGCCTTGGCACTAGGAGCCGATGAAGGACGCGACGAACAGCGATATGCTTCGGGGAGCAGTAAGTATGCTTTGATCCGAAGATTTCCGAATGGGGGAACCCACCATCTGTAATGGGATGGGACATGTTACATGAATACATAGTGTAGCGTGAGGCAGACCCGGGGAACTGAAACATCTAAGTACCCGGAGGAAGAGAAAGCAAATGCGATTCCCTGAGTAGCGGCGAGCGAAACGGGAACAGCCCAAACCGAAGAGCATGCTCTTCGGGGTTGTAGGACACTCTACACGGAGTCAAAAAGGAAGACAGTAGGTGAAGGACCTGGAAAGGTCGGCCGAAGAAGGTGACAGCCCTGTAGCTGAAACTGTTTTCCCTCCAGAGTGGATCCTGAGTACGGCGGGACACGTGAAACCCCGTCGGAATCCGGGAGGACCATCTCCCAAGGCTAAATACTCCCTAGTGACCGATAGTGAACCAGTACCGTGAGGGAAAGGTGAAAAGCACCCCGGAAGGGGAGTGAAATAGATCCTGAAACCGTATGCCTACAAGTAGTCAGAGCCCGTTAACGGGTGATGGCGTGCCTTTTGTAGAATGAACCGGCGAGTTACGATAACGCGCGAGGTTAAGCCGATGAGGCGGAGCCGTAGCGAAAGCGAGTCTGAACAGGGCGTTCAGTGCGTTGTCGTAGACCCGAAACCAGGTGATCTACCCATGTCCAGGATGAAGGTCAGGTAACACTGACTGGAGGTCCGAACCCACGCACGTTGAAAAGTGCGGGGATGAGGTGTGGGTAGCGGTGAAATGCCAATCGAACCTGGAGATAGCTGGTTCTCCCCGAAATAGCTTTAGGGCTAGCCTCGAGGTTGAGAGTTCTGGAGGTAGAGCACTGATTGGACTAGGGGCCCCCACAGGGTTACCGAATTCAGTTAAACTCCGAATGCCAGCAACTTATACTCGGGAGTCAGACTGCGAGTGATAAGATCCGTAGTCAAGAGGGAAACAGCCCAGACCGCCAGCTAAGGTCCCAAAGTGTATGTTAAGTGGAAAAGGATGTGGCGCTGCCTAGACAGCTAGGATGTTGGCTTAGAAGCAGCCACCATTCAAAGAGTGCGTAATAGCTCACTAGTCGAGTGGCGCCGCGCCGAAAATGTAACGGGGCTAAACATACCACCGAAGCTGCGGATTCCGTAAGGAATGGTAGGGGAGCGTTCCAAACCGCTGTGAAGCTGTACCGGAAGGAGCAGTGGAGCGTTTGGAAGTGAGAATGCCGGTGTGAGTAGCGAAAAGAGGGGTGAGAATCCCCTCCGTCGAAAGCCCAAGGTTTCCTGAGGAAGGCTCGTCCGCTCAGGGTTAGTCTGGACCTAAGCCGAGGCCGAAAGGCGTAGGCGATGGATAACAGGTTGATATTCCTGTACCGCCGATCCACCGTTTGAACAATGGGGGGACGCAGGAGGATAGTGACGCATGCGGATGGAAGTGCATGTGCAAGTTTCAAGACCGTCTGATTGGCAAATCCGTCAGGCATCAAAGTCAAGGAACGATGCGGAGTCCCGTAGGGACGTAGGTCACGATTTCACACTGCCAAGAAAAGCCTCTAGTGAGGGGGAAGGCGCCAGTACCGTAAACCGACACAGGTAGGCGAGATGAGAATTCTAAGACGCGCGGGATAACTCTCGTTAAGGAACTCGGCAAAATGGTCCCGTAACTTCGGGAGAAGGGACGCTCTACATGAGTAGAGCCGCAGTGAATAGGCCCAAACGACTGTTTAGCAAAAACACAGGTCTCTGCTAAATCGCAAGATGACGTATAGGGGCTGACGCCTGCCCGGTGCTGGAAGGTTAAGGGGATGGGTTAGCGCAAGCGAAGCTTTGAACCGAAGCCCCAGTAAACGGCGGCCGTAACTATAACGGTCCTAAGGTAGCGAAATTCCTTGTCGGGTAAGTTCCGACCCGCACGAAAGGCGTAACGATTTGGGCACTGTCTCAACGAGAGACCCGGTGAAATCATAGTACCTGTGAAGATGCAGGTTACCCGCGACAGGACGGAAAGACCCCATGGAGCTTTACTACAGCCTGATATTGAGGCTTTGTGCATGATGTACAGGATAGGCGGGAGACGTCGAGCCCGGAGCGCCAGCTTCGGAGGAGTCACCCTTGGGATACCGCCCTTCATGCATAGAGTCTCTAACTCGCAGCCGTCATCCGGCTGGAGGACCGTGTCAGGCGGGTAGTTTGACTGGGGCGGTCGCCTCCTAAACAGTAACGGAGGCGCCCAAAGGTTCCCTCAGAATGGTTGGAAATCATTCGTAGAGCGCAAAGGCAGAAGGGAGCTTGACTGCGAGACCTACAAGTCGAGCAGGGACGAAAGTCGGGCTTAGTGATCCGGTGGTTCCGCATGGAAGGGCCATCGCTCAACGGATAAAAGCTACCCTGGGGATAACAGGCTGATCTCCCCCAAGAGTCCACATCGACGGGGAGGTTTGGCACCTCGATGTCGGCTCATCGCATCCTGGGGCTGGAGTAGGTCCCAAGGGTTGGGCTGTTCGCCCATTAAAGCGGTACGCGAGCTGGGTTCAGAACGTCGTGAGACAGTTCGGTCCCTATCCGTCGTGGGCGCAGGAAATTTGAGGAGAGCTGTCCTTAGTACGAGAGGACCGGGATGGACGCACCGCTGGTGTACCAGTTGTTCCGCCAGGAGCATCGCTGGGTAGCTACGTGCGGACGGGATAAATGCTGAAAGCATCTAAGCATGAAGCCCCCTCCAAGATGAGATTTCCCTTTGAGTAATCAAGAAAGACCCCTCAGAGACGATGAGGTAGATAGGTCACGGGTGGAAGCATGGTGACATGTGGAGCTGAGTGATACTAATCGGTCGAGGCCTTGTTCTAGCAGATGCTTGTTGATGACTTCAGTTTTGAGGGCGCGAGCCCTTCGTCTGGTGACGATAGCCAAGTGGTCACACCCGTTCCCATGCCGAACACGGAAGTTAAGCACTTGAACGCCGAAAGTAGTTGGGGGCTTCCCCCTGTGAGGATAGGACGTTGCCAGGCACTTGACCGATCTGCAGATTGCAGGTCGGTCTTTTTGTGTTTTCTAAAAAGTCTTATCAGTTGCATTTCTTTTTTTAGATGATTACTATTAAATCAAACAATAGTCAAAGATGGTCAGAGAGGTGGTGCCAATGCAAAACATCACAGATATCATCGAAGCCTATTTAAAGCAAATTTTACACGACGAAAAGACGATTGAAATCAAACGTCAAGAAATTGCACAACGTTTTGACTGTGTTCCATCACAAATCAACTACGTCATTAATACTCGTTTTACGGTCGAAAAGGGTTATTTCGTTGAAAGTAAACGGGGTGGCGGCGGATACATTCGGATTCAAAAAATCGTTGTGCTCGATAGTCACGATCTATTAGACGAAGTCAGTTCATGGATCGGTGATCATTTGACGGAACAAGCTGCAGAAGATTATTTGATTCGTTTGATGAACGAACAATTACTGACGCGGCGGGAAGCTATTTTGATTCAATCGCTGTTGCAAAAAGAGAGTTTGCCAATGGCGGTCGAAGATCAACACCGGATGCGTGCCCACTTGATGCGGACGCTTCTTCAAACCATGAAGCGACTCTAGTCGTCGGACATTGGAGGAATGCACGATGCGTTGTCAACGATGTGGCGAACGAGAAGCAATCGTCCGTGTCAAACTTCCACAAGAATCGGAAACCGATGAAAAATTCTTATGCTCGGTTTGTGTGCGGGAGTTAGCACGTGAATATCAAGGGACGGCGTGTCCGTCTTGCGGTATGACCCGTCAACAATTGCTTCATCTTCGTAAAGTCGGTTGCCCGACTTGTTATTCATTTTTTAAAGACGAAGTCGACGGTATGGTTCGTCAGTTCCAACACGGTCATACGCAACATTATGGCTCACGACCTGATGAGGAATCCGTTGAAAAACGATTGAACCAGCAGCTCAGTCGACTCAAAGAACAGCTCAACCGCAAAATCTTAGCAGAAGATTATGAAGAAGCAGAAGTCATAAAACAACAGATTGAGAGTGTCGAGGAGGATTTGCGTCATGTTTGAAGAGTTGCTCCAACACCCTTTAAGCGAATCGATGAATCAATCTTCTCCTTTTGACGACATCGTCGTTTCGACACGGATCCGATTGGCGCGTAATACGACACGTTACCCGTTCTCAACGATGTTGTCAGAAGCACAAGCCAATGCACTCATTGAAGAGACAGAACGCCAACTAAACGGGATGAAAGGGTTCCGGTTTGGTCGCGTCGATCAAGCAGATGTCCTGACGCGAACCGCTTTAGTAGAAAAGCATCTAATCAGTCCAGCGTTAGCGAGTCATCCGCGGACAGGACTCTTCATTAGTGAGGATGAGCAGATCAGTGTCATGGTAAACGAAGAGGATCATTTCCGAATCCAGACGTTATTACCGGGACTTCAACTTGAAGAAGCGTTTCGGATCGCAAAACAAGTCGATCGCTTGATCAGTGAACGATTTAAAATTGCTTTTGATGACACGCTCGGTTATTTAACGACGTGTCCGAGTAACGTCGGAACAGGTCTTCGTGCTTCCGTGATGTTGCACTTACCGGGACTGGTCCTGACGAATCAGATTCAAGGCTATATCAAACACTTACGACAGCTCGGATTCGCGATTCGTGGGCGTTACGGCGAGGGAAGCGATGCCTCTGGTCGCATGTTCCAACTTTCGAACCAACGGACGCTTGGGGCAAGTGAGGATATGCTGATCACGGACTATCAATTTGCCGTCGAAGCATTAATTGAAGCAGAACAGGCAGCACGAAAAGGATTATTGGAGATGTATCAAGAAGAACTAGAGGACAGACTATATCGTTCCTACGGTATCCTGACATCAGCTCGACTGATTACAGCGCGGGAAGCAACGGAACGACTATCGGATGTTCGCTTAGCAGACAGTCTGGGACTAGAGGTCAATCTTCCTCCAAATCTTTTTCATCAACTGCTCGTTTCATTACAAACAGGTTTTCTACAAAAGCATTTCGGGAAACAATTAACATCTAGAGAACGGGACATCGAACGGGCGAAACGACTTGTGGAAGTTTGACACGGACGAGCATCGAACGATTGATTGCGGATCTCGAGGGCGGCGCACGTGGTTTTGCGTTCGGTTCTGGGATGGCAGCGATCCATGCCGTCTTCCACTTGCTTGAGTCTGGCGACCACATCGTCATGACGGATGACGTCTACGGTGGTACGTTCCGCTTGATGCAACGCGTCTTACCGAAGTTCAACATCCAAGTGACATTCGTCGATACGACGGATCTTGCGGCAACGGAAGCAGCGATCCAAGACAACACGAAGATAGTCTACGTCGAAACACCGACGAACCCGTTGTTGAAAGTTACGGACATTGAAGCAATCGCAACAATCGCCAAACGTCACGATCTTAAACTCGTCGTCGACAACACGTTCGCGACACCATACCATCAACAACCACTCGCACTTGGTGCAGACATCGTCTTGCACAGTGCGACGAAATACATTGGCGGACATTCGGACGTCGTCGCTGGACTTGTCGTCGTCAAAGATGATGCGCTCGGCGAAGAGCTGCACTTCATTCAAAACTCGACAGGCGGCGTGCTTGGACCGCAAGACAGCTTCTTGCTCGTCCGTGTCAAACTTCCACAAGTTCTAAAAAGTCTTATCAGTTGCATTTCTTTTTTTAGATGATTACTATTAAATCAAACAATAGTCAAAGATGGTCAGAGAGGTGGTGCCAATGCAAAACATCACAGATATCATCGAAGCCTATTTAAAGCAAATTTTACACGACGAAAAGACGATTGAAATCAAACGTCAAGAAATTGCACAACGTTTTGACTGTGTTCCATCACAAATCAACTACGTCATTAATACTCGTTTTACGGTCGAAAAGGGTTATTTCGTTGAAAGTAAACGGGGTGGCGGCGGATACATTCGGATTCAAAAAATCGTTGTGCTCGATAGTCACGATCTATTAGACGAAGTCAGTTCATGGATCGGTGATCATTTGACGGAACAAGCTGCAGAAGATTATTTGATTCGTTTGATGAACGAACAATTACTGACGCGGCGGGAAGCTATTTTGATTCAATCGCTGTTGCAAAAAGAGAGTTTGCCAATGGCGGTCGAAGATCAACACCGGATGCGTGCCCACTTGATGCGGACGCTTCTTCAAACCATGAAGCGACTCTAGTCGTCGGACATTGGAGGAATGCACGATGCGTTGTCAACGATGTGGCGAACGAGAAGCAATCGTCCGTGTCAAACTTCCACAAGAATCGGAAACCGATGAAAAATTCTTATGCTCGGTTTGTGTGCGGGAGTTAGCACGTGAATATCAAGGGACGGCGTGTCCGTCTTGCGGTATGACCCGTCAACAATTGCTTCATCTTCGTAAAGTCGGTTGCCCGACTTGTTATTCATTTTTTAAAGACGAAGTCGACGGTATGGTTCGTCAGTTCCAACACGGTCATACGCAACATTATGGCTCACGACCTGATGAGGAATCCGTTGAAAAACGATTGAACCAGCAGCTCAGTCGACTCAAAGAACAGCTCAACCGCAAAATCTTAGCAGAAGATTATGAAGAAGCAGAAGTCATAAAACAACAGATTGAGAGTGTCGAGGAGGATTTGCGTCATGTTTGAAGAGTTGCTCCAACACCCTTTAAGCGAATCGATGAATCAATCTTCTCCTTTTGACGACATCGTCGTTTCGACACGGATCCGATTGGCGCGTAATACGACACGTTACCCGTTCTCAACGATGTTGTCAGAAGCACAAGCCAATGCACTCATTGAAGAGACAGAACGCCAACTAAACGGGATGAAAGGGTTCCGGTTTGGTCGCGTCGATCAAGCAGATGTCCTGACGCGAACCGCTTTAGTAGAAAAGCATCTAATCAGTCCAGCGTTAGCGAGTCATCCGCGGACAGGACTCTTCATTAGTGAGGATGAGCAGATCAGTGTCATGGTAAACGAAGAGGATCATTTCCGAATCCAGACGTTATTACCGGGACTTCAACTTGAAGAAGCGTTTCGGATCGCAAAACAAGTCGATCGCTTGATCAGTGAACGATTTAAAATTGCTTTTGATGACACGCTCGGTTATTTAACGACGTGTCCGAGTAACGTCGGAACAGGTCTTCGTGCTTCCGTGATGTTGCACTTACCGGGACTGGTCCTGACGAATCAGATTCAAGGCTATATCAAACACTTACGACAGCTCGGATTCGCGATTCGTGGGCGTTACGGCGAGGGAAGCGATGCCTCTGGTCGCATGTTCCAACTTTCGAACCAACGGACGCTTGGGGCAAGTGAGGATATGCTGATCACGGACTATCAATTTGCCGTCGAAGCATTAATTGAAGCAGAACAGGCAGCACGAAAAGGATTATTGGAGATGTATCAAGAAGAACTAGAGGACAGACTATATCGTTCCTACGGTATCCTGACATCAGCTCGACTGATTACAGCGCGGGAAGCAACGGAACGACTATCGGATGTTCGCTTAGCAGACAGTCTGGGACTAGAGGTCAATCTTCCTCCAAATCTTTTTCATCAACTGCTCGTTTCATTACAAACAGGTTTTCTACAAAAGCATTTCGGGAAACAATTAACATCTAGAGAACGGGACATCGAACGGGCGAAACGAATCCGGACGATGTTAACCGAACAGACAAACAGGGATCACACACAAGGAGGTTTTGCATAATGATGTTTGGACGATTCACAGAACGTGCACAACGTGTATTGGCACTTGCTCAAGAAGAGGCAGTACGGTTGGGGCACCACAATATCGGAACAGAACACATTTTACTCGGACTTGTACGTGAAGGAGACGGAATCGCTGCGAAAGCCTTAACAGCACTCGGTCTCAGTTCAGATAAAATTCAGATGGAAGTCGAAGCATTAATCGGTCGCGGACAAGATGGTGCAACGACGATTCACTATACACCACGTGCGAAAAAAGTCATCGAGTTATCAATGGATGAGGCACGTAAACTAGGTCACTCTTACGTTGGAACAGAACACCTCTTGCTCGGATTGATTAGAGAAGGAGAGGGCGTTGCTGCTCGTGTCTTGAATAACTTGGGTATCAGTCTTTCAAAAGCCCGTCAGCAAGTACTCCAGTTGCTCGGGAACAGCGAAACGACAGCAAACGCGTCGCAAGCAGGTTCAGGTGTCGCAACACCAACACTTGATGGTCTTGCTCGTGATTTGACACAACAAGCGCGCGAAACACGTCTTGATCCAGTTATCGGTCGTGCGAAAGAAATTCAACGTGTCATCGAAGTCTTGAGCCGCCGGACGAAAAATAACCCGGTCTTGATCGGGGAACCAGGGGTCGGTAAAACGGCTGTCGTCGAAGGTCTCGCTCAACAAATCATCAACAATGAAGTACCGGAGACGTTACGCAATAAACGTGTTATGGTACTCGACATGGGGACACTTGTCGCTGGTACGAAATACCGTGGTGAATTCGAAGATCGTTTGAAAAAGGTCATGGATGAGATTCGTCAAGCGGGGAACATCATTCTCTTCATTGATGAGTTGCATACATTGATCGGAGCGGGTGGAGCAGAAGGTGCGATCGATGCATCGAACATCCTTAAACCATCGCTCGCACGAGGCGAACTCCAGTGTATCGGAGCAACGACTCTTGATGAGTACCGGAAATACATCGAAAAAGATGCGGCACTCGAACGTCGTTTCCAACCGATCCAAGTCGCAGAGCCAACAACGGATGAAGCAACACAAATCCTATTTGGTCTTCGCGATCGTTATGAAGCACACCACCGTGTGACGATCACAGACGAAGCGATTCAAGAAGCCGTCACCTTGTCGGATCGATACATTTCGGATCGTTTCCTTCCGGATAAAGCGATCGATTTGATTGATGAAGCAGCATCGAAAGTTCGGTTGCGTTCATACACAGCACCACCGAACTTAAAAGAAGTCGAAGCAAAACTCGAAGGCATCCGCAAGGACAAGGACGAAGCGGTCCAAAGCCAAGAGTTCGAAAAAGCAGCAAGCCTCCGCGATACGGAACAAAAATTACGCGATGAGCTTGAGCGTTTGAAAGAGGAATGGCAGAATAAACAAGGCAACGAAAAACTTGAAGTCACAAAAGATGACATCGCACAAGTCGTTGCCAACTGGACAGGTGTACCGGTCACGAAGATCGCGGAAGAAGAGACGGATCGTCTCCTTCGCCTCGAAGAAATCCTTCACGATCGTGTCATCGGACAAAATGAAGCCGTTAAATCAATTTCAAAAGCCATCCGTCGGGCACGTGCTGGACTGAAAGATCCAAAACGTCCGATTGGTTCGTTCATCTTCCTCGGTCCTACTGGGGTTGGTAAAACAGAACTCGCCCGTGCGGTTGCCGAAGCGATGTTCGGAGATGAGGATGCGATCATCCGGATCGACATGTCAGAGTACATGGAGAAACATGCAACGAGCCGTCTCGTCGGTTCACCTCCAGGATATGTCGGTTACGAAGAAGGCGGTCAATTAACGGAAAAAGTTCGCCGGAAACCATACTCAGTCATCTTACTTGATGAAATCGAGAAGGCGCACCCGGAAGTCTTCAACATTCTCTTGCAAGTACTTGATGATGGACGCTTAACAGACTCGAAAGGTCGGACGGTTGATTTCCGTAACACGATCATCGTCATGACATCGAACGTCGGTGCAAGTGCCCTTAAACGTAATAAATATGTCGGATTCGCTGTTTCTGAAGATACGGATCGCGAATACAAAGACATGAAAGATAAAGTCATGGAAGAACTCAAACGGGCGTTCCGTCCAGAGTTCTTGAACCGAATTGATGAAACGATCGTCTTCCACTCACTCGAGAAACAACACATCGAAGAGATTGTGAAGTTGATGGCGAAAACCCTTGAAAAACGTTTGGCTGAACAGGAAATTCATTTCGAATTGACACCAGCTGCCCTCTCGAAGATTGCCGATATCGGATACGATCCAGAGTACGGTGCACGTCCAATCCGTCGTGCCCTTCAACGGGAAGCGGAAGACCGGTTGTCAGAAGCATTGCTCGCAGGCGATATCCAAAAAGGAGAACGTGTTGCGCTTGATGTCGAAGAGAACGAATTCATCGTTCGCCGGAATCACGTGAGTTCTGCCGCAACGGAATAAGCACTGAGCACAGGGCCAGCTTTCGCACTTTCTGAGCGAAGCTGGTTCTTTTTTTGAAACAGAAAGGATGAATCGATTGGCTAAGTTAAAAACAAAATTCGTTTGTCAAAGCTGTGGGACCGAATCACCGAAATGGATGGGACGTTGTTCTGGATGCGGAGAATGGAACACGATGGTCGAAGAAGTCGTCGAAGAGAAAAAAGGGCGGCGCGGTGCCGCTTTCGTTCATACGACAACAAAACAATTGAAGCCAGAGCGCCTCGCGAACATCGTCTCGCAAGAAGAGAGTCGCGTCTTTACCGGAAGTGGTGAATTCGACCGTGTCCTCGGAGGCGGTATCGTTCCAGGTTCGATGGTGCTTGTTGGAGGAGATCCGGGGATCGGGAAGTCGACGATCTTACTGCAGACGAGCGCACGTCTTGCACAACGTGGCGAAAAAGTGCTCTACATCTCAGGAGAAGAATCGCTCAAACAAACGAAATTACGCGCGGAACGGCTTGGCTTACCGACACAGGATTTGTTCGTCCTGAGTGAGACGGATATGAACATGATTGAACGTGTCGTCGATGAAGAACAGCCACGTTTTTTAATCATCGACTCGATTCAAACCGTCTACATCGATGAAATCCAGTCTGCACCCGGGAGCGTGACACAGGTACGTGAATGTACGGCGATGCTGATGAAAATTGCGAAGAGTCGCGGTATTGCGATCTTCATCGTCGGTCACGTCACGAAACAGGGTTCGATTGCTGGACCACGTTTACTGGAGCACATGGTGGATGCTGTCTTGTATTTCGAAGGCGAACGTCACCATACGTTCCGGATTCTGCGTGCCGTCAAAAACCGATTTGGTTCAACGAATGAGATCGGAATTTTTGAGATGCGGGAGTCTGGTCTTGAAGAGGTCTTGAATCCGTCAGAAATTTTCCTCGAAGAGCGGACATCCGGTGTATCCGGTTCGACGATTGTCGCTTCCATGGAAGGGACACGGACCGTCCTTGTCGAACTGCAAGCACTGATTTCACCGACATCATTCGGGAATCCAAGACGGATGGCGACCGGAATCGATCAAAATAAGGTGGCCTTATTGATGGCTGTTCTTGAGAAACGGTCGGGTCTTCTCCTTCAGACACAAGATGCGTACCTCAAGGCAGCCGGGGGTGTGAAGCTGGATGAACCAGCGATTGACTTGGCGGTTTGTGTGGCAATTGCTTCTAGTTTCCGTGACAAACCGACGCGTCCGACGGATGTCGTGATTGGTGAGGTCGGATTGACAGGTGAGGTTCGCCGTGTATCGCGGATTGAACAACGCGTAGCAGAAGCAGCTAAACTCGGTTTCACGCGGGCGATCATTCCGAAAAACAACTTAGGTGGTTGGACGTATCCAGACGGAATTACGGTCGTCGGTGTCGAGAGTGTGGACGAAGCATTACGTGAAACGATTCCGTTTTAAGCTGGAATGACGCAAAAAATGGGGGAACTGTAATGGATATGTAAACAGTTTCCCCTCCTTCCGGCGTAGGTAGTTCAAATCAGTACATGTTACAATGAACTTAAAATAAGCAAAGGAGGTGAGAAGATTGAAAATCGTCATTCGGGTATTTTTTGCATTACTCGGACTTGCCCTCGGGATTTTGTTGCTTCCTCAGTTCTTCCAATTAATTGAAACGGCAACGAATACGACATTCCCTGCATGGTTGATGAGCGAATACGTAACTGGAACGATTGGTGCACTCATATTCTTATTAATTGGATTATTCATTACGGATTCGGTAATTCGACTTCTCCGATTTTTAGAAGAACGACTCGTCAAAGCCCCAGTAGCAGATCTCTTTTTTGGAACATTTGGTTTGTTGATTGGGTTGGTACTTGCCTTCCTCGTCAGTACATTGATTGATTTGGTAGGTATTCCTGTCCTCAGTAACGTCTTAACGATCTTCGTGACCGCGTTATTCGGATATCTTGGCTTTACGGTCGGGTATCGTAAACGTCATGAATTGACGAAAATCTTCTTACGTAGTAACCAAAGTGAGAAAAAGGCGACGCCAGAAGTCGTCGTCCCAGTTAAATCAAACAGCAAGGTACTCGATACGAGCGTCATCATCGACGGACGAATTACGGATATCACGAAGACCGGTTTCGTCGAAGGAAAACTGATTGTCCCGCAATTCGTCATCGGTGAGTTGCAGTACATCGCCGATTCTTCCGATACGTTGAAACGAAACCGTGGACGTCGTGGACTCGATGTCTTAAAAGAGTTACAAGAGATTCCTGGAGTCGAAGTCGAAATTTATGATGGCGATTTCGAGGATGTACCGGAAGTCGATATTAAACTGATCAAACTCGCGGAACTCGTCAAAGGGATCGTCGTCACGAACGACTATAACTTGAATAAAGTCTGTGAAGTCCGACATGTTCCTGTTCTTAACATCAATGACCTGGCGAATGCCGTCAAACAAGTCGTCATTCCAGGAGAAGAGATGACCGTTCTTGTCATCAAGGAAGGAAAAGAACAAAAACAGGGCATTGCCTATCTCGAAGATGGGACGATGGTCGTCGTCGAAGGCGGAAAACATCTGATTTCGAAAACGATTGGCGTTGTCGTCACAAGTGTCTTGCAGACATCAGCTGGACGAATGATTTTTGCGAAACCACAAGAAAAATGAGACACTATGCCTAGAGAGACATCGAGAGGCATTCGGATAGACCCCGTAACGGATTCGATTTCATGATCGAGTCCGTTTTCGGTGTGATGGAATGGATCACGATGATCAGTGAGAGAGAAAAGAGGGAATGGGATGTCTACAGCCACATATCGCGTCGTCATCCCCGCTGCCGGTGCCGGTAAGCGGATGGGCGCAGATCGTAATAAATTGATGCTTGAACTAAGAGACCGTCCAATCATCGCTTGGACACTGGATGTCTTCGAGGCAGATCCGGCATGTACGGAAATTGTCCTTGCGATCAATCCACTAGAACAAGAATGGTTTACAAGTATTATCGCGTCTTATAAGACATCGATTAGACTTGTCGCGGGTGGTGCCGAACGTCAGGAAAGTGTTCTCCGTGGTCTTGAGGCGTTAGAAGGCGAAGGGATCGTTCTGATCCATGATGGTGCCCGACCGTTCATTTCACAAGCAGCGATTCATGCGGTCGTCCAAGCGGCAGTCCTAGACAAAGCGGCGATTCTTGCCGTGCCGATTAAAGACACGGTCAAACGGATTGAAGCGAACCACATCAGCGAGACCGTCCCGCGGGAACACCTGATGGCAGCCCAGACACCACAAGCGTTTGATCTTGCGACGATTCGTACGGTTCACGAAAAAGCGGCAACGAAATACCTAGGAACCGATGATGCAAGTTTGATAGAATGGGACGGAGGAAAAGTAACGATCGTCCACGGTCACTACGAAAATATCAAGATGACGACACCGGACGATCTGTGGTTCGGTGAAGCGATTCTAATGAAACGAGGGAAATGACGATGATTCGAATTGGACAAGGTTTTGATGTACATGCCTTTGCAGAGGATCGGAAATTGATTTTAGGCGGCATCGAGATTCCGCACACGAAAGGATTGCTCGGTCACTCGGATGCAGACGTCTTGTTACATACGATTGCCGACGCGGCACTTGGTGCAATCGCAGCAGGAGATATCGGAAAACATTTTCCGGATACGGATCCGGAATTCAAGGATGCCGATTCAGCAAAATTGCTGCAGCATGTCTACGCGCTCGTTAAACAACAAGGTTATGAGCTTGGCAACCTAGATGCGACAGTCATCGCACAGGCACCAAAGCTCCGTCCGTACATCGACACGATGCGTGCGCGGATCGCGGAATTGCTCGAAGCGGACATTGAACAGATCAATGTCAAGGCAACGACGACGGAATGGTTAGGTTTTACGGGACGAGAAGAGGGAATCGCTTGTCAAGCAGTGATTCTACTGAAACGAATCGAAGAATAAGGTATACTAGATAAGCGAATTTTAGTCGAAGGAGTGATTGGCAATGGCAGAAGTACGAGTACGTTATGCCCCAAGTCCAACAGGACACTTGCATATCGGGAATGCCCGGACTGCATTATTTAACTATCTGTTTGCGCGCCACTTAGGCGGTAAGATGGTATTACGAATCGAGGATACGGACCAAAAGCGGAACATCGCAGGCGGTGTCGAGAGTCAAATGAAGAACCTCGAGTGGCTCGGTGTCGATTGGGACGAAGGTCCAGGTCGCGGTGGTGAGTACGGTCCTTATTCACAAATGGAGCGTCTCGATATCTACCAAAAGTACACGGACGAGTTACTTGAAAAAGGACTTGCTTACCGTTGCTACATGACATCGGAAGAGCTCGAAGCAGAACGCGAAGCACAAATCGCACGCGGAGAAGCACCACGTTATTCAGGAGCGCACCGTAACCTGACAGCAGAACAAGAAGAAGCGTTCCGCGCAGAAGGTCGCACGCCGTCGATTCGGATTCGTGTACCGGAAGATGTCACGTATACATGGAATGATATCGTTAAAGACGACGTCTCATTCGAATCAAAAGACTTCGGTGACTGGGTCATCGTCAAAAAAGATGGCATTCCGACGTACAACTTTGCCGTCGTCATCGACGATCATTTAATGGCGATCAGCCATGTTCTTCGTGGGGATGATCATATTTCGAACACACCGAAACAGATGATGATCTATGATGCGTTCGGTTGGGAATACCCGACGTTCGGTCACATGACATTGATCGTCAACGAATCACACAAGAAACTTTCGAAGCGTGATCACTCGATCATTCAGTATATCGAGCAGTATAAAGAGCTCGGTTATCTCCCGGAAGCATTGCTCAACTTCATCACGCTTCTCGGTTGGTCACCAGTCGGTGAACAAGAAATCTTCACGAAAGAAGAGTTCATCGAAATCTTTGACGCGGATCGTCTGTCGAAGAGTCCAGCTGTCTTTGATCAAAACAAATTAGCTTGGATCAACAGCCAGTACATGAAACATCAATCGTTCGAAGAAGTATTCGAAGCCAGTCTTCCGTTCTTACAAGAAGCAGGTCGCGTCGAAGCGTCACCTTCAGAAGAAGAGCTCGCTTGGGCACGTGATCTCGTTGCGTTATACCGCGAACAGATGACGCATGGCGCGGAAATCGTCAAGCTTTCAGAGATGTTCTTTGAGGACGAAGTGGTGTATGATGAAGAGGCAAACACTGTCTTGAGTGGCGAGACGGTTCCGACTGTACTTGCAGAATTCGCGAACCAGTTACGCGCTCTCGAAGAGTGGACACCAGAAGCAATTAAAGCATCGATCAAAGCGACGCAAAAAGCGACTGGTCAAAAAGGAAAGAATTTATTCATGCCAATTCGTGTCGCGACGACAGGACAGACGCATGGTCCAGAACTCCCGAACACGATTCAATTACTAGGAAAAGACCGTGTGCTTGCACGGCTTGAAGCAGAATAACGAAAGCGTAGACGAGGAAAGTAACGATGCGTCTTCTTCTCCAGAGACAAGCTCGAATGGTGCGAGGGCTTGAAGAAGCGAATCATGAAATGCCCCTCTGAGTGCTGCCCGAAATCCGTGAGAGTAGGCGCAGACGTATCTCCGGCGTTAACGGACGTCGAGAGGGACGAGTCAATCGTCCAAACAGAGTGGGACCGCGCTTCGTTAGCGTCTCTGTGCAGCAATGCATAGAGGCGCTTTTTCTTATGGAGAGGAGAACGTATATGACACGGATACGAGAAGATATCCGCAATGTGTTTGAGCAAGATCCAGCTGCCCGCAGCACGTTAGAAGTCATTTTGACATACCCGGGCTTACATGCGATTTGGATGCATCGCCTGGCCCATCGACTCTGGAACGCAAAGTTTCGCTTACTCGGTCGATTAATTTCGCAGTTCAGTCGCTTTTTGACAGGCATCGAGATTCATCCAGGAGCGACGATTGGACGCCGATTCTTTATTGACCACGGGATGGGTGTCGTCATTGGTGAGACGACGATCATTGGGGATGACGTCACGTTGTTTCAAGGCGTGACACTCGGCGGAACGGGGAAAGAAACAGGAAAGCGTCATCCGACGATTGAAGACGGCGTACTTGTCTCTGCCGGTGCCCGTGTCCTTGGTGATATCACGATTGGGGCATACTCAAAAATCGGTGCTAGTTCCGTCGTCTTAAAACACGTTCCTCCCAATGCGACTGTCGTCGGCATTCCGGGACGTGTCGTCATTCAAGACGGCATGAAGGTCGAAGCACCACTTGATCATCGTTTCCCGGATCCGGTCAGCGAATGCCAAGAGCGGATTGAAATGGAACTAGAAGTATTAAAACAAGAAATTGAACGGATTAAAGGAGGGCGACGTCATGATTCAACTGTACAACAGCATGACCGGAAAAAAGGAACCATTTAAACCATTAGAAGAAGGAAAGGTCAAGATGTATGTCTGTGGCCCGACGGTTTACAACTACATTCATATCGGGAACGCGCGTCCAGCCATCGTTTTCGATACGGTCCGTCGCTACTTCACATACCGCGGATACGAAGTTAAATATGTCTCGAACTTCACGGACGTCGATGATAAGATCATCCGGACAGCGAACGAACTCGGAGAAGACTATCATGCGTTGACGAAACGTTTCATCGAGGCATATCACGCGGATACGGGCGCCTTGAATGTCCAAAAAGCGGATATCCATCCACTCGTCACGGAAACGATGGACGATATCATCGCCTTCATCGAAGTCCTCGTCGAAAAAGGCAATGCCTACGCATCAAGCGGGGATGTCTACTTCCGGACGCGTAGTTTCAAGGATTATGGTCAATTGAGCCAACAGTCGATCGATGAATTGCGCGCAGGCGCACGAATCGAAGTCGGAGAGAAAAAAGAAGATCCGCTTGATTTCGTGCTCTGGAAAGCAGCAAAACCAGGAGAGCCGGCATGGACAAGTCCATGGGGCGAAGGGCGACCAGGCTGGCACATCGAGTGCTCGGCGATGGCGAAGAAATATCTCGGGGAGACGATCGACATTCATGCTGGTGGACAAGACTTGAAATTCCCGCATCATGAGAATGAGATCGCCCAGTCTGAAGCATGCAACTCACAGAAATTCGCGAACTACTGGATGCATAACGGGTTCTTGAACATCGAAAACGAGAAGATGTCGAAGTCGCTCGGTAACTTCTTGACGGTCCATGAAGCGATCCAAGCGGTTGATCCGATGGTGTTACGTTTCTTCATGTTATCGGTTCAGTATCGTCACCCGATCAACTACAGTCGTGAACTGATCGATCAAGCAGCGAATGGTCTCGCACGGATTCGGGAATCGGTCGCAAACATCGAACACCGCCTTGACATGACGGCTGATCTCGGAACAGGTGACGAGAAGTGGTTGAATCGTCTAGCGGCGATCAAGGAACATTTCATCACATCGATGGATGATGATTTTAATACAGCGAACGCTGTGACGGATTTATTCGATCTCTCGAAAGAAGCCAACTTGTACCTCGGAGAAGCACATGTGTCGAAACAGGTGCTCGAACAGTTCCTCGCACTCTTCTCGGAATTATCAGGCGTCCTCGGTGTCACGTTGACAGTCGACAAAGGCTTACTTGATGAAGAAGTCGAACAGTTGATCGAAGAGCGGAACGCAGCCCGTCAAAATCGTGACTTCGCACGAGCGGACGCAATCCGCGATCAGCTGCGTAATCAAGGCATCTTGCTGGAAGACACAGCGCAAGGGATGCGGTGGAAGCGCGGATGAAGAACTATAAACAACTGAATGCACTCGCGTTAGCGTACATGGGCGATGTCGTCTATGAGATTCGTGTGCGGGAGCGATTGCTCGAACAAGGTTATGTGAAGCCGGGCGAGTTGCATAAAGCAGCTGTCCGGTATGTTCGGGCACAAGCACAAGCGACGGTCGTGACGCACTGGTTGAACACGGATGCGCTGACGGAAGAAGAAGCAGCGGTCGTTCGGCGCGGAAAGAACGCGAAATCCGGTTCTGTCCCGAAGAGCACGGACGTCCATACGTATCGCTACGCGACAGCATTTGAAGCATTGCTCGGTTATATTTATCTTTCAGAAGGAGGGGATCGCCTTGAAGAACTCATCGGACAAGCGTTCGAACTACTCGAAGCCGAAAAAACAGACGAATCCTAAGGCTACCGGTGCGAAGCCGAAAACGAAGGCACAGCGCCCAGCACAAGAGAAACGAAAAGCCGCTCCAGTCAAGGAACAGCCCGTCGTGATCGAACCACTCGAAGAAGGACAAGATTTCTTGTCAGGTCGTAATCCGGTCCTAGAGGCATTGCGGAGTGGACGAGAGATGAACAAGCTGTTCTTGCAGGAAGGACAACAAAAAGGACCGCTTGCCGTCATCCATGCGATGGCGCAGGAAGCGGGCATTCAAATCCAGCTCGTCCCGCGTTCGCGGTTAACCGGTTTAGCTGGAACGGAAAATCACCAAGGTGTCGTCGCAGCGGTTGCTGCGTATGAGTACGCCGAGATGGAAGACATCTTCGAGCTTGCACGTCAAAAGGATGAAACACCACTCTTGATCATGCTTGATGAGCTCGAAGATCCACATAACCTCGGATCAATCTTGCGGACAGCAGATGCTGTCGGAGCACACGGAATCATCATTCCGAAGCGTCGCTCAGTCGGGTTGACGCAAGTCGTTGCGAAAGCATCAACAGGCGCGATTGAACATATCCCGGTCGTTCGCGTGACGAACCTCGCTCGGACGATGGAGGATTTAAAGAAACAAGGCATCTGGTTCGTCGGAACGGATGCACGTGAAAGTGACGACTACCGGACACTCGATGGGACGATGCCGCTCGGAATCGTCATTGGCAGTGAAGGAAAAGGAATGAGCCGGCTCGTCCGTGAGAAATGTGACTTCCTCGTCCACCTCCCGATGGCAGGACATGTCACGTCGCTCAACGCATCGGTGGCGGCTTCGCTATTATTATATGAAGTCTACCGGACTAGAAAGCCGTATGCGCGATGAAATATGATCGTCTCATCGTAGATGGCTACAATATCATTGGCGCATGGCCAGAATTTAGGACGTTGCGGGAGCAAGACTTTGAATTAGCACGGGAACGATTGATTCATGCGATGGCGGAGTACCAAGCCGTCACAGGGATCAGCGTTACGATCGTCTTTGATGCCTATCTGCAACCGGGCCGTGAGTCTCGGATGCAAAAAAGTGGAATCGAGATCGTCTATACACGGGAGAACGAAACGGCAGATGAATGGATTGAAAAGACAGCTGCTGATTGGTTACAGGATATTCGGGTCAAGCTAACAGTAGCGACGAATGATTACACGGAGCAGTGGGTCATCTTCACGCTTGGCGCACTCCGTATATCAGCGCAGGAACTCCGGCGTGAATGGAAAGCGGCAGTTGCCGTCATCAAACAACAGACGACGTCCGCGAAGACAGCGGCTCAACCGCGCTCGAAGATTGATTTACCGGAAGACGTCCTCGCACGTCTCGAAGCGATTCGTCGCCGAAAGAATTCAGATACATGATATGAACCATTCGCATGAGCGATCCACCGTTCTCCTTTATTCGGAAGAACGGTGGTTTTTTATAGAAAAGATACATTTTGGATACAACAAAAGAGGTCATGCCAATTTTCATTGTCGTGCGACAGGTAATTATTGTATAATTAAAAACAATTGAACTATTCGTCAATGATGCTTGGAGGGATACAGGATGAGTTTGGTTTCGTTCGACCAGTTTGAGTGCATGACCGATGAAGCGCTTGTAGAACAAGCGAAAGAGTTCGATAACAGCGATGCGCTCGAATTTTTGATCGAGCGGTATCGAAATTTCGTACGCGCCAAAGCCCGTTCTTATTTTTTGATTGGGGCAGACCGAGAAGATATCATTCAAGAAGGAATGATTGGTCTCTATAAAGCGGTACGAGATTACCGAACGGATAAGCTCGCCTCGTTTAAAGGATTTGCCGAATTATGCATCACGCGACAGATGATCACTGCGATTAAGACAGCAACACGTCAGAAACATATCCCATTAAACTCGTACATCTCGCTCGATAAACCGATCTATGACGATGAATCAGAGCGGACGTTACTGGATATCATCACGTCGACAGCACCTTCTGATCCACAAATCTTGATCGTCAACCGGGAAGAATACGCAGACATCGAATCAAAGATGGAGGAGATTCTGAGTGATCTCGAACGAAAAGTCCTCGCGCTCTATCTTGACGGACGGACGTATCAGGAAATCTCCGACGACCTTGATCGTCATGTCAAATCGATCGATAATGCCTTGCAACGCGTCAAGCGGAAGCTTGAACGTTACCTCGAAGCACGAAAGATGACGGTCTAACAGAGAGGTAGATTGACCGTAATCCCTTCCTATGCTACTGTATAACTAGCGCCTTACTAGCGAGACGCCGCTCATAGGCGTTTTTTTTTACGCTCTTTTTTGGGAAGGAAAGTAACACAACAGAAGAGAAGAGTGGCAAAGAAGGAGGGCTTTGAGATGGCGAAGAAAGTAGGCCTTGCTTGTGATAATTGCGGTGCCCGCGACTATACGACGATGAAAAAAGAGGACGTCACTGTCCGCTTGGAATTGAAGAAATTCTGCCGTCGTTGTAACGCGCATACGATTCATAAAGAAGCGAAATAAGGCTTCATCTGTCCCGATTTATTACATCCTGGAGGGAAAGTACGATGAAATTTTTGCGTGACGTATGGAATGAATTGAAAAAGACGAGCTGGCCAAAACGGAAAGAGCTGACGAAATACACATTGACGGTCATCGGTATGGTGATCTTCATGGGTGTCTTCATCTTCGGCGTCGATTCAGGGCTTAGCGCATTGATGAGCTGGTTGATTAAGTAAAAAGAAGAGGTGGCCTACCATGGAGAAACAATGGTTTGTCGTCCAAACGTATTCCGGATTCGAAAACAACGTCAAGGCGAACCTTGAACGTCGGATTGAATCCATGAACATGGACGAAAAAATCTTCCGTGTACTCGTTCCGATTGAAACAGTACAAGAAGAAGTAACGAACAAAAAGGGAGAAACGAAAATCAAGGAACGTGAAGTCAAGATCTTCCCGGGGTATGTCCTCGTCGAGATGGTCATGACGGATGATTCTTGGTATGTCGTCCGGAATACTCCGAACGTCACGGGCTTCCTCGGATCAGTCGGCGGCGGTTCAAAACCGACACCACTCCTTCCGGAAGAAGCGGAAAACATCCTTGGATCAATGGGTCTCGTCGATCTGAAGAGCCGTTACGACTTCTCACTCGGACAAATCGTCCGAATCAAAGAAGGAGCTTTTGAAAATCTCGAAGGTACGATCGAGGAGCTTGATACAGATGCTGAGAAAATGAAAGTCTCTGTTGATATGTTCGGTCGCGAAACGAAGGTCGAGCTTGATTTCGCACAGGTCGATAAAATCGATTAAGTTTCCTATTGCGAATGTTTTGTTTTAATGATACAATTTTTCGTGTTTGATGTTGTGCTTATTTCGATAAATAACTCGTCGAATAGAATGAGTGGGAGGACGCGCAACGTCCAATTAAACCACATTAAAGAATTAAGGAGGTGTGTCTCGTGGCGAAGAAGGTTATGAAACTCGTAAAACTTCAAATTCCTGCGGGCAAAGCAAACCCAGCTCCACCAGTTGGACCGGCACTCGGTCAAGCAGGTGTGAACATCATGGGCTTCTGTAAAGAGTTCAACGCTCGTACACAAGACCAAGCCGGCTTGATTATCCCTGTAGTCATCACGGTTTTTGAAGATCGTTCATTCACATTCATCACTAAAACTCCTCCAGCAGCAGTTCTCTTGAAGAAAGCAGCTGGAATCGAGAGTGGTTCAGGTGAACCGAACCGTAAGAAAGTAGCGACTGTCAAACGTGACAAAGTTCGTGAAATCGCTGAAACAAAAATGCCAGACCTTAACGCATCATCTGTTGAAACAGCAATGTTGATGGTTGAAGGTACTGCACGTTCTATGGGTATCGTAATCGAAGACTAATGTCTTTTTGATTACCATGAACAACGATGAGGGTCGCAGGCGGATAGTTTCTTGAAGCCTGCTACCCTTTCATTATGTGGGAGGATTTTCCGCACAACCACAAAGGAGGAACCTAAAATGGGTAAGAAGTACAAAGAAGCTGCTAAGCTTATCGATCGTACGGTTTCATACGAACTCGCAGAAGCTGTAGATTTGACTAAAAAATCTGCAACTGCGAAATTCGATGAGACTATCGAATTGGCTGTTCGTCTCGGAGTAGATCCGAAGAAAGCAGACCAACAAATCCGTGGAGCAGTCGTATTGCCACACGGTACTGGTAAAACACAAAAAGTTCTCGTCTTCGCGAAAGGTGAGAAATTAAAAGAAGCGGAAGCTGCTGGAGCAGATTACGCTGGTGATGCTGAGTACATCAACAAAATCCAACAAGGATGGTTCGACTTCGACGTTATCGTCGCGACACCAGACATGATGGGTGAAGTTGGTAAACTTGGTCGCGTTCTCGGACCAAAAGGCCTCATGCCAAACCCGAAAACAGGTACAGTTACATTTGACGTCACAAAAGCAATCAATGATATCAAAGCTGGTAAAGTTGAGTACCGTGTCGACAAATCAGGTAACATCCACGTTCCTGTCGGTAAAAAATCATTCGATAACGAGAAACTCGTTGAGAACATCAACACAGTTATCGAAACTCTCGTAAAAGTTAAGCCTGCTACTGCTAAAGGTGTATACCTTAAGAACATCGCGATCGCTTCTACAATGGGTCCTGGTGTAAAAGTATCTTCAGCTGACTTCGCGAAATAATTTCGTCTAAAACGAACTTGACAACGTTCTAAGAACGCTGTTACAGTATAAAACGTTGATATATTTCGACATACCGTAGACAGAAGGTGCTCACATGGGCATAAATCCTTCCGAGGTGTTCTTGCTCAGAGAGCCTGTTTGTTCAGGTATCCTTTTTGACGATTACGCCTCCTCTGCTCTGCAGACGGAGGCTTTTTATTTGAAATCGAGCAGCCCCTCGCACCGGTACATTTCATCTACCAGGAGGTGCAACAGAAATGGCAAACGAAAAAGTTATCGCTGTCAAAGCGGATCTCGTATCTGAGATCGCTGAGAAACTCCAAGCGAGCGCAGGAACAGTTGTCGTCGACTACCGTGGTCTCACAGTAGAAGAAGTCACTGAACTTCGTAAACAACTCCGCGAAGCGGGCGTTGAATTCAAAGTTTACAAAAACGGTCTCCTCCGCCGCGCGGCAGTTCAAAGCAACCTCGAAGGTCTTGATGAAGTCTTCACAGGTCCTAGTGCGATCGCCTTCAGCAATGAAGACGTTATCGCGCCAGCTAAGATCTTGAACGACTTCGCTAAAACGCACAAGGCTCTCGAACTTAAAGGTGGTATCATCGAAGGCAAAGTCACTTCAGTAGAAGATGTCAAAGCCCTTGCGGAACTTCCATCACGCGAAGGTCTCCTTTCGATGCTCCTCAGCGTGCTTCAAGCGCCAATCCGTGGACTCGCGGTGGCAACGAACGCAATCGCAGAGCAAAAAGAAGAACAATCTGCTTAATTTCTGCTTAGCGGGATAGGCAACCAACACAATTTTCACACCCCAACGTGGGCTAAATCAAAGGAGGAAAACCATAATGGCTTTCAACAAAGAGCAATTTATCGAAGACCTCAAGGGCATGACTGTTCTTGAACTTAACGAACTCGTAAAAACAATCGAAGAAGAATTCGGCGTATCAGCAGCAGCTCCAGTAGCAGTTGCAGGTGCTGGCGCAGGCGCAGCAGCTGAAGAGCAAACTGAATTCGACGTTATCCTTACTAACGCTGGATCTGGTAAAATCAACGTCATCAAAGCAGTTCGCGAATTGACTGGTCTCGGTCTTAAAGAAGCGAAAGCTCTCGTAGACGGAACTCCAGCACCAGTTAAAGAAGGCGTTTCGAAAGAAGACGCTGAAGCAATGAAAGCTAAGCTTGAAGAAGCTGGCGCTACTGTAGAAGTTAAGTAATTTTCTTCTTCCGTAGAAACAAAAGAAGCTCGCATTGCGAGCTTCTTTTGTTTTCATCTTTTACATGAGAGGGGAAGGAAACATGGCGGATCATTATTATACGAATGACCCTTCATCGAAACGAGATCCGAAGACGTGGGAATATGTTCTGCGTGGTCAGACGCTCCGCTTTACATCGGACCATGGTGTCTTTTCGAAGAACGGAATCGATTTTGGTTCCCGTCTGTTGATCGAGGCATTCACGGAACCGGCTGTAGCGGGAGACATCTTGGATGTCGGTTGCGGATACGGACCGATGGGCATCGCACTTTCGAAGTCGACGGGTCGTCCGGCACACTTGATCGATGTCAATGAACGGGCGCTCGAACTAGCGGCAGACAATGCGCGCGCGAACGGTGTTTCCGTGACGACCGGTGTGAGTGACGGGTATGATGGGGTAGGCGAATCGACATTCGCAGCGATCGTGACGAATCCACCGATTCGGGCAGGAAAAACGGTCGTTCATCGTATTCTCCGGGAAGCATATGATCACCTTGTCGTCGGCGGCGAGCTTTGGGTCGTCATTCAAAAGAAACAAGGTGGACCATCAGCGAAGAAATTGATGGAAGACGTATTCGGTATGTGTGAGACAGTTACCCGCGATAAAGGGTACTCAATATTTAAATCAATTCGGTCTTGACAAATCGAAGGATTTGTCGTTGACCGCATGTTGTGTCTATGATAGTATTATAAAATGCCATTGGAGTGATTTTTGGATAAGATGTTTGAAAGCAGCTGGCGTTCTCGACTACAGATGATTGAGTAGACAAGACGTCGCTTTTTTGCGCTTATCAATCAAAAAATGGCTTCAATGTTCGATATTACACCCGTCCTTCTCTATAAGAAGAAGTGGGTCTGAGAGGTGAATCAGTTGACTGGTCAACTTGTTCAGTACGGTCGTCACCGTCAGAGAAGAAGCTATGCACGTATCAGCGAAGTATTGGAACTTCCAAACTTAATCGAGATTCAAACGAATTCGTATGAGTGGTTCCTGCGGGAAGGTCTTCGTGAGATGTTTCATGACATTTCGCCGATTTCCGATTTCACAGGGAATCTCGTATTAGAATTCATCGACTACTCGCTCGGAGAGCCGAAGTATTCGATCGATGAATCGAAAGAGCGCGACGTGACCTATTCGGCACCACTACGCGTTAAAGTCCGTCTTCAAAATAAAGAGACGGGTGAATTGAAAGAACAAGAAGTCTTCATGGGTGACTTCCCGCTTATGACGGAGTCGGGAACATTCATCATCAATGGAGCGGAGCGCGTAATCGTTTCGCAGCTTGTTCGTTCGCCAAGTGTTTATTACAACAATAAGTTAGATAAGAACGGTAAGCGTGGATTCTCCGCGACAGTCATCCCAAACCGTGGTGCATGGCTCGAGCTCGAGACAGACGCGAAAGACATCGTTTATGTTCGCATTGATCGCACGCGTAAGATTCCAGTAACGGTTCTTTTACGTGCTCTTGGTTTCGGTACGGATCAGGAAATCATCGATCTTCTCGGTGATGATGAGTACCTCCGGAATTCACTTGAAAAAGATAATACGGAATCAACGGAAAAAGCCCTCATCGAGATTTATGAGCGTCTACGTCCGGGAGAGCCGCCGACAGTCGAAAACGCAAAAGCGTTGCTCGTGTCGCGCTTCTTTGACCCGAAACGTTATGATTTGGCAAACGTTGGTCGTTATAAAATCAATAAAAAGCTTCATCTTAAGAACCGTCTCTTCGGTCAAAAACTTGCGGAAACGCTTGTTGATCCTGAGACAGGTGAAGTCATCGCGGAAGCAGGAACGGTCCTTGATCGTCGTATGCTCGATAAAGTCCTTCCATTCCTTGAAGGATCCGTTGGTTACATCGAAGCGACGCCTACAGGCGGCGTGACGCAGGGTGAGGCTTTCAACTTACAGTCAATCAAGGTGTTCGCACCGGACGATGCTGAAGGTGAACGCATCATCAATATCATCGGTAACGGTAACATCGATCGTGACATCAAGCACATCACGCCTGCTGACATGATTGCTGCCATCAACTACTTCTTCAACTTGTTGCATGAAGTCGGTACGACAGACGATATCGACCACCTTGGTAACCGTCGTCTTCGTTCAGTCGGTGAGCTGCTCCAGAACCAATTCCGGATCGGTCTCTCACGGATGGAACGTGTCGTTAAGGAACGGATGTCGATTCAGGATCAGAATGCGATCACGCCACAGGCATTGATCAACATTCGTCCAGTTATCGCATCGATTAAAGAGTTCTTCGGTAGCTCGCAGTTGTCTCAGTTCATGGATCAAACGAACCCGCTTGCGGAATTGACGCACAAACGTCGTCTTTCAGCACTCGGACCTGGTGGTTTGACACGTGAGCGCGCTGGTTTCGAAGTTCGTGACGTACACTACTCGCACTATTCCCGTATGTGTCCGATCGAAACGCCAGAGGGACCAAACATCGGTTTGATCAACTCGTTGTCTTCGTACGCGAAGGTCAATGAGTACGGCTTCATCGAAGCGCCATATCGTCGTGTCGATCCAGAAACGGGCGTCGTCACGGATGAAATCCACTACATGACTGCTGACGAAGAGGATCTCTACGTCGTCGCACAGGCAAACATGTTGTTGACGGAAGAGAAGACGTTCCAAGATTCACACGTCCTTTCACGTTTCCGTGGACAAAACTTGTCTGTCGAACCAGCACGTGTCGATTACATGGACGTTTCGCCGAAGCAGGTTGTATCTGCCGCAACGGCTTGTATCCCGTTCCTTGAGAACGATGACTCGAACCGTGCCCTCATGGGAGCGAACATGCAACGTCAGGCCGTCCCACTTCTGAACCCGGAATCTCCGATTGTCGGTACAGGAATGGAGTACGTGTCTGCGAAAGACTCAGGAGCCGCTGTCGTTGCGAAGCACGCAGGGATCGCTGAGCGTGTCACGGCGCGTGAAATCCTTGTCCGTCGTACGACGGAAGTCGATGGCAACATCGTTGAAGGTGAACTCGACCGTTACAAGATTCAAAAATTCATCCGTTCTAACCAAGGAACGTGTTATAACCAAAAACCAATCATCAAAGCAGGCGACCCAGTCGATAAAGGCGAGATCCTTGCAGATGGTCCATCGATGGACGGTGGGGAACTTGCGCTTGGTCGCAACGTACTCGTCGGTTTCATGACATGGGATGGTTACAACTATGAGGATGCTGTCATCATGAGTGAGCGTCTTGTCAAAGATGACGTCTACACATCGATCCACATCGAAGAATACGAATGTGAGTCGCGTGATACGAAACTCGGACCGGAAGAAATCACACGTGATATTCCGAACGTCGGTGATGATGCCTTGAAAAACCTCGACGATCGCGGAATCATCCGCGTCGGTGCGGAAGTCAAGGACGGCGATATCCTCGTCGGTAAAGTTACGCCGAAGGGTGTAACGGAATTGACAGCGGAAGAACGTCTTCTTCATGCAATCTTCGGTGAAAAAGCACGTGAAGTCCGTGATACATCTCTCCGTGTACCACACGGTGGTGATGGAATCATCCTCGACGTCAAAATCTTCGATCGCGATAATGGGGACGAGCTCTCACCTGGTGTCAACCAGTTGATCCGTGCTTATATCGTTCAGAAGCGTAAGATTCACGAGGGTGACAAAATGGCGGGTCGTCACGGTAACAAAGGTGTTATCTCGCGTATCCTTCCAGAAGAAGACATGCCGTACATGCCAGACGGTACGCCAATTGACATCATGTTGAACCCACTTGGGGTTCCATCACGGATGAACATCGGGCAGTTGCTCGAGCTTCACCTCGGGATGGCAGCACGTCAACTCGGCATCAAAGTCGCATCACCGGTATTCGATGGTGCGCGTGAGGAAGATGTTTGGGCAACGATTGAAGAAGCAGGTATGGATCGCGACGCGAAGACTGTCCTTTATGATGGTCGTTCGGGTGAAGCGTTCGACAACCGCATCTCTGTCGGTGTCATGTATATGATTAAACTTGCTCACATGGTCGATGATAAACTTCACGCACGTTCGACAGGACCATACTCACTCGTCACACAACAACCGCTCGGTGGTAAAGCCCAGTTCGGTGGTCAGCGTTTCGGTGAGATGGAAGTATGGGCACTTGAAGCATACGGCGCAGCCTACACGCTCCAAGAGATCCTTACAATCAAGTCGGATGACACGATCGGTCGTGTTAAAGCGTACGAAGCAATCGTTAAAGGTGAGAATGTACCACAACCGGGCGTACCGGAATCGTTCCGAGTCCTCATTAAAGAGCTTCAATCCCTTGGTATGGACGTCAAGATGATGTCTGCTGATGATGAAGAAATCGAAAGGCGCGACGAAGACGAGGACAATATCCCGAACGCGACTCCAGCACTCGAAGAAGTTCAAGCGCCTGTCGCACCAGTTGTTACTGAAGAGGAATAAGCGAAAGGGAGGTCCACCCCTTGGTAGATGTTAATAGATTTGAATATATGCAAATCGGCCTCGCTTCCCCCGAAAAGATCCGTTCATGGTCTTTCGGGGAAGTGAAAAAGCCGGAGACGATCAACTATCGTACACTCAAACCGGAGAAAGACGGTTTGTTCTGTGAACGTATCTTTGGTCCAACAAAAGACTGGGAATGTTACTGTGGTAAATACAAACGGATCCGCTATAAAGGAATCATTTGTGACCGCTGTGGCGTTGAAGTCACGAAGTCGAAAGTCCGTCGTGAGCGCATGGGTCACATCGAGCTCGCAGCACCGGTTTCGCACATCTGGTACTTCAAAGGAATTCCTAGCCGTATGGGACTCGTCCTCGACATGTCACCGCGTGCGTTAGAAGAGATCATCTACTTCGCGTCGTACGTCGTCACAGATCCAGGCGAATCGACACTTGAGAAGAAACAACTCCTTTCAGAGAAAGAATACCGTGCATATCGTGAGAAGTTCGGTCGTTCGTTCACTGCTGAAATGGGTGCGGAAGCAGTTCGTAAATTGCTCCGTGACGTGGAACTCGATAAAGAAGTCGCTGCATTACGTGAAGAGCTTCGTATGATTCAAGGACAACGTCGTACGCGTGCGATCAAACGCCTTGAAGTCCTCGATGCGTTCCGTAACTCAGGCAACAATCCAGAATGGATGGTGCTTGAAGTACTTCCAGTCATCCCACCGGAACTTCGTCCGATGGTTCAACTCGATGGCGGACGTTTCGCAACGTCTGACTTGAACGACTTGTACCGCCGCGTCATCAACCGTAACAACCGTCTCAAGCGTCTTCTTGACCTTGGCGCTCCGAACATCATCGTTCAGAATGAAAAACGGATGCTTCAAGAAGCAGTTGATGCTTTGATCGATAACGGTCGTCGTGGTCGTCCAGTCACTGGACCAGGTAACCGTCCACTTAAATCACTTTCACACATGTTGAAAGGGAAACAAGGACGTTTCCGTCAAAACTTGCTCGGTAAACGTGTCGACTACTCTGGTCGTTCGGTTATCGTCGTTGGTCCAAACCTGAAGATGTATCAATGTGGTCTTCCAAAAGAAATGGCCCTTGAACTCTTCAAACCGTTCGTCATGAAAGAACTCGTCTCTCGTGGCATCGCACCGAACATCAAGAGTGCGAAACGGAAAATCGAGCGCGTTCAACCTGAAATCTGGGATGTCCTCGAAGAAGTCATCCGTGAGCATCCGGTTCTCTTGAACCGTGCACCGACACTTCACCGTCTCGGTATCCAGGCGTTCGAACCAACGCTCGTCGAAGGACGCGCGATTCGCCTTCACCCACTCGTATGTACGGCATACAACGCCGATTTCGATGGTGACCAAATGGCGGTTCACGTACCACTTTCGGCAGAAGCACAAGCAGAAGCACGTCTTCTCATGCTCGCTGCACAAAACATCTTGAACCCGAAAGACGGTAAACCTGTTGTTACACCATCGCAGGATATGGTCCTCGGTAACTACTACCTCACGCTCGAACGCGAAAACGCGATCGGCGAAGGTAAAATCTTCTCGACAGTGAACGAAGCGCTCATCGCTTACCAAAACGGTTATGCGCACTTCCATACACGTGTTGCGATTCCAGCCGGCGTTTTGAAGAACCCGACATTCACGGAAGAGCAAAACGAGAAATTATTGATTACAACAGTCGGTAAGTTGATCTTCAACGAGATCCTCCCAACGACGTTCCCTTACTTGAACGAACCAACGATGACGAACCTTCAAGAAGCGACGCCAGACAAGTACTTCCTTGAAAAAGGAACAGATGTCGCGGCAGAACTGAAGAACCGTCCGATCATCGACCCGTTCAAAAAAGGATTCCTTGGAAATGTCATCGCGGAAGTCTTCAAACGGTTTGAGACGACAGAAACAAGCCGCATGCTCGACCGCATGAAAAACCTTGGATTCAAACACTCGACTCGTGCCGGTATCACGGTAGGGATCGCGGACATCATCGTTCTTCCGGACAAACAAGAGATTCTTGTTGAAGCGCAGGACAATGTCGACCGCGTCATGAAATCGTACCGTCGTGGTCTCATCACAGAAGACGAGCGCTATGAGCGCGTCGTTAAATCGTGGAATGATGCGAAGGATGAAATTCAGTCTCGTCTGATGAAATCCCTCAACCGTCTCAACCCGATCTTCATGATGAGTGACTCCGGTGCCCGTGGTAACGCGTCGAACTTCACGCAGCTCGCTGGTATGCGTGGACTCATGGCCGCTCCAAGTGGACGGATCATCGAGCTCCCGATCAAATCATCGTTCCGTGAGGGTCTAACGGTACAGGAATACTTCATCTCGACACACGGTGCACGTAAAGGTCTTGCCGATACAGCCTTGAAAACGGCTGACTCAGGTTACCTGACTCGTCGTCTCGTTGACGTTGCTCAAGACGTCATCATCCGTGAAGATGATTGTGGAACGGATCGTGGTATCCGCGTCACAGCACTCCGTGAAGGAACGGAAGAGATTGAAAGCCTCTACGACCGCCTCGTCGGCCGTACTGCATTCGAAAACGTCGTTCACCCTGAAACAGGAGAAGTCCTCGTTTCAACGAACGAACTCATCGATGAAGACCTCGCGCGTGCCATCACGGACGCTGGTGTCGACAACGTTGAGATCCGTACTGCCTTCACATGTAACACAAGCCATGGTGTCTGTAAGAAATGTTACGGACGCAACTTGGCAACAGGCAACGACGTCGAAGTCGGCGAAGCTGTCGGTATCATCGCGGCACAATCAATCGGTGAGCCAGGAACGCAGCTTACGATGCGTACCTTCCACACAGGTGGGGTTGCCGGGGACGATATCACACAAGGTCTTCCGCGTATCCAAGAGTTGTTCGAAGCGCGTAACCCGAAAGGTCAAGCGGTCATCTCGGAAATCGATGGTCAAGTCATCGACTTCACGGAATCGCGTGACAAACGTGAATTGACGGTCCAAGGACTCAGCGAAACACGCACATACACGATCCCATTCGGTTCGCGTCTACGTGTTCAGCTCGGGGACGAGGTCAAAGCCGGTCAAGTCTTCACGGAAGGTTCGATCGATCCGAAAGAACTCTTGAACGTTAAAGGTGTATCCGGCGTTCAGAACTACTTGCTCCAAGAAGTTCAAAAAGTATACCGGATGCAAGGGGTTGAGATCGGTGACAAACACGTCGAGGTCATGGTTCGCCAAATGATCCGTCGCGTACGTGTCATCGAGTCTGGTGAGACTTCACTCTTACCAGGTTCGCTCGTCGATATCAGCACGTTCAAGGAAGCTTGTAAAGAAGCGCTCCGTAACGGGAAAGCTCTCGCTTCGGCGAAACCAGTTCTTCTCGGTATCACGAAAGCGTCACTTGAAACAGATTCATTCCTATCGGCTGCGTCGTTCCAAGAAACGACTCGTGTCCTTACGGATGCAGCGATTAAAGGGAAGAGCGACTACCTTCGCGGCTTGAAAGAGAACGTCATCATCGGTAAGTTGGTTCCAGCTGGTACTGGGATGTCACGTTACCGTCAGATCGATCTCGAAGTAGCTGGCGAAGCACCTGTAGAAGCCGATTCTCCGGTAGAATAAAACGCCTTGACACGCCGGTATGGCGGTGCTACTATGATATAGTGTTGCCAACCGGCTGTGTTATTTTGGAGGATATCTTCATGTCTTACAAAAAAGTAGTCGGCGCAGATTTGAAGTTTGTCGGTCAAAAGCAAACGCTCAAAGCATTGCGATCTGGCAAGGCGTCGGAAGTGATCATTGCGGATGACGCAGATGAACACGTAAAACAAGCATTGCTCGATGCGGCGAAACAAGCTAACGTTCCAGTCGTGAATGTTCCTTCTAAGCAAGAGCTTGGAAAAGCTTGTGGAATCGATGTCGCAGCAACCGCTGTTGCCATTAAGAAAGTTTGATAATGCGTTTTGTGTGGCGATGGAATGCCTGAGCCACGCAAAACGTTTCATTATGACTTTCGATGAACCACCCGGCTCGGTGGTTTTGAAATTTGTCATGAATTCAGGAAGGGAGGATCTCAAAGATGCCTACTATCAACCAATTAGTCCGTAAAGGACGTCAATCAAAAGTTGTGAAATCAGATTCGCCAGCGCTGAACAAAGGGTACAACAGCTTCATTAAAGCTCGTACTGACATCAGCTCACCACAAAAACGTGGTGTTTGTACTCGTGTAGGTACAATGACTCCGAAGAAACCGAACTCGGCTCTTCGTAAATACGCACGTGTACGTTTGACGAACACAATGGAAGTAACAGCTTACATCCCAGGTATCGGCCACAACCTTCAAGAGCACAGTGTTGTTCTTATCCGCGGCGGCCGTGTAAAAGACTTACCAGGGGTAC
Organism: Exiguobacterium sp. MH3; assembly: GCF_000496635.1. Taxonomy (NCBI): domain Bacteria; kingdom Bacillati; phylum Bacillota; class Bacilli; order Caryophanales; genus Exiguobacterium; species Exiguobacterium sp. MH3. Next base: position 87,091 of record NC_022794.1, read on the forward strand.
GTTACCACATCGTTCGTGGTGCGCTTGATACAGCTGGTGTTGACGGCCGTATGCAAGGTCGTTCGAAATACGGTACTAAACGTCCTAAAGTTAAAAAATAATCTAGATATCTTAAGATATCACCTCACTATATGAAAGGAGGGACTCGGAATGCCACGTAAAGGTCAAGCAGAACGTCGTGATGTAATGGCTGATCCGATCTACAACTCTAAACTCGTTACCCGCCTTATCAACCGTCTTATGTTAGATGGTAAAAAAGGTACTGCTCAACAAATCTTATACAAAGCTTTCGAAACTATCGCTGAACGTTCAGGTCGCGATGCAATGGAAGTCTTTGAAGAAGCGATGAACAACATCATGCCAGTTCTTGAAGTTAAAGCACGCCGTGTAGGTGGAGCTAACTATCAAGTTCCTGTCGAAGTTCGCCCAGAGCGTCGTACGACACTCGCACTTCGTTACCTCGTGAACTACTCACGTCTCCGTAACGAAAAAACTATGGATGCGCGCCTTGCTAACGAAATCATGGACGCTGCAAACAACACTGGTGCTTCTGTTAAGAAGCGCGAAGATATGCACAAAATGGCGGAAGCGAACAAAGCGTTTGCTCACTACCGCTGGTAATTCCGAAAATCACCACCTCATGCATGCCATTTTTTATGGAATTATGAGGTGGCTTTCGGGTATAGTCATGACGTGTGGCAACACACGACCACTAAACTAAAATGCGAAAGGAGAATGTTTAAAGATGGCAAGAGAATTCTCCCTTAAGAACACTCGTAACATCGGGATCATGGCTCACATCGATGCTGGTAAAACAACAACGACTGAGCGTATCCTGTATTACACGGGTCGTATCCACAAGATTGGTGAAACGCACGAAGGTGCTTCACAAATGGACTGGATGGAGCAAGAGCAAGAGCGTGGAATCACGATTACATCGGCAGCAACAACTGCTCAATGGAAAGGTAACCGCGTAAACATCATCGATACACCTGGACACGTAGACTTCACAGTTGAGGTTGAACGTTCACTTCGCGTACTTGATGGTGCGGTAGCAGTACTTGACGCTCAGTCTGGTGTTGAGCCACAAACTGAGACAGTATGGCGCCAAGCTACAACTTACGGCGTACCACGTATCGTTTTCGTTAACAAAATGGATAAAATCGGTGCAGACTTCTTGTACTCGGTTGGAACGCTTCGCGAACGCCTCCAAGCGAACGCACACGCGATCCAACTTCCAATCGGTGCGGAAGATGAATTCAAAGGAATCATCGACCTCGTCGAACAGAAAACATACATGTACGGCAACGATCTCGGAACTGACATCGAAGTGACTGACGGTTTCCCAGCTGATCTCGCTGATCAAGCTGAAGAACTCCGTGGATCATTGATCGAAGCAGTTGCGGATTACGAAGAAGAATTGATGATGAAATACCTCGAGGGTGAAGAAATCACAATCGACGAGTTGAAAGCGGCTATCCGTAAAGCAACTCTGACAGTTGACTTCTATCCTGTACTCGTAGGTTCGGCATTCAAGAACAAAGGTGTTCAGCTTATGCTTGACGCAGTTCTCGATTACCTCCCATCACCAATCGACGTTAAAGCGATCTCAGGTATCGACATGGATACGGATGAAGAAATCGTGCGTGAGTCTTCGGACGAAGCACCATTCTCTGCACTCGCGTTCAAAGTCATGACTGACCCTTACGTCGGTAAATTGACATTCTTCCGTGTGTACTCTGGTACAGCTTCGGCAGGATCGTACGTTAAAAACTCAACAAAAGGCAAACGTGAGCGTCTTGGACGTATCCTTCAAATGCACGCAAACAGCCGTGAAGAGATCCCGATGGTATACGCGGGTGACATCGCTGCAGCTGTAGGTTTGAAAGATACGACTACTGGAGATACGCTTTGTGCAGAGAAAGACAACGTCGTTCTCGAATCAATGACATTCCCAGAACCAGTTATCTCGGTCGCTATCGAACCAAAAACGAAAGCTGACCAAGATAAAATGGGTCAAGCCCTCGCTAAGCTTGCTGAAGAGGATCCAACGTTCCGCACTGAAACAAACCCAGAGACTGGTCAAACGATCATTTCAGGTATGGGTGAGCTTCACCTCGACATCATCGTTGACCGTATGCGTCGCGAGTTCAAAGTCGAAGCAAACGTTGGTGCTCCACAAGTAGCTTACCGTGAAACGATCCGCCAAGCGGCGAAGATCGATTCGAAGTTCGCTCGTCAATCTGGTGGTCGTGGTCAGTATGGTCACGTCGTCGTAGAATTCGAGCCGAACGAAGAAGGCGCTGGCTTCGAGTTCAACAACAAAATCGTCGGTGGTGTTGTTCCACGTGAATACATCCCAGCGGTTGAGAACGGAATCGAAGAAGCACTTCAAAACGGTATCCTTGCTGGTTACCCGGTCGTTGACGTAAAAGCTTCACTCGTCTTCGGATCGTACCACGATGTCGACTCAAACGAGATGGCATTTAAAGTTGCGGCTTCAATGGCAGTCAAACAACTCAAAGATAAGAGCGGCGCTGTTATCCTTGAGCCAATGATGAAAGTTGAAATCGTCATCCCAGACGAATACATGGGAGACATCATGGGTGATGTTACATCACGCCGTGGTCGCGTAGAAGGTATGGAAGCACGCGGTAACGCTCAAGTTGTCCGTTCAATGATTCCACTTTCTGAAATGTTCGGATACGCTACTGGTCTTCGTTCACGCACACAAGGTCGCGGAACGTACTCGATGCACTTCGATCACTACGAAGAAGTACCGAAATCAGTTGCGGAAGAAATCATCAAAAAAGCGAACGGCTAATCCTTCACAGGTTGTCACGCTTTTATGATTAGTGTAAGCTAAGGAAGGTGTACGTTATCTTACGACTCACCTTCCTAGTTATAAAAAATTATTAGACACATAGAGGAGGAATTCAGAATGGGTAAGGAAAAATTCGACCGTTCTAAACCGCACGTTAACGTTGGTACAATCGGCCACGTCGACCACGGTAAAACAACTTTAACAGCAGCTATCTCAGCTGTACTTGCAAAAGCACAAGGTAAAGCTGCAACTAAGTTTGACCAAATCGATGGTGCTCCAGAAGAGCGCGAGCGCGGTATCACAATCGCAACAGCTCACATCGAGTACGAAACAGAAAAACGCCACTATGCACACGTTGACTGCCCAGGTCACGCTGACTATGTTAAAAACATGATCACTGGTGCTGCACAAATGGACGGCGCGATCCTCGTTGTTTCTGCAACAGATGGTCCAATGCCACAAACACGTGAGCACATCTTGCTTTCACGTCAAGTAGGTGTTCCTTTCATCGTAGTATTCATGAACAAAGTTGACATGGTTGACGACGAAGAGCTTCTTGAGCTCGTCGAAATGGAAATCCGTGAGCTTCTTTCTGAGTACGACTTCCCAGGTGATGACCTCCCAGTTATCCAAGGTTCTGCTCTTGGCGCGCTTAACGGCGAAGCTAAATGGGAAGAAAAAATCATGGAACTCATGGCAGCTGTCGATGAGTACATCCCAGAACCAACTCGTGACACTGAAAAAGACTTCATGATGCCAGTTGAGGATGTCTTCTCAATCACTGGTCGTGGTACAGTTGCTACTGGCCGCGTTGAGCGTGGAGTTCTTAAAGTCAACGACGAGATCGAAATCGTTGGTCTTCACGAAGAAACTAAAAAATCAGTATGTACTGGTGTAGAGATGTTCCGTAAGCTTCTTGACTATGCTGAAGCTGGCGACAACATCGGTGCTCTTCTCCGTGGTGTATCACGTGACGACATCGAGCGTGGACAAGTTCTCGCGAAACCAAACACAATCACACCACACAAAAAGTTCAAAGCGCAAGTTTACGTTCTTTCTAAAGAAGAGGGTGGCCGTCACACGCCATTCTTCGCGAACTACCGCCCGCAGTTCTACTTCCGTACAACTGACGTAACTGGTATGGTTCAACTTCCAGAAGGTACTGAAATGGTTATGCCTGGGGACAACATCGAAATGACTGTTGAACTCATCGCACCAATCGCTCTTGAAAAAGAAACTCGTTTCTCAATCCGTGAAGGTGGCCGTACAGTAGGCGCTGGATCAGTTACAGAAATCGTTGAGTAATTTTTAAGACAAAGGTCTTCCGTCTCCCGTGGCGGAAGACCTTTTTTCATTTCTTTGAAAACAGTCTTGCAACATGGTCTGACATCTTATATACTGAGGAAAGTGTTTGTGCGAGTGGTGAGAGACTTGAATACATATTCTATTTTATTAGTGCTTGCATTCTTGCTGGTGATTCAGTATGATAGAATATGTTGGTCACAAACACAACGCGATGAAGCGGGAGGTTATGACACACCAGGCGGCATTGCCATGGCTAGTGTGGAAATTTCCGCGGAGAATGTCTATTTACAAAATAGGCGAAAAGGAGGGAAATAACATGGCAAATGAAAAAATTCGGATCCGTTTGAAAGCATACGATCACCGCGTGCTTGATCAATCGGCTGAGAAAATTGTCGACACAGCAAAACGTTCAGGTGCTACTGTATCTGGTCCGATCCCACTCCCAACGGAGAAAGCGGTCTACACAGTACTTCGTGCCGTTCACAAGTACAAAGATGCTCGTGAGCAGTTCGAAATGCGTACACACAAACGTTTGATCGACATCGTTAACCCAACACCGAAAACTGTTGATGCGCTTATGCGTCTCGAACTTCCATCGGGCGTTGACATCGAAATCAAACTTTAATTTTTCTTCTATAGATAGTTGATACTAGCCAGAAGATCAAAATCATTCAATATTAGGAGGTGTATCTCATGGCTAAAGGAATCTTAGGAACTAAACTCGGTATGACACAAATCTTCAACGAGTCAGGCGAAGTCGTCCCTGTTACTGTCGTTTCAGTCGAAGGTAACGTTGTTCTTCAATTGAAAACAACGGAAGTTGACGGTTACGAAGCAGTTCAACTCGGCTTTGGTGATATCAAAGAAGGTCGTCAAAACAAACCGCAAAAAGGTCACGCTGCGAAAGCAAACGCGACACCTAAGCGCTTCATTAAAGAAATCCGTACATCAGTAGCAGATTTCGAAATCGGTCAAGAGATTAAAGCAGATACTTTCGCTGCAGGCGAAATGGTTGATGTAACAGGTACGTCGAAAGGTAAAGGTTTCGCTGGTGCAATCAAGCGTCACAACCAATCACGTGGTCCAATGGCTCACGGTTCGCGTTACCACCGTCGCCCAGGTTCAATGGGTCCTGTTGCTCCTAACCGTGTATTCAAAGGGAAATTGCTCCCTGGACGCATGGGTGGAGAGCAAATCACTGTTCAAAACCTTGAAATCGTAAAAGTTGATGCAGAACGCGGCTTACTCCTCGTCAAGGGTGCTATCCCAGGCGCACGTAAGAGCCAAGTTGTCATCAAAACTGCGGTTAAAGGCAACTAATCCGTTTGCAAGGAAAGGAGGAATAACGAATGCCTAAAGTAGCTTTGCTTAACCAAACAGGTACACAAGTTGGAGACATCGAGCTCGCAGATGCCGTTTTCGGAATCGAGCCAAATGAAGCAGTCGTATACGATGCAATCGTCATGCAACAAGCTTCACGTCGCCAAGGTACACATGATACAAAAGGTCGCTCGGAAGTTCGCGGTGGCGGCCGTAAACCATGGAAACAAAAAGGTACTGGTCGTGCACGCCAAGGTTCGATCCGTTCGCCACAATGGGTTGGCGGTGGAACAGTCTTCGGTCCAACACCACGTTCGTACGCTTACAAACTTCCTAAAAAGGTTCGTCGTCTCGCACTTCGTTCAGCACTTTCTTCGAAAGTCGCTAACAACGAGTTCATCGTTCTTGAAGGATTGACAATCGATGCTCCTAAAACTAAGGACATGATCGCAGTATTCGCTGCTCTTTCAATCGAACGTAAAGTTCTCGTCGTTACTGCTGATTACAACGAGTCAGTCGTTCTTTCAACACGCAACATCCCAGGTGTCACAGTCGTTGACGCTGCAGGTGTAAACGTCCTTGATCTTGTCGCTCATGACAAAGTCATCATTACGAAGGACGCTGTTGCGAGAGTAGAGGAGGTGCTTGCATAATGGCACACACACACGACATTATCAAACGTCCTGTCATTACTGAACGTTCAGTAAACCAAATGGCTGAGAAAAAGTACACATTCGAAGTAGACGTGAAGGCATCTAAGACTCAAATCAAAGATGCAGTTGAAGCGATCTTCGGAGTGAAAGTTGACAAAGTCAACACATTGATCTCAAAACCAAAAGCAAAACGCGTAGGTCGTCACGCTGGTTACACAGCACGCCGCAAAAAAGCGGTCGTCACGCTTACTGCAGATAGCAAAGAACTCGATTACCTCGGTTAATCGGAACTCTGTAGAAAAGGAGGGAACTCTCGATGGGAATTAAAAAGTTTAAACCGACCACTAACGGTCGTCGTAATATGACTGCACTTGACTTTGCTGAGATTACGGCTTCACGTCCTGAAAAATCGTTAACTGAAAAGCTTTCGAAAAAGGGCGGACGTAACAACCAAGGTCGCTTGACAGTACGTCACCAAGGTGGCGGACACAAACGTAAATATCGTATCATCGACTTCAAACGGAACAAGGATGGCATCGCTGGTCGTGTCGCTACAATTGAGTACGATCCAAACCGCTCTGCTAACATCGCATTGATCCACTACATCGATGGTGAAAAACGCTACATCCTCGCACCGAAAGGCTTGAAAGTAGACATGCAAGTCATGGCTGGACCAGAAGCTGACATTAAAGTCGGTAATGCTCTTCCACTTTCAAACATCCCAGTCGGTACGTTGATCCACAACATCGAACTTAAGCCAGGTAAAGGTGGTCAGCTCGTTCGCGCAGCTGGTACTTCTGCTCAGCTTCTCGGTAAAGATGGTAAATACGCGATCGTTCGTCTTCAATCAGGCGAAACTCGTATGATCCTTGCTACTTGCCGTGCAACAGTCGGCGCTGTCGGTAATGAAGAGCACGAGCTCGTCAATATCGGTAAAGCTGGTCGTTCACGCTGGCTCGGAAAACGTCCTACAGTTCGTGGTTCTGTCATGAACCCAGTCGATCACCCACACGGTGGTGGTGAAGGACGTGCTCCAATCGGTCGTTCGGGCCCACTTACTCCTTGGGGTAAACCGGCACTCGGATACAAAACTCGTAAGAAAAACAAAGCGAGCGATAAATATATCGTCCGTCGTTCTAAAAAATAATTACATGATTTCTGGACGGTTCGTAGGAACCGTTCCTAAATCATGCCAAAGGGAGGTACAACTATGGGTCGCAGCTTGAAAAAAGGTCCATTCGCAGATCACCATCTGCTCGCTAAGGTTGATAAAGCCAACGAAGCTGGTGACAAACATGTCATCAAAACTTGGTCACGCCGCTCGACAATCTTCCCAGAGTTCATCGGTCACACGATCGCTGTCTACGATGGTCGTAAACACGTACCGGTTTACGTGACAGAAGATATGGTCGGTCACAAACTTGGTGAATTCGCTCCAACACGTTCTTACAAAGGACATGCTGGAAACGATAAGAAAACGAAACGTTAATCTGAGGGGAGGTACTCATTATGCAATCAAAAGCATCGGCTAATATGGTTCGCATTGCTCCTCGTAAGGCACGTCTCGTAGTAGACTTAATCCGCGGGAAGCAAATCGGCGAAGCACTTTCGATTCTTGCTTACACGAACAAGGCAGCAACGCCAATCGTTGAGAAAGTATTGAAATCGGCAATCGCGAACGCTGAGCACAACTTCGACATGAACATCGAAAACCTCGTAGTCACTGAGGCTTACGTAAACGAAGGTCCAACGCTCAAACGTTTCCGCCCACGTGCAATGGGTCGCGCAAGCCGCATCAACAAACGTACGAGCCACGTTCACATCGTGGTATCTGAAAAATAAGGAGGGATTACCGTGGGTCAGAAGATTAACCCAACTGGTCTTCGCGTAGGTATCATCAAAGACTGGGAATCACGTTGGTTCGCAGATAAAGACTATGCTGATCTCCTTCATGAAGACTACGTAGTTCGTGAATATATCGAAAAACGTCTTAAAGACGCTAGTGTCTCTAAAGTAGAAATCGAGCGCGCAGCTAACCGCTTGAACATCTCACTTCACACTGCTAAGCCTGGTATGGTTATCGGTAAAGGCGGTTCTGAAATCGAAACACTTCGTAAAGACATCACTAACCTTGCAAAAGGCAAACGCGTTCACGTTAACGTCGTTGAAGTGAAAAACCCGGATGCAGTTGCTAAGCTCGTCGCTGAGAACATCGCTCGCCAACTTGAAGGTCGCGTATCGTTCCGTCGTGCTATGAAGCAATCAATCCAACGCTCAATGCGTTCTGGTATCAAAGGAATCAAGACTGAAGTTTCTGGTCGTCTTGGTGGCGCTGATATCGCTCGTTCTGAGAAGTATTCGGAAGGAACAGTTCCACTTCATACACTCCGTGCAGACATCGATTACGGTACTGCAGAAGCTGATACAACTTACGGCAAAATTGGCGTAAAAGTATGGCTCCACCACGGTGAAGTGCTTCCTACGAAAAAAGCAGCAGCAAACGAAGAATAATCCACATCCGTCTAGGGAAGGAGGCAACACAACATGTTGTTACCAAAACGTGTAAAATATCGTCGTGTTCACCGCGGCAACATGCGTGGTAAAGCGAAACGTGGTACTACAGTACACTTCGGCGAGTTCGGTATCCAAGCTCAAGAAGCTAGCTGGATCACTAGCCGTCAAATCGAATCAGCGCGTATCGCGATGACTCGTTATATGAAACGTGGTGGTAAAGTGTGGATCAAGATCTTCCCACACAAGCCATACACTAAAAAACCTCTTGAAGTCCGAATGGGTTCAGGTAAAGGTGCTCCGGAGGGCTGGGTAGCAGTCGTCAAACCGGGTAAAGTAATGTTCGAAATCGCAGGAGTATCGGAAGAGATCGCACGCGAAGCTCTCCGTCTTGCATCACACAAACTTCCAGTAAAATGTAAGTTCGTAAAACGTGAAGAAAATGGTGGTGATACGAATGAAAGCAACTGATCTCCGTCAGCAAACAACTGAAGAGCTTAACGGTAAAGTCGGTTCGTGGAAAGAAGAGTTGTTCAACCTTCGTTTCCAACTCGCGACTGGTCAGCTTGAGAACCCTGCTCGTATCCGTGAAGTGCGCAAGTCGATTGCACGCGCGAAAACCGTTCTTCGTGAACGCGAACTCGGCATCAACAACGCATAATTCACTCGGATTCTGAGAGGAGGAACACTCAATGGAACGCACTAACAACCGCAAAGTGTTAACTGGACGCGTCGTTTCTGACAAAATGGACAAAACGATCGTAGTTACAGTTGAAACAAAAGTAAAGCACAAGCTTTACGGCAAACGCGTAAACTACTCTAAAAAGTACAAAGCGCATGATGAAAACAACACAGCTAAAATCGGTGATGTTGTACGCATTCAAGAAACACGTCCATTATCTAAGGACAAACGTTTCCGTCTCGTAGAAGTCATTGAAGAAGCAGTAATCATCTAAACTCTAATTAGTTCGGGTGAATAAACATCCGGAGGGAGGTACAATCGTATGATTCAACAAGAATCTCGCTTAAAAGTAGCAGACAACTCAGGAGCTCGTGAAGTCTTGACGATCAAAGTCCTCGGTGGTTCTGGTCGTAAAACTGCTAACATCGGTGACGTTATTGTTTGTACAGTAAAACAAGCAACACCAGGTGGCGTTGTCAAAAAAGGTGAAGTTGTACGCGCAGTAGTCGTTCGTACTAAACGTGGCGTTCGTCGTAAAGACGGTTCGTACATCCGTTTTGACGAAAACGCAGCAGTCATCATCAAAGATGACAAAAGCCCACGTGGCACACGTATCTTCGGACCAGTCGCACGCGAACTTCGTGAAAAAGACTTCATGAAGATCGTCTCGTTGGCACCGGAAGTACTTTAATTCCAAAGAATTCCTACAAGGAGGTGCTCTAACGATGCATGTCAAAAAAGGTGATAAAGTTCAGGTTATGACTGGTAAAGACAAAGGCAAACAAGGCGTTGTCCTTACAGCTATGCCTAAAAAAGATCGCGTAATCGTCGAAGGCGTTAACATGATCAAAAAACACTCAAAACCTTCTCAACTCAACCCGCAAGGCGGAATTGTCGAGAAAGAAGCACCGATTCACGTATCGAACGTTATGCTCATCGACCCTAAGACAGGTAACCCAACACGCGTTGGTTTCACTGTGGTTGACGGCAAGAAAGTACGTATCGCTAAAAAATCGGGCGAAGCTTTAGATAAATAAGAAGATTTAAAGAAAGGAGGTCCACTTTCTGATGAACCGTTTAAAAGCTAAATACCAAGACGAAATCGTCAAAGTAATGATGGAGAAATTCAATTACAGTTCTGTAATGCAAGCGCCGAAAGTCGATAAAATCGTAATCAACATGGGTGTTGGTGACGCTGTTACGAACTCTAAGGCACTTGACATGGCAGTCGAAGAGCTTCAGCTCCTCACTGGTCAGAAACCACTCATCACGAAAGCTAAGAAATCAATCGCTGGTTTCAAACTTCGTGAAGGTATGCCAATCGGTGCGAAGGTTACACTTCGTGGCGAGCGCATGTACGAATTCCTCGACAAGTTGATCAACGTGTCACTTCCACGTGTACGTGACTTCCGTGGCGTATCGAAAAAATCTTTCGATGGCCGTGGTAACTACACGCTAGGCGTGAAGGAACAATTGATCTTCCCAGAGATCGACTACGATCGCGTATCGAAAGTCCGTGGTATGGACATCGTTATCGTAACTACTGCTAACACGGATGAAGAGTCACGTGAGCTTCTCACTGCACTCGGCATGCCATTCCAAAAATAAGGGAGGTCGACAACATGGCTAAGAAATCAATGATCGCACGTGAAGTAAAACGTCAAGCACTCGTTGAGCGCTACGCTGAAAAACGCGCAGAATTGAAAGCACAAGGCGACTACATCGGCTTGAGCAAACTCCCACGTAACTCTTCAGCGGTTCGTTTACACAACCGTTGTAGTATCACTGGCCGTCCACACGGTTACATTGGTAAATTCGGTATCAGCCGTATTAAGTTCCGTGATCTTGCTCATAAAGGTCAAATCCCTGGTGTTAAAAAAGCAAGCTGGTAATTCATTAAAGTTGTGAAAGGAGGTACATCGCATGGTTATGACAGATCCGATTGCAGATATGCTTACACGCATTCGTAATGCAAACATGGTTCGCCATGAGAAGTTGGAAATGCCAGCTTCTACAATCAAACGTGAAGTCGCTGAAATCCTCAAACGTGAAGGTTTCATCCGCGATGTTGAATATCTCGAGGACAGCAAACAAGGTACGCTCCGCGTATTCCTTAAATACGGCGCAAGCAACGAGCGCGTTATCACTGGACTCAAACGTATCTCGAAACCAGGTCTTCGCGTTTACGCGAAAGCTGATGAAATCCCGAAAGTACTCGGTGGTCTCGGAATCGCTATCGTTTCAACATCTAAAGGTGTAATGACTGACAAAGAAGCTCGCCAACAAAAAGTCGGCGGCGAAGTGATCGCATACATCTGGTAATACACGCATAAAAAGAACGGAGGTGTCTTAAATGTCACGTATTGGTAAAAAGCCAGTCGTCATCCCAGCAGGCGTTACAGTAACAGTTGAAAACAACACGGTTACGGTAAAAGGTCCTAAAGGGGAACTCTCACGCGAGTTCAGCCCAGCTATGGCGATCAACGTAGAAGGTAATGAATTGACTGTCACTCGTCCGAACGACGAGAAAGCAAGCCGTACGATCCACGGAACGACTCGTGCGCTTATCGCGAACATGGTCGAAGGTGTTAGCAACGGTTTCGCTAAGACACTTGATATCCAAGGTGTTGGTTACCGTGCACAAAAGCAAGGTAACAAAATCGTACTCAACCTCGGTTACTCACACCCAATCGAGTACACTCCGGAACAAGGCATCGAAGTCGAAGTTCCTACGAATACGCAACTCATCGTTCGCGGAATCAGCAAAGAACGTGTTGGTCACGTCGCTGCATTGATCCGTTCGTACCGTCAACCTGAGCCGTACAAAGGTAAAGGTATTCGTTACAGTGATGAAGTCGTTCGTCGTAAAGAAGGTAAAACAGGTAAGTAATTCGCGAATGCGAATTGACCGGAAAGGAGTGGCATAAATGATCTCAAAGGCAGATAAAAACGCTACGCGTAAAAAACGTCATGGTCGTGTCCGTCGTACAATCATCGGGACTGCAACACGTCCACGTATGAACGTATTCCGTTCGAACAAGAACATTTACGTACAAGTCATTGACGATGCAACACATGCAACACTCGCATCTGCATCATCACTCGACCTTGAAAAAGGCAACACGACTGACGCTGCGGCAGCAGTTGGTAAGCTCGCAGCTGAGCGCGCTCTTGAAAAAGGTATCGAAACAGTCGTTTTCGACCGTGGAGGATATCTCTATCATGGACGTATCAAAGCTGTAGCTGAAGCAGCTCGTGAAGCTGGTCTCAAATTCTAATAGAAAAGGAGGGAACCTCTACATGCGCCAGTTAGAAATTAACATGGATCAACTCGAAGAACGCGTTGTTACCGTAAACCGCGTCGCGAAAGTAGTAAAAGGTGGCCGTCGCTTCCGTTTTGCTGCCCTCGTCGTCGTTGGTGACAAGAATGGTCACGTAGGTTTCGGTACGGGTAAAGCTCAGGAAGTGCCTGAAGCGATCCGTAAAGCAATCGAAGATGCTAAGAAAAACATGGTTAACGTTCCAATCGTTAACACAACAATTCCACACGAAGTCAACGGTGTATTCGGTGCAGGTCACGTCTTCTTGAAGCCTGCTTCTGAAGGTACTGGAGTCATCGCTGGTGGTCCAGTTCGTGCGGTTCTCGAATTAGCGGGAATCAACGACATTCTTTCAAAATCACTTGGATCAAGCACTCCAATCAACATGGTTCGTGCGACTGTCGAAGGTCTCACATCACTCAAACGTGCTGAAGAAGTTGCGAAACTCCGCGGTAAAACCGTCGAAGAACTTCGCGGTTAAGAAAGGGAGGGAAAACAGATGGCGAAACTCGCAGTTACCCTCACACGCAGCATGATCGGTCGTCCGGAGAACCAACGCGTTACTACTCGTACGCTTGGTCTCCGTAAGATGCACCAGACTGTTGTCGTACCTGACAACGCTGCTATGCGTGGGATGATTAACCACGTGTCACACTTAGTGACAGTAAAAGAAATTCAAGAGTAATAGTTCGATATAATTTTATGAGGAGGTGCCCCACTATGAAACTCCATGAATTGAAACCAGCTGCTGGTTCACGTTCAGAACGCAACCGTGTAGGTCGCGGTATGTCTTCTGGTAACGGTAAGACTTCTGGTAACGGTAAGACTTCTGGCCGTGGTCACAAAGGTCAAAAAGCTCGTTCAGGCGGTGGTGTTCGTCCAGGTTTCGAAGGTGGACAAAACCCACTTTACCGTCGTTTACCAAAACGCGGCTTCAACAACCCAACTCGTAAAGAGTTCGCGGTCATTAACCTTGACACACTCAACCGTTTTGAAGAAGGAACTGAAGTTACTCCAGAACTTCTTGTCGAGACTCGTGCAGTCAAAGGCATGAAAGACGGCGTGAAAATTCTTTCTAACGGTAAGATCGAAAAGAAACTAACAGTCAAAGCTCATAAGTTCTCCGACGCTGCGAAGCAAGCAATCGAAGCTGCCGGCGGTACGGTTGAGGTGATCTAATGTTTCAAGCGATCTCCAATATGTGGCGCGTAGCTGACATTCGTCGGCGCATTCTCTTTACCTTGGCATTGGTTATCGTGTTCCGGATTGGAGCACATATCCCGGTGCCGATGGTAAACACGGAAGTGTTCAAGATTGACCAGAATGGTATTCTTGGTTTCTTGAACTCGTTCGGCGGGAATGCTTTGCAGAATTTCTCACTCTTTGCGATGGGAATCATGCCGTATATCACGGCCTCGATCGTTGTCCAACTCTTACAGATGGACGTTGTTCCAAAGTTTGCCGAATGGGCAAAACAAGGAGAGGCGGGCCGTAAGAAGTTAGCAACGGTAACGCGCTATGGAACGATCGTACTCGGCTTAGTCCAAGCGTTTGGAATCGCGCTTGGATTTAACCGTATCTACCCAGGTCTTGTCGACGAACAGTTCGGCACCTGGACATACGTTATGATTGCACTCGTATTGACAGCGGGAACAGCATTCTTGATGTTCATCGGTGAACTCATCACGGAGAAGGGCATTGGTAACGGGATATCAATGATCATCTTCGCCGGGATCGTCGCGGGCTTCCCGAATGCATTCCGCCAGATTTACGAAACGAAGCTCCAAAATGCAGGGGATGCTTTGTTTGTAAACGTGCTTTATATCGTACTCTTGCTTTTAATCATCATCGCGGTCATCGTCGGAGTCATCTATGTTCAGCAAGCTGCACGTAAGATTCCGATTCAGTACGCTAAGCGTACGGTGAACCGGACACCAGTTGGCGGTCAATCGGCACACTTACCGATCAAATTGAACGCTGCCGGTGTTATTCCAGTCATCTTCGCGGTGTCGTTCATGGTGACGCCACCAACGATTGCGAGTTTCTTTGCAAGTCCGGAAACGGCAACGAAGATCCGTGACATTTTCGACTACACGAGTCCAATCGGTATGTCGATCTATGTGGCACTGATCATCGCGTTCTCGTACTTCTACACATTCGTTCAGGTTAACCCGGAACAAATGGCAGAGAACCTTCAAAAACAAGGCGGATACATTCCTGGTATTCGTCCTGGTAAGCAAACGGAGCAGTACATCACGAAGATTCTATATCGTCTGACATTCTTCGGTTCACTCTTCCTAGCTGTCATCGCGGTGACGCCGACATTCTTTATTAAGTTTGCTGGCTTACCGAACTCGGTGCAGATTGGTGGAACGAGCTTGTTGATCGTCATCGGTGTAGGACTAGAGACGATGAAACAGATTGAAAGTCAATTGGTTAAACGACACTACAAAGGCTTTATCCGATAAGGCGGGAGGAAGGGGACCATCCCTTTCCTTTCTGTTGTGTCTATAGAGCTATAGAAGTGGAGGCTACCGACATGAATCTAGTATTGATGGGTTTGCCGGGTGCTGGTAAAGGAACGCAGGCTGCGAAAATCATCGAAGACTATGCGATCCCCCACATCTCGACAGGCGACATGTTCCGCGCGGCGATCAAAGATTCAACGCCACTCGGACAAGAAGCGAAATCATACATGGATAAAGGGGAACTCGTTCCGGACGAAGTCACAATCGGCATCGTACGTGAGCGTCTCGCCAAAGAAGACTGTGCAAATGGTTTTCTCCTTGACGGTTTCCCACGCACAGTGAAACAAGCAGATGCTCTTGAAGCATTACTTGAAGATCTGGGCAAACAAATTGATCACGTCATCCACATCGGTGTAGACCCGGAGAAACTTGTCCCTCGTTTGACAGGTCGCCGGATTTGCCCAACTTGCGGAGCAACGTATCATGTTCTCTACAACCCACCAAAAGTGGAGGGGATCTGTGATATCGACGGATCAGCACTTGTACAACGTGAAGATGACCAAGAGGAGACAGTACGTCGTCGCTTGGAAGTCAACGTCGCTCAAGCGCAACCTTTGATTGACTTTTACGCAGAAAAAGGGTATCTTCGTAATTTGGACGGTGATCGTCCAATCAACGATGTATATTCCGATGTTCAGGCACTCCTTGGTGATCAGTAATGATCATCACGAAAGCGCCGCGTGAAATCGACATCATGCGTAAAGCAGGACAAATCGTCGCCCGGACGCATAAGGAGCTTCAAGCTCACATTCGCCCAGGTATCACGACGGGGCAACTCGACGCGATCGCTGAACGCTATATTCGAAGTCAAGGGGCAACACCATCGTTTAAAGGGTATAATGGTTTCACGGGTAGCATCTGTGCTTCCGTGAACGAAGAGCTTGTCCATGGTATTCCGGGAGATCGTGTACTTCAGGACGGTGACATCATCTCGATTGACATCGGAGCAGAGTACAATGGGTATCACGGAGATTCAGCCTGGACATATCCGGTAGGTACAATCTCTGAAGAGACGAAGCGGTTACTTGACGTAACTGAAGAATCTCTGTATAAAGGATTGGAGCGCGCCAAAGCTGGCGTGCACCTGACAGATATTTCGCATGCGATTCAGTCACATGTTGAAGCTGCGAATTTTTCTGTAGTCCGCGAATATGTGGGCCACGGCGTGGGACAAAATTTGCATGAAGATCCGCAAATTCCACATTATGGACCACCGGGGAAAGGGCCGCGCCTGAAAACCGGCATGACACTGGCAATTGAGCCAATGGTCAATGTCGGGAAACGCTATGTTCGCACACTATCCGACAATTGGACGGTAGTGACGGTGGACGGTAGCATGTGCGCCCACTTTGAGCACACCATCGCCATCACAGACGACGGCTACGAGATCTTAACGGTCGATGCAGAGTGAGCTGTGCGCGTTATTGGTGTCACCTTTCTATAAGCCAGTATCCACTCGTGTTTGTGACCGATGATCTCTCAATGGCTCTTGTAGAAAGCCCCTAGCGCTACAAATCGTCTGGGCTCCCAATCAACTTTATAGAGAAAGGGGTATAATTGATGGCGAAACAAGATGTAATCGAAGTGGAAGGTACGGTTATCGAGCCGCTTCCAAACGCGATGTTTAAGGTGGAGTTAGAAAACGGCCACACGGTCCTCGCGCACGTCTCAGGAAAAATTCGGATGCACTTCATTCGGATCTTGCCAGGAGATAAAGTAACGGTTGAGTTGTCACCATACGACTTGACTCGCGGACGGATCACATACCGTTTCAAATAAAAACTCCGATTTTTTCAGGAGGAGGTATTCACAATGAAAGTAAGACCTTCGGTTAAACCGATCTGTGAAAAATGTAAAGTTATCCGCCGTAAAGGCAAAGTAATGGTTATTTGCGAAAACCCTAAGCATAAACAAAAACAAGGGTAATTAAACAAGGAGGTGCACACATGGCACGTATTGCTGGTGTAGATATTCCACGTGAGAAACGCATCGTCATCTCACTCACTTACATCTATGGTGTTGGTAAAACGACTGCTCAAAAAGTCTTGAAAGAAACTGGTATCTCTGAAGATACTCGTACTCGCGACTTGACTGAGGAACAATTGAACCAACTTCGTGATGGTTTAGACAAAATCAAAGTTGAGGGTGACCTTCGTCGTGAAATCTCACTCAACATCAAACGTTTGATCGAAATCGGTTGCTACCGTGGTGTTCGTCACCGTCGTGGTCTTCCAGTTCGTGGTCAAAACACTAAAAACAACTCGCGTACTCGTAAAGGCCCACGCCGTACAGTAGCGAACAAGAAGAAGTAAGGGAGGGTAAACTAAGATGGCAAAACGCAAACAGAACGTTCGTAGTAAACGTAAAGTCAAAAAGAATATTGAATCTGGTATCGTGCATATCCGTTCAACATTCAACAACACGATCGTTACGATCACTGATATGCAAGGGAATGCAATCTCTTGGGCAACTGCAGGTAACATGGGCTTCAAAGGCTCACGTAAATCGACTCCTTTCGCTGCACAAATGGCATCTGAAACAGCTGCTAAAACAGCAATGGATAACGGTATGCGTACTGTAGAAGTTAACGTTAAAGGTCCTGGTGCAGGTCGTGAAGCAGCTATCCGTGCTCTTCAAGCAATCGGTCTCGAAGTCACTGCAATCCGTGACGTTACTCCAGTACCACACAACGGTTGCCGCCCTCCAAAACGTCGTCGCGTGTAACCCGTCTTGTACTGCAGAGCGGGGATTCGAGTAGACTTTTGTTGATCGTTTGACCAAGCAAGGCAGTAGAAACGTACACAAGACGGTTGGCGATTGAACGCGATGGCCAACATGACGATATTCAAGGAGGGGTTCAGATGATCGAAATCGAAAAACCGAAGATTGAAACGATCGAGTTAAGCGAGAACGCTACGTTTGGTAAATTCGTAGTTGAGCCGCTTGAGCGTGGATTCGGTACAACGCTTGGTAACTCATTGCGTCGTATCCTATTGTCTTCACTTCCGGGTGCTGCAGTCACTGCAGTCCAAATCGATGGCGTTCTTCATGAGTTCTCGACGATTGATGGCGTTGTAGAAGACGTTACCCAAATCATCTTGAACCTTAAGAAACTCGCCCTCAAAGTGTACTCGGAAGAAGAGAAAACGCTTGAGATCGATATTCAAGGCGCTGGTGTTGTCACTGCTGCGAACATTACGCATGACAGCGACGTCGAAATCCTCAACCCAGAACTTCACATCGCAACGCTTGCAGAAGGTGCATCACTTCATATGCGTCTGACAGCACGCCGTGGTCGTGGGTATGTTCAGGCTGAAGATAACAAACGGGACGATATGCCAATCGGTGTAATCCCAATCGACTCGATTTACACGCCAATTCAACGTGTAAATTATCAAGTTGAAAAAACACGTGTCGGTCAAGATGCGAGCTTCGATAAGTTGACGCTTGATGTTTGGACGGACGGTTCAATCCGCCCTGAAGAAGCAGTGTCACTCGGTGCGAAAATCATGACAGAACACTTAAACATCTTTGTTGGTCTTACGGACGAAGCGCTCCATGCTGAAATCATGGTCGAAAAGGAAGAAGATCAAAAAGAAAAAGTACTCGAAATGACGATCGAAGAACTCGATCTCTCAGTTCGTTCGTACAACTGTTTGAAACGCGCTGGTATCAACACGGTTCAAGAACTCGCGAACAAGAGCGAAGACGAGATGATGAAAGTCCGTAACCTCGGACGTAAATCACTCGAGGAAGTTCAAGCGAAACTCGACGAACTCGGACTAGGCTTGCGCAAAGAAGACTAATACTATTAATTGCACGAAGGAGGGAATCCATCCATGGCATACTCGAAATTAGGCCGTACAAGCTCACAACGTAAGGCACTTTTGCGTGACCTTGCGACTGATCTCATCATCAATGAGCGTATCCAAACTACAGAACAAAAAGCGAAGGAACTTCGTCCAGTCGTAGAGAAACTCATCACTTTAGGTAAACGCGGTGATCTCCACGCTCGTCGTCAAGTTGCATCGTTCGTTCGCCGTGAAGCTGCTGGTCAAAACGCAGAGGGCAAAGCACAAGACGCGATCCAAAAATTATTCGCTGATGTGGCTCCACGTTTTGCTGAGCGTCAAGGTGGTTACACACGCATCATGAAAATGGGACCACGTCGTGGTGACGGCGCAGAAATGGTCATCATCGAACTCGTTTAATCCTCATTAAATGATTCGCCATAAAAGGGCAGTGCGTATCCCGCTTCTGCCCTTTTGCTACAAAATGAAAGTATTGATTTGATGAAGGAGGAGAGATCATGGACAAGCTGATTGAACTGGAACAGGTCACCTATCGGTATCCGGAACAGGAGCAAGCAGCCCTACAAGAAGTCTCTCTGACGATTCGTTCAGGTGAATGGGTCGCCATCGTTGGTCACAACGGCTCTGGAAAATCAACGCTGACGAAATTGTTTAATGGACTGTTGTTACCGGAGACAGGGACCGTTACGGTTGCTGAGCGCTTTTCAAGTGCGAATCCGGAACAACTGTGGGAGATGCGTCGAGCAATCGGCATCGTCTTCCAAAATCCAGACAATCAATTCGTTGGCACGACCGTGCGCGACGACGTGGCATTTGCTCTAGAAAACTGGGGTGTGCCACGCGAGGAAATGGTTCGTCGTATCGACGACAGTCTAGCGCGCGTTGGCCTTACGGATTTTGTTGATCGGGAACCCCATCAACTATCCGGCGGACAGAAGCAGCGTGTCGCAATCGCTTCGGCGCTTGCGATGCGCCCTGATGTTCTCGTGCTCGATGAAGCTACATCGATGCTTGATCCATTAGCACGACAAGAGGTCATGTCGACCGTTCAGGAACTCCATGCGACCCACCCAATGGCGGTCATCGCGATTACACACGAATTAGACGAAGTATTACGGGCTAGTCGTGTCATCGTCATGGATGCCGGGAAAATCGTATTAGAAGGATCCCCTCAGGAAGTCTTTCGTCATGCATCGTTCTTAGAAGACATCGGACTCGATGTTCCATTCGTTGTTCGGGTACAAGAACGTTTACGGGCGCAAGGTCTCTCACTCGAGGAGACGATACTAGATGAAAGAGAATTGGTGAACCGTTTATGCCAATCTTAATCCAGGAATTAAATTATACGTATCAACTCAATAGTCCGTTCGAACGAGTCGCGCTGCGTGATGTGAATCTTGAGATTCCGTCAGGGGCGCTTGTTGCGTTTGTAGGGCACACCGGATCCGGGAAATCGACGCTCGTGCAGCACATCAATGGGTTGCTCAAGCCGACAGCGGGGAAGGTACAAGTCGATGACATCATCGTCGAACCGAAGAAAAAACAGGACCTCAAGCCATTAAGACGTCGCGTCGGGCTTGTTTTTCAATATCCGGAATATCAATTGTTCGAAGAGACGGTCTTAAAGGATGTCATGTTCGGTCCGATGAACTTCGGTCATGATGCCGCGAAGGCTGAGCAATTAGCGAAAGAGGCATTACGGACTGTCGGACTCGATGAAGTCTTTTGGAGTCGTTCGCCGTTTGACCTGTCTGGTGGGCAAATGAGGCGTGTTGCAATTGCCGGCGTACTCGCTAGTCAACCAGACGTGTTGATCGTCGATGAGCCGACGGCAGGACTCGATCCGCAAGGACGCAAGCATATGCTGAGTCTATTTGCCCGGCTCCATGCAGAGACCGGTATGACGTTGCTCCTGATCACGCACGACATGGATCAGGTGCTTGAGTATGCCGAGCGCGTCATCGTCATGGAAAACGCTCAGGTGGCGTTTGACGGGCTACCGCTTGACCTGTTTAAAGAAGAGACATTGCTCGAGCAATTCCACCTCGATCTTCCGCACGTCTTATCGCTTGCTTGGCAAGTTGCTGATCGGCGTGGATTGCAACGACCGGACATCCGGACGGAGACCGAGTTGATCGAGTGGTTGATGACGAAAGGGGTGAGCGAATGATCGTCGGACAACATATTCCCGGTCAGTCGTACTTGCACCGGTCGTCGGCACTCGCGAAGATCATCTTTGCTTTCTGCTTCATTCCGCTCGTCTTTCTCGCGAACAACGCAGCAACGAATATTTTTTTACTTGTCTTTACGTTCTTAGCACTCATGAGTAGTCGCTTACCGCTTCGTTATGTTCTAAAAGGACTGCGACCGATTTTATTCCTGATCGTCTTTACGTTCGTCATCCAGCTATTCTTCACGCGCGAAGGGGCTGTACTCTTTGAGTTCGGCTGGCTTCGGATCTATGAAGAAGGACTGCGACTCGCGATCATCGTCTCATTGCGTTTCTTCTATCTTGTCTCGATCACGACACTCGTCACGCTGACGACCTCACCGATCGAATTGACAGATGCGATTGAGTTGTTGTTAAAGCCGTTCAAGGTCGTCCGTGTTCCAACGCATGAGATCGCGCTCATGTTATCGATCTCGCTTCGGTTCTTACCAACCTTAGCGGAGGAGACGGAGAAAATCATGAAGGCACAGCAAGCACGTGGTGTTGATTTATCGGCAGGACCAATCAAGGAACGTTTACGGGCGATCATTCCGTTATTGATTCCGTTGTTCATCTCCGCCTTTAAGCGGGCAGAGGATCTTGCGATAGCAATGGAAGCGCGGGGATACCGTGGAGGAGAGGGGCGGACACGCCTACGGGAATCCAAGTGGACGATGCGGGATACAGGTCTGATGATCCTACTCGTCCTCCTAACGATCAGTTTAGTAGGATTGCGAGGGATCGGTTAATGCGTCGTTTAAAATGTACGATTCAATATGACGGAACCGGCTACGCCGGGTATCAGGTGCAACCAAACGGATTGACGATTCAAGAAGTGATTGAAACGACGCTTGCGCGGATGCACAAACATCCCGTCAAGATCATCGGGTCGGGACGGACGGATGCGAGGGTGCATGCCTACGGGCAAGTCATTCATTTTGATACGGAACTAGCGATTCCCCCGGAGAACGTCGTCAAGGCACTGAATACGCTCTTACCAGCGGATATTCGTGTCCGGAGCTGCGAAGAGGTCGAACCGACCTTTGAAGCGCGTTACGACGTCGTAGGGAAGGAATACCGTTATTTCGTCCGCCGCGAAGAAAATGCGTTTCGTCGGAATCTATCGGTTCATATCCCGTATCCGCTTGATCTCGAGCGCATCCGTCAAGGGATGGCCCATCTCGTCGGGACGCACGACTTCAGTTCGTTCTGTGTCGCGAAGACGGAAACGGATAACCGGGTCCGGACGATTTACGAGGCAGAGTTGATGACGATCGGTGACGAACTCGTCTTTCGGTTCCAGGGCAGTGGGTTTCTCTATAATCAAATCCGGATCATGGTCGGGACATTACTTGACGTCGGACGCGGTCGTTTTGCACCAGAGGACATTAAAAAAATGTTGCTGGCAAAGGACCGGAACGTCGCAGGCGTGACGGCGCCTCCTCATGGACTCTATCTATGGGAAGTTTTCTATCCGGAGTGAAAAAAGGCAATTGACATTGGCTATTAAAAAACATACAATGTTTATTGGCATTTCATTTATTATGAAACCACAATCTTAGCCCCGTACACCTAAGATTATGATAGATTCACCTAGTGAATAAATGAAAAATCAAAAACAGAACTTTTAATTCCTTAGGAGGTATTTTACATGCGCACAACTTTCATGGCGAAAGCTACTGATGTAGAACGCAAATGGCTCCTTATCGACGCTGAAGGTAAAACACTCGGTCGCCTTGCGAGCGAAGTTTCATCACTTCTCCGTGGTAAGCACAAGCCTACGTTCACACCACACGTTGACTGTGGGGATAACGTTATCCTCATCAACGTTGAGAAAATCGTTTTAACTGGTAACAAACTCGACAAAAAAGTCTACTACCGTCACTCTGGTCATCCAGGCGGCTTAAAGCAGACTGTTGCACGCGATATGCTTGCTAACAAACCTGAGCGCATGCTTGAACTCGCGATCAAAGGGATGCTTCCAAAAGGTAGCCTCGGTCGTCAAATGTTCAACAAACTCCACGTCTACGCTGGAGCTGCACACAAGCACGAAGCACAACAACCAGAAGTTTACGAACTTCGCGGTTAATACGAATTTAGGAGGAACTACACGATGGCAGATGTACGTTACTACGGCACTGGTCGCCGGAAACACGCGGCAGCGCGCGTTTTCCTCGTTGCTGGAGACGGTAAAGTCACAGTTAACGGTCGCGATATCAGCGAATACTTCGGTTATGAGACATTGATCATGACTGCAAAAGAACCACTCGTAATCACAGAAACAGAAGGCAAGTACGATGTAATCGTAACGGTCAAAGGCGGCGGCTTCACTGGTCAAGCAGGCGCTATCCGTCACGGTATCTCACGTGCTCTTCTTCAAGCGGATCCAGAATTCCGCGGCGCACTCAAAGCGAAAGGCTTCTTGACTCGTGATGCTCGTATGAAAGAGCGTAAAAAATACGGTCTTAAAGCAGCTCGTCGTGCACCACAATTCTCGAAACGTTAATTCTTTTCGAATCCCTCTCACCCTTGTGGTGGGAGGTTTTTTTGTGCATTGAAAAATCGCTCTCCTGACGAAGTGTCAGAACAGCGATTCAAGTCAAGACGACGGAGTGGAGCGTAATCGGTGCAATATCGTCAGAAGAAGATAGAGGATGACGATCGTCAACGGGATGCTTCAAATAAAGAGAGATTGTATGAATTGGGTAGGTGTATGTGTCGTCGCTTGACCGACATGTCCCGTAAAAGAGGTTTCTTCACTCAAGACGGTTGCATTGTCCGGTAACTCCGTCTTGGTAGCTACGGTCGGTTGCAGCGTCAGATACAGGATGAAGCCAAGGTGTAAGAGACAGGTGACGCCAAGCGTCCAAATAAAGCGTTTTTTCATAGGATGCTCCTTTTGATATAAGTTAAAATCATTCTGCATTCCATAAGTATAGCGGATTTTGTTTTCGGGAACAGGAGACAAAGGGGTGAGTATAGATGGCATTATCGATCAGCTGGTTACTCGAGCGAGCGAATCGGAAGTTGAATGCTTCGGGACTGTCACGAGAAGTCGCCAAACGGACGCAAGAAGTCATCCGGGAGATGCATGCGCAAGGGATTTATGTCGGTGTCGCACAAGGGTACCGATCGATCGTAGAACAGAATCGGTTGTACGCACAGGGAAGGACACTACCAGGACCAATCGTAACGAATGCACGCGGCGGACAATCGAGTCATAACCGCGGCATTGCCGTCGACCTCTTTCAATATTCCAAAGACGGTACACAAGCGCTGTTTCGAAACGATCAAAGCTTTCAAAAGATTGTTGCTGCGATGAAACGACGTGGCTTTTCTTGGGGTGGGGACTGGACGAGTTTTAAGGACTATCCACACTTTGAATTACTAGGAGTGTCTGAAGAAACGCCGAATCGCTCTCGTGATATCGTTCCGTATCCAGGTCGTCCGTTGTATCAAGGTGCAGCCAATATGAATCCGCGGGATATTGAACGAATTCAGCGTGCAGTCAAAGCAACCGTGACTCGGCGCTTTGATGCAGAGACGGCTCAGAAGGTGCGTGCCTATCAAACACGTCAAGGACTTGATGTCGATGGTGTCGTGGGTCCTCGTACATGGAACCGAATGTTCTAAAACGAGTGAATGATCGAGAGAAATGATGAAAACCGACACTGGACATGGAAAAGTCATCCTTTCCGGTGTCGAAATGTGCAAGCGCTCTCTTATTTTTGTTATACTAATAAGGATTAAATCGAACGTTTTCAGGGGGAAGGCACTATGTTGAATGAACAAGAAATTCGCGAGGTAGTCGGAACGCTCGTCGATCCGACGATTGACCGCCCGCTTGCAGATACGAACGGCATTCGTGACGTCCGGATTAAAGGTGATTATGTCAGTCTGAAAATTGCTTTAGCACAATCCGGTTCTGGGGAGCAACTTGTGCTCCAACAGCAAATCGTCAAGGAACTAAAAGAAAAAGGATTCAAGACGGTGGGACTCCGTTTTGAGGCACTCGGTGATCACGGGATTCAAGCAGCGACGACACCGTCGATCCTCAAACCAGAATCCGGTACGACGTTCATCGCGATCGCTTCTGGTAAAGGCGGCGTCGGAAAATCAACGGTTTCTGTTAACCTAGCAGTCGCCCTCGCACGAGCAGGGAAGAAAGTCGGGTTGATTGATGCCGATATCTACGGCTTTAGTGTTCCAGACATGATGGGAATTGAAACACGTCCGACTGTCGTCAACGACCGAATCGTTCCACCAGAACGCTTTGGCGTCAAGGTCATCTCAATGGGCTTCTTCGTCGAAGATAATGCACCAGTCATCTGGCGGGGACCAATGCTCGGGAAGATGCTCAATAACTTCTTCGCAGACGTCGAATGGGGCGATCTCGATTACTTGTTGCTTGATCTTCCACCGGGGACAGGGGATGTCGCGCTCGACATTCATTCGATGCTCCCGAGCTGTCAGGAAGTCATCGTCACGACACCTCACGCAACAGCTGCTTTCGTTGCAGCACGAGCAGGAGCAATGGCGATCAAGACGAACCATCGTCTCCTCGGAATCGTCGAGAACATGGCGTACTTTGAAAGCAAAGTGACAGGCGAAAAAGAATATGTCTTCGGTAGTGGTGGCGGAGAGAGGTTGTCAGAAGCGTTAAAAACCGATATTCTAGCTAAGATTCCACTTGGACAACCATATGCGAATGATGCGGACTTCGCCCCATCGATCTATCGCGATGAACATCCATTTGAGACGTACTATAATGAACTCGCCACGCGTGTCATCGAAAAAGTAGAGGGATAAGAATGAAGATTAAAGGATTTTTGAAGCTGTTTTGGATGACGCTCCTAATCGGAACGCTCGCCGGCTTCGTGTTTAACTTGGTAGCGGAACCTGGATATATCCGAAATCAATCGATTAGCGGATATGTGACGGCTCTCTCCTACAGTAGTACGTGGACAGCCATCAGTTTGATGGGATTCTTCTCGTACTTGATCTTACATCGCGTCGGACTCGATTTATTCCGCGGCGCAAAGCTTTGGAATCGTGTCCAAATCGTCTTGATTGCATTTGCACTATTTGACGGCGTCTACCTGCGCGGATTAGCATACGGCTTTGATAAGACGAGCCTTTATATTGGTGAGATGGTCGTCTTGCTGTTAATAGCGTTCTTAGTCGCGCGGACGAAAGCACGGGAAACGAACTTTACAGCGTTCATTCCAACATTGTTCCTCATGACAGTCATCACGTTGATCGAATGGGTACCTGCTTTGCAGGCAACACAAGATAAGCGGATGTTATGGGCGGCGCTTGCGACACTTTTAATCTGTAATGCGTATCAGATTCTAATGCTGCATCGCTTGCAAGAAAAGCCCGCTTCTCAAGGACAATCGCAAAAACAGGCGTAACGAAAAAGACCCGCGAACGGGTAGTGTTTTACCGGTTCAAGCGGGTCTATCTTTTTTCTAAAGTTTTTTTAGAAAAACAGTTGACGAAAAAAACAAGAGTTGATATATTAATACATGTCGCTGAGGCACACGCCAAACGCGAGCGTCACAGACGAAAAAAACTTCAAAAAAGTAATTGACATCACATATTACTTTACTGTAAGATTTAAAAGTCGTCAAATGACATATTGGACTTTGAAAACTGAACGATGAGGCAAAAATCGTATTCTACGGAATACAAAAACGAATGAAGCGCAAGCTTCGTCAATCGTGACTTCGGTCACAACAACGAGCAAGTCAAACACTTCATGGAGAGTTTGATCCTGGCTCAGGACGAACGCTGGCGGCGTGCCTAATACATGCAAGTCGAGCGCAGGAAACTGACGGAACTCTTCGGAGGGAAGGCAGCGGAATGAGCGGCGGACGGGTGAGTAACACGTAAGGAACCTGCCTCAAGGATTGGGATAACTCCGAGAAATCGGAGCTAATACCGGATAGTTCATCGGACCGCATGGTCCGTTGATGAAAGGCGCTTCGGCGTCACCTTGAGATGGCCTTGCGGTGCATTAGCTAGTTGGTGGGGTAACGGCCCACCAAGGCGACGATGCATAGCCGACCTGAGAGGGTGATCGGCCACACTGGGACTGAGACACGGCCCAGACTCCTACGGGAGGCAGCAGTAGGGAATCTTCCACAATGGACGAAAGTCTGATGGAGCAACGCCGCGTGAGTGATGAAGGTTTTCGGATCGTAAAACTCTGTTGTAAGGGAAGAACACGTACGAGAGGAAATGCTCGTACCTTGACGGTACCTTACGAGAAAGCCACGGCTAACTACGTGCCAGCAGCCGCGGTAATACGTAGGTGGCAAGCGTTGTCCGGAATTATTGGGCGTAAAGCGCGCGCAGGCGGCCTTTTAAGTCTG
The DNA here is from genome assembly GCF_000496635.1 of Exiguobacterium sp. MH3. Classification (NCBI taxonomy): domain Bacteria; kingdom Bacillati; phylum Bacillota; class Bacilli; order Caryophanales; genus Exiguobacterium; species Exiguobacterium sp. MH3. The sequence continues at coordinate 114,632 of NC_022794.1, forward strand.
ATGTGAAAGCCCCCGGCTCAACCGGGGAGGGCCATTGGAAACTGGAAGGCTTGAGTACAGAAGAGAAGAGTGGAATTCCACGTGTAGCGGTGAAATGCGTAGAGATGTGGAGGAACACCAGTGGCGAAGGCGACTCTTTGGTCTGTAACTGACGCTGAGGCGCGAAAGCGTGGGGAGCAAACAGGATTAGATACCCTGGTAGTCCACGCCGTAAACGATGAGTGCTAGGTGTTGGGGGGTTTCCGCCCCTCAGTGCTGAAGCTAACGCATTAAGCACTCCGCCTGGGGAGTACGGCCGCAAGGCTGAAACTCAAAGGAATTGACGGGGACCCGCACAAGCGGTGGAGCATGTGGTTTAATTCGAAGCAACGCGAAGAACCTTACCAACTCTTGACATCCCATTGACCGCTTGAGAGATCAAGTTTTCCCTTCGGGGACAATGGTGACAGGTGGTGCATGGTTGTCGTCAGCTCGTGTCGTGAGATGTTGGGTTAAGTCCCGCAACGAGCGCAACCCCTATCCTTAGTTGCCAGCATTCAGTTGGGCACTCTAGGGAGACTGCCGGTGACAAACCGGAGGAAGGTGGGGATGACGTCAAATCATCATGCCCCTTATGAGTTGGGCTACACACGTGCTACAATGGACGGTACAAAGGGCAGCGAGACCGCGAGGTGGAGCCAATCCCATAAAGCCGTTCCCAGTTCGGATTGCAGGCTGCAACTCGCCTGCATGAAGTCGGAATCGCTAGTAATCGCAGGTCAGCATACTGCGGTGAATACGTTCCCGGGTCTTGTACACACCGCCCGTCACACCACGAGAGTTTGCAACACCCGAAGCCGGTGAGGTAACCGCAAGGAGCCAGCCGTCGAAGGTGGGGTAGATGATTGGGGTGAAGTCGTAACAAGGTAGCCGTATCGGAAGGTGCGGCTGGATCACCTCCTTTCTAAGGAAAACGTCCCTTACGGGACATGCCCATCGTTCAGTTTTGAGAGCTCGTCTCTCAGTCTCGAAAGAGACACTCGCACCTTGAAAACTGAAGACATCAACAAGACATCAAACTTTTAATTAACCATGTCATTAGACGTGTGTTCTTAGAATACCAACGCTAGATCAAGGTATGAAGGGCGTACGGTGGATGCCTTGGCACTAGGAGCCGATGAAGGACGCGACGAACAGCGATATGCTTCGGGGAGCAGTAAGTATGCTTTGATCCGAAGATTTCCGAATGGGGGAACCCACCATCCGTAATGGGATGGGACATGTTACATGAATACATAGTGTAGCGTGAGGCAGACCCGGGGAACTGAAACATCTAAGTACCCGGAGGAAGAGAAAGCAAATGCGATTCCCTGAGTAGCGGCGAGCGAAACGGGAACAGCCCAAACCGAAGAGCATGCTCTTCGGGGTTGTAGGACACTCTACACGGAGTCAAAAAGGAAGACAGTAGGTGAAGGACCTGGAAAGGTCGGCCGAAGAAGGTGACAGCCCTGTAGCTGAAACTGTTTTCCCTCCAGAGTGGATCCTGAGTACGGCGGGACACGTGAAACCCCGTCGGAATCCGGGAGGACCATCTCCCAAGGCTAAATACTCCCTAGTGACCGATAGTGAACCAGTACCGTGAGGGAAAGGTGAAAAGCACCCCGGAAGGGGAGTGAAATAGATCCTGAAACCGTATGCCTACAAGTAGTCAGAGCCCGTTAACGGGTGATGGCGTGCCTTTTGTAGAATGAACCGGCGAGTTACGATAACGCGCGAGGTTAAGCCGATGAGGCGGAGCCGTAGCGAAAGCGAGTCTGAACAGGGCGTTCAGTGCGTTGTCGTAGACCCGAAACCAGGTGATCTACCCATGTCCAGGATGAAGGTCAGGTAACACTGACTGGAGGTCCGAACCCACGCACGTTGAAAAGTGCGGGGATGAGGTGTGGGTAGCGGTGAAATGCCAATCGAACCTGGAGATAGCTGGTTCTCCCCGAAATAGCTTTAGGGCTAGCCTCGAGGTTGAGAGTTCTGGAGGTAGAGCACTGATTGGACTAGGGGCCCCCACAGGGTTACCGAATTCAGTTAAACTCCGAATGCCAGCAACTTATACTCGGGAGTCAGACTGCGAGTGATAAGATCCGTAGTCAAGAGGGAAACAGCCCAGACCGCCAGCTAAGGTCCCAAAGTGTATGTTAAGTGGAAAAGGATGTGGCGCTGCCTAGACAGCTAGGATGTTGGCTTAGAAGCAGCCACCATTCAAAGAGTGCGTAATAGCTCACTAGTCGAGTGGCGCCGCGCCGAAAATGTAACGGGGCTAAACATACCACCGAAGCTGCGGATTCCGTAAGGAATGGTAGGGGAGCGTTCCAAACCGCTGTGAAGCTGTACCGGAAGGAGCAGTGGAGCGTTTGGAAGTGAGAATGCCGGTGTGAGTAGCGAAAAGAGGGGTGAGAATCCCCTCCGTCGAAAGCCCAAGGTTTCCTGAGGAAGGCTCGTCCGCTCAGGGTTAGTCTGGACCTAAGCCGAGGCCGAAAGGCGTAGGCGATGGATAACAGGTTGATATTCCTGTACCGCCGATCCACCGTTTGAACAATGGGGGGACGCAGGAGGATAGTGACGCATGCGGATGGAAGTGCATGTGCAAGTTTCAAGACCGTCTGATTGGCAAATCCGTCAGGCATCAAAGTCAAGGAACGATGCGGAGTCCCGTAGGGACGTAGGTCACGATTTCACACTGCCAAGAAAAGCCTCTAGTGAGGGGGAAGGCGCCAGTACCGTAAACCGACACAGGTAGGCGAGATGAGAATTCTAAGACGCGCGGGATAACTCTCGTTAAGGAACTCGGCAAAATGGTCCCGTAACTTCGGGAGAAGGGACGCTCTACATGAGTAGAGCCGCAGTGAATAGGCCCAAACGACTGTTTAGCAAAAACACAGGTCTCTGCTAAATCGCAAGATGACGTATAGGGGCTGACGCCTGCCCGGTGCTGGAAGGTTAAGGGGATGGGTTAGCGCAAGCGAAGCTTTGAACCGAAGCCCCAGTAAACGGCGGCCGTAACTATAACGGTCCTAAGGTAGCGAAATTCCTTGTCGGGTAAGTTCCGACCCGCACGAAAGGCGTAACGATTTGGGCACTGTCTCAACGAGAGACCCGGTGAAATCATAGTACCTGTGAAGATGCAGGTTACCCGCGACAGGACGGAAAGACCCCATGGAGCTTTACTACAGCCTGATATTGAGGCTTTGTGCATGATGTACAGGATAGGCGGGAGACGTCGAGCCCGGAGCGCCAGCTTCGGAGGAGTCACCCTTGGGATACCGCCCTTCATGCATAGAGTCTCTAACTCGCAGCCGTGATCCGGCTGGAGGACCGTGTCAGGCGGGTAGTTTGACTGGGGCGGTCGCCTCCTAAACAGTAACGGAGGCGCCCAAAGGTTCCCTCAGAATGGTTGGAAATCATTCGTAGAGCGCAAAGGCAGAAGGGAGCTTGACTGCGAGACCTACAAGTCGAGCAGGGACGAAAGTCGGGCTTAGTGATCCGGTGGTTCCGCATGGAAGGGCCATCGCTCAACGGATAAAAGCTACCCTGGGGATAACAGGCTGATCTCCCCCAAGAGTCCACATCGACGGGGAGGTTTGGCACCTCGATGTCGGCTCATCGCATCCTGGGGCTGGAGTAGGTCCCAAGGGTTGGGCTGTTCGCCCATTAAAGCGGTACGCGAGCTGGGTTCAGAACGTCGTGAGACAGTTCGGTCCCTATCCGTCGTGGGCGCAGGAAATTTGAGGAGAGCTGTCCTTAGTACGAGAGGACCGGGATGGACGCACCGCTGGTGTACCAGTTGTTCCGCCAGGAGCATCGCTGGGTAGCTACGTGCGGACGGGATAAATGCTGAAAGCATCTAAGCATGAAGCCCCCTCCAAGATGAGATTTCCCTTTGAGTAATCAAGAAAGACCCCTCAGAGACGATGAGGTAGATAGGTCACGGGTGGAAGCATGGCGACATGTGGAGCTGAGTGATACTAATCGGTCGAGGCCTTGTTCTAGCAGATGCTTGTTGATGACTTCAGTTTTGAGGGCGCGAGCCCGATCGTCTGGTGACGATAGCCAAGTGGTCACACCCGTTCCCATGCCGAACACGGAAGTTAAGCACTTGAACGCCGAAAGTAGTTGGGGGCTTCCCCCTGTGAGGATAGGACGTTGCCAGGCATTTAATTTATTCCGCAATAGCTCAGTGGTAGAGCAACCGGCTGTTAACCGGTAGGTCGTAGGTTCAAATCCTACTTGCGGAGCCAATGGCCCGTTGGTCAAGCGGTTAAGACACCGCCCTTTCACGGCGGTAACACGGGTTCGAATCCCGTACGGGTCACCATTATACTTTTTGTGCCGGTGTAGCTCAGCTGGTAGAGCAACTGACTTGTAATCAGTAGGTCGCGGGTTCGACTCCTGTTGCCGGCACTGTTTTTTCTCAATCGTATAAGTTTCCTAGACAAACTGGGGGGGTAGCGAAGTGGCTAAACGCGGCGGACTGTAAATCCGCTCCCTCGGGTTCGGCGGTTCGAATCCGCCCCCCCCCACCATGTCGAGCCATTAGCTCAGTTGGTAGAGCATCTGACTTTTAATCAGAGGGTCGCAGGTTCGAATCCTGCATGGCTCATTTCTTGCGGAAGTAGTTCAGTGGTAGAATACGACCTTGCCAAGGTCGGGGTCGCGGGTTCGAATCCCGTCTTCCGCTTTTTCTTTCGGGGCCTTAGCTCAGCTGGGAGAGCGCCTGCCTTGCACGCAGGAGGTCAGCGGTTCGATCCCGCTAGGCTCCACCAATTTTATTTAAAGATCTTAAGCGAGTTTCGTTCGTCTTAAGTTTTTTTTATATGAAATGCCAAGCATAACCAGAGTACGTACGCAAGAACACCGTGATTCCCTTCACGGTGTTTTTTTGTATATTCATGCGTTTTTTTGTTGAGTTGAACCACTTGTTTGTTACCGCTTACAATACATGTAGAAGTGACTATGACATAGGGGGAATAACGAATGAACATCGCGTATATCAGCGTACCGTACCGTTATGGACAAGGAAAGCCAGGCACTGAACACGGACCTGCTGCTGTCGAAAAAGCCGGTCTACTCGCGACACTTGAAGCACGGGGACAAGAAGCAGTACGCTACGGGGAAGCGGCTGTCTTATCCGAGGATGCAGTCCGGGAAGAAGATCCGAAGCTAAAACGTCTTGAAGGCGTCGTCCATACGACGAATGACTTGCACCTGATCGTACGTGACGCGTTATCGGAGCAACGTTTTCCGTTATTAGTCGGTGGCGATCACAGCATGGCGATCGGAACGATTGCAGGGTTACGTCAGACTGTACCCCGTCTTGGTGTCATCTGGTTCGATGCACACGGTGATTTGAATACACCGGAAACATCACCGTCTGGCAATATTCACGGCATGCCGCTCGCTGTCGCCCTTGGGGAAGGACATCAGCGTTTAACGGAAGTCGGAGGAACCGATGTCAAACTGCAACCGGAACATCTCGTCTTCATCGGATTACGTGACGTTGATCCAGGCGAACAAGAGCTGATTGATCGTCTTGGTATTCGTGTCTATGATATGGAAGCGATCCGAACTCGGGGAATGGACGCGATCATGGAAGAAGCGATTGCCTATTTGAAGGAAACGACGGATGCGTTCTATCTTAGCTTTGATATGGATGGTCTCGATCCATCACTCGTCGTCGGTACCGGAACACGTGTCGCCGACGGTATTTTCTTAGACGATGCGAAAACGGTGCTCCAGCATTGCGCAACGGCAGAAGACTTCATTGCAGCTGAATTCGTTGAAGTGAATCCGTTGCTTGAAGAAGGAAACGGAACAGCAGAACTTGCGAATGAACTAATCGGAGATCTACTTTTGGCAATGGAAACACATCGCTTAGTAAAATAATGGATAGAACTTGAACTCTTTTCATCGGGGTTCAAGTTTTTTTTGTTACAATTTAAAAGGAGATGAAACATTTATCGGTCGACTTCGTATAAGAGATTGACCGCATAGAGCGGGGGGTATTCAAAGTGGAAGAAACGACACTACGCTTAATTGAGCGAGTGAAACAGGGAGACCGTGATGCATTCGCGGCACTTGTTGATCTATATAAGGAAGGTGCCTTTCTTGTGGCTTTCCGTGTCTTGCGCGATCGAATGGAAGCGGAGGATGCGACACAGGAAGCCTTCATCCGTGTATTTACGAAAATTGATTCGTATAATGCACAATGGAAGTTCCGGACTTGGTTGTACCGAATCGTCACGAACGTATCGATTGACCGATTACGGAAAAAGAAACCTGATTATTCTCTTGATGCTGAGATGTCAGGTACTGAAGGACTGACATTGTATTCACAACTCGAGAGCAAGGACACCTTGCCGGAGGACCAAGTGGTCGATAACGAGCAACGAAACGAAGTCGGGGACGCGATTGCGGCTTTACCAGAAAAATACCGTGTCCCACTCGTCCTGAAATATGTAGAAGATCTTTCGCTAAAGGAAATCAGTGAAATGATCGAATTACCTGTCGCTACTGTCAAAACTAGAATTCATCGTGGACGAGAAGCGCTGAAGAAGCATTTTGCCAAACGATGAGAAGGAGGAACTCACCATGTCACGAGAGCATGTACATGAACGGATCCAGGATTATTTAGACCAAAACCAACCACCTGAGGAATTCGAGCGATTAGAAGCAGAGTTACGAGAAGTAGACGCGATGGACGAGTTCGAAGAGTATCGGCTCCTTGATGCTCGACTGCGTCAACTTCCAGCGCCTAAATTATCGGCAGATTTTACATCCCGCGTGCTGGCACAATTGCCTGAACAGGTGGAGACGCCAAGCGCTGCTTTGCTGCACCAACCGCAACCGTCTCGTTTTGGAGGGAAGATGAAGCAATATCCATTGCTCGCGGCAGCGGCTGTTTTCTTACTTTTGTCGGTCGGTAGCCTTGGTGGTTATATGGCACAGGAAGAACATGACTTATCTTATACGAATGCACCAGGCATCGTCGCTCAAAATGGTGAGGTCGTTGTCCCGAAAGGTGTCACAGTCGATCAAGATCTCTATGTCGAAGGCGGGAACGTCCGCATCGAAGGGAAAGTCAATGGCGACGTCATGACCGTTGACGGGAAAGCGTACACGGCGAGTGCTGGTAGCGTGACCGGAGAAATCAAGGAAATCGATCAATTATTCGAACGCGTATGGTACGGAATCAAGCGTCTATTTCAATAATCAGCTGGGACGAGTCGAACTCGTCCCTTTGTGCTATAATGGAAACTGTTTAAATCAGATGAGTTAGGGGGCACGGTTGGTGAATTACTTCAGCTGGCAACCACTTCAATTTCAATTGTTGAAACTGGGAGAAAACGTACATTGGTACGATTATATTAATGACGTGATTGATATTGCGGTCGTGACGTTCGTCATTTACCGTCTCATGATCATCGTCAAAGGAACAAAAGCGGTCCAGCTCATTAAAGGGATCTCGGTCATTTTGATCAGTTGGTTCCTGAGTGGCTTTTTTGGACTCAAAACACTGCAATTCTTACTGAATCAAATCATCACCTATGGGTTACTGGGGATTATCATCATCTTCCAGCCCGAACTCCGGCGTGGACTGGAACATTTAGGACGAACGAGTAAATTCTTCTCGCGTAGTGCGGTCAGTGATGAAGATGAACAAATTCGAATCGTCGATGCGCTCGTATCGTCTGCTCAGTACATGTCAAAACGGCGTATTGGGGCACTCGTGACGATTGAACGGGAGACTGGACTGAGTGAATACGTGGAGACGGGTATTCCGCTCGGCTCACAAATCACGAGTCAGTTGCTGATCAACTTGTTCATTCCGAATACACCCTTACATGATGGTGCCGTCATCGTCCAGCAAGGCAAGTTAGCAGCAGCCGCTTGTTACTTACCGCTGTCTGAGAGTGCACATATCTCAAAAGAGCTTGGAACACGTCACCGCGCAGCAATTGGTGTCAGTGAGGTGACGGATAGTGTCACGCTCGTCGTCTCGGAAGAAACGGGTGGTGTCTCACTCGCCATCAATGGACGTCTATACCGGGAACTCGACGAAGAATCCTTGCGGACGAAGTTACTTGAGACGATCGTCAAGGCCGAACCGACGAATACTTCCTTCTTGAACTGGATGGGGGCGAAAAAATAATGTTCGAAAAGTGGTTCAATGAGCGCTGGTTTTTACGCATCGTTGCCGTTGCCTTAGCCGTCATGTTGTATTTGATGGTCGCAGGTTCGAATACGACGGGAAAAAGCGATGCCGCTAGTCTGTTACCGATCGCAGGACAAGGCTCGACGAAGTTTGACGTACCGGTCACGGTCCAGTATGATGAATCGCAATGGGTCGCCTATAATATTCCAAATACGATGGAGGTCACCGTAAAAGGTCCTTCGAGTAGCTTGACGATGCTCCGGCTTGTTCAGGATTTTGGATTATCGATTGATTTGAAAGGTCTCGACCCGGGCTATCATCGTGTCCGTGTCACACCGACTGGCTTTGGAAAAGATGTCGAAGTGACGCCGAAACAACAGACGATCGAAGTCTTCCTCGATAAGAAGATTACGAAAGAAGTACCGGTACAAGTCGCCTTACTCAATAAAAACAAAATCGCTGAAGGATATGTCGCTGGGGAAGCGCAACCGAACCAACAAACTGTTGAAGTCACGGGAGGCGCGGAGAAGTTACAGGCGATTTCAGCAATCCAAGTACCGATTGATGTGACCGGTCGGGCAGAGACGTTCAAAGAGACGTTCAATGCTAAAGCGACGGATGCGAACGGGAATACGATTAATGCATCTTATCAACCGGAGCAATTAGAAATCACAGTACCGATCTATAAGGAAAGTAAGACGGTACCAATCAATGTGAAGACAAAAGACAACGTCAAAAAAGGGTATACCGTTGTCAAGATCGTTCCCGTCACGACGGAAGCTCGTCTATATGGAACAAAAGAAGAGTTGGAACGGATTGGTTCCGTTGATACAGAAGCGGTCTCGCTTAAGGGATTGACGAAGACGACGGAAAAAACCGTCAAACTCGTGGAACCGGAAAACGCGACGGCGATGGATCCGACACAGGTTACCGTCAATATCGTCGTTGAAAAAGAAAATGCGAAATCGACGACAGAAACCGTCGAGGATCGAGCAGAGAAAACGATCCCGGGTGTGACGGTCACGTTGAACGGGTTTGATGAGTCGAAGTATACGATTGATTATAACCAAACGATGGATGTCGTTGTCCGTGGGAAAGAATCGGATCTAGCATCGATTGATGCGACGGACATTAAAGCGGTCATCGACGTGACAGGACTAAAAGAAGGAACACATGGATTGCCGATTTCATACCAGACGTCGAAAGCCTTCGATGTCTTGCGTCCGGATAACATGGATGTCACGTTAAAAGCCGTGCCTCGGACATCCGTTCCGACCAATTAAAACAAATTAGTGAAATGAGGAAATAACATATGGGTAAGTATTTTGGAACTGACGGCGTACGCGGCGTCGCAAACGTAGAATTGACACCGGAACTGGCGTATCGCCTCGGTCGAACAGGTGGTTACGTGTTAACAAAACACGAAAGCACACGACCTAAAGTCTTAATTGGACGCGATACACGTGTTTCTGGTCAAATGCTTGAGAACGCACTTATCGCGGGTCTTTTATCGATCGGTGCAGAAGTCATGCGTCTAGGTGTCATCTCGACACCAGGTGTCGCGTATTTGACAAAAACAATGGATGCGACAGCAGGAGTCATGATTTCCGCGTCGCACAATCCAGTAGAAGATAACGGGATCAAGTTCTTCGGATCAGACGGCTTTAAGCTTGATGACGCAACAGAACTTGAAATTGAAGCATTACTCGATGAAGCAGAAGATACATTGCCACGCCCAGCCGGAAAAGAACTCGGCTTCGTTCATGATTATTTTGAGGGCGCACAAAAGTATCTGCATATGCTTCGTCAGACATCGGATGAAGATTTCTCAGGCATCCATGTCGCGATTGACGGTGCACACGGAGCGACGTCAAGCCTCGCACCACGTCTATTTGGTGACTTGGAAGCAGAAGTATCGACGATCGGAACGAATCCGAACGGACTCAACATCAATGATGGTGTCGGTTCGACACACCCTGAACACCTTGCTGCCTTCGTCAAAGAAAAGAGCGCAGATGTCGGTTTGTCATTTGATGGCGACGGCGATCGCTTGATTGCAGTCGATGAGAACGGCGATATCGTCGATGGTGATAAAATTATGTTCATCTGCGGGAAATACTTGAACGAACTTGGTCGTCTGAAAGACAACACGATCGTTGCGACGGTCATGAGTAACCTTGGTTTTCATAAAACCGTCAAAGAAAACGGGATGACGGCACTTCAGACAGCAGTCGGTGACCGTTATGTCGTCGAAGAGATGCGTAAGAACGACTATACGCTCGGTGGCGAACAGTCGGGGCACATCATCTTCATGGATTACTCAACGACAGGAGACGGCATGTTGTCAGGCGTCCAGTTGTTGCAAATCATGAAAGCGACAGGGAAGAAGTTATCAGAACTCGCAGCTGAGATGCCGATCTTCCCACAACGTCTCGTCAATATCCGTGTTTCAGATAAAAATGGCGCAATGAGCGGTCCTGCTGTACAAGCAATCATTGCGGAAGTTGAAGCGGAAATGGCGGGGAACGGACGGATCCTCGTTCGTGCGTCAGGAACAGAACCACTCGTTCGTGTCATGGCGGAAGCTCCGACACAAGAAGCGTGTGATGCGTACGTCGAGCGGATCGCGAATGTCGTTCGTGAGAACTATGCGTTACAAGAAAACTAAGAAACCCGAAGCAGAGCGATTGCTCTGCTTCTTTTTTTACAATTATTTTAGAAAAACAGCTTGAGATTTTTACAAAAAATAGGGATTATACGTATTGATTAGTGAAATATCGGGAATAGTTACAACTACGTTACCTTTCTTGCTTTTTCAAAGTAAAGTTCGTATGATGGTGAAGTCGGACAGAAACGGGGTCAGACGGAACTAAAAAGCGCCAGGGCTTTCTTCGTAGGTTGAAAGCTGACGAGGTGGAGGTTTATCGAATCATTCGGCGGATGCCTCCCGGTAACAGGTCCATACCGTAAATCGTTCTGAAATCGTCCAAGTGATTGGGCGGACAAACAGACCGATCGGGATCCTCTCAACAAGAGCCGTTTCCTCTTCAGGGAAATACTTGTAAATGGAGAGATGTAACATGTGCGGAATCGTAGGTATGATCGGACAGGTCAACACGAAAGAAATTTTATTAAAAGGTCTCGAGAAGCTCGAGTACCGCGGCTATGACTCGGCAGGTCTTGCGTTCGTCAACGACGGCGTCCAAGTCCATAAAGAAGTAGGCCGGATTGCTGCGCTACGCGAAGTCGTTCCTGCAGAGGCAGACGGCACAGTCGGAATCGGACACACACGTTGGGCGACACACGGTGTCCCAAGCGTACCAAACGCGCACCCACACCAAAGTGCGTCAGCACGTTTCACACTCGTGCACAACGGTGTCATCGAGAACGATGAGCAGTTGAAAGCAGAATTGAACGTCGATCTCCTGAGCGACACGGATACAGAAGTCATCGTTCAGATGATCGAAAAGAACTTCAACGAGACAGGCGACGTCGCGGAAGCATTCCGTCAAACACTCCGCGTCTTGCATGGTTCGTATGCGCTCGCATTGATCGATGCAGAAAACCCGGACGTCTTATACGTCGCGAAAAACAAATCACCACTTCTCGTTGGTCTCGGTGACGGTACGTTCAACGTCGTCGCTTCAGACGCAATGGCAATGTTGCAAGTAACGGATCAATTCGTTGAGTTGCATGATGGTGAGATGATCATCTTGACGCGTGATAGCGTGACGATCCAAGATCTCGACGGGAACGTCCAAGAGCGTGAAGCGTACACGGCTGAAATCGATGCATCAGATATCGAAAAAGGAACGTACGCGCACTATATGCTCAAAGAGATGGATGAGCAACCAGCAGTCATCCGGAACATCGTTCAAAAATATCAAAACGAAGCAGGCGACATCACACTCGATCAATCAGTCCGTGATCTCGTACTCGGTCGTGACCGTGTCTATATCATCGGTTGCGGAACAAGCTACCATGCTGGTTTGATCGGAAAACAGTTGATCGAACAAATCGCAGGCATCCCGACAGAAGTGCACATCTCTTCTGAGTTCGGATACAACATGCCATTATTGACAGAGAAACCGCTCTTCCTCTTCCTTTCACAATCAGGTGAAACAGCGGATAGTCGTGCCGTTCTCGTCGAAGCGAAGAAACTTGGTCACCCGGCACTGACGATCACTAACGTTCCAGGATCAACATTGTCACGTGAAGCAAACGCAACATTGTTGCTCCACGCGGGTCCAGAAATCGCCGTTGCTTCAACAAAAGCGTATACAGCTCAAATCGCTGTTCTCGCTGTCCTTGCGTTTGACCTTGCTCAAGCAAAAGGGGTTGCCGTCAACTTCGATCTCATGAAAGAACTCGGTAAAATCTCAAGTGCGATGGAGTCGGTCATGTCTCAAAAAGATCGCTTCCAAGAAATCGCGACAGAATACTTGTCTGAGTCACGCAATGCGTTCTTCATCGGTCGTGGACAAGATGCATACGTCGGGATGGAAGGTGCATTGAAACTCAAAGAGATCTCGTATATCCAAGCAGAAGGATACGCGGGTGGAGAGCTCAAGCACGGTCCGATCGCTTTGATTGAAGACAACACACCGGTCATCGCGCTCGTGACACAACCACACGTTCATCTCAACAACCGTGGGAATATCAAGGAAGTCGTCGCACGTGGGGCAAATGCGTGTGTCATCGCAGCAGAAGGTCTTGAATTGCCAACAGATGCATTCGTCATTCCAGCAGTCGAGCCACTCTTGTCACCACTCTTGTCGGTCTTACCACTTCAATTAATCTCATACTACGCGGCACTCGGTCGCGACTGTGACGTCGATAAGCCACGTAACTTGGCGAAGTCGGTAACGGTTGAATAAGGAAACAAATCGACTCCAAATGACAGGCGTGTAAGCGTCTGTCGTTTGGAGTTTTTATATTAGGAGGAGAACGAGATGAACCGCTGGATCACCGCATTTCCTAAGAGATATGAACAGGACGTTCGGGTCGTTAAAGCATGTCTACCGTTTGGATGGACACGATTATCACCAGGGGCGATCGAAGTAAATATAGAACAGGAACACATACAGATTCCGATGCGTTTGTATTTATCAGAAATCGACTCGGAGCGGATCAAGCAACTGACGTCGACTCAGCAGACGATTTTATATTGCCTTTACACCCGTCACCATGATGGTCATGTTCGTGAGCAGTATCTTCAGCAGTTACTTAAAAACCATCCACACGACGGATGGGTTCTTGCCTATATCATCGAACTTGCTAGTGAATACGTCCGTGACATCGTCGACATCATCGTACCCGCAATCGAGCAATGGGATCCGGAAGTGAAGCGGCGATTCGTCGAGGATGATCCGGCATACATGAAGCGAATCGAAGACCGGATGATCAGTTACTGGAATGCTTATTATCGGTCAAGTGGCGAACGACGATCCGAAGCGAACTACCCAGGCTTTCGGATTATAGAGTCGTTACGGGAGGATGCTTCGGTGGAGGAAGTGTGAAGAGATGAAAAGGAGGGGCGCACTTGATTACGAAATCAAAGGATCTGTACTTAGAAGGACCCGGACCTGCTGTTTTGTTGTTACATAGTTTTACGGGAAGTGCGAATGAGATGCGGGGACTCGCTCGTTTTTTACATGCAGCCGGCTATACCTGTTACGCGCCCAATTACGCCGGGCACGGGGAATCGCCGGAGCGCTTGTTTGAGACGACGATCGAAGACGTCTGGCAGTCCGCGCAAGTCGGACTCGCGTTTTTACAAGATCGAGGACACAAAGACATCTTTTTGATCGGACAATCACTCGGTGGAGTAATGGCACTTCGACTAGCAGAACAGTCAGGATGCGCTGGACTCATCTTACTCTCGACGCCGATTCTTGAGCGGACGATTGCGGGACTCGAGCACCGCGTCCGTCGGTATACGGAACGGTATTTTCAGTTTGACGATCGTTCACCGGAGTGGATCGTAGACTTTGTCGACCGTCATTTTCCACGCCCAGAAAAAGACTTATGGGCACTACAACAGTTCATTCTCGACACAGGAGTCGTCTTGCCGAAGATCACGCAGCCCATCGCTCTATTCCTTGGCGCCTTAGATGATGCCGTCTATCATGCGAGTCTCGAGCGAATCGAAACGACGGTGCCGAGCCGAGATCAGAAAAAGGTTCTTCTTCCGAACAGTAAACATCTACTGACACTCGATCGGGATAAACAACTTTTGTTCGAAGAAATTCTCATCTTCTTGAAGACGCATCCGGTAGATTCCTTGAAACCACCATCTGCTGTGCAGTAGGCTAGATAGGTAAGTTAGACGAGAAAGGGGAAAGGATCATGCGAATTTTAGTAGTAGGAGCAAGCGGAACGATTGGGCAGGCAGTCGTCGAACGGCTGAGTGAGCGGCATGACATCATTCGTGCCGGACGAAGCGGAGCGGATGTACAAGTCGACATCACATCAGAGGAAAGTATTCGGGCGATGTATGAAACAGTCGGTTCTGTTGATGCCGTCATCAGTGCCACAGGTGGTGCTCATTTCGGTCCATTGACGGACTTAACACCGGAGCTTAATCAAATCGGAATCGACAGTAAACTAAAAGGTCAGGTCAATCTCGTCTTGCTTGGTTTAGAGTCAGTACGAGACGGGGGAAGCTTTACGCTGACGACCGGCATCATGATGGACGATCCGATTCGCCAAGGCGCATCCGCTGCGCTTGCGAACGGTGGGGTCAAAGCGTTCGTTCACGCAGTAGCGATCGAGATGCCACGAGGTATTCGGATCAACAGTGTCAGTCCGAACGTACTGATCGAGTCGCTTGAAAAGTACGGACCCTTCTTCCGTGGTTTTGAAGCCGTTCCGGCGTCACGTGTCGCGACGGCGTTCGAAAAGAGTGTCGAAGGGGCACAGACAGGGCAAAATTACGAAGTCTATTAACTAAAAAAGCAGATAGCGAAAATCGCTATCTGCTTTTTCATAGACCGGATAGGACATAACGTTCAATTCCGAAAAGTAATAGAGTGATTCCAAGGCAAATGAGTAAGTTACGTACGAACCAACGACCTGTCATCGTCCGGTTCATGATCAGCTTCTCCAGTGTCAGATTGACGAGAAGCACACATAAGAAGATGACGCCAAACCAAATCATCCAGACACATCCTTTCCTTCTTCTTAACGAATCCAACAGCTAAAAAGTTTCGTGTCTGTCAGGAGCAGGAAATCATTCAGATGAACGGGAAGGAAACAAACAGTCGATTTTACAAGGAGGAACATGACGATGAAACAAGCAGTCCTAGTGATTGATTTTCAACAGGAACTCGTCGACGGGAACACGGAAGAACGTCCGGTATACTTAAAAGAGCAAGTCGCGCATGTCATCGAAGCGGTCGTACTTGAAGCAGACGAACGAAACGTTCCGGTCGTTTTCATTCGGGATTTGGACGTCGCTGGCGGAACAGGACCTGGGTTTGCAGTCCATGACTCGATTCCCGTTCCAGCGTCCAGTGTCACGTTCGATAAAGCGGCGACGAATGCGTTCCATGATACACCCTTGCTCGATCATCTACGCCAAGCATCGATTGAACATCTGATCGTTTTAGGCTGTAAGACGGAACACTGCATCGATACCGCGGTGCGCAGTGCGACGGTGCACGGCTTTGATGTCACACTCGTCGCCGACGGGCATACGACGAACGGCTCCGATGTCCTGACGCCGGAGCAAATGATCGCCCACCACAATCAAGTCTTGCACGGTCATTATAACGTCGAGCACTTTGCGATTGTTCGTCCGTCAACGGAAGATGTCTTCACCCCAACCCACAATGACTACCGGACATGAAGAGGAGAATAAGATGATTGAATTACGAAAAATAACAGCGTCCGATTACGATCGCTACGCGACGCTCGTCCAAAACGAACGTGTCATGCGTTACATCACGGAACAGGCATTAACAGATACGGAAACGAAACAACGCTTTGACCGAATCCTTGAACAACAGCAGCACGACCGACTCGGATCGTATCTGATTTATACCGAAGAGACATGGATTGGAATCGGGCACATGACCCGGAGTCAAACGCAACCGTTCGAAGCAGAGCTCGGTTACATGCTGCTACCCGATCAGTGGGGACGCGGATACGGCACAGCGATTGCAGAGCGTCTCTTACAGTTAGCGACAGAAGAAGAGTTACAGGTCGTCACGGCAACGATTGATCCAGCACATGAAGCGTCGCGCCGTATTTTGATCGGATTAGGTTTTGAATCGACCTATGTTGGACCGATTGACGGTCTACCAGGTGAAACGCTACAGAAAATAGTGGGGACGACAGAATGACACGAGACGAATGGATTGAACATTTTCAACTCGATGTCGCAGCATGCGCGACTGTCGACGAATCGTATAGTTCTGAAGTCGATCGTCTCGTTTTAGCGGATGGTCAGGTCGTTTTCTTAAAGCGCCCCTATACGGCTGAAAAGTGGTACCGGGAGCGAGGCTGGATTCATGCACTAGAACGATTTGTACCCGTGCCGCACATCTTAGCTGAAGCAGCTCCCGGACAGACGACCGGGGCGTTCGTGCTTGCTGCCTTACCGGGACAGGCACCGGTCACGATGACTAAAAAATTGGCGTACGAAATTGGTCGAACGCTCGCAATGCTGCATACGTGTACAGGAGAAGCTTACGGCGAGTATACGGAAGATGGATTTTATGCCTATCCGGTTCAGAACTGGCGACGCTTCCGGAATGAAAAACTCGATGGATTCATGCCGTTCATCACATCCGAACTCGATCCCGTTTTTTTAGAGAACATCCAAACAGAGTTAGTCAGACGAGAACAGTCGTTACCGGAGCCTTCATGTCCCGTTGCCACACATTGTGACTTCCGCCTAGCAAATTTACTGACGGTAGGTGATCAAGTCATAGGGGTGATCGATTTCGAGACGACCCGTTATGGGGCGATCGAGATGGACTTCACGAAGATCGTCCGTAATCTCAATACGTTCGGTTCCATTTACGTCACGGCATTTCAAGAAGGATACGCGACGTTACACTCAGACGTGCCAATTGAGATGTATCTAGCACACTATCGTTTGTGGGAAGCACTCACAGCTGTTGGCTGGTGCATCAAACGTGGACTAGAAGAGCACCGGGCGTTCTTTGAGGAGAACATCATGCTCATCGAGCAGGAATTACAGATGACGAGCATATCGGAAGGGTATTGATTCACCCATGTCTTGGAAGAAACCTCTATACTTAGGGAAATGAGGAATATGAGGGGGAAGCGAGATGACAGGGAAACGAATCGGAATCATCGGTGGTGGACTCGCCGGAATCTTTGCGGCACGTCAATTGCAGGCAGCAGGACATGCTGTTGAAATCATCGAAAAAAGCCAGAGCGTCGGGGGGCGAATGGCAACTCGTCGGATTGATGAAGGAACAGCGGATCATGGTGCCGTCTTCTTCACGGTTCGGACGGAAGAGTTGGAACGCGAAGTCGACGAATGGCTTGAGAAGGGATGGGTTCGTAAGTGGTTCGGAACGGATTTTCCACGCTATGTCGCAACGAACGGCATGAATCAACTCGTACAAGCGATTGGTCGAGGGATTCCCGTTCAGTTGAATGAGCAGGTCACGCATATTACGGCAACAGAGGATGAACTCGTCACACAAGCGACGGATCATCAAGGTACGTATGATGCGTTACTCGTGACGGCGCCTGTGCCGCAAGCATATGAACTGTTGCAGTCTTCTGATCTGGCGCTTGGAGATGACGATCATGAGCAGTTACGCCAAGTGACGTTCGAGCCGACATTCGTGGGTCTGTTTGAAATCAAAGAGCGACTGACGATCGGAGAAGTTGGTCTACAAGACGAACAACTTGTCGATGGGATGTTAAAACTCGTCAATAATGCCGAAAAGCAGATTTCGAAGACGACACTCCTAAGCGTCTATATGACAGCCCGCTTCAGTGAAGACTGGTACGAGCGTCCGGAAGAAGAGACACTCGCTGAAGTCGAGCGGCTGTTACAACAGCAACTTGGACCGGTGACGATTGTTTCGCGTCAGCTCAAACGTTGGCGTTACGCTCAGGCACGCGCGGTTTACCGGACACCGCATTTGAAACTAGCGGCACATCCGCTCTGGCTTGCTGGTGATGCGTTCCTTGAAGCCGATGATGCGTCAGGGCGGACGCGCGTCGAGAGTGCTGTCATCTCCGGATTACGCGTCGCTGAAGCCATCGACACCCACTTACGTCAGACGGTGACAGCGACGGAATGAACGACAACATGCACTTCTTTTCTGAATCGAGAAGAAGCGCATGTTTTTTTGTTACTCACGATCATTCCCCTTGAAAGTGTTGCTCACTCCAAGCTGCCATTTGGTCAAGAATCGGTAAAAAACTATGTCCGGCATCCGTCAGTGAATATTCAACGCGAGGAGGAACTTCGCCAAAGACGTGTCGTTGAATCAAACCATCCGCCTCGAGCTCGCGAAGCTGACGCGTTAATGTTCCTTTAGAGATACCTGTTAATTGTTGCAGTTCATGAAAACGATGCGTCCCGTGTGTCAGGTGCCACAGCAAGATGATCTTCCATTTGCCAGCGACCATCTGTTGGACCCGAGTGACTGGACAAGCCGTCCGTTGATTGGTCGTTGAATCGAATACAGCCACGTTCATCCTCTCCCATTGGTTCGTTTTGAGGGACCTAGTTTCAGATAAGTGCCTACTTTTTTTAGTGTATCACCTGGCGTATCATGAAGAACAACATCAAACTTTAAAGGAGTGGTTTCATCATGAAATGGTTAATTACAGGCGCAACCGGAAAATTAGGTGCGCGCATCGTGCAACATCTCAGTGAACAAGTCGGCAACGAACATGTAGCGGTTAGTGTCCGTGACGTTGAAAAAGCAGCGTCGCTTGCAGCGCAAGGAATCGACGTCCGGCATGGTGATTTCGATCAGCCGGAAACACTCGGACACGCGTTTCAAGGCATCGATCGTCTGCTGATCATCTCGACGGACGGTGAAGAAGCAACACGGATCCGGCAACATCAAGCCGCTGTCACGGCAGCACAAGCGGTAGGCGTCAAGCTGATCGGTTATACGAGTATCGCCAATGCGGCACAGAGCACGAACGGACTTGCGCGAACACATCGGGTCACAGAAGAAGCGATTCAAGCGACAGGTATCCCGTATGTCTTTTTCCGCAACAACTGGTATCTCGAAAATGAACTCGGAACGATGGATGCCGTCGCACAAGGTGCAGACTGGTTAACAGCAGCAGGTGAAGGCAAAGTCGGATGGGCGTTACAAGAGGAGTATGCGCTAGCGATTGCGACGGGACTGACGCTCGAGCATCCAAAACCAATCTATGAACTATCAGGTCCGTTGCATACACAAGCAGAACTCGCGAATGCAGTCGGAACAGTACTTAACCGATCGGTCGCTGTAGATGAAGTAGATAGCGCGACCTATGGCGAGCGGATGCAAGCAGCTGGCTTACCTGACTTCTTGATTCCAATGTTGACGGGTATTCAGGCAGATATCGCAGCCGGAACCCTTGCGGTGGAAAGTACTGATTTTAAAGAATTACTCGGTCGTCCTGTGACGACGCTAGAAGAGGGAGTCCGTCTCCTTTTGAAAAGATAAGTTCATCTGAACGTTTTCAGGATGAACGAGTAGGGTAAATCCCCTTTAGAAGCAATTAAAGGAGGAGCCCTACCATGAAACTGTCATCCTATCGTGTCAAGGAAGGCGAGCAAGTCTCGTTTTCGAATTACCCGACATCAGAAAAACATGAGATTTCGGAAGCGGAATTGCGAGAGAAGCGGATTCCGAAAAGTGTCGAGACGTTACAAGAGTTACACTGGCGTTTACATGCCGAAGAGAAGAACGGCGTCCTCGTCATCCTGCAAGCGATTGATGCAGCGGGGAAGGATGAGGCAATCAGCTACATCTTTTCTAACTTGAACGCACAAGGACTCCGGACGATTTCCGTCAAAAAACCGTCGGATACGGAGCAAAAACATGACTATCTATGGCGGATCCACGAAGGACTACCGGAAAAAGGGGAAGTCGGTATCTTGAACCGCTCCTATTATGAGGAAGTCATTGCGCCACGAATCCATGATTTGCTCGAGGAGGAAGAAAAGCCGGATGACGGAGATGTCTGGCAGATGCGCTATCGCCAAATCAATGACTTTGAACGCTATCTCGTCGAGAACGGCTTCCGGGTCGTCAAGTTTTTGTTCCACGTCTCAAAAGAGGAGCAACGGCAACGATTGTTGACTCGTCTGAAGGATCCAACGAAAAACTTCGAATTCTCGTTCAGTGATATTGAAGAACGCAAGCACTGGGACGAATACCATGAGATTTTTGCTGAGCTTGTCTCGGCGACGTCGACATCGTATGCACCGTGGTACATCTTGCCGGCAGATGACGAATGGTATTCGCGTTATATCGTTACTGAAGTCATGAATGAGGTCCTGAAAGAAATTGATCCGCAATATCCGAAGTTGTCGGAAGAGGATCAGGAACAACTAGATGAAGCGATTAAACGATTGGAAGAAGAAGCATAAATCATTTACACCAAAAGCGATTGTTCTCTTGCTGAGAAGAATCGCTTTTTTGATACACTTGGCTTTATATGAAATCCTTTTTAGTCAACATAAAGTCTGAACTTCTAAATATCTCAGGACAAATGTCCTGTTCAAATCAGATGGACTCTCGTTAAATGAAAGTATCATGGAACAGGAGAGGAGTATGCACATGCGTGGTGTCTTATTTGCGATTGCGGGTGGCTTTTTCTTAACGCTTCAAAGTGTCGCTAATGCCCGGATTAGTCAAACGATCGGGACGTGGCAAGCGGCGACGATCACCCAGATGACCGGGTTCATCGTTGCGATCCTCTTAGCAATCGTCTTACGGGATCGCAGTTTTTCAGCGATGCGACGTGTCAAACCGCTCTATCTGGCAGGGGGAGCCTTTGCGGCAATCATATTATTCAGCAACATG
Source organism: Exiguobacterium sp. MH3 (assembly GCF_000496635.1). Lineage (NCBI taxonomy): Bacteria > Bacillati > Bacillota > Bacilli > Caryophanales > Exiguobacterium > Exiguobacterium sp. MH3. The sequence continues at coordinate 135,845 of NC_022794.1, forward strand.
ACGGCTGTCCACCGGATGGGCGTGACTTTGACGATTTCGCTCTTTTTATTGGCGCAATTAGCGCTGGCACTCTGGATTGACGGAAGAGGCTGGTTCGGCGTCATGAAACGTCGACTGCGGGGTCCGCAGATCATCGGCATCTTGATGATGGTAGCAGGCATCTTCATCTTAAAGAGCTAAGGAGGAGAAGAAGTGACGGACATTGTGACCTATTTGGAACGGTATCAGTTAATGCATGTCTTTGATGCATCACTACGCAAGGCGATGCACATCCAGACGTTCGCACCGGGTGAGGCTTTATGCCGACAAGGCGATGTTGCGCATGAACTCTACCTGCTCGTCGAAGGGAAATTGAAGATCACGCATATGTCGGCAACGGGGAAACGTCTCGTGTTGTCCTTCAAGCATCCGTTTGATCTCGTCGGTGATATTGAGTTCGTCCGAAAGATTGATTTGATGAACACGGTCGAGGCAGTGACACCAGTGACCGTCTTACGCATTGCCTATCCGGATTTGGAAGAAGCACGTGTCCATCATTCTGCCTTTTTATTATTTTTACTCGAGACGATCACGAAAAAGTTTGAATTAAAATCGCATACGCTCAGCTTCAATCTGTTGTACCCGGTCGAAGTTCGGCTCGCCAGTTATTTGCTGTCGATGACACCTAATACGGATGCTTTTGCGAGTAAGGAACTCGTCGATGCGGCAGATTTGATCGGGACGAGTTATCGTCACGTCAATCGTGTCTTACGCCAGTTCGTCGACGACGGATTGATTCACCGGACGCAGCATACGATTGAAATCATTGATCGAGACGGATTGATGGAGCGCGTTGGAGAAAGCATTTACGAATGAAAGAGGTGTGACATGGTTACGGGAATCATCCTTGCCCTTTGTGGGGGCATGCTCGTCTGTATTCAAAATACGTTTAACGCAAAAGTCAAAGAACACGTCGGCGCTTGGGCGACGACAACGTTAGTCCTTGGACTCGGGTTTCTCGCTTCACTGACGATTGGTTTGATCGTCGAAGGATCACAACTGTTTGCACTAAAAGAGGCACAAACCTGGTTTTGGTTCAGCGGGATCATTGGTGTCGGTGTCGTCCTCTGTGTGACGCAAGGCGTTCAACAACTCGGACCGAGTCGAGCGATTTCGATCGTCATGGTATCACAAATCCTGTTTGCCTTACTGTGGGATACGCTCGGCTGGTTCGGTTTACAGACTGTTCCGTTTACGTGGACGAAAGCGCTCGGTGTCCTATTGATTGGTGGCGGCGTGCTATTATTTCAACTGGGCGGGAAAACAACGACTGTACAACACGTACGAAAAGGAGCTTGACTATGTTTTACACGACGGTATTATTCGATATTGACCATACATTACTCGATTTTGAAGCGACGGAACGGATTGCCTTTCGCCGCCTGCTCGAGCAACAAGAGTTGCAGTGGACGCCGGAGCGAGAAGCGCGCTATAAAACACTCAATCAGGCACTTTGGAAAGCGCTCGAACGAGGCGAGGTGACACGCGAGGAAGTCATTCACTCACGGTTCATGACATTCTTCGCGGAAGAAGGACGGACGGTCGACGGACGAGAAGTTGACGAAACGTATCGTAGCTATCTCGCACAAGGAATAGAATTGATTCCGGGTGCGACGGCGCTGCTTGAGCAGCTAACCGGAAACGTCACGATGTACGTCGTCACGAACGGTATTTCGAAGACGCAACGCGCACGGCTCGATGGCGCTGGATTAACGGATTTCTTTGAAGCGATTTTCGTTTCAGAGGAGACGGGCTTTCAAAAACCGATGGCAGGATTTTTCAATCATGTGTTTGCGCGAATTGCGCAATTCGACTCGGCGCGAACGATCATCGTCGGGGATTCCTTGTCAGCTGATATCGCAGGTGGCAATCAAGCCGGTATCGCAACATGTTGGTTTAATCCAGACGGAAAATCAGCGACGGATATCAAGCCGACGTTTACGATTACGTCGTTAGCCGAACTACCTGCGGTGCTTGAAAACGCAGCAGTTCTTCAACAATGAATTAAACCAACCGATAGGAGAGAGAAGGAAAGGGGGCGATCACTGTGCAACGATGTGATCAACAGACGCTGGAGGGAACTCCCGTCTAACTAAAAGGGGAAATGAACATGATTCAACTTGTACCGGTAACAGCAGAGAACTGGGAAGCGTGTTGTGAGCTGACACTGACATCACAACAGCAAGACTTCATGGAAGCGAACGTCTATTCAATCGCGCAAGCGAAGTTCGAACCGAGCCTTGTCCTTCGGGCGATCATTGCAGGTGAAGCCGTCGTTGGTTTTGTGATGTATAACACGGAGCTAGAAGAACTCGACGGCTACTGGATTTACCGCATCATGGTCGATCAGACGCAGCAAGGGAACGGCATTGGACGATTGGCGATGCAAGCCGTGATTGACGAGATGCGCGTGTTACCTGCAGCGAAAAGAATCGTCGTCGGCTATCGACCGGATAATCAGGCGGCACACCGTCTGTATGCGAGTCTCGGCTTCATCGACCACGGGGATCGATTCGGTCGGGAAATGGCAGTGCGATTAGAAGTATAGAACTTGATAAGATGATGAACGAATAGAGGAGACACCATGTATATTCGACTAATGAAAGAATCGGATTATCCAGAAGTCGTTCGGATCTATGAACAAGGGATAAAGACGGAGAACGCGACGTTTCGCACGGAAGCATTACCTTACGAAGAATGGACGAAGCATCACCACGCACACAGCCGCCTCGTTGCGATGGAAGACGAGCAACTGCTCGGCTGGGTCGCGTTAAGTCCATTCTCTTCGATTCCGGCATACGCCGGTGTCGCTGAAATCAGCCTCTATATCGCGGAAGAAGCACGCGGCAAAGGTGTCGGCACACGCTTGATGGAAGACGTCATTCAAGCAAGTGAAGCAGCCGGAATCTGGACGTTGCAATCGCAAGTCTTTCCGGAAAATCAAGCGAGTCTACGCCTTCATGAACGATTTGATTTTCGCGAAGTCGGTCGCCGGGAGCGAATTGGTCAGCTCGGAGGCAGATGGCGCGATACGGTATTGCTTGAGCGACGCAGCACATATCTCTAAAATTCGGCAAGTGGACACAATGTTCCCTTGCCTTCTTTGTGTTGAAAGCAAGGGATAACGGGAAAAGACAGACAGCAGAAGAAGGGGGAGGGATCACGATGGATGATTTTTTTGGTGAAGGACTTGAGACCAATCAACAAAAGCGAAAACGCAAGCTGGAGGAAATCTTTGATCAGTCGTTTGAATCGGAGCGACGAGATTTCAATCAATCGCTGGAGCAGGACGTGACGGTTGCTCTGATCGGAGATGTCAATGCGGGAAAATCTTCGACCTTAAACGCGATTCTTGGTCGTGAAGTCGCAACGGTCGGGGCGCGCCCGGGTGAAACGGTCCGGATCGATCAAGTCAGACAGCACCCGGAAGATAAAGTCATCTTCGTCGATACACCAGGATTAAATGATGCCAATACACAGAACTCGGAAGCGACGTGGACGTACTATCAAAGTGCCGATGTCATCCTTTATTTTTTAAATGCGGCAGGTACCGTCTTATCTGAGACGGAGACGAAAAACTTCCGTAAGATCTATCAACATAACCAAAATGTCTTGATCGTCGTCACGAAGATGGATGCGACGGATGATGTCGACACGATCGTTCAGCATATTGCAGAAAAACTACCAGGACCCAAAATCATTCCCGTATCAGCACGAGAAGGAACGAACATTGATCGGCTCCGTCGGGAGGTCCTCGATATCTTAAAAAAGTTCGACAAGGATAATGTGTTCGTTCGTCAGATGGATCCGACCGTTCGTGGCAAGATCGCCAACAACTGGATTGTGGGTGCCGGAACAGCCGCAGGTGCGATTGGTGCCGTCCCGTTCCCGGGAGCTGATATCATTCCATTGACTTCAATTCAAATCGGCTTGATGCTCAAGTTATCGAATCTGTACGAACGACAGTTATCCAAGGAGAGTGCGAAGGAGTTGCTTGTCGTGACGATCGTCGGAAACTCCGGAAAAACCGCCTTTCGGCAAATGGCGAAGCTCGTTCCGGGGTATGGTGCCGTCATTGCCGCGGGCGTTGCTTCGACCGCCACCCTTGCACTCGGATATGGAACAAAATATGTCTATGAGAATAAGCTCGAATTAACACCCGAACAACTAATGAGGTTTGTGAAACGATTCCGAAAGAAGGCGGAGGAGTCGTCAGAAGAGACAAACGAGTAATCTCCCTGTTATTCTATACAGCAATAAAGGGGGAGAACATATGACACGATTACTCGAAGAAATCAAACAGTATCAATCGGAATTCCGACAAAAGGCACCTGCTGAGAAACAACGGTTGATGGCGGAAGCGACAGCTGAACTCGCTGCTTCTGGTATTGCTAAAGGTTTAGATGTCGGTGATACGATTCCACACTTTACGTTACCCGATGTATCCGGCAAGCCTGTGGCGATCGAGACATTACTCGAGCAAGGTCCTGTCATCTTAACATTCTACCGGGGTGGCTGGTGTCCATACTGCAATCTCGAGCTTCGCGCGTATGAACGGGAAATTGATCGTATTCGTGCGCTGGGAGCGACTGTCGTTGCAATCAGTCCAGAGACACCTGATTTTGCTGAACAGACGGTAAACAAGAATGCGTTAAGTTTCCCTGTCTTAAGTGACATTGATCTATATGTATCCCGTCAATTTGATTTGGTGTTCGACCTGCCAGATTATCTGATTGAGATTTACAAAGCATCGGGACTTGATGTAGCGAAGCACAACGGAAATGAGGATTGGCAGTTACCGAAACCGGCGACGTTCATCATTGATACCGATGGTGTGATTCGTTTCGCTGAAGTATCATCAGATTATACGAAACGCGTGGATCCGCAGACGATCATCGATTATCTCGAACAATAAAAGAGCTAGCAAACTGTACGAAAACCAACTCCTAGTGATGCACTAAGAGTTGGTTTTTTTATGATTCAATCTGTTTTATTTGGATAATATAGACATAAAAATGGGTATAAAGAGGTAACCAAACGTATAGATGGAGGTGAAGCGTCGCTCCTACTCTATCGGGAGTCCGCGTCGATATGTATGCCATTCAACCAATTTTCAAAGAACGAATTTGGGGCGGTCGACGTTTAGAGGCGTTGTTTCAGTTTGAGTTACCAGAAGGACAAATTGGAGAATGTTGGACAGCATCTGCTCACGCGAGTGGGCGGACGTACTTCTTAGATGGACCTGATCAGGGGAAGACGCTAGACGAATTATGGCAAACGAAACGGACAGAATTATTCGGTGATTATCTGCTGGATGCCTTTCCGCTTCATGTAAAATTTCTGGACTCGTCCGCCTACTTATCCGTTCAAGTCCATCCGAACGATGAGGAGGCACGACGGCTAGAAGGAGAACCATACGGCAAGAATGAGTGCTGGTATATCTTAGAGGCTGCACCAGAGGCAGAAATCATTCTTGGTCACAATCTACAATCACGAGATGCCCTGTTTCGGTGCGCTCAAGAAAAGGACTGGGAGACGTCACTTCGGCATCAAAAAGTTAAACCTGGCGAATTCTATTACATTCCGAGTGGTACGATCCACGCTCTAGGACCAGGCATCGTTCTTCTTGAGATTCAACAGATGAGCGATCGAACGTATCGACTATATGATTACGACAGATTAGGAGATGACGGGAAACCGAGAGAATTGCACGTTGAGAAGGCAATCGCTGTCACGACGATTCCAGATGAGCCGTGGACGAACCAACCAGAGACGATCATCAAGGAAGGGGGTGTCATGACGAAGTTGCTTCAAGTACCTTCCTTTACGGTGATCCGTCATGAAGTGATCGGTCGATATACATTACATGATCATCCAGTCTTTCGTTTGTTGACTGTCATCGAAGGTAAAGGAGAAGCGCGGCAAGGGAATCGCGTGATTCCCTTACAGAAAGGAAAACAATTCTTTGTACCGCGTCGAGCGGGAGATTACGAAATAGCGGGATCCGTCACATTCGTGACGAGTGAAGTGTTTTTAGATTAGAGCAGACGAAAGGGCACCGATAGGAGGTGCCCTTTCTAACATCATGGTTTGGAACGAATCGAGGTCGGGAGCGGATAGTTATCTTGCTCCGTCCAATCGATGGAATATTTAATTTCAATCATGATCAGATCCTCTAGTGTGGTCAGCGTATGCGGAATACCTTGTGGGATATGCACGACAGAAGTGGGTCCAAGTTGCTGTGACTGACCATCGATCAGTGCCTCAGCGCGACCTTGTAAGATATTCCATGTCGAATCGGTATGCGCATGATAATGATGACTGATTTGCTGATGTGCCTTGATATGCAGCCGTCGGGTCACGGCATAACGCCCGTCCTCTAGTTGCTGTTGATGTAAAATCGTCGCATAGCCCCAGCGTTTCCATTCAAATTGTGGTGGCAAAGTGTCATCCGTCAAATATTCTTTTAAGGCAGGTGTCTCGTCTTTGGACGCAACGAGGACACCATCTGGACTCACCGACACGATTAAGTTATCAAGTCCGATTCCAAGGACCGGAACCTGTAATTCATTGACGATATGCGTATTTTTCGAATGGAGCATCCGGGCGTTTCCATGAAGCGGATGCGGCATCTCCTCCGTTAATGTATTCCATGTTCCGAGATCTTTCCAGTAACCATCATACCGATGAACGAATAAAGAATCGGTCTTTTCAACAACCGCATAATCAAATGACGTCTTTTCTAATGCATCATAGTTCGAGTGGAGCGCCTCGAATGTCGTCGGCACAGCTTGTTCTTCTAGACACTGCATCAAGAAGTCAAGGCGACAGGCAAAGACACCACAGTTCCATAGTGCACCTTGTTCGATTAAGTCACTCGCGACTTCAACAGTCGGCTTCTCTTGGAAGCGATCGACGATGGACACATTTTCGGAAGTCTGCGGAATGATATAGCCATATTTTGATGTCGGATGTAACGGCTCGACCCCCATTAAATGAAGTGCATCCGGATGTTCTTGGACGGCTTGGTCCAGTTGCTCGAAGCGTTCAAAGAACGATAGTTCAACGTAAGGATCGACCGGCATGATGATGATCGTCTCTTCTAAATCAATTCGTTCTGCGAGATAACTTGTCGCAAGCATGATCGCAGGGAACGTATCGCGACGTGACGGTTCTTGAATGATGGAAGTACGGAAGCCTAGCTGATTTTCGATTGCATCGACTTGTGAACTCGTCGTCGTAATGACAGTCCGGTCGTCCAGACCGACTTCCTGAAGCTGCTGAAAGACGCGTTCCATCATCGATTGTTTATTGCCATCGCGATCTTCCAGGATTTTTAAGAACTGTTTCGAGTTCAAATCGTTCGAGAGCGGCCAAAGCCGTTTTCCGGATCCACCTGATAGTAAAAGAATATACATTGACGACCATCCTTTCTTTTTAAAACGGAGGCGATAGCATATGGCACTTTATCTATTAGTTGACTCACATGAACCGACACGACGGATTTTACGTCGTAAACTACTGGCAGCGGGACAAGACGTACAAGAAGCAGGATCAGGAGAAGAGGCATTGGAACAACTCAGCAATTCCGACGTTGATGTCTTACTGACGGAACTTCGACTTCCAGAAATGGATGGTGTCGAGCTGTTGCGTGCTGCTAAACAACAGGCGCCGTTAACGAAACAAATCGTCTTGACGGACTATATGCAAGTCCATACGTTGCTGGCAGCTGTGAACGCAGGAAACGTCAGTCGGATGATGACGAAACCGTTGAAAATTGACGATCGAGTTCTTAGTATCATGACGCGCATCGGAGATGAGGTCGTGGAAACGAAACAACGTAAACGGAATCTGGGGCAACATTTTACCGATGTGTTAATCAATTCAAATCGTCCGTATTGTCTCTTTTACGAAGATGGATCAATCGTTAGTCAACGTGCCCTAACGATTGATCATCATGAACAGATTCTAGAAGACCAAAATGGTATTCATCGCTTCGAATTTCCAACGCAGTTCGGAACGTACATCCTCTATCAATCGCTGACCGGTAGTCTTACGAAACCCGTTTGAAGAAGAGGGATTCTACACCAATAAAGCTAAGACGCAAGTACATGTAGATGACGCCAACGGTTAACAGCGGATGACGGCTGTATTTTCTTAAATTAGCCTGATGATAGAGAACAGGACGGAAAAAATACCAACGTCGTAAGGCTTTCATGAAGCCACCCTGTTCTGCGTCAAGCGTCGCGGGCATGACATCAAAGTAATAGCGTTTCTTTCGAAGCAGGTCGTTTAATTCGACCTGCTTTTCATTGTGGTGCACATAGGTGAACGTCGCACGGCGAATGATCCCGCCTTGTTCCAAATAACGAATCGTCGGTTGCGTCTCTTCGAAACTGATTTGCGTTGGATCAATCTCGCCCGAGGCGACGTACGCTTCGAGCCGCCAGAAGCGCGCGGCTTCCATCGTATGCGTGTCGAGTTGATCCGTCGGAACATTGAACAGGTTACGCTCAAAGACCTTCACTTGACTGAAGTAATTATCATAATCGCTATATGCACGTTCAGGAATCACAAGAGCTCCGACATCTAAGTGCGCTTCAAGATACAAGAGGCAGCTTTTTAATAGCTGTTCTTCGAGTACCATATCGGAATCAATGATGTAGAGATAATCGACATTGTGTTGCTTCAAGCGATCAATCGCAGTCTTGCGGGCGATACCTCGTTCACCGTGCGGAAGCGAGAGCACTTCAAATCGCGTATCATTTGCGGTTAACCGACGCATCGTCGCGACGGTAGAATCGGTCGAACCATCATCCGCGATGACACAAAGGAAAGAAGCATGTTGTGCCTGAAGTGAGCGGATCGTTTCCGTGATGATTGCTTCATTTTCGTATGTGGACATAGCGATTCCAATCATGAAAAATCCTCCTTCAGTGCGACGGGTATCAATTCGCGTTGCAACCAGTTGCGAAACGCTTGACCTGTATGATCCCAGTGCAAGGTCTGAGCGAAACGATGACCGGCTGCTTGAATCATTTCGTATTCTTCGGGGTCACGTAAGCAAGCCCGCATCTCGGCAGCAAGAGCACCCGGGGTCTGACTTTTGGCCATGTAACCAGTCATACCATACTGGACGGCGTCACGCAGTCCAGGTGCGTCATAGACGATCGTTGGTGTACCGACAGCCGCCGCTTCACTGACCGTCAGACCCCAACCTTCTCGTTTAGAAGGAAACAGGAGCGCCGTCGCGCGACTCATCCGTTCGAGCTTTTCTTCCTCACTGACGAATCCAAAATAGGTGATGGCGTCACGCATCTCTTCCGGGACGATTGGATGAAGGTGCTCGATGATATACGCCTCGTCTTTTTTTCCGATAACCCAGAAACGAGCGTCAGGGTACTCCCGTTTAACGATGACGAAAGCTTGGAGTGCATCATTGATTCCTTTATAGGCCGACATCCGTCCAGCGTATAAAAAAGTCGGATGTGCTTCTTTCGGCTTCCAGTCTTCTTCGTTCCATGGGGTAAAGGAGAGACCTTCCGGTAGAATCGTCACGTCGTCCTTGGAGAAGCCGACAGCAAGTAGATCGTCTGCCGTGGACTGACTGACCGTCAACGCGCGACCGGTCCGGTACAGCTGCAGACGCGGTGTCTCCGTCCATTCGCCGACGTATGAAAACGGAGGACGAACATTGATTTGCCAGATTTCACGTGTCAGTTGATGAATGAAGAGGGCACGTTTCGCTAATGGAACATACAAGGGTGTGAAAAAGTGATGTGTGTTCATCTGATCGACGACTAAATCAATCGTCGCAGCATGCGACTGATAATAAGAAAAGGCGAGCGGAACGACGGAAAGCGCAGTACCTCTCCGGATATAAGTGATTCCGTCCAAATACTCGACATCGTGTCCGCCTTCGAATGCGGGAGAAAAATGAGTGATTTCATACTCATCACTGACACGTCGGAGCATCTCGTGTGTGAATACTTCTGCGCCACCGGCTTTCGGATGTTTGATATCGCGCCAAGATAAAAAAAGTAGATGGGGTTTCATGTTATGCCTCCTTCACGGGATCGGGGTGTCGAGGTAAAGTGAAACGTAAAATCAGGGCGCCAAGTAAAAAGACACCTGCTTGTGCAAGCAACCAAATCTCGACGGTCGAGTGAAATGTCGTCAAGACAAGGACGAACAGAATCAGAATCAGCCAATAGCCTTTCAAGTAACCAGTTCGATGTAGGGAAAACTGGACGAGTGCTTCGTATTGAATCAATGTGATGCCGACATAAACGAAAACCATATATTTGATGTAATGAGTTGCCATGTCATAGCCGCTCCCAAATAGAAGCGGAATCAAGTAAGGAACGATCGTCCAGTACACCAAAACAGCAAGAGCCATTCCACCTAATAAGATGCGGTAAAAGCGACGCTCCCAAAGAAGAAAGGCTTCGTCCTGACTTTTTTGGCTTAAGCGTGGCAACAACAATTGGGCGAGTGATAACGCAACGAACAACAGGAGTTGACCAAACCGTAAGGCAACGGAATAATCTCCAGCTAATTGCGGGAAGTAACGGGTGACGAGAAGACTATCGAGAGTGAAAAATAGTGTCATGACGACCTGTGTATGGATCATATGGACGAGTCCGTTCGCATGAATACGCCCGCTACTAACCGGGAACGTGACTTGTATCAGACTTAATAGATAGGACGCGATCATGCCAGCCAAGATGAACAACAGTGCATAACTGACGTTCGTTTGTTGAATCAAAAGCCATGTGGCTAGGACTTTGACGACGGATTCGATGTAATACGAGAGGTTCAGGGCATAGAAGCGTTCGGTCGCTTGTAAGACACCACGACGAAAAGAGAGAAGGATATGAAACACGATGATGAAATAAACAATTAGTAGGTTTATTTTGGTAAAGGGCAGGAAATAAGGTAATGCATAAAGTAAAATAAGTAAGAAGCACCCTGTAACCACCAGTATACGAAAACGGAGCTTTTGGTAATCATTTGTCTTCTGTTGACTGTAGTCACGCGTCACGGTCCATTGTAAAGCGCCACCGATGATGAGTAGAAGACCTAAGAAAGCTAGATAAGCATTCAGTAATCCGTAGACAGCACTAGAAAGCTCACGGGCTAATAGTAAATGATAGGCATAGTTCACGAGATTCAACGCTACATCGAGAATCGGAAAAATCAACAGGACGGCATGTCGCTGAATGAAACTTGTCATGGAGCCACCTCCCATCAGTCAGAGCTGTTTTACGGAAAGGATGAAACTTATGAGTCAAGGACATATTGCTGTTTTTACCGATCACTCTCGGCATATTCCATACGAATCATTGATTTCCTATTATCCAGTTTTGTTTTATACACAACCTGGTAGATGTCCTGCCTCGTTCGAACAAATCGCCAGCACTGAAATTCAAGAAGCGGAAGAACACGAGATTCTGTTGTACGTCGTCGACTATAAAACGCGTGAAGAGGAGATTGCGATCGCCAATCAGATTCGAGCTGTACGTCCACGATCTAAAATCCTGTTGATTAAAGAAGCGATTCGTTTAAAGGGAGATTTCCCGTATCATACGGTTCAAGGAGACGGGATGCTTCGTCTGTTTTCTTATCGCCCAGCCTATCCGAATGAATTGTTTGCTGAAATCCAGCATATCATCCATCCTGAATATCCCATTTTAAAGGATACTATAGCCTTTATATTGCCAATATTTAACGAAGAGAAACGTTTTAATTATGTAAAAGATTTTTTAGAGTCGCTTGCGACCTTCATCAGCGAAGACTATATTCACGCTTCGATCAATTTCTTTGATGATGCCTCATCGGATCGATCGAAAGCACTCTTACAGGAGTACCGGTCGATCGTCATGGAAGCGACCGATACGTTGTTCACGGTTGGATATCTCGAAGTACATCAGGTCGAACAAAATACACGGAAGGCCGGTCTGTTCATCGAGGGAATGAAAAACGTCTCGAGTGATTATTATGTCTTCGTCGATGCGGATAACTCGTTTCGGATCGAAGACATCGCACGGCTGTTAACGATCGCCCAGGAAGGATATTATGACATCGTCGTCGGGACGAAGGATTTGACGATTGAAGACCGTGGAGCCGTCCGGCGTTTCATGAGCTTTGGAAAACGAAATTTGACACGGTTCTTCTTACCAAAAGGGGTGACTGATTCGCAGACCGGTCTAAAGATCATCAACCGACGGGTCGTCCATCGTCTGTTGCCTTATCTACACGTCGAGAGTGGTCTCGCAATCGATTTAGAGCTGATGTATGCAGCGAAAAAAGAACGATTACGGGTCTACCAACAACCCGTGACCTGCATCGAGCGCGAAGGATCGCACGTCAATCTCGTCAAGGATTCCGTCGCGTTCTTGAAGACGATGGTCAGCCTGTATCAGCGCCACCGAAAAGAGGAAGTACCGGTCAAATGAAAAGGACAATGGGGATCCGTGGGATCTCCATTGTCCTTTTTCGATACACTATTTCTGGTTTCGTTTCAGACGAGGAAGACGTTGCTTGAACACGGACAATAGGCGTTGTCGGATAGCCAGACCACGATTGCTTGTCATGAAATAAATCAACAAGATACTAAGTGGGAGCGCTAAGACGAGGATGGTCAGTCCGGCGTAATAAATCGGACGCAACACGACGGTCACATGTGCCGTCTTTTCGTTCGAACGATACAACTGACTGACGCCATTTAATGCCGTGTCACCACGCATCACTTCCTGATCTGTCTGGAGTTTAAATAACGGTGTCGGAGAATCATTGACCGTAAAGCGACCGAGTGGTGCATCACTGTTTATATCCCGTCCCATCTGTGAGGTATCGACGTCAAGCGCACGGGCAGGTTCTGTTGCGAACAGCGTACCGCTTTGCTCGGAGAGAACGAGTTGATCGACTAGAATCAGTTGATCGTACGGTAACACTTCTAAATTCTTCAGACGCAATTGCCCAGCCTTTTTCTCATTTCCGCGCGTCCAGATATGCAGTTGCATCCGGGCGGTCTTCTTCGGTGGAATGACGATTTGTTCGTAATGGTTCCACTGCTTCTTTTTCTTTTCTTCGACTTCATTGATGAAATCCGTACCGATGACACGATCATCTTTATCTAGGTAATACACTTTGAGGTGTCGTTGACGGACGTTCTTGCTGACAGCGTCGAACTGAATCAAATATTCGTGATCCGGTTTTACCTTCATTTTTTGTGAGGCATATATATACCAATCGCACGAGCAGGTCGGCTCGTAATCAATCGTGTAGCCATCTTCAGTCTCACTCGCGTCGAACATATCATCCGTAATCGAGACACACGTCGCACAATTCGCTGCCGCTTCCGGTGCGGCGAGAGCTTTGTCGGTGACGATCTCGTTTGGATCGAACTTGTGTAGATCCTTCCAATCGACGAGTGACGGCACCTTGCTCGCATAGGATAGTTCTAGCTGATAGCGTCCATTCTCGAGTGGGATATCGGATAACTTCACATCGTATAACGCTTGGTAGACGTCACTCAACTCCGTCATCCGGTACGGGAACGCTAAGTGTAGCGGATCGTACGTCACCGTCTGATTACCGATCTGCTGTTGATGTTTTTGACCATTTAGAATATCAGAACGAGACAAGGCGCGTTCGAAGACGACCTGTTTTCCGTCTCGAATTTTGACAGTGATCCGACCATCGTTTCCTGGTGGCGGAGTTAACATCAATTGGAGTTGATAGTCAGTCGCTTCGCGAATATCGATTGAACGCTGTAAACGTCCCCGTTGCGCAGCGATTCCTTTCCCAAAGCTTAGTCCAGGATAGTTTCGTTCCGACTGCAAGTGACCGGTGTAATCGAATCCGGTCTCTGCCTCGAGTACCATCAAGGTCTTCGTGAAGGCAAGTGTATCGTCGACGCGTTTTCGTAAAGAAGTCAGCTTTTCTTCCGGAATCAGAACGATATTTTGGATCGCATTAAAGCCTTCCGTGTTCGTCACACTGAGCGTCGCAGGACCGCTCGGCGTCGTAAACGAACCGAGCGGAACCCAAGCGAGTTTAGCACCAGATCGTTGTCGAGTTGGAATCGTGACGCCTCGTTTATTGAAGGTTAGATCCAGTTGTCCACCTTTTTGGTTCAGCAGCACACGGGCAAACCCAGCGTAACGACCGGCTGGCAAGTCTTTCGTCATCGTAAACGTGTTCGGAATCATATAATCCTCATAGCTGAATATTTTAATATCATGGACCCACCAATACGTTTTCCGTTCAGGACGCTGGAAGCTGAGTAGATCAATCCGCATCGTTTTTGCGTTTCGTGGTGTGACATATTCACCTTGCAAGTGAATCGCGTCGACATCACCGGAATCACGCGGAGCGACGACGTACGTTTGATTCAGCTCGCGATCCTTCGCATCAAAGAACCGGACCTTGACGTGGAGCCGGTCGACCCCGCGACCGCTCGCTGTAATATCAAAGCGGTAGGCGTTATTCGGTCGTGCAGGTAGCTTACCGGATTTCGCGACTTGCCAGATGTATTTTGGGTCGCCTTCTGCGACTTCCGCATGAAGGACAGGCAGGTTATTATCTTTTGACATCGGATTCGGAGATAAGTCGACGATGTCTGGGTTATCGGCTTTGAAGAACGTCTCATCCTCAAGCATCGAATTAAAGGAGGCGACCTGTTTCGCCTTTAATCCGTCTAATTTGTAGACCGGCGCGTCAATCCGGGCGGAAGCAAACGAGAGACCGATCCCATCTCCAAAATCGAGGTCAAACGACGGGTTCGTCATACCTTGCGTCCGCAAATACCAGCGCCAGTCATTATTTCGGAGGAACGTCTTACCCCAGTTTAGGAAAGCATTCGCTGAATCAATCGCTTCGAATGGTTTCCAGTAGTATTCTTCCGGTACCTGACTGAGAACAAGATCATTTTCCTCGACCATCTCAACGATATCACCCTTTTTCATCCAAGAGAGACTATCCTGATGTGCTTGTGTCGCATACAAAATCGATTGACGACCGAGGTTGTAGCCATCCAGTGTCGGATAACTGATTGACCGTTCGAGTCCATAAGGGGTCAAAATCAATTGTGGAACGGTTCGGGTGTCGAGCGGTGCAATCAAGTCGAACAAGGTGAACAAGCCGACTTGTTTCGTTTGTACGAGATCACGTTGTTCCTGTAGAACCTTTAGATTGAAGTCTTGTCGGTCCTTCATCCCCGTGTACTCATCCCGGTAAGCGAATTGTTTCAGTCCGAATGCTTTCGCGATCTGTCCGGCTTGTTCCGACCGACCGGTGTCGAGTAGATATTGCATGAACGTCATCATGTAACCAATCGTCGGCGACGCTCCTTCATGATGAAAGACGGTATCGTGTGCCGACGTATAGACTTGCACGTCACCTGTTGCTTTGATTTCGCCACCTTTTCGTGGATTTTGATTCCAGCGTGGAGTCGCGATGCCGGTACTCGGTTGCGTCATCTCGTCTGCAATCGGGAATTGCAACCATTTCCCATCGACTTCTTCTTGGATAGCCGTGTACTCATTAGGCATTTTGACTGGATGATAAAAACCTTCCATATAGACAGTCCGGTAAGGGAGGAAAAAGCAGGCGACGACGATCAGCGTACCGATGATCGAGATGACCCGGTATAACTTCGGTGGAATCGTCCGGGACGCACGGATAAAGACGGCATTTAATCCGACGGCGAGCAACAAGCTGTAACTGACCATCAAGAGACCAACTAGCTTATTCGGATCGCGGAACATCGCACCAATCAACGGTGTCTTCGTCACGAACAGGACAAACGCATCGGCAACTTGTTCATGGGTACCGGTCGCAAAGACGATCAGCGGAATCGCAAGCAGACTAAAGAACAGATGGATCGGTTGCCGATACGCGACGACGGCTCCTAGCAAGATGAGTAAAAGTGTAATCGCGCCAGCAATCCAAAACGTCAGCGGTAACGTCGTCAAATCAAACATCGGCCACCAGTAGCTCGTTAAAAATAAAACGTTCGTCCAGCTCGAGTGTCGGCTGAACAACATCAACGTATCAGAGACATTGATATTGTGTTGTGAAGCTTGTGATCCAGTCAGAATCGAGCCGACGTACATCAAGAACCAATATCCATTGAATAGTAGAAAAACGAGACCAAACGCACAAGTCGCCCGAACATAAAACCACAGTAACGACGACCAAATCCGTTCTTTGCGACGCGTCCAACTTGTCTTTAAGAAAATGAGTCCGACCATGATTCCCATATAGATCAGCGAGAAAAAGAAATAATGGATCCCCGCCGCCATGAAGGCAAAGACGATCGATAGTCCGGTGATATCAATCCATGTCCGTCGACTCAATCGATCAGACAAACGGAAACCAGGATCGAGCTGTTCCCGAAACTTCGGGTCGAAGATGTTGAAGAACAACATCAAAGCGTAAGGGAAGACGGAATAGCCACATAATAAATAGATATGTTGAATCCGCGTAATCACCCACGGGTTCAAGGCATAAAACAACGCGGCAATCGCAAAGGCAATCAGTGAGAGATAAGAAAAGTGCTTCGAGACATAAACCGAGTGGAGCCGTTTCGTAAAAGCGAACATCGATAAAGCAGAGATCGTCAACAGTCCGATGATGAATGACTTGATCAAGACGGGACCGGATGAGCCAAACAATAGACTGAGTACATAAAACGGTAGGATGTAGAGCAATCGTGCGACATTCAGAAGCGTCGTCGTGCTCCAGCGGTTGTTCCAAGCCCCATAAATTTCTTCTAAGTAGCGATGGGAGGACAGTCCGAAGGATAGATCGCTAAACGTCACCATACCGGAACGAAACAACGGGAAGCTATAAATTAGGATGAATACAAACATACCAGATAGGACAAGGATGTCCTTACGGTACGTATGCATGAAGTTCTTGAGGTGTTGACGGAACGAGTGCATCGGACAACTCCTTTCTGCGAAAATCCGTGCTGAACTTCTTCTCTACAGGAGGGCGATATTCCTAGAAATGGATGTACTTATTTTAGCAATGAATACGAAAAGGAACGTCCATCCTAAGACGGAGCGTTACGGACGAATGCTTTCGGGTAAAGACCTACAACGAAACGAGTAGGAGGAAAGCGCATGAAATGGAAGGGAAGAGAACGGAGTTCAAACGTTGAGGATCGGCGAGGAATGGGTGGGAAAGGAATCGCCGGCATCGGTGGTGGTGTCGGAATCATCCTGCTGATCGTCATCACCTTGATGGGCGGTAATCCAGCTGAGTTACTCGGAGACTTAACCGGTGAGGATCAGCAAAATACGACGTACGAAGAAACAGCACAGGAAAAAGAAGCAGCGGACTTCGTCTCCGTCGTTTTAGCGGATACGGAACGGGTCTGGACGAAGGAATTCAAAGAAGATGGTAAGACCTATAAAGAACCGAAGCTCGTCTTATATACGGATCAAGTCAGTTCGGCTTGCGGACAAGCAGGGAAGTCCGTCGGTCCCTTTTATTGTCCCGGTGATCAGAAATTATACATCGATTTAAGCTTTTATGACGAACTACAGACGAAGTACGGGGCACCGGGCGATTTTGCGATGGCTTATGTCATTGCGCACGAGGTCGGACACCACGTCCAGACGTTACTCGGAAAGTCGGATGAGATCATGCCCCTTCGAGAGCAAATGAGTGAGGAGAAGTTCAACAAGTACCTCGTTCGATTCGAACTACAGGCCGATTATTATGCCGGCGTCTGGGCGCATCATGCGCAAGGCGAAAACTTGCTCGAAGAAGGCGATCTTGAAGAAGCGTTGACGGCAGCGAATGCTGTCGGGGATGATACGTTACAAGAGAAGGGACAAGGATATGTCGTACCGGAGAGTTTCACCCACGGCACATCGGCGCAACGAGAACGTTGGTTCCAAAAAGGCTTTGATAACGGCACGATCGAAGGCGGAGATACATTCAAAGCGAAGAATCTATAAAACGAAGCAACGACAGTCCTTTGAAACATCTTCCAGTCATTTCCGTAAAGAAGAGGGAAGGATTCAAAGGGGAGTGTCGAAGTTGAAGCACATCAGTCTATTTCTATTGCTCTATACGGCTGTCGTCGGATTGACGTACATCGTGTCACGATTTGCGCCAGACTTGTTGGTCTACATGGTCTATTTCGCCATTGCATCATTACTTGTCATCACAGGCTATTTGTTGAAACGACTCGTAATGAAACGCTAAATACCAAAAAACCTGTGTTCTGCTTGCGCGGAACACAGGTTTTCGTTATTTAAAAGCCATCTTATGAACGGAACATCGTCGGATCATCTGGAACGTTCTCCAGGTAAGCGATCCGTCCGTTTTCATCGAGACGTGCAATATCTTTTCCGTCTTGCGTGAAGACACTACCGTCTGCCCGTTTTCCGCAAACTGCCCAGCGTGTTTCATACGTTCCGGGTGTTGTTTCTTCCCAGCCTGCATACATATGCTTAATATCCTGATTCGCCGTGAACACATGACGGACGAACTGTTTCCAGGCGTCGATGCCGTGCTTTGGTTGTCCGTTCAGGACGAACGTGATGTCTGTCGTGAATAAGGAAACGAGATCCTCAAAAGCTTGTTCATCTGTGCGTGACGCGTCGAATAAGTCGAAATAACGATTCAATACCATAGTAAAAACCTCTTTCTGTTCATTAAAGTGTCATCATCCGGTCTGTGATTAACGCATGCAACCGTTCTAAATGCTCCGGTGGACAGGAGGCGTCGATTGCTTGACGGATCGAGCCAATCGATTCGCGCTTCAACGTCGATTGCCACGCCTCTTCCGCCTCTGTCATCAGATTCGAGAGTAGACCGATTTCCTGTTCCTGAATTCCCATCAAATCCTCAAAGACACCGCTTGACGCATACAACGTCTGCTTGCCCTCGATCGCTTGATAAATGTCAAAGATTTGAATTTCCTCTGCCGGACGTCGTAAGCGAAAGCCACCTTTGACACCGGGTACGGAATACAATAGATCCGCCTGGACGAGTTTTCGTAAGAGCTTTTGAAAATAAGTTGGCGAGGCACCGAGTTGCTGGCTGATGAATTCACCGGGCAACACAGCGCGATCCGGAAGGAAGGTCAAAAGCAACATCGCATAGACGGATTGCTCGACCCCGGTTTTCATTTGCATGAGAAGTCCCCTTTCGTTAAACGTGGATAATGTATATCCATAATAGTTTCATTCGAAAGAATTGTCGAGTTTTATGCTCTCACAAAACCGTCACACCTTTTCGACAGCATCTGCATGGCATCCCCGTTCCGGATTCGGTATACTAAATGTACGATATGTGAAAATATTCACTAAAAGTCGTTCACACTTTGTGAAAGGACGTTTGTATATGAATCCATTAAAAGGAATCGTCCAGATTCCACGCAGTATTCTCATTCAATTCATTATTGCAGCTTTCCTAATGGGGGTTGCGGTCATCGGTCAATCGTATGGTATCGTGTTGACGGTCGATCGGATTTTCCTAAAGGAACAACCGTTTGAAGCCGTCATTCCGTTACTACTCGTCGTCCTCGGGATGCTGTTGCTCCGGGTCGCCGTGACGTATTGGAACGGTCGTCTCGGTACGACGTTATCGGCACACATGAAGCAGGCGCTTCGGGAAGCACTCGTCGCGAAATACACAGGTCGTTCGGTCGAGATGATGCTACAAGGGCAAGCGGGACAGAAGGTCAGTGTTTTGCTCGACGCTGTAGACGAGATGGACAGCTATTATAGTCAATACTTGCCGAAAGTCGTCCAGACGACGATTGTTCCCTTGATGGTCTTGATCGCGGCATTCAGCTATGACTGGATCACCGGTCTCGTCATGATGATCACAGCACCGTTCATTCCGTTGTTCTATATCATCATCGGCATCATGACGCAAAAGCGGGCGGATGCTCAACTCGAGAAGATGACGGCATTCTCGGGAACGTTCCTTGATACGTTGCAAGGACTGACGACCTTGAAGTTATTTGGTCGTGCGAAACGACAACGTGACGTCATCGAAAAAAGCAGTCTTGATTTCCGGGATGCGACGTTAACGGTCTTGAAGCTCGCCTTCTTGTCGTCGTTGATGCTTGAGTTCATCTCGATGCTCAGCATGGGAATGATCGCACTTGAAGTCAGTCTACGCTTGATTCTGTTCCAAAGCATCACCTTCATCCCGGCATTCCTGATGCTCGTATTAGCACCAGAGTACTATCTTGCCTTAAAAGAGATGGGTGCTGCCTTCCATACAGGACGCGGTAGTGTCGCGGCAGCGAAACAGATTGCAACCGAACTAACGGCAGACGATCGTCCTGTTGCCTTTGGTCAATCAGAACTTGCGATGAACCGTCCACCACGAATCGTTTTGGATGAAGTTGATTTTACGTATCAAGAAGGACGTTTTGCCTTACAAGACGTGACACTTTCGATTGAACCGTATCAAAAGGTGGCGTTGATTGGTCGCAGTGGTGCCGGTAAGTCGACTGTCTTACAGTTGATTGCCGGACTCGCGGATCCAAAAGAAGGACGGATTCTGCTCGACGGGATTAATCGCAGTCAGGTGGAGGAAGCGAGCTGGTTCCGTCAGTTGAGCTACATCTCACAGCATCCGTATCTGTATGCCGGAACGCTGGCAGAAAACATCGCGATCGGTGAACTCCGTCAAGCGACGCCGGAAGAGATTTTTGAGGCGGCGCAGGCAGCAGGGCTCGAGGAGCTGATTGCGACGTTACCTAAAGGGATCGACACGGTGATCGGAGAAGGTGGACGTGGTCTATCAGGTGGCGAGAAACAGCGCGTTGCGTTGGCACGAGCGTTCTTGAAACGACCGAACGTCATCGTCTTTGATGAACCGACGACAGGACTCGACGTCAAAACGGAGCGATTGCTTCAACAAGCGATCGAACAGCTTGGACAAGCAGCGACAGTCATTACTGTCGCACACCGCCTGCATACGATCGAGCGCTCAGATCAAATCGTCGCCCTCGATGGCGGACGAATCGTCGATCGTGGCACTCACGATGAACTGCTTGGACGTGATTCGGAATATGCTCGGATGCGCAGCGTCCAGAGAGGGGAGGAAACACGATGAAGGAACTACTAGGAGTCTTTCGGTTGATGGTGCATCAAAAACGCGATATCGCCTGGTCGATCTTCTTCGGTGTCCTCGCCGGAGTGACAGCGGTCGGTTTATTCGCAGCAAGTGGATACCTGATTTCAAAGGCAGCCTTGTTGCCACCGATCCAGACGCTTGCCGTCTTGATTGCGCTGCAAAAAATCTCGAGTCTGACGCGCGCCGTCAGTCGGTATGCGGAACGCTATTATTCGCACCGGGCGACGTTTACGATCCTTAGTGATATCCGGACGTCGTTCTACCGGAGACTCGAGCCGCTCGCGCCAGGAATTTTCGGCAAATACCGGAGTGGGGACTTACTTGCTCGGATCGTCGGGGACGTCGAAAGTCTGCAAAATACGTTCTTACGTGTTCTCTATCCACCGATCGTCTTGTTGCTTGTCTTCTTCTGTACGATCTTTTTCGTCAGTTTCTTCTCGTGGACGATTGCTGGGATTCTATTACTTGGTTTGATTCTGACAGGTTTCTTGATTCCGGGTTGGTTCGCGTACCGCGAACAACGTTTCGCACGCTCAGTTCGTGTCCGCCGTGGTGACTTGTCGACAGAAGTGACAGAGTTGTTCCAAGGCTATCGTGACTTAAAGATTTACCAGCAACTGGATCAAAAAGAACAGGACTTGAATGCCGTAGCAAAACGGTATGTCGAAGAAGAAAAGCGTAATGGGTTACATGCCGTCTCGAACCTTGCTTTGAATACGATGGTGACGCTAATCATCTCTTGGCTCGTTCTTGGTGTCGGTGCCTATCTCGTCGCGAGTGGACAACTCGAAGGTGTCTTCCTCGCTTTACTCGTCATGACATCGCTGACGGTCTTTGAGAATGCCGCACCGATGGCGATTTTACCAGGCTTCTTTGAAGATAGCCGCCATGCTGCGAAACGACTCGATGAAGTCGTGACCGAGCAAGAGGAGCCAATCTATGACACGTTCGTTCTCGATCAGGCACCATCCTTTGAAACGAATGCATTGACGTTCACGTTCCCTGATGCACCTCGCCCGGTCTTACGTGACGTTACCGTCTCGATTCCTGCCGGCAAGAAGACGGCAATCGTCGGGGCGAGTGGTTCTGGGAAATCAACGTTACTTCAATTGATGTTACGGATGTATCCGACTGACGGATTAACGATTGCTGGTCAAGATAGTCGGACGGTTGATCCGGAAGGACTTTGGCAACACGCAAATGTTGTCTTGCAACAGAATCATTACTTTTATGGAACGCTTCGCGATAATCTATTGCTCGCAAACGAAGCAGCGACGGATGAGGCGATGCGTCAAGCGCTTGATGATGTCGGATTAACGACGTTCGAATTAAACGATCGTGTATTTGAAAAAGGCGAGAACTTGTCTGGAGGAGAAAAACAACGCTTAGCAATTGCGCGTGTGCTTTTGCGGGAAGCGTCGCTTTACTTGCTTGACGAACCAACGTCTTCCGTCGATGCTTTGACGGAACAGATGATTCTCAATCGACTGTTCGCACGGGCAGCAGACGCGACACTTGTCCTTGTTAGCCACCGGTTAGCAGGTCTTGAAGCGATGGATCAAATCATCGTCATGGATCAAGGTCACGTTATCGAAGTCGGAACATATACCGAATTGATGGCGCGACAAGGAGCGTTCTATGAATTAAAACAAGTCGAACAGTCTGTGTTTGCTCCGATTGGCTAATAAGTAGTAAAAGATAGAGGGTAATCAACAAATGTTTGACGAACAGAAGGTCGTTTTCCGAATGAAAAATCGGAAAGCGACCTTTTTTGTTAAATGGGAGAAGAAGCAGATTCATCCTCGACTCCTACAGGAAAAGAAAGCAACAAAGTAGCTTTCGTCAGGGATAGATAAGACCCGGCAGATCGCAAGAAATGCGAGTTGTCGCGGCTTATCTCCCGCCTGTGGAAAGCGAGGATGATATAAGCGGATAGTTTCTTACATCACACTACTTTTTCATGAAATAAGGGAGAACCGAAAAAGGCATGACAGTCCATCTCTGAAATGGTAAAGTCTAGAAAAAACGTGGAGGGATTTCATGCATATCGAACAATCATCCATCGTCGTCGATCAGACAACCGTTTCGTATGATCATTTTCAAATGGGATCCAAACAGGTCTGCTTCTTGATCTCGGGAGCATCTTATTTGTACGACCATCCTTACTTCTACTACAGCCGGATGGCACTACTAGCTCGAGACATCGATGTCATCTGTATTCACTATGTGACGGAAGAGCTCTTTTCGATGACAGACGCAGAATCGAATGTCTGCATGACGCGCCGGGTCGACGCTGTCGTCTCAGAAGTGCTTGCGACACATACATACGAAAACGTTCAGTTCATCGCAAAGTCGTTAGGAACGATTCCGCTAGCGGCATTGCTTGCTAAGCCGAATCTACAGAGAGCACGCTTCGTCTTCTTAACACCCGTTCTTGAAGCCGAAGTAGTCGAACAAATCGCCACATCGTCGCAAGCTGGACTCCTTGTCATCGGAACAGCCGATAAGTTTTATGATGAAGCGGCACTTGAAACGTGTCGCACCTCACAACTGACGATTGATGTTATTGAAGGAGCGAATCATTCTCTGGATCAAGGATTCGAGGTCGATCCATCGCTTGCAGTCCTTGGGCATATCGTTCGTCAAATCGAAGCCAGTTTGTTCGAACCACTACCCAAGTAACAAAAAATCCGTCCAGCAGAGAGCCTGCTGGACGGATTTTTTAGTATGGACGAAGTAAGGCACGGACGGGACTACCGTCGCCATCGACGAGCGGGAGTGGGACGGCGTTGAGGTGGTAATCACCAGGCGTGATCGCATCAAGGACGAGTCCTTCAAGGATATGGACTCCATGCTGCGCCAGTGCGTGATGGGCTGCCATTTCCTTGCTATCGATCGCATCGACGCTTGGTAAGTCGAGACCAATCAGCGAAATTCCGAGTTCCCCGAGACGCTCAGCAAGACTTGGCGTCAAGACGGGAATCGTTTCCGGGAACGTTGATTTGTCGATCCAACCATCCGTTTTGATGATCAAGCGCTGGACATCATTTAGCTCAAAGCCATCTAAATCAGAAGCTGTGATGTCTGTACGACCTGGTAGGTAAATGACGCGCGCATGTCCGATGTAGAGATCCGGATCAAGATCGATGATTTTTTGTCCGGCATCGTCAAAATGAAACGGCGCGTCGACATGAGTGCCAGTATGCAGACTCATCGTTACCTTTCCGACGTTGACGGAACCGGTGTCTGCCTTATTCCATGTCAATGTTGCTTCAAACGGTGTATCCCCCGGCCACGTCGTGACGTGGCGATCAAGTGGTTGTGAAACATCAATCCATCGTGTCATCGCTTCATCCTCCTCATAATGTCGTGCGGACTGACCACAGTTCCGGGAAGAAGCGGTGGTCGAGCACACGTCGTAGATAACTGACGCCAGAAGAACCACCCGTTCCTGGCTTTTGTCCGATGATCCGTTCGACGGTACTCATATGGTTAAAGCGCCACATCTGCTGCTGGCTCCCGATATCAAGTAGTTTTTCGCCGAGTTCATACAGATCCCAGTATTGTTCGACATCCCGATAGACGGTCGCCCAAGCCGCTTCGACACTTGCATTCGGCGTCCAGTCTTGCGTAACATCACGCTCAAGGACGGATTCGTCGATCGGTAGCCCATGGCGCGCCATCGCCCGGATCGTTTCGTCGTAGATACTTGGTGTCTTCAAGTCTTCGAGCATCATCGGATAGAGTGTTTCGTCATGCGCATACACTTTTAGCATCTGCTCATTCTTGAAGCCGAGCGCGAATTCGATTTGACGGTTTTGATACGACTGAAAACCGGATGAGTGACCAAGCGCATCACGGAATTCTAGATATTCAGCAGGGGTCAAGGTCGACAAAACATTCCACGATTGAATCAACTGGTGCTGAATCTTTGAAATGCGTGCGAGCATCTTAAACGACGATTCGAGATCATCGTTTGCGACCGCTTGCGTCGCTGCTCGCATCTCATGCAGGATCAGCTTCATCCAGAGTTCGCTCGTTTGATGAATGATGATGAACAGCATCTCGTCATGATGCCCCGATAAGCGATGTTGACTCGTAAGCAATGGATCTAGTTGCAAATAATCCCCGTAGGACATATCTTTTTTAAAATCCGTTTGAATCGATGCTTCAATAGACGTAGGATCTGTCTTTGTCATTCCTATTCATCCCCTTTATCAAGTTAATTCAGTTTTCGTTTTTCAGCGGTCTGTGGTTGTTCCGGATGCGCCCGTTTCCAGAAGAAATAGGCGATCGATAAGAACACTAACCACGGTACACCAAACTTCAAGACGATTTGGAAATCCGTGAACCATGTCGTTAGGACGAGTGCGAATAACAACAATGCACCGAGGGAAGTCAGATACGGATAGCCCATCATCCGAACCGGTAACGTCCGTCCACCTTCACGTTCCCAGGCTTTACGGAAGTACAGATGGGAGATGAAAATCATGAACCATGTGAAAATCGCCCCGAACATCGAAATCCCCATCATGAATGGATAAGAGACGCTCGATTGACTGCTGATGATCGCTGCGAGAAAAATACCGAGTGTCGATAAGGCGAGTGCGAAGAGCGGTACACCTTTTCGATTCAAGCGCCCAAATACTTTTGGCGCATACGTTGCCTTCGATAACGAATACATCATCCGTGTCGAAGCATAGAGTTGACTATTCATCGCGGATAGCGCCGCTGTCAGGATGATGAAGTTCATGATACCGCCTGCATATGGAATCGATAGCATCTCCATTACTTTAACGAACGGACTTTGATCGACACCGCCTGCTTGTTGCCACGGAACGATCATCAACATCAAAGCAATCGTGATGACATAAAACGTCGAGAGACGGAATACTGTCGCTTTTAATGCTTTCGGTACGGCGACATCTGGATCCTTCGCTTCACCAGCGGTTACGGCAATCAATTCCGTTCCGAGGAAGCTGAACAGAGAGATGAAGATCGCAATCCAGAGACCCGAGAAACCGAATGGCATGAAACCACCATCATTCGTGAAGTTTTGCGGACCAATCTCAGGACTTGGACTACCGATGACCAAGTAGGCACCGAGCAGGATGAATAGCAAGATGGCACTGATTTTAATGACGGAGAACCAGTATTCGAAGGTCGCGAACGTATTGACTGTCGTGGCATTGATATAGATCAGCGCGGCAGCGAATACGAGAATCCAGACGACCCCGGGAACGTCAGGGAACCAGTATTTCATATAGATAGCGATCGCACTGACTTCAACGCCAATCGCAAGAACGTTTGCGATCCAGTATGAATAGCGGACGAGAAAACCGGCATATGGACTAATGTATCGTTCGGCAATCGTACCGAACGAGCCAGATGTCGGATGGGCGACCGTCATTTCAGCGAGGCAGCCCATTAAAAGTAAGACGATGAAGGCGCCGACTGCGTAACTGATTAAAACGCTCGGTCCGGCAAGCCCGATTGCAAGTCCACTTCCGAGGAAAAGACCGGTACCGATCGCACAGCCCATTGCAATCATCGTGAGTTGGCGTGTCTTGAGTTCACGCCGTAGTTCAGTAGGTTGTTCCATGGTGTACTCCTTAAGCAACGACTTCGCGTTCATTCGCGAAACGTTCGTATTCTTTATCTTTCATGATTCGTTTGAGTGTCGCGACGACGTCATAGACATCAGTAAACGTATTGTAGAGCGCGACGGGTGCTAGACGGACGATGTTTGGTGCCCGGAAATCGGGAATGATCCGATTTTCCTTGAGTGCTTTACAGACCCGTGCTGCTTCCGGGTGCTCGAGGCTGAGATGCGCCCCACGGCGTTTATCATCGATCGGATTTCCGATGACGAAACCGTACGGTGTGAGTTCCTGCTCGACAAGGTCCATCATGTACTGTGTCAGCGCGAGTGATTTTGTCCGAACGGCTTCGATACCGACTTCGTCAAACATCTCTAATGCACCGATTTGTGGAGCGAGACTTAAGACGTGTGGTGTCCCGATTTGGAAAGCCCCGGCATGCGCCGCCGGTGTCATCGTGTGATCCATGTCGAACTGCTTATCCTTGCGTGAACCAAACCAACCCGTCAGACCAGGCAACGTTCCGAAATGACGTTCGTGGACGAATAATCCACCGACCGTTCCAGGACCACCGTTCAAGTGTTTGTAATTACACCAGTAGGCAAAGTCGACGCCCCAGTCATGGAACGCGTGGGGAACGGCTCCGACGGAATGACAACCATCAAAACCAATCAGGATGCCACGGTCGTGTGCCGCCTTCGTCAAACGCTCCATATCGAGAATTTGTCCACTTCGGTAAAGTACTGCCGGCAAGACGATCAACGCGATATCATCTGTCATCGCGGCGATGATATCGTCTTCTTCTAAAAAGCGACCGTCCCGACTCGGTACTTGGATGAGATGTGTCTCCGGATCCAGACCACGTAAGCGAAGTTGGCTTTGGAGGGCATAGATATCCGACGGGAACGTCAGCGCATCCGCTAAAATCTTATCTCGTCCTTCTGTTGGTTGGAAGAATGTCGCGACGAGTTGATGGAGATTGACGGTCGTCGAACCAGTGACCATGACTTCTTCAGCTTGTGCGCCGACGAGCGGAGCGTTGAGAGCAGCGAGACGTTCCGATAATTCAAACCAAGGATGACGTCCTTTCATCCAGCCATCGATTCCGAGTTCTTTCCAGTCTGATAGCGACTCGAGCAACGTCTTCTCGGCACGCTTCGATAATAAGCCGAGCGAGTTTCCGTCCATATAGATACTACCCGGTTGCAAATAAAACTCATCACGATAGGCGGCGAGTGTATCTTGCTCATCCCGAGCAACAGCATCGGTCCGTTTTGCTTGCAGTGTCATACGTCATCCTCCTCAAATGAATGCTCAATCAATTTTGACAAAAGCGTAGCAAACAAATTGACATTGTGTCAATATTATCGAATAGAGAAAACAAAAGGAGTGAAGGACATGTCATCTTCTCAACCAGAAAAAATCGATAAACGTCATCTGCGCACGGTGCGGACACGCGAGAAACTGTTGAGTGCGGCACGTGACGTCTTCTTAGTACAAGGGTTTCAAACGGCAACGATTTCACAAATCATTAAACAAGCTGGCGTCGGCTACGGAACAGCCTATGTCCATTTTGAAGGGAAAGATGAGTTGCTCGTCGTCCTGATGGAAGATGTCATGAGCCGCTTCCACGCGATCGCGGAACGAACATTCGAACCGACGACGCCGCTAGAGGCAAAGGAACGCATCGTGACGCAAGCGACGGATTTCTTACGTCTCGCGGAAGAAGAACGAGCGATACTACGGGTTGTCGAGCAAGCAATCGGCGTGTCTTACATCGTCCGTGCGAAATGGAAAGCGATTCGGGAACGGTTCATTGATCGGATCAGTCAGGATATCCAGTATGCGCAGGAGACAGGACTTGCGCGGCAGGATGTCGACTCGAAACTCGTCGCCCGTGGTTGGTTCTTTGCGAATGAGATGTATTTATTCGAAGTCGTCCGCGAAGAGGCGACAGCGACGATCGAAGAGATTGCGCACGTCTTAGCGACGATTTATACGCAAGGGCTCTACCGGATCGAGGATTGATGAACGGACGGGAAGGGAACGTTTCGAAGTAGAAGGGAGCGTGACCGGGATGCCGTTTGATTACGATCTCGATTTCAAGACGACGGATTTTCGTAAGGAGCCGGAAAAGTACCGGGTTGGACGCGGGGAGCAAGGGGTCTTACTCGTCGAACCTTACAAAAGTGAGATTTTGCCGCATTGGCGTTTTAAGACGCCGGACATCGCGAAGGAATCGTCTGAGAAAATTTATGAGATGTATTTAGCTTATAAAGAAGACGGAGACTTCGTCGGCATGGATATGGCGCGGAAGTTCATTCAGATGGGACATACGCGCGCACGACGTTACGCGAACTACAAGGGTGGGCGTAAATATAAAGATAAAGAGACCAAAGAATTACACACGCGCGAGATTGACGAAGAAAAAGCAAAATCTGCGGCCATCTTCCAAGAAAAATGGGATTTGATCCGGGCGGATGAAGAGTATTTGGCATTAAAACGGGAACATCAAAAACAATACGGTTAAACGGAAGTCATGCTTTCTCTCAATGGAGGAATGGAGTGGAGACGGTGCGAACAGGATCGAAAATTATCGTCGGAATCGTCATTGTTTGCGTACTGGCTTTAGTTTGGTGGCTCGCATCACCTCTTTTTTTGAATGAATCAGTCGATGAAGGACTGCCGCCAGGTTCTTCAACAGTGGAACAAAAGGAGGAGGAAAACAACTCCGAAACGTCACAACCTTCTCCTGAAGAAACGGAAGCTGAATTATCAGGCCAATTCATGGACGGTGAAAAAAATTACAAAACATCAGGGAACATCAAGACGCTAACTGTAGACGATACGTTGTATATACGTTTTGAAGATTTTCAAACGACGAATGGTCCGGATTTGTTTGTGTACTTGATCGAGCCCGGTGAAGATACAGCAGACGGCATTCGTCTCGGCACCTTAAAAGGAAATCAAGGAAATCAGAACTATATGATTCCAAAAGACGTCGATTTGACGAAACATAGCCGTGTCGTCATTTGGTGTCGTGCTTTTGATGCTGACTTTGGAACAGGTGATTTAAAAGTAATGAATGAATGAAAAAGCAATGCGCTTCCGAATAAAAAATCGGGAACGCATTGCTTTTTTGACGTTAAGAAGTTTGTTCGACTTTTTTAATTAAACGCGATTGACGTTTCTGCCAGATGAACGATCCGATGAACGTCACGACGAGGAAAATCAGACCGAGTGCAAACGGATAGAGAATGTTGACGTCATACAGGACACCTGCAAGCGTCGGTCCGAGTACGTTCCCGATGCTCATGTAGGCGTTGTTCATTCCCATAGCAAAGCCTTGCTCATTACCAGCGAGTTTTGAAATCATCGTATTCAAGACGGGACGTAAAATCGATGTCGCAAGGAAGATGACAAGGGTAATCGCAAAGAATCCACCGTAACTTGATGTCAATAATGACAATAGGAAGCCGAGCGCTGCGATGAACAGGAATAGGTTCAAGACCTTTCCTTCTCCGAGACTACGTGACAGCTTATCGACGATGAAGATTTGAGCAATGACGCTGATGATCCCGGTCGACGTTACCATGATCGCGATGTCTTTCGGTGAAGCACCGAATTGGTCATCGACGAATAGACCAAGGACTGATTCGTATGCCATGAGACCGAAGCTCATGACGAGTGTAATGACGAGCGGTACGAAGTACGGTTTCTTAAACGACGTGCCGAGTTTTCGAAGCATCGACCCTTCGTCTGGTGCCATCGCTGTCGCATCGTGTTTTTCGCTTTCTTGAAGTAACAGGACGCTGAACAAGACGGCTGCCCCTGAGACGATCGCTGAGACGAGTAGTGGCAATTTTAAGTCGTATTCGGCAAGGAATCCACCAATTCCAGGACCGATGACGATTCCGAGTGACATCGCAGCTGAGACGTAACTGTTTCCTTTTGCGCGCTGATCCATCGTCGTGATGTCCGCGACGTAAGCAAAAATTGCGGGAATCAGGAGTGCAGCACCGGCACCACCGATTGCGCGCGAGATGTAGAGGACCGTGACGGAATTGGAGAAGTAGAAGACGAACATCGAGAGCGTCAAGCCGATCAATCCATAGATGATCATCTTGCGACGACCGTATTGGTCCGCCCATTTTCCGGCAATCGGTGACATGACGAGTTGTGCTCCGGCAAAGATGGCGATCATTAATCCAGCCGCCGTTCCACCCTGTCCAATCGATGCTAAGTAAGCGGGTAGAATCGGAATGATGATCCCGAAGCTCCCGACCGCAATGAACATGTTGATCATGAGGACCGTTAATTTTTTTCGTTGATCCGCGTGCAAGGGGACCCCTTCTTTCGACCCGCTTTCTGTAAGCGGTTATTTGTTTCACCTTCATAATCTTAGATTCAAGCTAAATCACCTGTCAATCATGAAGGGTTTCTCTAACAGAAAAACGTTCCGATTGCGTCTCCGTTTGGGGAGAGAGACGTCATCGGAACGTTTTTATTTTTGAATTGGGGCTTGATTGGCGCGAGCAGGGGTAGCTCGCAGAATGCGCACCTCTTAAAAGTGCGTCAACTTGTCCTTTGCGGACGTTCTCGGTTTGACAGGTGGAACGATGGCAGGCCAGCCGATTTGAATGACGCCGAGAACGCGTTCGTTTTCAGAAGCGTCAACGAGTGAGGCATACTCTGGTGTGAACCAGTGTTTTCCGCTCTTCCAGCAACACCCAAGACCTCGTTCTGTTGCTACCAACTGCAGATTTTGAATCATCGCAGCCGTTGCGAGAGTATCCTCTAGCTGTTGATCCGGTGTCCCTTGTACCTGACAAAGTACCGTTAAATAAACTGGGACTTCCCGTAATTTTTGTTCAGCCTGTTGACGTTGTTCAGACGTTTTCGTCTCGAATTGACCACGCGCCGTTAGTAACTCCATTAAGGCATCGACATACCGTGTTTGTCCGTCTTCGATTGCGAGAACAAAGCGCCAAGGCTCTCGTAATTTATGATTCGGAGCATAAATCGCTGTATCGAGTAATGCTTCTACCAATTCGACCGGAACCGGTTGTTCCGTGTAGGATCGGATCGAGCGGCGTGTTTCAATCACTTGTTGGGCATGCATCCGTTTCATCTCCTCACTGAGTACTTTTTCACTATAAATGATAACGATTATCATTGTCAACGTTATTTATCAGAAAACAAAAAGACGATTCCCAAGAGGAAATCATCTTTCGTTTTCGTATTTAAGAGGCTTTTCGTTCCTCGTCTTGATCTTGAGCAACGGTCGTTAGCTTCTTTTTCATGAGGCGAATCCGATATAGGGCAAATAGATAATGAGCGAAATAAATCGTAAAACCAAGGAAAATCGTTAACGCTACATGAATTTGAACGCCAGGAACAGCATGAAGCTGAATGAAGAGTAAGACAGCCATTGCCATCGTATAAAGCACCATTTCCACCGATTGTGGCATGACGCGTTGACGTTTTAAGAAAAAGGAACGCATGAGTGGCAGGACGACGAGACTGACGAGACGATCAACCAGTCCGATGACGAGCACGCTGATCACCATCGCTAAACCATTTTCAAAAGCGATTAACCGTGGGAAGACAAGATAAGTGACGAGTAATAGTGGTCCAACTAATAAAAAGATTGAAATCGAGGCACGTGCGAATACGAAGAGCCCGTTGACACTTGTTAAAAAGGCACGAACGATCTTTTGTGACCAAGGGGATGGTCGACCAACTTGCCAAGCAAAACAACAAGCAAAGATGAACGCATAAAATTGCAGAAAGGCAACCATAAAGCATCTCCTTTAGATATGAAACTCATTGTCCCTAGTGTATCGATTTTAAGGCTGAAGTGCAAAGAAGAACTTTTCGTAAAGTATAAGAAAAGACCAGCTGATAGGACATCAACTGGTCTGTCGTCAATCAATCCAGATTCGGTTCTTTTTTTCCGTGCAAGAAGAAGGACAGAATCAGTGCAAGCGCAGATAAGACGGTCGCAATCCAGAACGCATCGGTGATCCCTTGGATCGTCGCTTGTTTCGTCAGCATCGTAAACCAACTCGTCGAAGCAGCTTGGGAGCTACCCAGCTGTTGACCAAGATCGTTTAAATGTTGCGAAAGCGTCGGGTCGAGCGTCGTGAACTGATTCGCATCGTCTGCCAAGTGAGCCGTCGTTTGACGGGTCATGACGGTGACGAGAATTGCCGTTCCGATGGAGCCGGCGACTTGACGAAGTGTGTTTTGGGTCGCGTTTCCGTGTGGGATCATCTTCATCGGTAAAGCGTTCATACCAGCAGTCATGATCGGCATCATGATAAATGCCATACCGAATGACCGAAGCATGTAGATACCCATGATGGAATAATACGACGTATCCATGTTTAATTGCGTCAATTCCCATGTTCCGTACGTCATCAACGTCAAACCGAAGATAGCAAGCGGACGAATACCGAAGCGGTCAAATAAACGACCGGCAATCGGTCCGGTGATACCCATGATCAGTGATCCGGGTAAAAGGAGCAGACCTGAATCGACCGGTGAAAAACCGCGAATGCTTTGAAGGTAAATCGGTAAAAGTAACATCCCGCCGAACAAGGCCATCGTGACGATGACATTGATGAAGAGGGTGAACGAAAATTCCGGTACCTTTAACACACGAATATTCAACATCGGATCTTCCATCGACAGCTCACGCATCGCAAAAGCAGCAATCCCGATTAAACCGATGACGATCGTGCTGATGACGATCGGGCTATCCCAGCCGTCATTCCCGGCTTCACTGAATCCGTAAAGGAGACTCCCGAATCCGATCGTACTAAATAAGACGCCCAGTGCGTCGAAAGAAGGTTTCGAGAGTGGCTGCGTCAGGCGGAACCAGGCTGTACCGAGTAACAATGTCACTAATCCAAAGAACGACATCGCATAAAACATGACGTGCCAGTCATAGTTTTGGATGACATATCCCGTGATCGTAGGTCCGACAGCAGGAGCGAGAATCATCGCGATTCCGAGCATTCCCATGGCAGCACCGCGCTTATGCGGTGGGAATAATGTCATGAAGACGTTTGATCCGAGTGGCATCAAGATACCAGCCCCCGCTGCCTGAACGACACGACCAATCATCATGACCGGGAAGTTCATTGCCATCGAACAGATGACCGATCCGAAGAAAAACAGTGTCATTGAAGCGAGAAACAGCTGGCGGAACGTATAGCTTCGCATCAAAAAGGCACTGATCGGAATCAAAATCCCGTTAACGAGCATGAAGCCTGTCGTCAACCACTGGGCAGTGGACGTCGACACGTTGAAGTCATTGATCAGAACTGGTAACGCGACATTAATCAACGTTTGGTTCAAAATAGCAATGAACATACCGATGAGTAAGACCGTCAGTACTTTCGGAATACTGACGTTTTCAGTCGATACCTGTTTAGAAGGTGTTGCGACTGGTGGTGTCACGGTCATCGTCGGTTCCGTCTCGAGGGATTCCTCAAGAGTCGGTCCGTCCGTCGCAAGTGCTACGTCGGATGGGCGACTTCGACGGGCAATCCAGTTGACGCCGATGATGATCAGAATCGTGAACGCACTGTATCCGAACAAGAAGGTAGTAGACATGAACGTCCCTCCTTAATCCTTATGAATGCGGACGGTCACATTCATACCAGGTCGAATGTCGAGTGATTTTTCTTGCGAGAGTGAGACTTTAACAGGAATGACTTGTGCGACTTTCGTGTAGTTCGCGTTTCCGTTTGAAGAAGGCATCATTGAGAACGTGGAAGCCGTCGTCATACCGATTTGCTCGACTTCACCAGAAAGTGTCGTGTCCGGGTAGCTGTCGACATAGACATCCACTGTTTGTCCGACTTTGATTTCATCGATTTCTGTTTCTTCGATGTTCGCTGTGACCCAAAGGTCGTTTAAGTCAAAACCATAGGCGAGAGGTGTACCTGCTGCGACGAAGCCGTTCTTTGTCGCCATCGACTGAACGATCGTTGCTTTTGAGGGCATTGAAACCGAGAAGTCCGTCGGTTTTTGTCCGGCTTGTGCCGTCATGACGTGTCCGACTGTTGCCCCACTGGCAAGTGATTCGCCTGTTTTCGCAGACCAGTCCGTTAATTTACCAGCGCTTGGGCTCGCAACTGTTATCATCTTACCGTCGATTTTCGCATTGTCTGTTTTGACATAGCTCGTTGCTTGATCGTAATAGTAGTATCCGACAACACCACCACCGATTAAAACGATGAGTGTCACGATATTGATGATCAATAATTTTTTCATACTCATGGGTGTGTTAGCATCCTTTCTTGTGTACAATCGATTCAAAAAAAGTACTCCTCTGGGGGGAGGAGTAATTAATATAGTTAATTATATGGATCGTTAGCTAACAAACAACCGACAATTTCCGACAAAATGTTGGAAAAATAGATGATAACGGATTCATTAATGAAAAGATGATGAAAAAGGAGTGAAATATGGATGAATGAGAGCCGTGATCCCCGACCAAAACGGTCACGTGACCGTATTACAATGGAATTATTTCGTTTACTGAAGACGCACAGCTTTTCAAGTATTACTGTCAAAATGCTGACGGATGGAGCCGGTGTGAATCGTTCAACCTTCTACGCACACTATACGGATAAGTATGATTTGCTCGACCAAATCGTTGAGGAGCAAATGAAGGCACTTGAACAAGCGATTCGGATCACGGGTACAGGAACTGTCTTTCCGACAGTCGAGCAGGTGAGTCGCTATTTTGCTCGTTTGTTCATTCATATCGAAGAAAATGAATTATTCTATCAGACGATGCTCGTTCAAGGACCGATCAAAACGTTCATCTCTCGTTTTCTCGATACATTGAAAGAGAATTATCGAATTGTGTTTCGACCGCAAATCACAGAAGAAGCTACGTTCGTCGATCGGGACTTATTATTAAACTATGTCATTGGTGGACAGTTGGGATTGTTGATTTCGTGGTTACGAAACGGTCGACCGTATTCATCAGAATACATGGCAGAACAATTAAGTCGGATGATTGTCTTTGGAACGGTTGAAAGCATCGGTTTTCCTAAAGAGACGGAATGAAGACGTAAAAGAAAAGACACTCCCCTACGGAAGTGTCCCATTAGTTTAAGCTTGTCGGAATGCAAGTTCTTTCGTATAGATCGTACTCCGGTTCCGTCCGCTTTCTTTTGAGTAATACAACGCTTTATCTGCCTGTTGTAATGCTTCAAGTGACGTATGCGAACCACTGGAATGGGAAATCCCAAGTGAGATCGTGATTTGCAGATCAGGTACATCTGCTGTCGGGAACAGGTTACGTGCGACCGTCAGCCGAGCTAGTTCTGCTATTTTTTGCGCTTCTTTCGCTGAAGTACTTGGTAAGATGATTAAAAATTCTTCACCACCGTACCGTCCGACGAGGTCGTCTGGACGCGTTAAGGAAGCGAGAGTCATGCCGAGTTGGCGTAACACATCATCGCCCGCATCATGACCATATGTATCATTGACATGCTTGAAGAAATCGATATCGATGAGTACAAGCGAATAGCCTTGGTCGGTCGAACCGACAAGCGAAAGCGAGTCATCCAGACGACGACGATTGGCGAGCCCTGTCAAAGCATCCGTCATGGCGAGTTTCTGCTGATACTGGATGTTTTCGAAGTGACGGCGTAATTCCGTCAGTAATCGATAAGCGACAAAGCCAGCTAATAAATTAAAGAAGACGTACGCAATCGAGATTTTAAAGAATGTCGACCAGCTGTTCGTCAGGATGTAGATGGCGGGTAACGAATAGAGAATACCGACCAACACCATAAGCTGAAAATGACGCATCGAGACATGGATGAATCGACGAATGATCCCAATCGTCGTGATGAACAAGACGATGATCAGCGTCGATAAATAAAATCCTTCCATTTGATCAACTGGTGTTAAAAAGTAACGTGTCCCGATGATCATTGCACCAGCAACGATGGCGCTTGGGAAACCACCGATCAGCATGGCGATTGCGACAGGAACGATACGTAAATCAACACGGGCGACGTCGATTTGAATCCCGTTAAACATCAATAAAACCGCAATCAGACCAGAGACTGCTCCGAGTATAAGTCGAATGCTCCATTTGGAGTTCAATGAAATACGCGGTTGATTCCGAAACGGTAAGAACAAGAGAGTAATCGTTGTGAACAGTAGACAAAAGTTAATGATGAATTGATTCATGATGGCCAACAAATCCTCCCAACTCCCCCAGCTAACAGATTTCCATATATATACTTCCAGTATACTCAAGTAGATAACGGTTAGACATAGAGAAATCTTTAGACAAAATAGAAAAAACGGTAGAAAATCTACCGTTTTTAAGAAGATGAAGTAAGAGTATCCTCATCCATCGTCTGTAAAATTTTATCAAAGACACGAATCATCGTTTCGAGCTCTTCTTCCGTCAATGTACCGAAGCGATCTTGTAAATAGTTTTTCCGAACGATTTCGAGATCTCGAAATGCACGTTCCCCGTCCTCCGTCAAAGCGAGGACGATCGAACGACGATCTTCCGTCGAACGTGTCCGTGTGACGTATCCTTGTTTATACAGCTTATCCGTTAAAGCAGTGACTTGACTCGTCGCGAGCTCAAATTGTTCCGCGAGAAGCGTCGGGCGCTGAGGCCCATTTTCAGAAAGGCTTCGTAAGATGAAAAATTCACTCCGGGTCGCCGTTCCTTCAAATAGCCGGTTAAGTTCACGTCGCAGGGTACGAAGAATGACACGCATTTGTTCTTCGAGTCGATAAGTTAGCAAATCACGTTCCTGTGGCATGCAAGCAGCATCCTTTCTCTCAGTGGACTTCTACCATTTAGTGTACTAAACATATCGGATTTTTACCATCTACTACCCCAGATTCGAAAAAGGCAATTGACAATTTCGTGGCGTTTTGTGTAATATGGCGTAGTAATAACTAACTTAATTCAGTTCTCACTCAACCAGTGGGATGGAGGTTGCAGTTCTTAAGAGTACGGTTACGGATGTCGTCAAGCGACAGATGAAGTGACCTGAAAGGAAGAATTGCCGAAATCAATCATCGCTTTGAAGATGATCGATTGGGATTAGATCGAATAGGTCTAATACTGTCACAAGTCGGGTATCACTTACTTGTGGAGAGCTATCTTTCACGACGGTAGAATGAGGCGCATCCATTTTATTATGTTGCGTTCTCATCTTCCATCTGGAAGATGAGGACGCTTTTTGTTTTTTTCATTCAAAAAGTGTCCTCTCAAAAAATCTAAACAGAGAGAAGCGAACGAAATGAACAATCTAGATGTAAAACAAACAACAGATTCGACAGCAGAAGGATTAAAACGTGGATTACAAGCCCGTCATATGTCGATGATCGCCATCGGTGGGGCAATCGGAACAGGACTCTTCATTGCGTCCGGTGCTTCCGTCGCAGCAGCAGGACCAGGTGGGGCGCTCCTATCGTATGCAATCGTTGGTCTGATGGTCTACTTCCTCATGACAAGTCTTGGTGAAATGGCGGCGTACATGCCTGTCGCCGGATCCTTCTCGACATATGGAACGAAATTCGTCGATCCATCATTCGGCTTTGCACTTGGCTGGAACTACTGGTACAACTGGGCAGTCACGATCGCAGTCGAGCTCGTCGCAGCACAAATCGTCATGACGTATTGGTTCCCGGACGTTCCTGGATTTTATTTCAGTGCTTTGTTCCTCTTACTCATGATTGGCTTGAACTACTTCTCCGTTAAAGGATTCGGAGAAGCGGAGTATTGGTTCGCGATGATTAAAGTCGTTACCGTCATCGTCTTCTTAGTCGTCGGTGTTGCGATGATTTTCGGTGTCTTTACATCGGAGCCACCGGTTGGCTTTAAAAACTTTGCTCTTGGCGATGCGCCGTTCGTCGGTGGGATTCCTGCCGTCATCGGTATCATTCTCGTTGCCGGATTCAGTTTCCAAGGTACAGAACTGGTCGGGATTGCAGCGGGTGAATCGGAAGATCCGAAAAAGAATGTTCCAAAAGCAGTCAAACAAGTCTTCTGGCGCATCTTGCTTTTCTACGTCTTCGCGATTTTCGTCATCGGAATGCTCATTCCGTATACAAGTCCGAACTTGGTTTCGAATGACATTACGGACGTAGCGGTGAGTCCGTTTACGCTCGTCTTTGAAAAAGCAGGTCTTGCGTTCTCAGCAGCACTCATGAACGCCGTCATCTTGACGTCTGTTTTATCTGCCGGAAACTCAGGTATGTATGCTTCGACACGGATGCTGTACACACTGGCGCGTCAAGGGGATGCACCGAAGTTGTTCGCGAAAGTATCGAAAAACGGTGTACCGCGTAACGCTTTGCTTGCAACAGGTGCGGTCGGTGCCCTCTGTTTCTTGACGTCGATGTTTGGTGGACAAGTCTACTTGTGGTTACTCAATGCTTCCGGTATGACAGGCTTCATCGCATGGCTCGGGATTGCGATCAGTCACTAT
Source organism: Exiguobacterium sp. MH3 (assembly GCF_000496635.1). Lineage (NCBI taxonomy): Bacteria > Bacillati > Bacillota > Bacilli > Caryophanales > Exiguobacterium > Exiguobacterium sp. MH3. The sequence goes on from NC_022794.1 coordinate 175,104, forward strand.
CGTTTCCGTAAAGGATTCCTTGCACAAGGTCACTCGTTGAAAGACTTACCATATGTTGCACCAGCGTTCCCATTCGGTCCGCTGTTCGCCTTCGGTCTTTGTTTCCTCGTCATCGTCGGTCAAAACTATGCCGCATTCCTCGCTGATCAAATTGATTGGGTCGGGATTGCTGCGACGTACGTCGGTATTCCATTGTTCCTTGCCTTCTGGTTAGGACATAAATTCAAAAACCGGACGTCAATCGTTCGTTATGACGAGATGGACTTCCCGGAACATCCACGTCAATCATAATCAGTGAGCCACCTTCAAATGAAGGTGGCTTTTTAGATGTCGCTTCAAGTAAGATGAAAGAAAAACAGGAGGCGATCTTCGTGAATTACTGGTACCACTTTAAGCGTGCCTTCTTACCGATCGCATTATTGCTTGTGACGCTTGCCTTGTACCAAATGATCTATCGTTTGAATAACATCTGGTATTCGCTTGGAGGACTTCTTCTTGTCTTTGCAGCGATTTATTTCGTCATGCGTCGTCTAAAAGCGAACCCAGAGGATTGAATGAGCAGGAAAGTCGAGTCCATTCTCCGAACGCGGTAAAATAGACACATACAGAGGAGGGGAAGATAGATGGCAAAAGCAATATTTGCAGGTGGTTGTTTCTGGTGCATGGTCAAGCCATTCCATAAATATGATGGTGTAGAGCAGGTCATTTCAGGATATACCGGTGGTCATACAGAGAACCCGACTTATAAAGAGGTTTGTTCGGAAACGACAGGTCACTTGGAGGCGGTTGAAGTCACGTACGATCCGTCCGTCATTACGTACGAAGAATTACTCGAGATCTTCTGGCGTCAAATCGACCCGACAGATGGTGGAGGTCAATTCAATGACCGTGGTGAATCGTACCAACCGGCTATCTTTTATGTCGATGAAGCACAGCGTGAAGCAGCTGAACGTTCGAAAGCAGCGCTTGACGCATCAGGACGCTTCTCGCGTCCGGTCGCGGTAGAGATTCGTCCAGAAAAGCCGTTTTGGCCAGCCGAAGAATATCACCAAGATTATTATAAAAAGAATCCGTTCCGTTATCAGATGTATAGTGTCGGCTCAGGTCGCGCGAAATTCATCAAAGAAGCGTGGAAGGACCACGGTAAGGAAAAAGAATTGAAAGAGCGTCTGACACCAATTCAGTATAAAGTCACACAAGAGAACGGGACAGAACCCGCTTTCCGTAACGAATACTGGGATGAAGAACGTCCAGGACTGTACGTCGATATCGTCGATGGTACACCACTCTTCACATCAAAAGATAAGTTCCAGTCAAACTGTGGTTGGCCGAGCTTCGCTAAACCCATCTCAGAAGACAAGATGGAAGTCGAACTCGATACGAGTCATGGGATGACACGGACAGAAGTTCGCTCTGCGAGTGCAGATAGTCACCTCGGTCATATCTTTGATGATGGTCCAACGGAACTCGGTGGACTTCGATACTGTATCAACTCAGCGGCGTTACGATTTATTCCGCTCGAGGAGCTTGATTCGGCAGGATATGGGGAATATAAAAAACATTTCGAGTAACACACAAGGAGTAGTCAAACGATTTCGTTTTGACTGCTCTTTTTTACAATTCGAGAGGAGTGGATAGAATGTTTCAGCCCGTGTATGAAGAAATCCGACAGATGACGATTGCGAAGGTCCTTGATTTTTATGATCATGAAATTCGTCAACTTAACGAGGCGGCACGACAAGAAAAGTACGACAAAATGAGTTTGAGTCCGTTTCGCTTTTTCCGAGGAAGTTCGCATCTTTTTTATTATGATGTCACTCGCATTCCACTCGGTTTTGATACACCGCAGGATAAACCGACCTGGATTCAAGGTGATCTTCACTTTGAAAACTTCGGTGTTCATGGAAATGCGAAGGGGGAAATCATCTACGACGTCAATGACTTTGATGAAGGGTACTTAGGTTCTTATCTATATGATTTAATTCGAATGGCAGTGTCTGTTCGATTGTTTGCAGAAGAGGCGGGCTACGACCCAGCACCTGCCATCCAAAATTACGTCTTTAAATACTTACATGATTTAAAAAAATATGCGTCCGGAAAAGATCCAAGTGATGTTTGCTTTACAAGAGACAATACAAAAGGACCGATTAAAAAGTTGATCAAAAAAGCAGAAAAAAAACGTGAGGAATTAATGGGAGAGCGAACAGAAATCATCAATGGAACAAGACGATTTCGTGCGTTACCCGACATGGAAATAGTGGATGACGCAACAGTAAAAGCCATCCAAGGTGCTTGGTATTCTTATATCGAGACGATTGATACGGAGGATCGGCGAACAGAATCCTTTTATACAATCAAGGATATTGTACGTAAACTAGATAGTGGAACGGCATCGATTGGTCTTGAACGCTACTATCTCCTTATTGAGGGAGAAGGCGGCGAAGAAGATTTGATTCTTGAAATGAAACAGGCACAAACTTCTGTCCCTTCGTTATTTTTACCCGTCTATCGTCCAGAAGCTGAAGCGATTCATCAAGGGAGACGAATCATCACTTCACAAAAAGCGATGCAAGCACATGAAGATCCGTATCTCGGTTATTTAACGATAGATGGTAAAGAATATTATGTACGTGAACGTTCGCCATATAAGAAAAAATTAAAGGCGAAGCACATAAAAAGTCAGGAAGACCTTGAAAACGTTCTTTGTATTCAAGGTCAAATTACCGCAAAAATCCATGCACGGGCGGATCAGGATGCTGGTATTAAAGAAAAAGTTTTAACGCATCATGCGGACGTCGAAATCATCCAGGCCATCGGTGTTTCAGATACTGCTTTCTTAGAACAAATCGAGCGTTGGTCAAGTGCGTATGTTGAGCGAACAAAGCTGGATTATCAAGTGTTTTTAGAGTGGATCAAGGCACGTAAAGAAGCTACCAAAACAATCGAATCCTGAATCATTCAAGGGGTGTGTAACAGCAGTTACACATCCCTTATTTTTGAAGAGAATTTTATTCTTTAGCAGATGAAAGCGTCAGTCAAAAAACAAATAGGTATAATGACCTATATCAATTTATCAGAAAACTTCGTAAATTTTTGATTAAGTTCTTACGGACGACTCGCTCCGTAGGACAAATCAAAAGAGACATAGGGGGAAGTACATCATGAGCTTGACGCGGAAAAAAGATGTTTCCGCTATGATTGCTGCAAGTAAACGAAACAGTGGACTTGCTCGAAATCTTGGCGCGATGGATTTAACGTTTTTAGGAATTGGCGCCATCATCGGAACCGGAATCTTCGTTTTGACCGGAACAGGAGCATTGACTGCAGGACCAGGACTTATCGTATCATTCATTCTATCTGCCATCGCCTGTGGTCTAGCTGCTCTTGCTTACGCTGAATTCGCATCAACGATTCCGGTCAGTGGATCCGTCTATACGTACACGTATGCGACGATGGGTGAGATCTTCGCTTGGATCATCGGTTGGAACTTGATCCTCGAATATGGACTCGCCTCGAGTGCCGTTGCAGCCGGATGGTCTGGATACTTCCAGTCCTTACTTGCAGGATTCAACATCCATGTGCCAACAGCCTTATCAGCAGCTCCTGGAGCAGTCGAAGGAGCCAAGACATACTTCAACCTTCCAGCATTCTTAATCCTCTTTGCCATTACGGCATTGTTGTCGATGGGAATCAAGGAAACGAAACGTGTCAACAACATCATGGTCGTCATCAAGGTCGCAGTCGTCATTCTCTTCATCGTTGTTGGTGTCGGCTACGTTGAGCCATCGAACTGGACACCGTTCACACCATTTGGTTGGGGAGGCGTCTTCTCGGGTGCCGCAATCGTCTTCTTCGCGTACATCGGCTTTGATGCCGTCACATCAGCAGCTGAAGAAGTCCGCGATCCGCAAAAAAACTTGCCACGCGGGATCATCGGTTCACTCGCTGTTTGTACAGTCCTTTACGTCATCGTCGCAGCCATCATGACGGGTATCGTACCGTACCAACAATTTGCTGGTGTCGATCATCCAGTCTCACTTGCGATTCAAATGGCCGGTCAAAGCTGGGTAGCTGGATTCATCGATCTCGGTGCGATCCTCGGGATCACAACAGTCATTCTCGTCATGACTTACGGAATGGTGCGTCTTGCATTCGCCATCTCGCGTGACGGAATGTTCCCGAAAGTGTTCTCTGAAGTGCATCCGAAGTACCAAACACCATTCAAGGCGACTTGGATGATCGGACTGGGTAGCTCACTCGTTGCTGGATTCGTTCCGCTCGATGTCATCGCAAACCTCGTCAACATGGGTACACTCGCAGCATTCGTCTTGATCTCTGTCGCTGTCTTGATTCTTCGTAAGACACAGCCTGATCTCCCACGTGCGTTCAAATGTCCAGGTATGCCATATGTGCCAATCGCAGCAATCGCTGCATGTCTTTTCTTGATGTTCAACTTGAAACTCGAGACATGGATTGCTTTTGGAATCTGGCTTGCTATCGGTTTAGTTCTTTACTTCACATTTGCACGTAAGAGTTCGAATTTACAACCAGGCAACATGCCGGCAGCGGAACTCGCTGCTTCGAAAGAAGAAAAGTAACACACAAGAAGACCCGGTCGCCTGAAGGCGATCGGGTCTTTTGATGTTATGAAAGTGGAACAGGTCCTTTGACGCGAACCGCATCAAATTCACGACGAATACTTTCATTGGCTTTGGCTTCATCTTCTGCTGACCAGCCGAGTTCGCTACGCATCAAGGCGAGAACACCATCTGCGTACTGTTCAGCGTGAGGGAAATCAAAGAAGACGGCCGAGGCACGACGGTTCAAAAAGTCGCCGGGTTGCATGACGAGTTCAGCTTCTAATCCATATAGAAGGGCGCCGAACCAGTGTAGCGGTAATTGATAACGAGCTGCCTCGTCGCCACGTGTCCGAATCAACTCGTAGACACGTTCGACATTCGTACCGTAACGTTGGATGAGCCATGTCGCCTCATTCGGTGACAATCCGAGGGCTTCTCCTTTTGGTTGTTGTTCCTTCAAGTAGCGGGCAAATCCTTTACTTCCTTGTGGATGACCACCACCAAGCAAGATATCGTGCGTACGGGAAGCGAGGTAAATCCGATTTTCTTCTTTCTTGAATTGGTCTGCGACCATATCGATGATTCGTTCTGCCATCTTCCGGTACCCGGTCAACTTCCCACCAGCGATTGACATCAGCCCGGATTTCGAGACGAAGATTTCATCTTTTCGGGACAGTTCACTCGGATCCTTTCCATCTTCATGAATGAGTGGACGTAGTCCGGACCATGTCGATTCGACGTGTTCAGGTCGTAACTCGACATTGAACATTTGATTCGTCGCCTCTAGGATATAATCCTGATCCTCCACGGTGACACCCGGCTCAAGAATATCTCCTTTATAGTTCGTGTCGGTCGTTCCGACGTAGGTTTTCCCTTCGCGTGGAATCGCAAAGATCATCCGCCCATCTGGAACGTCGAAATAAACGGCCTGTTGGAGTGGGAAATGTGCTTGATCGATGACGAGATGAATGCCTTTCGTCAGGTGGAGTGATTTCCCAGCTTTCGAACCATCTTTTTCTCGTAGTTCGTCGACCCACGGACCAGTTGCATTGATGATTTTCTTTGCCCGAATCGTATACGTTTTGTCACTTAAGACGTCACGGACTTCGACACCAACAACTTTTCCGTTGTGGTAGACGAGCGATTCAGCCTTCGTATAGTTGACGGCACGTCCACCGTAACCAACGGCTGCCTTTAAGACTTCGACTGTCAATCGGGCATCATCCGTTTTATATTCGACATAACGACCACCACCGACTAAGTGTTCCGAACGTAATAGTGGCTCGTAACGTAATGTTTCTTCTTTGCTGAGCATCGTCCGGCGTTCATTGCGTTTGACGCCTGCGAGCTGGTCATAGACGCGTAAGCCAATCGATGTCGAGAAGCTGCCGAACGTCCCGCCTTCGACGAGTGGAAGCATCATCCACTCCGGCGTCGTCACGTGTGGGGCGTTCTCATACACGATGGCACGTTCTTTTCCGACTTCGGCAACAAGTTTGATTTCGAACTGCTTCAGATAACGCAATCCACCATGGACGAGTTTCGTCGATCGGCTCGATGTCCCTTCGGCGAAGTCCTGCATCTCAATCAATCCTGTCCGCATGCCTCGACTTTGTGCGTCAAGCAAAATACCGGCTCCCGTGATACCGCCCCCGATGACGAGCACGTCTAAAAGTTCTTGTCCCATCTCTTCTAACCAAGCTGTCCGTTCCGTACTTGAAAACATCTTGTCTTCCCCCTGTTCGTCTGAATGGATAGTTAGTCTACTTCTATCCATGTACCCGATTTTGCACTCTTTTGAGCACGATCAATGATTTTCATGACGAGTTCAGCCTGTTTCGGAGAAACAGGTGGTGTTGTTCGCTGTCGAATGGCTGGGGCGAGATCTGTATAATAATCCCCAAATTGCCCGGAGACAAAAGGAAAGTCTTCAAGGGGACCGTTTGCTTCAGCCAATTGATACGTCGCTCGTTTCGTATCGACTTCATCGACGAAATAGCTAGCCTTTGTCCCGTGTACCATTAGCGAAGGACCAACAGCCGGAACGATGGAACCGATGTGCAAAATAGCGCGTCGCGTGCCGAATGCTAAAATCAAATGTGTATAGTCATCAACGATCCCACCTTGCCGTTGGATCGTTTGATCACAAAAGACGCGATCTGGTACTGCATTGAAGGCGACGAGTGCTTGATCGATCAAGTGTGATCCAAGATCGTACAAGAGACCAGCACCGGGTACGTCCTGTTCGCGCCAACGATCCTCAACGTCTGGACGATAGCGATCATAATGCGCTTCGAACGTTTGGAGCGTGCCGAGACGTCCGGATTCGAGTAAGGTCATCAGCGTTCGAAAGTCCTTCGTATACCGACGATTATGATAAACTGTCAGTAACCGATCGTGTACACGTGCTAGTTCCGTCAACGTTTCGGCTTCTTCAAACGTGACAGTGAACGGTTTCTCGACGAGTACATCACAGCCCGATAGCAAAGCGAGGCGCGCAAGTGGATAATGTCGTTCATTTGCTGTCGCGATGACGACTAAATCGATTTGTTCTTTAGCGAGCAGGGCTTCAAGTGTCGAATAAACAGGTAGCGTCGCGTCATAAGCAGCGACTGCTTCCGGACGACTCGACTGAACAGCGACTAACTGATAATCAGGTGCGTGTAAATAAGGAGCATGTAAATGTTCACCGGCAATACCAAAACCAACTAAAGCGGTACGAATCATGGAAAACACATCCTTTTCAAGTTCATACCCTCAATCTACCATAAGGAGGAATACAAGATGATTACGGAACAACACATCATCGAAAAGATGCGTCAAGCGATGCAACGCATTGAGCAAACGACAGGAGCCGCGCAGAAAGAGCAGATTGCATCAATGAAAACGTACTGTGAACTATTACTTGAATCTGAGGCGACATCAAGTTCAACGATATCGCTACCTACGTCAACACCTCAGGCAACACCAACAGTCGATCCGATGTTAGCGCGTTTCATGGGTGTTTCGCAGGAGAAAGAAGAAAAAGGCACTTCATTGCTCGATTTTTGAATGAAATGACGCGATTCAGGGAATAACCATCACAGTTGAAATGAGAAGGGGAGATACGTCATGAAAACAGTAATCGTCATCGGAGCAGGGCCAGGAAACGGATATGAAATCAGTAAACGATTCGGAAAAGAAGGCTTTCAAGTCGTTTGTGCGGCGCGGACGCAAGAAACACTCGCAGCCGTCATCACGGAACTAAAAGAAGCGGGCGTGGAAGCGGTCGGAGTGGAATGTGATGCTTCACGAAAAGCTGATATCGCATCCCTCATCGAATGGACAGAGGAGCAATACGGACAAGTCGATGTCTTAGTCTACAATGCTTCGATTTTACATCAAGCGTCTGTCCTCGAAGTTTCGGCAGAACAGATTACGAAAGAGTTCGAAATCGACGTACTCGGTGCACTGCATGCCGCACAACTCGTTGCTCCGTCGATGCAGGAACGGAAAGACGGCGTTATCCTGATTACTGGAGGCGGCGCTGCGATGCAAGCGATCAAATCGTTACCAGGGCTTTCAATCGGGAAGGCAGGCGTTCGCCAAGTGACGCATATGTTACATGATACGTTGAAGGAAGACGGTGTCTACGTCGGAACTGTCACGATTGCCGGGGAAGTGAAGCGTGGAACGGCACTTGATCCGAAAAATGTAGCGGAAGCGTTCTATCAACTTTATACGAACCGAAATGAAGTTGAAACGGTTCTTTCAGCAGACTAACGAATAAACAAGATAGCGTATGCGGGTTCGGGCTTTGACCGAATCCGTATTTTCATGGAAAGGAGCGAAACAGAAGTGAGACGATATGCAATGATGAGTCTACTTTTTTTATTCGTTCTCATCGGTTGTGCACCAGAAGAAACCGATTTGCTTGGCATCAAGCAACCGGACGACGAAAAAATCACGAAGGCGACGGTCGAACGCGTCATCGATGGGGATACGTTAAAAGTGAAGTTGGCGGATGGGAAAACGGAGGACGTTCGTCTACTCCTTGTCGATACACCAGAAACCGTCAAACCGGATACACCGGTTCAACCGTATGGAACGGAAGCTTCAGCGTTTACGAAAGAGACCTTACCGAGCGGGACAGCAATTCGGTTGGAGCGTGATCATTCCCGGACCGATCGATACGGAAGATTACTCGCATACGTCTGGTACGGCGATAAGATGTTGAATCAGGAGTTACTCCGAAAAGGACTCGCACGTGTAGCATTCGTCTATGAGCCGGACACACGTTATGTCGATATGTTCGAACAGATCGAACAGGGAGCCAAGCAGGCGAAGAAAAAGATTTGGGAGCACGATGGCTACGTCACGAATCGTGGCTTCGACGCTCAAGCGATTACAGAAACGAAATCCTGCGAAATCAAAGGCAACATCAATCGGTCGGGTAAAAAAATCTACCATGTACCGGGAGGTCAGTCCTACGATGAAGTGAAGCCAGAGCAACAGTTTTGTACGGAAAAAGAAGCAGAAGAAGCCGGATTTGTCCGCGCTGCACGCTAATGAATGCACACAAAAAGCCATCGGAATCGATGGCTTTTTGTTTACTCTACAGGTGGTGAGGGGGATTGATACTGCTGTACTTTATCATCTTCATCAAAGGAAATCGTGACATCGGTGATTCCTTTAAGAATTCGGATTTGAAGTTCAAGCCGGTCCTTGATGTCGTCCGCTTGGGCAATCGTTAAGTTAGGATCCACTTCAATCTCTGTCTCGACATGGAAGTGATCCCCTTCCTTAATGACTTCAAGCTTTTCAATATCACGAACCGCTTCATCACGTAATAGGATTTCACCGATTTTAGCAGTCAGTACTTCATCAATCTCACCGAGCGCACCGGCAGCATTTTGAATAAAGACATTATAGACGACATAGAACATCATCAGACCAATCAAAATCGATGCAATGCCCTCTGCTTGATAAAACGATGTGTAATGCGAAATCAGAACGGCAATGATCGCGATGATACCACCGAGAGTCGCAACAAGATCTTCCATGAAGACAAGACGTGTAGCTGGTTTTGCCTGCCCAAGATGGGTGAAGCTTTGACCAACTAGTGTCAGCCCTCTAGACTTAAGCCCGGTTTCATGAGCAATCTCGATCATCGCTTTATAAAAGACGCCGACTTCGAGGACAACACCAATTCCAAGTGCCGTCAAAATGATCCAAAGCCCAGTCGTCTCTTCGCCAGGACCATGTGTGATATGCAAGATTCCTTCACGAATCGTCTCATACGCAAGCAACGCAACGACGATGATTGCAGCAAGTAACACGAGGTTAACAAGGCGACCGAATCCGTTCGGGAATCGCTTCGTTGGTGCTTTTTTACTTAGAGCAGAACCGATATAGACGAAAAATTGATTCGCCGCGTCACCGATCGTATGCATCATTTCAGCAAACATTGCAACGTTCCCAGTCAAGATATAAGCGACGAACTTGATGATAGCAATGATCGTGTTGACGATTGCAGCAGCAAGTGCTGACTTATTGCCGCGACGGATCAATGAGAAAAAAGTGGCCATGAGCGGTTCTCTCCTTGTCTATTCAAAATAGGTTAACCGCGTCCTGCTTGGAACGATGGATAAAGTGTCATTCCGCCGTCCGCAAAGAGTGTGATACCAGTGACATAACTCGCTTCGTCCGACGCAAGCCATGCGGCAACGGCTGAAATTTCCTCAGGTTTTCCGATATTGCCCATTGGAATCATACTCTCGACTTCTTTTCGTTGTTCCGGATCTTCGAATTTTTCAGCATTGATCGGTGTATTAATCGCACCAGGTCCAATCGCATTGACCCGAATGCCTTTTGGTGCATATTCCATCGCAAGGGTTTGTGTCATCAATTTGACGCCACCTTTACTTGCAGCGTAGTGGACGAACGTTGGCCATGGAATGATTTCATGAACACTCGACATGTTGATGATGCTACCTTTGACATCGTGTTCGACGAAGTACTTCAGAGCTTCACGCGCACCGAGGAATGCACCTGTTAAGTTGACGTCGATGACTTTTTGCCAGTCTTCGAGTGACATCTCATGGGAGGCTGAAGGCATTTCAATCCCTGCGTTGTTGACGAAAACATCCAACTGACCAAAGTGAGCGACAGTCTCTTTGACAAGGTTGATCATATCGTCTTCTTTCGAGACATCTCCTTGAATCGTAATAGCTTCGCCGCCTTTATCTTGAATCGATTCAGCGATTTTCTTCGCTTCTTCCGGATGACTGCGATAGTTGATGACGACACGCATACCTTCCTCTGCATAACGGCGAACGATGGCTTCACCGATTCCCATTGATCCACCTGTTACGATGGCTACTTTTCCCTTTAAACTTTCATACATGATGCTTCACTCCTTCATTATTGTTTCGTAAATCCAATCATGATCCCGCCAGCAACGACTAAAATACAACCGATGATGACGAAGGTCATTTCTTTCTTTGTCTTCGTTTCTTTTAGTAAGAGGACACCGCCAATCGTTGAGATGACGACTCCTGTTTGAGATAAGGAGAAGCTCGTTGCGACTCCGACTTTTGCTGTGGCAAACAGTAAAGCGACGTTCCCGACAGCCCACATGAGTCCACCGACTGTATTGCCGGCTGTTTTTTTCGTGAAGAGATCTCCTTCTCGTAAAGAAAGAAGAATCGCACTCACGACCATCCCGACAGCTTGTGGTAAGACAGCTTCCCAACCGTTGATATCGAACCAACGGGCAATGACGACGTAGCCAACATATCCGACAGTAGAGATGAGGAGGAGCGTCAGTCCTTTTCCGATATTCTCATCTTGTTTACTCTTATCTTCCTTGTAAGACGTGAAAGCTGCTCCGGCAATGATCAATACAAGGGCACTGATTCCGAGAATCAACGCAGTTGTCGTTGACCACTCTCCAAAAGCGAGAACACCAAACAACGATGTTCCGACGAGTTGCATCCCTGTTGAGATTGGCATCGTCTTTGATACACCCATTTGACGGAATGCGGCAAATTGATTTTTTTGACCGAGCGCCCAGAAAGCACCAGAAAAGAATCCGGCGACCCAAGCAGTCGTCGACATCTCTGGGCTGACAAAAAAGAAGGTGACGATCGCGAAAAGCAACGCACCCAGAGTCGTACCGATAATTTGTTGCGCCGTTGAACCTCCGATTTTCGAGACGACGAGCGGCAACGATCCCCACATTAATGCAGGAACGATGGCAATTAAAATATCAATCAAGTGTTTCACCTCTCCTTATTGTTATCTCTCTACTTGAAGCTGTACCCCGCGAGACGCGAGGAAAAACCTCGAAGCCCAAAGAGGAATTATTCTGAAATAAAAAAAAGTCCACCGAAGTGGACGCATATTGTCGTTCTATTTAACGGAACGGTTCATCGGCGATCCGGACGATTTGTCGTCCGATCCGTCTACCATTCCATAAAGCGATGACGGCGATCGTCAAGGAAATGCCCATGACGTCGTACTGCGTAAAATAATAGCCGAGATAACTAAAAGGCAGACTGATGATCCCGACGAGTGAACTCGTCCACTGCCGGATTTTGAGTGACTCGATGTTCGCGACACGAGAGAACTTTTGTTGCTCCATGATGCGCCAACGTGTCGGTTCGCTTAAGGCATCGTTAACAAGACGCGGGAATGCGAGCAATCGCGCACCGTAAGAGCCGGCAATCTGGAGATAACGATTTTGGTTTTTTCCTTCGTCATCGAGCCAACGTCGAACCATGGGTTTGGCTAATTCGAGCAGGTTGATTTGCGGTGAAAGAATCTGAAGAATCCCAAGAATCGTCGAGGCAGCACGACCGAAGAAAGCAAACTCGGCAGGTAGCTGAATCGGTTCGTTTCGGACGAGTAATTCGATATCGGATAAGACCTTCTCAATCAGTTTCGTATCGACGTTTTCCATATCACTCTCGAGATAGAACGTGACCGCTTTTTCAATCGCTTGTCGGATATTTTGCTTATTCGCATTCGGCAACAGGAATCGTAAATCTTCGAGACCATCGACGATCGCATCATAATCTAATGTGACGAAGGATTGGAGGATTCGTTGAATCGCTCGCATGTCATCAGGCGTCGTCGCTCCAATCATCCCAAAATCAAGCAAGACGATTTTGCCGTCGGACTGGACGAGGACGTTGCCCGGGTGTGGGTCGGCGTGAAATTTCCCGCCGAACAGTAATTGCTCACCAGCGTTCAAGAAGAGATTACGCGCTAGTTCGTCACGATCAATCTGATGTTCCGCTAAATAATCGAGATCGGTGATACGTGTCCCGTCAATCCATTCCATGACGAGCACACGATTCGTACAATGTTCTTCATAATAACTCGGAATATAGATGACAGGATTCGTCTCATACATTTTTTTAAAGTAGAGACCGTTTTTTAATTCAGTTCGGTAATTCAATTCATCACCGATGACGAAGACCATTTGGCGGTATAGACTTTGTAAATCAGTCGATTTGTTTAACGAAGTCCGGCGTAACATGGCGATGACGATGCGCATGGCACGGAAATCGGTTTTGATGATTTGTTCGATGTTCGGTCGCTGAACTTTGATTGCGACTTTTTTACCGTTTGATTTTAAGGTTCCGCTGTACACCTCACCAATCGAGGCAGAAGCGACAGGACGGGGACTGATGTCCGAGATGATCTCTTCGATCGGCATACCCCAATCCTCTTCGATGATCTTACGTGACTCTCCAAGTTTACTTGAAGGAACTTTATCGACCAGTTCGGTCAGTTCCATCAAAACGGATGGCGGAAACAGATCGGCTCGAATCGATAAGAACTGACCGAGCTTGATCAATAATCCTTCTAACCGTAATGCTTTTTTCTTATAGTCACGCGCAATCCGGATCATGATGCGCTCAAACTCTTCGTTGTTCGTACCTGGCCGGTTTTTCCGGGTGAATCGATAGATCGTAAAGATGTAACGTGCGAACATCGTCACGATGACGACGATGCGATAAAGCGCCCAACGTTTCATACGGTCACCTAGCTTCCTGTACAGTTTGTTTCAGTATAGGTTACTTTACCTAAAAACGTCACTCGCAAACGGTCGAAACGGTGACAGAAAATTAATGCTTTACGGAAACTAAAAAGAGAGTATAGTAAGTATTGGAATTTCTTTGTAGAAAGGTGAAATGTGCGCATGTCCTGGGACTTATTGAATATCATCGGCACGGTCGCTTTTGCGATGAGTGGAGCAATCGTCGCGATGGAAGAAAAATATGATTTATTCGGTGTCTGGTTACTTGCTTTGATCACAGCATTCGGCGGTGGTGCCATTCGTAATTTACTGATTGGTGTACCGGTATCGGCTCTCTGGTCACAAGGTGGTCTCTTTTTAGTCGCGATTCTCGTTGCGTTGTTGATCTTCATGTTACCCCAGTTGTTCTTGCCGCACTGGACACGTTGGGGCGTCCTTGCGGATGCGCTCGGGTTGTCTGCGTTTGCGATTCAAGGTGCCTTGATGGCGACAGCAAAAGGACTGCCGTTGTCAGCGACGATTTCAGCTGCTGTACTGACTGGTGTTGGTGGTGGAGTGATTCGCGATTTACTCGCTGGTCGGAAACCACTCGTCTTGCATAAAGAGATCTATGCGATGTGGGCCGTCATGGCAGCACTTGTGATTGATCGTTTCCAATTGACGAATCCTCTACATTTGTTCACATTGCTCGGACTCATCACCGTTTTACGTATGCTATCGTATTATTATGAATGGAATTTACCAGCACGACGGTTAGGGGGAGAATAAGCATGAAAGTTTTCATTATGATTGGCGCGATCTCGATGATGTTATCGGTCGCACTAGGTGCATTCGGTGCACACGCCTTAAAAGATATGTTGACGGAACGGATGCTCGCGAACTGGCAGACAGGCGTACTTTACCAGATGGTACACTCGCTCGGTATCCTAGCACTCGGGGGACTCTTATTAAAAGCATCGATCCCGCAATGGTCGTTGGCTGCATGGCTGATGCTTGCTGGAATCGTCTTCTTCTCCGGTAGTCTGTACGTCATGGCATTGACGAACGTAACAAAACTGGGTGCTATCACACCGATCGGTGGCGTCTTGTTCATCGCAGCATGGATCTTTGTCGCAATTGGTGCCTACAAAGGATTATGAGGATTGACCGTTTTTCTTCCGTCATGAAGAAGAACGGTCTTTTTTTGTATGAAAAACGCCTACTCGCGATGGAGTAGGCGTAGGTATCAAAACGAATTCATCGTTTTGTCGTTTGAGTTTTGTTTAGCTTCGATAATGCTTGCTCATAGCGATCCAGTACGCGATCTGCAACCGGTTTCAGCTCTTTTGAAAGCACAGCGAATTGCAATTCACGCGATCGTGTCGATCGGTTCATAGCATTCCCCATGGTAATTCCTCCTTACGTAATCAACCTACTATTTTATAGCCTGTTTTGTAGCCGCAAGGAGTATATTCCCATGAGATATTTCAATCAAACGTCATTCAACACATTAAAGTGCAAAATGAGTATTTAATTGTTCACTTTCGAGACGGTTCCCGATGAAGAACTCACCAAACTCACCGTACTTCGCGCTGACTTCGTCAAAACGCATTTCATAGACGATTTTCTTGAACTGGAGAATGTCGTCTGAGAAGAGTGTAACGCCCCATTCCCAATCGTCAAATCCAGTTGATCCACCGATGATTTGCTGAATTTTCCCAGCATAACTTCGACCGATCATACCGTGACGATACATGAGTTCTTTTCGTTTCTCCATTGAGAGCGTGTACCAGTTGTCGCCATCGCGACGTGACTTGCTCATCGGGTAGAAGCAGATGTGCTTCGCTTGCGGCAAGATTGGATAGAGACGATCACGCACGTAAGGGTTCTCGTATGGGTTTCCTTCGCCTGAACCACGGTACGTACCGAGTTCGACGACAGAGACGTAAGAATACGTCGGGATCAAGTAATCATAGAGATCAAGTTTTTGCATTTTGACTTCGACGTCTTGGATTTGTTCCATCGTTGGACGAAGAACCATCAAGACGAGATCGGCTTTTTGACCGATGATCGTGTAAAGTGCGTGGCTTCCGTCTTTTGCCGCTTCGACACCAGAAAGCTCTGAGAGGAAAGCTTGGAATTCTTCAATCATGCGCGCGCGGTCTGTCGCGTCGACTTGTTTCAAGCGTGACCAATCGATCCGGCGGAAATCATGTAATGTATACCAGCCGTCGAGTGTTTCAGCGGCTTGTTGCGTAGCAGTCGGTTCAGATGTTTGGTGTTGCATGGGATGACCTCCTGAGTCTGAAATAAATTGTCTTTTTCCATATCCTATCTTATCACATTCTACTGAAACGCTTCGCCCGAAAAGGTCTTTGTCCATGAGATCGTAACACATGAAAAAAGCAGAGAGTGGGTAAAAGGGGAAGTGGAGATTACGTTGCTTGGAAATAGTCTCTGTACCATTCTTGAAAATGACTGTAATAGTCAGTGAATATGGCTTCAGTGCTTTTGTTAGATAACTTTTTTGCAAATTGTTTTAACAACGATTGAGAACTGTGTATAATAAACGATGGAAAAGAAAATGGATCAAATCGACGACGTCGTGTTTACCTAAAAAGGAGAGAAACTCATGCAACTATTCGATATGTTAGAACAAAAGATTAAAGCGCACCAACCGAAAATCGTCTTCCCAGAAGGAATTGACGCACGTGTTCTTGGCGCAGCTGTCCGTTTGAAGAAAGACGGTCTCGTCACACCGGTCGTCATCGGACCACGTGTACAAATCGAAGAAACAGCAGCAGCGAACGGAATCGATGTCACGGGACTTGATACGATTGATCCTGCTTCTTACGTTGGAATCGATGAGCTCGTCGCATCGTTCGTTGAGCGTCGTAAAGGGAAAGCAACAGAAGAGCAAGCACGTGCTGTCATCTTAAAAGACGTGAACACGTTCGGTACGATGCTCGTTCATACAGGGCAAGCAGAAGGTCTTGTATCGGGGGCCATGCACGCAACAGGCGATACAGTTCGTCCAGCACTTCAAATCATCAAGATGCAAGAAGGCTATAAAAAAACATCAGGCGTCTTCATTATGGTACGTGACGATGAGCAATACGTCTTCGCAGACTGCGCAATCAACATCGCACCAGATGCGAACGATCTAGCAGAGAACGCAATTGCATCTGCGAAAACAGCGAAAACATTCGGTATCGATCCGAAAGTAGCATTGCTCAGCTTCTCAACAAAAGGTTCAGCAAAATCACCAGAGACAGAGCGTGTCGTTGAAGCAACTCGCATTGCTAAAGAACGTGCACCAGAACTTGCGATCGATGGCGAACTCCAATTCGATGCAGCATTCGTTCCAAGCGTCGCGAAATCAAAAGCACCAGAATCAGATGTCGCCGGTCAAGCGAACGTCTTCATCTTCCCAAGTCTTGAATCTGGAAACATTGGCTACAAAATCGCACAACGTCTTGGTGGATTCGAAGCAATCGGTCCGATCCTTCAAGGGTTGAACAAACCGGTCAACGATCTTTCACGCGGTTGTAACGAAGAGGATGTTTACAAACTCGCGATCATCACGGCAGCACAAGCGGTCGAAGAACGCCAAGCCTAAGTACGGTGTGAAAAAGTCTTTACTTTTTCGCTAAACCCCGTACAATGGTACACATCACGAAAATCACGAAACGTAAACGTATAGCAACGCTCGTATAATAGTGGGAATTGGCCCACGAGTCTCTACCGGATCGCCGTAACGGTCCGACTACGGGTGGTGAGTTACTGCTCTCTTTTTTGGCGTACAGTGGCTGCCCCCGGGTAGCGGCTGTACGTTTTTTCGTTTTTAAAGAGGAGAATGCATGTATGAAACGTCTACACGACATGATTAATCAAGAGGGAATCGTATTATCGGATCAAGTATTGAAAGTGGATGCCTTTTTAAACCACCAGGTCGACCCGACCTTGATGTGGGAAATCGCCTATGAGTTCATGGATCGCTTCCAAGATGCCGGTATCACGCGGATTTTGACGATCGAAGCAGGTGGTATTGCCCCGGCAATGATGACGGCGCTCCGTTTAGGGGTACCAATGGTCTATGCTCGTAAGACGAAATCCGTCACCTTGAATGAAGGAACGATTTCAGCTGAAGTCTTCTCGTTTACGAAACAACAGACGAGTACGATTACGGTTGCAGAAAAATACCTACAACCGGGGGAACGTGTCTTGATCATCGACGATTTCCTCGCGAACGGAGAAGCGGCATTTGGTCTTGCTCGCCTTGTTGAGCAAGCAGGTGCGGAAGTTGCCGGTTTTGGAATCGTCATTGAAAAGTCGTTCCAACCAGGACGTCAAAAGTTAATCGAAGCCGGGTTCCGCGTCGAGTCACTCGCTCGTGTGGAGTCGTTGAAGGACGGAAAAGCGACGTTCGTCGACTCGGTGACCGTATGAGACTATCGAACTTCAAAGCCGCTAGTCTTGGACTTCAGCATGTGCTTGCGATGTACACAGGAGCAGCTGTCGTTCCGCTAATCGTCGGGAGTGCGATCGGATTGTCGGGAGAAGAACTCGCTTATTTAGTGGCGATTGATCTCTTCATGTGTGGCGTAGCGACCTTACTACAAGTGCTCGTCACGAAATATACAGGCGTTGGTCTTCCTGTCGTCCTCGGTTGCACTTTCACGGCAGTCGGTCCGATGATCGCAATCGGTAGTCTTCAAGGGATTACGGCGATTTATGGTGCGTTAATTGCGAGTGGTTTGATCATTCTCGTCATCTCAGGCTGGTTTAGTAAGATCGCCGTCTTGTTCCCGCCAGTCGTCCTCGGTTCCGTCGTGACGATCATCGGCATTTCCTTGATTCCGGCTGCAATCAACGATATCGGGGGCGGACAAGGGGTGAAGGACTTTGGTGACGCACGTTATCTTGGACTCGCCGGACTAACGATCGTCTTGATTTTAATCTTGAATCGCTACGGCACGGTCTTTTCAAAAGCAGCAGCCGTCTTGATTGCTGTGATGATCAGTACACTCGTTGCGTTTGGCATGGGGATGATCGACTTCAGTCCGGTGGCGGAAGCGTCATGGTTCCAAATGGTGACGCCGTTCTACTTCGGTGTTCCGACATTCAATGCGACGGCGATCTTGACGATGACGCTGGTTGGTCTCGTCTCGATGGTCGAATCGACAGGTGTGTTCTTGACACTTGGTGAGATCACGGATCGCCGTTTGACGGATAAAGATCTAGCACGTGGCTACCGGGCAGAAGGTGTCGCGACGATCGTTGGCGGTATCTTCAACAGTTTCCCGTATACGACCTATAGCCAAAACGTCGGTCTCGTTCAGTTGACTGGCGTGAAGACACGTAAAGTCATTTTATTTGCGGGTGGATTTTTAATCTTGCTCGGCTTCTTACCAAAAGTGGCGACATTCACGACGTTGATTCCAAAACCTGTCCTAGGTGGGGCAATGTTGATCATGTTCGGAACGGTCGCAGCGAGCGGGATTCGTATTCTGTCGCGGGTCGATTTTTCGAAGAACGAACACGTCATCACGGTAGCACTTGCCCTCGGAATTGGTTTAGGAATCAGTACGAATCCGGAGATCGTAGCTGGTCTCCCGTCACAAATCCGTGTCTTGACGGACAGCCCGATCGTCGCGGGATCGCTAACAGCATTATTGCTAAATGGAATCTTCCGATTGACGAGTAAGTCGGAGTCAGTAGACGCGCCACTTGCTAAAGTTGAATAACAATTGTAACTTTCCGAAAGGAGCCATCCTGTATACTACATAGTAGCGGGTGGTTCCTTTTTTATACTGCTAACGTAATCAGAATATTCCGAGTATGTGGATTTGGTAAGAAATATACATTGAAAACGTTTACAAAATCGACACATCTTCTTTATACTGACAACGTAGCGGTACGGGGAACTGCTAAGAAACAAACAGAGACGGGAAGGACGTCGTAAAAATGAAACAACAGACAGAGTTGAATCGGGGACTGGAAGAACGTCATATTACACTGATGTCGCTGGGGGCGGCAATCGGTGTCGGACTCTTCCTAGGGTCAGCAAAAGCGATCCAATTAGCAGGACCAGGGATTTTACTTG
The DNA here is from genome assembly GCF_000496635.1 of Exiguobacterium sp. MH3. Classification (NCBI taxonomy): domain Bacteria; kingdom Bacillati; phylum Bacillota; class Bacilli; order Caryophanales; genus Exiguobacterium; species Exiguobacterium sp. MH3. Next base: position 194,797 of record NC_022794.1, read on the forward strand.
GTTATCTGATTGGTGGTGTCATCATTTTCATTATCATGCGAGCACTTGGGGAGCTTGCAGTGCGGGAGCCGGTGGCTGGTAGTTTTGCGGAGTATGCCCGGAAGTATGTCAGTCCATTAGCTGGCTTTTTAACAGGTTGGAATTATTGGTTACTCTGGATTTTTACGTGTATGGCGGAAATCACAGCAGTCGGTATTTACATGAAAGTATGGTTCCCGGATTCTCAGGGGTGGGTATGGGCACTAGCAGCACTTGTCTTGATGACGAGCATCAACTTCATTGCTGTTAAATTTTATGGTGAATTCGAATTTTGGTTTGCGTTGATTAAAATCGTCGCGATCGTCGCCATGATCATCTTAGGGACCTTGACGATTGTCATTGGTCTTGGAAACGGCGGCACACCGGTTGGGATTTCGAACCTGTGGTCACATGGTGGATTCTTACCGAACGGATTCGGTGGAGTACTCCTTGCCATGCAGATGGTCATGTTTGCGTTCTTAGGAATTGAAGTGATTGGGGTCACAGCAGGGGAAGCGAAGAATCCGAAGAAAACGATTCGAAAAGCCGTCAATAACGTCTTCCTTCGGATCTTAGTATTCTATATCGGAGCGCTCTTCGTCATTTTATCGATTTATCCGTGGGATCAAGTCGGTGCGAACAATAGTAGTCCGTTTGTATTACTATTTCAATCGCTCGGTATTGAGTCAGCAGCCGGCATCATCAACTTCGTTGTCTTAACGGCAGCACTTTCGTCATGTAACTCGGGTATCTTCTCAACAGCCCGGATGATGATGAACTTATCCGAGAACAGTGAAGCACCACGTCGTTTCTCGAAAATCTCGAAAAACGGTGTTCCAGCACTGGCGACGATTCTTTCAGGTGTCGCCTTGCTCGTCGGTGTCGCTTTGAACTACTTCTTACCGGAAGATGTTTTTGCAATCGTTACGAGTATCGCAACGTTCGGTGCCGTCTGGACGTGGGCAATGATTCTGATCGCTCAGATGCGGGCGCGGAAGGTACATGGTTCAGCAGAATTTGCTGTTCCGTTCTTCCCGGTCGCGAACTATATTGCCCTTGCGGCACTTGCTGGTGTCATCGTCTTGATGGCATTTGACGCAAGTACACGCATCGCTTTGGTCGTTGGACCACTGTGGTACGCAATTCTGATTGCCGTCTATTATGCACGGGGAATGCATAAGGAGACACGTCAGTCGACGCGTCAGGCATCAGGAGAATAATGAGATGGGCGGATCCGCAAACGGGTCCGCTTTTTCATCACTTCGTATCAAACGGTTTCGTTTTGTTTTGATGATGAATTTGCTACACTTACGGCAGAACCATACAGGAGGTCATACAAAATGAAAACGATTCATGTAGACGAGTTACAAGAACGATTAGAGGCAGGCGAGGCGTTACACGTCGTTGACGTCCGGGAGCAGGATGAATACGATGCAGGACATATTCCGAACGTCCGCTTCCTTCCGATGTCTGAAATCGGTGAACGCTATACGGAGCTGCAAGAAGGTGAAACCTACTACTTAATCTGTAAAGCGGGCGCGCGAAGCGAAAACGTCGGTCGTTTCCTCGAGCAATATGGATACGACATCGTCAACGTCGAAGGCGGCATGATGAACTGGAAGGGCGATCAAGAAGCATAAGAGGAAGCGTTACCAAGGAAGACGACTCCATGAGAGTCGTCTTTTTTTCATGTGAATCAATGAACGATTATCGATTTCTCTATGAACATTTTTCGTTATTCTTCCGATAAAGAAGGTAGAATAGCGAGTCCTTGCACTCGAGAATGGAGTGACACATGGAACAAAAGATCAAACGAACGATGAGTATCAAACAAAAATTAATTCTGACATCGATTCTCCTATTAGTAATCCCAGCGCTCGTGATCGGATTTGTTGCCTACAATCAGGCGAAACAAACAATGACGGAGCAAATTCTACAATCGGCACATGGTGGAGTCGATCGAATGAACGATGAGATTCAGAATATCATTGATCCGATGCGACGCGATGTCGCCTTTTTTGCGGACCGAATTGACGGGACGCTCTATCAAAAAGGAAAACAAAATGCAGCGTTGAAGGAAAAAATGACGGAATATCTCGACATGCATCCGCAAGCGGCGAACATCTATTTCGCGACGACAGAAGGGGATATGAACATTTTCCCGGAACAAGTCATGCCCGAGGATTATGACCCACGTGAGCGCTCGTGGTACCAATCGGCTGAAGCAGCCGGTGGAAAAGTCGTCATCACCGATCCATACGTCGATGCTGCCTCGAACAAGATGATGGTGACATTGTCACAAACGACCGGAAACGGAAGAGGTGTCGTGGCGATTGATGTCGATGTCGACCGCATCGCGGAAATCGCGAAAAAGATTAAAATTGGTAAAGAGGGTTATGTGACGATTCTCGATTCGAATAAGAAGTTCGTTACGCACCCGACGCTAAAACCAGGTGAAAAGGCAACAGGGAACTGGGTTGCGCCACTCTACGATGACCCAGCCGGACAATTTTCGTATGAATTCGAAAATGAAGGTAAACAGATGGACTTCATGACGAACGATTTAACGAAGTGGAAGGTTGCCGGAACCCTGTACGATCATGAAATCACCGATGCGACGTCGAGTATTCTGTGGACAACGCTCGCAGTCATCGGCGGAATGTTACTCGTCGCAGCCGTCTTCATCTACTTCATCCTTCGCTCGATTCTTCGCCCACTCGGTCATTTGACACGTGGAGCAGAACGGATTCAATCTGGTGATTTGACGGAACCTGTCATCGTTGAATCAAACGATGAAGTTGGACAGGTCGCACAAAGCTTTAACGTCATGGTCGACTCACTCCGTTCAATCATCATCAATCTCGATCAGTCAATCACACAAGTGGCCGGTTCGTCACAGGAATTAATGGCGAACTCTGCTCAGACGACGTCCGCATCGGAACAAATCGCGGGATCGATTCAACAGGTCGCAGCAGGAGCGGATCAATCGAAGCGTCAACTCGATGCGAACGCCGTCTCGCTCCAGTCGATTACAGCTGGCATCATGCGAATTGCTGAGAGCTCAACGGACGTCTCAGAGCTATCACGTTCAACGGCTACAGAAGCTGAGAACGGAACAGTTGCTGTACTGCAGAACGTCCAGCAGATGAAAGAAATCGATGCCTCTGTTCAAAACTTTGGTGGTGTCATCAGTTCACTCGCACATCGTTCAAATGAAATCGGGAAAATCGTCGATGTCATCAACGGCATTGCCGAACAAACGAATTTATTGGCACTGAACGCGGCGATTGAAGCAGCACGGGCAGGCGAAAACGGAAAAGGGTTCGCCGTCGTCGCAAGTGAAGTGCGTAAACTAGCAGAGCAGTCACAGGATTCAACGAAGCAGATTGCGCAGCTCATTCAAAACATCAAGCAGGAGACGGATCAATCGGTTACGATGATGAAGGAAGTCTCGGGACAGACGAAAGCTGGCTTGTCGACGACAGAAGCATCGGCAGAGCGATTCCAGAAGATTCTCGAACGGACGCAAGAGATGACACCACGAATCGAAGACGTGACGGCAACTGTCGAGGAAATCGCAGCGAACGTTCAAGAAGTGTCAGCATCGGCGACAGAAATCGCTCATATCGCGCAAGAGAATTCGTCGGCGTCGAAACAAGTCGCAGCGACGACGGAAGAACAGTTGAGTGCGATGGAAGAAATTTCGCAATCCGCTAAAGCATTATCCGATATGGCGGAAGAGCTACAGGTACTCGTTGCCCGTTTCCGTGTTTAAGCCATCGATTAAAAAAAGCAAGGAAGCTAGTCTTCCTTGCTTTTTTTGTCTGTCACCATTCTGTGACGAACTGAACAAATAGCTTGGAATCCTTGTGAATCCGGGCTTGAGATGGTACTAAATCGGGAATTTAATAAATATCTAAACACTTCGAAGGAGGTGGGTGCGATGAAGCAGTTACGCAAGATGAGAGAGTGGAGTGAAGCGGGGCTTTTGGACGAAGCAACCGTCAAACGAATCATCGATTATGAGAACAATCGTAAGGAAAAGCAACGTCTACCGCTCTTGTTGATTGTAGGGGGTACGTTCGTCGTATTGGCTGTGTTCAGCTTTTTAGCCGCTAACTGGCAAGTCATGCCGGTCGGATGGAAAATCGGACTTGTCGTAGCACTCATGTGGAGTTGTTACGTCATGGCGGATCTTTCGGAACGTCGGAGTATGTTGCATCCGATTGTCTTCCGAATCGGTGGAATCCTAGCGTTTGGCGCCTCGATTCTCGTCGTTGTTCAAAGTTTCCACTTGCCGATGGAAGGATCATTACTCGGATGGTGTGTGTTTGTCGCCGCGTTAGCGCACTATGTGCTTTGGCGTCATGAAGCATACGGTGTCGTCGCCTTCCTTTCCGGATGGACGATCTTTACGAGTCTCGGTGGTTTTGGTCAGGAGCAGGCGAGTTATCTCGACTGGACATCGTTCGGTCTGATGGTCGTGCTGTCGTTCAGTTGGTTTTACTTCAGCCAACGTCTGCCATCGCTTTTGTTTAGCTGGCTGTTTCTCTTCTTCAGTGGTCTCTCCTTGTTTCTCCTTGTATCATATGACGGATTCCTGTGGCCGGTCTGGACGCTATTTTTACTCGTTCCCGTTCTCTGGCTTGTTCGTGAGGAGTCCAATCGTCGGATCGTCGAAATGATCTATCTGATCGTTGCTGCCATCAGTTCGATCGTCTATCTGTCTGTACGTGCGGAATCAAATGCCGCATTACCATCTATGACAGAAGCGATTCTGCTAGCTATCGTATCCATTGGGTTAGGAATTTTCCTCTATCAAAAACGTCGCTCCTTATTGTTTATCGTTCCGCTTGGATTCGTTGGAGTCCTGTGGCTTGATGAACAGGCCATTCTACTCGCCATCCTCGTTGAACTATCGGCGCTAGTCTATTTGTTGTATCAAGAACGTCGTCATGCGATCATCTGGCCAGCCTTCCTCTATTTCATTCTCGTTCAAATCGCGATATACGTCATCTATGCGTGGGATCGGTTGAACATGTCTTTGTTTTTCCTCATCGGTGCGCTCCTCATCTTCCTATTGTCGGGTATCTTATGGTGGTTACGCCGTAGAGGAGGTGTGACGTCATGAAACGCTATTTAATGCCTGTATTGCAGACGTGCGTCGTCGGTCTGTTGATCGTCAGCTTTTTTGCGACCTCCTGGTTCGGAACATCGTACCGTTTTCGGGCAGAGCCGTTTGATCCGTTTGATCCCGTTTACGGTGAATACGTGATGCTGCAGTATCCGGATTTAAAACCAGGTCCGACGATTCAAAATGGGCGTGTTTATGTCAGCTTCAAGACAGATGCTTCTGGTTATGCTCAAATCGACCGGATTTCGAATGAACGATTCTTCGGAAGTGTTGCTGGCGATTATTACGATCAATACGTGTCGATTCCACAGTTGACGCAGTATTATGTCGAACAGGGAAGCGGAAAACAATATGAAAAAGCAAAAGCACTGGAAGTCCGTGCAGATGTGTCACCATGGGGAACGATCCGGACGACGAATTTAAAAATTTCTGAGTAAAAAACCTTGCGTCAGGAATGAAACGGTTGTACTATTAATTTAAATTTTCAGACAACTAAATCTGCATGCGTAGACGGGAAGAGTAAAGTGATCAGAAATCGATAGAGAGTCTCTGTTGCTGGAAATGAGACGATTTCGTCATTTGAAGATGGTCCCGGAGCAGTCGGAAGAACGTGAACCGTGTTCATCAGTAGAACCGACCGGTAGGACGGATACCGTTAGCATTCCAGGGAGTCTCGTACTCCTAGAGGTGGCTGAACGTGAGTTGAGCCATGAACGAAGGTGGTACCACGTGATCAGACATCACGTCCTGAGAGATAAGGGCGTGGTGTCTTTTTTGTGGAGACGTTCCCGCAGGAGGAGGATGACGAGATGGCAGAAGCATTGGTATTGCAATCAGACTTTGGCGTGAGTGACGGGGCAGTGAGTGCGATGTATGGGGTTGCGCATAGCATCAATCCAGAGATTCGGATTTTTGATTTGACGCACGACATTCCGCCCTTCCACATTTGGGAAGCGTCCTATCGGTTACTGCAGACGGTACCGTACTGGACGGAGCAAACGGTGTTCGTTTCTGTCGTTGATCCAGGTGTCGGATCGAGTCGAAAGAGTGTCGTCGCGCGGACGCATGCGAATCAATACATCATCACACCAGATAACGGAACGTTGACGCATCTTTGGCAAGCCGGATACATTGCTGAAGTGAGGCAACTCGATGATCGACGGCATCGCTTACCTCGAATGGGTGAATCGTATACGTTTCACGGACGAGATATCTTTGCCTTCACGGGTGCTCGGTTATCGAGCCATGTCATCACCTTCGAGGAAGTAGGACCCGTTTTACCTGCTTCGGACATCGTCTTGCTCGACCGGACAGTTGCCTCGTCGTCGGATACCGGTGTTACCGGTATCGTCGAGATTCTCGATGTTCGCTTCGGAAATGTCTGGACGAATATTCCGGTCGCTCTCGTCCGTCAGGCGGGTCTCGACATCGGTAGCCACGTCAAGGTAACGATTTCGTACCGAGAACGGATTGTTTACGAACAAACACTGCTCTTTGGTCATTCGTTCGCCGATGTGCCGGTTGGTTCAGGCGTCGTCTACATCAACTCGCTGGATCAGATTGCTCTTGCCTTGAATCAAGGTTCGTTTGCGCATGCATTTGAGGTTGGAATCGGAAATGATTGGAGTGTTAACGTACAACATATTAAAGGAGGAGATCGAACATGAAAGGATTTACGACAAAACAGATCGTCGCAACCGGGATCGGAGCAGCAGTATTCATCATTTTAAGTCGATTCGCTGTGATTCCGACAGGCGTACCGAACACGTCAATTGAGACATCCTATGCATTTCTCGCATTCATGGCAGTTTTGTTCGGACCAGTCACAGCCGGTTTGATCGGTCTGATCGGTCATGGATTAAAAGATGCGATTTTATATGGGTCCCCGTGGTGGAGCTGGGTCATCGTATCCGGGTTCGTCGGTTTTGGCATCGGATTGATCGCTAACCGGATTCGTCTAGAAGAAGGCGGATTGACGACACGTAAAATCGTCTTATTCAATGTCACACAAGCCATCGTGCAAGCGATCGGTTGGATCATCATTGCCCCGGTACTCGATATCTTAATTTACACGGAGCCAGCGAACAAAGTCTTCGTCCAAGGGGCTGTCGCTGCGACATCGAACATCTTGACAGTCGGTGTCATTGGAACGTTGTTGCTCGTCACCTATGCGAAAACAAGAAGTAAAGCAGGCAGCTTGAAACGCGAAGCTTGACCGAATGAGCTATGATCCTGTGCGAAGAGACGGCAGGATCATAGCTCATTTAGCTTGGGGGGAGAAGGATATGACAAACGTAATCGAATTTCAGGATTTTTCATTTACATATCGGAGTCAGTCGGAACCGACACTCCGGCAGATTCAATTAACGATTCAAGCAGGCGAACGCATCTTAATCGTTGGACCGTCGGGTTCAGGAAAAAGTACGCTCGCCCAGTGCATCAATGGGTTGATTCCGTTCTCATACCCTGGAACGTGGGAAGGACAGGTCCTGATCAAAGGGCAGGATGCCCGGGAGTTATCGTTATTTGATCGTTCGCTGCATATTGGAACGGTGTTACAGGATCCAGATGCGCAGTTCGTTGGTTTATCGGTTGGCGAAGACATCGCCTTTGCGCTCGAAAATAAACAGACTGGGCGACCGGAAATGCAGGAGATCGTCGAACGTGTCGCACGGATGACGGATGTCGAGACGCTCTTGCAAGCACGATTAAATGATCTATCAGGAGGACAACGACAACGGGCGGTATTAGCCGGAGTCCTCGTCGAAGATACGGACATCTTACTGTTTGATGAGCCGCTCGCGAATCTCGATCCAGTAGCGGGACAAGAGGCGATGACGCTTATGGATCGACTGCAACGTGATACGAATCGCACATTGATTGTCGTCGAACATCGGATCGAGGATGTACTCGTCATTCCGTTTGACCGCATCATCGTCATGGTCGATGGCGAAATCATCGCTGATGATCATCCGGATGTCATCTTGAGTAACGGAAAACTGCAAGAAGCGATCTTGCGTGAACCTCTCTATGTCAGTGCCGCACGCTGGGCTGGGCTTGCCGTTCAACCTTCAGATCAGCCGAGCCGCATCGATCCCTTTTTAAAGCGATTCAACCAGACGAACGTGTTAGAGCGTTTAGAGAAAGCACCCCAAAAAGAGGTTGCAACCTCTACTTCATTGCTTGAACTCAATCAGTTGGCGTTTCATTATCGTCAAGGAACGCCGGTGCTTGAGAATGTGACGGCGACTTTTCAAAAAGGAACACTGACGACGATCGTTGGTCAGAATGGTGCCGGAAAATCCACGCTTGCGAAAGTGTTGAGTGGTTACCAACGGACGACAGCTGGTCGGATCCTGCTTGACGGAATCGACATCACGAACCAATCGATCGCAGAGCGAGCAGGAACGATCGGATTCGTTCTGCAAAATCCGAATCATATGATTTCAAAACACCTCGTGCAGGAGGAAATCCGCTACGGGATGCAGGCGCTCGGACTGAGTGAGGCGGAAGAAAACGAGCGTCTCGAGCAGACATTACGTCGTTGCGGATTATATCCGTTTCGTAATTGGCCGATCCAAGCACTGAGTTTTGGTCAGAAGAAACGAGTGACGATTGCTTCGATTCTCGTTCGACGACCGGATATCTTGATTCTCGATGAACCAACAGCCGGTCAAGATTATCGGCATTATTCGGATATGATGGACTTTTTAGAAGGATTGAAGCAGGACGGAATGACGTTACTCATCATCACGCATGACATGCATCTCGTCTTAGAATACAGCGATCAAGTCTGCCTCGTGCAAGCTGGGCGTATCCGTTATGCTGGAACATCATTTGGACTGCTGAATCAAGAACAATTGCTGCATCATGCCCATTTAAAACAAACATCGCTCTTTACGCTAGCGCAACACCTCGAAGTCGATCCGGAACGATTCGTCGAGTCCGTGATTACGGCGGAGCGAAAGGAGCGGGAACAATGGCTGTAGAAATGCTTGGCTATATTGAAAAAACGTCACCGATTCATCGATTGACGGGAACGACGAAACTGATCGGATTCTTATTATTTACGACAGCAACGATGTTCACCTATGATACACGTGTCTTACTTGTAATGGGGTTAGTCAGTATCGTGTTATTCCGATTGTCGCGTATCCAGTTTCGGGAAGTCCGCTTCGTCTTGATCTTTACAGCGATTTTCGTCCTGATTAATGCGCTCGCTGTTTATCTGTTCGAACCAGAGCAGGGCGTGGCAATCTACGGATCGCGTCACGTCTTACTTGAAGGAATCGGACGATTTACGATGACCGCAGAACAATTATTTTATCTGTTCAATTTAATCTTAAAATACAGTGTGATCGTTCCGATTGCTGTGTTGTTTCTCGTCACGACCCATCCGACGGAGTTCGCTTCTTCTTTGAATCGGATTGGTGTTCCGTATAAGATCGCATTTGCGGTCTCCTTAGCGCTCCGTTATATTCCGGACGTTCAATCTGATTTCCGGACGATCGCGAACGCTCAAGAAGCACGAGGGATTGCTGTCTCACACGGCTCCCTTTGGCAGCGGGCACGCAATAGCATCCAGATTTTACTTCCGTTGCTATTTACGAGTTTGGAGCGGATTGAGACCGTCAGCAATGCGATGGATCTCCGTGGATTCGGTGCCGGACGAAAGCGAACGTGGTACAACCAACAGACGATGACACGAATCGATTATGTCGCGATCGGCTGTGTGCTACTTTTGACGGTTTTGTCATTCGTCGTCACTTTCTATGATGGTAATCGCTTTTATAATCCGTTTTAAAAATGAGATACGAAAAAGGCAGTGGATGCGTCCACTGCCTTTTGTCATATGACCAATCCGCTTACGCAGATCGTTTTTGATTTTCCCAACGTGGTGAATTCAACAGTTCAATCCATTTCTTGACGGCTGAGATCGTGATGACGATCGCGAGCAGTCCCATCGTTACGGACAAGACCGTATTCAAGATGCTGAAACCTGGAGAATCGGGATTCGCATAGACGTTTGCGACCATCCAGATATCCGCGAACGTTACTGTGATCAGAAGATAGACGAGCGGGATGAACGTCGTCAGCGCATAGACTTTTTTATCGGCGATTTTCAAGATGATCGTCGTTCCGATGATCAAGCCGATTGAAGCCATCAGCTGATTCGATACCCCGAATAATGCCCAAATCGAACCGATGTCACCCGAAAACAGGAGATAGCCCCAGAAGAACGTCCCGAGTGCCGAAGCGAAGATCGCACCTGGAATCCAGTCGACACGTTTGAGTGGTTTGTAGAACTCCCCGAAGAAATCTTGAATCAAGTAACGGGCGACGCGTGTTCCTGCATCGATTGCGGTTAAGATGAAGACCGCTTCGAATAGAATGACGAATTGGAAGAAGAATCCGGCAATCTCTTTGAACCACGGGATGGCGCGGAAGATGAATGTCATACCGACGGCGAGTGAGACGGCACCACCTGTTCGACCTGCCAGATCGAGACCGATTTCACGGGATAAATCATCAAGATAGACCGTGCTCATACCAAGCGTCGCGAATACTTCTGGTGTTGAGTTGATGGCGAAGTAATCACCGACTTCAAGCGATGTCGCAGCGATCAACGCCATGACGGCAACAAGACATTCGACAAGCATGGCACCGAAGGCGACCGGTTTGATGTCACTCCACCGATTGATCATCTTCGGTGTCGTACCAGAACCAACGAAAGCGTGGAAACCAGAAATCGCACCACAGGCAATCGTGATCGAGATGAATGGCCAGACTGGACCAGCGATGATTGGACCACCGCCATCAACGAACTTCGTAAATGCCGGGAATCGAATGTCTGGGTTGATGATGAAGACACCAACGATCAAAGCAAGGAAGACACCGATTTTCATGAAACTCGATAGATAGTCGCGAGGTGCGAGTAAGAGCCACACTGGCAGTGCAGCAGCGAAGAATGCATAAATCGGTAAAGCAATCGCGAGTTGACGTGACGACAGATCGAACCAATCGCCGATGAATGTTTCCGTTAACTGAGGACCAAAACCAATCGCAGCTAGAATCAGTAAGAAACCAACTGTTGAAGCAAGTGCTAAGTTACCACCTTTACGTAAGTAAATCCCAACGAACATCGCAATCGGAATCGTCGAGAAGACAGCGAATGTACCCCATGGGTTATGTTCAAGGGCGTGTAAGACGACCATCGATAGACCAGCCATCGTGATTGTAATGATGAAAAGCATCGCAAGACCGGCACAAAAACCAGCGACGGGACCTAATTCTTTTTTAGCGACTTCAGAGAGCGATTGACCATCTTGGCGCATCGAAGCAAAAAGGACGACCATATCATGGACCGCTCCACCGATGACGGCACCGATTAAGAGCCACAGTAAGCCGGGGAGATATCCGAACTGAGCAGCAAGGACAGGTCCGACGAGTGGACCGGCAGCAGCGATTGCCGCAAAATGGTGTCCGAACGAGACCCATTTGTTCGTTGGGACGTAATCTTTTCCATCCGCTAATTTATGAGCGGGCGTTTCGCGATCATCTTTGATTTTTAAGACTTTCGCAGCCATGAACGTGCCGTAGAGACGATACGCGATTAATAAGATACAGATGACAGCAATAACGATTGGAGTAGCGCTCATCTAAAATTCCTCCTCTTGAATGAACTATGATGGATTTAGTATACAAGTTATGGAAGCGCTTTCTTTGATTTTTAGATGAGTTGTCGGTTTCGTTCGATGAAAGGTTGAAAATGGACCTTGAATCACAAAAAAGAAGCGCTCAAATACCGAGCGCTTCTTTCAGTAGTTTGACATACGTCCGACTGACTGGCACATCAATCTGATGAATTTTTAAATTATAGGCTCCGTTGAACCAAGGTTCGATGGCATCGATTGCTGATAAGTTGACGAGGTATGAGCGGTGAACCCGTAAAAAGCGATGATCTTGAAGCTTTCGTTCAAGTTCGAGTAAGGTCTCGTTCGATGGATACGCATGGTGCTCTGTGACGATCTTCGTCTTTCCGTTCTCAGCGACGATATAATTGATATCTTGAGGAGACAATAATTTCAGTTGTTCGCCCGTCTCGACGGCTAAACGTTCAAGGCGAGGGGCTTTTTTCGGCAGCGGTCGCGCGACTTTTTCAATCGCACGGACAATCCGTGCCGGATCATATGGTTTCAAGATGTAGTCATAGGCATTGAGCTCAAACGCTTCAAGCGCATGAGCATCATACGCCGTCACAAACAAAAGAGCCGGAGGACGTGGCATCGACTTTAAGCGTTTAGCGACTTCAAGACCACTTCCGTCCGTCAGCTCGATATCGAGAAAGACTAAGTCGGGTTGAAGGGAGCGAACGAGTCGTTCGGCTTCCTCGACACTACCGGTTTCCCCGACGACTTCAAGACCGGCTGCGGTCACGTGATAACGGAGCTCGTCACGTGCGAGCGGTTCATCTTCAATCAACAAGGTGCGCATGCTGAATCTCCTTTCTGACTTCAATCGGGAGACGAATCGCGATCGTCGTGCCGTTTTGACCGTCACTCGTGATCGTAAACTGTCCCTTTTCACCATATAAACTTCGAATCCGTTCTGCCGTATTGAATAATGCGGTACCGGTGCCTGAGGACGGAACGACTTCTCGACCGAGACGGGCAAGGCGCGAGGCGTCAATCCCGCGTCCGTTGTCGACGACTTCGAGACACAGCTGGTCTGCCTCACACCATGCCGTCACCCCGACATATCCTGTCTGTTCAGAAGAAAACGCATGAAGGAACGCATTTTCGATCAATGGTTGTAAGATGAACGGTGGAACGAGTAAAGCCGTCGTCTCGTCTGCTAAATCGATATCGAGAAACGGGCGATTCGGAAAACGAGCGGCTTCAAGAGATGTGTATGCTTCGATGTGCTCGAGTTCCTTTTGGAGCGGAATTTTCGTCGATCGTGCGCCTTGGAGGTTACTGCGGAAGAACGTCGACAATTCGAGCAACAACGTGCGTGCTTGTTCGACATCCGTCCGGCACAGTGCATAAATCGTATTGATCGCATTAAACAGGAAGTGGGGATGAATTTGTGCTTCGAGTGCCCGGATCTCGGCATCCTTCAGTAAACCGGCTTGCCGCTCTGCGTTCCCGAGTGCTAGTTGTGTCGAGAACAGTTTCGCTAATCCTTCAATGAGTTCGACTTCGACGGCGTCGAGCAATTCGGCATGAGGATAATAGACTTTCAACGTCCCGATCGTCGTTTCCCCGACGATGAGCGGAGCGATGATGCCGGCTTGAAGCGGACAATCCGTTACGGGACAGCCGATATCGAGTCGTTCCGTCACAAGACGAACTTGTCCGTCTTGCAAGACATGCTCAGTCGGTTTCGTCGTCCAGTGACTCCCAGCTTGATGGTGGTCGCTCCCGATACCGATATGGGCCAGGATGATGGAACGATCCGTCAGTGAGACGGCTTCGGCTCGCGTTTGCTGCAACAGAATTTCCGCGACAGCTTCTGCCGTATGGATATGTAGACCACGCGTCAGATGCGGAAGCGTCAAATCGGCGATATGCAACGACCGTTCGGCTTCTCGTGCCCGAACCGTTTCCTCTTCTCGCGCAGCAAGGCGGATGATCGATAAGAACAACCAGACACCGAGGACGTTGATCAGTGTCATCGGTAAGAAGATGAACTGGACGAGTTCGACTGCCGCATCAAAGGGGCGGGCGAATAGTAAAATCAACGACATTTCAAACAGCATTAAAAAAGCAGTCAGACACACGGGCAATAATGCTTGGCTACTGAGACGGTCGCGCCAATAGGAGCGTAAGAGACCGCTGACACCACCGGCGATGACGGTCGAAAGCGCGCAAGCGAACGCTGTGAATCCGCCGAGGGAATACCGGTGAACCCCGACGATGAGTCCGGTCATCAATCCACCGAGCGGACCAGCGAGCAGTCCGCTGATGACGACGATCATCGTTCGTGTGTTTGCAATCGCTGATGTTCCGTCGACTTCTTCGAGCCAAGCATGGGGTAAGAATTCAGCTAAATCGACTTTGACCCCTGTATAGTTACTTAAAATGCCGTACGTCGCAAAAAACAGGACGAGAACACGGAATTGCCAGCCTGCTTCCGGTTGACGCAGTAGCCGTCGTGTCGGTCCCCACTGGGCGAGGATGAACGCTAAGATGATCATGATACCAAGTCGTTCGAGTAAAAAAGGAATCAATTCTAACATGTGCATTCCTCCATTCGAGTTAAGTGTAAACGCTCGCAAAACGGAGGGCAATGCCGGTATACAAAAAAAGCCGTACTCCCTCGGATTAAGAGGGAGTACGGCAGACTTACTTATTGTGCGTCTTTATCGAACGTGATCCGTGCGATCGCGTCGTGTTGGTGAATCGTTTCTTCGTTACGGCATTCGACGTAGAACGAAGCGATTGGATCCATTTCGTACAAATCAGCAGCAATCAAGCGAACCATATCTTCTACGAAACGTGGATTTTCGTATGCCATCTCTGTCACGCGCTTTTCATCCGGACGTTTGAGTACTGGGTGAAGTGGCGCTGAGGCATTGGATTCTGCAGCATCAAGCAATGATTGTTTCCAGTCAAAGTCTTCTGCTTCATCACGTAACGATGCTTCCATCGTGACGTAACCACGTTGGTTGTGAGCACTGTATTCGCTAATTTCTTTTGAACATGGGCAAAGTGTCGTGACGTTGATCGTCAAGCCGACAGACAATGTCGCTTCGTCTGTTTCCGTGTTGACGCTGACCGTTTGCCATACTTCGGCATTCATCAAGCCGCTAAGACCTGTTGCAGGTGCTTTACGTGTGAAGAACCATGGATAACGGATCGTCAATTGACCTTCCGTTTGTTCCATGCGGTCTGCTAAATCACGCGCGAATTGAATGAGTGACTCGTTCGTGACCGTCCATCCTTCGTTATGGTATTGATCGAGTTGTTCCGTTAAACGGCTCATGTTGATCCCTTTACGGTCTTGTACAAGTGATGTCGACAATTCGAAGGTCGCGACTGTCGCTTGTGTTTTGTCTCCGTCTTGGATGACGACAGGATGTTTGACGTTTGAGATTCCAACAGCATCTAGTGCAAACAGGAAGTTCTTCGGTGTATTTTGCAAGTCGACCATCTTATCTTTTTCAGTCGGTTTTGTTCCTTTGATCGGTGGTACCGAACCGAACAGCTTATGGCGCTCTTCTTTTGTTGGTAACGTAATCGGGTAGGTAGACATATTCATTGGCCCCTTTGTCCTTTTGTAGTGTTTCAATAGTAATAACATGACAGGAATGCTAGAGACGAGCAAGTCTGATGATTCCGCAAATGTGTTTCATCTTTTCATCGCTAGAAGTATTGTCTTGAATTTTATCACGAACGTTCGATAAACGAAACTCGCACGACTCAAAATCGACACATTCTATATCTGTAGGAATAACTTACTTGCAATCGGGTATACTATCCTATAGTATATGTTCAGGTGAACGTGTAATCATTGTTTTTTTTCGTCATGGTCAATAATTGAAGTTTTTTTATTTTACAGGTAGTAAGAGAAAGGGATGACAGAGATGGATTGGCAGTTATTATTACAGTATGCCTGGGTCGTACTCGTCTTGATCGCGCTTGAAGGATTACTTTCAGCGGATAATGCACTCGTACTCGCGGTCATGGTCAAGCACTTACCAGGAGAACAACAAAAGAAAGCACTTTTTTATGGACTAGCTGGAGCGTTCGTCTTACGATTCGCGGCATTGTTCGCGATTTCGTTCCTCGTCGATATTTGGCAAATCCAAGCACTTGGAGCGGCGTACTTGCTCATCATGGGACTACGGCATATTTATAAGACCGTTAAAGCCAGAAAGCTCGGTGAGAACCATGGGGCTGAAAATGAGCTAGATGAAGAACCGAAGTCGGAAGAGCCAGTTTCAAAAGGTGAATTCTGGCGGACAGTTGCGAAGATTGAATTTGCAGATTTAGCGTTCGCAGTCGATTCGATTCTTGCAGCAGTAGCACTTGCCGTTGCCCTTCCAAACTGGGGATCAGGCGAAATCGGTGGTTTGAACACAGGTCACTTCATCGTCATCTTAACAGGTGGTTTGATGGGTGTCGTCTTGATGCGGTTCGCAGCACGTGTCTTTGTTAAATTACTCGCAGATCGCCCAGGTCTTGAGACAGCAGCGTTTGCGATTGTTGCCTGGGTTGGTGTGAAGCTAGCCGTTCTTGCGCTCGAACACCCGAAATACCACGCATCAATCGAAGGAACAATCTTTGAAGCCTTAAAACTTCCTGAAGGATTTGCCCACAGTACACCGTGGCAGGCTTTCTTCTGGACAGTCATGGTCGGTCTTGCTCTTTGGGGTTGGTTCTCTTCACCAAAAACGAAACCAAATCCAGATGCTGAAAAGAAAGTTGATCAAAACTTATAAGAAATGGAAACGATCCGTCGATGACGGGTCGTTTTTTTGTGTTAGGTTTTCTTAAACAATGGGAATAAAACACAAGGTTAAGTACTTGAGTCGAGCTTTCATCTTTTTCTTTCCGATCGACCGGCATATAATAAATAGACTGAACAATAAAGGGGATTCGTTAGTATGGATATTGGATTAATTACACAGTATGCGACCGTCGGGCTCGTACTGATCATTTTGCAAGGATTACTATCCGCCGACAATGCGATGGTCATGGCGGTCCTCGTCCGACCGTTACCAGACGATCAACGTAAAAAGGCGCTTTTCTATGGTCTCGTCGGAGCACTCGTCTTACGTTTCGTGGCAATCTTCTTTGCTTCGTACTTAGCGACGATTTGGGAACTTCAAGCACTCGGGGCGATTTATCTCTTTTATGTCGCGTTTAAAGGAATCGTCGAGGCACGATCGAATAAACACCAAGTACCGGATGCAATTGCCTCACAAAAAGCCTCACCGAATTTTTGGTGGACGGTCGTCAAAGTCGAGTTCTCTGATTTAGCGTTTGCGGTCGATTCAACGCTTGCTGCTGTCGCCATGGCAACGACATTACCGATGATTGGTGGAACGATCGGTGGTCTGAATACAGGACAATTCTGGGTCGTCTTCTTCAGTGGGATCATTGGTCTCGTCATCATGCGTTACTTCGCGAGCTGGTTCGTCGTCTTGCTCCAAAAGCGACCAGGCATCGAAGAAGCTGCCTTTTGGCTCGTCGCATGGGTTGGTGTAAAACTGGTCGTCATGACACTCGCGCATCCGTCAATCGACGTCTTGCCGCATGAGTTTCCAGAGAGTACACTATGGCAAACGATCTTCTGGGTCGTACTTGCTCTGATTTTAATCATTGGTTGGTTCCGTAGCGGAAGCAGTTCAACCAAATCAGCAAAATAATACAATGGCGGGCAGGGTACTCTCTGTCCGTCTTTCGTTAGGAGAGATTTCATGCAAAACGGTAATTTCATTCGAATGCTGACACGGATGCAAAACGTTCCACGGTGGGATGAATATGCACCACGTTTTCCGGACAACGCAGCCAGTCACAGCTTTCGTGTTGCCTTATTCAGTTTGATGGCAAGCTATTTAGAAGAAGCAGACGGGCAAACACCAGTCGATCGCCTGACATTGCTCGGAAAAGCCTTATTCCATGACATGAACGAAGTCATCACCGGACCAATCAAACACCGGACAAAAAAAGAGCCAACGTTACATGCACACATTCAGGCAATGGAACAACAAGCAAGTGAACAGCTCGTTGCCTTACTCTCAAAGTCGCTTCAACCAGCGTTCACGACATACCTCGTGCATGCAGAGGATGAATCGCCGGAAGGGCGGATCGTCGAAGCCATCGATACGTTCGATGCGATGTTGTACGCACGCCGAGAAGCACGGATGACGGAGTCCGTCTTTTTCGAACAAAAAGCAGCGGAATTACAGGCTGTTCTAGAACGACACCCACTCGTTTCAATCCGTCGCTTGACACAGTCGGTCATGGAAGAGGATGAGATGTCTCATTTCATTGAAAACGTCTTGATGATGGATACGATTCGGCGCTGGAAAGGACGTTTCAATACGATTGATGATAACGACGCGACACATGCGTTTCGAGCAGCCTCGCTTGGTATCTTCAATGGTCTGATTGAATCAGAGAAGTACGGCGTCACGATCGACATCGAAGAAGTCGTCTCGCGTCTCTTGTGTCATGATCTCGTTGAAGGAACGACGGGAGATGTTCTTGGACCTGTCAAACATGCGACACCGGTCACAGCAGCAGCCTTCGAAGCTTACGAACGGGCAGAAGGAGAGACGTTGATCAATAATTTACCGAAAGAAATCCGAGCACCATTTCGTCGGTTCGTCGTGGAAGCAAAAGACGAGACATACGAAGGACAGATGGTCGATGTGATCGATAAACTCGATGCATTGATTAAAATGAACATGGAACGGAAGTTGAACGGGGTCGAGTATGAGACCGGTTACCGCGCACAACTCAAAAAGGTTCAGATGACATATGAAAATCCATCGGTCGTCTTTTTCCTCGCTTATGTCTTGCATGATTTGGATTACGTGACGTCATGACGAAAGAAACCATGACCCCACGCCGCTTAACGTTGATCTTGATCCTCGGTTCGCTTGCTGCACTCGGACCGCTCTCGATCGACATGTATCTACCTGCTTTTCCAGATATGTCACGCTCGTTTGATGCGAGTGCATCACTGATCCAATTAAGTTTGACGGCTTGTATGCTTGGGATGGCACTCGGACAGTTGATTGTTGGTCCGCTGAGTGACGTTCGCGGTCGTAAACGACCGCTGATGGTTGCTCTGCTCGCATATCTGCTCGCGTCTCTCGCCTGTGCGATGGCACCGACGATTGAAGTGTTGATCGCGCTTCGATTCATCCAAGGGGCAGCTGGAGCGTCAGGAATCGTCATTTCCCGGGCAATCGTTCGTGACTTGTTTGACGGACCTGAATTGACGCGGTTTTTTGCTGCCTTGTCACTCGTCAACGGAACAGCACCAATTCTCGCACCCGTCATCGGTGGACAAATTCTTCGGTTCGGTGACTGGCATTTCGTCTTCTACTTGCTTGCGATTTTAAGCACGATGATGTTACTTGCTGTCGCACTCCGTTTACCGGAAACGCTTCCGCTTGATAGACGTGTTGAAGGAAACCTGACGACGACGTTGAAGACGTTCGGACGTTTGTTGACGGATCGCGTCTTCATTGGCTATGCGTTCGCGCAAGCATTCGTCATGGGCGCGATGTTCGCCTACATCTCCGGTTCCCCGTTCGTCTTACAAAATATTTATGGCGCTTCACCGCAACAGTTCAGTTTTTTGTTCGGTTTAAACGGAATCGGAATCATCTTAGCAGCACAGATCGCCGGTCGCCTTGCGGGTCGTGTCGATTCAGAGCGGCTGATGAGAATCAGTTTGACGATCGTTGCGAGTGCGAGTATCTTATTGTTCCTCGCCTTGACGTTAACGGATCAGCTGATCTTCGTCATGATTCCACTATTCTTCGTCGTTTCAAGCGTCGGTTTGATCTCGACACTCGGTTTTACTTTAGCGATGCAAAATTACGGAGCAACGGCAGGCAGTGCCTCGGCTCTTTTAGGGCTCTTGCCGATGCTCGTCGGCTCGCTCGTGTCACCACTCGTCGGGATCATGGGAGAACAATCGGCTGTTCCGATGGGACTGATCATCATGACCTTAGATTGCCTGGCGCTCATTCTCTATTATGGTCTGATTGTTCGTCGACCGAATCGTTCATAAACGCTAATTATTCAAAAACGTTTGTCCTCTGTAGGGGATGAACGTTTTTTCTTTTAGTGAAAGGAAAATAAATGGAATTCATTTTGAAACATTTTCTAAAAAATAAGCGTAGAAGAGAAAGAAAGCCAGTACTTCAGAAAGGAGTGGAGCGATGAAACAGGAGTTGCAGCGTGAACGAGAACCGTCGATTGAGGCAAGATTAGCACGTCATTTTGCCGCACAGAAAAAATACTTACGCCGTCAAGAAGAGGCAATCGATCAACGAGACAAAGAATTGGCTCGTTTATTGTTTGAGGAAAACCGGACTGCTTATCAAAGGGCTTACCACAAACTGTATGGCTCACATCCTTACATCGAGGTGAACGAAGATGGACGTTAGTACACTTTATTTATATGCGTTAGCGGCCGCTGCTTGTGGTGTGTTTGTGTCCATCCTATTCTCAGACGTCATTCCAGGCGTCGACCAAATCTTTCATCCCACGTTGATCTTATCTTTTGTCATCATCACGTCAGCGATCGGATTCGGACTCGAACAGCTCAGTCCGCTGCGTTCGATGTTGATTTTAATCATCAGCAGTGTGATTGCGTTATTAGTGACGACGCTGATGCATATCTTTTTATTCGTTCCGATGGCACAAGCCGAACAGTCGCTTGGATTTTCGGAACAGATGCTAGAAGGACGCAGCGCAACCGTCATCGTGCCGATTCCGACTGAAGGATATGGTGAAATCTTACTTGATGACGTCTCAGGGCGCGTATCGAAATCAGCCGTTCTATTTGAAGGACCTGCCTTACCACAAGGAACGAAGGTGCTCATCATCGAGATCAAACAAGGCGTCGCGTCTGTCGTGACGTACCCCCAACAATGGAAAAAGGAGATGTTTACATGAATCCAGTGTTAATCGTATCAATCGTCGCGGTCGCGTTGATTGTTGCCTTAATCGTCTTATTCATTACGAAGTACCGAACAGTTGGTCCGGAAGAAGCGTTGATCGTATCGGGTAGTTATCTCGGAGGACGCAACGTCAATACCGATGAGTCCGGCAACCGAGTGAAGATTATTCGCGGCGGCGGAACATTCGTGTTACCTGTCTTCCAACAAGCGACACCACTGAGCTTGTTATCGAGTAAACTCGAAGTCACGACACCCGAAGTCTATACGGAGCAAGGTGTACCGGTCATGGCAGACGGTACAGCGATCATCAAGATCGGTAGCTCGATTTCTGAGATTGCAACGGCAGCGGAGCAGTTCCTCGGGAAATCAAAGGAAGAGCGGGAAGGGGAAGCGCGTGAAGTTCTTGAAGGACACTTGCGTTCGATTCTCGGGTCGATGACCGTCGAAGAAATTTATAAGAACCGTGATAAGTTCTCACAAGAAGTCCAGCGGGTCGCGTCTCAAGACCTGGCGAAGATGGGACTCGTCATCGTTTCGTTTACGATCAAAGACGTCCGTGATAAGAACGGATACTTAGAGTCACTCGGGAAACCGCGGATTGCACAGGTGCGCCGGGATGCGGACATCGCAACAGCGGACGCGGAAAAAGAGACACGCATCAAACGGGCGGAAGCTTCAAAAGATGCGAAAAAAGCAGAACTCGAACGTGCGACAGAAATCGCTGAAGCGGAAAAAGAAAATCAATTGAAGATGGCAGATTACCGCCGTGAACAAGATATCGCGAAGGCGAAAGCCGACCAAGCGTATGATCTTGAGAATGCACGCGCGCAACAAGAAGTCACCGAGCAACAGATGCAAATCAAAATCATCGAGCGTCAAAAACAAATCGAGCTCGAAGAACGCGAAATCCTCCGTCGTGAGAAACAATATGATGCGGAAGTCAAAAAACGCGCCGATGCCGATCGTTACTCGATTGAGCAAGCTGCCCAAGCGGACCGTGCGAAGCAATATGCGGAAGCAGATGCAACGAAATACCGGATCGAGGCATCGGCAAAAGCAGATGCAGAACGAATTCGTCTGGATGGTCTTGCAAAAGCGGATGCGGAGCGGGCACAAGGGGAAACGGAAGCGGAGATCATTCGTCTGAAAGGTCTTGCGGAAGCAGAAGCAAAAGAAAAAATCGCGCAGGCGTTCGAACAATTCGGGCAAGCGGCGATTCTCGATATGGTCATTCGGATGATGCCAGAGTATGCGAAAGAGATTGCAGCACCACTCGGCAACATCGATAAAATCACAGTCGTTGATACAGGTAGTGGTGAAGGTGGCGGTGCGAACCGTGTCACCGGTTACGCAACGGATTTGATGGCGTCGCTGCAAGAAACATTAAAGGCGTCGTCAGGATTAGATGTCAAAGAGTTGATCGAGAACTTCTCCGGTAAAGGAACAGCAAAACCGTTGACGGTCAACTTGAATTCCCATGATGCGGTGGCAGCGTCGAAAACAGAAGACTGATATAATAACTAGGCACTCGTAGAAGTAGTTTCTGAAAGGATATCTCATCATGGATAGTTTAGCTCTACTGCAAGAGCGCTGGATGCTGTTGCTTCCGTTCCTCGTCGTCTTCTTGATCAACGTCGGGTTATTGACTGCCCTTCTGAAGAAGCGACGTGATTTACCGAAACTGTTAGTCTTCGGAATGGGTGGGATGGCGATCGTGTTCATCGTCTCCTCGCTTGGATTAAGCATGGCACTGCTGTTCTTCGGATACAATTCATAAAAAACGGAGCTGACTCAAAAGTCAGTCTCTACAAAGATAGGGGTGGCAGAATGATGATCTGCCACCCCTATCTCGTAATAAAAAGAATGACTCGTCACACGCAACTCCTACAGGAAAAAGCGCATTTATGCGCTGTCAGAGACAAACAAGACCCGCTTTCCTGCTTGAATGAAGCAGGAAAACTGGCTTGTGTCTCGCCTGAGGAAAGGGCGTGAACAGACGAGTCATTCTTTTTTTGAGTCAGCCTCGTTTAATGAAGTAAGAATAAATGCCGTTAACGTGGAAGGTCATACCCAATGACGACGAGTCCCGGTCCTGTATGTGAACCGATCGCTGCGCCGGCGATCGTCAAGATGACTTCGCTTGGTGAAAACTGTGCTTCAATCAATTGTTTTAATTGTTCTGCGCGTTCGATCGAATCCCCATGACCAATCATGATTCGATGTCCGTCAATCGCAGGGCGTGCTTCTTCCATCCACTCGACGATCCGGTTCATGACTTTTTTCTGACCACGGATCTTCTCTTTTGGGATCAACTTCCCGTCTTCGACTGTCAATAGTGGCAAGATCGATAAGAGACCACCAATGAAGGCGCTAGCTCGCGAAACACGTCCACCGCGCATCAAATATTCGAGTGATTCGACTGTAAACAGATGACGAATCGTATTTACCTTGGCTTCAGCATAAGCCACTGTTTCTTCAAACGAATGCGTTTGTGCGTATTCTGCGACGTCGAGAACGAACAATCCTTGTCCTGTCGAAGCGGTTTTCGTATCGAGTACGAGATAAGGAACGTTCGGATATTTTTCAGCGAGTTCCTCTGCTAGCATCTTCGCGGTTTGAAATGTTCCCGATAATTCGCTCGAGAAGGCGAGGTAGAGGAAGGGATCCCCTTGTTCGAAGTGACGCGTGAACACCTCGACCATCCGGCTGACTTCTGCTTGGAATGTCTTTGGTGCTGCACCGTCACGCATCTTATCATACAGTTGTTTTGGAGATATCGATTCTCCGTCGAAGAACGTGTCTTCGTCGATCAATACGCCGAATGGCATGACCGTAAAATCATAAGCATCTAACATGTCTTTTGGTGCATCAGCACCACTATCTGTGATCAATCGGATCATCACGTTCTCTCCTTTCTTAACCTAGGGCTTTTTCGTTTCGATCAAGCATCCGACTCAAGTTGACGCCGAAACGCTGATTCTCGAGTTCCGTCAAAGTTGCGGGCGTCAAATCAGCGCCGAGCGCAAGTAACGCTTCATATGCACGACGTAAGCACTCCTCGACCGTCAAGGAAGTACCGAGCAGTTCCTCAAGTGACGCCATCGTTTCCGGAACGACAGTCGGATAGACGAATTTCGTCGTCTCACCTTGAAGCGCTGCCGCGTAAAAGTCACGGACTAAAGCGGCGCGTTGACTTCCGCTTCCATTGACACAAAGATAGATTTGAACGGCAACTCCTCCACGAACACGACGCTGGGAGATACCAGCGAATTTTTTACCGGCAATCGATAAGTCATAAGAACCGGGACAATACGATCCGACGACTTCACCAGCGACGATCGCGTCCGTTTCTTGTGCGAACATGCGGCGAACGAGCGCAAGCATCGCTTCATAACCGCTGTCGATATCAATCCCACCGCGTTCCGGTAAGACGAGTGAAATATTCAAGACACCGGCGTCGAGGACGACGGCAAGACCACCTGAGTTACGAACGACGGGCGAGAAACCATGTTCATGCAGAACGGCTACACCGTCAGCAAGATGAGGAAGACGGGCATCCTGGATGCCGAGGACGACGGTTTCGTGGTGAATCCAAGAGCGGAGTGCGGCTCCTTCTGTTGCAACGGAGGCACATAATGTGTCGTCCATCGCAAACGATTGTGTCGCATGGAAAGCAGTTCCGAGTGACGTTTGATCAAAAATACGATAATGTTCTTGTTTTAAGAGTTCGATTCCCATAGGCTCGTTCCTTTATTGTAGATTTGCGACATCATTATAGCACAGGGTGTGTAAAGTTTCTGTGCGAAGCGCCGCGCGAGACAGGAATCCTTGGAAACAAAACCGAACAACAACGACATAGACTCGATTTAAAGGAGAGAAACATATGTATCAATCATTAGGACAATTAAAGGAAACGAAGGTCTTCAAAGATCCTGTTCATCGCTATATCTATGTCAGTGATCAGTTAATTTGGCAACTGATCGGTACACGTGAATTTCAGCGACTACGCCGGATCAAGCAACTGGGAACATCATTTTTGACGTTTCATGGAGCAGAGCACACACGGTTCCATCATTCGCTCGGTGTCTATGAAATCACGCGCCAACTGATCGATGTATTCAACGGTCGTGCCGATTGGGACGATCAGTACCGGGAGTTGACGCTGGCTGCGGCACTCTTACACGATGTCGGACACGGTCCGTTTTCGCACGCATTCGAGAACGTCTTCGGTGTTAACCACGAGACGTGGACAGAGCGGATCATCCTCGGGGATACGGAAATCAAGAAAGTCCTCGACCAAGTCGGAGACGGATTTGCGGAAGAAGTAGCGTCTATCATCAACAAGACGCATCCGAATCAACTGCTCGTCACGATGATCAGCTCACAACTTGACGTCGACCGGATGGATTACTTATTACGCGATGCGCACTTTGCCGGTGTCAGCTACGGAAAATTCGATCTCGAGCGGATGCTTCGGGTATTGCGTCCTGCCCATAATCAGATGGTTGTCAAACAATCAGGGATGCATTCGATCGAAGACTACATCATGCGAAGGTATCAGATGTATTGGCAAGTCTACCTGCATCCGGTAACACGGTCGAGTGATTACCTATTAAAGGCTATTCTTGAGCGGGCGCAGGAGTTGTACCTGTCCGCATATCCGTTTGCGATTGCACCGATTCATTTGATGCCGCTATTTGATCAGAAGATGGAGTTGCGTGATTTCCTTGGGCTCGATGAGACGATCGTCTACTTTTACTTTCAGCAGTGGGCGAACGAGCAGGATCCAATCCTTGCTGATCTCTCGAGGCGATTTGTTGACCGAAAGTTGTTCAAGTATGTCGATTATCCGGCTGAAAAACGTGAACTCGTCCACGATAAGTTGTGTGAGTTGTTTGAAGCAATCGGCTTGAATCCGACGTATTATCTGCTTGAAGATAAACTCAGTCGTCTTCCTTACGATTTATATGGAGATAACGGTGAAATTAGTAAGCAACCGATCATGTTACAGATGAAGGATGGACAGATGAAAGAGATTTCGCAAGTTTCACCACTCGTTCAAGCCATCGCGACGTCACGCCAGACGGATGAGAAGCTGTTCTTCCCGCAAGAAATTTTGCACGACTTGCGCGAACATGCGAATGAGAAGATGCAGATCGACCAGTTATTGATTGGTAGTGTGACATCATGATATCGTCCGCTGTCCTTACGAAAATCTTGCAACAGCTTGGACAGGAGGGAGGAGAGGTCGAAGTCTTAAAAGGCGCGACATCCTCCCTTGTTTTTCGGGTCGGTGAGGGAATTCTTCGTGTCCATACGAATCAAGACTGGCTACATGAGGAGCCGGATCTTGTCTTACACGAGGTGTTTGCGTTACAAGCAGCAGGTGACTTATCACCAGATGTACTGGACTATCAAACAGGCGTTAAGGACGAAGTACCACCATGGTTATATATGACGCGTTCACCGGGAGAGATCCGGCTTGATCAGGTAGACGAGCAATATGTCGAACGATTGGCACAGATGCTTGCGGCAATCCATGCGCTACCGGTACCAGAATCTCGTTATGTCTATCAGCCGTATGCGACGGAGCGTCACGTTCCGACGTGGACGCAGCATCCGGAGAGATGGCGTCAGCTACTGGCGATCGAACCGGACGAAAGTCAAACGATCCGATTCATTCATCGGGATTTTCATCCGGTCAATGTGTTATACGAAATGAATGGAACGTGCCATACGATTGATTGGATTAATGCGTGTGTAGGTCCCATTGAAGTCGACCTTGCGCATTGTCGTTTGAATCTTGCCTTGCTTGAATCCATTGAGATGGCGGATCATTTTTTAAAAAGTTACCTTAAACAGACGAAACGTTCTTACGATCACGCGTGGGATATTCGGGCTGTTTTTGATTTTGGACCTGAAACGATCGACGTCTATCCGGGGTGGAAAGCATATGGAAGGCAAAACCTTAGTCAGGACAATGTTCGGGAACGCTTGGAAAAGTTTGTCTTGAAAGTCTATGAAAATAACGAAAGCGGTTACTAAATGAACTTTTCCTCTTGTAGTTCTTCGAAATATTGATTATTCTATTACTTGGAAAGAGATTAAACGTCAGACATCGTACGAATGTACAACTGATAAACAACTAATAGATAGAGGGGTACTTCATGAAATATCTTATCGCACTACTCGGACTGGCTATCGTTTTCGGCTTGGCACTCCTTGTCAGCAGTAACCGTAAAGGCATCAAATTGAAACCGCTTGCGGTCATGCTAGTTCTTCAGCTCGTACTTGGGTTCATTTTACTCAATACATCGTTCGGATATATCGTCATTCGTGGCGTCGCGAAAGTCTTTGAAAAACTGCTTAGTTATGCGGCAATCGGAATTGATTTCGTCTTCGGTGGTTTAGCGAACGAAGGCGCACAACCATTCTTCATCAATGTTTTGCTCCCGATCGTCTTCATCTCTGCTTTGATCGGGATTCTACAATTCACGAAGATTTTACCACTCTTAATGCGCGGTATCGGTTTCGTCCTATCAAAAGTCAACGGTATGGGACGTCTTGAGTCTTACAACGCGGTTGCTTCAGCTGCGATCGGACAATCAGAAGTATTCATCACAGTTAAAAAACAAATCGGTCAATTACCAGCAAATCGTCTCTACACATTGTGTGCGTCAGCGATGTCGACGGTTTCGATGTCGATCGTCGGTGCATACATGACGATGGTAGAACCGAAATATGTCGTTACAGCAATCGTATTGAACTTGTTCGGTGGTTTCATGATCGTCTCGATCATCAACCCATACACGGTTGATCCGGAAGAAGATATTCTTGAAATCGTCGAAGAAAAACAAACGTTCTTCGAAATGCTCGGCGAATACATCATGGATGGATTCAAAGTCGCAATCATCGTCGGTGCAATGTTGATTGGTTATAACGCCTTGATCGGTATGGTCAACGATATCTTCTTGATGGTTCTAAACATCTCGTTCCAAGAAATCCTCGGATACATCTTTGCACCGTTCGCTTTCATCATGGGTATTCCATGGGCAGAAGCTGTCAGTGCCGGTAGTGTCATGGCAACGAAATTGATCACGAACGAATTCGTTGCGATGTTGAGCCTTCCAGAATACTCAAAAGAATTCTCGGAACGCACACTCGGAATCGTTTCTGTCTTCTTGATCTCGTTTGCGAACTTCTCGTCAATCGGAATCATCGCTGGTGCGGTTAAAGGATTGAACGACCGCCAAGGAAGCGTTGCGGCTAGTTTTGGTCTGAAGTTACTCTACGGCGCAACACTCGTCAGTGTCTTGACGGCAATCGTCGTCAGCGTCTTGCTTTAAGAGATACACTTATAAAAGAGCAATGGATCATTGATCCATTGCTCTTTTTGTCTGTCATTTAGTCGTACCGTGCGACGCAATCCCGACACGGACGCGATGATGGGTTCCGTCACGGTAGACTTCAACGGCGAACTGCGCGACGTTTTCCCGGGGAATCGGTCCTGTCGGTGCAGTGAAGCGTGTCGCCTCGATCAACAGGTCGTCAGCAGCAAGTGCTTTGTCTTCCGTCAGTTGTGTTGGGCAGATGACGGTGAAGTCGACGTCTGCATCCTTTAAGGTCAAATAAGCTTTCAAGTGATCCTTTGCTGCAATCGTCGAGCGTCGACGGGACTCACTCGATTGGAAACGATACTTTCCTGGTTCTTCTGATGCATCGAGAATGCCTGCTGTACCGATGAAGACGATCCGTTCGATACCTACGTCCTTCATCTTCGTGACGAGATGTGGAATCGCTGTCGAGAGTACCTGCTGTTGATCGGTACCGAGACAACTGAAGACAGCGGTACTTCCTGCGAGTGCTTGTTCGAGATCATCTGGATTTGTCGCATCTCCCGTCAGGATATGAAGGCGATCATGGACGGGTAAGCCCGGTGACGTGGAACGTACGAGTGCACGAACGTCGTAGCCATCTTCTAATAATCGATCAATCAAAGGTCGACCCGTTCGACCGGTCGCACCAAGTACAGTAACAGTAGTCATAAGAATTCCTCCTTAGAGATCAAGTAGATGGGAAAAAGAGACGCACGGTAACGACCGGACGTCTCTTGTTGTTTATTTATCCGCGAACATGACGCCAGCTTGACCGTAATCTGTTTTTTCCATCTCTTCGATGAAGACCGTGATGTTTTCTTTAGGAGCATTCGTCGTTTCCGACACCGCTTCCGTGACTTTTTCAATCAAAGCGCGTTTTTGTTCGACTGTACGACCCGATAACATTTTAACCGTAACATATGGCATGACTTCATTTCCCCCTCTAGCATGATGACGATACGCCATCAGTATAGCGCATTCGATAGGGGATTCGTCAATTCGAACATCGTTTTCGAAAAAGAAGGGTATAAGGTAGGAGCTATTCTTGTCGGAAGCGAAGGTAGTCATACACATACGACAGAAAAGGAGAGACATATGGACGCAATCATACGGAAGAAGATTCATACGTTACTGATTTTTGATCGGGCGTTACCGGAAGATACGAATTATCCGTTGTCTGGTGCTAAAGGACTCGAAGTCGCAGATATCGTCTTTGAACAGAACATTCCATTCGGACGACTCGTAACGGATAAAGAACTCGCTCAACTGCTGAATCAAAAAGAAGCAAAGCGATACGGGATGTTGACGTTGCTTGAAGACGATGTACGTTTCAAACCGTTGTTTCAAAATCGAAAACCGACAGCTGACATGGAAGAAGAGGTCGAGGCGAAGGTACGAGAACTCGCACATCAGTTACGTGCGATTCGGTCGCGGTGTTCCTCGCTGGAACGTCTCTTCTTGTTCGGTCGTGCGGCGCAAACCCTGTTTGACCGCGCTTTGCTTCATCTTGAAGAGGTCAATCCTCCGGCACATGAGGAAATTGCGTCCATGACGTGTTATCGTCTCCCGACGATTCGCCGAGCATCAGAGGAACAATTACAGTTACTTCGTTATGAGTGACTGGTTGCAGACACCTCGGAATACGGTATGATAGAAGCAACAGGATTAAAAGGGGACAAAACACGATGGAAAAAAAGATTAACTTTAATATCATTTCAGATAACTCTACAGACGGTCACGGAGGATTTGGTGTCGGGACACTTAGCTTAAATAGTATGTCACCCGTCATCATTTCTCCTGAAGACGGTGAAGCTTACATCGACATGGGTGCGATGCACGCGAAAGCAGCAATCGAGAAACGCGTCAAGTTCACGACGGATAAAGCCGATACGCCGAATGGCAAACTGTACTGGATCGTCTGGGTGACGGTCGGTCGTAAGCCAGAAGGATTCTATTACGGTGGTGTGGCTGCGTGCGATCTGCTAGTCGATGCGGAAGCGCGTCGCGGATTCAAGATTCTTGCTGATCACGTCAATAAGATGGATAAATCTCTTAAAGGACGGATTGTCGTCGATCATATGGATGAGCGTTCAAAAGAATTGTTACGTGATTTCTTGCAGACACACAAACCTGAGATGTGGGAAAATGCTGACGCTGCTTTACATGAAGCGTTGGTCTAAACAAAAGAACGTGTGCCGCGGCACACGTTCTTTTTTCATGGTCGTTTCAGCGTCAAGACGACGAGTTCTGGATGATTGAACAGACGAAACGGAAACAGGCTGTTTCCGAGACCACGACTGACGATCAGTTCGGTCTGCTGTTCCTGATAGCGACCTGCCGTCACGGTTGGAAAGAATCCTTGACCAGGCGCATACAGACCTTCCGTAAACGGCAGGCGGATCTGTCCGCCGTGGGCGTGACCGGATAAGACGAGATCAACGGAACGCTCGGCATACAAGGATTTATATTCCGGACGATGCGCAAGCAAAAGTCGAAACGCATCAGGTGATACGTCTTGCAATGCTTGATCGAGACTTTGACGAATGCCATCCGGTTCTGATAGCCCTTCGCGCCACCGTGTCGTCGTCGGGTCATCGATACCGATCAGCGAAATTGATTGACCTTGGTATTCGATGACACGTGATTGATTTCGGAGAACGGTGACACCCAGTTGCTCAAGCTTTGGCAAAATCGTTAGATTGAGCCGAACCTCATGATTCCCGGTGACGAAGTAGACCGGGTATCGATCAACGAGCGCTTTCATGAGTGTAAGGGCAGCTTCTTCACCGTTTCGCCTCGAGTCAATCAAATCGCCAGTCATGACGACGAGATCCGGCTTTTCGCGATCAATTTTCTTCAGTAGTCGTTCTTGTTCATTCCCGAACGCCTTGCCATGTAAATCTGCTACTTGGACGACACGATAACCATCAAATGCTTCCGGTAAGCGATTTGACGTAACCGTCACCTGTGAGACATCAATGATGTTATTTTCACGATATAAAAACCAGCTTCCTAATGCGAGGACGCTGAGGGATACTAACCAGCGTGTACGTTTTCGCATGAGCCACCTCATTTCTTTCTACTTTGCATAATTCAGGATAACAAAAAAGACCTCCTTCCGTATGCGACGGAAGGAGGAATTCAAAACGATTTAGGCATCTTGTTTTAAGTCTGTGACTTCTTTTTGCGCATCGGGTTCTTCCGATAAATCTTTGAACAGGGCGATGACCATCATTCCGACGACGAAGATGAACGGGAAGGCGGCTAGAACAGCTGCTGCCTGTAGGGCACTCAATCCTCCGGCATAAAGTAAGACGGCGGCGATTGAAGACTGGATGATACCCCAAGCAAGCTTGATGCGTAAGCTTGGCATGAGACTACCACCAGACGATAGCATACCGAGAACATATGTCGCGGAGTCAGCCGAAGTAATGAAGAACGTCGTAATCAAGAAGACAGCGACGATGCTAAGGAACGTGCCTAAGCCACCGAATGTTTCAAATAGAGCAAACATACCGGTTTCGACTCCTTTATCGTTGACCGTCGAGATCAGATCGACATTTTGGAACAATTCGTTCCAAATCGCTGATCCACCGAAGACAGAGAACCAAAGGAGACCAAAGATCGTTGGGACGAGCATAATCCCGATGACGAACTCACGAATCGTCCGTCCTTTCGAGACACGGGCGATGAACGTACCGACGAATGGTGACCAGGAAATCCACCATGCCCAGTAGAAGATCGTCCAATCGTTGATCCAGCCTCGTTCGTCTGGATTAAAGGCAGATGCCCGGAAACTCATGACCGGTAAGTTTTGCAAATAAGCACCTGTTGTTTGCACGAAGAGGTCCATGATGAAACTGAACGGTCCGAGGAACAGGACGCCGATCATCAACAGAACGGCGAGGACGATGTTGGCGTTACTGAGACGAACGATTCCTTTATCGAGTCCGGATGCCGCACTCATCATGTAAAGGACAGACACAACGACAATGATGATCATTTGTGTCAGGAAGGAGTTAGGAATACTACTCGTTAGGAAGTTCAATCCACCTGAGATTTGTTGTGCACCGAGACCGAGCGACGTCGCGACACCAAATGCTGTTGCGACGATGGCGAGTACTTCGACGGTACCTTTACCGGCAGAAGCATACCGAGGCTTCATCAATGAAGCGACAGTGTCACCAATCGTAGCTGGACGTCCTTTTCGGAATGTCGAGTAAGCGATAGCAAGCGCGACGATCGCGTATAATGCCCAAGGATGTAATCCCCAGTGGAAGAATGAATAGCGCATCGCGAGGCGTGCTGCTTCCGTTGGATCATCTGTTGCGACTGGCGGTGTATGAAAGTGCGTCAATGGCTCTGAGACACCCCAGAAGACAAGCCCGATTCCCATACCAGCACTGAAGAGCATAGCAAACCAAGAAATGAGACCATATTCAGGACGGTCCGAATCCTTACCGAGTCGAATCGAACCGAAGCGGGAAAAGATTAAAAAGATAGCAATGATTAAAAAAGCACTCATGCCGAGAAGATATAGCCAGCCAAATCCGTTAGAAACAAAGGATTGTGCTTTAGCTGTGACATTTCCGAGACTAGCTGCACCGATTAGGGATTCCGGTAAGATTCCCCATATGGTAAAGAGCACACAGAAAATGACGGATACCATAAAGACTTTTGTGATCTTACTTTTTCGATTATTTTCCATCGTGTTCAACACCTTCTTTCGAATTTTACATAGTTGTTCTGTATCAAATGATGGCAACGACATTATCATTACCCCGTCGATCCGATAACAAAACCTAATCACGCAGGGTACTACCGTAACAAACATTTGTGTGGAAAAGCAAATCGACCGGGAAATGAGAATAAAGAGATCAATGTTTTTCATGGAAGGATAAGCAAAAAAGATTGCAATCAAGCGTTTTTAAAATAATGTGGAAATAAAAAAAGGAAAACGTTAATACTATTATTTCCCGTTTCGTCTTAAAACTAACGTAAAGCTTGATGTGAGCAAATCAGAGGCGGTCTGAAATCAGATTTGATATAACAAAAGCAGTCATCATTTTGAAGGAGGCATTTCCAATGGAAAAACAACAACAAAAACAAGCGATTCTCGAAGCATTTCAATCTCGTCATGCGACCAAGACATTTAATGGTCAAATGATCCCAGAAGACGATTTTCGGTTCATTTTAGAAACGGCGCGTCTGTCACCGAGCTCGTTCGGATATGAGCCATGGAATATGCTCGTCATTCAAAATCCAGAAATCCGAGACGCATTAAAAGAAATCTCTTGGGGCGCACAAGGACAATTGCCGACAGCGAGTCACTTCGTCTTGTTCCTCGCCCGGACAGGAGAACAAATGCAGGCAAATGGTCCACATGTCACGCAGATGATGGATTTCCTTGGTCTATCCGAAGAAGCAAAGGCCGGACGGACGAAGCGTTATGGTCTGTTTTTAGAGAAGGATTTCGCGATTGGTGATAACCCAAAAGCGATGGAAGACTGGGCAGCAAAACAAGCCTATATCGCACTCGGAAACATGATGTCGACGGCAGCACAAATCGGTATCGATTCATGTCCAATCGAAGGATTCGACCAGCAAGCCGTCGAGCAATTACTCGTCGATCGTGGACTGCTCGATCGTTCTGTTTTCACGGTGCCGGTCATGGTCGCATTCGGTTACCGGGCAGACGAACCAAAACGTGATAAGCAACGTCGTCCACTTGATGAAATCGTGACGTTCGTCGAGTAAAGACAGAAGACAAAAATTTTCGAATTATATAGAAGTTTCTTTCGAAATTCGGTATACTCGCATTTGTATGATTAAGAAGCGCCGTAAACGCCACTCGCATACGAACAACTTTTGTCTTGATGAAAGAAAGGGGTTCTATCGCAAATGGAACAAAAATTAAAGTTATGGTTCACGGAACACCAAACGGAAGATTACGGTATCACATTCCGTGTCAACCACGTTTATGAGAGCGAACAAACGGAGTTTCAACGCCTAGAGATGGTTGAAACGGACGAGTTCGGTACGATGTTGTTACTTGACGGAATGGTCATGACGACAGATAAGGACGAGTTCGTTTACCACGAGATGGTCGCGCACGTCCCGTTGTTCACACACCCGAATCCAAAATCGGTTCTGGTCGTTGGTGGAGGAGACGGCGGAGTCATCCGTGAAGTCTTGAAACACCCGTCCGTCGAAAAAGCTGTTTTAGTTGAAATCGACGGAAAAGTCATCGAGTATTCGAAAAAATACCTCCCGAACATTGCAGGTGGATTGGACGATGCACGCGTCGAAGTCATCGTTGGGGATGGATTCATGCATATCGCAGAAGCAGAAAACGAGTATGATGTCATCATGGTCGACTCGACTGAACCAGTTGGTCCAGCGGTCAACTTGTTCACGAAAGGCTTCTACTCTGGTATTTCAAAAGCATTGAAAGAAGACGGTATTTTCGTCGCACAATCGGATAACCCATGGTTCACACCAGACTTGATCCGTGATGTCCAACGTGATGTTAAAGAAATCTTCCCAATCACGAAGCTCTACATCGCTAACGTTCCGACGTACCCAAGTGGTCTTTGGACGTTCACGATCGGATCAAAGAAACACGATCCGCTTGCTGTTGCACCAGAGCGTTTCCACGAGATCGACACGAAGTATTACACGCCTGAGCTTCACACGGCAGCTTTCGCACTTCCGAAATTCGTTAAAGATTTGACGAACGGCTGAGCTCAGTCACTATAGCACACATGAACAGAGCGGTTTCGATCTTCGAAATCGCTCTGTTGTCAGGTAAACAGACGTTTGTATCAGCAAACGGCAAATGAACAGGGGGAATGGATCATGCGTTTTGATGAAGCATATTCAGGAAAAGTCTTTATCGCGAGTCAACCGACTCACGAAGATGCAAAAGGAATTTTATACGGCATGCCGATGGACTGGACGGTCAGTTTCCGTCCGGGTTCACGATTTGGTCCGGCACGTATCCGTGAAGTATCTCTTGGTTTAGAAGAATATAGCCCGTACTTAGATGGTGACATCGCCGACGCGAAGTTGTTTGACGCGGGAGATATCCCGTTACCATTCGGGAATGCTCAAAAATCACTTGATATGATTGAAGAATACGTCGATTCGTTACTGACAGCAGGCAAGTTCCCGCTCGGTATGGGTGGCGAACATTTAGTCACGTGGCCAGTCGTCAAAGCGTTCGATAAACACTACGATGATTTCGTCGTGCTTCACTTTGATGCGCATACGGACTTACGCGATGAGTATGAAGGAGAGCCATTGTCGCACTCGACGCCACTTAAGAAAATCGCAAACTTGATCGGACCAGAGAACTGCTATTCATTCGGAATTCGTTCAGGTATGAAAGAAGAGTTCGAATGGGCGAAAACGTCAGGCTACAACCTCTTCAAATACGAGATCGTCGAGCCGCTTCGTCAAGTTCTTCCGACACTTGCCGGTAAAAAGGTCTATGTCACGATCGATATCGATGTTCTCGATCCGTCAGCAGCACCAGGGACAGGTACACAAGAAATCGGTGGAGTGACAACGAAGGAACTACTTGAAGTCGTTCATATGATTGCACGAGCAGACGTCGACGTCATCGGCGCGGATTTGGTAGAAGTATGCCCAGCGTACGATCAATCCGACATGACAGCGATCGCGGCAGCGAAAGTATTACGCGAAATGATGATTGGATTCATTAAATGAAAAAGCAAAAGAGACAGGACGTGATGTCGGTCTCTTTTGTTTTGTTTAGAGGAAGAATTGAATGATCCCGAACGCACCGAATCCGATGATTAGACTGGCAGACGTCCACTGGATGATACGTAAAGTGGGTGTCGCAAGCTGGTGCTTGAGCAGGTGTGTGATGTTCGCCAAGATGACCCACCAAGTGGCAGAACCGAGAAAAATACCGATTAGAAACAAAAAGGCATCCTGTCCGTTCGTCATCGTCAATTTAAATCGTGCGAACAACGCCAGGAATAGCGTGATCGTCATGGGGTTCAAGAACGTCAGGAGTAAGACGGATAGATAGCTACTTAACCGTGACGAGGCTGTATCGGAAATTGAGGCGGTCGAAGAAGCTTGAAACATCGACCAGCCGATGTAACACAAAAACAGACTGCCGATCAGTTGCATCCAGGATGCTTGGGTGAGTAAAGATTGGACGAGTGAAAAACCAGATAAGGCAAGCAATCCATAAGTAAAGTCTGCCGTTGCGGCTCCGAGTCCGGAAACAATTCCGGAAATTCGTCCATGTCGAAGAGTTCGTTGCATGCATAAGAGGCCAATCGGACCGACGGGGGCGGCTAAGGCAAACCCGATTCCAAAACCAGTCGTAAACATCAGTCGACCTCGGGTAACGGAAAATGAAGCGACTCCTTTTCCGTTCGCATGATGATCGTCGTTTTCGTCCGCAGGATACCCGCTAATTCTTTGATGTGGTAGGTGATGATTTCATCAAGTTGTTCTGTATCCCGACAACGGATTTTAAGTAGGTAATCATCGTCCCCGGCGACGTGATGGCATTCCAGTACATACTCAAGTTCTTGAATCCGTTTTAGAAATGGCGCTCGATGTTCCGGTCGCTCGAGTGAAACAGCGACGAATGCAGCAAGACGATAGTCAAAGGAGGAGGGGTCTAGAACCGTCGTCAACTGACGGATGATACCTTGCTCTTGTAAGCGTGCGACGCGCTCTGCAACAGCCGGTGCCGATAAGCCGATGTGTTGTGCAAGTGTTGACCATTTCATCCGGGCATCCCTTTTCAAAAAAGTAATAATTTTTAAATCGTAGGAATCCATAGGTTTTAACCTTCTTTTCTATTGTTATTTAAGATATTTTATTTCGAAAAGAAAGAAAAAGTCAATGTGTTTGTAGAACAAGTTCATAGCACACTGAAATCTTTACACATTTACGGCAGTATCTTAAGTTTAAGATGTCACCACGAAGGAAATGTTCTGAAGTGTAAGAACATTGGTTTGAGAGCGATGTACATTTGACAATCAGAAAGGTGGAAAAAAGATGAAGAAACTCTTATCGTTTGTGACCGCTACGTTGCTGTTTGCACTATTCGTGCTACCAGTAGGCGCAGCAGATGACGCAATGGTTCGTGTCATTCATGCTTCACCAGATGCTCCGGCAGTCGATATCGCGGTCGATGGCAAAAAAGCGGTATCAGGAGCAAAATTCAAAGATGTCACAGATTATCTCACACTACCAGCTGGCGAACATAAAGTAGAAGTATTCGCTGCAGGAACTACGAAAGATCCTGTGCTCTCTCAAACACTCAACGTAGAAGCTGGTAAATTCTATTCGGTCGCAGCAATCGGCAAATTAGCTGATATCAAACTCGCGGTCATGGAAGACAATGGTAAAGGCGAAGATGGAAAATCAATGGTTCGTGTCGCACACTTTGCACCAGATGCGCCAGCTGTTGATGTCGCACCAAAAGGTGGAGACCCACTCTTCAGTAACCTTGAATTCTCAAAAGTCTCTGACTACGGTACACTCGATGCAGGTACGTATGACCTTGAAGTCCGTCCTGCAGGCGCAACGGATGTCGTCAAAGCACTGGATGGTGTCAAACTCGACAGTGGCAAAAACTATACAGCACTCGCAATCGGCTTACTTGAAGGCGAACCAGCATTTGAAGTCCTCTTGATCCCAGACGGTGGTGAAATGGCATCAATGCCAGAAACAGGACTTGGTGGTTCATCTGATACGGCTTCTGCTACACCATGGGCAGTCGCAGCAGCAGCTGCCTTGTTAGTAGGAACAGCGTATGTCGTCCGTCGTAAACAAAACGCTTAAGAGTAGTCTTCTTCTCTTACTCGTATTAGCCGGATGTCAATCGGGATCACCTCCAGATGCTACAAAGCCGGAAAAACCAAAACAAACCGAAACAAAGACGTCTTCTTCGTCCACGCCATCCGAAAAGGTGGACGAAGAGGCGTTCATACCAACGCGTATTACAATTCCGACGCTCGATGTGAAAGCGAACATCGAAGTCGTCGGGAAGGATAAACAAGGACGGATGGATGTTCCGAAACAGACCGATCAGGTCGCTTGGTATAAATACGGAGCAAAAGCCGGACAAACCGGAAATGTCGTGCTAGCCGGACATTTGGATGATCAAGAAGGTCCCGCTGTTTTTTATGATTTAGCCAAGATGAAAAAAGGGCAACGGATTGAAGTGACGGGAAAAACAGGACAACAGGTATCGTACGTGGTGACGAACGTCATGTCCTATCCTGTCGATGAAGCACCTGTCGGATCAATCTTCGGTGCAACCGTCATGAATAAACTGACGCTCATTTCATGTATAGGTACGTTTTCAGAATCAAAAGGATACGATCAGCGTCTTGTCGTCACAGCAGAACAAGACGAGTAAAGTAAAATAGGCAATTCTTATTTCGGTTAAAACCGAGAATAAGAATTGCCTATTTTTTAATGTGTTTCGGAAGCAGCGACAAGATCCGTCGTCAGTGTCGTCAAGCCTTGTGTCGTCTTACTGAGACCTTGGATCGTCTCGACGATTTGCCCGAGGTTTTCTTTGTTGCGTCCAAACAAGGTGAGGGAATTCTCCATTTCACTCTTAACGGTTTGAATTCCTTGTTTAACTTGTTGCAATTCTTGCTGAGATGCGGTGTTGGCACGTGTAATGTCTTCCATCTGAGAAACGAGTTGTGTGATATTACCATTGTTCTTTTGAATCAGACCGTTGATACTGCTACTCAACGATTTCGCATTCTCGGCAAGGTTTCGAACTTCCGTCGCGACGACAGCAAATCCTTTACCGTGTTCACCGGCACGTGCTGCTTCAATCGAAGCATTCAACGCGAGTAAGTTCGTCTGATTGGCGATCGCTTCGATGCTTTGCGTCATCTGGACGATCTCATCCGATGTCGTCTTCAATTCATGGATGCTTTCAAGCGAAGTACCAACTTGTTGTGTCGATTGAGCGAATTGTTGCTCCATCTGTTGCATCTGTCGTTCGTTAGCAATCGTCATTTGAACGAGTTGCTGGCTTGTCTGCTCCGTCTGAGCTGTTTCTGCTAATACTTGTGAAGCACGTCGGCTCGTCTCGATGATGGCATGATCCGTGTGCTCAACTGAGCTTGCGACTTCTTGACTGACACGAACGACGTCCGTCAAAAGTTGACGGCGTGACTCGTTCGCCGTCGTCACTTCATTCAAGCGAGAATCGACGTACTGGCTCGTCACGATCTGAGCGTCTAAGTTCATTGCGTGAGTCAATGCAAGCACAGCTGTTGTCAGTTGTGCTGGGTCATGCTGATAGTGTTCGACGATTTTTGGAATCAACAACGTCTGAAACGCAGCATACGAAGCGATGAACCAAGTGACGGGAACGAAGTTGTGTTTATGTGTCTGTCCCATTCGCGTACGCATCGCGAGGAATGACTCGTTCATATTTCCTGTCAGTAGACTCGTGAAGTAGTCAGCAAAGACTTTCTTCAGTCGTTCGCGTGTCGACGATTGTTTTGCGATGGTTGCCATCTCAGGATTTAATAGAAGATGATCGAGGACCTGTTCAAGAACCTCATCTAAGATGCCTTGAACGACAGGTGCCATCGATTTAAGTGTCTGTAGCTGTTCTTCTGTATACCCCATGTATACGAGACGGGATGTGAGATCAGGATCTGCCGTCTTCGTAATGAGACGGGAATCAGGAAAGCCGATGGTAGCTTGATAAGCCGAAGTAGTCTTACTTTTAAAAGGATTACGCACGTAGTTGCCTCCAATACTCAAGATGTGAATAAAATGATGTCTGTTTCTTATCGGTTCATCTTGCCGAAGCGATACTGGTTTTCGAAAAAAAAGACAAAAATATTGAAAAACATTGACCGGAAACAAAAAAACTCATGGCAAGCGCCATGAGGAGAATGGAAAAAGAACAGGATTAGACTGGTTGGTCTTCCTGAAATGCTTTTTTGGCGTCCACGATCGAGCGCATTCGTTGAACGCAAGCTTGAACGAATTGAATGTCAATGGAGGTGAAACGGGTGACAGGTCCACGAGCTGACTCGGCACTGAATGTGAAGGTTCCGAGATTCCAAAGTTCGATTTTAAATCGTTTTCCTTTGTTGTCGTCGAAGTGTTCTACGAATTCGATTTTCGGTACCATACGAACCCCTCCTTACTCCGTACATTCCCGCTTTTCAAAAAATAAAAAAGCCAAACTGCGTGTTAGAAGCAGTTTGGCATGAAAATTTAAGCAGTCGGTACATCGTAGCCGATTTCTTCGATCGCATCGACGAGACGTTCACGAGGAACATCCTCGTGCTGGACTGTAACCTGGTTTTGTTCGAGTGAGACAGTAGCATGTTGTACACCTTCGACTTCAGATAAAGCTGATTCGACACTTGCTTTACAGTGATTGCATGTCATACCGATAACAGATAATGTTGTTTCTTTCATGATGATGTTCCTCCTTCAGATAGTGGGGTACGTTTTAATCGTAACGCATTCGTCACGACAGAGACAGAGCTGAATGCCATCGCGGCACCCGCAAGCCATGGGGCAAGCAGACCGAGAAAGGCGACCGGAATACCAATCGTGTTATAACCGAGTGCAAAGACGAGATTTTGACGAATGTTTTTCATCGTCTGCTCACTCAGCTCGATCGCAAGTAAAACTTGTTTTAAGTCGTGTCCAAGTAGCGTCACGTCGGCTGCTTCAAGGGCAACGTCCGTTCCGCTACCGAGCGCGATGCCGACATCTGCTGTTACGAGAGCAGGGGCATCATTGATACCGTCTCCGACCATCGCGACACGTTTCGTTTGTTGAAGTGACTGAATGACATCTGCCTTTTCAATCGGCAAAACGTCAGCAAAGACGAACGCTGGATCCAGTCCCAGTTCTGTTGCTAAATGATCAGCGACTTCACGACGATCACCGGTCAAGAGATATACTTCTTTTGTCTCGCGCAACCGCTTGATCGTTTCTTTCGCTGAATCTTTTAGCGCGTCACGGATGGCGTATCCGGCTGCAACTTCTCCATCGACAGCGACGTATACGAGAGTCGCTCCAGGTGATGTCCAATCAGGAAGAACGATGTTTCGTTCCTGCATCATTCGCGCCGATCCGACGATGAGATCATGTCCCACGATTTGTCCCGTGATCCCACGTCCTGATTCGACGTGGAACCGTTCGATATCAAAGACGACATCCCGTTCTGCTGTGATGGCGCGAGCAAGAGGGTGTTCCGATTGCCGTTCAAGCGCAGCAGCGAAATCGAGCGCTGTCTCCGTACCGAACGTTTCGACGACGACAGGGCGACCGACTGTCAGTGTTCCGGTCTTATCAAAGACGACAGCATCGACATGTTGAAGATTCTCGAGTTGAGCGCCCCCTTTAAAGAGAATCCCTCGTTCAGCCCCTTTTCCAGTTCCGACCATGATCGAAGTCGGTGTCGCAAGTCCGAGTGCACATGGACAAGCGATGACGAGCACCGCGATGGCAGGACGAATCGCTTCCGCAAAGGATCCACTGATCATCCACCAAGCGGCTAACGTCAGAAGCGCGATGGCAACGACGATCGGCACGAACACACCAGAAATCCGATCGGCTTGTCGTTGAATCGGTGCCTTTTCAGTCTGCGCTTGTTCGACGACACGAATGATTTGTGAAAGAACCGTCGCTTGTCCGATCTTTGTCGCTTCGACTTGTAAAGATCCGTTCGTATTCAGCGTACCACCAATGACGGATGCCCCAACCGTTTTATGAACAGGCGCAGATTCACCGGTTAACATCGATTCATCGAGATACGCGTCGCCTGAACGAATGACACCATCTGTCGGAATTTTGTTCCCAGGTTTTACGAGTAAGATCATCCCGGTTTGAATCGCATCGATGGAGACAGTTCGTTCCTGTCCGTCCTCTAAGAGGACGGCTTCCTTTGCTTGTAGGGAGAGCAGGCTTTTAATTGCTCCCGTCGTCTGTTGTTTCGCACGGTCTTCGAGGACCTTGCCGAGTAAGACGAGTGTAATCAGAATCGCACTCGTCTCAAAGTAGAGATGCGGCATATCAGAGACGAGTAGCATTTCAGCAACGGAATAAAAGTAGGCTGCCGATGTTCCGAGTGCAACGAGGACATCCATGTTGGCACTCCCACTCCGTAAACTTTTATAAGCCCCACTATAGAAGGGCGCTCCGATGATGAATTGCACCGGTGTCGCTAAAGCAAACTGTAGCCACGGATTCATTAAGAATGGAAGGTGGAACGGACTGTTTGGAATATGCGTCAGCATGCTCGCGAGCAACGGTAACGATAGAATGGCCGCGATCATAAAGCGATACAGCATCCGGCGATTCGATTTTGTTGCGTGTGGTGCTTGTTTGACCGTTGCCCCGTAGCCGATTTTTCGGATTTTTTCGATGATCGCTTGATCGTCATAAGAATCAGAAATCGAAACACGAGCGGTTTCAAGCGGCAAGTTGACCGTTGCTTCAACCCCGTCCATCCGGTTGAGGACTTTTTCAATCCGGGCGGAGCAGGCGGCACACGTCATGCCTTCAATATCAAACTCAATCGTTTTTGACATCAGAAAACCCTCCTTACTTTTTCAATCGAGCGATGACCGACATCAATTCATCGACGTAAGCGTCCGTACTATCTTGACGGGTGGCGACTTCATGCATGCACATCTTAACGTGGCGTTCGATGATTTGTAGTTCGACTTGCCGCAAAGCTGCTTGGATTGATGCC
The DNA here is from genome assembly GCF_000496635.1 of Exiguobacterium sp. MH3. Lineage (NCBI taxonomy): Bacteria > Bacillati > Bacillota > Bacilli > Caryophanales > Exiguobacterium > Exiguobacterium sp. MH3. Next base: position 237,735 of record NC_022794.1, read on the forward strand.
GTTTGCGTCAAAATGTCGATACAATACCGATCTTCAGCGACCATATTAGCAATCCCGCGGACTTGTCCTTCGATGCGCTTCAATCGCTTCATCAACGCATCTTGTTCTTCATTCGTTCGTGGAACGACGGGGTGATCGTGTGTCATAGTCGTGCCTCCTTTGGTGATCTTGTTGTTATCTTTACTCTAACATATAGGTATGGGGGGTACCAGTATATAGCTTAAGAAATAAAAAAAGCAGTCGCGAGAGGCGACTGCTTTTGCACTTACTGATTGGAAACTTGTGGTTTGACGATCGTTTCGTTCAATGAGCGTTGATCGCTGATGATATCTTCGGCTTGTGTCGCCCGTTTAATGAAGAAGGCAAGGACGAATGCTAGACCAGCGATGAACGTCGAGATGAAGAACGCATAGTTGATTCCGTCAAGCGTCGCTTGCATCGTAATCTGCTGTTTCAGAGCAGCAGCCGCTTCAGCTGTCGGTTGACTCGTCATGTTCTTCGCCGCTTCAGCCGCGAGTTCTGTCCCACGTGTCTTCGCATGCGTCGACATGATCGTTACGAGCAAGGCTGTTCCGATCGCACCGGATACTTGTTGCAACGTATTGTTCATCGCTGTTCCGTGTGGATAGTAGCGCGTTGGTAACTGGTTTAAACCGTTCGTCGAGACTGGCATCATGACCATTGACATCCCGAACATCCGTAACGAATACAGGACGATCAGATGCGTATACGTCGTATCCATCTCGAGCTGACTGAAGTAGTAACTGGTAACGACTGTGATGAACAAACCAGTCAACGCAAGAGGACGTCCACCGATCTTATCAAACAGTTTCCCGTTGATCGGTGACATGACGGCCATCAAGATGGCACCTGGTAATAGCATGAGACCCGCATCAAGTGGTGAGATACCGCGAATCGTCTGGACATAGATCGGAAGCAATAACATGCCCGAGAACATCGCCATCGTGACGACCATCGAGATGGCAGAAGACAAGGCGAACATCGGGTAACGATAAATCTTGAAGTTGAGCATCGGACGTTCCATATGGAGCTGACGGTAAATGAATGTCACGAGTGCGATGACTCCGACGATCAGCGCTCCATAGACGTGGAAGCTATCCCAACCTTTAGAGCCGGCAGAACTGAAACCGTACAATAAGCCACCGAAACCAAGTGACGAAAGTGCCACGGAAGCGAGATCAATCCGAGTGGCAGACCGCTCCTTGACGTCACGAAGTAAGAAGAAACCAGCAACGAGCACGATCAAGGCGATTGGTGTGATGAAGTGGAACAACATCCGCCAATCATAGTGCTCGATGATCCAACCAGACAACGTCGGTCCGATTGCTGGCGCCCCCATCATGATTAATCCAAAGAAGCCCATTGCGGTTCCGCGTTTTTCAATCGGGAAACTGACGAGCATGACGTTCATCAGTAACGGCATCATGATCGCAGAACCAGATGCTTGAATCATCCGTCCTGCAAGCAAGACAGGGAAGACTTCTGCGAAGCCGGCAAGAATCGTTCCAGCCGAGAAGAGAGTCATCGCGAGTAAGAAGAGGCGACGAACCGAATATTTTTGAATCAAGAACGCAGATGTCGGAATCAAGACACCGTTGACGAGCATGAAACCAGTCGACAGCCATTGAGCAGTTGATGGTTCGATCGCTAGGTCCTTCATGATGGAAGGCAGGGCGATGTTGAGCAACGTATTATTTAAGAAAGCAATGAATGCCCCGATCATCAAAACGGCGAGAATGCCATAAGGAGCTCGAGCTGTGTGAGTTGCACTTTGTTGCATGAATATCCTCCTAACTAAACTAACGGTACATATTTCTATACGGTCGTTCTATCTGTAGTTTATCTTAATCCGATTTAGTTCGAATTACAAATAATAATAGCTAAGAAAGATAATTTTATTTTTTATGTAAGATTGAAAGCGTTTTTCTAGTGAAGTAAACAAGGAAAGAAGCATGTTGTACACTCGACATCGCTTCCTAGGATAACGATTCGTGGTAAACAAAAAAGCGCAATCTTTCTCGTTAAAGAAAAATTGCGCTTTGTCTTCAGTTTGAAACAGCCGGAGGCTTGTTTCACAGCAAGCATTACTGGACGTTCGTTTCGAGTGCATCTTTCGTGATGTCGTAATGCGAGGCTGTCCAGACCGATTTACCGTCTTGAATGAACAAGACTTGTGGTGACTCGTGCCGAACGCTGTAATGTTCGGCGATGTGATTCGATAAGGTCCGAGCTTCTTGGACGAAAAGATACGCTGTTGGAACAGACGTTTCATCTGCAAATTTCGTATACTCCGAGAATCCTGCGGCACTGATCGGACATGTCGTGCTGTGTTTACAAATCACGAACGCGTTGTGTTCGGACGCAAATTGATCAAAATCAGAAATGGATTGCAGCTTACGTGGTTGTGTCATGTATATCATCCTCCATACGTCCGGAGACGTTCACTTAACTTTAGATTTTCCCGGTAATCGACCGGACAGTCAATCAAAACGGGTCCATCACTTGCAAATGCTTGGTCAAGACAATGTGCGAGGGAGCCGTGTTCACCGACACGGAGACCGAGTGCGCCGAAAGCATGAGCCAGTTGAACGAGGTCTGGATTGTCAAACGTGATGTAAGACGAACGCCCAAACGCTTGTTGTTGTTTCCATTCAATCAGTCCATAGGTTCCGTCACGCCAAATCAATACGACGAGCGGAAGCTTCAGACGAACAGCGGTCTCGAGATCTTGTCCATTCATCAAAAAGGCACCATCTCCAGCGGCACAGACGATTCGCCGGTCCGGATATAACAGCTTGGCTGCGAGCGCACTCGATAAACCATAGCCCATCGAAGCAAATCCGTTGGAAATGAATAACTGATCCGGACGTGTCGTTTGATAATGGCGTGCGAGCCAGACTTTGTGTGCACCAACGTCCGAGAAGACCATGCCATCCTCCCCGACGGTTCGTTCGAGTTCACGAACGATACTTTGAGGATGTAAAGGCAAGGCAAGCGAGTACGTTTCTTGAATCTCGTCGCGTAATTTATCGCGATCTTGTTGCCAGTCGTTCCACGCTCGCTCGGGCAGTAAAGGAGTCAATGCAGTCAGCATATCGACGAGTGGTCCGACTACGTTCGCGACGACCGGATAATAGGCATCGATTTCGTGAGGATTCGTATCCAAATGGACGATCGGTGTCTTTTTCGGGTTCCATTTTTGCGGAGGTAACTCCGTAATATCGTAGCCCACCGTAATGATGAGGTCACTCGCATCGAGAATCCGCTGGTTGTAATCGACGTCTGGTAAACCGATCGTGTGTGCAGCAAGCGGATGGTGTGAAGAAATCGCTCCTTTTCCCATCATCGTCTCGACGACGGGAGCTTGGAGCTTTTCGACGAATGCTCGAAACGCATCGAGTGCTTGCTGCCGATGGATGCCAAATCCAGCAATGATGACCGGACGTTTTGCGCGCTCAATCAGACGTAAGGCATCGGGATCATCAATCGTCAGGGAATGGAGATGTGTTGGCGTGCTATCTTGTTGCAAGGGTGTCGCTGCTTGATCACGTTCTTGTGTTGCGATGTCTTCTGGAAAAGAGATATGGGTTGCCCCTGGTTTTTCACTTTTTGCTGTCGCGAAGGCACGTCGCACGATTTCCGGAATGACCTCCGCCGACAGAACGGATGTACTAGACTTCGTGACCGGACGATAGAGGTCTACGAGGTCAAATATTTGATGCGATGCTTTGTGTTGCCGTGCTGTCGCTCCTTGACCTGTGATCGCGACGACAGGGGAATGATCCATCGTCGCACTTGCAATACCGGTCATCATATTGGTCGCACCGGGACCAAGTGTCGATAGGCAGACACCCGGTCGTCCACTCAGGCGACCGAACATCGCTGCCATGAACGCAGCATTCGTTTCGTGACGCGTCGTGATGAACGTGATCGACGAACGACTGAGTGATTCGAGTAATGTGATGTTTTCCTCACCGGGAACACCAAAGATATGCGTGACGCCCTCTGCCTCTAAACATTGGACGAACCAATCCGCCGCGTTCACGCTAGTCCACCGATTGAAATGTACTTCGTCTCGAGATAGGCTTCGAGTCCTTCACTACCACCTTCGCGTCCGAGACCGGATTGTTTCATTCCACCAAATGGTGCTTGCGCAGCAGAAGGAACACCATCATTCCAGCCGACGATTCCGTAATCAAGCCCTTCGATCGCGCGAATCGCACGGGCGTAATCCTTCGTAAAGACATACGAAGCGAGACCGAATGGTGTCTGGTTGGCGTAACGAACCGCTTCCTCATCAGAACTGACACGCTGGACGGGAGCAACAGGTCCGAACGTCTCCTCGTTCATGATCAGCATGCCGGGTTTTACGTCCGCGAGAACGGTTGCTTCATAATAATAGACATCGTTCTCCTCATCCGTCGTTCCTGTTCCGCCCGTGACGACTCGTGCACCAGCGGATGTCGCATCATCAACATGTTTTTTGACTTTATCGTAACCCGCTTTATTGATCATCGGTCCAATCTTCGTCTCAGCATCAAGACCATTTCCGGTCTTCAGCTTCGCTGTCTCTTGCCCGAGTTTTTCAACGAACGCATCATAGATCGAGTCGGATACGTAAATCCGGTTTCCGCAGACGCACGTTTGACCGCCATTACGGAATTTCGACTTAATCGTCTCAGCGACAGCTAAATCGAGATCACAGTCATCAAAGACGAGAATCGGTGCATGTCCGCCAAGTTCAAGCGACATCGCTTTGATCGTCTCTGCTCCTTGAGCCATCAGCGTCCGTCCAACTTCGGTTGAACCAGTGAAAGTGATCTTATCGACATGTGGATGTGTCGCGAGTGATTCACCAAGCGCTTTCCCGCTACCTGTAACGGCATTGACGACGCCTTCTGGAATCCCGACTTCTTGACAGAGTTCAAGAAGACGAAGCGCGGTAAGCGGAGTCGCTGTTGGTGGTTTGATGACGAACGTACATCCGGCGACGAGTGCCGGAGCAAGCTTTCGGGTAATCATGGCAGCCGGGAAATTCCATGGTGTGATCGCAGCAACGACACCGACCGGCTGTTTGATGACTTGAAGTCGTTTGCTCGCATCATGCGTTGGAATGACACGCCCATAAGCGCGTTTTCCTTCCTCTGCAAACCATTTGACGAAGTTTGCGGCATACTGCACTTCACCTTCTGACTCAGCGAGCGGTTTCCCCATTTCAAGCGTCATCAGGCGAGCCAGTTCATCTTTTTTCTCAATCATCTTCGCATATAACTTCTCGAGAAGTTCGGCACGTTCGTAGACTGTCCGCTTCGACCAGTCAGGAAATGCCTTCCGTGCTGCTTCTACTGCGTCGTTGACGTCTGATTTTGTTCCGTTTGGTACACTACCGACGACTTCTCCAGTTGCTGGATTCGTAACATCCGTCCGTTCTCGTCCGTGATCTAGCCATTGCCCACCAATAAAGAATTGTCCCTTCATCCTGAAAATCCCCCTTTTTTACATGCATTGGTAAGGGTATACCCGAACGAAGAAAAAAAGATTCACTTTCGGAAGGAAAGGTTATGCAAAAGGGTAGAAATCGACCGATAAACAGTGTAGGATAATTCAGTAAATGTAATGTAAAACGATCTGAAATATTCAGTGTGAACGAAGAGTGACAACCGTTGATGTGAAATGGTGGAATCACCCCCGAAACATTGACTTTAAAAGTGGATTTGATAAGATGAAGGTAGAGGAATTGCGCAATCGGTTGCGCTATGTGTATAGAAGTTCAATAACTGATGAAAACAACACCCCAAAGACTGACCTACGAGAGGATTCACGACACATGACACAAATGATACCGCGCCCTGAAACGGCCCAACAAACAATTACACGAGCTTGGTGGAAAGAAGCAGTTGCTTACCAAATCTATCCACGCAGCTTTTACGATGCAAACAACGATGGAATCGGCGATATTCCGGGTATCATCGCAAAATTGGATTATTTGAAGGATCTTGGCGTCGACGTTCTTTGGATTTGCCCGATGTTCAAGTCACCGAACGACGATAACGGATATGACATTAGTGATTATGAAGACATCATGGATGAGTTCGGTACGATGACGGACTTCGATCTCTTGATGGAAGAAGCGCATAAGCGCGACATCAAGGTCTTGCTTGATCTCGTCGTTAACCACACATCGGATGAACACCCGTGGTTCCTTGAATCACGTTCGTCAAAAGATAATGAGAAACGCGATTGGTACATCTGGAAAGATGCGGTCAATGGTGGAGAACCGAACAACTGGGAAAGTATTTTCGGTGGATCAGCATGGGAATATGACGAAAAGACTGAGCAGTACTTCCTGCACGTCTTCTCTCGTCGTCAACCAGACTTGAACTGGCAAAACCGCGACATGCGTCAAGCCGTCTATACGATGATCAACTGGTGGCTCGATAAAGGTATCGACGGTTTCCGAATCGATGCGATCAGTCACATCAACAAGGATCAATCATTCGCTGATCTCCCGAATCCGCTCGGTATGCCGTATGTCCCTTCATTCGATATGCACATGAACGTCGAAGGCATCCATGCGTATCTCGAAGAGTTGAAGGATGAGACGTTCTCGAAATACGATATCATGACAGTCGGAGAAGCAAACGGCGTCACACCGGAAGAAGCGGATCTCTGGGTCGGAGAAGAGAACGGTAAGATGAACATGGTCTTCCAGTTCGAGCACATGGATCTCTGGCGTGCAGATGCAGAAAAAGGCGTCGACGTCGTCAAACTGAAACAAGTGCTGACGAAATGGCAAAAAGGACTTGAAGCAACAGGTTGGAATGCGTTATACCTCGAAAACCACGATAAGGTTCGTTCGGTCTCCCTTTGGGGTGACGAGGAACAGTACTGGAAAGAGAGCGCGAAGTCGCTTGCGATGATGTATTTCTTCATGCAAGGCACACCGTTCATCTACCAAGGACAAGAGATCGGGATGACGAACGTTCAATTCCCGGACATCTCGGATTATGATGATGTTGCGACAAAAAACATGTACGAGATGCAACTCGCTTCCGGGAAGACACATGAGGAAATCATGGAAGTCATCTGGAACTCGTCTCGTGATAACTCACGCACACCAATGCAATGGACGAATGAGCAAAACGGTGGCTTCTCAAATCAATCTCCATGGTTCGGTGTCAACCCGAACTACGCGGACATCAACGTCGCGTCGCAAGAACAAGATGAAGATTCGATCTTGAACTTCTACAAACGAATGATCCAAATCCGTAAGATGGAAGAGACGTTGATCTACGGCGCGTATGATCTCATCTTACCGGAAGATACGAAAGTCTACGCGTATACACGGACGTTTGGTGACGAACAATTCTTGATCGTTACGAACTTAAAAGGTGAAACAGCAGAAATCGATACGGACATCATCTTGCACTCGGACAATATGTTGCTTGGCAACTATCCGACGATGCACCATGAAGGAACAGAACTGGAACTTCGTCCATTCGAAGCTCGTCTGTACCGTGTGCGCTAATATGTTTTGAACGGATTCGAAGTACATCGAATCCGTTTGAGACTGAAGATAAGTGCAATTGTTCTCTAACGAGAAGGATTGCGCTTTTTTTGTTCGTCTCGCATCGTTTTCCTGGGACAAGCATCGCGCCGCTTCGCTTCGCTGCAGGGTCGCTCTTGCTTGTTTTTCCCTAGGAAGCGATGTCGAGTGAACAAAACGCTTCTCTGATTGTTCTTTCGATGTAAAAAAATGACACGTTACACGCCACTCCTACAGGAAAAAGCGCAATTTTGCGCTGTCAGAGACAAACAAGACCCGTTTTCCTGCTCGAATGGAGCGGGAAAACTGGCTTGTGTCTCGCCTGAGGAAAGGGCGTGAAAAGGTGCGTCATTTTTTGAGTCAGTCCATTTGTCTACAATCTGGAATGGATTCGAAGTACATCGAATCCGTTTTTTTCTTGCATGTAAGCAGAAGGTGCATCAGACGAAAAAATCGTGTACGCTAAACGATGAGGTGATAGAAGTGAAACCAGTAAAGTACCCGGTGTCATTACGACAAGTGACGACGATCGAAGATGGTCCGATGCGTGAATCGGTCGAACTTGAGGCGGACGGCACATTGTTCGAAACAAAAGACGGTTTTGCCGTGAAGTTCGTTCAGCCGGATGAACAACCGATCGATACGACGATCAAATGGTCAAAAGACCAGATCGCTTTGAATCGCAAAGGTCCTGTTGCGATGCATCACGTCTTCATTTTAGGAGAGACGACCAAAAGCCAATATGGCAGTCAATTCGGTCAGATGTTGATGGAAACGGACACGAAGACGATTGAGATGAAACGGCAGCAGATGCAGTTTCGCTATACATTAAAGATGAATGGACAAGCAGTCGGTACGTATATGATTGATTTAACTTGGGAACGGAGTGAGACGAATGGCATTTGAACAAACAGTACGTCAAATGGAGCAGATGTTGGAAGAGGAATGGTTTGAATGGCTCGAGAACGATGAGCCGCGTTACAACGAATGGCGCGATCAACTCGAAGGACTCGCAGAGCAGGTCATCACGGAATATAATCCGAAGGTCGATCCAGAAGCGATTGATACACTGCTTTTAATTAACGAAGAACTACCTGTCTTATACGGTGAAGATACCGTCATGCTGTATACAGCACTCTTGAAAGCACGTCAGGAAGACGATCAAGTATACGAGCGTTACTTGACGATTCTTGGTGCGTTCGCGGACGAACAGCATCCAGCAATCCGAGAAGTCGAAAAGTTAGTCGCGAAAAAGGACTATAAAAATGCCTTCGCACGTGCAGTTCGTCTGCCACAGTCGCTCGGTCTAGAATAAACAATCAGTGGACCATCTTGTTTTAGGCAAGCTGGTCTTTTTAGGAGGAAGCACCATGTATCCACTTTATCGAATCATCGTCGCGATCATCCGCAAGGGCGATCAACTGCTCATCGTCCATAATCAATCGGGTCAGGAGAAACGCTGGAGCTTACCCGGTGGACAGATTGAATCTGGAGAGACCCTCGAGCAAGCACTGCGTCGCGAGGTGGAAGAAGAAACCGGCTTGACGGTCACATCGTCGTCGTTTGCCTTCTTAACGGAGAACTTCATGCCGACCTATCAAGCGCACAGCCTCGTGACTTATTTTGATTGCGAAGTGAGTGGTGTACTTGATCCAAATGATCCCGATGAAGAAATCATTGAGACGAAGTGGATCAACCAAACAGAGTTAGCGGAGTACATCACGAGTGAAGACGTCCGTCTTCCATTATCGGCATATTTAGAAGAACAGCACAAAGGCTATTACATGTTTGAAGAGATGAAGTGGTAACTCGGCTGTTATCGTTTCTTTACATTCCTTAAAGCCGTCTCCATCGTTCATTTACATTCGCTCGGTATGATGAAACCATCATCGTGAACAGGGAGGAAACACAAATGAACAGGAAATGGATGGCGACAAGTATTCTCGGAACAGTGCTTATGACGGGAGTTGCGGGCTATACATATGAATCGGCTCAACCGGTCGAGGCAAAACAAAACACGAAACAAGCGAAGGTTAAAAATGTCATCTTCATGATCCCGGACGGTTATTCGGCTGCCTATGCAACGAATTATCGCTGGTATCAAGGAGGCGAGGAGACGGAACTCGACGGTCACTTAAAAGGAATGATGCGGACGTATTCGGCAAACACGAAAGTGACCGATTCAGCTGCTGCCGGAACGGCGATGGCAACAGGAACAAAAACAAACAACGGAACAATCGGTATGGATCCAAGTGGAAAAGAAGTGGCGTCTATTCTTGATCGGGCGGATCAAGCGGGCAAAGCAACAGGACTTGTCTCGACATCAGCTATCACCCATGCGACACCAGCTGTTTTTGCATCACACGTCGCAACGCGCGCGAACGAAGCGGACATCGCGAAGCAATACATGGATGAAATGAAAGTCGACGTCTTACTTGGTGGCGGTCAGAAGTTCTTTTTTGATCAGAAAAATGGTGGCGTTCAAGAGGCTGGTAATCTAGTGAAGAAAGCAGAACGAGCAGGATACCAGTATGCGGATTCACTCGAAAGTCTAAATGAGACGGACGGTCGTAAAGTTCTTGGATTGTTTGCAGAAGAAGGAATGGCACCAGAACTGGACCGGGAAAACACGAATCAACCGAGTCTTGCGACGATGACATCGAAAGCCCTGCAAACATTGAAGAAAGATCGCGATGGCTTCTTCTTGATGGTAGAAGGAAGTCAGATTGACTGGGCGGGTCACGCGCATGATGCTGCTTGGGCGATGAAGGATGCAGAAGCGTTCCACCAGGCTGTCGAAAAAGTGCTTCGTTTTGCTGCAAAAGATAAACATACTTTAGTCGTCGTTGCCGGTGACCATGATACAGGTGGTATGTCAGTCGGTGGATACGATGAGTACGTAGCGAAACCGGAAGTCTTGAAAAACGTCAAGGCGACGGGAGATGAGATGGTTCGTCAGTTCAACGACGACTTATCGAACATCGCAACTGTCGTCAAACGAGAAACGACGTTTGATTTGACGGCTGAAGAAATTCAGACGTTGCAAAAAGTGGATGCGAAGAAACGCGTCATGACATTGAATGAGATGATCAGTAAACGAGCGTATGTCGGCTGGACGACTGCCGTGCATACAGGTGTTGACGTTCCGCTCTACGCGTACGGTCCACAAAGCGAACAGTTCAGTGGATTGCATGAAAATACGGACATCCCTGGTCTGATGGCCAATGCGATGAAATTAAAAAAATGATGTATTGGACGTGATTAAATCAAGCGGTGGATGGTCCACTGCTTGATTTTTTTGAGTACTTTATCTGCTTGTGTGACACAGTAAAAACTAAATGAAAAAAATGAATGAATAGCCATTCATTATATGCTATACTCATTTCAACACAACTGCTTTAGGGGGAAAGGGGTTTGTTCGAACATGAATACGTTTTTACTCATCAACTGGATTGCCTTCCTACTCGTCATCGGCTATGCGGGCTATCTGTTCACGTCACTCGTCAAAAGTCGTTATGCCGCCATTAAACGGGGGAAAAAGGCGGAATGGACACTGACGAACAAAGAACGAATAGACGCAGTCTTAGTCAACGTCTTCGGTCAAAAGAAATTATTAAAGGATAAGAAAAGTGGCGCCATCCACGTCATGATGTTCTATGGCTTCTTACTCGTTCAATTCGGAGCGATTGATTTTATCTGGAAAGGACTCGCAGTCGGTCAGCGTTTCCCGCACGTCCCACTCGGTCCGCTCTATCCGATTTTTACATTCTTCCAAGAAATCGTCATGCTCGTCATCTTGATTGCCGTCGTTTGGGGATTTTATCGCCGGTACGTCGAAAAACTCGTCCGTTTGAAACGAAACTTCATGGCAGGTCTTGCGTTGATCTTCATCGGTGGTTTGATGGTCGCCGTCCTGTTCGGGAACGGATTCTTCCTTGTTTATGAGAATCATTCGACGCTCGGTGAACCGGTTGCTTCAAGCATCGCGTTCTTATTCAGTTGGGTGCCGGAGTCAATTGCGTTCGGATTATTCGTTTTCTTCTGGTGGGCACACTTATTGTTCTTACTTAGCTTCATGGTTTACATCCCGCAAGGTAAACATGCGCACTTGATTGCCGGTACAGCAAACGTTTGGCTCGGTCGAACGTCGAAAGTCGGGCGTTTGGCACCGATCGATCTATCGGTCATGGAAGAGGCGGAAGACGACGAAGCGGAATTCAGCTTCGGGGTCAACCGAATCGAAGATTTCAATCAGAAACAGCTCGTTGATCTATATGCCTGCGTCGAGTGTGGACGCTGTACGAATATGTGCCCAGCAAGCGGAACGGGGAAGATGCTGTCGCCGATGGATTTGATCGTTAAATTACGAGACCATCTCAACATGAAAACGGCAGCGATCACACAGCGCTCGCCATGGGCACCTGCCTTTGCGTTCGAAGGATCGCAAGGCAATCAGATCGCTTCACTGGCAGCAGCCGGACAGATGGATATTGTTCCCGATTCATTGATTGGGAATGTCATTACGGAAGAAGAGATCTGGGCGTGTACGACATGCCGGAACTGTGAAGATCAGTGTCCAGTCATGAACGAACATGTCGATAAGATCATCGACCTCCGTCGTCACCTCGTCATGATGGAAGGCAAGATGGATCCGGAGATGCAACGGACGATGGCGAACATCGAACGTCAAGGTAATCCGTGGGGGATGAACCGGAAAGAACGCGAAAACTGGCGGAAAAACCGTGATGAACTCGTCGTTCCGACAGCAAAGGAGAAGAAAAAAGCGGGCGAAGACTTCGAGTACCTGTTCTGGGTTGGTGCGATGGGATCGTACGATAACCGAAGTCAAAAAATCGCGATGGCGTTTGCACGTATTCTTAACGAGGCCAATATCTCGTTTGCGATTCTCGGAAACGATGAGAAAAACTCGGGCGATACACCACGTCGAATCGGGAACGAAGTCTTGTTCCAAGAACTCGCAGAAGCAAACATCAAATCATTTGAGAAATACGGCGTCAAAAAGATTGTCACGATTGATCCGCATGCCTACAATACATTTAAAAACGAGTATCCCGACTTCGGACTGAGTCCGGACGTTGAAGTGTATCACCATACGGAATTGCTCGCACGACTGATTGACGAGAAACGGATTACACCGCTCCATGAAGTCAAGGAGCGTGTCGTTTATCACGATTCGTGTTATCTCGGTCGTTACAATGATATTTACGACGCACCACGTTATATTCTCGAGAAGATTCCAGGAATCACGCTCGTCGAGACGGAACGCAATCGGGAAAAAGGGATGTGTTGCGGTGCTGGCGGCGGGATGATGTGGCAAGAAGAAAAAGTCGGCGCACGCGTCAACGTCGCACGGACGGAACAATTGTTGACGGTCCAACCGTCTGTCATTGGGTCAGCATGTCCGTACTGTCTGACGATGCTCAGTGACGGCACGAAGGCGAAGGAAGTCGACGAGGCGGTTGCTACGTACGATGTCGTTGAATTACTGGAACGCTCGATCGTCGGTGTACCAGTCGAAGAACCTGTAGCAACCGTATGAAAAAGTGGGATGAAACGATTATTCTCGTGCGAACGGGAGTAGTCGTTTTTTTTCTCTTAAAAAGCGCGACGTTTTACTGTATGGTTTTGACATGATAAGATAAAAGAACTAGCTATAGAAAGGAGGTGAGAATCTTTTGGGAAGGCGTTACTTCGAATCGGTCAGGTCGCGGAGACCACCGGCTTATCAAAACGAACGATCGATTACTACACATCACTCGGTCTGTTAACACCAGAGCGTACCGCTTCTGGCTACCGTCTGTATGACGAATCGGTCATTCATCAAATCGAAAAGATTGAATATTTGAAGTCTCAACGGCTTTCCCTGCAAGAGATTCTTGCTTCTTTTACGGAACGGGAACAAAAAACAGGGGAGACGATTTATCAGGAAGTGAAACAACTTCAGGCGACGGTTGAAGGACTCGAGCAGCGTTTGTTACATTCGACGGACGTCGAAAAACAAGCGATCCGCTTAGAACTGTCCCGGCGTCTAACATTGATTGCTTCCTTGATTGCACAGCTTTAATACAAAACAATGGAGGTGACCCCTGTTTAGGGGATTTTGGATACTATATTATTCATCAATTTATTTTTAGTGGTCTTGTTGATTGCGTTGACGGCGTTTTTCGTCGGATCGGAATTTGCTGTCGTTAAGGTTCGGATGTCGCGTTTGGATCAAATGATTCAAGAAGGGAACAAAAGTGCCGTCCTTGCGAAAAAAATCGCGGGCGATCTTGATTACTACTTGTCTGCCTGTCAGCTTGGGATCACGGTCACGGCACTTGGTCTTGGGGCACTTGGTGAACCAACTGTTGAAAAGATTTTGCACCCTGTCTTCGATGACTTCGGGATCTCTGCTGCTGTTTCGACACTCTTGTCGTTTGGTATCGCATTCGTATCCGTCACGTTCTTACACGTCGTCATCGGTGAACTCGCTCCGAAGACGCTTGCGATTCAGTATGCAGAACGCATGACATTGTTGTTCGCCCGTCCACTTTATGTGTTCGGTAAAATCATGTACCCATTCATTTGGTTACTCAACGGTTCAGCGCGCTTATTCCTCGGTCTGTTCGGTGTCAAACCAGCAGGGCATGAACAAGCCCACTCGGAAGATGAATTGAAAATCATCATGGCGCAAAGTTTCCAAAGTGGTGAAATCAACCAAACAGAACTTGCCCTCATGCAAAACGTCTTTGCGTTTGATGAGCACATCGTCAAAGACTTGATGGTGCCGCGGATGCGGATGGAGACGATCTCGGAACGTTTGACAAAGGATGAACTGATGGAAATCTTCATGGATAATCCATACACGCGTTACCCGGTCACAGAAGAAAACGATAAGGACCGGATTCTCGGATACGTCAACGTCAAGGAAGTCTTGACGGATTATGCGAACGGCAATGAGCATCCGGTGACGCATTACATCAAGGATTTACCGGTTGTTTCGGAAGTGACGTCGCTTCAAGAGACACTTCGCAAGATGAAACGGACCCGGACCCATCTCGTTCTCGTCGTCGATGAATACGGTGGAACGGCAGGTCTCGTCTCGATGGAAGACTTACTCGAAGAAATCGTCGGTGAAATCCGTGATGAATTCGACGCAGATGAAGTCGAGGAAATTGAACAGGTCAAATCGGACGAGTTCCTACTCGACGGTACAGTCTTGCTCGCTGACTTGGAAGAACGTTTCAACATTCGCTTTACGAATGTCGAAGATGTCGATACGATCGGTGGCTGGATTCAGATGCACAACATCGATCTTCAGCCAGGTGAGCATATCGATACACCAGACTTCTCTGTCGAGGTGATGGAGATGGAGAACTATCAAATCAACCGCGTCAAGATTTGGTTGCATCCAGCTGAACAAGCAGAAGCATAAGATGGTCGGTTCCTCATGGAGGAGCCGGCTTTTTTATATCACATCAGTCAAAAAATCAAGAATAGACGGATTGTGCGAACTTTGGGTAGTCGTGATAGGAAAATGCAGAGAGGAGCGGGAATGTAATCTACAGCTACTTTATTGTTCAATCGCGTCCTATGAAACGAGGAGGTATTCCGTGCTCGAGCAGATTCCATTCTTACTGAGTCGTTTAGGTATGTTAGCACTGTTAGCCTATTTATTGTCCCAGTGGCGCATTTCCCGATACATATTCAAGATGGACCGCGGAATGAATCTTCCACTGCTCTTCGCATTCGTGTCATCCGGTATTTTGATGAACTACGCAGGAATTGAACTTTCGCAAGATACGACGATTGATCCGTTACTCGGATTAGCCGTCGAAAAAGATGCCTTGTTGCTTGATACCCGACTCGCTGTCATCGTGACGAGCGGATTGATTGGTGGACCCGTGATCGGCGGCATCACGGGATGTTTGGTTGGTCTACACCGCTACGTACTCGGTTCGTTAGGGGCAGAAGCCGGTTGGATCATCGCCATGCTCGCTGGACTTGCGAGCGGCTGGTATCGAAAACGCTGGCGTTTGCATGATGGTTATGCAATTGTTCCGCCCATCGGTATCGTCTTGACAGCATTGCTGTTTGAAAGTGGAATCACGCTATTACTTGCACCGGATACGGCAAAAGCACTTGATTTGATGAGTCGTGCCGCTTTTCCGTTACTGTTCGCAAACATATGTGGGGTCGTACTGTTCATCATGATCTTACGGACACAACTTCGACTCGAAGGAGCACTCTTCGTCCGGCAAACCGAGCGATCCGATCGTCTATTGCAAGCATTACAACCCTTACGAAAGCAGGGATTGACTTCGGAAGTCGCGCGACAGATCGGAGCGACGTTATTGAAGGAGACAAAGATGCAACGGATCGTCGTGCTCGGGGCGACAGAGGTCGTCATCGATATGACGGACCAGCAACCAGCAGTCTGTGGCGAGCAACCGAGACGCGAGGAGCAACGATGGATCGAAGCAGAAGAACCCGTCCGACAGGAAGACGAGCAGACGGGACAAATTCTCAGTTTTCATCCGATGCGCATTAACGGTCAAAAAGCAGGGGTCATCTGTTACTTTTCGAAAGACTTATTTGACGACACCGTCGAGCGGATGACGGAACAACTCGTCCGTTTATTAGCACGAGAGTTGCATATGTACCGAGAAGATCAGTTGCTCCGGTTAAGCGGAAGAAAGATGAAACCGATGTTACACGTCAGCTATCTGAAAGGCATCATCGAAGAAATCCAGCGGACAGCTGATCCGGGAACTCCCGTGAAACATCAATTGAATGCACTGCTTCAACTGTTGACGACAGCGACGCGGCATGATGAACATCCACTACGCGAGGAACTGGCGACCCTGAAAGCCTATTTATCACTAGAAGGAACACGACGTCGCCCGAATCAACTGACCTCCGCCGATATCACGGTCGATCTTGATATCGAGACCGCTGTTGAAGAATACTTCGTTTTCCCGTTCCTTGTGACACAGCTCGTCGATAATGCACTGCGTCATGCGTTCGTAAAGGCAGGGCGCCATCACCGGATTGATGTCCGTGCCTTCAAGGCGACGACAGACTGGGTCATCGAAGTCACGGATAACGGACAAGGGATGCCGCTTGCCGTGATGCAACAACTGGATCAACAGGAGGCGGGGGATTCGAATCTGTTCCTGATTCGACGCGCATTAGACGTGACATACGGTCCGACTGCAACATTACACGTCCACTCGATCATCCATCAAGGGACTCGGATCGAAGTGCGATTACCACTTCCGTCTCTGTAACAACAATGGTCTTTTGCCATTGTTGTTTTTTTGTCTCGTTCCGAGGGTAAATACGAAAACAGGAAAACGTATCGTACAGGAGGAAGCAAATGATGATTACGACAACAGAAGTAGGGCAACTAGGAGATCAGTCCTTGTTACGATTCACGTTACAGAATGTGCATGGGCATAGTATCGATATCTTGAACCGAGGCGCAAAAATTCTTGCCATCCGGGTTCCGGATCAACATGGAATGGTCGAAAATGTCGTACTCGCGTTTGACGACCTATCAGAATACCAAGATGATCCGCATCACTTAGGCGCCACGATCGGACGCGTCGGCGGACGAATTGCGAATGGTGCGTTTGCGTTGGAAGGAATGACGTATGTACTCGAACAAAATGAGGGTGAACATCACCTCCATGGAGGAAGCGAAAATTGGGCGAACCGAATGTTCACGCACGAAATCAACGACGACAAACTTGTTCTACGTTTAGATAGTCCGAGTGGGGAGAACGGCTATCCGGGGCACTTGTCGTTCACGCTGACGTTCGAATGGACGGACGAGAACGTCCTGCATATCCATTATGAAGCGGAGACGACAGCTTCGACACCATTCAGTCCGACGAATCATACGTACTTTAACTTGACGGGTGAGGCGAAGACGACGATTGAACAGCATCTGTTACGAATGGATGCACCTTTTTATGTTCCGTTGACGAAAGATGCGGTACCGACCGGTGATATTCTCCCGGTGACAGACACCGTCTTTGATTTTCTCGATACCCGTCCCCTGCATGAAGTGACACATGCATCAGATGAACAACTCCGCCAAGCAGGTAGTGGGGTTGATCATCCCTTCCTGCTTAGAGAGGGTGGAGAAATCGTTCTCGATGAGCCAATCAGTGGGCGGCGATTGCGCGTCGTGACGGATCAACCGGGAGTCGTCGTCTACACTGCTAATCATTTGTCGGGCGAGTTTACGATTTGTGGAAGACGCGCAACCCCATACCTCGGAATCTGTTTTGAGACACAAGGATTACCGGATGCGATCAACCAACCGAATTTTCCTTCCGTCGTCTTGCATGCCGATGAGCACTATCATAAGCGTACATCGTTTCATTTTCAGATGATGTCATGACGTTTCTTGCGATTTCCACTTCTGTATATGGTAGGATAAAGCGAGAAGAATCTAACGGAGGCTAAGGAAAATGACTAAAATAGCATGGGTGACCGATAGTATGGCCTATTTCAAGAAGGAAGAGGCAGAAGCGATCGGCGTCAATGTCGTACCGATTCAAATCTTACTCGGTGATACGGCGTACCAAGAGAATGCGATCACGGTCGAGCGTTTGTTCCGTGCGCTAGATGCGGACAAAAAGCTGATTGCCAAAACATCACAACCAATCTTTGGGGAGTTCGTTGGAACATATGAACGTCTGAAAGAAGAAGGTTATGACTGTGCCATTGCAGTGCACTGTACGAACGGGCTCTCAAGTACCGTCCAAAGTTCAGCATCAGCAGCGGAAGCAGCCAGCTTCCCGGTTCATATCATCGACTCTCATACAGCGTTTGAGAACCAACAAGAGTTCATTCGTTACGGGATGGAGCTCGCGGCACAGGGGAAATCCGTCGAGGAAATCGTCGCAGCCTTACAAGCGTTGACGAAAAAGACCCATTTCTATATGATCGTCGGTAATATGGAGACGATGCGCCGGGGTGGACGTGTCTCATCTGGTGACTTGTTCCTTGCGAACCTACTCAGCATCAAACCGATCATCACGACGGATGAAGCAGGAAAAATCGTACCATTCAAAAAAGCACGTTCTTTAAAGAAAGCTTACATCGAAATGGTTAAACAAATCGATGAATCGATGCGTCAGCACACGTTCTACAAGAACCGGATTTATGTCGCGACGACGATGGCACCGGAAATGGCAGCGGAACTGCGGCAACAAGTCGCAGCGAAGTTCCCAGATTTGACGATTCTCGAAGGCACGTTCGGACCAGCAATCGGGACGCATGCCGGAGCAGAGACGGTCGGTCTATTCTGGATGAATGATTAAACTGAAACGGATACGACAAGAGGCGACGGATTTTTCCGTCGCCTCTTGTTTCGTTCAAGCTGTAAGTGTAATTCCAAGGAACGCTGCAAGAATTCCGAAACCGTAGCTCGAGATGAGGTAGAGGGTAAGTACTTTACGATTTCCGTCCTGAAATAACTGCAACGTCTCGATTTTGAACGTCGAGAACGTTGTAAATGATCCAAGGAAACCGGTACCTAAGAGTAACGTCCATGTCGTATCGAGATGCGCACCGATGACGAGACCAAGCAAAAACGAACCGATTACGTTAATCAGGAACGTCGCTAGTGGAAATTCACGTTTCCAAACCGTCTTCATCCATTGACTGACGGCAAACCGACTGATGGCGCCGCAAAAAGCACCGATGGCGAGAGCAAGTAGCATCATTCACTCACGTCCTTTCGTCACGTGACGCAGTCGTCGTGTTCCGAGCGCGTAACCGACATAAGACAGGAACAAACCGCCAAATAGGCTGACGAGTACGTAGAGGAACGCGTCCGCTAAATGATGTTCATTAAGTAAGGTCACCGTCTCAACGCTGAATGTCGAAAACGTCGTAAAGGAGCCGATGAAACCCGTGCCGATGGCTGTGATCGCATATTGATGTAAGAGTTTCGTTCGAAATAAAAAGTGTGTCGCATAGCCGAGAAGAAAACTCCCGATCAAGTTGATCGCAAGCGTCGCCCACGGAAACGGACCAGTCGTGAAGTCGCTAATCAGCAGTCCGAGCCCATACCGTGCCGAGGCACCGAGAACACCTGCGAGACCTACGAGTACATACAGCATAGAAATCCTCTTTTCTGAAAAGTCTACGTTAACCGTACTCCCGCTTTCAAGAAAGCGTCAAGAAAAAAAGTCACTCGAGAGACTTAACGAATGAATTCTTTCTGCCGATGAACAACTGTATGACTTTAATAAGGTGAAGGAGTTTGAACAAGATGGTATCTGCCCTCGAGCAACAAAGTACAAAGATTTTGTCCCGCCTGATTGCAACGTTAATTACGATTGCGCATCCATTGATTTTCTTATTTGCGCAAATGAATTACGTCCCAATCAGTGTGTTTTATCAGTTTTTAGTCGGTGGTTTGATCTTGACGGTCGCGTTGCTTGTGGGCAACCGCCTACTTGGACATCGTCCGAGCGGGAAGTACGTCCAAGTGACGTTAACGTATTTCGTACTCGCTCTCGTTTTGGTGACATTGCCGTCGCCAAGCATTTGGACGATCGTCTATCTCTACTTGACGATTTCAATCGTCTATTTAATTCCGCGTTTGGTCATTCTCGCCGGAATCCTTGGACTCATTGAGATGGCAGTATTCACAATGCTAGGAACGATTGTCTTTATGAATACATTCGATTTGATCGTCGCCTATGTCATTTATTTGATGATTTTCTCGGCGGCTGTTTTTGTCGCCGTCTTTGGACGGAACGTCATGTTAGCCGTCCGCCAAGAACAAGAACGGTCGGAAGCCTACGCGGCGACGTCGCAAATTGCCCTCGAGCAAACGGCAGCAACCGCAACGGAAGTAACGACGTTCACGGAAGAGATGAGTGAAACAGTTGATGCGGCAAAGGATTCCTTCAGTCAGGTTGATCTGGCGATGCAACAGCTAGCACATGATGCAGCGGGAAGCGTCCAAGCGATTCGTGAAATTCGTCAATTGAATGATCAGCAAGTCAATCGGATGGAGGATGTGACCGTTTCGGTCAATCACGCACTCGAGCGCAGTTCGTCCTCGCGAACGACAGCCGAAAAGAGCAGACAGACGATTGGTCTTGCCGGACAATCCCTGCAACAATTGACGACGAGCATGGATGATTCGGTCACGTCGTTCGGACAGCTTGCTGGACGTTTCCAGGAAATCGTCGCCATCACGTCGAGCATCAATGCGATTGCGGCGCAAACGAACCTGCTTAGTCTTAACGCATCGATCGAAGCAGCTCGTGCCGGCGAGTTCGGAAAAGGCTTTACGGTCGTTGCGCAAGAAATTCGTAATCTATCAGCACAGACGGCAGAAGCGTCGAAGGAAATCAATGCGATCATCGAACGTGTTGATCAGGACGTCACGCAGACAGGGAACTCGATTCATGCGAGTACGACATTGTTACGTGAGCAGGAAGAGCGTATGGCCGAGAGTCAGTTAGCGCTACAGACGATCGAGACGGATACAACGGAAGTTGTTGGATCAATCCAGTCGGCGCAGACTCAGTTCGCGACGATGACGAGTAGTCTTACTGCTATCACGACAGCAGCCGGTCAACTTGATACGTTCATGAATGCGTTGCTCGCACAAAGTGAGTCACTATCCGGCTTGACTCGTCATCAAGTCGGTCAGGTCATGGAGCTGCAGCATGCGATCCATGCCTTGAACGAAACGGCATCCACTCTTCAGCAAACGAATCGTTAACGAAACAGCTCCTCATCGATTGATGGGGAGCTGTTGTGTATCTTCAGACTGTTTGTCGGTAGGACGGACGGGGAAGAAGATAGGGAACGAATATTGAAGGAGGAGTCAACGGATGAAGGCAGCTTACATTGAACAGTATGGTGGATCGGAACAATTCAAGGTCGGAGAACTGGACAAGCCGGTCATCGGACCGGATGATGTTTTAATCGAAGTCTATGCCGCGAGTGTAAACCCGGTCGATTGGAAACTACGCGAAGGATACTTGCGTCAGATGTTGAGCTACGAAATGCCGCTCGTCATCGGTTGGGACGTTGCCGGTGTGATTCAGGAAGTAGGAGAAAACGTCTCCGATCTTCAAGTCGGGGACGCTGTTTTCAGCCGTCCGGAAATCGCTCGCCAAGGAACATATGCCGAGTACGTCGCGGTCGATGCCCATCTCGTCGTCAAAAAACCAGAATCGCTCAGCTTCGCAGAAGCAGCGTCTCTTCCACTCGTCTCACATACAGCGTGGCAGGTCATGTTCGAAGTGATGGATGCGAAGCCAGGTGACCGGATCTTTATTGGTGCCGGATCAGGCGGCGTCGGAACGGTCGCGATTCAACTCGCAAAAGCGAACGGTTTGTACGTCATCACGTCAACAAGTACGAAAAACGTTGACTGGGTAAAAGCGCTTGGAGCCGACGAAGTCATTGACTACAAACAGGAAAATCCGGCCGATCGTGTTCGCGACGTCGATTTTGTATTTGATACGATGGGTGGCGACAAGCAAGGGGAACTGTATCAGATGCTGAAGCCGAACGGCATGCTCGTCTCGATTTCCACACCACCGGATGAAGAGCAAGCGAAAGAGCATAATGCGCGATCTGCATATGTCTTCATGCAACCGACGGGTGAGCGTTTACAGCATATCGCTAAAGCTGTCGAACGTGGCGAGCTACAACCTGTCGTTGACCGGATCTTTGATCTGGATCAAATCAAGGAAGCACATGATTATGGCGAAGAAGGGCACGCAAAAGGAAAAATCGTCATTCGGGTCAAGGGAGAATAAGAAGAGGAGGACGCTGAAATCAGCGTTCTCTTTTATTTTTTGTCAATCTTTTTATCGAACCATAAACAAAAAATAACCTGGTTAAAAAAGTATAAAGGATAAGGGGTTGCTTCTTCCTATACTAGGGCTATCAGACGTGAGTCAGCCACATTAAAAGGAGGAAGTAACATGAAAAAAGGATTGAAGTGGGCAGGAATTATCGTGATTGGCGCAGTTATTCTCGGGAATCTAGGAGATGACGAAGAACAAGCAGCACCGGAGAAAAAAGTAGAAGTCGAACAAGAAGCAGTCAAATCAGAAGCAAAACCAGTGAAGGCAAAAGCAGTTGCAAAACCGGTCAAGAAAACGTACGGGGTGAATGATCAGGTAAAGGTCGGGAAACTGACGTACGTCGTCAACGACGTCAAGATGGTCGATACGTTGTCGAACGTTCTCGGAGAAAAGAAAACATCAGGACAATTCTTAGTCATCGGTCTGACGATTCTAAACGGAGATAAGGAAGAGCGATTCGTCGACAGCAACATGTTTAAAGTCAATGTCGGCGATACGGAATACTCAGCCGATACGGAACTCGATCTTTATGCGAATGAAGACGGGATGGGCTTCTTCTTAGAGACGATCAACCCGAATATCGAGAAAACCGGCAACATCGTCTTTGAATTACCGAAACAGGTGAAAAATCCGATGCTTGAAGTCTCGTCTGGCTTTGGCTGGGCAGGTGGACAATCAAAAGAGATTCAATTGACACAGTAATGAGTGACCATAGAAGAGACTCAATATAAGAATGACGCGTCTTTTCACGCCCTTTCCTCAGGCGAGACACAAGCTAGTTTTCCTGCTTCATTTAAGCAGGAAAGCGGGTCTTGTTTGTCTCTGACAGCGCATAAATGCGCTTGTTCCTGTAGGAGTGGCGTGTGACGCGTCATTCTTTTTGTTACGAGATAAGGGTGGCAGATCATCATTCTGATACTCTTATCTTTGTGGAAACTGACTTTTGAGTCAGCCCGTTCTTGTTACCATCCTGATTGTTGGATCGAGAGTTCAGGCGTTAATCGATCGAGTAAAGCGAGCGTCTCTGGATGAGAGGCGAGCGTCTGGTCGAGCGTGTTCCGTTCAGTCTCTAGACATGCTAGATAACGTTGAGCCGCTTCAGCATGCGTTGCGGGTGTCAGGACGTCGTAGATTGCTTCAAGAGCAAGGCGTGGATGGTCTGGCAATGTTGTCGGAATCGTCTTTAATCCGAGTTGCGCTCGTTCAGGAGCATGATGATGGAGTAATACTTTTGCGAACTTGATCAAGGCACTACGGAGCATCTCGACTGCCCATAAGTCATTTCCCCGTGCTGCTGCTTTTTTATATTGGAACAAGAACCAGACTGCGTCGATCGCTTCATCGGTCGCTTCCTGAGCAGAAAGCGTTAAGTCGCAAGTATTCGTAAAGTCCGTCAACTGTTCTTGTGGATCATACAAGACACGTAATTGATCCTTATGGTTCAGTGAATCAAGCGTCACCGTAAACAAATCGATATGTAGCAGATCATCATAGACGACGATCATTTGTGGGGCGATGATATCAATCTCATCTTTCCAGATGATTGAACGATAAGCAGAAAGGTGGGACAAACGACGCGATAAGAATGTTGTTTGACGTTCTTCTGAGACGAGACAGTATAGATCGATGTCTGAATGAACATCTTCTTCTCCCCGTCCAAAAGATCCTTTCAAGAAGATAGCTTCGACTGCAGGATCTTGTTTGAGTCGAGCAACCAGTTGCTCGATCGCATGAAGTTGATGCATGAGGACTCATTCCTTTCTAAAAACAGAAGTCTATTAAGTCAGTATACGGGAAAATAGACAGGTTTTTCCATGGAAAATGAGAAATCACATCGAAATGGATTTCTCATTGGGAAGCAGAAGCGAGTTTTTCTTTATGTTCGAGATGAAGGACGTGTTGTTCACCCCATGCATTGATCGCGTCAAGAACTGGAATGAGCGTCCGACCATAATCCGTCAGAGAGTACTCGACACGGGGTGGGACTTCTTGATAAATCTCGCGATGGACGATATCGTTCAGTTCGAGCTCACGCAGTTGAGCCGTCAGCATCTTTTGCGTAATGTTCGGCAATTGTCGTTTCAATTCACTGAAGCGGAGCGTTCCGTGTGTAATCAAGACGAGTAAAATCGACGGCTTCCATTTTCCGGTCAAGATTTCGAGTGCTGTCTCGACCCGACAGCTTGGTGTCTCTTCCATCGGTCTTCCTCCTTCATGGTATCGTTTAGGATACTATACCACTTATTCGTGCCTACTTCCGCTTCGATCGCTTCCGCGTAATAATAGGGATACGAGCTATTTCATTGAAGGAGGAAACACCATGTCCATTCATCCACAAATCACACTCGGTCCTGTTCGCTTGCGTATCACGGACCTCGACCGTTCGATTTCATTTTATACAACGTCACTCGGATTACGCGTGCTAACGCAAACGGATCAGTTGACGGTGCTCGGCGCACAAGATACACCACTCGTTGAACTTGAAGTTCATCCGAATGCCCGCCGTTTTCCACCGAACTCGGTCGCCGGATTATATCATTTTGCGATTTTGCTACCGAACCGAAAAGAACTTGGTTTCGTCATCCGGAATTTAATTGCACAAGGGATCGAGATTGGTCAAGGCGACCATCTTGTCAGTGAAGCCTTTTATCTATCGGATCCAGACGGGAACGGAATCGAGATCTATGCCGATCGTCCACGTGAGACATGGACGTATGAAGCTAATGGTGATGTCAAGATGACGACGGATCCCGTCGATTGGCAAAGTATGCTCGTCGAAGCTGGAGAAGAAGACTGGTATGGCATGCCGAGCGATACGGTCATGGGACATGTCCATTTCCACGTCAAGACACTCGAAGCAGCACGGTCATTTTATGTCGAGACGCTCGGCTTTGAAGTTGCCGCTGACGCTTCGCGGATGCGTGCATTGTTCGTTGCTGCCGGTGGCTATCACCATCACATCGGTCTGAACGTCTGGTCTGGTGTCAACGCACCGACGAATCCGGAAGATGCGGTCGGACTCGTCTACTGGACACTACGTTATCCGGATCAAGCGACGCTCCAAGCAGCGATCGAGGCGTTGAAGTCTTCCGCTTATACCGTTACCGATCAAGCAGGCGATTTCTATGTCACCGATGATGCCGGAATTACCGCTCGATTGACAACGTAACCGAAAAAAATCCCCTTACAGTGAAAACACTGTAAGGGGATTTTTGGTTTACCGTGAAGACGACGTTGCGTTACCGTCGTACCGACTGATCAGTTCATACGGTCTGACTTTATATAAGGCATGCGGGAAGTAATGGGGATCCATCGCATCAAGCGTCCGCAACTGGAAGTGTTCCCGTTTGATATACTCACTCAGCGAGTCACGTGTCAGTGGGAAGAAGCCGACATCCGTCGTTTCGCCTTCTTGTGTCGCGAGTTCACCACCAACGGCTTTCCCACGGAAGCAGACACACAGGACGTGACTTGAGACATTTTGATAGATACCGGTGATGCCATCGATTGTGACATCAACACCGGTTTCTTCTTTGACTTCCCGTTTAATGGCGTCAAGAATCGACTCGTGATTTTCGACTTGTCCACCCGGCATCTCATACGTATCACCCCGGTGGAGGTTGCGGACGAGCAGGACTTCACCGGCATCGTTCGTGATGTACGCGGTCACGCTGACGATCGCGCGAGGGGGAGCATACGTACCGGTCGCTGTCATGAAATCTTCATAGGATTTGATATAGAGGTTTTTGCCGAGACGCGCGCGCTTCTTCATCGCTTCGCGACGTAAAGCACTGTTGCGGACATCACGATCGACTTGTTCGTAATGTTCACGGTCGCGATATTCCCAAATGGCGATGACTTCATCTTCTGCCTCGGTCACCCAGCGACCAACAAGACGGGCACCATGGCTGACTTGGAGCGGGTACAAATAGGTATGGAAAAACTCAGTGAATTCTTCTAGGCGTTCGGGACGAATCGTATAGGTCTTCCGGCGATGTAACATGGAAATTCCTCCTATCAGATGAGCGTTCAGATGTACGTTGTACCCCTTCTCGAACGGACGGATGAAACCCTTTTTCTCGATGTGGGAAAAGGATTTTTTATTGAACGGTTGCGTATACATGTCTTACGGTCTACGTGACTTTAAATCATCGATGATGATCTCTTTTGATCGGAAAAGTATAACTAAAGAAGAACTTAAGAAATGGATAGGGCTCAACTTCAGAAAAATCGGGGATACTGAAAGTAGAGAGAAACAGAAAGAAGGGATACGTGATGGATATCATGGCACTCGTCCGCCTGGCTGGCGGAATCATGTTCACCCCATTGTCGGACGATGTCTTGATGATGAGTTTTGCAGCACTTCGATTACGAGAGGGGATGTACCCGGTCGTCATCTGGTTGACCGCATGGCCGGTCTTCTTCATCGCCTTTACGTGGTTTTATCTACTTGCTCGGTTCTTCCGTGAGATTCCGCTCGTCAAACGGTGGATGAAGTCACGTTTCTTAGAACGAGCAGAAACGATCATCGAACGGCGCGGGTTATGGGCGATCGGACTATCGTTCTTCTTACCCGGCGTCAGACATCCGATTCATTATGTCGCTGGACTCCTCGGTTATCCGTTACCGCGTTATTTAGTGATGACATTCTTAGCAGCAGGCGTTTATACAGGACTCTGGACTTTTTTGATCGTTCGGATCGGAGAAGCTGTGACGTGGTCAGAGCTGTGGAACTGGCTTCAGGTGAATCCCGGAATCATCAGTGCGATCGTAGTCATCTTAATCGGTCTAGTAATAACAGGTATCGTATATCATCGGCGTCAAAAGGAATCAGTCGAGGAAAGTTCTTCAATATAAAAACATCACACGAGCAAGCGAATCCAGATCAGGATTCGCTTTTTTAGATGAAGTTTGGTTTTATAAATAAGGATAGTTTTTTGAAATAAGAAGTAATCTACAAGAAAAGTGAAATCATTGTCAAAAAAAGACGTTTTTCACTTCTTAAAAGCTACGTGATTTACACACCGTATTGGCAATTTATCGTCACAAGCAAGTGGCTGAAATTGGATTGTAAACGCTTATACTAGGAGGTGTTCACAGAGTGGACATATTTATTGCCAGAGGAGGATACATATGAATCTCATGCAGACGGAAGAGACGGTCAAAAAAGCACCGACTTCTTCTGCTTACCGGACGATTTGGCGGTGGCATTTTTATGCTGGTATCATTTTTGCACCGTTCCTAGTCATGCTTGCTGTGACAGGATCCATTTATCTTTTTAAGCCACAAATCGAAAACGTCCTGTATCAATCGTATTATGAAGTTACACCACAAGCAGATCGCATCACTGCGACGGAACAGATTGATCGCGTCAAAGCGAAGTATCCCGATGCACTTGTCACGTCGTACCGACCGGGTGAATCCGACGATCGATCCAGTGAAGTGAAGGTCTCGTCACCAGACATGTCGGCGACGGTCTTCGTCAATCCGTATTCCGGTAAGATCATCGGAACATTATCAGACGATGACCGGATCATGAATAAAATCGAAGAGGTCCACGGGGAACTGATGGCGGGAACGACTGGCGACCGGATCGTTGAACTCGTCGCCTGTTGGGCAATCGTCTTGATCGTGACGGGACTGTTCCTATGGTTCCCGCGTAAGCAAAAGGGACTGTCAGGTGTCTTGTTCCCACGTCTTCGTCAAGGCAAGAAGTTATTCCGTCGTGATCTCCACGCTGTTCCAGCATTCTGGATCACAGCAGGGATGCTGTTCCTGATCTTGACTGGCTTACCGTGGTCCGGTTTCTGGGGAACGAACTTCCAGTCCCTTGTCACGAACCAAGGGCTTGGTTATCCACCGTCCATCTGGGGTGGGGAGGCACCGACGTCAACACTTCAAACGAAGGATATCGCGGAAGTCCCGTGGGCTGCCGAAACACTTGATGTCCCGCAATCAAAAGTCGAAGGTGCTGTTCCAGCTTCGATCGATGACATCGTTGCAATCGGCAAACAACAAGGGATGGATCCAAGCTTTAAGATCAGTATTCCAAGTGACCCGAGCGGTGTCTATACGCTGTCTGCATATCCAGCGAAAGCACA
Source organism: Exiguobacterium sp. MH3 (assembly GCF_000496635.1). Classification (NCBI taxonomy): domain Bacteria; kingdom Bacillati; phylum Bacillota; class Bacilli; order Caryophanales; genus Exiguobacterium; species Exiguobacterium sp. MH3. The sequence goes on from NC_022794.1 coordinate 266,267, forward strand.
GAATGAAGCGACGATCCATCTCGATCAATATTCCGGTGCCGTGCTCGCTGATTATCGTTATGACAACTATGGTGTCGTCGGAAAGATCGTCGCGACCGGGATCACACTCCACAAGGGAACGGAATTCGGCTGGTTCAATCAGTTAATTAGTCTGTTGATTTGTCTCGGAATCATTCTCGTGGCAGTCAGTGGTTTCTATCTCTGGCTGAAGCGAAAACCAAGTAAAGGGATGGGGGCGCCGAAAGGACCGAAAGCATTCATGTTGAAAGGATTCCTCGCTGTGCTTGTCGTGCTGGGAATCGTCTTCCCGCTCGTCGGTCTATCGTTGCTCGTCGTCTGGCTGGTCGATTTCCTCGTCATCCGTCGTATTCCGAGTGTAAGGAGGTTCTTCAATGCGTAAATCGATACAAACACTCATGCTCGGCGGACTGCTCGTCACGACGACGAGTCTTGCTGGCTGTGCGGTCGATTCCGATGCAGCAGAACAGTATGCCGTAGCTAAGCCGTTATCGATCAAAATGAATATCCCAAAGGACTTACAACCGGATGCCAAGAAAAAGCAGACGTTTGAAGCAACAGTCTGGCGTGAAGCCAAACCGGTTCAAAAAGTCGATTATGTACATTTCGAAATCTGGAAAGCGGATGGAACAGTACGCTATAGTATGGAACCGGCAGAGGAGACAAAGCCAGGTGTCTATACGATTGCGAAGGCACTACCGAAATCCGGCTTGTATTATGTCAAAGCGCATGCAAGCAGTGAAGGTGCGATGATCATGCCAACACGGCAGTTCATCGTCGGTGAGTTATCGAAAGAAGATTTAAAAATCTTACAAGGTGGAGCAAAACCAGCTGGCGGAAGTAGCGGTCACCATCATTGAAGAATAATGAAATAAAAAATGAGAGGGCGGAATACTATTCCGTCCTCTCATTTTTCGTATAGACGATTAATCGTCATCACCATGATCTCCGTGATCATCCCCGTCATCGTCTCCATGATCGTCTGAATCATCATCTTGATCATCATCTTCTGAGTCATCCGAAGAATCATCGTCATCCGAGTGCTCATCTTCTGATTCGAGTTCCTGTCCATTATAGAACTTGATCTGGACGTGTAACGTTTTGATGTTTGGTAATTGAAGCGCCTGTGCGACTAACGTTAATAATTCTTCTTCCGTCATCGATGGTGTGACGAGAAGACGATCTTTTAACGTCGCAACGTCAGTAATACCGATCTCATCTTTAAAGCGCAATTCTTTCCGTTGATGTTCATTACTGTAACGCCACTCGAACTTTTTCTTATTCGTATCCGTCACTTTGATCATGATCCGTTTGAGTTCTTGATTATTTTGAACGCCGTCTTGATCCGTATCTTCCTGATCATCTCGTGTTCCATCCTGATCGCTATCTACTTTTGTTGGATCAGAACCGAGTTCAAATTCGTCTTCATTCAAAAGCGTATCTTGATCGCGGTCCTCTTCGTTATCTTTGATGCCATCGCGATCTGAATCTTTTGTCAGTGGTTGCGTACCGACGATGAACTCTTCTCGTGTCGTCAATCGATCCTGATCTTGGTCTTCTTTATCATCAGAAATACCATCTTGATCAGAATCCTTCTTCAACGGATTTAGATGCGCTGTGTATTCTTGTTGATTCGTGAGTGAGTCGCGGTCCGAATCCTCTTTCCCATCCTTGATCCCGTCACGATCCGAATCCGATTTAGTTGGGTTGAGACGAAGTTGATACTCTTGTACATTCATCAAACCGTCGCGATCGTGATCTTTTGTTGCGACTTGTTTTCCATATCCCAAATGATATTGTTTTTGCCAAGCATCTGGAATCCCATTTTTGTCTCGATCGACTTGCACGACAGGTTTCTTCTTCGCTTTACTTTTTGCTTCGACAGGTCCAACTGCTTGCGAGACGACGAGCGAAGCAAGTACTGCGCCAATGACAATCCGTTTCATAAGTCCACTCCTGTTCTATAAAAGATAAAAGATGAGGTTATAAGAAGATTCTAATGAAATGATTAGAAAATAAGTTGGCTATTTCGCGAAATGAGTAAATAAAAACTAAAAAATAATGAAAGTGCTACATAAGTTTATTTCGTCAGAAAAAATATTTTAAATAAAAAATGTAAAAAGATAAAACCATTCGTGAACTCCTTACGTTATCTATGTGAAGTCCAAAAAATCAAAGGGGTGTTCATAAGATGAAGATGAAAAAGTCGTATCTCGCTGTTCCGCTTAGTGCCGCATTGTTGATTCCAGCAGCAGGTGTCAGTGCTCACGGTCATGAGGACCATAGTAAGATGTCTCACAGTTCAGGAAAAGTCTCCCTCGATGTCTCATCTCCAGCATCGGATTTACGAGCGACACTCGATCAAATTCTATCTGAACACGCGTATCTCGCAGTCGTTGCGATGCAAAAAGGAATTGATGGTAAAGAAGATTTTGAGCAGGCAGCCGGTGCCTTGAATCAAAACACGGATGATTTAGCGGCAGCTGTTGGTTCCGTCTACGGGGAAGAAGCAGGCGCTGCCTTCAAAGAAATCTGGGCGAGCCATATCGGTTACTTCGTCGATTACGTCAAAGCAACTGGTGCCAAGGACGAAGACGCGAAACAAAAAGCATTGAAAGAGCTTGATGAGTATCGTGTCGAACAGGCTGCGTTCCTCGATAAAGCAACGGAAGGACGTCTGAAGGCAGCGGATCTCGAAGCAGGACTAAAAGTCCATATCACGCAACTGTTAACATCGTTTGATAGCTACGTTGCTGGTGATTATGATGCTGCCTACAGTAATCTACGTAAAGCAATCGAGCATATGTATATGGTGGGAGAAGGGTTATCTGGTGCGATCGTCGATCAGTACCCAGATAAATTCAAAAATACGAAAGTTGATACACCAGCAGCTGATCTTCGTGCCGGACTGAACCGAAACTTCTCTGAACACGCGGCGCTTGCAGTGCTCGCGATGCAAAAAGGAATTGACGGAGCAAAAGACTTTGACGCTGCGGCCGGTGCCTTGAATCAAAATACGGATGACCTGACAGCTTCGATTGGCTCTGTTTATGGTAGTGAAGCAGCGCAACAATTCAAGAAGATTTGGTCGAGCCACATCGGCTACTTCGTTGACTATGTCAAAGCAACAGGTGCGAAAGATGATCAAGCACGCGACATGGCTGTGAAGGAACTTGATGAGTACCGTGTTGAACAGGCAGCATTCCTCGATGCAGCAACAGAAGGACGTTTGAAAGCGAAAGATTTGGAAGAAGGATTAAAGGTTCACATTGACCAACTCTTGCTTGCTTTCAATAGCTATAATGAAAAAGATTACGACAAAACGTACCCAGCGATTCGTGAAGCGTACGCGCATATGTACGGTGTAGGGGAAGGGACTGCGACAGCAATCGTCGATCAGTTCCCAGATAAATTCAAAGGTGCACCATCAGGAATGCCGAACACTGGTCTCGGTGGTATGCAAGAAAAAGCATCGACGACAGGTATCGTCTGGTCACTGCTTGGTATCGCAGCAGCATCGATCCTTGGATTCTTCGCACTCCGTCGTCGCCCGCAACAATAAAGGACGACCCGCTGGTGACAGCGGGTTTTCTTGTACACATCAAGCAGAAAGGAGGTAAACGACATGCGCATTATCCGATTTGCCCTTCTGTTCCTCATTTGTCTGTTGCCCATATCGGTCGAAGCACACACGAGTTTAAAAAGCTCGAATCCGGCAGATGGATCGGCATTATCTGAACCCGTCGATCGGATCCGCTTGACGTTCAGTGAGGCTGTTGAAAAAACGAGCACCTTACGTGTAGTAGACGCGAATGGAGTTGAACAAGCCCTTGCGAAACCACTTATCATCGGAAATGAACTGAGTGCTGTCGTCTCAGAGCCTTTAACGGAAGGGAAATACACGATCAAGTGGGCGTCGATTTCAGATGATGGTCATCCCGTGAAAGGAACGATCCGTTTTACGGTACTGGGTGCGGCAAAAGCTGAAACAAGCACTGTAGAAAAGGCTGAGCCGATGGAAAAAAAAGCAGCAGTCGTTCCTGAAGCAGAGCCTGTTTCAAAAGGACTCGTTCCGACACTGCTCCCATGGATCGTCGGGGGACTGTTAATCAGTATCGTCATCCTTCTCGTGTTACGTCGTCGTTCGACATGAGTGCGTTTCTAGGAGAACTACTCGTCTATATGGGTGGAGCGCTTTGGATGGGCTATTTGGTATTATGCTTCATCCCAACGAAACGAAAACCGCTATTAATGGACGGTACGTCGTGGGCGGTAGCGGGACTCGGGATGCTCGTTCTTGGAACGAGCATCCCGGTCTTTGGTGCCGTTCGTTTTCTACTTTCGACGCAAACGATGACAGAGGCTCTTCGAACAGGATTACTGGAGTTGCATATCGGTCGGATGTTTCTTGTCGTTTACTTCTCTGCTTTACTCCTATTGATCGTATTCGCATGGCAAAAGCGACGATCCATCCTGCTCGCACTCTTGACGATCCCGTTATGGATTGGCATCGCAGGAACGAGTCACGCGGCGGCCAAATACGGTGCGCTCGGGTGGACGCTTCAGTTTAGTCACTTCTTATGTGTGACAGCTTGGATCGGTGTCGTGTTTTGGGTAGCCATCGGTGCTCGCTCGACCGTTCATTGGTCTGCCTTTTTAAGTTGGTTCAGTCCGTTTGCCCGGATCGCCTTTACGGGTGTCATCCTGTCAGGGCTGTTACTGATGCAACTGGCGATTCCGCTTGAACGTTATCCGAATCTCTGGGGCGTGCCATACGGTCAAGCGTTGTTGCTGAAGCACCTTTTATTGTTACCGCTTTTGTTCTATGCTTTCTGTAATGGCACGCTTGTTCGGCGTCGGTTGCGTTTTGACTCAACGTACGATCCGCGTCCGTTACTCCGGATGGAGAGTATCATTTTAGTATTGCTGTTCATGGCGAGTGCTTCACTCAGCCGTCTCGAACAACCGACGCTAGGGCAACTACCGACCGGTGATCCAGTGGGGAATGGATGGGTTTTGATGATGGGGATTGCAACCTTACCACTGCTTTTACTCGGATATCGTCGGCATGCAGTGGGTATCTTGCTGAGTTTATTCAGCGTCAGTTTGATTTATCTTGGGTTGCTAGCGACAGGATGAGTATAAAAAACAAGGTAGCGGATCGTTCCGCTACCTTGTTTGACGTGGTCTTATTTCGTTGAAACAGCGCAATTCGTTGCTTTCGCAAGAATCTTCGAATAGGCACGTGCGCCCTTGATATTCAAATGGACACCATCTGCTTCGAAGTAAGATGGATGTTTGACGGCAACAGCATGCCAGTCGATCAGTTCGACTCGCTTCCGTTTCGATGCCTCGCGTAACATCTGATTGACCTCTGCTTCCCACGGACGCGGGACGCGTGCAGTGACCAGATAGACGTGATCGGCATTTGCGAATTGATCGAGCAAACTGTTCAACTGATCCTTTCGGAAGCTACCGTTCGTTCCGAGGTGGAGAATGACTTGGCGTCCATGTCGATTATACGCGGCATACTGCTCACTCAGCGGAATCGCTTCTCGCAGCTGACGACCGAGTTTTGCATCAATCGTCAATTGCTTGAGCGTACTGCCGAGATAATCTTCGACACCGAGTAAGACCGAGTCCCCGATCGCAAGCGTCGGTCGACAGATTTTTCGCTGATCGGGCTTTGCTTTTGGTGTCGTCGGTTTCAGGATTGGCTTCGGTTTTTCTTTTGGTGCCGCTACCTTATGAAAGGCAGGTTCTGGCTTTGGCGTATCGGAGACAGCAAGAATCGATAAGTTACCGATGAAGCTGACGATGAGAATCGTCAACACGGCAACACTCGTCCACTGCATCGTTGAAAACTGACGTAACTGCCGCGGATGTAACGACAGACGTTCTAAATAACCGGATAGTCCGTGCTGACGAATCGGACGTTCGATAAAGCGATACGATGCTTCGGTTAACGCAATCAGCACGACGACGATCAATACGGTCCGAAGTAATGAGAACGTGCCGATTTGCTCGACTGGCGTCATCAGTGTGATGACGGGAAAATGCCACAGATATAGACCGTACGATCGTTTACCGATCGCAACAAGTGCTGGATGCGCAAACCATCGACTCCAAATCGACGCCGGATGAGCAATTGTAGCAATTATTAGTGCAGCAAGGACGGCGACAAGGAAAAAACCACCCCGGTATAAGAAGCTTCCGAACTCACTTGTGACAATCATCAATATAAGCAAGAGTGGCAAAGTAACGGCACCTATTTGATTCAGTAACCGGACACCACGTTTTGGGATATCGAGCTTAAAGCGGGTTGGTTGCCACGCGAAAGCGAGTAGACTCCCAATCAATAGGGCGAATAACCGAGTATCCGTGCCATAGTAGACACGACTTGGATCTTCACCAGGTGTGAACTGAATCGCCATCGCAAGCACGGATGCACCGATCGCAACGCCCATCAATTGCAGGAACAAGCGACGATTTTTCATTCCGAACCAAAGTAAGATCGGGAATAGCAGGTAGAACTGCTCCTCGATTGCGAGCGACCAAAGGTTTTGAATCGGTGATGGCTTACCGAACGACTCGAAATAGGAGACGTCATGGAAGATATACCACCAGTTCGTCCCGTAAATGAGCGCAAAGGCACTATCTTGGCGAACCGTATGCAACAGTTCGCGTTCAAAGATGGTTACGTACCCGAGAACGAGTAACAGCATGACGAATAGGGCCGGGAACAGGCGACGGAAGCGATGAATCCAAAATCGTTTCAAATCGAGGCGTCCGGTCGTCTGCCACTCGCGTAACAAGAGACCGGTAATCAGATAACCGGATAGGACGAAAAAGAGATCAACACCGAGGAAACCACCGGAGAAGAATGAAACCGACAGATGGTAGAGAATGACAGATAGAACAGCGAAGGCACGTAAGCCATCAAGCCCTGGCATATATGTAATCGAACGAGACGAGGATTTCATAAGACACGAACAACTCCTTTAAAACGACAACTAATTTCTAACAGTCTTTAGTGTATCGAATTCCAATTTCAAAGAAGTGTCTAAGAAGTAACAACCTGACCAAAAAAGCACCCGATGCGCACATCGGATGCAGGCTTATGAAATATGTGGAAAACGACAGGTCACGATGAAGCGGTTGTCTTGTGAAGTCAACGCGACGTTCCCCGCATGACGCGCCATGATTTGCTGAACAATCGACAGACCGATGCCGGAGCCACCAGACGAGCGGGAAGCATCGGACGTCCCGAACGGTGTTAGCCATTCGTTTAGTTCCTCTAGCGTATAAGTCGATTCAATCGCATTTGAACAGATCAGCTGGATACCTTCTGCGTCGTCGTTGATGGTAATCCGAAGATCACCGGTCCCGTGAAGCGTCGCATTGCGAATCAAATTCTCAAGCAAGCGCCGTAAGAGCATCGGATCGGCGAAGAGAGTCGCGTGTGCAGAACCATTGACAGTAGAAGAAGTGCCAGGAAACAGTTCCAGGACTTGTTCCGTCAGTGTGACGAGATCAAGCGATGTCCGTTCGACTGGATAATCGGTGTTCGATAATTTAGCGAGCGTGAACAATTCGTCGATCCGGGAAGCGAGCGTTTCTGACTGTCGGGTGACAATCGCTAGAAGCTCCGTCCGTTCCGTCGCGGATAACGTCTCGTGTTTTTCGGTTAGCCACTGGATGAAGCCTTGGATTGAGGTCAACGGAGTCCGTAGGTCGTGCGACAGACTCGTGATCAATCGCAACTGCTCGACGAACCGCTCCTGGTCGCGTACGCGTAAGGTGCGGAGTTCCTGTTCGATTCGTTCGATCGATTGGGCGAACAACTTGAATTCCTTCGGTCCTTTGACGGGAGGTAACGGTTCCGTTGGCGCTGGTTCGACCGTCAACCGCTCAAGCCGTCGCTCGAGTTCGCGGAACAAACCAGCGATCCAACGTGTTAAAAGCAGTAAAAAGACGATGAACAAGACGACTTGTAAGATGAAGAAGGCGTTCGAATTACCGACTTGATATTCATTGAGTGTTGGTTTATCGGACTGAACAGTCAAAAAATAGCCAGGCTCACGGGTTCCAAGATTGATCGCTTCGATATGGTGCAATGTCCTAACCTTTCCTGTGTCTGATGGCTCCCGCTCGGTTGGTGTTTGCTCAGCAAGCAGTCGGCTCGGTGTTAAGTCTTTTGGATACTTGTCGGAAGCGCTGACCAGACGACCATTGGCATCGTATACTGCCCACTCATAGGGCCCGGTCGGTATTTGTCCATTTTGATAACGTATAATGTCCTCTTTAACAGCGCTCACCGTGTCTTCTTCCGTCGTGTAGTAGTAACGGGGAACCGTTTTTCCACCAAGCGGCAATTGACTCGCCAGCAACCAGGCAAGTGCCGTACTCAAAAATGCAGCGAGCAGCAACAAGACGAGCATCCAAACAGTTAGTTTGATCCGTCTCATGGCTCAACCTTATAACCAACGCCCCAGACCGTCTGGAGGTGGCGCGGTTCTTTCGGGACATCCTCAATCTTGTCGCGGAGCTTATGGATCAGGACCATGACAGCGTTCGACGCGGAACCAAGTGCTTCCTCCTGCCAAACTCGTTCATACAGGTCTTCAGCCGAGAAGACACGACGGGGGTGACTCAAAAAGAGCGCCAGGCAATCAAATTCACGGCGTGTCAGGGCGAGCGGTACATCGTATTTAAAGATGACGCGTTCGTCTTCTTTGAGTGTGAACGGACCGACCTGAATCGCTGAAGCAGTAGTCGGGACATGATACTGACTGACGCGGCGTAACAGCGCCTTGACGCGGGCGACGACTTCAAGCGGATTGAACGGTTTACCGATGTAATCGTCCGCCCCGAAGGTCAAACCTTGAATTTTATCCATGTCTTCGCGTTTCGCTGTCAGCATCAAGACGGGTAACGTGTGACCGGCAGCGCGCGCAGCTTGAACGGTCGAGAAGCCATCGCGAACGGGCATCATCACGTCGAGTAACATCGCATCAACTGGACGCGTTGCAAGAGTCGCTAACGCTTCCTCACCATTTTCGGCTTCGAGGATCTCGTACCCTTCATTGGTTAAATACAGTCGAAGCAATTGACGGATGTCTGCTTCATCGTCAACGATCAAGAGCGTGGGCATGTGTAGATTCCTCCTGTTGTACCCCCTCGAAAACATAAGCCGGGGGCAGATTGTAGAGCGTGTGCGAATAACTGTGTTCTTGGAAATAGTCCCGGAACATCTTGAACTGGAACCGGGTGTATTGAAAGGCGATGAAGTGACCGCCTGGTCGTAGTAACGTTTGGAATTGTGCCAATAAGTCATGCCGCAACGCTGCCGGGAACGAGGCGAACGGGAGACCACTGACGATGACGTCGATCTGTCCGCTCCATGAATCGGATAATCCTTGAACGTCACCAATGAAGAGAGTGACATTCGTTTCTTGAGCTAGCAACTGCTCGAGTGCCGGGCGGAACGTTTCGCTCCGTTCACAAATCAAGAGATGTGTCTCCGGTGAACGAGCGGCCAGTAAAGCTTTGGTGATCGCTCCGTCACCCGCTCCGACTTCAAGAATTTGGCGTGGACGATCGGCGACGGCGCGTCGTGCCATCATTTCAGCCAGACGTGGACTGCTCGGTGCGACGGCTCCGACACGGAGTGGTGCGTGAAGTGCTTCTTTTAAGAAATCAAACATGAAAACCCTACTTTCCGTTGAGTATATCATGTAGTATGCACATCGTCCCTTTCGAAAACAGGACGATGTTTCTTAAGTGAATCTTAAACATATCAATGCCTGATTTTCGGCGACATGATGACCGGACAAGCCGGTATACTAAGGACAAAGGAGGGGAAGGCGATGGAACATCACACGTATTATGAAGCGCTCGTTCGCCGGGACGCGACGTACGAAGGAACGTTTTTTGTTGGTGTCAAGACGACCGGCATCTTTTGCCGTCCGACGTGTCCGGCACGAAAACCGAAAGCAGAGAACTGTGAGTTTTTTGAGACGGCGCAAGAGGCATTACTTGCCTCTTATCGACCGTGCCGTCGTTGTCATCCGCTTGCTTATCCCGGCGATCATGGTACGATTCAACGCTTGATCGAAGCGGTCGAGGCAGAACCAGACAAACGATTCAAGGAAGCCGATTTTCGAGCACTTGGTCTCGATGAATCAACGGCACGCCGCCAGTTCAAGAAACGCTTCGGAATGACGTTCGTCGCGTATGCTCGGGCACGACGGATGGGGCTTGCGATGAAGGAGATCCGGACCGGTAAGCCGATCATCGAAGGGCAGTTGGCTGGAGGTTATGAATCGAGTAGTGGTTTTCGTGAGGCGTCAGCACGGATTCTCGGGCAGGCACCGTCGCGCTTTGACGGGCAGGTCTTACGCGCGAAATGGCTTGATACACCACTCGGTTCGATGCTGGCGATTGCTGACGATCAACTCTTACATCTGCTCGAGTTCGTCGACCGACGTGGACTGGAGCGGGAAATCGAACAATTACGTCAAAAAGCGCGCGCTGTCATCGTTCCCGGGGAATCACAGGTCTTTGGACAAATTGAAGCGGAGCTCCGTCGTTACTTCAAAGGAGAGCCGGTATCGTTTCAAACACCTTTGATGCGATACGGGACGCCATTTCAACGCCGCGTCTGGGAAGAACTCGAACGGATTCCGAGTGGGGAGACGATCTCGTACCAAGAGCTGGCGATCCGGATCGGTCAACCGACCGCTGTTCGTGCCGTCGCACGAGCGAATGGAGCGAACCAACTGGCAATCGTCATTCCGTGCCACCGGGTCATTCGGACGAATGGAGATTTAGGTGGATACGCGGGTGGACTCGCACGCAAGGAAACATTGCTCAAACTGGAGCGCACACAGAGAGGACTGGATGAAGGATGAGTTTGATTAAAGATGTGTTTTCACCGAGTTGGCTCGACCGCTTAGGAGCAGCGGTCGATGTATCAGATTTTCGAAGACGAGTCGAACAGAGGGACTGGGAAGAACTCGCGTTTAAACAACGCGTCCGTCGTGTGGCGAAGACACTAGAGACGATCTTGCCAGCGTTTCCGGATGCAGCGGGGGAGCTAGAGCGACTCGCACCGCAGTTTACCGGGCTACCGGGGATCGTTTTTCCGGAGTACGTCGAACGAACGGCAGACCTTTCTGACTGGTCGCTTGCATTAGAGACACTCGCCAAGTTGACGTCACATTCGACGTCGGAGTTCGCCGTTCGGCGTTTTCTACTTGTCGATCAGGAACGATATCTCGACCAGGCACTCAAATGGACAACATCAGATGATGAACATGTCCGGCGCTTAGCGTCTGAAGGAACACGCCCTCGTCTGCCGTGGGGACAAGCGATTCCGCGTTTGATTGCTGATCCGCGTCCAGCATTACCGATTCTTGACGCCTTACTACAGGATCCGTCACTCTACGTCCGAAAAAGTGTCGCCAATCACTTGAACGATATTTCAAAGACACATCCGGAATACCTGATCGAGCGAATCGAACGTCACTTAGGAACAGATCCGAATACAGACTGGATTTTACGTCACGCTTCCCGGACGTTACTGAAGCGCGGAAATCCAGAAGTATTACAGTTGTTCGGACACGTCACGCAAGGTGAGGTCGAGGTGACGGACTTGGTCGTCTCACCAGTGACGATTGGTCAAGAGTTACAGTTTTCGTTTCAAGTAAACAGTTCCGTCGAGCAACGTCTGCGTCTTGAATACGCGATCGATTACGTCAAACAACGCGGAACGAGTCGGAAGGTGTTTCAACTGCGGGAGCGGGAAGTCAAAGGTGTCTTACAAGTCGAACGACGCCAATCGTTTCGGAACATGACGACGCGTGTCCATTATCCCGGAACACATACATTGACAATTTTGATTAACGGAGAGGCTTACGCGACAGCAACGTTCGAGGTCGAGGAGGAGAGCTGAATGCAAGGGAGACATCCGGATTTTACGACGTCACGCCTGTTTGTCGAAGCAACGGATGACGAATCGGGTTGTAAGTGGACGTTGCACGCGTTACGTGAGAAAACAATCGTCGGAACGATTACCTTCACATGGAATGGATCGACCGGAAACTTACGTTATACAACGACGGATGAGAAAGATCAGCGCGGATACATCACAGAAGCGTTGACGTCGATTCTATCATATCTCGCGCGGACGTTATTACTGACGCGTGTCTACGGCGAAGCAGGCAGTGAGACAGTCTGGCGTCGAAACGGATTTCAGTTGCAGGCGAATCGATATGCACGCGAACTCCATCACTAAAGCCCCGTCTGCTTAAGCAGGACGGGGCTCGTTTGTGCTTAGACCGTTGTTTTGGACCAGTTGAAATGGTTGCAAATCGCTTCAGCGCTTTCGCGTGCACTTAATTGTTCCGTATCAAGGAAGAGATAGTTGACGTCCGGTAGTTCGCCCGGCAGCGAACGTGTCCGGTATCCGTCCGCCGTCTCACGTAAGTCTTGTTCAGAAGCAGCGAGGTCACGCTTCGTTACTTTGTGTGTCAATCGGTTTTCGGTCGTGTTGCGGTGAAGACGGGTTGCGACCGGCGCATCCAGTTCAACGATATAGACGTCAGCACCCGCTTGTTCGAATAATTCGACTGTCTCTTCAATGAACTCGAGACCACCGCCTTCGACACCGAATAGACAGAGGAATGTAAACAGCACACCTTCGAGCGAACTGTTCGCCATTTCCTTGAACATCTCGCGCCGGATCGTATCCTTTAGGCGATGGTGTGCAGGTTCAGAGAAATCAAAATAAGGCAATAACAGATCGATTGTCTGATGGTTATGGAAGACTTTCATCTCCGTCAATCGTTCGATTTCCTGACCGATCGTCATCTTTCCGACCGCTTGGGGACCAAGTAACAAGACAAATTTCATAGATGAACCTCATTTCCTTTTTCTGCTAAGAATAGCACATTCCGACGAGTGACATCACTAGAACGTTTGTTCGTAATTTGATATAATTCAAGTATGAAGTCCCGTCGTGTCCTTGTCTGAAGGAGGACAATCATGCAAGAACAATGGAAAGCCGTCATCGGCTATGTAGGTATATATGAAGTCTCATCGTTTGGTCGCGTAAGATCGCTCGACCGAACGATCGTAACGTGTCGCGGTGTCCAGCAACGCCGAAAAGGTGTCTTGCTCCGTCCACGGCTCAATCGGGAAGGGTACCGGAAAGTCACGCTTTATCAACGTGGTCGAGGAGAACGTGTCCAGGTCGGTGTACTTGTTGCACAAGCTTTTCTGACGACAGATGTTACAGAGGCGCAACTCGTCCGGCGCAATGGTAAACGGGCTGACGATCAGTTGTCGAACTTAGACGTCTTGCCTTCAATCGATCAGCAGTATACTGAACTGCTGGGTGAATTTGATCTCTTGTTAGGTCAACATGTGACGCTGTCGCCATTTCAGATTCGAACGATTCGCACGCAGTATGAGAAAGGGAAAACGATTCGTCAATTGGCAGAGCAGTATCAGGTGACGGAGAACCGGATCCGCAACATTATCGATAAAAAGGAAGCACGTTATATCGGCTGAAAATAGAGGAAAGGAGCGCTTACCAGAGATGGGAGGCGCTCCTTTGATTTAAGACGGCGATTCACTCGAGCGAACGGTCTGTTGCAACGAACTGATCCGTGACTCGAGTACCGCACTATGTGTCTTCAGTTCCGTCTGTTGAGTGACGTGGTGTTGCATCTGTTCCCCAAGCACCTGGCTGTAAGAAGAGAGCTCCGACATCAACTGCTGAACGGACTGCAGATGTTCCTGCATGTTCGACTGAACATCTGCGACGATTTGACGTTGGTGTTCCACGGTACCCAGTGTCGTTTCGATCGTCGTCGCTTCAGTCAGCATCTGTTGCAAGTGTGCCGTTGCCGTCTCGAGCTGTTGCGATGTTGAGAGAAAACGTTCCGTCATCTGCACGATGGCATGTTCGACTTGATCGAGTCCCGCCGTCCATGTCTGATTGACTTGACGGATGTGATCTGTACTCGTTCGGATATCGATTGCGAGTTTTTCGACTTCCTTGGCAACGACGATAAAGCCACGACCGGCTTCTCCAGCACGGGTTGCCTCAATCAGCGCGTTCAGCGACAAGCGGCGCGTCTCTTCAGCAACGCGCTGAATGTGCGAGATTGAGGTCTCCATCTGTTGCTGTAGGTGTGAGGTCTGTTGCAAAATCTGCTCTGTCGTCGCGGATTGTTCCTTCAGTAACTGGCTTTCCTCTTGTAAGGTCTCAAGTGTCGTGTGATTCGTCTGAACAGTCTGTTGAAAACGGGTTACGGCATGTTGGCTGTTGAGAAGTGTCGTTTGCATCTCACTTAACGCATCGTGCCCTTGAGCGGTCAAACGTGTCGAGGCGACGATTGTCTGATCCATTTGCGACGATTGCGCAAGTAAAGAACCGGCGACTTCATCGACGGCTTGGACTGATTGATCCATCGCGGATAAGCGCGAAGAAAAGTGGGGTTGGACGGATTCGAGTTCCTGACTCGCTTGTTGCATCTCAGCCGTTAAATCTCCGATCTGTTGCATCAACTGATTGTATTGAAACGTCAGCTGTTGTAACTCAAAGGTCGTCGTCTTGAGTGTTAATGGACGATACGATCGCTTCGCATGCGCTTCTTCAATCTGTAAGGAGAGTTTCGATAGTGGGGCGAGTTGTCTTCTAATTCGTGAGCGAATCAAGAGGCTGATACTGACAAGCGTAATCAAACTGACCCAGACGAGTGTCCAAGCTAAATCTCGAGCAGGGGCGATTAATTTATCGCGATCAGTCGTCAGCAAGATGACGTCATCGAGTTCCGGAATCGTCATTGCGACAAGAAACTGGTCTTGATTCGAAAAAGCATATGTACGGGCTGTTTTTAAGTGCTGTAGTAGTTGTTTTCGTTTTGCCGGTTCGAGTGTTAGCGGTCGGAACGCCTCACTCGTTTTCAGGCTTTGAAAGCGAATCGAATAGTCGTCACGTGATAAGTCGGTTCGCTGTTGCTGTTGCAATCGTTTGATGGCACGCGAGCGGTCTGTGGTGTCATCCGGATACGCAAGAAACGTTGCCCGGACATTCGCGTCGAACATCGTTAACTCACGCATCAGCCGTTCCTCAGTTGCTGCGACGGATTGTTGATACGATGCGTAAACGCTTAGACCGCTGATCACAATCAGTCCGATGGCAACGATCGGAATCAGCCATCCATTTAGTTGTTGTGCTAATAATCGTTTTTTCATAAGCATAAAAAACATCTCCTCCCGTGTACCTATCGGAAGGAGGGGTCGCAACATGTATGAAGGTGTTGTACGGCTTGTGTAAAGGTCTTGTGAATCTAGTTCACGTAAATCGGTAGGACAGTCGCAAGGTGTGTCATAAGTGCTTGTGTCTCTTCTTTTGGTTCGGATGTGACGTAAATGATCAACGCAGCAGCAACGATGACGAAGATAGCGATAACGAGAATAATGAAGAATGGCATCTTACTTTTTCGTTTTTCAGCTTGACGGTCCATAAAAGATTCCCCCTTAATGATGTAGACGATAGACATATTTGTTTGATTCCCTCTCCTCTTGTTTGAAAACCTTGGAAAAAGAGGGGAATGTGTAATTTGGAGGGAATAGAGTAAACATCTGAAATGGAATGAGGAGGATGTCGTCGTGCTTACGTTGCTTAATTCATTGTTGTTGAACTTCTCACTGTTGATTGCGACATTGCTGTTTGCGTTTTTACCGCTACGACGGATCGAGAGAATTTCGCCCAACTCCTCCTTACAAGTCCGACTCGTGATTGGTTGTATCGCTGGTGTGATTGGTGCGCTGTTGATCTTTAACAGTATCTCCTATGACGTTGCAAAGATTGATTTGCGTCTTGTTGCGCTCGTCACGGCGTACTTTTACGGCGGATTAGTCAGCGGTAGCATCACGATGCTATTCATCATCGGCGCCCGATTTGCGGTGACACCAGCTGGTGAATACCAAGGACTGATTCTGACGACCTTGATCTGTGTCGCGTTACTCGTGACAGCGACGATTTATCGACGGTTCGCTGCTCAACGGATGAAGGATTATCTCGTGTTGCTTGGAACAGGGATCGCATACAGCTTACCGGCGCTCTATTTATTAACGAACACGTTCGAGCGGTTTTTAGAGATTGCGCTCGTCTATATCATCGTCATCATGATTGGTGGCTACGTCACCTATCGTTTCTTACAGGAATTAAGGAAGCACTTTTTGTTCGTCCACACACAACAGGAACTGGCTTTAACGGATGGGCTGACGCAACTGGGAAACCGCCGGAAGCTAGATGAAACGTTAGCCGAGTACGCTCAGAACGGAACAGTCTTCTCCGTCCTCATTCTCGATCTCGATCATTTTAAATCAATCAATGATACATACGGACACGAAGGGGGTGACGTCGTTTTACGACAACTCAGCCATCTCTTGCAATCGTATTGTCCAGAACAGGGCGTCGTCGGTCGGTACGGTGGTGAAGAGTTTGTCTTACTGTTGCCGGACGTACCACTTCGACAAGCGGAACGACTGGGGGAACGGATTCGATCTGCCTGCGCCGATCAACACTTCGTTTATAAAGAGCACCCCGTTTTTCATGTCACGTTATCGCTAGGTGCCGCTTCATCCGATCAAGCATCGACTGTATTTGAGACCGTCCAGAAAGCCGACTTAGCATTGTATGAAGCCAAACAAACTGGCCGAAATCGTGTTGTCTGTTATCGAGATCCTTTACTGTAAATATAAACTGCCCCGCTCGACCAACTGGTCAGGCGGGGCAGCTGTGTTTAGCGATGCAATAACGAAAATACATCATGGCGTTTAAAATCAGCCAAAATGTTCGGGGCAATTAACTGACGAATTGTTGTTTCGTCCGCCCAGAGATAAGCGTCGTGTTCCACTGATAATTGAACGTCTGTCTGATTCGTCGAACAGATGTACATCAAGAGAATGATTTGCCGATCGGGATGCGTCAGGAAGCTCGAGGCATAGAGGAGACGCTCTTGGGTAACCGTCAACTGTGTCTCTTCTTTTATCTCGCGAACGAGACTATCGACTGGCAATTCACCGAAGTCGATCTTGCCACCCGGACATTCCCACGTGCCGCCACCGAAGTCAGCAGCAGCCCGGCGGACGATCAGAAGACGTTGCTCGTGAATGATGATGCCTTTGACGGCAGGAACGATTGCTGTCATTTGACGGGACTCCGCGACAATATGACGGGATCGATTCCTTCTGTTTCGACGAGGTGCTGATCGCGTAGATAGATCCCACTCTCGTCAGCAAGTCCGAAAGCACGGTCTGCACTTTCTTCCGTAAACGATTGCACGAGATGGGCAGCTTCGCCCCACGTCTCGTAATGGACACAGACGACCGCGTCGTTCAGTAAGGCAAGACCAGGCAAGCGAAGACGTCGATTGTCGCGTTGGTCGATCTCCGGAATGATACACCGTTCGGGCGAAACGAGGGCACCAGCTGAAAAACCGACGACCGGAACACCATCTGCGAAACGCGACTGAATGATGTCACCGATCGGTGTACCGACCAAGTATTGCTGATACAATTCGGTCTCGCCACCGGAGATGATGATGCCTTGACACTGTTTCAGTTGCGCGAGTTGTCCGTCTGTTGGTGCGTCAGATAGTGGCAGATGGACGAAAGACGAAATGCCATCTTCCTGTAACGGCTTCGTATAGATCGAGGCGTAACGCGTCCAGTCCTTACCGGTTCGTGGAACGTATAGAATCGCGACCGGTCCACCGTTCGTTAATGTAGCAAATCGTGTTCGTAAGTTCGGTGTAAAAGGAGGACCGCCTCCAAAGAGGAATAAGTGAGTCGGCATGAGGCATGTCTCCTTTCAAGTTTAATCCAGTGTATAGCGGTTGATCGTCTCGTGCAACTCACGGGAGAGCGTATAAATCTCTTCCGTCAGCGTATGGACGACATCCATTCGTTCGCTGAAAGCGAGTGATTGCTCGGATGCATGTTGGTTGTCTTGAGCGCTGGCGATGATTCCGGCACGCAGCTGTTCGGCTTGTGCGACGAGGTGGGAAGCGGTCGATAAGACATCCCGGTTCGTTTCCGAAAGGGCGGCCATATCAACAGTGACACCTTTTGACTGGGTGACGATCGAATCAAACGATTGCGTCGCTTCCGTGACGCGAACGACACCGTCTTGAACGGCAACGGTTCCGCGTGCCATGGCGTCTTCGAGTTGTTTTGTCTCCAGTTGGATCGAATCGATTGTTTCCTGGACGCGAACCATTGACTGTTTCGATTGGTTGGCAAGATTCTGAATCTCGCGTGCGACGACAACGAATCCTTTGCCTTGTTCCCCGGCACGTGCGGCTTCGATCGAAGCGTTTAATGAGAGAAGATTCGTTTCGTTAGCGATCGATTCGATGATGCTGATGATCTCTAAGATATTCTCGGAAGCGATTTGGACGCGACGTGATTTATCGGCAGCCTCATCAATCGCATTTTGAATCGATTGCATCTGTTCCGTGACGGCATGGAGATCCGAACGTCCGGTCGTTGCAAGATTTTCTGAACGACTAGCGCTATCGACGACGAGAGCCGACGTTTGCGCGTTCTGCTCGATTGTTGCCGTCAAGGATTGTAAGGACGCTGTATGCCCGTCGAACGCGCCAGACTGTTGCTGGGCGGTTGCGGCAATTCCAGTCATTGCTGTTGCCATCTCTTTTGTTCCGTGTCCGGTCTCTTCGGCTTCAACGACGAGCTCAGCGAGAGAGTCATCAATCGTCCGTGACATTGCATCGACTCGCTGTACCAAATTGATTAAAGAGAGGCGCATTGTCTCGAATAAACGGGAGAGCTGTCCAATCTCATCACGTGACGTCGCAACGACCGGTTGTGATAAATCGTGTTCGGCAATCGCGCCCGCACTATGCAGTAACGCGCGAATTGGTCGGACGAGCGTGCGTGTGAAGAGGATCGCAGCAAGTGCTACCAAAGCAATTAACGCCACTAACGCAATCAATAGCTTTTGGACGAAATCAGATAAAGAAGCAAACACTTCTTCCGTATGGACTTCTGTGATCAGTCCCCAGTTGAGACCAGCGATTTTTAGTGGTGTGAAGGACGTCACGACTTCATGACCATCGGTGTCCGTTGTTTCTGTCGTTTTCGTCTGACCGGCAATGACTTGTTTGACTGGCGTCGATTGAATGCGTTTTTCGCCGACTTCGGTCTGTTTCGTTGCCCGGAAATCAGACCGTAGACGTTGATCGGCACCAACGAGATACGATTCACCGGTCTTACCGAGACCAGCCGTTGTTTTCATGATTTTATTAATTTTATTTCCGTCGAGCTGGAGCGCAAGCACCCCGCGTGGTTGCTTCGTCTTTGGGTCAACATAAGGGATCGCAAAGAAGGCAGCGGGAGCTTGTGATGGTTCGTAATACGCATAATCGGCGATGACGCCTGTTTGTTGTGTTAAGGCGTCCTGATACGCTTTTCCGAGCCCTGACGATTTGAGATCACCGGTGACGACATTCTGACCGAGATCCGGTTCTTTGAACGCCGTATAGACGACATTTCCGTCCGAGTCAATGAAGAAGACATCATAGAAGCCGAACTGCTCGATATATTGATTGAAGTAGGTATCGAATTTTTTGGCTTCTTGCTGATACGAATCATTCGTAAGTCCACCATCTGCAAACTGTTTCGTCAGCGGTGCGAAGGCTTGCTGGACTTGTTCGTTCTCTGCTAATGCTTCGAGGTTCAAAAATTTCTCATCGATATGTTGTGTGACAGTCGCTTTTTTGGCATCACGAATCGCCTCAAGTTTCGCGTAAGCTTCGTCCGTTAAGGCACTCTTCGTTTCAACATACAAAAACGAACCGATCAAGACGATCGGTACGATTGCAAGACCGAGGAAAGCGAGTAACATTTTCGGATACAGACCCCACTTCATACGCATACACTCCGTTCGTTTTAGATTACCTTTAGTGTACGAAAGGAACACGAGAAGAGATATTGGATTTCCATATCTTTTAAATGACTTTATTTTCCGTAGAAGCTGTAATACGAGAGTCAACGAGCCGATAGAAGCGCTGCTTTCTAAACCACAGGGCGTGTTGTTTTACTTCTTGATACAGGACGAACAGAACGAAGGCGATGACAAGACCACGTCCAATCCATGGTAAGACGAGAAGGCCATAGTTCATCGCAGCAAACAGCTGAAGTAAGAAACGACGTTTACTCGAATCCCGCAGATACGTGATCAGCGGGAGTTGCTGATGCGTCTGATTGAATAATCGCAGATGAAGGAACGGACGCTTTCGATGCGACGATTTTGGTAAGGCACCGTTCAATTCAAGGACGGTCGCCGATAAACTCGACTGTCGTTTCGTCGATAGCAGGATGTCCTCCGTTAATCCGTCCTCGCGCCGTGACCAGCGCCGGACATGAAGGGATCCGAGCAACAACACACACAGTGCGACGACGAAGAGGACAGGGTGCGGTTGCAGCCAAAGCAGGAGTAACAGAGTGATGCGTCCGGTTGCCAGGACGAGGTGACCACTCCATTTTCGCAAGAATCGTTGCCCGGATAACCGGTACGTCCAGAAGCTAAAGAACGGTTGAAGTAAAGCGAGCGTGAGACTAGTCAGCAGTACTGTGATGTTGGACTGATCAAACCGAAGGAGATGTAACGGAAAGCAGAATAGTTGTAAGCCGGCAGTCAATAGAAAAATCCGCACGAAGTGATACCGAACGGAATACCACTTCATTCGAACGATCGCTCCAGGAACCGGTTTGAAGAAGAGGCGATCTGCGGGTTCGAACCAAGCGTAAAAGGCGGGCAGGAATCCAAACAGAATCCATCCGAGTAAAATCCAAGCGACCGGAACCGTTTGAACCCAGTCCGCTTGACCACTTAAGATTTGAATCGTTTCATAGATAATAAACAGCCCGACCGGAACGACGAGATACAGCAAGATTGTCCAGTCGAAGACTTCTCGAAAGAAGCGACGTTGTTCCGCGTGCCGTCGACGGATCCGTTGCTTCAAAAAGGTTTCAATCATGCTCGAGCACCATCGCTTCCATGATGTCGAACAAGCGAGCGCCGGGTTGACCAGAGGCTTCACCGATTTGAGCGAGTGTTCCTTGATGTTTGATGCGCCCCTGATCAATCCAGACGAAGTCGTCACACAGACGTTCTGCGGAATCAAGGACATGGGTGACGAGCAGAATCGCCACGCCACGCGTTCGTTCTGTTTCGAGTAAGTGCAACAAGCGAATCGTCGCGACCGCGTCAAGACCAACGAACGGTTCATCGATGATCAAGCAGTCCGCGCGTTGCATCAAGGCACAGACGAGCATCACCTTCTGTTTCATTCCTTTAGAGAAAGAAGAGACATAGTCATTTGTGACAGCATGCAGTTCAAACGTCTTTAAGAGTCGTTCTGTATAGGCATGATCCGTCTCGTGGAGCGAAGCGACCAGCTCAAGGTGCTCGGCGAGCGTCAAATATTCGTAATAGGTCGGCTGTTCCGGAATATAGGCGAGTGAGATGGGTAAATCGATCTCTCCTTCGACCCACGGTAGCGTTCCAAACATCGCTTGAATCGTCGTACTTTTTCCCGCACCGTTCGTACCAATCAAACCGGTGATGGTTCCAGGCTGTAAGGTAAACTCAATCTCTTGTAAGACAGGCTGACCGACGTCATAACCTGCTTGCTGAATGGATACATGCATAGTAAACATCTCCTTTTACTCCATCTACTGATAGAAGAAGAAAAATGTTTCACAGCAACAGAAATCAGCAGAACCATAGTAAAAAATGTAACAGGTTAAAAATAACAAATGGGCTATAATGGAAATATCAATTTTAGAGGATGATCACGATGCAAACAGTCGAACGAATTTATTACCGGGAGTCCGGCATGGGAAAAGGACAAACGTTTTGGTGGAACCGTGCAAGTCAAACGGTTCGAGCAGAAGATGAAGAAAATCGATTGACAGCACCTGGAGAACGCATACTGACACAAGACGATCTAGCGTTCATGGATACGTGGATGAGTAAGTATGATCTAGTAGCGTGGGGGACGTATCCTGAGTCAGTACATGAGATGCTAGACGGGACGGATTGGACGCTTGAAGTAACAACGAATAACCAAACCGTCTGTATCAGCAAGTCAAATGTCTATCCACCTGGATGGAGAAACATCCGTGACGCGTTGTATCATTTTTTCATATCACAAGCGAGTCAGGAGGGGCAGCGATGAAACGAACATGGTTGTATGTGATTCCCTTTGCTTGGTTTGGACCCTATTTTGATTGGAAAGAAGGTTCACTTCTAGGCTATGCCTTATTTTTGTTTGGACTCGGTGCTCTATCGTATTCACTTGCGCGGAGTGGGAAACCGAAATATATCGTCATCGGCAATCTAGTTTCGTTTGCGATTTCATACGGGATCGCGCTCAGCGCAGGGAAAGGATATGGTGAAGGGTACTTCAATCCATTGACGGTCAGTCAACTGGTGATCGGAGTAAGTATCTTGAATCTGGTTGTACAAATACCGATCGTGATGCATGCGATTCGAAACAAAGTGATGAAAAAGGAGTTAGAAGGACATGACGGATGAGAGCCAACAATTACTTGATGTAATTCAACGAATCCTAGAACGGCAATCGCCACTCGACTTAGTTGATATCTACCAGCGCGTCAGACAAACAGAACATTTGGATCTATCACGGTTTACATCAGAAGCAGGACTCGAGGCACGCGTTCGGAAATTGATCTACCTACATGCGAGTGAGTGTAAATTGTACCGGGGAGAGCAGGACCTCTTTTACAGCGAGACGGGAAAAGGAACAGGCCGCTGGGGATTGCGATAAAAAACGCTACGCAACGAGTGCGTAGCGATCAGATCACACGAGTCCTAAGATCTCGACTTCAACTAATGCACCTTTTGGTAGTTCCTTCACCGCGATACAAGACCGAGCTGGGAAGTGATTGTGCGGTGCGAAGTAATCGGAGTAAATCGTATTAAAAGCAGCGAAGTGTTCCATGTTCGTTAAGTAGCATGTCGTCTTGACGACGCGGTCAGGTGTCAGTCCTGCCTCTTTCAGGATGGCATCGACGTTTCGCATGACTTGTTCTGTCTGCTCTGTGATTCCGCCTGGTACGAGTTCACCTGTTGCCGGATCAATCGGGATTTGACCGGAAGCATAGAGTGTGCCGTTCGCGATAAAGCCTTGCGAATAAGGACCGATCGCAGCGGGAGCGTTAGAAGTTTCGATTTTCAAAAATGACATGTCGTTATTTCTCTCCATTCTTATAATAATTTTTACTCTAAAGTAAATTAAAAGATATAACTTAAAATCACTTTTATTATAATTATTAACAATACAATATGAATAAAAAACCATAAATGATATAATTTATTAGGGAAGTTGTTACAAATAATTATGTGATTAAGGAGAAATTATAATGCAAAATCAGGTCAATCCTTTTGTTTCATTTATGCATCAATATGATTTAACTACAGCAGACTACTCTAAAATCTTTGATGAACACACTAAGAAAATTGAATACAGCATCGATACAAATGTTAATAAGAAAATTATTGAGGAGCTTTCAACATCTCCTCGCTCTATCATCATAACAGGTAATGCTGGAGATGGAAAAACCAGAATTTGTAGAAACGTATATGATCAATTAGTTGAAGAAGAATTTAAGGGGTGGCCAGAATCTGGTATAGCAGAAATTTCATATAAAAATTATAAAATTCGAATAATAAAAGACTTATCGGAATTAAAAAATGAAGTTATCGTTGAAGAATTAAAAAAATTACAAGATTCACTAGAAAATGATGAGTCAAAAGTATATTTCCTCATTGCAGCTAATGAAGGGAAATTAACGCACACCCTTGTGAAATATCCTGAGTTAAATAAATTAAAAAATGCTGTCATTCCTCAATTTATATCAAGTAATAAAGAACTAGAAATGACGAAAGAAGTCAAAGTTTATAATTTGTTATACGCATCATCGTCGATTTATGCCGAAAAGATCGTAGAAGGATGGAATGAAGAACAAAACTGGAGCATTTGTACTGATTGTACTAGTAAAAATAAATGCATCATAAATAGTAATCATCTAGCTTTAAGTGATAGAACGACAAAAAATCGAATGATGCGTATGTATAAATCTTTAGATATGAATGGAAAGCATATGACAATGCGCGAGCTACTCATTCACTTAGCGTACACGCAAACAGGTGGGATGGCTTGCAAAGATATACATGAAGCTTCTAATAGTGAATCAATTCAAGCTCTAGCAAAAAAATCGTATTATGAGAACTTTTTTGGTAATAACCTTAGACCAGAAGTATTCGAGGAAATTGGTGGTATTCAAGAATTTAAATCACTAGATCCTGGATCTATTTCAGATTCTTTAATTGATGACTTTTTGCTTAATGGTGACTTAAGTAGTAATGAACAAATTAAAGACTCTCATCACACTTTGTTTGGTAAAGATATTGATGTTGAGAATGGTGCTTATTATGAAGATGTAAAAATGTATCGTTCAAATATACACGGTGATAATGTAAACGGTGTTGAATTAATGAATAAATGGTTTCCAAGATTACGAAGAAAATATTACTTTGAATCCGAAGATAATAAAAAGGTTGAAAAATTAATTCCCTATAGACATCGATATGATTTTATAAGCATTCTTCATAGAGGAAGAATTGAACATAGTATAAAAGTTAAGCTTGTAGATGGATTAAATACATTCTTCGCAAAGAGAATGGTATATTCCCCCTCTCATCAGCTATACGTATCTTCAGATAGTTTATTAGTTCATCAAATTATTGGATTGGATCAGGTAGATTTCCATATCCAAGGTAAAAACGAAACAATAGATCAAACAGGTACTACATTAACCCTGAGTGTGCAAGGTGTAGAATTAGCTATAAATTTAGTAACTTTTGAATATCTAATGCGTTTGAGCAATGGAGGCATGTTAAACGTTCTGAGAGAACATGTAGAGATATTACTTAATAGTTTTCGAAATAGATTGATTTCGTTAAAAAAACAGGATGAAAATATTTTACAAATTTTAAAGTTCGATCGTACTCAAGGAGCATTTGTATTAGAGACCATTGAAATTAATGAAAGTGAAGGTCCTGGTGTAGACACTGAACCTGAAGATGATGATTTTTAAATATAAGTAAAAGTGATTGAGAGGGTGTTAGAGATGCAAGATGAAAGTACAAAGTTTTCTAGCAAGATTGGTGCTGAAATATGGGGCCATCGTTTTAAAGATGGACAGCGAGGACCAGAGTATACTTTAGAATTTTTAAATGTATTTGCTGGAACAGGTTTCAGTTTAGAGAAGAAGTATTACGACCGAAGAAAAATGATTGAATTTCGCCAGTTTGTCTATGAAGGAGAAAAGGAGGGGGCAAAAGGTCATACCGCAATTTTCGAAGAAAATAAAAAAAATATAATTCGGGAGAAACTTGGAGTAAGTGAAAAACAATTAGAAGATTTACAAGTGTTCTTCAAAAATTTAACTATACCTCTAATGACACCGATGGGAAAACCGGTTGATCGCTCTTGGTACGCTCAAATGATGTATCCGCTCCATGAATCGTTGCTTTTTTCTGAAGTTCGTGTAAATAGAGATAAAAATAATACGAAAAATCTAACCATTAATTATGAACGTAATTTTTTTGCGCGTGGTGGAGAACTGTACTTTTTAATGTTGCATTATGGAACACTAAATAATTCTGAACTAAGGATTAATATTGAAAAAAACATGAAAACTCTACTATCTAGCTCTAGTGGAGTAATCGCTGTCATTAATCAAATAAACGAAGCATTTAGTGAGTATAGTACGGGGGATCAACCAGCACCACTAATCAAAGACGAAGAGTTATCAAACGTCATTACTAGCTGGGAAAGCAGTGAATACCCAACTTTACCAAATACAGATTTAGATTTATATAAAGAATTTGCAGAGGAACTTAATGCACTACTTATGCTAAATATTGATATTTATGAAATGTTTGATATTTTAACCTCTCTCATAACATTCCAACTTCATCGTTATATGATTTTTCAATCAGAACAAATAATTGGTGAAACGAGTAGTTATTTTATTGATTGCTTAGAAGGTCAAAATAAATCAATTAAATTTTTAGCACAAGATTCTTACCGAATTCACGAAACTATAGTAAGAGAAGCGTATAAAACTTTTGTAGAAGATCGAGTAGAAGAAGTGTTTTCTGAATCTAAAGCAGAAGAAAAAATTTATTTTTGGAGAAATAATTTTGATAGCTCTGAAAAAGATAAACTAAAAGGCTATTCTGGATTTTTTAATGAATTAAATTTTAACAGCCTTCAGGCAACAAAAAAGAAAAAACTCATAGAGGCATTAGAGACTAAAGATATCAATAATGCTAAAAAGTTACTTAGACTACGTATCGTAGAACTTTACATGGAGGATTTATCTAAAACACAAGTCCCCATTATGAAAACTTTAGCTCGTGATGGTCAGTTCATTGTTTCAGGAAAAGGATCTAAAGCTCGATACGTACTACATGATAATGTTTTAAGTGCTTTAGTATACGCAACTCTTAATGGTCAGAATAATTTACCCTATGATGATTTCTTAAATGAATTATTCCAAAAATATCGCATTATTATTGGAGAAGATGCTGCCAAAATTTCTGGTTTATATTCAAAAGAGGGAATTAATCTAACTCATTTTAGAAGTAATGAGAAAAAAATGAGACAAAAGTTAAAACAAAATGGACTACTTCAAGAATACTCAGATGCAACAGCATTAGTTACAAATCCTTATTATAATTGATGCAAAGTACTGGGAAGGAGCATTAAGCAATGATTGCAAAAATTACTCATAAAGAAAAGATAATAGGTAGTTGGATTGCACAACACCTACTTAATTATCTTAAAGATCATAAAAATAAAAATGCCGAAAAAGTACTAGTAAAGATAGAGGGAATAAACGAAGAATATTTTCCAGCTATTTTAAACGCTCTATTGGAAAATCAAACTCAACTCAAAAGTTTTTATGAACCATTAATACGGACTATAAAAAAAATTGAAGGTTACGATTCCTTTGTTCTAAATGAAAACGAAAATGGAGTATGGTTACGAAACAATGTAAAAACAAACGAAGCATTAATTTTATTAATGAATGAACGAACACCAGAAGCTCAAAGCTTAAAAGATATTGTTTCTATTGATGAAACTCAGTTGCTATCATCTGATGGATTTTTCAGTTTAGATCAATCTCTACGAGAAAAAGGGTATTTAGAACCACATCAGATAAAAGATTTACTCAAACTAATTGGAGCATATCAGCACAGAGGAGAACTTGATTTACAACTTTCAATGCTTATTGCCTATATTGAGAGTGTGTTACAGGAGAAAGAAATATCTAATGATACGTTTAAAGTGATTTTAGGAAAATCTCTACCTCATTTTCGGCTATTTAAAGACGAGCATTTAAAGTTTGAGTCGCTAGATGGTCTTCGTAGTCAGCTTAGAAAAAACTTTTTATTAAGTCACTTAAGAAAAACTTTAGTAAATTATTTAGATCCAGAGAAGTTGATGAAAAATGTAGATAATTTTATTGTCAATGAAGAAAAAAATAATTTTTCAAGTGAAGTTTGGAAAAGCTTTAATAACGATAAAGTATTGTTTTTAGAAAAAACAATGGAGTTTATTGAAAGACGAAACAACGATCTTTTAAATCTAATTTCATACAATGATGCAGAGCGCCTTTTCGGATTTAAAGTTTCTAATTCTTTAAAGGATAAATTGAATAACACAAGAGATATAATTCTAGATAATTTTGCAGAGAAGATTAGAGAAGCAAAAAGTATTGAAGAAGAGAGCCAGTTAAAGCAAGAAAAAATGGAAGCTGAAAGTCATTTTGACCGTGGTGTTGAAGCTGTAAATGCTAAAAATGATATTGAGGCGATTCGAGAATTTCGAGAAGAATATGAACAAGAACTTGAAAAAGAAAATATATTGAAAAAAATTATTAATATCGAAAATAAGCTTGAAAACCCATCTGAATATATTGATATTTTCGAAGCGATTTTATCTGAAAGTTTAGTGATGTTAGAGGAAATAGATCACGAAGAATTTAATGGTAATCTTACCTTTGAAATTTCAATAGATCAAAATATAGAAGTTTCTGAAGAACAAGCTAGATTCTTTAATTTTCATCTAAAATCTTTATCAATGTTGTCTTCGAACATAATTGTTCTTTCAGAATTGAGGAACACCAATGAATCATCTAAAGAAATTGAAATAATCCCTGTTAGATTACGACTTTTAAAAAATGAAAATTCTATAGCGAAATCTATTGTCAAAATCGATGCTAGTAGATCATTAATTGAAACGAGTTTTTCAAAATTTATCAATCAAATTCAAGATGGATTTTTACAATCTATTATTACGAAAAAGGGTACGCCAATTGAAGAAGATCTTAAGGAGTATTTGAACGAACAACAAAATTACACTCTGATGTCTGATAAAAGATTGTTAGAACCCATCGAACAATTTAAAAACTATAATGCTGAATACACTAGTATTCTTAAATCTATTATCGACGAAAATAGAGGAATTACTATTGAAGATTTAAACAGAGTAGCTGATCTTAGCGAATCATTTTTAAAGTGCTCGGATCATGATGTAGATAGTGTTAGAAAAATATACTCACTTTTAAATGAAATTGGAACAATAAAGGTTTTTGAGACTAAAAATGTTAAACAAACAGAAGTTGAACGAAAAATAGTATCTGTATTTAATCCTATTAGATTTATTGCTTATGGATTTAAACTCATTCATTTTGGAAACTTACTCTCTAATATTTCTGATACGTCTGAACAACGCAATAAAATCCAAGATGTAGAAGATTTAAAACAGTACAAAGAGTATCTAAGAGGATCATTTACTAACCTAGCACCATCTTATTACGTATCTAGAGATGGGAATCACCTATTTGCACAAGATGAGTTATATGGTCAGGGAACGTATATAGAAGGTGGAGAAATTGAGAGTGTGTCCTCCCAAGCAACTTCTTTTGCTAAAGAAATTGAAAAAGTGGCAAACGATTATGTTCGAGTTTATCCGTATGCTGCGGACTGTTTAGATGTCTTATTCTTATATGTTACAAACTTGGAGTTTGTAAAAAAGAGTGTAGAACAAATCTTGAAAAATGATAGTTTAAAAAAGCTAAATATAACTATTCATAGTCCTGCGAGAGCTGCAATGCTTTATGATGAGATCAATCAATGGATTCAATCGCAAGAAGAATATATTAATGCTGTAGATTCGTTTAGTGAATTTCCTAGACTAGAAATCAACGTATTACCATTTAGCGATCCTAAAACACTTGAGGAAAAGTTAGATACGTCTATGTTGGACTTTGATTTAGCCGTGTTTATTGATTACTTTGGTCAAAGCGAAAACTTAAAAATTCCACATCAATTTTACTCGGAAAGCTATAAAGAATGTGAGCTTACGGATAAAAGTTGGGTCTTTTACGAAAATCGTGAATTTAAAGCGGTTAAAGAAGGTACTCGATTAATAAACTATGTTTCACCTAACCAGCCGAAATTGATGCAACAATTTTATAATATGCAAGCAATATTAAAAGATGGATTAGTGATCGAATCTAACAAGATTGGTTTATTAAAAGGTAGACTATCTGTAACTCGTACAGAAACAAATACGTTATATAAACTTGCACATGAAAAGTTTAATTGGGTTGTCACTTATGATAGATTTATGGATCCTTTATTAATGAAACAAGTAGCCGAAGGTTCGAATATTATTCGTTATCATGTAAATCGATTAGGAAAAGAAGAAATTAAAGTTCTGGTTTCCTCTTCAGACTCGATTAGAAGATCGTCAAAAGCGGATATGGAAGTCAATTATTATCGTGATCGTCTCCACAGTAGATTAAAGGATCAGTTGAAAGTAAGTAGTATAGACGTACAGCAGGTCGATAACGCTCTTAAAGTTGTAAAAGAATTATCCGGTGGTTTAGTGCTAAGAGCATTAGGACCTGGAAAGTTTGTTAACGAGTTTTTGTCAGTATATTTAACTGTTCTACAAGACCAAAAGTCTGATGATACTGTAGTTTTATGGGACATGTGTGATGAATTAGAGTGGTTTAGAACTCGGCAAAAACGTCCGGATTTATTAAAAACAACTATTCAATATTCTCCTGAATCAACAGTGTATAATGTTAAATTTGATTTAATTGAATTAAAGCTTATACAAGAAGAAAGCTATGTTAGCGAAGTAACTGATGCAAAAGTTCAGTTAATATCAGGTGAAAAGACATTGAAAAAGTACTTTAGAAGGTTTGATTCAACACTTGAAAGAAATTTGTATTTAAATTCATTTTTGCTTCATTTAGAAGATAAACGTGCTTATGAAGAATTTGAATTAGCGATACTTCATGAACTAAGAAATAACGAAAATATTCAAATTAATTTTGAATTTACAAAGTCAATTTATGCATACATTCATAATAAAAATATTGAATTTGAAGGTCGTTTAGAACTTTCACCTGGACATTATTATGAAAGACAAGACGAAAATGAAATAGCAGTAAATACTTTTACTAGATCATACATTTTATCGGAAATGAATGTTCCTGATCATGAAGTAAATAATGAAATACAGGCTGAAGAAGAATCTATATTAAAACAGGTCGCTATAACTAATGATGGTGATTACTTTGATCACTATATCCATATAGATAATAGCGAACTTATTTCGGGTACAATTCCAAGTAATAAAGTTATTGATAAAGGTGACGCGTCGAATCAAGATAACCTGCGTATAAAAAATGAAGTAAAAGATATCGAATCAATTAAAGCTATCGATGAATCTCAATACCCAGAAGATCATGCATTAAAGAACGTTCAAGCTCCACAAACAGAATCATTTGATGAGGTATTGAAAAAATTAGGTGATAGTTATGCGGACACACTGCAAACTAAACTCCGAATAAATAATGTTCAGTTTACGGTGGAGCGAACTATCGTAGGTGCTAGCGTTATTCGAATTATTGGTAGAATTCCATCGGATCAAAGTATTACAGCAGTTGAAAAGAAAGCTAAAGATATGCCATTATGGCTGCATATTGATTCGCCGCCAACTATTTTTAGTGATCGAAATGGTATCAATATAGATATTAATCGTAATGATCCTGATACAATTTTCTTTTCACAATTTATGAAGTACGTTCGAAGAGATATCACACAAACAGACTTGAAGAATGGTTTTCTTGTGCCTATTGGACTTAACCCTTTAAATGAAGTAATGTCAGTTGATTTTAATGGAACAGAACCTCATATGTTAGTCGCTGGATCAACTGGAAGTGGAAAAAGTGTTAGTTTGAATTCGATTGTCATGTCTATGATGTGTCTATACACACCCGAAGAATTAAAGTTCGTATTTATAGATCCAAAACAAGTTGAATTCTCTATGTTTGAAGATGTTCAACATACTGATAAAGTATTATTGGATTTAATGGATTCTGCTGATTATTTAGATGTTATGATTATGGAAATGGAAAATCGTTATAGTAAATTTAAAGATGCTTATGCAAAAAATCTGAAAGAATACAATGAAGCTTTGATTGAAGAAAATAAATCATCAGAAGTTTTACCTCGTATTGTTATTGTTTTTGATGAATTTGCTGACTTCATGATGCAAGATAAAGAATTTGCACAACGTATCGAAACTGCTATTAAGAGAATCGGGCAAAAAGGACGAGCAGCAGGGATTCATATGATAGTTTGTACACAATCACCTAAAGCGGAGATTATTAATACTACTATTAAAAATAATTTGCTAGCACGTTTAGGATTAAAAGTAACAGACGCTGTTGCATCTAACGTTGTATTAGATACAAGCGGTGCCGAGAATTTAGCGGGTAAAGGTGACTATCTCTTAAAGAAAGATAGAGAACCAGTTAGAGGTAAGAGTCCTTATTTAGAACCACAGTCTTTACGAGCATTAATGAGGTTCTTTAAAAATAACTAAACTTACAAAGTAGCCAAGAGTAATCTGGCTACTTTGCTTTGTTAAAATTAAGGTGGGTTACAAATGGGTTTTGGACAACATCAAAGTTTTTACTTACGTCCGCAATGGTTATATAAAGGGTTAACTGAAATTAAAAGCGATGCTCGCTTTTTTTATAATGATACTCATTTTGAACAACTAGGCTTAGGGAAAAACATGGCGAAATCAGCGAAGTATTGGTTATTCTCAACTGGTCTAATGGAAGAGAAGCGGCAATCGGGAAAAACAGAACATCACCTTACTTCTTTAGGGGAATTAGTTGATAAATACGATAAATATATTCAACATCCTGTTACGAAAAGTATTTTACATTATATCCTAGCCTCTGATCCAAAAATTGCAACAAGTTGGTATTGGTTTTTTAATGTATTCAAAGAATCAATTTTTGATAAAGCGATATTGATAGACACGTTAGAAATCTGGATCGGTCACACATTAGAAAAATCAGTCTCTTCTAATTCACTAAAAAGAGACATTGATTGTCTCATTCAAATGTATGGTCCAAATAATCTTTCATCTACTCCTGAAGATGTTATTAAAAGTCCGTTTGAAGAATTAGGGTTGGTAAGTAATACAGTTAAGGGTACTTACAAAAAAACACCGCTAGATACGGTGTTTAAGTTTGAAGTACTTTTCATCACTTTTTTGATTTATATAGAAAGAAATGAACTCACTGAAGTGAGTCTTGATGAATTAATCGATGGTGAAAATCTATGGGGAAGAATTTTTAACCTGTCAAGATCTGAAATTGTTAACTGCCTAGAAGAGATGCAAAAAAGATATCCAATAATTTTTACTAGAACGAACCGTCTTGATGTAGTTAGAATTACTGATACAACTAATTATTTAGATTATATGGAACGATTTTTTGAAAATGAGGTAGTGCTATGAAAAAGTTTCAACCTAGTATTAATGTAGTTTATGACACAGGAAAGTCCGAACTGTTTGATATGTTTGTTCCAAACAATGATCAGTTGGAAATTATGGAAAATATAATTTCAAGTCTATCTAAAAAAAGCTTAGTCAATTCTCATCTTATGATTGGTCCATATGGAGCAGGAAAATCAATGGTTGGGGCAATTACGGCTTCTTTAATAACAGCAAGAAAAAATAGCAAGGATGTAAAGTCGTTTTTATACAACGTTAGTGGTTTAAATAATAGTTTATCAGATAAAATTAAAGACAATTTATATGAGAATAATATCAAGTGGATTCCTATTACTATAACTGGTAAAAATGGACGAATTGACGAAATTATTTTAGAAGCTATTCAGTTAAAATTAAAGTCAGAAGGAATCGTTTTATCTCTAAAAGGAGATAGTGAGCAAATTCTTCACACCATTGAATTGTGGAAGAACGACTATAAGGATACGTATTTTAAACTGATAAATTTGTGTACTTCTTTTGGGTGCACTATAGAAGAATTGATTGAAGGAATTACTATAAATGATGAAAGATTCATAGTGGAATTTAAAAAAATGTATGGAACTTTGACTTCTGGAGCTACATATATTTCAGAATCAAAAGCATCATTTGTTGAAAAAATTCAACACTTAACGAATCAATTATCTATAAAAAAAATGGGACTTTTTATTATTTATGATGAGTTCGGAAGATTTCTTCAAGGTGTAAACCAATCGTTGATTTTTCAAACTATGCAAGATTTACAAGATATCGCTGAATTTGCAAACAGGTCCTCTAACTTAGGCTTACTCTTCATTACTCATACAGGTCTTAGACAGTATTCAACAGAGAGTAATAATTTATCTAAAGAAGAATTAGAAAGAGTTGAAAAAAGATTTGAATCGCATCGTTTAGATAGTGATCCTTCTTTATTTTATAGAACAGCATTTAAAATACTTGAGATTGTTAAAGAAGATAATGCTCCAAACTTATTTTTGTTGAACGATATTGAAAAAATTAAAAGCGATTTAAAAAAGTATAGTCTTTTTCCAGATATGGAAGTGTCTGAAGTTGAGAATTTCATTTTAGAAAAATGCCAACCTATACACCCACTAACAATTAGATTATTACCTATTCTTTCAAATATGTTAGGACAAAATGATCGAACGTTATATACGTTTTTATCTCAATTTGATGAGAATGGTTTAGAGACTGATTGGTATTATGCAGATCAGTTGTTTAATTATTTCTATCCAGATGAATCTTCATTTTATTTAATTGATGATTTAAAGTATTATCGACTATCAATGAGTTACCAAATAACGAACGAAGCAAAAAGACTTGTAAAATTAATGACTTTATTGAATATATCTAATAGACCTTTTAAAATTTCTATAGATTTTTTATCCTTTGCACTAGGTATCAATGAGATAAAAATACGAGAAAGTATAGAAGAACTAAAAAAAATAAAGATAATAAGATATAATCCATTAGCTTCATCATATGAATTATATAGTGGATCTATACTTTCTTTAGAATCCTTAATAGAAGATTATCGCTCTAAAACAGTTATTAATGATGAATCTAGAATAAAATTTTTAAATAATTTTTTACCCAATAAATATTTTCTACCTCATGAGTATAATAATGTTAAAAGCATGACACGCTTTGTTGAATCTCAATTTACCTGGGGAAACATTTTGAACTTAGATCTTTCGGTTGGTGATGGAACACTACTGTATATGATCTATAGAAATGATCAAGAATTAAAAAATATCCGGGAGTTCGTAATAAATTCTAAAAGAAAAGATATTATAGTTTGCGTTACGAAGTTAAATACTAAAGATTTAACTATTAAATTAGATGAATTTATGATTTTAGATCTTCTACTCAATACTTCAGAACT
Organism: Exiguobacterium sp. MH3; assembly: GCF_000496635.1. Lineage (NCBI taxonomy): Bacteria > Bacillati > Bacillota > Bacilli > Caryophanales > Exiguobacterium > Exiguobacterium sp. MH3. The sequence continues at coordinate 301,244 of NC_022794.1, forward strand.
ACTTCAACAAGATGAGAATTTGGAAGCGGAAATTATAATTCATTTAGAAAATATTAGATTCGAAATTGAAAAGCTCTTACGACCAATTAGACATTTTGAGACAGATAATTTAACTTGGTATATCAAAAATGACGTCGTTAAAATCGATTCAAAGAATTCACTTGAAAAGAAACTTTCGAAATGGATGTTCGACAGATTTCCTGCTACACCGGAAATTAGAAATGAAGGATTTAACAAAAAAAACGTTACTTCTATCCAAAAGAAAGCTGCTAAAAGTATTTTGTCTCAGCTACTTGCGCCTACATTTTCAGGTGATTTTGACATCCAAGGATTTGGTCCGGATTATTTAATTTATGCAACTATGTTTAAAAATACAGGAATTGATACAAATAATTTAAGTCAAATAGCTGATGATAATCTGTTGGAGTTAAGGCACGATCTGCTTTCGCATTTCAAACAAAATAAAAGAGGGAAAATTGTCGATTTATATGATTTATTAAGACATGAACCCTATGGCATTAGAGAACCACTAATACCACTATTATTAATAGGTCTTTTAAAAGACGTTTGGCATCAGATGGCGTTTTACTCAAATGATTTTTATATTCATGAATTAAATGCAGACATGCTATATGATATTTTAGAATTAAGAGCAGATTTTTATGAATACGAATTATATGAATTATCTTCAGAAAACTTAATTTTACTCAAAGATGTAAATGCTACATTCTTTAATGGAACTTTATCAGAACAACCCGTTATAATTTTTACAGAGATGATGCGATGGTTACGGAGCTTGCCAAGATATACTCAAGTAACCGACCAACTGACTGTTACTGAAAATCATTTCAAAGAGATTATTCGCCACAGTGAAACAGACCCACTTGCTTCAATCAATAACCTTGCAAAAATCGTTAAAAGTGATTCTGATTTAAAAAAATTAAAAACTGGACTCGAAAACCATTTGAGTCTTATGATAAAACGAATTAAAGAAGAAGTTCTTCTTAAAATGGAAGTTGAATCAAACAAAGATATTCATGGGTGGGCTGATAGAAATAAAGAACTTGTGTTAAGCAGTCCAATATTAGCTGGGTTTGTTTCAGAGTACGCTCAAAATAAAGATTGGTTAGCATATTTAATTGAAAAAATTGTTGGAGTGTCATTAAAAGACTGGTCAGATGTCACATACGATTCGTTTTGGATGAATTTCAAGCAGTTATTATTGACGAATCACAATCAAAATGGATTAATCAAAATAGTAACTGATAATCAAACAGTTATGGAAATCAAAGAAGTTGAGCTTTCTGTTAAAGGGAAGACTATCTATAACAATGTAAGTAGGATAGTAAATGCTGGCAGTAGAACAATGTCAGATGATGAAATCCGCTTTGTTGTGTATAAGATTTTAAGTGAACTAGAATCTAAATAAAAATTACAGTTATTTAATGCTTAATGATTGTTTGTCGAATCCATCTATACAAAAAGGTAGCGGAATCTTATCCACTACCTTTTTGTATAGATTTTATTTATGAGAAAGAGCATACACAAGGAATTGTATCGTCTTTTTCACTTAAATATTTTTCGATTCCGTCTCTATCCATTAATTCTCGATATTCACGCAATGTAAATGGTCCACCGTTTCTCTTTAGAATAGAAACATCTTTCTCAAACTTACTACGGAAGCGTTCTTCCATAGCTTCTTGCTCGGCATATTGTTCGGGCCAGACATTATATAAAAGAGCGTAATGACCTAAGCCTCCTCGAACACATCGACCAGCGCAATTTGCATGAGAAAAGCCTAAACCATACATTCTCGGCAACGCAATTTTCCATTCGTCACGAATAATTTCTTTCGTATCAAGATCGCCTTTAAAAGTTTCAATCATAGGAAAGCGTGTTTCTATCGGTTCGATTGGATTGTGTTCGTAGAAATTTTGAAGGTTGATAGCTCGATGCTGCTCATGTGGACCAATACCGAAATAAAGGATTGGTTCAAGATTATGCTCATCACGAAGTTCTTCTAGATAAATCATTGTTTGACGAACCTTTAATTCCTCAGAACATTTAGCCATACGTGAATTACCCAAGAATTTAACATCGTGGAAAACTTCGTCAGGCGTTCTTCCATCTATTCGAGTAGTAATCTCCATACCAATATACTCTGCTACTTCATCCATGAATCGATAGTTATCGATATCTTCCCAAAGCGTGTCAGTGAAGAAAAGAACGCAATTTTCTTTGCCGTATTTCTGAACGATATGATAAGCAACATAGGCAGAAGATGCACCGCCACTAAACATTGCCACATGCACTGGTTTTCTACCAGATAATGAAGGAGTAGTACCTGCTTTTAATACACCTAGTGCTGATCGATCAGAGGTTTTTTGGGTCTTTACTTTATTCATATCCATCTTAAAACCACCTCTCTCTCGAAAACAAAATATCCATTTATTTTCTAATTATAAGTATAAGGTTCATTTCTAATTAAATACAATAATATGTTTATACATTGTGTACTTAATAGATTCTTATACGTATTCAATTAAGGCTGGTTTTATCTCCATCTCTTCAAGCGTCGTCCATAACGATTCCATCGCTCGATCAGCATCTTGATAAAAATGACGACCACGGACACGCCAGAATTGCCAACCTGCGCGTTCCAACACCTTTTGTCGGAACATATCTGCTTCATAAGCGTCTGGACCGTGCCAGCGTTCTCCATCACATTCGACAGCAAGGCGATTGTGTTCACCTTCAACGACGAGATCGATCCGGTAGCCATTCACTTGTACTTGTGGTGTGACGAGGTAACCACGAGCAACAAGGCGACGATAGACGGCCTCTTCGAATGGAGAATCAAAGCGATGTTTCACACTATCGAAGGATGCTTGGTCACCGAGGGGATTTTGACAATACCCAAGTAATTTATAGCGCATACAGTTGTTGTTTCCGATATCGTTTAACGTCACGGAATGGAACAAAATCATTTGATCACGGGCTCGACTAGCCGCGACGTTGAAGCGTTGACTATCCGTCTCTTTTGTCATCGACATGAAGCGTTTATTTGGTGCGACGACCATTGAGAGAAGCATGACATCTCGTTCGTCTCCTTGGAACGTATACGCATCTCCGAAGCGTACTTGATGCTGCATCAAGACATCGATTCCGATTTCCGATGTTGCGATCCGCTCGATTTGCGTCGCTTGCGCATTTCCAAGTAAGGAGACGACACCAAACGTCCGATTGTGATAGAGCGGATCCTGAATCATTCGTTTTAATTCAGCAACAATGGCACGAGCTTCTGGAACGTTAACCTTATCTGTCGTCGTCTCATCGACATATCCATCACTGACGAAATGATTCTTTACTGCAGGATTCAGTCGTTCAGCTCGCTGTGGTAAGCGGAGTGGAACAATCGTACCTTCGTAGACATGAGCATTACTGAAGCCGATGATTTCCGGAACGCAGCGGAAGTGTTCCCGTAATCCAACTTTTGTACTGAACTTAACAGAAGCGAGTGAATAGAGACTACTCGTTCCATCGAACAACGCCATCGTGGAATCATCTCCAAAATAGGTCTTTCGCTTTTCTTCGACGTTATCTCGATTATCAAAGCTCGTCGGACTAATTTGACGATCATCTCCGACGATGATGGCTTTACGTGCCCGTGACAAGAGGGAAATCGCGTCCATCGTGCTTTGAGAACTCTCATCAAAGATGATGACGTCAAAGAGATCACTTGCTGCCTTGAAGGATTCGAGTACACGGTTGACAGGCATGATCCAGACCGGAATCGCGTCTTGTGCTTGCATCATTTGTTTAGCCGCTTCTTTTCGATACCGTGGGGCATGTTTCCCTGTCCCTTTTCCGACTTTACGAATCAAGGTTGCCCAACTGTTCAGTTGCTCTTGCTTCGAAGGCGTCATCCGTTTGAGTTGTTCTTTCCATGCCAGTGTGGCACATAGTCGTGCGACAGTTTGACCTTCTTCTTGCTCAAGACGGTGCAAGTGCTCACGCTCGTCCGCGTCACTTAATGCTTCTAGTCGAGTTTTAACATAGGCAAGATGCCAAGCATCTCGAAGTTCGAGCGCTTGGAACGTCGGTGCACTATTCGTTCGTAACGCCGTGATCCAGTTTGGTGCTGCTTGCTCGAGTGTGTCACTAAGTGTTTGTAAGCGGCTCGCTCGGTGTTCGTTTGTTTCTAGAACGCGTAACTCTTCATAAATAACTGCATACTGATCCGGATTCCAGTCACGAATTGCCTGTTGTAAAGGTAAGGTGATGGGATGCGTCAACTCTGCTACGTCGAGTAGTGATAACCAGGTCTGTTGCTGGGCTGTTAATTCATCTAAACGATTCAACTCGAATAACGTTTCGAGTGCATGTGTTTGCGTTGTTAGCCAGTCCGCTTCATACATGAAATCATGTTGTTCATAACTTGCCTGCAATGGACGAACGACTTGTGTGAAATGCTGCATGATGTCGTCTAGAGAGCGGAAGACATCAAGTGCTTTTCTGTACGTCGTGATTTCAGGTATCGTCAACTCAATCGAGTGGTGCTCGAAGCGATGTTTAAAGGTACGTTCCAATTTTCGAAGTGAGTCAATATATGTTAAGTGCTGTAAAAGTAGTGTGACGTCAGCAGCACTCGTTAATCGTTTCTGATCAATCATCACTTCATCTAGTAGGAATGCGTATTTTTTTCGTTTTGTCCACTTGAAGAACACACCATCGACCTTATTACCTTCAAATAGCGGTAAGAGTTCTGCTGCGAGTGCAGATACATCTTGATCGGTTGTTGGAATCGCGAAGTCGTGAAGAGAGACGATTCGTTCAAGTTGCTCGATCTCATGCAACGCCTGCTCGAACGATAAGCGATCTTGTTCGAGTTCATCGAAATCAGATGAGTGTGCCAACCAATGACAATACAGATTCACTGCCCATTGCTCAAGAAGTGGATATTTTCGAGACGACTGACGCAACCAGTCTAAGAGTTGATTTTTCGTATCATCAGAGGCAGATTTCATCCAGGCGACTGATGAAGCGATTGGTTCAAGTTCGCGTAGTGTTTGTACTTCATTGACGATTTCTTTAAAAAGTAATGGTTTGGCAAAAGACGTTCGCATAGGACGACGCCCTAAGATTTTAAGTTCAGCCAATGCCTCTTGGTCTTGCATCAATTCATATAATTCTTGAATATCGATCGCACTCATAGGTGCCTCTTCTGTTAAGAGTGGCGTCGGGATGTGTGTTGAAAGTGTTGATTGACTGATCCACTTGGCCCATTCGAGTGGTGTTTTTGTTTCTTGTCCAATCGTTAAACCACCATGTTCGACGATGGCTTGATCGAGCATCGTCCGACGAGTCGATGCAATCTCTTGACGAATCGACTCTAACCGCTGGCGAATCGTCGTAGCACTGACTTCTAGTTCTTCAGCAGACGTCTTGTTCAAATAGCTTGAGATCCCATGTAAGGATGTTTCTGTCTGTTTGATCGTCTTTGAATCTGCCCCAAGAACGGAAACGGCAAGTTCACGAATTTCAGCAGGTAACTTGTCACGAAGAACAGTCAGCGCGTGCTCTTTTTCACTTGTGACAAGGACCCGCTTACCATGTGCCAACAGATGCGAAATCAAATTCGAAATCGTATGGCTTTTTCCGGTACCGGGAGGACCTTGAACGACGACACCGGCATTGTTACTGAGTTGCTGTAGGATGCGTTTTTGTTCTTCGTTATACGGAAGTGGAAATAGAATCTCTTCTCCGACTGCTTGCCACTCTGTTCGATCTTGTTGATCGAGTGCGGCGATGGCAGCATCATCAGAAGTAAAGAATTGCTCGAGTGCTGGTGAGAGCGGTAAGTCTTGTTCAATGGCTTCTGCGAGATGTTCATGTTCTTCGACCCAGCTATGGTTCGACTTAGGACGACGATAGAGACAGATGTTTGGTAAGACGTAGACATCTGCTTCCTCACCATAGGCGTGATCCGCATGCAATAAACGTAAGACTTGTTCACTCCGCTCTTGGAGTTGTTCATTGTCCCATGGATTAAAGTCAAAAGCATGATCTTCTTTAAAGGCAAGCTCATACTCAGAAAGCTCGGCTTTCATCCAAACACTATCCCAGTTCAACATGTCCAACTCGAGCTTTGGCAAGGTCGGTGTCGTTTCGATACGGAAGACGCTCTTTTCCGTATCAAAATCAATGACAGCCGGTCGAACGAACAAAGGACGTTTGATGGATTGGGTTGGCCAATGAAGGTGACCAAACGACCAGACGATTTCGTGTGTATCATTATCTGTCGTTTGGAATTGATACATGCGGTACATCAAATCATAGAGGGCTTGGGCTTTTTCATGTTGTCTTTTTTTCTCTTTCCAGTCTCGAACGGCTAATTCATAAGTCGTCCAAACGGAAGTCAATTCAGTAGGGAGAGAAGCCTTTGGTGTGACCTCATCACCATTAATGACCGTCCATTCAGTAAGTTTATTTGGAAGTACAGGACGATCCGTTGTGAAAGCAGGTTGGAACTTTACTTCGACTACGGTTTGTCGGCCTTCATCAGACGTCGAGTTGACGTTTGGGAAAGTAAGTGTCGTCTCGTCTAAAATCGCGGTATAGGTCTTCGTATCGCGTTGCGTTTTTAATCCTAGTTTTTTAACGGAAGCCATGAATTGAAACAGATTGATTGCTTTTGTTCGAGTAGTGCTCATTACTAGATTGCTCCTTGTATGTAAATTTAAAAGTTAGGAAATTAGAGGTGGTTTATTGAAAAATAAATCGATTAATTCCTATTTTTTAGGACAGTATTAGTATACAAGGAAAGGGGATAGAGAGAATAGTGCAAAGCAAAAAAGACCTTCCGAATTATTTATCGGAAGGTCTTTTACGATTATGGAAGTTCAATCGTTATGCTGTTATCAGAAGAAGAATCAATCGGATCTCCTGTAGCAGGATCTGTTGGTAATCCAATCAAGAAATCAAGAGAAGTCAGCGTGTCAGCTGATTCTTCCATAAAAACATAGAAGCTCCCCTTATCAGTCATACCGGCTTTTAGGAGAGGCAAATCTGCGTCTGGATTATAGCTTTTGTCCAGTGTGAACTTTCCAACAGGACTATACTCATTTATACCGTTATTGATAAAGGTGCCAGCAAACGAGTAGTAACAGTCTATTGATGTATTGTTTTGAACGGTTGCATCTACTTTTAATACGGAAGTAGGCTCTACATCAAACATGAATTTTTTGACGAATGGCTTATAGTCAGTGACCTCTCCAATTTCGATTTGATCGATTTCGTAAAAGAAATTAGGGGCTAGTTCAATTTTTTTATTAATTTTTTGTAGTTTCAAAGAACTGTATGACCCATAGTACTTTTCTGTTTGATCATAAATTTTTTTATCAGGCACATCTGCTGTATCGACAGAAGTATCTTGTTCTGTCTCAGAGTCACTAGTTATAGGTTCTTCAGCAGTCGTTTCTTCATCAACGGAGTCATCTGTAGTCGTGCTATCAGTATTGGTAGAAGTACTAGCAGTAGGTTCTGAATTAATCTCAGTGGGGGCTGAAGTAATCACTTCGTACGAGGTTACTAAGAATAGGACGCCAAAAGATAAGACAAACTTCCATATTCGAGGAAGCTCTTTAAAAGACTGATGCTTTAACAAAAAAAGCACACTCATAAAAATACCTACTATACCAATGCAAAGTATGATGTAAAAAATATTTTCAAAATGAAGTGCAGTGGCAAATATAGTGAGTATAAATAATGTGAATAGCAAAATAGTTGGAATAAAAATTTGTGGAGAGGGCCGACTTTTTGGGTTTTTGTAGCTGTAATAAAGCATCCAACAAAGTGAACTAAATATGATGACATATAAAATCGGTAGCATTATGATTTCATACTGACCATCTTGGTTATACAAAACGTACACATTGAGTAGAGTTAAGGTGAATAGTAGGCTACTTAACTGAAGTAGAAGGGTAGTGTTTTTTACTTTTTCTGAAGACTGACCCTTTTTTATAACTTGGGAACGATAAATAATTGTTAAGATTAAAATCGTTAACGAAAAATAATTCATGATTATTAATATAGTTTGCATATTAGACCTCCTTCTTTAAAAACTAGAACAGTGTAATATTAATAAAATTCCCTTACATCATTAAAAACAATCAATTTATTAACAAAAAAATTAAAATATTCATATGAATATATATTAAATACAACTTTTGAGAGGATATTTAGATTTTTATTTCTTCAATACTTATTTTGTTTATGATCTATCTTTGACTACTTTGTGTACTATAGAAATGAAGTATCAAACAGTGACACGAAAATAATCTGAGGAGTGTACAGTATGAGCACTAAAATTTATCTAATAGAAGGGCTCCCAGGCTCGGGCAAAACAACAACAGCTGAAGCATTAACTCGTCTATTGCAAGAGCAACAAATCAATACACGCATTCATATCGAAGGAGATCTCAACCATCCTGCAGATTATGAGAGTGTCGCTTACTTAACGATGAATGAATGGATAGACTTTCAAAGTAAATACGCTTCACTCGATGTCTTACGATTTGCTGAGGTGTTCAACGCCTACGTGCTGGTATCATATCGCCAGTGGCAGTCAGAAATGGATATTCCTGAAGCAGCACTTGCGTTTCTGCAAGCAAGAGATATCTATGAACTACCGTTCGAGTTACACCAGTCATTGATCTTTAAAAAGTGGGAAGAATTCGTCGCTCAAGCGTTAACGACGGATACAACATATGTTTTTGAGTGCTGTTTCTTACAAAATCCATTGACGATGGGACTCATCAAATACGATCTACCGGAAGCGACGTTGCGAGCGTATATTGAACGCATAGCGACGATTATCGCACCGTTACAACCCGTTCTCGTTTATGTTGATCAAAAGGACGTAGAAAAAAGCTTTCGTAAAGCATTAAACGAGCGTCCGACAGAATGGGCGGACGGATTCGTATCCTATTACACTGAGCAAGCATATGGTGTAAATCGCTCTTTATCAGGAGTGGAAGGGACGATTACGATTTTACAGGCACGACAAGTATTAGAGCGTCAGTCGTTAGAAATGCTTCCGTTCAGAGTAGAGGTATTCGGAAATGAAGATTTTTCAGTAGAAGCAAGACAAGTCTGGTTAAAGCAGTTGATTCAGTCAACTGTGCGTTCGACTTCTTTAAGCGAGAGCTAACTAAAAGGCGATTCCAAGTCACGGAATCGCCTTTTATCATTGCGACAAGCTCTCTATTTTTTCGAGTAAATCATCCTCGTATTTTTTATCAGAAATGATCTCGACGAGCTGATGAAAAGATAAAGCTGCTTGTTTAAAAGCTTGAATGAAGTCTGATGTATCATAGACTGCTTCTTCTTGATCAATGGTTAATGAGAAGCGATTTTCACTTATTTTTTTAAAGCATACTTCGATAGGTGTGTTCGGGAAATAGAATGTAGCAGATCCATCCTCTAGACAGTTTTTCAAAGCGTCTGCATAGTACTGCCACAGTGGTGCAAGTTCATCTGAGTGATCGGCTCCTTGCATGATTCCATTCTGGGTAAAAGAAATCGTACCGTCTAGATTTAAAAAGCCATCTTCTAACCAATCCTCTTTTTGCTGAATATACACTTGAATGCGATCTTGCTCTGTGATGTTCACGTGTTTCTGTTCATTTTCTAAAAAGATAAAAGTTTGGATATGCATAAATCCCACTCCTTATTTCATTAATGGATAAAGTTGACGTATATGTCCTTTTTCAACGCCCATGACATATTTTACGCCATCAACTGTTCCTGTAAATTGCTTTGAACCTGTAGAAGAAACTTTTGAAAGACCACTTCTATTTTGTTTGGCTACATTTATAGCAATAGATTCTACATCTTTAATCGATAGTTTTGAATCAAAGAAAGTTTGTTTTTTCACATTTTTTTTACTATCGGTCCAGTATCTTGGGTGATGTCTTTCAAGCATATGCTTCATATCTGTTTTAGTAATGACATATTTTTTGGAACCAGTTGAATAGGTAGTTCCTTTATAATTTTTAAGTGCATTGACGACTTTGCTTTTAGGAACCTTTTTGTATGTTTTTGATCCTATCTTTGCTAATCGTGTAGCGCTTTTTATGATTAATTTTCCGACTAATACCGCCCAAGCATCAGCAGTATGATAACCAATGCTCAAAGAGTTGATTTGTGTTGTGTATTCATTTTTACGTTCTTGATCGTATCTAGGATTTATAGTTTTATTGTTTACAAAAATGGATGGTGACAAAGTAGAAATTAGTAAACTCATGACTAAAATGAACGCAACTTTTTTCAAAATAAGCCCTCCTTTGTGGTTGATATAACAATAGCAAATTTTTACTAATATTCTTTAACAGCTAAAGAACAATTAGATTAAATCTCTGACTAAACAGTAAAAAAATTGTATTATTTAACAATTAGACATTTAGATAATGAATCATATTATTAAGTTAAAAAGGTCACTTTGAATTAATTGCATTGAAAAGGCGACTTTTGTAATAAAAGTCGCCTGAAAATATTAAGTGGTAGGCACTTCACTCACTACATGATTGACTTGCCACTGGACACCAAACGTGTCTTCGACGATTCCATACGCTTCACTCCAAAATGTCTTTTGGATCGGCATGATGATGTTGCCGTCTTTTGCGAGTTGATCGAATGTCTTCTGTAACACGTCCACGTCCGATAAGTGGAGCGCCAAGGTAACGTTCTGACCGATCGTGACCGGATCATGCGGCATTGCGTCTGAGAACATTAAGCGGGTACCATGAACGATCAGTTCAGCATGTAGAACAAGTGACTGCATCTCTTCAGGGTAGGGTTGACCGTCAGGACCGGGACCTGGTCCGAACTCCATGATGTCCGGTATTTCTTGACCAAAGACCTGTGCATAAAACGTCAGTGCCTCACGCGTGTTGCCGTTAAAGACGAGATACGGATTGATTGGCATGGGAAAGCTCCTCTCTAAAAAAGCGAAGTGTGTTTTTTTAAGTATACCAAACATTTGTTCGCATTAAAAGGGAAATCGAGTTCTTTTCGAAGTGAATCGAGTATGAATGATAACGTTTTCATATTTTCTGATATTTATAAAAAAATAGGTTGCAACTTCCAGAGAGACTTCGTATACTAAATTTATCGAAAGCGCTTTCGGTGAAATGGAGTGAGTAGCATGGGAACAATTTATGATTTAGCGAAGATGACCGGTTTTTCGATTACAACGGTCTCAAAAGCCTTAAATAATTATTCGGATGTCAGCGAAAAGACGAAAGCAAAAATCGTCCAGGCAGCAGCCGAGATGGGATACTTACCGAACGCGCACGCCCAGTCGCTCTCGACGAAACGTTCGTGGACGATCGGTGTCATGTTCTCGGAAGCACATGGCGTCGGAATGATGCATCCGTTCTTCAACGCGATCATTGAAAGTTTCCGAAAAGCAACAGAGCAACAAGGGTATGATCTCATCTTCGCATCGCGGAATTTACGCAATCGCGACATGAGCTACCTCGAGCATTTCCGACACCGAGCAGTCGACGGCATCGTCGTCATCTGTTCCGATCAGATGGATCAACACGTCCAAGAATTGATTCAAAGTACGATTCCAATCGTCGTCGTCGATATGGACAGTGCTGATTGTAGTGTCGTCTACTCGGATAACATTACCGGGGGCACACTTGCCATCAATCATTTGCACGAACTCGGTCATCGTCTGATCGCCCACATTGCAGGGGATACAACGACAGATGCCGGAAGAGCGCGGATTGAAGGCTATCAGCAAGCAATGGAACAACTTGATTTGCCGATTCCAGACGGCTATCTCGTCAATGGCGGATTCTTTTCCGGAGAAGAAGGCAAGCGGGCAATGAACGAGTTGCTAGCACTACCTGATCGACCGACAGCCGTCTTTGTTGCTGGGGATGAAATGGCAATCGGTGCGATTGAGGCGATTCATGAAGCCGGTTTACGGATTCCAGAAGACATCTCAGTCGTTGGGTACGATGATATTTACATGGCGCAGTACATCACACCGAAGTTGACGACGGTCCGACAAGATACGGAAACGATCGGTCAGCACGCAGCATCAGTCTTGATTGAACAGATCGTCAACAAAAAACGGGTTACGACACGTGATGTCATTCCGGTTAACTTGATGGTTCGTCAATCGACAGGTCCAGTACCTGAATAACACAATGGTTGTTTCGGAATCGCTCTCGCTCGTTGTCAGTGAGGAAAAGCGAGAGCGATTTCGAAATCATTTTTTATCACTTTTTCCGAAAGGGCTTTCGGGAATTTTCTTTAAAGCCTTTTCGAAAGCGCTTTCGATATTTTTGAATAACAAATTGAAACCGCTTACCTATGAGCGGAATACTTAACAAAAGGATGAGATGAGATGAAGAAACAGTTAGTTAGCGTGTTAACAGTCGGTGCGTTAACAGCAAGTGTCCTTGCTGGATGTTCAGGTAGCAGCGAAGAAAAAACGAGCGGCGGGAAAGAAGTCTTGAAAATCTGGTCGTTCACGGATGAGTTAAAAGAACCAATCAAAAAGTTCGAAGAGAAAAACGGAGTCAAAGTCGAATTGACAATCGTACCAATCGCCGACTACCCGACGAAATTGAAACCAGCTCTTGAAAGTGGCGTCGGCGCACCGGATATCTTCACAGGTGAGATTGCGTTCCTCAAGCAGTGGGTCGATGCTGGATACTGGGCGAACCTCTCTGAAAAACCATTCAACGCAGGCGAAGTCAAAGATGACTACATCCCGTACGTCTATGACATGGGGAAAGATAAGGACGGCAACGTGCGTGCGCTGTCATGGCAAACGACACCAGGTGGCGTCTACTACAAACGAAGCATCGCGAAAAAAGTTCTCGGTACAGACGATCCAAAAGAAATCGGTGGCATGATGGACTCGATGGACGGCGTCTTCGAAGTCGCTGAAAAAATGAAGAGTAAAGGCTACAAGATGTTCCCGGATGAAGGGTCAATCCGTTGGTTCGCACAAGGGAACGACCCACAACCTTGGGTCAACGATAAGCAAGAGCTCGTCTTGACACAAGACAAGAAGGATTACATGGATTACGCAAAAGAGCTTCGGACGAAACAATATACAGCCCTTGCGCCAGAATGGTCACCATCATGGTTCGCAGGCATGGATAAACCGGTCAAAGTCAAAGAAAACGGTAAAGAGACAGAAACAGAAGTCTTCTCTTACGTCCTCCCGACATGGGGTCTTCACAGTGTCCTCAAAGAAAACGCGAAAAAATCAGCGGGTGACTGGGCGGTCACAAGCGGACCGAGCCCATACTTCTGGGGTGGTACGTGGTTAGGTGTCTACAAAGATTCGAAGAAACAAAAGCTTGCGTATGATTTCGTCAAGATGATGACACAAGACGAAGCGTTCCTAACAGATTGGGCAAAAGAAACAGGTGACGTGTTAGCGTACAAACCAGTTACTGAAAAAATCAAGACCGACTTCAAAGATGAGTTCCTCGGCGGACAGAACAACTATGAGTTCTTCCTTGATCAAGCAGACAAGATCACACCAGGAATCGTCACGAAGTATGACCAGCAGCTCGATACATTGTATGGTGCATCGGTCATGGAATACGTCCAAGGTAAAAAATCAAAAGACGAAGCACTTGCTGAATTCTACAAAAAAGTCAAAAACGCGTATCCGGACGTAAAAGTACCGGAATAAGGAGAGTAGGTGGGGCGATCCTCGCCTCACCTCTTCTTGTTTAAGAAAGGGGTTTGACCTGTGAAAAAACTCGATCGCCATGGGTATCTGTTCATCGCACCGTTTTGGATCGTATTCTTGATCTTCAGCATCTATCCGGTTGCCTTGACTTTCTATTACAGCTTCACGAACTACACGGGCGCTGAAGGCGAACAACTCGTCGGACTCGCGAACTATACGCGGTTACTCGGGGATACGTACTTCATCGAAGCGTTCTTTAACACTCTGAAGATTTGGGGTCTTAACTTCATCCTTCAGATCGGCGGCGCCTTATTGCTCGCCTTATTGTTCTCGGATCTCCAGTTGAAATTAAAAGGACTTGCCTTCTTCCGGGCGACGTTCTACTTACCGAACTTGATCACGATCAGCTCGGTCGCCTTATTGTTCGGCATCTTGCTCGACTGGCAGCATGGTTCACTGAACATGATGTTGATGAAAATCGGAATCATCTCGGAGCCGATCAACTGGTTGACGCAACCGGTGACGGCACAAATTTCCGTCTCGCTCATCCTGACATGGATGTGGCTCGGGCACTCGTTCATCGTTGTCATGGCAGGCGTATCTGGGATCTCGAAGGATTACTTCGAAGCAGCCTTGATTGACGGAGCGACACGTTGGCAAATCTTCTCACGCATTACATTGCCACTCTTAAAACCGATTTTGCTCTACATCATGATCACGTCCTTGATCGGTGGTCTGCAATTGTTCGACCTGCCGATGTTGATCACGGATGGTGTCGGTGCGCCAGATGGTGCCTTGAACACGATGGTGCTCTATCTCTATAACCAAGCTTTCAAATACAACAACTATGGCTACGCCGCTGCTGTCGCATACGGACTGTTTGCCATCACGCTCGTCTTTTCAATCATCGTCTTCAAAGGGATGTTCCGAAAAGAACGTTCACCGAAAGGAGCCTGACCGATGGAACGAAATGCAGAAGCACGTCGGATCGTGCCACAAACGGAGGAACAACCGGAGCGTGTCGAACGCCCGCTCAAGTTGACGCCACCACCGAAACAAAAGAAAGCCTGGTTCGGCAAAAGTGTCATCTATATTGGTCTCGTCGTCTTGACGATCGCCTGTATCATCCCGTTTTTGATGATGATCATCAACGCGACGCGCTCGAACGAAGAAGTCTTGTCCGGATTCTCGTTGATTCCGGGGAACTCGCTCGCTGAGAACTACGCGGCACTCAGCGCTTACGTCAACATCTGGTCCGGTTTCAAGAACAGTTTGATCATCGCTGTTCTTGTCACTGTCTTATCGGGGTATTTCTCAGCGTTGACAGCGTTCGGATTCGCTTTTTATCAGTTCAAAGGGAAGAATGCGATGTTCGTCTTCATGCTCGTCATGATGATGGTTCCGGGTCAGCTCGGATTGATCGGTTTCTACGAATTAAGTAAAAATCTCGGGTTGCTCGATAGTTATATCCCCTTGATCGTTCCGGCGATTGCAAGTCCGTTCACGGTCTTCTTCGTCCGACAGTATGTCCAGACGGTCTTGCATCCGAGTCTGATCGAGGCAGCACGGATGGACGGAGCGAGTGAGTTCCGGATCTTCCATACGATCGCTTTGCCGATGATGATGCCGGCGATCGCGACGATGTCGATCTTTACATTCATTGGTTCATGGAACAACTACATCATGCCGCTCGTCTTACTCTTCTCTCCAGAGAAGTATACGTTACCGGTCTTGATGGGCTTCTTGAAAGGGTCACAAGTCGCAGAGAACTTAGGCTCGCTCTATCTCGGGATCGCGATTTCTGTCGTACCGATCATGATCGCCTTCTTGTTCCTCTCGAAATATATCGTCAGCAGTATCTCGGCAGGTGCCGTTAAAGAATAAGTAGCTTAAAGGAGATTACACATATGAAATTTGCACCGAACTTCGTATTCGGAACGGCGACGTCGTCGTATCAGATCGAAGGCGCCCACAACGAAGGCGGACGTACGCCTTCGATCTGGGATGCCTTCTGTGATGAGGATGGAAAAGTCTTCGAACAACATAACGGTGATATCGCTTGTGACCATTACCACCGTTATGAAGAG
The DNA here is from genome assembly GCF_000496635.1 of Exiguobacterium sp. MH3. Classification (NCBI taxonomy): domain Bacteria; kingdom Bacillati; phylum Bacillota; class Bacilli; order Caryophanales; genus Exiguobacterium; species Exiguobacterium sp. MH3. Next base: position 317,063 of record NC_022794.1, read on the forward strand.
GATATCCAGCACATCAAACGTCTCGGCGTCGACACGTACCGCTTCTCGATTGCCTGGCCACGGATCTTCCCACAAAAAGGGGTCTACAATCCGGAAGGCATGGCGTTCTATAAGAAACTCGCGACACGTCTGCGGGCAGAAGGCATCAAGCCAGCCGTGACGCTGTACCACTGGGACTTACCACTTTGGGCACATGAAGAAGGCGGCTGGGTCAACCGAGCATCGGTCGACTGGTTCCTCGACTTCGCCCGTGCTTGTTTCACGGAACTCGACGGGATCGTCGACTCGTGGATCACACACAATGAACCATGGTGTGCCGGGTTCCTCAGCTACCATCTCGGACAACATGCACCAGGTCATACGGACATGAACGAAGCCGTTCGTGCCGTGCACCACTTGTTGTTATCGCACGGAAAAGCAGTCGAACTGTTGAAGGGTGAATTCAAATCGGTCACACCGATCGGTATCACGTTGAACTTGGCACCGAAGTATGCGAAGACGGATTCCGTCAACGATCAGCTGGCGATGAACAATGCAGACGGATACGCGAATCGGTGGTTCCTCGACCCAGTCTTCAAAGGTCAGTATCCGGTCGACATGATGAACCTGTTCTCGAAATACGTCCATTCGTACGCCTTCATCCAGGAAGGCGATATGGAGACGATCTCCGTCCCATGTGACTTCTTCGGAATCAACTTCTACAGCCGTAACCTCGTCGAGTTCAGTGCTGCGAACGATTTCCTGCAGAAGGATGCGTACTCGGATTATGACAAGACAGGTATGGGCTGGGATATCGCCCCGAGCGAATTCAAGGACTTGATTCGTCGCTTGCGTGCCGAGTATACGGATTTACCGATCTACATCACGGAAAACGGTGCGGCATTCGACGATGAATTGGTCGATGGTCGCGTCGCTGACCAGAACCGGATCGATTACGTCGCACAACACCTCCAAGCCGTGTCTGATTTAAACGAAGAAGGGATGAACATCCAAGGCTATTATCTTTGGTCACTGCTCGACAACTTCGAGTGGAGCTTCGGCTATGATAAGCGCTTCGGAATTCTCTACGTCGATTTCGAGACACAGGAACGGATTTGGAAAGACAGCGCCCACTGGTATGCGGGCGTCATCGAGCAACATAAGGCAACGATTCCGCAAGAAGCGTAACAAAGGAGGCAAGGTCGAACATTCGTCCTTGCCTCTTTTTGACTAAGAGGAGGAAACAGACATGAAGACATGGGTAGCACTGGCGGTCGGGACCGGTTTATTGCTGAGCGGTCAAGCGGTCGACGCGAAGGCAGACAAAAAAGAGACGAAGTGGAAGCTTGTCTGGGCGGATGAGTTTCAGGCAAAACAACTCGACCGGACGAAATGGACGTATGATACGGGGAACTGGATCAAAGATGCGAACGGACAACCCGTCTCACCGGGTTGGGGCAACAATGAAAAACAATACTACACGACGAAGCAAGATAACTCGTTTATTCGCAACGGGAAACTCGTCATCAAGGCGAAGCAGGAAAAGACGACGGATGATCTCGGTACATACGATTACACGTCAGCGAAGCTGAAGACGAAAGGATTATTCAGTAAGACGTACGGTCGTTATGAGATCAAAGCGAAGCTGCCGACCGGAAAAGGGCTTTGGCCTGCGTTCTGGATGTTACCGGAGCAAGATAAATACGGGGCCTGGGCAGCGTCCGGTGAGATTGACGTCATGGAAGCTTGGGGCAGTCAGCCGGACAAGGTCGCTGGAACGATTCACTACGGGGAGAACTGGCCGAACAATAAGTATACGGGGAAAGACTATCACTTCCCAGACGGACAACGCATCGATCAATGGCATACGTACGCGGTCGAGTGGGAGCCGGGCGAGCTCCGCTGGTACGTCGACGGCAATCTCTATCAAACACAAAACGATTGGTACAGTAAAGGCTTGAACGCAGCAACGAACTATAGTTATCCGGCACCGTTCGACCAAAACTTCTATCTCGTCATGAACCTCGCGGTCGGCGGTTGGTTTGATGGTGAAGTCGATGCGACGACGAAGTTCCCAGCCGAGATGGAAGTCGACTACGTCCGGGTCTATGATTTAAAAAACCGAGCGTACCGTGAACCGGTCGAACCGACCTACGAAAACGTGACGTTACCGGACGGAGCCAAGCAACCGATCGATGGTAACCTCGTCTACGACACAGCGTTTGAACAACCGGTCACGATGATCACCGGTAATCAATCGTTTGATCCACTGTACTGGAACTATGTCACGCTCCCGGACTTCGGTGGCAAAGGAAGTCTTGCGATCATTGAAAAAGAGGGGCAACGGATGGCGGACGTCACGATTGATCAGCCTGGTTCACAGACGTACTCCCATCAGTTGATTCAAAACGTATCCCTCGCGCAAGGTGGACGTTACCAAGTCAGCTTTGACGCGAGCAGCACAGCAGACCGGAAGATGATGGTCAAAGTCGGCGGTGGAGCAGAGCGTGGGTACACGAAATATTCGAATGAACAGTCGATTGCTCTGACACCGAGCGTCAAACGGCATACGTTCACATTCGATATGGCGGCAGAGACGGATCTCGCAGCACGTCTTGAGTTCAACCTCGGACTTGAAAAAGCGGGTGTTCAGATCGGGAACGTCCGTGTCGAACAGATTCCGCGCGGCGTCATCGATGAAGATGCAACAAAACCGGCACTACCGGACGGGAATCTCGTCTACAACGGGACGTTCGATCAAGGGGCGATGGACCGTTTGACGTACTGGCATTTCAACGGTAACAAGCGGACGACAGGGGCTGTTAATCCTGAGTCACGTGATTTCCGTTATGAAGGACATGGACAAAAAACGACGGCACGTTTAACGCAAAAGGGACTTCAACTAGAAGCTGGGCATGCGTATCAGCTTCGATTCACAGCAGGTGCGAAAAAAGCGAAATCACTTCAGGTGAAAATCACTGGGGCACAAGAGCAATTGAAGCAGACGACTGTACCGTTGACGAAACAAGCAACGACCGTCGACATTCCGTTTACGGCTTCACAAACGGCAGATGACAATCAGCTTGTGTTTGACTTCAGTGGACAAGCCGGGAAAATCTCGCTCGATGATGTGGAGTTGATTGATGTGACACCGGTGCCGGTTGATCCGTCACCACTGAAAAACGGTTCGTTTGCAAACGGATTGACGTCATGGTCGTCATACGTCCACTATGATGCGCAAGCCGCTATCGAAGCTGTCAATGAAGCAGCACGCATAAAGATTGGAGCGGAAGGACAAGAACCATGGAGTGTCTTGCTCGAGCAAGGAAACTTGTCACTCGCGAAAGGCAAAACATATGAATTGAGCTTCACGGCATCGTCGACTGTATCGCGTCCGATCGAAGTGACGATTGAAAATGCTTCGTACACGCGTTACTTCAGTCAAGTCGAGCCAATCACGACAACACCGAAGACGTATAGCTATACCTTTACGATGGGACAGGCGGAAACGGGGGCGTTGAAGTTCCTGATGGGACGCGCAGAAGGTTCGCCGTTCGCTGCCCATGATGTGATGATTGATGATGTGAATCTTAAAGTGAAGGAATGACTAAGGCAAGGCAATGGACACGTCCATTGCCTTGTTGTGGTTTAAACGACAGAGACGAATAATTTATTGAAATGGAAGAGGAACGAAACCCATCATATGGAATATTAAGTAAGAGAAAAGATAGGTACTCATGTTTTTGGGGAGGAAACATATCATGCGTCAAAGGAACATACCATATCGACTGCTCTTTCTGTTAATTTTAATGAGTATGATTGGAATCAATGGCTGGTCCGCGATACTTCATCCCGACGGAACGATAAATGGATGGCAAAGCATTGCTTCAGTCATCTGGTTCGGCTATTTAGTCGGCTCGCTGTTTTACATAAAGGAAGAGAAGATGTATCGATTAATCGCGAGGTATCTTTGGTTCGGTCTGATTTCGACACTGTATATTTATGGTGTCTGGTTGCTCGAAGGAATGTTTTCAGAGACACTTTGGTTTGATCTATTAGCGAGTCTTGAGTTTTTACTGTATTTTATTTTTGTCATTCCATTGTTTGGATTAAATGCTTGGACGAATGTCCTGTTTGGTGAATTTTCGTTATACATGAGTGTCTTATACGGTATCGCGCTCATTTTACTTCAGGTGAAAATGTGGAGTGATACATCACGACATTTGCATTATTAAGTAAAAAGGTGAGTTGTATGTTGAGTCCCGTAAATGAACGTGAAGAACGGACGGGGAAACGTGAATGCCGAAAACAGCGAAAGGTTGATATTGGATGTATCACAATCGTCGGCATTCCATTACTTTTCATCGTTCCGTTTCTGTTGATTATCCTTATCTTAATGAAGTCTGCTCCATGAAAAGGTGACTTGGTGTCACCTTTTTTTGTTGTGTCGTCAACTTTTTTCTCGACTCGCCCGTCTTAATGATGTATACACAGAACGATATCGAAAAAAGGAGCCGCGGCCTATGACCTCTCGTCAAATGAGAAAACGGGAAAAAGCATTCGTCCGTTTTTTAAAACAATACAAACCGAATCTCTACTGGTTGACCTACAGTTATATGAAAAATGAACAGGATAGTCTGGATGTGATTCAGGACAGCATCCAAAAAGCGTTGCAATCACTCGATCGACTCGAAGATGAGGAACGGATGAAAGCCTGGTTCTATCAGATTTTGACACGAACAGCGATTGATGCGATCCGGAAGCGTCAGCATAGTATCAGTTACGATACGGATCGACTGATCGAACTCGTCGCAACAAAAGAAGATACGTATCCCGATTCCGATTTGCGACAGGCGCTTGAGGAGCTCCCAGTCATGTACCGGGAAGTCGTCATCTTACACTATTTCGAGGACTTGATCTTAAAAGACGTCGCAACGATTTTGGAGCTGAATTTAAGCACGACCAAGTCCCGGCTGTATAAAGGATTGACCTTATTAAAAATGAAATTGAATGGAGATGATCTAGATGTCGAACAAACTTGACGATCTGAAACAAGCTTACCAACAACCACCGGTTCCAAAAGAACTCGATGAGATGATTGCACAAGTCGAGCGCCGGACGCGTCCCTCGCGGACAAAACGCTCCGTGTTGATCACAGCCGCCGCGATCACGTTATTCGTTGGTGGATTAAATAGTAATGCGTCGTTTGCGGACGCGATGGCGAAGGTACCGGTCTTTGGTCAACTGACTGAGATCGTGACGATTGACTGGAAAGAGACGAAGACACAGCAGTCGGCTGATATTAAAGCTCCTCAAGTGACGTTACCGGACAAGGCACTCGAGCAACAATTGAACGAAAAGTATATTGCGGAAGGACAAGCGCTCTACGAAAAGTTTGAGCAGGAGACGAACGGACAGGAAGGGGCATTTGCCGTCGATAGCCGCTATGACGTCAAGACGGATACGGAAGACTTGTTGTCGATCGGTCGAACCGTCACTGAAACACGGGCGAGTGCATCAGAAAGCGTCCAGTACGATACGATCGATAAGAAACAACAGCTCATCCTGACATTACCATCTTTGTTCAAGGATGATGGATATATCACGACGATCAGTGATTACCTAAAAGAAGAGATGCGTCGGCAAATGAAGACGGATGAAGGGAAAGTCTACTTCGTCGAAGGAACACCGGATGTACCGGAGGACGAGCAGTTCAAGCAGATTTCCGCAAAACAAAACTTTTATATTACGGCAGATCACAAATTAGTCCTGTCGTTTGACGAGTACAGTATCGCTCCAGGATATATGGGCATCGTCGAATTTAAGATTCCGACGTCAATTTTAAAAGGTGAACTCGTTAGTCCGCATTATATTCGCTGAATTCCAAAAAATGTAACCATTGATATAAATTATAAAAAAATAGCCATTTTTTTATAATAACCTCTTATAATCAAAAGACGAATCGTTGTTTTTTGAAAAAAGGAGGAATCCCTATGAAAAAATGGAGTTGGCTTGTACTCGCGGGTGTCGTCAGTCTCGCCTTGATCCATGTTCCAGCAGCTAGTGAAGCGGCAACGAAAGCAAAAGCCTTTAAAAACTGTACGGAAATGCAGCAGACGTACAAAGGCGGCGTTGCGAAAAAAGCGGGGCTAAAAAATCGGACAGGGTATGACAAGAATGGAAAACCGATCTACAAAGCAACAAAGTACAAAGCTTACGTGAGCCTTGCGACGTATAACGTAAACACGAAGAGCGACCGGGATAAAGACGGCATCGCGTGTGAACGTTAAATAAGCAAAAGTAGTCTTTCTCGAGCGGGAGAAAGACTACTTTTTTGTAGATGTTGGTTGTTCCTTTCAATTATGTAATCCTTAGAAAGCATTATGCATGGTAGTGTTGTAGCGACGAAAGACGACAAATACGTATTGAGTAGGAGGACTATGATGCGAAAACGAGATTATCTAATTTTCTTCATTCTATTTTTTATTTTGAACCTTATTAATTTCTTAGGATCACTAGGTATGCAGGATATTTTAGCGATTGTAGTCGTAGCCCTGATCGAAGCAGCTATAGCTGGAACGATTACGAATCTGTTCACCCGTATCTTTTTTAAGAAAAGTTGAGACGGATTGAAGTAGCACTCCAAATCAGATCGATACATAAAAAATAACCTGACGCCGCAGCGTCAGGTTATTTTTGCTTAGTTGAAGTTTTGCTTTAAGAATGCTGTAACTTCTTCTGGTGTTTTAGCATTTGCACTGTGCAAATGCGCTAGTTTTTCATTGTTTTTGAAGACGAGCAAGCTTGGGATTCCCATGACATCGTGGTTCGATGCGATTTCAGGGAACTCATCCTTGTCGATCGTATGGATTGGTAAGTGGTCGAATTGTGACTCGACGTCCGGCATGAAGTAATCCATCCGTTTGCAGTCCGGGCACCAGTCTGCTTCGAACTTGATGATGACCGGTGCATCACTTGAAATCAATTCCTTGAATGTTTCTTCACTCTTAATGAATTCTGCCATTGTGAGAACTCCTCCTCTTGGTGTTGTACCTTTAGTCTACCGATTCCCTTCAGAACTTGCACGAATTATGTTCGTCAAAGAGTCTGACAAGTCAAAAAAGTTGGTTGCTCTTTAAGATAATGCTACCGATTTTCTTGAAAAGAGCCACATGAACCAATCAAATTCAGTTTGGTATAGAGCAACATTATTGCGTATTTGTTAATTATCTAGTTTGAAACAAAATGATTTCTCTAGACCCACTCGATTTCCGACTGGTACGATGAGGTTTGCTAATCGCAGAGAAAGTGGGGGCGACGAGAATGGAACAACAAAAATACGATAATCTAAAACGCGGCGAACGCGGTGCGATGATCAGTATCGCAGCCTATATCTTGTTATCATCTTTAAAATTAATCATCGGGTATACAGCAGATTCTGCCGCACTCCGGGCGGACGGTTTGAACAACGCGACCGACATTATTGCGTCGATCGCCGTCTTGATCGGCTTACGGATTTCGCAACGTCCGGCAGATGACGATCACAAATACGGACACTGGAAAAGTGAGACGATCGCTTCGCTCGTAGCTTCCTTCATCATGATGGCAGTCGGTCTTCAAGTCTTGATCGATACAATCTCGACATTGTTCGAAGGCAAACAGGAGTCACCTGATATCCTCGCTGCATACGTCGGAATCGGTTCAGCCCTCGTGATGTACTTCGTCTACCGCTACAATAAGAAGTTATCCGAGGAGATTGAAAGCAAAGCCGTCATGGCAGCGGCGAAAGATAATTTATCGGATGCTTGGGTCAGTGTCGGGACGACGATCGGGATCGTCGGATCACAGTTCGGCATGCCATGGCTCGATGTCGTGACCGCGATCATCGTCGGCTTCTTGATCTGTAAGACAGCGTGGGACATCTTTACGGAAGCGTCACACGAACTGACGGATGGCTTCGATGAGAAGAAGCTGAAGATGTATGAAGATGTCATTTTCGATCTCGAAGGTGTCAAAGGGATCAAGTCAATTAAAGGACGCAACTATGGAAACAATGAAGTCGTCGATGTCGTCATCCTCGTCAACTCCACATTGAATATCCATCAGGCGCACGATATTGCGACACGTGTTGAAGATACACTGACGGAAGAATATGGTGTCTATGATATCCATGTACACGTCGAACCCGAATGAATTCAAAAACGTCTTTTCTACGCTGACTGTAGAAAAGACGTTTTTTTATGGTTCTAATGCGATCGTCAGAGCCAGTGCCCCGTACTGTTGCTCGGCTTCTGTTGAATAGATCGAGTAAGTCGACGACACGAGTTCGTCGAGCGACCAACCGACACAGTCGATAGCTTCGTTTGGGATGTGTTCATAAAGCGCTCGGAAATCAGGAAAGACTTGTCGTTTTGTTACACGAACAAGTAGTGTCTCGCTCGTTTCCGTATGGGTGAACTGAATCTGATCACCGACGTGTACCTGTTGTCGTTTTGGATCATTCAATCGAATCTCGACGATCTTGCGTTCCTGCTCGATCGAACGAAACGGTTCTTCGAATAAGCCCATTTCATGTCTCATCTATGCTCACTCCTTGTCTTCCTTGAGCATAACAAAACTATGTGATTTTTCACATTGCCTTTTCGTTGACAATCAAAAATAATCGGCGTAATTTAATTCATATAAGTAATTGTTCCTTTTGGAACGATTTGAAATGGAACAAGGAGGCGAAACAAGATGGATCAAACGGAAACGACCCGTTCGACTGCGATGATGCAGTCGTTTTGGAATGTGCAACGACACCTCGTCCGAGCAGCGCATCAGACGGCGCAGGAAAACGGACTCAGTTTACCGCAATTTCATAGTCTGATGACGATTGCACCGCGTGGACCGATCTCGCAAAAAGAGCTCGCCGCACATACGCACTTACCGAAAAGTACGCTCAGTCAGTCGATTGAAGGACTCGTCCAATCGGGTTGGGTCATTCGCGAGACAAACCCTGACAATCGACGGGAAGTCGTCTTAAAGCTTAGTGATCAAGGGCAGCAATTCGTCACTGACATCAAGGAACAAGAGAAGGGAATGCAACGTCAACTGGAGCAAGTGCTTGCGACGATTGACTCGGACGTATTTGAACAAATGCTTGAAACACACGCAGTGATTGCTGAGGGAATCGGTCAGATTTTACGTCCAGATCTGAAAGGAGGATGTTCGGATGATTAAGTTACTCAAACGGTTGACGGTCTATAAATGGGCGGTCCTTGCTGTGCTCGTCTTGGTTTTCGCGCAGTCGATGTCCGATTTGTATTTACCGACACTAATGGCGGACATCATTGATAAAGGCGTCGTTACCGGCGATACCGCGTATATTTGGAAAATTGGTGCCGTCATGCTGGGGATAACCGGTGTCGGGGCGTTAGCTGCCGTTGCCGCCAGTTATTATTCATCGAAGGCGTCGATGGGACTCGGACGGGATATTCGTCGCCAAGTCTTTAACCATGTAGAACGGTTCTCCCTGCAAGAGTTCGACCAAGTCGGAACGGCGTCATTGATTACGCGGACGACGAACGATATCACGCAAGTCCAACAAGTCGTCATCATGATGTTACGGATGGTCGTAAGTGCGCCGATCATGTTTATCGGTGGATTGATCATGGCCGTCTCAAAAGATGCCAAACTATCACTCGTCATCGTCGCGGCAATGCCGGTCCTTGTGATTTCAATCCTGTTGATTCTGTGGAAAGGGGTTCCGTTGTTTGGGAAGGTTCAAAAACGACTCGACCGTCTGAACCTCGTCTTGCGGGAGAACTTGACCGGGATCCGTGTCATCCGTGCCTTTAACCGGGAACGTGATGAGCAGGTTCGGTTAACGAAAGCGAACGCGGATTTAACAGAAGTCTCGATTAAGGTCAATAAAATCATGGCGTTCTTGATGCCGGTCATGATGCTCGTCATGAACTTAACCGTTGTTGGTGTCATTTGGTTCGGGGGAATTCGGATCGATAATGGCGGCATGCAGATCGGGGACTTGATGGCGTTCATCCAGTATGTCATGCAAATTATGTTCGCGCTCGTCATGGCATCAGTCATGTTCGTCATGATTCCGCGAGCAGCCGTCTCGGCGAAACGGATCAATGAAGTCCTCGAGATGACTCCGACGATGACAGATGAGGGAACACAAACCGCTGACCGTGAAAAAGGAACGCTCGTCTTTGATCGTGTCACGTTCCGTTACCCAGGAGCTGAGACACCCGTCTTATCCGAAATCAGCTTTGCGGCAAGACCAGGTGAAGTGACGGCTGTGATCGGCGGAACGGGTTCCGGTAAATCAACGCTCGTCAATTTGATTCCTCGTTTTTATGATGTGACGGAAGGGAGCATCCGCGTCAACGGTGTCGATAGCCAGGATGTACCGCAAGAGGAACTGCGGTCGAAAATCGGCTTCGTTCCCCAAAAGGCGTTACTGTTTACGGGTACGATCGCTGAAAACATTCGCTTCGGGAAAGAGGACGCGACAGACGAAGAAGTCGCGCATGCAGCGCAAATCGCACAAGCGACCGATTTCATCGAACGGATGCCGGACGGTTACGAAGCACGGATCGAACAAGGTGGGTCGAACGTCTCCGGTGGACAGAAACAACGGTTGTCGATTGCGCGAGCCCTCGTTCGTCGACCAGATTTATATGTTTTTGATGACAGTTTTTCAGCGCTCGACTTTAAAACTGATGCGGCACTTCGGAAAGCCTTACGGGAAGAAACACGCGAGGCAACCGTCTTGATCGTCGCTCAGCGTGTCAGCACCGTCATCGATGCCGATCAAATCATCGTCCTGGATGAAGGGAAAGTCGCTGGAATCGGAACGCACGATGAATTGTTTGCTGACAATGCCGTCTATCAAGAAATCGTTAAATCACAACTATCAGAGGAGGAAATCGCATGAGTGAGAAAAAACGACCTGCCGGCGGTCCTCCGCCTGGTGGTCCCGGTGGCGGAAATATGATGATGCTCGGAGAAAAACCAAAGGATTTCAAAGCAACGTTCCGTCGTCTGCTTCGGTATCTGCGTCCGCGTCGGACGGCACTCGTTGGTGTTTTCCTTGCAGCCATCCTCAGTACGGTCTTCATGATTGCCGGTCCGAAAATCATGGGAACGGCAATCACGGAATTGTTTGAAGGGGCATATGCGAAGTTCCAAGGTGTACCGGGAGCAGCGATCGATTTCACGAAAATCGGACAAATCCTGCTCTGGCTGGCTGGACTGTATATCATCAGTAGTCTGTTCAATTACTTGCAACAGTATTTGATGTCAGGTATCGCTCAAAAAACAGTCTACGATTTACGCGAAGACGTCAATCATAAACTCGAACGCCTGCCATTGAAATATTACGATGGTCGTCCGAACGGGGAGACACTCAGCCGCGTGACGAATGATATTGATACGATCGGGAGTACGTTACAACAAAGTGTGACATCGTTCATCACCTCAATTGTGACAATCGTCGGAATTCTGATCATGATGTTGACGATTAGTCCGATTCTGACATTGATTTCACTTGTCTCATTACCGGTCTCGATTTTTGCGATCCGTCCGATTTTGAAACGGTCCCAAAAATACTTTGCCGATCAACAACGGACGCTTGGACAATTGAACGGACACGTCGAAGAGATGTATACCGGACACTCGGTCGTCAAGGCGTTCGGACATGAACGCAAAGCGGTCGAGCAGTTTGATGCCGTCAACGAAGAGTTGTATGAAGCAGGACGTAAAGCACAGTTCATCTCCGGGATCATCATGCCAATGATGATGTTCATCGGGAATATCAGTTACGTCTTGATCAGTATCGTCGGCGGGATTCTCGTCACGCAACGGGCGATCTCGATCGGGGATATTCAAGCGTTTATCACCTATACACGCCAGTTCACGCAACCGATCACACAGACGGCGAACATCGCGAACATTGTCCAATCGACGGTCGCAGCAGCGGAACGTGTCTTCGAATTACTGGACGAAGAAGAAGAAATCAAGGAAGTGACGACACACCGTCTTACGCAGGCTGAAGGGGCGGTCGCGTTTGAACACGTTGATTTTGGTTACGGAACCGATCTCTTGATCGAGGACATGAACATCGATGTCTCACCGGGACAAACCGTCGCAATCGTTGGACCGACGGGTGCCGGTAAGACGACAATGATCAATCTATTGATGCGCTTTTATGAGTTGAACGGGGGGACGATTCGGATTGACGGCATCGATACCCGCGAGATGTCACGCGAAGACTTACGGACGACGTTCGGGATGGTCTTACAAGATACGTGGCTCTTCAACGGTACGATCCGGGATAATCTTGCTTACGGTAAGAGTGGAGCGACCGAGGAGGAAATCATCGCCGCAGCCAAAACGGCGCACGCTGATCACTTCATCCGGACGTTGCCGGACGGGTACGATACGGTCTTGAATGAGGAAGCCTCGAACATCTCGCAAGGTCAGAAACAGTTGTTGACGATCGCTCGGGCCGTTCTTGCCGATCCTCCGATCATGATTCTCGATGAAGCGACCTCTAGTGTGGATACACGGACGGAAGTCTTCATCCAGCAAGCGATGCGTCGCTTGATGGAAGGACGGACAAGCTTCGTCATTGCCCATCGTCTCTCAACGATCAAGGATGCCGATTTGATTCTCGTCATGAATCAAGGAAGTGTCATCGAACAGGGCACACATGAAGAATTGCTCGAGGCAGATGGTTTTTATGCGGATCTGTACAACAGTCAATTCTCTGAAAAAGAAGTCGTTTGATATAAGGCAGTGTCGTCATTTAGACGATACTGCTTTTTTACGAAATGATTGTTGTAGCAGTGTATCCTCACATATAGTAAACATCCAGTTTTTTGTAGGAGAAACAAGAAACGCCACATTCTGGTACGGACAAGGGTTTAATAAATCCTTTAGCTGGGGAAATTAAAGAAGTGTCAGAAATATATAATTTTATTTAGGTGAAGGAGTGTGGCAGGATGAATAACATTTGGAACGGAACGTCGTTGAACTTGAACGGCATTCTCGGATCACTCGGCAACTTGCTTGGAGCGATCATCATTTTCTTGATTGGATGGCTCATTGCCAAGCTGATCGCGAACGGAGTTCAAAAAGCGTTAGAGAAGTCTGGGGTCGTCAACAAGTTGTCACCTCAAAAAGAGGGTACGCCACCAAAGAAGAAAAAGTGGACACCTGAAAAAATCATCGGGACCGTCGTCTTCTGGGTTCTCATGGTCTTCGTTCTTATCTTGGTCTTCAACATCCTTGATCTGAACATCATTGCTGGACCACTTGCGGATACGATGAGTACATTACTCGCGGCAATCCCGAATATCTTGAAAGCAGCTCTCATCCTTCTCTTGGCATACGTCATCGCGGTCGTTCTCCGCATGATCATCGTCAAAGCAGGAACGAAGCTGATGGCGAACGACAAAGTACGTTCGAACAAGATGCTTCAAGGTCAGACGGATCTTTCAGCTTATCCAAAAGTAGCAGGGGAGATCGTCTTCTACCTCGTCTTGCTTCTGTTCCTACCGGGTGTACTCGGTGCCTTGAACATTGAGAGTGTCTCACAACCGTTCAGCCAATTGTTATCGTCATTCCTTGGATTCATTCCACGCTTGATTGCTGCGGCAGCCATCTTCTTCGTCGGCTTCCTCGTAGCGAAAATCGTCCGCGATATCGTGACGAATTTCCTTCATGCTGTTGGAACAGATAAATTCGCAGCTCGCTTCAACCTCGGGTCAACGGATCAAAAAGATGCGAAATCACTTTCGTCGATTCTCGGAACAGTCGTCTTCATCTTGATTCTGATTCCAATCACGATTTCAGCACTTGATCAATTGAACATTAAAGGAATCACAGGACCAGCGATTAACATGTTGAACGATGTCCTCGGTATGATTCCAAACATCATCGTTGGTGTCGTACTGATTCTTGTCGGTCTTTACGTCGGACGTTTCGTTAAGAAATTCGTGACGGATCTCTTATCACGTCTTGGTTTCAACAACCTGACACGTCACTTGAAAATCGGTACGTGGGATGCAAACCAAGCTTCTACATCACCAGCTTCGATCGTTGGTGCACTCGTTGAGATCGTCATCGTCGTTCTCTTCGTCGTCGAAGCCTTCAACTTGATTGGTCTTGACTTCATGGTCGACCTCGGTCGCGCCGTCCTTGCGTTCTTACCGAGCGTCCTGACAGCGATCATCATTCTCGCAATCGGGATCATCGTCAGCAACCTCGTCAAACGTACGATGGACAGCCTGTTCGGTAACTCTGAACTAAAAGTCCTCTCAAGCGTTGCGAAGTATGCGATCCTTGCACTTGCTGTCTTCATGGCACTTGATCAATTGGGTGTTGCTGATACGATCGTCAACTCAGCCTTCATCTTGATCTTGGGAGCACTTGCGCTTGCGTTCGGTCTTGCCTTTGGTCTCGGTGGACGTGATAATGCATCGCGTTACCTCGATCGTCTGCAAAAGAAAGCAGAGAACACGGAAGTTGACACATCGAACCTTCCAAGTAAGTCAGCATCGACTTCTTCATCACCGAGCTTGAAAGATGCAGCAAAAGGTGCAGCTTCACAAGCAGCAGATGATGTCACACCAGATCGTGCACCACGTTCAGCGCGCTCTTCTTCAACAGATGAGACGACACATGGTACACCAAAAGGTGCATTGCCAGAAAACGATTTAGCACAGCAAGATGATTACCCGATCGATCCAGATGATCATAAAGGTCCTAACCTCGATCATCCAAACGATCGTCCGTAATACGAGTACATCCTTTCCTCTCATTTTGAGGAAAGGGTGTTTTTGCGTTGACGCATCAAAGCGTTGTCGCATTTTCACAAAAGTGGTTTGACCACTTTGTGAAAAAATACAGAAAAAAAGACTTATCGAACCTGACATCGTTTGTTATGATAAGAAAGTCAATTACCTCAATGATTTGAATATTCAGAAAAAAGAGAAAAGTTCGGAGGATGAAACATGAGTTTGCTTCGCAAGAAAGATGTCAGTGTGATGATGGACATGAAACAACATTCCAAACTGGCACGTCACTTATCAGGGTTTGACCTTATTTTACTTGGAATCGGTGCCATCATCGGTACCGGGATTTTCGTTCTGACAGGAACGGGCGCTCTTTATGCAGGACCTGCTTTACCGATCTCATTTATTATTTCCGCTATCGTCTGTGCGCTCGCAGCCCTTTGTTATGCTGAATTCTCGTCGATGATTCCCGTCTCAGGTAGTGTATATACGTATACATACGCAACGATTGGGGAAGTCGTAGCTTGGATCATCGGCTGGTGTCTCATTTTAGAATACGGACTCGCTTCGAGTGCCGTTGCGACCGGCTGGTCAGGGTACTTCCAGTCACTGTTAGCAGGCTTTGGTCTCCATTTACCGACAGCTTTAACAGCTGCTCCAGGTGCTGTACCAGGAAGCGAAACGTTCTTTAACTTACCAGCGTTCTTGATTCTGATGGTCATCACGCTCTTGCTTTCGCTTGGGATTAAAGAAACAAAACGCGTCAACAACATCATGGTACTCGTCAAAGTTGCCGTCGTCGTCTTGTTCATCGTCGTCGGGATCTGGTATATCGAACCAGGCAACTACAAGCCGTTTGCGCCGTTCGGTATGAGCGGTGTCTTGCAAGCATCAGCGATTGCCTTCTTCGCTTATCTTGGATTTGATGCCGTCACATCGGCAGCAGAAGAAGTCAAAAACCCGGGACGTAACTTACCGATTGGGATTCTAGGATCGCTTGCGATCGTTACCGTTTTGTACGTCGTCGTCTCTGCTATCATGGTCGGAATCGTTCCATTCAAACAGTTTGAAGGTGTTGATAGCCCAGTATCCCTTGCCTTAAAAGTGGCTGGGCAAGACTGGGTCGCTGGATTCGTTGACTTAGGAGCCATCGTTGGTATGACGACGGTCATCCTCGTCATGACATTTGGTCTCGTCCGTCTCTTGTTCGCGATGAGCCGTGACGGATTATTACCGAAAGTCTTCTCAGACGTCAATGAAAAGTCACACACACCAGTTAAAGCGACTTGGATTCTCGGAACGACTGCTGGTTTAATCGCTGGATTCGTGCCGCTTGGTACACTTGCTGAATTGATCAACATCGGAACACTGGCAGCCTTCTCGCTCATCTCGATCGCGGTCATCGTCCTACGCCGGACGCGTCCCGATTTGAAGCGCGCCTTTAAGGTTCCGTTCGTCCCAGTCTTACCGATTTTGTCAGTCCTTGCTTGTATCATGCTTATGTTCAACTTACAACCATTCACGTGGATTGCCTTCTTTGTCTGGACAGCCATTGGATTACTGTTGTACTTCGGATATGGACGCAAGCGTTCGAAACTCCATCAATGAATCGACTAACACCCTTGGCGACAAGGGTGTTTTTGTATGCAGGAAATGAGGCGAACGAAAGCGAAACAGCTCAGTGGAAAAGGAGGTTTTTCGATGATTCATATTCAACGCGCACCTGGCGTAAAAACGGCGTACAAAGCGATGCAGGATGGATTCCAAGATTATTTGATTCCACTGCACTTATCGGAAGCAGAATTCCAAGAGCGCATCATCGAACGAGACGGGAACCAATTGGAGCATTCATTCGTTGCCTATCATGGAGAAATACCGGTCGGTCTCTGGCTGAACGGTTGGAAGGAGATCGAGGGTCAACGCATCATGCGGTGTGGGGGACTGGGGATTTCACCACAATATCGTCGTCTTGGGATCGCGAAAGCCTTGTATCAAGCACAACTGAGCCATGCTAAAGAAATCGGAATGGATGGTCTGATGCTTGAAGTCATTCAAGGGAACGATCCGGCAATTCGCTTGTATGAATCGCTTCACTACACGATTGTTGGAGAAATCGGTTATTTTCATTTAACGGATGAACGTCAAGAGGTCGCTCTGCCGACGATCGAAGAAGTGGAGTTTTTAAAACAATACCATGGACAAGGAGAATACATCTGGCAGCAAGATCCTCATGTCATGCAGCAATTACAAACGGATTATTACCAATTAGAAGCAAGTGTAGTGGCAGTAGCCGGATCATCTCTCTTGTCAGTCGTAGGTCCAGCAGAACAAAAAGCACGACATGCCACAGAAGTCGTCCGTCGTTTACCGGGAACGACCTACCATTATCAATCAACAGATGTGCAGGTTTGGGAGGCATTACGTTCTGAAGGGTGGACTCAGCGGGATTTGAAACAATACATCATGCGTCAGTCGCTATAAACAAAAACCGCTGCTATTCATTTAGCGGCGGTTTTTGTAGTCTTCAATCATTCGAGCGTGAGAACCGACTAAGTGATCAGGTAAGTCATCAAGCGGGACAAACTGGAGCTTGATACTCTCATCACTTTGTTTTAACATTCCGATCGGATGTTCACCGATATAGGCGAGGGTGACGCTTTGAAAGACGTCTCCGTTCGTTAACGTCGTCACGTATTGCGGACCGGAGTAGACATTGAGTAACGTTAATCGTTCCACCTCTAAGCCAGTCTCTTCTTTAAGCTCTCGACGCGCGGTCTCTTCCGGTGATTCGGCCCATTCCATCAATCCGCCTGGTAAACCAAAGCGAGCTTGTGCTTCGTTCCGTTGTTCGAGCAAAATGTGTTCATTTTGTACGACGAGGACGACGGAGCCGACTAGAATGACTGGGTCATGACCGATTTTTTGACGTAACTGTTCGACATAATTCATTTCAATGCTCCTTGGTGAAACGGACAGCCGGTCACAGGTGCCGTCTGTGTTGATTTTGGAAAGAAGTTCGGTCGTTTGATTTCTGGGTCGTAATCCTTATGGAACATATGCGTCGTTGCCCCACTCATCGGTGGCACGAGCCAGGACCATTCCCCGGTGACATCACGACCACACGCGGCTTCGTTTTTTTCAAAACGAGCGAATTGTTTCGCAGCCGTATGGTGATCGACAATCGTCACACCGGCACGTTCGAACGATTCGAGTACGGCAACGTTCAGTTCGACGAGCGCTCGGTCTTTCCAAAGCGAACGTTCACGCGAGGTATTCAGACCGAGTTGTGTCGCGACGAGCGGTAACAGATCGTAACGATCCGTATCAGCGAGGTTACGGGCACCGATCTCTGTTCCCATGTACCATCCGTTGAACGGAGCACACGGATAGACGATGCCACCGATCTCAAGCTGCATGTCGGCAATCATCGGCACAGCATACCAGCGGACTTCGCGACCACCGAACAGATCATAGTCAGGATGTGTGATGCTGACTTCGAGCACGAGCTCATCTGGAATCGGATGCAGACTGACTTGTCCATCGAGTTCAATCAGCAGAGGCAGGATATCAAAGGGGGTACGTGCTCCGGACCAGCCAAGTGCTTCACATTGGCGCGTCAGTTGGATAGAAGCCGGATCGCCGATGATTCCTGTTGCGGTCTCATAACCAGCATAGCGGATCAGTTGGTGATTATGCAGCCGGACACGTGTCGGATGGAAAATCGTGATCGTCGAGCGAATTCGTCCCTCGTTCGTCGCGAACCGGATATGCTCAAATAACGCGTCGCGAACCGCTTCAACGGTCAACGCATCCCGCGCGTCAAAGACATGGAGTTGTTCCCAAAAGAGACGTCCGACACAGCGGTTACTGTTTCGCCAAGCGAGCTTGGCGCCGAACGCGAGCTCGGAAGCCGTCTGTTCGTACGTTCCTGTTGTTTCAATCGAACGGATGACTTCTTGCTGACGTCCGGCCATTTCGGGGTATTGCTCTATATAAGAAGTAAAGAAGCGTTCTGCTTCGGTTTGAATGAGTGAGTACACGAATCGAAATCCTTTCTAAAAAACAAGCACGATACAATCTCTGTTCCTAGTGTACCCCGCGCAGAACCGAAGCGCCAAACTTGAATGATGTATAAGGTTGTTATAAGTTCAAAAGACTTCCAAAAGTTTAAAGGAGGTATGAAATGGGGGATAGTGTAGAGAATTAGTTGAAAGTGAGGAAATTTGTATGTCTTTAATCAAACCTGTATTTGCCCGTTTTTTTGGTGAAGCCTTTTTTGATAAATCGGCTCAGCTCGCCTATTATTTGATGTTGTCCTTATTCCCGTTCTTATTATTCGTAGTTGGGATCGTCTCGTTCTTACCGTTTACGTCCGATAACGTGCTGGATTTAATTCGACCGTTTGCTCCGGCAGAAACGTACGATTTGATTCAGCGGAACGTCGTTGGAATCTTTGATCAAGGCGGCTTTAAACTTGCCTCGATCAGTTTCCTTGCCGCCTTTTGGCTTGCTTCGATGTCGGTCCAGTCACTCGTCCGCTCGCTGAACGATGCGCTCGAAGTGACACGAAAAGCGCCATTTTGGCGCGGACTGTTGCAAGACTTCGCTTTTACGATCGGGATGATGATCATCTTACCGATTTCATTGATTGTTCCGATTTCAGAAAAGTTAACACGGCGTTTCATCAACCACTTTGCAATCGTCGCTGATTTCGTGACGAATTATTCGTGGATCTGGTTCTTATTCCGCTGGGGACTCGGGACGTTGTTCTTACTTGTCTTTTTCATCTTATTGTATCGGATCTTACCGAGTGTCCGACTAACGGTTCGTCAGGTACTCCCTGGAGCCATTTTTGCGACGATTGCCTGGCAAGTCGTCTCGGAATTCTTCTCTTACTACGCTGAGTTCGGTAGTTACGATCGTCTTTACGGTCAGCTTGCCGGAATCATCGTCTTGATGACATGGTTCTATTTGTCCGCTGTCGTCCTGATGTTAGGAGGATTGATGAATGCGGAACGCATGCGTCAGAAAAAAGAGGCAAAAATCATGAAACCGCAAAAAATCAAAGAAGAAAGCGTGCGTTAATCATTGAGCACGCACAAAAGCAGCTGACACATCGTCAGCTGCTTTTTCATTTAGGCTGTTTTGAGAATCCGGTAACCGAAGACGCTCAAAAGGCTGAGTATGAACAGAGCGAGTAAGACGAGTGACAGATAGGGAAGTCCGAACACTTTGACGATGACGCTTAAGGCGACAACACCATAAAAGATTCCTAACGTCTTTTGGACGAACGGTTCATTGAAGCGATGCAAGAGTGACGCGCCGAGTGGTGAGCCGATGAACGCACCGACGATTAAAGCAATCCCGAGTGATAACGGGGCACTGGTTCCGGAAGCAACATAACTCGTCACGCCTCCAAGAACGATCAATGTCGCAGAGGCAATGCTCGTTCCGATTGCTTGTTTGAGCGGGAAACGAACCCAGGCGAGCAAGAGCGGAGTCAACAAGAATCCACCGCTGACACCCATCAATGAAGAGAGAATTCCGGCAGCAAGTCCGATGACAGCGAGCTTCACGACGGAAGCATCATGGATCGGAAAAGACGGACGTTCCTTTGAACGGGGACGAAGGAATTGAATCGAAAAACCAATCAGTAAGACAATGTAGAGACTTGATAAGACGACATCAGCACCAGCATGACGCTCGAGCCAAAAGACAATTGGTGTGATCAACGCAGAACCGATGATGCCAGACAGACCAATGATCCCGGCATCACGAAAACGGAATGTTTTTAATCGAAGATGCGAGAGCGTGCCGGTCACAGTCGATCCGAGTGTCAGCAACAGACTGAGGACAATCGCGGTGCTGGCTTCATAGCCGAGAATCAATAAAAGTGGGGTCAGGATGATGCCGCCACCGATTCCGAAAAAGCCGGAGAGTATGCCGATGGTTGCTCCTAATAACATAAATGAGATATACATCATGAAACAGTCCTTCTTTCTAATACGTGATACCTTGAGTATGAAAGAGGAATACAAGATTATAAAAATGAATTAATTACATACAAATGATTATGAAATGTAATGAGGAGGGGTATTGTTGAAATTAACTGAACTCAGAACGTTCGTCACACTTGTTGAAACACGTCATTTTACGAAAACAGCGGAACAGTTATTTCTATCGCAACCGACGGTCAGTATTCACGTCAAACGACTAGAAGAAGAGATCGGACATTCATTGTTAATACGTGATTCATTCGCAATAGGGGTCGAGGTATCGGAAATGGGCTGGATTGTCTATCGCCACGCGAAAGAAATTCTTTTCCAGCTCGAACAGATGCAGTCCCAGCTGGATGAATCGGAAGGTGTCTTCCGCGGAACCTTACGGATCGGAGCAACGCATACGATTCACGAAATGTTGCTCGATAACATGATTCATCTGTTTTCAAGCGCTCATCCTAAGGTATCACTAGATATCCAATTAATGAATCACGATCAAGTGGCAGCAGCCTTAAGACATCGTGAGATCGATCTCGGGATGATCGAGGGAGAACTGACACTTGATGGGATCAAACAAATCGTCTTTGCAAAAGATCAACTGCACATCATTGGTGCGTCCCACCTTCCGTTAAACGATGCAACGTGGATCGTTCGCGAAGAAGGATCTGCCTCCCGCTATGCGCTCGATCGTTGGCTAGATGCTTCGTCGATCGTTCCCGCACGAACGATTACAGTCGATGCCAACTTTTTAGTACGCCAACTTGTTTTTAATGGGAGTGGCATTGCAGCGTTGTCAGAACGACTCGTCACGTCTTTCCCGTCCGAGTCCTTTACGCTTCATGCGAAAGGGATTTCTAAACGAACGTTTCGTTATCTGTTACCAGAGAAGATGCCGACTCGCCTTGCAGAACATTGGATCACTTTTTTACAGGCGAATTGGAAAGGTTAAATGCAAAAAGATTTCCGGACGTTCTACAATGGCGACAAAATCGGAAATCTTTTTCGTTGACTTATACCCCTGTAGGTATTATTGTATGAAATGTACCAACGAGATATGACGTATGTCACATTTAAAAAAGGAGATGAACTTCATATGGAAAACGGTTATGAAGATCGCATCATTCATCGGATGAATCGGATTGAAGGACAAATCCACGGTATCGTTCGAATGATGAAAGAAGAGGCGTCCTGTAAGGATGTCGTCACACAACTGAGTGCGACACGTAGTGCAATCGATCGTGTCATTGGTCTTGTCGTCAGTGAGAACTTGATCGACTGTGTCCGTCAGGATGATGCGACGGAAAATCATGAACAAGCCGTTGCAGAGGCTGTTCAACTCTTAATGAAAAGCAGATAAAAAATTTTTACGAATTAATATACCCATTAGGGTAAATGTTTGGAGGAATTACGTTCATGTCAGATACGAAAAAAACAACCATCGTTTTATTTAGTGGAGAGTACGACAAAGTCATGGCAGCTTATATCATTGCCAACGGTGCAGCCGCATACGATCACGAAGTCACGATTTTTCATACCTTCTGGGGTTTGAATGCGATGCGTAAGGATGAACCGATCCAGCCGGATAAAACATTCCTTGAGAAGATGTTCGGTAAGTTCATGCCACGCGGTGCTGATAAGATGCCACTCTCGAAAATGAACTTCGGTGGTGCAGGTCAAAAAATGATTAAAAACGTCATGAAGAAGCACAATGCGATGCCGCTTCCGGACTTAATCGAATTAGCGAAAGAACAGGATGTCAAACTCGTCGCCTGTACGATGACGATGGATTTACTCGGTTTGAAACAGGAAGAATTACACGACGGGATTGAGTATGCAGGTGTTGCCGCCTACCTCGCCGATGCGGAGAACGGAAACGTCAATCTATTCATCTAATGATCTGAAGGAGGAGTGACGCATGGATGTACGATCGATTATCTTGTTGCTCGTCGTCGGCTATCTCGCTTATAAGATATTCGCCCCAACAAAAGGCGTCAAACAAGTGTCGACCACGGAACTGAAGCCGTTACTAAACGACCGCAAACGATTTTATCTCGATGTTCGGACACCGGCAGAATTCAAAGGCAATCACATCAAAGGATTTAAGAACATTCCATTACAAACGCTAAACAGTCAACTGAATCAAATCCCGAAAGACAAAGAAGTGATCGTCATCTGTCAAAGCGGGATGCGAAGCAAACAAGCCGTCAAAGTACTAAAAAAAGCCGGTTATCCAAATGTCACGGAAGTCCGTGGCGGAATGAATGCCTGGCGCTAAATCGAATCAAGAGGAGGAATTGAACATGAAACGCATGACAGCAACAGAAGTACAGGAAAAAATTGAACGTGGTGAACAACTGAACGTCATTGATGTCCGGGAAGTCGATGAAGTCAAAGAAGGAATGATTCCGGGAGCGATCCATATTCCACTCGGATTGATTGAATTCAAGATGAACGAACTCGACAAGAAAAAAGAGTATGTCATGGTATGCCGTTCTGGTGCGCGCAGTGGTCGCGCAACGACATATCTCGAAGGACAAGGATATGACGTGACGAACATGGATGGCGGCATGATGTCGTACGAAGGCGAAACGAAATAATACCCCACACCGTAAATGAGCGAATTGTATGACTAGGATTAAATCAGATATCGTATTGGACGCCAAAGGTCTCGCTTGTCCGATGCCGATCGTTCGGACGAAAAAAACGATCAAGACGTTAGAACCGGGACAAGTCATCGAAGTCCAGGCGACGGATAAAGGATCGACTGCAGATCTCCGTGCCTGGGCAAATAGCACCGGCAATCATTATTTAGGCACGATCGAAGAAGGAGAAATACTCCGTCATTACGTTCGGAAATCAACAGGTGATGTCACGGAACCAGCAGCATTCGCTCAAACCGTCGACAACGCAACAGTCGAAGCAGCACGCCAAGACGACTCGATCACGGTGCTTGATGTTCGTGAACAAGCAGAATATGCCTTCGCCCATGTACCGGGAGCCATCAATATTCCGTTAGGCGAACTGGAGACACGCCATGCAGAACTGGATTCAAATCAGACGATTTATGTCATCTGCCGGACAGGTAGCCGAAGTGACATGGCATGCCGACAGCTCAGTGACAAGGGGTATACGATCCACAATGTCGTACCGGGTATGCAGGAATGGGCGTCTGAGACGACGACACTCGTTTCAGCGAAATAATACAACAGCGTAAAGTAGAGGAGGAACGAGTAGATATGGCACAAGCAATGACAGCCGCACAAGTTACAAAAAAAATCATTGGACGTGAGTCTCTGTTCATCTTAGATGTCCGGAATGAGGATGCGTTTCAAGATTGGAAAATCGAAGGAGAGAACTTCAAGTACCTCAACATTCCGTATTTTGAATTGTTGGATGGTGTCGAGGAGATTCTCGATCAGCTTCCGAAGGATCAGGATGTTCTCGTCGTTTGCGCAAAAGAAGGGTCATCGATTTTCGTCGCCGATATGCTAGAAGAAGCAGGACGAGACGTATCGTATCTGTCAGGCGGCATGAAAGCATGGAGTGAACATCTAGAACCGATTTCAATCGGAACGCTGAACGAAACAGGAACTGATCAAGGCGAAGTCGTTCAGTTCGTCCGAATCGGTAAAGGGTGTCTCTCGTATATGGTCATCTCAGAAGGAGAGGCCGTACTCATCGACGCGACACGAATGACGGATGTGTATTTGGATTATGCCGCATCACGCAACGTCACGATTAAGCATGTATTTGATACACATCTTCATGCGGATCATATTTCTGGAGGACGCGACATCGCCGAAAAAACAGGCGCGACATACTGGTTGCCGCCAAAAGATGCGTCGGATGTCACATTCGATTATGCACCACTTGAAGACGGTAGTACGGTTCAAGTGGGGGATACAGCGATTGAAGTACGCGCTCTTTATTCCCCGGGACATACGATTGGATCGACTTCATTCATCGTCGATCAGCGTTATTTATTGACAGGTGATATCTTGTTCATCGACTCGATTGGTCGTCCGGATTTAGCCGGTCTCGCGGAAGACTGGGTCGGTGACTTACGCGATTCGCTCTACAACACGTATCGTGATCTTTCACCAGAACTCATCGTCTTACCGGCACATTTCATGATCATTGAAGAATTGAACACGGATGGTAGTGTAGCGGAAAAATTAAGCATCTTGCTTGCGAACAATCATGGTCTTAACATCGACGATGAAGCAACATTCCGGAAAATGGTCACAGAGAACCTGCCGCCACAACCGAACGCGTATCAAGATATCCGTGAAACAAACATGGGGAAACAGACACCCGATCTTGAAACACAACGGGAAATGGAAGTCGGACCGAACCGCTGTGCGGTACGCTAAGCCGATGCATAACGAACATCAAATCATTCAGGAGGAATACAACATGAAATCAGAACTCGTACTCGACGCAAAAGGACTTGCTTGTCCGATGCCAATCGTAAAAACAAAAAAAGCCATCGCTGGACTCGAATCAGGTCAAATCCTTGAAGTCCATGCAACGGATAAAGGGGCAAAAAACGATCTTCAGGCGTGGGCGACATCAGGTGGTCATGCACTCGTCAAACATGAAGAAGAAGCAAGCGTCCTAAAATTCTGGATTCAAAAAGGTTAATTTTCGAAAAGAGTCGATATGAGGCTCTTTTTTTTTGTGGAGAAACACACAAGAACTCTACATAGTATTGAATGTGCTTCTTTTGAGCACATGCTACGACAAGACGGTATTAGCGCGGTACAGTTAAATAAAAGAACATCCAATCGACGTCATGCGACGTAAGCTAAATAAAGGAGGCGAAGGGAGATGAAAAAACGAATGTGGACGATTTTATCAGTCATCGGTCTCATCGTCATCATGGTCGGGGGATACTTCGTGTTCCAGCAACAGCAAGCAAAATCAAGTGGCAGTAAGGAATTGAGTTATCAACCGGAAGAGACAGCGATTTTAGCTGGAGGATGCTTCTGGTGTATGGAGCCCCCGTTCGAAGAATTAAAAGGAGTCAAGTCCGTCATTTCTGGTTATACGGGCGGTGATGTTGAAAATCCGACGTATAATCAAGTGTCAGCGGAGACGACAGGTCATCGGGAAGCGGTATTGATCACGTTTGATCCGAACGTCATCTCGTACAAGCAATTATTAGATGTCTACTGGCGCCAGATTGATCCGACGGATGCAGATGGTCAATTCGTCGATCGTGGTGAGTCTTATACAACGGCGATTTTCTATACGAATGAGAAACAAAAAGAAATCGCAGCACAATCGAAACAGGATTTAGAGAAACAACAGATCTTCGATGATAAAATCGTCACACCGTTGATTGCGGCAGGTCCTTTTTATGAAGCGGAAGCATACCATCAGGATTACTATTTGAAGAGTGAGAAGAAATATAAGTTTTACCGGGCAGCTTCTGGACGCGACGACTTCATCGATCGCTACTGGAATGATCAACCCAAACTCGATCTTCCAACCTATCCAAAATTATCAGACGCAGAAATCAAAAAGAAATTAACCGCCATCCAGTATAAAGTGACACAAGAGGATGGAACGGAGCCAGCGTTTGATAATCCGTATCACGATTTGAAAGCAGACGGGATCTATGTCGATCTGATTTCTGGAGAACCACTGTTTTCATCAAATGATAAATATGATTCGAAGACAGGATGGCCGAGTTTTACGAAACCACTTGAGCCAGGTAATATCATTGAGAAAAGTGATTTTTCAATCGGCATGAAACGGATGGAAGTCCGAAGTCGACATGGAAATGCCCATCTTGGACACGTCTTCTCGGATGGTCCAGAGCCAACAGGGCTTCGGTATTGTATGAACTCAGCCGCCTTACGTTTTATTCCGAAAGAGGACTTGAAACAAGAAGGATACGGCGAATATGTAGCAGATTTTAAATGAATGGAGTCAGACGCATCGTGTTCTTTAGAACATGATGCGTCTTTCTTTCAAAATTGTAAGATTTCACTATAAATTAATTATCCATTTTATCCATATACTGTTTATAATCAAATTAAAGTATATCCATTTTGAAGGAGGAGCATGTGTGAAGAAACTGATGATTTGGGTCATGCTGAGCTGTTTAGTTTTAACGCTCGGCGTAGGACCAACTACTGCAAAAGCGGAGACCGCTCTTGCAAGCGCAACACTTTTACAAGCAGGACAAGAAACGACACTTAAGACCGGAATGGAAGAAAAAAATACATATTGGTACCGTGTCAATCATGAAGCAGGTGTAGAAAAAACAGCGTCACACTTTGAGTTATCAATCGATACGGATCAACCTGTTCAAGTGACAGCTTACCCGAGCGAAGCGATGGCAGCTGAAGATGATACATTTGATCGTTACCGGACAGAAGCAGAACCGAATGAAAAAGCAACGACAAAATTAGCCGTTCCATATGCATGGGATGGACCGTATTATGTCAAAGTCGAATATTACCCGAACATCGAAGAGGGGAAAACGACAAAAGCAGCAAACGTTAAGCTGACATACAATAACGTCAAATTAGCTGTCGAATATGAGCCAATCAGTGATATTAGCTGTATGGCAGAAGAAGCATTAAAACAAACAAAAGAAGAAAAACCAATGCTTGCTCTTATGCACTCGATCCAAAAACAGGTATTGAGTCAATCGGACGCAGGTCGTGCCTTGACGTCGCTTTATTACAAAACATCGCCTTACGTTGTCAAAACGCTTCTTTTCAATAAAGATAAGCGTCAACAAGCGTACGAAGATTTAAAAACATTGAAACCTGCAATGGAGGCACTCGTACGTGGAACATCGTACACGCTGACAAAGACAGATCAACAAGCCGTTGACCGTCTTTATACATTATCACGCGATGCATCGCCTGCTGTGATTGCAGAAGAAATCGATGGATATGCCAAAAAAATGAAGATATCTGAGATGAGCGGCAGTACGTTAGACGATACGTTCGGAACATTAGGGATGAACATTCAGTCAAAAGAAACTACGCGATTCATCGTTAAGTTAAAGCCAGGGAAAACAGTCAGTTCGATGAAAATTGCTGGAATTCAATCAGCAGATGTTGAGCGTTTACCGCTTGGTAAAGCTGGTGATTTCATTGTAGTGACAGAAGATCCAACGGTGAAGGGACAATCAGCGTCAGCATTAAAGCAATCGATTGGTCGCTCATCAGCAGTCGAATATGTGGAAAAGATTCAAACTTACAAAGCAACAAGTGATATCAATTTTGATTACCAATGGGCCATCAATAAGAAAACAGTCTTCGAACAGTTCCCGAATGTTGGAATTGGTTTTGAGGAGTTCCAAAAACGATTTAGTGGGAAAAAATTAGCACCTGTCAAAATTGCGGTCATCGATACAGGTGTTGATTATCGCTTAAAGGATTTACAAGGGAAAGTTGATATTGCGAATGAGAAGAACTATGTTTCCGTAAACGGAGATGGCGACGCGATTGATGATAATGGTCACGGAACACACGTGGCAGGTGTCATCGCAGCGACAATCAACAATGATTACGGGATCCAAGGGATTCATCAGTCGGCACAAATCTTACCGGTTAAAGTATTGAATGCAAATGGCGAAGGAGAAACGGATGCCATTGCACTTGGAATTAAATATGCTGTTGATCATGGAGCGAAAGTCATCAATATGAGTCTTGGTGGCGGTGAAAGCCGCACGATGGCTTATATGATGAAATATGCAGCAGATCATGGTGTTACGGTCGTTGCGGCTTCAGGAAACGACTACGATATGATGGTAGGGTTCCCAGCAAACTCAGAATATGCGATTTCTGTTGGAGCGACGAATACGCTCGGTATGGTTTCAGATTACTCGAATTATGGAGTCGGCCTTGATGTCGTTGCACCGGGTTCAAAAGTAGCGAGTTTGATTCCAGACGGAAATACGGTGTATATGGATGGAACAAGTATGGCTTCACCACACGTCGCAGCTGTTGCGGGAATCTTGAAGTCACTTAATCCTAAACTAACACCTAAACAAATCGAACAAATTCTACAAAAAAGTGCAGAACCACTAGCTTTCGAAAATCCGAATGATTGGTTTGAGGAAGAAGAGGGAGAAGAGCTTGAATTCAAGTTTCCTGCCTATGTCAGTCCGGTTTCAGGATACGGTAAAGTTAGTATTCCTCGGGCAATTTCGCAATTGAATCTGAACGGAACTGTCAACAACGTATATGATAATAAACTGACTGTCACAGGAACGGTTAAAACCGGAACAAAAGTGGAAGTATGGTCCACTAAGAAGTTGGGTTCTTCTACAGCTAAATCCGGAAAATATAGTGTGACGATTCCACGTCAAAACAAAGGTACGGTCCTAACAATTCGTTACACAAATGGACTGGATATCACGTCAGAACGTACAGAAGTCCTTCCTGGAAAAGCGCCAGCAGCTCCAAAAGTTAAACCAGTACTTGCCGGTGCAACAAAAATGACAGGTACAGCTCTTGCGGGCGGTACGGTTACTGTCAAAGATGCAAAACAAAAGAAAATCGCCACAGCGAAAGTCGACGCAAAAGGTCACTTCAGTGCGAAATTACCAAAACAAGTCGGTGGTTCAAGCTTGATCGTCACAGTGACGGATATTGCTAAACGCACAAGTAAACCGACGATCGTAAAAGTCCTACCAGCCCCAGCAGCACCGAAAGTGAAATCCGTCTATGCCGGACAAACGAAAGTAACCGGGACAGCTGAAAAGAAATTAAGTGTTTATGTAAAAGATGCGAAGAAAAAAGTCATCGGAAAAGGAACGGTTTCTGCAAAAGGCAACTATTCCGTCAAAATTCCGAAGCAAAAAGCAAAAGCGAAGCTTTCCGTCTACGTTAAGAATACGCGTGGTCAAGTGAGCCCTGTGACTTCTGTGACAGTGAAGAAAGCAAAAAAATAAGCGGATAAAAAGACCTTTTTTCGGGTACATTCCGAGAAAAGGTCTTTTTTTGTATATCCTAGCTGTTGCTTCGAAAGCGTTTCTATTATATTTAAAGAAACAAATGAAAAAGCATCATTCGATGAATGATGAGGAGGATACATTCATGGTGAATTGGATTCGGCGACGAATCGGTCGGCAGTTGCTGACTGTTTTTTATGCGGTACTGATCGTAGTATCGATTACTTCGTTCTTTGTCTATGACTATATGGAAGGACGAATCGAAACATCAAAACAGAATCTCGAGACGATCAGTGAACAAAATCGCCGGGCCAATGATTTGTGGGACAATTGGCAAACCGTCCAGTTTGGATTGCGAGGATTCGTCATTTTTGGTAACCAAGAACGGTTTGATGAGATTCAGGCGCTCCGAACAGATATCAAAAGTGAGACGGATTGGTTCATGCGAAACGCAAAAACGGATGAAGAAGAAGAATTCGCAGCGCAAATGACGAATTTATATGAGTTATACTATGATGCCTTGTTCCCGTTGACCCAGTCTTACGTCAATGAGAAAAAGGCGAATCGGATCAATGAGGACTTCTTACAGGGGGATAGTCTGTTTTCTTTACCGATTGCGGAGCGTCTTGTCGATCAAGGGCGATTAAAGCCAACTGCCGATGGTTCGATTGATATTACACCAGACATTGAAAAAGCCTCTGCAGCACTTGATGAATACCGGACGAATCTCAGCCAACAACAAGAAACGGCTGTCGGGGAACTGCGGAGTGAAGTCGCAAAGTCACAATGGATTTGGATATCAAGTATCGTTGTGCTCATTGCCTTCATCCTTCTCTTCGTGCACCCGTTCCTTCGCCGGATGACACGGCAATTGTTACGTTTGATTGATGATAATCAAAAACTTGCTCGAAAAGAACCGATTAAGATTGATAAAGCTGCCGAGCAGCGACCAGACGAAATCGGATTATTGCGCGCAGCCTTTAATCGGATGGTCGTGACGACGAATGCCCATACGGATGCGATGCAAGGAAAAAATGAAGAGTTGCAGGCGCAAAGTGAAGAGTTGCTCGCGCAACAAGAAGAATTGCAGGCGCAACAAGAAGAACTCGAAGAAGCGTATCAAACGACGAAAAAGAATGAGGAAAAGCTCCGATTACGTAGCGAACTGACAGAGGCGCTTGCTGTTCGCGAAACCGTCGAATCGTATCCGGCAATCGTTCAAAAGATGATCGATATCACCTCTTCTGAGTACGGTGCACTATTGCTCTATGAAGAAGGAGCGTTCATGGGTGCGACAACGAATGGGATGACGATGGATTATTTAAAAGTTCTCCTGAAAGATGAGATGTCCGTCATCAATCGATCGGTTCGGCAGATGGAATTTATCCAATCGGAAAAACGAGTCACGCGTCAAAAAGACTATCCGTATTCATTTAGCACGTATGAAGTGACGATTCCGATCGAAGATCCGGAAACGCATGAACTAATTGCAGCGATTTATCTGGTTCGTTATAAATCTGCCTATAAAGGGCAACAGTTGACGGATATTCGCGAGTTTGCGCAACAGATGACGTTATCGCTCCTGCGTACGCGTTCGTATGAAGGAATGCGTCAAGAAAAAGAAAAGACTGAGCAAGTGTTAGACTCCATCCGAGAAGCGATCATTTATCTTGAAGATGGAAATGGAGAGTTATACGTCAACCGTCCATTGTTTGAATTGATTCCAGAACTTCAATCGGAATTCACAGTAGATCGGACGTTACCGTCGAGTGAGTATGTCATCGATGTGATGCGCCAGTTGGTGGATGATGTCGAGGCTTTTAATACGTATCTAGATTTGATTCGTTCCGGTGAGATTTCACCGGAAAAGGCCCGATTTGATATTCGAAATAACACAGCTCATCTGGAAGTCTACGCGGAACGTATTGATGTCGTTGGTGGATGGAAGGGAATCATTCTTGTTTTACGAGATATTACCCGGGAAACAGAAGCCGATCGTCTCAAAACAGAACTCGTCTCAACCGTGTCGCATGAGTTGCGGACACCGCTCTCTTCGATTTACGGCTTTACAGAATTGATGTTGAATCGAGAAATCGATGACTCGAAACAGAAGAAATATCTAGCGACGATTCATAACGAGACGGAACGGTTATCAAACCTTGTCACGGACTTTTTAGATGTTCAGCGCATGCAGTCAGGTGGGCAGTTATACCAAATGGCACATCTCGATTTATTTAGCCTGACTGAACAGGTGATGTCCTTATACGACGCTTCAAGTGAACGACACGATCTTCATTTGCAATTGCTTAGTCCGGATCGTCCGTTCATTTTAGGAGATGAGGACCGAATCAAACAATTGATGAATAACTTGATCAACAATGCGATCAAGTACTCTCCGGATGGTGGGCGTGTTGACGTCTGGATTGATACGAAAGACGATCAAGCCATCATTGAAGTGAAAGATGAAGGAATTGGAATTCCGCATCATGCCTTTGCCCACTTGTTTGATAAATTTTATCGCGTCGATAATTCCGATACACGTCGAATCGGTGGAACGGGACTCGGGTTATCAATTTGTAAGGAAATTGTCAAAGAGCATGAGGGTGTTATTCATGTGGAATCTGAAGTAGGAAAAGGCAGTCGTTTCATCATCGTATTACCCCTCAGTCTGACCGAATCGATCGAGTCGACAGAAGAAAATCGACGTTCTATTTAAAGAACTAGAATACATTCCAACTAAACCGTGTTCAATCCGCTAGGTGCGATCACGGTTTTTTCTTATGTTTAAAACGAGTAATCTTGTCAAAAAAAGATTCCAATAAAATAAAAAAAGGTGAATAAAATGCAATGATGAACCGATATACCTATAGGACAAACGGACTATGATTAAAAAAGGAGGGGGATCGTCGTGTATCAGAATTGGTTAGGAGTCGTTGTTTTTTGGCTTCTTTTACACATCGGTTGGGTGACATACGTTGGGACGGATACAGTAATCGGACAAGTCGTCAATAGTCTGTTCACGATTGGTGGTGTCTCGGTCTCTCTCTATTTAATTTGGCAGGCACGACGTCGCCA
Organism: Exiguobacterium sp. MH3; assembly: GCF_000496635.1. Lineage (NCBI taxonomy): Bacteria > Bacillati > Bacillota > Bacilli > Caryophanales > Exiguobacterium > Exiguobacterium sp. MH3. Next base: position 349,840 of record NC_022794.1, read on the forward strand.
AATGCGACGTCCTTTTACCTCTCGTTTATTTCTTCTTTTATTGTTTGCCAATACGATGCTCGGTCTAGGTGAATGTGGACAACTCCTTTATTTCCTTCAAGGACGTACACGAACGGAACCGTTTGATTGGATCGACTTGATCTTTAGTCTTCAAATCTTGATCTATATCATTGCTTTCGGTTATTTCCTGCGTAATCGACGACAAGAAGTTAATTTGCGGGTCTTTTTGTTTGATGAGTTCATCATTTTAGTCGTTGCAGGATCTCTTTCGTGGCACTATTTAGTGACACCTTATTTAGAAGGAAATGCCTTGCTGACGATCGAAACGCTTTTATGGCTTCGTTATCCGATTGGTGATTTATTGTTGCTCGGTGGAATGATTGTCTTATTCTTTGGTTTGATGAAACGTGGCAATGGAAGCTCGCTATTATTGATTCTACTCGCATTTCATTTTCAATTACTTGCCGACCTCCTATACGTCGTCCTAGAACGATTTGATTATCCATTTCCTTCGAGTTGGCTCGATCCGTTATGGTTAGCGACTGTCCTGATTGTCGGGCTTGCCGCATATCGCTTTGACGCTGAAGAATCTCTCGTTCCTCTTGACGTTACACGGAGATGGATTGATGTCTTACGTTTAATTACACCTTACTTATTCTTATTGATTCTATTCGTGACGATGGCACGGCAAACGATTAGTTGGAACGGTTTGACGATTGGTTTGATGATTGCGATCCCGTTATTGATTTCCCGTCAAATCCGGATTGTCGTTGACAATCAACGGTTGCGCGAAAATCTCGAAGCGAAGGTGGAAGAGCGAACGGAAGCATTAGCAACTGCCATGGAGGAGATGCGGCACATGGCATACCACGATGCCTTAACAGGGTTACCGAATCGGTATCTGTTTGCGCGACTGTTCCAAGATGCCTTGTACCGGGCGGAAGCGAGTGAAGGACAAGTCGGATTATTCTTTATCGATATCGATCACTTCAAAGAGATTAACGATACGTACGGTCATCGCGTCGGAGATCAACTCATCGTCGATGTCACGACGCGCTTACAAAAGAAATTGCCGCCCAATACAGTCATTTCAAGACAAGGCGGAGATGAGTTCGTCGTCTTATTGTTTGACGTTGAACAAGAAGCAGAAGTGGTGCAGTGTGGAGAACATCTCGTTTCCTTGTTCCAAAAGTCGTTTCGCCATGGCATCATTCCACTTCCCGTAACGGCAAGCATTGGTGGAGCGATCTATCCGGCGCATGCAGCCTCTCGATCAGATTTGATCGAGCAAGCAGACCTAGCGATGTATGAGGCAAAACGTCGCGGGAAGAATCAATTTTGCTTACATGATCCAGCGATAACGAACACCTGAACGCCGTCACATGCAAAAACACGCTCGTATACTGAACCTCATCGGATCAGTCATACGAACGTGTTTTTTTGATGCCGATCATTTCTTTTGCGTGCGTGCTAAGAACGTTTCAATGACTTCTGGATTCGTCACAGCTTGATTACATGCATCGCTGTCGATACATATATGATGACCAATCGTCTGATGCTGTTCAGCTGAACGACGTGTCGTTGCGGTTACGAGCGTGATGTCACTATACGTATGGCAAATCGCACAGATCCCTTTTTGGATCGATGGCAGATAGGTTCCCTCGACGCCGATCCATTGACCGTCCAAAGGATAGACGAAGTATTTTTTTCGATTTCCGGTATCGTTCCAGCTTAAAAACGTCGTGTGAGCCCATTCAAAGGAGTGAAGTGGCGGAACATGTAACTTTTTCGTTTTTTTGAAGAGCTGACGGATCCGTGATTCAGAAATGCTCGGAAACGGTTGGACGAACGGTTCGACTTGTGCTAAATACGCGAGGAGATCTTGTTCGGATTCAGCGTCACGAATGTTCGTCAACAGCGCTTCCTGTTCCGGTGTAAGTACGGGCAATAGATCGAATATTTTTTCAGCAGCACTATACCGGACAGCATCACGAACATCGGGATCATGAACGGCAGCGAATTGATGTTGCAGTAGGTCGACTTGATTCCGAATGAAGTTGTATTGATAAGGCAATAAAAATGCGTCCATTCGCGTTCCTCCTTTTCTTTTTATCGTACCGGAATTTGGCAGCAGAACAAAGCGACATTTTTGTTTTTCTGCCTCTTGCAACGGGAATTGAATAACAGAATGAACGAGGAGGTGAAGAGGGGCGTGCAGTATTTAACATTTTTACGCTTCATGAATATAGGAGCATTCCTCTTTGCATTGCTAGCGCGCGTCGTTTGGTCAAATCCGGTTACCATTCCTGCGTTACCTCTTGTTCCAGCACCTTTTTTTGATGCGATTACAGGTGTCGTGTTCACAACGTTGTTAATTTGGTGTATTCGACCGATTCGTGCCTTTCCTGCAGATCGAGAACTGATTGAAGATATCGGAGGATGGCTCGCGTTATCACTTGTGACGCTTGGCGTCAGTAGTATGACCGGACCACCGTGGGAACTTGTCTGGACAACGATTTCATTCATTAGTCTGTGCTTAGTTTATATGAAAATTCAACACCATCCGCGACGATCGCCTTGGATGCGCTCTCCGATTTCAGTCCTTCTCGCTTGGATGAGTACGATGTTGTTGATTTTACCATTTCGGATCTTATCCGATTTTCAGTTCACTTCGCTATTTGGTCTTTCCGAACAGCAATGGAGTACGATTGCACTCATCGTAGCGATTATCGGAGGACTATTGTTTGTCGTCATTCATTCCGATTGGGTGTTTGGTCTCGCGCTCGTCTGGTATTTGATTGGATTGTACTTTAACGATCGCCTCTTTCTTCTGCAACAAATCGTAACAGGGGTCGGAATCGTATGTGTTTTACTCTTGTGCTATTACGTCTTCTATAAACGGCAACGTCTTTTTCGACAGCAATCGCCGAAGTCTTCTTCATCCTAGTCATGTTTTAGATGAATTTGGGGTATATCTCATATAGTTGTTATAAAAGGGGGAGACGTGTGACATGGGAAAAAAACAATGGATCGGTGTCTATCAAAATGAAACGGATTTGATTCGAAAAATTGAGGATCTACATTTTGCGGGTTATCTAGAAGAAGATTTATATGTCGTGTTACAAGATAAAACCGATATGGCGATGTTACGCGGACAATCAGCGGCGCAACTCGTCTCTGGAAAACGGACGCTGTTTGAGCGATTTACAGGCAAACAGGCTTCGGCTGAGGAAATTCAAACTGCCTTTACGGAACTCGGATTACCGGAGTCGGATATTCGTCAGCATGTCTTACGTGTTCAACAAGGTGAGTATGTCCTGTTAGCAGACGAAGCAGGGGCAACACGTCCTGCGCCGAAACCAAAAAGTATTTTGGAGACAGAGCCAGAAGGAATCGAGGCAGAACGGAAACTCGATCATGAAAACCGCGCCCTCGAAAATGAAAATGACCGGATGCTGTAAGAGAGTCGTGCAGAAAGGATGATTCTTGATGGAGAGCCAGTATCATACGATTTTAGTGGCAGTCGATGGATCAAAGACGGCAGATCTTGCCTTTGAAAAGGCAGTGAAATTCGCCAAACTCGATCATGCCAAACTCGTCATCGCCCATGTCATCGATATTCAGACATTTGCTAATGTACGTGCCAATAAGCGTTTCATTGATCAAAACGTCACGGAATATGCACAAGGACTGCTCGATCGTTACGAGAAGCGGGCACGAGAAGCAGGCGTCGAGACAGTTGAACTGGTCATCGAAAATGGCTCTCCAAAAACATTGATTCCGAAGGTCATCGCACCACGTGTCGGTGCTGGGTTGATTGTCTGTGGGGCGGTCGGGATGAATGCGATGGAACGCATCATGATCGGGAGTGTCTCTGAAAACATCTCCCGTTATGCAAAATGCGATATCTATATCGTCCGTCCGAAAACCTTGAAGTGATATAAAACAGCACACATCGGTTGATGTGTGCTGTTTTATATCATGTTAAAAAATAATAGAAGATGCCTAATAAAATCAAAATGATCGGAAGAAAAATGAAATACATCCAAGACATGTTTTTGGCCGAAGTTTTGTGGTCATACTTTTCTTCTGCTGGTTGCTTGGCAATACGTAACGTAAAGACAAGACCTACGAGACAGATGACTAACGCAATCCAAAACAAAGTCAACATAAGCATGCTCCTCTCTTCCTTTATCATACAGAAATTGGTCATGTTCTGCATCGGTAAGTTGTGACAGTTTAGAGTTGACAGACTTCTAGTTGAGGGGCTAAACTAACTTCATAAGTTTAGGGGGTAAACTAAAAATGAAAGACAATTTACGTGAAGCAGTCCTCCTGTTTGAAGAAGTCATGATCCACGGAACAGAACGCGTGTTGAAGTCGGTCGAAGCACCCGTTTGGCAAATGTATTCACCGGAACAACTTCATGTGTTGAAGCTCGTCGGAAAATATGGACCGATTTCGTCTGGGCGTCTCGCGGCAGTGCAGGGTGTTCACAAAAGTGCCATCTCGAATCGGCTGAAAAAGTTGACGGAAAAAGGTCTCGTCATCGTCGAACGTCGAGAAGATGACCACCGAACGAAGTACATCTCGTTGACGGAAGCAGGTCGGTTAGTGGCAACTGAAGCAGAGCAAGAAATCTATACGTATCTGGAGAATTTGATTGAAGGAAAGGTCGAGGAAGAAGAAATCATCCAGTTCATCGAAACCTTTAAGAAGATCAAAGAGATTTTGCAGTTGAACGACTAAAGACAGAATCGAAGGAAGAGGAGAATCGGATATGCGACAAATCGTCAAATGGCGTTGGGCAATTCTTGCATTATTGCTTATCGTCACAGTAGGTTTACTATTTACGGCACCAAACTTGGCTAAACAAGCAGAAGAAGCAGGTGCGATTCAGCTTGCAAATGATGCCGATTCACAACGGGCAGCTGACATTTTAGAAAAAGCGGGGGCAAGTGAAGAAACCATTTCTCTCGTCATTCCGCTCAAAGACAAAGTCAGCGATGCCGATCGAACATCAATCGGGCAAATCGTTCAGGATTTAGAAGCACTTGATCGTCCGGTCACGGATGTGCTCGATCCGTTTGAAAACAAAGAGACAGAAGGACAGCTCGTCTCAAAAGACAAAAAGACAGTTCTCGTGCCAATCACGGTCGACGGTTCGCAAGAAGAGATCGTCAAACTGGCAAAACAAATCCGGACGGACCTCTTACCAAAGGATCAAACGATTTATCTAACGGGTGAAGCGTTAATCAATGATGACGTCAATACGAGCTCGCAAGAGGGACTGAAGCGGACGGAACTGATTACGGTCGGATTGATTTTCGGACTGCTTCTGCTCGTCTTCCGTTCAGTCGTCACACCGTTCGTCCCACTCGTTGCAGTTGGGTTTACGTACCTGATCAGCCAATCACTTGTCGCCTTTTTCGTCGATTGGTTCGGCTTCCCAGTATCGAACTATACGCAAATCTTCCTCGTTGCCATCCTGTTCGGGATTGGGACGGACTATTGTATTTTGCTCCTGAGCCGGTATAAGGAAGAGTTGACGGCAGGACACGACGTTGAGACAGCAATCGTCAACACGTATAAGACAGCAGGGCGTACGTTACTAATCAGTGGTCTCGCTGTTCTCGTCGGCTTCTCGGCGATTGGATTTGCGGACTTCCCGATCTTTAAATCGTCGGTCGCAGTTGCAGTCGGGATTGCCGTACTCTTGCTTGTCTTGTTTACACTTGTTCCATTCTTCATGGCGACATTAAAAGAAAAGCTATTCTGGCCATCGAAGAAGGCGGCGAGTCACCAAGACAGTAAACTGTGGGCACAGTATGGTGGATTATCGATTCGTCGCCCGTTGCTTGCGATGATCATCGTTGCGATCATCACGGTCCCGACACTCTTTACGTATGATGATGACCTTTCGTTTAATACCGTCGATGAGATTGGTGCGAAGTATGAGACGGTCAAAGGACTGAATGCGATCTCGGATGGATTTGGTGCAGGTGAGTCGCTCCCGGTCAACGTCATCCTGAAGAGTGACGATGATTTGATTACTGAAAAAACAGTTCCTTATGCGGAACAACTCAGTCGCGAACTGGTGAAGATTGATGGGGTCAAATCGGTTCGTTCGATTTCTCGTCCGACAGGCGAAGTCATCAATGATTTCTACGTCGATCGTCAATTAAAACAAGTTGCTGATGGTATGAAGAAAGCTACCGCCGGCCTCACGGATGTTCAGTCTGGTCTGACGACAGTGGAAGATAATTTGAATGGGATTACAGGACAGCTACCAGCAGGAGACGCGGCTTCAGCAGGTGCGAATCAGTTGCAACAAGCAGCAGACGGACTTGGGCAAATTAACCAACAGTTGACGCTCGTCGGTCAAGGTCTACAATCGACCCAAAACATTCCGCAAACCGTCGGAACGTTGAATGCCTTGTCTGGTCAATTGAGCCAAGTTCAAGCCGGCATCAGTCAAGCAGCAAGTGGGATTGCGTCTCAAGGTGCGCAAGCGGGTCAACTTGGAAGTGGGTTGACGCAACTCGCAGCCGGTGTCGGTCAAGCGAACGCAGGATTGACGAAAATCGAAAGTGGTCTTGAAGACATTTCTGATCTTCTGACCGAGATGGGACAAGCGACATCGATTCGGGGGACAGGTGTGTTCGTTCCAAAAGATACGCTGTCGGATAAAGCCTTTAAACCAGCAATTGATCGTTACGCGATCGATCAACAGACGGGATTGAAGTTCGAAGTCATCCTCGAAGATGATCCGTATTCTCCGGAAGCGATTCAAACCGTCGCTGCAATAAAAGAGACGACAGCGAAGACAATCAAAGGTACACCGTTTGAAGATAGCACCGTTGCATATGGTGGGATTTCAAGCGTCAACAGTGATTTAAACGATACGTCGAAAGCCGATTTCAAACGAACAGTGACGGTCATGCTGATCAGTCTCTTCGTGATTCTAGCAATCATGTTCCGTTCGTTGATCATGCCGTTGTTCATGATCGGTTCGTTATTGCTGACGTATTATACGTCGATGTCGATCGCAGAGCTGATCTTCGTCAACGGACTCGGATATGACGGTATCAGTTGGGCCGTTCCGTTCTTCGGATTCGTTATGTTGATTGCCCTTGGTATCGACTACTCGATTTTCCTACTCGACCGTTTCCGGGAAGAGACCATCAAGGGACTCGATACGAAGGAAGCGATGTTCCTGTCGATGAAAAAGATGGGGTCTGTCATCATCACGGCAGCGATCATCCTCGCAGGAACCTTCGGAGCGATGATGCCGTCTGGTGTCTTGAGTCTCGTTCAAATCGCGACGATCGTCATCACAGGTCTACTCTTGTATGGTTTGATCGTCTTACCACTCTTGATTCCAGCGATCACGGTATCGTTTGGCAAAGGGGTCTGGTGGCCGTTTCGACCAAACGCTAAAAAATAATAACTAACCAGACCGGGTTCGTCTTCTAGATGAACCCGGTTTTGTCATGACGTATACTAAAAGCAGATGATAAGGAGGTAGAGCATGCAACACTTCAAACAACTAACTTCACGGATTTGGTATCAGACACCGGTCAGCGAGACGGACCGCCCGATTCTCGCCGTCGTACGTGGGGAAAATCATCAATTGATGATCGATGCGGGAAACTCGTCAGCTCATGCAGCACTATTCTTAGAAGAAATGAAGAAACACAATCTTGGATCACCTGATTTATTGGCATTGACCCACTGGCACTGGGATCATATTTTTGGGATGAAACATCTCGGTCTGCCGTCAATCGCGACCAAGCAAACGATCGAACGAATGAAGGAGATGCAACCATACGCTTGGACAGATGGAGCGTTACAAGAACGAATGGATCAAGGCATCGAGATTCCGTTTTGTGCGGACGCGATCAAGCTCGAGTTCGGTTCGACACGTGATATTGAAGTCGTTTTACCGACGATCGGCTTTGAAGGACAACTGGATCTTGATTTGGGCGGGGTACACTGTCAGTTGATTGAAGTCGAAAACGATCATTCCCCGGGAAGTCTACTCGTCTACATTCCGGAAGAACGTGTCGTGTTCTTAGGCGACGCGATGTATGCCGATATCTTTTCACCGAAGTGGAATTATACGGTCGAACGGACGACGCGTTTACTAACGACACTCGATCGTTTAGATGCCGACTATTATATCTGGTCGCATGGAGAAGCGATGCCGAAGTCGGAATTTGAAGAAGAGATCAACATGTTGCGTCGAGCCATTCGCGTAACAGAAGCGACCGGAGGACGACTGAAGGACATGCGGACCTTATATGCAGAAGAGACAGGACGACCGTTGACAGAAGATGAGACCGAAACATTGATTTATTTCGCAAATGGAACGAAATGACAGATCATAACAAGGGATTGGATACGAGACGTCGAAAAAGAGAAGTACTACGAGCTTGTTAAAGGGAGCGGTACTACATGACGAAGCAAAGATTCGAACGAGATGAAACCGTCGATCGCGTCTTTTTTGGGAAAACGGGCATCTTCTCATTTGTAATCATCGTCGGAGGCATTCTATATCTACTATATGATTTGTATTTACAATGACCGGGACGCATGCGTTCCGGTTTTTTGAATTCAGGGGAGTGCACGAAAACCAGATATTGGGTAATAACTTGCGTGAGGCTGTTCGAGAAGGTGAGAGGAGATGTCGGATGAAACGAATTCAAATTGCGGATTTTGATCGACGCATGCCATCGATTGAACTGGTCGAAAAGGATGATCACTATGAAGCGATGCTTGTTCCGAGTTATGACCATACGTATCCTTCGACACAAATCCGGACGATCCGCTTAGCGGATATCTCCGTCAATCTGATTGTGACTCCGCAAGAAACACTGCTTGTTTCTGCGCTTTTTCATAAACCGGTTCAAGTGACGGATATTGTTTCCTGGATGCAATTGTATACGATTAGTTTTGCCCAGTCGGATGAGACTGGTTATTTCGTCGAACAAGCGGATGAAATTTTAGAAGTCGTCTTGTATCAGAAACATCCGATTGTCATCGCGACACGTGGTCAGGATCGATTGTATTACGATACGACGGGGGCGATCGAGGTCCGACGGGCGATGAATGAATCGGTCGGCGAGCGTCCGTTGCTTTATTTGAATGGGGAAGCCTGGTACGGTGTTCCACGTCTGACGTTTAATCGCATGAAGGATGAGTTACACGTCAACGGCACATTTTTATATGCGGACTATATGGATGCACACCACGGAAAAATCGGTTTCTTTCGCGAGAATGATCCGTCTCAACCGATTGTTTTGCTGGTCGGTCAAGCCATCGTCGAAATTGAACTGACCGAGAATCCGGACGGTTCACGTGTCTTGATCTTGGAACAACCATACGACGAAGCATGAAAGTGCACAAAAACCGTTCAGCAGATGAACGGTTTTTGTGTGAGACCGTGAAATCCCTTACAAAATATGCGAAGATAGTAAAGAGACAGACCAAAGGGGTTGAGGGGGACATGGCGAAAGAAACACCGCGTAATTCTAAATGGATGCGTTCTTATAATCGAGCACTCGTCTTGCGACTGATCCGGATGCATCAACCGATTTCGCGGGTCGAGTTAGCACAACGGACGAACTTGACGAAGCCGACGGTATCAAACATCGTCAGTGAATTGATTGCAGAACAACTCGTGACGGAGCGAGAGCTTGGGGTATCAAATGGGGGACGAAAACCGATCATGCTCGAACTCGTCGCAACAGAGCAATACGTCATCGGCATCGATGCAACAAGTCACCAATTCATCGGTGTCGTTGCGGATTTAAGTGGGAACACGATTCATGAGTCCGAAGCCGTGGGACGCTTTGAGACGAATGAAGAACTGATTGAAGCAATCGGTCGCTTATGCGAGACCTTGATTGCACAGACAAAAGGACGGGGAACGATTCACGGAATCGGGATCTCCGTCCACGGGATGGTCAATCCGGAGACAGGTGTCATTCTTTTTGCTCCACGATTCCATCTGCATGACGTTGAGTTGAAGGTACAACTCGAAGCACGTTTTGACTATCCTGTCTTCATCGAAAATGATGTCCGGGCACTCGCTTCGTTTGAGTTATTGTTCGGTGAAGGCGTCGGGGTCGAACAATTCTTCTATCTCTATGCTGGGGAAGGGATCGGGGGTGCTTATGTGCTCGACGGACAGCTTGTCGACGGACAACATCATATTACGGGAGAGGTCGGACATATGCGCCTTGATCTCGATGGTCCGATTTGCTCGTGTGGAAACCGAGGATGTCTTGAAGCGTTGGCAGGCGAAAAAGCATTGTTACGGGATTATGCTGTCGTTGATCCACAAGTCTCGACGCTTGCTGATTTGCGCAAGCGGTTGAACGAGGGAGACGAGCAGGCGGTTCGTGCGTATGAACGGGCGGGGGAATATATCGGAATCGGGGTCTTGAATACGATTCATCTTTTGAATCCACGCCGGATTTTACTTGGGGGACCGATGTTCGAGCTCGCACCTACGATCGTTGATCAAATCAAGGAACGGGTCGAGCATACGGCGTTGACCGCTGCTTCACGTGAAACCGATGTCAAGATGGTCCCGTGGGGTGAAAAACAGGGAGCACTCAGTGCTGCGGCCCTTGCAACAAACAGTTTATTTCAAACGATTTAATGAGCCGATTCCGTGTCTTGCGAACCAGCAAGAGATGGAATCGGTTTTGTTATTCAAAAATAATTTAATGAAACCGTTTACAAATTAAAAAGTGATGTGCTATAGTCGATGTAAAGTTAGATAATAAATTTAATTTACTAAGTTCATGGTCAACTAAGTGGAGGTGGATGCAGGTTAGCAGGGGCTAATCAAGCTGAAGCAGGAAAGGGAGGCATCGCGCAATGGAACCATACGATCCATGGGTTTCGTACCGTGAAGCTTTCGGGCGTTACGGAGCAATCCGCGGTTTTTATTTTCATCGGTCGACGCAACAGATGACAGAACAGGGTCCAGGCGATGTCCCGACAGACGAGCAGGATATCGTGCTCGTCCGACCACGACGTGACGGTGTGTTTCAATTCCGGATGTCATCGGTACAAGGGGTCCTGACGATCCGTTCATCCGAGCTACACATTCGAAAAAATGAGAGCGGATACATTGAATTACGCGCACTCATGCAACACATGCGCTCTTCCGGTTGTTTGACGCTCGGTGGGGAGTTATATCTCTTCGTCCGACCGGACGTTGATACGCTGGCGTACCGTCTTCGATTGATTGCCCGCGTATTGATTCAGCTACAGGGAATGCCGATTCAGACGAAAGTGATCGAAGAATGGTGCAAACAAGCACAAATTGAAGGGGAACACGCTAGACGATACGCTTGACTACTTACACATAAAAGGGGAGCTCTTACATGAAATTCAAAAAAACGAAACTCGTTGCTGCAGCATCAGTCCTAACATTATCCGCATTCCTTGCTGCTTGTGGTGGCGAAGACGAGCAACAAACGAAAACGAAAGACGGCAAGACGATCGTCACATGGTGGGGCTGGGCGCCACAACCAGAAGCGGGGAAAGCAGTCGTTGATGCGTTCAACAAATCGCAAGACAAATACGTCGTTCAATTCAAACGCTACAGTGAAGACTATGAAAAACAATTACAAGTCGCGATGTTGTCAGGTAAGGGTCCAGACATCATCGGTCTAAAAGAACCGATGATCCAGCAGTACAAGGATCGTGTCGTACCGGTTGATTCGTACATGGATAAAGCAGCAGGCAAAGGCTGGAAAGACAAGTTCGTCGAGCTTGGAATCGAACAAACGACACTCGACGGTAAACAATATGCAGTGCCAATCGGGTTCACAGGTCAAGCGTACTTGATGTACAACAAGACGATGCTCGACAAATACGGCGTGACACCACCGAAGAACTACAAAGAAACAGTCAGTGCAGTCAAGAAGATCAAAGACTCAGGCGATAAAGTCATCCCACTCATGCTCGGAGCAAAAGATGCGTGGATCGATATCGACGTCTACAACGTCCTCAGTCACCAAGTGGCACCAGGCTACATCCAAAAAGTTCTTTCGGGTGAAGCGAAGTGGACAGACGACGAGATGGTCAAAACAGCGCAAATCTGGCAAGACCTCTTCAAGGATAAAGTCTTCCAAGAAGGTGCACTTGGTCTAGCGACGTACAATGACGGGATGAACCAATTCTTCGATAAAAAAGCAGCGATGTGGGTCATCGGTTCATGGGAAGCACACTCGATGACGACGAAAGAGAAAAAAGAAAAATGGAAAATCGATGATGAGCTCGGATTCGTTCCACTCCCGAACTTAGCAGGCGGAACAGAGCAACCTGTCATCGCATCGATCGATATGGCACTTGGTGTCAACAAAGAGTCAAAACAACAAGAGGGTGCAGCGGAGTTCATCGCTTTCATGAGCCAAGGGAAAGGACAAGAAGTCTACATGGGTGAGTTCGAGATGGCGCCTGGCATCAAGGACGTCAAAGTCGATTCGGATGCTGCCTTCACAACGGAAGGTGAAAAAGAGTCGTACAAGATGTTGAACGACACATTAGCAAAAGCGGTTGCTAGCCGTGGTATCCGGGATACGAAATTAAACGATATCCTCGGTAAGGAACTTCAAAACATCGCGACAGGACAAGATCCGAAAGAAGCATTACAACGCGTTCAAGACGCAGCGGATCAATCAGCGAAATAAGACTCGACAGTGAAGTGGTACGCCTGCGTGCCACTTCCTGATTTTTGGACTTGAGGAAAGTGGGGAATCCATATGCAGACAGAGCGACAGGAATTGCCGATTAAACCAAAAGCAGAACCGCTCCAGCCGGTAGCGACACGTACGCCTGCGCCAAAGAAGAAAAAGAACATGAAGCGGAACATGGTCGGATGGGCTTTCGTTGCCCCGATCGTCTTGTTCGTTGTCAGCTTCATCTATTATGGGATCTTCTATAACGCCTATAACTCGTTCTTCTCGTGGGACGGAATCTCGTTTGACAAAGCGTTCGTCGGACTCGACAACTATGCTGAGATGTTCCAAGATCCAGACTTCTATCTCTCGCTGAAGAATACGTTCATCTTCACGATTTTAACAGTCACGATCCAAGCCGGTATCGGTCTTGTCTTGGCGTACTTCCTGCATACACCGGGACCATTGCGGACGGCGATGAAGTCGGTCTTCTTCTTCCCGGTCGTCTTGAGCCCTGTCGTACTCGGTGCGGCATTCTCACAAATCTATGATTTCCAGTTTGGTTACATCAATGAGTTCCTCCGTGCAATTGGTCTCGGTAGCCTCGAACAGAACTGGCTCGGTGACCCGGATATCGCGCTTTATTCCGTCATTGCAATCAACATCTTCCAGTGGACGGGTTCTTCAATGGTCATGTACTACATGGCGATGTTGACGATTGAGAAGGAAATCTTCGAAGCAGCAAAAATCGATGGAGCTGGATTTTTCCGGACACTGTGGAGCATCGTCTTCCCGAACTTGAAAGGAACGACGTTCACACTTTCGATCCTCGGTGTCATCGGTGGTCTGAAGACGTTTGACTTAGTCTGGATCACGACAGCCGGCGGACCGGGATCGTCGACGGAGTTCATTTCGACTTATCTATTCCGGAAATCGATGTTGCAACAGGAAGTCGGTTACTCGAGTGCTGTTGCCATCATCCTGTTGACGATTGCCTTACTCATCACGTACTTCCAATTGCGCGTACAAAAGAAAATGGATAACTAAGGAGGAACGACCCATGGATGTAGAATCTAAAAAAAGCCGCTGGATGATCAACCTTGTATTGGTGCTGGCATCAATCGTCTGGTTATTCCCGATTTTCGTCATGTTCAAAGAGAGTCTCCGAATCAATGGATTCGACAACTATATCGCGACACTACAAAACCCGAACTTCCCAACGTTCGTCTTCAACAGTTTCTTCGTTGCCTTCTTCATGATCATCATCTCGATCACGATTCTGGCATTCGCGGCGTTTGCCTTCTCGAAACTTGAGTTTGCTGGAAAACGCCTGTTGTTCAACATGGTCTTAGCGGGTCTGATGTTACCCGTCGCTTCGATGATCGTTCCATTGTTCTTCACGCTCCGTTCGTTTGACGGACTGAACAACCACTGGGGACTGATCGGAGCGGAAGTTGCGTTCTTCTTACCATTCGGTCTAATGCTCATCAAAGGATACTTTGATGAACTACCAAACGAACTGATGGAAGCGGCGTATATCGATGGGGCGACGATTCTTGAAGTCTTCTTCAAAGTCATGCTACCACTCGCAAAACCAGCGCTCGCAACAGCTTTAATCTATGCGTTCCTTAACTCATGGAACGAATACTTGATGGTTCTTACGTTCATGACGGATCCTGCTTATCAGACAGTCACGATGGCACCAAGTTTCTTCAAGGATGCGCTCGGTGGGGACCCAGGGAAAATTTACGCATCACTTGTTTTGATCAGTTTACCGACGATGATCTTCTATATCTTCTTCCAACGTTTCTTCCAAAAAGGAATGACGGCGGGTGCAGTAAAATAATTGTTTTTGCGTAAGGGGGAGCACAATGTATTTAGGAGTCGATTATTATCCAGAACAAACACCACGAGCACTATGGGAGGAAGACTTCCGACTGATGAAGGAACTTGGCGTCAACGTCGTTCGTCTCGCGGAATTCGCTTGGTCGATGATGGAGCCGGAAGAAGGCGTCTATGACTTCAGCTTTTGGGATGACGTCATCGAACGCTTGAGTGCGGAAGGATTCGATATCGTACTCGGAACACCAACTGCGACACCACCGGCTTGGTTATGTACGAAGTATCCAGAAATCTTACCGGTCGATGAGAACGGTGTGACGATCAGCTTTGGTGCCCGTCGCCATTATACGGTCCACAGCGAAACGTACCAGCGTCTATCCGTCAAGATCACGGAAGAGATGGCGAAACGATACGGTCAACATCCTCGTGTCATCGGGTGGCAAACGGATAATGAATACGGGCATGAGAAATCGGATCGTTCTTACGGTGATGTCGACCGCGCTGCTTTTCAGCGTTGGTTAGAAAATCGTTACGGAACGCTCGATGCCTTGAACGAAGCGTGGGGAACCGTCTTCTGGAGTCAGACGTACACGGCGTGGGAGCAAATCCCGGTACCGCGTAAAGTCTATCAGGAACACAACCCATCACTGCTCGTCGACTTCGATCGCTTCTGTGCCGACGGCTATACGTACTACAACAAATTACAAGTCGATGTCTTACGTCGCTACATTCCAGAGAACGTCTTCATCACGCACAACCTGGTCTACAGTGACATGGCGGTCAATCAGCAACAAATGGCGCAAGACCTTGATTACGTGGCGTTCGATAACTACCCAGTCTGGGGTGGACTACCTGAGCCGAACCGGTTCGAGAAGATGGCGAGTGATCACGATCTTTGCCGCTCTTCGAAGCAAGGAAAAGGGTTCTGGGTCATGGAGCAATTGAGTGGCGCACAGGGCTGGAGCAAAATTGGTTACTTGCCACGACCAGGACACATTCGCCTCTGGACGTACCAAGCGGTCGCGCGGGGAGCGGAAGCGATCGTCTACTTCCGCTTCCGGGCTGCTCATTTCGGAACAGAGGAGTTCTGTCACGGTATCATCGATCATGATGGCAAACCGAAACGGAAATTCGAAGAAGTCAAGCAGATCATGACGGAACTGAATACGTATGGCGATGAGATCAACGCGAGCCGTTACGACGCGAAAGTCGGTGTCTATTTCGATCAAGAAAACGTCTGGGCGTGGACACACCAGCCACACAGTGATGCGTTTGATTTCCGGACGGAGTTCGTCCGCTTCTATGGTGGAGCGGTTCGTCAACAAGTCGCAACCGACATCGTCTTCCCAGGTGATGATCTATCTCGTTATAAACTGATCATCGTTCCGCTCTATTTCTTGACGAATCCAACGTTCGATGACGCCTTGATTGCGTACATGGAACAAGGCGGTCACGTCATCTTCACGTACCGGACAGGCGTGAAGGATGCACGGAATCATGTCGTACCGACGACGTTACCAGGTAAGTTCGCACCGTATGCGGGCATCGAGATCGACGAATACGAGTCACTCCAATCCGTTCAGCAACATCAGGTGGCAGGCATCGGCGAGATGGCAGGACAATCCTCAACAGCCCGCCTCTGGTGTGATCTCATCACACCAACGACAGCGGAGACGCTCGCTGTTTATAAAGATACGTTCTACGAGGGTGTAGCGGCTGTGACGCGCAATGCCTATAAAGGAATGATTACCTACATCGGCTCATCGATTGATGACGCGATGATCGATACGATTTACCGTCAAGCGTTCACGGAGGCCGGCATCGAGATGGTCGAGGCGCCGGATCAAGTCGAAATCGTGCGTCGTCACGGCGAAAAACGCGATTTCCTCTTCTTGATGAACCATGACACGAAAGAAGCACGGGACGTTAACTTGGACGGCACATATAAAGCATTGACAGAAGAAGAGACATATCGTGGAACGGTCCGGCTCGCACCACTCGAGACACTGATTCTGACGACGTAAGGAGGAAGAGAACCATGGCAATCTTTGAAGTAGCAGGACGTCGTTTCGTCGTCGAAGGGAAACGGGTCGCTCACGTCGTGACGGTCGGTGTGAACGGTAAGCTGATTCACACCTATTTCGGTGCCAAGTTACCATACCGGGATGATTATGAAGCGTTACCGAGTCCAGTCGTCGCGCACAGTTCGTTTGAATCACCAGACGGCGTCGCGACGTACGATTTCGTACCATTCGGCGAGATGTTGTATACGGAGCCAACTTTGAAATCGGAACGAGAGGATGGACAGCGGATTCACCAGTTCCAGTTTGAGCGCTCCGAACAGACGGAAACGAAATTGACACTCTGGCTGTTTGATCCCTTGCAGGAGATGCGTGTCGGGGTTCAGTACGAAGTGTTCGCTGATTACGACATCATCGGTCGTTCGATTGTCGTTGAAAACACAGGTCGATTACCTGTTCGTTTAACAGCAGCCCAGTCCTTTGCGATGGGACGCTGGCATCAACCGAATTTAAAACTGCATCACTTCGCTGGCATGTGGACAGGTGAGTTCAAGAAACAGATCACACCAGTGACACCAGGGCGCCAGACGATTGAAAGTCGACGTGGAGTGACAAGTCACCAAGCGAACCCTTGGTTCGCACTTGAACAGGATGCGACAGAAGATGGCGGTGAAGTCGTCTACGGACATTTTGCTTATTCCGGTAACTGGGCGATTCACGTCGAACAAGATGCGTTCGGTTTTGTCCAACTGTCAGGTGGAATGAATCCGTTTGACTTCAGTTGGAAACTATCACATCAACAACAGTTGACGACACCAACGTTCTACATCGGCTATGCGAACGGGTTTGCGGATATGAGCGCCCATGCGCATGCGTTCCAGCGTGACGTCATCATGCCGCGTGCGACGGAGCGTCCAGTTCTCTATAACTCATGGGAAGCGACGTATTTCGATGTGACGGAATCTGGTCAACGTGAACTCGTTGATCTGGCAGCAGGAATCGGTTGTGAGCTATTCGTCGTCGATGACGGTTGGTTTGGCGAACGCCATTCCGATCAAGCGGGACTCGGGGACTGGCACGTCAATCGGGAAAAATTTCCGAACGGTCTAGAGCCTTTGATCTCGTATGTGAAACAGCAAGGTTTACAATTCGGACTATGGGTCGAACCGGAGATGGTCAACCCGGATTCTGATCTATACCGGGCGCATCTGGACTGGATTTACCATGCACGGGATGCGGTTCGGACGACGTCACGGAATCAATACGTCTTGAATCTCGGATTACCAGAAGTCGAGCAGTTCATTCTCGAGATGATGGATGACTTGCTGACGCGTCACGCAATCGACTACATCAAGTGGGACATGAACCGTGCGTTTTCGGAACCGGGTGTTCCAAAAGACCAGACGGATCGCCAACAGGAATTATGGAAACGTCACGTCGATGCGTTGTACCGGATCTTTGATGAATTGCGTCGCTTACATCCGACGGTCGACTTCGAAGCCTGTGCCGGTGGTGGTGGACGGATCGACCTTGGAATCCTCTCACGGACGGAACAAGTCTGGACGAGTGATAACACCGATCCACTCGATCGCTTACAAATTCAGCATGACTTCTCGTATGCCTACAATGCGAAGATGATGAGCTGCTGGGTGACGGACGGACCGAACTGGTTAAATGGACGCAACGTACCACTTGCGACACGCTTCGTCTCCTCGATGCAAGGCACACTCGGCATCGGTGGTAACTTAAGCGAGTGGTCAACGGATGAACTTGCGGAAGCAAAAGGTTGGATCGAGACATATCAAGCGATTCGTCCGACGATTCAACGCGGCATCCAGTACCGCTTATCTGCTTTTACACAACAGACGCCAAGCGTCATGCAATATACATCAGAAGAAGAAACGGTCTTGCTCGCGATCGCGCCACTTCGACAATACGGAACACACCAGTATCACTTCAAGCTAAAAGGACTCGACCCAGCAATGCGTTATCAAGTCGAGGACCGGACGTTAAGCGGCGCTTACTTGATGCAGCAAGGCTTGACGTTCTCATACACGACAGACTATGAAGCCCGCTGCTTGCGGATTCAGCCAGTCCACCGTGCGCTCTCACTACTTGAATCAAAGGAGACGATCGTATGACAGACCAGACGTTAGAAGCACAATTTGAACAGCGGTTTGGCTCACCGTCGACGCATCGTTTCTTTGCACCAGGACGGATCAACTTAATCGGCGAACATACGGATTACAATGGCGGTCACGTCTTTCCATGTGCGTTGACGTTCGGTACGCATGCGATCGCACGAAAACGAGACGATCAACGCTTCCGCTTCTACTCACTGAATTTCGAGCAAGACGGCATCATCGAAGTCGCGCTCGACGAACTTGCGTATGACGCGACGCACGGTTGGGCGAACTATGCGAAGGGTATGATTACAGTCTTACAGGATGCAGGGTACCGAATCGATACGGGATGTGACATCCTGATTCAAGGTGACATCCCGAACGGGGCAGGTCTTTCATCATCGGCTTCGCTTGAACTCGTCATCGGTGTCTTGCTCGATCGATTATATGGATTAGAGATTCCACGTCTTGATCTCGTCCGGTTCGGTCAACAAGTCGAAAACCGTTATATTGGCGTCAACAGTGGCATCATGGATCAATTTGCGATCGGTATGGGAAAAGCAGGAGCGGGATTGTTGCTCGATTGTGAGACGCTCGATTATACGTATGCCCCACTCGATTTGACAGGATATACGATCATCATCATGAATACGAACAAACGCCGTGAACTAGCGGATTCGAAATACAATGAACGCCGAGCAGAGTGTGAAGCAGCACTCGCTTATCTCAATCAATTCACGCCACGGGAAGCACTCGGACAATGGACGACGTCAGAATTCGCAAAAGTGGCGTGGGAAGAAGAAATCTTGATGCGTCGCGCTCGCCATGCGATTTCAGAAAATGAACGAACGCTTCAGGCGCTAGCGGCACTCGAAGCGGGAGAACTGACGACGTTCGGTCAGTTGATGAATGCGTCACACGTCTCGTTACGGAAAGATTATGAAGTGACAGGGATTGAACTTGATACACTCGTCGAAGCCGCTTGGGAACAACCGGGCGTGCTCGGCGCACGGATGACAGGTGCTGGTTTTGGTGGCTGCGCGATTGCGATCGTTGAAGACGAGGCAGTCGACGCCTTCAAACAAGCTGTCGGCGAACATTATGAAGCACGGATCGGATACCCGGCGACGTTCTATACGGCGACGGTCGGTGACGGAGCACGTGAAATCGAACGGGAGGTCATCTAAATGGCAACGTTAGTCGTAGGTGGAGCTGGTTATATCGGCTCCCATGCCGTCTATCAATTGATTGATGCCGGAAAGGATGTCGTCGTCATCGACCATCTGCAATCCGGTCATCGTGAAGCGGTTCACCCGCAAGCACGTTTATATGAAGGAGATATACGCGATCGTGCTTTTCTCGATCGCGTCTTTACGGAAGAGACGATTGAACAAGTCGTTCATTTCGCTGCTTTTTCACTTGTCGGCGAGTCGATGACGGAACCATTACGCTACTTTGATAACAACGTTTACGGGACACAAGTGTTGCTCGAAGCGATGATTGCTCACGACATCAAACAAATCGTCTTCTCTTCGACGGCAGCGACATACGGTGAACAGGAACAGATGCCGATTCTCGAAACAGCGGAAACGAGTCCGACGAATGCATATGGCGAGACGAAGTTGATGATGGAGAAGATGATGCGCTGGTCTGAACAAGCGTATGGCTTACGTTACGTCGCGTTACGTTACTTCAATGTCGCCGGTGCACGGGCGACAGGTGAGATCGGGGAAGACCATACACCAGAAACACATTTGATTCCGCTCGTCCTTGAAGTCGCCAACCGACAACGGGCAGAAATTTCGATCTATGGCGATGATTATCCAACGCCGGATGGCACGTGCATTCGTGATTACATCCATGTTGAAGACTTGATCGATGCCCATGTACGAGCACTCGATTATTTAGTGGATGGCAACGACAGCACAGTCTTTAACCTCGGTTCAAGCCAAGGGTTTTCCGTGCGGGAAATCATCGAGGCAGCCCGTCGCGTGACAGGACATCCGATTCCAGAACGAATCATTGAACGTCGTGCAGGGGATCCGAGTATCTTAATCGCTGGATCCGCCAAAGCAAAAGAAGTTCTCGGCTGGATACCACAACGCACCGATATCGAAACGATCATCCGTGATGCTTGGAATTGGCATGCGCACAACCCAGAAGGATACCGGACGAGCGTTCGTTAATAGAGAGACAGAATGAGGAGAGTGACGGCGATGAATGAACTCATCCAACAGTTAGTAACACAAGCGATCCAGGAACGCTTGATTGAACCGGAAGATGCGATCTATGCCCGAAATCGAATTCTAGCGCGGGTCGATCAAGCCGATTTTGAAGAACAGACTGACGTACCATCTCGCCCAATTCCCGATATTTTGGACGACATGATTGAAGTGTTGATCACAAGCGGACAGCTACCGGCGCGCCTTGAGGATAAAGAACAGTTTGCTGCAGACGTGATGGATGTCTTCGTCGCCCGTCCGTCTGACGTGACAGCGACATTCCGGCGTCTGTACGCTGAATCACCAGTAGTGGCGACGGATTACTTTTATCAACTCAGCCAAGCGAGTAACTACATCCAAACAAAACGAATTGCTAAGAATAAACGCTATCAAGCGGATACGGCTTACGGGACGATTGATGTCACGATCAACTTATCGAAGCCGGAAAAAGATCCACGTGAAATTGCGGCAGCTCGAACGGAGGTACCAACGACATCGAACTATCCAACGTGTCTGTTGTGCGTCGAAAACGTCGGCTACGCGGGGCGTGCGAATCATCCAGCCCGTGCGAACCACCGGATTGTTCCGTTGACACTGACGGAAGAATCGTGGGCATTGCAGTATTCACCATACGTCTATTACAACGAACATAGCATCATCTTGTCGCAGGAACATCGTGACATGGTCATTAATCGGGATGCGTTTGCACGTCTGCTCGCCTTCGTCGAGCAGTTCCCACATTACTTTGCTGGTTCGAATGCGGACTTGCCGATCGTCGGTGGATCGATTCTGACGCATGATCATTATCAAGGTGGACGCTATACGTTTGCGATGGACCGGGCAAACGCTTTAACATCCTTTACGTTCCCGGATCAGCCGACAGTCACTGGTGAAACCTTACACTGGCCACTGAGTGTGTTGCGTCTGAAGAGTGAAAATGCGTCGGCATTACTTGATGCCGCGACGACCGTTTATGAGACATGGTTGACGTATACGGATGAGAGTCAAGAGATCCGTTCACATACCGGTGAGACGCGACACAATACGGTGACACCGATCGCCCGTCAACGTGATGGACAATTCGAGCTCGATCTCGTCTTACGGAACAACCGGACGTCAGCAGAACATCCGGACGGTATTTTCCATACGCATGCCGATATTCACCACATCAAGCGGGAAAATATCGGTTTGATCGAAGTGATGGGACTGGCGGTCTTACCGGCACGCCTGCTTCAAGAGTTGCAACAGGTCGAACAGTTCATTACAGGTGAAGTCGACGAAGTAGCTGTCGCGCATGCTGACTGGGCGCAAGAACTAAAACAAGCGTATGACGGTCAAGATGTCACGATGTACGTCGAGCAAGCGGTCGCTGCGAAATTCGTACGTGGTCTCGAAGACTGTGGCGTCTTTAAACAGACGGAAGAAGGTCAGACGGCGTTCGGACGATTCGTTCAACTCGTGACGCGCCAACCGGTGGAGGAACAACGATGACACAACTACTTGAGAAAGAATTGATCCGACATACGTTACGTCAGGAAGGCATCGAAGTGACGCTCTGGAACTACGGTGGCATCATCCAAGATATCCGGACGACCGATCGGGATGGTCATTTGGAAAGTGTCGTCCTCGGTCTTGAAACGGTGAAAGACTATCAACAACATTCACCGTATTTCGGAGCAATCGTCGGACGTGTCGCTGGTCGAATCGGACAGGCACGTTTTGAAGTAGCGGGAGAAGTTTATCCGCTCGTCGCAAACGACGGTGCGAATCATCTGCATGGTGGGATTCACGGATTCGATCAAGCATGGTTCGATGTCATCGAAGCGACGGATACGTTGTTCCATTTGCGCTTGAACAGTCCGGACGGAGAAGAAGGGTATCCGGGAACGGTCACACTCGATGTGTATTATCGATTAGAAGGAACAACACTAACGCTTGAGATGACAGCCGTGACGGATCAGACGACACCCCTCAATCTAACGAACCATACGTACTTCAACTTATCGGGAAATGCAAAGCGAGACGTGCTAGATCACGTCTTGACGTTACCAAGCGACTGCTACTTACCGATCCAGCCAGACGGCTTACCGACAGGGGAACAACGGGATGTCTCCGGAACCCCGTTTGATTTCCGTAACGGTCAGTCGATTCGTGATGGGATTACGCTTGATCATCCCGAGACGATTGCTGTTGGAAATGGCTATGATCATCCCTTCGTATTGCGGGATGACACACTTCGACTTGAAGATCCGGTGTCCGGTCGTTTCGTCGACGTGACAACGAATCAACCTGCAGTCGTACTCTATACCGGAACGCAACTGCTGACCGATTATACGATTCATGGTGTTCCTGCTCGACCATCACTTGGTTTATGCCTTGAAGCACAAGTGCATCCGAATGCATTCCATGAATCTGATTTTCCATCAATCTTGTTGTCACCAGGTGAGACCTATCACTGGAAAACAGCTTATCGCTTTGGTGTAGTATCTTGATTGATTCGAATAAGCCCCACTTTCCGTGTCCGGTTAGACAGGAAAGTGGGGCTTTTTGTGTATAGAAGGAAATCGGGAAGAAAAGTGCGAAAGATGATACTAAAGCATAATGAAAGGAGGGCTTTTCATGCAGTATGCCGCTACTCCTTGTCTCGTTTTTTCGGGACAAGCCAAGCAGGCGATCGTGTACTACGAAAACGTATTTGCGATGACACGTCGGCGTCTCTTACTGGATGAAGCGGGAGATACCGTCTACCACGCACATTTATCCAATGGGGCGTTTGAATTGATGCTCTGGGACGAGAGTGACGCACCGAATACCTCTTCTTCGCTCCATCTGTTGTTGACTTTTACGTCGCTTGAAGAGCTCGAGCAAGTGTATCTGCAATTAACGACAGACGGTCAAATCGTCACACCCCTTGCGGTAGCAGACGTTGGAGGTTGGTATGCGCAAGTCCGCGACTCGTTCGGGATTCTGTTCGCTCTATCTTTCAGCGAAGAGAGACGAGGATCAGAGGCGTTGCTCGAGCGCGAGTAGTGTCCGCTTCATATTCAGACCGCCATGATAGCCGATCAGATCGCCTTTTTTGCCAATGATCCGGTGACATGGGATCGCAAGCAGTAGTCGATTTTTCCCGATTGCTGTGCCAATTGCGCGAGTCGCGTTCGGCCGGAAGAGACGTTCCGCGATATCGGAGTAGGTGGCGGTTTGACCGTACGGTACCGCGCGTAAAGCATGCCAGACTTCAAGTTGAAACGGGGTACCGACTGGAGCGATTGGAAAGGACAGTGTCGTCGACTGTTGATTTAGATAAGCTAGTAGCTGCTCCGTATACAGAGCAAGCGCGGTATCAGAAGCAATCCGATCGGCTCGGGGGAAGTGTTTCCGCGACCAGTCGTCGAATAAATCCTCCGGTTCATCCCAAGCGCCAACATAACAGAGACCATCTGCTGTAGCAGCGACCGGAAACGTATGCGTATTCCAGTGCAAACGAGTGAAGTACAGTTCCATGACATGTTTTCCTTTCTACGCGAAATGAAGTGATGAATCCAAAAGAGGTGCTTCTGACGCAGAGGCACCTCTTTTGGATTACGCGCGCGAACCGACTTGTTGACGTGGTGGAAGATGGATCGATTGACCAAATAAGGCTTCCATCGATTCCGTCAAGGCTTCGCTTCGACTCGGATGGGCCATGACAGGGAAGAGGAGATCCTCCCGTTTTGCTGTCAGTTCCAGTGCTTGAGTGAATTGGCCGACGAGACGATGAGCATCGTCCCCGATCATGTGAATACCAAGGATCAGTGATGTTTGCTCATCAGCGATGACCTTGACGAACCCACTGCCACCTTCAATCGTCGTCGCTCCGTTTGCATTCAGTGGGAATTGTCCGCTCTGAACAGCATGCCCGGCTTCGACTGCTTCTTGTTCTGTCATCCCGACCGAAGCAATCGGTGGGAAGGTCCGTAGAACCGTCGGATAATACGGTATCGTTGAATCGACGTCTTGACCGGACAGATGCGCTGCCGTCCGCTTCGCTTCATGAATCGCACGGATGGCGAGCTGTGGACCCGGTGTGACATCACCGATTGCGTAAATATGCGGTTGATTCGTTCGTCCAGTTGCGTCAACTAGAATCGTCCCGTCTTCTGTAAGCGTCACACCAATCCGTTCGAGACCGAGTGTCAAACTGTTCGGGATCCGGGAAAGAGACTGGAACAGATAAGCACCCTGATAGGCGACTTCTTCTCCGTTTTTCATGACCGTGACGGTCGCGTCCGATGAAGCCTCGATACGTGTCACGACATCCGACACGAGACGGATTTTTTGTTTTTTGAATGTCCGCTTCAGTTCCTTTTCAAGGCTTGGTTCGAGTGACAATTGATCCGCGAACAACGTCACCTCTGTCCCGAGTGCATGGAAACAGGCGGCCGCTTCGAGTGCTAGCGTGTCAGATCCAATGATCAATAAGCTCTCTGGTAGTTGCTCGAGTTGATAAAGCTGTTCGGCATTCAAACGGCACGCTTCCTCGTGCTGGATGCTGTGACTACCGGTCGCAATGATGACGTCCTGGAACCGGTACGTATCGAACTGATGTCCTGATTCGACGCCGATCCGGTCCTCTGACAGGAAGGAGGCTGCACCAGAGATATGCTCAATCTGGTTCGCCTGACAGAGGGCGACCACCCCTTGACGTAATTGTTGCACGACACGATTTCGGTAAGCATTCAGTTTGCTGAAGTCATGGACAGCAGAAGTGGTGAATCCAAAGTCTTCAAGGTGCGGCAAGCGTAACATCTCTTCAGCCGCATGCGCATAGACCTTGGACGGGATACAGCCTCGGTTCAGACAAAGTCCACCGAGTTCAGCTTGTTCAATCAATGTAACGTTTCGACCGCCTTGTGCTGCGCGAATCGCTGCCGTGTAACCTGCGGGACCTCCACCGATGATCAGGAGATCCCGTTCTTGTGTAAGTTCGCCAACAACCATGTTAGATCAACTCCAGAAGTAGGGTAGTCGGATGTTCAATCAGTGACACGAATCGGTTCGTAAAGGCAACAGCCGTTGCCCCGTCTGCGACACGATGATCGAACGACATCGACAAATTCATCATCGAGCGAACGACGATTTGATCATTCTCATCGACACAGGCTCGTTTTTTCGTCTTATGGAAGGCAATCAGTGCTGTCTCCGGATAGTTGATGATCGGTGTTGCTCCCGTACTGCCGAGCGGACCCACATTACTCATCGTAAAAGTGCTTGGTTTTAAGTCCGCTGCGCGCAAGGCACCGTTTTGAGCACGTTGTTGCAACGCGACCAATTGTTCATGCAGTTCCGTCAGTGAGAGCTGATCGGCATGACGGATGACCGGAACCATCAACCCGTCCGGTGTTTCGGTTGCCATGCCAAAGTGGAAATCCTGCTCTAATCGAATACATGCATTTGCTTCATCGAGTTTGGCATGAAAGACAGGATACTCTTTTAAGGCAACAATCAAGGCTTTAATGAAGAAGGCGTTGACGTTGATGTTTCGTCCAGCTGCTTTCCATTCGGCACGTAGTGCAAGCAAACGCGTCATGTCGACTTCCTCGAAGTGAGTGACATGGGGAATCGTGTACAGCGACTGGGTCATTTTTTTCGCGATTTGCTTGCGAATGCCGCGGAACGGAATCGTTTCCGGTGAGGTCTCTTGGTACGTGACCTCTTCAATGATCGGCGCAACTGATTCTTGTGGAGCAGTAGCAGCCTGGACGAAGCGAAGCACATCGTCCTCCGAGACGCGACCTGATGGATCGGAAGCCGTGACAGTTTCGATATCAATCCCGTGATCACGAGCGATTTTTCGTGTATAGGGTGTCGCAAGGACCCGTTTTGCTGGAGAAACTTGAACAGGTGGGGCGGTGACAGCAACCGATGCTGGTTCAGGAGCGGGCGACACTTCAGGTGTTACCGCAACTGGAATGTCGGAAGCGTTGCTTGCTTCGATATGCAACAACGTCGTACCGACTTGCACCGTCTGACCGACCGGAATGATGATTTCCTTGACGATTCCGGAGACAGGAGCTGGTAGTTCAGCGACCATCTTATCGGTCGCAACCTCAACGACCGGTTGATCGGTCGTGACGTGGTCTCCGACCTGAACGAGATAATGCGCGATTTCACCTTCCGTCATACCTTCCCCGACATCATGTAACTTGACTTCGATCATGGGACTCAGCTCCTTAAAACTCGACCGTACGCTGAATCGTCGCAAGGACACGTTCTAGCGTCGGAATGTAATGGTCTTCGAGGGCGAATAGCGGTACCGGAACATCAAAACCGGTCACGCGGGCAATCGGTGCCCGTAAATAAAGAAACGCTGTATCGTTGATCAACGTAACGAGATCGTTACCAAGACCGCCCATCGCTGCGGCTTCATGAACGATGACGGCACGACCGGTCTTTTGAACGGAAGCAGCGATCGTGTCCCGGTCAAGCGGATAAAGCGTGCGTAAGTCGAGAACTTCGCAAGAGATACCGCGTTCCTTTGCAGCAGTTGCTGCTTTTTGTGCCACTTGGACCATTGCTCCCCAAGCGATCAATGTCACGTCCGTCCCTTCACTGACGCAGCGCGCTTTTCCGATCTCAACGGTATAGGATTCGCTCGGTACGACTTCCTTGAATGAGCGGTAACTGCGCATCGACTCGAGGAACAAAACAGGATCTGGATCTTCAATGGCAGCAATCAACAACCCTTTTGCATCGTACGGTGTCGCCGGACAGACGACCTTAAGACCGGGCATCGATGTAAAGAGTGCCTCTGTACTGTCGGAATGAATTTCCGGTGCCCGGATGCCGGCACCATAAGGCGCACGGATGACCATCGGGACACTATAGCGTCCCATCGTCCGCATTCGAATACGGGAGACGTGGGTCATGATTTGTTCGTAGGCAGGATAGATGAAACCAAGGAATTGAATCTCGACGATTGGTTTAAAGCCATTGATGGCAAGTCCGATCGATGTACCGACGATACCGGCTTCACTGAGCGGTGTATCAACGATCCGGTCTTCACCGAACTCTTCTTGTAAGCCGTCCGTCGCTCGGAAGACACCACCGTTTTTTCCAACATCTTCTCCAAGAACGAGTGTCGTCTCATCTTCCGACAATTTTGTCCGTAGGGCATCCGTGACAGCTTGAACGAGTGTCATCTCTGTTTGACGATTGATTGGTGTTGCCATCTCATTTCCCCCTTGCTAGCAAATACGCTTCTTTTTGTTGCTGGACATCAACTGGTAAGGTCGCGTACGTATGATCGAACAGATCATTGACATCTGGTGCCTTGAATTGCTCCATCGCAGCTACTGCCGCTTCGACTTCTGTTTGATGCCGTTCCTGCAGCTGTTGCATCCACGTTTCGTCAAAATAGCCTTGGTGTTTTAGGAATTGTTCGAGTCGATCGAGCGGATCGACCCGGTCACGCGAGCGGGCTTGATCCCGGTATTTCGTTGGATCATCTGCTGTCGTATGGGCACCAAACCGCCACGTGACAGCTTCGATCAATGTTGGTCCACCACCAGAGCGGGCACGTTCAACGGCTGCTTGCATCGTAAAATAGACGGCAAAGGCATCATTTCCATCAATCCGAACACTCGGCATCCCGTAGGCAATCGCTTTTTGCGCAATCGTCTCAGAATGCATCTGTTTTTCGATCGGAACAGAGATCGCGAACTGATTATTTTGGTTAAAGAGGATGACTGGTGCTTGGAAGACGCTTGCGAAATTCATTCCTTCATGGAAATCGCCTTCAGACGTCGCCCCGTCACCAAAGTAGGCGACAGCGACATTCTTCGTACCTTTTCGTTTTTCAGCCCACGCGGCACCGACGGCATGCGGAATTTGCGTTGCAATTGGAACGGCAGGAGGGAAGATGTGTTTCTCAGACGGAACACAACCTTCGACACGACCGTTCCAGTAGAGCAGCGTCCGAACCATGTCAGCGCCAAACGTCAATGTCGCACCATGATCCCGGTACGTCGGAAATAACCAGTCTTGATCGGACAACGCGAGTGCACTACCGACTTGAGCGGCTTCTTGTCCTTCGAACGGTGCATAAGTGCCGAGGCGCCCTTGACGTTGTAGGTTAATCGCTTTCCGGTCGAACGTCCGAATTCGGTGCATCTGTTCATACAGGGTGAGGGCGAGCTCTTTTGTCAGATCGTGTTCTTTTGATGCGTCGATGAGACGACCTTCTTCATCGATGATGCGTTGAATCGGAAAATGTTGCTCCATGTCAGTCCCTCCTTCAGTGGTTACGGATATCCCATTTTGGTTTTGTCGTGTTCGTGAAAATGTTGTTATGCTTCGCTCGGATCTGCATCCGTTTTTCACACATCCGGTTCGCCGCTTCGACCGTTGTGATGTTTTCTGCTTGCGACTCCTTGAAGACTTCGAGCACTGCGTCGTAGATGTGGCGTGTCTTTAAGAGAACCCGTTCATGATTCGCTCCATAGAGTTCGTCTGCTACTTGGATCAGACCACCACCATTGACGATATAGTCTGGGGCATATAAGATGCCGCGATCCATCAAGACGTGAGCAAGTTGTTCTTCCGCGAGTTGGTTGTTCGCCGAACCACAGATGGCTTTGCACGGTAAGAGAGCAATATTTTGGGCGTGAATGACACCACCGTATGCACACGGAACAAAAATATCAGCATCCGTCAGATGGATTTCGTGAGGCGAGACGACGCGAACCGTGCCAGGAGCCATTTCAGCTTGGGTTACGATTGCTGCGAGTGCGGCTTCATTGACGTCAGAGACATAAATCGTCGCCCCTGCGAGCAACAGTTGTTCTGCGACCTTAAAGCCGACTTTTCCGAGTCCTTGGATCGCATAGGTTGCCCGACTTAAGTCGTCTGAACCGAAGAGCGTCTCGATCGTCGCTCGAAGCCCGTAAACGACACCTTCAGCCGTCGGAATCGATGAATCACCACTACCACCAAATGCTTCCGGAATGCCGACGATCCGTGATGTTTCTCGGCTAGCATGGACGAAATCATCCATCGTCGTGCCCATGTCTGTTCCCGTGTAGAACCGACCACCAAGCGAATCGACGAAGCGACCGAAAGCACGGAAAAGCTCCGGTGATTTATCCGTCGCTGGATTACCGATGATGACAGCTTTACCACCACCGAAATCAACGTCAGCGGCAGCGCATTTATACGTCATACCGCGTGACAAACGCAGCACATCGTCGAGTGCTTCATCAACAGAAGCGTAAGGCGCCATTCGACATCCGCCGAGAGCAGGACCGAGCGTCGTATCGTGAATCGCGATGATGGCTTGTAACCCCGAGACAGGATCGTTGCAAAAGACGACTTGTTCGTGACCAGCGATTTTTTCCATGATCGAGAGCGTTGGATTTGTAGATGGATTTAACATGTTCATAGTAGAGTCCTCCTCTATCAAATATAAGTAAGCGCTTTCATTTTGTTGGAACGTTATTTTGTAATTTTTCTTGAATCCGGCTTTTTTCTAAAATGAATTGTGTGACTTCCCCTGTACCGATGATCGTTTGTCCGTCTCGGACTTCGATGCTAGCATCAACGCGACGTGATGTCATCGCAGTTACTGTAGCGGTAACGATCAATCGTGTTCCTTCAGCTGCCATACCAAGATGCTTCAGTGAAACTGCACCCCCGACACCTTCTTCACCAGCTTCTAAGTAAGGCAAAATCAGTTGACGTGCTGCCCATTCCATGTGATAAACCATCGAAACGGTGGAGTATGCAGGATGAACGAGCTGACCTTCAAATCGTGCAAACATATCTTCTGAGACGACCGCTTGAATCTCTGCTGTATCCCCGACAGCTAATCCTAGTTTCATCGTGATCCCCTTTCACAACACCGAATCTTTATTCAATCAAGTGGTCTTACCAAAAATAGTATAACACTTGTCACACGATATTTTATCAACCCGTTACAAAATGAGCAAATCATTTCAGAAATATTTTCCAAAAAAAGACTGTCTATCATGAAATATCTTGTTCTAAGCCAATTATTTTATTGATAAAGTGCGTTGAAGTGATAAAGTGAGAATCGTTTGGGAGCATTTAACAAAACAAGATTGACAACATTGTGAACGTGTCGTACGTTAAACATATAACTAAAAATAAACGACCGTTTTATTATTGTATACATGATGAGGAGGTGCAGGTATGTACGATCAACATCACGAAACGATGGATGCTCAAACGCGGGAGCAGCTACAGATGGAGCAATTGCGTCAAACGATGGAACACGTCACGCGTGTCCCGTTCTATCAAGAACGCCTCCAGGCCTTACAGATGACAGCGAATGACTTTCAAACGATTGAGGATCTACGAAAGTTTCCCTTCACACGTAAACAAGATTTACGCGATCATTATCCGTTCGGGCTATTTGCCGTCGAACGAGAACAGATCACCCGGATTCACGCGTCGTCTGGAACGAGCGGTAAACCGACCGTCGTTGGTTATACGCAAGAAGATTTAGATGACTGGGCCGGTGCCGTGGCACGCAGTTTAGTCTTAGCTGGTGGATCACCAGCCGATTTGCTACACAATGCGTATGGTTACGGACTGTTCACAGGTGGTCTCGGTCTTCATGCAGGTGCCGAAAAACTAGGCATGACGATCCTACCGATTTCCGGTGGCAACACGGATCGCCAAATCACGTTGATCGAAGATTTCCGACCGGACGGTATCTGCGGTACGCCTTCGTATATTTTGCGATTGGCAGAACGCATGATTGAACGGGGTATCGATCCACGGAAGACAAGCATGCGTTATGGCATCTTCGGAGCTGAACCATGGTCGGAAGAGATGCGGCAGACACTCGAAAAGACCTTTGATCTGCAGGCACTCGATATTTACGGACTCAGTGAAATCATGGGACCGGGGGTCGCGATGGAGTGTCAAAAGCAGGCAGGTCTGCATATCATGGATGACTTATTCATTACAGAAGTCGTCGATCCCGTTACGGGGGAACCGTTACCAGATGGCATGGTCGGGGAACTCGTTTTTACAAGCTTGAAAAAGAAAGCGCTTCCAATCATTCGTTACCGGACAGGTGACTTAGCATCGATCACGCATGAGGCATGTGCTTGTGGTCGGACGACGACACGGATGTCACGTGTCAAAGGGCGAACGGACGACATGCTGATCATTCGAGGGGTCAACGTCTTCCCGTCAGAAATCGAGCGGGTCTTGCTCCAACAGCCGGACGTGACGCCGCATTATCAAATCCATCTTGTGCGCAAAGCGGGACTCGATGCCGTTGAGCTACATATCGAATTCGAAAATATCTCGGAGCGACAAATGCGTTCGATATGTGACGCCATCAAGTCGGAATGCCTCATTTCCATTGATCTCGTCTGTCACCCGCACCAAGGGTTACCACGATCGGAAGGGAAAGCCGTTCGGATCGTTGATCGACGCTCGACATCACTCGTCTGATTCAAAGGAGGAACTAGCATGTATGATGCAACACAACTGTTCGAACCCGTCCAACTGACGGAAGAAGAAAAATTAGCTCGCTTCAAGGAACGAATCGAGCAAGGTGAAAAGATCGAAGCCGATGACTGGATGCCTGATTTTTACCGGGACACGCTGATTAAATTGATTTCGATGCACGGTATCAGTGAAATCATGGGTGCGCTTCCGGAAAAAGAATGGGTTCCAAAAGCACCATCACTTCGCCGGAAGCTCGGCATCATGGCGAAGGTCCAGGATGAGATGGGGCATGGACAACTGTTACTTCGTGTCGTCGAGGATTTGATGAAGCCGTATGGCAAGACACGCGGGGATTTGATGGATGATTTGTTCACGGGACGATTGAAGTTCCACAACGTCTTCCACATGCCGACGCGGTCATGGGCTGATGCCGGGATGATCGGTTGGCTCGTCGATGGCGCGGCGATCATCACGCAGACAAACATGCTCGGGGCTTCGTACGGTCCTTACGCACGGGCTTTGCAACGAATCTGTGCGGAAGAGGTCTTCCACGCGCAACACGGGGAATCAATCATTATGGCACTCGCAGAAGGAACACCGGAACAGCGGGCGATGATTCAGGAATCACTGGATGAGTGGTGGGAATCCTTGTTGATGTTCTTTGGACCAGCCTCGAAAGAGACGACCGGGACATCAAAACAGGACGTGACGATCGCTTATAAGATTCGGACGAAAACGAATGAAGAGCTCCGACAAAACTTCTTTACGAAGTACGTGCCACGGATTCGTTCACTCGGACTCGTCATTCCAGACCCGACGTTACGTTTTGACGAAGAGACCGGGCAATGGGAATATGCACAGCCAGACTGGACAAAATTCAAGACGATCATCCAAGGGGGAGGACCACGTTCGAAAGAGCGACTGGACCTGCGCCGGACATCTTACGAAAATAACGCCTGGGTACGGGATGCACTCGCTGAAACGAAGGCATGAGAGGGGAAAGCACGATGAACGAGACGTTCTATCACGAATTTGAAGTCTTTAGCAAACGGACGCCGAACGCGGCGTTCACCCATCAATTCAGCTTGCTCGCTCCAAACAAGGAGATGGCACTGTTGATGGCGCAAGAAAACTTCATGCGCCGGGAACCGGTCGTCGACATCTGGGTCGTCAAACGGGAGGATATCCGTGGTTTATCACCCGATGAGAAGCAGATGCTCCAACGCCTCGATAATAAGGACTACCGAACGACGAAAGGGTACGGCTACTTGAAGAAAAAATGGCGCCATTACGAGCAACAGATGCTCGATGAAAAAGAGATCATGTCTTGGCAAGGAGGCGATTCCAAATGACGGAACAAGAACGGACGGCACTCGCTTCCTTACTCTATCAACTCGCGGATGATGATTTCCTTTACGCGTATCGTGGTTCGGAATGGCTCGGACTCGCACCGCATATCGAAGAGGACGTCGCTTCGTCGTCGATTGCGCAAGATTCGATGGGACACGCGGCGATGTATTACCAACTTCTCGAAGAACTTGGCGAAGGAAATGCTGATGCATTAGCTCATGTCCGACTGGCGCATGAACGAAAGAATTCGATTCTCGTCGAACGTGTCAACGGACCTGGCTACTACATGGAGAAGCCTGAATATGACTGGGCATTCGCCGTCGTACGGAACTATTGCTACACGGTCGCGAAAAAGATTCGGATTGATGCTTTGAAGTCGAGCAGTTACGAACCACTCGCTACGGCTGCCGTCAAGATCAACATGGAATTGTACTATCATTTGCTGCACTGGCAAACGTGGTTCACCCAGCTTTATCAATCGACGGAGACGGCGCGGCAGAAGATGGATGCAGCCTTAGAAAAAGTCCTCTATGACTTCGGTGACATGTTCGATTATGGCGAACACGGTCAATTGATCGAAGAGATGCGGTTGATCGAAGGGCAAGGCATTTTACTGGATCGTTGGTATCAGACGATCACACCGTTACTCGTCGAATTGAACGTGACGCTTCCGGAAATGCAGATGACGCGTAACGGGCGGGACGGCGATCATACGGAAGATTTGAATGACGCGCTTGCGACACTCGGAGAAGTTTACTTGATTGATCAGACCGCGACGTGGTGAAAGGAGAGGGAAGCATGACGACGACACTCCAGGATGCAATCCGGGAAGCCCTGAACGGGGTGAAGGATCCGGAAATTGATAGCGTCAGTATTTTAGATCTTGGCATGGTCGAGACGATGGACGCGGAAGCGACGGAGCATGGTTACCTGGTGCGCGTCACGCTTCTCCCGACGTTCCTCGGTTGCCCGGCGCTTGAAATCATTAAAAAAAACACCGAATCTGCCTTGCAGGTGATTCCAAATGTCGAACAGGTCAACGTCCAGTTCCGGTTTGATCCACCGTGGACATCGGACCGGATCACGGAACAAGGCATGCAAGGATTGAAGGCATTCGGTATCGCTCCTCCTCGGTTTGAGCAAGGGAAGTGGGAGATTGACTGTCCGTACTGTGGGTCGACGTACGTGACGATGGAAAACTTATTCGGACCGACAGCATGTCGAAGTATTCTCTACTGTAAATCGTGTAAAAATCCATTCGAGGCGATGAAACCCGTCTCTACTCTCATGTGAAGGAAGGTAATCAAGATGGCAAAATTAATCGCACTGTACAAACACCCAGAAAACAAGGAAGCATTCGATCAGCACTACTTTGAGGTCCATGGTCCATTGACAGCAAAAATTCCAGGACTGCAAGAAATGAATGTCACGAAAATCGTCGGCTCACCAATGGGCGGAGACGGAAAGTACTACTTGATGTGCGAGATGGTCTATGAAAGTCAGGAAGCGATGCAAGCAGGCATGCGTTCGCTCGAAGGAAAAGCGTCTGGGAAAGACTTGATGAGCTTTGCGGGGGATCTCGTCACATTGATGATTGGTGAAGATGTCCATGCCGACACAACAGTACGTTAAGACGGAAATGGTCGATCGGATCGGTCGGATTCGACTCGACCGAACGGCACGATACAATGCGCTGAACCGAACGATGGTCCGGGAAATCGTCGAGGCGATGGAGACATTCGACCGAGACGAACGGGTGACGGTCATCGTCTTGACCGGAAACGGAAAATCGTTCTCAGCGGGCGCCGATATCGAGGAGATGCTCGAGGCGACACCGATCTCGATGGAACTCCTCGATCCGTTCGCGGACTGGGACCGGATCAGTCGAATCAAAAAGCCGATCATCGCGGGTGTCCACGGTTTCGTCCTTGGCGGCGGCTTTGAACTGGCACTCGCTTGTGATTTAATCTACGCCGATCCTGAGACACAGTTTGGATTCCCGGAAGTCGGACTCGGCGTCATGCCGGGAGCAGGGGGGACGCAACGTTTAACGAAATGTATCGGTCGGACACGGGCGCTCGAGTGGCTCTTCACCGGCGACCGGATGAAGGCAGAGGAAGCGGAACGACTCGGTATCATTAACCGGGTGACGGCTGATGTCGAAGCGACGGTGCTGGCAATGGCAGAGCGGTTATCGAACCAACCGAGCATGGCGTTGCGGTTGATCAAGGACGCGGCAAACAAAGCCGTCGATTTATCGTTACAAGATGGGATGGAGCACGAACGCCGTAACTTCTATCTCTTGTTCGCGACAGCCGATCAAACAGAAGGCATGCAAGCATTTCTCGAAAAACGATCACCAATTTTCAATCAACAGGAACAGGAGTGAATACAATGTCGACAGTACATGAAAAAACACTTGAAATGAAACGGTCCGTCTATCATTTGCTCATCAACGGCGAACAAGTCGAGGGTGCAACAGGCGAGACGTTCAAAACATACAATCCGGCAACGGGCGAAGTGATCGCAGAAGTCGCAAAAGCGTCGAAGGAAGACGCCGATCGTGCCGTTCAAGCGGCACGCGATGCGTTTGATCACGGGAAGTGGAAGATGTGGCCGGTCGGGCGTCGGGCACAAATCTTGAATAAGATTGCGAGCATCATGCGTTCTCGCTTCAACGAAATCGTCGAACTGGAGATTCTTGATACGGGGAAATCACTGGCAGCGGCGCAAGGGCAAGTCACGCAAGCGATTGAAGACTTTGAGTTCTATGCGGGTGCGATCGTCGGCCACCGTGGTGTCGTCAATAACGTACCGGGACAATTCCATAACTACACGGAAAAAGAAGCGGTCGGTGTCTGTGCACAAATCATTCCGTGGAACTATCCGTTGATGATGGCAGCTTGGAAAGTCGCACCAGCAATCGCAGTCGGTTGCTCGGTCGTCGTCAAACCAGCGACATTGACACCGTTGACAGCAATCATTCTCGGTGAGATTTGTCTAGAGGCTGGCGTACCAGCAGGTGTCGTCAACGTCATCCCGGGATCCGGACGCGAAATCGGCAACCATCTCGTCGAGCATCCTCACGTCGATAAAGTCGCCTTCACGGGCTCGACGCCAGTCGGTAAAGACATCATGGGACGTGCGTCCGAGACGCTAAAACGAGTCACACTCGAACTCGGTGGGAAATCACCGAACATCGTCTTTGAAGACGCGGACGTGACAGCAGCCGTTGATGGTTCGTTGTTCGGGATTTTCTATAACAGCGGTCAATCGTGTGAAGCGCGCTCGCGCCTGTATGTCCACGAAGAGATCTACGAAGCGTTCATGGAACAATTCGTCGCGAAGACAAAACAACTCGTCCTCGGTAACCCATTCGATAAAGGGACACACGTTGGAGCGATCATCGACCAACAGCAAGTCGACGTCATCGATGGATATGTCCAGTCGGCGAAAGCGGACGGCGCAACGATCGTCACAGGAGGTCATGCTTCAGCACCAGAAGGATACGAAAAAGGATTCTGGTACGCACCGACGATCATTACCGACGTCACGCACGAGATGAAAGCGGTCAACGAAGAAATCTTTGGACCGGTTGTCGTCGTCATGCCGTTCAAAGATGAAAAAGAAGCAGTTCGTCTAGCAAACGATACATCGTTTGGACTCGGATCAGCCGTTTGGACAAAAGACGGCGCGAAAGCGACACGTGTCGCAAATCAAATCAAAGCCGGCATCGTCATGGTCAACTGTCCGTTCTCTGCCTTCCCGGGTACACCGTTTGGTGGCTATAAACAATCGGGCTTCGGTCGAGAACTCTGTATCGAGACGCTTGATCTGTACACGGAAACAAAAAGTATCTTGTCGTATTACGGCAGTCGTCCACTCAATCCGTTCGGACTATAAGCAAGAGGGAAGGCTGGAGTTCCGTCGGGAAGTCCAGCCTTTTTTAACAGCACAGGGGATAAGGGGGAATTCAGATGGTAGAACAAATCGTCGTCGTCGGATCCGGCGTCATGGGACGTGGTATCGCTTATGTTGCCGCACACCGCGGATTTCAGGTGACACTCGTTGATATTAAAGAAGAATATATCGAAAGTGCCTATCGAGAACTCGAACGCATCGCAGAGAAAGGAATCACGCGAGGGAAGATGTCCGCGAATGAGGTCGAGGGACTGTTCGATCGACTGCATCTGTCGACCGACCTAGCTGAGGCGGCACAACAAGCGGATCTCGTCATTGAAGCAGTACCGGAACAACTCAGCATCAAACAGCAAGTCTTTGAAACGCTAGAAGCACATGCACGTCCGGACTGTTATTTTGCGACGAACACGTCAACGATGAGTCCAACGGAAATTGCCTCCTTTACGAACCGAGCGGACCGGGTCATGGCGATGCATTTCTTCAATCCGGTCCATCTGATGCCACTGATCGAGCTCGTTCGTGGTCTTGAGACGTCGGATGAGACGGTCGCAGCTCTTGAGCAGGTGGCGCGTCAGATGCAGAAGGAAACGGTCGTCATCCGCGAGTTTCCGGGGTTCGTGACTTCGCGGATCAGTGCGCTCGTCGGAAACGAAGCGTTCTACATGTTACAAGAAGGACTCGGGACAGCAGAAGAGATCGATAAAGCAATCAAACTCGGCTTAAACTATCCAATGGGACCATTCGAACTCGGGGACTTAGTCGGACTCGATACCCGTCTCCATAACTTAAAGTATCTGCATGAGAAGCTCGGCGAAAAATACCGTCCGGCACCACTGCTCGAACAGTATGTCAAAGCCGGACGACTCGGACGTAAAACCGGTCGTGGCGTCTATGACTATACGAATCGCGAGGTGACATCATGAAACGGGTCGCCATCATCGATGCCGTTCGGACACCGATCGGTCGCTATAACGGCGCATTGCGTCAGGTTCGTCCAGATGACTTAGGAGCACGCGTCATCGAAGCGTTGCTTGAGCGTAATCCACAAGTCGATCCGAAGACGATCGAGGAAGTCATTTTTGGCAATGCGAATCAGGCGGGAGAAGACAATCGCAACGTCGCCCGGATGTCGGGACTACTAGCTGGTCTACCGGTCGAAGTCGCCGGTACGACGATTAATCGCTTATGTGGGTCAGGGCTCGACGCTGTCATCGCGGCGGCACGAGGGATTGCCTTAGGTGAAGGCGATATCTATATCGCTGGTGGGACGGAAAGCATGACGCGTGCACCGTTCGTTCTCGCGAAGCCGGATCAGGCCAACCCACGTGGCAATCAGACGATGTACGATACGACGATCGGTTGGCGCTTCGTCAATGATCGTTTAGCAGATCAATACGGAACGGATTCGATGCCGGAGACAGCCGAGAACGTCGCCCGTCAGTACGGGATCTCACGCGAAGCGCAGGACGACTTTGCGTTCGAAAGCCAACAACGCGCGAAACGAGCAATCGAGACAGAGCGCTTCACGGACGAACTGGTTGCGGTCACACAAATGGACCGGAAAGGCAACGTCAGCGTCTTCGATCGTGATGAACATCCTCGTCCCGAGACGACACGTGAGAAACTGGCGACACTTCGTCCGTTATTCCCAAGTGGTACCGTGACGGCGGGGAATGCATCTGGTGTCAACGACGGTGCGTCGGCACTGTTATTGATGAGTGAAGAAAAAGCGAACGAACTCGGTTTGACGCCACTCGGGTATTACCGGGCGAGTGCGACAGCAGGGGTCGAACCTGCCATCATGGGAATCGGACCAATCGACGCGACGGAAAAAGTTCTCCGGCGGGCAGGGTTGACGGTCGAACAGCTCGATCAAATCGAGTTGAACGAAGCCTTTGCGGCTCAAAGTCTTGCCTGCATCGAAGCACTTGGTTTACCAAGCGAAAAAGTCAACGTCAACGGTGGTGCGATCGCTTTCGGTCATCCACTCGGTGCGAGTGGAGCGCGGATTTTGACGACATTATTGCATGAGATGCGCCGAACGAACCGGACGTATGGTCTCGCGACGATGTGTGTCGGAGTCGGACAAGGGATCGCACTCGTCGTCGATCGGGAGGGACTCGTATGATTCACTTAGAACGAGAAGGCTATATCGCAATCGTCCGGATTGATCGTCCAGAACGTTTGAACTGTCTCGATTATCCGACGCTTGTCGCTTTGCAAGAACAGGTCGATGCGTTATCGGTCGACCCGGAAGCGCGGGTCGTCCTGTTTACGGGAACGGGGAAAGCATTTAGTGCGGGTGCCGATTTAAAAGAACGCGTGCATTTAAACGAAGAAGAAGTCCGGCGCAATGTCCTTGCGATCCGCAATGTCTTCACTTCGATCGCACAATTACCGCAACCAACAATCGCAGCCGTCAACGGTCACGCGCTCGGCGGTGGGTTCGAGTGGATCCTTGCCTGTGATTTCCGTTTTCTCGTCGAGGATGCACTCGTCGGCTTGACGGAAACTAGCTTCGGGATCATTCCAGGAGCCGGTGGAACACAACGCTTGCCACGACTGATTGGGGAGACGCGGGCAAAGGAATTGATCTTCACGGCGAAAAAAATCGATGCGATGACAGCAGAACGGTACGGACTCGCGACAGCCGTTGTTGCCCGGGAAGCGTTGATGACGACGTGCCTTGAGTTTGCTAATCAGATGTTACAGAATGGTCCGATCGCCTTGCGCCAAGCGAAACGAGCGATTGATCAAGGGCGGGATGTCTCACTCGAAGAAGGACTACAGCTCGAAACGGAAGCCTATGAAGTCGTCATTCCGACGGCTGATCGTCAGGAAGCGCTACAAGCCTTCGCTGAAAAACGACCACCACGCTTTGAAGGAAGATGAGGATGGTCGACGTTTGAAATAACCCGTATACTAACGATACACACTATGAACGACTGAAGAGAGAGTGAATACCATGAGTGCGAACACCCAATCGATGATCTTTACGATTTACGGCGATTATATCCGCCATTACGGCAATCAAATCTGGGTCGGGAGTTTAATTCGACTCGTCAAAGAGTTCGGACATAACGAACAAGCCGTTCGGGTCGCGGTATCCCGGATGGTTAAACAAGGCTGGCTCGTCTCCGAGAAACAAGGAAATAAAAGCTTCTATTCATTGACACCACGTGGGGTGGAACGGATGGAGGAGGCCGCACGTCGGATCTACAGATCAACACCGCACGACTGGGACGGGAAATGGCGGACGCTGATGTACACGATTCCGGAGGATAAACGCCAGATTCGCGATGAGCTCCGCAAAGAACTGACGTGGAGTGGGTTTGGCAACTTATCGAACGGGGTTTGGATTTCACCGAACCCGCTTGAAAAAGAGGCGGAACGATTGATCGCGTCGTATGAGATTGAAGAGTATGTCGATTTCTTCGTCGGTGAATACCACGGTCCGAAGCAGGATCAATCCCTTGTCGAGCGTGCGTTTCCGCTGGAGGAATTGCAGGAGCGTTACGAGACGTTCATCACGGATTACAGCCGGCAATATATCGTCCATCAAAGTCAGCTCCAACTCGGAGAAATGACGGATGAACAGTGTTTCGTCGAACGGACGATGCTCGTACATGAATACCGGAAGTTTCTATTCACGGATCCCGGATTACCGCAAGAATTGTTACCAGATGCATGGAGCGGACATCATGCGGCACTCTTGTTCGAGCAATATTACCGATTGCTCGCACAACCAGCGAGTCGGTTCTTCGAATCGATCTTTGAAGAGACGCATGATGTATCCCAACGCAGTGCCTCGTACGACGCGGCGGAACATCCGCTGTTTGCAGAGCGGTGAGCATTTATTCGAATGAAAAGAGCGGGACGGATCAGTTGATCCGCCCCGCATTCGTGTCATTCAGATATATTCTGTTCAGCAGATTCTGCGAGAATGTTTCGGAAGGCATATCCTTTATCGACATAAGAATCAATTGACTCCTGAATCATCGCAAGATCCGCTTCTGTTAGTTCACGCACGACTTTACCGGGTGAGCCGATGATCAGCGAACGGGGTGGGAAAACTTTTCCCGATGGAATTAGCGTATTCGCCCCGATGATGCATTCTTCACCGATCTCTGCATGATCAAGAACGGTCGCACCCATTCCGACGATCGAACGACGTCCGATTTTGCAACCGTGTAAAATTGCGTTATGTCCGACCGTTACTTCATCTTCAATGACGACGGGTGCCCCTTCATAGAGATGAATCGTCGCATTGTCCTGGATACTGCATCGTTTCCCAATTGTAATCGGTCCTTCGTCACCGCGTAAGACAGCGTTGAACCAGACGGTAGACTCGGAACCGATCGTGACGTCTCCGATCAGATAAGCGCCAGGAGCGATGAACACATCGGAGGCGACGTTCGGATGAATCGATTGATACGGAATCTTCATAACAGAATGACCTCGTTTCTATAATAAGATGAACTACTATTCATTCCATGTCAGTATAGCATGTGAGTGAAGGCGAGAACGGAGGAAAGACATGTTTCCGATTTGTGAGCTCTTTAAAATTCGATATCCTTTGATCCAAGGAGGAATGGGTAACATTAGTCATGCGGCGCTGACGGCAGCGGTTTCGAATGCCGGGGGACTCGGAACGCTCGGGTGCGGGACATTGTCGGTCGACGAAGTGGCGTCGCGGATTCGCGAGACACGAATGCTGACGGATCAACCATTTGCCTTGAACATTGCGATTCGTGTGTCTCCCTATACAGAAGCACTGATTGATCTCGCGATCGCAGAAAAGATTCCGGTCGTCTCCTTGTCGGCAGGAAATCCAGCACCTTACATAGCGCGACTTCAAGCTGCTGGCATCAAAACGATCGCGGTTGTCGCTTCAGTCAAACAGGCGTTAAAGGCAGAACAGGCAGGCGCTGATGTACTCGTAGCGGAGGGAGTTGAAGCGGCAGGTATCAATTCACCGCTCGAGTTGACGACGCTGACCTTGATTCCGCAACTCGTCGATCGGATCAACATTCCGATCCTGGCAGCGGGTGGGATTGGTGACGGGCGTGGACTAGCAGCTGTTCTGTTGCTTGGTGCGGCTGGTGCCCAGCTCGGAACACGATTGATCGCGACGGAAGAGGCGAAGGTTCATTCGGCATACAAGGCGCACTTAATGGATGCGACCGATACCGATACACGCATCATCGGACGTTCCGTCGGATTCGTCCGACGTGTCCTTGATGGTCCTTACGTCGAACGACTCACAGCAGAGACACCTGCTGCTTTTCTTGATCAGACGAATGAGTCGTATCATATTACGGGCGCTCTTGAGGGCGATGAGGAGA
Organism: Exiguobacterium sp. MH3; assembly: GCF_000496635.1. Lineage (NCBI taxonomy): Bacteria > Bacillati > Bacillota > Bacilli > Caryophanales > Exiguobacterium > Exiguobacterium sp. MH3. The sequence continues at coordinate 392,828 of NC_022794.1, forward strand.
AAGGGTATGTCAACGCTGGACTAGTTGCGGGATTGATTCATGATGTGCCGACTGTTGCGGAGTTGTTTACGCGCATGATGACGGAAGCAGAGGAACAGCTGAAGCAAACGACGACTCGTTTTACGACATGAGCATATAGTGAGGGACCCGTGATTCCACTTGTGGACAGCGGGTTTTTTCATGTTTTTTTGAAAATGGGACATTTGTCCTTTTCAAGTAGGGCACGAGTAAGGTCTACTCTAGTGTAGAGATTAAAGGAGGAGATGACGTGCAAGGAGTCATGTTTGCTTTGATGAGCGGTCTGTTCATCGCCCTGCAAGGCATATTCAATGCGCGCCTTGCGACAGGCGTCGGACCGTGGTTGTCCGTATTGATCGTCCACTTTGTTGGTCTGATGGGTTGTTTAGTCATTTATAGTTTCGTACGAGACCGGAAAATCGGTGGCTTCCGTCAGTTACCGTGGATTTATGCGAGCGGCGGTTTGATTGGTGTGCTAGTCGTCGTAACGGAACTGACAGCAATCCAAAAACTCGGGATGACATGGGCGATGTGTTTATTACTCGTCGCACAGATTTTATGTGCGTTTGTGATTGATTTAAAGGGATGGTTCGGTGTCTTAAAAAAACAAGGAAATCGTGGTCAATGGGTTGGTGTGGGTCTCATGCTTGCAGGAGTTGCGATTTTCTCACTTGCCTAAAGGGGGGAAATGAACATGGAAACCGTCATTCAACAGTATGGACTGGATACGATTTTGACGGAAGAGACGCGCGCTTGGTTGCGTCAAGAAACCTTCCAAAAAGGGGAACTCCTCTGTACGACAGGGGCAGCGATCGACCGGATGTACTTCATCGTCGCAGGCAAAGTTAAGATATCTGCTGCCTCGTCAGAAGGGAAACAACGGATTCTACGATTCAAGACACCACTGACGGTGATCGGTGACGCTGAGTTCATCAATGAACGGGAAGTGCTGAATACGGTCGAAGCAGTGACCGATGTCGAGGTGTTGAGCGTACCGTATGCGATTTTACGCGAGCACAATACAACGAACGTCTTTCTGCAATTCTTATTACGCACGATCACAGCGAAGTGGTATGCCGACTCGAAATCAGCGTCGCACCATGTGTTGTATACAGTTGAAGAGCGATTTGCAGGGTATTTGTTATCGATCGCTTCTGAAGCCAGTGACAGTTTATTTTATCAGGAGATGCGGACGTCGAACTTACATGACGTCGCCGACTGGCTTGGAACGAGTTATCGCCATCTCAATCGGATCATCACGAAATTGTGTGAAGAGGAGATTCTCGTTCGACGACGCGGGAAAATCATCATCGTTGATCTGGAGAGGATTCGCGAGAAGGCGAACGGCAATAGCTATGAGTAAGGAGGAACGAACATGGTAATAGGCATCGTGTGTGCCGTATTGGCAGGGATGTTGATCAGTTTACAGACGGTATTGAATGCTAGGATGAGTGACGCGTTTGGCGCTTGGGCGACGACGACGCTAGTCTTCTTCGTCGGTTTCGTCGGAGCAAGTGTCACGTATGTTCTGTTTCGTGGTGGAACAATCGGACAGATTCAAAACGTATCGCCACTCTATTGGTTTGGTGGACTTGTCGGTGTTGGCGTCGTTTTTTGTGTCATGCGTGGAATTCAATTGCTTGGTCCGTCCGTCGCGATCTCTGTCGTTCTGATTTCGCAGTTAAGCTTTGCTCTCGCTGTCGATACGTTCGGTTGGTTCGGTTTGCCGCAAATCGACTTATCATTCGGTCAGCTCGTCGGTCTCGCTGTCATGGTATGTGGGATCTTCGTTTTGAAGCGGTATCAAGTCGTGGCGCCGGAACAACAGGCAAAGGATCAGATAGAACGTGTTTCGTAATAACCGAATACAGAACGAGGACGGTGGTATTCCAATCCACTGTCTTTTTTTGACTAGTTTTTGACCTGGATCATGCGTTTTCTAAAGTAAAGCGAGAGAACAATAATGAGAAGACCACAGTACAACATGATTGTCGTGATCGAAACGTGAAACGACAGTAGAAACGAAAGGAGCGCGTAAGATAATGGAACGAGACCATTTGACGCGGCATTCACGACACTCATGACACGTCCCATCGTCTGTTCCGCACACTGAGACTGGATGAACGTAATGAAGCGAATATTGATGATGGAAGAAAGGACACCAAGTGATAACAGGACGATCAAGTACAACGAAATCTGTTGGACTTGACTAAGCAGGAAGAGAAGCAGACCTAATGCGCCAATCAATCGGACTGATGAAGTAAGCCCGTTTTCTTTCTTCTGCGTAAAACCACTCCAGAGCGCCCCTCCGAGCATTCCCATTTGATAAGCCCCTTGCATATAACTTAAATCCATCGCATCTCCTTGAAGCACATCATGGACGAGTAAGGGAATTCCGAGTAAGAGTGGTCCAAAGAAAAAGAAATTGACACAGATGACGAGAAAAAGTGTCTGCTTGAGTTGCTGAAAGTGAAAGACGTAATGTAGCCCTTCTTTTAGTTCAAAGAGAGCTGAATGCTGACGTGCTCGCTTGATCTTAGATTCACGAATACCATACGTGAAGAGAAGCGTCAGACAGAGTGTTCCGAAAATCACGAGAAAGACGTACGAGTAAGAAGAATGGCTGAGGATGACTCCACCAAGAATCGGACCTGAAAAGAGAGCGATTTGATTAGATGTCTGAATCAATGAATTGGCTTTAGTGAGCTGTTCTTTCGGAACGAGTGTAGGCAGTAAGGAAGCATTCGCCGGCGAAAAGAATGCATCCACACTACCGAATAGCAAGGCGAATCCTAAAATCGTCAGCAATGTAAGCTGATCGGTATGAAGTAATGCGAGAAGACAGAGAATGAAACTGATCCGTAAAGCGCTCGAGATGCGCATGATCGTCGAACGTTTATAGCGATCGGATAGGACGCCACCGAATAACATGAGAAAAATACGGGGTAACAAGGTGGCCATGAGGATGAATCCGAGATATGACGCCTGGTTTAGCGTATGGATGACATACCATTGTTCAACAAATAAATAGGTTGATAGGGAGAGGGCAGAGCACATACTGGACCCCCATAAAAATAAAAAAGATCGATTTTTAAACAGCGATTGTTGCGTATCCATTTCAACAAGCAGCATATGGCACCTCCGGTTTAGACGTCGTCATTCTCAAATAGTGGTTCATCAATTGCAAAGGCAGTCGTCATGATATAGAAGTGTTTTTTATCTTCTTCGTCTAGTGAAGGGGACCGTGTGAACTCGTCCAATAGAGCACGATATTTGGTAGAAAATTGCCGAAAATTGGCTTCAGACATCGTCAGTTCCTTTTGAAGCGATAAGCTCATCCAGTCTTCAACGTTTGAAGACACAGGAGAAAAAGCAGTAGTTGGAGCGGTGAGGACGCGTGTCTTTGCTCGGTCCAATACCTCAAGATACGACTGCCGGGTCGCTTCATTCGTCTCGACGAAGTTCAGTAGATGATCGGCAGGAATGTAGCCTCGAGCAATCGCTTGATAGTATTTCAATAGATTGCCGCCCTGTTCTTCCGTCCGGACGAGGCGAATCAAGTCATGCTTTTCAAGTTCTCGTACATGATAGAGGATCTTTGCGCGGGATAACGTCAGCAAGTGGGCTAACTGATGTACCGTATGTGGTTTTTCGACGAGAAACATGAGGATTTTTGTTCGTAACGGATCACTGATCACTTTTAACTGTTCATAGCTCTCTAATATGTGAATCGCTTTTTGTTCCATGCAATAATCTCCTTTTTAACCGGTTAATTTTTATTAACCGTAAAACAAAAGACTTCATTTGTAAACGATTACAAATTTATGTGAGGGTGTTGGTAAAGAAGACACCATTTGTTTACATACAAAAAAACTGACTCCAGTGACATCTCGATCATCCTCCACTTTCTACTGGAAAGTAGGGGAAGAACGAGATGTTTGAAATCAGTCTCAGCTACTGTATGTGGTTCGAGGTGATTAGACCGTCGTCGTATCTTTCCATTCCTGCTCGATGAAAGCATCGCGACCAGAAGCAGCACGATCTTTTTTATAGTGTTCTGGATTTTTCTTATGGAAGTCTTGATGGTACTCTTCCGCCGGATAAAATTCAGAAGCGGCATCGATCCGCGTTACGATGGGTTGTTTGAAACGATTGCTTGCAGCAAGGGCGTCACGGGAAGCGATCGCTGCTTCATGCTGTGCATCCGTATGGTAGAAGATCGCTGGTGCGTACTGCGTGCCACGATCTTGGAATTGACCTTCTGCATCCGTTGGATCCGTTTGCGGCCAGTAGAGTTCGAGCAGACGCTCGTACGGGAACAGGCTCGGATCAAACGTGATTTGGACGACTTCGAGATGTCCCGTCGTTCCTGTTTTGACTTGTTCATACGTCGGGTTATCGACGTGTCCGCCCATGTAACCTGATACGATTCCCTCGATTCCTGGTAATTCTTCAAATGGTGTCACCATGCACCAAAAACATCCACCTGCAAATGTTGCTTTTTCCATCCGTCTCTTCCTCTCCGTGGGAAATTCCCATTGTATGTCTGACAGCGAGAAAAACGAAAACGACTCCTTCGCTTGGTTGCAAAAGGAGTCGCCGCTTTTTATCAACCAAAGCTTTCGCTTTGCTGGTCGTAGCACCTTGCTATGCGCAGGTTGCTGGGACGTCATCGATCCAGATCTCTCGGTCCACTCTTGATAAGGGTATATGAAGTTGATGTCATTCGTTATCATTGCTGTGATGATACCATTCACAAAGAAATAAAGTCAATCCTTAGGTTTTAAGGCACGTAAAACGGTCGCTCCGAGTGTCTTCGCACCAACCAACAACGCTTGTTCGTTGATCTCGTACTGCGGATGATGTTGTGGATGATTGACGCGACCGTCCGTATATCCGGAGCCGGTAAAGAAGTAACTTCCCGGGACGTGTGTTAGATAATGTGCGAAGTCGTCCGCCGCCATCATCGGTGTGAGTGCCCGAACGGATGCTTCCGGTAAGAAAGAAGCGGCTTCCTGAACGAGTTTTGTCTCGTCCGGATGATTCCAGAGTGCCGGGTAACCCGTCGTGAAGTCGATCGAATAGGTGGCACCAATGCCGGCACACGTCGTTTTGGCGACAAGATCGACTTCTTGCCGGAGCTGATGCCGCAATGTCTCATTGAACGTCCGAATTTCACCGACGATGCGTGCTTCACCCGTGACGATGTTCGGCGCCGTTCCTGCATGGAAGGATCCGATTGCGAGAACTGCTGGCTCAAATGGGTCGACCCGTCGACTGACGAGATGCTGTAAGTTACAGACGAGCTGCGCTCCAGCGACGAGCGCATCTTTTGTTTTGTGCGGTGCTTGCGCATGTCCACCTTGACCATGAACGATGATTTCGAATTCGTCGATCGCACATAATGTATGTCCTTCCCGAAACCCAATCGTACCAACCGGTAAATCATTTTCGAGATGTGTCGCAAAAATCGCATCGACGCCTTCGAGGACGCCGGCTTCGATCATTTGGATGGCTCCGCCAGGAAAGACCTCTTCTCCATGCTGATGAATGATTCGAATCGTTCCTTGCAATTGATCACGTAGCGGATAGAGCGTAGCAGCAAGGGCCATCACCATCGCCGTATGTCCATCGTGTCCACAGGCATGCATGACACCGGGATGGATCGACCGGAAGGAAAGCGTCGTCTCTTCTTGAAGTGGTAAAGCATCAAAATCTGCACGGACCGCAATCGTCGAACCAGGTTGTTTGCCTTCGATCGTTGCGACGACACCACGACCTCCGACGGCTGTTTGATAAGGAATGCCCTGTTTCGCGTAAAAGGTAGCAATTCGTTCTGGTGTGCGGACTTCCTGGAAAGAGAGTTCCGGATGTCGATGAAAATCACGACGTAACGCGATCATCGTCGGTTCGAATTGTTCAAGTGCTTCAAAAAGTTGAGTTTGCATCTTCAAGCTCCTTTGACGTGTGTCTTTTCGTGAAAAGGGGTACAGATACAGGTAATCACGAAAGGGGATAATGAAACATGGGAGAAATCGTTGTCAACGCTGTACTTACAATCAAAGCAGGACTTGCGGATCAAGTCTTCCCGATTCTACAAACGGTCTATCATGCCGCACAAAAAGAAGAAGGATGCTTACGTTATTCCTTGCACCAATCGATTGAGGATGAGCATCAATTCATGCTGTATGAAGTGTATCGGGACGAAGAGGCACTTGAAGCGCATATCGCATCCGATCACTATAAAGCCTACCGTGAACAGATTGAGTTGTACTTGATGGATCGACAAGTGACGAAATACGTCGAGATGACATTCTGACGTGTTGCGATAAGAAGAGACGAATCCGTCGATTTCGACGGATTCGTCTTTTTTATTACATCGATTTGAAGCCGAGGAAATGCTCTTGCCAACGCGGTTCATAAATCGAATTAATTTGAAGCTGTGAACCACCCGCATGGATGAAGTGTTCGCTATCGAGCATGATTCCGATATGCGATGGACCATCCGTATAAGTGTTCTGGAAGAAGACGATATCTGAGCGCTTACCGCTTGAGATACTCGTCCGACGATTCGTGAAGAAAGCACCGTACCAGTAGCCGCGAACGTTCGTCCGACCACCGTATTTTCCAGCCTTATTTGTCGCGTAGTGAATCAAACCGGAACAATCGAAGCCACCATTCACGGCATTTTGCGATCCCCATGTGTAAGGTGTACCGATATGTTGGACGGCTGCTTGAATCAGCTTTTCACCGCGCGTGTTATTCTTTTTAATGACCCGTTTATCGGACGTAATCGTCACAGCTGAGACCGGAAGATAGACGGGTGTCCAGCCTGACTGGATGACATAGAAGTTTCCGACCCGGTGACGCGGATAAACACGTTTGCCTTGTTCAACGAGTCCGCTGCCTTTTGGACTGGTTGGACTCGAAAAGAAGGATGTCGTCTGTTTGACGGTATAGATTTTCGTTCGATTGATTGCTTTTTGTGTCAGTTTCATATCGGGTTTGCTCGTGCTGATATAAGGGTTGAGGACGTAACCCGTTTGACCGCTGGCTAAGCGAACTTGCCAAAAATCATCATCAATTGATTTCAGACCAATCAATTTTGTCCCTTTTTTCAAATAGGCAGCTGGCCGACTGTAAGCGACGTCAGCAGAGAAGAGTGGCGTTTGGTCCAGATGGACATAAAACGTTGCCCCTTTTTTCGCTTTTGCTTTTGGTTTATTTAGTCCGATCCGACTCGAATCGACGAAACCAAAGATATTGTTATATTTGACACGTGTAAAATAACCGCTTTTTCCATAGATGGTGATCGATTTTCCTTTTTTCAACGTACCGATTTTTTTACCCGACAGTTTTGCCTGTGACCGAATGACGACGTCGTCCTCTGTCACGTAACGTTGACCGGTAACGTCATACAGATCCGGCTTTTTCGTGACGAGATCACTCGTCTTGACGTAACCATAGACCGTCCCTTTTTTTAATCGTGTGTAACTACCGCTCGTGCCGTAAATCGTTAGTTTGTCAGCTCGTTTGACAGAATACATCATTTTACTTTTCGTTGAAGCAGACGTATAGACGGACAAGTTGCGTTTGGCGTACCGTGTTCCGGTTGCGGCGTATACTTTTTCACTACCAAGATCAGCTGTTTTAACGTAGGCATGGACTCCGCGGAAAATAATTCGACTGTAGACGCCACTTTTACCATAGATCGTTAATAAAGTATTTGTTTTTTGTTGATCGATTATGGAGCCGGAAGCATTCGGTGCACTATAGATCGGTGTAGCGCGCTGAACATAGAGGCGTGCGGTCTTTGGATAGTATTTCAACGTACCGAGATGTGCCGTCAATACATAGGCATACTCGTCGTTTCGTTTGATTCGTGTAAATGAACCCTCGACGCCGTACGTCTGAAGAGAAGTATTCACAGGAAGCGATTGTACGACTTCTCCTTTCGTAGTCGCAGTGGCATAGACCGTCGTCTGCTGTTGGACGTAACGCACTCCTGTTTCTGGATGGCTCACGACCTGCGTATCATCTAAATCAGTCGTCAATACGAAGGCGTAACCGGTCTTAGTCGCCACACGTGTAAAAGTACCCGTCGTTCCGAACGTTTCGAATGATTGATTTTGAGTGACGGCAGTCTTCGCGCTCGTCGTCTTCGGCTCAACGAAAAGAGAAGTCGCTCGTTTGGCATAACGCGTCCCAACCAATTTCGGAAGTTGCTCGAGTTGTGTCGTTGATACATAGACGTATTGCTCGTTCCATTTCAGACGCGTGAACGTGTCGAAGGTGCCGTATGTATCGATTCGCTGATAAGCGGGAAGTGTCGTCACGACGGTGGGATCAAATGGTGAAGCAACTAATGAGAGTGGACTTTTCGACATCAGCGTTGCTTGTTTTTGAAAAACAGGTGCTGTTTGCGTTAACGCGTTTGTTGCGACATAAGCAGTACCTTCTTGCCAACTGACACGAGTGAAGTCACCGTCCGTACCGAGTGTCTTGAATGTCGTTCCCGCTGGTAGTTGTTGGATGACCGTTGTGGAATCAGCCGTTTGTAGCAACGCAGCATCCTCTTTCAAATAAGCCGTCCCGGTTGTCTCGGTGACTGTTTGTGTTTCTGCTGTCGGTTGAACAGGTGGCGATTCAGCAAAAGCGGGTGCGGGTAAAACCGAGCTCAACATTAACGTTGCAGCAAGTCCAGCAACATGAGCAGTCCATTTTTTCATCAAGAGGTTCACTCCAATTCTTAAAATTTGTCATTATGAATAGTGTAGCATGCGCTTGTTTAAAAATTGATAAAAATCAAAAAAATAGGAGGTTGTTCATGAAAAAACGGTATGCCTCGGCACACCGTTTGAAGCCATATGTTAGTTATCTTCTTCGTGATCCACTTGCCATTCCCAGTCGAGCATGCCGTAAATCAAGGAATCACGCCAGTGGTCTTCGAGATAGACCGTCTCGCGAAGCTGTCCTTCCTTCGTCATGCCGACCTTTTGCAAGACACGTTCGGAAGCGACGTTTCGTGGGTCACACGTTGCCGTGATTCGGTGTAGTTCTAGTTTTTCGAAACCGAATTGGAGAAGGAAAGAGGCGATTGACGTCGCGTATCCGTTCCCCCATTCATCAGGCGAGAGGACGTATCCGATTTCGGCGATTTTATTCTCAACGTCTGTGATGACGAGTTCACCGGCACCGATGACGACGTCACTTGGAAACGTCACGGCAAAGACATAACGACGTCTTGGTGTCTCGAGTTCACTTTCAAGCGCATCGTGTAGGAATTGTTTCGTATCCGTTTCGGTATTCGGTCCCCATGACTGGAATTGACTGACGATGGGTTGTGAGGCATAGGCGTGAACCGCTTCTACATCTTCTGGTGTAAAACGACGAATCCGAAGTTGATCATTGATTTTATAACGCATGCAGCATCCTCCTCATTCAGATGAAGTCACTTTGATTCTATTTGACAGATGGGGAACAGATTCCTGTTTGACATGGGAAAAAGGGCGTGCTAGGGTGGTTGTATCGAATGGAATAGGGAGTATCCTCTAGGGTTCCGTACGGCTGGACCGAGGGAGGAACATGGACGTTTGTCCATGCAACGGAGGGATAAAAGCCCGGGAGTAAAGCGAATCGTCTCGCTTGCTCCCGGGCTTTTTCATTTGAATTTACCTATTAGGAGGCAATTATTATGGCAAAGTATTGGATTGGGATCATCGTCGCAGCGTGTTTTGAAGTGGGCTGGGTCATCGGATTAAAACATGCGGCAACACCACTTGAGTGGGCTGCAACGATCGTCTGTATCATCGTTAGCTTTACCGTGCTAATTAAAGCGAGTAACCATTTACCAGTTGGAACGGTCTATGCTGTTTTCGTCGGTCTTGGAACAGCAGGAACGGTCGTGACGGACATCGTGTTATTCGACCAAGCCGCTTCCGTGATGAAATTAGTATTGATCGCTGTCTTACTCGTCGGCGTCATCGGTCTGAAGTTAGTCAGTGGAGAGGAGAAATCAGCATGAGTTGGATTTATTTAATCATTGCCGGAATCTTTGAGATGTTTGGTGTCGTCTTGATCAATACGTTCAATCAAAATAAGAATGCGAAGAATTTACTGTTGATGGGAACAGGATTCGGACTCAGTTTCTTATTTTTGACACTTGCGATGAATGGTTTACCGATGGGAACGGCGTATGCGGTATGGACGGGAATCGGAGCAGCGGGCGGTGCGATCCTCAGCATGGTGCTCTATAACGAATCAAAAGACTGGAAGCGACTGGTTTGTATCGGTCTTGTCTTAAGTGCGACGATTGGTCTGAAACTTGTCGGCGAATGATCGTTTACATGTCAAACAGATGACGTTTTAATGGAACGCATGTTTTTTGGCATATTTTAACGCAAAAGAGGAAATACTCCTTATAGAAGTCACGCATGACAAATCGTGTCGATAAGGGGAGAACATCCATGAAAACGAAACAATATATCGGAACATTCTATTCAGAAGAAGAATTGATCTCAAAAATGGACGAATTGCACATTCAAGGGCATCGGGAGGAAGACTTCTACGTCATCGTCAAAGAGAAGTCGAACATCGCACTCGTTCGTAGCCAAATGGATGCCGAAATCGCGACGACGAAACCGTCTTGGATTGATCGAATTCGCGGGAACAAAGGACGCGATCAAGAAGTCGATGATTTGTTTGGGTCACTTGATCTATCAGACAATGAAATCGAACAACGCAAAACGGAAGTCGAAGGTGGGGGCTACGTTCTGTTACTTGAAGTCCAAGACATCCAGTTCGATCCACATTTAAATACAGATAATACGCATCCTGATGTTAAAGTTCGCTATGGTAGTGGCGAAGAGACGCATACGTCATCAGATGCGAATTCCAATGCACAGCTCGGCTCCGGTAATCCGCTTGATGTTGATAAAGATTCGAAGGAAGAGCATGCGGAAATTGATTTGCACCGTGCCGGTACGGACAAGATGCCGCAAGACGAGCAGGCAATCGATCACGCGAAAAAACTCGACGGGAACCGAGAACCGGATATTGCAATGCGTCGGGATGACGATTTCCGACGTCCGGAAACAGAACGCGAGGAAAAAGAACATGATGCAACGCAAGACGGCGAAGAACGTCGTCAATCGAAACATCAATCGGATGACATCGCCAAGCAAGATCATGGAAATAATTTAGACCGCTAAAATAATCGATTGGAATCACGCATCAGGGTCATCATCAAAGAAGGTACTTTCCGGATCAATTCCGAAAGGTACCTTCTTTTTGTATGGAGATTAAACGAGAATCGTCTTGTCTTATTTATGATCCGGATTTGATCCTGTACGCACGTTGGCGTTCAATTGATCGATGGCTTGCATATCAGCGTCTGACAAGCTGAAGTCGAAGACATCAAGATTTTCGCGAATGCGGCTTGGCGTGACGGATTTCGGAATCGCGACGATATCGTGTTGCAAGTGCCAACGGAGGACGACTTGAGCCGGCGTTTTCTGATGACGATTCGCGATATCGACGATGACCGGATGCGTCAACGCGTCGCGTCCTTTCATCAACGGACTCCAAGCTTCAACGACGATACCGTGCTTGCGGCAAAAGTCTCGGATCGCTTCTTGGCTAAGGAACGGATGGAGTTCAATCTGATTGACGGCAGGAACGATCGATCCTTCGGCTAAAATTCGTTCCAAGTGCGGAATATGGAAGTTCGAAACACCGATAGCACGCGTCTTCCCTTCGGCATAGAGATGTTCGAGCGCCCGCCATGTCTCGACATAACGATCTTCTTTTGGCATCGGCCAATGAATCAGATACAAGTCAACATAATCGACACCAAGCTTTTGTAGACTCGTCTCGAAAGCGGCAAGTGTCTCTTCGTAGCCGTGATCGGAATTCCAGACTTTCGTCGTCAGAAAGATCTCTTCTCGGGGAATGCCGGAGTCACGCAGTGCGCGACCGACACCTTCTTCATTCTCGTAAATCATCGCCGTATCGATCGAACGATACCCGGCGCGGAGTGCTTCGCTGACCGCTTCATATACTTCTTCTTCCGGTACTTTAAAGACACCATATCCGAGTTGGGGCATGCTGATACCGTTGTTTAACGTAATCTGTTGCATCGATTCATCGACTCCTTTTTAGTAAATTCTTCTCTTTTCTAGTGTACGCGCTCCTCTTATAAAAATCGAATGATTGCCGAAGCGGGTTCTTTTGCGTATACTGAGCGATAACAAATATTAGGAGGCGATTCTGTGATTCGACAAGCTGTTTTGCAATACATACATGAGGAAAACGCGCTCGATCAACTCAAAGAAGTGATAGGTAATCGTTCAGCAGTCCTGATTCATGGACGTCTAGCCTATGAAGCAGCCGCTTTTGCTTTACCAGCATTACCACGTCTTTCATTTGAAGGGCATTGTACGGATCAACAAGTGGAAGCTTTCAAACAGGTATGTGCTCCATACGATGTGATTCTCGCGCTCGGAGGTGGGAGTGTCATCGATACGGCAAAACAGGTCGCGTTTCAATTACAACGCCCGGTCATCGTCATTCCGACGATCGTCTCGAACTGTGCTCCGTGGACTCCGCTCAGTGTCATGTATAACGAAGAGGGACAGTACATCCGATTTGATACGTTCCCCGTCGTGATTGAAGCCCTTTTACTCGATCATCGGATCATCGCAGCAAGTCCGTATGCTTATTTTGTAGCGGGACTCGTCGATACGCTAGCGAAGTGGTATGAAGCACGTGCCTTAAGCGGATCATCGGCTGAAGATCCCATCATTGAGATGGCGCTTCGGACAGCTGAACGTTGTAAGGATCTTATCTTGTCGACGAATATAACGGAAACGCGTTTTCGTGAGTATCCCGTTGAAATCCAACATCTCGTCGAAACCGTCATTCCGTTAGCCGGAAGCATTGGTGGTTTTGGTGACGCGGCGACGCGTGGTGCAATCGGACACGCAGTGCATAACGCGTTATCGCCTCATCCAGAAACGCATGCGTTTTTACACGGGAGTAAGGTCGGTTACGGACTACTCGTTCAGGAGAAGTTACTCGGACATGATGACGATTATGCAGAGTTGCGTGACTATCTTCTTGTACAAGAACAGCCGACGACACTCGCAGACTTCGCATTATCGCTCGATGTCGTCGAAGCACTTGCTTTACGGACATCAAAAGAGGAACTGTGTCGTCTGTTGCGTCCGATTGTATCAACAGAACAATTAGTCGATGCTATCACACGGAACGAGACGGTTTCCGTTTCGACGACTTAACATAAAGATACGCACATGGACCGAATCATCAGACGGTCCATGTGCGCATTTTTATTGTGCTTTCGCAAAACGAGCGTAAGGAGCAGGGCGACCGAGTAGGTATCCTTGACCAAGATCAAAGCCGAGTTCGCGGCAAAGATCGAGTTCTTCTTGCCGTTCGATACCTTCCGCTAAGATTTGAATCCCCATTTCTCGTGTCAGATGGCGGGCTTTTCGTAAAAAGGCTTCGTTTTCTGAGTTTGTATCGCAGTGATCGATGAAGGAACGATCGATTTTAATATAATCCGGTTGAAGCAAGGACAACATATCGAGTGTCGAGAAACCAGCGCCAACATCGTCCAGTGCTACTTGAATGCCTTGCTTTTTATACTGTTCGAAGACGTGTTTCAAATGGTTGACGTCTTCAATTTTTTCCGTTTCGACGACTTCGAAGACGAGCCGACTCGGATCGACTTGATAACGTTCGACGATCTCAAACGTATGGCGCAGGCAATACTCCGGATTATAGATCGTCGAAGGAAGGAAGTTGATGAACGTTTTTGCTGTGCCACCAATATGGTGCGTCGCACGGATGGCTTCTTCACGCGCTCGTTGATCGAGACGGGAATGAAGTCCCATCTTCGAGGCCGTTGAAAACAGGACACCTGGTGAAATCGGCGTATTGTCATCAGCTGCTCGTAGCAAGGCTTCGTTCGCGACGAGCACGTTACGCTGGATATCATAAATCGGTTGTAGGTGGCTCGTCATGACCCCATGCTGGATGAAATCAATCGCAGATCGATGCTTCAGTTGTTCTAGAAGCGCTGAAGCTAGGATAGGTGCTGTCACGTAACGCGATTGTGTGGCGCGACACGACACTGGATAATCCGCTACACGTAAGAGCGATGTCAATAACTGTTCGAGCTGTTCGAACGATTGATAGGAATAGATTTCTGGCGTTGGTGATTGAATATGGAGTGCTCCCGCTTCAACGAAACGGATTGATGTCGTACATTCGGCGCAAGGATGCCACATAAAGGGATGTCCACCTCTCAGTACATCAAAAAAAGATGTATTTATTAAATTGGTTAAATTCTTTACCCTGAACAAAAAAGAAATTAAACCTGTTATTCATAATCATTGACCTCATACAAAAAAAGAAGGAACGACGGACACATTTCCGTACGTTCTCTTCTCTATCGGTCACATTCTTTCATTGTGAAGTGTAAACAAACCAGAAAGCGAGATGCAAGATAGCGGCTATTGGAACGAGCCATTGGAACTTCGCTTTCCGTGTCTTGTGCCGGACTGTGTACATACCAATCCAAGAACCGAGCGCACCACCGAGGAAAGCAATCGTCAATAGTGTTGCTTCGGGTGTCCGGTAAGCATGTTGTTGCGCTCGACGTTTATCCTGCCACATCGAGACAAATCCGATGAGTGTCAGGAGGAGGTAATACCCTAAGATGATCCTCATGAAAAAACGACTCCTTTTCTACCGTTCGGCACCACCACCGCCAGAACTTCCGCCACCACCACGACTGCCACCATTTCCACCGCCACCACGCATGATCGCGGAGAAGATGTTCAAAATCGCGAAGAAGAACATACCACCGGTGAACTTCATATCGAGGAACAATAAGATCAGTAATCCAGCACCGATCAGAATCTTCGTCCAAAGCGGAAGTCCGTCGTCATTTTGTGTTTTCGGAGGATCCTGTGACTCAAGCGACTGATCCTTTGAAATGACACTGACGACCGCTTTATATGTTTCAGACGCTGCTTTCCCATACTCACCGTTCTCTTTATAGGGAACAGCATATTGATCGAGAATACGTCCGGCTGTGATGTCTGTCAAAATCCCTTCGAGTTTATACCCAACCTCGATCCGAAATTGGCGATCCTTTTCGTTTGGAGCGACGACGACAAGAACACCATTGTCTTTTCCTTCTTGACCAATGCCTTGGCGCCGGAACGTTTCATTGGCGTAAGAGCTTAAATCCTGTCCCTTTAGATCGGGAACCGTCTTGAGGACGACTTGTGCCGTCGTATATTGTTCGAGTTCCTGACCGAGTTGCGCGAGTTCGGCTTCTTCCGAAGGGGTGAGCAGCTGAGCATCATCCTGAATGAAGAAGGCTGCTCCCGTCCGTTCTGAAACGGCACTAGCTGTTGGAACGAAGAGGAAGAAGACGAGGAACGCGCTCAATAGAAGTCGCGTCCACCGCCGAATCATTTCGAATCACTGTTAAAGTCGACGGTCGGATTTTCCCGGTCGCTGTCTGAAATCTCGTAATATGGTTTTTTCTCGAATCCGAAGGCGGATGCGTAGAGTGTCGTTGGGAAGCTCCGACGTTTTTTGTTATAGAGGGTTACAGCATCGTTGTAATCTTTGCGGGCGATCCCGAGACGATTTTCTGTTCCTTCCAGCGTATCCATCAAAGATTGGAACCGTTCGCTTGATTTTAGTTCAGGATAAGTCGTCTGCAAGGCAATCAATCCGCGAAGCGAAGACGTGACTTGTTGGTCGGCTTCGATCCGTTGTTCGGTTGACGCAGCACGCGCAAGACCAGCTTGGGCTTCTGCGACTTTTCCATATACTTTTTCTTCTTGACCCGCGACACCTTTGACAGTTTCAACGAGATTCGGAATCAAATCCGCACGACGCTTGATTTGGTTGTCGACTTGCGACCATTTATTCGATACATCTTCTTCTACATTGACGAGGCTATTGTATTGTCCGATTGCTAAAAAGGCAATCACGGCAACAATAACGACTCCGATGATGATTGGGAGTTTTGATGTACTCCGACTTCTGCGTGCCATGTGGCATTCACTCCTTTAATTATGTCTCATCCCTATATACCCTTAAGCGACTGAATTAGTTTCAAAAAAATGAAAAACCGTCAGCTAAAATAGCTAACGGTTTGAACTTACATGTAGACGATGACAGCTAAGACAGCCGCTAAGACAAGACGGTAGATGGCGAACGGAACGAGTTTGATCTTGTTGATCAGCTTCAAGAAGAAGCGAATCGATAAGAGGGCAAACACGAACGACGCAACGAAACCGACAGCATAGAATGCGAAGTGGTTCGGTTGAATGTTCTCCCAGTTCTTAACGAGCGAAAGGAAACTAGCACCGAACATGATCGGTACAGCCATGATGAACGTAAAGTCAGCTGCCGTCCGGTGATTCATCCCAAGGAAGACCCCTCCGGAAATCGTTGAACCAGAACGAGAGAAGCCAGGCCAAAGGGAAATACATTGGAACAGACCGACGAGTGCTGCTTGGCGATATGTAATCTGATCAAGCGATGTCGTTTTTGGTTCCTTTGGTCCGAATTTATCGGCTGCAATCATCAAGAGGGCACCGACTGCAAGACCGATGATGACCGTCTCAATCGAGAAGAGGTTCTCATCGATGAAATCTTCGAATAACAATCCGAGAACAGCTGCTGGTAGAAGACCGATCAAGACGTGCCGTAGTTTTAACTTGTGTGTCCCTGCTGCGTCATGTTCGCCTTCAATCTTATACAAACCGATCAAGCTGAAGAGGCGTTTCCAAAAGACGACGACGACCGCAAGAATCGATCCGAGCTGAATGACGATTTTAAAGGTGTTCGCCGAATATTTACCGAGAAAATCGGTAGTTTGCAACCACATGTCATCGACGATGATCATGTGACCCGTGGAAGAGACCGGTGCAAATTCCGTCATCCCTTCGACGAAACCGAGTAAGAGCGCTTTTAAAAGTTCAATGATTGTCATGGTAATCTCCTTCTATACGATGTGCTAGTTAAAAACATATCATGTTTTATTCTTGTGAGATAGAACTAATCGGAATATCGGGCGCAGGTCTGAGAAAGTATGGTGCGCTTCAGACGAAACCCGATGCCTAGATTCGTTTGAATAAGAGTGAGCAGTTATCTAGATTCCATAGGATATGACTAAGACACTCCGTCGTGTCCATTCACATTGAGATAGTTATGAGAGATAGGGAAATTTTTCTGTTAGGACACAAGGTCAGAAAAACTTCAAATCGATTGGTTTTGCTAGAATGCGCCTGAATCTACAAACAGAAAAACGAGCAGAAGACGGTATCATCCACTGCTCGTTTTGCAACGGCTTCATCCTAAAGCGACGTCAAGAATCATCATGACCGTGAAACCGACCATCAAACCAAGCGTTGCTAAATCGGATCCGTTTTCTGCTTGTGATTCCGGAATCAATTCTTCGACGACGACGAAAATCATCGCTCCGGCAGCAAACGATAACGCATACGGAAGAAGCGGTTGAACAAAGAAGACCGCAGCTGCTCCGACCATCGCGGCAATCGGTTCAACGATTGCTGACAATTGACCGTAATGGAAGGCGCGCCGACGCGACATCCCTTCGCCACGTAATGGAATCGACAGGGCAGCCCCCTCCGGCATGTTTTGAATCCCGATCCCGAGTGCGAGCGTCAAGGCACCGGCGACGGTCGCCCCGTCCATGTTCAAGGCGGCGGCACCAAAAGCGACACCAATCGCAAGACCTTCGGGAATGTTGTGCAACGTGATCGCAAGAAATAATAACGTCGTTTTCTTGAGTCCTGTCGAAGGACCTTCCGCTGTTTCGAGTGGTGCAGATAAGTGCAAATGCGGTGTGACGAAGTCGAGGAGACGAACGAAAAATCCACCAGCGAGAAAACCGATGGCGGCAGGAATCCAAGCGATTCCACCATCTTGCTCTGTGAACTCGATCGCAGGAGCAAGCAACGACCAAAATGACGCAGCAATCATGACGCCGGCAGCAAAACCGAGCATCATGTTCATGACGCGTTTTTCAATCGTCGTAAAGACAAAGACGAGTGCCGCACCAAGTGCGGTTAACCCCCACGTCATCATTCCGGCAAGCAGTGCTTGCACGACGACGGGGAGAGAAGTAAACCAATCCAACATGACTATTCCTTCTTTCCGGGCACGATTTAAAGCATCCATCTGTATGAGAGCTTACCCGTTTTCGATCCGGACGATTCGTGTGAAGGGAATTTCAATGACTTCACGTCCGCGCAGAAAGAGAACGGAACGTTCGGGTTCTAATCGTTCGACGAAACCGACGACCGTCACGTAGCTACTTTCCTTATAATACGTGATTTCAAGTTCGTTTCCTTCTATTAAAGCTTCTTGAAGCAGAAAGTGCCATGATTCTTGCAACTGTTCATCAATTTCAGGCAAGTCGAGCTGATGCATCTGGACATAGTATTCCCGCAGCAATTGCAAATGTTCCGGCATGAGAAAAGGAATCCATTTTAAATTTCCCCGATCACGATACGCTGTCATGAAGATCACCTCCCGGATGACCGCCGACAAAACGAAGGCGACGTTTGGCGACACTCGTATCAAGAAACGAGACAGCGAGGCGAATCGTTCCTTTTCCGTAGCGGAGGTTAACGACATCCATTGCTTTTAATAACCGTCGCCGTTTCCAGAGCCGCGCATTATCCTCGAACAAAGACAACTGTAAGGTGCCTTGATCGGCAGTCAAATGCCCCACTGCAACGGATAAAAATCGAACAGGTTCCCCATCGAGCCAATTCGGTTCGAACAATTGTAAGACGTGACGCAAAATGATGCGTTCATCGGATGTCGGGTAAGGCAACCGCACTTGACGGGAGAAGCCACTTCGGACGACGTTTCGAGAATAACGGACACCGATGTGAACGGTCCAGCCGACTTGATTCGAAAAGCGGCAACGTGCGGCGACATCCTGCACCAGTTCATTGAGCACATTCTGGATGCGTTCGAACTGATAATAGTCCTGCATTAAGGTCACACCGTGTCCAATCGTCCGTTGAGGAGCTTTCTCGAACAGATGACGCGGGGGGAGCAGTGTCGGTGATGCGTCGAGTCCCCAAGCGTGATGCCACAGTTCGGCACCGATGACACCGAAGCGTGCGTGTAACTCTTCGACAGGGCGCATGGCAAGATCACCGATTGTTTCAATCCCCATCATCTGCAGATGTTGTTCCATGCGGTGTCCGACTCCCCACATCTTCCGAATCGGAAAGTCATGAAGACGTCGTGCGACATCAGCATATCCACATCGCGCGATGCCTTCTTTTTTCCCGATTAAATCAAGCGTCAGTTTTGCGATGACGTTATTTGGACCAATCCCGATGCGGACGTGGATGCCGGTCTGTTTCAGGATCGCTTCTTTAATTTTGAGAGCAGCTTGCAGGTCGGAACCAAATAGGCGATCGGTTCCGGTCATGTCAATGAAGCTTTCGTCAATCGAATAGACGCGGATGGCTTCAGGTGGTGCGAATTGGTGCAGAACATCCAGGACACGAATCGACGTCTTCATATAAGCAAGCATACGTGGTTCGACAAGTCGAATCGTACGACGAACAGCGTATGGCAATTGCTCGATTTCATACAGTCGACCGGCTGTCTTGATTCCAAGTGCTTTTAAAGCAGGGGTGGCAGCGAGAATGACGGATCCGCTTCTTTTTAAATCGGAGACGACCGCCAGGCGTGTCGTCAAGGGAGGGAGATTGCGATACTGGCATTCACAGCTGGCGTAGAAGGACACACTGTCGACGCAAAAAATACGTTTATCTTGTGGTAAAACGACGGAAGGAAACATCTGAATCACTCCTTTACATAAAAGAACGTATGTTCTTATTTTGATTTTCCTTGACTATAGCATGGTCTCAAAGTGTCTCAAAATAAAAACTGTTGGAAAAAGGGGGAATTGAACGATTTTCCCTCATATAAAAGGAGTTTGGTACACTAAGGGAGAGAAAAAAGGGGGAACCTTCATTGAAAGAGACCGTTATCCGATTACCAGAATTACCGAAGACGCTTCAGCCAGAGACGTTCGATCAAGTCGAAATCGATGACCCGTATCTAAAAGGAGCGCGTTATGAGAAAGAGTCGATGCCGAGTGAACTGACAGAACGCATCGATGCCTATCAAGTGTGTTTTCAAAATGTCTCGTTCGCGAATCTGACCTTTGACCGTGGTTCGTTCGAAGATATTCGTTTTGAGCAATGCGACTTAACGGGATGTCACTTCCAAGAAACTCGTTTTCACCGTGTGTCCTTCGTCGGATGCCGGATGACGGGCATCCAGTTTGAAGATTGTACGCTTGACCATTTAACGATTCAGGAAGGGCTTGCGGATTACGCACAGTTCATTCGCAGTACGGTCCGTCATCAACACTGGAGCGAAACGACGATGAAAGAAGCACAGTTCTTCGAAGTGAAGCCGACCCATTGGAAACTCGAAGCGGTCCGGCTTACAGATAGCCAATGGATTGAAACACCGTTAAAAGGTCTCGACCTCCGGCAGACGGAACTCTCTGGTATTACGATCGATCCGCGATTTTTACCAGGCGCTGTCATTACGGAAGAGCAAGCAGTCGCCTTTGCTCGCTTGTTAGGTCTTGTCATCCCATAACAAAAAGAAGTCCTGCTTTCGATTGTTACTCGAAAAGCAGGACTTCTTTTTAATGAAGGTTACTGTTCTTAAAATGACATCGTTTCGCCATCCTCTGGAATCAGGAAATGGGCAGAAAGGTGGAAGGCGGCTAAAAAGTCAGCAATCATATCACGTCGCAAGAGACAGTGGTTGACGGACTCGAGGTGCGAGACGATGATCGTCGCTTCCGCCGCCGCTTCGTGTACGGCAAGGAGATCACGCTGTGACATCGTGATCGGCTCTCCGGTCAAGAACTGGGCGGCGCCACTGTTGACGACGATGATATCGGGCGTATGTTGTTCGATTGCATGCGCGACCTCGTCACACCAGATCGTATCACCTGCGATATAAAGTGTCGGTTCGTCCGGATGGGTGAGGACGAGCCCAGACACACGTCCCATCCGTTCGCCGATTTCACCGACACCATGCTGTCCACCTGTTCGATGGACCTGGATATCACCGATCGTTACACCGGAATCGAAGGAAGAGACGTTCGTGAAGCCGGCTTCTCGGATTTGCTGCGCGTCTTCTTCTTGCTGCGCATAGAGTGGCAAATGCTTGGGTAGAAGTTGTTTTGCAGCATCGTCGAAATGATCGGCATGCAGATGCGTGACGAAGATCGCGTCAGGATCGAGCAGTGTCTTGACATCGACCGGTAAGTCGACGAGTGGATTGGCGACGGCATTCGGTGTTTGACCGAAGGGAGGCAAGCTGCCTTTTTCGCCGAGGAACGGATCAATTAGTAAGACTTGATTGGCATACGTGACAACGAGTGTTGCATTGCGAATTTGTTGAATATCCATTAGGTTCATCCTCTCTCAATGACTCGGATTGACTATTCCCCGTCTGGCATTCAATGAATCCTATCGCAAGCGTTTCTCCATCGCCATGACGTCGACATATTCGCCGTTCAACTGTCCTTGCTCCTTAAACGTTCCGACGATCCGGAACCCGGAGCGGATATAGAGTTTTTGTCCGATTTTATTGAATGGGAAGGTGAAGAGAATGAGTTTATGCATCTGATGATCACGGGCGTGTTGCTCAGCCGTTTCAAGCAAACGTGTGCCAATCCCTTGTCCACGATGAGTCCGGGTGATATAAACCGAAATCTCACCGACGGATGCGTAGACAGGACGCGGATTATACGGATCGAGGGAAATGAAGCCGAGGACACCTGTGTCATCTTCAGCGACATATCCGGCATATCGATCGGTGCGTTCTACATACCACTGGGTCATGAAGGATAAGTCCTTTTGGTCGGTCTCAAGCGTTGCGATTCGATCTTCGATGCCTTCGTTATAGATGGCGAGAATCGCTGGTAAGTCGTGTTCCGTTACGGGACGAATATGCATGACGCTCACTTCCTCATCGCTTTTCCTTCATTATATCGGTTACGTATCAATGTAGTGATATGTTTGTGCGATAAGAAAAGCGCTGATTTCCTTCACATAAAGGAAATCAGCGCTTATATCGTTCTTAAGAGACCGTTGACGTCTCGTTTTCATAAATCGGAACCCAGCCGTCTGTCGTGACGAAGATCCGAACAGCAACGACTTTACGATCGTCTTGAAGCGTAAAGTAGTGGCGTGTGTTAACAGGAACGGAAATCAAATCACCAGGATTGAGTTCGATGTTATAGTAGCCGACTTCTTCGTCTTTGATCGCGAAGACGCCATGACCGCTAACGATGAAACGAACTTCATCATCCGTGTGATGATGTTCTTTCTGGAAGTTGACGAGTAACTCATCCAGGTTCGGTGTCGTATCCGAAAGTGAGATGATATCAGCTGTCTGATACCCACGACGTTCTGATACGTCTTTGATTTCGGGAGCGAACGTATCGAGAATCGTTTGTTTGTCTGCATCCGTCAGTGTGAAGTTCTCAACGAGAGGCGCTGGAAGTTTCGAAACGTCCCATTGTTCGTAAAGAACGCCGCGTGACGCAAGGAAGTCAGCGACTTCCGTTTGATCCGTATACCGTGTGTTTGTTTCTTGGAATAAGACTGTTGCCATGAGATGATTCCTCCTTTTAATGAATGGATTGACGGCATGATTGCAACGTCAACGTGTAATTGAATAAAAACTCGAAGGCTTCGAGGTGTTTCTTTGCTTCAAAGGCGGTCGGTGCCCAGACCGTGATTCCGTGATTGCGGATCAGGACGGCACCACTGTCTGCTGTGACATGAGGTGCAAAAGCAGCGGCAAGCGTCGGAATGTCCGCATGATTCGGAATGATCGGTACCGTGACCGTCGCATCCTCTTCCCAGTGTCCGAGTGCCTTGATGATTTCTTGACCGGAAAAGGTGATGCTGCCTTGATCGCCATAGAGTTCCGAAATCACATTGTTCGCAATCGTATGGACATGCAGGGAACAACCGGCGTCCGTTCGATTGAACACTTCGACATGGAGCAATGTCTCAGCAGAAGGACGCCCGGATTGCTCACCGATCAATTGACCGGTCGCATCGACATGAACGAAGTCGTCAGGAGTCGTCTGCCGTTTATCTTTTCCGCTTGCCGTCACAAGGAATTCAACCGGGACACCGGATGTCCGAATGGCGAGATTGCCACTCGTACCAGGGAACCAATCGCGAGCCGCAAGCTCTTGTTTGATGGCGCGTAGCTCTTCATAGCGTCGCATGAATGTCATGTTGTCACCTCCGCTCGTGTTAAATCATGAACGATATCATGGAACGTCTCAAACGGTGTATAGGCGATATCGTTCTCTTCACACAACGTGATCAGATAATCACGGGCATAGACACGATCCGCTTGTTTTGCGAGTTCGAAGTCCGTCACCGAGTCGCCGATGACGATGATGACGTCACCGTCTTTACGTAGTGTCCGAGCAACGGACGTTTTACAACAGCCGCACCCGTTCGTGCAATGGGTATCGCAGGCGTTTGGCCAATCGATATGAACGAATGGACCGTCAAAATTTGCGACATTGCAATAGATGCGCTCCTGCTCAAGGAATGGCGCTAAGATCGGTTCGACGAAAAAGTCCATTCCGCCGCTGACGATCGAGAAATCGATGTCTTGACGACGACTGTACTGAAGCAACTCCGAAAATCCGTCGCGAATGACGGCGCGCTCCAGTAAAAAGTCAAGATAGGACGCTTTCCCATCAGATGGCAGAAGTGCGAACATTTGCCCGACACCACTTTGAATCGATAACGTCCGGTCGAGTACACCGTGTTTCAACGGTTCGAAGTCGCTCGCTGGCGCAAATGCCTGCATGAGTGCGATGATATTATCCTGTGTCGTCACTGTCCCGTCGAAGTCACAAAGAATCCGTACGGTCATGACTTGATCCCCCAAGCGTCGAGGGCGATCCGTAATTCTTCATGACGCGATGCTGCCGTCGATAGGGATTCATTTGCGAGTGCCGCATCGAGTGCCTGACGGAAAGCGGTGACACCAGCCGCAGCACCTTGCGGATGACCATGTACGCCGCCACCGGCGTTGATGACGGAATCGATACCGAAGTCCCGTACGAGTTGAGCGACGAGTCCAGGATGAATACCGGCTGAAGGAACCGGGAAGATCGATTTCGTCTGACCGAGACGGGTCGCTTCGACCGCGATACCACGGGCGACATCCTTTGGCAAAGCGACATTGCCGTAAGGCGACGGGAATAGCGTCAAGTCTGCTCCAGCAGCACGCGGTAATGTGCCAAGTAAGACAGGAGCTGCGACTCCGTGATTCGGGCTAGCGATCAACGCACCGCTATAGGCCGGATGATTGAAGATTGGAACGTTGATTTCCGGATCACTTGCCAGTTCGCGTAAGACGTCGAGTCCGTATGTGAAGGTATTCAGCAAGAAAGCGGTCGCTCCAGCGTCAATCAATCGCTTGGCTTTATCCTTGAGCGTAAAGACGGGACCGCTGAGTGTGATTGCATATAACGCGCGTTTACCGGTCCGGTGGAAGTGAGCGTCGATGACCTCACGTCCAATTCGTGCCCGGTCAATCGTTGGCGTCAATGGATTGTCGTATAGGATCTCATCGTCCTTGACGAGATCAATCCCACCAGCGAGTTGTCCTTCGAGTTGATCACGAAGAAACGATAAATCGCGTCCGATGACTCCTTTGAAGATGCTCATTAATAATGGGCGATCTTCGACACCGATCAAGGAACGGACCCCTTCAATCCCGAATTTCGCACCTGGAAAGTCCGACGTAAATGTATCGGGTAGTAGCAATTCCGTTAATTTGATTTCACCGTCGAGTGAGAGTTTCCCGAAGACGGTCGTCAGAATCGCAGAAAAGTCGCGCGACACGTTATGTTCCGGATAACGAATCGTGATATATCCTTTGCCATCGCGCTCTTCGGTATGTACGACTTCCCCTTTGAACGAGGCGAGTTGTTGTTGTTCGAGATGATTCAGTTCCGTCCAAGAACCGACTGTCAGACCAAGCGCGAGTTGTTCAGCGCGCTGCTCGAGTCGATCACGGGCAGTCAATTGATAAGTAGCAGTGATATAAGCCATGTCTTTCCTCCTTCAACAAAAAAATGGTCTCTCGTCAGCGACAAGAGACCATGAATGATTCGAACGTGGACTCTTATCTGTCAGCTTAGTAGCTGCAAGAATTAGCACCGTGCCAAAAGGTCGGTTGCTGCGACATCGTAGGGCTTGTCCCTCCGTCTGCTCTTGATAAGAATTGGATGAAATTGTGAAATCTAATTGCAATTTTTACATGAGAATCGTGACTTGTCAAACTATTTTTAGAAAATTTATTTTTTTGGAAATACTCTTTCTATAGATGACTTAAAAATGATGTCCGTTTCTGCTTGATTTCGATTTGACAGCGAGGAAGTCGATTGCGTAAGATTCAAATCAATATCACACACGACAACTACATACGACTCTTATCGCGAGTTGGCAGAGGGAATTGGCCCGATGACGCCGCAGCAACCGACCACTAGGCACGGTGCTACATCCAACAGACGTTTCGTCTGAGAGATAAGAGGACGCAGTGACTTTTCTGCGCCTCTTTTCGATGACGAAAAGAGGCGCTTTTTCGTGTATCACATAGGGGGAAACTGAGATGACATATAAAGCATTCACAGAACAGGACGCGATTGATCGTGTTCGGACATTAGGACTGATCGGCGATGGAGCCGTCGAAGCAGAAGAGATTGGCGACGGGAACCTCAACCTCGTCTTTCGGATTCGAGAAGGCGAACATCGCTTGATTTTAAAACAAGCATTACCATATGCGAAGGTCGTCGGGGAGAGCTGGCCGTTATCGCTCGAACGAGCGTGGATCGAGCAATCCGCACTCCGTGAATTCGCGCGACATGCCGTACCGTTCGTACCACGTGTTTTTCATGCTAGTCACGAAGAGGCGTATACGGTCATGGAAGATCTTTCACATTTGACGATCGTTCGAAGCGGTTTACTCGCAGGTGAACAGTATCCGTTGCTTGCGGAACATATCGGTTCTTATCTCGCTCGGACGTTATTCCATACATCGGACTTTGCGCTTGGTCCGGTTGAAAAGAAACGTGTCGCCCGAACGTACTACAATCCAGACTTGTGCGACATCACGGAAAAATTAATCTTCACGGATCCGTTTCATGACGCGGAGACGAACGAGATTGAAGCCGGACTCGAAGAAGAGGTGGCACGTCTATGGGCAGACGATGAGTTAAAACGCGAAGTCGCAAAACTCGAAGCGCTCTTCATCACGAAAGGAGATGCATTGCTGCACGGCGATCTACATACAGGAAGCATCTTCGCCTCGGCGACGGAAACGAAAGTCATCGATCCTGAATTCGCCTTTTATGGTCCATTTGGATTCGATGTCGGACAGTTCATCGCCCACTTATTCTTCGCGGCATATCCGGATTACCCTACACGACGTGACGCCCGAATCAAGGATATCGATACGTTCTGGCTGACGTTCGCTTCAACGTTCCGTGCCTTATGGGAACGGGAAGCCGTCGAACCGTTCCAGGCACCAGGACTCGTCGATGATGTATTGAGCACGATCTTGCAGGATGCCCTTGGCTTCGCCGGTTGCGAATTGATTCGGCGGACGATCGGTCTAGCACCGGTCGCTGATTTAGAATCAATCAATTCAACGACGGAACGCTTAGAGCGGAAACGCCACGCTCTCCGTCTAGGAACAGCGTTAATCAAACGCCGTACAGAATGCCGGACATTCGATGATTTACGAAACTTTGACGTAACGGAGGAACTTAGCCGATGACTACATTCGTTCAAAGTATCCGTTACGAAGACCGTGTCTTGACGATTCTCGATCAGACACGTCTACCGCAGGAAGAGCACTATGAAGTCATTGCTGATCTCGCGCAAGCCGTTGAGGCGATTAAACAACTGCGCGTTCGGGGCGCACCTGCGATCAGTTTATTTGGGGGATTCGTGCTCGTTCAAGAAGCATACCGGTTTGAAGCGGCGCTTCCGGTCTACAAGCAAGCCTTGCTTGAGACATCGGCGACGTTACTCGCGACACGACCGACGGCCGTCAACTTGCGAAATGTCCTCGATCAATTGAATCCAATCATTCAAGACGGGACGTCGGTAGAAGAGATTCGCGAACGGTTGGAAAAACGGACGGTCGCTTTATACGACCAGGATGCGCAGACGTCACGTCAAATCGGGATTCATGCACTGGAATTATTCCAGTCAGGCGACCGGATTCTAACAATTTGTAATGCTGGATCGATTGCGACCGCTGCTTATGGAACAGCACTTGCGCCGTTCTACATCGCAAAAGAACGCGGCATTGAATTATCCGTTTTTGCGAGTGAGACGCGACCGTTACTGCAGGGAGCACGATTGACGACATGGGAGCTTCAACGTGCCGGGATCGATGTCACGTTAATTACGGACAACATGGTCGCCCATACGCTGAAAGAAAAACAGATCGATGCGATCATCGTCGGTGCCGACCGCATTACACGAAACGGAGATACCGCGAATAAAATCGGGACGTTCCAATTAGCATTGCTCGCGCAAGCTTTTGGTATTCCGTTTTACGTCGCAGCACCGCTCTCGACGTTCGACTTCTCGCTCGTTTCCGGAGACGCGATCGAAATCGAAGAACGTGATCCGCAAGAAGTGACGACTGTCCAAGGTGTCGCGACAGCACCGGAAGGCGTCGCTGTCTTCAATCCGGCGTTTGATGTCACACCACACACATTCATCACGGGCATCATCACCGAACTTGGTGTCATCACGCAACCGAATGAAGAAACGATTGAACAATTAACAGGGCTTCAACCCCTCGGATAAGGAGATATGTCATGAAAAAACTAGCTTACGCCGTCCTAGCACCGGCACTGTTACTAGCGGCTTGTGCGAATGGAGAAGCCACGACGACGAAGGTCGTTAAGGATGTACCAAAAGGGGTTCAATCAGACGTCAAGATCGCCGTGATCCGCAACCTAGCATCGGACGACCATACGAAACAATTCCTTGATGGCGCACGAAGTGAAGGCGAAGCGCTCGGCTTTAAAGTCAGCACGTTCATTTCGGAAGGCAACGACGTCAAGTTCAAGGAACTGGTCGCACAAGCGATTCAACAAGATTATGACGGGCTCATCATCTCGCACGGTAAGGAAGACTACGCCTATGACATGATCAAACCAGCGGTCGATAAAGGACTGAAGGTCGTAACGTTCGATACGATCACGAAGAAAAAAGGAATGACGTTAAAAGGTGTGACGGAAACATTCCAAAACGATCATCAACTCGCGAAGCTATCGCTCGATGAAGTGACGAAGGTGACGGACAAAAAGCCGGTCCGTGTCATCAAACTCTGGTTCGGACCAGGTTTTGCCCCACTCGATCGTCGTCAGGAAATCTACAAGACGTACGAAGCAGACGGTAAAATCAAAACGCTTGAGACGGTTGGACCGACAAACTTCCAAGATGTCCAAGGGGATATCGCAACGAAGATGAATGCGATTCTCGCGAAATATCCGAAAGGAAGCATTGATGCGGTTTGGGGGGCATGGGACGAAGTTGCAAAAGGGGCTTACAAATCGCTCAAGGATAATAAACGTCAAGAAATCCCGCTAATCTCGATCGATGTCTCGAATCAGGATATCAACCTGATGCGTGAAAAAGGCAGTAACTGGGTCTCGACGAGTGCGGTGGATCCATTCTTGATTGGACAAACGGACATGCGATTACTGGCTAAGAAAATCGCTGGTGAGAAGACACCGGATAGCTTTGATCTCGACGCGAAACTCGTGGAGCAGAAGGCGTTGAAGCAGGACACGACGATGTACAATCTCGATACGATAATCAAAGGATGGAGTACATCGGACAAATTCAATGAACCGTGGATGGACCGGTTGCGTGACGTCCATAAGAAACAATGACGTCTACCAATCATCACTTGAAGATGACCGGGATTTCACTGGCGTTTCCGGGAGTGCAAGCCTTAAAACAAGTCTCGTTTGAAGTGAAATCCGGTGAAATCCACGCGCTTGTCGGTGCGAATGGTGCCGGTAAGTCGACGTTGATGAAAGTCTTATCCGGAGCGGAAACAGCGGACGAAGGAACGATCCGTCTCGACGGGAAGGAGTTGACCATCACGTCACCGCGTGATGCGAAACAGATTGGAATCGACCTCGTCCAACAAGAGGTCGATGTGGCGCTTGTCCCGTATTTGACGGTCGCTGAGAATATCTGTCTCGATCTGTTGACGGACAGAACGATGACTGGCTTCGTATCCCAACGCCGTTACATACAGCGTGCCAAAGAAGCGTTAGCAACATTACAGGCGGATATTTCCGTCAAGACACGTGTCGAGGAGTTGCGGCTTGCTGAAAAGCAACTCGTACTGATTGCTCGCGCCCTCGTCCAAGAACGCCGTTTTTTGATTTTAGATGAACCAACGGCACCTCTCAGTCAGGCGGAAACAAGCCATCTCTTTTCAGTCGTGCGTCGTTTAGCCGAACGAGGGCTTGGGATCATCTTCATCTCGCATCGTTTACAGGAACTATATGAGATTTGCGACTCCATCTCGGTCATGCGCGACGGTCAACTCATCTCACGACATCTTTTGACAGACATCACGAAGGAAGCTGTCGTTGAGCAAATGCTCGGGCGTCAGCTTACGTCTGTTGCGAAAACGTCACGGGTAAATGCAACGAACGTATTGACGGTCGAGAGTGCTACGAATGCGGACGTCCACGATATCTCCTTGATGGTTCAAGCAGGTGAAGTCGTTGGTATCGCGGGTCTTGTCGGTGCCGGTAAAACGGAATTATGCAAAGCATTGTTCGGTGATCGCCCGTTTCAGGAAGGGGAGGTTCGGATAGGTGGAAAAGCCCATCGCCTTTGCAATCCACAAGCTGCGATTCAAGCGGGAATCGGTCTCGTTCCAGAAGAACGACGAAAAGAAGGAATTCTTGTTGCCGATTCTGTCGCAGAAAATCTAACAGCAGCGGCAGCTCATGATTTCGTCAACCGCTGGGGGCTGATGGATCGTCGCAAAGAAGCAAATCAGGCATCGCAATGGGTCAAGGAGCTGGGCATTAAAGTGGCAGACGTGAAACAGGAAGTAGGTCAACTATCCGGTGGGAATCAACAAAAAGTCGCCATCGGAAAATGGTTACTGACCGATGTTTCTGTACTCGTCTTGGACGAACCGACAAAAGGTGTCGACGTCGGAGCCAAACAAGATATCTATCGTCTGATTGACGGACTCGCGCAACAACAAAAAGGGATCCTTTACGCGACGAGTGAATGGGATGAACTTTTGACCGTCACGGACCGAATCTACGTCATGTTCGATGGACGGATCGTCCATGAAACGAAGACGGCGGACACATCAGAAGAAACCTTGTTGTGGTATGCGACAGGAGGAGGGCAACGATGAATGAGGTAGTATCAAAACAAACGAACCGAGGGAAGGGTTTACGTCCTGTCCTCGGATTCTTGAACGACTGGGGGATCGTCCTCGCGATCCTTGCCCTCGTCCTGTTTTTTGCGACGACGGCTCCAACATTCCTACAAGGGACGAATTTAATTAATATTTTACGAAGTATTTCCATCGTGACGATTATCGCGATCGGCTTGACCGTTTCTTTGACGGTCAATGGATTTGATTTATCGGTCGGGTCGACCGCGACGCTTGCGAGTTCTTTCGTCGTCTCGTTCTTCGTCTGGTACAGTCTACCGATCGGTGTCTCGATTGGTTTAGCACTTCTCTTATCTCTTAGCGTTGCTCTGGTGAACATCTTACTCATCGTCTGGTTTAAGATTCCGGATTTGTTTGCGACGCTTGCGACGATGTTCATCGTCGAAGGTGTCGCGATGACGTATACCGGTGGTGGTTCAATCAGTGCCGGAATGCCGCGCCTGGACGGTACACCAACAGTCGGCACGATTCCGGAGGCATTCGCGAAAATCAGCCAGGCGCCTTGGATCATCGTCATCATGCTCGTCGTCGTCGCTGTGACACACGTCTTCTTAAGCCATACGCGACACGGTCGTTTTCTCTATATCATCGGTGGGAATCCGGAAGCCGCACGACTGACAGGAATTCGTGTCAACCGCTACCGGGCACTCGCGTATCTGATTGCTGGGTTACTTGCGGCAATCGGTGGGATTTTACTTGCGTCACAAGTCGGATCGTCACAAATCAATGCCGGTTCCGGTTATCTGATGCCAGCGGTCGCAGCCGCATTCATCGGCTCGTCGTTCGCAGGACAAGGGAAGCCGAATGCGCTTGGCACACTCGTTGGCGCTTGTCTTGTCGGGATTCTTGAAAATGGTCTCGTTATGCTGTCTGTTCCATACTATTCGTTGAATATCATCAAAGGGCTGGTCCTTGCGGTCGCACTCGCGACGACCTATGCGCGGTATCGAAAAAAATAATTAAAATTCGACGTTTCGTTTATAACATATTCGGTAATATTCAATATATGAAAGGATGGTGATGCACATGAATGATTACCAATGTAGAGGGAACGATCGCATGTCGCTTCTGAAAGAAGAGGATCACCGGACTTGACGAACGTTGTCCATTGACACGGATGTATTCGTGTTTTACGTGCAACTGCACGGTTCAAGAACGGATCACGGCATGTGTTCGTTCCTGAAACAAATAAGGGGGAAACGCTACGGCGTTCCCCCTTTTTCATGTGCTAGAAACTGCTCGTATTTCTTTAAAAGCGTAGCGGAATATGAGATGATATAAAAAGTCAGAAAATTCAACTACTACGAGAGCAAGGGGCCTGACAATGCGAACATACACTAAGGAGATTCAAGCGATTATCGACAACGTAGAGAAAGTCATCATTGGTAAGGAAGATGTCATCACACAATCATTGGCAGCATTACTAGCGGGCGGTCACGTCCTATTAGAAGACGTACCGGGAGTCGGGAAGACGATGCTCGTTCGTGCGTTCAGCCGATCGATCGGGTTGACCTTCAAACGTGTTCAGTTCACGCCAGACCTACTTCCGTCAGATTTGACGGGTGTATCGATGTATAATCAGAAAACTAGCCAATTCGAATATAGACCGGGTCCTTTAATGGGAAACATCGTCTTAGCCGATGAGATTAACCGAACATCACCAAAAACTCAATCTGCCTTACTCGAGGGAATGGCGGAAGCGAACGTCACCGTCGATGGTGAGATTCATACGCTTCCGAATCCCTTTTTCGTCATGGCGACACAAAACCCGATCGAACACGAAGGAACGTATCCGTTACCAGAAGCACAACTCGACCGTTTTCTCGTCAAAGTCAAAATGGGTTATCCTGATTTCCACCAGGAAATGAAGCTACTGACACGTTTCGAACGGGATGAACCAATTGAAACGCTCGAAGCGGTGATTGGTCGCGAGCAATTGCTCCAGATGAAAGAAGAAGTCAAGAACGTCCATGTCTCACAACCCGTCAAAAAATATATCGTCCATCTCGTCCAAGCGACCCGGACGAACGGTTCACTTTATCTCGGCGCGAGTCCCCGTTCTTCGATTGCTTTGATGAAAGTCGCGCAAGCGTGGGCATACATGGAAGGACGCAGTTTCGTCTTACCGGATGATGTCAAACATCTCTTGATTCCGGTCCTGTCACACCGCTTGATTTTGACAGCGGACGCGCGTTATCACGGTCAATCGTCTGAACGGATTTTAGAACAAATCAAAAAAGAGGTTGCTGTACCAATCCAACAAGACGTGGAGTCCCTATGACGAAGTGGCAAATTGGTTGGCGTTACGCTGTACTCCTTTTGACGACGGTTGCCTTATGGACATATGCGCGCGTCGATGGTGGAAATGTCGCTTCCTTGCTGTTTTATGTCATGGCGGGTTTGACCGTCTACTGGACGCTCTTCCTCGTTTGGCCCGTCACGCAGGCACTGGCGACGCGTGAAGTATCGAATAAGATGCTCGTTGCCGGAACAGATATCCCGGTTTCCTTACGGGTTCGCCGGCGTTTCCCGTTCCTTGTCGGAGCCGTCGAGGTGACGGAGGCGATTCCAAACGAACTCAGCGAAGAAAAACTCGATATTAGCCGTCCGCTCCGTGCCCACTACCGGAAGACAGAGCATATCGACTACACGATTCCATCGATTCGTCGAGGCGTGTATCAGATTCCTGGCTGTATCGTTGAAATTACGGATCCGTTCGGGCTGTTCAAGCGGAAACGGATGTTTCCGGTCGAAACGTATCTTGCGATTGAACCGGCACGCCTTGCCGTTCAACTTCCGCATGAGGAGGATCGCGGCGATGGGGGAATCTCCCCTGTGTCGCTTGATCTTCGTCAGTCGTCCTTTACTGTCGTTGGTGTCCGAGAATACGTCAGTGGTGACCGGATGAATCAGATTGACTGGAAAGCGACGGCAAAACGCCAAGGTTTAATGACGAAAACGTTTGAACGAGAGCAGGAACGGGAGACGACGATCGTCTTTGATGAGGGGACGGAAGCGGGTGAAGCTTTCGAACGCGTCATCTCGATGCTGGCAGAAGCGACGGATCAGCTAAATAAAAGACGGCTGAGCTACCGCATTCACCTCGTCGGACATGCTGTTCAATCGTTATCGTTACCACTCGAGGGTGCGAAACTGACGCATTACCTGATGACGGCGCAGCCGAGTCGGACACGGACGTTCATCGAGTCATGGGAGTACTCGTCAAAAGCGCTTCGATTGAGTGGCAACGTCCTCTTCATCACACCGGATCTTGAATCGAACAATGAACTATGGATTTCGAAGATTAATCAAGAAGCCACCGTTCATGTCTATACACCAGAACGGAGGGGAGTGCGATGATGCGACGCTTGATTTGGAACGCCATCGCGGCATCCGTCCTGACGTGTTTCATGCCACCACTTCTCGAACTGACGACGTTCGAACATCTTTGGTCCTTCTTACCGATGCTGTTTCTGCCGTTGCTGTTGTCACATCTATCGCGGCGTTACTTTTTACTCGGAAGTCTCGGTGGACTACTCCTATCGTTTTATTTGATTTTGACGCCGGGAGCAGCACCATGGGGCATCTTTACGGAGATCAGCTCAGATGTTCAAAGTGTCATCAATGGTGAGTTACCGGGACGACCAGCCTTTGCACTCTCGATCGGACTGATCAGTTTCTTGATCGCTTATTTAGCACGGCGGACATTCCCGAATCGCGGATTTGTGTTTGGTCTTGCCTTCGGTGTCATTGGATTTATCGCGTATTGCGATACGTGGACGGATTATTCGGGAGAGACGTTCATTCTCTATCCGATCATTCTATCTTTATTATTACTCTATGCGACGGAAGTTAACGAACGACCGCGCGCTTCTTACGTTCGTCCGCTGAGTGCTTTATTCATCATGGGTGCTGTCATCGTCGCTGCTGTCCAAAGTCCTGTCATCAATGCGACATGGCAAGACAGTTGGTACGATTTGACGTCCGGTCTTGAAGGTGAAGGAGAGCCGTCAAATGCGATTCAAAAGGTCGGCTACGGTAACAATGATGAGCAACTCGGTGGACCGTTTCAGATGGACGATCGAGAAGTTTTCCAAGTCGAAAGTGAAGGGAACCGCTACTGGCGAGTCGAGACGAAAGATATCTATACCGGCAAGGGGTGGGTGCTGTCGGAATCGAATCCGGAAATCGATGCGCGTGGTTTCTTCTCGCATTTCGGAAAAGAGGTCAAGACAAGAAATGAGACGGCAACGTTTGAGATGGCACGTGAACTGCCGTTCGTTCCGTACAATGGTGATAATGTTCGGTTGACGGTCGACCAGCAACGACAAAATGTACTGGTTGATCCTGAGAATCAAAAAATCTCGTATCTCGACGATACGAATCAGCAGCGCAACTATCAAATCGAATATGCCTATCCACTCTTCACAGAAGAGCAGTTACAGACAGATGAGCCGCTCGATTTATCAGCGGATGACACACGTCGGTACCTGCAGCTACCAGATGGATTACCACAACGTGTCCGTGATTTAGCGAATCAAATCGTTGAGGGTGAAGAAACACCGTGGGACAAGGCGCGAGCGATTGAAAACTATTTCGAAGAAGAAAACTTCGAATATAATACGGAGGAAGTCGCCGTACCAGGAGAAAATCAAGATTACGTCGATCAATTCCTGTTCGAAACGAAGCTCGGATACTGTGATAACTTCTCGACGTCCGCCGCTGTGTTGCTTCGGGCAGCTGGATTACCCGCTCGCTGGGTAAAAGGGTTCACGGGAGGCGAGTCCGATGTCATCGGCTCCGCCGTGACCAGTTATACGGTACGAAATAAAAATGCCCACTCGTGGGTCGAAGTCTACATTGAAGGACCAGGCTGGGTACCGCTTGAGCCGACTGTTAGCTTCGACGGAGCAGGTCAATATACGATTGACCGAGAAACGAACAACGAGACGGAGCAAACAAATCCACAACGCGAAACAGAAAATAATACAGAGACGACGACACCAAATCGTCCGCAGGAAAATCTTCTCGACGAAGAACAGACGACTAGCGCCGGACAGGCGGAGCAGAAGTCAATTCCGTTTTGGCCAATCCTTATGACGGCACTCGCTCTCTTGTTCCTTTACCTGTTCCGAAAACCAATCATTCGAACACTCGCGATTCTCTTCTTCCGGAGACAAATCGAGCGACCAGAAGGATTCCGACGGATGTACCGGTACCTCTTGCGACGTCTTGATAAAAAAGGATTCCATTATCAAGATGGTCGGACGCTTGCGGAACTCGCTCACGAAGTCGATGGGTACTACGAGACGTACGCGATGCGACCGTTGACGGATGCTTACGAACGGATGGTCTATGGTGGAGAATCATTATCTGCCGATAAAAAACGTGAATATTTCGAAAATATCATTCGTCATGTAGAGGGTTGATATTTACGAAACGATACAGTTACAATGGGAACAACGTAAATCACACACATGCAATCTCCTTTGTATATACTCGCGAATATGGCGCGAGAGTCTCTACCGGGTCACCTTAAACGACCTGACTATGAAGGAGCAGACCCTTCGTATACATTTTTTTGTGAAGCGGCCTGCTCTTTTTCCATTTTATCCATGGGCGAAGAGTGGGCTTTTTTCATAGGGTGCGCATGAAATCAGAAAGGCGGGAACAGATTTGGAAGCACATTTGGACCAGGAAATGATTCTCGTCCTCGATTTTGGAGGACAGTACAATCAATTGATCACACGTCGTATTCGGGACCTTGGTGTCTATAGTGAATTGCATTCGCATAAAATCACTGCAGCAGAAGTAAAGGAAATCGCACCTGCTGGTATCATCTTCTCAGGTGGTCCACGTAGCGTCTACGCAGAGGATGCGTACCGGTGTGACCCAGAAATCTTCGACCTCGGTATTCCAATCTTCGGGATCTGTTACGGCATGCAGCTCATGTCACAACATTTCGGCGGAACAGTAGAACGTGCGGGACATCGTGAATATGGAAAAGCCACATTGACGTTACAAGACCCGTCACCGATGTATGCGAACCTACCGCTTGAACAAACGGTCTGGATGAGCCACAGCGACCTCGTCACATCTGTGCCAAACGGATTCGTCGTCGATGGAACGAACGTGTCATGTCCGATCGCTTCGATCAAGAACGAAGAATTGAAAATGTACGGTGTGCAGTATCACCCGGAAGTGAACCATACGGTCTTCGGAAAAGAATTGCTCAAGAACTTCCTCTTTGAAGTCTGTAAATGTGCAGGCGATTGGTCGATGGAGAACTTCATCGAAATCGAAGTAGCGAAGATTCAAGAACAAGTCGGCGACAAAAAAGTCCTCTGTGCACTTTCTGGTGGTGTCGACTCGTCTGTCGTCGCAGCCTTGATTCACAAAGCAATCGGTGATCAATTGACATGTATGTTCGTCGATCACGGTTTACTGCGTAAGGGTGAAGCGGAGAGCGTCATGAAGACATTCGCGGATCACTTCCACATGAACGTCATCAAGATTGATGCCCAGGACCGTTTCCTCGACAAACTCCGTGGTATCTCAGATCCAGAGCAGAAACGTAAAATCATCGGCAACGAGTTCGTCTACGTCTTTGATGAAGAAGCTTCAAAACTAACGGACATGGACTTCCTTGCCCAAGGTACGCTCTACACAGATATCATCGAGAGTGGTACGGATACGGCACAAACGATCAAGTCACACCACAACGTCGGTGGATTGCCGGAAGACATGCAGTTTGAATTGATCGAGCCGATCAACACGTTGTTCAAGGATGAAGTCCGTGAACTCGGGAAAGAACTCGGTCTTTCCGATGAAATCGTGTGGCGTCAGCCGTTCCCAGGACCAGGTCTCGGAATTCGTGTCCTCGGTGAAATCACAGATGAGAAACTCGAAATCGTCCGCGAATCTGATTTCATTCTTCGTGATGAAATTAAAAAAGCTGGACTCGAGCGCGAAATCTGGCAATACTTCACAGTCCTTCCTCCAATCCGTTCGGTTGGTGTCATGGGCGATGAGCGGACATACGACTATGCCGTCGGAATCCGCGCTGTCACGTCTATTGACGGAATGACATCAGACTGGGCACGTATCCCATGGGACGTGCTCGAGAAGATCTCGGTTCGAATCGTCAATGAAGTTCAGAACGTTAACCGCGTCCTGTACGATGTGACGTCGAAACCACCTTCAACGATTGAGTGGGAGTAATAAGTGATCAGCACCACGTTTCTGTAAAAGAACGTGGTGGCTCGTAAAGCCCGTCATATCAGCGTTTTAAGAGGTATTTAAAAGGAGAAAGGTGAAGATAAGTCTATTTCACCTTCAACAACTCTATTTCAAAATGAAGCTCTCTTTTGTTCACATTATTTGTGAATGGAAGGGGGCTTTTTTGTGACCAAAATTACGGAACTGTTAGACGATTTTAAACTGAATCAACAAGTTCAAGGAAGGAGGGCAAAGTATATCGAGATGTGTATTTGGCGTCTGTCGAGGTGGAAAGATTTTATGCAAGAGGAGTTAAGCGTAGAAGAAGTAGAAGAGGTACGACCCATACACATCAAACAGTATATTCAATATCGTCAGCAACTCGGACAAGAAAAAGAGATTACGATCAATAACAACATCGCCACATTAAAAGTGTTCTTTAACTACTTGGTAGAAGAGGAGTTCATTGAAGAGCTCTCTAATCCAATGCGAAGAATCAAGAGTTTGAAGGAAGAAAAACGGGTGATTGTAACGTTTAATGATGACGAGGTAAAACGAATCATCACAGACGTCGAGGAAGAAACCTATTCCAATGTTCGAGATAAGCTTATTCTCATCATGCTATTTGATACAGGAGTTCGAGTTTCAGAGTTGATTGGTATCAAAGACAAGGATATCTCATCCAAGACGATACTCATCCATGGCAAGGGATCAAAGCAACGTCTCGTGTACATTAGCAAAACGATGCGTAAGTATATGCGTCGCTATGAAAGTTTGAAGAGAAAGCGATTTCGATGTAAGGAACCGGATGAGATAGAAGAGTACTACTTGTTAGATCAATCCGCCACACAGCTGCATCGCTCGAGTATAAACAAGATCTTAAAGACTCATTGCAAGAATGCTGGAGTACGTAAAGAAGTTCGTTGTTCCCCACATGATTGCCGTCATTACTTTGCTCAAAAGCAATTACGTAATGGAATAGATATCTACAGCTTAAGTCGTTTGATGGGGCACTTTGATACGCAGATGACTTCTAAATACTTGAGAGGTCTAGAACAAGAAAGCATTTTAGAAATTGGTAGAATGTACAGTCCGCTTAATGATTTCAAAATCAAATAAAGATAGAGGGAAGGAAGGTTTCAATATGGGAAAGAAACAAACACATACCTTTGGCTTTGAGTTGAGCTCAATGAAGGGGCTCTCTGGAGTATATGTTTTCCGTAATGTTAATGGCGAAATCGAGTACGTGGGAACATGTAAGGACACAGACGAGACAAAAGAGAACTGGCGATCAAGAATACGATCACATAATTCCTATAACGGAAAAAAGTTAACAAATGAAGTCACATTTATGGATGTATTCATACCAGATCAATCTATTAATAACCGTGGCTTGTTAATCTTAGAGTATCTGTTGATTTGGTATCTAAGACCGCCTAAAAACCTTCCTGAAGGGCTCAGAACGCATTGGAGGTACTTTTACTGGTCTTGGTCAGAGGAAACTGTTAAAGCGGTAGCAGAGGACAAATATAACTTAATAATTACTACTAGTATTGAAAAGTATTTACGTTCTTTTCGAATCAAGCGAATCCATAGAGAGTATGAATTGGACGGAAGCTTTAGAAAATACGGTTCTATCAGAGAAGTCGGATTCATCGATGAGCCGTGTCTTAATAACTCGGTTTGTACTTGTCTTCATTGCATAGCGAGAGAACGACATAATGCTATCTTTAATAATGATTGATTCAAATCAAACAAAACATCTATGAAAACGGTAAAAAGGCACTGAAGCAAAGAAGCTTTAGTGTCTTTTCACAGAAATGCAATGTGTTTTATAAAAGTACTAAATGAATTTAGATAGCACCTAGAAATACATGAAATAAATATTGAAAAATTTCGAGACGAGACGTTTAAACTAATGATTTTGATAA
Source organism: Exiguobacterium sp. MH3 (assembly GCF_000496635.1). NCBI lineage: Bacteria > Bacillati > Bacillota > Bacilli > Caryophanales > Exiguobacterium > Exiguobacterium sp. MH3. Next base: position 432,637 of record NC_022794.1, read on the forward strand.
AGGGAATCATAACATGAGTCAGTGATGGTCTTCGTTTCCACGAAAAGCCTCCAATACATGCCTTGTATAAGAAGTGACTAATCACTTCAAACTATCCGTTAATTAGTCGAAGTCTTAGGCAGAGTGCTTATGATAGTTTTTTGCTCTCGTCTTGCGAGGGCAAAAACGGCGAGGAGGAACAGAGCGGAGCGAGTGACGGGCTGCCTGCCCATCTTTTCAAAACTGTACCGAATCGACTTACTATATTAATTAAATTATATAGTGTAGCAATTCGGTACAGTTTTTGATTGTGAAATTTAAATCGAAATAATTTATATTAAAAAGGTAACACATCAATTTACTAAATCATGTGAGGGGGGACTATAAAATGACTGCTTACACAAGCGAAACTTAGTCACTAGAAAAGGTTAGATAAATGGAACAAGTATTCACTTTAATTGAAATTGTAGAAAAATACGGGAGCGAGGCGATAAAAAGATCACTTGATAAAAACAATAACATCTCGGGTAAAGAAAAAATCACTCTTCTTAAAACCGTTAATCAGTATTGGGAGTCGTGTGAGGTAGAAGGCAGAGGTTCTAAACGACTATTCAAGTGCAGTGGGAAACGAGAAAAGAAAATTGATCGTGTTGACAATAGAGTAAACAATGGTCAAGGTCAACTAGTAGGAGAATTTGAATTAAAAACATTAGTTATGAATTACTTAATTCACAATAATCAAGCCATTCATAAAATGAGCGCTACTAAATGGATTAAAGCACTCGGTACTGCTAATGAAAGCACTTTTGATGCATTGTACGATCAGAGAAAATATCATTTAAATAATATTGAGAAGTTGTTTGTAGATAATATTCCTAATTACAAAATTGATGATTCAGCCAGTGATATGTTAAATGAGTTTCTGAATCTATTTACACGAAGCATGAAAAACAGTTTAGTATCAGTATTCAAGAAATTAGAAAAAGAAAACCTAGTTTTCTATGATGTAGAAAAATGGGGTTTTACACTTGATCATGAATCCAAGGAACTTAATATAAATGACCTTGAGCAAATCGAGAAAATTCGTGGATATCTTTTTGAGCTATATAAAATTTCTCCAAAGGATTTACGGATGGAATACAAAAAAGAAAGTATAGCGTTTAAAAAGGATCTTAAACAAGAGTTAAAAGATAAGTTGAACTTAAAGAACTATTACGACGTTCACTATTGTGAGCTTACTAGTGATTTAGATAATTCAAAAATTGATGCGGATGCTTTAGGTTTAATACGTGAGAAATTTATAAAACTGTTCAAAGCAAACTCTTTAGAACTTGCGACAAAAAGAGAACTATCTACTACAGAATATCGTTATGAGTTTAATAAGATCAGCTCTTTAAAGCGTGCTAAACAGTACTCCTTGATGTGGAAACTCTTACTGGAGTATTTTTGAGTTGTAAAAATGTCCTATATGTTTTTCGTAAGTAAGAAAGACTAACTAATGAAACAAAAGTTTTATTAGTTAGTCTTTTTAATTATCATCTTTCTATCCCATTGTTTATGGCAATCTGGACACTGCCATTTACGTATACTATCAACATCAATACTAGTGATTCCGATTTTTCTTGTAAAGTGAGTGGCTCCATAAAATTGTTGAGACTCTTTAGGGATAGGCTCCCCTTGAAGATTAGCATTGCAATAAGGACAGTATTCTTTGCTGTTATCCATAAAATCATCACTCCGTATCTTTGGTATTTTTTTTGTAATTCTAATATGAATGAATAAACGTTCTTAAAATATAATAATAATTAGAAATACAAAAGGTAGAAACAATATCTTTTAATAAAAATAAAGAAATAGAGGGATGTTAATTGAATAGACGTAGGGTCAGCGGTTCTAGAAATAGAAGAACAATTGAATTTCACGATGAAGAGTTAGAAGAAAAAAGCTCACTAAGCGATAGTGCTCTCTTAATAGCTTTTATTACAGTATTAGGATACTACTTGGCTTACTCCTATAAAAAAGGATATCTTTCGTATTATGGAGTATCAAAAAATATGATAAGCCAAGTTGATGTAATCAACATAATTATAGCTTCTTCGGCTTTATTCTCAATTATTTTTGTACCATATTTACTTTACGTAAATACGAATACAGTACTGTATGGAGTAAATAATCCTATTGCTGTTATTTTTAAAAATAAAATAATTCCCTTGATAATTTTAGGGTCTGTATTATTGTTTGCGGTGAGCAGTTTAGTTTGGATATGGTGGGGGGCAATCGGATTATTAGTATCGTGTGCATGGGTATACATAAGCCCACTTTTCATACATTCTAAAATAAGTGGTTACAAAAATAAATTAGAAGAAGTAATTAGAAGAGATACACTGAATGAACCTTTTATAAAAAAAGTAATGCGAACTTTAAAATCGAAATCACTAGCTAAATATGTGCTCATACTTTTTGGGACTTTTTATTTAGGAAATATAGTGTATTTAATAGGGATAGAAAATGCAAAAAAAGAGAGGGAGTATATTAAACTTGAGGTTGATAATACTATATATCTTGTAGTAGATGTAATTGGAGAAAACTATATAATAACTCCTTATGATAAAAAAACAAATAGCATTGAATCTAAATTTTCGATAATTGAAATTAAAACTAATTTTGATGACTTATTAGAGTTTGAAAATATAGTATTAAAAGATAGTCTAAAGGTGAAAATAAAAAAGTGATTGTTAGATATAAAGTAATAAAGAGTCTCTAAAATCGTCGTTTTATAGACGAAATACCGAGAGAGTATAAATTAACATTTATACTCTCTCTTTTTTGTTGTTTTTGTCTATAAACTCGTCTAATGTAGTTTGTATATAAAACATATGAGAAAAAAGAATAGAGGTTAAATGAATGCATCGAATCATCGGATATTGTCGTGTGAGTACGGAAGATCAGAACTTAGATATGCAAGAAAGAGCTATTGAGAAGTATGCGGAGGAAAAAGGACTGCGGTTGGTGATGTATGTTGAGAAAGTATCAAGTCGAAAGAGTGAGAGGGTCGAGCTATTGAATGCAATGAAAGCTGCTACTCAAGGAGATCTTTTCGTTGTCTATAAACTAGATCGGCTAGCCAGAAGCACTAAAGAGTTATACGAATTAACTGAGCAACTAAAAGAGAAACAAGTTGATTTTGTATCAATCAGTGATGCATTTGATACATCCACTCCAACTGGGAAAGCTATGTTTGGTATGTTGGCTGTCTTTGCTGAGTTTGAGCGTGATATTATTCAGCAACGTACAAAAGCTGGACTAGCTGCAGCTCGTAAGCGAGGGAGAATTGGCGGTAGACCTACTATAGATGAAAAAGTGAAAAAGCGTGTACGCACCCTCTTTGAAGCTGGAGAAAGTGCAAGCGATATTGCCAAAGAATATGGAATCGGAAGAGCGACTGTCTATAAAATTATTAAAGAAAGTTCAGATTGACTCAGTGATTTCAATCTGAGAGCAGAGTCTCTAGTTAATTACTCGATTAGTTTAATTTGTTTAAACAACTTAAGTGTGAAAGATCTTTACTCTAAAGACATTGATTGAATGTAGCTATTTAAAAGAATCATTGCTTATTTTATACAGACTTAAAATTCTAATGGAAGGGGGGGGTTATTGTCACTTACAAAAGTCGAAATAACTCTTATAATCGCATAGGTAGGTACATCCACACGATACAAATATTATGGTGTTGCTTTATTGCTTAGAAATCATCTTCTTCGTAATTATAAATTGTATAAGTTACTATGAACGGCTTGTTGTTAAATATGGAATCGAGAGGGGATGCTACGATGAATGACGGGCTATATATTAAAGTAGAAAAATTAAAATATTTACTCGTTTCTCATGCAACTGGAGAAGATGCTGATGATGCTGAATACAAAGATTTACGTCAGGAGTTAATAAGAAATACCTATATAAATAGTTATTTACCAAAATTCTTGAGGGATTGTCGCTCGTTAACAGAGTTTTGGGGTCATATTAAAAATCAATCACCTACATATCAAGGAAGACGTGATTATTTACGTGATGAGTTTAATCATGCTCTGACTATAATAGAAGAAAGTATAATTACTACTTCTCCAGTAGATAGTGTTGTTTCTGACACTATAGATGGGCATATCGATTACGAATATGTTCAACAAGTTTGGCAAAAAGCTTTAGTAAGGCGGACGACAGATCCTGATGGAGCAATCACTATTGCGAGGACTTTGCTAGAGGCAACATGTAAACATATTATGGATGAGGCTGAATATGAATATAATGATAAAGCCGAATTACCACAACTCTATAAAGGAGTTCAAGAACTACTTAACCTAGCGCCTAGTGAACATACGGAACAAATATTTAAAGAAATTCTATCGGGGTGTGTATCTGTAGTAAAAGGTCTCGGATCATTAAGAAATAAACTGAGTGACGCACATGGCAGAAGTCGTAAAGTCCCATCTCCTTCATCTAGGCATGCTCAGTTTGCAGTTAATATAGCTGGATCTACAGCTGAGTTTTTAATCTCTTCATGGGAAGAAAAAAAGGAGCAAGAAAATAGGTAGTTATTAACCTGTAAAGTTGTAAGAGGCTTTTGCATATTATTATTAAAGAATAAGCCTTTTAACTCTTGCAATTATGCGATCAACTAATGTAATAAAATAATTGAATTAATAATTTGAATAGGTTGATAAATTTTCTAATACCAACGTTTTGAGAGCGTACTGTACAACATGACATCGCAACCTACAAATTCATAGACCTGTATTCCATAAAGAGAACACTGTGCTTCTTACTTTAATAACATCTAACATTAATACTTTGTTTTTTTGAATTAGTCAGTGCTTTGAGGTGTGATGAGTATAGTTTAATTGTTTATATGATACAATTATTTTTATAGAATTTTACGGATGTGAGAGGTTAAAAATTATGAATGGAATATATAAAAAATTTGATTTGATAGAGATAGATAACGAGGAGATTAGTCAGGCTGAATTAAATATTGATAATAAAGAACGTTCAAATTTATTTAATTGGAATGGACAGTTTTCCCCACAATTTATTGAAGTTTTATTAGAAAGATATGCTATGAAAAAAGATATAATTTATGATCCTTTTGCAGGATCAGGTACAGTTTTATACGAAGCTGGAAGAAAAGGTTTACAGGCTGTTGGTATAGAATTAAATCCTTCAGCATACTACATGTCTAAATTTTATGAACTTATGTGTGTAAGCATAGAAGAGAGAGAAGAAATAATTAGATATATAGATGATATAGTTGCTAACATGTTTTTTGACCATGACTATGAAATATTATTAGTTGATGAACACATTAATAACAATAATGCTTTCATCAACAATACAGTAAGGTTGTTAATCATACTGTTAGATATTGAAAATAAAAAGGTGAATGTAGATATAATAATCAAAAAATGGAATAATTTGAAAAATAATTTACTTAATTTACCTTTTAGCAGTGAGGATATCAAATGTTATATGGGTGATTCTAGGAAAAATCACATTTTAAATAATACTGTTTCTTTAGTAATTACTTCTCCTCCCTATATTAATGTTTTTAATTACCATCAAAATTATAGGAAATCCGTTGAAAACTTAGGTTATGATGTTTTAAATATTGCCAAAAAAGAGTTGGGTGCAAACAGAAAGCATAGAGGAAATCGTTTTTACACTGTAATTCAGTACTGTATTGATATGGCACTATCAATTAATGAAACTATTCGAATTTGCAAAGATAAGGCTACTTTAATTTATGTTGTAGGCAGGGAATCCAGAGTTCTTGGACTTGATTTTTATAATAGTAGATTAATATATAATATTTTTGTGAAAATTTTTAATATAAATTTAAGGATTAGACAAAGTAGAACTTTTAAAAATAGATTTGGAAAATTGATCATAGAAGATGTGTTGCATTTTTGTATAGAAAAAGAAAATATTACTATGTTAAGTGAAGAAGAAATTATTAGGCTGGCGCAAGAAATTGGTAGAGAAGAATTGTTATTGAATATTGATAAGGATTTTGAAGAAAAAAATTTATTGCTTTTAAACATAGCTATCAACAATTATAAAAAAATATGGAGGTCTGAGTATAGTGTCGAAAACTAGAGGTATTCATGGAGAAAAGTTAGTGGCGGTTCTACGTAATGATAGACTTCCTGAATCAGACAAAGTTAGAATAAATGAGGCTATTGAAAAATATGATTTATGGATTGACCAATTAGATCAAGTAAGTTTAGAGGGAATAGGTATTGAAGGAATCATTAGTGAAATGGTTGATTTGCTTAATGATTATAAATTATATTTGGATTTAAATATAATTTTCGATAGTGAAAACGACTTTTTATATAGACAAAAAGGTCAATTAAAAATTGATAATACAGTAGTAGAGGAATTTTTACCTATAATAGTTAAAAAATGCATAAGTGGAAAAAGAGGATTGGATAATGTTGATATAAGTTCTCAGGTTAAAACTTATTCTTCGATACACTTCAACTCTAGTATAAATAAGATAAATATTGGTGGAGGAATTTCAATAAGATCTAAAGACCAAGATTTTTCTATGAGTCGGAAATTGTATTTAAGGTCTTCGTACGATCCACAGTTCACAGAACAATCTTCAGTGGATATTTCCACGAATTTAGGTTATGTGTTAGCAGAAACTAAAACAAACTTAGATAAAACTATGTTTCAAGAAGCCTCGGCAACTGCACGTGATGTAAAGATGGCAGTGTCAGGATGTAAATACTTCCTTATGTGTGATTATCTAGATATGACACCAATAAGTTCTTCAGCTACCTATATTGATGAAATTTTGATTTTGAGAAAATCTAAAAGATTAAATTCGAACGTTCGTTCTAATTTTTCAACATACAAAGGAAGGTCAGAAAACAGAGCGCAGTATGAAAAGTACCTAAAAGAGTATCCATATTCAAAAGAAATTTTTGAAAGATTCATTAATTATATAATCGCACAATTAGATGATGAAGACCCTATTGAAAAGAGCGTTTTAGAAACTGGTTATTTTTGAACATTATATAGGTGAAAGTACAAATAGTTATTCTTAAATTGATAAATTGTGAATTTTATTACTCTATCATTTAAATTTAACTAAACAGTGAATCAGTTTAATGCACTTAAAAGTATAAAGTTTATTGTTAAGGTTACTTTAGCCTGCTACAATTATATAATCAAATAATGAGATGAATTGAGTGTGTTCATAATTAAATAGATTGATAAACCCTTTAATACCAACGTTTTTGAGGCGTCCTGTACGATGTGACGTCGAAACCACCGTCAACGATCGAGTGGGAATAAGTACTGGGCTTACTGAGACGATTCGTCTCATGAATCCTGTCGTAACACCCTTTTAAAGGAGAAAGGTGAAGATGAATCTGTTTCACCTTCAACCACTTTATTTCAAAATAAAGCTCTCTTTTGTTCGCATGATTTGTGAATGGAAGGGGGCTTTTTGTGAACGAAATTATGAAACCGTTGGACGTTTTTAAACTAAACCGACGAATTTAGGTACTTTAGTTCTAGTTTGCTGAGATGTGTGGACTCTTCCTGTATTATGGAATACATCATCTAATGGAAAAAAGGGATACTGCCTCATGATAGACTGGACATGGACTGAAGTTGATCAATTAGAAAAACTAGAAAAATGGAATGAAGCTAAACGATATCTTTTGAATTCTTGGAGACAACATCCCGAAGATCTCAAAACAGTCATTCGACTGGGCTTTTTTTGTTGGTACGTCTCCTTTGAACATGGACCATTGGGAATTACAGAGAACAATATAGATATTGAGGAATTAGAATCTTTACTAAAGGAAGTTACACATGATGGTTTACGTCATTTTATGAACCATGAGGACTTTCTATGGTGTTTTGGTTATATGGTTTCGATGACCCCTTATTATTTTGGAGAGTACAACGAGTGGGAAGAAAAAGGCGCATCCATGTTACGACGTGCTCATGAATTATGTCCGAATGAAGCAATTTATGCTTATTCTTATCTTGGATCGTTCTCAAATGCTTACGGAACACGTGAAAATGAATTGCAACAGGTACAGAATGTTTTAGAGGATCGTTTTAAAGGAGAGGGACTATTATCCGACTACTTTAAGAGTATATACGCTCAGTGATAGGGCTGATTTCTAACAATCATGAAATAGCCTTCAAAAAACCGTTTTCAAAACCGAACGTTCGGATAAAATAAGTAGTTAAATTTCGCTTTTATGGTTGACCCATGAATTTGACCGTGCTACGATGTGTCTGTTCTTATTTTTCATACCACTAAAAAAACATAAATAATGCCGTATAATTCTGGGGATAGGGCCCGGAAGTCTCTACAGGAACACCGTAAAGGTTCCTACTACGGCGCACACGCAGCATCGTGCGCTTATTGAAACGGCTTTTACCGCTTAGGTAAGGGCCGTTTTTTGTTTTCAAGGAGACGGCTTATTTGGAAGGAAGGCAATCATGAGCACACAATTGAAACAGCCACACCAACCGAAAGCAAAAGAAAATGCGATTGCGCGTTTCTTTGATTTCAATGGGCTTGGTACGAACATGCGTACAGAGTTCATCGCCGGCATGACAACATTCTTCGCGATGGCGTATATCTTATTCGTTAATCCGAATACATTAGCCGAAGCAGGAATGGACGCAGGAGCAGTCTTCGGTGCCACAGCACTCGTTGCGATCATCGGTTCCGTTACGATGGGATTACTGGCGAACTATCCAATCGCGCTCGCACCAGGAATGGGACTAAATGCTTTCTTCGCCTACAGCGTCGTCATCGGAATGGGTATTCCATGGCAAACCGCACTTTCAGGCGTTCTCGTCTCAGGTCTCGTCTTCATGGTATTAACAGCTTCAGGTATTCGTGAGATGATAATCAATGCGATTCCAGAACCATTGAAAATGGCAGTTGCAGCAGGTATCGGATTGTTCATCGCGTTCATCGGATTAAAAACAGGTGGTCTCGTCGTGGCGAATGAAGCAACACTCGTCTCGCTTGGTGATTTAAGTAAAGGAACAACGCTTCTCGCGGTATTTGGTCTTGTCGTATCTGCGGTCCTAATGACGCGTGGTGTCAAAGGGGCGATCTTCTTCGGAATGATCCTAACGGCAGTCGCTGGAATGATCTTCGGTTTGATTCCGATTCCAACAAGTCTTGGTGAAGTCATTTCAGCACCACCAAGCATCGCACCTACATTTGGACAAGCATTCCTTCACTTCGATGAAATCTTCACGGTTCAAATGATGATCGTCATCTTAACTTTCTTCTTCGTTGATTTCTTTGATACAGCAGGTACACTGGTTGCGGTAGCAAACCAAGCCGGTCTGATCAAAGAAAATAAAGTACCACGCGCTGGTCGCGCATTGATCGCTGATTCAACAGCAACAGTAGCAGGTTCGATCCTTGGAACGTCGACGACGGTTTCTTACATCGAATCAAGTGCAGGGGTTGCAGCAGGTGGTCGTTCAGGAATGACGGCGATCGTCACAGCTTTATTCTTCGGTCTCGCTTTATTCTTCTCACCATTGCTCGCAATCATCACCGCACCGGTCACAGCACCCGCATTGATCATCGTTGGTGTGTTGATGGCAGCTTCACTGCTCCAAATCGATTGGAAAAAATTCGAGTATGCGGTTCCCGCTTTCTTGACCGTCATCATGATGCCGTTGACGTATTCAATCGCAACAGGGATTGCATTCGGTTTCCTCTTCTATCCGGTCACGATGATCGCGAAAGGACGAGCAAAAGAAGTGCACCCAATCATGTACGTGTTGTCACTCGGATTCCTCGGTTACTTTATCTGGTTGCATTAATCCAAACTGCGTCTTTCTTCTATATAGAAGAAAGACGTTTTTTTATTGGGAGAGGGTAAGGGAGAAGAGAGAGGGTGATTCAGATGTTACAGCAGATTACTGGAGCTGTATTCGAATACTTGGCTGAGAATAGACTGTTGATTCAATTAGCGAAAAAAGTCGGATTGCCGCTTGGTGGAACATTATTCGTCGGAGGACAGGGCGCAGAAGAGACCCTCGATACCGTGAAACAATTTAATCAAGATGGACGAGCCGCTACAGTGGATTGTCTAGGAGAGTTCATTGAGACAGAGCAGGACGCGGTAGACATCGCAAATGAATGTATTAAAGTCATCGGGCAAATCAAAGAACATGGTCTAGACGCACAAGTATCTCTAAAGCTAACATCGATCGGATTAAGAATCGATCCGGATATCGCCTATCAACAGTTGAGTCGTATTGCAGAGATTGCCTATCAGAGAAACATGCGCGTGACAGTCAACATGGAAGAAGCGATGATGGTCGAGTCGATCGTTCGAGTATTCGAACGCGTACATGAACATTATCCAAACGTCGGAATTGCGCTACAGGCAAATGTATTCCGTAGTCGTTTTGATCTAGAACGTCTTCAGGCAACAGTACGTATCGTCAAAGGGGCATACGATGGAGACGATGAAATCTATATTCAACCGAAGAAGACAGTAGATGAGACATACCTTCAATTAGTAAAAGTTAATTTGTTAAATGGGAACTACACGCAAATCGCGACACATGATGAACAGATCATCCAGCAAATCATTGACTTTGCTCAAATGAAACAGATTGATCCATCACGGTTTGAATTTCAAATGCTTCAAGGCATGCGACCGAAACGACAACAAGAGTTAGTTCGACAAGGGTATCGTGTCGTTATCTACGTTCCGCATGGTGTGGACTGGTATACGTATTTGATGAGACGGTTAGCAGAACGCCCAGCGAATATCGCGTTTACAGTAGGAGCCATGTTAAGAAGGTAAAGACTTTGCGAAGAGGATTTAAACTCTTTGCAAAGTTTTTTTAAAATAATGCTTGTGTTTGTCGAATTTTGTTGTTATATTAATAAATGTTCCAGCGAGACGCCTTTTATAAACGGTTCGTTGGGGCTGAAAAGTTTTTTAAAAAGCATGGTTGACATAATCAAAACAACCTGTTAATCTATTGAAGTCGCTAAGGCGGCAGACGAACTTTGAAAACTGAACGATGAGGCAAAAATCGTATTCTACGGAATACAAAAACGAATGAAGCGCAAGCTTCGTCAATCGTGACTTCGGTCACACAACGAGCAAGTCAAACACTTTATGGAGAGTTTGATCCTGGCTCAGGACGAACGCTGGCGGCGTGCCTAATACATGCAAGTCGAGCGCAGGAAACTGACGGAACTCTTCGGAGGGAAGGCAGCGGAATGAGCGGCGGACGGGTGAGTAACACGTAAGGAACCTGCCTCAAGGATTGGGATAACTCCGAGAAATCGGAGCTAATACCGGATAGTTCATCGGACCGCATGGTCCGTTGATGAAAGGCGCTCCGGCGTCACCTTGAGATGGCCTTGCGGTGCATTAGCTAGTTGGTGGGGTAACGGCCCACCAAGGCGACGATGCATAGCCGACCTGAGAGGGTGATCGGCCACACTGGGACTGAGACACGGCCCAGACTCCTACGGGAGGCAGCAGTAGGGAATCTTCCACAATGGACGAAAGTCTGATGGAGCAACGCCGCGTGAGTGATGAAGGTTTTCGGATCGTAAAACTCTGTTGTAAGGGAAGAACACGTACGAGAGGAAATGCTCGTACCTTGACGGTACCTTACGAGAAAGCCACGGCTAACTACGTGCCAGCAGCCGCGGTAATACGTAGGTGGCAAGCGTTGTCCGGAATTATTGGGCGTAAAGCGCGCGCAGGCGGCCTTTTAAGTCTGATGTGAAAGCCCCCGGCTCAACCGGGGAGGGCCATTGGAAACTGGAAGGCTTGAGTACAGAAGAGAAGAGTGGAATTCCACGTGTAGCGGTGAAATGCGTAGAGATGTGGAGGAACACCAGTGGCGAAGGCGACTCTTTGGTCTGTAACTGACGCTGAGGCGCGAAAGCGTGGGGAGCAAACAGGATTAGATACCCTGGTAGTCCACGCCGTAAACGATGAGTGCTAGGTGTTGGGGGGTTTCCGCCCCTCAGTGCTGAAGCTAACGCATTAAGCACTCCGCCTGGGGAGTACGGCCGCAAGGCTGAAACTCAAAGGAATTGACGGGGACCCGCACAAGCGGTGGAGCATGTGGTTTAATTCGAAGCAACGCGAAGAACCTTACCAACTCTTGACATCCCATTGACCGCTTGAGAGATCAAGTTTTCCCTTCGGGGACAATGGTGACAGGTGGTGCATGGTTGTCGTCAGCTCGTGTCGTGAGATGTTGGGTTAAGTCCCGCAACGAGCGCAACCCCTATCCTTAGTTGCCAGCATTCAGTTGGGCACTCTAGGGAGACTGCCGGTGACAAACCGGAGGAAGGTGGGGATGACGTCAAATCATCATGCCCCTTATGAGTTGGGCTACACACGTGCTACAATGGACGGTACAAAGGGCAGCGAGACCGCGAGGTGGAGCCAATCCCATAAAGCCGTTCCCAGTTCGGATTGCAGGCTGCAACTCGCCTGCATGAAGTCGGAATCGCTAGTAATCGCAGGTCAGCATACTGCGGTGAATACGTTCCCGGGTCTTGTACACACCGCCCGTCACACCACGAGAGTTTGCAACACCCGAAGCCGGTGAGGTAACCGCAAGGAGCCAGCCGTCGAAGGTGGGGTAGATGATTGGGGTGAAGTCGTAACAAGGTAGCCGTATCGGAAGGTGCGGCTGGATCACCTCCTTTCTAAGGAAAACGTCCCTTACGGGACATGCCCATCGTTCAGTTTTGAGAGCTCGTCTCTCAGTCTCGAAAGAGACACTCGCACCTTGAAAACTGAAGACATCAACAAGACATCAAACTTTTAATTAACCATGTCATTAGACGTGTGTTCTTAGAATACCAACGCTAGATCAAGGTATGAAGGGCGTACGGTGGATGCCTTGGCACTAGGAGCCGATGAAGGACGCGACGAACAGCGATATGCTTCGGGGAGCAGTAAGTATGCTTTGATCCGAAGATTTCCGAATGGGGGAACCCACCATCCGTAATGGGATGGGACATGTTACATGAATACATAGTGTAGCGTGAGGCAGACCCGGGGAACTGAAACATCTAAGTACCCGGAGGAAGAGAAAGCAAATGCGATTCCCTGAGTAGCGGCGAGCGAAACGGGAACAGCCCAAACCGAAGAGCATGCTCTTCGGGGTTGTAGGACACTCTACACGGAGTCAAAAAGGAAGACAGTAGGTGAAGGACCTGGAAAGGTCGGCCGAAGAAGGTGACAGCCCTGTAGCTGAAACTGTTTTCCCTCCAGAGTGGATCCTGAGTACGGCGGGACACGTGAAACCCCGTCGGAATCCGGGAGGACCATCTCCCAAGGCTAAATACTCCCTAGTGACCGATAGTGAACCAGTACCGTGAGGGAAAGGTGAAAAGCACCCCGGAAGGGGAGTGAAATAGATCCTGAAACCGTATGCCTACAAGTAGTCAGAGCCCGTTAACGGGTGATGGCGTGCCTTTTGTAGAATGAACCGGCGAGTTACGATAACGCGCGAGGTTAAGCCGATGAGGCGGAGCCGTAGCGAAAGCGAGTCTGAACAGGGCGTTCAGTGCGTTGTCGTAGACCCGAAACCAGGTGATCTACCCATGTCCAGGATGAAGGTCAGGTAACACTGACTGGAGGTCCGAACCCACGCACGTTGAAAAGTGCGGGGATGAGGTGTGGGTAGCGGTGAAATGCCAATCGAACCTGGAGATAGCTGGTTCTCCCCGAAATAGCTTTAGGGCTAGCCTCGAGGTTGAGAGTTCTGGAGGTAGAGCACTGATTGGACTAGGGGCCCCCACAGGGTTACCGAATTCAGTTAAACTCCGAATGCCAGCAACTTATACTCGGGAGTCAGACTGCGAGTGATAAGATCCGTAGTCAAGAGGGAAACAGCCCAGACCGCCAGCTAAGGTCCCAAAGTGTATGTTAAGTGGAAAAGGATGTGGCGCTGCCTAGACAGCTAGGATGTTGGCTTAGAAGCAGCCACCATTCAAAGAGTGCGTAATAGCTCACTAGTCGAGTGGCGCCGCGCCGAAAATGTAACGGGGCTAAACATACCACCGAAGCTGCGGATTCCGTAAGGAATGGTAGGGGAGCGTTCCAAACCGCTGTGAAGCTGTACCGGAAGGAGCAGTGGAGCGTTTGGAAGTGAGAATGCCGGTGTGAGTAGCGAAAAGAGGGGTGAGAATCCCCTCCGTCGAAAGCCCAAGGTTTCCTGAGGAAGGCTCGTCCGCTCAGGGTTAGTCTGGACCTAAGCCGAGGCCGAAAGGCGTAGGCGATGGATAACAGGTTGATATTCCTGTACCGCCGATCCACCGTTTGAACAATGGGGGGACGCAGGAGGATAGTGACGCATGCGGATGGAAGTGCATGTGCAAGTTTCAAGACCGTCTGATTGGCAAATCCGTCAGGCATCAAAGTCAAGGAACGATGCGGAGTCCCGTAGGGACGTAGGTCACGATTTCACACTGCCAAGAAAAGCCTCTAGTGAGGGGGAAGGCGCCAGTACCGTAAACCGACACAGGTAGGCGAGATGAGAATTCTAAGACGCGCGGGATAACTCTCGTTAAGGAACTCGGCAAAATGGTCCCGTAACTTCGGGAGAAGGGACGCTCTACATGAGTAGAGCCGCAGTGAATAGGCCCAAACGACTGTTTAGCAAAAACACAGGTCTCTGCTAAATCGCAAGATGACGTATAGGGGCTGACGCCTGCCCGGTGCTGGAAGGTTAAGGGGATGGGTTAGCGCAAGCGAAGCTTTGAACCGAAGCCCCAGTAAACGGCGGCCGTAACTATAACGGTCCTAAGGTAGCGAAATTCCTTGTCGGGTAAGTTCCGACCCGCACGAAAGGCGTAACGATTTGGGCACTGTCTCAACGAGAGACCCGGTGAAATCATAGTACCTGTGAAGATGCAGGTTACCCGCGACAGGACGGAAAGACCCCATGGAGCTTTACTACAGCCTGATATTGAGGCTTTGTGCATGATGTACAGGATAGGCGGGAGACGTCGAGCCCGGAGCGCCAGCTTCGGAGGAGTCACCCTTGGGATACCGCCCTTCATGCATAGAGTCTCTAACTCGCAGCCGTGATCCGGCTGGAGGACCGTGTCAGGCGGGTAGTTTGACTGGGGCGGTCGCCTCCTAAACAGTAACGGAGGCGCCCAAAGGTTCCCTCAGAATGGTTGGAAATCATTCGTAGAGCGCAAAGGCAGAAGGGAGCTTGACTGCGAGACCTACAAGTCGAGCAGGGACGAAAGTCGGGCTTAGTGATCCGGTGGTTCCGCATGGAAGGGCCATCGCTCAACGGATAAAAGCTACCCTGGGGATAACAGGCTGATCTCCCCCAAGAGTCCACATCGACGGGGAGGTTTGGCACCTCGATGTCGGCTCATCGCATCCTGGGGCTGGAGTAGGTCCCAAGGGTTGGGCTGTTCGCCCATTAAAGCGGTACGCGAGCTGGGTTCAGAACGTCGTGAGACAGTTCGGTCCCTATCCGTCGTGGGCGCAGGAAATTTGAGGAGAGCTGTCCTTAGTACGAGAGGACCGGGATGGACGCACCGCTGGTGTACCAGTTGTTCCGCCAGGAGCATCGCTGGGTAGCTACGTGCGGACGGGATAAATGCTGAAAGCATCTAAGCATGAAGCCCCCTCCAAGATGAGATTTCCCTTTGAGTAATCAAGAAAGACCCCTCAGAGACGATGAGGTAGATAGGTCACGGGTGGAAGCATGGCGACATGTGGAGCTGAGTGATACTAATCGGTCGAGGCCTTGTTCTAGCAGATGCTTGTTGATGACTTCAGTTTTGAGGGCGCGAGCCCGTCGTCTGGTGACGATAGCCAAGTGGTCACACCCGTTCCCATGCCGAACACGGAAGTTAAGCACTTGAACGCCGAAAGTAGTTGGGGGCTTCCCCCTGTGAGGATAGGACGTTGCCAGGCAAACGGTGGTTCTGGAGCATACGCTCAAGGGCCGCCGCTTTTTTGTGTCTTTTTGTAGAAAGACATGTATTCATTTTAATGAAGGGACTGAACAGGGATATGGCGAAAAAAACGAAACTACGCGTAGCCGTCGAAGAGAACGAGACGATTGGTGCCTGTTTGGATCGTATCGATGCCATGGGATACCGCCCGACGGTCCGACGAGAAGAACCGATCTTTGGATTAGACGCTAATGGCGAACCGTATCCAATTCGTCAGCAAATCGTCTTCGATTGCAAAGTGAAAGAGAACGAATAACTGCCTAGAGCATCCTCCGAATCATGTGGAGGGTGCTTTTTTTAGTGCTTGATTCCATGTGATGCCTTTCAAGAAAATAAACTCCGAATGGACACTAGATGAAATCAGAAAAACTACTTTTAAAACCGAACGATAAATTTTCAGACAATTAAATTGTTCGCCTTTGGTTGACGCCTTGGGATGGACTTGTTAAGATGAAGTCGTGACAGGATGATTGAATATAAACACCTCGTATAATAGCAGGGATATGGCTTGCAAGTTTCTACCCAACGACCCTAAATCGTTGGACTATGGGGTATATGGATGTTCGTCGATATTTCTTTGGCGTACCTTTTTATACCCTAAGCCACCCTTTTAGCCGTGGTTTGGGCTTTTTTTATGCACAAAGGAGGAAACAGCGATGGGAAATGTAGAAGTCGGCGTCATCATGGGAAGTCAATCGGATTGGGAAACGATGAAACATACATGTGATGTGTTGGAGCAACTTGAGATTCCATACGAAAAGAAAGTCGTTTCCGCACACCGGACACCGGATCTAATGTTTCGTTATGCTGAATCAGCACGTGAACGAGGACTGAAGGTCATCATTGCCGGTGCAGGCGGTGCTGCTCATCTACCGGGCATGGTCGCTGCTAAAACGACATTACCCGTCATCGGTGTTCCTGTGAAGAGTAGAGCGCTCCAAGGAATTGATTCCTTGCTCTCGATCGTTCAAATGCCAGGTGGCGTACCGGTCGCAACGGTTGCCATCGGAGAAGCAGGCGCAAAAAACGGCGGATTGCTAGCTGCTCAAATTCTCTCGATTCAAGATGAACGACTTGCCCGCAAGCTCGATCATATGCGAGTCGAACTAGAAGGAGACGTCATTGCATCTGGAGGGAACCTGCTATGAAACGAATCGGGATATTAGGCGGCGGTCAACTTGGTCGAATGATGGCTCTGTCGGCGCGTGAGATGGGCTTTGAGATTTTGACACTCGACCCAACAGACAACGCACCATGTGCGCAAGTGGCGGATCAACATATCCAAGCTCCCTTCACGGATGTCGAGGCAGCCAAACAGCTCGCAGCTGAATCAGATGTCGTCACCTACGAATTTGAGAACATCTCAACGGAAGTCGCTGAAGCAATCGGGACGAAACTGATTCATGGAACGGATCTCCTTTTTCAAACGCAACATCGGGTACGGGAAAAAGAGATGATTGAACGCATTGGACACTCTGTCGCTCCGTACTATCCGGTGACGCATCCTTCTGACTTAGAGGAAGCAAAACAGCGACTCGAGTTACCGTTCGTCTTGAAGACAGCACGATTCGGCTATGACGGAAAAGGACAGACCGTCATCCGGACGGAAGAACAGTTCCAAGCGGCAATCGAACGATTCGAACCGACAGAGTATGTTGCGGAGCAGTGGTTACCGTTTGATCAGGAAATTTCCGTCATCGTCACTCGAAGCGCAACAGAAACACGTGTCTTCCCAGTCAGTGAGAACATTCACCAAGAGAACATTTTGCATCTATCGATTGTACCGGCACGCATTTCTGAATCGCTCGAACAAGAAGCAATTGCGCTCGCTGAATCGATCGCGGATGCCGTCGGGCTGATCGGTACACTGGCCATCGAGTTGTTTGTCGTTGGTTCTCGACTAATCGTCAATGAACTAGCACCCCGACCACACAATTCGGGTCACTATTCGATTGATGCTTGCGAAACATCCCAGTTCGAGCAACATATCCGTGCCATCAGTGGTCTCCCACTCGGTGATACCCGTCTGACGACACCGGTCGTCATGGCGAACATCCTGGGTCAGCATGTCACAGCATTATACGAGGAACTACCGAGACTAAACGCTCGGACGAAAGTTCACTTATATGGAAAAGCAGAAGCCAAGACAGGACGCAAGATGGGCCATTTGAACATTCTTGCGGATACCGTCGACGATGCTTTGGCAGAAGTCGAACGCCTGTCGATATGGAAGGAGACAGTTCAATGATCGAACGGTATACACGTCCTGAGATGAAAGCGATCTGGACCGAACAAAACAAATTCGAGGCTTGGTTAAAAGTCGAGATCCTTGCGTGTGAAGCATGGAGTGAACTAGGGGTCATCCCGAAAGAGGACGTCCAGTTGCTTTGGGACAATGCCTCATTTGATGTCAACCGCATCCTTGAAATCGAGCAAGAGACACGTCATGATGTCATCGCTTTTACGCGCGCTGTCTCTGAAACACTTGGAGAAGAACGCAAGTGGGTCCATTACGGACTCACGTCAACGGACGTCGTCGATACAGCACTCTCGTATCTGTTGAAGCAAGCAAACGACATTCTTGCTGCGGATCTTGATCGGTTCATCGAAATCTTAAAAGTCAAAGCGAACGAACATAAATATACGGTCATGATGGGACGCACACATGGCGTACATGCAGAACCGACGACGTTCGGTCTGAAACTAGCGCTTTGGTATGAAGAGATGAAGCGGAATAAAGTTCGTTTCGAAGCAGCGCGTGAGACGGTCGAATACGGCAAGATGTCGGGTGCCGTCGGAACATTCGCGAACATCGATCCGTTCATTGAAAAGTATGTCTGCGAAAAGTTAGGAACAAAACCAGCTCCGGTCTCCACGCAAACGTTACAACGTGATCGTCATGCACACTATATGTCGACGCTTGCTTTGATCGCGACATCGATCGAAAAGATGGCAACGGAAATCCGGGGTCTGCAAAAGACGGAAACACGTGAAGTCGAAGAATTCTTCGCTAAAGGTCAAAAAGGATCATCGGCGATGCCGCACAAGCGGAATCCAATCGGTTCAGAGAACATGACAGGTCTTGCCCGAGTCATCCGTGGACACATGGTGACGGCGTACGAGAACGTCTCACTCTGGCACGAACGGGATATCTCGCATTCTTCGGCCGAACGCATCATTCTTCCGGATGCGACAGGACTACTCAACTATATGTTGAACCGTTTCGGAAACATCGTGAAGAACTTGACAGTCTTCCCGGACAACATGAAGCGGAACATGGACCGGACGTTTGGTGTCATCTTCTCTGGACATGTCTTACTCGCTTTAATCGAAAAAGGCTGGTCGCGTGAAGCAGCGTATGATTTCGTTCAACCGCGTGCGATGCAGGCGTGGGAAGAACAAATCATGTTCCGTGACTTATTGTGGCAAGAACAGGACATTCAACAGCTTTTCACAGAAGAAGAGCTCGATGCGTGTTTCGATCCGACGTATCATACGAGTCGTGTCGATGAAATCTTTGAACGGTGTGGCTTGAACTAATCAACCTGAGACGGGGCACTTGCCCCGTCTACATCTTAGGATCATGGGGGACGAAAGCGATGCAACCACTTTATGAAGGAAAAGCAAAACGATTGTACACGACGCAGGAGCAGGATGTGCTCCGGATCGTCTATAAAGACGAGGCCACGGCATTCAACGGCGAGAAAAAAGAAGTCTTTGCTGGAAAAGGCGAATTGAACAACCGGTTGACGAGTCATTTCTTTGAAATCCTCGAACAAGCGGGCATTCCGACACATTTCATTGAACGTGTCTCGGAGCGCGAACAGCTCGTACGTCGTGTCACCATCATTCCACTCGAAGTCGTCGTCAGAAACGTCGTCGCGGGAAGCTTGAGTAAACGGCTCGGTATCGAAGAAGGTACGGTACTCGAAACACCAATCGTTGAGTTCTACTATAAAGATGATACGTTAGGCGATCCACTCGTCACCTCATCACACATCAATTTACTGAAGATTGCGACTTCTGAAGAGTTGAAACAGTTGTCGGACAAGGCACTTCGCGTGAATGAAGTCTTGCAACCTTACTTCCGTCAAAACGGAATCACGTTGATTGATTTTAAACTGGAATACGGAAAGATGGCAGACGGAACGATTCTACTAGCTGATGAGATTTCACCAGATACATGCCGTTTGTGGGATCAAGCAACTGGAGAACATCTCGATAAAGATGTCTTCCGCCGCAACATCGGTTCACTGACAGAGACCTACCAAACACTATTCAATCGCCTAGGAGGAAACACACAATGAAAAAAGTCATCGTATCGATCGCATTACGGGAAAGCATTTTAGATCCACAAGGAGTTGCTGTAAAAGGCGGATTGCAACAGCTTGGTTTTACGGGTGTCGAGAGTGTCCGAATCGGAAAACAGATTGAACTGCTCGTTGAAACGGAAACGACAGAAGCGATGATTCATGAGATGTGTCAAAAACTACTCGTCAACACGGTGATGGAAGATTACCAGATTACGATCGAAGAGGTGACGCCAGCATGAAGTTCGCGGTCATCGTCTTTCCGGGATCGAACTGTGATTTAGATATGTACCATGCGGTCAAGGATGCTCTCGGAGAAGAAGCTGAATACGTCTTCCATACCGAAACATCACTTGAAGGCTACGACGGCGTCCTGTTACCGGGCGGATTCTCCTACGGAGATTACCTTCGTTGCGGCGCGATCGCGCGCTTCTCACCGATCATGGAAGAAGTCAAACGTTTTGCGGCAGAAGGGAAAACGGTCCTCGGGGTATGTAACGGATTCCAGATCCTTGTCGAAGCGGGACTCTTACCAGGTGTCTTGCACCGAAACAACGGCTTGAAGTTCATGTGCCGGACGGTTGAACTAAAGGTTGAGAATACAAAGACACGTTTTACATCGGATTACCTGCCAGGCGAGACGATCTCGATTCCGATCGCGCATGGTGAAGGAAACTACCACTGCGACGATGCGACTTACGCGATGCTGCAAACGAACGGACAAATCGCCTTCACATATGTCGACAATCCGAACGGCTCGCGCGGCGATATCGCCGGAATCACGAACAAAGCCGGCAACGTTCTTGGGATGATGCCACACCCGGAACGAGCGGTCGAACTCTTGACCGGCGGAACAGATGGACTAAAACTCTTTACTTCACTCGTCAAACAGGGGGCACACCATGCTAAAACAACAGTCTGAACCAACACCAGAATTGATTCAAGAGCAACGCGTCTATGCCACGATGGGCTTGAGTGATACAGAATACCAGATGGTCGTCGATTTACTCGGACGCCAACCGAACTATACGGAAACAGGATTGTTCTCAGTCATGTGGTCCGAGCATTGTTCATACAAGACATCTAAACCTGTCCTCCGTCAATTCCCGACGACTGGACCACGTGTCTTACAAGGACCAGGGGAAGGTGCAGGTGTCGTTGATATCGGCGATGAGCAGGCAGTCGTCTTTAAGATCGAAAGCCACAACCATCCATCCGCTGTTGAACCGTATCAAGGGGCTGCGACAGGCGTCGGCGGAATCATTCGTGACATCTTCTCGATGGGCGCACGACCGGTCGCACTCATGAACTCGCTCCGTTTCGGTCATCTCGGTACACCACGTGTCAATCAATTGTTCGAACAAGTCGTCGCCGGAATCGCCGGTTACGGCAACTGTGTCGGTATTCCAACGATCGGTGGCGAAATCGGATTTGATCGCTCGTATGAAGGCAATCCACTCGTCAACGCGATGTGTATCGGTTTAATCAACCATGCCGATATTCAAAAAGGTCAGGCAAAAGGTGTCGGGAACTCGGTCATGTACGTCGGTGCAGCTACTGGACGCGACGGGATCCATGGTGCGACGTTTGCCTCTGAGGATCTCGGAGAGGATACGGAAGCAAAACGTCCGGCTGTTCAAGTCGGTGATCCATTCATGGAGAAGTTATTGATTGAAGCTTGTCTTGAAATCGTCGGGCATCCGGCACTCGTCGGAATGCAGGACATGGGTGCTGCCGGACTGACATCGTCTTCAGCAGAGATGGCTTCAAAAGCAGGCATGGGCATCGAGATGCACCTCGATGACGTCCCGCAACGAGAAACAGGGATGACTGCCTACGAAATGATGCTCTCGGAATCACAGGAGCGGATGTTACTCGTCGTCAAGCGTGGTCGCGAAGCAGAGATCGAAGCAATCGTCAGCAAATGGGGACTCCATGCCGTTCACGTTGGAGAAGTCATTGAAGAGAAAGTCTTACGTTTGATCCATCATGGGGATATCGTCGCAGAAGTTCCGGTTGATGCGTTAGCAGAAGAAGCACCAGTCTACGAAAAACCATCCCGCGTTCCTGCGTATTATGAAGAATTCCAAGCGATGGAAGAGACGCTTCCAGTCGTCGAAGATGTCGTTGAGACATGGCGGGCGTTACTCCGTCAGCCGACGATCGCTTCAAAACGCTGGGTCTACGATCAGTACGATCATATGGTCCAGACATCGACCGTCGTCGCACCAGGATCAGACGCAGCCGTCATTCGTGTCCGCGGCACGAACAAAGCGCTCGCGATGACGACCGACTGTAACAGCCGTTTCGTCTACTTGGATCCATACGTCGGTGGACAGATTGCGGTAGCAGAAGCAGCACGTAATATCGTCGCGAGTGGGGCGACACCACTCGCCATCACGGATTGTCTGAACTTCGGAAATCCGGATAAACCAGAAGGCTTCTGGCAGTTGCAACAAGCAACAGCCGGTATGGCAGAAGCATGTCGTGTCCTTGAGACACCTGTCATCGGTGGAAACGTCTCACTCTACAACGAGTCAGCCGGTCAAGCGGTTCACCCGACACCGGTCGTCGGAATGGTTGGATTACACGAGCAAACCGAATGGATCACGACACAACACGTCAAACAAGCTGGTGACCAGATTTATCTATTAGGAGAAACAACAGCCGAGTTTGGCGGCAGTGAACTTCAATATATGCAATTCGGTAAATCATTCGGTCGCGCACCACAGATCGATTTAGCCGTCGAACACGCACGCTTACAATTGTTACAGCAGGCAGTACAAGCAGGTGAAGTCAATGCGATGCATGATGTATCAGAAGGTGGTCTTGCCATCGCTCTCGCTGAGATGACGTTTGGGACGAACCTCGGGTTGACGGTTCAGTTCGACGGACCGACCTTACACCTGTTCAGCGAATCGCAATCACGCTTCATCGTTACGGTGCCACAAGCGCACGTCACAGCATTCGAACAACGGACTGGTGCTCAAGCGATCGGTGTCGTTACGAACGATGAGCTTCTCGTCATCGAAACGGCAGAGACACGGATCGAAGCAGACCGTTCGACCTTACAGGGAGACTGGGAAGGAGCAATCGCGTGTTATATGACATCAAAGGACTAAATGAGGAGTGTGGCGTCTTCGGGATCTTCGGACAACCGAATGCGGCGCAACTTGCTTATTACGGCTTGCATAGCTTGCAACACCGGGGACAAGAAGGGGCAGGCATCGTCACGAGTGACGGTGACGACCTCTTCCCACATCGCGGGCAAGGACTCGTAACGGAAGTCTTTTCGGAAGAGACACTGACGAATCTGAAAGGACATCATGCAATCGGACATGTCCGGTATTCGACAGCAGGAGGAAACACGCTTGAGAACACTCAACCGCTGCATTTCAAATCGCGGACGGGAGATCTTGCTCTCGCACATAACGGAAACCTCGTCAACGCGGATTCACTGAAGCACCTGTTAGAAGCAGAGGGTGCCATCTTTCAGACGACGAGTGATACGGAAGTCGTCGCCCATCTCGTCAAACGCAGTAAGCTCGACACACTCGAAGACCGGATTGCCGACAGTCTCGCGCGTCTCGTTGGGGCGTTCGCCTTCCTTTTCTTAACGGAAGAAACGTTATTCGTAGCAGTTGATCCACACGGACTGCGTCCACTGTCACTTGGGAAGACACCAGACGGCGGCATCGTATTCGCGTCAGAAACATGTGCCTTTGATATCGTCGGCGCGGAGTTCATTCGTGATATCGAGCCAGGGGAGCTCGTAACGATCACAGAACACGGCATGTCGTCTCGTCAATACATGGAACCACGTGAACGAGCAATGTGTTCGATGGAATACATCTACTTCTCGCGCCCAGATTCAATCATTGATGGCGTCAACGTCCATACGGCTCGCAAAGCACTCGGGAAAAAGATGTATGAAGAAGCACCGGTCGAAGCAGATGTCGTTACCGGGGTGCCGGATTCAAGTATCTCGGCAGCGATTGGCTACGCGGAAGCGAGCGGTATTCCATATGAAATGGGATTGATCAAGAACCGGTATGTCGGACGGACGTTCATCCAGCCGTCACAGGAGTTACGGGAACGTGGGGTCAAAATGAAGTTGTCCGCGCTACGCGGCGTCGTACAAGGAAAGCGTGTCATCATGGTCGATGATTCAATCGTCCGGGGAACGACGAGTCGTCGCATCGTCGGTTTGTTACGTGAAGCGGGTGCGACGGAAGTGCACGTCCGCATCACGGCACCACCGATTACGAATCCATGTTATTACGGGATTGATACTTCATCGAAGGAAGAACTGATCTCTGCTCGGTTGATGCCGGAAGAAATCCGTCAGGAAATCGGTGCGGATTCCCTTGAATTCTTAACTGTACCGGGCATGGTCGATGCGATCGATCGCCCGTTCGATGGACCGTTAAAAGGACAATGTACCGCTTGCTTCACAGGAGAGTATCCGACACCGCTCGGTTCGCTCGAGTTAGAAGCTAAACTTTGATAGATGGGGGAAGAACATGAGCAAACATTACGAAGCAGCAGGTGTGAGTCTGACAGCAGGATATGAGTCAGTCACCCGAATGAAAAAACACGTCGCCCGTTCGATGCGCAAAGAAGTATTGACGGGACTCGGTAGCTTTGGTGCGATGTTCGACCTCAGCCAATTGCAGTTGAAAGAACCGATCCTTGTCAGTGGGACAGATGGTGTCGGTACGAAACTCAAGCTCGCTTTCGCACTGGAACAACACGATACGATCGGGATCGACTGTGTCGCGATGTGTGTGAACGATATCATCGTCCAAGGCGCGGAACCACTTTATTTCCTTGATTATATCGCGCTCGGTCAGGCGATTCCGGCGAAGATCGAACGGATCGTCGCAGGTGTCGCAGAAGGTTGCGTCCAGGCGGGATGTACGTTAATCGGCGGCGAAACAGCGGAAATGCCAGGGATGTATGCGGACGGCGAATATGATATCGCCGGGTTCGCCGTCGGTGCCGTCGAGAAACAAAAATTAATCACAGGTGATAACGTCGCAGCAGGAGATGTCATTCTCGGTCTCGCTTCGTCTGGCGTCCATTCGAACGGGTTCTCACTCGTCCGTAAAATCGTCGCCGACAGTGGACTCCGCTACGAAGATGAAGTCATGATGCTCGGTCATACGCTCGGAAATGCGCTCCTCATGCCAACACGTATCTACGTCGAAGCAGTCAAAGCAGCCCTTGAGACGGAAAAGATCCAAGCGATGGTCCATATTACGGGTGGTGGATTCTACGAGAACGTACCACGCGTCTTACCGGAAGGGCTCGGCGCATCGTTCGATCCGAAAAAGTGGCCGACGTTACCAGTCTTCGACTGGCTCGAGCAAGCGGGTGATTTGCCACGACATGATATGTATAATGTCTTCAACATGGGGATCGGTTTCATGTTGATCGTCAAACCGGAAGATGTCGCGGAAGTGACAGCACGCCTCGCTCGTGAAAATGAGACAGCGTACGTGATTGGTCAGGTGACCGATCAAGAAGGTGTCCGGATTCAAGGAGTCGACGCATGAAGATCGCCTGTTTTGCATCAGGAAGCGGTAGTAATGTCGAAGCACTTTTTGAAGCAATCGAGGCAGGAACGTTACATGCCTCGATCGAACTGATCGTCTGCGATCAACCGGACGCAGCAGTCATCGAACGGGCGAAACGACGCGGATGTGACGTCTTCGTCTTTCGGGCGAAGGACTATCCGGATAAACCGAGTTTTGAGCGGGAGATCATTGCCCGTCTTGAAGCGAAAGGCGTCGAACGGATCATTCTCGCCGGCTACATGCGATTGATCGGGGAAGAGTTGCTCGGACGATACGCAGGGCGGATCGTCAACATCCACCCGTCGCTACTTCCGGCCTTCCCGGGAAAAGATGCGATCGGACAAGCATTTCGTGGCGGAGTTAAAATCACAGGTGTTACAATTCATATAGTCGATGAAGGCATGGACACAGGACCGATCATGGCCCAAGAAGCCGTCCGGATTACAGAAGAGATGACGCGTGAAACATTGCAACAAGCGATTCAGCGTGTCGAACATAGACTGTATCCGCAAGTCATCGAAGAGTGGATGAAAGAGGAGGCAAACGTATGAGAGCGTTAATTAGTGTGTCGGATAAAACAGGAATCGTCGAATTAGGACGAGCGTTCCATGAAGCAGGGATCGAGCTCGTCTCGACAGGCGGAACACATCAAGCATTAGAGGAAGCTGGGCTTCCGGTCATTGGTATCAGTGAAGTCACACAATTCCCAGAAATGCTCGATGGGCGTGTCAAGACGCTCCATCCAATGGTTCATGGTGGATTACTCGGTCGTCGTGACCTTGAATCCCATCGTGAGCAGATGGCTGCGCAACAGATTCAACCGATTGATTTCGTCGTCGTCAATCTGTATCCGTTCAAGCAGACGGTCTTACAAGAAGACGTCGCCTATGCCGATGCGATCGAGAACATCGATATCGGTGGACCAAGCATGTTGCGTTCAGCAGCGAAAAACCACGCAGCTGTCACGGTCGTCGTCGACCCAGCTGATTACGAAACGGTCGTTGCTGAGATTCGTGAAGGCGGTACGATGTTTGAGACACGTCAACGTCTTGCGGCGAAAGCCTTTCGGCATACAGCGGCGTACGATGCGTTGATCGCGGATTATTTCTTGACGCAAACAGGTGAAAAGTTCCCCGATCAGTTGACGATCACGCTTGAGAAAGTCCAAGATCTCCGTTACGGAGAAAATCCACACCAAGAAGCAGCCTTCTATAAAACACCGATTTACCGTGGAGCTTCCCTCGCTTCAGCGAAACAATTGCACGGTAAAGAGTTGTCGTATAACAACATTCAAGATGCGAACGCCGCACTTGAAATTCTCGATGAGTTCCGCGAAGCAGCAGCCGTCGTCGTTAAACACATGAACCCATGTGGTGTGGCCGTCGGTCCAACGATCGGAGAGGCATTCCGCCGCGCTCATGCAGCCGATCCAGTGTCGATCTTCGGTGGCATCGTCGCCTTGAACCGTGAAGTCGATTTAGAGACAGCAGAACAATTAAGCGGCATCTTCCTTGAGATCATCATCGCTCCATCCTTCACGGAAGAAGCATTCGCCTTGTTGTCAGCAAAAAAGAACATCCGTCTGCTTGAACTCGACGTCAAGCGTGTCCAAGCGATCCGTTATACGGCAGTCGCTGGCGGCATGCTCGTCCAAGACAGTGACGATGAGACGCTCGATGATGCAGCAGCACGCGTCGTGACAGACCGCAAACCGACAGCGGCGGAATGGGAGGACTTGAAACTCGCATGGCGCGCCGTCAAACACGTCAAGTCGAATGCGATCGTTCTCGCGAAAGACGAAGTAACGGTCGGCGTTGGTGCAGGACAGATGAACCGTGTTGGTTCAGCGAACATCGCGATTACGCAAGCCGGAGAAAAAGCAGTTGGCGCGTCCCTTGCTTCCGATGCCTTCTTCCCAATGGGTGATACGGTCGAAGCGGCAGCAGCAGCTGGCATTACAGCAATTATCCAACCAGGCGGCTCGATTCGCGACCAAGAGTCAATCGATGCGTGTAACAAACATGGCATTACGATGGTCTTTACGAACGTTCGACATTTCAAACACTAAGCGGAGGCGATTTGAATGAAGGTATTGGTGATTGGTAAAGGAGGGCGTGAACACGCGCTCGTCTGGAAGCTGGCACAGGATGAACGGATCGAGACCGTGTATGCTGCGCCTGGGAATGCCGGGATGACACAAGCCACATGTGTTCCGATCGCCGAAGATGCTATCGATGAACTCGTGACGTTCGCACAAGACGAACAGATCGATTGGACGATCGTCGGACCAGAAGGACCACTTGTTCTCGGAGTCGTTAACGCCTTTCAGGCAGCGGGACTGCAAATCTTCGGACCAACACGGGAAGCGGCGGCGATCGAAGGAAGTAAGCAGTTCGCGAAAGAATTGATGGAGCGTGCCGGTATTCCGACCGCTGCTCACGCCGTCTTTACTTCAGCAGCAGATGCAGAGGCGTATGTTCGCAAAGCGGGTGCACCGATCGTCATCAAAGCCGATGGACTTGCTGCCGGAAAAGGAGTCACGGTCGCAGAAACCGTGGACCAGGCGCTTGTTGCAATCCACGATACGTTTGCCGGAGAATACGGTCAACAAAGCCGCGTCGTCATCGAAGAATGCCTGATCGGAGAAGAGTGTTCGTTGATGGCATTCGTTCACGAAGAGACGGTCATTCCAATGGTATTGTCGCAAGATCATAAACGGGCGTTTGACGGTGACTTAGGTCCGAACACAGGAGGAATGGGCGCGTATTCTCCGCTACCTCAGTGGGACGAAGCGGCGTTGACGACAGAAGCTGTTGATCGCATCATTCAGCCGCTTGTCGATCAGATGGCAAGCGAAGGGATTCCGTTCACCGGCTTCCTCTATGCCGGTCTGATGCTGACGAAACAAGGACCGTTCGTCATCGAGTTCAATGCTCGGTTCGGTGATCCGGAGACAGAAGTCATTCTCCCGCGCTTAGAGACGCCGTTGCTTGATGTCATCATGCCGCTGATGGACGGACAGACACCAGAAGTCGTTTGGACGGATCAAGCAGCTGTCGGTGTCGTCGTCGCAGCAGAAGGATATCCGGAAGCGCCAAAAACGGAACAAGTGATTCCACTTGACCAGATCGGGGATGATCTTCTCGTTTTTCATGCCGGAACGGCAGGACGAAACGATCAACTTGTCTCAGCTGGTGGACGTGTCCTCGTGTGTGTCAGCCGTGCCGAGACAATCGAGCAGGCTGTCGAACAGGTCTATGCAAACTTACCAGACGTGACGGATCAGCCATTCTTTTACCGAACTGATATTGCTCAAAAAGCCTTTCGTGCCTCGCATGAATCATGATATCTGAACCAGACGTGCTCGAAGGAGCCTCGTCTGGTTTTTTGTTTCTTGGCGAAGTGCACGAAAAGATTTGTCTTCCATGGCGAATTTGTGTTATTTTGACCAAATGAATCCGGAACGGGGCAAAACTTCTTGAAACTTACTTAGCAACATTTTAGTATAAGAACTATAAGAAAGCGTTTTCAATAAAACAAAGGAGGTCGAGCTTTCGTGAAAAAAAATTGTGGAAGATCCCCTTGGACGAAATCTGAAGTACGAACACACCAAGCGGTCATCAGCGGAAAGCTTGCACCGACACTTGTCATACAGAATGCCACTTACCTGAATCATGGTGTCAAAGCATGGCGGACGGCGAACATCTGGATTAGTGGCGACCGGATCGTCTATGTCGGTCCAGAGATGCCGGAACAAGCCGATGCGTACCATGATGCGACAGGTCAATATATCGTACCCGGTTACATTGAACCCCATGCCCATCCGTTCCAACTTTACAATCCAGCGAGTCTTGCAAAATTCGCAGCAGAGCGGGGAACATCGACGCTCGTCAACGACAATATGTTGTTATTATTAGAGCCGACGGAGCAAGCGTTTGCTCAAGTTGAGGCGCTAGCAGACTTACCGACCTCGATGTACTGGTGGGCACGACTCGACGCACAAACCGAGCTTGATGCCGACAGTATCTCGATCGATAATCGCCGGATTCAAGCGTGGCTCAAGCATCCACAAGTCATCCAAGCAGGTGAGTTGACGGGATGGCCACGTCTCTCGCAAGGGGACGATGAATTGCTCCATTGGATGCAGGATGCGATCAAACTCGGAAAACCGATCGAAGGTCATTTCCCTGGTGCTTCAGCGAAGACGCTGACGAAGATGGCGCTGTATGGCGTGACGAGCGATCACGAAGCGATGACGGTCGAAGAAGCGATGACACGTCTTGAACTTGGCTATACGACGACAATTCGTTATTCATCGATTCGTCCAGATCTACCGGATATCTTTAAAGGTCTCGTCGAAGCAGGGTTGACGCAGTTCGATAAGGTGCTCGTGACGACAGATGGTTCAACGCCGTCCTTTTATAAGGCAGGCATGATGGATGAGACGATCCGATTGATGCTCGAGGCAGGCATCCCGGTCGAAGAAGCGTACCGGATCGCGTCGTACAATGCAGCGCGTCATTTTAATCTCGATCATCTACTCGGGAGTATCGCACCAGGACGAATCGCGCATCTCAATTTCCTTGAGGCAAAAGATGCACCGACACCTGTCGCCGTACTTGCGCGCGGCACATGGGTCCGTCAAGCCGACATCCCCTGTTACCCGGCAGAAGCGCTTGATGCTGTCTATGCGCTCATGCCACGCTCGGAAGTCCAGGTTTCCTTAACGGAACAGGATTTTTCGTTTAGCATGCCGGTTGGTCTTGAGATGGTCAATTCCGTCATCATGAAGCTCTATCAAGTCGAACACGATACAAGTGTGCCTGTGCTACCGACAGGATGTGATGAATCCTTCCTGATGTTACTCGACCGGGAAGGGAAGTGGCGACTGAATACCGTTCTGAAAAACTTTGCGACACAAGTCGGTGGTCTCGTCAGTTCGTACTCGATTAGCGGTGATATCTTGATGATCGGTAAATCGAAACGAGACATGCAAGTCGCGTTTGATCGAATGAAAGCGTTCGGCGGCGGAATCGTTCTCGTCGAGGACGGAGAAGTCATCGCTGAAGTTCCGTTGACCTTGATGGGGCAGACGTCCGACTTGCCACTCGAAGATTTGATTGTTCAGGAAACCGCTCTACGGGAAGCCTTGTTCGAACGCGGTTATGCGTTTGAAGATCCTGTCTATACGTTGCTATTCCTAGCGTCAACTCACTTGCCATATGTGCGGATCACGCCGCAGGGAATATACGAAGTCCTTCGGAAAAAAGTCCTTTTCCCAGCGATTTTGCGATGATGCTTGAATTTTAAAACGTCGCGCTTTAAACTATTAAAGAGCAATTGAATGGGAAAGGGAGTCACAAGATGCAACTCGATAAATTGCGTGGAAAAGAATTGGATCAGTTATTTACAGCCATCATGAAGATGGATTCATTAGAAGATTGTTATACGTTGTTCGAAGACTTAGCGACCGTCAACGAAATCCAGGCGCTCGCCCAACGTCTTGAAGTCGCACGTCAATTACGTGAAGGCAATACGTATCACAAAATCGAAAAGGCGACCGGTGCTTCAACAGCAACGATCTCGCGTGTCAAACGTTGCTTGAACTACGGTTCGGGCGGTTATGATCTGGCGCTTGCCCGCCTAGGTCTTATCGAGCAAGAAGTAGCGGATAACTAATGTTATCCGCTACTTCTATGAAGGGGGGCGTGTCATATTGGATTTTGCGTTACAACAAAGAATTCAACATTTCATTCGAAGGCTGACGCCCATCCAGTCGCTCGTCATCATCTACTTCGTTGCGGTCATCATCGGGATCATCCTACTCGGTCTGCCGTGGTCGACCAAGGGAGACTACAACTGGGATTTCACGGACCTCGTCTTCATGGCGGTCAGTTGTGTCAGTGTCACGGGTTTGACGACGGTCTCGGTCTCAGAAACCTTCACGACGTTCGGCTACTTCATGATCATGATTTTAGTGCAAGTCAGCGGAATTGGTTTGATGTCGCTTCATATCGCGATGTGGGTCATTCTCGGAAAACGAATCGGCTTTCGGGAACGCCAACTCGTCGTCCGAGATCAGAACCAGACGACGATGCAAGGGGTCGTCAAATACATTCGCGAAGTCATCTTGATCATCGTCTCGATTGAATTGATTGGGGCATTGATTCTCGGGCTGTACTATACGAAATATTTTCCGACACTCGGTGAAGCGATGCTCCAAGGACTGTTCGGATCGGTCAGTGCGACGACGAATGCCGGTTTTGATATCACGGGTGAATCGTTACTACCGTTTCGCGGTGATTTGTTCGTCGTCTTCATGCAAATTTTGTTGCTGACGCTTGGTGCGATCGGCTTTCCGGTACTCGTCGAAGTCCGGCGCTACATCTCGTACCGGGCGACACGCCAAGCGACACGTCAACCGTATCATTTTTCACTGTTTACAAAATTGACGGCGTCAACGTTCTTCATTCTCGTCCTATTCGGAACGGTAGCATTGCTGCTATTTGAATGGAACCAATCCTTTAAAGGTTTACCGATCGATGAGAAGCTCGTCGACGCCTTGTTCCAATCCGTCACGACCCGAAATGGGGGATTGACGACGGTCGACATCACCTCCTTCTCACAAGCGTCGATTTTCGTCCTGTCGCTCTTGATGTTCATCGGGGCGTCACCGTCTTCCGTTGGTGGGGGGATTCGAACGACGACGTTCGCGGTCGCCGTCTTGAGTGTCATCGCCTTCATCCGAGGCGAATACGGCATCAAAATCTTTGGTCGTGAGATTGGTCAGTCGGACATCTGGAAAGCCTTCGTCGTCATCGTCGTCTCGACTGGTGTGACGATGGTCGGATTGATCGTCTTGTTGCTTGTCGAGGATGCCCCGTTCCTCGTGCTGTTTTTTGAAGCCTGTTCGGCGTTCGGAACGACCGGTCTATCGCTCGGCATCACGGATCAACTATCGGATATCGGAAAATGGACGTTGTCCGTGCTGATGTTCATCGGTCGAATCGGTGTCATCTCGTTCGTTCTTCTCTTGAAGGCGAACCAACCGAAACGTAACTATAACTATCCGAAGGAATCCGTCATCATCGGATAAGGAGGCTCTTTTATGAAACGTGCCTTTTGGATCAACTTCGCCTATATCTTTGCTGTTCCTGTCTTACCGTTTTTGGCGCTCGTCAACGGTCGAGCACTCTGTTCACCGGATTCACCGTTACTGGACGTCCCGGTACTCGGCTTCTTTTTGGCAGAGCCGTGGGCGTTCGTGCCGGTATATGCGGTCTTTGCGTTGTTACTGGCGTCAATCTTGACGAAACGACGGACACACGTCTGACCATCTCGCCCTGCGCGAGATGGTTTTTTGTTTTATACTGAATGTGGAATGAGAAAGAGAGGATGGGACGAACCGTGTTATTACCTTTTAATGAATGGCGACATGTCTTTAAACTAGATCCAGCAAAACCAATCGATGATGCTAGCCTGCAGGCGATTGCGACGTCCGGAACGGATGCGATCCTTGTCGGTGGAACGGATGACATCACACTCGATGCGACGCTTGATCTCTTGATGCGTTTGCGACGGTATCCAGTCGCAGTGGCACTCGAGATTTCTGAACTCGAAGCCGCAACGATGGGATTTGATACGTATCTGACACCGACGGTCCTGAATGCCGGTACATTAGAGTACGTCGTCGAAAAACAAGTCGAGGCGTTAGAACAAGTCGGTCATATGCTGGCGCACGCTGATCTTGTCGGGGAAGGGTATATCGTCCTGAATCCTGATGCGAAGGTCGCGCGTGTGACACAAGCAAAACCGCTAACATTAGATGAGACCGTCGCTTATGCGCAGTTAGCGGATAGCGTCTTCCGTCTACCGGTCGTGTATCTCGAATACAGCGGCGTTTACGGAGAACCGGAACGAGTCGCAGCCGTTCGCGATGTCTTGAAACAGGCACGCCTGTTTTACGGTGGAGGAATCGACTCCGAGGAGCGAGCGCGTGAGATGCTGCAGTATGCGGATACGATCGTCGTCGGGAACGTCATTTATGAGGATTTAAAAGCAGCGCTTGCGACCGTCGCAGCGACACGATAAAATATAGGAACAAAAGTTCGGAATATAAGAAATGAGGCTATTGATATGTTTAATTTGAGTGAACAGCTCGTCAGTGGACTAAACCCTGAGCAAGCAAGAGCAGTCAAGCATACGGAAGGTCCACTGCTGATCATGGCAGGAGCCGGTTCCGGGAAGACACGCGTCCTGACACATCGGGTCGCTTATTTGATGGCGGCTAAACAAGTCGCACCGTGGAACATCCTCGCGATTACGTTCACGAACAAGGCGGCGCTAGAAATGCGAGACCGGATCGGTCGTTTGGTCGGTGGTGTCGCGAACGATATTTGGGTCTCGACCTTCCACTCGATGTGCGTCCGGATGTTACGTCGCGACATCGATCAGCTTGGATACGATCGTAACTTCACGATTCTTGATTCAAGTGATCAGCAGTCGGCGATCAAGCTCGTCTTAAAGGAACAAAACTTGGACCCGAAAAAATGGGATCCACGTTCGATGCTGACGATCATCTCGTCACAGAAAAATGAATTACGCAGTGCTGAATTCTACGCCTCGATCGTGACGAGCCCGTATGAAAAGACAGTTGCTGAAATCTATAAAGGATATGAAGCGGTCTTACGCCGGAACAACGCGCTCGACTTTGATGATTTGATCGGAAAAACGACGGAATTGTTCAAGAAGAGTCCGGATGTCCTTGCTTACTATCAGAAGAAATTCCGCTACATTCATGTCGATGAGTATCAAGATACGAACAAAGCCCAGTATGATCTCGTCAACCTGTTAGCATCGGGACATCAGAATCTCTGTGTCGTTGGAGACTCGGATCAGTCGATCTATCGCTGGCGTGGTGCTGACATCGCGAACATCCTCTCGTTCGAAGAGGACTATCCGAATGCAGCTGTCATCTTACTCGAGCAAAACTACCGTTCTTCCAAACGAATCTTGGAAGCAGCCAACCATGTCATCCAAAACAACTCGACACGTAAAGATAAGAAACTTTGGACGGATAATGATGAAGGCGAGAAGCTCGTCGTTCATACGGCAGAGAATGAGCGGGAAGAAGCCTTTTATATCGTCCAGGAGATTCGGAACTCGCTTCGTTACGGGATGAAACTGAGCGATATCGCGATTCTGTACCGGACGAATGCGCAATCGCGTGCGATCGAGGAAACGCTTCTTAAGTCGAACGTTCCGTACAAAATGATCGGCGGCACGAAGTTCTACGATCGTAAAGAGATCAAGGACGTGTTTGCTTATCTCCGATTGATTTCGAATCCAGATGAAGACCTGTCATTCGCGCGGATCGTCAACGAACCAAAACGCGGGATTGGTGCGACGACGATTGATAAGCTGCGTGATTTCGCCGACTTACAAGGTGTGTCATTGATGGAAGCGATTCGCGATATCGAATTGTCGAGTATCGCACCAAAGACGGCAGCGAAGCTGACGGATTTCCGGACGATGATTCTCGGACTCAGCCAAATGCAAGAATTCATCAGCCTTTCGGAACTAGTCGAAGAAGTACTCGAGAAATCAGGCTATCGTCAAGTGCTGAAGGAAGATAAGACGCTTGAAGCACAAAGTCGTCTCGAGAACATCAACGAGTTCATCACCGTTGCACAAAACTTCGAGAAGGAGACGGCGAAAGCCGATCCAGAAGACCGGACGATCATCGCCTTCTTGACTGATTTGACACTCGTCGCCGATGTCGATTCACTCGACGAGACGGATCCAGAAGAACAAGTCACGTTGATGACGCTCCACTCGGCAAAAGGACTCGAGTTCCCGGTCGTCTTCTTGATTGGGATGGAGGAAGGGTTGTTCCCACATAGCCGCTCGCTTCAAGATGAAGACGAGATGGAAGAAGAACGTCGCCTCGCGTACGTCGGGATCACACGTGCTGAGAAACGCCTTTACTTGTCACACGCGCGGATGCGCTCCCTGTACGGACGAACGAATGCGAACCAAGAATCACGGTTCCTAGCAGAGCTGCCGGAAGTCGTCATCGAGCGGACTGGTAAAAAAGCGAAGCCACTCCCATGGGAAGACCGTCCTGTCCCGCAAGGCAAGGCCGTCATCGGTCGCTCGATCAGTAAACCGACAGCAATGAAGACGTCAGGTGCGGAAACGCTCGGTTGGTCGGTCGGAGATAAGGCAGAGCACGGGAAATGGGGACTCGGTACAGTCGTCCAGACTCGTGGTGAAGGGGATAATCTTGAAATCGATATCGCATTCCCAGCAGTCGGAATCAAACGATTGCTCGCGAAATTCGCACCGATTAAAAAGGTATGACGGGAGGTCCACAGATGGACGCAAGCCAGCGTATAAATGAGATTCGTCAAACATTGAACCGATACAGCTACGAATACTACGTGCTGGATCAACCAACGGTACCGGATGCGACGTACGATCAATTACTTCGTGAACTGACGGAGTTAGAAACAGAGCATCCAGAACTGATCACACCGGATTCGCCAACGCAACGCGTCGGCGCGGCACCGCTCGAAGCGTTCGAGAAGGTGACGCATGATTTACCGATGCTGTCGCTCGGAAACGTCTTTGATGAGACAGAAATTCGCGAATGGGTTGCTCGGATTGAGCGGTCGCTCGGACGTTCGACGACGTATGTCGCCGAACTGAAATTCGATGGACTTGCCATCTCGCTGAAATACGAAGACGGGCGATTCGTCCGTGGGGCGACGCGTGGCGATGGAACAGTTGGCGAAAACATCACGCAGAATCTACGGACGATCAAAGCGTTACCGCTTCGTCTGCAGGCAGAAGAGACGGTCGAAGTCCGCGGTGAGGCTTACATGCCGAAACAATCGTTCGAACGCTTGAATGAAGACCGGGCTAGCCGAGAAGAGACATTGTTCGCGAATCCGCGTAATGCGGCCGCAGGTAGTCTGCGTCAGCTGGATTCGTCGATTACAGCGTCGCGCAATCTGTCGTTGTTCGTGTATGGCGTCGGCGTCAATACGTTGACGGCCCGTTCACATAGCGAAGCGATGGCACAACTTGCCTCACTTGGGTTACCGACCAATCAACATATGCAGACGTGTGAGACGGTGGAAGAGATTCTTGCCTACATCGCACATTGGACGGAAGCACGCGCGAGCCTGCCATATGAGATCGACGGAATCGTCTTGAAAGTCGATCGATACGATGATCAGGAGGAGCTCGGCTTCACAGCAAAAAGTCCCCGCTTCGCAACAGCCTATAAGTTTGCAGCGGAAGAAGTCATGACGACGGTAGAAGACGTTGATTTCAGTGTCGGTCGGACCGGGAAAGTCACACCTCGCGCCCGTTTTGCACCAGTCGTCGTCGCAGGATCGACGGTGACGTATGCGACACTACACAACGCTGACTTCATCGCTGAAAAAGATATCCGCCTTCAGGACTCGGTCATCATTAAAAAAGCAGGCGATGTCATCCCGGCAGTCGTACAAGTCGTCACGGCAGAACGGACAGGAGAAGAGACACCGATCGTCTTCCCAACGCATTGTCCGGCCTGTCAATCGGAACTTGTCCGTCTCGAAGGTGAAGTCGACATCCGCTGTGTCAGTCCGGAATGTCCAGCGCAATTGATGGAAGGTATCATTCACTTCGTTTCGCGTCAGGCGATGAACATCGATGGTCTCGGTGAAAAAGTCGTCCGTCAATTGTATGATCATGAAGCAATCCGGACGATTGCCGATTTATATCGACTCGATCGTGAGGAATTATTGACGTTTGATCGAATGGGTGAGACGTCCGTTGATAAATTACTTGCGGCGATCGAAGCTTCGAAACAGAACTCGGTCGAGCGTCTCTTGTTTGGTCTCGGAATCCGTCTCGTCGGTCAAAAAGCAGCATATCTTTTAGCGGAACGTTTTGATTCGTTAGCAGGAATTGCAGCTGCAAGCTACGATGAGATTGTCGCAATCGATGGCATCGGTGGGAAAATCGCAGATTCAATCGTGAAGTACTTCGAACATCCGGAAGCACAGGCATTGATTCGTGATTTGGAACAACTCGGCGTTAATCAACGTTTCCTTGGTGAACGGGTCGATCAGACGAATGCACCGCTCGGCGGCAAAACGATCGTCTTGACGGGGACGCTCGAGAGCTTAAAACGGTCAGAGGCCGGTAAACGACTCGAAGCACTCGGAGCCGATGTGACAGGAAGTGTCAGTAAAAAGACGGACGTACTCGTCGCAGGGGAAAAGGCAGGCTCTAAACTGACGAAAGCGGAATCGCTTGGTATCGAAATTTGGGATGAAGCACGTCTGTTAGAAGAATTAGCTAAACACGAAGCGTGAGAAGAATGAATGAGAACAATCAAATAAAAAGGAAGGCGGAATTCCGCCTTCCTTTTTTCGTGTTCATCCTTGTCACGAAGCAATCGTCTCGCTCCGAATCAAAGTACCTTGTTTGATGAGACGATTCGTTGCCGTTTCTGGTGGATCACAGGTGATTAATGTGATGGTTGGGGAAGCGACAGATTGATCGAGGACGGACAATGTCGTCGGTGTGACAAGACGACTGGATGTGATGCGGTACGTATACCGATGTGTTTTTGTCGTGACGACGACGGTATCGCCTTTTTTGACGTCAGGCAGGCGATTGAAATGAAGCCCTTCCGTGAAACTTCGGTGTCCGGCGAGCGCATAATTGCCTTTTCCGGGTGATCCGGTTTCTGGAATATGACCGATACTACGGTCTAAGACCGCTGTCGTCGAGCCTTCTAAGATGACTTGCTCGAAATCTATGCTTGGAATCGATAGCAGTCCAACACCTGATTTTGCGAGCGGTTGTTTCGTCTCTTTTGCATCGACGGTCTTTAGACTTTTTGTCCATTGTTCTTTTAAATTGGCTGCCTCTTGTTCACGCTGATAGTCACTGATGAAGGGCCAAGCGATCAGAGCGATGCCTGCGAGTAAAAAAAGCAGACCGATGAATTTACGACGTGTCATGAGAAAAAGTCCTTTCGGATACGCTAAGGCGCATCATCTTTTTTAAAAATCAGGGAAAAACTTGTCCTTCCCCGATGGAAAACGATTCTGTTATGATAAAGAGAACGATTTAAAAACATGGGGTGCAAATAGAGATGAACTATAAAACAGCAGTAGCGTTGACGTTATCGAGCACGTTATTTTTAGGTGCTTGTTCGTTCGACCTTTCGCCAACGAGCGATACGAAAGAAGTCATTACTGAAAGTGAACAAGGTAAGGAAGTCCAAGCCGTTGTCAGTCCAGCCATTGATACGACGGATTCGTACTACCGGACGGTCTTGCCGTTTCGTCCAAGTGTTGCACGTGGAATGACACAAAAACGTGTCAGTTCACGTCTTGAGCTTGATGAAATCGAAACGGGTTTAATGCGTCACTCGACACAGTTTTTTGATCCGGAAAAATACTATTACCAAGAAGGTCAGTTACTCGAAGCCGACCAAATCGCGAAATGGTTGTTGCGAAAAGGAAAAGCAGGCGATGGCGTCAGCGATCCTGAAGGTCTGAACCCAGCTTATACGTCTGGTAAGTCGTATAAAGAAAAAAATCAAAAGTCACCTATGATTCTATCGCATATCTTAGAGCAAGACTACATGCTTGAAGAAGATAAGAAACTCGAACTCGGTGGCACGTCGATTGCGCTTGTCTTAAATAGTGAGTATGTGTTCCAAGATGAAAACTATGGACCAACCTATACCGTTAAACTTGATGAAAAGAAAGTCGTTGCTGAAGGAAAGCGGATGGCGAATGATTTAGTCAAGAAGATGCGTAAGACACAAGGGATGAAGACGACACCGATTCACGTCGCTCTCTACCTCCAGGAAAAAGAAGGGTCACCGGTTTCCGGTCACTATCTCTCGTCTGCCTTCATCGGTCGCGGGAATCAAATCAGTGCGAACGACTGGAAAAACTACAATGAGCGCTATTATTACTACCCGTCGGCACGTGCGACGAATGATGTGCGGGATGATGCGGCGAAATTCGATTTATTCAAAGACCGTCTAGAAGACTACTTCCCGAACTACACTGGTATGATGGGGGAAGGCTTCTATCAAGAAGATGAACTGAAAAAGCTTGAGATGAAGATTCCCGTTCAATTTTACGGAAAAGCAGAACTCGTCGCATTCGTTCAGTACGTGACGTATCTGCTTGAGAATCGTTGGGAGTATAATCGAAACATTCCAACGACGATTACTGTGACGAACTTGAACGGGGATACGGAAGCGATGCTATTCCTCGATCCGGATACAAAGAAACCGATCGTCAAGATTCGCTGATTTCTCGATTTACTTTATGAAGCGACATTCCTCCAATGGACGGAATGTCGCTTTTTTTATATAACGGACGCTGAAAGAGAGAAGTATATGAATCAGAAAGGAAGGGTATGGAAGAAGAATGGCATTTTGTTTCACTTTCCCATTTTTTAGATTTACGAAAGCTAGTAGGAGAGAGCATAATGAAAGAAGAACAGTTCTACAAACAGGAACGACGCGGTAAGTGATGAATCGTTAGTTCTTTTAAAAAGAAGAGGATAAAGGGGAGATTTAGATGAAAGGCGGTATCTATTCACAAATCGGTGCAGTTCGAGAGGAACTACCATCATCCTCACGAAAAGTCGCAGACTATGTCTTGACGCATATGAACCAAATTGCGCGCATGACGATCCACCAACTTGCAGAGGAATCAGATACAAGTGCCGCTGCAGTCGTCCGCTTCTGCCGCGCGCTCGGATTAAAGGGATACCCGGAGTTGCGGATGCGCATTTCTGCCGATACAGCACGGACGGATTTAAAAGGGTATCACGATATCGAAAAGGATGAACGTCCTGTCGACTTGATTGAAAAAACGCTTAGTAACAGCATTCAAGCGTTACAGGATACTGCGAAGCAGTTGAATGATGAACGGATTGCGGATGCGATTGATGTGATTGATCAGGCACGCGCGATTTATTTTTACGGGATTGGGGCATCGCATGTCGTAGCTGAAGACGCTGCTCAAAAATGGACGCGTGTCGGGAAACTGGCGATTCAAGAAACGGACCAGCATCTACTTGCAACGATTTTAGCGAATGCACGTAAAGAAGATGTCTTCTTTGCGATTTCCTACAGCGGAGAAACGGAAGAGGTCGTCGAGTTGATCCGTTTGGCGAAAATCCAAGGGCTGAGGGTCATCAGTCTGACACGTTTCGGGGACAATCGGATCAGCCAACTCGCGGATATCGCGCTTTGGACATCCCGCGCACCGGAAGCGCCGCTTCGTAGTGCAGCGCTCAGTTCGCGTCTCGCCCAACTATTTGCAATCGATGTCTTGTTCTTATCGTATGCTGCGGGACATTATGAAGACACGCTCGAACGTCTTCAATACACGCGAGAAAGCGTTAAGACACTGCATCAAAAGAAATAAGGGGGATACATATATGTCAGAACGAACTGCCGGACTAGACGCGTTGTATCCAGAAATGGTCGAGCGCCGTCGTTATTTACATCAGCACCCAGAGTTGTCGTTTCACGAAGTCGAGACCCCGCGTTATATCGCGCGACATTTAAAAGCGCTCGGAATCGAAGTCAGGACGGAGGTCGGCGGACGTGGTGTCGTCGGGTATATTCGTGGAGGAAAACCGGGGAAGACCGTCGCGTTACGTGCTGACTTTGATGCCTTACCGATTGCTGACGCTAAAGAGGTCGCGTATCGGTCAACGGTTCCGGGTGTGATGCATGCATGCGGTCACGATGGTCATACGGCGACGTTGCTGGCCGTCGCAGAGACGCTCATGCAACAGCGGGAATCATTACCGGGGAACGTCGTCTTGATTCATCAACATGCGGAAGAAGTCGTTCCGGGCGGTGCACGCGATATGATTGCGGACGGTTGTCTCGAAGGGGTCGATGTCATCTTCGGAACGCATCTTTGGTCAACAATCGATTTAGGACATGTCGGTGTTCGGACCGGTCCGATCATGGCAGCGGCTGATAAGTTCGAGCTGACCTTATATGGAAAAGGCGGACACGGTGCGAAACCACATGAGACGATTGATGCTGTCTTACTCGGGGCAACGATCGTTAAGGAATTACAATCAATCGTCAGTCGTCAACTCAATCCACTGGAACCGGCAGTCGTGACCGTCGGAACATTACATGCGGGGAATACGTTTAATGTCATCGCGGATCAAGCGACGTTGACAGGAACGGTCCGGACGTTTGATGAAGCGACAGCGGACGAGATCATCGAGCGGATGGAGCGGACGATCAAAGGAATCTGTGAGGCAGTCGGAGCAACGTATCACTTTACATACGAAAAAGGCTATCCAGCTGTCATCAACCATGCTGCACCCACCGCATTGATTGAATCTGTCGCACGAGAAGTTCTAGGAGACGAGCGTGTATTTGAGATCGAACCAACGATGGGTGGCGAGGATTTTGCTTATTATCTGCAACACGTACCGGGCGCGTTCTTCTTTACAGGAGCGGGAGATGCTTCGTATCCACCGCATCATCATCCGCAGTTTGATTTTAAGGAGCCGGCGATGCTCGATGCAGCGCGTATTCTCGTCGAAGCGACGTGGCGGTATTTAGAACAAGCGACTGAAGCATGAAAAAAATCGCTCGTCTTGACTCCGAAAAGGAATCAGGGCGAGCGATTGCTGTCTTTTTATCCTAAAATTTCTTGAACACGACCGACTTGACCGTCTTCTAAGCGCACTTTAATCCCGTGCGGATGCTGCGGTGATTTCGTGAGAAGGTCTTTGACGATTCCTTCTGTTCGTTTACCTGTTCGTTGATCTTGCTTCAACACGATGCTGACTTTAAGACCAGGCGTGATATTTTTACGTGTTTTACCGTCCATCTGTAAATCCTCCCATCGTTCATTTCCTGTTTGGCTATCAGTATAACATGGTTCAGTCGGTGAAACTTGTTTGTCGCAAGGACGTAAAGTGAAAAGAGAACAGAATGTCAGAAAAAAGTTTGACTATATTTGACCAATTAAGATACGACTTTTATAATTAAGGTAATGAAGTATAGGAAAAGGAAGTGAATTCGAATGGCAAAAGACTACTACCAAACACTCGGTGTCGCAAAGGATGCATCGAATCAAGATATTAAGCGCGCGTACCGCAAATTGGCGAAGCAGTATCACCCGGACGTCAATAAAGAGGCGAGTGCGGACCAGCGTTTCAAGGATATCCAAGAAGCCTTCGATGTGCTTGGAGATGAGGAAAAACGAGCGCAGTATGATCGATACGGCAGTAACTTCGACCAGATGGAAGGCGCTGGAGCTGGTGGCGCTGGAGATTACGAAGATCTGTTCCGACAGTTTGGAGGTGGTGGACGGACACGACCTGGACAATCGTTCGGATTTGAAGACATGTTTGGTTCGTTCTTTAGTCAGGAAGAAGTGTCGACCGATGAAGAGCTTGAATTGACGGTCCCACTCAGTCATCTTAGTACGAACGAAAAAGTCACGGTGCGTCTTGCGACGGGTTCGATCCAGCTGACGCTTCCGAAAGATGTCTATGACGGTAAAAAAGTCCGCTTACGTGGAAAAAGTTCAATGCGTAACCGACAAGGTGTCGCGGGAGATGTTTACGTGACGATTCACTTGAAGGATGACGATCAATTCCGACGGGTCGATCAAGACGTCATTTCAACCGTCCGTGTTCATCCGACGACGCTTGTGCTTGGAGGCGAAGTCGTCGCAGATACGCTTGAAGGGAAACGAATCAAACTGAAAGTCAAACCGGGCACGAAACCAGGAGCACGACTCCGGATTCCGAATCGTGGTCTCAGTCAAGCGAATGGTCATCGTGGGGCGTTACTCGTTCAACTCGAAGTCAAGTTACCTGAGATGGACCGTGCCTTTTATGAAGAGTGGGAACGTCAACTTGCAGTGAAGGAGTGATCAAGGATGGATTTTGAACGTTTAACGGATCGGGCACACGAGGGAATCGTCTCTGCCCAAGCGATCGCGAAACAACGTCGTCATAGTGAAATCACAGAATGGCATTTGTTACTTGCCTTACTTGCTCAAGAAGAAGGAATTGCACGAGTTGTCTTTGAAAAGTTGAATCAACGGATTGAGACATTGAATGCTGCGATTGACGAGGCGATTGGTAAACTTCCTGCCTTGTCCCAGGCGACGACGCCTCGGATCGGGGGCTCGTTGCTGAACGTGTTGACGGAAGCAGAGACGGAAGCGCGCCTCATGCAGGATGACTATGTCTCCGTCGAACACTTATTGCTAGCATTGATCAAACAATCAAGTCCAGCAGCTCAGTACCTACGTCGTCAAGGCATCACAGAAGAGACACTCCGGGAAGCGATCGTCAGTATGCGAGGCAATCGGAAGGTCACGACGAAAAATCCTGAAGAGACGTTTGATGTGCTGAAAAAATATGGACGTGATCTCGTAGCGGATTTCCGGTCTGGGAAAACAGACCCGGTCATCGGTCGTGATGATGAGATTCGACGTGTCATCCGGATTTTGAGTCGGAAGACAAAAAACAATCCCGTCTTGATTGGAGAACCCGGCGTCGGGAAAACGGCAATCGTTGAAGGACTCGCGCAACGGATCGTCCGAGGAGATGTACCGGAGAGTCTGAAGAACAAGCAGTTGTTCAGTTTAGACATGAGTGCGCTCGTCGCTGGTGCGAAATACCGTGGTGAGTTCGAAGAGCGACTGCAAGCAGTCTTGAATGAAGTCAAGGAAGCCGAAGGACAGATTCTCTTGTTCATCGATGAGCTGCATACGATTGTCGGTGCTGGGAAGACGGACGGCGCAATGGATGCCGGAAACATGCTCAAGCCGATGCTTGCGCGAGGAGAATTGCACTGTATCGGTGCGACGACGCTGGATGAGTACCGGAAGTATATCGAAAAGGACCCGGCGCTCGAACGTCGCTTCCAACAAGTCCTCGTCGCGGAACCAGATGTCGAGGATACGATCTCCATTCTGCGTGGACTAAAAGAACGATTCGAGATTCACCACGGTG
This sequence comes from Exiguobacterium sp. MH3, assembly GCF_000496635.1. Lineage (NCBI taxonomy): Bacteria > Bacillati > Bacillota > Bacilli > Caryophanales > Exiguobacterium > Exiguobacterium sp. MH3. The sequence continues at coordinate 477,588 of NC_022794.1, forward strand.
TACGGATTCATGACAATGCGCTCGTCGCGGCGGCGATGTTATCCGATCGGTATATTACGGATCGGTTCATGCCGGATAAGGCGATTGATCTCGTTGATGAAGCATGTGCGATGATTCGGACCGATATGGAGTCGATGCCAGCTGAACTCGATTCGCTCGTCCGTCGAGTCATGCAGCTCGAAATCGAGGAAGCAGCGTTAAAGAAAGAGACGGATGAAGCATCCCGGAAACGACTCGCCGTCTTACAGCAAGAACTCAGTTCTGTCCGAGAAGACGAGAGTGCGCTACGGACACGATGGGAACGGGAGAAAGAGAGTTCGCAAAGTGTTCAGCAGTTACGTGCGGATCTTGAGAAAGCGAAACTGGCGTTACAAGAAGCGGAAGGGCGCTATGACTTGAACCGAGCATCGGAAATCAAGTACGGGCAAATTCCGGATCTTGAGGCACGTCTGAAAGTCGCGGAAGAGTCATCTGAACACGTCTCACACGAACTCGTTCGAGAAGCGGTGACGGAAGAAGAGATATCCGACATCGTTTCGAAATGGACCGGTATTCCGGTGACGCGGCTTGCTCAGGGCGAACGCGAAAAATTACTTTATCTTGAAGATACGCTTCATGATCGCGTCTTCGGTCAAGACGAAGCAGTCCGTCTCGTCGCGGACGCTGTCATTCGAGCGCGAGCAGGCATCAAGGATCCGAACCGTCCGATTGGCTCGTTCTTGTTCCTCGGTCCGACAGGGGTCGGGAAGACAGAACTCGCAAAAGCCTTGGCAGCGGCGATGTTCGATAGTGAAGATCACATCGTCCGTATCGATATGTCGGAGTATATGGAAAAACACAATGTCTCCCGTCTCGTCGGTGCGCCTCCGGGATACGTTGGTTATGAAGAAGGCGGTCAATTGACGGAAGCCGTCCGACGGAGCCCGTATTCGGTGCTGTTGTTCGATGAGATTGAAAAAGCGCACGGGGACGTCTTTAATATCTTGCTTCAGTTGCTAGACGATGGTCGATTGACGGATGCGCAAGGACGTGTCGTCGACTTCAAGAACACGATCGTCATCATGACGTCAAACATCGGGGCACCGATCCTGCTTGAAGCAGCCAAAGATGGTGTCATCGATGCAGCGGAAGAGGAAGCCGTTCGCCAAGAACTGAAGCGCCACTTCCGACCGGAGTTCTTGAACCGGATCGATGATACGATTTTATTCCATCCACTCCACCGGACGGAAATCGAACGAATCGTCGACAAAGCGGTCGAGAAAATGAGTTCACGTTTATCTGGACGTGGTATTACGATTGATGTCACGGATGCTGCGAAGACGTTGATTTTCGAAGAAGCATTTGAACCACAATACGGCGCGCGTCCAATCAATCGTTATATGCAACGAACGATTGAGACGAAACTTGCCCGTGCCTTGATTAGTGGGGCGATTCAAGATGGTGCCCGGATTGCGATTGATGTAGAAGACGGTGAACTTGTCGTCCACGGATGAAGCAGATGCTAGAAAAAGGAGTCGACTCGGCTGAAACGAGTCGACTCCTTTTAGCGTTTACGGAAGAACCATATCCGTATCCGTCAGATGCGTGATAAGCTAGAAAAAAAGAGAAAGAGGGAACGCCATGAATGTTACACAAGCCCAACTCGAGGAGTTGATTGAAGAATGCCGTCCGTATACGGTGCTTGGACAAGTCGCCAGTTACATCCCAGAGCTTGCGAAGGTTGATCCGACACAGCTCGGAATCGCCGTCTGTAATGCCGACGGAACGTTCGTTTCGGCAGGTGATGCGGATACGATGTTTACGCTACAGAGTGTATCGAAGATCATCACGCTCGCATTCGTCCTCGAGACATTCGGAGAAGATTATGTCTTTTCAAAAGTCGGGATGGAACCGACGGGCGATGCGTTCAATTCGATCGCAAAACTCGAAGAGACGATTCCAACAAAACCGCTTAATCCAATGATCAATGCAGGAGCACTAGCCGTGACGAGCATGTTACCGGGAACGGATGCTGCCGATAAATTACTTCAATTGCGTCAATTCATCGCAAAGCTATTGGATATTGAAGTAGAAATGGTAAAATATGACGCAGATGTTGCTGAATCGGAATTCGAAACGACGGATTTAAATCGCGCATTATTGTACTTCATGCGCTATCACGGTGTCATCGAAGGCAATGTCGAAGAAATCATCGACGTCTATACGAAACAATGTGCGATTTTGACGAACTGTAAAGGACTTGCCATGATGGGGAAAATTTTGAGTACATCTGGAAAAACACCATCAGGACGCCAAGTCATTTCACGTCGGAACGCACGAATCATTCGAGCGATCATGACGACGTGTGGCATGTACGATGCATCTGGAGAATTTTCCGTCCAAGTCGGGCTTCCAGGAAAAAGTGGTGTTTCCGGTGCAGTCGTTGCTTGCGGTCGAAGTGATTTCGATATGGCTGATCTCGGAATCGGTGTCTTTGGACCATCGCTTGACGCAAAAGGAAACTCCATTGCCGGAACAAAAATGCTGGAATTACTCGTTCAACGTCATCCATGAGCGATTTCAATCTGATCAAGCGCAGAACGTAGCTCGTCCTCTAACCGCTTGATCTGACGCAAACGCTCTTCTTGATAAGCAGATGGAACCTCGAAAGAGCGCCATCTTTCTAATCGCTGATACGTATCATTGATGTGTCCGAGTCGTGTCTGGGTTGTCTTTAGACGATCAACAGCAGACTTCGGTTGATGCGTGTAGGGACGAAGGTACTCGACCGTATAACGGTATGCTTTTGTAGCAAGCCGTAATTCATGCATCCGTTCGACACGCTTCGTTCCATCCTTTCGTTGCACTTTTTCAAATTGTTCACGTTTTTTCTCATAGCGTTTCTCAGCGGCCTGAATCAGCTCTTTTTCTGACATCCGCTTGAGGCGCTTTGTCATCGGACCAGCTAAAAAGCGACGAACGGATCGATCCAGTTCATTGGAGATCAAGAGATGCATCGTCTCGATTAAAGTCGAACGTTTTCCTTGAAGTTGCAGAGCGACATGGTTCGCGAACAACTGATCGATTTCTGTTTTGTTTGAGGTCGCTTCGAGTTGTACGTCGAGGTCACGGACTTCGCCGAAAGCATGCATCAGCCGCTTCCAAATCAAATAAACGGGTTCCTCCGTCAAATCGACCAATCGGGCGAATGTGATCAGTTTCCGTAACCGAATCCGCGCTTGATGGACATCTTCCGGATTCTCAAACGTTTGAGCCTCTTTGGCATAATGATTGAAGGTCGACCATGTCTCAAGCAGTTCGAAAGTCAGCTTTTCAGTATCTCGATGGTTCATGAGATGAATCCCTCCTCGGATTATTTTCGTAAGAGTTCAAGAGTGCTAGGTTTTAAAATTAAGGAGGACTCCTCCTGAAATGTGGTGGAAACATGTTAGAAACAGTTACGTTCTCAGGAAAGATGAAGCAATTCATGAAAATTTTCTTTCCCATCCTCGTAACGCAAGTCGCGTTTTACTTAATTAGTTTTTTCGATACGGTCATGGCCGGTCGATATGGTTCTGCTGATTTAGCAGGCGTCGGGGTCGGAGCAAGTCTCTGGGCACCCGTCTACACAGGACTGACCGGTATTCTACTTGCCGTCGCACCGCTCGTTTCCCAAGCGATGGGAGCGAAACGCGAGCGGGAAGTCAAACGGATCGTCATGCAGGCGTTGTACGTTGCTGTTGTGATCATTGGTTTGACCGTAGTCATCGGACTTATTGCTGTCAATCCGATTCTCGAACGGATGGAGTTATCAGCAGAGGCGCGTGAAGTCGCGCGAAATTATCTCGTGATGTTAGCACTCGGGATCGTACCGATGTTCGTTTTCTTCGTTTTACGAACACTCGTCGATTCATTAGGTAAATCAAATATCACGATGGTCTTACTACTAATCTCTTTACCCATTAACGTCCTTTTCAATTATCTATTCATCTTCGGAAACTTCGGTTTTCCGGAACTTGGTGGAGTGGGCGCGGGAGTTGCGACTGCCATCACGTACTGGATTCTCTGTCTAGCGATCATCGCTGTCGTCTTCAAAGGAGAATTATTTCAACGCCTTGGGATTCTGCGGCGCTTTTACCGTCCAGATATGAAGCGAATCAAGGAATTGATTCTACTCGGTGCTCCGATTGGTCTAGCGATTTTTTCTGAAGTCAGTATTTTCTCGGCGGTCACGTTGCTGCTCGGAGCGTACGGCGATGTCATCATCGGTGCCTATCAAGCGGCCATCAACTTCGCTTCGTTCGTCTATATGATCCCATTATCTGCTGCGTCCGCTTTGACGATCACAGTCGGTTTTGAGGTCGGTGCCAAACGAATCAAGGACGCTGTCCAGTACGTCGTCATTGGATTGACGATGTGTGTTGCCGTCTCCTTGTTCTCCGGGATCTTGTTGTACTTAAAGAATGAAGAACTTGCCGCTTTATATAGTCGTGATCCTCAAGTCATCGAAGCAGCCGCACACTTCATGATTTTAGCGATTTTCTTTCAACTGTCGGATGCCGTTGCTGCACCGACGCAAGGTGCATTACGTGGATTCAAGGATGTCAACGTCACCTTCTTGTTGACGATTGCTGCCTACTGGGTCATTGGACTACCATTAGGTTTTTATCTCGAACGCTATACGACGCTCGGGCCAGATGGTTACTGGTGGGGATTGATCATCGGTCTTGCGGTCGGAGCAACGCTACTACTTGTTCGTCTTATGCATTTAATCCGTAAATCAAGGAGGCTGGCAGCTTGAAATTCTCAAAACAACGCATCATGACGATTGCGAAGATCATCTTGCCGATCGTCTTGATTGGATTCATTTTTTATCAAGGACAAAACGAATTGCGTAGTTTGTCGCTACAGGAATCGATTCAAGCGATTCGTCAAGTCCCATCTTGGCAATTCATCCTGTTGATTCTCGCAGGTCTTGCGGCAGTCTCGACGATGTTCTTTTATGACTTCTTCTTATTACGTTCATTGGAGGCGAAAGCACCGATCGGACTAATCTTCCGAGCATCCTGGATTGCGAACTCCTTTAACGGCATCATCGGATTCGGCGGTCTCGCTGGGATGGCGATCCGCTCCGCTCTTTATCGACCATTCGTTGAAGGTGGTCGTTTGTTGAAGGCGATCGGCTGGATGGCACCGACGTTGATCAGTGGATTGTCCATCTTATCTGCCTTATCGCTTCTGCACGTTTTTCCGGCGTTTGAAGTGCTCGATTTAAAAAAATGGCTGTGGCCCGTCATCATTGGTGTCGCATTCTTCTTTCCACTCTATCTGCTGTTCTCGTTTCGACGAGGCAATAGTAGCATCCATCCGAAATCGATTGCGTTATATTCACTCGTCTCACTCGCAGAATGGTTCAGTGCTGGCGTTGTCGTCTATCTGATTTTGGCAGCGCTCGGAACGGATGTCAGTTTCTCAAAAGTCATCGGTGTTTTCATCATCGCTGCGACAGCCGGTTTGATCTCGATGGTACCGGGTGGGTTTGGTTCGTTTGACTTAGTGTTTTTGATCGGCATGCAGCGTGCGGGTGTCGAGGAAGGCATCGTCTTGACAGGATTATTGATCTACCGTCTTGTCTACTACTTGATTCCGTTCCTGATCGGTGTCATTTTCTCAGCTCGGGAGTTCAGCGGTCCGGTCGTCAAGATGATCGAAGACAAACCGATCGTTGGTCCATCGATGGAGGTCGGGGGCGTCATTTGGCGCTTACAACTGCGATTCCTCAGTAAAATTCGTCATTTCACACTCGCATTGATCACACTCGTTGCCGGGATCACGATCTGGGGATTGGCGATTTTACCACCTGTCTCGACGCAATATGAATATTTGGAATCGAAATTACCGCATGAAGCGCTATTACTCGCGAATAGTTTCTTCTTGATGGGCGGCTTATTGTTCGTCCTCTTATCGACAGCACTGTATCGTCGAACAAAACGGTCGTTATATATGATGTACGGGGCATCTTTTTTCGCATTGATTGGAATGGCACTTCGTGGTTTTAACTTGATTTCTTTCCTTGCCGTCATCCTCGTTCTCGTCTTGCTACTGATGTCGCGAAAAGCATTTCACCGAGAACGAACGCTCATTACGACGACACGCTTCATCCGGGTTGCCTTCGCTGGTCTATTGTACATTGGAGGATTCGTCTTTTTTGGATACGCCTTCTATACACTCGGATCAGCAGATGGAACAAAAGTGTATCCGGCACACGAAATTTTCATGTTTGCAGCGAGTGCCTCTATCTTTGCGCTCGTGTATGTTCTCGTCTTCATCCGCTTATTCAACACATTCAATCAACCGGTTCTCGGTGAGCGATTCGATGCTGAAAAGATCGAATCGGTATTGCGTGAGCAGGGTGGGAATTATTTGAGCCATCTCGCGTTTCTAGGTGATAAACGTTTCTTCTTCTCCGAAACAGGACGTTCATTCATCCAGTTCAGTCAGACTGGTAATCGGATCATGGTCCTTGGCGACCCCAGTGGAGATCCGAAGGAACATTCACAAGTCATCGCGTCTTTCTTACGTCGCGTCGAAGATCTTGGATATATTCCGAACATCTATCAAATTCAAGCGCAAAATATGTCTCTCTATCATGATTTTGGCTTCAACTTCTTCAAACTTGGTGAAGAAGCGATCGTTGATATTCCATCTTTCACTGTATCAGGAAAAAAACGAGCTGGACTTCGGTCGATTAAAAATCGCTTTGAACGAGAGGGCATGACGTTCGAAGTAGTCGAGCCACCTATTTCAGGAACTCTATTAGCAGAACTACAAGAGGTCTCCGACGAATGGTTAGGCGGTAAGTCCGAGAAAGGCTTTTCGCTCGGTTACTTCCACGAACCTTATTTAAACCGGGCACCGATCGGCATCATGCGTGAAGCGGAAGGACGATTGATCGGGTTCATGACATTCATGCCTGCTTACCAAGAAGGGGTCCTATCGATTGACTTGATGCGTTTTCGACCAGATGGACCGAATGGAATCATGGATGCGATGTTCATCCGACTATTCGAGTATGCGAAAGATGAAGGCTACCACACGTTCAACATGGGAATGGCTCCGCTTTCGTCTGTCGGAGAAGACGAGACGTCCTTCTGGCAAGAACGTGTGGCAGCGGATGTCTTCAATAATATTCGCTACATGTATAGCTTCACCGGTCTACGACGATACAAAGAAAAGTATGATCCAAAATGGGAAGGACGATATCTGGCTTACCGAAAGCGTCAATCGTTACCGATGGCAATCTTAAAAGCAACGCGTCTGATTTCTCGAAAGAAAGACCGGATTTTATTACCATGATCGACTGACGCATGAAGTCGGCAATCGACGGGTATACAAAGGGCGACCCTATATCTACGGATATGCGGGATCGTCCTTTTATAATTTTGTTTAAATGTACAAAGGTCTATACAACTAGAATTAATCGCGTTATACTAGATACGGAAGCAAGTCATGGAACGGATAGAGAAAGGAAGATGCCAGATGACAGTGATCATCAATGCTCGGATTTACACGGGAGAGCAGACGATTGAAGACGGCTTCATTCGTTTTGACCGAACAATCGAGGCGATTGGACCCATGTCGAAATTCGAGGAAATCGCAGGAGAAGAGATGATCGATGCGCAGCATCAATCACTCATTCCGGGAATGATCGATGTGCATATTCATGGGGGATATGATGTCGATGTCATGGATGGAGATGTCGAGAGGTTGCGTCATTTCAGCCGACAGATGTTACAAGAAGGTGTGACATCATTTTTAGCGACGACGATTACTCAGGACTGGGGAAATATCACACGCGCGCTTGAGACGGTCCGAGAAGTCGTAGCGCAAGACGATACAACGATCGTCGGCGTTCATCTTGAAGGACCATTCATCAATCCGGATTATGCGGGTGCACAGCCTCACGAACATATCGTCGAACCGGATGTCGAGCAGTTCTTGAAATGGCAAAAAGCAGCAGGGAACACGATCAAGCTCGTCACATACGCTCCGGAACGCCCGGGAGCACGGGCGTTCGAAGAAGCGGTGCGCTTGACGGGTGCGATTCCGTCAGCCGGACATACAGACGCGACGTATGCCCAAAACCAAGCCGGTCACGTCACGCATGGTACCCACCTCTACAATCAAATGCGGGCACTTCATCACCGGGAACCAGGCACGGTCGGATATTGCCTCCTGACACCAGACGTCTATGCGGAGATCATTCCGGATGGGATTCACAGTGCGCCAGAAATGGTCGACTTCGCCTACCGAATGAAAGGCGCAGATCGACTGATCGTCATCACGGATGCGATGCGTGCAAAAGGATTAGCTGATGGTGAATATGAGTTAGGTGGTCAGGCTGTATTCGTTCGAGACGGTGCGGCACGTCTTGAAAACGGTAGCTTAGCTGGAAGTGTCTTAACGATGGACGCCGCCTTACGGAATATCATCGCCTATACAGGCTGTTCGCTCGAAGAAGCGGTCCGCATGACATCGGTCAATGCGGCAAAAGAACTTCAATTGACTCAAAAGGGAAGCCTCTCGGTCGGCAAGGATGCGGACATCGTCCTGCTCGACGAAGCGCTACACATTCAAGAAACGATTCATCGTGGTACGCGACACCGGATCACGAACGGAAAGGAGTCTACCTCATGAAATGGATGATCGTAGAAAAAGGAGAAGAATTAGCACAGGTGGCCTATCAATTTTTGAAACAGGAAATTGAGCGTCACCCGGAAGGTTTGACGGTAGGACTGGCAACGGGAAGTTCACCGGTCGGCGTCTATGAAGAATGGCGGAAGGATTCGCTCGATTGTCGACATGTGACGACGGTTAATCTAGACGAATATGTCGGTCTCAGCCCAGAGCATCCACAAAGTTATCATAAGTTCATGCAAGAGCATCTATTCAAAGATGTCGCGTTTAAGGAATCATTCGTTCCAATCGGGGACACAGAAGATCCCGTGCGCGAAAGTGAACGATATGAAGCGCTCGTCCGCAATCGAGGAATCGACATTCAATTACTTGGAATCGGAGCGAATGGACACATCGCCTTCAATGAACCAGGTACACCGTTCGATGCTAAGACACACGTAACGGAATTGACAGAGTCGACACGAGAAGCGAACCAACGATTCTTTGATCGATTAGAAGAAGTACCGACGAAGGCGATCACGATGGGAATCGGTACGATCATGGAAGCGAAGAAAATCCTTCTCGTTGCTTCTAGTGAACGAAAGGCAGAAGCGGTTCGCGACATGATGGAAGGTGTCGCAACAACGGATTGTCCAGCGACTGTACTCAAGCGTCATGCTGATGTCATGGTGATTTTGGACGAAGAAGCTGCATCTTTATTGTCAGATGACGCTAAACGTACAGGACGAGCGGCTTATCTGAATTTCATGAAAGTATGACGATGGAAGAGCGATGAATCAAAAGGGATAGAGACAATCATTGGATTGACTCTATTCCTTTTTTTGATTCTGTTGAGCCTAGTCTCAAGCGATTTTTTATTTTGATAGAAAGGCATCAACAGGACATATACCAAGATCATTCAATCTCATGATACAGCGCACTAAGGGTCCATGATTTTTTCAGTGCAACGATTCCATACGATTTCTTTAATCGAAACGTAAATTGACATTTCATTAAATGTACGGATAATGGAGATTAGCGAACTTTACGGAAAATTTACATGAAAATGAGGGTTTACATGATGGAAACGCGATCCGCACGAAAGAGACAACCAAGTGCTGGCAAGATGTTCTTAAAGGTCATCGCTGCACTCGTCCTGCTTGTCACAATCATCGGTTCTGGATATGCTGGAGCTGTTTTTATTAAAACGCAAGAAACATTGGCAAAGACGCAGATTAAGATTCCTGGCTCAAAGGTGAGCTCTAAATATGATGATGTTCCGTCTGAATCGTTCTTGATTCTTGGAACGGATGAAACGAAAAAAAGTAAAGAACGAAATGAACCGGCGCGATCAGATGTCATGATCGTCGGAATCTTAAATAAAAAAACGGAACAATTAGTGTTGACGAGTATTCCACGTGATTCACTCGTGAACATCGATTATTCGAAATACGATGTACCTTATGGTAAGACAGGTGTTGAGCAAGATAAAATCACCCATGCCCATTACTTCGGTTCGATGGATCAATCGAATTCCTATAATGGGATTAAATTAGCACGTGAAACGACAGAAAACCTACTCGGTATTCAAATCGATCACGTTGTTAAAGTTAATTTCCAAGGATTTGTTCAATTGATCGATGCATTGGACGGCGTAGACATCGATGTACGATATGCGTTCAAAGAGCAAGATTCAAAACGTAAAGCCGGTACTGTCACTGTTGATAAAGGGATGCAACATTTAACAGGAGAGCAAGCACTTGCTTACGTCCGGAACCGTCATGATGATCCGCTCGGTGATATCGGACGCGGTCAAAAACAGATGCAAGTCATTCAGGCGGTCGCCAAAGAAGCGGCAAGTTTCCGTTCCCTCAGTGCATACCGTGATATTTTGGATGCTGTCGGTGATAACGTCGAAACGAACTTAGGTCCGAACGATTATACACGCTTAGCAGATTTCACAGCAGCGCTACGTAATACGACGGAGTACCAACTCGCTGGAGAAGGCTACATCGGTATTAGCGGGAAATGGGAATACCATCTCGATCCGAATCAATTGGAGCAAGTGAAAAGTAATTTAGCGAAAGCGATGCAAGGTCAAGAAGTCGAACCGATCAAGGAAGAGACAGACCCGGCACAAAGTACGACAGAAGAGTCAATTCCCAATACAGAAACTCAACAATAAGCGTTGGAAAATCCCCTTGTATCGTCACTGTACGACGATACAAGGGGATTTTTAGCGTTGGCGTTCCATTTCGACGGTGAAGGTATAGCGGTCGCCGCGGTAAGCGGAGATGACGTATTCAAACGGTTGCTCCGTCGCGAGATACGTCAGTTGCTCGACGGATAAGACAGGCGAAGCGGTCGATAGACCAAGATGACCCGCCTCTTCCTTTGTTGCAAGACGTGATTCGAACGTTTGACTCGCACGTCCAAGATTTAATCCGCTCGCTTCTGCAAATGCATAGAGCGATGCGGTCGCGACGTCTTGATCGAGTCCAGGTAAGAGCTGTTCCGGGATATAGACGGTCTCAAGGGCAAGCGCTTGCTCATCTGCGATTCGTAAACGTTTCAATTCATACACGGATGCCCCTTCGCGAATCCGGAGCTTGTTTGCGATCGTCATCGACGCGTCGATGATTTGATAGGAGAGAAGCGCACTCGTCGGTTCTAGTCCAAGATGTTCCATCTCTTCCGAGAAACTCGTCAAGCCAGACAGTTGCATGACGATTTTTTTATTCGCGACGAATGTTCCTCGTCCTTTTTGACGAATCAAGTAACCGGCGTTGACCAAGTTTGAAATGGCTTGCCGGACCGTCATTCGGCTAATTTGATGCGCTTCCGCAAATTCGCGCTCGGACGGAATTAGATCGCCAGGTTGAAGAACACCGCTTTCGATTTGTTGTTTTAAGGCAGCTTCGATTTGATAGTAGATGGGGAGTGGTGAATTTTTATTGATATGCTGAATCACGGCATTTCGTCCCTTCGCGATCGGTAGTCTTTCGTCTAGTGTACTAGGAAAAAGGCAAGCCGACAAACGATTCTGGATGAAATATGGCATAATACAGAGTGAAACTGACAGAGAAAGGTGGTCGAGGCATGCGCCCCGAACAAATAGAATCCGATGTCCGAACCTTTCAGACATCCATTCGCGCAACAAAACAAGTAGACAGCTATTGGGTTGCTTTAGAGAAAAGTTACTTCTATCCGGAGAGCGGTGGACAGCCGGCGGACCGTGGAACATTGAACGACCAACCGGTCCTTGACGTCCAAATCGAAGACGGTGTCGTCTGGCACCAACTGGCGACGCCGCTCACAGGTGACGTCACCGGGATCGTAGATGACGCAGTCCGGATCGATCATGCGGCGCAGCATACGGCACAACATGTCATCTCTGCAATCCTACAAGATGAATCAAATATCAAGACACTTAGTTTTCGGACGGGAAGTGAGGTCTCGACGCTTGATATCGAGACACCTGAATGGACAACTCTGCAACAAGAACAGCTGGATCGACGATTACGCCAGGTGATTGAACAAGGATTACCGATCACAGCGACCGAGTATGACGAGGCGGAAGCGCTACGTTTACCATTACGAAAAACACCACAAGTCGAAGGACGAATTCGCGTCGTTCAAATCGGTACACTCGATTATAGTGCCTGTGGTGGAACGCATCTCGATTCGACGGCACAGCTCGAGTCGATTCTCTTTACTGGAGTCGAACGAATTCGTGGAAATATTCGTCTTTCTTATGTCGCAAAGGAACGGGCATATCAACTCCTACAGGCAGAACGACGAGCTTTACGGGAAGCAGCGCAAGCTTTATCAGTCAAACCGGTTCAAATGCTAGAAGCCGTCCAAGCGTTACAAGAAGAGCAGAAACGCTTAACGAAACAGGTCGAACACGCCCAGGAACAACTTGCGACGTTCACACTCGCTCATGCTTTAGAACAACAAGAAGGCATTCTTGTGTTCGAACATCTGGATGAAGAAATCAAAATATCCGAGCAACTTGCTAAAGCGATTCAAGAAGCGGGACGCGTCGGCGTCGTCTGGAATGCGACGACGAACAAGTTACTGATGAGTAGTCCAGGTGAACCCCATCTCGGGAAGTTCGCTAAAGCACATGTCAAAACATTTAATGGGCGAGGCGGAGGAAATGCGGTTCAGGCACAGGCACAATTTACGAATCGGGATGATGCGATGGCATATGTCGATCGATTACGGGAGGAATATCAGTCATGACAGTCATTCAAGTACGTACAGCAGAACAACATCAAGCCGTCCGGATGATCCGGGAGCGTGTCTTCGTCGAGGAACAAGGCGTACCACGCCATCTTGAATATGATACACATGATGAAACAGCAATTCATCTGCTTGTCCTCGATGAGCAGAGTCGACCGGTCGCAACGGGGCGTACCCGTCCATATGACGACCAACGGATGAAGGTAGAGCGTGTCGCGACGCTAGCGACAGCGCGAGGAAAAGGATACGGTGGCGAGTTGATGCAGGCGATGGAACGAGTCGCACGTCGCGAAGGGAAGCAATTGCTAACACTCGGCGCACAAGTCCAAGCGATCCCGTTTTATCAAGGACTCGGTTATACGATCGTCTCCGATGAATTCGATGATGCGGGCATCCCACACCGGACGATGGAGAAAAAAATGTAAGTTATTTTGAAAGAAATCCTGCAAAAAGGGTTTCTTTTTTTTGTTTTCTATGTATATATATAATTCATAATGAATTTTTATACAGACAGATGAATTTAAAACCAGGAGGGAATTATACATGTCGAAACAAAAATTGATCTTAGCGTACTCTGGGGGACTTGATACATCGGTAGCCATCAAGTGGTTGAGCAAGGACTATGACGTCATTGCCTTATGCATGGATGTCGGAGAAGGAAAAGATTTATCCATCATTAAAGAAAAAGCACTCCTCGTCGGTGCGATCGAATCGATCGTCCTCGATGTTAAAGAAGAATTCGCACAAGACTTCGTTTTACCGGCACTTCAATATGGCGCGCATTACGAAAATGCCTATCCGTTGATTTCAGCGCTTTCGCGTCCGTTGATCGCAGAAAAGCTTGTCGAAGTCGCGCATCAGCACGGTGCGACGGCAGTCGCTCACGGATGTACCGGAAAAGGGAACGACCAAGTCCGGTTCGAAGTTTCAGTCGCAGCACTTGATCCATCACTCGAAGTCATCGCACCGGTCCGGGAATGGAAATGGTCACGGGAAGAAGAAATCGCCTATGCGAAAGAAAACAATGTGCCGATTCCGATCAACCTCGACAGCCCATACTCAATCGACATGAACCTTTGGGGACGGAGTAACGAATGTGGTGTCCTAGAAAACCCTTGGACAGAGCCACCGCAAGACGCTTATGCGTTGACAGTAGCGCCAGAAGACGCTCCGGATCAGGCAGAAGAAGTCATCATTGGCTTTGAAGCAGGTGTTCCGGTCTCGATCAACGGAACGACGTATCCACTGGCGAAACTGATCACGGAACTGAACATCATCGCTGGTGCACATGGGGTCGGACGGATCGACCACGTCGAGAACCGTCTCGTCGGTATCAAATCGCGGGAAGTCTATGAGTGCCCAGGCGCAACTGTGTTACTCAAAGCGCACGCTGCACTCGAGACGATTACATTGACGAAGGACGTCGCGCATTTCAAACCACTACTCAGCAAACAATATGCAGAAACAATCTACAACGGTCTCTTCCATGCACCGTTGACGAAAGGCTTGAAAGCATTCTTGACAGCGACACAACAGGACGTCACAGGAGAAGTTCGCGTTAAACTGTTCAAAGGAAACGCAACTGTGACAGGTCGTCAGTCCGCTGTCTCGCTCTACGATGAGAAACTTGCGACGTACACGAAAGAAGACGCATTCGATCATGAAGCAGCAAAAGGCTTCATCAAATTACACGGACTTGCCGTTTCGACGCATGCGAGCGTACATCGTCAGGCGGGTGTCACGAAATGACCAAACTCTGGGGTGGACGTTTTACGGAAAGTGCTTCCGCTCAAGCGGAAGCCTTCGGAGCATCGATCACGTTCGATCAAAAATTAGCGAGCGTCGATTTAAAAGGCAGTCTCGCACACGCGCAGATGCTATTTGAACAAGGGATCCTCGCTCAAGACGAGTGGACACAAATCGAGCAAGGACTGAAGCAACTGGAAACGACGTTAGCGGATCATGTGTATACGCTAGCAGATGAAGACATTCACATGAATCTCGAGCGTCTATTGACGGAACAGATTGGTCCGGTTGCAGGAAAACTGCATACGGCACGGAGCCGAAATGACCAGGTCGCAACGGATTTACATCTATGGATGGAACAACATGTTGAAGCGTTGACGACGGCATTACGCGAGCTCCAGTCGGTCATCACGGAACAAGCGGAGCAACATATCGAGACGGTCATGCCAGGGTATACGCATTTGCAACGGGCACAACCGATCTCGCTTGCGCATCACTTGCTCGCTTATTTCTGGATGTTCGAACGTGATGTCGAACGGTTGACGGATAATCAAAAACGAATTCGGAAATCACCGCTCGGGGCAGGTGCGCTCGCGGGGACGACATTCCCGATCAATCGTTTCCGGTCTGCTGAGTTGCTCGGTTTTGAGTCGGTCTATCCAAACAGTCTTGATGCTGTCTCGGACCGTGATTTCGTCATCGAATACCTCGGGATCGCTTCGACCGTCATGATGCATCTCTCGCGCTTTTGTGAAGAAATCATCATCTGGGCGTCGCAAGAATTTAGCTTTATCGAGTTATCCGATGCCTTCTCAACAGGATCGAGCATGATGCCACAAAAGAAAAATCCTGATTTCGCTGAGTTGATTCGTGGAAAAACGGGGCGCGTCTACGGTAACCTGATGGGCTTCTTGACGACGATGAAGGCATTACCACTCGCTTACAATAAAGACATGCAAGAGGATAAGGAAGGGGTCTTCGATACAGCAGATACCGTTCTCCAATCCGTTCAAATCTTCACTGGAATGATTGAATCTGCGACGTTTAAGACCGAAGCGCTCAAGAAGGCGACAATGCAAGACTTCTCGAATGCAACGGAACTCGCTGACTACCTTGTAACGAAAGGCATACCGTTCCGGGAAGCGCATGAAATCGTCGGCAAAGCCGTCCTTTACTGTGTGCAGAACGGTTGTTTCCTGAAGGATTTGAACCTCGAGACGTATCAAACGTTCCATCCGGATATCACGGAAGACGTCTATCCGCTCCTCGATCCGGTTCAAGCAGTAGCACGCCGGACTAGCTACGGCGGGACAGGGTTTGCTGCCGTGTCGGAGCAACTCGAACTCGCGAAACAGCATCTTGCGAATTGACGAATTTTGAAAAAAAACAGTCAAATGACTGGATTTAACAAAAGATGTCTGCTATAACTGTAACTAACAACCGACAGATAGAGGCGCGGATGACATGAGTAGCATCATTCTTGAAGGCAAGCATGCCGAATGATGTGAAAGGGGAAGTCCGCCGAAGTGAACGAGAAGATGCTTCTTCTTGTTTGCTGGTACAACGGTTAAGATCCGTTGTACTGCCGAAACCGATGTTTCGGAGCGCTATCTTACGTAAAAGAACGAATGACTTTGTCTTCGTTTGTCCGATCGTGATAACGACGGGCCGTAGGAACGCTCCTACCGGCCCGTCGTTTTTTTCTGTATCGGGACAAAGGAGATAGGATTGTGACAACTGTACTTAAATTTGGTGGAAGCTCGGTTGCGACTGTCGAACAGATTCAGTCTATTGCGAATTATTTGAAGAGTCGCGCAGCCGAAGGTGAAAAACTTGTCGTCGTCGTTTCAGCGATGGGCAAGATGACAGATTCTTTGATTGCTCAGGCGCAAGCCATCACAGATCGCCCCGAGCGCCGAGAACTCGATCGTCTGCTTGCCATCGGAGAAGAACAGACGATTTCATTACTCAGCATCGCCCTCAACTCACTCGGCGTCAAAGCGTTATCGCAAACAGGCGCTCAAGCGGGAATCAGTACGATGGGATTGCATACGAAAAGTAAGATCAAACAGATTGATGGAAATCTGTTACGACAAAAACTCGAAACATACGATGTCGTCATCGTCGCTGGATTCCAAGGTGTCAACGAACTCGGTGATGTCACGACGCTCGGACGTGGTGGATCGGATACAACGGCTGTTGCCCTTGCGGCAGTCCTTGATAAACGGTGTGAAATCTACACGGATGTCGACGGTGTCTATACGGCTGATCCACGAATCCATGCTGCTGCTCAACCGATTCCGCACATCTCATATGATGAGATGATGGAGATGAGCGCCCTCGGGTCGAAGGTCATGGAAATGCGGAGTGTCGAACTAGGAAAAAAATACGGCGTACACATCTTCGTCGGGAAAACACTTGAATCGAAAAGGGGAACATGGATCATGGAAGCGACGGAAACAATGGAACAAAAAGCGGTGACGAGTGTCAGTGTGACGAAGAACGTCTTGACGGTATCAATCAAACACGTACCGCAAACGAATGCAGCAGTAGCCGATATCTTCGAACTGTTATCCAATCGCCACGTCAACATCGACATGATCAGTCAAACGACGTTCGACAGTGACATTTTCTTATCGTTCTCATGTCCACTCGATGAGGAAGAGTTCCTCGATGAAGCATTGAAAGACATCATGGATCGCTTCACGACAGTCAAGGTCGATCGCCATAATCAACACGCAAAATTATCTGTCGTCGGAATCGGGATGCGGGATGCAACAGGTGTCGCTTCGAAGTTGTTCGCAATCTTCCGAGCAGAGAACATCCCGTTCTATCAAGTCACGACATCAGAAATCAGCATCTCGTACACGATTGCACAAGCAGACATTGAACGGACGGTTGCAGCGATTGCAAACGCGTTCGAGTTATAAGGAGGAAAACAGGATGTATCATGTAGCCGTCATTGGAGCAACCGGCGCCGTCGGTCAAAAAATGTTACAAGTACTAGCAGAACTGGACTTCCCGGTCAGCCGCCTGTCCGCTTACGCTTCTGCTCGTTCAGCAGGGAACACGGTACAGTTCAAGGGAGAAGATATTACGATCCAAGCGCTGACGCCAAATATCACAGAAGACGGGATCGATGTCGCGTTGTTCGCAGCAGGCGGAACGATCAGTGAGCAATATGCCCCGTTACTAGCTGAAAACGGAACACTCGTCGTTGATAATTCAAGTGCTTTCCGGATGCAGGAGACGATTCCGCTCGTCGTGCCAGAAGTCAATCCGCAAGCGATTCAAGCGACGGACCGCTTGATCGCAAATCCGAACTGTTCGACGATTCAATCCGTCGTCGCTTTAGCACCGCTCCAGTCACTGGGATTCGAACGGATCAACTATACGACGTATCAGGCCGTATCTGGTTCTGGTCAAAAAGGAATCGAGGATCTGGCACGTGGAGCACGCGGAGAAGAGCCCGTCAATTATCCGCATCCGATTCACGATAACATCTTGCCGCATATCGATGTATTCCTTGAGAACGGCTATACGAAAGAAGAGCAGAAGATGATTGATGAAACACGGAAAATCTTCAATCTTCCAGCATTACCTGTCAGTGCGACATGTGTGCGGGTTCCAGTCACGAATTCTCACTCGGTTGCAATCAACGTCACGTTTACACAACCGACGACGGTTGCAGCGATCCGTGAAGCACTTGAAAACGCACCGGGCGTCGTCCTCATCGATGATGTCGCGAATACGCGTTATCCGATGCCACTTGACGCGAGTGGGACGGACGATGTCTATGTCGGACGAATTCGACAAGATGATAGTCTCGCGAACACGTTCCATCTCTGGTGTGTAGCCGACAACATTCGAAAAGGTGCCGCCTCGAATGCCGTACAAGTCGCACGCCAAGCCATCGAACAGTCGATTCATTCATAAAAAAGGAGGAGTTCTTCATGTTCAAAGGAGCAGGTACAGCGCTCGTCACACCATTTAATGAAGCAGGCGAGTTGGATCTACACGTATTCGAACGCTTGATCGAGCAACAACTCGCAGCAGGAATTCAGGCGCTTGTCGTCGGAGGAACGACAGGAGAAGGATCGACACTGACGAACACGGAATTCGAACAACTACTGACGACTGCCGTTCAAATCACGGCAGGACGAGTACCAGTCATTGCCGGAACGGGTTCGAACAACACGGCAGCAACAATCGAGAAGACGTTACTCGCAGAGCGCCTCGGTGCGGACGCAGCGATGCTCGTCACACCGTACTACAATAAAACATCGCAAGCGGGTCTCGTCGCACATTTCACGGCGGTCGCTGATGCAACCGAATTACCAATCATGCTGTACAACGTTCCGTCGCGGACAGGAGTTGCGATCGCAGTCGAAACAGCAGTGACGTTAGCACGTCATCCACGAATCCAAGCCTTTAAGGAAGCGAGTGGAGATGTCAGCTTCATGGGTGAACTGATGGCGGCGATTCCGGAAGACTTCGCGGTCTTCTGTGGAAATGATGATCAAATCCTGCCGTACATGGCATGGGGCGCACAGGGTGTTATTTCAGTTCTCTCTAACCCGTACCCAGCAGAGACACAAGCACTTGCTGAGGCGTTACTCGCGCAAGATCTCGTCACGGCACGCCGGATTCAGGCAGACCTATTACCGGTCATCGGTGCCTTGTTCAGTGATGTCAATCCGATTCCAGTTAAAGCATCGCTTGAAGAACTCGGCTTTGCTGTCGGTGCGCCGCGCTTGCCGCTCGTCCGTCAATCGGAAGCGGGACATGCCCACTTACTCGAAACGATGCGGGCTTACAAAGGAGTGGTTCGATGAAACTCGCGTTACACGGTTATGGGGCGACAGGACAATACGTCGTCGAACTCGCACCACAAAGTGTCGTGGCGATCGTTGACCGGACGAAGTCATCCGATACGATCGCTTCATATGCCGAGCTAACAGAGATGTCAGAAACGGTCGATGCGATCATCGACTTCTCGCATCCGAGTTTGCTACCGGATCTGCTCGCATACGGGCTAGCGACAAAAACACCACTCGTCATCGCGACGACTGGTTTTTCAGAGGCGGAACTGGCATCGATCAAGGACGCTGCGAAAGAAATTCCAATTTTCCAGTCGTACAATATGTCGTACGGTATCGCGATGGTGCAGCAACTGCTGAAGACACTCGTACCACTAGCAGGAGCGTATGACATCGAATTGCTCGAGAAACATCACAACCAAAAAGTTGATGCGCCAAGCGGAACGGCTGAGTTGTTATTGCAAACGATTCAGACGGCACGTGACGTCACACCGGTATATGACCGGTCACAGACGCGGCAAAAGCGGGAGACGAACGAGATCGGAATGCACGCGATGCGCGGTGGAACGATCTTCGGAGAACACGAAGTCTTATTCGCAGGTGTTGACGAATTGATTGAAATCAAACATACAGCGCTATCGAAAAAAGTATTTGCTTCTGGTGCGATCAAAGCAGCTGAGGCACTCATTCAAAAAACAGCGGGACTCTATACATTAGAGACGCTCTACACACAGGAGGATTCACATGTTACTCACTGATGCTTACGAAATTGCTAAATTCATTAAAGATGCTAAAAAACAAACACCGGTAAAACTTTACGTCAACGGCGATTTGGCGGGCTTGTCGATCGAAGGCGCTACAGCATTCGGATCAGATGAATCAAAGATTTTCTTCGCGGATGCAGGACTTGCGGCTACTTTCTTAGAAAAGTATTCAGATCGCATCACGGATGTTCACGTGGAGTATGACCGTCGCAACAGTGCGGTACCAATGCTTGATACACGTCACTTGAATGCGCGCATCGAACCAGGTTCATGGATTCGTGATCATGTCGTCATCGGTGACAACGCAGTCGTCATGATGGGTGCGATCATCAATATCGGTGCATCAATCGGAGATGGTACAATGATTGATATGAACGCTGTCGTCGGTGCACGTGGGATGATCGGAAAAAACGTTCATGTCGGCGCAGGTGCCGTGGTCGCGGGTGTCCTCGAACCACCTTCAAAAACACCTGTCATCATTGAAGACGGTGTCTTGATTGGTGCAAATGCAGTCATTCTTGAAGGCGTCAAAGTCGGCAAAGATGCCGTCGTCGCTGCTGGTAGTGTCGTCACAGAAGACGTACCTGCTGGAAGCGTCGTTGCCGGAACACCTGCACGTGTCATCAAACAGAAAGATGCGAAAACAGAAGAGAAGACGCAATTGGTGGATGATTTACGTTCACTCTGATTGACGTCGAAGAGGAGGAAAACACATGGCAGTGGATACACAGTATGGAGAAGCAATTTGGTTAGATGGAGTCTTTCATGATCCGAAAGATGCGAACACAAGCGTCATGTCACATGCGATTCACTACGGTAGTGGATTCTTTGAAGGAATTCGTGCATACGCGACACCGGACGGACCGGCGATTTTCCAATTGAAGGAACATATCGAGCGTCTCTTCCGCAGTTGTGCGTATTACCACGTCACGATTCCGTATACGGTGGATGAACTCGTCCAGGCGACGATTGATCTAGTTGCGAAAAACGGATTCGAATCTTGTTATATCCGTCCATTCGTGTTCCTCGGTACGCCATGGCAAGCATTGATGGCGAAAGATACGACGGTTCATGTCGGCATCTCTTGCTGGGAGCTTGGGGAATACTTCGATAAAGGCGCTGGCATTCGTGCCAAAGTCGCATCATACCGCCGCGTCTCATCAACGATGATGCCGATGCAAGCGAAAGCGGCTGCGAACTATATGAACTCACAACTCTTAAAAGGTGAAGCGATCCGTGATGGATTTGATGAAGCCATCGCGCTCGAC
This sequence comes from Exiguobacterium sp. MH3, assembly GCF_000496635.1. Taxonomy (NCBI): domain Bacteria; kingdom Bacillati; phylum Bacillota; class Bacilli; order Caryophanales; genus Exiguobacterium; species Exiguobacterium sp. MH3. The sequence continues at coordinate 499,089 of NC_022794.1, forward strand.
ATGAACGGAAACGTCAGTGAAGCGAGTGTTGCGAATCTTTTCCTTCTTAAAAACGGAACGATTCATACACCGTCACTGGATTGTTCAGTACTCGACGGTATCACACGCCAAGTCATCATCCGTTTAGCACAAGATCAAGGCTATCCTGTCGTCGAACGTCACATCGGACGCGATGAGCTGTATGTCGCAGATGAGATCTTCTTAACAGGAACAGCTGCTGAAATCACGAGTGTCGGTGAAATCGATCATATCTCGATCAACGGCGGAACACGGAACGTCGCAGATGAGTTGCTCGATCTTTACCGTCAAGCCGTCACAGGTCAATTGCCGCAATATGCGGATTGGTTGACGTATGTGACACCCGCTGTCGCAGAATGACGACGCGTACACTCGTCACGATCGATCGGAAGGCGGTGCGACAGAACGTCGCATCGGTCTTCGCTCGGTCACGTAAACGTATTTTTGCCGTGGTCAAGAACAATGCGTATAACTTAGGTATGCTCGAGATGGTCGAGACGCTGATGGCATCTGATGTGCATCACTTTGCTGTCGCCGAGTTGTATGAAGCCATTGAAATCAAAACGAATTTTCCAGACAGTTATGTACTGGTGATGAATCCGACGGAGGATTTTGAAACAGCACGACGTTTCGGAATCGCACTCGGGGTCTCATCGCTAGAATGGCTCGCCCTAAACAGTAAACAGCTGCAGGGAATCGAGTTACATTTGAAGATCAACGTCGGGATGAATCGTTTTGGTGTCAGTTCGCTTCAAGAGGCGGAAGCTGTCCTTGCGCTTGCGCAAGCAGATTCGCTCGCTTTAACAGGTTTATATACACACTTTCCGCTTGCCGATGAACCGGATGCGGATCACGATGGACAAGTCGAACGTTTCGTCGCCATTGCCGATGTGTTACGAAAGCGCCATACGTTTACGTATATCCATTCGGAAAACAGTGCGACGATCGTCAAACACGATCCGCGTCTCGCATTTTGTAACTATGTCCGCCCGGGCATTTTCTTATTCGGCTATTCACCGATTGAAAAGATGGACTGGCTCGTTCCTTCGCTACGGATGACAACGGAGGTCGTTGAAATTCGCGAAATTGGACCAGGTGAGCATGTGGGATACGGGACGAACTTTACGAGTGCAGAACCGATGCGGATTGCTATTTTACCCGTCGGCTATGGAGACGGTGTCGTCCGTGGGCGTGCCGCGTTGCCTGTTCACATCAAAGAAAAACCTTATCCGGTCATCAATAAATTATTCATGAGTCATACATTCGTCGCTGTCGATGGAACGGTTGAGGTTGGAGACGAGGTCGTGCTATACGGGGATGGCGTTGAAATTGACGATATCACCCGGACAGGAGCAGCGAACAATTCAGAGCAGATGTGCGCCCGGTCGTGGCGTTTGACGCATCAGTATCTATAAGGAGGAACTTATTATGTATGGAAGTCAATACCTGACAGAAGAAAACAACACGTTGCACATCGATGGTGTCGCAGCGACCGATCTTGCAGCACAGTACGGAACACCATTGTACGTGATGGCAGAGCGGGAGCTGACGGATCGATTAGCGACCGTCCGGGAACACTTCCTTGATAAGTATCCGAACACGTATGCTTCCTTCGCTTCTAAAGCACTGACGGTTAGTGCGGTGTACGAACAAGTCGTGCGTCATGGTCTCGGAATCGATGTCGTTACGGGGGGAGAACTCTTCATCGCCCGTCAATCCGGGGTTCCGGCAGAACGGATCTATTTCCATGGTTCGAATAAATCAACGGCTGATCTTCAGTATGCCGTTGAGCAAGGTGTCGGACGGATCGTCATCGATCACTTTGCCGAAATTGCACAACTGGAAGCCATCGCAGCGCAAGCCGGTCAAACGGTCCATGTCCTGATCCGGATCGTGCCACAAGTCATCGGGGGAGCGCATGCAAAAATCCAGACAGGTGGCGTCGATACGAAATTCGGTTTCTCAACACATGCGTCAGATTATTTGGACGCAATCGAGGCAATTTTAGCATCGGAACATCTGTCGTTACTCGGCATCCATTGTCATGTCGGTTCGCAAATCCAAGATCCGTCACTGTTCGAACAGACAGCTCGGACGATGATGGGCTTCGTCGAAACGATTCGTGCGCATCATGGTTTCACAGTCAGCGAAGTCAATGTTGGTGGCGGCTTCGGTATTGCCTATACACAGGACGATCAGCCGCTTGATTTTGAAGCGACGATCGCACGCGTCATGGATGTGATCGAGACGGAAACGGAGCGACTCGGCATCGAACGTCCACGAATCGGGATCGAGCCAGGCCGCTGGGTCGTTGCGAATGCAGGAACGACACTGTATACGGTCGGGGCAATCAAAGCGATCGAAGGCGTCCGAACATATCTTTCGGTCGATGGCGGAATGACGGATAACATTCGCCCAGCACTTTACGGTGCCGTGTATGAAACCGTCATCGCAAACCGGATGAGTGGTGAAACGACTGAAGTGACGGTCGTCGGAGCAGCTTGTGAATCAGGGGATCTCGTCGCTGAAAAAGCACAGTTGGTCACACCGAACGGTGGCGATACACTTGCTGTCTTTGGGACAGGAGCGTATAACTTCTCGATGGCAAGCAACTATAACCAGTTCTTACGTCCGGCACTCGTTTTCGTTCGGGACGGGGAATCCCGTGAAGTCGTCCGTCGACAAACGTATGCGGATTTGATTCAGTGTGATCTTGGGATCAACGGGGTCCGATCAGAGTCATAAGAGGTGCGGGGTCAAACGAGAGGACAAAAAAACCGACGCTATCGCGCCGATTTCATGCATACGATCTAAAGCGATTCTTCTCTTGAATAGAGAGGGATCGTTTTTTTGTGTGTTGCGATCAGCAGATTCAGTTTGGAATTTTTAAGACTTGTCCAATGAGCAAGAGGTTCGGATTCGTAATGTTGTTTGCCTGCATCAATGCTGTGACGGTGACACCATATCGTGTCGCAATCGAGTAAAGTGTATCACCGGCTTTGACCGTATACATCGTTGTTGGAATTTTCAAGACTTGACCGACATTCAACAGATTCCAATTCGTGATGTTATTCGCACTCGCGAGGGCAGAGACCGAGACGTTGTATTTACGGGCGATCGAATAGAGTGTATCGCCAGCTTTGACGGTATACGTCGTACCGGTTGGAGTTGGTGAGCGGAGGAGTTCTGAAATCGTGACGAACGAATAGCCTTTGGCTTTGAGTTTTGAAATCATCGTTGGCAAAGCGGTTGGTGTTCCTTTCGCACCAGCACCGGTATGCATCAGAATAATCGATCCGGGAACGACTTTTGGTAATACACGATCCAAGATGGCTGTTGAAGAGATGCCTTTCCAATCCGTCGTATCAATATTCCATTGAATCGTTTTCGTGTAACCTGCCGCCCCAACGGCACTCAACACGTTACTATTACTTGCACCGAACGGCGCTCGGAAAATTGGTTTCGTCGTTTTTCCGGTCAAGGACCGGATGAGAGATTCTGTTCGGGATAATTCACTCGTCATCTGGCTCGCTGTTAGTGTCGTAAAATCCGGATGCGAATATGAGTGATTGCCGATTTGATGTGTCGGAGAAGCGGTTGTGATGTTCTTGATCGATTGAGGATGGTTGGTTGCACCACTGCCTGTCAAAAAGAAAGTCGCTTTCACTTGGTTACTTTTCAAGATACTTAAGATTTTTGCAATGTTCGTCCCATCTGAACCGTCATCAAACGTCAATGCGACGACTTTTTGTGTCGTCGTTCCTTTCGTCACGAACGTAGAGCTCGCTGCATCGACCTGTGAAGGAATCGAAAGTGGACTAAGGAGAAGTAATCCGATCATCATGATGGTAGGTTTCTTGATGTTCATCGTCTAGTACCTCCTTCATCAAAAACATGCTTTACAAGTACTCTTTATTAAGGTATTCCCTTTATTTTAAAAAAAGAACTAAGAAATTCCCGTTTTGCAAAGAAATAAAACTAAATTACAGAAAATTTGTTTAAACCGTAATCTTTTTGGGAAACCATAATATATGGAAATAGTAAAAAGGAGTGAGAAGGAATGATCGAATTCAAAAACGTCGGTAAGCAGTTTAAGGACAATGTCGTCTTGAAAGGCTTATCGCTCGAGATTCAAAAGGGTGAACTCGTTGTTTTCATCGGACCAAGTGGTTGTGGGAAGACGACATCACTTAAGATGATCAATCGATTGATTGAACCTTCTTCAGGTACGATTTTAGTCAACGGGAAGGACATCATGAAGACAGATACGATTGAATTAAGACGTCATATGGGATATGTCATCCAGCAAACCGGCTTGTTCCCTCACATGACGGTCCGGGAAAACATTCAATTGATTGCGGGGCTTGAGGGGAAAGATCACGATGAAATGGATCAACGGACAGAACAATTGTTGACGATGGTCGGGCTTGATCCAAAGCAATTCATCGATCGTTATCCGAGCGAACTCAGTGGTGGGCAGCAACAGCGTGTTGGTTTCGCACGAGCTTTAATGAATGATCCTGAAGTCATTTTGATGGATGAGCCGTTCAGTGCACTCGATCCCGTTACCCGTAACGATCTACAGGAAGAACTTTTTAACTTGCAAGAAGAAGTGAAGAAGACGATCGTTTTCGTCACCCATGATATGGATGAAGCGATCAAGTTAGCGGATCGGATATGTATCATGCGTGATGGGGAAATCGTCCAGTTCGATACTCCAGAAGAAATCTTGCGTCATCCAAAAGATGAATATGTCGAATCGTTCATCGGAAAAAATAAAATCTGGAGTAGTCCAGAATTCATCAAGGCAGAAGATATCATGATCGAGGACCCAGTTTCAATCAGTGGCAAACGGACGTTGTTGCAGGGAATTGAAATCATGCGTGGACGCAAAGTCGACAGCCTGTTGATCACCGATCGTGACCGTGTCTTACAAGGGCTGATTAAGTTGAAGAACATCCAGACGATTCCGGATAAGAGCCAACGGATCGAAGAAGTGATGGAGGGCGAAATCATCGCCGTCAATGAACACGATTCATTACTCGATGTTCTTGAAGTCATGAATCAGGAAGAGACTGGTTATCTACCAGTAACGGATGCAACAGGAAAACTCAGAGGGTTGATCACACGTAGTAGCTTACTTTCCGTCTTGAGTGAGCAATTCATTCATGAGGAGGAAGTCCAATGAGCGGATTCTTTGATTATGTAAAAAATAATACCGATCAGATCGGTGATTTATTGCTAGAGCACTTACAGCTGACGGTCTTTGCCGTCGTCATCGCGGTCGTTCTCGGGATTCCGATCGGGATTCTGATCACCCGTTACCAAAAGTTCGCGAAGCCTGTCCTTGCGCTGACGAGCGTCGTGCAAGCTGTTCCGAGTCTTGCTTTACTCGGTTTCTTGATTCCGTTCATTGGTATCGGATCGACACCAGCGATTATCATGGTCGTGCTTTATTCACTCTTGCCAATCGTTAAAAATACGTACACGGGTCTGTCGAGCATTCCAGGGGACACGCTCGAAGCAGCTAAAGGAATTGGTTTAACGGATCGGCAAATCCTCAGTAAGGTTCAGATTCCACTTGCTTTGCCGATCATGATGGCAGGGATTCGAATTTCAGCCGTTACAGCTGTTGGTTTAATGACGATCTCAGCATTCATCGGTGCCGGTGGTCTTGGTTACCTCGTATTCTCAGGTATTCAAACAGTTGATAATAACCAGATTCTTGCCGGAGCAATCCCAGCCGGTATTTTAGCACTCGTCATCGACTTCGTCGTCAGTCGGATTGAATACTCCGTGGCGCCAAATGGGATTCCACTTGCAGATGGTCGAATCAAGAATAAGGCACGGAAGCGTCGCAAGGCGATGCCAGCTGGACGCAAGATCGCGATCGCAAGTATCGTTTTCATATTAATTGGTGGATCGGTCGCTTACTCTTTCCTTAAGGACGATAAGATCGTCATCGGATCGAAGAACTTTACAGAACAATTGATTCTCGGAAATATGTTAGCGGATTTAATCGAAGATAAAACGGATTTAGAAGTCGAACGTCAATTAAACCTCGGCGGGACGAAAGTCGCTTACGGGGCGCTTGAAAAAGGGGAAATCGACGCGTATGTCGAGTACACAGGTACTTTGTTGATCGACGTGCTCAAGCAAGACGTCGAGACGGATCCGGAAACGGTCTATGCAAAAGTCGGGAAGATGATTCCGGAAAAAAGTCAGGTCGACGTCCTTGACCCAATCGGTTTCAACAATACGTATGCCCTTGCCATGACGAAAGAAGATATCGAAAAATATGACTTGAAGACGGTATCAGATATGTCAAAAGTCAGTGATCGTTTGATTCTCGGATCAACAATCGAATTCGCGAACCGTGAAGATGGTTATCTTGGTTTGAAGAAAAAGTATCCAGATATGAAATTCCAAGATGTACAACCAGTCGATGGAGGACTCCGTTATACAGCACTGACAAATGGTCGAACGAACGTCATCGATAGCTTCTCAACAGATGGTTTGTTACAAAAATTCGATTTAACAGTGCTAGAAGACGATAAAAAGTTCTTCCCACCATACTATGCGGTACCGCTTGTTCGTCAAGAAACACTTGAAGAACATCCGGAGCTGAAAAAAGTCCTCAACACGTTAAAAGATAAAATTACGGATGAGAAGATGCAAGAATTGAATTACAAAGCAGATGTCGAGAAACAGCGCCCTGAAAAAGTCGCGCGTGATTTCTTGATCGAAGAAGGATTAATTTCAAAATAAACAGGTAGAGCCGAGGCGGGAATCCGCTTCGGCTCTTTTGGTATGCGCGCTGACGCGCTATATCGTTTTGGAAAATACGTAATCAAGTGATTAAATTATTTTTTGATGCGACTAGCGAGCCAAGCGCGAACAGTGCGTTGCTGAATCATACACGTTCTTCCTCTCGGTTTAATGTTCCAAGGCGGTGCTCGGCATCTTTAACGATACGTGTTTGAATCTCGACTGTCAACCAATCCGTTTCCGATTCGGGTAACGTCGGCAAACCGTAACTTGGGTTATTCGTAGATGAAAACAAATCAGACATGATGCGTTCTTCGTATACTGGAATCATATAAAATCCCCTCTCTGTGTCTTGATTCATCTCTTACACCTCTAGTGTACGAAAGAATTGTAAAGACGGAAGAGGGGAGGTATTAAGAACCTGTGAACTTTGTAAACGTTCTCACAAACTTGTCATATCCTCTGTGATAGCTTCAAAACTGTCAGCATACTGCTGACCTCGTTTCACGTATTTTCGGACTGTTCGTTCCATGATGAATCGATCATGGTCACTGATATCCCGGACGATTTTTGCAGGAACACCCATGACCATCGCGCCGGCAGGTACCTTCATTTTTGGCGGAACAAGGCTTCCGGCAGCAACGAATGCTCCTTCTCCGATTTCGGCTTCATCGAGGATCGTCGCCGACATTCCGATTAACGCTCCTTTTCGAATGATTCCGCCGTGAATCATCGCCATATGACCAATCGTCACTTCATCTTCAATGATAGTCGGATACCCTTCATACTGATGAATCATCGAACCGTCTTGGATGTTGACGCGTTCCCCGATGTGAATCGGACCTTCATCTCCGCGTATGACCGTATTGAACCAGACAGATGAGTCTTTTCCGATCGTGACCTCTCCGATGACTTTAGATCCGTCCGCTAAATAAACGGATGGATCGATGTTTGGAACAAGTGAACCGACACGATATTTCATGCGTTTTTCCCCCTCAGACATTAAATCGATACTCTTTCATCTTGACGTTACAAAAAATAAATTGCAACAGCTTCCAAACTAATTGTAAGATGGTAAAAATACGCTTACAACAGGAGGAGACAGGATGGAACAAACAGTGCGTGAACGATTGATCGCGATTGCTGCCAAAAAAGAGAAAGCAGCCGTCGTCTATCAGAATATTTCAGTCATTGATGTCATGACACGTGAGACATATACAGCAGATGTAGCGATTGATTCAGGTTATATTGCTGCTGTCGGAGAGGGGTATGACGGAATCGAGAATCGTTCGGGAGAAAGACTTTTCATCGCACCAAGTTTCGTCGATGCCCATGTCCATATTGAATCATCGATGGTGCCGCCAAGTGAGTATGAGCAAGCGATTCTACCGTTAGGTGTCACGACGATTATCGCCGATCCGCATGAGATCGCGAATGTCAAAGGAGCAGAAGGATTATCCTTTATGCTAGACGATGCTGAAGGTCTCGCGCTTGATGTCCGTATGATGTTACCGAGCTGCGTACCGGCGACTTCGTTTGAACACGCGGGAGCATCACTTGATGCGGCGGCACTTGCACCATTCGTCAATCATCCTGGTGTCCATGGTTTGGGAGAAGTCATGGATTATCCAGCGGTCGAACGAGCCGATCGCGATATGCTCCAAAAAATTAAACAGATCGAAGACGCAGGAAAACTGGTCGATGGTCATGCTGCGGGACTTGGACCACGCGAAATTAACATTTATGGTGTCGCCGGAATTCGAACGGATCATGAATCTGTCAGTAAAGAAGATGCGATTGCCCGAGCGCGTCGTGGTCTGTATGTCGAAGTGCGGGAAGGATCAGCTGCCCGAAACTTGAAGGAAGTACTCGATGCTGTGACGGAAAGCAACGCGAGCCGTTTCCTCTTCTGTACGGACGATAAACATTTGGATGATACATTACGCGAAGGTACGATCGACTATAATATCCGCTATGCGATTCGTCATGGAATTAAACGCGAAACAGCGTATGCGATGGCATCGTTGCATGCGACGAATGCCTATCGTCTGGACGATCGTGGAGCTATCGTGCCGGGACGCCGGGCGGACTTCGTCTTGTTATCCGATGCTGATAACGTCGTGATTGACGAGGTTTATATTAAAGGTGAGTGTGTCGCACGAGCAGGAAAAACGACCCGAACAGTACGACGCGCGCATGTTCCAGAATCGTTACGAGGTGCATTGAATACAAAACCGATTACACCAGAAGTATTTGCCCTTCCACTTGAATCATCACGGGCGCATGTGATCGGAGTCATTCCGAAAAGCATCGTCACGGAACATCTGGTTCTCGACGTTCCGCTTCAAGACGGACATTTCGTGCCTGTACCGGAGCAGGATCTCTTAAAGATTGCTGTCATTGAACGGCATCACGGCACATCCTTCTCGGCAGTCGGGATCGTCAAAGGTTTCAAGATGAAACGCGGAGCGATTGCGGCGACTGTTGCCCATGATTCGCACAACCTCGTCATCGTTGGCGCATCAGACGAAGAGATGCAACTCGCTGCGGAACGTCTCGTCCAAGCGGGTGGGGGAGTCATTGCCGTCAATGGGCAAGAGGTACTTGCTGAGTTACCGCTTGAAATCGCTGGACTGATGACGAATCGTCCCTTCCAAGAAGTTGGAGATACACTCGAAGCATTGAATGATGCCCTCGATGTATTAGAGGCGGATCGTTCCTTTAATCCCTATTTGACGATGTCATTCCTTTGCTTACCGGTCATTCCGGAATTAAAGCTGACCGACAGTGGATTATTCGATGTGAAACACTTCCAGCATATTTCAGTACAAGCAGACTGATGTCCGTCGCGAGTCTGAGTCTCTTTCCGGGACTCAGACCGTTTTGTGTTAGGAATAGATGATCTAAAATCAAAGAAAGGAACTTTACAAAACGGCTAAAATTCCTTGATGAAACTTAATAGTTTGGATGTTGAATCATTTTGGAAAGCTTGTTATAGTAAGGTCTATATCATTTGTGAGAAATCTCACTTTCTATGAAACTTTTATCTAAAAGGTTCGTAGAAAACAGTAGGACAACAAGGTTAGAAAGGAGATCATCATTATGGATAAGACATATTTTGAAGGGCACGAAGCTTTGATTGCGGATGTCTATCGTTCATTTACGCGTCAGTTCCATGCGTTACCAACACATCGACGAACAAAACGTCAGTTGCGAAATCTTGCATTCTCCGTCATTCGTCAAGCTCGACCAACGTATGAGGAACGCACCGTTCTTTATGCTTACTTCGCTGAATTCTTCCGAGCAGTTGAGGAAGGACAGGATGAAGAGATTGCTTTTTATAAACAAATCGCACAGTAAAGACCCCCGATGGCTCCGTCAGAAGGGGTCTTTGTTGTTTTCTGAGAACCGCGTTGGAAAATAAAAAAACAAGTAGGGAACGAGATCCGCTACTTGTTCATCAATATTCTAAAGGGTTATTTTAATTCCATCCATTTAAAGCTCATATCGGCACCGAATGGGTGACGGTATAATTTATCAATGTTTGTCCGTTGCAAGTAAGCTTCACCTTTTTGGTAGATCGGCGCAATCGCGTAGTCATCTGTTAGCAAGATTTTTTCAGCTTCTTGCATATCAGACCAACGCTTCGCTTCATCGGCTTGTTGTTTCGCTCCTTTGATGAGATCATCGAACTTTTTGTTCGAGTATTCCATCCGGTTGAAGCTTCCGCCTGTCAACCACATGTCGAGGAACGTCATTGGATCCTGATAGTCAGGTCCCCATCCAGCTGCAGAGATGTCATAATCACCCTTCGATTCGAGATCGAGGAAGTTTTTGAATGGTTGTTGTTTGATATTGATCGTCAAACCAGGAAGATGTTTCTCTAGGTCACCTTTTAAGTACTCAGAGACTTTCTTGAAAGCATCTTCATCCCGTGAGAGCATGCTGAGTTCAACTGTTTTGACACCAAGTTCCTTCAAACCAGCATCCCAAGCTTTTTTCGCTGCATCTGCATCGTAGCTTTGAAGATCCGGATACTTCGTACGGAAGTCTTCGCCATCTGGTGTAAATGTGAAATCCTTCGCAACGATAAAGTTCGCTGGTTTTGATCCATCGTTTAGGATGACATCGGTAATCCCTTGCTTCTCAAAACCGAGTGCAAGTGCTTTACGAATGTTTTTGTTTTTCAATGCTTTATTCTTTTGGTTAAAGCGAAGGAAGTTGATCCGAGCATCTGGACGAGTCTTGTAATCCTCTGATTTTTCGTACTGTGAGACGAACTCCGATGTAATCGGTGCAAAATCGACTTCTTTTGATTCAAAGAGGTTGACGCCAGTCGAAATCTCTTTGACGACTTTAACGTTAATTTGATCCATCTTGACGCTTGCTTTATCCCAGTAATCCGGATTTTTCTTATATGTCCACCCAGCGTTCGCTTGCCACTTATCGAGTACGAAAGGTCCGTTGAAGACCATTGTATCAACACTTGTTGCAAACTTATCGCCTTTATCTTCGACGAATGATTGCTTTAATGGTAAGTACGTTGGGAAACTCGTTAAGCCAAGGAAGTAAGGAGCAGGAGCTTCGAGTTGTACTTCAAGTGTTTGGTCATCGACTTTCTTGACACCGAGTTCATCGAGTTCAGCGTCTCCAGCCATGATTTTATTGGCGTTTTTCAAATCTTGTAAAATGTACGCGTATTCTGCTGCTGTCTTTGGATCAAGTGCACGTTTCCAAGCATAAATGAAATCATCTGCTGTGACAGCTGATCCATCTGACCATTTCGCATCTTTACGCAATTTGAACGTGTATGTTTTTTTATCGTCTGATACTTCGACACTTTCTGCGATTCCAGGTGTTGGCTTATTATCGCCGTCAAGACGATAAAGTCCTTCAAAGACGTTGTTCGTAACAATGATGGAAGTCGAGTCCGTCGTTTTCGTCGGATCGAGCTGAGGTACATCTGTCGTCGAAACGAGCGTGACTTCCTTTTTCTTATTTTTCGAATCCGAGCCGCTTGCATTCTCATCATTTCCTTGCCCGCATGCAGCGACAGCAAGTAGTGCAATGCTGGATAGTCCAGCAAAAGCAATTTTCGATGGTTTATTCATGGAACGATGACCCCCCGAGAGTTAGTTTTAAATATTTCAGAAAAATGTGAACATATTGTTAATTTAAGTGAAAGTGATTAAAAATGCAACATAAATTTTCAGATAATTCTTACTGATCAAGGTCTATATCCTTAATTCCAAGTGATTTTAAATAGTCATAAAGTAGGAATAGGGTCAGCGAATGAGGGGAATACATCCGTAATGTTAATCGAATTGGATTTCCTCGCATGCGTATATTCGTAATCCGAACACCTTTTTGTTCAAGGGCGAAGATGATGTCGGATGGATCAAGATCGGCGGGAAGAAGTAAATGTGCGACGAGGACGTTCGCTTCAAATCGACTATTGTTGATGTGACGCATCACCCAAGTCAGACCTTCTAATAGGAAAAAGAGAAAGAGAACGAGAAAAATCGATTCCCAAATGAATCCGGCACCGACAGCAATCCCAATCCCACTTGCACTCCATATAATGGCGGCAGTTGTTAGTCCGCTGACGATATCATGTGGTCGTCGTAAGATGACACCAGCTCCGATGAATCCGATTCCGGTAATGATTTGCGCGACAAGGCGCATCGGATCCATCTGGACATGAGTCGCCATATCGTGATAGAGCAGGACGGATTTTATAGAGACAATGGTTAAAAGACAGCTGATGAGGGTAATTACGAGGCTAGTGCGTATACCGACCGGTTTATTTTTAATTTCACGCTCGAATCCGATGAAAATTCCAAGTGTAGCAGCCAATAGGAGTTTTAGAAGGTCTTCGAGCTGAAATACATGAATCCAGTTCATTCGTCTCAAATCCTTTCTTTACTTTAGAAGGTGATTTGTTATAATGACTTTTGTGTCTTTCGAATGAATATACGTAAGATGTAATAGATATACGGAAAAAGGAAGTGTCTCATCATGAATCAGCAAAAAATCGGCTTCTTTGCGCTCGCGGCAATGGTCATCGGGTCCATGGTCGGTGGAGGAGCTTTTAACCTCCCTGGTGCAATGGCCCAAAGTGCAAGTGCAGGACCTATCCTCATCGGATGGAGTATAACGGGGATCGGAATGATCATGCTCGCGTTAGTATTCCAGCATCTCGCCAATAGTAAACCAGAGCTCGAAGGCGGCATTTATGCCTATGCGCGTGAAGGATTTGGACGTTTTGTCGGCTTTAACAGTGCGTGGGGATACTGGGTATCGGCGTGGATTGGAACGGTTGCGAATATCACGCTCGTGTTTAATGCGATTAGTTATTTCTTCCCGATTTTCGCAGCAGAAAATCGAATATTCCTCCTTTTGATGAGTGTGGTCGTCATTTGGGGATTGTTCTGGCTCGTCTCAAGCGGAATCAAGGAAGCGACACTCGTCAATTTGATTACGACGATTGCAAAGCTCGTTCCGATTTTGATTTTCATCCTTTTAGTAGGAATTGCCTTTAATATCAAAACGTTTAATTTAGATATTTGGGGAAAGGGAACAGAACTCGGTTCGATCTTCGATCAGGTAAAAGGAACGATGCTCGTCACGCTTTGGGCGTTCGTTGGTATTGAAGGGGCAGTCGTCTTGTCGAGTCGTGCTAAAAATCGAAGTGATGTCGGAAAAGCGACGGTAACAGGACTCGTTGGAGTGTTAGTCATCTATATCTTGATTTCTGTTCTATCACTCGGAGTGCTTAGTCAAGAACAACTAGCTGGATTAAAAGAACCGACGATGGCGTATGTATTAGAAGCAGCGATTGGACCAATCGGTGCGACGATCATCATGATCGGTTTGATTATTTCACTATCTGGCGCACTTCTCGGATGGACGATTCTCGCATCAGAAATATCGTATCTTGTGGCGAAAGACGGTGCGTTTCCGAAAGCATTCGCAAAAACGAATCGAAAAGGAGCTCCAGTCGGTGCGCTGTTGATTACACAGATCGCGACACAAGTCGTCGCAGGAATCGCGCTTTTCTCAGCGCAAACCTATCTTGTCTTATCGAGTATCGCCGGGATTTGTGCGTTATTACCGTACCTATTATCAGCGTTGTATAGCATTCGGACATCGCGCGAAGAACGCAATCAGAAAATGTTACTTTTCTCTGTCATCGCATCAGCGTATTCGATTTGGCTCGTCTATGCGTCGGGTATCTGGTACATCGTCATCGCGGCATTAGTCTATGCTCCAGGGATTCTCGCGTACGCGTTAGCAGAGCGAGAACAGCAACGGACGGGCATGTCACGTTATGAGTGGATTGCTAGTATGATCCTCGTTGTCTTAGCAGGAGTAGCCGTTTACGGAATGGTTGTAGGAGAAATTCAGTTGTAAGAAATGATATGCAAAAGAAGTCACGGTGATTGTTATCCACCGTGACTTCTTTTTTGATTAAGGTGCTAAGAATCGTTTTTCGATATCCTGTACAGATAGAGGTTCAGAGAAAATAAACCCTTGCATATGCTGACACGATGTTGTTTTTAGATAATCTAACGCGTGTTCTGTCTCAACACCTTCAGCGACAAGATTCAACTCTAAGTTGTGACCAAGTTGAATGATGGAATCCAGCAAGGCATGGTCATTTTTCGCCAGACCATCAATGAATACTTTATCAATTTTTAATTCGTCGATTGGAAAAGCACTGAGATACTGTAAAGAAGAATAACCGGTACCGAAATCATCGATCGATAAACGGAAGCCGAACGACTTGATGAGGTGCATACGTTCGACCGTTCGTTGCGTCTGTAAAATCGCAATATTCTCTGTCATCTCCAGCGTAACGGAAGATGGTGAAACGAGTCGCTCCGTTACGATATGTTGCAACGTTCGAATAAAAGAGTCACTTTGGAACTGATGCGGTGAAATATTGATTGCCATCGTCAGTTCAGGATTAATCGTCTGTTGCCACTTCGCGAGCTGTTCACATGCTTCAATGATGACCCAGTTGTTGATTGGTGTGATCAGTGAAGCTTCTTCAGCGAGTGGGATGAATTCATCTGGTGGAATACTCCCGAGTGCCGTGTGATTCCAGCGTAATAACGCTTCGAAGCCTTTAACGGCTTGTGTCTGAAGTTCAATGATTGGTTGATAAGCAAGATATAGGGATTGATCTTCGAGTGCCGTGAAGAGGGAACGTTCGAGTTGGATTTTCCGTGTGAACTGTGTGTCCATCTCGTGTGTTAAGTACTGAATCGTTCCGGTACCAATTGATTTTCCTGCATATAGAGCAGTTTCAGAGCGGCGGTATAAATCTTCCAGTGTTTTTGCTTCCGACGGATAGACGGTGATCCCGAATGTACAAGAAACGATGAGTGAATGACCGTTAATGTAATAAGGACGCTGCAGTGCTTGTTGTAACTTTCGAGCATACTGAAAAAGTAGATTGCTCGACGGTGCAGGTAACAAGACACCAAACAGATCACTCGTCGGATGAAAAGCAAGTATATCTGTCGTATGTTGCAAAAGACGCGTTGCCATTGCTTGAAGAAGTTGATCGCCGACATGTGTTCCAAACGAATCATTGATGACTTTGAAACGATCGATATCGAACAAAATGAGTGCAACGGGATCATGTGATCCAGCAGAGCGGAATAAGGCTTCTCCTTCGCGTAAAAATCCACGTTTATTCAATAAATGCGTCATCTCATGATGATGCACTAAAAAATCAAGTTCTTCTTCAAGCGCAGTTGTTTCCGTGATGTCGTTGCCGATGAACAGGTGCTGAAAACGAACGCCGTTCGCATCATAAATTGGAATCAATGTCGCTTGGAGATGTTTTCGTTCGCCCGTTTGCGAAGTGAGGCTAAGGCGACCAGACCAGGCTTTTCGTTCACGAAGTTGTGCACGAATCTCCGAAACGACGGGACTGGATGGGTCTAAGATGAGCGACCATGGTTGGTTGAGAAGCATCTCAGAACAATATCCTGTCACATCGATGAGTTGATCATTTGCGTACGTGATCGTTCCTCGTGCATCGAAGACAGCGACAGAAGCAATCTGATCGAATGCATAGCGCAAATCCATCAATCCTTGGAAGAGTGGTTTCATGTTCGTTTGTTGCTCAGCTGAAGGGATACAGCAAGCAAAAGCGGCAATAACGGTTCCTGTATCATCAAGTAAAGGAGACAGAAGGAGAGTTGATGTTACAGAAGTGCCCGTCTTATGCAATAAGGAGGCATTCGGTAATTGGACCGATTGACGGCGTTCCAAGAAGGCACGCCAAATCTGATGACTGAATGCCATGTCTTCCTGTTCAAGAAGTGGAACAGTCTGATCCACGACTTCTTGTTGTGTCCAGCCCCACTGGCTTTCGGCTAGTTCATTCCAAGAACGGATGGTCAAATCAGTATTCAGGATGAAAGCGGGTAAAGGGAATTCTTGAATGACGACTTCATAGGAATCAATGGTCGAACGATCCATTACGTGCGCACGCTCCTTTATGATGAAAAGAGATGACGGTTCACTTGTCTTGTCTTTTCCCAATATATTCAATTCTTACGCATCGTAATCCTCTAGGTTATACATTTTTTAGATGAAGATTATACAAGAAAATCTGCTATAATGATTTTGAAAGCGTTTTCTAAAGAGCTATAAGGGGGAATCTCGATGAATCAAACAGAGAAAATCATTCAACAGACAGAACAGTTCGGAGCACATAACTACCATCCACTCCCGATCGTCATTTCAGAAGCAGAGGGTGTCTTCGTAACGGATCCGGAAGGACGTCGTTATATGGATATGTTGAGCGCTTACTCAGCTGTCAACCAAGGGCATCGTCATCCGAAAATCATCGAGGCTCTAAAACGACAGGCGGATAAGATCACGTTGACGTCACGCGCCTTCCACAATGATCAACTGGGCTTTTTCTATGAAAAAGTAGCACAACTGACGGGTAAAGACATGGTATTACCGATGAATACAGGTGCGGAAGCTGTTGAGACAGCAGTAAAAGCAGCACGACGCTGGGCATATGAAGTCAAACAAATCCCAGGTGATGCTGAAATCATCGTTTGTGAAGGAAACTTCCATGGTCGGACGATGACAGCCGTCTCAATGTCAACGGAAGCAGAATACCAACGGGGATTTGGACCGCTTCTTCCTGGAATCAAGACGATTCCATACGGCGATCTTGAGGCATTAAAACAGGCGATCACTGAGAATACAGCGGCATTCATCTTGGAACCAATTCAAGGCGAAGCAGGCATCTTAATTCCTTACGATGGTTTCTTAAAAGATGCGCAAGAAGTTTGTCGTGCGCAGAATGTTCTGCTCGTATCGGATGAGATTCAATCTGGACTCGGCCGTTCTGGCAAATGGTTCGCCTCTGATTGGGACGAAGTGACGCCAGATATGTATATCCTCGGTAAAGCACTGGGTGGTGGTGTATTCCCGATCTCATGTGTGGCTGCGAATAAAGATGTCCTTTCCGTCTTCAATCCAGGATCACACGGCTCGACGTTCGGTGGAAATCCACTCGCTTGTGCCGTCTCGATTGCTTCACTTGAAGTATTAGAAGACGAAAAGTTACCGGAACGTTCACTCGAACTCGGTACGTACTTCATGGAGAAATTAAAACAAATCAACAACCCGATGATTAAAGAAGTACGTGGACGTGGATTATTCATTGGTGTTGAATTAACAGAAGCAGCGCGACCATATTGCGAAGCGTTGAAGGAAAAAGGCTTGCTCTGTAAAGAAACACATGAGACAGTCATTCGTTTTGCACCACCGCTCGTCATCACAAAAGAAGAGTTGGATTGGGCGTTCGAACGGATTGAACAAGTATTAGGTGTTTCCGTCGCCCAGTAAAAAGAATAGCTTTAGATTAAACAACAGTGGACAGGACGTTCACTGTTGTTTTTGTTTAGGTAAGTGTCGGTTTTGATACAGGAAACGTTTGAAAATCAGTGACAAGGGAACAGACAACTATCGCAAAAAAAACTTTTAAATGGGGGTAATGGTTATGTCAAACAACAGTGGTCTCAATAAAAAAGTAGATGGTCTCGTCGATAAAGTAGCGGGTAAAGCAAAAGAAGCGCTTGGGAAAGCAACAGGCGATAAATCGACAGAGCGCGAAGGTAAAAAAGATCAAGTAAAAGGCGAGGCGAAGAAAACAGTCGGTAACGTCCAACAAAATTTTGAAGATACAAATCGCCGCTAAGACCGTTGAAATCAAATAGAAAAACCGGACTGGAGAATGACTCTAGTCCGGTTTTTAGCGTCTGCTATAATGAATTTTTATATCAATAAAAAAAGATAATGAATAATTTGTATAAAGGTCTAGTCATTTAGATGTTTATGTGGAATAATAAAAAACGTAAAAGCGTTTACATTGTTCTGTCATTATCGTTTATTCAAGAAAGGGTGAAAGGTATGTTGCAGTTTCTACAACGCATTGGTAAAGCCTTGATGTTACCAATCGCAGTATTACCGGCTGCCGGAATCGTACTCCGATTAGGTTCAGCGGATATGTTAGATATTCCGTTGATGGTAGCAGCAGGAGGGGCTATTTTTGATAACCTGCCATTGATCTTTGCCATTGGTGTCGCGATTGGTCTATCGATCGATGCGAGCGGGGCAGCGGGTCTTGCCGGGGCCATCGGGTATCTCGTCTTAAAGAATGGCGTCGACTCGATGAACAAGGATTATTCCAGCGCACAGATTCAGGCGAAGTATGATGCGATCGCGGCGATCGTCAATGATTCCTCGACTAAGGTCGACGGAGCGACACTTGGTTCGATCGCGAATCAGGCGACACTCGGTTCGACCGTTAATATGGCGGTATTCGGTGGAATCATCGCGGGTATCGTCGCAGGACTTCTATACAATCGGTTCTATAACATTAAGTTACCGGATTGGTTGGCGTTCTTCGGAGGTCGTCGTTTCGTTCCAATCATTACATCAGCGGTCATGCTCGTACTTGCTTTCATCTTTGGTTATGTCTGGCCGTTCATTGAGCAAGGCATCAACGGTGCTGGTGAATGGATGGTTGGTCTTGGTGCAGGAGGCGCTGCTCTGTTTGGATTCTTTAACCGTCTCTTGATTCCTGTCGGCTTACACCACGTCTTAAATAATATTTTCTGGTTCGTCTTCGGTTCATATGAAAAAGCAGATGGTACGGTCGCGAACGGTGACATCGCGCGCTTCTTCGCTGGAGATCCGACAGCTGGGATTTATCAAGCGGGCTTCTTCCCAATCATGATGTTCGCCTTACCGGCTGCAGCTTTTGCGATCGTCATGGCTGCGCGTAAAGAAAATCGAAAAGCAGTTGCTGGAGCGATGATTGGTCTTGGATTGACGTCCTTCTTGACAGGTATCACGGAACCAATCGAGTTCTCGTTCATGTTCTTATCACCTGTTTTATATGTCATTCATGCGGTTTTAACAGGTCTATCGATGGCCATCGTTAACTTACTCGGTATTTTACATGGCTTCTCCTTCTCGGCTGGTTTCATTGATTATGCCTTGAACTTCGGGATTGCCACAAAACCATTGCTTCTCATCCCGGTTGGTCTCGCGTTCGCGGTCGTCTACTACTTCCTGTTCTACTTCATGATCACGAAATTTGATCTGAAGACACCAGGTCGTGAAGATGAATCGCTCGTCACAGACACGGGAGTCGTTTTGACAGATTCAGACGATAAATATGAGCAACAAGCAGCACGCATCTTTGCGGGACTAAAAGGAACAGAAAATGTCACGTCGATTGACAATTGTGCGACACGTTTACGTCTTCAAGTCAAAGATCCAAGCATCATTGACGAAGCAGCGATTAAAGCGGCTGGAGCAAAAGGTGTCATGAAGATGGGGGCAACTAGCGTTCAAATCATCATTGGTACGGACGTCGAATTCGTTGCGGATGCGATGAAACGACAGAAGTAAAGAAAACGACCTTTCCTGAGCTCAGGAAAGGTCGTTTTGCTGTACGTTCGCAACAGATGCTGTTTTGTTTGAGCGATAAATTGGATAAAAGATTCCGATCAAGATGATGACGATCCCGATCCATTGGGAACTCATCAGATGTTCTCCTAAAATTAAGACGGAACAGATGACTGCTGTCGGTAGTTCAGCCGCTCCAAGTAAAGAAACGCTGGCTGGGGAGAGATGAGGCGCGCCAGCAGCAAATAAGAGCGGTGGTAAAATCAATGCGAACAGACCGAGCGGAATCGCGTATAACAGAAGTCCATTTTCGAAGTTCGCAGAGGACAAGAACGTTGTCGGTGGATACATCGTCATGACGAAAGCAAGACCACCTGTCATCATGTAAAAACTTTTCTTAATGACGGGTAAATGATTGGCGATGCGTCCGCTGGCGAGTAAGAAAATCGAGAAGCTGACAGCCGCTCCAAGACCGAATAATGTTCCACGCAGGTCGAGTGGACTCGAGTAAGCCGCACTCGCAAGAATGGCTCCACCAATCAATAGAATCGCAGACAAGAAGTGTGCGCGAGATGGTAAGCGTCTGAATGCGAGCGCATCGATGATGACTCCGATCCAAGTAAATTGGAATAAGAGAATAATTGCAACGGACGCGGATACGGTTTGAAGACTTTGATAGTACAGATAACCAGTTGTACCACTTGAGATACCGATCAGCATGAGAAGACCAGCTGTTTTGAGATCGAGACGAAGATTTTTCGTAAATAAGGCAAGTCCGAAAATCATCAGCCAGCCGAAGAAAAATTGACTACCTGAAACGGCTGCTGAGTTGAATCCAGCAGCATAAGCGAGTTTGACGATCGTTGAGAGGACACCATAACTGATAGCGCCGATGAGAACGAATAAAGTGGCTTTTGAGCGATGCATGAATAATTTCCCTCCATTTTTAGTAAAAACCACACAAAAAAGGTTGCAACGGGGCCTTGTCCAGGTTTTTTGGACAGGGTTTGGTTGCAACCTGTGTGATTTATTGAGTTGATGTGTCGAGCAAACGATACAGCCGGGTTTTCGTTTGATTATACTGAACGGTCAGCGCATTCCACTTCTTTAATGACGCGGTAGCTTTCCGTGTTAAACGATTTAAATCCGCTGTTGACTCATCAATCTTAACGAAATCCGGTTTTTTCGTCAAGCGTGAAAGCACTTTCTTTTCAGCGTCCATCGCTTGTCGATACGTTTTCGAGAACGTTTGAAATGTCTGCTCGCGTTCCTTGATGATTGTCACTAAGGCAGTTCCCTCTGTTTTTGCTTTACCATCAAGTTTGTTGACAGCATCCTTCAATTCTTCAAGATCGAGTGCAGCGTACGTTTCCTTACGTAACGTTTCTTCTTGTTTCAATAAAGCAAGCCGTTCGTCATTTAAGGCTTCTAATTCCTCTCGTTCATTTTGAGAGCGTTTGATTTCTTCAGCACCTGCATCAAGAACGGCTTGGTACGTATTAACTGAAATTTCATCCTTACGAGCACGTTGATCAGCTAGCGTGAATGCTTTCTCTTCACCTTTCACTTGTTGCTCTAGCTGTTCATGAAGAGAGGCTGGTGAATCGTTGGAACAGGCAGCGAGTCCAAAGCTCGACAGGAACAGTACTGCTACGAATGTTTTTTTCATCTGGATAGTAACTCCTTATAAATTCGAGTGTTGCGTGAAGTTGTACGGAATATGGAAATCTTCATCATAAATCGCGAATTGATAGCCTTTTTTCTGAAGTCCGGCAACAATGGCTGGAAGTGCTTTGATGGCTTGTGGTTGTTCATGTAAGAGAATGATTTCAAATGGACGCTCTGCTCGCCGAATGACCGTATTCGCTACTTCTTTTGCACTATCTTTGTAATACCAGTCCATTGAATCGATTGACCAGTCCCACACGCGGAAGTCTGCTGAATGAATGGCAGATGCCATTTTTTTCGTGATGCCGGGATCAGAGCCATAAGGTGGTCGTGTCAAATGTGGTGTTAGCTTCGTCAACTCATGGATTTTCTTCTGAACACTTTGCATCTCTGAGACATACTTTCCTTTTTCGTACAATGTATCGTAATCGTGTGTTTCCCCGTGTAATCCGATATAGTGTCCAGCTTTAGCAGTAGCTTTGACTTCTTGCGGAAAAGCTTCTACTTGTGATCCGAGATAAAAGAAAGTAGCACGAGTCTGAAGTTGATCCAATGTTCGAAGTAAGTCCGGTGTTAATGCGGATGGACCATCCTCGAATGTTAAATAAGCGACTTTTTTCGTCACACCATTCCATTTTTCCACGCGTGCTTTTTCCATATTGACGACAGGTACTTCAGTAATGGATTTGCCTGTCGTAATGGATTGTTGTTCAGGAGTAAACACGTATCGGTAAGCGACATATCCCCCAACTCCGAGAAAGACAAGTGTGAGAAGTAAGAAAAACCGAGGTAAAAACTTTCTTTTTTTTGTACGCGGTCGTGGACCGAGTTCGCTAGCGTGGCTTGAGGTAAATGGATCCATCGTTGTCTGTCGCTCCTTTTGTCAAAAATATCATATACAGATAATGTAACATTCTGACTGTTTCTTTTGTAACAAACAGATGACAAAAAGATGACGAAAAATCGATTTTTCTAAAAAATACTGATTTATTTAGAAAGAATTTAAAAGAAATAAAAAAACAACCACTAAGTAAGTGATTGTTTCATGTGTTATTAGTGTTCTGTTACAGCACACTCATCGCATTCCGTTTGATAGGATTCACATTGTTCATCCATCTCTTTTCCGCAATGGGCACACGTCTTGACGGGAAGCTCACGATAGAATGCAGCAGATGCTTCTTGGTAAAGGGGTTGTTCCATGTGTTTTTCCTCCTTCAAAGTAAACGCAATGATCTTTTTTCTTGATTTTATTGTATTAGTACAGAAGTTGAATGTCAACTGTTGTTTTATAACAGTTAATTCATTTGAAGTACTGATAGAGGACAATGAAAAAGAGACATGCTACGATATCTAAGTAATCTGATAATGATAAGGGGGATTTATACATGACACAGACAACACTTGATACAATGCGTGTCTTAACAGAAAGACGTTCCGTTCGTCATTACGACGAAACGTTCAAGCTTTCAAAACAGGAAGTAGAAGAACTATTAGAATGGACGACAGCGGCGCCGAGTGCTTGGAATTTGCAACATTGGCATTTCACGGTCTTTCATTCGGAAGAAGCGAAGCAACAGCTTGCACCGATCGCATACAATCAGCCGGCTATCACTTCGGCTTCAGCAGTCATTGCGATCTTAGGTGATGTTCAAGCTAATCGAAACTACAATCCGGTGTACGGTCCAGCAGTAGAAGCAGGTGGCATGACAGAGGATTTATTTGATTCGATCAAGGCACAGGTAGAAGGTGCTTATCAAAGTGAAGCCTATGGGCGCGATGCGGCAATGTCGAATGCGAGCCTTGCTGCGATGCAATTGATGCTTGCGGCAGAAGCGCGTGGATTATCAACACTCGCAATGGGTGGATTCGATCATCAACGTTTTGCGGAAACGTTCATCACCGAGTCACGGTATGTACCGGTCATGTTGATTGCTGTCGGAAAAGCGGTTGAAGATGCGAAAAAGCGTCCGGCACTACGTTTACCGATTGATCAAGTGTCGACCTTCCTGTAAGTCATTCAAAATGGAGGAAGCGGGGTTCAATTCCTCCATTTTAATTTTTTTATTTTTTTTCAGAAAAAGACTTGTCAGCCTTTTAGTTTCTTGATATATTAATACATGTCCTAGCAAGTACATAACGTACTGCAAACATGATTCTGTAGCTCAGCTGGGAGAGCGCTACCTTGACAGGGTAGAGGTCGCTGGTTCGAGCCCAGTCAGAATCATACCGAAAGCCCGCTTTTCCTTTATAGGAAAAGCGGGCTTTTTTTATTATTTCTTTATCTCATCTTCTGTGACCCATTTATGGTTTTTCACCATCTCTCCACCGTCCGTCGGTTCATAGTTCACCATGTAGACCGTCGTTTCCTTTACTTCATCAATCGTCACTTTTGCTCCATCCATACCCTTCATATGATCCGCTTTGACAGTCGTTTCATCACCAACTTGCAGTGGCTTCGTTGGAACGGGATCGAGTTCTTCCTGAATGACCCATTTATGATTTTTCACCATCTTTCCACCATTGGTCGGTTTGTAACTAATCGCATAGACGACGGTATCATAAGCTCCCGCAATCGTTGCTTTAGCTCCGTTCATTCCATCCATATGATTCGTCGTCAACGTGACGTTGCTTCCTTTCGGATAAGTCGGATCACTGGCTTCCTTTAGACCAGACGGTATCTTTCCATCACTCGAATGCATCATATCTCCATGAGACATGTCGTGTGAGTCGCTATTGCTTCCTTCGTCATTTGAAGCGGATCCGCATGCACCGAGCCAAAGCGTAGAACTAAGAGCCAGTGCGGTTAACGTCAATGATTTTTTCATATTAAAATCCTCCTGAATTCACAATTCACTAGTCTTTATTACTATACCCAGCGTATGTGCAAATCGTGTGCAGATGAGGTGACAGTTTTGTTTGTCAGCGTCGATCGTGTTTTTTTTCGCTATACTAAAGTGAAGAGAAAGGGAGGAAATGTCATGCGTCGTATTTCATACTCGGTCGGAGGAATCGTGCTTGCGGCATTTTTAATTTGTGGCAGTGTGTTGTTTGGGACGTTGTATTATCAGTTATCTCAAACACGAACGCAGGAAGTAGTGGACGGTTTACTGAACCGAGGAAATACCCATCGTGATGTCCTTGTCGAT
This sequence comes from Exiguobacterium sp. MH3, assembly GCF_000496635.1. NCBI lineage: Bacteria > Bacillati > Bacillota > Bacilli > Caryophanales > Exiguobacterium > Exiguobacterium sp. MH3. Next base: position 523,646 of record NC_022794.1, read on the forward strand.
TCCTATGACCAAACGACAATGCGCCATGTCAGCATGATGGAAGCAGATTCATCGTTTACTGTGGTGATCACTGATGCAGATGGAAAACAACTCGAAGCGTCACGACCTTTGTCGAATGAGATGAAAAGTGTGCTAGAGCATACGGATTTCGATTACCGTCAACAAGGAAAAATCGTGACGATGCGTGACTTTTTAATGACGGACAGTCCCATTACCATCGACGGGAAACATCGGGGGCATGTCTTCATGTTCGCTTCTAAAGCAATCGTAGATCACGTACTTGATCCGTTGAAACAGCAGTTTTTCCAAGTGGGTCTGCTCGCACTATTATTAGCAGGTGCGGCAAGTATTTGGACGACCCGACTCATCTCTCGTCCGTTGATTCAGATGGAAAAAGCGACGGCACGCCTATTAGATGGAGAAGGTGGAGAGTTGCCGATTGATCGACAAGACGAACTGGGACAATTGGCGCGTTCGATTCAGCAATTAAAACAGGATCTCGATTTTTTGAATCGAGAACGATCCGAATTTTTAGCAAGCGTATCTCATGAATTACGCACACCATTGACATATATAAAGGGATACGCGGATATTCTCGAACGCCAAACGTTGACGCCGGATGAGCAACAACGCTACATTACGATCATTCGAGAAGAAAGTCAGCAAATGAATGAATGGATTGAGCAATTATTTTGGCTAGCACGCATTGATGCGAATGCTTTTATGATGGAACGAAAACCTGTCGATGTCGAAGACTTGATTCATCAAGTGATACGATTGATGCGCCTGGACATCGAACAAGAAAATGTTTCGTTCGAGATAGAAGGTGAGCGATTAGAAGTGATGGGTGACGCTCAGCAGCTCCGTCAGATGATCGTGAATATCATTGAAAATGCACGACGACATACGACGTCGGGAAAAATTATCGTTCGTTATGGTGTCAACGCAGTAGGGGCTTTCATTCAAATCGAAGATACAGGAGAAGGGATCGCTGCAGAATCTTTACCTCATGTAACGAAACGGCTCTACCGAACGGAAGCATCTCGTTCTCGAAAACATGGAGGAACTGGAATCGGACTCTCCATCGTTGAAGCAATTGCTCAGACACATGGAGCAGAATTGAACATCAAGAGTCAGCTTGGACATGGAACACAAGTGACACTGCAGTGGAAGGAGAAATAAAATGCCGCATGTATTGATCGTAGATGATGAACCAAGAATGCTTGAACTGCTCAAACTGTATATTCAGCCGTATGGGTACACGTGTCAGCTTGTGGATTCTGCGCAACAAGCTCTTGATCTCTGCCGTCAGCACGTATTCGACCTGATTTTACTAGATGTCATGATGCCGGATATGGATGGCTGGACATGTTGTCGTCTCATTCGAGAACACTCTAACATCCCAATCTTGATGGTTACGGCTCGGAATCAGCGGGAAGACATCATTCGGACACGAGAAGTAGGAGCGAATGATTACATATCAAAACCGATTCAAGAAGGGGAACTGATCGGGCGAATGGAAGTTTTATTACAGCAACAGTATGATGGTCTATCCTATGACCGGGAAAGCTATCGTTGTAGTTACCTCCAACAAAAGATTTCGTTAACGAAGACGGAGTTTGAGTTGTTAGGTGTATTTTTAGATTCTCCACGACGTGTTTGGACACGCGATCAACTAACGACGATGTTATGGGGAGCGGAAGCGTCTGTAGACGAGCGGACGATCGACTCGCATATCAGACATTTAAGAGAAAAACTACGTGTTTGCGGTTTTCCGATTGAACAGCATCTCGAAACAGTTCGCGGAATCGGATACCGATGGACACACCAATAAAGGGGAAAATCAAAACATGACGACACTCTATTTCGTACGGCACGCACACTCGACATATTCACCAGATGAACGGAAACGGCCACTTTCCGATAAAGGACGAGCAGATGCGATACGTTTACTTGAAACGTTTCAAGAAATTCCAATCGACAGGTTCTACAGCAGCCCGTATCAACGGGCGATCGAGACGATTGCACCGCTTGCGGAGGCACGTCAACAACCAATCATTGAGGTAGAGGAACTACGAGAGCGATTGTTAGCACCGGGAGAGCTTGACGATTTTCAAGCAGCGGTCACATATGTATGGCAACATCCGAATGAAAATCCGTATGGAGGCGAAACGAACAACGAAGCGTCGCAACGCATTCGGCCATTCATCGACGAACTAGTGGAGAAGCATCCTGACGAAATAGTCGTTCTTGGAACACACGGAAACATCATGGTGTTACTCTTAGAAACATTTGATTCGACGTTTGATTACGCATTTTGGAAATCCTTACCAATGCCAGCCGTATGTCGAATGGATGTGAGATTAGGAGAAAAGGCGGACATTCATGTCGTACCACTTTTGACAAATACAAAGTAAAAAAAGAGACGGAACTGATGAGTGAATCAGTTTCCGTCTCTTTTGTAATTGGAGAAATCTTAAGGCGTAGGAACAGCACCTTCATGTTTTCGGATCAAATCAGCTGTTAATTGACCGGACAAGGTGACCATTGGTACACCGCCGCCTGGATGTGTCGACCCACCAACGAAATAAAGTCCTTCGTACAAGTCACTCTTCGATGGAATCTTGAATCCACCATTTTTCTTCCGATCGGCTGCGACACCATAAATCGATCCACCGTTTGGACCGTATAATTCTTTCAAATCCTCTGGGGTAAAGCGATATTCAAACTCGATCGATTCCCGAAGTCCATGAAGTCCCATCCGCTCCAGTTTATCGAGAACGACTTCGCGGTACGCATCCCAGTCGACCTCACCTTTTTGAAGTGTTAGCGGTGGAACGTGTGTCAAGACGAATAAGTTATCCTTCCCTTCAGGAGCTTGGGAAGCGTCGGATTTTGACGAGACACCGACATAAATCGTTGGATCCTCTGGAGGAGTACCTTCTTTGAACATTTGGGCGAATTCACGCTCTGGATTTTCTGAGAAAAAGAAATTATGATGCGCTAGCCCGCGATACTCACGATTTACACCGAGCAATAGGACAAGACCTGAAACGGAAGGGGCAAACGACGCTTGTAATTTTTTTGCCTGTTTCCGGGCTTTTTTCTCCGGAACGATCCGTTCGTAAGTCGGGATGACCTCAAGGTTTGAGACGACGATGTCGGCTGCATGGAATGTTCCGTTTGATAGAACGCCCACCGCTTTTTTATTTTCAAGGACGATTTGTTCAACGGGGGAGTTGAGGTGAACTGTGACACGGAGCTCATCAAGTAACCGTTTCATGGCACGCGCGATTTGGTACATCCCACCTTTGACATAATAGATACCGAGACCCATTTGAACATAAATCATCTGATTGAAGACAGCAGGTGCCTGATATGGGTTGGAACCGACATACATGACCATATAGTTGAATAGCTGTTCGAGATACGGATCATTGAGATGTTTTTTGGTTCCGGTCGCAACGGTATTCATCGGGTCCATCTTTAATAAATCAGACATCGTATGGTATTTTTTTAAGTCCTTTAAATCTTCAAGACTGTATTTATAAAAACTGTCGAGGCACAAGTCGTACATTTGTTTGGAGTACCGGAACAATTCGACAAAATCAGCCCGTGACGAGACGTGCTCGACTTCTTCGAGCATTCCAGGTAAGTCACCTTTGACATCGATTTTTGTTCCATCCTCAAAGAATGTACGCCATTGCGGTTCAATGCGCTCGATTTCTAAGTAATCATCCAAGTTACGATGAACGCTTGAGAAGAGTTGTTCGAGTACCCAAGGCATCGTTAAGATAGAAGGACCTGTATCGAAAGTAAATCCCTTTCCACTACGTTGATTCAGTTTCCCTCCAACGTTCGCATTCTTTTCAAGCATCGTGACTGCATAACCATCTCCAGCCAAACGAATGGCAGCAGACATACCAGCAAGACCAGCTCCAATGACGATTGCACGTTTCTTCAAATGGATCACTTCTCCTTTAGTAGATGAATGGAATCAATCGTTTTCGTTTTGCAGCCCATACCGTATAGGCGGGTCCAAAACCTTTCGTTAACATCGCTTCTTCGATTCGAATCCGGTAGAGCAAGAAAATGAACATCAGAAGTCCGGAGAGAATGAAAAGTCCGAACTGACCGGTGAACAGGGGGAAGCTCATCGTAATCAACAACAACCCACTGTATAACGGGTGACGTAAAAAGCGATAGGGACCGCTACTGACGAGCTGATCACCAGACGCCACGACGACATGACGAGTGAACTGTTGTTTTAAGTGGAGAATTCCCCATAGGCGTAAGGAAACACCACACCATAATAAAATGCATGAAGAGATGCGCATGACAGAAGAAACAGTTTCATTCGCAAAGAGGAAAGCGCAGACGATCGTTCCGCTTAGGACAAGGAAAATCAAATAAAAACTAACTTGTTCTGCTGCGCCTGACTTAGACTCGGAGCGATTCCGGAAACGAATCATCTCGCCAATCCAGCAGATGCTACCGATACTGAAAATCCATTCCCAAAGTGACACGTACGCTACTCCTTTCTACATCAGAATCATGTTTCGAAAACGCATACATCGTTATTTACCCATTGTAATTCGTCCTTAAGCTACATTTAGAAAACTTCAGAAATACTTCATTTTCATGACAAGCATTCCGAAAGAACCATGTTTGAAAAAAAGAATGGTATTCTAATCTAAAATATGGAATGTAAATATTATTAGATGGAGTGAAAATCGAAAATGAAGAGAAAACAGATATTCATCATGACATTGGCAGTGATAGCTACGGTTACGTCCACGACGACTTACATACCAGCAGTCGATGCATCAACATCTTCTTATCGTCAAGCCAAGACATCCCTTCATTTACGTCAAGGGGCATCACTCGAGCAACCGAGTCTTACGGTTATTCCAACAGGGATCTATGTGACGGAACTGTCGAAAGTCGGTACCTGGTCAAAAGTACAATATGGTACGAAGATTGGTTATGCGAGCACAAAATATCTACTAACGGATGAACAAATCGGTGGAAAACGGATCGGTCATACTCTCATCGCGAATAAGAACTTAACGCTCCGCTCGACATACGCTCCTGGTGAGAATCAACAAGCAAGAGAAGCGTTTGAGAAAATGCGTGTAGCGGCTAAAAAAGAGGGAATTACGCTCGTTGCATTTAGTACTTATCGCTCCTATGCCTATCAAAAAACGTTGTTTGATAAATATGTTGCGCGTGATGGATATGAGAAGGCGAGTACGTATAGTGCGGAACCCGGGAAAAGTGAACACCAAACAGGTCTTGCGTTTGATATCGGAGGCGCTGATTCAACAAAATACGCCACGTTTAGCTTTTCCAAAACAAAAGAGGCAAAATGGTTGTTTGCGAATGCTCACCGCTACGGTTTCCATCTCCGCTATCCTTCTGGTAAAGAATCTTGGACGGGGTATACGTATGAGAGCTGGCACTATCGGTATGTCGGAGCAACGCTTGCCGCTCGTCTAAAAGTCAGTGGATTAACAATGGAGGAGTATTTCCACCTCGCACCATGGAAACCAGTAAAGGTTTCGACTCCTTAAAAACATGGTAAATAGAGGATGTTGGCTTAGTCGGTTATTCGTCTCAGGTGAAAGAGGTGGAACGAATGGCAAAAAAAGATGCGAAACATCACATCATGACGTTTACGTTCAAAGAAGAAGCGACATCCTATCAAGTGTTCAGTGAATTGAAGAAATATCATGCGCGAGGTCAAGTCGATTTCGAACAGATTGCCGTCATCAAGCGAAATGAGAATGGTGCTTTTTCGTTTGAAGATGCTGTGGATCTAAGTGGATCGAATCGCGCCGTCAAAGGTTCATTGATCGGAATGGCCGTTGGTATCTTAGGTGGACCATTCGGCATCTTACTTGGTTCGATGACGGGTATGCTGATTGGTGGATCAAAAGACATGAAGGAAAATCAAGAAATCCAAGAAACATTCAAACGAACACTCGGTGTCATTCCGCCTGGACAAACAGGAATCATCGCGATCGGTGAAGAGTTTGAGCCATCCGTCCTCGACGGATTAGTGGCGCAACATGATGGTACGTTGGAACGAACGGATGAACAGTTAGAGTCGTAAGGTCTTATAGAATGAAAAGGAGCCTATCGCTTGGATCGCGATAGGCTCCTTTTCATGTGCATTTACTTAGTCGTACGTTCTTTTTTTGCTTTCTTGAAGAAGAACAATTCATAGACGACAGGAACGATGATAAGTGTTAACAACGTAGAGGTCGTTAATCCACCGATGACCGTCAAGGCAAGACCTTTTGAGATCAATGTTCCTGAAGAAGTCGTTAATGCGAGTGGCACCAATGCCATGATTGTTGCAAATGCGGTCATCAGGATTGGGCGTAATCGCGTTTTACCAGCTTCAATCAATGATTCTCGAATCGGCATACCACGTCCGACGTTTTGACCGATGCGGTCGACGAGAACGATTGCGTTCGTGGTGACGATTCCGATCAACATCAAGAAGCCGATCATGACACTGACAGACAATGGTTCATTCGCAAGGAAGAGCGTGACGAGTGAACCGATCGGAACAAAGATCAGAGAGGACAAGATGATGAATGGAATCCGAGCTTTTCCGAACGTAATCAACATTGTCAGGTAAACAAGTCCGATTGCAACGACGATCGCAATTCCAAGTGATTGGAAGATTTCAACCGTATCGTCATTTCCGCCACCACTTGTCAATGAGACACCGTCTGGTAAATCGATTTTTTCGACGTCAGCTTTTACGGCATTCGATACGTTTTGAACGTCGTCTCCTTTGACTTGTCCAGATACGCGAGCATATACTTTTCCGTCGAGTTTCTGAATCGATGTGAAGGTCTCGACTTCATTGACGTTCGCGACATCTTTCAATGCGACAGGACCGTTTGCTGAGAAGAGTTGGACGTCTTCGAGATCTTCTTTCGAGACGAGTCCTTCTTCATAAGATAATTGTACGTCTTGATCCTTATTGTCGAGATTGAGCGTTCCGACCGTAACTGGCTTCGTTTGATCGTTAACGGTACCGAGAATCTGGAAACCAGATAGTCCGCGATCACTTGCTTTCTCAGGATCGATTTCTACGAGATACTGCTTTTGTTTTTCGCTGAAGTTGTTCGTGATATATTTCAAATCATTATTTTTCGACATGTTATCCTCGACGAGTTTTGCCGCCTCTTGAAGGGCTTCGAGGTCGTTCGAGAACAAGTCGACATCGACGTTGTTATTCGACGGAGGACCACCTGTTGATAGTTCAGCCACACTGATTTTGACATCGACGTTTTCATCTTGAGCGATGTCTTCCATCTGTGTTTCAAGTGACTTGATCGTTTTCTCGACGTTTACACCGTCTTTTAGATTCAAGAAGTAACTTGCTTTATTATCGAGACGTAAGCCTGTCGTAAAGTCACGCGCTCCGACAGAAGTCGTCACGTCAGCAATGGCTTTTTCTTTATCAAACATTTTTTCCATCTCAAACGAGACGTCACTTGTTTTTTCAAGTGATGTGGCAGCCGGAAGTTCAAGCGATGCCGTCAAGGTCTTCGATGCTTCGTTCGGAATGAACGTAAAGCCGAGACGCGGTACGATCGCAAGGGAACCACCGAGAAGGATGAACGATACGACCAAGATGATCGCCTTGTGCGAGAGTGATTTTTCAATCAGCTTGCCGTACCAACGTTGGAGAGCGCCTTCTTTTTCTTCCGCTGGTACCTTCTTGAATGCAAACTTCGCGAGAATCGGTACGATCGTGATCGCAACGAGTAGTGAAGCAAGTAATGAGAAAATAATCGTCAAAGCGAACGGTAAGAAGAACTTACCAGTAATACCACCGACAAATCCAATCGGTAGGAAGACGACGACGGTCGTCAGCGTCGATGACGTGATTGCTTTTAGAATCTCTTTTGTCGATTGTTCGATGATCTCATCCGTCATACCGGATTCGGATTTTCGGACGCGCCGGAAGATGTTCTCGATGACAACGATACTATCATCGACAACACGACCGACTGCAACAGCCATCCCACCAAGTGTCATGATGTTCAGGGAGATATCTTGCCAGTTCAAGAAGATAGCGGCGATGAGTAATGATAATGGAATCGAGACGATGGCGATGATCGTCGCGCGGATATTCCGCAAGAATAACAGAACAGCGAGTGATGCGAAGAGGGCACCAAGTAATCCTTCTTTGACGAGTGTCGCAACGGACTCCTCGATATCCTTCGCTGAATCAATCCCAATCGTATAGTCGACTTGGTCGTCATATTTATTGAGAATCTTCGTGACTTCATCTGCGATTTCGACTGTATTGGCATCTTGTTTTTTCGTGATTGCCATCGATAAGGAATCTTTTAAATCGTAACGCGTTTTTTCACTTTGTTGTGAGACGGCTTCGATTTTTGCGATATCCTCTAGGCGAATCGGTTCTGCAGGTTCAGACGCCTGATCTGCAGCTGCTCCACCTGTTGTACTTGGTGGACTTTGCGTTGCACCTTGTGGTGGACCGCCAGCAGATGAACCACCTGTTTGACCGTTACTTGATGAACTAGTCGCACCTGCAGCAGGTGTCAATTGTAGATTTTTGAGTTTATCTAGATTTTCTAGTTTTTCCTCAACGCGAATCGGAATTTTCGAATCGTTTTCTGATAGCTGACCAGATGGGAACGAGACATACTTTCCATTGATTTGTTCCTTGATGCTCGAGAGCGAGAGACCCGCTTCCGTCGCTTTCTCCTTATCGACGGTGATTTGAACGAGATCATCCTTATAGCCACCAACCGAAACGCTGTTGATTCCTGGAATCTTATTAAGTTCAGGTTCGATATCTTCCTTTAGGATTTTTTCGATGTCTTTACCATCCTTACTAAAGAAAGAGATGTTATAGATTGGGAATGAACCAAATGACAAACGATTCAATTTCGTCGTTGCTTCCTCCGGTAGATTCGCATCTTGGATGGCAGCATCGATTTGTTGTTCGACCTTATCCATATCAGTATCGAACGGGAATTCGATGTTTAAGATACCGATACTTTCGTAAGAAGAACTTGTTAGCTTGGTAGCCCCTTCAATTCCTTTTAGAGAAGTTTCAAGCTTTGAGACGACTTGTTTATCGACATCGTCAGGTGATGCACCAGGGTAAACCGCTTCGATTGAAATCTGAGGAAACTCGATTTCCGGGAACTGGTCGACTTTTAATTGTGAGAAGGAATACACGCCTCCTAAAATCAATAGGATTGCAATGATGAAGACAGCAACCGAGTTCTTCAAACTAAATCGGGTTAAAAAGTTCATATGAACGCTCCTTTCTTTTTATATGTGCTTATTTACATAGTAGAGGACACTCATAGAACCCGCAACTTTAAAACTGTTTTTATTTAAAAAGATCTTTTTGAAAAAAGATAATTTTTTTATGAAAAAGGCTTTACACTTTTCGATATGCTGCTATAATAAAAACATACCCAGTAACAACACAGCATGATTCTGTAGCTCAGCTGGGAGAGCGCTACCTTGACAGGGTAGAGGTCGCTGGTTCGAGCCCAGTCAGAATCATACCGAAATCGTTCCTTTTCGAAGGGACGATTTTTTTTGCGTTAAAAAAACTATTCCCGAAATCAATCAGGAATAGTTGGAAGGGAGGTAAATTGTTTTATTGAATTTCGAGGTGAAGATCGCCACGCTTCGTCCACCCTGCGACGGTCGTCAATCGATAGAAGACGAGCGTCAAGACGCCAGGTAGAACGACACCAGTCAAGAAGAAGACGAGGAACGCCTGAGGACCTTGGTTGACGAAAATATTGAGTGGGGCAATCATCGAATTTAATCCAAGTCCTGCGAGTTCGTACGGTACTTTCAAAGAGAGAAGAAGCGTCGCGACAGGAGCTGAAATCATCGCTGCGAGAAACGGTGCAACGACAAGACGTGGATTTTTAACGATATTCGGGAATTGTACTTTAGGTGTTACAAAGAATGAAGCAATCAAACCACCTGGATCCGTCTGACGGTATGCCATCAACGTGAAGCCGACGAATTGAGCGGAACAGCCAATCAGTGCAGCGGCACTTGCTACAGGATCAAGTTGCAAAGCGATAGCGAGTGCAGCGGACGAAGCAGGAGACATCAATAAGACACTAAAGATGAGTGCGATGACAAGAGAAGTTGCGATTGGAGATGATTCAACGGATGCTGTGATCATGGCACTGAATTTTGTAAGGAGTGGTGTCGTGACGGCAGCAGCACCGATTCCAGTCACGCCGCCAGCAAGGACAGCACTCATCGGGATCACCATCATGTCAAATTTCGTTTTTCCAGTCATGCGTTTTCCGACGTATACAGCGACAGCAGCTGCGAGTAACGCACTGATTGGCTGACCGGGTACAAGAACGAGTCCAGAAGCAGTCGATTGAAGAGCGGCACCACCAATCGTCGCTGCGATCATCGCGCTGAACAGGACAAGTGTGTTTCCTCCGAGCTGAAAGGCAATACCGGCACCAAGCGCAGGGGCGAGTAGTACTTTTGCGACACCACCAATCGTCAGTAGCATTTGGATATGTAGAAGATTTCCGAGCGTCTCAATCAGGAGTCCGACACCGAGTGTTACAAGAACGGCATTTGCCATTCCAGCTGATACTTTTACCATTCGATCCATCGCATATTCTTTCAACGTTGTCATCCTCTCTATCTATCTCTATTTTTTGCCATGAAAAAAGCCTATCCGTTTTTGGGATAGGCGCCACTCATTCTGTGCGGGCGCCTCATTCGATGCATCGAAAGAAGGGCCCAAAAATCATTTCCGTTTCATCATCGGAAAAGTTTTCAGTCCCTCATGCATAGAATAATCAGTCGGCCGACTTGGTTAAATGGCTGTTGCGTCGGAATCATTCGATCGTGCCCCTCTCTGTGAATTTTTCTAAGCCTAACATGCTCTTGATTAATAATCAATATTTTCTGACAATTTATTTTTTCCTGAAATCTGACAGGAATTCACGGTATCATCGGGAAATCCTAATGTACCAACAATGGAGGCGTTTACATGAAAGTGATGCTTTTTACAGATATTCATGGTAATGCATCAGCATTACGTGCAGTATTGTCCTATCTTGATCAACAACCAGAGATCGATGCCGTCTATTGTCTCGGTGATCTTGTCGGCATTGGACCAGAGCATAATGAAGTCATTGATCTATTGAAGCAACGACCAGATATTCAAACGATTTCTGGGAATCATGATGAATGTGTCCTTGCTTTAATCCATGGGGAGAACTATCCCGATAGTTACCGCCATGCGAAAGAGCACCATCAATGGATTGCGGATACGTTGACGCAAGAAAATCAAAAGTATTTGGAACGTTTACCGCGTGTCTTAAATATCATGCATCAGGAACAAACGATGCACCTGACGCACTATGCTTATGCCGACCAGACGAAGAAGATTGGTGAAGAGCCGTTAAAGCAAGCGGTGGATGGAACGAAAGAAAACTTATCCGTCCTGTTTGCTGGAAGTGAGGCGCGGATCATTGGTTTCGGTCACCATCATCCAGCGCAACAAGTCGAGACAGAGCAAACGCTCTTTATTAATCCAGGTGCACTTGGATGTCAGGAAACAGCTATTGCTCCAGTAGCAATCATCGATTGGGAGAAGGGCCAAGTCCGTTCAGAAATCCTGAAGCTTTCATATGATGATCGACCATTTTTAGACGTTCTCAAAACGACGGAGATGCCGGAACGTGAGTTGATGCGCCGACTCTTCTTCGGTAGTAGGACATGAAAAAACCTTCATGAGTAGTTCATGAAGGAATTCAATCAAGACGACAATTTTGTCATGATTGAGATAAGACAAACGACAATCAGTAACACGATACCGATGTTTCGTTTCAATGGATGGCGTGACCAGTAAAAGAATAGCGCAAGGACAGGGGCCACAAAAAAGGCAACGATGAGACTGATTAATGTTGCAAGAAATAATACAAACATCCAAAGCTTGCTCGTTATCCGGTATACCTGCCACATGTCGTAAAGCGACATGAGTGTATAGGCGAGTAACACGAAGATGATTCCGGTCGATAAACTCAAAGTGATCATCACTCCATTCTCTATTTAGTATAAGGGAGGGAGCGAGAATGACTACACGACTTGAAGTAAAAAACGTGACGAATCGATGAACGTGCGATTATACGCTGTAACGAAAGAGAAAGGGGAAAGCACCAATGTCAAATATTTATCGTCGTTTTTTTCTGTTTCCGGATATTTTGATGATGCTCGTATTACTGATTGCGGTCAGTAGTTATGTCCTTGCTCAGCCGTTTCATTGGACGACTATATTATTCTTTTGTCTTGGACTGATCGTATTTAGCTTCAGTGAATACTTGACGCATCGTTTTTTGTTTCATTTACCACCGCCTAAAAATGTGCTTGGACGAAAATTGTTGAAACGACTTCATTACGATCATCATGCGCATCCGAATGAACTGCATCTGTTGTTTTTACCGGTCTGGTATTCCTTGCCGAATCTTGGTTTCTTTGCTGCTCTGACCTATTTTCTGACGCAATCTGTCGTTTCGACAGCGGCAGCCGCGAGTGGATTGATCGTCATGCTGCTTGTGTATGAATGGAAACATTACGTGGCACACGTTCCGTTGAAACCGAGAACACGCTTTGGAAAATGGATGAAAAGAACGCATCTATTACATCATTTCAAAAATGAACACTACTGGTTTGGTGTGTCAAATCCGGTGGGAGATTGGTTGTTTGGCACACTGAAGGATGAAAAAACAGTTACTTCTAGTCAAACGGCACGGAATTTAGAAAAGAATCGAGAATATGAAAAACCGCCGATCCACTGACCGGCGGTTTTTTGATTCATAAAATACGTAGCATGGCACGACGAATCGTATCGAGCTCAAGTGGATGCGCAATCGATGGCCATTCGGCAATCAATGCGATATACGTCCGGAAAATCAGAAATGCTGTGACATCTACTGGTACGTCACGATCATTTTGTCCAAGGCGAGTCTCAAGGAGCGTTTTAAGATATTCGACGACATGCCGTTCGATACGTGTCCGTAGTTCCTGCATTTCTTGTAATTTGAGATTACGTGTTTCTTCAATGATTTGAAGAATGAACAAATGTTGTTGCTGATGATAGACGATAGCATCGATCATTGCTTGCTTATTTTCTTCTACCGTCGCATGTTCGACGTAAGCGCGTTCTGCTTCTTCTTTCATCTCTTGCAGCACACGGGTTACGAGCGATTCGAACAAGTTGAGTTTACTTTCAAACAGTTGGTAGACGGTCGGTTTTCCGACGTGAGCGCGTCGGGCGACACGCTCGATCGTCGTACCCTTATAACCAAGTTCAGAAAAGCAAGCCATCGCTGAGTCTAGTATCAGTGTTTCTTTATCAGACTGTGTCATGTTGTTTTCGTCTCACTTTCGTTGAGAGTAGAATCCGCTTGGCTCCGAGCCCTCCAACGAAGCTGATGATCAATGCGACGACTAGGATGGTCGCGAGGACTTGACTATTTGAGATGAGAGTGTCCGTCACACCGAGTCCAAGGGCTTCACGGAATCCACCGACTGAATACGTCATTGGTAAGAAGGCGTGAATCGCTTGGAAGAAGCTTGGCGTCATCTCGACTGGGAACGTACCGCCACTACCACCGATTTGAAGCAGAAGTAGTAGGAAGGCAAGGAATTGTCCGACGCGACCGAGTAGCATCGCGAGCGTGAACAGAATCGTGATGAACGTCATACCTGTTAAGGCGGCGAATCCGTAGAGTGCAGGAACGCTCGCGACATCAGAATCGAGAACATAGACGATGGCCGTAGCCGCTGCGACACCTTGTAATGCGCCGATCGGTAAGATGAGTGATAATTTACCGACAAGGAAGCGCCATGTCAGACTCTCACCATGTTCTGGACGAATCTGGTAGACAGACGAGAACATCAAGGCACCTGCGAATAAGGCGATACTAAGGATGTAAGCTGATAAACCAGAACCGTAGTTGTTGACCGTCGAATAGTCATGTTCTTTTAAGACGACAGGTTCTGCGAGCATATTGTCCCGCTCTTTCGTTGGCTTGACAGTGGCGTCTTTAGCTCCTTTGCTAAGCTCGTCCTTCAACGTTTTAGCCCCATCTTCAAGTTTCGTATTGGCATCCGCGATTTTTGAAGCCCCATCGGTCGTTTTACCGATACCGTCTGTAATCGTAGTTGAACCAGATGCCAATTGACCTAACCCGTTAGTTAACGCGCTAGCTCCTGTTTGGAGTTGGTGTGTGCCATCTGAAAGTTGATTAGCTCCGTCAGCCAGTTGTGTACCGCCTGTTGCCGCTTTATGCACGCCTGCAGTATATTGACCGAGTTTTTCATTGAATGTCTTTTGTCCGCTTGCTAATTGTTGTGCGCCAGATTCGACTTGCTTCGCACCGTCGACGAGTTTTACTTGACCTGCGTTCAGTTGCGATACGGCGGACTCGACTTGCTTACCGCCAGCAGCAAGTTGACCGATTTTTTTCGTCGCTTCGGTTGCTTGAGCAAGACTTTGATCGATTGCCCCTTCTTGCGCAGCGAGGCTTTTAATATTTTCTTCTAACGTTCCAATTGTTCCAAGTAACGTTTGTTTCTCCTCATCTGATAATTGATCAGAAGCGGAAATAACTTGTTTTAGTTGAGCGGCATTTGCTTCAAGCGCTTCTCGACGCGCACGTAGATCTTGTTTAGATTGTGCAGCATCTTGATTCAATTGATTTAATAATACATTAGCTGCCTGAGCTTTCTCGTCCAGTTGATTTAATCCGTCCGTCAACTGAGGAATTTTTTCGTTGAGCTGAGCCGTACCCGCAGCCAGTTGCTCTGCCCCTTGACGGACTTGTGTCGAGCCACCGCTGAGTTTTGTTGCTCCGTCTTCTAGTTGCGCGGCACCGGCTTGCAACTTACCACCATTTTCGTCTAGCGTGTTCAACCCAGAAGACAACTCACCCGTTTTTTGAGCGAAGAGAGCAGTTTTTTCGTCGAGTGTCGTGACACCGTCACTGAGTTTTTTTGAACCTTGATTTGCTTCCCCGAGCTTTTCAGATAGTGTCAGACTGCCATCCGCAAGTTTTCCGAGGTTCGTAGCCAGTGTTTTAGCACCATCCGCTGTTTTGTGGTTGCCATCTTCTAGTTTAGAAGAACCGTCCGATGCCTTTTCCATACCGTTTGCAATTTTCTTTAACGCACCGAAGATCGCACTACTGTATTGTTTTGTCACGGATTTACGGATCTTTTCGTTTAATTGTTTGGCAGCCGTACTCGAAATTTGTGTGCCCGAGTAGTTTTTGGCTGGGTTCAAGTAATATTCCAACTCAATCTTTTTTGGATGATCATCGAGTAGTGTCGTTGCATTTTTAGAGAAATTCTTCGGGATGACAACCGTCATGTAGACTTTTCCGTCGCGTAGTTCTTTTTCGGCTTTGTCCTGAGACAAGAACTGCCAATCAAAATCATCATTTTTTTTGAGTTTGTCGACGAACTGATCCCCGATGTCGACTTTTTCTCCTTTAAACTTCGTTGCTTTGTCTTCGTTGACGATAGCAACCTTAATATCTTCTGTACGACCGTATGGGTCCCAGAATGCAGATAAGAAGATGGAGTTGTAGAGAAACGGTACGAGGATGAGGGCGAGAATGACGACGATCATCATCGGACTCTTCAATTTCTTCCATTCTGAGCGAAACATAAATACAAATCCCCTTTCTAAAACTCAAAACTAATTTGAGTTTTAGGTTTTGATGAGGTTTACTTTACTCTCTTCATTAAAAAAAAGCAATCGATAATCTTGATTTCACATAAAAAAGACGACTCGCAGGGAGTCGTCTCGAAAAAAGCGAGTTAAGGGAGCAAAAGTAGTTTTCCTGTGCTGCGTCGGCTTTCCAAAAAGTCATGTGCTGCTTTGCCATCAGATAATCTGAATGTTGTAGGCGAAGACAGGGTGAGATGGTCGGATAGAATCCAATCAAACAGTTCACCCGATCTACGGATGCGTTCTTCAGAAGATGTTAATACGTTCCAAAGATCACCACCCGTCAATGTTTTGGACGTATCCATCAAAAAGCGGGGATCAACAGGTGCAGGATCACCGCCTGCCATACCGTAGAAGACAACTGTCCCATGGACTTTCGTGATATGGAAACTATCCATTAAGGTAGAACCGATAGACTCATAAACGACATCGACCCCTTTACCAGAAGTTTGCGCGAGTACGTGCTCGACCCAGTTCTCTGAATATAAATAGACAGATTCACAGCCAGCAGTTTTAGCGATCCGTGCTTTCTCAGGAGAAGACGTCAATCCAATCGGAGTTGCCCCAAGCAAGCGAATGAGCTGTGTCAACAACTGCCCAACGCCACCGGCAGCGGCATGCACTAAGACGACATCTCCCGGTTGGACATGATAGCTATCTCGAGTTAAATAATGCGCTGTTAACCCTTGTAATAAGACAGAAGCTGCTGTTTCGTATGAGATACCATCAGGAAGCGGAATCAATTTATCAACGGGTGCTGCGACGTACTCAGCATTCGCAAGCGGGACATCCGCAAAAGCAACTCGTTGACCTACGTGGAACGTTGAAACAGCAGCACCGATTGCGGTGATGACTCCTGCACCTTCATACCCTA
Source organism: Exiguobacterium sp. MH3 (assembly GCF_000496635.1). Classification (NCBI taxonomy): domain Bacteria; kingdom Bacillati; phylum Bacillota; class Bacilli; order Caryophanales; genus Exiguobacterium; species Exiguobacterium sp. MH3. The sequence goes on from NC_022794.1 coordinate 540,325, forward strand.
AAATATAGGGAGGCTGTCCTTCTAAATGATAGTTTCCTTTTCGGCGATAGATGTCTGCAAAATTCAAACCGATCGCTTTCATTTCAATCAGAACTTCCTGTTCAGTAATTGTTGGCGTTGGCACGTCTTCGAAGCGTAATACATCAGAACCTCCAAATTCGTGGAAAGTTAATGCCTTCATCTCAACACATCCTTCTTTTAAATCTGCTTTTAGTATAAGGCAGAACATCTGAAAATGATGGACAGATGCGTTACACTAGAAAAAAAGAGGAAAGAAGGGACGTTATGAAACGTGTCTTAATGGGAGGAATTCGTTTTTATCAGAAAGTCATCTCTCCCATGAAGCCAGCCACATGTCGATTTTATCCAACATGCTCCCATTACGGGATGGAGGCGATTGAACGTCATGGTGCAGTAAAAGGGAGTTATTTGACGACGCGTCGATTGTTACGGTGCCAACCGTTTCATCCAGGTGGTCTCGATTTCGTTCCAGAACCTGATCAATTTAGTTGGAAAGCACCGCTGCAACGGGAAAATCCGCGGGAGAAGGCGGAAGAAACGAAGGAGTAAGTCATGTGAAGGTTCTCTTTTGTTTAATGAAGTAAGAACAAATAAAGGGACGTATGTTACCGGAAATTACCGATAACATACGTCCCTTTTTGTTCTATTTACAGACGATCATAGTTTACCCGTTAAAAACTGTGCTTCGCCAAGACCGAAGCTCCAGTCGGCTGCATCATTTTCGACGATCGACACCATCAAATCAGTCGGTGCGAGTCCGCAGTTTGCTTGTAAGCGTTCGGCGAGTAATTGGTAGAGACGTTGTTTTTTCTCTTCCGTCCGCGTTTTACTCGTTACACTAATAAGAACGATATCTTTACTCCGTTCAAATCCGAGTCCAGTATCTTGAATGATCATCTCATGCGCTTTATGCGTATGCACGATTTGATAACGATCGCGCTCCGGCACATCAAATGCTTCGACCATCGCATCGTGTGCGGTGTCGAGTAACGTTTTCAACTCTTCTTCTGAACGTCCTTCAATGACGTCGAATCGTAATAATGGCATGTGAAATCACTCCTTAACAAAATTATGTAGAGTAGGGGGAAAACCCTACTCATATATTACTCGAAGAATGGTTTGTATTGACGACGATCGTGCATGACAGACAACCATTGGACAGTCGAGAATTCTTCAAGTACCCACTCACCGTTGAAGCGACCGAGTCCTGAATCTTTTTCACCACCAAATGGCATATGTGGCTCATCGTTGACTGATTGGTCGTTGATGTGAATCATACCTGTCTCGACTTCAAGCGCAAAGGCAGTCGCGCGTTCAATAGAAGAACCATGGACAGCGCCACTCAATCCGTATGGAAGTGAGTTCGCGATTTCGAGTGCCTCTTCATCCGTATCGAACGGGATGATGACAGCAACTGGTCCAAAGATTTCATTTTTAGCAAGTGGCATATCGTTCGTAACACCCGTGACGACAGTAGGTGCGATGACATTATCTTTTGCTTCGCCGCCGACACGAACGGTTGCACCCGCAGCTTTTGTTTTCTCGAGATCTTCAAGAATCCGTTCAACTTGTGATTGGTTGATGAGTGGTCCGACTTGTGTCCGATCATGTGATGGATCACCGTATTGTAGCTCTTTTACACGAGCGACGTATTTTTCGACGAATTCATCATGTATCGAAGAAGCGACGAGAATTCGGTTCGTCGACATACAAATTTGACCTTGGTGATAGAACTTGCTGTAGACAGCAGATTCGACCGCACGATCGAGATCAGCATCATCAAGTACGACGAAGACGTTGTTTCCGCCAAGTTCAAGCGCTGTTTTCTTCAGGTGTTTACCAGCAAGTTCACCGATATGACGACCAACTTCAGTGGACCCTGTGAATGAAATCAAGCGTGGTACAGGATGTTCGACGATAGCATCACCGATTTCTGAACCACGACCGACGATGACATTCAAGACACCTTTTGGTAATCCAGCTTTTTCAAATAGACTAGCAAAAATCAATCCACCTGAAACAGGTGTGTCCGTAGCTGGTTTGACAACGACTGCGTTCCCGATGGCAATGGCAGTAGCGATCGACCGTACAGCTAAGTGGAACGGGAAGTTCCATGGACTGATGACGCCGATGACGCCAAGTGCTTTACGGTAAATCCGGTTTTCTTTGCCTGGTACGACCGATGGACGAATTTCACCGTGCATCCGAAGTGGGAAAGTCGCAGCTTCCTTGACGATCAAGACAGAAGCAAGGAATTCGCCTTCCGCTTTAATGCGTGTACTTCCAGACTCTTTGATCAACCATTCGATTATCGTTTCTTTCTCTTCGTACAAGACTTTCAAGAAGTTTTCGATCAAGCCTTGACGTTTTAAGGCAGGAACTTTCGCCCAGTCTTTTTGAGCGACTTGAGCCGCTTCATAAGCGTCATCTAAATCTTGTTGATTCGCTGCAGAGATTGTAAAGAGCTCTTCACCCGTAAAAGGATTCGTGTTCGTCATGTTGCTGTCACTTGCGCCTGTGCGCCACTGACCATCAATGTAAATCTTCGTGAAATCTGTATGCAATGTTGCTTCGTTTTGTTGAGCCATATCATTTCATCTCCCATTCGTTTTCATAACAATTAAGTTATTCACGTTATGAAAAGAAGTAAAACACATCCGTGCACTTCGACCAAATATATTGCTCAAAATCAGTCAGGCAGATGGGTTTTAAAGCGCTTTAAATCAGGAATTCAATCAATATAGTGCTATAAAAAGGAGGGATTTTATTTTGAAGAAGCTGAAAGTCCTGTCTCGAGAAATCAACTGGTGGTGGCCATTGTTATATGGTCTCATTGGGATTGGATTAACAGGGATTGTGACGTGGTTGGATGTGTATGTATCGGACTGGTTTCCAAAAGAGTGGCAAACGACACTTGGCTTAGCACAGACGATCCATAGTTCGGTTTTTACCGGACTGCTCGCCATGATGACGTTCACGTTCTCGACCATTCTTGTCGTATTGACGACCTATTCATCACAATTCTCACCTCGGACATTGCCTAACTTCATCGAGAATCGGCAAGTGCAACACATCTTCGGTATATTCATTGGAGCGGTCAGTTACTCGATGACGATGCTCTTTTTTCTTCGTCCGGCTTTGAAGACGAGTGTCGTCGCTTCAACAGTAGCGGTTCTCGTCGTGTTGATATCGATCGTGGCATTCGTCGCATTCATTCATATCGTCAGCCAGTCGATTCGCGTGACGACATTACTGGATCGATTACACGAAGAAGGGAACGAATTATTGAAACGGCAAGTCGAACATCTAGAATCGGGAGAACAAAAGATTACTGAAAGAAAGATGACGACAAATTATCCACATCTTATTCAGGCAACTCGAACCGGATATATTCAAGCAGTCGATTATGATGCTTTTGATCAGAAAGACCGCGTGTATATTGATCGAACGGTCGGCTCATTCGTAACAGAGGGAGAAGCCATCGGACGGGCGACTTGCCGGGATATCAATGAAAGTATCTTAATTGGACCGACGAAATCTTCAGAACAGGATTTTGCATTTGTTCTTGAAAAATTAAGTGAAGTTGCTTTACGTGCGATTTCTCCAGGAATCAATGATCCGAATACAGCGAGACATGCGGTTCGGATCATTGGTGACTTAATGCGACAGTATGCCGTAATACCAGATGGTGTACTAGTTGTTGGAAAGGACCAGCAACATATCGTCGTCAGGGAAACCTACCAACAATTGTTGTACACGACGTTTTATCAACTCCGACATTACGGAGCAGAGGATATTTCAGTTCTCGCGACGATGCTCGAGTCGCTTGGAACGATGAAGCGACAAGCCTTACCTGCTCACTATGAAACGATTCAACGATTCATTCCATACATCTGTTCGGAAGTACATTTTGAAACAATGAACGACTGGGATCGTGATTTTTTACAAAATCAAATCCATCGGGCGTTGAATGAAACTTTTGTCTCCCCTTCGACGTAAAAAGGGCAAGAGAATCAAAAGAAGGGAGGAATAGAAAGTGACAATCTTGTTATGGAGTCTGATCGTCGTCTGTTTTCTAGTCGCTTTTGCAGGTCTCGTGTATCCGATCATCCCAAGTGCGCCGATTTTAGTAGTTGGTTTTTTGATTTATGGATTCGGATTCGGGTTCTCTGAACTATCGATTAGTTTTTGGGTGATTCAAGCGATTTTCATCATTCTCTTATTTACGCTCGATTATCTCGTCAGCGCCTACACCGTCGATCGACGAGGAGGCTCACAAGCGGCTAAGATTGCAACGACAGTCGGATTGATTGCGGGACCGTTTATTTTGCCAGGTATCGGATTATTAATTTTCCCGTTTGTCTTTGCCATCTTGACGGAAAAAATCATTAGTAAAAAAACATGGCAAACCTCGGTTTCAGTTGGGATCGGAACAGTCCTTGGTATCTTATCAAGTGCCTTATTAAAGGGAATCGCGATGTTACTCATGATCGTAATCTTTATTCTCTATGTCGTCTGACGGTCTGAAATGATGTCTTCAAGTACACATTTTATGAAAGTTCCGTTATAGTATGAATATGAAAAAGTAGGGAAGCTTTGAAAGTCTGAAGCTTCTTTTTGCTGTAAACCACCAGATGCCTCGGCATCTGGCTTTATATTAATGGAGGTGAATCCCCTTTCTTCGGGGAAACGATTGGACAGTACACACTCAATGGAGACATTCGACACGACGACGATCATCATTCGGCTACTCGTCATTGCACTACTCATCGTCTTAACCGCTTTTTTTGTAGCTGCCGAATTTTCGGTCGTCAAAATGCGAATGTCTCGAATCGATCAGTTGATTACAGAAGGAAGCAAGACTGCGAAAGTGGCGAAGAGGCTACTTGAGAATTTGGATTATTATTTATCGGCCTGTCAACTTGGAATTACCGTGACAGCGCTTGGTCTCGGGTGGTTAGGAGAATCAACGGTAGGTGCGATTCTCGGTATGTTGTTCGAAGAGATTGACATTCCGAACTCCGTCTCGACGATCATTTCGTTCGTTCTTGCATTCTCGATTGTAACGTTTCTTCATGTCGTGCTTGGAGAACTTGCTCCAAAATCTTTAGCGATTCAAAAAACGGAAGCGATCACGATGTTACTCGCGCCACCACTATATTGGTTCGGTAAAATCATGAAACCTTTCATCTGGACATTGAACGGTTCAGCACGAATCATTCTTCGGTTGTTTGGCGTCGAGCCAGCGGGACACGAAGAAGTCCATTCTGAAGAAGAGATTAAAATCATCATGACACAGAGTTATAAGAGTGGAGAAATCAACCAGACTGAGCTTTCCTACATGCAGAACATCTTCTCGTTCGATGAGCGGATCGCGAAAGACATCATGTTACCGCGGACGGACTTAATCACGATTTCGAACGATGCATCGATGGAGGACATCATTCGCCTCGTTGAAGAGTATCAGTTCACACGTTACCCAGTAGCGGAAGAAGGAGATAAGGATAAAATCCTTGGCTTCATCAATGCGAAACAATTATTTACGGATCATATGGCGAATAAAGGAAAAGCATTAAGCTATTACATCCACAACTTGCCGATTGTATCCGAATATTCGCCGCTTCAAGATGCCATGCTGAAAATGCAGGTGGAACGGACACCGATGGCACTCGTCATCGATGAATACGGTGGTACGGCTGGTGTCATCACGATGGAAGACATCTTGGAAGAAATCGTCGGAGAAATCCGAGATGAATTCGATAAAGATGAGAAAGCAGATATCGAACAAATTCATGAGCGATTATACCGCATCTCAGGCCGTGTCTTGATTGATGACCTAAATGAACGCTTTAACTTAGGAATCGAAGAAGAAGACATCGATACGATTGGTGGCTGGGTCATGGCACAGGATACGGAAGTGTCGAGTGGTCAAGAATTCCGCTATCAGGAATACACGATCAAAGTCATGGAAGTCGATAATCATCAAGTGAAATCGATTTATCTTCAATTGCCTGATCAAGAAGAAACTGCAACAGAAGAGATTGGATAAGAAATAGAATGTGCAAGACGATGAACTTCGAGTTCATCGTCTTTTTTTGTCTACTTAAAAAATGATTAGCTAAGGTGATAGACACATCTTGTGTTTATCTCCCTCAGTGACGGGTATTACTGTCTATGTGGCAAAAAAAGCATTTTTTAATTCAACAGGAAAAGGGGTTTTCTATCATGTCAAACGTCATTCTTACTTCACGTGCATCTGCAGTCGGTGGTCGCGACGGGAAAGTCGCTTCAGACGATAACGTCATTAATCTCGATTTAGTCATGCCAGGAACAAAAGGCAAAGAAGACATTCCGACATCAAACCCGGAACAGTTATTCGCAGCAGGATATGCCGCTTGTTTTGATGGTGCCTATAACTTAATGGCGCGCCAAGCAAAAAAACGAGTCGAGACGCGGACGAATTCAGAAGTCAGCCTCTTACAGGATGAAGCGGATAACGGTGTAAAAATTGCAGCGAAACTCGTCGTCGAGGTCGTTGGCGTATCACAGGAAGAAGCCGAAGACTTACTAGAGAAGACACACAATTTCTGCCCGTACTCAAAAGCGACACGTGGCAACATTGATGTTGATCTTTCTGTTAAAGTCGTCGATTCACTATAAGCATAATCGACGAATCATAAGGAGGGTTTTCCATGGCACCGAAAGAAACCGATCGTCCAAATGAAGAGTTTGAAGATGAACGGGATCGTCTGTCGGATAAAGAACGGAAACTGACAGAGGAGCAACAAAAGGAAATCCTAAAAGGAAAAGACGAAATGCCAGATGATACGGTTTCTCCACGAGATCGCGGAGAAGATCCGATTTAAATCAAACAACTTGGGGGATGAATCACATGTCTAAAAAAGTAGCAGTCGTACTCGCCGATCATTTTGAAGATGTAGAATTCACAGGACCGGTTGATGCATTAAAAGAAGCAGGGCACGAGATTACTGTCATTGGTGCTAAAAAAGGTGCAGAACTCGTCGGCAAACAGGAAGAGGCAAAAGTAAATGTTGATCTCTCGATTGATGAGACTTCAGCAGCAGACTACGATGCTCTCCTGATTCCAGGCGGTTTTTCACCAGATTTACTTCGAGAAGACGAGCGTTTTATCTCATTCGTCGAAGAATTCGATATGTCGAAAAAACCAATTTTCTCGATCTGCCATGGACCACAATTGATGATTAATGCAAAAATCGTCAAAGGAAGAAAAATGACAGGTTATAAATCAATTCGAATTGATTTAGAAAATGCTGGTGTGGACTTTGCAGATGAAGAAGTCGTCGTCGACGATAATTTCGTCTCAAGTCGTCAACCAGATGATATTCCTGCATTCAACCGGGAAATCGTTGCAAAACTTGGCTAATGGTATAGAACAAAAATCAGCACTGCGATAACGCAGTGTTGATTTTTTTTTTTTTTTTTTTTTAGGGGTTTTCTGGATAATCACAGAGTTCCGTAATGACGCCGTGTGAATGACGAGGATTCATATAAATTAGTCGTCGTCCGAACGGCGTCGTTCGATACGTATCTTCTAAAAATGTTAAGCCTCGTTGTTTTGCTTCTTCAATCGCCTGATCTAAATTCTCTACGCGATAAGCAATATGGTGGACACCTTTCCCACGTTGTTTTAAAAAACGAGCGATTGGACTATCCGGACTTGTTGGCGTTAACAACTCGATGTGCGCATCATCGAACTCGATGACCGCAATATTGGAAGCAACACCAGGCGCAGGATTCGAGTACTCTTTTGTTAAGGTTCCTCCAAGTACGTTTGTATAAAATGAAATGGCTTCCTGCATGTCGCGAACGGCAATTCCAGTGTGGTCTAATTTCATATGACATCCTCCTTCTGTTCGCTTCAGTTTCCCAAAAACACTCCAAAGTTGCAACGATGAGTTACCTTCCAAATGTTTCTATTACATAGAAGAGGAAAGATTTATTTAAATTGAAATATCACTGAAATATTATGGAAGAGGAATGAATGCTATAATCAAAAACGTTCTTATAAAAAAGAAAAAAGATTACAGAATTTAAATTTAACTTAAATATTCTACGATAAATCATAAAACATATACTACAGAAAAAGAGGGAATACTACATGAAAAAAACGTTCGCGTCGCTCATCGTTTCCGCACTGGTTCTTTCATCAGCACCTCATTTTGCAGCAGCAGACGATTTAAGTGAACAGAAAGCCAAAAACGAACAACAGCAACAAGACAATGCTAAAAAGCAAAAAAACTTAGAGTCTTCTGTTAATCAAGAAGGTAAAAAAATCTCTAAAACACAACAAGAAGTCAATCGACTAGACGAAGCGTTGAACGAAAAAATCTTTGCTGTCGAAACAAAAGATCGTCAAATCAAAGCAACAGAACGTGAAATCGTGGAGCTTGGAAAAGAAATCGAGAAATATAAAGCGAAACTAAAACGCCAAGAAAAACTACTCGGTGATCGTCTTCGTGTCATGCAAGAGAATGATGGAAACTCAATCAAATGGGAAGAAGTCATCTTTGGCGCTAAAAACGTTGGTGACCTCGTAAGCCGTGTCATGGCAGGGAAATCCATTTCAAAACAAGATGATAAAATGATTACGGATTACCAAAATACGCAAAAACAATTAGCGGATGCGCAGCAAAAAGTAAAAGAAAAGAAAGCGCAGTTGGTCGTTGAGAAAAAAGAATTAAAACGTCAACAAGCGGATCTTGAATCACAATTAAAAGAGCGGAACAAACGCTTAAAAGAACTACGTAAGAAAAAAGAAAAGTTCGAAACACAATTGATGGATGCAAAAGAAGTCCAGCAAATTTTGATCGCTCAAGAAAAAGCGATTGCAGCTGAAAAAGCAGCGCGTGAACGTGAAGCACGAATCGAAAAAGAACGTCAAGCTCAAGCGGCGCGTGAAGCAAAAGCACGAGCAGAAGCTGAAGCAGCTCAAGCAGCAGCTCAAAAAGAAGCGGAACAACAAGCCGCTAAAGAAGCAGCAGCTCAGCAAGCAGCACAAGAGAAGGCAGCGCAATCAGCAAAACCTTCTGGTTCGACGAAACAATCGGCACCAAAACCATCTACACCAGCACCAACTGCGCCAGCACCGTCAGCTCCTGCGACACCTAAACCGTCACCATCATCAGGCGGACTCTTCATTCATCCAACTGCTGGTGCTGTGACACAAGGGTATGGTTCTGCAGGCGGAGAAAACGGTTATACGTTCCATAACGGGATTGACTTCGGTGGTCCAGTTGGCACGCCGATCGTTGCAGCTGCAACTGGTACAGTCATTACAGCATCAGGTGGCGGCCCTTACGGAAATCACATCATGATTGCTCACCAATTGAACGGGAAGACATATACGACAGTCTATGCACATATGAGTTCATTGAACGCTAGTGCAGGTCAACGCGTCAGCCAAGGTCAACAAATCGGTACACGTGGTAGCACAGGAAACTCAACAGGTCCACACTTGCACTTCGAAATTCACGTTGGTGGATACAGCTACAGTGCAACAGGTCCAGCTAACTCAGTAAATCCAATGACTATGTTTTAAACAGTGAAGAATCGTTGCATATGCAACGATTCTTTTTTTTATATTTGATAAGAAATATATATATTACAAAAAAACGTTTTCACTTGAAATGTAAATGAAATTTTTTTGAAACGATTAGGGTGCTATAATCTATTTCAGATATGAGAGAAACTTGAATACTATAATAAAAAATGAAAATACATAAGTGAGGAAAACGATATATGCTAAAAAAACTAATTTCTACCATTGTTTTAGGGGCATTACTTACAACAGGTACACAACCGATCGCGGCAGCAACGATTAAAGAAAAAAAGGCAGAAAATGCCGCTGAACAACGTAAATTAGAAAAAGAGATTAAAAAGCAAGAAGCTAAAATTTCAAAAGAACAACGTCAAATCAATCGAATCGACGCAGCGATTAACGAAAAGATTTTCCAAGTTTCCGAAAAAAATAAACAAATTAAACAGTTAAGCAATCGAATCGATGAGTTAAAGGCAGACATCGTTCGTTACGAGGAGATGCTACAGAAGCAGGAAGAACTTCTCGGTGATCGTTTACGTGTTTTCCAAGAAAACGATGGAAACTCGATTAAGTGGGAAGAAGTCATTTTTGGATCAAAGGATTTAGGTGATTTATTCAGCCGAGTCATGGCGGGTAAAAAGATTGCTGAACAAGATGATAAAATGATTTCAGATTACATCGCGACACAAAAAAAATTAGCAGAAGCAAAACAAGCACTCGTTGAGAAAAAAGCGGAGCAAATGCAAGAAAAGAAAGTATTGCTTGAACAAAAAAAAGCGTTGAAAGCTCAAATGAAAGAGCGTAGTGCTACACTCAAAAAATTACGAAAAGGGAAGACGAAGTTTACGACAGAACTGTTAGACGCAAAAGAACTGCAAGCGACTCTCGAAGCGCAAGAACGTGCGATTGCGGCAGCGAAGGCAGCGGCTAAAGCAGCGGCTGAAAAAGCAGCAGCAGAGAAAGCGGCAGCTGAAAAAGCTGCTAAAGCAAGTGCTCAAGCAGCAAAACAAGCCAATAAGAATACAGAATCAACAAGTTCAGATACAACACCAATCGCTTCAGGTGGTGGGAAATTTGTCCGACCATCTTCTGGTGGGGTATCACAAGGGTTCGGACCAGCTAGTGGAGCAAACGGTTATACATTCCATAATGGCGTCGATTTCAAAGGTCCCGTCGGATCTCCGATCGTCGCAGCAGCAGCCGGAACCGTCATTACAGCATCAGGTGGTGGACCTTACGGAAACCACGTCATGATTTCGCATTTCTTGGATGGAAAAGTCTATACGACGGTTTACGCTCATATGAGCTCATTATCTGTTCATGCAGGACAAACGGTCTCTCAAGGTCAGCAAGTCGGAACACTTGGTAGTACAGGAAATTCAACAGGACCACACTTACATTTCGAACTACATGTCGGAGGTTATCAATATAGTGCTTCTTCTCCTCTGAATGCAGTGAATCCATTGGCATATCTGTAATCAAAAAACGGGCTTCGGCTCGTTTTTTTTTTGCTGCTGTGCTACAGTTAAGGCGAAACGAATACTTGAGCAACTAGGGGAGCTGGAGGAATCCGGCTGAGAGGAAAACCAATCTGTTTTCGACCCTATTACCTGAACTGGATAATACCAGCGTAGGAAAGTTGAGCCGAACGGATACCGGAATGCGTGTATAACGCTTTCGTATAGCGTCGACTGCTTTTTTACAGCGGTCGACGCTTTTTTTGTCGGTCACGACTCCCTTACATTGCTCGATGGGAAGGTGAAAAGAACATGAAACATGTACTGACGATTGCAGGATCCGACTCCGGTGGTGGAGCTGGGATTCAAGCAGATTTAAAAACCTTTTCGGCTTTAGGCGTTTATGGAATGAGCGTCCTGACAGCTGTCACGGCGCAAAATACGTTGGGTGTTCAAGCGGTGGAAGAGTTATCTCCAGAAATCGTAGATGCCCAGTTAACGTCGATTTTTTCAGACATTCGTGTCGATGCGATCAAAATCGGAATGGTCTCGAATGCGCAGACGATTCGTGTCATTGCTACACATCTCCGCAAACAGACAGTTCCGATCATATTAGATCCCGTCATGGTCGCTAAAGGCGGTCATGCCCTATTGCGGACGGAGGCTGAACAAGCATTGATTTCGGAGCTTTTACCGCTTGCGACACTCGTCACACCAAATTTACCGGAAGCGGAGCGTTTAACAGGACGATCGGTCACCAATCTAGATGAAATGCGACTGGCGATGCATCAATTAGCTACACAGACAGGGGCAGTATTACTAAAAGGTGGACATCTCTCAGGAGCTGCGACGGATTTGTTGTTTGATGGGGAAGTAGAACACCGCTTCACATCGGAACGGTTAGACAATCAACATACTCATGGAACTGGTTGTACCTTATCTGCGGCGATTGCGGCGCGGATGGCGCTTGGAGAAGATTTGACAGATAGTGTAAGACAAGCAAAGAGCTATGTCACGGAGGCGATTCGTCATGGATTTGCTCTCGGACAAGGTATTGGACCGACACATCATTTTCATTCACTTTGGAGGGATACACATGTTTACGACCATTCTTGAACACAAACCACTCATTCACCATCTGACGAACACGGTGACGATCAATGACTGCGCAAACGTCACACTCGCTGTTGGAGCATCACCCGTCATGGCGGAAGATATTCGCGAAGTAGAAGAAATGGTTAGACTCGCGCAAGCCCTTGTCTTAAACATTGGTACGATCGATGCAGACATGCAAGCAGCTCAACGACTTGCAGCCGGTGAAGCGGGACGTTTAAATGTCCCGATCGTTCTTGATCCAGTTGGAGCAGGAGCAACGACATTACGTACTGACTTTTCTAAAGAACTCATTGATCTCGGGTGTACGGTCATCAAAGGAAATACTTCTGAAATCAAGACGTTACTTGGGGAAGACGGACGAACTAAGGGAGTCGATGCTGCGGGAGATGCAATGATGGATCGAGAAAGTATTCGTGCATTCGCTCGCAAACACAAATCTGTCCTCGTCGTGACAGGTCCGAACGACTATATCACGGATGGAACGCGCGAAATGGAATTACATGTAGGAACACCTCGTCTAGGAGACATCACGGGTACGGGCTGTATGACGGCCTCCTTGATTGCGAGCTTCCTCGGTGCAGGATATACAGCGTTTGAGGCGGCTGTTCACGGAACATTCGTCATGGGAAAAGCAGGAGAACAAGCAGCCTCCGCGCAAGGTCTTGGTGATTTTAAACGAGAGTTGTTCAATGCAATCAGCCTCATGACGGTACAAGATCTGGTGGAGGTGACAGAACGTGTCAATTGATTACTCCATCTATGCAGTGACGGATCGTCGGTACCATCCTGGAGTCGCGATCGAGACGGTCGTTGAGGAAGCCATTTTAGGTGGGACAACGATCGTGCAACTACGGGAAAAAACAGCGCAAGGAAAGGAATTCTTCGATCAGGCAGTTCGGTTGAAGAGACTGACGGATCGACACGACATTCCTTTGATCATCAATGACCGGATTGATATCGCGTTACTCGTCGGAGCTGGTTTGCATATCGGACAAGAAGACATTCCTTTAACCGCAGCACGTCGCCTTTTACCAGATGCCGTGATTGGTGTGTCAGTAGCCACTGTTGCACAAGCGATTGAAGCAGAACGAGACGGAGCATCTTATTTAGGCGTGGGGTCTCTATTTGCGACGTCATCCAAAGCGGACGCTGATTCCATGTCGCACACGATGCTTCAGGCAATTCGAGAAGCCGTACGATTACCTCTAATCGGTATTGGTGGAATCACAGCAACGAATGTCTCCTCTCTGCCTATCCCGCTAGAAGGGTATGCCGTCATCTCAGAAATTTTTGCTAAAGAAGATCGGCAACTCGCTGCGCAGCAAATGACAGATGCTGTGCGTGAATGGCATCAATCACTTCAGAACAGGGTATAATCCGTTCAGAGGTGATTGTATTGAAATGGCAGACGATCCGTTTTCGCGGCTATTGGATTCGATATCGGTTAGAACCACAAATCATTCGAGTCGATAATCAGGGGATCTACCATCTAGGAAAAGTCTTATTTCCGCGTCCTAATCGTATATCTTATGAGATGGCCCTTTTATTGAAAGAAAAGTATGAAAGACGCTACAAACGTCCGTTGTATATTAAAACGAGCTCGATTGCGACGGAAATTTGGGGACATACTCATTTAGATATTTATTACCGGGCACTTCTTCATCTACCGATTCCGACGCGACTTCGTCAACGTTATACGAATCGATTAGAAAGCACGAAAGTCATTGACATCGGCGTACGCGCTGTCGATCAAAATCGAATTGTCTGGGATATTGGAGATTACGTAGGAGGATGGTTCGTGTTTTGGCTCATTCGCAGACGAATGCGCTGAACTTGCAATGTCCCGTTTCTCATGGTGCAATATAGGTAGAAACGAGGTGACGGACATGGACATTCCCCGTTGTGAAACGATTGCGATTGACGAACAACGTGCGTCTGAAATCGGACAAGTCGTGGATACGATCCCAACACTTGAAATCGGAAAGCTATTTAAGATTCTTTCGGATGCGACACGACTGCGAATCGTTTATGCGTTGACGATTGAAGAAGAACTATGCGTTTGTGATGTCTCAGCCTCTGTCGACTGTTCGATTGCGACGGCGTCTCACCATCTTCGGTCTTTGTTGAAACAAGGACTCGTCAAGTTCCGAAAAGAAGGCAAAGTCGTCTATTATTCCCTGGATGATCATCATGTCTCATCGCTTGTGCATATGGCTATGGAACATGTGCATGAGGGAAAAGCAGTACGTGAATGATTCTTTAGAATAACGAAAAGCGTAGCTATTGCTGCGCTTTTTTTGTTCATCTCGGATCGTTTTCCTAGGACAAGCATCGACCTCGTCCTGTCAATCAAGATGACGCCTCTATAATCTGAAGAGGCTGACTCGAAAAAAGAATAACTCATCTTTTCAGACCCTTTCCTCAGGCGAGACACAAGCTGGCTTTCTTGCTTCATTCCAGCAGAAAAGCGGGTCTCGTTCGTCTCTGATAGCGCAAAATCGCGCTTGTTCCTGTAGAAGTGGCGTGTGACGCGTCATTCTTTTTGTTACGAGATAAGGGTGGCAGAATGATGATCTGCCACCCTTATCTTTGTAAAGACTGACTTTTGAGTCAGCTCCTTTTTGTTTATTCTTGTGCTGATTTCTCTGATATGGCAGGAACGAAGCGATGGAAGAAAAAAATCGTTGCACTAATCATCAAAAAGGACAGAATTGACAGGCCGAGGCACATCCATTTATATGTAGCAATTAACGCATCCGATTGTTGTAATTTTGCCTGAAGCGTTCGATATAAATCATCTTTTACACGTGATAAGTCTTCAAGGATCGTCTGAGTCGTTTGAGTCGATTGTCTGGCGAGACGTTTTGCTGCTGCTGGACTTTGGCGTTCATATACGACGAAAACCCGTTCGATTTCTGACTCCCAGACATTGTTGCGACGAAGAAGATCTTTAATTGTTCCTGGAGTAGTCGAAGATTGATTCAGACTATTACGTAAGTCATGAATTTTCGAAGTCGAAAAATAATATTGTTCAATATAACGATTATCTTCGTACAATAAGAGGCCGCGGACTGCGTTTGCTCGATCTCGATTATGTTCAACCAACTGATCGACTTGATTAATTAACGGTATATCATGATCCTTCATCTGCGCTGTCATCGAAGCAATTGTCCGATAACCAGATAAGGCATAAATGATTGGTATAGAGGCAAATAAACTGATCAAAAGAATCAGCAGAACACGCTGACGCCATAGTGAGTGCATGCAATCATTCCTTTAAATAAAAAGACATGTCATTAGCTTAACTACTATTACAAGAAAAGTGAAGCCTGTCTATTTTTTGAATAGGGATAGGAAAGTAAGAAGTCAGTATTCTGAATAAAAAAGCAGGAAAGCTAGTGCAATCCGAGAAGCTGTTTTATGTAGAAGAAAAAGCGCAGCTTGGCTGCGCTTGGTTAAAACGAATAGGAATGTTCCTTATAGTTTCCGAAAACCGTATGAATTTCTGAGAATGTAACGAATGCATTTGGCTCAACGGAAGAGACGATCTCTTGCAAACGGACGATTTCATTATTTTGAACGACGACATAGACCATTTTTTTCGTTCGGTTGGAATATCCTCCACGTGCATCGAGAATCGTGACACCACGACCGAGTTCTTTTGTAATGACTTCATTGATTTCATCTGCTTTCTCACAAATGATGATACATTGCTTAGAAGCAGAATAGAAACTGTAAACCGTCTGAAGGGCTTTGGCGCGAACGAAGCTCATGATGAGCGCGTACATAACGTGTTTTAAGTCAAACACCCACCAAACAAGGATGTAGATGACAAGATCTTGCATCAGAAATATGCGAGGAAGTGGCCAGTTATGAAAACGAGCGAAGAAAAATTTTCCAAGAATATCAAGCCCTCCAGTTGAAGCACCACCGAAGAAGATCAATGCCATCGCAAGTCCAGAGACTAGACCGGCAAAGATGGAGGCGACGAGCGGATCATTTAAAGATTCCGGAACAATTTGAGTCGGAATCCAGTCGATTAAAAAAGAGGAAGCAACGACGATGATGCCGGATAAGAACATGAACCGTTTACGCAGAAAACGAAAACCTAAAAGGAAGAGTGGGATGTTTAAAAGCAATTGCGTTAAACCGATTGGCGTGTGGAAGAGCTCTTGGATGATGAGTGTGATCCCCATGATACCGCCTGATCCGATATCATTTGGAGATAGTAGTAAACTGATGTAAAGGGAATAAAGCAATGTACCGATGATTAAAAAACTAATTTTTTCAACTCTCTTTTTCTGTGGGTGTGTTGTAGTCATGGCAATATGATGAGTGACCTCATGCTCCTCCTTCTGTGAGTATCTGCCTGCAAGAGTACGCCCATATGCATAAAATTTCAACCCTTCTTATGAAAAAAGATGAAAAAGGGTACGTTTTTTTAGGAAGGTGATGAAAATGAAAAAAACGTTCTTGCTTATTGGTTGTATTTGTTTAGTAATACTAATTGGTATTCGCATTTTTCAACCATCGGATGAAGAAAATCGAACGTCTATTTGGCATGATGGAGATCTCGTAGCGAGACAAGTGGGTGCTTCGATGATGAATACGGTAGCGGTTCGTCAATTAGCCGAACAACTTCCGTTCTCATCAGAATTAAAACAGGTAGATGTCGAAGGGGAATCGTTGCGGCTTGTTTATGAGGTTACAGGAAAAGAGCGACAAGCCTGGATTGGTACCGATACTGGAACACTACAAGTGAATCAGGATTTTTTGAAAGCTCGGTTATCTAAAGTGCTGATGCATCATACACTTGTTTTATTTTCAACGATTCCTGATTTGACCGATCTCGAAATTTACTACACGGATCCGTATTCAGGTGCAGATTTTACGATGGACCGGAAAACATTCGACACCTACACTCCGACCGATATTGAACGAGCTACTTCCTCTTCTAGACGCTTTAATCGGGTCGTCATTGATGGTTATGTGCTCGATGCATCAAGGCGAAATACTTTCTTTGAACGCTTCGCATCACGACTACGAATTCAAACTAATTAGTTGTATAAAGCAAGAAAAGGCATTTTTCACAATCTCGACACAATGATATCGTTTACATCTCGTTCTTTTATAAAAACGATAAAACAGGTCTATTCAATACTTGAACATCTTTTAAGATGGAAGTATGATAATAAATGAACAAACATTGTGAAGTGTTGAACAAAAGAAAGAGAGGTTTCTACGATGAACGAGGTAGAAGCATTAGAAGGATTACGGAATAAAGCAATCAAGTCGACGCGCATGCTACAAATGCGTCCTCTCGAGTACTTAGTTCGTGCCATGCTAGCAGGGATTTTCATTGGATTTGCAATTATTTTTACCTTAAAAGCAATTAACGGTCTATATATGGCGGAGTCACCTGTTGCGACACTTGTTGGTGGACTGACCTTCGGAGTGGCACTCGTCCTGATCGTTTACGGTGGGGCAGAGCTGTTCACAGGAAATACGATGTATTTCACGACGGCGACGATGCGCGGCTATACGACGAAGATGGATACGATGAAGGTCTGGTTGATCTGTCTGATTGGAAATGGACTTGGAGGATTAGCATTTGCGCTACTCTTTTCTCAAACAGGAATCATCCAAGAGCTTGGTATGAACAACTGGTTATTTTCTGTCTCAGAAACGAAGATCCACCATACGACGTGGGAAATCTTCACACGAGCTATCTTCTGTAACTGGATGGTCTGTTTAGCGATTTTCATTCCAAAGAACATGAAGAATGAGTTGGCGCAGATCATGATGATGATGGTACTGGTCGCAGTCTTCTTCGCATCTGGATTTGATCACGTCATCGCCAATATGGCCTTGTTCTCCATTGCGTTAGTCGTACCACATCCGGATACGATCACATTTGCCGGAGCGATGCACAACCTGTTGCCAGCTTTAGCCGGTAACATCATTGGTGGAGCAGTCTTCATGGGAATGATCTATACGTGGCTGAATAAAGAAAAATTAGAAGTAGATGAATCACGTCAATCCACGACACCTGTTCATATTGCTTCGAAACAAAATGCATAAAAAAGAGCAGCTGTCGCGACAGCTGCTTTTTTCATTCATTCCATATGTTGAAAGCGATCGACGTCTGCAGCCAGTTCTTCGTAAATCGTCTCGACGATTTGTGCATCATCGAAGAGCCCGAGGACGTTATCGTCCGGTAAGGCGTCAACAGGAGACGTGAAGTACAGAACGGCCGTCAATAACAATTGTTCCTGCTCCGCATGCATTTCGAATTTTTTCTGATAGAGAGCACGAAGCATTTCAAGCAGTTGTTTTAATTGAAAATAAAGGACGAGTTCTGCCTCGCGTTCGATGTCCGAGCTTTCTGTAGACGCGATATCTTGCGTCAAGTGCGCAAGTCCGATTTCTGCTCGAACTAACAATTCTTGCTGTGCTTTTTCATCACCAACGAGGTCGAGTGCCTGTCGGTGAAAATACGTATAAGCCGATTTAAAATCGCCGGGTGTGAATTCCATGGTGATGCCTCCTTCTCTTCTCTTTCTAGTTTCGCCTTATTTCTTGCAAAATTGCAACTATTTCGTGAAAATAAAGATACAAGAAAGGGGATTACATAATGCCGACACAAGCAGAATTACAACAATACGCGTCTTTAGCCGTGCGTACGGGAATTAATCTACAACCAGGACAACAACTCGAGGTGCGTGCAGGAATCGAAAATTTGCCGCTCGTTCGTGAAATCACGCGTGTCGCCTACGAAGTAGGAGCTACGCAAGTATATGTACAATGGTCAGATGATGAGATGACGAAAATCCGTTATTTCGATGCACCGGAAGAGTCGTTTGATACGTTCCCGGATTGGTTAAAAGCACGTTACGACCAACTGGCAGAAGAAAAGACAGCGTTCTTATCGGTCGTCAGTGAAGATCCAGATTTATTGAATGGCGTGGACTCGAGCCGAATCGCACGTGCGAATAAAGCAGCCGGTGTCGCTCTTGCTAATTGGCGGAAGTTCGTCATGAGTGACAATGTCAGCTGGTGTGTCGTAGCAGCACCTTCTGAAAGCTGGGCGAAGAAAGTATTCCCTGATTCAGAGAATGCTGTTGAAGAGCTCTGGTCAGCTATTTTAAAGGCTACACGTGCCGATCAAGCGGATCCGGTCGCTGCATGGGCGGATCATGATCAGAATCTGCGTTCAAAAGCAAAATTCCTGACAGAGAAGAAATACAAAACATTGCACTACACAGCTCCAGGAACAGAATTATCAATCGAATTACCAGAACGTCATGTTTGGTTAGGTGGCGGTGGTCCGAATGCAGATGGTGTTGATTTCATCGCGAATCTGCCGACAGAAGAAGTGTTCACGTTACCGAAAAAGACAGGAGTCAACGGACACGTCTCGAGCACAAAACCGCTTAGCTATAGTGGGAACTTGATTGATGAGTTCACACTCTGGTTCGAGAACGGAAAAATCGTTAAAGCGGAAGCGAAACAGGGTCAAGAAGCATTAGATGACTTGATTTCACTTGATGAAGGTGCACGTTATCTTGGAGAAGTTGCGCTCGTGCCACACCGTTCGCCGATTTCTGACTCGGGTATCCTATTCTATAATACATTGTTTGATGAAAATGCTTCATGCCACTTAGCGATTGGTCGTGCGTACTCGACGTGTCTCGAAAATGGTCCTAGCCTTTCAGCAGAAGAACTAGAAGCACAAGGCGCGAACGACTCGATGACGCATGTCGACTTCATGATTGGATCAGCGGATCTATCGATTGAAGGAGAACTTGCAGACGGAACGCGTGAATCAGTCATGCGTGACGGAAACTGGTCAATCTAAACGAACAAAAAGGTGAGTCCGAATACGGAGCTCACCTTTTCTTGTAAGATTCTTGTTATGCTTCTTCACCGATAATTTTCACTTCTGTCTCAAGTAAGATACCGAATTTTTCTTGAACCGTTTCTTGGACATGACGAATGAGCGCGATATAGTCGGATGCAGAGGCATTCTCGACGTTGACGATGAAACCAGCGTGTTTCTTGGACACTTCAGCGCCACCGATGCGTGTTCCCTGTAAGTTGCTATCTTGAATCAGCTTCCCTGCAAAATAGCCTTCTGGACGTTTAAAGACGCTACCACAAGAAGGGTACTCGAGTGGTTGTTTCGTTTCTCGCTTATGCGTCAAATCATCCATGACTTCCTTGATTAGTGCTGGGTCACCCTCTGTTAAGGCAAATCGACCTTCGAGGATGATGTATTCTTTCTTCGAGAAGCAACTTGTCCGGTATCCCAGTTCGAGTTCATCATGCGAAATGTTCAACAGTTCTCCTTGTCGTGTCAATACAGTAGCGCTATGGAGGCAATCCTTGACTTCACCACCGTATGCTCCCGCATTCATGATCAATGCGCCACCAATCGTTCCTGGAATCCCACAAGCGAATTCAAGACCGCTGAGCTGATGCGCGTAAGCTACACGAGACGCTTCGATGATTGCTGCACCACTTTGAGCAACGAGTTCATGTCCTTCAACCGAGATATCGGTTAACTTCTCAAAGGAGAGGACAATGCCACGGATGCCGCCGTCACGTACGACAAGATTCGATCCGTTTCCAAGCAACGTCAAGGGAATACCTTGTTCGTAAGCATATCGGACGACAAAAGCCGTTTCTTCATAAGAGGTTGGAATGATGAATAAATCCGCGATTCCTCCCATTTTTGTATACGTATGATATTTTAAAGGTTCATTGATTAGTACGGACTCTTTTGAAATGCCTTCATACAGTCCCGTCATTACTTGTTCAGTCATTATGGTCTCAGTCCTTTTCATGAATTCCTACCAGCGCTCATGCGCTCAAAATATATTTTAACATTAATCGTGCGGTCGTTGTTCAACATACTGTTCCCAAAATACCGACTTATGCCGGGAATTGCAAGCACTAGGGAGTGAATGTCATCGATTAGTAATGAAAAATGTCACAAGGAAAGCAGAGTCAGGAAGAGGAATGAAGCGAAAAGAACTCGGGAAAAGAGAAGTATAGAAGGAGGCGATGACGATGGAAAGTGAACGTTTATGGATGCGACCGTTCGAAGAAGAGGATTTCAGTTTTTATAAGTCGCTTGTCCAAAATGAGCAAGTCATGCGTTATATCAATGGAGGTACTGCCCTGAGTGAAGATGAAGCACGAGAGTGGTTCGAACGGCAATTGGAGCGATACTCGGATGAGCGACAAACTGGTTTTTTGCTGTTATTCAAAAAAGAAACGAATGAACCGATTGGTTTCGCCGGATTATTGATGCAGGAAGTGGATGGAATTGAAGAATTAGAAGTCGGTTATTGGCTCGAACCGAAGCACTGGAAAGTCGGTTATGGTCGTGAAGCAGCGAAACAACTAATGATGGAGGCGTTCAACCGAGGGCATGATCGAATCATCTCGATCATTCATCCCGATAATCATGCTTCGCAAAATGTCGCTCGCGTAAACGGGCTGAACTGGGAAAAAGATACGGTGTTTAGAGGCATTCCTGTCACGATTTACGCTGGACAACTATCACGACTTTGTCGTAACTAAAGAGGAGAGTTTTTATGTACGAATTTAACTTCGCGTCTTTTCACTCCATGACACCTGATACCTTATATGCACTTTTGAAATTACGGACGGATATCTTCGTCGTCGAGCAGGAGTGCGCGTATCCGGAGCTAGATGGTCAAGATCAACAAGCGACACACCTAATCGTCCGGAGTGAGAGTGGTCAAATCGTCGGATGTCTTCGGATGTACGATCACCCGACAAAAGGAGTCGCGATTGGACGGGTAGCCGTTCATCGTGCACACCGGTCGGTTGGGTTAGCGAGACAAATGATGGAGAAAGCGATGGTTCATTTGCAGAAAGAAGCTGCGATCTACTTACAGGCACAAGCACACCTAGAAGGGTTTTACGGATCGTTTGGTTTCGAAACCGTATCCGACCCTTATTTAGAAGATGATATTCCACATGTGGACATGCAGTTTCACGCAAAGGATTCAAAAAAAGACTTCACGTCGACGATCGATGAACCGATGAATAAGTAGAATGAACTTTTTCGGAGGTGGATCAGTCATGAAGAAAGTGCTGGTCATTTTCGCTCTTAGTCTAATTGGTATCCTATCTTTAGGAGTCGGTATTTCGTATGCTCAATTGCAGGGGAACTATCGTGACTCTGAAAAAGAGTTGATGACGATTTTAGAGCGGCAACATGATTTATCAGCTTCCTCCTTTCTTGAAGTGCGCGCATCATTCTCTTTACGACATCGACAAATCATACACGTTCGACTTCGGGGTGAACCTGCCGTCACATATGAGTTCATTCAGCCAAAGGATGAAATCGAATACCTGGGGTCTGTCGGAACAAGTGTTGAAAAGACAGGAAAACAAGATGCCGTCTTTCGAAACGCTCATTTAAAAGTCGGTAAAAAATAAAAAATGGAGGATCTTCCTGAAACGACGGAAGATTCTCCATTTTTTGCTTTCAAGACGATAGGATATTGCGTACACTACGAAGAGATACTGGAATGAGGAGGTCGAGGGAATCATGTGGAAACCCTTTATAAAAAATCAATCAATTGCACCGGCGTTACAAGCCTTCCGGGAACTTGACATCGAAATGTTTCGGACACATGTTGCCCAACTGAACGATGCGGAACAACAGGCCTTACAATTCATTAAGCGGGCGCTAGAGCAGGATTCACCTGCTCATTTAAAAATAGCGCTTGAAATGAAACAACCACTCGTCGAAGTCGATCGTCTGTTTCAAACACTCGTCACGTGTCAAAATCGTCAGCAGTTACTCGAAATGCTGCTAGCATACGGTCTAGACGTCAATCAAGTCTATACACTTGAAGGGCATCGATCGATCGTCCGCCAACCCCTTCACTTTCCGGTAGGTCTATATGCGGCGCGCCATTCCGAGTTGTGGGCACTTGTTGCTGAAAAGCTGGACTTTACTTATACGATGCATCTTCAACGCAGTGATCAATTCATGGAGACGCATGAATTGAATCTACTTGATCTCGTCTTATTGCTCGATATCGAAGAGGAGTTGACGGTTCGAGTGCTGGATCAGCTGTGCGAATGCAAGGCGACCGTTGGACTTGCAGAACGATTACAACGTCCCGCTTCACCATTGTTACTAAAGACGATTGAGGCGGATGCCTATCTAGCGACGTTTGTTTATGCTAAACATTATTTCCCGTTTTATGCGCTGATCGGACGACAAACCGTACTGTTCCAATCTTTATTGAACCGTGTGATGCAAGCGTCCATTGCTTCTGAAATGATTGAAGATGCCTTGCTTGCTTTTCATAACCATCAACCTGGACTTGCTTTGACATGGGGAGACGCCTACATCGAACAATTATACGAGATGGGGCTAGTGCTTCTTAAAACGGGTCATGTTGATTTTCGAGAAATGGATGCGGAGTATGTGTTGCCTGAATACGATGAAGTGATTGAACGATTACGTGGTTAACGATTTATTTTGAACTTGAAACGTATGCCAATGAGAAAAAAGTTGGATATCGCAAAATGTACTTTTTTGGTATAGTCTCAACACATCTAAGTTTGTGGAATGAAAAATGGTTTCGAACGTCTTGATGTTTGCTTTACACAATTTGGCTTGAAAGGTATCTAAAATTCGCCGACCGTAACCTTGATATTTCAACTCGGGCAAACACGTGATTTCAAGGAGACGAATCGTACGACCATATTTTTGATAGAGCAGTGTACCGATCACTAATTGTTGGTCGTATATTAAATAAGGTGATGTGTTTGAATGGCTGAATTGTTCATAATGTTCTTGATGATATGGAAAAAGATGATCACATCCTTTTATAGAGTGATTTCGAAGAGTGAGGTATAATTCTTGATTACGGGCATGTATAGGTTGAAAGCGTAAAGATGATACACGGTCATTTGAAATTCCGATTAAGCGAAATTGTTCAGCAGAAAGTGTATATCCGAGTGTTTTCCAAACCGATGATAGCGCACCATCTTGAGGCGGAACGACCTGTACTTTAATTTGTTGGGCACCTTGACGAACAAGATACTCATGTAAGTGTTTCGCAAGAAGGTGAAATGCGGAGATATTTGAGTAGGCACCGTTCATCAGACAAGTCATTTCATTTGAAATACGATAACCAAGAGTCGCATAGACTAGATCATGTTTGAGATAAACGAATTGATGACCTTCAAGTAATTGAAAAAAAGGAATGTCGTGTGCCCATTGATTATGTTGTAATAGTTGGTGAACATGTAGTTTTTGATTCCGTGACAGTTGATTATAATGTACGATAGACAAAATCATAGTCCTCCCTTAATTATATGAAGTTTATTCACCTATTATTTTACAGTAAATTAAAGGTATTTATATATTGTTTTTGAAACGGAAAGTAGATGGATTATTTAAGAAAATGAGGTTAATTGATTATGAAATATCTTTGGGGCGTGATTGGATTAACACTCTTTTTACTTCTCGCTGATGCGACAGTAGGAGAAGCAAAGGATTATGACGAGCCTGATATCAGTATGTCTACGACATACGGCGATTATGGAGCACAAAGTCATATTATCGTCGATCGAAAAGAACCGATCTATGAAGGGTTCGATTCACCGAACGACATGGCATTCCTATTCGCTTGTATTGCATTACTCGCAACAGTTGGACTTGGCATCGTCAATGCCTCCGATTGAAATGAATCTGACTAATAAAAGGCAAGTGACGAATCCATCGTCACTTGCCTTTTATTGTCTACTACGTGTGATCAAGAAGAATCTACTCTTAGAAATGAATTCGTTTTTTTCGACCAACGCGTGCCATTCGTTCGTGTTCTTGTTCGAGTCCGGCTCGTTCGAGGAGATCGAGGTAATAGCGAAACGGAGTCGAGCGATGCGAAAAATATGGGATATATTCAGTGAAAAGCATCGTCTCCGCTCGATCTAACGCGCGTAGGGAAATGAGAGCATGTAGCTCTGCGAAACGAATTTCTTGATAGGTGGATAAAGCGTCTGCATCAATCCGAACATGCGACTGTAGTTTTTTAGCATGCGCATTCAAGCAATGGATATATGCTTCTTGATGTTCGGGTTTCTCGCAATGGGCAAGTACGGCAAGCAAAAGGTCACTGCGCTCGGTATCGACGTCCATCGGAACCTTCAACGCTGTATAGAGGGCGCGTTCCATCCACTCGACACCATGACTATCATTTTTATAATAGCCGACTAATTCTTGAAAAAAATCGACTTGCGAGACTTTCAATAATCGAAACGGATCATTACTTAAAAATAAAGGTTCTTCCCCGGCAGCCGACGAAAGAAGAAAGAAAAATTCCTCAAAGGCAATCCGGGTTCCGTTTTTACGATGAGCGTAATGGCGTAAATGCTTCAACAGGCGTTTTGCGGTGATATACCAATTCTTTTGTTCGCGAAGCGGTACGATCGTATTTGGCTCAAGGTACTGGAGATCGTATGCTAATTGAATAAACCGTTCCGTCTGAGCAATCGTCTGTTCGACGGTCGGTTGTTCCTGTTCTTTTTGCAAATCCTTATACTTCACGAACTGTGTCAACATGGCGTCGAACTCTTTCTCTTCGATGACTTGTCTCGGGAGTTGACGATAGATTTCGACGATGATATCGCGAAGGGTCGTATCGCCATATTGTTCTAGTAAGAGTCGCAGTTTCCGTATTCTCATGATCGCCCTCCTTCGCAAGAAAAGCACAGTACAACACTATTCAATTCCCGCTTTTTTCATAAACCGAACCTCTTCATTTGCGCTTTTTAGTCAGAGACGACTATCTTAAATAAGAAGACTCATTACAGAAGGGGACGATTACACATGAATGAAACCATTCAACATTTACTCAACCACCGGTCAATCCGGAAATTCAAACAACATCAATTAGACGAAGAGACGATTGAAACACTCATAAAAGCCGCACAAGCTGCCTCGACATCCTCTTATCAGCAAGCCTATGCGATCATCGGTGTCGAAGACGAAGGATTGAAACGACAATTAGTCGACGTTGCAAGTGGTCAACGATATGTGGCAGAAAACAGTTACTTCTTCGTCTTTTGTATGGATTACCACAAACATACGTTAGCGGCAGAACTAGCAGGAGGCGACGTGAGCCGGACGATCGAGACGACGGAAGCGCTTGTCGTAGGGGCTGTCGATGCGGGACTTGCCGCTCAAAATTTAGTCGTAGCTGCCGAGTCGCTCGGCTACGGAACGGTCTACATCGGTTCACTACGAAATGATGCTCGTCGTGTCAGCGAACTCTTACAACTTCCAGATCACGTCGTACCATTATTCGGAGTCGCGGTCGGTCTTCCGGATCAACAACCGGGTAAAAAACCCCGCCTTCCGATGGATGCGGTCTTCCACCGGAATACGTATACTGATGACGATACGATGCGTGAGTTACTGACAGGATACGAAGAGTCAACGTCATCGTATTACGGAGAACGGACCGGTGGTCAACGGACAGAAGGGTGGGTCAAACAGATGGCTGCCTCGATGCACGAACCGAAACGGACGTATCTCCGCGAGTTCTTGAAAGAGAAACAGATCGCAAAAGATTGATACGGAGGTATCTGAATGGCAGAACATCAACCACACCGCTCTCGCTTGGAGCGACGACGTATGCAGTTAGAAGAGCAAGCTAGACAAGAAGAAGAGCAGGCTAGGCAAGAAGAAGCTTTTTCGAAAGCGTACGCGCCGGACGAATCATTTTCTCAACAATCCTTTGAGAAGCAGCAAGAACCGGCTACGTATCATCGATATGTCGAAGAGCAACCGCGAGATCGAAAAAGTACATCGCGTCGTTCCGGAAGCGGCATGCTTAAACAGGTCGCACAGATGATCGGGGGTGCCGGATCACGGTTGTTTGCTAATCGGGAACGCTCGAGACGCCCGAGGAAGGCGGGGCGATCAGAGCAATCGGTACAGCAGAATCCTGACGTCTCTTCACGCGAAGCTCATCCTAAAAAAATCAAGAAAAAACGTCGTTTTAAACGAAAGCTTCTTGGACTATTTTTATTGTTGCTCATCGCATTCGTTCTTTTTGCTTCACAACCATTCACGTTCTTATTGATCGGTAGTGATGCACGACCTGGAGAGTCGTTGCGTGGATCACGTTCAGACTCCCTGTCGGTCATGCAATTCATTCCACTTTCTCGAACGATTCAACTGACGTCGATTCCTCGAGATACGTATACACCGATTTCCTGTGAGAATGGAAAGAAGGATAAAATCACACATGCCTTTGCCTTCGGTGGAGAAGAATGTACGCAAGATGCTGTTTCGGGTCTACTCGATGAAGAGATCGATGGAAAGATCGTCATCTCCTTCGATAGTTTCATCGGATTAGTGGATCAAATCGGCGGAATCGACCTTGTCTCGACAGGAACATTCTCCGAGCAGGATGCGAGTGGGAAAGCAAATCAGTATTCATTCCAAAAAGGGAAGGAATATCATATGGATGGCGCGATGGCACTTGCCTATTCGAGACATCGAAAAACGGATAATGACGGAGCGCGCGCGAATCGTCAGTCGGAAGTCATCCAAGCCGTCGCGACACACTTGATGAAGCCGACTGGATGGTCGAAAATTCCAGCAGCGCACACGTATATGAAAGAAGAGATGAACCTTGATTTAAGTGTCCGCGAGATGGCGACGGCAGGGTTATCGATTGCCTTGATGTCAGAACGAAAACATTATGAAATCGAAGCCGTCAGCCAACGACTGAACGGGATTTTCTATGACTTACCGAATGAGAAGGCACTGCAAGAACTACGTGATCAGCTCGATACGACGTTTTATGGCACATTGAAGAACTAATGGGGAGGGGTTTCCTTCCGTTCATTGCGGGTATAAATTGATGTACGTTGCTCCTTTGGTGGATTGTTTTAGGTTATCTCTGAAATCGACGATTTTTGGACATGACATCATGACATTCCACGAAGGTGACTAACTTATCGAGGAGGGACCCCCATATGAAAGTACTAGTCGTAGGTGCATCCGGTACGATTGGAGCGCGCGTCGTCAAATCGCTTGCCAAGGGTCATCAGGTCACGGTCATCGTTCGTCATGAACATCTGGTGGAACGATTCGAAAAACTCGGTGTCAAGGCGCATTACGTCGATATCGAAACAGAACTCGAAAAAGTCATTGAGCACGGAGTCGCAGGGCAGGATGCAGTCATTTGTGCGGCGACCGCAGGAGTAGACGGCGAAGCAACTGAAATAGAACTGCTGGATCGAACAGTCGCTTTGAAAACAATTGATGCAGCTAAAAAAGCGCGAGTACGTCATTTCGTGCTACTGAGCGCTTATGGTGCAGATCGACCTGAGCAATTCAAGAAAGATGTCTATCCGTTCTACGCTGCTAAGAATGCAGCAGAGGAACAGATTGAACATAGTGGTTTGACGTATACGATCATTTGTCCGGTTGCCATCACAACAGGTGAAGGGCGTGGCTTGATTGAAGCCGATGAAGATTTGAAGGACACGAAGGACGCGACGATTTCGGAAACGGATGTCGCATCGATCCTCGTTGCTTCTGTCGATAATCGATCGGTATTCAATCGACGTCTAGAAGTCAAGGAAGGGAAGACTTCCTTGAATGAGGCCTTAGGGGGAGCGGAAGCTGTCGGTAGCGTTAAAGATAACCGTCAAGTCAAAAAACAATTACCACGTTTTAACTAACTGTTTGTCTCGTTAAAACGTGAATTCTCTAAAATGAAGCGAACTCATTTCCGCGTATAAGACGGAAGAGTTCGCTTTTTTGTTGATAAAAGTAGATAGTCGAAAAGAGGAAGTCTGCTACACTGAACAAAGAAGGAGGGGGTTAGATGTGAAAAAACCGTTGATCTATCTGATCCTAGCGATTGCTATTATCGGCATTGCCTATCAAGGTTATCAAACATATGATGCAAAACAAAAAAAAGTGGAGCAACAACAAAAACAAGTATCACAAGGTGGTCTCGAAGTAGGGATGAAAGCCCCGAACCTATCCTTGCGTCAAGAAGGAAAAACCATTGATCTAGACGAAATCAATCATGATGTCTTTGTCATTAATTTTTGGGCAACGTGGTGTCCACCTTGTAAACAAGAGATTCCAGAACTAAATGCCTTTGCACGACATACAGATGTACCCGTTTACGGGATCAATGTCACGACATCAGAACGACGTGTTTCGGATGTTGCCGATTTTCTGAAGCAGACACCTGTTGAATATCCTGTGTTATATGACCGAATGGGAACGTCAGAAGATGCTTATCGTCTCGTAGCAATGCCAGCGACTTATGTATTAGACCGGAAAGGAAAGATTCTTTCGAAGCACATCGGTCCTGTAACGGAACAGATGTTAAAAGAGATGGTGAAACGAACAGGAGGATGACAATGGAACTCCTATGCCACAACTGCTCCTTTCAACAAACATTCCAACTCGGTCAACTAGATGGTTGGCCGACATTTCCTGCTGTCTTGACGCAAGGGGTCGAAGCGTTCATGACAGGTCTCCCGCTTTGGTTCGTTCCGTCGATGCATGAACCGATTTTACAGCGGACGTATGTAGACGACTGGAATCGATTTCGATTAATTCAGCACTATCAGCTTTATCAGGAGGAATTAGCGGATGGTTGGGTACCGTATCAATTGGATTTATACCACTGTCCGACTTGTCACCGATTTTCGAATCGGTTTTGGTGTGCCCTATTTTTACAACTAGATGTCGTTCAACCACTTTACGAATGCCCACATGATCAGACGATACTAGAGCGAATCGAAATATCCGATATCGATCACTTTTCCTGCCCATCGTGTCATGGTCACTCCCTATATGTGCGTAGATAAAGCGAAAAAGCCATTCATTTCATGAAAGACTGATGAGAGAAACTCCTTCTCTATAGTCAATTCATGGTACTGAATGGCTTTTTATCGATCATCAACCCATTTGCCGAAACGAAAATGTTTGAAAGGAAGAGGGTGATGAATTACTGACATCTAACGTATAGGTTGTACCGTCAAAAATAATCGTATCGCCTAACCTTGCTTCAGGTGGTAAATAACGTCGTGGAATGAAACTTGAACCATTTTCCCATAGCAGGACAGCATATTTGCCGTCAAGTCGCTCCAGCGTACCACGTTTGATCATATTAACTCCTCCCACAAATTACATCGAAGTCATCCCTTGGTCGATCAGGAACGTACTCTCTCTCTATCATTCTTTGTAATTTTTAATCTTATGTTTGGTATATTCCCAGTTCATTTCATCTTTACACATGATTCTTTAAAAAAACGTGATTCCAAGCCGTTTTCGTCTTAAATCTGACGTATTTAACAGGAAATAAAGGAGATACTGGTAAGAAAAAAAGACCCGATAGGACATATCGGATCTTTAATATGAAATAGACTCAAGAAGCGAGAGATTGTTTTGTTTCGATTTTCGTTGGACGAAGAAATGCGAGTAAAAACGTAAACAATGGTGAAAGGAGTAAAAAGAATGCGAACGGGATGTATTCAGTTACCGGGACACCAAGAGTAGAAGCAAAGAATGCTCCAGAAACTCCCCACGGAATGAGTGGGTTGACGAGTGTTCCTCCATCTTCGAGTGAACGAGAAAGGAAACGCGGATCAATCTGACGCTCTTCAAAGATTTTCTTGAATGCTTGACCCGGAAGCAAGATGGACAAGTATTGCTCTCCAGCCATGAAGTTAACACCGATCGATGATAAGGCAACCGATGAAATGATGCTGCCATCGCGCTTCAATCGGGAAACCGTTCGTTCAATGACGACATCGATGACACCGATACCACGCAAGACGCCACCGAAAGCGAGCGCGAGCATGACGAGTGAAACGGACCACATCATCGATTGCAATCCACCTTTACTAATGATGGATGTAACCGTCTCACTAGAAGATTCTAGTTTTAATCCGTTCTGAATGACTGCCATCCAGTTCGAGATATTCCAGTTTCCTTGTACAAGACCTGTTAACAACAATCCACTTAAAACACCAGCAACAAGTGTTGGGATGACCGGCATCTTACGTAATGCTAACACCATGACGAGCAACGGTGAAAGCAACGTCCAAGGTGACAAGTCGAACAAACGAGCTAACTCCTGCTGTGTCGTTTGAACAACGGATGAATCAACATTTCCACTACTACGTCCGAAAATGAAGAATAAGATGAATGTGATCGTGATAGCGGGAATCGTCGTTCCCATCATGAAACGAATATGATCGAACACAGACACATTGACGATTCCGGGCGCGAAATTCGTCGTATCTGATAAAGGTGACATCTTATCTCCGAAACAAGCTCCACTGATGATGGCGCCTGCTGCAAGTGCAGGATTGACGCCCAGTGCGATTGCGATACCCATCAAGGCAACACCGACCGTACCGATCGTTGTAAACGAACTACCTGTAAAGGTCGAGACGACCATCGCAATCAGAAGAGCGCTCGGTGCGAACCAAGTCGCTGAAAGGGTCGATAACCCGAAATGGAGAAGGGTCGGCACTGCGCCACTCATCATCCAGACCGCGATTGTCATACCAACGAGCAACATGATCAAGATCGGTTTAATCGCTTCCCGAATACCTTGAATCATATGGTGTTCGACGTCCTCGAACTTAAAACCGCGGTAAACGGCATATCCTGAGACGAAAATAAGACTAGACAAGATGGCAAGATGCGGTTCGGCTTTAGCACCGAATAACGCGGACAATAAGATGATGATACTGATTCCTAGGATAGCTGCGGATTCACGGAATGACATGCGCATGCTTCCACCTCCTTATATGAATATGAGAGTATGATAACGCTCTGTTGCTAACACGCTTTTATGCACAAAAGCATTGAACAAACGTAATACTAACGAATATTATGGAGGACGTCAACCATAAGAGTGTCGATAAAAAATATAAAAAAATAGAAATGTGACGATTTTTTGTCGTAAACGCTTTCTTTTTTTGTTCAAATCTTGCACAATAAGAAGTATCAAATGACATTTTTGTGAACGATGAGGAGGATACATATGTTTACATTGATTTTTGTAGTGGTCGTCGCGATCATGGGTGCAGGCGTATTTGGGATTGATCATCTCGTAGCGCAACGTGCGGAAAAGCGTTAAGTAGATGCGTGTAAAAGAAGCGTTGAAGGGACTGTCTTATAGAAGACAATCGCTTCAACGCTTCTTTTTTTGTATAAAAACTAATAAAAATTCAATTGACAGTATAAATATACATATGTTTAAATCGATATAACATTCTTTGAAGGGGAGCGTACTGATATGAAATGTACCATCATCGGAGCAACAGGATACACCGGAATTGAACTGATTCGCCTACTAGAATCACATCCTTCATTTGAGATCATATGCTTGATGAGTGACTCGATGGCGGGGGAATCCATGCATGACGTATTCCCATTTATGAATAAAAAAACATATTCCTCGTTATCTTCCTTTTCGGTGGATCATTTGATGGAAACCGATACGGACATGGTGTTCTTAGCGACACCGAGTGGGATTTCAAAGCATTATTTAGAACAACTTCAAAACTGGTCCGGTTACGTCATTGATTTAAGTGGCGATTTGAGACTTCCAGCTGAAGCATATGCAATGTGGTATGACAAGGAACCCATTGATGCCCAGTTGCAACAAAGAGCAACTTATGGATTACCAGAATGGAATCGTCAAGCTGTTACTGCGAGCAAATGGATTGCGAATCCAGGCTGTTACGCGACAGCAGTTTTGCTTGGACTAACACCATTCTTAAAAGAGAAAAAAATCGATCCATCTCAAATCATCATTCAGGCTTCTTCTGGTCTGACGGGAGCAGGGAAAACGTTGACGGCACAAACGCATCATGTCCATTCAAGCGAAAACGTTCGCTTGTATAAAGTGAATCAGCATCAGCACATCCCGGAAATTGAGCAGGCGCTTTTCGAATGGACCGGATCATCGCATCCGATTACGTTCTCGACCCAACTACTACCGATCAATCGAGGCATCATGGCGATTATGACGGTTCAGCCGTTGATCGATTTATCGGAAACGGAGTGGCGATCTTGGTTGACGGACCAGTATGCAACGGAACCATTCGTCCGAATCCAACAGGCTGATCCGGAAATCAAATCCGTCGTCGGGAGTAATCACTGTGATTTGACCGTTTATAAGGATGATCGGACAGGGCGAGTGACCATCGTTTCAGTCATCGATAACATGCAAAAAGGAGCTGCCGGACAAGCCGTTCAAAATGCCAACATTCTAGCTGGTTTTGATGAGACATCCGGTTTAACGCAACAGCCGATCTACATTTAATCAAGAGAAAAAGAAAGAGGAGGAACGCCTGTGTGGCAAGTACAAGTAAAGACCCCATTGACGATCACGACACCGAAGGGATTTCAAGCATCGGGAATACATGTGGGTCTGAAACGAAAGCGGAAGGATTTAGGTCTGATCTGGTGTGAAGTAGGAGCAAGCGCTGCAGCTGTCTATACGACGAATCAGGTGCAAGCAGCACCAATCACCGTGACGAAACAAGCGATTCAGGCGTCACAAGGTCGTATTCATGCCGTCCTCGTTAACAGCGGGAACGCGAATGCGTGTACAGGGAAACTAGGGTTATCCCATGCGTATATGTCGCAACAAGCGATGGCGAAAAGTTTAAATGTTGCTCCAGAACAAGTCGCGATTGCTTCAACAGGGATCATCGGTCAACCGTTAGCCATTGATACGTTACTGGCAGGTATTCCACAGCTGATGCCTACAAATGACAAGGATGCCGCGGATGATTTTGCTCATGCGATCCTGACGACCGATACTGGTACGAAAACAGCTGGTCAACAATACATGCAAGGGGATGTCCAAATTTCAGTATGTGGCGTGGCGAAAGGATCAGGGATGATTCATCCGAACATGGCGACGATGCTTGGTTTCTTGACGACCGATGCAACGATTGAACCGGATGTCTTACAGACGGTGTTGCGTCGGACGATTCATCGGACGTTCAACTGCATTACCGTAGATGGAGACAGTTCGACAAATGACATGGTCATGATTTTAGCGAGCGGAGCTGCAGGGGGCGCAACGATCGTTGAAGGCACGGACGAAGCGTTGGCATTCGAACAGGCGATCGAAACGGTTTGCCAAGATTTAGCGAAACAGATTGCGCGGGACGGGGAAGGCGCGACGAAGTTGATTGAGGTGACGGTAGCGGGAACACAAACCGATGAAGTAGCACGAATGATCGCCAAACAAGTCGTCGGATCGTCTCTCGTCAAAACAGCCATCTTTGGGGAAGATGCGAACTGGGGACGAATCATCGCTGCTGTCGGAAGTATTAAGGAGCCACTCGATGTATCAAACGTTGACATCAAAATTGGTTCGCAGTGGGTGTTGCAACAGAGCATGCCTGTCTTATTCGATGAAGCAGTTGCATCGCAGGAACTGGCAAAGCAGGATGTCCATATTCATATTGATTTGCATGATGGAGTAGGACAAGGACACGCTTACGGCTGTGACCTGACGTACGATTACGTCAAAATCAATGCGAGTTACCGGACATGACGAAACGAAAAGTCATCAAACTAGGTGGTAGTGTGTGGGAGCAACTGGATGCGCGGTATTTCGAGGAATGGAAAGCGTGGGTCGAAACCGGTAACGAATTATTGATCGTCCATGGAGGTGGTCCTCTTCTATCGAGTTACTGTGAACAAGAGGGAATCAAACCCGTGTTTCGAAACGGTGTCCGTGTAACGACGGATGGTGTCTTACTCGGGGCGCGACGAATCTTAGCAGGGGAAGTTCAATCCGGTATCGTCCAGCAGTTGAATCAAGCGGGGATTCCTGCCGTCGGGATGAGCGGGTTAGACGGCGCAAGCGTCCATGGTAAAACGATCAAAGGACTCGGGGCAGTCGGTCAGATCACGCACATTCATCCACGATTATTCACGGTGTTGAGTACGAATGGTTATGTGCCTGTCGTCACATCCCTTGTCACAGGGGAACAAGGTGTATTGAACAGTAACGGGGACGCGTGTGCGATTGCTGTCGCGAAAGCTTGGTCTGTCGACCGATTTGAATTGTTGACGGATGTTGAGGGTGTAAAAGTAAACGGTGACTATCAATCAGAAATCACGTCTGCAGCCATCGAAGCTGCGATAGCGTCGGGGGAAATCTACGGAGGAATGATTCCGAAGGTCGAAGCGATGATGCAGGCCACTCAGCATGGTATTCCAGAGGTCGTCATTCGGTCTGGGAAAAATGCGTTAGCTGCAGGGACACGAATCAAGGAGGAATTACATGAGTGCACTACTACCCACTTATCAACGTACTGATGTGGAATTGGTCAAAGGACAAGGGTCGATCGTAGAAGATGCGACAGGCAAGACGTATCTTGATTTCATCATGGGAATCGCTGTATGCAACACAGGACACCGTCATCCTTATATTCAGCAACGGCTAGAGGAACAATTGAATCAAATTTGGCATACGTCGAATCTGTTTCAAATCGCGGCACAAGAGCGGGTCGCCGAGCGACTGACGGAAGACAGTCATCTCAGTCATGCCTTCTTTTGTAACAGTGGTGCGGAAGCAAACGAGGCGGCGTACAAACTCGTTCGAAAATGGACAGGGAAAACGGAAGTCGTCACATTTAAACAATCTTTCCACGGACGGACATTTGCGATGATGGGCGCAACAGGACAGGAGAAAATCAAAGCGGGATACGGGGAGATGGTGAATGGCTTCAAACATCTATCGTTTAACGAGATGGAGAGCCTATCAGCGATTACGGAACAAACTGCTGCCGTATGGCTCGAAATCATTCAAGGAGAGGGTGGGGTCGTCGTTGCTGACGATGCGTGGCTCGAAGCGTTGATGAAGAAAGCGCAACAATACGATGTCAAAATCATCGTCGACGAAGTACAGACTGGCATCGGTCGAACAGGCTCTCGTTTTGCGTTTGAGCAGACACCACTCGTACCGGATATCATCACTCTTGCGAAAGGGCTCGGAAGTGGGCTTGCGGTCGGTGCGCTACTCGCGACGGCAGAAGCGGCAGAAGTATTTACACCTGGATCGCATGGTTCGACCTTTGGTGGAAATCCACTCGCGATGACAGCTGCGGAAGCCACACTTGACCTTTTGTTAAATGACACTGTCATGGCAGACGTTCAAGGAAAAGGCGAATTTTTGAGACAGCAATTAGAGCAAAAGCTACCTAAATCCATCGTTCGCTCTGTTCGCGGACGTGGCTTGATGATTGGTATCGAGTGTGTGATGCCTGTTGCACCGCTGATTGACGCTTTGCGTGAGAATGGTCTTCTCGTCGTCTCGGCTGGTCCTCATGTCATTCGCTTGTTGCCATCATTATTCGTGACAGAACAGGAACTCATGCACGCCATCGAAAAAATACAACTTGTTTGTCAACAGGAGGTCATCGTATGAAACAATCCGGAAAATTAACGCTTGCGAACGGAACGACGTTTACCGGTTCGTGGCAAGGAACAGCTCCAGTCAAAGGAGAGGTCGTCTTTTTTACAGGAATGACAGGATATCAGGAAGTCTTGACGGATCCATCTTATCAAGGACAAATTCTTGTCTTCACATACCCGTTGATCGGTCAATACGGTATTCAAGCGGAAGCGTCAGAAAGCAACCAGATTCAAGTCGCTGGTGTCATCGTCCAAACTTTGGCTGAGGACGGGGAAGGAACATCGCTCGCGAGTTGGTTGGGTGAAGCAAATGTGCCGATTTTGTCGGGAGTCGATACGCGTTCTCTTGTGCATCTATTACGGACGGAAGGCGATCAATTCGGTGACATGATGCAAGTGGATATGAGCGTCACTGCGTCAATCGACACAGCATACATCGCTTCCGTATCAACGACTTCAAACATCGAATACGTACCGGAAGTCGAACAGGGGCACATCGTCTGTATCGATTACGGTGTGAAACAATCGATGATCGATGCTTTGCTTGAACGCCATATGCGTGTAACGGTCGTGCCATATGATACGACACCGGAACGGATTCAAGCGCTGGCTCCAGATGGTCTACTGTTTTCCAACGGACCTGGTGATCCGACACAACTGGATCCATTTCTTTCAGGAATCCGTGAACTGGCGACGAGCTATCCGACACTTGGTATTTGTATGGGACATCAGGTTCTCGCTCATGCCTTCGGCTGTACCTTATTAAAACAACATCACGGACACCGAGGAGCGAATCATCCTGTGCGTCATCTAGCATCCGGACAAGTGTTCATGACGTCTCAAAATCATGGTTATGCCGTTGATGTAAAAAGTATCGAAGCGTCTGAGATGGAACTTGCGTACGAACACATCAATGATGGATCCGTTGAAGGATTGATTCATCCGGTACTACCGATCATGACAGTCCAATTTCACCCAGAAGCGAGTCCAGGACCGACAGAGGCGATGGTCGTCTTCGATCAATTCGTAAATAGCGTATTACATCAGGAGGTAGCATATGTGGGATAAACAGAAAGTACTCGTCATCGGTTCGGGTCCGATCGTCATCGGGCAAGCAGCAGAATTTGATTATTCCGGCACACAAGCCTGTCAGGCGCTTCGAGAAGCGGGATGCGAGGTCATCTTAATGAATTCGAATCCGGCTACTATCATGACGGATCCGAGCACGGCAGATCATGTCTATATTGAGGCGATGACTCTTGAAAAAGCAACGGCCATCATCGAACAGGATCGACCATCCCATCTCCTAGCGACGGTCGGCGGTCAAACGGCACTCAATCTTGCGATGTCACTCGAAGAAGCAGGCGTACTTGAACAATACGGTGTCGAACTTCTAGGGACTTCGCTTGAGACGATCCGAGACGGAGAAGATCGTGAACGATTCAAGCAAAAGATGATCGAACTCGCGCAACCGCTCCCGGAAAGTCAAACGATCGAATCGTTAGCAGAGCTTGAGGAATTCATGGCAGTACACGGGGTACCACTCGTCATCCGACCAGCCTTTACGCTCGGTGGAACGGGCGGCGGAATCGCAGTAACGAAGGACGAGGCACGTCTGTTGGCGCAGAACGGTCTACAAGCAAGTCCGATTTCACAGTGTTTGGTTGAAGTGAGTATCGCTGGCTATAAAGAAGTCGAATATGAAGTCATGCGTGATAGCGCAGATACGACGATCATCGTCTGTAACATGGAAAACATCGATCCTGTCGGTGTCCACACTGGAGACTCGGTCGTCTTTGCACCGATTCAGTCGATTTCGGATCGAATGAATCAACAATTGCGTACGGAAGCGCGTAAAATCGTATCGCATCTCGGTGTCATCGGTGGATGCAACATTCAATTCGCAATCCATCCGATGGAAGAACGCTATTTCGTCATTGAAGTCAATCCGCGTGTCAGTCGTTCTTCGGCACTTGCTTCCAAGGCGACGGGATATCCGATCGCAAAATTAGCGACACGTCTTGCGCTCGGTGAGCGACTCGACGATTGCATCAATCCTGTCACGAAAGAAACGATGGCAAGTTTTGAACCGACGATGGATTATATTACGGCAAAAGTGCCGTGTTTCCCGTTCGATCTATTTACTGGCAGTAACCGGACGCTTGGAACACAAATGAAGGCGACGGGTGAGAGCATGGCGATGGGGAAGACGTTAGAAGAAGCGTTACAAAAGGCGTGGCGCGGTGCAGGAGTCGAGCAATCGCCTCTTTATCCGACATGGATGAAAACAGCGGAATCGGATGCGTTGTGGAAGGAAGTGATGGCGCCGACGGATCGTCGCTTGCTTGCGATGCTCGCGCTACTCGATCGCAAGGAGACGACCGTCGAATCACTCGTCGAACAGACGAAAGTACAAGCTTTATTCGTCAAAGTACTTCAACGCCTCGTCGATCAGCAACAAAACATCGATGTATCGAATGAAAGTTCTCTAAAGCAAACCAAAATGATGGGCTTCACGGACGAACAAATTGCGCTTCTGACAGGTGTTAGTGCTGTAGAGATCGAGCACTTACGTAAAGAAAAAGGCATCCTCCCTGTCTATCATATGATTGATACATGTGCAGGAGAGTTCAAGAGTGCGACACCTTATTTCTACGGAAACTGGAGTGGTCAAACGGAAGTCACAGCATCGACGAAAAAGAAAGTTGCTGTCATCGGTGCGGGACCCATTCGAATCGGTCAAGGAATCGAATTTGATTATTGCTCCGTTCACGCGGTACGTGCATTGCAAGCATCCGGTTATGAAACGATCATGATTAACAATAACCCAGAGACCGTCTCGACCGACTTCGAAGTCGCAGATCGCCTGTATGTCGAGCCGTTGACACTTGAAGACGTCATGCATGTGCTAGAAGCAGAGGATTGCCAAGACGTCCTAGTCCAGTTCGGAGGACAAACGGGAATTGCGCTGGCGTCTGGTTTGGAGAACGCCGGTTATCATCTTCTCGGAACGACGGCAGATGTCATTGACCAAATGGAAGACCGTGAGCGGTTCTATCAATTTTTAGATGATATCGGTATCGATCGTATTCCAGGACAAGAAGTGGCGACGCATGAACAAATGACAGAAGTTGCAACAACGATCGGTTATCCGGTTATGATTCGTCCTTCCTATGTCATCGGAGGTAAAGGAATGCATATCATCCACGATCAAGAGCAATTAGAGACGATCGTGTCTGAATTGGCATTCCCTGTCCTCGTGGATGCCTACCTCCAAGGAAAGGAAATCGAAGTCGACTGTATTACGGACGGCACAACGACGTACGTTCCGATTTTGATGGAGCAATTGGAACGGGCAGGGGTTCACTCTGGAGATTCAACGATGATTCTGCCACCTGTATCGCTCAGCGCTACCGTTCAGAGCGAAATCGAGCGATTTGCACAGATGATCGGGCAACGAATGGATTATAAAGGAGCGTACAATATCCAATTCGTCTTGCACGACGATCAAGTCTACGTGCTAGAAATCAATCCACGTGCCTCCCGCACGTTACCAATCGTCGCCAAAGTAACCGGTCAACCGATCTTGCAGTGGGCAGTCCAAGCAGCGGTCGGTCAAGCGGTCGCACTACCAACGGAACAGACGAAACTTGATTTCCATGCCGTCAAGACCCCTGTTTTTTCAACGTTGAAACTACAAGGCGTCGATCCGAAAACAGGTCCCGTCATGCGTTCGACAGGTGAAACGCTGCAATGGACGACAGACGGACTGGCGCTGGAACGTTTCATTTTCGACGAGACGACAAAACGACATTTGACGACGAGAGACATCATCGTTGCTGGAGCAGATACAGAGGCTTTCGGAACGGGTGTAGCATTAGATGAAACGATTGACTGGGCACAATGTGCGATTTTCTATTCGCACGTGATAGAAGAAAAAGCGAGTCGCGAAGCAGCGCTTGCTGCCGGGGTACAAGTACTGACAGAACCTGAATTAGCGCATTATCATCTACAAGCGATAGAAAAGTCCTCTTATGCTGTGAAGCCACTTCATACATGGACAGAGCCGATCAAGGAGGAAGTAAAATGAAGACGATGCAACAATTAAAGCATTTCTTGACGATGGCGGAACTGACGCCGGAAGCACTGACGGAGCTATTGGCACTCGCGAAAGACATCAAGCATCAGCCGAGTGTCTACCAAAACGCATTAAGCCATAAAAAAGTGGCCTTATTGTTTGAAAAGGCATCGACGCGAACACGTCTATCGTTTGAGGTGGGTGTCGTCGAACTCGGTGGACATCCGATCGTGCTAAGTGGAGCAGATATGCAAATCGGGCGGGGGGAGCCGCTCTCAGATACGATTCAAGTCATGAGCCGTTACGTCGATGCCCTGATGATTCGGACGTTCGGTCATGAGATCGTCGACACACTTGCGGCACACGGTACGATTCCAATCATCAATGGATTGACGGATCTACACCATCCGTGCCAAGTCCTTGCTGACTTGCTGATAATCGAAGAGACATTTGGAACACGATCTGGAAAGATTTTGACATATATCGGGGACGGAAATAACATGGCCCATTCGCTGATGATTGGTGGAGCGCTCAGTGGAATGGAAGTTCGCATCTGTGCGCCGGAGGCGTATGCTCCTGATCCACAAATCGTTCATGAGGCACAAGTCATTGCGAAGGAAACGGGTGGAAACATCATCGTCATGACGGATCCTGAGGAAGCAGCGAGTGGTGCAGACGTCGTATATACGGATGTCTTCGCGAGTATGGGACAAGAAGAAGAAGCGACGATGCGTCTGCAAGCATTTGAAGGATATCAGGTTAATGCCAATATCATGAATCAAGCAAATGATAAAGCTATTTTCTTACATTGCCTTCCGGCGCATCGCGGGGAGGAAGTCACGGCGGACGTCATCGATGGCAAGCAATCGGTCATCTTCGATCAAGCTGAGAATCGCCTCCACGCACAAAAAGCGTTGCTCGTCACATTACTTGGATAACCCTAAAAGACTCGGTCACCAATTTGGCGACCGAGTCTTTTAGTTGAGCGAAGTTAATCATAATGGCGTCGGGCTAATCGTTCTTCTTGTTCTTTTTTGACTTGTCGCTTATTTTTTTCATGCAGACGTTTCATAAAAGGAGTCGTTTGCCAAGATGGAGCCCAGTCGGATTCTTTTCCGGCACGGAGGGCAAGAATATAATCATAGCTCTGATGAAGTCGTTCGATCATCTCTGTTCGGATATCACAAATGTGACCGTGTCCGGGAATCAAGAGTTTGACTTCATATTCATAAATGAACGACTCGAGTAACTCGAGCGTCGTCAAATACTCAGAGGAATCGTGTTCGATCAAGGGGATTTCAACGTCTGAAGCGTAATCGCCGCAGACTAACAAGTGAAGTGGCATGACGATGAAGGAAAGATGAGTCGCTTCATGACCGGGCGTCAAAAAGAAGATTAACTTCGTTTGTCCGATCGTTAAAATCGTCTCAGACTCATGGATGACATGTGTCACGTCTGGGAAAAGGACGGGAGAATCGATATAGAATTCATCATTAAAAT
This sequence comes from Exiguobacterium sp. MH3, assembly GCF_000496635.1. Classification (NCBI taxonomy): domain Bacteria; kingdom Bacillati; phylum Bacillota; class Bacilli; order Caryophanales; genus Exiguobacterium; species Exiguobacterium sp. MH3. The sequence goes on from NC_022794.1 coordinate 582,576, forward strand.
CTTGTACGGCTTGGAGCGCTTCTTGTCGGTCGACATCGATGAACGGTTTAGAAGCGATGACGATGGCATCCGTAAAGGCATAGGCTCCTAAAATATGATCGAAATGGGCATGCGTATAGACGACGTATAATGGTCGTTCGCGACGCACGATTTCGACGTCTCGACGAATCGTTGCAATCTCATCGGGAAGCCAGCCAGGGTCGACGACGATCAGACAATCAGGCGTCTCGATTAATGTCGAAGTCGTTTTCATGAGTGTACTTTGATAGATCGTCACGCCGGGCATTTTCATCTGAATCATACGAATCCTCCTTTACGAATCTCTATCTATATCGTTGTATACCCATAAATTCGTTGGAATCATCAGCAGAATCAATAAAAAAGACGACTCGCACGTCGCGAGTCGCCTGCCCTCTAGAGGGAAATGGTCCTAGACCTATGTTATGTCATAATTGGAGCGGGTGAAGAGAATCGAACTCTCGTCATCAGCTTGGAAGGCTGAGGTTTTACCATTAAACTACACCCGCGTATTGGCTACATGAAATATAGTAGCATAGCAAAGAGGGCATTTCCATAACTTTTATGAAAAAAAGCAATTTCTTTTAAGATTCGGTGTACAATAATACTAGTTAATCGTTTCCAATGGTAATCTTGATTTGCAATATGGGTAAAGTTGGGTAGAGGAGAGAGTGTCTGGTGAATGAAGTGCGAGTTTGGAGCGAACAGCCGATGGGAAAAGGATGGAAGGCGATCTGTCACCATCAATTCGATCGTCATCGCTTATTGATAGGAGAGTGGTTCCATAACGTAGGTGTACTTGCTTTTTCCATCAATCAAGATGCGGATTTGCTACCGGATGTCCTTCCAAACACATTCGATCTGCCGCTCGTCTCGGAACGTGTGCAACGCGTCATTGCAGCATACGCGCCTTTTTCTGTACAATGTCTCAAGGTACATCTTGAGACGAAGGACGGAGTGGTTCCGTACTATCTTCTCAATCTCTTATCTGTCAGTCGGATCGAACATCTACATACGACGGATGTATTCCGTCCGGTCCCGAGACGACGCGTCTATTTTTTGACAGAGCGACGAATCAGCGATTCGATTTGTCCGCATCATCTTATGCGAGATGAGCGCACGCATCGCATGTTCGTCTCTGCTCAACTCGCTCGACAATTCGAGCGTATGGCTGTGACGGGTATCCGCTTTGAAGAGATACAACGAATGGAGGAATTCAAATGAAACAGTACACAGTCGATCATTGGATCACGCTAGAATATCCAAAGGTATTCGAATATCAAGAAGAAGAGACATATGTCAGTTTTTATTCGACGGATGAAAATGCAATGGGAACGCTCCAATTATCCATTTATGAGTCCGATTCAGAAGAATTGACACCGTATGAGGCGGCGGAACAAGAAATCAATCTGTTGGTGGAAGAGTTCGGCATCGAACTAACAGGAGCACTTGAAGTCCGTCGTAATTCAACAAAAGAAGCGTTGCTTGCAGTAGATGGGAAAGAAGAAGATATCTTCTTACGGATCTACGCGTATTCGGACGGGGAACGGTTAGTCTTATTGACGTACTCTGCAGAACGCGAGACGCTTGAAATCGAAGAAATCGAAGCTATGATTTCTTCACTGACTTGGATTCAATGAAGGATACGATAGAAGTGCAAAAGGCAACGGATCACAAGGATTCGCTGCCTTTTTTTATATCGATCGATGTAGCTTAAGAAGAACGGGAAGATGACTGTTTAGCTGCAGGATTGACTTGTTTATTCAACCAGCTCGCGATATCGGCAAAAACGCGGATGCGTTCGAACTCATGGAAGAGCTCATGACGTAACCCTCGATAAATCGTCAGCTGTACAGCATCGACACGGACACGATTATACATATCAAACAAATGATGGATACCTTTTCCGTCGAACGCGACCGCGTCATCTCCACCAGCAAGCAATAAGAGAGGTAAATGACGTGGATGCTGATAGATGGAAGCAAGTGCGTTGACGAGTTTCGTTGCATGTAAGAGTTCGTGGAAGAACCCAAGCGTGACTGTTTGACCGGACAATGGATCTGCATCATAGCGCATGACGGATTGAGGATCCGAAGAGAGCCAAGCATTTTTAGAAAGTGCTGGGAAAAAACGTAAGTTATACCGTCCGAACACGAGTTGTCCAAACCGTTCAGCAGGGTGTATTGCTGACAACTGATGGATTTGACGTTCGACGAGTTTTTGGCTGACATCACCGAGTAAACCTGTACTTGTCGGGGGTCCGCTCGCGATGATTCCAGCTACTGTATGACCGAGTGTTTGACCGATTCGGCGAGCAATCAACGAACCAAAACTATGACCGAAGATGAACACCGGTAGCGTCGGATAACGCTCTTTGATGTCAGAGACGAGTTCTTCTGCATCCTGCATCAATTGTTTAAACCCTTGATTCGGCTCGAGGTGTCCAAGTGTTCCGAGCTGTGCTGCTCGGGTTCCGAAACAGCGTAAGTCTGCGATGATCGTGTGGTAATGATGCGCATAGAGGAATTCGGCGAATTCCTCATACCGCGCGCCATGCTCCATCATCCCGTGAAAGACGATCACGACTCCTTTAGGGTCGTGGGCTTCGAGGCTATGCAATGTCGTAGTATAGCCGTCAGAGGCTATCCAATGTGAATGATCAATCGTCATGTAACTCATCCTCTCATTAAGAAAGTCCAAATACCTGTCCGTCTTCCGATACGCCCATGTGGAAGGCGGCAGGAACTGCCGGTAATCCTGGCATCGTTAATACATTCCCAGTCAATGCAACGATGAACCCTGCACCAACCGATGGACGGATTTCGCGGACCGTGATCGTGAAGTCTTCGACACGACCATAACGAGCAGGATCATCCGTTAAAGAAAAGGGTGTTTTTGCCATACAAATCGGTAACTCATTCAATCCCATCTCCGTACACCGTTCGAGTTCGCGGAGCGCTTTGTCTTCAAAATGAACGTCGGCTGCGCCGTAGACACGCTTTGCGATACGCTCGATCTTTTGACGAAGCGGTAAGACGTCAGGATACAGAGGGCGGAACTGGCTCGGTTCCTCAAGAGCTTGCATGACTTCCGTGACGAGTGCTTCGCCGCCAGCTCCCCCTTTACTGAAGACTTCACTTTCCGCGACACGAATATTACGATCCTGACACCATTCCAAGATCATATTCCGTTCTGCTTCCGTGTCGGTGAAGAAACGGTTCAAGGCAACAACGGCAGGGACACCGAACAGATTCATCGTCTCGACGTGTTTTTCAAGTAACGCAAGACCATCTGTTAAGGCGGCGAGATTTTCTTCGCTGAGTTGCGTTTTGTCGACACCTCCGTGCATCTTCAAGGCACGAACCGTAGCGACGATAACGACGGCATCCGGGTGAAGTCCGCCGATCCGTGATTTGATGTTGAAGAATTTTTCGGCACCTAAATCGGCTCCGAATCCTGCTTCTGTGACAACGTAATCACTTAGCTTCAGTGCAGTTTGCGTTGCAATCAAAGAGTTACAGCCATGTGCGATGTTCGCGAACGGTCCACCATGAATCAGTGCTGGTGTTCCTTCGACGGTTTGAACGAGGTTCGGGCGGAACGCATCTTTCAGGAGTAACGTCGCAGCTCCTGATGCCTGAATATCTTTGACTGTAACCGGCTGTTGATCGTACGTATAGGCGACGACGATGCGACTCAACCGCTGTTCAAGATCCGAAATGGAGTCTGCTAGACAGAGGACCGCCATGATTTCGGAAGCGACCGTGATGTCGAATCCATCTTGACGCGGCACACCATGCGCAGGACCACCAAGACCAATCGTAACTTGGCGCAAGGCACGGTCATTCAAATCAAGAACGCGTTTCCAGACGATACGACGCGGATCGATACCAAGGATGTTACCTTGATGCAGGTGATTGTCGAGCAAGGCACTGATTGTATTATGAGCAGATGTGATCGCATGCATATCGCCTGTGAAATGCAGATTGATCTCTTCCATCGGTAGAACTTGGCTATAGCCACCACCACACGCGCCACCTTTTAAGCCCATCGTCGGACCGAGTGAGGGTTCCCGTAAACAAATCATCGTCTTATGGTTTGCCCGATGCAACGCCTGTCCGAGTCCGACAGTGACGGTTGATTTTCCTTCACCGGCAGCTGTCGGATTGATAGCTGTGACAAGGATTAATTTCCCGTCAGATTTCGTTGCCAATCGGTTCAACAGTCCATCTGTCAACTTCGCTTTATACTTTCCGTACGTATCAAAATCCTCTTCTTGCAAACCAATCCGGTCCGCAATTTCTCGAATCGGGCGTAAGACGGTTTGTTGTGCGATTTCTAAGTCTGAACGAATGGTCTTTTCCATGGTATCGACTCCCTCTTTGATTGGATCTCTCTTTTTTCTAATAGTAGCGTATCTAGTGCGAACGCGCCAAAGGAAAACGTTCAATATTTTCCACCCAATGGGTCAAATGGTGACGTGTTCAAGTGTTAGAGAAAGACGTACTGTAGAGTGGAGGAGGGATGAAACAATGACATCTGGACAAAAGAAGTGGAAACGCGGTCTTGATTTTTGGCTCTTCGTCGGACCGGTCTTTCTTGTATTCGCAGTGATCGTGCTTGTACCGTTTTTCAATGGCGTTATGTATTCGTTCACGGATTGGAACGGTGTAACCGGAGAATTGAATTGGATCGGCTTTGATAACTATGTCCGTCTCTTTACGAGTGACGAGCAGTTCCAGCAGTCATTTTGGTTGACGACGAAATATACGGTCGTTGCCGTCATCTTAACGAATGTCGTCGGTTTCATCTTGGCGTTCTTATTGACACAAAATATTCGCACACGTAATTTCTTACGAACGATTTTCTTCATGCCGAACTTGATCGGTGGGTTGATCCTCGGTTTCGTTTGGCAGTTCATCTATGTCAAAGGCTTCGCATCGATCGGTGAATTGACAGGGTGGAGTATATTTGAACTTCCATGGTTAGGAGATGCCCGGACAGGATTCTGGGGTATCGTCATTGTTTCGATTTGGCAAGGTGGCGGTTACATCATGGTCATCTATATCGCGGCTCTGCAAAACGTGCCACAAGAGCTGATTGAAGCGGCAAAAATCGATGGTGCCAATCGTCTATCGACGTTACGGAACATTACGTTGCCACTGATCATGCCGTCGGTCACAATCTGTCTCTTCTTGACGATTTCATGGTCTTTCAAGTTATTCGATACGAACTTATCCCTAACGAATGGCGGACCATTCAAATCGACCGAGATGCTTGCTCTAAACATTTACAAAGAATCGTTTACGAATAATAATCTTGGACTCGGATCAGCGAAGGCAATCATCTTCTTCGTTGTTGTTGCAGCGATTACAGTCACTCAAGTCTATCTGACGAAAAAACGGGAGGTGGAAGCATGAGTACAGCACAACCATTACCCACTCCGCAAGAGGAGAAACCGAAGCGCTCTAAAAAGACGAGAGGTCGTTATTCACTCCGTCTTGGAACAGTCGAACTGGCAGCCTTATTGATGGGGCTACTGTACATGATCCCGTTTTATTACGTTGTCTCGAATTCTTTCAAGACGCAGGGCGATATCTTTACGAACACAACGGGTCTACCAAAGGAATGGATGACGTCCAACTATTCAGAAGCATGGGAAGCCATGAACTTCGGAAAAGTCTTTTTAAACTCCGTCATCATTACAGTCGGTGCTAACGCGGTCATCATCATCTTTTGTTCGATGGCGGCCTGGAAACTCGTCCGGACGAAAACACGCTTGTCGACGATCATCTTTTTCTTATTCGTTGCGGCGATGATCATTCCATTCCAGTCGATCATGATTCCCTTATCGAAATTGTCTGGTGATCTCGGATTGCAGAACAGTTATTGGGGATTGATTCTGATGTATCTTGGTTTTGGATCTGGATTATCAATCTTCTTATACCATGGATTCATGAAGTCGATTCCTGAAGAAATCGAGGAGGCGGCCATCATTGATGGTTGTTCACAATGGGGTGTGTTCTGGCGCATCGTGTTCCCATTACTCAAGCCCATCACGGTCACGATCATCATCTTGAACACGCTGTGGATTTGGAACGATTTCCTACTGCCATCGCTGATGTTACGAGACGTCGATTTACGGACGATTCCACTCGCGACGTTCTATTTCTTCGGTCAATATACGAAGCAGTGGGACTTAGCACTTGCCGGACTCGTCCTCGGGATCATTCCGTTATTGTTGTTCTTCTTTGCCTTGCAAAAACAGATCATTCAAGGAATTACGAGTGGATCGATCAAATAATTTTTGTAAGCGCGTTCTCGCTTCTGCGAGAACGCTTTTTTCATGATTCACACGTCAGATTAATCTGACAACTTTTATTTTTTTTGAAAAAAAGTCTTTTCAAATGCTTGCGACCTGTTGTACGATGTTCTCAATTCAATTGTAACAACGACGTTGAAGGGAAGAGTAACACCTTGTACGACCGTATAGCGAGCTGGGGATGGTGAGAGCCCAGTCGGAAGCAAGATGCGAAGAACCTCCCGGAGTCGCTACCCGAACCCGAATGTCAGTAGGCGTAGCCGGAGTTGCCTGTCCGTTATCATAAGGCCGAAGATGAAGTGATTCGTCTTTTGAGTGAGCAACATCGTTGCTAACATGGGTGGTACCGCGGAACCGAGTCTTTCGTCCCATATTCTTGGGAAAGAAGGGCTCTTTTTTATGGCTTCTTTTTCAAAACACAATTGAGGAGGAACACCACCATGACAACACTCGTATCGATGAAACACACACAGGAAGCGATCACACTCGTAAAGAAACGCTTTGAAGAACGCTTTTCGACAACACTCGGATTGACACGTGTCGAAGCACCATTGTTCGTAGAAAGTACACTCGGTGTCAACGATCATCTCAACGGCGTAGAGCGAATCATTCGTTTCGATGCTTTGGATCACACAGCAGATCTTGAAATCGTACAATCTCTTGCAAAGTGGAAGCGTCAAGCGCTTCATACGTACGGATTTGAAGCGGGAGAAGGATTATACACGTTGATGCATGCGATTCGTCGCGATGAGATGCTGGATGCGACACACTCCATTCACGTCGATCAGTGGGACTGGGAACGGATCATCACGAAAGAACAACGGACGAGTGCTTATTTACAAGAAACGGTACAAGCGATTTATGCAACGATTCGCCAAGTCGAAAAAGAAGTAGAAGCGGAGTATGGTATTTCAGCAATCTTACCGGAAACGATTCATTTTATGACAACACAAGAGTTAGAGGATGCGTATCCGACACTTTCGACGAAAGAACGTGAAACAGAAGTCACGAAAGCATATGGTGCCGTTTTCCTCATGCAAATCGGGGGCGCACTGGCTTCAGGTGAGAAGCATGATGGTCGAGCGGCTGACTACGATGACTGGACGCTCAACGGTGACATTTTAGTACACCACCCAGAAATCGGAGCATTCGAATTGTCTTCAATGGGTATTCGCGTTGATCGTGAAGCGTTGTTGAAACAGACAGCGATTGCTCAAGAAGAAGATAAATTGGCATTCCCATTCCATCAAGGTGTACTCGAAGAGCGTCTACCGTTAACGATGGGTGGAGGAATCGGTCAATCTCGTATGGCGATGTTCTTATTGAAGAAGCGTCATATCGGCGAAGTCCAAGCTTCTGTCTGGTCAGAAGAGACGCGTAAAAGTCTTCAAGCGGAAGGCATCCACTTGCTCTGACATATATATAGTAAGAAAGCGTCAAAACAGGAAGTTTTATAAAGCAAAGGGCATGCTCCGATTCGGAAGCGTGCCCTTTTTTAGGTTCGTACGACCTCAGGCGGAGGAAAGACGTGTCGATTCCTGATAGAATGGGGATAACAATAAATAAGAAAGAGGTGAAAGCATGTCTTCTCTATTAATTGTTGGGATACTCATCCCTATTTTGTTCATTGCGTTTCTTTGGTTTAACATTAAGGGCTTACGAACGATGTGGCGGGATTATAAACGGACAGGCTCAATCGTTGCACTCGGTTTCTTCATTGTCGGGATCATCGGAATCTTCACAGGCGTCTGGACGACACTAGTCGTCATCATCTATTATCTCCTCCGTCCAGCGAGAGGATGAACGGAGGGTTACTTGTATGTTGGAATGGTTGTTCTCAGCCGGAGAATCCAATCTCTGGCTGTTTTTAGGAATTATGATCGTTGGTCTTGGTACGGAATTGATCCCAGCAGAAGTCGGCTTACCATTACTTGGTCTATATGTATCGAACGGAACAGTCAGTTGGACAGTTGCTGTTCTTGTCGGTTTTTTAGGAAGTCTAATGGGCGCGACGGTCTTTTATCTTTTAGGTCGTTATGCTGGTCGTCCGATACTTATCCGGTACGGCAAATGGTTACTGATTAAAGAAAAAGAAATTGAGCAAGGGGAGCGCATCGTCGCGAAATACGGCACATGGTCTGCTTTGTTCGGACGCTTCTTCCCAGTCGTGCGCTCGGTCGTCTCGATTCCATGTGGTTTGTTCGGCTTATCATTCAAACGTTATCTACTCGCTTCAAGTATTGGACTTTTCCCAGTTTCCTTCTTCTACATTTGGGTTGGTGAACGGTTTGGAGTAGAACGCGCGGAATCGATGCTAAAAGGATTAGAGCAAGAGTTGTGGTGGATCTTAGGTGGAATCGTCGTGATTCTTGGAGGGTATATCCTTTATCGTCGCTCTAAAGCAAAACAGAAGGAACAGACGCAAGACACAAAGACGAAATAATAGAATAAGTGAACATATAAAAAGGGAGTAGATGGCAAGCATCTACTCCCTTTTTATATGAAGCTCAAGCGGGTGGGAACAAAAATCGTTTCAGTGTTTTGATGCGATGTTTTGGTGTCAGCAATAACAGTTGATCATTGCCTTCAAGGGCAGTGTCGCCACGCGGTGTGATGATTTGATCATCACGAATGATGGCAGTGATCAAAAATTCTTGTGGCAAATCAATCTCTGAGATCGTCGTTCCAATGAATGGATGGGACATTGGTAACGTTAACTCAATAATTTCGGCGTTCGGTTTACCAATCGACATGAATTCAATGACCGTATGAATAGCAGAAGTCTGTGTTTCGTTCAGTCGTAATCGCTCGGAAAGAAACGTCAACATACTCCCTTGAATTAGCGTAGATAGTAAGACTGTGAAAAACACGATATTGAAGATCATCGATGCATTCTCGATATCCGCAACGAGAGGGTATGTCGCGAGAATGATCGGTACCGCTCCTTTTAGGCCAGCAAAGGAAATGAAGACCTTCTCTTGCCACGAATAACGAAACGGAAGAAGACTCACCCAGACTGACAAAGGACGAGCGATGAAAATTAAGATCAGCGCCAGCGCAATGGAAGATAGGATGACCTGGACATCGAGCAATTGTTTCGGAAAGACAAGCAGACCGAGCACGATGAACATTCCGATTTGAGCAAGATGCGCCATACTCATCGTAAAACGAACGAGTGTCTGTCGATAGACGAGTTCATGATTACTGATGTAGATCGCTGTGACATAAACGGCTAAAAATCCACTTGCATGGAACGTATCAGCTAAACCGAAAGACAGGAAAGCAAACGACATGAGCATGATCGGATAAAAGCTAGAAGAGGACAAATCGATCCGATTGATCAATGTCGAAGCTGCCCATCCGATGAACAAACCAATTAGAAGTCCCATCGCCATTTCCCAAACGAGTGATCCAAGTCCCGATAAGAGCGATGCTTCTTCAGGGTTCGTCACGAACTCAAGGAACAAGACAGTCAAAAAGACGGCCATCGGGTCATTCGTACCGGACTCGACTTCAAGTGTTGATCCGACTTTCCGTCGAATCGGCTGACCACTCAAGACAGAAAAGATGGCAGCGGCATCCGTCGAACCAACGATTGCCCCGAGTAAAAAAGCATTCGCCCAACTAAAGCCCAGAATATAATGGGAAGCAACGGCAACGATGGATGTAGCGATGAAGACCCCGAACGTCGCAAGCGAGAGGGAAGGGGCTAATTCATGACGCACTTCCTTCCAAACCGTTTGCAGACCACCCTCGAATAAGATGATGATGAGAGCGACAGTTCCAAGAAGCTGAGCCAGTTCTGCATCGTCAAAACGAATGAACCCCGTAATGTCGCTTCCAGCAATCATACCAAGGGCGATAAAAATCAGTAGAGCAGGAATATTCAGACGACTTGATAGCTTCGTCGTCCAGACGGCGGCAAACAGCAATATACCAATCAATAAAATCGTGAGTTGCAAGGACATGGCATCAAACTCCTATTCATAAAAGAATCTCTAGTTTCATGATACAACAATTCCGATGAAAAGACTCGGATAACGATTGTTCAATATTTTCCACCACACCGGACAACTTTCTCTCTCTTCATTGCAAGCGTTTTCATTTATTGTGAAGATGTAGCACGAAATGAAACGAAATCAGGGAGGGAATCCGAATGCGTAAAAGAAGATGGGCAGCATTACCTGTCGTCACGACGGCGATGGTCGTCGCTTTGGCAGCATGTGGTGGCGGTACATTGAATAGCGATGACTCGAAAGATAGTGGTTCAAAAGACGGTAAGACGCTCAACGTATTCCAATTCAAGGCTGAAATCGCAAAAGACATGGAAAAGATGGCAAAAGCGTATGAAAAAGAAACTGGGACGAAAGTCGTCGTGCAAACAGTCGGTGGTGGATCGGACTATGGCGCGGCTCTGAAATCACAGTTCGCTTCAGGTAATGAACCAGATGTCTTTAACAATGGTGGCTTTACGGAAGCAAAAACATGGCAGGATAAGTTAGAAGATTTGTCAGATGAAAAGTGGGTCGGTGATTTAACGGATCTATCAAAAGAGCCAATGACGATTGATGGTAAATTGTATGGTATGCCAATGAACCTTGAGGGATATGGCTTTATCTACAATAAAGATATCTTCAAAAAAGCCGGTATCACGGAACTTCCAAAAACATTAACGGAATTGACGGAAGCTTCTAAGAAGCTGAAGGCAGATGGAGTGACACCGTTCTCGATCGGATACGGGGAGTGGTGGGTTCTTGGAAATCACCTTTTAAACATTCCGGTCGCACAACAGGATGATCCAGATCAGTTCATTGCAGATCTCAACTCTGGAAAAGCGAAGTTCGAGGACAATAAACAGTTCAAGGAATTCATGAATCTATTTGATTTGACGATTGAGTATGGAAATAAAAATCCGTTAACGACAGACTATAATACACAAGTCTCTCAGTTTGCTGAAGGTAAGACAGCGATGATCCAACAAGGGAACTGGGCACAACAATTGATCACGGATGTCAATCCGGACATCAACATGGGCTTCATCCCGATGCCGATCAATGATGATAAAGAAAAAATGGATCGTCTGCCTGTCGGCGTACCAAACAACTGGGTCGTCAATAAGAACTCGAAGAACAAAGCAGAAGCGAAGAAATTCCTCGAGTGGATGGCGACGTCTGACACAGGAAAAGACTACATGGTCAATAAATTTAAATTCATCCCTGCCTTCAAATCAATCGAAGCGAAGGATTTAGGACCGCTTGCAGATGATATTCAAGCGTACTCGAAAGATGGAAAAACCATCTCATGGAACTGGTTCAAGTATCCGGATGGTGCTGTAAACGAGTTCGGAGCGATCATGCAAGCATACGTTGGTAAGCAAAAAACAGCTGATGAGATGTTGCAGGACTTCACAAAAACATGGGATAAAATGAAGAAATAAGAAGTGATTTAAAAAACATGCCTGTTCCGACTAACTGACGGAACAGGCATGTTTTTTATTATAAGAAGAATAATTGGATGAAGAAGAGAAGCGCGAACACATAGATGAGTGGATGGACACGCTCTTTTTGGATAGCTTTCATGATTGGATAGACGATGAAACCGAATGCGATACCGGTTGCGATGCTACCGGATAATGGCATGATCAAGATGACGAGGAAAGCCGTGAAAGCTTCGCTGAAGTCATCCCATGGAATCTGCTTGATGTTTTGAATCATGAAGGCACCGACTAAGATCAATGCGGGCGCAGTAATCGCAGGGACGCTCGAAATCGATTGAACGAACGGCCCAAAGACGGCAGATAATGCGAATAGAATCCCGACCGTCACGGATGTGAGTCCAGTCCGTCCACCAGCAGCGACACCCGCTGCAGATTCTACGTAAGCCGTTGTAGGACTTGTTCCGAATAATGAACCAGCGACCATCGCAGTCGAATCAGATAATAGGGCACGTTCGCTGTTTTTCAATGATCCATCTTTTTCAATCAATCCAGCCTGTTCTCCGACAGCGACCATCGTACCTGTCGTATCAAACATCGTCACGAGAACGAAGGAGAGGACACCGCTGAACAGACCGTATTGGAACACGTCTTGAATGGCGTTGAACGGATTCGTGATGATCAATCCTTCTGGTAACGTCGGTAACGCAACGAAGGAATCGGAAAACTTCAATTCACCTGTCAGGAATGCAATCAATCCAGAGAGGATCATGGCATATAAAATAGCACCTGGTACACGTTTGATTGTCAAGATCGCTGCAACTAATAATCCGATGAGTGTGATCAATGCTTCTGGTGACGTCAATGCGCCAATCGTGACGAGTGTATCTTCACTAGCGACTAAAATTCCTGACATCTTGAGACCGAGTGAAGCAATGAAGAGACCGATTCCACCTGTGATCGCAAGCTTTAATGTCATCGGAATGATTTCAATCAGCTTCGTACGAATCGGTGAGAGTGATAACAATAAGAAAATGACACCAGCGACGAAGACAACTGAGAGTGCTGTCTGATATGGAATCTTCTCACCAACGACAAGTGTATAAGTAAAATACGCATTGAGTCCCATTCCAGGTGCGACTGCGATTGGTAGATTCGCATAAAGCCCCATCAGAAGCGTACCGATCAATGTCGCGATGATCGTCGCAGAAAAAGCTTGGGCTTGGGGGATACCGGCATCTGCTAAAATCGTTGGGTTGACGAGCAGAATATAGGCCATCGTAATGAACGTCACGAATCCAGCTTGGATTTCACGTTTTACGGTTGTTTGATGTGCGGCAAGTTTAAACATGGGTAAAAGGACCACCTTCATAACAAATTGATTAAAAAACGAACATTGATGATATTATAGTAAAATTCATTCGGAATCAAGTCGAAACAAAAAAGAATTTTTTATAGGAATCATGAAAGAGAATATCAGGAAATGATGTAAGCGGATTCAAGGTTATGATACGATTGATTACAAGAAAAAGGATGGGGGCGCCTTTCATGAAAAGTATCCGGACGCGTTTGATTCGTCTCGTCGTCCTGGCGATCTTGATTCCGACTGCCCTCGCGACATCGATTTCCTATCTGTATGTGCGGCACCAAAACATTGAACAGGCAGAACGTTCTAGCCTGAACGTATTGACGCGGGGAAATACACAGGTGACCCATTATATAGAGGATATCCGCCGTCTATCGACGAGTCTGTACGCGAATCGTTCGTTGATGAACATCATGCGCGTCGGGGCAGATCAGGAACTAGACGAATCCGATGGAGTCGTTTCGCGGGCGATGTTAGGTCTGTTTTTATCACGTCAGGATATCGAGCAGTTACATTTCGTCATTTTAAATGGTTATTCGGAGTATTCGGTCTATAACATGAAAACAACGAGTCGAGGAAAGTTTGATTGGATGCAAGAAACGGATTATTTTCGATTGATGAAACAAAAAAACGGCTGGTTGATTGACGAAGCGCACACGATTGAACCATATAATGTGCACACGATGATTCTTGATGAAAAACAAGTCGTTAGTTTTCGTTATCGCATCGATCGTGTCGAAACAGATGAGCCACTCGGCTTCCTTTCGGTGGATATTCCCGTCCGTGTATTTGAACAACAGTTAAAACTGTTCGAGAATGATCCGGAAGAGTCGTTATGGTTGATGACAGAACAGCGTGTGTTGGCACAGACTGGGGCAGAGATGGAACTACCGGTCGATCGATTCACTGGGCAGAGTGGGAGTTTACGTGTCGGAAAATCGTTCATCGTCTACTCAAAGACGATGACGAATGGCGTTCCACTCATACTCGTCAAACGGATTCCGTATGCGTCAGTCATCCAAGGGGCGAATGAAACGGCATTGATTCTTGTTTTGATTGGTCTCGTCTCACTGTTCGTTATGATCATTGCCGCAAGTCTCGTTGCCATGCAGATCACGAAGCCAATCAAACAGTTGACAGCAAACGTCTGGCGAGTCGAACAAGGGGATTTATCAGCACCATTCGTTGCGACGACGAATGACGAGATTGGATTACTCAACCGTCAGTTCCAACGCATGATTCAACGGATTGATCGTTTAATCAAACGGGAGTATCGACTGGCACTCGAAAACCGGACGAATGAGCTACGGGCATTACAATCTCAGCTCAATCCGCACTTCTTATTCAATGCCTTACAATCGATCGGAACGACGACGTTACAAGGAGACCGGAAGATCGCGTACCGCTCCATCACCGGATTATCACAAATGATGCGCTACTCGATGAATAATGAGCAGACGATCGTGACGTTAAAACAAGAAGTCGATCATCTTCAAGCGTATATTCGTTTGCAACAGCAACGTTTTCCGGAACGTTTCCGTTATATCGTTGACGTCCCGTGGCATCTCAATGACATTGAAGTGCCGAAGATGATCTTGCAACCGTTCGCTGAAAATTACTTTAAACACGGCTTTCGACAGCAATTAGCAGCGACGGAGAACTATCTTGCTTACAAAGTCCGGACGGATGGCGGACGCCTCATTATTCAAATCGAGAATAGCGGTGCCGTCCTCGAAACAGGACGACTTGAAGAGATTGATCGTAAAATGCGCATGCATCGTAGCCCAGAGGATCTCGAGACGAGCGGCATTGGTCTCCATAATATTTATGAACGGCTCTTGATTTTTTACGGGGAACAAGCAAATATGACGCTCTCTTCTTCAGCTGTAGAGGGCGGATTCAAAATCGTGATTCGGATTCCATATGAGAAGGGGGACTTGGCATGAACGTGTTGATCGTAGACGATGAACGACATGTACGGGAAGCGGTCAAATTGCTCGGAGAATGGGACAGTTGGCAGGTCTCACATATTTACGAGGCGGAACATGGGGAAGAAGCGAAACGATTACTGGATACTGGAACGATCGATTTAATGCTGACAGATGTCGAAATGCCTGGACTCGACGGATTAACATTACTAGAATGGACAAAAAATCATCATCCAAAGGTCGTCACGATCGTGCTGACAGGGTATGATGATTATACGTATATGCGACGTGCCATTTTGCATCAATCCTTTGATTATTTATTGAAGCCGGTTGATCCAGATGTACTCAATGATGCCTTGTCCCGCGCGATGGAATGTATCCATCCGGTAGTGGAATCAGGGGAAGCGATTGATCAAATCGCCAAATACATCGAAACGCATTATGCGGAAGAATTGACACTGCAATTCATGAGCGAACGGTTTTACTTGAGCCGAGAGTATATATCACGACGCTTCAAACAGCGTTTTTCTGTTAACTTATCTGATTACATCCAAACGATTCGCTTGAATCGGGCGAAGGAATTATTGAGTGAGACGGAAGCACGCATTTACGAAATCGCACTTGAAGTCGGATATCAGGACGATAAGTATTTTCGGAAAGTGTTCAAAAAACAATTCGGTATGACACCGAATGAGTTTCGTGAATTGTTGTCGATTTAAACGACTATCGAGGAGGAATCGTACATGAGTGTACACATTAACGCAGCTGAAGGACAAATCGCCGAAACGGTCTTACTTCCAGGAGATCCGTTACGTGCTAAATACATCGCTGAGACGTTTTTAGAGGATGTTGTTCTTTATAACGAGGTTCGAGGCATGTATGGCTTCACAGGTACTTATAAAGGGAAAAAAGTTTCGGTTCAAGGAACAGGTATGGGTGTACCATCGATGTCGATCTATGCGAACGAACTCGTTCAGTCATACGGTGCGAAGAACTTGATCCGTGTCGGTACTGCCGGTGGGATCACGCCAGACGTTAAAGTTCGTGACGTCGTCATCGCGATGAGTGCTTCGCATGACATGGCACAGAACCGTGTCCGTTTTAATGGACTAGACTACGCACCGACAGCTTCTTTTGATCTGCTGCATAAAGCATATACAGCAGCTAAAGAACAAGGTATCGATGCAAAAGTCGGTCAAATCTTCACGACGGATCAGTTCTATCAAGATGATTTCCATCATTTCAAAAAATGGGCGGATTTCGGATGTCTCGCAATCGAGATGGAAGCGGCAGGTCTTTACACACTTGCAGCAAAACATAAAGTAAACGCACTGACGATCCTGACGATTTCAGATCATCTGTTGACAGGTGAAGAAACGACATCGGAAGAGCGCCAGACGACATTCAACGATATGATGAAAGTCGCGCTTGAAACAGCGATTCAATTATAAGAAGTAAGACGGAGAAGCCTCTCCGTCTTTTTTCATAGTCGAAAAGAGATATGGTAAGATAAAGGCAGTGTTATAGATCAGTTAAAGGGGAGATTCTCGGATGGAGACAACGATGACAGAGACAGTGCTTTCAGAGCGCCTTGAGACACAGCGTCACTTTTTCCAAACAGGTGCAACACGTAGTCTAGCTTTTCGCTTAAGCATGCTGACATTCTTACGCCAAGCGATTGAAACGCATGAAGCGGAGATCTATGAGGCATTAAAACAAGATCTCAATAAAGGACAGCATGATGCTTTTACGACGGAAATCGGTTTCGTTTATGGGGAGATTCAACGGATGGAGCGACAACTCCGTCGACTGGCACGCCCGAAGCGTGTCGCAACACCGCTTCTGCATATCGGCTCAAAAAGTGAAATCCAGTATGAACCCTATGGCAACGTTCTTGTCATCGCGCCATGGAACTATCCTTTCCAGCTGGCACTTGCTCCGGTCATTGGTGCGATTGCAGCGGGGAATACGGTCGTCCTTAAACCATCCGAGCTGACACCGAACGTCTCTCGTGTATTACGAGAAGTTTTTGAAACGGCATTCCATGAACGATTCGGAAACGTCATAGAAGGAGATGCTGAAGTCAGTAGCGCTTTATTAAACGAACGCTTTGATTATATCTTCTTTACGGGTTCCACACGCGTCGGAAAAATCGTGCATCAAGCTGCAGCGAAGCATTTGACACCGGTCACACTTGAACTGGGTGGTAAATCACCGACAATCGTTCACAAGGATGCGGATCTTCGTCTAGCAGCGAAGCGGATCGCATGGGGAAAATGGCTGAATGCCGGACAGACATGTATCGCCCCGGATTACGTATTGATTCATGAGGACGTTAAAGAACGTTTCTTGCAGTTGATTGAAGAAGAAGCCTTCAAACAGTATGGGAATGGCGTCGGCGTCTCATCCTACGTCAAAATCGTATCGGACGATCATCTGAATCGCCTCAGCAGTTACTTGTCGCAAGGGACGATCGAATTCGGTGGACAAGTCGATCCGGAAACGCGTAAGATGGCGCCGACCGTCATGACGAATGTAGCGGTGGATGCTCCAGTGATGCAAGACGAAATCTTCGGACCGATCCTGCCGGTGTTGACCTACCGTGAAATCGAAGAGGTCATCGCGTTCGTCAATAATCGTGACAAACCGCTTGCACTTTATCTGTTCACAGAGAACAAAGCCGTCGAACATCGTATCCTTGAACGGATTTCATTCGGTGGTGGATGTGTCAATGACACATTGATGCACGTCGCACAACATCACTTACCATTTGGTGGAGTCGGGGCGAGTGGCATGGGTGGATATCATGGCAAGTATAGTTTCGAGACGTTCAGCCATCGTAAAGGAATCGTCAAAAACACGACGACTTTCGATTTACCTTTCCGCTACATGCGAACAAATAGCAATTCCAAATGGATGCGCTTTTTGTTATGATGAGCTGTATTGAATACGTGGTATGAGAGGGATTTTGATTGTGAAGAAGAAATTAATTCGACTCATGAAAAAAACAGGTATGGTGGAGCGAAGTCTTCGGGTCATGATGCGAATCTTCACCTTATTTCCGGTACGGAAAAATCGTGTCATGTTTGAAAGCTTTTTGGGCAAACAGTACAATGATAGTCCTAAAGCCATCTACGATGAGTTGAAAAAGATGAACGTTGACTTAGAATTGATCATCAGCAAACAACGCGGTGTTTCTATGACGGATGAACAGGTGACATCTGTGAATCGGATGACGATCAAATGGATTTTTTTATTAGCTACTTCTCGCGTTTGGGTGTCCAATAGTCGCCTTCCTTCATGGCTAGTAAAACGAAAAGGTACTCTATATTATCAAACATGGCACGGAACGCCACTCAAAAAATTAGCGCTTGATATGGTGGATGTCCGAATGGCGAACACATCAACTGATCAATATAAAAAAGATTTTGTAAAAGAATCAGCAAAATGGGATGTCCTTCTCTCTCCGAACGCATACTCGAGTGAAATTTTCAAAAGAGCGTTTGGATACGAAGGAAAAATGTTAGAAATCGGATATCCTAGAAACGATGTGCTGTACCAAAATGAAAAACATGAAAGTATTATTGAGCGGGTAAAGGCACATTATCAAATAGAAACCGATAAAAAGATTATTTTATATGCTCCAACATGGAGAGATGATGATTACGTTGAGCAAGGAAACTACTCATTTACGTTACCTTTCTCCATTGAACGATTTGAGGAAGAATTTGGAGATGAGTATACAATGCTTGTACGACTCCATTATCTTGTTGGCGATCAATTGGATTTGAGTGCTGTCTCAGCGATTAAGAATGCCTCTAGATATCCGGAAATTTCTGAGCTATACTTAGCGGCAGATATCTTGATAACGGATTATTCCTCAGTGATGTTCGATTATGCGCACTTAAAACGTCCGATGCTATTCTACACCTATGATCTCAAACATTATCGTGATCATCTAAGAGGATTCTATTTTTCTTTTGAGGAAGAAGCACCGGGTCCGTTGATTCAAGAAGAGCAAATTCTTTTTGAAGAAATCAGACAGATCGAGTCGTGGGAGCGACGATTCGATTTGAAAAGTGAAGCATTTCGTCGTCATTATTGCGAATGGGATGACGGTCACGCAGCACAAAGAGCTGCGCTGGATATCTTAGAGAATATTAAATAAACGGGGAGTGTTTTTAGATGAAGAAGGTCATTACGTACGGTACATTTGATTTGTTACATTGGGGACATATCAATATTTTACGTCGCGCTAAAGAAATGGGAGATTACCTCATCGTGGCAATTTCGACAGATGAATTCAATCGTCTTAAGCATAAACAAGCGTACCATAACTATGAGAATCGTAAATTAATCTTAGAAGCAATTCGTTATGTGGATGAAGTCATTCCAGAGAACAACTGGGAACAAAAAGTAGAAGACGTTCAAAAACATAATGTTGATGTATTCGTTATGGGTGACGACTGGAAAGGTGAATTCGACTTCTTAAAAGACCATTGTGAAGTCGTTTACTTGGAGCGCACTGAAGGAATTTCAACTAGCCAAATTAAGAATGAGCTAGGCTCGAATTAATGGATGAAGAGACCTCGCGGGAGTGAGGTCTCTTTTTTAAGGGAGTCACTAAATATGCGTTCAATGATTATTTCGATCTATTTATTTATCTTTCGAATAGCCTATCAACTATTTTGTTTTTTACCCATTCAAGAAAAGACGTTATTTTGGATGAGCTATGGTGAAAATGCTATGCCAATACATCTTCGCTTAAATCAACGAAACAACCAACAAAAGCAAGTTCTTATCTTCGACGAACGCTATATGCGGGCGACAGATTGTTGGAATGTCAGTCGCAAAATTGCTTATCATCCAATGCGATTGATTACGATTTCTTATCATTTAGCTACTTCTCGTCATGTTTTTTTAGATAATTATATTGGAGAATTCAGCGTTTCCTCTACTCGAAAAAATACAAGGCGGATTCAATTGTGGCATGCCGCTGGAACGTTAAAACAGTTTGGGCTGACCTCATCGAAAACTCGTTCGATGTCCACGTCGACACAGAAACGATTTCGACGTGTCTATCAAGAATACGGAGATTTTATTGTTCCAGGAATGCGGTGTGCTGAACAATTCATGATGCCGCACGATTTAGAACGATCCCACTTTAAAGCGTTCGGCATGCCAAGAACGGACTATTGGTTTGATGAGGAGCAACGAAAACAGAAAACAGTGGAATTAAGAAAACAATACGCAAAGACTGATCGTCGGATCTTATTGTATGCACCGACATACCGGGAATACAAAGAAACAGAAGATCATACGATTCAACAGTTTGAAAAACTTGCTCAAGCGGGATGGACGATTCTCGTTAAATTGCATCCGACGATTCAAGCGCTTTCGACCTATCGTTCTAGCCATATCCATCTTGTGGACGATACGTATTCAATCAATGATTACTTGCTGATCACAGATGTGCTCGTAACTGATTATTCCTCCATTCCATTTGAAAGCTGTCTCCTCAACATTCCGGCGTTCCTGTACACACCGGATATCGATACATATCGACAACTACCAGGTCTCGTCGATCAGTATCCGAAACCATTGCCTGTGCGACAGACGGAGCGAATGGAACAATTGATGGATTGGATCATGTCTGAGACGATACTAGAAGAGTGCCGTCAGCACATGGAGGAATTTCAAACGAGTTGGTATGATCATCCCCCTGGTCAAGCAGTGGAACGCATCGTTGATCATTATTACGGAGATATATGATACTCAATCTGACGATTGCTTTAGTTTTAGAAAGCGGTCGTCAGATAAATTTTCGAAAACAAATGTGAAACATTGAACAAAGTTTGACAATCTTTTGAAAATCCATTCTTTTCGACTGTGATGTTCTATACTAAAAGCAGAAGAAGAGGAGAGGAGAAATGGATATGCTAACTTGTGGAACGACTGAAGCCAATACGTTCGTCTTATCACCCGAAACGCGAACGTTGCTTGAGAGCTTCATGACAGAAACGACGTTCAAAAAGGATTCCATTGTCTGTTGGGAAGGGGAAATGAACGATAAGTTGTTTTATGTGAAACAAGGAGGCGTCAAACTATCGAAGTTGACGAAAAAAGGCAGTCCATTACTCATGTTTTTATATTTCAAAGGAGATTTGTTTGGCGAATTTGATGTAGGAGAAGCTTTTCCGAGTTCCTACAGTATTGAAACGATGGAAGATAGCATCATCGGATTCTTATCGAAAAACCAATTAGAAGAGCTTATGAAAAAAGACGGTGCCTTTGCGCTTGAGATCATGCGATGGCAAGCATTAATGCGGAAGCAAACGGAAACGAAATTACGTGACTTACTACTGTTTGGAAAACCAGGGGCATTAGCTTCGACGTTACTTCGCTTGATTGCGATGGAAGGGGAACAAGTGGGAGAAACGTATCGTCTTGCGAAGCGACCATCCGATGGTGAGTTTGGTCAATTGATTGGTGCACCACGTGAGACCGTTAATCGTATGTTTTCTCAGTGGAAAAAAGAAGGGGTCGTTTCGATGACAGCAAAAGAAATCACCATTCACGATCCGCAATATCTACGGGATCTGTGTCATTGTGAAGGGTGTCCAGCAGGTGTTTGTCGAATTTAATAAGATGTACGAATCATCCCGACGCGAAACAGGACTTTCCTGTCTCGCGTTATTTTTGTGTATAAAAGTTTTTTCTACGCTCGTTTAGATGTGAACTTTCTGTGTGTTTTCGAAATGAAAAGTGCGGAATTTTCATATTTAAAGTGATATTTATCACAGTTTCCAGACTTGCTGAATTCTTACAATAAAGACAAGTTCAGAGTAGGAAAGGAGTAATCACGATGAGTCAAAAGACAGAATCGAACCTAAAAGGAACATTCGTTGCCGTCCTGATCGTAGCAGGTGTCATCATCGGGATGTGGAGTTCAATCTTTCTATTGTTCATATCACGTTAAGGAGGAATCACGATGCACATTCATCGTTTAGAAAAAATCTGGCTGATCTTCGGAGTAGCGATGCTAGCGATCTTCTTGACGATCATCGGTATATCCGCTTTTGCATCCGGAAATCAACCGCCATCCGATGCGACATTGATTGATCCGACGAAAGTCGATCAGACGAAACCGTTTGATAAGCCAGGACTAAAGAAAATTGATGACAACCGATATGAAGCGGTCATCGTTTCACAAGCTTTTCAGTTTACACCCAAAGATATGGTCATACCTAAAGGGGCGACAGTCGATTTTCTCGTGACATCGAAGGACGTCGTTCATGGATTTGAAATCGTTAAGACGAACGTCAATATGATGGTCGTTCCCGGACATATTAATTCGATTGAGTATACGTTCAAGGAAGCAGGCGAATATCTCATCGTCTGTAATGAATATTGTGGTAATGCCCATCATATGATGGCAACGAAAATCAAGGTGGTGGAATAAGATGAATGCTATATCAAATAAACTAAGACAGTTCGAGATGGAGCGTGGTCTACCCGCTACCGTCATCGGAGTCAAGGAAGCGAAACTGGCCTTTGCACATGTTAGTTTTTCACTTGTCGCCTTATTGATCGGTGGTCTATGTGGATTACTACAAACGATGGTACGGACAGGTGCCATTCCAGAAATCGCTGGAATCGGATACTATGAGCTTCTGACTGCTCACGGATTGATGCTTGCAATCGTCTTTACGACGTTATTCATTTTCGGATTATTGTTCTCATTTTTAGGTCAATCGTTCGGACGCTTCGAAGAGTTTCCGCGACGTCTCGGATGGGTCGGGTTCTGGTTCATGATTCTCGGTGTCGTCCTCGTCACGTGGATGGTGCTTGCAGGTGAAGCTTCCGTCCTCTATACGTTCTATGCACCACTCAAGGCACATCCTGTTTTTTATATCGGACTCGTCATCTTCGTCGTCGGAACGTGGATCGCGTCTGGTGCCATGTTCCGAATGTATGCTGATTATAAGCGGGAACACCCTGGTGTTCATCCACCGCTTCAAGCCTACATGAGCATTATGACTGCCTTGTTATGGGTGGTTGCGACACTCGGCGTAGCGGCAACGATTCTCTTTCAACTTCTTCCTTTATCTCTTGGTTGGACGGATAAGGTCGGGATCGAGCTATCTCGGACGCTATTTTGGTACTTTGGTCATCCGCTCGTCTATTTCTGGTTGTTACCTGCCTACATCGTCTGGTATACGGTCATTCCGAAAATCGTTGGTGGGAAGATTTTTTCTGACGCGTTAGCACGCATGTCGTTCTTGTTATTCCTACTCTTTTCATTCCCTGTAGGTTTTCACCATCAATTGTTAGAGCCAGGGATTTCTGCATTTTGGAAGTATGTCCAAGTCGTCTTGACATTCCTCGTCATCATTCCATCATTGATGACTGCCTTCTCGATGTTTGCGACATTTGAGCTAGCAGGTCGCCGTAAGGGAGCAACTGGCATATTTGGTTGGGTGAAGAAAATGCCATATCGGGATGTCCGGTTCCTTGCACCGTTCATCGGGATGTTGTTCTTCATTCCAGCAGGTGCAGGTGGTGTCATTAATGCATCGCATCAGCTGAACATCATCGTTCATAACACATTATGGGTTACGGGACACTTTCATATCACGGTCGGTGCTGCTGTCGCACTAACGTTCTTCGGAACAGCCTACTGGCTTGTCCCGCTCTTACGTGGTCGGACGTTAACAGCGGCAATGAATCGTCTTGGACTTATTCAAACGGCTGCCTGGACGATCGGAATGCTCTTCATGTCGACTGCGATGCACATCTCAGGATTACTCGGTAATCCACGACGGACGGGACCAGCCACCTACTTCAAGGATTCAATCGTCGCTGACTGGATTCCATATCATGTCGCAATGGCGATCGGCGGAACGATTTTATTCATCTCGATTCTGCTATTCCTCTATGCGATGTTCCAACTGGCCTTCCGAGCGCCAAAAGGAACGGAAGAATTTCCGATTGCTGAAACGGAAGAAGAGGCGATGGCAACGCCACTCTTCTTTGAAAATTGGAAGCTATGGATTTTCGTGACGTTCGCTTTGATTGCGTTTGCGTACACGGTACCGATTTGGCATATGATTGAAAATGCCCCTCCAGGAGCTCCCGGATGGAGACTCTGGTAAGACAGTGAAGAGGGGACTGACTCAAAAAAAGAATGACGCGTCATTACACACCATTTCCTCAGGCGAGACAAAGCCCCCCTTTCCTACTTCATTTAAGCAAGAAAGGGGGGCTTGTTTGTCTCTGACAACGCATAAATGCGCTTTTCCTGTAGGAGTTGCGTGTGACGCGTCATTCTTTTTATTACGAGATAAGGGAGGCAGATCATCAATCTGCCTCCCTTATCTTTGTAGAGACTGACTTTTGAGTCAGCCCCTTATTTGCGTGAGCTTAAGGAATAAGTAATGAAGGGCTAAATCTTATTTGACGAGATTATGCTTGAAGGCATAGACGACAGCTTGTGTACGGTCTACGACATCGAGTTTCGATAAGATGTTCGAGACGTGTGTCTTGACGGTTTTTAAGGAAATGAATAATTCGTCTGCGATTTCTTGGTTCGCCATACCACGAGCCATCAATTGAAGAACTTCCTGCTCACGTTCCGTCAAATCGTCATGCAAGTGTGTCGTAGGACGACGAAGACGTTCCATCATTTTACCGGTCACTTGTGCTGCCATGACAGATTGACCGTTTGCCGTCTTGCGAATCGCTTCTGCGATGTCAAAGGCGCTAGCCGTTTTTAAGACATAACTCATCGCACCGGCTTCAATGACAGGATAAACTTTCTCATCATCAAGAAAACTCGTCACGACGAGAATTTTTGCTTCCGGCCAGTCTTTGCGAATCAGTCGCGTTCCTTCGACGCCATCGACTGGCTCCATCACTAAATCCATCAAGATGACATCCGGTCGGTGTTCAAGCGCAAGCAAGGCTCCTGCTTGACCATCCGACGCTTCGGCGACGACCTCGATGTCTGGTTGTGTGGAAAGGAAAGCAGACACACCGGCCCGGACCATCTCGTGATCATCTACTAATAATACGCGTATCATACTTGCACCATCCGATCTTTTCTAAGTTTGACTTCGATTTGGGTTCCTTGTCCTGGAACACTGATGAGACGAATCGTTCCGCCCATCTCAGCCGTTCGTTCCCGCATCGAATTAATGCCATAAGAGGCAAGTTTTTTTTCATCAACGACGAATCCAACACCATCATCATTCATGCTCAGAATGATCGTTTCGTTGAATTGTCGGAGCTCGATATCCATATGAGACGCTTTCGCATGACGTAATGCATTCGTCAATCCTTCTTGGACGATCCGGAACAACTCGTTTTCGATTTGTCGTGGAAGTGTCATCTCTTCTAACTTCCAACTCAACTGTGTGGACTGCTTTCTAGATAATTCTTCGAGCAGTTGCGAAAGTCCTTGTTGTAACGTCATCCCTTCTAGTTCGACAGGGCGAAGCTGAAGTAAGAGGGAGCGCATTTCAGACTGCGCCGTTTGCGCCATCGTCTCGACCATCTCGATCTGTTTGGCTGCAGCTTCAGGTTGAGACAGAATCGTCTGTTTAGCTGCTGTCGTCATCATGGAGATGGCATAGAGCTGTTGCGAAACGGAGTCGTGTAAATCACGTGCGAGTCGCTTTCGTTCCTCCGTGACGGCTTGAACTCTTACTTGTTCAACGTGTTGCGGACGTGTACTGATTTTTTGGACGGTCTCGACTTGTTCGTCGATACGTTTTCCAATCCGCGACAAGCGCGTCAACGTATGAAAGTAGGGACCCGGAACGATCGTCACATCTTTTCCTTGTTCCAGTTCAATGATGGCAGTCGTGACACGTTTGAAGTCACGTCGCAAGAAAAAGTAATGCATGCTACCGATGGCAAGCGGTAGTAATAACGAGAGTCCGATGACGAGTAGAAGGACAGGGAAATCTTGTTGACGGACGAATAGGACATGCCAATCGACTTGTCGTGTACTTAAGAATAACAACGTCGTCATGACGGCAGTCAAAAAGCCCGTCATGACTTGGAGTGCAATGACACCAAGCGGGAATTGATCACGCTTCATATCGAAGACACCTCCACGTTGCCAATACCGAGCATGACATGAATGCGAACCTTCCGCGTCGCTTCGCCGTATTCCGGTGCCCGGAATTGAATGCGTCGATTAAAGAAGGTCGGAATCCGGCGGATATCTGTCTTGACGCTTCCGAAGCCGATTGACGTGTCGAGTGTATAGTCGTAGCCGGACGGTAAAAGAATTCGGACGTCCCCGACGACACCACTGACGACGATCAAGGTCTCGCCTTCTGGAACATAGGCGTGCGTCAAATCGATTTCTAAATCCTTGACGATGAACTGTTCGCTCAAATCCTGTAAGACGTACGGTACATCGGCTTGAGTCGAGAAGGAATAAGCGGGTTGAATCTTGATCCCTTCCTCTTCATATTGATGCGGAGCAATCCGTGAAAATAAAAATTCGCGGACAGAATGTCGTGTCACGAGAATGATCCCAAGATAGAGCAAGATACCAGCAATGACAAAACCGATGGCAGCCGAACTAAGGACGACGCCAGCAAGAATGATCGTACCGACGATGTAGAAGAGGATTGCTAATTTTTCATGATTGCGTCGCCGGAAATGAATCCCGACATAATACAGCAGGAACGGAAATAAGACACCAAACAATACATTTCCTGCACCGGACAATAGGTCATAGAACAGACCGAGGGCGAACAGGATCGATACGTAACCGACCAGTTGTTTCGTACTTAATCGTCGCACGATCAATCTCCTTTCTAACATGACAAAGGGAGGCATACGCCTCCTTCATCATTGACTGCTTATTGGTGAATGCGGCGTTCGAGTTCAGCGATACGCGCATCGATATCATCTTCATCAACGGCTGGTTGTTTTGCTTCAGGCTCTTCTGCCGTGAACGGATGTGCTTCTTCTTTTATAGTAGCATTTGGTTCGCGATCTAGCACCTGGTTCATCTTGTTTTTTAAGTTCGA
The DNA here is from genome assembly GCF_000496635.1 of Exiguobacterium sp. MH3. Classification (NCBI taxonomy): domain Bacteria; kingdom Bacillati; phylum Bacillota; class Bacilli; order Caryophanales; genus Exiguobacterium; species Exiguobacterium sp. MH3. Next base: position 609,694 of record NC_022794.1, read on the forward strand.
GACGTTTTCGCGCATCATCCATTCGTACCGTTTGTTTTGTAGATCTTCGAGCTTTAACTTCAATTCGAGGGCTTCACGTTCCAATTCGTTCAGCTCGCGTTTCGTCTCAGCGACGAGTTCTTCAAAGAACCGGTACTGCTCCCCGTAATGCTTCGATTCGATGGCTGCACGCTCAGCCAGTTGTTGTTCACCGGCTTCGTTCGCGATTTCGACTTGCTTGAAGCGTTTATCGGCTAAATCCTTCGCTTCTTCCTGTTTTTGTGTCAGTTCCAGCAGCAATGTCCGTTGACGCTCGAGTAGTCGATCAATCTCTTTTAAATCAGCTTCTGTTGATCGGATATGACGAACAAGTTTCTTAGCAGGTACTTCGCCCTGTTCAGCAGCTTTTTTGACTTCTGTCATCATTTGTGTCGCAAAATCGTTGAGTTGATCAAATACGTTTTTCATGAAAAAATTCCTCCTTGGAAGTGGCGAATGATATCGGGTCACACATTTTGATTAGAAACGTTTTTCGTCTAGGTCTTTCCAGTCTGCTTCGAAATGTGTCGTTGATGTACGGCGACGGTTAAAGAGATCTTGAACATTGACACGTTGTAGTTTCATACGCATGTAACCGACGTACAATGCGATGGCTGCTGCGATTCCGATGACTGCCCAGATGTTCGAGAGGGCAAGCCCGATTCCGATGGCTGCTAGGAATCCGAAGCCGAGTTTCGCTGGCCATTTGTTCGACTGCATGAACTTACTGATCGAATAGAACGCGAGTAACGCCCCTAAACCAAGTCCGATCATATGCGGTAATGTTCCGATGACGACGGCAAGTAACGCCAGTCCGGCGAGAATCATCACCAGTTGTTTTCCTTTCGATTGCTTCATGAGGAAGCCTCCCTTGTGTTGATACCTTTATGATACGGGAGTCCTTCTATTCCTACGACACTCTTTGGACCGTATTTGCTCTCGGGCTTAAGGCGGAGAGAAGGTCTGACTTTAAGGGAAGCGCTATCAGCACCAATGATTCATGTGATACTCTATAAGGGAATCGAATCGAGAGGAGTGATGTTGATGAGTGCAACAATCAACGTAAACCAAGTAACATGTGTCGGAAACCAGGGAGGGGTTTCCCTCCCTTAAATCAGAGGAGGAAACCATTTGAACGAATGGGGTACACCACCTGTCTACGAAACGACAGGAACAGAACGATTAGGACGGATCATAGCCGTCTATCAAACACATTATCGCGTCATGACGGAAACAGGAGAATCGCTGAGCGAACTGTCTGGTAAATTGCGTTTTCAATCGGGAACGAAAGCTGAATTGCCAGCGGTTGGTGACTGGATCATCCAAACAGAGCGAGAACCGGGGAAGGGACGGATCGAACGTGTCTTGCCACGATCTTCTCAATTTTCCCGAAAAGCGGCAGGAACGGAGACCGAGGAACAAATCATCTGCGCGAATGTCGACGTTGCCTTGCTCGTCATGGCTTTTGGACATGACTTCAACGTCCGTCGACTGGAACGTTATTTAACGGTTGCTTGGGATGCAGGGGTGACACCAATCATCGTCCTGACGAAAAAAAGTCTGATGCCGTCGATTGAAACGGAACTGCAGGCTGTCGGAGCGATCGCGTTCGGAACACCAATCCTTGCCGTTGATTCTTTGACCGGCGACGGATTAGAGGAGTTGCGTGAACAGTTACAAATCAAGCAGACGATCGTGTTAGTCGGATCGTCCGGCGTCGGGAAGTCGACGCTCGTCAATGCTTTAGCTGGAGAACAGTTAATGGAGACGGGTGGCGTACGAGAAGACGATGAACGTGGACGTCACACGACGACGCATCGCGAACTGAAACGACTATCGAACGGTCTACTGCTCGTTGATACACCGGGGATGCGAGAATTGGCCTTATGGGATGGAAGTGACGGACTATCGTCGACGTTTTCCGATATTGAGGAGCTTGCTGAAAACTGTCGTTTCCGAGACTGTAAACATGATAAGGAACCGGGCTGTGCCGTTCGGACAGCTTTAGAAGATGGCACACTAACTGCTGAACGCTGGAATAGCTTCGTCAAGCTAAAACGAGAAATCGCTTATGCGGAACGCAAGCAAAATGTGGCGTTGCAGGCGGCGGAGAAAGAAAAGTGGAAAAAAATCCACAAGCAGGCCCAAGCGCATACGAAAGTGAAGTATCAAAAGCGATAATACGACTGAAATATGAAAAGCATCTGCAACGGAAAAAGGAGTCTCTTTTTCTATGCAGATGCTTTTTTCTCGTTATTCTTTTGAAAGGAATTCATTTGGTTCTATATGGAACGGCACGTTACCCGTCAACGCATCAAGACGATGTAAGTCGGATTGAATCGCTTCAGGGTCACTTCGGCGCGCGTTTCGTACCGTGGCCGTTCCGACCGGATGATCGTTGAATCCAGTCGTTAAATCAAACGTCCGATTCGACAGCCGATCAGTAAAATAACGATCGTGGGAGACGAAGAGGAGCTCACCAGGGAAAACATCGAGGGCGGCTTCGATTTGTTCACGAGTCGCAAGGTCCAAATAGTTCGTTGGTTCATCGAGAATAAGCAAGTGAGCACCAGAAAAATACAGGCGTAAGAAAGCAATCCGACATTTCTCACCCATACTGGCGTCGGAAATCGACCGGTAAACATCATCGCGACGGAATAAAAAACAGGCGAGTAACGTCCGGGCGTCCGTTTCACTCATCGTGCCGTACTCAAGTAATGCCTCTAACAACGTACCTGATGTCGGTAAGTGGGAAAGGGCTTGTGAAAAATAGCCGGTCTTCAATCGAGGATGACGGATTATGTTCCCTTGATGAGGAGCATATTCGCCCTCGATGAGACGCAGTAAGGTCGTTTTTCCGCTTCCATTCGGTCCGATGACAGCAATTCGGTCACCATGTTCTACCGTAAACGAAACATCCTTTAGGATCGGTTTCGTCTCATGCATGAAAGAGACACGTTCAAACGAAATCAGTCGTTTCGCACGAATCGCTTCATGTTCGAATGCGACGTGAACAGTCGGTGCAACTTGTGGTTTTTGTACACGATCCTCGAGTAGACGCTCGAGTTGCTGCTCTTTTGCCTTGACCTTCGTCGCATGTTTAGCAGCCTTCTTTTTCGCATACGGATCCCGTTCACTCGCTTGATTCGAGGCTTTTTGATGCCATTGCCGGTATCCTTGAATCATGCGTGTCAGCTCTTTGCGGGTGCGTTCTTGTTTTTCGTACGCTCGTTGTTGCGACAGAGCTTGATGTTCCTTTTGTTCTTTATAGGACTGATAGTTTCCGTTGTATCGCGTTGCCCCTGATTCAGATAATTCAATGACGGCATCAGCTGTTGCGTCGATGAAGAATCGTTCGTGTGAGACGTAGAGAATCGAGGTCCGTGACATGTTGACCCATTCCGTGAGCCACTCGAGCGTCTCTTGATCCAGATGATTCGTCGGTTCATCGAGAATGATGAAATCAGGTCGTGACAGAAGCAGGCAGGCAAGTTGGAGGCGCGTCTGTTCACCACCGCTTAAACTGGATGCTTTGTGTGTCCAGAGTGCTTCCTCTAATTTGACTTCTTTTAAGACGCGTGCTGCATCTGCTTCAAGCGAGAAGGCGTCCTGATCGAGTGCTTGTTGATAGATCGTCAAGTCACCATTCATGGCATTAGCGCGAAGTTGATAACGAACCGCATCCGCTCGTTCGACGACATCAAGAACGGTGTGATCGCCCGCTACGAAGTGTTGTGATAGTAGACCGAGTTTTTTGTAATGACGCTTGATCGAACCGTCAGTCGGCTGAAGTTGGTCAGCGATCAAGTGTAACAGTGTCGTTTTTCCGATGCCGTTCGGACCGATTAAGGCGACATGTTCACCGGTATGAATATGAAAAGAAACGTCCGAGAAAAGACGTCGTTCGTCGTAGTCCATCGATAGGTGTTGGATCGTAAGTGTTTCAGTAGGCATAAAAGCAGCTCCTTTAGTGTTCATTTCCGATAAGATGAAATGAAAAACACACCATCCGAAGCGAGCGGATGGTGTGCCGGAGTGTAACTCAAAGAAGGTGCTGGCCAGAGGTTGGTCACACCGAAAAAGAGCAGACTCGTAGCGTCAGACATCCGCAACTGCATTGCGAAAGAGATGATTTCATTCATCAAGCGACGTGTACGAGTGATTGCTTCATTTCGGTGTTGTACCTCCTGTTCATAGTCTATGCCGTCATTGTAACAAAATGGAAACGTTAACACAAGTACGATTCAAGTAAGGTTTGCGCAGTATCCGTTTCTTCTGATGAAGGGGGAAGCACATCAGTTAACGGATAAGCAAGACCAAGATTTTCCCACTTATAGACACCGAGTTGATGATAAGGGAGTACTTCGACGCGCTCGACGTTTCCGAGCGTCCGGATGAACTCGCCGGTCTGACGGAGGAAATGTTCTGACATCGTAATACCTGGTACAAGGACATGGCGAATCCAGACGGGAATGTTTCGCTCGGCTAGGCGTTTTGCGAAGGCGAGTGTATTGGCGTTACTCCGTCCAGTCAAGACGCGACAAGCGGCATCGTCGATATGTTTGATATCGAGTAGTACTAGATCCGTCGCATCGAGAATCGCATCGATGTTTTTCGGGACGACGGATCCCGCGGTATCGATGACCGTATGCAGTCCATGGCGTTTTGCTTCTGTTAAAGCAGCCTCCAAGAATTCTGGCTGAGCGAGCGGTTCACCTCCAGAGAAGGTGATTCCGCCACCCGTGGCCTCGAAAAAGGAGCGATAGCTGATCGCTTCTTTTACGACTTCGTCTGCTGAGACACGCCGTCCGCAACCGAACTCCCATGTATCCACGTTATGACAGTATTGACATCGTAGTGGACATCCTTGCGTAAAGACGATGAATCGAATGCCAGGACCATCGACTGTTCCACATGATTCAACGGAATGGATCATACCATAGGTCATCCTGCTCACTTCCTTTCACATACTACACATCATTTTAGAGAGAACCGTGGAACGTTCGATTGATGACATCGATCTGTTGTTCACGCGTCAGTTTAATGAAGTTGACTGCATAACCGGATACCCGAATCGTTAACTGTGGATATTGTTCTGGATGCTCCATGGCATCGAGTAACGTCTCACGGTCAAAGACGTTGACATTCAAATGGTGTCCTTTTGAAGTCGTACCACCCATATATCCGTCAAGTAATCCGACTGTATTGCGAATGCGTGTGGCTTCATCCTTACCAAGTGCTTTTGGCACGATCGAGAACGTGTAGGAAATCCCGTCGAGCGCATGTTCATATGGTAATTTTCCGACAGACGTCAGTGCGGCGACAGCTCCTCTAGTGTCACGTCCATGCATCGGGTTAGCACCCGGTGCGAATGGTTCACCCGCACGGCGTCCATCTGGCGTATTTCCTGTTTTTTTACCGTAGACGACGTTTGAAGTAATCGTCAGGACAGACTGCGTCGGAAGGGCATTGCGATACGTTGGATGTTTACGGATTTTCTCCATGAACAGTGTGACGAGATCGACCGCCATCTGATCTACCCGTTCATCGTTATTCCCGAACTTCGGAAACTCGCCTTCGATCTTGAAATCAACTGCAACCCCATCCGCATCTCGGATTGGACGAACTGTCGCATAACGGATGGCGGATAGACTGTCAGCGACGACCGATAAACCAGCGATACCGCATGCCATCGTCCGTAAGATTTCTGGATCATGTAAAGCCATCTCAATCCGTTCGTAGCTGTACTTATCATGCATGTAGTGGATGACATTCAGTGTGTTGACGTACAGTTCTGCGAGCCAATCGAGTTGACGATCATAAGCCGCCATGACGGTTTCGTAATCGAGTACTTCATCAAGCATCAATGGACTTGCTGGGGCGACTTGGATTTTGAGCTTCTCGTCCATTCCGCCATTGATCGTATAAAGTAATGCTTTTGCCAGGTTTGCTCGCGCACCGAAGAACTGCATCTGTTTCCCGATCTTCATCGCGGAGACACAACAAGCGATGCCGTAATCATCTCCATAAACCGGTAACATCAAATCATCGTTTTCATATTGAATCGAGCTTGAAACGATCGACATCTTCGCACAGAATTCCTTGAATCCGCGTGGAAGCTGAGTAGACCAGAGAACGGTTAGATTCGGTTCCGGTGCCGGACCAAGTGTCGAGAGAGTGTGTAAGAAGCGGAATGAACTTTTCGTGACGTTTGATCGTCCATCTTCACTCATTCCACCGATTGATTCCGTTACCCACGTCGGATCACCCGAGAATAGATCGTTGTAGTCTGGTGTCCGTAAGAACTTAACGATCCGAAGCTTCATGACGAAATGATCGACGAGTTCTTGTGCAGTCTCTTCCGTCAAGCGACCAGCCGCAAGATCACGTTCGACATAAATATCAAGGAACGTCGAGACTCGACCGAGTGACATGGCTGCCCCGTTTTGCTCTTTGATGGCAGCAAGATAGGCAAGATAGACCCACTGGAATGCTTCTTGTGCTGTTTCTGCAGGGCGGGAGAGATCGAAACCATAGCGAGCTCCAAGCTCGGTCAATTCCGTTAATGCGCGCAACTGTTCATTCATCTCTTCACGGTCGCGAATCATCGATTCAGATAAGAACCCGCCACGTGCCTTTAAATCCTTCTTACGTTCTTCGATCAAGCGTGCCGTTCCGTACAAAGCAACACGACGATAGTCACCGATGATCCGTCCGCGACCATAAGCATCAGGTAATCCGGTGATAATACCGGCTTTACGTGCAGCGCGCATTTCAGGGGTATAGGCATCGAAAACCCCTTGGTTATGTGTCTTCCGGTACTCGCTGAAAGTTTTCGTGACGGTCTCGTCTGCTTCAAAGCCATACGCAGCTAGGGCATCATTCACCATCCGAATCCCACCGTTCGGATGAATCGAACGTTTAAACGGTTCGTCTGTCTGTAAACCGACGATTTTTTCAAGTGAGCGATTCAGATACCCTGCATCATGCGAGAGGATCGTTGATGGTGTTTTAGCATCGACGGCATATACACCACCACGTTGTCGTTCTTCATTCGTCAGCTGTAGAATTTGTTGCCAGAGACGTTCCGTTGCTTGCGTCGGACCGACTAAAAAGTGATCATCTCCTGTATATTCCGTGCGATTGAGTCGAATGAAGTCTGCGACATCGATCGTCTTTACCCATTCACCAGACGTAAAGTTCGTCCAAGCACTCGTTTTTTCTAATAACATGGATACCACTCCTTTAATATTGAGCTAATCATCAGTTCCTTATGTGAATAGTGTAACAAAAGGAAGGGGTGATTCCCTTTACGTTCATGTGAATGTTTTAACAAGTGGACAAACGTTGATATGACGGGCTTTCTTTATTTCTGTATTCATATGAAAATAGTTTTAAAAAAACAGTTTTAGATTGCTAATTCAAGGTTTTTTGGAAACTGTATGAGTTGATTTGAAAAAGATTCACTAGAACAGTTGAAACTGTGAGGAATGTCACGCTACGGTGCCTTGTATTTTTAAGACGTATCGTTGACAATGAAAAAGGGAATATAGAACGTGGAGGTGTGCCAAATGGAGTATGTATCATTAACACAACAAGGAGAGTATCAGTCGGGAGACTGGGTCTCGCTGAAAATCGGATCGGACGGTTCAACGCGAACGGGAATGATCACGGAATTCGAAAATGATGGATTCTGGATTCGATTTGAAGATGATTTTGATTATGAAGACTTTATCGGCTATGATGAATCGTATTGGATTGCGCTTGTTCGTCGTCCGGTTGACGTAAAAGCGACGTATGCGAGTCTTGCGGAGTACCCGGCACTCGCTGCAGAATTACAGGATCGTGTCATCCAAGGATTCGAGATTTTAGAAGAAGAAGCCGGTGAAAGCGAGATTCGATTCCACATTCGATTGCTCGACGCAGGAAATGAATATACACAGACATTACGGGGATACCGTGATGCATCAGGAGATCATGTCGAATACGTAACGGCATGATGGAATTAAGAGAGTAGGAGAAATCGTTATGAACTTTACAAAACCATTTTTACAGGAAGCATGGGAACGGGCGCGCTTTACCGAGTTGATGCCTGTTCAAGAACAAGCGATTCCGTTGTTGCGCGAAGGAAAAGATGTCCTGGCTGAAGCGCCAACAGGAACAGGGAAGACGCTTGCTTATGTCATTCCAGCTTTAGAAAAGATTGAAGTAGAAGAACCACACGTGCAAGTCGTGATCACGGCACCAACACGGGAACTCGTCATGCAAATTCATCAAGTCATTCAATTGTTTGCTCAAGGAAGTGGTATCAAATCCGGTGCATTCATTGGTGGTGTTGAATTAAAACGACAATATGAACGATTGAAGAAAAAACCACAAATCATCGTCGGAACGCCAGGGCGTCTCGTTGAGTTGATCGATTCGAAGAAGCTAAAGATGCATAAGGTGAAATTGATCGTCTTGGACGAAGCGGATCAAATCTATGAGAGTGGTATGAGTGACTCGGCGACGCGAATCGCAAACAGTGCACTACGCGATCGTCAGTTAGCATTCGTCTCCGCGACATTGCCGGAACGGACAGCAGAATGGGGACGGACGCTTGCAAACAACCCTGAGACGATTCGGGTTGAGCGTGCCGTCAGCACACAAGTGACATTCGGTTATTTGGAGACTTCACGTCGTCAGAAGCCGGAATTGTTACGTCGCCTGGCGAACATGCAAGGATCAAAAGTGCTGACATTCATCAACAACCGCTCCTTCCTCGGACCATTAAATGGTGAGTTGAGTAAATTCTCATTGAAATATCGGATTTTGGATGCTGAAAAAGGAAAACGAGAGCGAATGGAGACATTACGTTCTTACAAAAAAGGAGAGTTTCCTTTACTCGTCACGACAGGTCTTGCGGCACGTGGTCTAGATATCGAAGCAGTCACGCATGTCGTCCATTACGATTTACCGGAGTCGCTTGACGATTTCGTACACCGTTCAGGTCGGACGGGACGTGGAAATGCGAACGGAATGGTACTTGCTCTTGTTACGGATCAAGACTTAAAACACTTAAAAACACTTGCGAAGCAAATGGGCGTCGAGATGGAAGCAATGGAAATTTACCGTGGGGAAGTCATTCCAAAACGTGAATTCACAGCACCTCAGACGATTAAACGACCGGCTACTCCTCACCGGAAAGGGCGATCGAAATGAAGAACGATCGAAAAGTAATTCCGTTTCCGACGACGGTTTCTGAAGCGGAAATGAATGCAGCCTTGAAGAAGATGTATCAAGAAGCAGCGACAGCACGTAGTACGGATTGGGTCGCTTTCATAGAAGAGATTGCAACGGAGGGACGTTGGTATTTAAAAGATGCTGAGTTGTTCCGGGACTTATTCGTAGATTGGGCCATCTTCTATGAGACGGATGATCAAGGAAAAACGCCGCACGGTCGTTTTCTTGAGCAGGTCAAAGAAGAGTTATCGCCTAGCCTCTATCGTGCCTTGCGTGGATTAGCGGACCCGATGCCTTCGTTGTTTCAAGTCGAGGCGGATGGTGTCGTTGATTTAATGTCAAAACAGACGTATCAAACGGATTTGTCTGAGATTGAAGTCGAACCAGGTGATTTGTTGATTGGGAAACTGCTCTACATTTCTGGGAAGTGGCGCTTTGCGATTGCCTATATGAAAGTAGCGCGCGCACTGGTACCAGAAGTCCTCGCTTTGTTGACGGACTTCGTGGATGAAGTAGGAGAAGACGCATTGCTTCGTCAGTATCCAGAATTTTGTGCGGAATTGATCGACTTACTCCTCGATATCGAAGAAGGCAATATTGCACCGAGACCAGAAGAATAATCGAAAAAACCTAGCATACATGACCCGATTATGGTCAACGTATTCTAGGTTTTTTTCATGAATCTGCTCGATATAGGGCGACATCGTTTTTATCCCGATGTTTCACGCGATACATGGCAAGGTCGGCTTGCTTTAAGCATGTTTCAAGATCAGCCTTATGACACGCGGTCACACCGATGCTTGCAGAAACGAATAAGGATTGTCCTTTATAGACGTAAGGTCGTCTTAAAAAGTGTAAGGAGGATTTGCATTTTCGACGTAAGGACAGTTCATCATCGGCGTGTAAGAGGATTGCGAACTCATCTCCACCCAGTCGATACACGGATTCTAAAGAATTCGTATGCTCACTCAATCGCTTCGCGACCTCGATCAAAACATAATCGCCTGCCTCGTGACCGTACGTATCATTGACTTGCTTAAAACCGTCTAAATCGACTACCGCAAGATAATTCATCTCGAGGAGATGATTTGAAAAATCTCGCTCCAACGAACGACGGTTTCCGATACTTGTCAAGGCGTCATGATAGGCGTGGTATTCGATCCGTTTTTGTCGGAGCTTTCGTTCAGTGACGTCATGTAAAATCATGAAACGTCCCATCGAAGTGGCAGCAATCTGAATCGGAATATCGATGATCTCATACCTTCTGTGTTGTTCATCTTCATACTCATCGATATCTGTCTTAAGTGTTTCTAATAAGTGACGCATCGTACGAGGAATATGTTCAATCGTCATGTCGGGTAAATGAAACAGACGTTGGGCAGCTAAGTTCGCGTATAGTGCCGTTCCGGATTGATCGAGTCGAATCATCGGATCAGGATGACCGAGAAAGAGTGGGATGACTTGCTGTTCACTATCTTTGATTTGTTGTTTTCGATGTTCGATACGTGAAGCAAGTTGTTCGTTCCGTTCGTGTAATTGTGCAACGATCAAGCCATGCTGACGGGCAATCAAGATCTGTCGGATGATTAGTAAAACTAAAATGATGAAGATATCGAGCTTCCCGCCTTCTTGTTCTACCATATAGTGAATGAATAAAGGAACGGCCAGTAGAGGGAGCCAGGAACGGGGAATGACCGTCGTTCGAGTGGTTCCTTCTTCAATATGATCGACATGCCATAAAATAGCTGCACTTTGCGCCAAACGAATCAAGATCGGGAAAAACAATAGATAATTTGCTGAGAAGTCCGGGAAATAAACACTCGAGACTTCGTAGATACCACGAATGAAAATGGATAAGAACAATAAGAACAATGCCATCCTTGATACCCAATGGGTTTCTTGAATGAACGTAAAATAGAAGAAGACGAATAAACCGAGTGATGTATTCGTGATGACGATGATGGCATAAGGAACAGTTTGCAGTCCCGGATTCGTCAATTCATTGAGGACATGAAACGCAACAAGTGCTATGAAAACGACGATGATCGCGGCATCGACGAAAGCGAGTACGTGTTGTCCGAGTGTCCGTTTTGTGATGATTCGGTAAAAAATCGCGTATAAGAATACGTAATGAGATATTGAAAATAAAATCAGGCTATAAATAGATGGAACTGGAAAGTCTTGATCGAAGAAATGTAATGTCTCAAGAACGGAACCGATGCATGATAAAACCAGTGATCCTAAAGCGATCAGCCAAAACTTTCGTCTGGGTACGATCAATGTTTGTTCCTTACGATAAGCAGTAAGAATAAAGTAAGCAATCAATCCAAGAGAGGCATACTGTAGTACTTGTTCAACGATCCGATTAGAGATGGAAGGAGTCCATGTAGCAAGGATCATTAGAGCAAAAGAGATGACGAGCATGGCAGGAAACCAACGGATGAAATAGTTCGATTTAAGCATGGACTCCCTCCTAACGTTTAATTTGAGTAGCGAACAAAAAATTGTTTTTTTCGGTCTTCTTAATATGGTACATGGCTTCATCTGCTCGAATCAATAATTGTTCTGAGCTTTTACCATCTTCAGGGTATAAGGAAATTCCGATTGATGGTGTGACTTGAAGCGTATGTGTCTGAATATAGAACGGATGATTTAGAACTTCGAGAACGTGTTCGGCAAACTGACGTGTTTCCGAAGCAGATGCCTGAATGAAGATCAAGAACTCATCTCCTCCAAGACGTGCAACGAGATCAGTTGACGTCGTCATCGATTGAAGGCGGCTCGCCGTCTCTTGTAACACGAGGTCACCAACATCATGCCCATAAGTGTCATTGATTTGTTTGAAACCGTCTAAATCAATGAATAGTAAGGAGCCGTATTCTAACGTCGGCAGAGTTAGATAAAGTTGTTCCTCGAAGTAACGTCGGTTTGGCAAATGCGTGAGCGAATCATGGTACCCCATACGTTCTAGCCATACTTCCTGTTGATAATCTTCCGTGATATCCGCCAAGATGACGAAATAGCGTTGTTGATCCGGGATATCGATGATTGTCGTATTCAAAAAGATTTCCGGATGTTCCTCCGTGGCCGGTACATGTAGCAAATGAGAGGGATAAATCAGCTGCGCTTGTTGAAGCAATGGAATGAGTCGATCGAGTTGTAGCCGTTGGCTCGGTCCGAGCGGTAAATCGCTCCATCCAGCTTCGACAGCAGCTGGATTGACAGATCGAATCTGATACGTAGCATCGATTTCAAGAACAACTTCTGGATAAGATAGAAAAAGCGACGTTAGTTCTTTTTCACGTAACTGTAAGAGTGCTGTCTTTTGATGGACGATGTCTTCTAGATTCGTTTGCAATGCTGTTGTTTCCTGTAACAACCGCAGATTTTCCTGATATGAAAAAAGCTGTCGTGTTAAAAATAATAAAAACGTAATGCCGACGGAAAGTGAGAAAAAGGTTTGGGAGACAGGGAAGAATGTAATATAGAGAATCAGTACAGATAATAAGATGTACGACATCAAGGAACGCGTAAGTGTTTCGACCCGAATAAGAGTTGCTTGTTGTTCATGACTGATGGGAAGAGCGCGAGTATTCATGAAGGCAAGGATGAAGAGTCCGCTGAGTGGGTATAGCGGAAGCAATAAACCAGCTATTCGCGGTTCACCGTTCAATAACAACGTATAAAAAATAAAGTTCGTCATACCGAGCACGAACGTTCCGAGTACGAGAAAGAGGAATCCTAATCTCGATACGTTTCGCTTTAGTCCAGAAGCATAAAGTAAGAAAAAGAACAGCGTCAACAGAATCGTCAAGAAGGCATAGAAGGTCCAACTGATTTGCTCGAGCACCGTTCGTGTATAAGAGGGGACAAAGCGGAAAATAGCGATGTATCCAGCAATCATCGATACAGTGAACAATGTTAAAGAATCAAGAATCAATAATTTTTGTTTTTGAAACAAAGTCAAATCCAACTGCCGAAATAAAAAGATGACTATCATCGTTAAATGAACCGTGTAAGGCAAATCCAGTAAGACGTTCAGGTTAACAGCGTTCCATTGAAAAAGACGACCAATCATATTGAGGAAATCGCCTAGAAAATACGAGAAAAAGGCGACCGATAACCATTTATATGGAATGGAAGATTGTTTGAAAGCCTTCGATTGACTAAGTAGGAAAATGACGAAAGAACCGACTAGACTAATGATCGCTGAAAGTTGTAACGAGCGATCTTGTGGTAATAGCCAGAGCAGGGTGTACGTGACAACTAAGTAGAATGCGACGGTAGGGTAGATGTTTTGAACGATCCGTTTCACCGGAACTCCTCCTTTCGCAAGCCTTCCATAAAAACGAAATATGCTATAACATTACCCGATATTTAGTTTGAATTCACATTTATTTTCAGATTTAAAATGAAAATAAGAGGTGATTCCCATTTCATGAAAAAAGCGGGGTTCTTCTTTAAGGAAGAACTCCGCTTATCGAAATTATTGATTAGATTGACGATAGTTTTCAAATGCCTCGATTTTTTCAGAAAGGTACGTCCAATACTCCATCCGTTCATCAAGCATCGCTTTCGTTTTTTCAATGGCTTGATACAGTTCATTGACTTTACCAAGATCGCTTCCTGCCGAAGCAAGTTCGGCTTCTAATTGCTCCAGTTCTGTCTCACTTTCTTCGATTTGTTGTTCAATGATTGCCCAATCTTGTTGTTCCTGATAACTTAGTTTTTTTGGCGTCTCTATCTTTGGTGCTGTAGCAACCTCAACCGTCTTTTCAACAACGATTGATGGAACGGGTGCTGTCATTTGCTCAAGATAGTCTGTATATTGTCCATAATAAAAGACGACATTCCCGTCTTCAAATGCAATCAAGCGATTGACGACCCGGTCGAGGAAGTAGCGATCGTGGCTGACCGTGATGACGGTGCCTGGGAATGATTCTAAATAATCTTCGAGGACGGATAACGTCTCAGTATCCAAGTCGTTCGTCGGCTCATCAAGGAAGAGGACGTTTGGTTCTTCCATCAAAATCGTCAACAATTTCAGACGTCGTTTTTCGCCACCGGACAGCTTACCGATTTGTTTATATTGGGCTTCCGGTTTAAAGAGAAACTGTTCGAGCATCTGACTTGCCGTGATCTCCTCACCAGCGAGTGTCGTGATGACTTTTGCGATCCGTTCGACCTCGTCGATGACACGACGTTCGGGATGCGTGAATTCGGCAAATTGCCCATAAAAGCCGATCTTCACCGTTTCGCCGTGAATGATTTCACCGGTTGTTGGTTCTAAGCGTTGCGCAAGAATTGAAAGAAGTGTTGATTTTCCACTCCCGTTTCGTCCTACGATGCCATACCGTTCTTTCCGTCCAATCAGAGCGTTAAACGATTCAAAAAGGGTCCGTTCACCAAATCGATGAGAGACATCATGCGCTTCGATGACTTTTTTACCAAGACGGGTCGAACCGACCTGTACTTCGAGTGCTGATTCTTCTTCCTCGTACGAGAGGTCTTGTAAAGCATCCACGCGCTGGATTCGCGCTTTTTGTTTCGTCGTCCGCGCCTTTGCTCCGCGACGCAACCAGGCGAGTTCGCGACGGAGGATGTTTTGACGTTTTTCTTCCATAGAAGCTATCCGTTCACGACGTTCGGCACGTTTTTCAAGAAATGATTCATAGTTTCCGACATAGAAATAAGCTGTACCGTTCGCGATCTCCATCATATGATTCGTCACACGATTCAAGAAATAGCGATCGTGGGTGATCAGTAGAATCGCACCACGGTATTCCTTGATTTGAGTTTCAAGCCAGCTGATCGTTTCGGCATCCAGTTCGTTCGTCGGCTCATCGAGCAGGAGAAGATCGGCTTCATCGAGTAAAGCTTCAGCGAGTCCGACACGTTTGCGTTGTCCTCCGGAAAGCGAGCCGATCAACGCGTTCAAGTCGAGGATACCGAGTTTGTTTAAAATCATCTTTAAGCGTGATTCCGTGTCCCAAGCTTGCGCAGCATCGACTTCTGTCTGAGCAATGATGAAGCGATTGAGTAACGTTTCACTCGTCGGATCTTGTTCGAGTGCTAGACGCGCCGTTTCATAGTGACGTAAGGCGTTAATCGTTGGTGTATCACCAGACAATAGTACTTCCATGACCGTTTGGTCTTCCGGATAATCGGTCGTTTGCGATAGCAAGCGGATCCGATAATCATTCGGGTGATGCATCGTACCAGCGTCTGCCGTCTCTTTACCTGCCAAGATATGCAGGAGAGTCGACTTACCGGTACCATTGACGCCGATGATACCAATCCGGTCGCCAGGTGAGACGGAGAATGTCACATCTTCGAAGACGATTTTATCGGCAAATTCTTTTTTGAGATTTTCTGCTTTCATTAACATATTAGACACCTTCTACAATCTGTTTGATTTGCTGTTCGACTGTCTGGACGAGTTCTTTCTGTGTCATCGTACTCGGATCAATCGACGGTAAAATCGTAACGTCGACCGTGGCAGGGCGAATTTTACCCGTTTCCTCCATAACGCGATAGCTCCCCGAAATTGCGACGGGTACGACACGAGCACCACTTGATGTCGCGAGTGTGAAGCTTCCCGCTTTGAACTCCGCCATTGGACCGCCTTTAGAGCGTGTTCCTTCCGGGAAGATGATCATCGATTGTCCGTCCTTGATCGTGTCGACACCAGAACGAATCGCTTTCAGCGATTGGCGTCGATCTTTTCGATCGATCATGACACATCCCATCAGATTCATCCAAACATTGACGATCGGAATTTTATTCACTTCGATTTTTGAGATGAATGCTTTCGGTTTATCGATTGTTCCAAGTAGAATCGGAACATCGAAGTTCCCTTGGTGATTCGAGATGAAGACGACGGGTTCGTTTGCCGGGATATGCTCACGACCCGTCACGTTGACACGAACGCCAGCGAGTCGGAGAAGAGAGTTTGCCCAGACGCTCGCTACACGCTGAACGAATGCATAGCGCGCGAGATGCGTTCGACGTTTTGCGCTTGGTAAAAACGGTAAGGTACAGGGTAAGACAAGTCCAAAATAAATGAACCAAATGACAGTACGGATCATGGTGAAGTGACAGCTCCTTTTTTCATTGCTGATGTTATTGTACAAAAAAAGACCGGGCGTCGCACCCAGTCTGCGTGATTATTCCCAGTAACGAGGCTCAGATTCCTCTTCGCTTTCTCCAAGTTCAAAGGTGAGGCGACGTGTCGTCGGATCAACAGAGAACGTGGCGTTCGTATTGTCGATCTGTTTGATTTCCATCGTTTCCTCATCCAAAATGAGAGTCAAGCGGACCTTATCTTCGTGATCTACGAGCAGTACGCCATCTTCCTTCAACCATAAATCGATGACAGGAGAGTAGCGAAGTGTCCAACCGTTTGATAAAGGGATTTCGTTCATAATGAATCTGTTCCTCCTAGGTGATGAAATCGTGTTCTTTACTTATCATGCTGGTCTGTCGCGGAGAATGCAAGTGGTGTACTCGAATCTCGATGAGGATAGCCGATTTGATAAGATTGTTCTCGTTTCTTCATCCGTTCGTACTGTTTTTTGACACGACGGTGTTGAATGTATTCAATGTAAGTCAGATAGGACGTACGGATCAACTGGCGGATCGATGATAGTGACAGACAAATCGCTAGTGTAAAGACGAACACACCGATCGAACTCGTATAATAACCGGTAACAAAACTTAAGTATGTAGTGATGAGACCCGTAATCGTCGTAAATAAGTAGAAGAGCACGTCCGTTTCCTCCTCAAAAATTAAAATGATGGCATGTTCATTTAATTCGAGGTCAAACGCAATTTTCCTTTATCGTCCTGTAAATGTCCGGAAAAAATAAAAAATCCACACGGAAGGTGTAGATTTTAAGGGCGATCGATTTGCTGAAGCGCTGGTGTCTTCGGTGTCATATCCGTACTGTTCGATCCTTCTGCGAAGACAATTCCAATCGTAGCAAGGAACGCAAAAAATGCAAAAACCAATGTTTTCGTGAAGCGTCGTGCGAACGAACGCGATTGAATGTTATGAAACATTTTTATCCCCCATATTTACCTAAACTAAACCTTCTTTTTCCTGTTATTTAATCATATATCTTTTTTTCAAAAAAATCACGCAAATGTGTTCCGTTCACAAATATGTCACAACTGTCACCATTGTGTCGATATCAGAGATGAATGGAAAAAGAGTATAGTATGGTAGGGAAAGAACAGCAGAACGATTCACAAGAACTGGAATCGATTCAAGTACAGAGAGGAGATGACCCGAAATGGGATTACGCGCAGGACAGGTTGTCACATTAAAAGTAGAACGCGAAGCAGAGTTCGGAGTGTTTCTGACAGATGGAAATGAAGACGTGTTGTTGCATAACAATGAACAAACACGGAAAGTAGCCCTCGATGAAGAGGTAGAAGTCTTCTTGTATCAAGATAATGAAGGGCGTCTAGCATCATCGATGACGATTCCAGAAGCTTCATTTGAAGACTATGTCAAGACGACGATTAATGGAACACGCTATAACACAGGAGTGTTCGCGAACATCGGTATTCAAAAAGACGTTCTCGTCTCACTCGACGATTTGCCGCAGCGCCGGATGTTCTGGCCAGAAGAAGGCGATCAACTCTTCATTCGTCTGAAACATGATCAGAAGCTTCGGTTACTCGGAGACCCTGCACCTTATGCATACTTCAACTTACGTGCGAAGCCAGCTCCAGAGGAGTGGAACAACATGGACGTCGAAGGTCTCGTCTTCTCACAACGTGAACCAGGCGTTAACGTCTGGGTCAACGATCAATCGATCGGATTCTTGCATGAACGTGAGATGGAACGTTGGCCGCGTCTTGGAGAAGTCTTGAAATTACGAGTGACAAATGTAAAACCAGATGGTACAGTATTACTTTCAGCACGACCACGTGCCTTTGAAGCCATTGATACAGACGCGGAGTTGATTCTGAACCATCTACTTGAACATGATGGTCAGATGCCGTATGGTGATAAGACAGCTCCCGAGACGATCGATGAAGTATTCGGTCTCAGCAAGGCAGCATTCAAACGAGCGCTCGGTCGCCTGTTGAAAGATAAAAAAATAGAAAAAAATGAAACGGGTATTCGGTTGACGAAATAATCGGACCGAGTAAGCCTGCGTTTCGAATAGATAGTAAGGAATTCATCATTTTGGTGGTTGCGGCTGGTTTGATTACCGGCGACCATTTACTGAATATACCCCATCACTAGTGGGGGCACGCGATGACGTACATCGCACGGTCCGGGCACTTCGCCTTTCCCTCGCCCTTATGGCAACGATTATGATGGTGACTTCCCTAAACATTATTATAAGAGAAACCACTCTATCTTTATGTGATAGATTCTGTTATAATAGGTAGTCGATTGTATTCGTTACGGTAGCGTCTGTTTAGTGGCAGACGCTTTTCATATGACAAAGGAGAGTATTTAGCATTGACAACATTTCGTGAATTAAATCTTAGTGAGGCACTTATCAAAGGTGTCCTAAAAATGGGCTTCGAAGAAGCAACACCAATCCAAGCAGAAACAATTCCAGTCGGACTCAGCGGCGTTGACTTAATTGGTCAAGCACAAACAGGTACTGGTAAAACTGCAGCATTCGGTATCCCAACAATCGAGCGTCTTGACGCAAAATCACGCAACATCCAAGCGTTGATTCTTGCTCCAACACGTGAGCTCGCAATCCAAGTAGCAGAAGAATTGAACCGGATCGGTGAAGTAAAACGCGTTCATGCACTTCCTGTTTACGGCGGTCAGCAAATCGATCGTCAAATCCGCGCACTTCGCAAAAATCCACAAATCGTCGTTGCGACACCAGGACGTTTGATGGACCACATGAACCGTAAGACGTTGAACCTCGATCACGTTCAAACGGTCATCCTTGACGAAGCAGATGAGATGTTGAACATGGGATTCGTCGAAGACATCGAGAAAATCCTCGGTGCACTTCCTGAAACACGTCAAACACTCTTATTCTCAGCAACGATGCCACCACAAATTCGTAAAATCGCAGATCGTTTCATGACGACTCCGACACACATCAAAGTCAAAGCAAAAGAAATGACAGTTGAAAACATCGACCAGTCATTCATCGAATTGAAAGAAAGCCAAAAATTCGACGTTCTTTGCCGTTTGATCGACACGGATTCTCCGGAACTCTCAATCATCTTCGGTCGTACGAAAAAACGTGTTGACGAAATGACTGAAGGTTTGATCCAACGTGGATACACAGCTGACGGTTTACACGGTGACTTAACACAAGCAAAACGTGACCAAGTCATCCGTCGTTTCAAAAAAGGAACGATTGATATCCTCGTCGCGACAGACGTTGCAGCACGTGGTCTTGACATCTCTGGTGTCACACACGTCTACAACTTCGACGTCCCACAAGATCCAGAGAGCTATGTTCACCGGATCGGTCGTACGGGTCGTGCTGGTAAAACAGGATCGGCTGTCACATTCGTTACACCACGTGAATTCGGTCAAATCAAAACAATCGAACGTGTCACGAACAAAAAAATGTCACGTCGTCATGCACCAACACTTGATGAAATCTTAGAAGGCAACTTGAAGCTTGCTGCACAAGAACTCATCAAACGCGTTGAAGCAAAAGACTCAAAAGAATATACGACACTTGCACAAGAACTCTTAGAAGAGTACGAAGCAGTGGAACTTCTTTCAGCAGCACTTAAAGGATTGACGAAAGAGCCGGATGCAACACCAGTCCAAATCTCTTCAATCGAACCAATCCGCGTGAAACGTTTCGGTAGCAACGGTGGTGGAAACCGTCGTCCTTACGGAAACAAAGGTGGAAGTGGAAGCGGCAACCGCAGTGGCGGATACCGTGGAAACAACCCACGCGGTGGCGAGCGTCGTGAAGGTGGTCGTTCATCTTCTTCTTCATCAGATCGTCGTGAAGGCGGTTATGCTGGACGTAGCAACCGTAGCGAAAGCGATCGTAACCGTGGTGGACGTAAACCACGTTTTGAAAAGTAAACGATTCGAACCGATTTGTCACAGACAAGTCGGTTCTTTTTTATGATTTATCTGAGCGGTCATGATAAAATGAGCCATGAACGATAGGGAGAGGGCTGAATCATTCGTGTATACCATTTATGTAGCAGCATCCGTCTGTCTCGTTGCACTGATCGTCGCGACGAAAAAGATTTGTGAGCGGACGACAAAAGGACATTTTCGTTATATTCCGTTGGCGACCTTATTATTTGGCGGCATCATCTTTCTTGTGCTAGCCATCGGTAAGGGAGGAGCCGTCGGAATCCAATACGGTGTCCTGAGTATCATCTACTTGACGGCGACATTCGGTGTGTACTTGTATATCGCATTGCGGAAAGATACGACGTTATCGTAAAACAGGGGCTCTCTCGTTACAGAGAGGCTCTTTTTTTGTTAAGATAGAACAAGAGTACAAGGGGGGAATAGAATGGATGCATTAGATGTCATCGTTCATCCCGAAGAGATAGAGGCATGGTTTCAACCGATCGTAGGCGCTGCCCCTTTTAAGGTGGAAGGGTATGAAATCCAGTCCCATTTTCGTGGAGAACCGTTAAAACCATTTTTTCAGGAAGACGATGTTCCAATCGAGTATCAACTCGAAGTCATGGGGCATGTCGTCCGTCAAGCATTCCAAAAAGTACCCTCCGATGCACAAGCGTTTATTCTGATCCGTTGTCGTCCAGCTTGGCTGTTTGAAAACGGTGGGGAGGACTTCTTGCATGTCTTACGGACGGTCGACTCGTCGTTTCCAAAAGAGCGGATGTACGTTACTTTGACGGATGTCCAAGTCGATGATTTTGACCGTCTGGGTCGGATCGTCGCGTATTACCAGAACTCTGGACTGAAGGTAGCGCTGGACCGTGCGGAAGCAACGAGTCTTGAACGTGTCTTTTCGATGTCGCCGGATATGTTGATCGTCGATTTATCCTCCATGATTGAAAAAAAGACCGTCTCAGCGTCGTATCCACATCTCTTACAGACGATGGAGCATCTTTGCGACCAGCTTGGAGCGCCACTTTTGTATAAGAATATCAGTCATCTCGGTCAACTTCGGTATGCGTGGCAACACGGAGGACGTTACTACATGGGGAATCTACTTGGAGAAGCATCACCTGAATGGGTCATGACCTGTCCTGGTATGGAAGTGTTGATCCATGAAGTCCCGATGTTTTATAAATATGATCGCGAGCAGATGAATCGCTTGTTTCAGCTAGAGCAAGACTGGACGGTTCGATTTAATGAAGATTGTCAGTCCTTGAAGCCGGAGCAAGATCTCGATCAATGGTTGCTGACGCTCGCCCGGAAGATGGAGCCGGAATTCATCCGGTTTTATATCACGGATGCGAATGGATTCCAACAATCTTCAAACGTCAGTAAAAAGAGTGGGGAGTGGAAACTGTATTCCTTCTACAAAGGGTACAACTGGAGTTTCCGTCCTTACTTCATCCGGACGACGGTAGCGATGGAACGACGACATAGTGGATATTTGTCCGAACGGTACGTCGACTTCAGCTCGAGTGAACAAACGCGGACATTTAGTATGCCGCTCAGTAATGGGATGTTCTTATTTGCGGATATCTCTGCAGATTATCTATATCAAGAACGATTGAGTGAATGAGGAGGAAATGAAAGTGTTAGATTATGATTACGAGGCATTACGAGAAATTGGACGAATCGTCGCCATGGCACGCGATGAGATGGCGGATGCCGTCAAACCGGGAATCACGACGAAGGAACTCGATGACATCGGAGCACGCATCCTGAAGGAACAGGGAGCAGAGTCTGCTCCAATCGTCATGTACGATTTCCCAGGAGCGACATGTATCAGTGTTAACGATATCGCAGCACACGGTATCCCAGGGAAGTATGTCATTCAAGAAGGTGATATCGTCAATGTCGATGTCTCGGCTGTGAAGAACGGTTACTACTCGGACACAGGGAAGACGGTCATCGCAGGAGAAGCAAAACGTCCGGAAGATGTCCGACTCGTTGAAGTGTCATTGACGGCGCTTGAGAAAGGACTTGAAAAAGTCAAAGCCGGAACGAAGGTCAACCAGATCGGAAAAGCAATCTATGCTGAAACACGTAAGAGTGGTTTCACGGTCATCCGTAACTTAGCGGGACATGGTCTCGGTAAGACACTTCATGGTGAGCCAGAATCCATCTCGAACTACTTCAATCGTGAAGAGAATGATTTGTTGAAGGAAGGCCAAGTCATCGCTGTCGAGACGTTCATTTCAACAGGAGATGAGTTCTGTATCGAAGATGAGCGGGACGGTTGGACGTTATACACACCGAACCGGAGTCTCGTCTCACAATTCGAGCACACGGTCGTCGTCTTGAAGGACGGGTATGAGATTTTGACGAAAGTCGAAGGCAAAGAATCGTTCTAAGAAAAGCTCATATAGTAAAACACGAGAAGGGGGCTGACTCAAAAGTCAGTTTCCACAAAGGTAAGGGTGGCAGAATGATAATCTGCCACCCTTATTTCATAACAAAAAGAATGACGCGTTTCACGCAACTCCTACAGGAAAAAGCGCATCTTTGCGCTGTCAGAGACAAACAAGCCAGCTTTCCTGCTTGAATAAGGCAGGAAAGCTGGCTTGTGTCTCGACTGAGGAAAGGGCGTGAAAAGACGCGTCATTCTTTTTTGAGTCAGCCTTCTTTTTCGTCGTAGTGCTCCTATTATAAGGATATCCGGGACGTTGCCAATTTGTTTAACTGTGACTCGGATACGGCTGGAGCGGAATAACGAATGTGTCCGTGTTCGACATGATACGGGGTCTCAAGCAAATCTTCTTCGAAATAATCGGCAGTACTTGCCATATCGATCGGATAAGCGAGTCCAGGCAGTGTTGCAAAAGCAAGGGTCTGACGACGCCCAATACCGCTCTCGAACATCCCACCGAGCCAGTAGGGTGCTTTTGTTCGAAGGGACAAAGCGTTCGTCAGTCCACCGACGCGTGCCGGCTTGATGTTCAGAATCTGACCAGCGTGGAGCGTCTGCATCAACTCGGCATCTGCTGGAGCGACGATGGATTCATCCAGACAAATCGGTGTCTGTAAGAGTCTAGCGAGACGTTGATGTCCGGACCAATCCGACGCTGCGAGCGGCTGTTCCATCATAACGAGACCGAATGAATCCCACTGTTGTAATAGAGGAAAGTCTGCTTCAGTAAAGCTGCCGTTGGCGTCAAACATCAAGGGCGCATCAGGGAAAGCGGCACGTACTTGCTCAAGAACGACGGTATCCGTCGGAGCGAGCTTCAGCTTGATCCGTCCATATCCGGAAGCGATCGCTTGTCCGACGGCTTCGACGGTCTGTGCTGCGGAAGCCCGTCCGAGTGCTTTCCCGCAAGGTACGAGAGATGATTCATCACCTCCGAGATACGTGGCGAGCGATTGACCGGTAGCTGCTGCGAATAATTCATAGATCGCTCCTTCGAACATCGCCTTTGCCATCGGATTACCTTGGACGATGCGGAAACGATCCGTAACGTCTGCTGGATGATGGAGCGGTTGTTCAAGTAATCGATACAGCAGCGGAGCGATTCCTTGAAGAGAGTGCTGTGTTTCTGATGTATACCACGGTGTATCAAACGCGACACCTTCCCCGTAACCGATTCGTCCTTCCGAATCAGTCAGACGCAAAATCGTCGTCCGACGTACTGTCAGCGTCGAGAGGGCGGTTTGCATCGGACGACGAAAGACGAGCGGAACATCGAACAGTTCGGCAGACCGGAGAGTGATACTCATAATGACTCCTTCAGTTGCTTCCGCAATAGTTTACCGTTCGCATTGCGTGGCAGCGCGCTACGATAGATATAATCAACCGGACATTTATATTTAGCGAGCAATTGACTGATTTCCGTTCGGACGATGACTTGATCTAGTGTACTGACAATGAAGGCGACCGGAACTTGTCCCCATTTAGCATCAAATCGTCCGACGACACCTGCTTCTTGAATTCCATCAATCGAGAGAAGTGCTGATTCGACTTCAGCTGGATAAATGTTTTCCCCACCTGAGATGATGAGGTCGCTTCGACGATCGAGGACATAGAGGTATCCGTCGGCGTCCAGACGTCCTATGTCACCAGTCTTGAAAAAACCATCTGCCGTAAAGGCGTCTGCCGTTTTCTCTTCATCATGAAAATAACCTTTCATGATCGTCGGGCCTTTGACTTCGATCTCTTGGTGACGCGTAATGCGGATTTGCGTGGGATGAATCGCTTGTCCGGCCGATCCAATCTTTCGTAAGGCATCCTCTGGCAAAAGAGTCGCGATTTGAGAAGCTGTTTCCGTCATCCCATATGTCTGCATGACCGGGATATTACGATCAAGGGCACGCGTCAGAATCGGTAATGGAACAGGACCGCCTCCTGTCAGTACGACGCGAAGCGCGTGGCGACGTAGCCCGGCTTCGAGCAGTCGATCAAGCATGACCGAGACGAGTGAGACGTGGGTGATCTTTTCCGTCGTAATCCAGTGCAAGGCGCGTTCTGGTGAAAAATGTGGCTCGAGAATGATCGGTACTCCATAGATGACTGCCCGATAGACGACAGCTAATCCACTCATATGGAACAGCGGTGTGACGATCAAAAAACGATCCTCTGGCAGTGATCCGATATGACGCGCGGCGTTCGTCGCACTCGAAAAATGATTCAACATTGTTTGTTCGACGGCTTTCGGATGTCCGGTCGTACCACTCGTAAAGAGCATCGATTGGACGTATTGCTTGGGCATATGGCGTATTAACAGGTCAGGTGCTTCTTTTTCATAAGAGAAAGTACGGCACGGAATCGCTGTATCAAGTGCCCGGTCCGTCACGATGAGCCGTACATCTGCCTGTTTGAATTGACGCAACACTTCTGTCTGCGTCAAACGTGTGTTGATCGGGACGACGGTCAATTCAAGCAATTGAGCTGCGTGAAGTGCGACGATGTAGCGCGCACTCGATGGACCGTAAAGGGCGATCCGGTCTCCGCGTGTCACGATCGTCGCCCAAGTACTTGCTAAGCGATGTGCGCGTGTATATAGTTCAGACCACGACCAACGCTCTGTTTCCGTAATGAGTGCGATGTCATCCGGCTGTTCTTTTGCCCGTGTATAGATCCAAGGATACAAAATAGTCACTTCCTTTTGAGATGAATATACGAAAAAGGTTCAATGTCGTAAGACGATTGAACCTTTTTTTCATTATGGGAAACGTGGGAACTGTCCGAAGTCCGGGTTGCGTTTTTCTTTGAACGCATCGCGTCCTTCTTTTGCTTCGTCCGTTGTGTAGTACAACAACGTTGCATCTCCTGCGAGTTGCTGAATCCCTGCAAGACCATCTGAATCAGCATTGAATGCCGCTTTGAGAAAACGAAGAGCCGTTGGTGAATGTTGAAGGATTTCAGCACACCATTGAATCGTTTCTTGCTCGAGATCTGCGAGTGGGACGACCGTGTTGACGAGTCCCATATCAAGTGCTTGCTGTGCGTCATATTGACGGCAGAGGTACCAGATTTCACGCGCTTTCTTGTGTCCAACAACGCGTGCGAGGTAACCAGAGCCATATCCAGCATCGAATGAACCAACTTTTGGACCAGTTTGTCCGAAGCGGGCGTTGTCTGCAGCGATCGTCAAGTCACACACGAGGTGAAGGACGTGTCCGCCGCCAATCGCATAACCTGCGACCATAGCGATGACTGGTTTTGGGATGACACGAATCAAACGTTGAAGATCAAGAACGTTCAAGCGTGGAATTTCATCGTCACCGACATATCCACCATGTCCGCGTACCTTTTGGTCTCCGCCAGAACAGAATGCGAGATCGCCTTCACCTGTTAAGATGATGACGCCGACATTTTGATCGTCACGTGCACGTGAAAATGCGTCGATGAGTTCGTGGACCGTGTGTGGTCGGAACGCATTGCGAACTTCAGGACGATTGATCGTGATTTTCGCGATCCCGTTCCATTGTTCATATTTGATGTCTTCATAGCTGCGGGCTGATACCCATTCCGGAGCATATTTCATGTGAATTCCCCCAATATGTTAGTGATGAATAAGTAGATTCTCTACCATTGTAACAAACTTTTGCGGTTGGTCGATATGTGGGGCGTGCGAAGCGTGCAAAATCACGTGAATTTTTTCAGGTGATGCCGCTCGTGAAGCGATGGCACGGAATTTTTCATCCTCTTCCCCGACGATCCAATCAATCTCTTTCGGAAGACATGACCAAAGGGATGGCATGCTCCCTGTACCTTGTGCACGTAACGAAGCACTCAGACCTTCCACCGTTTGGGACAGGCGCTCCTGACGCAGTCGCGTACGTTGCGATTCCGGCAGAAGGGCTTGGGGTTTAAATAGTCCAAGTGTCTCCCAGTGATCGATGAAAGCTTCGAGTCCGCCCTTTTCGAGTCGCTCCGCAAGCAATCGATCCGATGTACGACGTACTTTTCGCTCGATTGCCGTCTTGATACCGGGTGTCGTACTAACAGCGATCGTCCGAGCGATTTGCTCAGAGACGACGCTCAGCATTAAAGCGATTCGTCCACCCATCGAATATCCGAGGACGATCCATGGCTCGGTTCGCATAGCGAGCAGTGCCTCGAGATCCTTGACCTGTTGCGTCAAACGCATTCGTTGCTCAGACGCCGGTGTCGTTTTTCCATGTCCCATCAAATCAAGGCGATAGACGGTGAAGTGAGTCGATAAATGCTCACTTAGCATGTCCCACGTCGAGAGCGAGCCTGTAAAACCATGAAGCAATAGGAGCGGTGGACCCGATCCCTCGATTTTCACATGATACGTATGCCCACGCAAAATCATTGGAACACCTCGGCTAACGCATGATTCGTCACGTCCCAGATCGAACGGTGCATCTGTACGTTTTCTGTTCGTGTCGTCTTGACTTCAAGAATCCGAGTGATGTTCGTCTCTTCCGCAAGTGCTTGACGTAACGCGGCGATGGAATCGATCGCCTGATAGGTTACACCGTATCCGGAAGCGAGAGAAGCGAAGTCGAGATGCTGCGGTGTACCGAAAAGTGGTTCGAACACCTCTTGCTCGAGTTGCTGTTGTGGTAAAAAGCTAAATATTCCGCCACCCGCATTGTTGACGAGAATGATCGTTAACGGAAGCGTCCGTGCTGTCATCAGACCGTTGATATCATGAATGAACGCTAAGTCGCCGACGAGTAAATAGCGGTGTGTGGCGTCAAACGTTGCTCCTAGAGCGCTTGAGAGAATGCCGTCAATTCCGTTCGCACCTCGGTTCGCGAGTAGACGAAGCGGTGTTCCTGTCGGTAGGAACGTATCGACATCCCGTATCGGCATACTGTTCGAAACGAAGAGACTTCCGTCCTGTAACGTCGTCAACGCACGGACGACGTTATACTCCGTCATCTCCTCTTGGTCGATTGTCGCAAAAGCAGCGGCGACGCGTCGCTCCGCCTGTTGCAACAGTGTCAGATACGCAGGATCATGCGGAACAGATATATAATGCGTGAGTTGTCGCGCGTGACCAATTACGAAATCCGAATGGAGTTGAGGGTCACGCCAATTTCCTGGATGACCGACGACCGTCGTCGGAATATCCCGAGACCAAAGCAGATAAGGTTTTGACGTCGGCATGGCACCGAAACGAATGATTCGGTCTGGTCGGACGTACTGAGCGGTAGCTGGATGTTTGAGCCATGTATCGTAATAGGCAAAAACGTGAGCATCATGCGATTGTCGTCCTTGACTGAGTGGATCCGCCAATACCGGAATCCCTGCTTGTTTCGCATACGAGATGACAACCTGACTGTCCGCCGCAGTAAGTTGTGGTCCAAGTACAAAAAGAAGACGCTCTTCTTGAAGTGCGGTCGCTAAAGCGTCGTTTACGCCCGGTGTCGGTTCAGGTAAAACACCGACCGGGCGTCCTGTCCGTAAGAGATCGAGTTCCGGCACGAGTGGTTCACGTAACGGAACATTGATTTGAACCGGACCAGCTGGTTCCGTTAGAGAGAGTAGGGTTGCGCGTTGTGCAACATGAGCGACGTAAGGAAGGCTCGCTTCTTCTGCTAACGGAAGATCAAACGCATGCCGAACCTGCTTCCCGTACAGACCAACCTGATCAATAGCTTGTGGCGCACCGACATTCCGTAATTCATGTGGTCGATCGGCGGTCAAGACGATCAGCGGAAGTTCAAAAATATTCGCTTCGGTCACTGCTGAATAATAGTTCGTCGCAGCGGTACCGCTTGTACAAATCAACGCAACGGGACGAACGCGTTCTTCCGTCCGTGTTAGACCTAAAGCAAAAAAACTAGCCGACCGTTCGTCAACAAGGACGTGGGTACGGCTAGAAGGATGCAGAAAAGCAGCAATGGCAAGTGGTGTCGAACGGGAGCCGGGACTGATGACGAAGTCCCGGACACCAGAAGCGACGAGCGTATCGATTAACGTGTGCATCCACTTAGTCAACATAAATATCATCCTTTTCAATCGAACCGACGTGTCCAAGTGCTTGTACCATCGGTGATAGTTTAGTTTCCGTCTCTGCCAGTTCACTATCGAGATGAGAGCCTTCGACGAGACCGCAACCGGCGTAAAGAATGACCGCCCGTTCTGTAAACAATCCAGATCGAATGGCAACGATGAATTCCCCGTCATCCTGTCCGTTCATCCAACCAACAGGTGAACCGTACCATCCTCGTTCGAACGTTTCGATTTCTTGGATGGCATCGACTGCTAACTGCTTAGGTTCGCCCCCAAGTGCAGGTGTCGGATGCAGTTTTTCGATTAATTGGAATAACGTCACATCTTCTTTTAAATGAGCTGTGATCGGTGTATAAAGATGTTGAATATGGCGATTCTTCAAGAGAATCGGCGTATCCGGACAATCCAGTTCCTCTGAAAATACAGATAATGTCCGTTCAATCGAATCCGCGACGATTCCGTGCTCTACCCGGTTCTTTTGATCTTGTAATAACGATTGACCGAGTGCTTCGTCCATCTCATCCGTTGCGTGGCGTGGTGCAGAACCAGCGACGGCTGCCGTTTCAAGACGACGTCCACGTTTTAAGACGAGTCGTTCCGGTGTAGCGCCGATAAAGGCTTCTTCCGGATTTGGTTGGAAACAGAAGACGTAGCTGCCGGGCTGCGTATCTTCGAGTTCAGCGACGACAGCGGCTACGTCGAGTGGACGATCCAGCTCATAGACGACTTCGCGCGCCAGGACGATTTTTTCAAGTGTCGTCTCCAAGTAGTGCATCGCTTGATGGAACGAAGCTTCAAAGGCTTCATTCCCATCTCGCGATAGTCGTAAGCGCGTGACGCCTGCGGCAGTCGATGGTTGCGGTTGATTGACTTTGGCGAAATCGAGTGCGAGTTCATTTAAGATAGAATCGACTTGATCCATTGGCTCGACGCGAGCAAAAATCGTCACACGTGTCTTGCCATCTTGTTCTAGAAATAAAAACTTCGGAATCGTCATCGAAGCGTCTCCGAAGGAAGACCAACGATAATCCGGTTGTTTAAGTTCGGTAAACGAAAATCCGCTGAACGCAAATAAATCATGACCGACATGATCGCGATTCAAGTTTGCCCATTGCGATTGAATTCGTAAAAAACGATCCGTTCCTGAAGCCTGAAGTTGTTGTACGATGCCAAACCCGATGGCCCGCATCGAGCGATCAGGTGTCGCGAAATAAAATCGTTCCTCGATACCCTGTTCGAGGGAACGCATGTCAGTTGCTTCGATTTCCCATGAATACGAAGCGAGTATAGGTCGTTGTGAGGCGTTCGCCTGACTGACGGCCTGTTCGATACACTGTTTTAGCTCTTGTTGAGCGTAAGCCATACCGCTCATTGCCCCCTAGTCTATAGATACTGTGATATGTTTCACTTAATCTAAGTGTAAACTTTTTGCGGACAAAAAAGAAGGAATAAGCTATCTCGGATTGAACATTGACAGCAAAAAACGAAACCCGATACACTTAGACAGGAAAGGGGTTATTATATGAATAAATCAATCGCTGTCTATTGGCGAATGACACGACCGCATACATTAACAGCAAGTTTTGTTCCGGTCGTCGTCGGTACGGCAGTTGTCGCACCACGCGTGGAATCGATACGCTTGGATTTGTTCGTGGCGATGTTGATCGCATCGATGTTGATTCAAATCGCAACGAATCTGTTCAATGAATACTACGATTACAAACGTGGTTTAGATACGGAGGAGTCGGTCGGAATCGGTGGATCGATCGTTCGTGACGGATTCAAGCCGGGAACGATCCTAGCGTTCGCACTTACATTGTATGGCATCTCGGCATTACTCGGTGTGTATCTGTGCATCGAGACATCGTGGTGGTTACTTGTCGTAGGACTCATTTCGATGTTCGTCGGATATATCTATACAGGAGGACCGCTTCCGATTGCCTATACACCGTTTGGAGAAGTCGTTGCAGGCTTTTTCATGGGGTATATTATCATCGCGATTTCGGCGTACTTGCAAATTGGTTATGTTCCGACAGAAGCCGTTGCGATTTCGGTACCAGTCGCCATCTTGATTGGTTCAATCCTACTTGCGAATAACATTCGGGACTTGGATAATGATAAGGTCAACGGACGAAAAACGATTGCCTGTCTCGTCGGACATCGCCGTGCCGTGTACGTCTTGATCGGATTTTTTGCGGCAGCTATCCTGTCTCTCATTATTGCTGTACTCGCATTTGACGTTTCATGGTTTGCGTTACTCGCGTTATTGAGTATTCCGCTCATGATCAAAGCAGTACGTCTCTTCTGGGAAGACTTACCACCGGAAAAGCTGATGCCTGGCATGGCACAGACCGGTAAAGTGAACACGATTTTCGGACTCTTACTCGCAATCAGTCTCGTGATCGCGAATATCTAATCTTTAATCAAAGCAGCAGGCGATCCGCTTGCTGCTTTTTTAACGTGAAGATAACGAACAGTTAGAAAAAAACTACTTCGGTTGTCACTGATTTAAAATTTTACTATAATTGAAGCAATGTGCCTGAAAGATCAAACAAGGTCGGAAATCAGGAAATATGGTTAGAGGTGGAACTGAAATGAATAAAATCGCGGTAATCGGAAAAGTATTCGTCGACATAAAAGGAACTTCGTTCGCTCCTTTGCATAAGGATGCGAAAAACGTAGGAGACATCACGTTTTCAAATGGAGGAACAGGACGCAACGTAGCACAAAATCTAGCCGTCCTCGGGAATGAAGTTCGCTTTATCTCGACGGTTACGAATGATCAGATTGGCGTGGGAGTGCTCGATGAGCTGAAATCTTACGGTGCAAATGTGGATCACGTCGAAATGTTAGAAGATCATGGAATGGGCATGTGGCTAGCTGTCATGGATAATGAAGGCGATTTGCAAACATCGATCTCAAAACAACCAGATGCCAAGTTGCTCGAAGAGGCGATTTTACGTCAATCAATCTATGCACTCGATGGAGTCGATGCCGTTGCAATCGATCTTGATTTGTCCGTTACGGTTTTAGAACGTTTGATTCATCTATGCCGTAAAATGGAGTTGCCATTGTTTGGTGTTTGTGGTCACTTGAGCGTCATCGAACGTAATCGTCATCTGCTACAAGGATTCACTGGATTCATTTGTAGCCGAGAAGAGGCGGAAATTCTGTCTGATCTGTCGATCGTGACTGTTGAAGATGCGATTCATGTAGCGAATGAGCTAGCGAAAAAGGGTGCTCCGTTCACGGTCGTGACGATGAGTGAACTCGGGGCGGTCTACGTTGATCGTCGTACAGCGACATCAGGTCATGTCGGAACGAAAAAAGTAAAAGTCGTTGACTCGACGGGAGCAGGCGACTCATTCTTCTCTGCTGTCTTGTCTGAATTGACACAAGAAAAGTCAGCAGAAGAGGCATTGAAGCTTGGTATGAAGGTTGCAGCAGAAGTCATCGCTTCGACAGAGAATGGACTCGTTCCTGAAATGCTGGATACTCTTCAATAAGTCGAAATAATAAAAGGGAGGTGGCGTCATGCCGATTCAACGAAGTGCAATCATTTTACGAAACGAACAGGATCAAATTGCGTTGATTCGTCGGGATAAACTGAACGAAACGTATTATGTCTTTCCAGGCGGTGGGAAAGATGATGGAGAATCGTTAGAAGAAACAGCGATTCGTGAAGCACATGAAGAACTTGGAATCGACGTGGAGTTGACCGGTATTGCCGCCATCGTCCGTTTTAATGGATTTGATAATCCTTATTTTTGGGCGAAAACAATTGGTGGTCGGTTTGGCACGGGTACGGGTGAAGAATTCGAAGAGGAAGGATCGGGTTATACACCGGTCTGGATCAAGCGTTCGGAGCTACCTTCGTTACCGGTTCGTCCACCGTCACTTGCCAAACAGCTGGCAGAAATGACAGAACCATTCTATGAATTAATCCTTTCTGAAAACGAATGAGGTTTTAGTTGAAATAAAATGGGAAAAGTATATTAAAACAATGAGGTGGTCGTTGACTGCCTCTTTTTCATGAAGGAGAGATGACGATGGCGCATTCACGCGATCCAAAAGGGCTTGCCCTGAACTTAAAGCAACGAATGTCCGATCATAACATCACGGATTATGCAGGGACACTCGCTTATTACTGGTTTTTATCCATTTTCCCAGGTATCATTTTCGTCATTTCCGTCTTATCTTTCTTTGACATCGATCGTCAGACGCTCGAATCACAAATTCGCGACTTAGCGCCAGGTGGAGCCGTCAACACATTCACGGATACGATTTTCCAAGCCATCAAGGAACCACAAGGTGGATTGTTATCGATTGGTGCGATTCTTGCTGTCTGGTCCGCTTCCAAAGGGGTCGATCGTTTGATCACGACAGCAAACCATGCCTATGGTGACTTCTCGCCACGTGGTTTCGTCGCAGCACGTGGGATTGCCTTATTGCTCACGATTGTACTCGGAATCGGGATGTTGCTGCTGATCGTCTTGAATGTGCTCGGTGGTCCGATCATCACGTATCTTGCCAATTTCGTGCTTCCGATCGATATGGGGCAAAAAATCCTACTGACGGTCTTACGGTATGTCGTGTCGACGATTCTATTGATCGGTATCCTGTCGATCTTTTACCGCGTCGCACCAAAGCGTCCGATTACATTCAAAGAAGCAATTCCAGGAGCCGTTTTTGGTGTCATCGTCTGGCAATTATTATCGGTTGGATTCGGATTTTACGTCTCGAACTTCTCGAATTACAATCAAACGTACGGTTCGCTCGGTAGTGTCGTCATCTTGTTATTATGGCTCTACTTCACAGGGCTGATCATCTTACTCGGTTCTGAATTGAACGCATCATGGGAACGATTCATGAAAAAAGCGGATCCGAAGAAAATGGAAGAAAAGCGCTTGAAGGAACAAGCTGAACTTGATGCCATTCCGACGAATACGTTCGGATGAAGATACGAAAAAACGTCTGACTGCCTTCCGGCAATCAGACGTTTTTTCGTGTTAAGCAGCTAATCGTTTTTCAGATGAACGCTGTGGAAGACTTGGTAAAGCATCCTGTTGAAGAAGACGTAAACCGTTCAAGATGACGAGAATCGTTGATCCTTCGTGTCCGACGACGGCGAACGGCATGATGAGGAACTGGGACAAATTCGATGCGATCAATAGGAGGATGACACCGATCGCAAGCGTGATGTTTTGTTTGACGATCCGGTTCATCTTCCGGGCTTTGTGCACAGCATAGGCAAGACGACCTAAATCATTTTTCATCAAGACGACGTCAGCGGTCTCAAGCGCAGCGTCCGTTCCTTCACCCATCGCAATCCCGACATGTGCTAATGCAAGGGCTGGGGCATCGTTAATGCCGTCACCGACCATCGCGACGGTCCGACCTTCTGTTTGGTATTGTTTGATGTAGCGGACTTTATCTTCCGGTAGGCACTCAGCGACGAAGTCCGTCAATCCCGCCTCACGTGAGATAGCAGCTGCCGTGACCGGATTGTCACCAGTTAACATGATCGTTGCGATGCCGAGATCATTTAAGGCAGCAATCGCTGTTTTGGCTTCCGGACGAATCGTATCACGTAACGCATAAAGCGCTACGATCTGTGCTCCATTGCTGACATAAACGATCGTATGCCCTTGCTCTTTCAATGACTGTTCGATCGCGACGAATGGATCGTCTAAACCATCATGGAATGCCCGTTTACCGATACGATACGTGACACCATCGACAGTTGCTTCAATCCCGTATCCTGTCACATCCTTAAACGTTGATGGTTCGCGGACATCGGTTTTTAAGTGATCGACGATTGCTTGGGCGAGTGGATGGTTCGACTGCGCTTCGATGGAAGCAACCGCTTGTTGGACTGCGCGGACGTCCATGCCTTCCGCGTAACGACTTTCAGTGACGACGGGTTTCCCTGTTGTCAGTGTTCCCGTTTTATCGAAGACGATCGTATCGACTTGACCGAGCGTTTCGATGTGGGCGCCTCCTTTAAAAAGAACGCCATTTTTCGCAGATGCGGCAATTGCAGATAAGGCAGCAGGTGTAATCGACGCAACAAGGGCACAAGGTGAGGCGACGACGAGAAGAATCATCGCGCGATAAATACTTGTCTCAAATGTCCAGCCAACGACGTAATGAGGGAGGACCATCATTAGTGCAACGACGAGGAGGACGATTTTGACATAACGGCTTTCGAAACGTTCGATGAACTGAGCAGATGGAGACTGTTCACTTTGTGCGTTTTGGACCATATGAATGATTTTTTGGAACAACGATTCGTCAGCAGCTTTCGTCATCTCAATCGTCAAGACACCATTCATGTTGACAGTCGAGTTATAAACGGTATCACCTGTTTGTTTTTCAACCGGAATCGATTCTCCTGTAATCGATGCTTCTTCGATCGCGGCTTGACCGCGGACGATGACACCATCGACTGGAATCCGCTCCCCAGGACGAACATAGACGAGGTTACCGATCGCTAATTGTTCGATTCCGACGACTTCGAGTTGACCGTTTGCATTCAGACGTGTTGCTTCCTCTGGCTGTAAAGACATCAAGCTTTGCAAGGCACGTTCGTTCTTATTCATCGTGTATGTCTCAAGGGCACCGGATAACGCAAAGATGAAGATGA
The DNA here is from genome assembly GCF_000496635.1 of Exiguobacterium sp. MH3. Taxonomy (NCBI): domain Bacteria; kingdom Bacillati; phylum Bacillota; class Bacilli; order Caryophanales; genus Exiguobacterium; species Exiguobacterium sp. MH3. The sequence goes on from NC_022794.1 coordinate 645,112, forward strand.
GGATCGCACCTTCCATCCAGTATCCGATAGCAGCCGCACCGATGGCAGCTAAAATCATCAACAATTCGACGTTCAACGTTTTTTCTTGATACGTCTCCGTCAATCCTTCCTTCGCTTTCGCATATCCTCCGATTACATAAGCCGATAAGTACAATGTGACATAAACGGCAGACGCCGTATTGAATTTTTCGAGTCCGTAAGCAACTAAAATCAATATTCCGCTAAACAATGCTAGAATCAATTCGTGATGCTCATCCCAAGCATGACGGAATACGGAACGCTGTTGAACATCGGTAGTAGTGGAAGTCGTCATATTAAAACTCCTTTCAAAATGTAAATGAGAAATGAAATCATTATAGAAAGAGAATGAGAATGTGATATATCAATGAGTTTAACTGATTGATAATGAGTTTCATTGTCTCTAGATTATAATTATTATTATCTGTAGAATTACTATACCATGCTTCAGTGAAAAGGAACAGGAAAGGAACTAGAAAGATGCAAAAAATTTTAACCCATCGGATTGGACTCGTCGTCTTTGCGTTACTGACGACTTTTTTGTGGGGAAGTGCGTTTCCCTTCATTAAAAAAAGTTATGACTTATTACAGATCACATCTTCCGAATACGGAGAGCAATTACTGTTTGCGAGCTATCGTTTCTTTTTAGCAGGTGTGTTATTACTTGTCGTCAGTGTCTTCGTCTTCAAACAGACGATCACACTGAAGGAGCGGACCTACGCCTATAGTCGTCTCGGCTTCTTTTTGACGTTCTTGCAGTATGTCTTCTTTTATATCGGTCTATCTTTATCAACTGGCGTACAAGGATCAATCATTGCCGGATCGACTTCGTTCTTTCAGATGTTGCTGGCACATTTTCGATATGAAGACGATCGACTGAATCGATTTAAAGGACTCGCCTTATTCCTTGGATTCACAGGTGTCATCTTGGCCAACTGGCCACAAGGTGGGCAAGGTGTCTCGTTTGGAGTAGGGGAAGGATTATTGATCGCAGCAATGGTTTCCGGGGCGTTCGGTAACTTGATTGCCAAAGAATACTCGGCACGTTATCCGGTGGCACCGATGACTGGATGGGCGATGGTCATTGGATCAATCGGTCTCTTTATCGCAGGAGTCATTCTCGATGGTCACGTCGCACCATTCACCTTTTCAACGACAAGTGCTTGGATGCTCGTGTATCTTGCCTTCTTATCAGCGACTGGATTTACGCTTTGGAACTTACTAATGAAATATAATCCAGTCAGTAAAGTGTCGTTGTTCATGTTCTTCGTACCGATCTATGGTGTCAGTTTATCGGCCTTGATTCTCGGCGAGACGATTCCACCGCAAGCGTTGCTTGGGTTACTCTTCGTCGTCAGTGGTATCTTAGTCTCGACGTACCTTCCTGTATGGTTTCAAAAGCGAGGTTGACGAAGATTCAGAATCGTGCAAGAATAGTTTCAATCAAAGTAACTCCCAATCGTTCGTTGCTCAAGCCGACCCGTTCGGCTTTTTTCTGTACGGTCAAGTGAAGACCGATTCGGCCTTGTCTGAAAGGCTAGTGCGACTATAAAACGAAAGGAGATGAAAACGAATGGAACGGAATGAGATCGTTCGAAAGATCATTGCCACTCGTCGTCCACGTGATGAGTTTGCCCGGTTCGTCGTAACGTGCGTCAGTCAACAATTGAAGGAAACCCATGGAGATGTGGATGTGGAAATCATCGAGGCGGAGAGAGGTTACGATTCAGTGTGGTCAATCAACGGTCGAGAGGTCGTCGTGCTGCTCGAGACAGAAGAGCTGAAGCGTGCAAAAGAACAGCCGTATGCGATCGACGATAAGCTCTGGCGGAGTTTTCGGCAAGAAGGAATCGTGAAATAAAACAAAGGATCTTGCGCATCATTAGCGCAAGATCCTTTGTTTTAGATCCGGGATGATTCGTGACGGTTCGCGTATCGTAAGAGAAACGCAAGTGTCGCTAGAACCAGAACGAATAGACTGAAATAAAGCATAGCTGGAAGCAGAACGAACAAGCTGCCAGCAATCGGTCCAAGGATCGAACCAAGACTAAAGGCAATCCCTGCAAGCAAGTTGCCCGTCGGAAGAAGGTGTCGCGGTAACTGTTCCGTCATATAGGCGACACCGAGCGAGTACGTCGAGCCAAGTGCCATCCCGCTAATAGCAAAAATCGCGAATAACCAACCGTATTGTTCGAAGACGAAGCAAGCGATAAGGAAAGCAACGGAGCCAATCGAAAGAACGGTTACTAACGTCCGACGTTTTCCGAAGTGATCAGCAAGTCGTCCAAGTGGAAGTTGCATGATCAACGAGCTGACGACGAATGTCGTGATCAAGGTACTCGTCTCAGATAGACCGTACCCGTTACGCGTCGCAAAAACGGGAAAACTGGCATTCAGTGTGGCTTCGAGAAAACCATATGTAAAGCCAGGAAGTAACGTGAACCAAGCAGTTGATAGGACAAGTTTATACCGTGAGGCGGCGCTTTGCAGCTCCTCCGGCATGACGGATGACGGTTTTTCGTTCGGCATACGCGATAACAAGATCAGGACGATGACAGTCAATGTACCAGTCAACACGAATGGTAGCCAGTTGATGACATCGACGAGAGGTGCCGCAAGAGGACCGAGAGCAAAACCGAGACCGAATGCCATCCCGTATAGTGACATCGTTCGTCCTAACCGTTCATTTGGGGTAATGGACGTCACCCAAACCTGTGATCCATAGTGTAACGTCTGATCACCAAATCCGACGAGGAACCGTAAAATCATCCAAGCAATGACGCTTGGAAGGAGTGGAAATAAGAAAACCGCCACTGCAACAAGAGCGAGTCCAAACGAGATGACCGGAATATAACCACGTCGTCGTAGTGGACCTTCCATGAGAGGGGCGGCGACGATGACACCGATATAGAGAACGGCAGCGCTGAGACCGTTGATGAAAGCGGGGGTTCCTTGGCGTTCAAGTAAAATAGATAACAGTGGAATCAGCAGACCTTGCGTGAATCCGGAAATGAAGACGATCGATAAGATAAGAGCAAAACGACGTGACACAAGTAACGACGACCTTTCTTTTTTCTTTTAGCATAACACGCCCCGGTCTCTGAAACGGGAGACCGGGGCGTGCTTCATTTATTTTCTTGTTCAAAACGTGTCGGACGCGGCATATGCAGAAGATGTTCGTCCCAGTCTGTCTGGTCGAATACTTCATCATGTTCGATGCTGTGTGAAGCGCGAATACCAACCATCATGACGAACAAGACCATACTGAACGTACCGATGATTGCGACAATACCTACGAGCCATTCCATCCCGGTCACCCCTTTTAGAAAAACAGAATGTGTCTACTTTGTGACATTTTTCCCGGGATGCCATCGTTCAAAACCTTTTTTTTAGTTTTAAAGCCGGCTGGACTGTTTTGTGAAATCAATCTCAGGGTAATATGCGTTTTTCACAAGCGCGTTCGGTCCAAGGCATTGCACCGCAGGGCAGTGACATGACAAGCTTTTATTCAGTTCTGTCTCTTGCCACTCGGCATAAGCATCATTGAAGGATGTCTCATGAATCGTACCTAGCGAAGCAAGTTCGTCACCGAAATCCGTTACGATGATCTCGCCATCAAAGATGTTGACGTTAAGACGGGAACGTCCATCAGGGTCATTGCGAACAGAGACGTTTTTCTCTTGACGCAATCGACGATGAAGTTCTAAATCCGCCTCTTCCATCGAACAAGCATAGAAGGGGAGTGTTCCGAATAACATCCAGACGTTCGGATCCCGGACGTCAAGCAAACGATGGATCCCGTCGCGAATTTCGGGCAAGCTAGCTGCTTCGATCATCGACGCGAAGTCAGCGGGGTACATCGGATGCACTTCATGACGGACACACCCCATGTCGACGATTTCCTTATGAATCGCTTCAAGGTGTGGTAATGTCCGTTTATTGATCATCGTCTCTGCAGAAACGATGACACCACGTGCATTTAGAACACGGGCATTCTCTTTCATCGTCTCGAAAAGCTTCGTCCGTGCTTCACGTGACGGTTTTCGTTCCATCATCGCAAAGCCACCATCGATGAAATCATCAGCTGTTCCCCAGTTATGTGAGATGTGCAAGACATCTAAATAAGGAATGATTAATTCGTAGCGAGATAACGGAAGTGTTAAATTTGAGTTGATTTGGGTTTTAGCACCACGTTCGTGGGCATACTTAAGTAAAGGGACAACGTACTCCTTGATGGACTTCATTGAAAGCATCGGTTCGCCGCCGGTGATTGAGAAGGCACGCAGATGTTCGATTTCATCCAGACGTTGAATAAGTAGCTCGACTGGAATCTCGGGTGACTCGCTACTGGATAACATGTAACCGACGGCGCAATGTTCGCAGCGCATGTTACACAGTTTTGTTGTCGTGACTTCAATGTTCGTCAAACGGACCGTGCCGTATTGTTCAATGTCGCGATAAGCTTCCCACGGATCGTTCGCAATCGTGATGGGTGATGAATGTGACATAGATACTCCTCCTTTTTAGTGCTCCACTTCGTATCGTATGCTAAAATAACGTCGGAATCCAGCGGAAGAAAGGAAGTCTGAATAATGGGAAAAGCAAGAACTGATAAACTTGGTCAAATGAATGTGCTAAAATCAAGAATGCAGCTTCTCTGTCATACAATCGATTCACTCGATGAATCATCAGATATCGAAGATTTGGAACGACTGATCGTATCACTGGATCAACTCAAGGCGAAGGTCGTTCGATATGCAAAGGATATGAAAGAACAAGAAGAAACGAAAAAAGCGGTAGATTGAGACCGCTTTTTCATTTGCGTAAAGAGAAAGGATGAAATCAATGGCAACAAAAATCAAATTACAGACGGGTGAGGTCCGTTCGGTCACTTGTCTACGAATGGGAATCAACGGTGAAGGGATCGCAACACTTGAACGACAAATCGTCTTCATCCCAGGTCTACTCGTCGGTGAGACAGCACAGATCGAGATCACGGAAATTCATGCGAACTATGCGAATGCAAAAATCTTAAAGCGTGACGATCGTTCACCAGACCGTGTTACTCCACTTTGCCCGGTCTATAGTGTCTGTGGCGGCTGTCAATTACAACACATGAGTTACGATGGACAATTGCGTTATAAGGAAGAAATGCTTCGCAACGCTTTCTTGAAATCAACGAAGTTGAATGTCGAAAAAGCCGATATCCGCCCGACGATCGGTTCGAGGGAGTGGGGATACCGCAACAAGTCGCAATTCGTCGTCGGGAAACAAGGCAATGAAATCGTTAGCGGTCTCTATTCTGCGAATTCGAATCGTTTGGTCGCGATTGATGATTGTGTCGTCCAAAACAAGGATACGCTTCGCGTCAACCAAGCTGTCACGAAATTACTCAATGACTATAAAGTACCCGTTTACCATGCATCAAAACAAGATGGTGTCATGCGCCATATCGTCGTCCGGACAGGAATCAAAACGGGCGAAATTCAAGTCGTGCTCGTTGCCTTTAAAGACGGCTTCCGTGATCTAGAGGGCTTATCGCGCGATATCATGGACATTCCAGGTGTCGTCTCGGTTGCACTGAACATCAATGATAAGTTGACATCACGTGTCTTCGGAGAAGAGACGGAAGTCTTGCGTGGCGTTGAACGGATCGAGGAAGAGATGGGGGAATTCACGTATCAATTGTCTCCGCGTGCCTTCTTCCAATTGAATCCGGAACAAGCAGAGCGGATGTATGAAGAAATTGCGCGTGCTGCTGCTTTGACAGGCGAAGAACGTGTCGTTGATGCATACGCAGGTGTTGGTTCAATCGGACTTTGGATCGCTAAAGGAGCAAAAGAAGTCCGCGGTATGGAAATCATTGAAGAAGCTGTCGAAGATGCCAATGCGCACATGAAGCAATACGGATTCGACCATGCCCACTACGTCGTCGGTAAGGCAGAAGCGTGGATTCCACGTTGGGTCAAAGAAGGCTGGATTCCGGATGTCTTCATCGTCGACCCACCACGCTCAGGTTGCGATACACAATTGTTGAACGCGATGATCTCGTCTAAAGCGAAAAAAATCATCTATGTCTCGTGTAACCCGCAGACGCTTGCGCGCGATTGCGATCACTTGATGAAAGCGGGATACAAGGTATCGTACATTCAGCCGTACGATATGTTCCCACAAACAGCGCACGTCGAAGCAATCGTCGTGCTCGAAAAAAAGAAAAAGAAAAAGTTCTAAGTAACAAGCCCGTATGCACTCTTTGAACGAGTGGACATACGGGCTTTTTATCATGTTTGCGAAAGATAACCGAACGTCGCGTCACACTCAGCGAAGCGTTCCTTCAACCGAGCAACACGATCAACAGGAAGTGGACCGCGCTCGATCAGTTGCTGATTCAGCGCGAGGTGTTCTGATCGAGACGTACCGATGATGGCTGTCGTGATCCCTGGCTCAAAGACCGTGAAACGAAGGGCAGTTTCAAGCCAACTGGATTCCTCGAGTGGATAAGCGAGTTGTTGCGCACGTTCCCAGTAGGGTTCGACGTACTGTCCGACCGGACGCTCTGCGAATCGCCACGGGGCGTTACCGATTGGACGCTTGGCGATGACACCGTGATCTAGAAGGGTGGGCAGGACTTCATCGACACGTTGATCAAATAGATTGAATGACGTTTGGAAACTGTCGAAGCGATTCGTTTCGATAGCATATGTTAAGTCTTCCCGATCACCGGAATAAGCGATGACGCGGACTTTTCCAGCTTGTTTTGCTTGTTCAAGCGCTTCGATGACATCTCCCTGGGCGAGAATTTCTCGACTACAAGAATGGAGGTGTACGATGTCGAGATGATCCGTTTGCATCGTCTGTAAGGCTTGATCGATGCCACCATGAACCGCTTCAAAGGTCCAGTCCTGCGTACCGGGAACATCGTAGCCGACTTTCGTCGACAGAATGACGTCGTGGCGACGATTCTTTAGAAATTGTCCGACGCGTTGCTCCGATAAGCCATAGCCGCGTGCTGTATCGATCAGATTGATGCCGAGATCACGTGCTTGTTCGAGTAAATAAACTGCTTCGCGATCCGTCATCTGTTCTGCGCCGATGTGACCAGCTCCGAACCCAAGCGGGGATACGAGTAGGTCGGATGTTCCAAAACGTCTTAACTCCATGAACGATACTTCCTTTCAGAAAACCTGTAGTTTTATATCGATGATGCTCGTTTTTGTTGAATACGATAGGCCAGATAACCAACGAGTGCCACGCCTGCAATCGACCATTGGATGATGGATGAGGATTGCATGAACTGATGGACGGCGAACACTTCGATTAACATGGCTGGAATTTTTCCGATCGTACTCGCAGTCAGGAAAAGTAGGATGGAAATACCACTAGCAGCACTGACGATGTTGACGATGCCAGACGGGACGAACGGTAACAGCCGCAGCAAGATGATCGTCCAAAATGCTTCATGTCCTTGTTGTGCTTGTAGTTTTTGTTGCAAACGAGCGAATCGATCCGGAAGTGGGCGACGAAGGGCATACCGCAGTCCTTTTCGGTAAAGTAGAAACGCACAAACCGCACCTAGGACTTCACCAATGAAAGAGAGCAATGTGCCCATCCATAGACCGAAATATACGAGATTCGCAGCGGTGACGAACGTACTCGGTAGGACACCAAGTACACTGACGACGACGCCGACTAAGATACTAACGAACGGAGCGAACGGTCCGAAAAGTTCAAAGGTTTGGATGACATGATGTTCCATCATTCGAATCCATCCTCTTCATCCGGAAGAAGCGGTAACTCGATGTGGACAGTCGTTCCTTCTCCAAGAACGGAGTCGAACCGGATTGTCCCATCATGACGATCGATGATGTGTTTCGTGATGGCAAGACCAAGACCGGTTCCGCCATCTTTACGCGTCCGTGATTTATCGACACGGTAAAAACGTTTTGTCAGTCGATCAAGATGCTCTTCCGGAATGCCTTCTCCTTCGTCCCGGATAAGACAATGCGTCCGGTCGCCGATCGTTTCAGTCGATAAGAAAATCTGTTTTCCAGGCGGTGTGTACCGTAAGGCGTTATCGAGTAAATTGCCGAAGACTTGCTCGAGGCGGTCCGTATCGCCTAAGACGATTTGATCCGGGTCGAGATTCATGACGAACGTGACTCCTTTTGACTGGGCGATGGGTTCCATCCGGTAAATGACATCTTCAAGTACTTGACTGAAGACAAGTGGTTGTTTCGACATCGGATAGGAATCGCGTTCAAGTTGAGCGAGATCGAGCAGATCATTGACGAGACGTTGCAGACGTTCCGTTTCCCGCTCGATGATTTGGTAATACTGCGCACGCTTTTCTTCCTCGAGCGAATCATCCTGCATCATCTCCGTATAGCCACGGATGTAGGAGAGTGGTGTCCGCAATTCATGACTGACGTTCGCGAGGAACTCCTTCCGCTGCTCGTCGACTTCTCCGAGCGATTCCGCCATCTTATTTAATGTTTCTGCGAGTTCCCCGATCTCATCGTCCGATTGAATCGGAATCCGATAATCAAAGTCACCTTGTGCATAAACAGTCGAGGCGCGCTTCATGTCGATCAACGGACGGATGATCGTATCGATGATTTGTCGTCCGAAGATGACGAGATTCAAGACGATCAGTCCGATCATGAAGAAGATCATCAGGCGGAGTGGGCGGAATGGTTCACTGATTTGACCGAGTTCTAGATATAAAATCAATGTACCGACCAGTCGATTGTTTTCGATGATCGGAAATCCGGTCATCAAAATGTCCGTTCCTTCAATCGGATGGGTCCGACTGGAGACGACGGTTTCACCGTTTCGAAGTTCTTCGATATCCGCATTCGTCAAAAAGCGCAGTCCAGCTGGATTTTTCTTCAGGAAATCGATGAAGAAGACTTTCGATTCCGTCAACTCATTCGTATAAGTCATTCCATCGTAAAAAGCACCAGATAATCCTTCAGATTCATAAATGTTGATCAGCTTTTCGCCTCGGTTCAATAAGATATCTTCCTGCGTCTGAAGATAGAACCGGTCGTAGAGATAGAACGTCAACAAGACGAATAAAATGGCGGAAAAAACGCTTGTGAACCAAATCGTGATCCAAATCCGGCGCCGGATCGTATAGCGCTTAATCATACTTCCTCGAATTTATAACCGATGCCCCAGACCGTTTGAATCGAGCCACCAGCTTCCCCAAGCTTTAAGCGAAGTGTTTTGATGTGTGTATCGACCGTCCGTAAGTTCCCGATATAATCCGCACCCCAGATTTGATCGAGTAACTGTTCACGAGAAAAGACCTTATCATTGTTTTGAGCGAACAGGTGCAGCAAATCAAATTCCTTACGTGTCAGGCTGACCGGCTTGCCATTGACGTGGACACTCCGACTTTCGGTATCGAGTTCGAGCATTCCGAGCGTCAGGGTAGCCGATTGATCAACTGTAAAGCGATGAGAACGACGAAGCGTCGCTTCGATGCGAGCAAGCAGTTCTCGAGGGCTGAATGGTTTTGTAATATAGTCATCAGCTCCGATTTTCAGCCCGTGAATGCGATCGAGTTCATCCGAACGTGCCGTCAGCATGATGATCGGAACGTTTGAGAACTCACGGATGCGCATACATGCTGTCAAGCCGTCCATTTCCGGCATCATGACATCGAGTAGAACGAGATGGAATGTATTTTGTTGAATGAGATGGATTGCTTCTTGTCCGTTAGAAGCTGTCATCGTCGTGTAGTGTTCTTTTTCAAGATTCGAGACGAGAAGATCACGCATTTGTGCTTCATCATCTACTACGAGAATGTTAAACGATTCTGGCATTAGTCTTCGCTCCATTTCCTGTAGAAGAAAGTGTTTCCTCCATAAAGATGAGTTTTCTTATTTATCATACCATTTCAAACTTTAGAAGCGCATGCGTGGACACAAAAAAGCATGAGAGACAAGGCTCTCATGCTTCGAGTTGTTGGTGATCGTATAGTGTTTCGAGTTCCCGACCATGAATGTACATGTGGAAACTAGATTTTGAGACTTCATATAGCGTGAACTGTGTCTCACCGGCATTCAATTGCTCAAGAAGCGCAGGGCGCAACTCATCCGCACAGAACGCATACGGCAATTTTTCAGCTGCTTTTTGTGACCGAATATTGCTTTTGCGAATTTTCATGAAGACACTCTCATATCCAAGCTCGAAGAACAGCTCAGAGAAGAAGGCTTCTTTCGCTAAATGATTGTATCCTTTACCATGATACGGTTTACCTAACCATGTACCGAGAAACCCATATTGTCCTTCGATATCGAGTAAACTAATCGTACCAATCGGTTGATCGAATTCATCTAGGATGGTACGTGATACGATTTCACCACGTTCTTCCTCTTCGATTGCCTGCTTTGTAGTAAACAGAAATTCATCAAAGTACCGTGTTTTTTGGCGGACGTACGGATATACGTCTTGATGCTGCATCAGTTCGAACAAATCAGCGCAGTCGCTCAGCTCCCGTTGCTTGAGCATACTTCCATTCCTCCTTTTAGGACCGCAAGAATGATTGTCGAAAGCTACCTGTCTGACTCGTTTGAACCGCGCATGGTATGCCTTCTTCAGTTGTCGGATAAGATAATATTACCTTCTTTTTTTAAAATTGCAAGAAAATAATTTTTGTGAAAAAAGATACAAAAACAAGATGTTTTCCGTAAGCGTCTAAAACCCCCGAAAGGTGCAAAAAACACCTGGCGGGGGTGGGGTTAAGTCAAGTTCAGTTGAGCGTGTTCAAAAATGATTTTTCCGTCAATCATCGTCATGAGCGGCTTCGCTAAATAGTCGAGTGGGAAGTGACTCCATAGGACGAGATCCGCGTCTTTTCCGACCTCGATCGATCCGACGCGATCGTCCACACCGAGCGAGCGGGCTGGATGAATCGTGATCGCGCGCAAGGCGACATCGACCGGTAGACCTTCTCGTGCAGCTAGACCGGCACAGAGATTCAAGTACTGGACAGGGGTGTACGGATGATCGGTCGTAATGGAGATTTCAAGACCATGCTCATGAAGAATTCGATACGTTTCCCATGTCTTATTCTTCAGTTCGATTTTAGACTTTCGCGTGAAGGTTGGTCCGACCGTCACTTTTTCAATCGGTAATTGTTCCATCTCTTTTGCGACGAGATGACCTTCCGTACAATGTTCGATACGTAAATCGAGATCGAACTCTTCCGCAAAACGAATGGCGGAAAGGATATCATCTGCTCGGTGCGCATGTACACGAAGCGGCATTTTATGATCAAGGACCCGTTTGATCATCTGATGGGCGAACGTTTCGGAAACTCGTTGTGTCCGAACTTCAAGAAAGGCTTCGCGCAACATCCCCATGATGCCCATCCGTGTCAGTTCACCGGCGCGACCAGCACTATGGACACGCTTTGGGTTTTCACCGAGCGCCACCTTCAGACCCGCGTACTTTCGAAGAATCATATCATCAATGAACCGTCCATGCGTCTTGATGACACTCGTGACACCACCGATGATGTTCATGCTACCGGGCATGACTTGAACGGTCGTAATCCCGTGCTCGACGGCTTCCTTAAATCCTTCATCAAGTGGGTACACTCCATCAATGGCACGCAGATGAGGAGTCATCGCAAAAATCGTCTCATTCGCATCATTTCCGACGGTTCCGGTACCTTCGTCATATAATCCGAGATGTGTATGGGCATCGATGAAACCGGGTAATAAAAAGTGACCTTCTGCTTCAATGACTTGATCGTTTTCTAAGTGATCCAGTAATTCACCGATTTCAATGATTTTCCCATCACGAATGCGGATGTCCCCGTAAAAACTGTCCGAAGTAATCGGATAGATATGTGCGTTTCGAATTAAGATATCCAAGTATCGTCCACCCCTGTACTAGTTTGAATGCTCGATTGCTCGCAATGCATCCTTTAGTTCAGCATACCGAAACTTGTATCCGTTTTCGAGCGCTTTTTTCGGAACGACACGAGCTCCTTCTAGTACAATCGTACTCTTTTCACCGAGTGCGAGTTCTAACGCGAAGCGTGGCGCCGGGAGCCAGTGTGGGCGATGTAAGACTTTTCCGATCGTCTGACCGAAACGCCGCATCGTCTCCGGATGAGGAGCAGTGATGTTCAGCGGTCCTTCGACTGTCGGGGTCTCAAGTGCGAATACGAATAAATCGACTAAATCATCGATGTGGACCCAGGAGACCCACTGTTTTCCGTCGCCCATCGTCCCACCACCAAACAAGACATAGGGCAGGCGCATTAATGGGTAAGCGCCACCGGCTTTCGTTAGGACGACACCGATTCGTGGATGGACGAGTCGAATGCCAGCGTCGGCAATCGGACGGGCAAGATCTTCCCACGCGACACAGACATGACTTAAGAAGTCAGCGGTCGGTGGAAGGGGGTGATCTTCAGAGAAGGTTTGATGCCGATCTTGTCCGTAAATGCCAACCGCAGAAGCAGACAATACGACATTTGGCTTTTGATCGAGTGCTTCAACGATTCGAACGAGCTCCTTCGTCGTGCTGACGCGACTGTCGAGAATGACGCGTTTGCGTTCATCTGTCCAACGTCCGTCGTTGATCGAAGCACCAGCCAGATGAATGAATGCATCAACGCCCTCTAAGTGCTGTTCCGGTTTTGCGTCTTCTGTCATCCACTTGATATATGTGACATGCGCGTCATTTGCTTTCGGATGACGCGTTAAGATAAAGATATGATGTCCTTGCTCGAGTAAACGCTTCGTCAAGGCTTGACCAATCATACCGGTTCCACCGGTAATCGCAATGTTCATGTAATCCATCCTCCCTGAAATAAGTAAAAGTAGCTTCTTTCCATTTGTTCCCGTTCCATGGTTTCACTCAAACATAGACCTGCCTGTTCATGATATCGTAGAACTACCGAATCAGGTTAGGGGAGGGAACGACATGAAGATCAAACGGATCTCGACGCAGAAAAAGAACAGCGAACGATTCAACATCTATGTCGAGCGTGATGGCAAAGAGGAATATGCCTTTGCCGTAGACGTCGATATCTTAATTAAATACAATCTACAACGCGATAAGGAACTCGATGACGATTTCGTCAAGGAAGTGTTGACGGCTGAAGAACAGCAAAAAGCGTATCGTCTCTCGTTGAATCATTTATCGTACCGCATGCGGGCGACGAGTGAAGTCGTCGCCTATTTAACAGAGAAAGAGACACCGGAGCATGCGATCAAACATGCAATCGAGCGATTGACGGAGCAGCGCTATCTGGATGATCAACAGTTCGCACTTGCTTATACGGCAACGAAAAAAGCGACGACACCTCAAGGTCCGGGACGGATTCGCCGCGACCTTGAGGCATTGAAGATACCGAAGACGGCGATCGATGAAGCGATCGTGACGTTTACGGATGAAGAGGAATACGAAAAAGTCCTGAAGTTTTTGCGGCAAAAGCAAAAAGAGCTGCAACGGCGTTCCGTGCGGGAACTGACACAAAAGTTGCAGTTAACGCTCATGCAGCGTGGGTTTTCGTCCGATTTGATTAAAGCGGGCATTGAAGAGGTCTTTCGAGCTGAAGAAGGTGACGAAGAAGAACAAGCGGCCCTTTATCAAGCGCGCAAGTATTATCCGAAATACCGGCAACTTGAACCGTTCGAACGCGAACAGAAAGTGAAACAAGCGCTCGTCCGAAAAGGATTTCCATACGGTCTAGCGGCTCAAGTCCTCGAACAAGTCAAAGAAGAAGAGGCGGAACAATAAAAGCAAGACGAAAAATTGACAATTATCCGACAATTGTGCTATTCTACGCACAGACTAAGAAAAGGAGGAACCGTCCTATGAAAAAGCCAATTGGTTTCACTCATATCCAACAGCTGAATACGACGGAGACTCTTGAGCACGTATAAGTAATTCATTTCATGTGCGAGCAAGGGGATTCGTCTCCCGAGCGCGCAGACGAACAAGAATGCATCATGCCCATTTCAAGGCATACGGATTCTCGGACTGCATCCGGAAATCCGTATGCCTTTTTGCGTGCTCGGAAAAAGTACTTCATTTCACAGTAAAGGGGGGACCCTCATGCGTTTATTTCGGCAATTGAGTTGGTTTCTAAAAGAACACAAATCATCGTATCTCGTAGCAGTCGTCTTATTGATCATCACCGGCTTCATCGATTTAACGCCGCCATGGCTAATCGGTAAGGTCATCGACGGATTGCGGTCGGGATCGATGGACCAGGCGACGCTCTTGCAATACGTCATCGGATTAACAGTCATTTCCATCGTTTCCTTCATCTTGACGTATCTGTGGTTAGCGAAATTATTCGGAACGGCATTTTTATTAGAACGGACACTTCGGAGTCGCTTTTTTACGCACTTATTGAAACTGACGCCGACGTTCTACCAAAAGAATCGGACGGGAGACTTGATGGCGCTCGCGACGAACGACTTGAAGGCGGTCGAGCGGACAGCCGGATTTGGTGTCTTGACGCTCGTCGACTCGTTGAACATGACGGCAATCACGCTCGTCGTCATGGGGGTGGCGATCGATTGGAAGCTGACGCTCGCTGCCTTGTTACCGATGCCCCTTCTCGCCTACGCGATGAATAAGCTCGGAAGTCAAATTCACGGACGTTTCATCACTGCCCAGGATTCATTTGGAACGATGAATGACCAGGTCGTCGAGTCGATTTCCGGACTGCGTGTCATCCGCTCGTTCGTACAAGAACCAGTCGATGTTAAACGCTTCGACGATGTCACGACGGATGTCTTTGAGAAAAACATGCACGTCGCAAAAATCGATGTCTTGTTTGAACCGATCATCAAGTTGCTCGTCGGTTTCAGTTACTTGATCGGCTTATCGTTCGGGACATATCTCGTCTTTACGAACGACATCACGCTCGGACAATTGGTCGCCTTTAACATCTATCTCGGGATGCTGATCTGGCCGATGTATGCCTTTGGTGAATTAATCAATGTCATCCAGCGCGGGACAGCAAGTCTTGACCGCTTAGAAGCAACGATGCGAGTCAAACCGTTGATTGCTTCGACACCGCGGGAACACGTCGAACATCCCGAGCGGATCGAGATGAACGATTTGACGTTCACGTATCCAGAGACAGCCCATCCGGTCTTACGAGATTTGAATATGACGATCGAACAAGGAACAACGATCGGTATCGTCGGACCAACGGGATCCGGGAAAACGACGTTCTTGCGTCAATTCTTACGTGAGTATCCAATCGGACGGGATATGCTGACGGTCAACGGCGTACCGTATGAAGATGTTGCGCTAGAGACGGTTCGCGGATGGACCGGTTACGTCTCACAAGAACATTTATTATTCTCAAAATCCGTTCGGGACAATATTCTATTCGGTGCAGGTAAAGCGACAGAAGAAGAATTGCAGGAAGCGATTCGTCTCGCATCGTTTGAAAAAGATATCGAAACGCTGGAACAAGGACTTGAGACGATGGTTGGTGAACGTGGCGTCACGTTGTCGGGAGGACAAAAGCAACGTCTCTCGATCGCGCGGGCGATGTTAAAAAAACCAGAGTTGCTGTTGCTGGATGATTCACTATCAGCAGTAGATGCGAAAACGGAATCACATATCATTGATTCGATTCGATCGAATCGCCACCAATCCACGACATTAATTGTTGCCCATCGCTTATCGGCAGTAGCACATGCGGACGAAATCATCGTCTTGCAAGACGGAATGATTTCTGAACGAGGAACACATGACAGCCTGATGGCACAAAATGGCTGGTACGCTCAACAATTCGAGCGACAAAGTGAAGAAATGTAAGGAGGTGCCTCTGCATGAATGAATTAGAATTATACCAACTCGATCCGGCACGTCGGAAGACGACGATCCGTTCGTTGATCCGCTATGCGATGCATGAGAAACAAGCGATTTTCTTAGGGTTGTTTCTACTCGTACTGGCAGTCGGAGCGGAATTGACAGGTCCGTATATTGCCAAAGTCATCATTGATGAACATATCGTGGCAATTGAGAAGGACTGGGTCGAAGTTAAAGCGGACGGAGCGGTCACATATGACGGTCGTCAGTTCGCCAAAGCACAAGACGTCTCGAAAAGTCAGATCGTTCAGTCCGTCTCGATCGTTCAAACGACCAACGGCTACTTTTTCGTACCGAAACAAGTCGTCAGTGGAGGAGAGCGGAAAATCAGTGGAAATACGATGACGGTCACGCGTGGAGACGACGTCTACGCGTATGATAATATTCAAAAACTGACACAAGGACAGGTCTATGATTTTTATTCAAAAGACTTAAAAGCAATCGGCTGGTTGTCCTTGATCTACGTCCTTTTGCTGCTAGTAGCAGCTGGTTTGAACTGGATTCAGCAAATCTTGCTCCAGCGATCTGCTCATAAAATCATTAAACGGATGCGTCTTGATGTCTTTACGCATCTGCAACGGTTACCGGTTCGTTATTTCGACCAGACACCGATCGGGAAAATCGTCAGTCGAGTCACGAATGATACGGAAACGATTCGCGATCTATATCTCGGTGTGCTCGCCCGGGTCTTCTCGGGGATCATCACGATGGCGGGGATTCTGGTCGCGATGTTCTTCCTCGATTATCGCTTAGGACTAGTCTCACTAATCATCATTCCGATCGTCTATTTCTGGATTCAGCTATTCCAGAAACTCGCGACGAAGAACAACTTCAAAGTCCGCTCCCTCGTTGCCGACATGAATGGTCAACTGAATGAGAACATCCAGACGATGCCGATCATTCAGGCTTATGCACGTGAGAAGGAAGTTCTTGCCGAATTCGAACAAAAGAACGAAGAGAACTATCAGACACGGGCAAAGTTGTTACGACTTGATGCCCTGATGTCCCACAACTTATCCTACTTTTTGAAAAACTTGACGCTCGCCTTGTTGATTTGGGTCGTCGGTGGGAAAAGTCTGACGAACGGCTCGTTTTTATCGCTCGGGATCTTATATGCGTATATCGATTACGTGTCCCGTTTATTCGAACCGGTCACCCAAATCATGAATCAGCTGTCACCGCTACAACAAGCACTCGTGTCAGCGGACCGAATGTTCCAGTTGCTCGACGAAAAGGGAGAGCCGGTCGAACAAGGTCGTGTTGCTCGGTTTAAAGGGGCGGTGTCCTTCAAGGACGTCGAATTTAGTTATGAAGCGGGAAATCCCGTATTACGTGAGATTCAAATTGATGCTCGTCCTGGCGCGACGATTGCCCTCGTCGGACACACGGGCAGTGGGAAAAGTTCGATCATGAACTTGCTGATGCGTTTCTATGATCCGTCAAAAGGACAGTTGTTGATTGACGGACAGGACGTGACGACTTTACCGAAACAAGCGGTCCGTGAGCATATGGGGATCGTCCTACAGGATCCGTTCCTCTTCACAGGAACGATTCGCTCGAACATCACACTCGGCAATCCTGATATTTCCGAAGAACGAGTACGACAAGCGATTGAAGCTGTCGGTGCGGATCGGTTCATTGATCGTTTACCGAACGGGCTCGATGAACCAGTCATCGAAAAAGGTGCCACGTTATCAGCGGGGGAACGGCAGTTGATCAGTTTTGCCCGTGCGCTAGCGTTCGACCCTGCGATCCTAGTTCTTGACGAAGCGACAGCGAGCGTTGACTCGGAAACGGAAGCGGTCATTCAGGATGCTTTGCTGACGTTAACGAAAGGGCGGACGACGTTCATCATCGCCCACCGCTTGTCGACGATCAAGGATGCGGATGAGATTCTTGTTCTCGATCATGGTCGGATCGTCGAGCGAGGATCCCATGATGTGCTCCTTGCAACGTCCGGGATTTATGCGAAAATGTATGCGTTACAAAGTAAACGGAATCTTGAATTGAAATCAAGCTAATCCATCCAGTTTCTCCTCCTTTTCGTTTATACTGAAAAACGAAGAGGGGGAGTTTTTGTAATGGAGACACGGATGAGTCAATTATCGAAATACGAGCTTGAGATGTTGATCACGAAATTAAGTGAACAAAAACGAAAAGCGGAGCAACACGGGAACGTCAGTGAAGTGGAAGTCGTGACGCGAAAAATCGCCATTGCGAAAAGTTATTTGATCGATCCGGCACGATTCGAACGGGGAGCCTTTTACCGAATCGAAGGAGAAGAGGCACGATTTGAGTTACACTTCGTCAATGGCGTCATGGGCTGGGGACATTTTGAAGGAACCGCTCAGGAAGTCGCGATTCCGCTCGCGTTATTCACAGGAGAGGGAGAACAGACATGACGAATCGAGAACAAGCCCTTCAGCAACTGGCTGAAGAATTATTGCAAGTGAATGAAGTATTAACCCCGGAAGAAGCACTGACGTGGGTCGAAGTGCTGTGGGAAGATTTCGAAGCGACACTCGCGCGCGCAGGTGAGAAATATCAAGGTGAAGCCGTCGCGGTTCATTTCGTCGAGCAACAGATCAAACAGCACGGGGCAATGTTACACCGGTTTAATACGACGAACGAAAAATTCAAACATTTGATGACAGGTCGAAACGTCGAATGAAAAAAAAGCTCCGCACATCGGGATTTCCGTTGCGCGGAGCTTTGTCTTTATAATGCAGGGATGAACAGTTTTTTCTGCAAGGTCCGTTCGCTGAACACCCAGCCGGTATAGGAGCTGACGATCTCTTGTGTGGCAGCGTCGATTCTGACGACGGCAACGAATGGATATACTTCCTTCGTGAAGTAACGCAGGTTGGTGAAGCGGTATTCGACAATGCCATCCTTTCGTGAGACCGTATACGTATGAATCTTCGAAAACTCAAGAAACGCTTGCAAGTCCGCGTTTTGTTTGACGATTTCGTACAAGGCGTCACCGTGTGGTTCGTCCTTGATCCGGAAGTTTCCGCATTCGACGACGGTTCCACTGTTAATCTTAACGACGGAATACTCATCGCGTAAACGTGCCGCGACATGCCACTCATCCCATTTCATGCCAGGGGAGATGAACAGTTTATGCGCGCCGCGATAATAGCGGGCTGCGGTCGCGAGGGCATCGTTTCGTAACTTGAATTGAACAGCGTAGTAGATAATGACGATGGCGATTAAAATCGGGAAGATGACGATCGTTGCTCTCGTTAGTAGCCAAATCCCGAACGCGGCATAATACATTGTGAACAGATATGGATCAAATGTATTGATGACACCCCAACCGATCCAGGATTTTTTGAACGGGTGTAAGGCTTGTGTTCCGTAAGCGTTAAACAGATCGACGAAGACATGAAGAGCGACAGCGATCTGCGCCATCAGCCATAATGAAGTCGGAGGTACACCGAATAACGTGCCGATGACGATTGAAAGTAATAACGGCCAGGCGAGCAAAGCAATCAACCCGTGCGATTTTCCGCGGTGTTGACGCAAGTAGGCGCTGTTTCCTTTAAACTTAAAGACAGTATCGAAGTCCGGTGCGTGTGAACCGACGAGCGCCGTCGTCGTCACGGCAGCAAACATCGTCGTGCTCGCTGCGACGTCAGGGTGTAGCGTCGAGATGGCGGCGAGACAAAGTCCCATGCCGATATGCGTACCAGTATCCAATGCGAATTCGCTCCTTCTATAAAATCGTGATGGTGAATCCATCGAGGTTCTGCCGAGTAATTTTTAATAAATATATCGTATCCAAGAGAAAAGAGGTAACCTTTTGACTGTCGTTCAAGAATATTTCACAAACTTTAATAAAACACAATTTACCACAGAACTGATTGCCTGGTTCCTTCGTGAACAGCGGGATCTCCCGTGGCGAAGAACCAAAAACCCATATCATATCTGGATTAGTGAGATCATGCTTCAACAAACACGCGTCGATACAGTCATTCCGTATTATGAGCGCTTTACGAAACGTTTTCCGACACCGCATGATTTGGCAGAAGCGGATCAAAGTGAAGTTCTGAAGCACTGGGAGGGCTTAGGGTACTATTCCCGTGTCAAGAATCTTCAAATCGCGGTTCAGGAAGTTGTTGAAAAATATGATGGAATCGTTCCGGACGAAAAGGAATTGTTCAGTCAGCTGAAGGGCGTCGGTCCGTATACGACAGGAGCGGTTCTATCGATTGCTTATGGGCAAGCAGAACCAGCTGTAGACGGAAATGTGATGCGCGTCCTCTCGCGTGTACTTGGGATTTATGAAGACATTGCTGCACCGAAGACACGGAAATTGTTTGAGGCGGCGGTACATCAATTGATTGATCCGGCTGACCCGTCCAGCTTCAATCAAGGTTTGATGGAACTCGGTGCGATGGTCTGTACACCGAAGTCTCCGATGTGTGGACTCTGTCCTGTTCAAGACGTTTGTTTTGCATATGATCGAAATGCACAGGAAGAACTACCTGTGAAGACGAAGAAAGGGAAGACGCAAATTATTCCGTATGATGCTCTCGTCTATGAAACGAACGGAAAAATCGCAATTGAACAACGAGCAGAAACAGGTTTGCTCGCAGGGATGTGGCAATACCCACTTCGAGAAGCAGAAGAAGATCGTAATGGGACGCTTGTCGGGCACGTTCGACATATCTTCTCACACCGGATTTGGGAAATTGCCGTCTATCGCGTGACGGAACAGCCGGACCAGACGGTACTAGTTGATCAGGAAACGTATGCGACGCATCCAGTATCTGTCGCGCAAATGAAGATTGATCGACTATTAAAGGGGGAAATCTAATGCATACTTTTCGTTTTGAGACACGTGTCGATACATCAAAGGAGCAAGCGTGGGATTTTTTAAGTGACGCCAAGGCCTTAAGTCGATTGACAGTATTTCCGCAAGTGAAGACGTCGGGTGATACGCGGACGCGAGCAGGAAATACGATTCGTCTGCGCGTTGGTGTTCCTCCACTATTTGTCTCGTGGACGTCTTGGATTCCTTTCGTAGAAGAATATGTCTTCGTCGATGTCGGTACAAAAGTGCCGTATCCATTCCGGGCATGGTGCCACGTGCACCGAGTCGAAGAACGTGAATCTGGCGTCTATTTCGTGGATGAAGTGACGTACGCATCCTTCTTGCCAGCCTTCGTCATTGAAGCATTCATCTTGAAACCGATGTTCAAACAACGAAAAAATGCGATTTTGAATCACTTTCAAGCCTGAATTCCGTCATTTTTCTGAAAAAATACCCTTTCGTTTTTCATGCGTTCTGAAAATGGGTATAATAAGCACGAGAGTATAACAGAATGGAAGAAAAACGCTTTAGAAAGGAGTAGCACATGAGTCGATTCCCAAAAGAAAGTAGCAAGATTGAGATTCAAAGTTTCAAACATAACGGGAGCTTACACAGAGTTTGGGAAGAAACGCTCGTGCTGAAATCGACGGAAGAAGAATTGATTGGGTTCAATGACCGCATCATGGTCAGTGAATCGGATGGTCGTCAGTGGCGAACACGAGAGCCTGCAATCTGTTACTTTTCAACAGAACTCTGGTTCAATGTCATTTGTATGATTCGGGAGGATGGCATTTACTATTACTGCAATCTTGGATCACCTTCTACGTTCGATGAGAAAGATCGAGCAGTCAAGTACATTGATTACGATTTAGATATCAAAGTGTATCCGGACATGTCCTACATGATCCTCGATGAGGACGAGTATGAGAAGCATCGCCGCGAGATGAACTATCCGAAGGCGATCGATCGTATTTTGAAAGACAATGTCCAAATCCTGATTCAATGGATCCGCAGTCGCAAGGGTCCATTTAACCCGGCTTTCGTGGATATGTGGTATCGTGAATATGAAACAAGATATCGGAGATGATGGTTCGCCATCGTCTTTTTTTAATTGAAGGAAGTGAAACACGTGGCAACACAAGCAAAACGTAAGAAACAAGGTTCGATCCGCCGCTATATGGCGTTCGTCAAGCCGTATCAAAAACAGATTCTCCTGACGGTTTTCGTCGGGATCATCAAGTTCTCGATCCCACTTGGACTTCCGTTGTTGTATAAGTACATCATCGACAATATCCTAACTGGAAACACGATGCCGATGGCAGAAAAAAGTAAACAATTGGCGTATTTGATTGGAGCGGGTGTCTTCATCTTCTTGATCGTCAAGCCGCCGCTCGAATACGTCCGTCAGTACCTCGCGCAATGGTCAGCGTCGAAGATTTTATTTGACGTTCGTAATCGATTGTTTGATCATGTTCAGAAATTATCGCTTCGTTTTTATTCGAATACGAAAACCGGAGAAGTCATCTCGCGAATCATCAATGATGTCGAGCAGACGAAAGACTTCGTCGTCACGGGATTAATGAACCTATGGCTTGATATGATTACGATTTTCATTGCGATCGCGATCATGTGGACGATTGATCCGAAGTTGACGCTCGTCGCCATTATTCCGTTACCATTCTACGCCCTCGCCGTTAAGTTCTTTTACGGTCGCTTACGCGGATTGACACGGGAACGTTCGGCAGCACTTGCGGAACTACAAGGTCATTTGACGGAACGGGTCAACGGCATGGCAGTCATTCGTAGTTTTGCACTCGAACCACACGAGAACAAGGCGTTCAAACATCAAAATGATGGCTTCTTAAAAGCGGCGCTGCGTCAAACGAACTGGAATGCGCGGACGTACGTCGTCGTCTCGACGATTACGGACTTCGCACCGATCCTCATTTTCGGGACAGCGGCGTTCTTCGTCTTGAACGGACAAGTGACACTCGGGACGATGGTTGCATTCATTGGTTACATCGATCGCCTGTATGCGCCGCTCGGTCGTCTCGTCAACTCCTCAACGACGTTGACGCAGTCGATCGCTTCGATGGACCGGATGTTCGAGTTTTTAGATGAGCCATATGACATCACGGAAAAACTGAATGCACGCGATCCAAAAGATGTCCGCGGAAACGTTCAGTTCGAAAACATCAGTTTCGCTTACGAAGAAGGCGGCGAGCTAGCGATTGATCGCTTAACGCTTGACGTTCAGGCAGGTGAACGGATTGCTTTCGTCGGGATGTCAGGTGGTGGGAAATCGACGCTCGTCAGTTTAATTCCACGCTTCTATGATGTGTCTGCCGGTCGGATCACGCTTGACGGCGTTGATATTCGTGACTTGAAGTTGCGTGGTCTTCGCGATCAGATCGGGATGGTCATGCAGGAGTCAATTCTATTCAGTGAGTCGGTTCAGATGAACATTAAGATGGGGAATCCGGAGGCGACGGATGAGGAAGTCATCGCAGCGGCAAAAGCAGCGAATGCCCACGAATTCATCGAACGATTACCAAACGGTTATCATACGCCGGTCGGTGAACGAGGCGTCAAGTTATCGGGTGGTCAAAAGCAACGTCTAGCCATCGCTCGGGTCTTCTTGAAGAACCCGCCGATTCTGATTTTGGATGAGGCGACGAGTGCGCTCGATTTAGAGAGCGAAGCGATGATTCAAGATTCGTTAGCGCGTCTCGCGAAAGGACGGACGACGTTTACTGTCGCGCACCGTTTATCAACGATTACCGATGCCGATAAGATCGTCGTCATCGAAAATGGTCAAATTACGGAAATCGGAACACACGAAGTCCTCATGCAAAAACGAGGCGCTTATTTCGAACTGTATGCCATTCAAAATCTGGAACTCGTCGAATAACACAAAAGCAGCGACCTTTGCGAGGTCGCTGCTTTTTTAGTGGGAGGACTTAGAGTCGAGCAAAGGCACGATCGACTGCTGCAATCGTCTCTGTGATGTCGGCTTCCGTATGTTCCGTCGTCAAGAACCACGCTTCGTATTTCGAAGGAGCAAGGTTGACGCCTTCTTCCAACATCAATTTGAAGAAACGTCCGAACATCTCACTATCTGCACGTTCTGCACCATCGTAATCGATGACTGTTTCGTCCGTGAAGTAGACCGTCATGGCACCTTTTAGACGGTTGATCGTAATCGTGACGTCATGGCGTTTTGCTGCTTCTAGCACACCTTGTTCGAGTAAGGCGCCAAGGTGATCGAGTTGTTCATAGACACCAGGCTGCTCAAGTAGTTCAAGGCAAGCGATACCGGCAGCCATCGATGCTGGGTTACCTGCCATCGTTCCCGCTTGATAAGCAGGACCGAGTGGCGCGACGTGTTCCATGATTTCTTTGCGACCTCCATAAGCGCCGATCGGTAAACCACCACCGATGATTTTGCCGAGTGCCGTCATATCGGGGCGGATATCGAGTAACTCCTGTGCACTGCCGTACGTGAAGCGGAAGGCTGTGATGACTTCATCATAGATGACGAGTGCGCCGTGTGCATGCGTGATTTCGTTGACCGCAGCAAGGAATCCAGGTTGCGGTTCGACGATACCGAAGTTTCCGACGATCGGTTCGACGAGTACACAAGCGACCTGATCGCCCCATTGTTCCATGATTTGACGGTACGATTCGATATCATTGAACGGTGTCGTGATGACTTCTTTTGCCGTCGCTTTCGTGACACCAGCTGAATCAGGAGAACCAAGTGTCGCCGGTCCGCTACCTGCTGCAATCAGCATCAAATCCGAGTGACCGTGGTAACACCCACTGAACTTCACGACGAGCTCACGACCCGTATACGCACGTGCGACACGAATCGTCGTCATGACAGCTTCGGTTCCCGAGTTCGTAAAGCGTACTTTTTCAAGCGAAGGAATCGCTTTTTGTAGTTTATGTGCAAAGTCGATTTCTAGACGGTGTGGTGTGCCGTAAAGAAGACCATTTTGGGCAGCATGGGTGATCGCTTCCGTAATGTGAGGGTGACCGTGTCCCGTGATGATCGGACCGTAGGCTGCTAAGTAATCGATATAGCGATTGCCATCGACATCATAAAAGTAAGCACCTTCTCCGCGTTCCATATAGACAGGTGCGCCGCCACCGACGGCTTTGAATGAACGCGATGGGCTGTTGACGCCACCGACGATACACTCTTGTGCGATTTCATATAACGCCTCTGAAGTAGGACGTGTAGTGTGGGTAGACATGAGGATTCCTCCAATCGATGATTCGTGAAAAATATCACGATATGATTGTATCATGGACGTCAAATCCGGTGCAGAGCCGTTGACGGAATGCCTATTTGTAGGTAGACTAATTATAAAGATTACAATCTGATAATCAATGAAAGATAGAAATGAGGGGATGGACGTGGCTAACGAAATGCTGGATGACGCCGTGAAGTCACTTCGGGAATCAGGCGTTCGAATGACACCACAACGTCACGCGATTTTGGAATATTTAACGACGGGACACACGCATCCGACAGCGGATGAGATTTATCGTGCACTCGAACATCGTTTTCCAAACATGAGTGTGGCGACTGTATATAATAACTTACGCGTGTTTCGAGAAAAGGGAATCGTTGAGGAAATGAATTACGGAGACGCTTCAAGTCGCTTCGATTTCGTTACGACACGCCATTACCACATGATCTGTGAGAACTGTGGAAAGATCGTTGATTTCAACTATCCTGTGCTCGATGATGTTGAGACGGTTGCGGCGCACTTAACGGGCTTTAAAGTCGATCGTCACCGATTAGAAGTGTACGGAACTTGTCCGGACTGTCAATCGAATGTCCAATAAAAAAACGAGCTGCCTTAGCGGGGAGCTCGTTTATTGTGTTTATTATATTTTTCATCGAATTCTTTACCTTCAAGAGATGGATCCATCGTCAGTGGTTCATCGCAATGCATACATAAGTCGACGCGACCAAGAACCTTTGTTTCTTTTCCGCAATTCGGACAAGTGACGACAGCTGCCTTCGTTGATGTCAGACCAATCAAGAAATAGAGTGCCGTACTGGCAAGAACCATGACGAAACCGAGAAGCATGAGTAAGACCATGATGATTTCAAATTGTTTGATTAATAGACCGCCATACATGACGAGCATCCCACCGAACACAAGAAACATAGCTAAGTTTCTCGCGCGGTTTATTTTATTTTTACGTTGTTTTTTCAAGTGAATTCCCCCTGTTGTCAGTCTAGCATAAGAAGTGGGATTGCCTGAAGAAGGAAAGCTTGTTTTTTTGTCGAAAATGGTAACGACGAGTTCGTATAGAAGGGTGAGAAGTACATGGAACAAGCAACACGAACGATTTATTCGGAGTACGCGGCTTATCGCGAAACACAAGGGATCATTGCTGTTGAGAAACGGCAACCACGGGATTCCCTGACGGATCAATTTGATACACTTCTTGTCGTCATCACGAGAGACCCAGAAGTCGAGTGGACGATCAAACATTATCGACTGAATACACTAAAGGTATCATTACATCTCGTACATGAAGATGTGTTATCACGCTGGATTTTGTTAAATGCCAATCGACGCGCGATTCACTGGATTGCAGAAGGAACGATCGTTTTTGAACGAAATGATTACTTAGTTGATTTAAAACGGCAGCTATTAAACTTTCCTGATGAGGAAAGATGTTTACAGATGACGATCTCATTCGCTAAACTTTTGCGTCGTTTCCAAGACGGAAGGAACTTGTTCAGTCGCGGACATCATTATGATGCCTATACACACGTCCATCACGCATTACATCATCTCGCGCGATTATCTGTTCTGGAAAAAGGAAAACATCCCGAAACAGTCGTCTGGGAACAAGCGCGACTCGATGATCCGTATGTCTATAAACTATATGAACAATTATTGATGAGTGAAGAGACATTAGATCAACGTATTCACCTAGCCTTGATTGGACTTGAGCATCTTCTGCAGTCGAAGGTCTTATCGGGAGGACGCTATTTATTTGAAATCATGCGTGAGCGGACAAGTCCTTGGACAATGTATGAATTGATGGAAGAAGAGCGACTGCAAGAAGTCAAAGTGGATTTAAGTAGTCTGATTGATTTCTTTATGCGCAAAGGTCTGATCAGGATTTCGTATCAAACAACTAAAGGAGCAGGGGTCGAACTCGTAACGTATGAGCCGGTCGTATGACGATCGGCTTTATTTTTTTCTATGTGTTGTTTTGGCTATATATAGAAGGAAAAAGATTTCAAAAGTTTTTTTAGAAAAACTATTGACGGTATTATACCGAGATAGTATATTAATACATGTCGACAGGGCAACACGCACTGGACGGTGACGAGAAAGAAAAAAGATTTCAAAAAGGGATTGACGCTTAAGTTATTCCGTGATATCTTATTAAAGTCGCTGAAAACGACACGACGAACTTTGAAAACTGAACGATGAGGCAAAAATCGTATTCTACGGAATACAAACATGAATGAAGCGCAAGCTTCGTCAATCGTGACTTCGGTCACACAACGAGCAAGTCAAACACTTCATGGAGAGTTTGATCCTGGCTCAGGACGAACGCTGGCGGCGTGCCTAATACATGCAAGTCGAGCGCAGGAAACTGACGGAACTCTTCGGAGGGAAGGCAGTGGAATGAGCGGCGGACGGGTGAGTAACACGTAAGGAACCTGCCTCAAGGATTGGGATAACTCCGAGAAATCGGAGCTAATACCGGATAGTTCATCGGACCGCATGGTCCGTTGATGAAAGGCGCTTCGGCGTCACCTTGAGATGGCCTTGCGGTGCATTAGCTAGTTGGTGGGGTAACGGCCCACCAAGGCGACGATGCATAGCCGACCTGAGAGGGTGATCGGCCACACTGGGACTGAGACACGGCCCAGACTCCTACGGGAGGCAGCAGTAGGGAATCTTCCACAATGGACGAAAGTCTGATGGAGCAACGCCGCGTGAGTGATGAAGGTTTTCGGATCGTAAAACTCTGTTGTAAGGGAAGAACACGTACGAGAGGAAATGCTCGTACCTTGACGGTACCTTACGAGAAAGCCACGGCTAACTACGTGCCAGCAGCCGCGGTAATACGTAGGTGGCAAGCGTTGTCCGGAATTATTGGGCGTAAAGCGCGCGCAGGCGGCCTTTTAAGTCTGATGTGAAAGCCCCCGGCTCAACCGGGGAGGGCCATTGGAAACTGGAAGGCTTGAGTACAGAAGAGAAGAGTGGAATTCCACGTGTAGCGGTGAAATGCGTAGAGATGTGGAGGAACACCAGTGGCGAAGGCGACTCTTTGGTCTGTAACTGACGCTGAGGCGCGAAAGCGTGGGGAGCAAACAGGATTAGATACCCTGGTAGTCCACGCCGTAAACGATGAGTGCTAGGTGTTGGGGGGTTTCCGCCCCTCAGTGCTGAAGCTAACGCATTAAGCACTCCGCCTGGGGAGTACGGCCGCAAGGCTGAAACTCAAAGGAATTGACGGGGACCCGCACAAGCGGTGGAGCATGTGGTTTAATTCGAAGCAACGCGAAGAACCTTACCAACTCTTGACATCCCATTGACCGCTTGAGAGATCAAGTTTTCCCTTCGGGGACAATGGTGACAGGTGGTGCATGGTTGTCGTCAGCTCGTGTCGTGAGATGTTGGGTTAAGTCCCGCAACGAGCGCAACCCCTATCCTTAGTTGCCAGCATTCAGTTGGGCACTCTAGGGAGACTGCCGGTGACAAACCGGAGGAAGGTGGGGATGACGTCAAATCATCATGCCCCTTATGAGTTGGGCTACACACGTGCTACAATGGACGGTACAAAGGGCAGCGAGACCGCGAGGTGGAGCCAATCCCATAAAGCCGTTCCCAGTTCGGATTGCAGGCTGCAACTCGCCTGCATGAAGTCGGAATCGCTAGTAATCGCAGGTCAGCATACTGCGGTGAATACGTTCCCGGGTCTTGTACACACCGCCCGTCACACCACGAGAGTTTGCAACACCCGAAGCCGGTGAGGTAACCGCAAGGAGCCAGCCGTCGAAGGTGGGGTAGATGATTGGGGTGAAGTCGTAACAAGGTAGCCGTATCGGAAGGTGCGGCTGGATCACCTCCTTTCTAAGGAAAACGTCCCTTACGGGACATGCCCATCGTTCAGTTTTGAGAGCTCGTCTCTCAGTCTCGAAAGAGACACTCGCACCTTGAAAACTGAAGACATCAACAAGACATCAAACTTTTAATTAACCATGTCATTAGACGTGTGTTCTTAGAATACCAACGCTAGATCAAGGTATGAAGGGCGTACGGTGGATGCCTTGGCACTAGGAGCCGATGAAGGACGCGACGAACAGCGATATGCTTCGGGGAGCAGTAAGTATGCTTTGATCCGAAGATTTCCGAATGGGGGAACCCACCATCCGTAATGGGATGGGACATGTTACATGAATACATAGTGTAGCGTGAGGCAGACCCGGGGAACTGAAACATCTAAGTACCCGGAGGAAGAGAAAGCAAATGCGATTCCCTGAGTAGCGGCGAGCGAAACGGGAACAGCCCAAACCGAAGAGCATGCTCTTCGGGGTTGTAGGACACTCTACACGGAGTCAAAAAGGAAGACAGTAGGTGAAGGACCTGGAAAGGTCGGCCGAAGAAGGTGACAGCCCTGTAGCTGAAACTGTTTTCCCTCCAGAGTGGATCCTGAGTACGGCGGGACACGTGAAACCCCGTCGGAATCCGGGAGGACCATCTCCCAAGGCTAAATACTCCCTAGTGACCGATAGTGAACCAGTACCGTGAGGGAAAGGTGAAAAGCACCCCGGAAGGGGAGTGAAATAGATCCTGAAACCGTATGCCTACAAGTAGTCAGAGCCCGTTAACGGGTGATGGCGTGCCTTTTGTAGAATGAACCGGCGAGTTACGATAACGCGCGAGGTTAAGCCGATGAGGCGGAGCCGTAGCGAAAGCGAGTCTGAACAGGGCGTTCAGTGCGTTGTCGTAGACCCGAAACCAGGTGATCTACCCATGTCCAGGATGAAGGTCAGGTAACACTGACTGGAGGTCCGAACCCACGCACGTTGAAAAGTGCGGGGATGAGGTGTGGGTAGCGGTGAAATGCCAATCGAACCTGGAGATAGCTGGTTCTCCCCGAAATAGCTTTAGGGCTAGCCTCGAGGTTGAGAGTTCTGGAGGTAGAGCACTGATTGGACTAGGGGCCCCCACAGGGTTACCGAATTCAGTTAAACTCCGAATGCCAGCAACTTATACTCGGGAGTCAGACTGCGAGTGATAAGATCCGTAGTCAAGAGGGAAACAGCCCAGACCGCCAGCTAAGGTCCCAAAGTGTATGTTAAGTGGAAAAGGATGTGGCGCTGCCTAGACAGCTAGGATGTTGGCTTAGAAGCAGCCACCATTCAAAGAGTGCGTAATAGCTCACTAGTCGAGTGGCGCCGCGCCGAAAATGTAACGGGGCTAAACATACCACCGAAGCTGCGGATTCCGTAAGGAATGGTAGGGGAGCGTTCCAAACCGCTGTGAAGCTGTACCGGAAGGAGCAGTGGAGCGTTTGGAAGTGAGAATGCCGGTGTGAGTAGCGAAAAGAGGGGTGAGAATCCCCTCCGTCGAAAGCCCAAGGTTTCCTGAGGAAGGCTCGTCCGCTCAGGGTTAGTCTGGACCTAAGCCGAGGCCGAAAGGCGTAGGCGATGGATAACAGGTTGATATTCCTGTACCGCCGATCCACCGTTTGAACAATGGGGGGACGCAGGAGGATAGTGACGCATGCGGATGGAAGTGCATGTGCAAGTTTCAAGACCGTCTGATTGGCAAATCCGTCAGGCATCAAAGTCAAGGAACGATGCGGAGTCCCGTAGGGACGTAGGTCACGATTTCACACTGCCAAGAAAAGCCTCTAGTGAGGGGGAAGGCGCCAGTACCGTAAACCGACACAGGTAGGCGAGATGAGAATTCTAAGACGCGCGGGATAACTCTCGTTAAGGAACTCGGCAAAATGGTCCCGTAACTTCGGGAGAAGGGACGCTCTACATGAGTAGAGCCGCAGTGAATAGGCCCAAACGACTGTTTAGCAAAAACACAGGTCTCTGCTAAATCGCAAGATGACGTATAGGGGCTGACGCCTGCCCGGTGCTGGAAGGTTAAGGGGATGGGTTAGCGCAAGCGAAGCTTTGAACCGAAGCCCCAGTAAACGGCGGCCGTAACTATAACGGTCCTAAGGTAGCGAAATTCCTTGTCGGGTAAGTTCCGACCCGCACGAAAGGCGTAACGATTTGGGCACTGTCTCAACGAGAGACCCGGTGAAATCATAGTACCTGTGAAGATGCAGGTTACCCGCGACAGGACGGAAAGACCCCATGGAGCTTTACTACAGCCTGATATTGAGGCTTTGTGCATGATGTACAGGATAGGCGGGAGACGTCGAGCCCGGAGCGCCAGCTTCGGAGGAGTCACCCTTGGGATACCGCCCTTCATGCATAGAGTCTCTAACTCGCAGCCGTGATCCGGCTGGAGGACCGTGTCAGGCGGGTAGTTTGACTGGGGCGGTCGCCTCCTAAACAGTAACGGAGGCGCCCAAAGGTTCCCTCAGAATGGTTGGAAATCATTCGTAGAGCGCAAAGGCAGAAGGGAGCTTGACTGCGAGACCTACAAGTCGAGCAGGGACGAAAGTCGGGCTTAGTGATCCGGTGGTTCCGCATGGAAGGGCCATCGCTCAACGGATAAAAGCTACCCTGGGGATAACAGGCTGATCTCCCCCAAGAGTCCACATCGACGGGGAGGTTTGGCACCTCGATGTCGGCTCATCGCATCCTGGGGCTGGAGTAGGTCCCAAGGGTTGGGCTGTTCGCCCATTAAAGCGGTACGCGAGCTGGGTTCAGAACGTCGTGAGACAGTTCGGTCCCTATCCGTCGTGGGCGCAGGAAATTTGAGGAGAGCTGTCCTTAGTACGAGAGGACCGGGATGGACGCACCGCTGGTGTACCAGTTGTTCCGCCAGGAGCATCGCTGGGTAGCTACGTGCGGACGGGATAAATGCTGAAAGCATCTAAGCATGAAGCCCCCTCCAAGATGAGATTTCCCTTTGAGTAATCAAGAAAGACCCCTCAGAGACGATGAGGTAGATAGGTCACGGGTGGAAGCATGGCGACATGTGGAGCTGAGTGATACTAATCGGTCGAGGCCTTGTTCTAGCAGATGCTTGTTGATGACTTCAGTTTTGAGGGCGCGAGCCTTTCAAAAAACGAAAAAAAGTCTTGACGTTATGTGAACATAATGTTAAGATAATAAATGTCTGGTGGCGATAGCCAAGTGGTCACACCCGTTCCCATGCCGAACACGGAAGTTAAGCACTTGAACGCCGAAAGTAGTTGGGGGCTTCCCCCTGTGAGGATAGGACGCTGCCAGGCGATCGTTCCGCAATAGCTCAGCGGTAGAGCAACCGGCTGTTAACCGGTAGGTCGTAGGTTCAAATCCTACTTGCGGAGCCATTTATTACTTCTTCACCACGTACAATGGAGAGCTGTCCGAGTGGCCGAAGGAGCACGATTGGAAATCGTGTAGGCGTCAAAAGCGTCTCAAGGGTTCGAATCCCTTGCTCTCCGCCATCATCACTTTCAATTCATAATGGCCCGTTGGTCAAGCGGTTAAGACACCGCCCTTTCACGGCGGTAACACGGGTTCGAATCCCGTACGGGTCACCATTTATAACGTCGCGGGGTGGAGCAGTCTGGTAGCTCGTTGGGCTCATAACCCAAAGGTCGTCGGTTCAAATCCGGCCCCCGCAATTACATACGGTCCTGTGGTGTAGCGGTTAACATGCCTGCCTGTCACGCAGGAGATCGCGGGTTCGAATCCCGTCAGGACCGCCATTGTTAAGGCTTTGTAGCTCAGTTGGTAGAGCAAAGGACTGAAAATCCTTGTGTCGGCGGTTCGATTCCGTCCAAAGCCACCATCTTTATTAACAACATGATTTTCCCATTTGTGGGGGGGTAGCGAAGTGGCTAAACGCGGCGGACTGTAAATCCGCTCCCTCGGGTTCGGCGGTTCGAATCCGCCCCCCCCCACCACCATAGGGGCATAGTTTAGCGGTAGAACTACGGTCTCCAAAACCGTCAGCGCGGGTTCGATTCCTGCTGCCCCTGTTTACCATGGCGATTGTGGCGAAGTGGTTAACGCACCGGATTGTGATTCCGGCATTCGTGGGTTCAATTCCCATCAGTCGCCCTCTTATTATTGGGCTGTAGCCAAGTGGTAAGGCACTGGATTTTGATTCCAGCACGCGAAGGTTCGATCCCTTCCAGCCCAGCTTTTCAAGCGGAAGTAGTTCAGTGGTAGAATACGACCTTGCCAAGGTCGGGGTCGCGGGTTCGAATCCCGTCTTCCGCTCCAATGAGTGGCGCCATAGCCAAGTGGTAAGGCAGAGGACTGCAACTCCTTTATCGTCAGTTCGATTCTGACTGGCGCCTCCAACTATTTCTCAACTAAATAGTTTTGCAAGAGATTGTGCCGGTGTGGCGGAACTGGTAGACGCGCACGACTCAAAATCGTGTTCCTTTGGAGTGTCGGTTCGATTCCGACCACCGGTATCTTGCGGGTGTAGTTTAATGGTAAAACCTCAGCCTTCCAAGCTGATGACGAGGGTTCGATTCCCTTCACCCGCTTTATACTTTCTACACAATCTGATGTTTCACCTGATCATGCGGGTGTAGTTTAATGGTAAAACCTCAGCCTTCCAAGCTGATGACGAGGGTTCGATTCCCTTCACCCGCTTACCAAAAAAGAGCAATGTGTCGTTTTCGCTGACACCTTGCTCTTTTTGTTTAGGAAGGAATCTTAACAGGAAAGGAGTGAGTCGTGATGGATGGTGTACAATTGAAACTGGCTTTACAAGAGTACGCAGCAGAGATTGGGATCGATGAGCTGAAGGTGACGACGGCTGATCCATTTCTTGTCTTAAAACGTCGCTTGCAAGCGCAACAAGAAAAAGGATTCGCTTCTGGTTTTGAAGAGCCCGATCTCGATCTTCGAACGACACCGTCTCTACTCGTTGAAGATGCTGCTTCGATCATTGCCATTGCGGTAGCGTATCCAAGTACTCTCAAAAATGCACCTCGTGGTAAGGAAGGGGAGCGACGGGGAATCTTTTGTCGATCGTCCTGGGGACTCGATTATCACCAGGCGTTGCGACAACGCTTAACGTTACTTGAAGAAAAAATTCAAGAATTGAGTCCAGGTGCAAGGACGCGCTCGATGGTCGATACAGGAGAACTCGTCGATCGTGCAGTAGCAGAACGAGCAGGTATCGGATTCAGTGGGAAAAACTGCTCAATCATCAGTGAGGAGCACGGATCCTATCTCTATCTTGGTGAACTGATTACAGATATCGTCCTACCGCCGGATCAGCCAGTCGAAGAATTGTGTGGGACATGCAATAAGTGTATCGACGCTTGTCCGACGGATGCGCTTGTTGAACCTGGCGTCATCGACGCTAAACGGTGCATCTCGTTTTTGACGCAGACGAAAACATTACTGCCAGAACCATTCCGAATGGCGCTTGGGAACCGTCTATACGGTTGTGATACGTGTCAGCAAGTATGTCCGTATAACCGGAAGAAAAATGCGACACATCACGCTGAACTGCAGCCGGATCCAGAGCAAGTCAAACCGCTCTTGGTTCCACTCTTATCTATGAGTAACCGTGAGTTCAAGAGCCGGTTCGGGACGTTGTCTGGCGCATGGCGTGGAAAGAAGCCGATTCAGCGTAATGCGATTTGTGCGCTCGTCCATTACCGAGACAAGAGCGCGATTGAAGCGTTACGGTTAATGACAGAAACGGATGCCCGGGAAGACATGCGGGCACTGGCACTCTGGGCAGTCGGCCGGATTGGCGGAATCGATGAGAAGTCGTACATCGAATCACGTCTTTTAGCCGATATTGCAGTGGATGTGCAAACCGAAGGACAACGGTTACTTGAGGAGTGGGGGGAAGCAGATGCCATTTCAACAGCTCACTTATGAGTTTGGTACGTTGCTCGTCGCATGGGAAAAAGAGCACATCGTGTATCTCGATTTTGGATTGAATGAAGAGCGTGCTCGAACCTATTTGCAAAAAGAAACCGACGACGGTGAATTACCGAATGCTTGGCGCATGGCGTTTGATCGTTACGCAGTAGGCGATCGACAAGCGCTTGATGCACTTCCTTGTCAGTTGCGTGTCACGCCTTTTGCAGAGCAAGTATTGCACGCTTTACGAACCGTTCCGTTTGGTCAGACGATCAGTTACGGTGAACTGGCTCGAATGATTGGGAAACCAAAGGCAGCACGAGCCGTTGGCGGTGCCTTGAACCGGAATCCGATCGCGCTAATTTATCCGTGTCACCGTGTCATCGGGGCGACTGGTAAACTGACGGGTTTTGCAAGTGGGATTGCCCATAAAGAAGCGCTTTTAGCGCATGAGATAGGAGAGAATTAAACCATGGCTATTCATGTCGTTATGTATCAACCGGAGATTCCTCAAAACACAGGAAATATTTCACGAACATGTGCAGCGACGCATTCCGTCCTTCACTTGATCCGACCGCTCGGCTTCTCGACGGACGATAAGCAGCTTAAACGTGCGGGTCTCGATTACTGGGAATTCGTCGATGTCCGTTATCATGATTCGTTAGAAGAACTGTGGGAGAAGCATCCGGAGGGGATTTTCTACTATATTACGAAATATGGAGAACAGTACCCGAGCCAGATCGACTTATCGGACGTCGAACAGGATTATTTCTTTGTCTTTGGTCGGGAAACAAAAGGATTGCCGCTTGAAGTCATCGATGCGAACGCGGAGCGTTGTATCCGTCTCCCTCAATCGAACCTCGTTCGTTCACTGAACGTCTCGAACACGGCAGCGATCATCGTCTATGAAGCATTGCGTCAGCAAGGATATGCAGGTCTTCTATAAAGCAAAAGCTCCATCCTGATTCAGGATGGAGCTTTTATGAATTATTCGTTACCTTCAGGTTTTTTGTTGTAGCCTGCAGTGAAGATTGCTGTCAAAAACGCAAGACTTACACCGACCATTAAGATAAATGCCATTTTTGTTTCCCCCTTCAGTCTCTTGAACCGATATAATCTATTATAGTATACCTGTAAGTGAAATTGTGTGCTACATATGAATTTTCTATGAATGGAGACTCCACATGCGTACGAATGTTTACCTGTTAAGTTATGCCCCGCTGATCAGCATCTTGTTATTTAGTACATCCCTTGCAATTGCAACGACAGAACTCGCATTACATTGGCTCGATCAAGTTGGTGTGTACGATGAACTACTGCAACTCTTGACGGCGCGCGATACGAAGCTCGTCGTTTGGCTCGGCTTTTTGATCGTCTACTTCATGATCTTCAGTTCATTGAAGTTATTATCGGATACGATCAATCAACTCGGTTTCGCCTTTTTCATCAAGGAACAAGAGGGGACGACACTCGGCATGTTACGTCCGGGTAGTATTCTGTTACTTATCGGAGGTTGTGTCAGCTTTGCCTTCATGACGTCCTTCTTACATGTCGGAATCGTGTTGCTTGCGTCCTTCCTCATCTATTTTATCTTTTATACAGTACAAATCAGTAAGATGACGAGTGCAGCAGGAGCCGTCGGATTGATCATCTTCTCCTTCTTGGCCTGGGGCGTTCTACTTGCTGGTCTATCATGGGTCGGTTTGACTTTATTTAATTCCTTCGGGGAAGCAATTTTATTTCCGAGTTGACTCAAGGGCGTAAAATCGTTGCCCACGTCTTAACCTGTAGCGTTGCATTCGCTTCGACAGGGAAAGGACGCGGGCGATCTGCCCCTAGCCAAATCCCTCCGATATGTTGATTTTTGATGCCAACGAACCACATATCCTTATTGTCGTTCGTTGTTCCTGTTTTTCCTCCAATATAACGAGCAGAGGAGTCAAATCCTTTGCGTCCCGTTCCATACGTCATGACATTTTTCAAACCAGCCCGTAATTCCCGGTTCGTCTGACTGGACCAAATCCGTTGTTCCTTTTCTTGTGGTCGTTCGACCGTTCCATTCTTAAGCGTAATACTTTTAATCATCGACGCCGGTCGATAGATCCCGTCATTGACGAATACGGTATAGGCATTTGTCAGTTCATATGGACTGATCCCGTACTGTAAACCGCCTAGAGCACTCGTAAACGCATCATCTTCCCGTGTCCATTGACTGAACTGAAACGGACGGATGGACTTCAATCCTTCCCGGAAGGAGACCGCGAACGCGCGAATCGCTGGTGTGTTGTAGGAATAGGCAATTGCGTCGGCAATCGTCACTCGTCCAAGTATTCGATTTCCGCTATTTGAAGGGCAGTAGCCATCGATACAGACGGGACTACCGTCTAGCGTACTGGACAAGCGGGCTTTCGTCTTCTCGAGATAAGGACCGTAGACAAGTAACGGTTTGATTGCTGAACCAGGCTGTCGGTAGGATTGTACAGCCCGGTTGAATTGACCGGTCAATTCGGATTTATAGCCGACAAGAGCGGTGACTCCGTGTGTTTGTCCGTCGATGCCAACATAAGCACCCTCAATCGGGTTGGGTAGATTGCGAAGAGCTTCTTTAGCCCGTCGTTGTTCTGCTGAGTCGAGATATGTCGAGATGACCGCCCCTTGTTGATGCAGATATTCTGCAGCATGCTTCTCACTCCAACCCTTTTTTTGAGCGGTCATCCGAACGGCAGCTTGAACGGTGGCATCGATATAGTCCGGATAAGGGACACTCGGTTTATAGGATCGAGGCGACACACGAGAAATAGCAAAATCTTTCGTCAGTACACGATCGCGTATTAACGCTTGAACGATTCGTTGCTGACGTTTTTTTGTGTTTTCAGGAAAGCGCAGCGGGTCATAAAGAGAAGGATTATTCGGAATTGCTGTCAAAAAGCTGACTTCTGACCAATTTAACTCGCGTGCCGGCTTATTGAAATACGATTTTGCGGCAAGTTCGATGCCATAAATATTATTCGCGAAATAGGCTTGATTGACATACGCTGTCATCAGTTCTTTTTTCGAATATTTTTGCTCCAAAGACACAGCAATTAACAACTCTTTTATTTTTCTAGTATATGTTTTTTCGTTTGTTAGATATGTCATTCTTGCTAGTTGTTGTGTGATCGTACTGCCACCTTGAGATTTAGAATCAGACTGGTTTTTCGTAAACGCGCGTAAGATTCCTGTGATGTCATATCCGTCATGTTGATAGAAACGCTGATCTTCGATTGCCACAAACGCTTGCTCGACTTTTTTCGGCAATGTTCGAGGTGTTAAGTCATCCCGTCGCAATCCGTCATAGAGCTCGACCCGTTTGTTTTCATAGGTTACGGTGATTGGTTGGTAGGAGGTCAGTGGATGTCGTGTCGTCTGTTCATCGGCCCAGAAAAAAAGTGTGCGTGCTGTTTTTAACTCATCTTTAATTGAAAATAAGGAAAACAGAAGCATCATTGTAAGACCAAGTAAGACGAGATATCCTGTCGTAATTCGCATGAGAACTCCTTTCAAAAAGCCATTTCATTCCTATTATCGGTCTTTTATGGAGAAATCAATAGATTTTTTTTCGATTTTTGTATTTTAATAAACCTATTTTGCAGGAATGTTATATTAAAAAGAGAAAAGATTGGGTATATAGAAGTATCTGTGGATTTTAGAACGCGAGTCATCTGTAAAAAAAGAGCATAAATGGAGGGGACGAAATGGCTAAAAAGAATGTCGTTGCGATGTTACTTGCAGGCGGAGAAGGGAAACGTCTGGGAGCTTTGACGAAACACACTGCGAAACCAGCTGTTGCATTTGGAGGAAAATACCGGATCATTGATTTCCCACTTTCGAACTGTACGAACTCAGGAATCGATACAGTTGGCGTGTTGACGCAATACGAACCATTAGAGTTGAATCGATACCTTGGCATCGGAAGTCCATGGGATTTGGATCGTCGTAATGGCGGATTAACGATTCTTCCACCATACCAAGCACAGAACGGCAAAAACTGGTATGAGGGCACAGCAAATGCTATTTATCGAAACATGAGTTATATCAATCAATTTGACCCTGAATATGTTCTTGTTCTATCAGGCGACCATATTTATAAAATGGACTACGAAAAGATGATTGAGGAACACCGTGTGACAGGTTCTGATGTCACGATTTCCGTACGTGAAGTACCATGGGACGAGGCACCGCGATTTGGTATCCTCAATACGGACGATGACTTACGAATCAATGAATTCGAAGAAAAACCAAAAAATCCGAAATCAAATCTTGCA
This sequence comes from Exiguobacterium sp. MH3, assembly GCF_000496635.1. Classification (NCBI taxonomy): domain Bacteria; kingdom Bacillati; phylum Bacillota; class Bacilli; order Caryophanales; genus Exiguobacterium; species Exiguobacterium sp. MH3. The sequence goes on from NC_022794.1 coordinate 684,137, forward strand.
TCGATGGGGATTTATGTCTTTAACTGGGATATCTTAAAACGCCACTTGATTCAAGATGCCGGCGATGCGGAATCAAGCTTTGACTTCGGTAAAAATATCATCCCGAACATGCTTTTTGAAAATCTCAATATCCGTGCGTATAAATTCAAAGGATACTGGAAAGACGTCGGGACGATTCAATCCCTTTGGGAAGCGAACATGGATCTATTGACGGCAGAGCCTGAATTCGATTTGTACGAACCGTCATGGAAAGTACATTCGGTCAACCCGAATCAGCAACCACAATACATTGGAAACGCTGCGACAGTCGAGACATCGATCATCAACGAAGGATGCCACATCGAAGGAGAAATCAATCATTCGGTTCTCTTCTATGGTGTCGATGTAGCAGAAGGATCACTCGTCAAAGACTCGGTCATCTTCCCGAACGTCAAAATCGGACGAGACGTCACGATTCACCGGGCGATCTTAGCAGATGGCGTGATCGTAGAAGATGGTGCAACGATTGGTTCTCCAGACGGAGAAGTTTTCGTCATCGAAGCAGACAGTATCGTCAAGAAGAACGAAGTCATCAAAGAAGCGATTCAATAAGGGGGATATTCGAATGAAGGTCGATTTATTAGGTGTCATCAATCTGAGTGGGGAAGAAGGCTTTTTCAAGGAATTGACGGAGCATCGTAACTTAGCGGCAGTTCCATTTGCAGGGCGTTATCGGTTGATCGATTTTACATTAACGAACATGGTACAAAACGATATCGCGAACATCGGGATTTTTACGCTCGAGAAATATCGTGGCATGATGGACCATCTTGGATCTGGTAAAGAGTGGGATCTTGACCGTTCAAACGGTGGACTCTATATCTTCCCACCTGCATTGTCACAAGATGCGAACGAGTTCCGTGGGGATCTATCGAACTTCCACCTTCACCGTGATTTTTTCCTTCGCAGTAAGGAAAACTATGTCGTCGTCTCTGGTTCAAACATCTTATCCGCGGTGGATTATCGCGATGTATTACGTGAACATAAAGAATCGAATGCGGATATTACAGTCGTCTATACGAAGCGTGAACTACCTTGTAAATACTGCCGCCCGATCCGTTTTGGTGAACAGAATCGCGTGACAGCGATTGGATCACGCGGATTCCAGCCGACGGATGAGACGTTCTATATGGAGACGGTCGTTCTATCGAAAAATCTCTTTGTTCGTTTAATTGATGAAGCGATTGCTCGTGGTGAGTACGATTTACTTCAGAGTATCATTCGTTCGCAACTGAACCGTCTACACGTGCACGGTTATGAGTACAGTGGTACATCACAAGTCATTCACTCGCTTCGTTCATACTATCGTGAGAGCATGCTGTTGCTTGAACAATGGGGAGCAATCAATGACTTCCAGCACGTCTATACGAAAATCAAGCATGAGCCACCGACACGTTATCTACCGGGTTCTGACATCAAGAACTCACTTGTCGCGAACGGCTGTAAATTAGAAGGAACGACGACGGACAGCATTTTGTTCCGTGGTGTCAAAGTCGGTAAACACGCTCGTGTCAAGAATTCGATCATCATGCAAAAATCAGTCATTGAAGAAGGCGCGGTCGTTGAGTACGCGATTCTCGATAAAGAAGTCACCGTCAAACGCGGTCAAGTCATCCGCGGAACGGCAGAAGAACCAATCGTCATCAAAAAACAAACAATCGTTTAAAGGAGATGTCATTCATGAAGGTATGGTTTGCTGCCACGGAAGCGACACCCTTCATCAAGACAGGGGGGCTAGCTGACGTCGTCGGCTCGCTCCCTTTAGCGCTTGCTGAGGAAGGGGCGGACGTTTCAGTCGTCTTACCCAATTACGGTCAGATCAAGGAGCAATACAAATCAGAGATGGAGTTTTTATTCGACTTCATCGTACCGGTCGGCTGGCGCCAGCAATTTGGTGCTGTCCTCCGATTGAAACAAGATGGTGTGACGTTCTATTTCATCGATAATGAGTACTACTTCAAACGGGATGGCGTCATTTATGGACATTACGATGATGCGGAACGGTTTGCGTATTTCTCACGTGCTGTCCTTGAGATGATTCAACATCTAGATCGAAAGGAAGTACCGGATGTTATCCATTGTCACGATTGGCAAACAGGTGTGATTCCAGCGTTCTTACGCATCCATTATCAACATCTTGAGCGCTATCAAGACATTAAAACGGTCTTTACGATCCACAACTTACAATACCAGGGTGTCTTCCCGGAAGAAGTGCTCGGTGACTTACTTGGTTTGAGTCATGAACATTTCACAGCGGATGGGATCGCTCATAACGGTCTCGTCAATTACATGAAGGCAGGACTTGTCCACTCCAATCAAATCACGACAGTCAGTCCATCGTACCGTGATGAAATCATGGATCCGTATTACGGTGAGACACTTGAGCCGGTCTTGCAACATCGCGCTGTCGACGTGCGTGGAATCTTGAACGGAATCGACTATCGTCAATTTGATCCTGCTCATGATACGCATCTCGTTGAGACGTATTCCGTTGATACCGTCACGGAAGGAAAAGCAAAAAACAAGGCTGCCTTACAAGAGGAACTAGGTCTCCCGATCAATCCGGACGTACCACTGTTCGGTTTCGTTTCTCGTCTTGTCGACCAAAAGGGAATCGATTTACTCGCGCATATCTTACCAGACTTGTTCGAACTCGATGCGCAGTTCATCATTCTCGGATCGGGTGAAGCGGAATATGAAGGGTTGTTCCATCATGCGACATCGATTCGTCCAGACAAAATCGCTTCTTATATCGGATTTGACGTTGGTCTCGCACAACGGATCTATGCAGGAAGTGATGCTTTCTTGATGCCTTCGCGTTTTGAACCGTGTGGTCTCAGTCAGTTGATTTCGATGAAGTATGGCTGTTTACCGGTCGTTCGGGAAACAGGTGGGCTCCGTGATACGGTTAAACCGTTCAATCAGTTCACGTTAGAAGGAAATGGATTCTCGTTCGCGAATTATAATGCACATGAGTTTTTAGAAGCGATTAGACGTACGATTGAGGTTTATCATGATCGACCAGTCTTTGAGCATTTGATTGAGACAGCGATGAATGAGGACTTCAGTTGGTTGCGTTCAGCCGACGAATACTTGGCTTTATATCGTTTGATTGCACCGTCCGCCACTTGATCGTATCACTGGGAAAAGGGGTTACGTCATGTTCAAAGATAAAGAGAAGTTCAAGGAGAGGTTTACGGAACGATTCGTTTCGATGCATGGTAAAGCCATAACGGAAGCAACAGAAAATGATATCTATCAGACACTTGCCTATCTGGTACGTGAGACAGTCACGACTGATTGGTTACGAACGAAAGAAACATATATCCATAAAAAAAGTAAGCAAGTCTATTACTTTTCACTCGAGTTTTTACTCGGACGTTTCCTGCATAACAACCTATTGAGTCTTGATGTCTTAAAGGATGTGGAACGGGGACTTGACGAACTCGGATATCAGCTCAGTGATTTGACAGAAGAAGAGCCGGAACCTGGACTTGGGAACGGAGGGCTCGGTCGTCTCGCGGCGTGTTTCCTCGATTCCCTGGCTGCGCTGGGTCTGCCTGGACACGGGAACGGGATCCGGTATCAGTACGGTCTGTTTAAGCAAAAAATCATTGATGGTTATCAAGTCGAGTTACCGGATAACTGGCTGAAGAACGGGAACATGTGGGAAATCAGACGTTCTGATAAAGCGGTCGATGTTCCATTCGGTGGACATGTCTGGCTCGAAGAAGTCGGTGATGGATATCGTGTCCATCATGAGCCGGCTGAAATCGTCCGTGCTGTTCCGTACGATATGCCGATCGTCGGCTATCAAAACAAGGTCGTCAATAACCTGCGACTCTGGAGTGCTGAGTCTCCACTTGATGATGATGAATTACTTAGCCAATACCGTGGGAACTATAAAGATTTACTGGCACATAAACAATCGATTCAGACGATTTCAGAGTTTCTGTATCCGGATGATACGACGTATGAAGGAAAAGAGTTGCGTTTGAAGCAACAATACTTCTTTGTCTCTGCCGGATTACGGAGTATCTTGACGTCCTTTAAAAAGCGAAATCATTCATTGAAGCAACTCGGCAACCATATCGCTATCCATATCAACGATACACATCCGGTCGTCGCGATTCCGGAGTTGATGCGGATTCTTGTCGATGAAGAAGGATTTGGATGGGAAGAAGCATGGCGCATCACGAAGAGTGTCATGTCGTTTACGAACCACACGTTACTGTCAGAAGCACTCGAGCGCTGGCCGATCGATTTGTTCCGTCGCTTGTTACCGCGCATCTACCTCATCATCGAGGAAATCAACCGACGCTTCTGTAAGGATGTGCTTGCAAACTATCCACACATGGAAGCGCATATGCGAGATATCGCCATCATCGCGGATGACCGGATCAACATGGCGAATCTGGCTGTCGTCGGAACGCATTCGACGAATGGTGTCGCTCAGATTCATACTGAGATTCTGAAGCAGCGCGAGATGCGACTATTTTATGAGATGTTTCCGCTTCGCTTTAATAATAAGACGAACGGAATTACACATCGTCGCTGGTTCCTCTCATCAAATCCAGCACTGGCAAATCGTGTGACGGAAGCAATCGGGGATAGTTGGATTCAGCATCCGTCCGATTTGCAAAAGTTGACGAAATGGGCAGAGGATGCAGCATTACAAAAGGACATCGCCGAGATCAAACTTCAGCGTAAAGAAGAATTAGCGTTGCTCATTGAAAAAGAAACCGGTATCGTCGTGGACCCGACCTCGATTTTTGATGTTCAAGTCAAGCGATTGCATGCGTACAAACGTCAACTGTTGAATGCGTTACACATTCATTCGCTCTACTATCGTCTGAAGGAAGACCGTTCCTTCACGATGACACCACGGACATTCATCTTTGGTGCAAAGGCGGCGCCAGGCTATCATTATGCAAAAGAAGTCATTCGTTACATTAATGCATTGGCACGCTTAATTAACGATGATCCAGACGTCAGTCCGTACTTGAAAGTCGTCTTCTTAGAAAACTATCGTGTATCGCTTGCTGAGAAGATCTTCCCGGCAAGTGACGTCAGTGAACAGATTTCGACTGCAAGTTATGAAGCCTCTGGAACCGGCAACATGAAATTCATGATGAATGGCGCCTTGACGATTGGAACGCTCGACGGAGCGAACATCGAAATTCGAGACGAGGTCGGGGATGCGAACATCTTCATCTTTGGCTTAACACCGCAGGAAGTCATGAATTATAAGCAGTACGGTGGTTACAGTGCATACGATCAATACAGTGCCCAACCCGAGCTACGACGAATCATCGATAGTCTCGTCGATGGAACATTATTTGCTCCAGGTGAATTCCAAGCGATTTATGATTCATTATTGACGTATAATGATGAATATTTAATTTTAAAAGATTTCTTATCCTACCAACAAGCGCAAGAACGAATCGATTGGATGTATCAGCAACCAGAAGAATGGTATAAACGCGTCATTCTTAATATTGCACGGTCAGGTGTGTTCTCAAGTGACCGCACGATTAAAGAGTATGCGAATGCGATTTGGAACATCAAACCGATTCAACTCTGAACAAAAAGACACTGACAGATGTTTCTGTCAGTGTCTGATGCTTACGAACGGGAGACATCTTCACCACGGCTGACCCAATCACTATAAGAGCCGGCGTAAAGCCGGACATCGGTTTTCCCGAGTGAATGGAGAGCGATGACATTGACACACGCTGTCACACCACTTCCACAATAGAGGATAGGTGCTGTGACTGGTAGGATGTCGGCGTACAATTCTTTCAAATCTTCCGCGTCCCGTAAGCGACCATCTGGTGAGAGTGCTTGTTCGAAGAAACAATTCACGGCACCCGGAATGTGGCCGGCGACGTGATCGAGTGGTTCGATTTCTCCACGGTATCGATCGGGTGCACGGGAATCGATGACCATCGTTTCTGTCAGCTGATGCTTTAGCTCTTCGAACGAGACGAGCATCTCATCTTGAAAACGAGGCGCGTATTGAGACGGTTCATAAGTAGGAACGTCGTCCGTGACTGGGAGATCGAACGCTAGATAAGAGGAGAATCCGCCCTCAAGGACGACGACACGCTCATGTCCGATCCATTTAAATAACCACCATGCACGAGCGGCATACGGAAAACCATCGTCGTACAAGACCACGAAGTCTTCTGGTGTTACACCATGCTGTTCCAGTGTGTGTTGCCACGCTTCTTTTGAAGGAAGCGGATGCCGACCACCGACCTCATCGATGGGACCGGAAAGGTCAGTCGTTAAATCCAGGTGCTGTGCACCTTCGACGTGTTGTTCCAAGAAAGCATTCCGTCCATATTCAGGTTGTTGCAAGTCATATCGGCAGTCAAACCAGCGAATCTGATCCGTTCGGACGAGCTGTTGAAGATCTGCCATTTGAATCGTAGGAAACATGCCTCATCACCTTACCCTTTCTAGTGTTAATCATATGAAAGGTATCGCTTCATCGCAAGTCTTACCCTCATTCAAAAAGGAGTCGATTTACCATGTCATGGAAAGAAACCTATCAAAAATGGGATCAGTTCGCTGATTTAGATAGCACATTAAAAGAAGAGTTAGTCACGTTAGCAACGGATGAAAAAGCAGCCGAAGAAGCATTTTATAAAGAACTCGAATTCGGAACAGGTGGTATGCGCGGGGAAATCGGTGTCGGAACGAACCGGATGAACGTATATACGGTCCGAAAAGCATCACAAGGGTTCGCAGCATTCATTAAGGCATCGGGGGAAGAAGCGGCAGCAAAAGGAATCGTCATCGCACACGATTCACGCCATTTCTCACCAGAATTTGCGTTAGAGGCGGCACGGACGCTCGCAAGTAACGGCATCAAAGCGTATCTGTTCGACGGTCTACGTCCGACACCGGAACTTTCGTTTGCGGTTCGGTCTTTACAAGCGGCGGGCGGGATCGTCATCACGGCGAGTCACAACCCACCAGAGTACAATGGCTATAAAGTATACGGGGATGACGGTGGACAACTTCCGCCAAAAGAAGCAGATGAACTCGTTTCGTACGTCAGCCAAATCGAAGATGAGCTATCGATTGAACTGGAGCAAGAAGAAGTCCTTCGCGCGAACGGTTTGATCGTCCGTGTCGGAGAAGAGCTCGACGAGGCGTATCAAGAAAAATTACAAACGATTCGTGTCTTACCTTCGATTCAATCGGAATTAGCGAATCCACTTAAAATCGTCTTCACACCACTTCACGGAACAGGTCTTGTGCCGGTAACAGAAGGCTTGAAACGGTATGGATTCGAACAGGTAACAGTCGTCAAGGAGCAAGCAGAACCAGACGGTGCGTTCCCGACCGTGACGTCACCGAACCCGGAAGAACATGCTGCCTTTAAACTGGCGATCGAATATGGTGACCGGACAGATGCCGACATCTTGATTGCGACGGATCCCGATGCTGACCGTGTCGGAGTCGCAACACGTGATGCAGACGGAGAATGGACAGTCCTGACAGGGAATCAGACGGGAGCGTTATTGCTCGACTACATCCTTTCACAAAAAGCGGCGCAAGGAACACTGCCAGCGAACGGATTCGTCGCGAAGACGATCGTTACGTCGGAACTCGGCGCGTTGATTGCACGTCATTATGATCTCCATGTCGAGAATACATTGACAGGCTTTAAGTTCATCGGGGAAAAAATCAAACAATATAACGCATCGGGTCAATATGAGTATCTCTTCGGATACGAGGAGAGCTATGGTTACCTTATCGGTGACTTCTGCCGAGACAAGGATGCCGTCCAAGCATGCTTGTTAGCCGCTGAGATGGCTGCGTACCATAAGAAAGAAGGACGGACGCTCTATGAGGCATTACAGGCGATTTACGAGCAGTTCGGGTACTTTGAAGAGTCACTCCGCTCTCTGACACTCAAAGGGAAGGATGGCGTGGCACAGATCGGGCGTATCATGGATACGTTCCGTGAGAATCCGCCAAAACAAGTGGCTGGAGAACAGGTCGTCTTATTCGAGGACTATGATGCGAGCATCGCCCACGATTTGAAGACACATCAACCTTCACCGATCAACCTGCCAAAATCCAACGTACTGAAGTTTACGCTTAGCGATGGATCATGGTTCTGCCTTCGTCCATCGGGTACGGAACCAAAAATCAAATTCTACTTCAGCGTCACGTCACCCGATGCTGCTGAGACGACACGGAAACGTCAGCAGATCGAAGATGAAGTCATGCAAGAAGTCGAACAAATTCAATAAGTCCTATGCAGGATCACGTCATCGACGGGATCCTGTTTTTGTCTGAGAGCATCAAAAAGTGAAATCCGTGCAACCGGTACCATTTTGAGGTACAGTAAACGAGATAGAGTTTATACGATAGAGGAGTTGGAAGACAGATGGAACGGATTCAACTAACAGAAGATTTATCATTCTCACGCATTATTCATGGTTTATGGCGATTGAATGAATGGGAGATGACGAAAGAAGAGCGGCTTGAATTGATTGAAGCATGCCTTGCTTTAGGAATTACGACATTTGATCACGCGGATATCTATGGTGACTACACGAATGAACGCTTATTCGGAGAAGCGCTTGCTTTAAAACCGGAGTTACGTGACCGAATGGAGATCGTTACGAAGACGGGCATCAAGATGAAAGGGAACCATTTCTCGGATCAGTCGTTATCATTCTACGATACGACGAAAGAGCATATCATCAAACAGGTGAATCGTTCTCTTCAAGAACTCGGTGTCGAGTACGTGGATACGTTGTTGATTCACCGTCCAGATCCGTTGATGGACCCGAACGAGATTGCTGAAGCGTTCGTAGAGTTGAAGGACGCAGGAAAGGTACGGACATTCGGTCTCTCGAACCATACACCTGCGCAACAAAGTCTCATTCAGTCGCGCTTACCATTCATGCTCGTGACGAACCAACTCGAGTTGTCGGTTTCGGAACTGAAACATTTCGAGGATGGATCCGTTGATCTCTGTCATGAAAATGAGATGCCGTTGATGGCATGGAGTCCGCTTGCGGGCGGTCGTCTCTTCAAAGACGAGCAATATGCACCGTTACGCGAAAAATTAGCTGAAATCGCAGAGTCGATCGGGGCAGAAGAAATCGATGAAGTCGCATATGCATGGTTGCTCAAACATCCAGCACGTATCATGCCAATCGTTGGTTCTGGTAAGATTGAACGTATCGAATCTGCTGTTCGTTCGACGAAATTGTCTTTGACACGCGAGCAATGGTTTGAGATTTTGAAGGCATCACGTGGTCGTGACGTCGATTAATTGGTTTTAAGATAAAAGCAGATCAATGCGCACGTTGTCCGTTAGCGAAATAAAGTGAGAGGATCGTTTCCGATATATCATCTGGAGGCGATCCTCTCTTTCGTTTACGAATAGAGTGTTCCTCTCATTTAAAAGTAAATAAAAAAAGCCCCATCTCAAGGGGGAGGAGAGATGGGGGATCTATGAGGTTAAGCTTCTAAGCGAAGCATCTCCTGACGGTATTTATCTAAACGATCTTTACTTGCTGACATGGCAGCTTGGTCATTGGCTTGAATCGCATCGAAGAGCGTACTGAGCTCATAATCGATTTCGAGACGTAGCACTGGAATTCGCTGCTCTGCATCTTGTCTACGGAAAGCTTCAATTACTTGTTTCATCTCGGCCACGCTCCTTTGTAAGTTGTCAGATAATTCTGATTTTTATTAGTATACTTGATTATTCCCGGATTGCCTAGTGCTAAACCTAAAAAAATCTAAAAAAAACACACTTGAAATCCTGACGGTTCCAAGTGTGGAAAATTCATTCTGGAATGCTGAAGCGTGCTTCTAAGCGATGTTGAACACTTTGAATGAGTGTTGACATGATCCAGTAAATCGCAGCTGAGAATAGCAGCAACGGCATGACGAGATACGTCGTTGCTGAAATCTGGTCAGAGACATACGTCAATTCTTCAACAGCAACAATCGTACCGAGTGATGTTGATTTGATGATATCGATGACAGAGTTCGAAAGTGGTGGAATCGCCCGAGATAGTGCTTGCGGCAAGATGACGTCCTTGAATGTCTTACGGCGCGGAATACCGAGCGAGTCAGCGGCTTCCCATTGTCCACGATCGACAGAGGAGATGGCAGCCCGGAACGATTCAGAGATATACGCAGAAAAGTGAAGCGATAAGCCGAAAGCGAGAGCTTGGAATCCAGTCAATTGAAGGACAACGAGACCATTGTATAAAATCAGGATTTGTAACAGCAATGGTGTTCCTCGGAAGAAGGAGACGTATAAACGTGCAAAACCGCTAAAGACGGCAAGACGGCTATCACGCATGACGGCAAGAATCAACCCGAGAATAAGCGCAAAGACGATGGCGAGACCACTTGCTAGAAGGGTCGTACCAATCGCCTTTGCGTAGACGTCCGAGTTATCCCGGACGATCGTTAGTAATTCACTCACTTACTGATATCCTCGTTGAAATACTTCTCACCGATTTTTGCAAGAGTGCCGTCTTCTTGCATCTCAGAGAGTGCTTTATTGAAGTCTTCTGTATACTTGCTGTTTTTTGCCATCATGAAGCCTGATTCGTTCTTGTCGAACGTCTCACCGACCGCTTTGACTTTATAGCCTGCTTTCTTCAGCTCCGTCAAAACGAAGAGACGATCGTTCATAGCAGCATCAACACGACCTGCTTCAAGATCTTTTAAGACTTGGTTCGCACCTTTGTAGTATTTCACTTTCGCGCCAGCTTCTTCAGCCGTCTTCGCGTAAAGTGAACCTTGTGTCGAACCGACTGTCTTTCCTTTTAAGTCGTCGAGTGTTTTGATGTCGTTCGTTTTATTGTTGACGATGATCGTTGAACCAGAGACCGTATACGCATCAGAGAAAGCGTATTTTTCTTGGCGCTCAGGCGTGATTCCCATTTGGTTCGCGATGACATCGATTCGTTTTGAATCGAGTGCTGGGATGAGTCCTTTGAAGTCCATCGCTTTGTAATCGACTTTATAGCCGGCACGTTTTGCGACTTCGTTCATGACGTCTACGTCATAACCTGTCAATTTTCCTTTTTCTTTATACGTGAAAGGTGGGTACGTTGCTTCTGTACCGACTGTAATGACTTTTGACTCTTTATCAGAACCTGCGTTGTCGTTCGAAGCGCCGCATGCTGCAAGCACCCCCGCTGTCGATAATGCTGCTACAGCTAATTTCAAACCGTGTTTCATAGCGCTCTCTCCTTTATAAATGAATGATTTCAATTCCTAGTTTTCGAATAGGATTAATTTTAAGCTACAAGCAGTATCATACAAAGTTACAGGAACGTCTGTCAATAAAAAAGACTGCCCTTAAAAGGACAGTCTGAAACATCGTAACTGATCGATGATGCGATTAACGGATCGTTGCTTCCGTCGCAGAGTCGAAGAAGTGTGCTTTTGTCATATCGAAGAAGAGATCAAGCTGCGATCCCATCTCGACGTGTGAGCGTGAATCAACACGTGCCGTGAACGCTTGTTGTCCGACTTTTGAGTAGAGGTAAGACTCTGCACCCATCAATTCGGATACTTCGATATGTGCTGGGAAGCGGTGTGCTGTTTTCGTGTCTTGGTAGATCAATTCCGCATGGATGTCCTCTGGACGAATTCCGAGGACAAGATCCTTGTTCGTGTAACCACGGTCGCGGAGAACTTTCATTTTTCCTTCTGGTACTTCGAACTTCTCTTCTGTTCCTGAAACGTGGAAGAGACCGTCTTCCGCTAATTTACCTGTCAAGAAGTTCATCGATGGTGAACCGATGAATCCGGCAACGAACATGTTATCTGGGTGATCATAGACTTCTTTCGGCGTACCGACTTGTTGAATGATACCCGCTTTCATGATGACGATTCGTGTCGCAAGCGTCATCGCTTCCGTCTGATCGTGCGTAACGTAAATCGTCGTCGTCTCAAGACGTTTGTGTAGCTGAATGATTTCCTTACGCATTTGTACACGCAATTTAGCATCTAAGTTCGAGAGCGGCTCATCCATCAAGAAGACTTTAGCATCACGAACGATGGCGCGACCAATCGCTACCCGTTGACGCTGACCACCAGAGAGTGCTTTTGGCTTCCGCTCGAGGTATTCTTCAAGACCGAGGATACGAGCTGCGTTATCGACGCGTTGCTTGATTTCATCTTTTGGGAACTTCCGAAGCTTTAATCCGAACGCCATGTTATCGAAGACGTTCATGTGTGGATACAGCGCGTAGTTTTGGAAGACCATCGCGATATCGCGATCTTTTGGCGCTACATCGTTCATGCGTTTGCCGTCGATGATGAAATCCCCACCTGAGATTTCTTCAAGTCCAGCAATCATCCGGAGCGTCGTTGATTTACCGCAACCTGATGGTCCGACGAAGACGATGAATTCTTTATCTTTAATGTGAAGGTTGAAGTCATCAACCGCTTTTGCATCACCTGAGTAGATTTTATCGATATGTTCAAGACGAATTTCAGCCATGTGTAGTTCCCCCTAATGTAAATGATGAAATAATAACGCTTACAAGATTTAGTATAAAAGAAGTCAGGGAGTCTGCCTATGGACAACCTGACTAAATGCAAACGTTTTCAATTAGGCATCATGCTACAAGAAGTAAGGTATAGAGGAAAGTAGCGCCTTCAAATGATCGAACATCGATTCCAGTCTGCTCCGTCAACCGGTCGAGTCGATACTGGAGGCTATTTCGATGTAAGAATAGATGTTTTGCTGTCAGGGAGACGTTCAAATTAGCTCGACAAAAAGCAAGGATCGTCTCACGAGACTCTGGCTCGAGTAAACGGATGAACTGATCGACGAGTGTCGCGCGGTGCCGGTCATCTAGACTTGCAAGACGGATCATGGCAGGCAAGAAACGTTCGATTTGCATCGAAGGAACGAAAGCAAGCGCTGCTTGTTCGAGTTGGAACTGAACGGCGATATCACCTGCAGCACGTTGTTGGCCAAGCAATACCTTACCGTCGAGTACAAAATCAGATTGTAATGCAAAAAATAAATCGGATAGTTCGGACTCGATGACAAACTCTTCGCGTTCAACGACCGTGAAGCGGTGTGTGCTAAAAGGAATAAGGATGCTCGTCTGCGAAAAGAAAGAGGAGAGCAATTGTTGAATTTCTTCACTTGTCCGTTCATCGGTTGGATTGAACAAAAAATGGACAAGTCGGAACGACTGATCTTCGAGGGCATGAGCAGATTGGATACGCTCTCGCCATAGATCGATATCAGACCGCGACGTCGTGATGATGCGTTCAGCGAATACATCAAGCAGTTGTTGTTCGCGGTCAGAGATGGCAGTCGCCTTGATTCCAAAACAGAGTCCATCTTCAAGGCGATATACGCTATACTGTTCCTGGCAATAAACATTCGGATCGGTCGTAAGCTGGTCATTGAATACAGTCATCAGTTGTCGTAACACACGGCATCACTCCTAAATCGTACATAACTATCTCGACTTTACCATAAGTCGAAAATCGGAAGGAATGATAACTTATGTCAGATACGTTTTTACTCGTATTGAAACTTGTCGGAATCATTGTCATTGGGGCCCTGATTGGCGCAGTCACGAATCATCTAGCGATTCGGATGTTATTTCGACCACTTGAACCGAAATACATCGGAAAATTTCGCGTGCCGTTTACGCCGGGTCTGATTCCTAAACGGCGAGATGAACTAGCAGCGAATCTCGGACGGACGGTCGTCAAGCATCTCTTGACGCCAGAAGGGATCGGGAAACGTCTCGCATCACCAGCTGTTCGTGGAGCTGTCACACGGCTCGTCGAACATGAAGTCATGAAATGGACACGTTCAGAAGAGACGACGGAAGCGTGGATTAGTCGATTCATCGATGAACCCAAACAACGGATTCAAGGGAAAATCAGTTATCACTTGGAGCAGGAGTTTTCATTCCTCATGGGTAAATGGCGTGAGCAGTCCGTGCGCGAGTTGATCGGGGAAGCCGGAGAACAAAAAATCGAAGAGGTCATGCCAAGACTCGTCACATCCGTATTGCACCAAGCAGAGGAATATTTTGATGGACCAGAAGGACGTCTACAACTCGAGGAAACTGTTGCTCGTTTCATCCAACAGCGTCTCGGAGGTGGGATGTTCGGGATGTTGCTCGCGAACGTCAACGTCGTTGATATGATTCAGCCGGAGCTGAAACGGGTACTTCAATCAGAGTCGACGTCTCAGTTCATCCTTGCCTTATTACGTCAGGAATGGCAAAAGGGACTAGATCGTCCACTGTCGTCTTATATGACAGAAGAGACGGAGTCACGGATTCGACAGACCGTCAAAGAACAAGTCTTGGCGCGTTTACCGATTGAATCGATGCTTGCTACACCATTACGCGTCTGGTTGAATCCCCTCGAGTCACAATTACTCGAGCAACATGTCCCTGTCGTCATCGATCATCTATTCGAACGGACGACGAATCAAATCGGGCAAATTCTACAAACGCTTGATCTCGAAACGATTGTTCGAGAAGAGGTCGGTTTGCTGGATACTGCGTATCTCGAGGAAATCGTCTTATCGATTTCCAAGCGAGAATTCCGGGCTATCACTTGGCTTGGAGGGTTGTTAGGTGGTTTAATTGGATTGATACAGGCGGGGCTTTATCTCGTCTAAACAAATTGGAGGTTTTACTCATGGCAGAAACAAACTTATATGATCACGCGTACACACTGGAGCGTGCATTACGTGAGACTTCGGAGTACACGACATTAAAAGATTTGTACACGCAAGTTAACGCGGATCCGGAATCAAACGAATTGTTTGCATCGTTCCGTAACATCCAACTCGAATTACAACAAAAGCAGATGCAAGGTGAAGAAATCACACCAGACGATATGGCGTCTGCCCAAACAAAGATGCTTGAAGTCCAAAACAACCCATTAATCAGTCAGCTGATGCAAGAAGAGCAACGGATGCACACGATGCTGACGGAAGTCACACAAATCATCATGAAGCCGTTAGAAGAACTCTACGCGCCAATGATGGAGCAACAAGACGACGTTCAATAAGTCATCAAAAAGGAAGACGCGCCATTATGGCCGTCTTCCTTTTTTGTATAGCTCAAGATGAAGTAGGGACGATCCGTGGCAAGTAAGCGCGCTCGAAATGAATCAAACGACCTGAACGTGTGACACGAGCTGCATGATGAGCGTACCCACTCTCATTGAGACGCCGAATCCCTTCTTCTCGTGCCTGTCCATCTGCTTCTGCTTCAAAAACGTCATCGAGTAACGTTTCACCACGATCTGAAAAGACTGTAATCGTATACTGCATACTTGTTCCTCCCTTGTCTGATCGGTCTTGTACTTAGTATAATGAACAGATATTCATTTTACAAGCGCAGGTCTAAGTCTTGCCACGTCAACTGTCGCGCAGCGGGAGGAGTAGTCAGGTGACTGACCGTCATACCAATCAAGCGGATCGGTCCGTCGAAGGTGATACCATTGAACAATTTCGTTGTTTCCTCAAGTAAGCGTTCTTCGTCCGCCGTTTCTTCTGAAAATGTATGCCGTTTCGAACGTGACTGGAATGTATCGGTCTTCCACTTGATCGTGATCGTCCGGCAAACGAGTTCTTTTTTTTGAAGACTCGCAATGACGGATTTTGATTCTCGAATCAACGTCTCAAATATCGTATCGATATCCTCCGTATCTTCTTCGAAGGTCGTCTCAGAACCAATCGATTTTCGCTCGCGTTCCGGACGAACCGGACGCTCGTCGATCCCGTGTGCCATCGCATGCAGTTCCGTTCCGCGATCGCGTCCGAGCAATGCTCGTAATTGTTCGACCGGCATTGCTTGGACATCTGCGACGGTTTCAATTCCTTGTTTTCGTAACGCTTGTTCCGTGACTTTTCCGACGCCGTGTAAATCTCCAATTTTTAATGGAGACAAGAAACTGAGGACGTCCTCTGGAGGAACTACCGTCATCCCGTTCGGTTTCTCGTATCCGGATGCGACCTTCGCGACGAGCTTAGAGTTCGAAACACCAGCAGAGGCCGTCAGACCTGTCCGTTCTTTAATTTGCTGAAGAACATATTGCGCGATATAGGTCGCACTTTTTTGATCAAAATAATTTTCCGTGACGTCAAGATACGCTTCATCAAGCGAGAGAGGCTCGACGAGCGGTGTCACTTCTCGAAAAAGCGCCATGATTTGCGCACTGACAGCTCGGTAGACGTCAAAGCGGGGACGAATGAAGACCGCACGGGGGCAGAGCTGGAAGGCACGTCTTGACGGCATCGCGCTATGGATACCGTATTTCCGTGCTTCATAGGAACAGGTCGCTACGACACCACGTGCATGAGGCGGTCCACCGACGACGACGGGAACACCTTTTAATCGAGGACGATCGCGTTGCTCGACGGAAGCATAAAAGGCGTCCATATCAATATGAATGATTTTTCGTTCCATCGTACAAGCGTCTCCTTTCAGTAGATATGATACAATTAGTATAACGAACTTATGTTCTGATATCTATTTTTTTGGTCGACTGTTCTTTGGCATCCGAACAAGAGCGCCTAACCATCCACGCCAGCGCATCCAGTAGAAGATGCCACCAGTCGAGAGAAAAATTAGACCAAGGGATAGGGCGTAACCGTATTTCCATTCTAATTCCGGCATGATTTTAAAGTTCATCCCCCAAATCGCACCGAGAGCCATCGTTGGTGTCGCGACGGCAGTAAAGATTGTTAATGCCTTCATGATTTCGTTTCCACGGAAGTTCGAGACGGTCGTCGATAAGTCGAGCAGGACCTCAATGTCTTTTTGATAATGTTCAATGAGCATCAACAGACGGCGGACACGTTTCGTAGCTAGTTTCAACGAGAGATCCTCGAGATACGCGTCCTCGTCGAGAAATGATTCTTCACCAGCCATGACGAGCTCTTGAAACGGAACGATTAAATCGGACCAGTTCTCGATCGTGTCGCGTAAAGCGAAGATGCTATCGAGCGAATCTTCATTGATGCTGCCACGTAGTTCATCTTGTCTTGAGAATAGTTCCGTCTCAAACTGATCGATACCGGCAAAATACGTGTTCAGCTGTAAAGCAAGAATCGTATAAAAGGCTGCGAATGGATGCGCGGGAGAATAGGGAGCGACCAGGGACACGATTGAATCCGACAATCCAATCGTGATCAGTTTTTCTTTCGTTACATAAAAGCAAATCGAGCGGCGGTCACTTTTGTCGACAGGATTTTGCCAGGTGACGACAGCGCCATAGAGAACCCCTTTTTCCGAGCGGGTGAAGTTCATGTCTTTCGATCGCAGCTGCGTCACCCAGTCCATTTCGGATTGATCGACGGCAGCCGTCGGAAAGGTTTGTTCATAGTCAGCTAAATCGAGATAGCGAGACCAATTAAATTGAGGTTCCAGTTCCATGTTCATGACTCCCATATAGTAGAATGAAATAGTATATGCCTTAAGTGTAGTCAATGGAATATAAAAAAGACACCTATTTTACAGATAAAGGACGTGTTTCAAGTATGAAAGGAATTGGTAAATTAGCAGTTGGAGAAACGCTCGATCAACGAGCGATGATCAAGCAAGCGGTCAAAGGAATTGCAGCGAATGGGAAACCATACTTGACGCTCATCTTGACGGATAAGACAGGCGAAATCGAGACGAAGATGTGGGATACGAGTGATCTTGGAAAATATGCGCCGAAATCAATCGTCCATGCTGCTGGAGAAGTCATGGACTATCGAGGGCGGACACAACTCAAGCTCAAACAAATCACGGTTCTAGAGGAGACGAATGTCGAGGACTATGTCCAATCCGCACCGATTCCGCGAGAGCAAATCGAGACGGAAGTCCTCGCGTTCGTAGAATCGATTCAGAACAGTGATATGAAAAAGCTCGTTAAACATTTGATTACTTCGCGATTCGACGCTTACTTCACGCATCCGGCAGCGGTCAAGAACCATCATGCTTTTTACTCGGGGCTGTCATACCACGTCCTTTCGATGTTGCGTCTAGCGGATCAAATCGCTCAACTCTATCCGACCTTAAACCGTGACGTGCTAATCAGTGGCATCATTCTGCACGATTATGCGAAAATCAAGGAGTTATCCGATCCGGTTGCACCGGAATATACGTTGCCTGGTAAACTCGTCGGTCATATTACGATGATGGTAGCGGAACTTGAAAAAGTCGGAGCAGAATTACAAATTGACGCAGAAGTACTGACGGTCTTGCAACATCTCGTCTTAAGTCATCACGGACGACCGGAATGGGGTTCTGCTGTCGCACCACAGATGCGCGAGGCAGAAGTTTTGTTCTTGATCGATAACCTTGATGCACGGATGACGATGATGGATCGTCTCCTTGAATATGTCGAGCCAGGACAGTTCTCGGAACGATCATTCGCACTAGATAATCGTGCTTTTTACCGTCCGAAGCTATAAGGGGGAGAAAAGATGAAGACGAAGTTGTTTGATACGGTTCAACTCGGAACGTTGACATTCCGAAATCGGGTCATCATGGCGCCGATGTGTATGTACAGTGCAAAAGAAGATGGACTCGTTACGGATTGGCATGTCACGCACTATGCAACCCGTGCGATGGGTGGTGTCGGTGGCGTCATCTTAGAAGCGAGTGCTGTTACGCCAGACGGTCGCATTTCAGCCGGTGATCTTGGAATTTGGTCAGATGTTCATATCGAAGGCTTACAACGGATCGCAGAGCAAGTCAAAGCAGCGGGTGCAAAAGCAGGCATTCAACTGGCCCATGCCGGGCGCAAAAGTACGACGGCAGAACCACCCGTTGCACCGAGTGCTTTACCGTTTGATGATACGTATACACATCCACGAGCATTAACGCTTGAGGAAATCGCGACGATCAAACAACAGTTCATCGATGCAGCACTGCGTGCGGAACGAGCAGGGTATGATTTCATTGAAATTCATGGGGCTCATGGTTACTTACTGAACACGTTCCTCTCTCCGTTATCAAACGTTCGTGAGGACCAATACGGTGGATCGGTTGAAAATCGGATGCGCTTGTTGCTAGAGATCATTGATGGCATTCAAGCCGTTTCCAAGCTCTCGATCTGGGTCCGGATTTCAGCAGCCGATCACGCAACAGGGGGAATGACGGCGACGGATTATATTCCACTCGCGAAAGAACTAGCTGCACGTCACATCGATCTACTCGATTGCAGTTCAGGGGCTGTCGTCGCTAATGCCGTACCGGAAGTGTATCCAGGCTATCAAGTGAGCTATGCAGAAGAGTTGAAACGAGAGACGGGTATTGCAACAGGCGCGGTTGGATTGATTACGACAGCTGCCCATGCAGAAGAAATCGTCCGTAACGGTCGAGCAGATATCGTCCTGCTCGCACGTGAACTACTTCGCCAACCTTATTGGGTCTATCATGCGGCAGCCGAACTAGGAGATACGGTCGCCTTGCCGAAACAATACGAACGGGCACCAATCCGGACGGTTCGTTAACTATCGCTCATATGAATGAAAAACGACACGAAAAAAGGAAGCCTTCGCGGCTTCCTTTTTTGATTACTGCTGTTGTTGTTGCATCATTTGTTGTTGCATTTGTTGTTGTTCTTGTTTATCTAAATCAAAAGCATCCTTGAAGTCTTTGTTTTCGATTTTAACATCGTATTCTTTCATGAGTGAACGGTAGATATCGTTCGGGTTGACTTGTGCTGCTTTTTCTTCAGCAAGTGCTTTTTTGATGCGTGCTTTTTCTTTATCAAGCGTAAAGTCTTTCTTTTCTTTACGATCGACTACTTTGATGATGTGGTAACCGAATTGTGTTTTAATTGGATCGGAGATTTTACCTTCAACGCCATCCTTGAACGCATAATCTTCGAATTCCTTGACCATTTTACCTTTTGTGAAGTATCCAAGGTCTCCACCTTTTGCACCGCTACCTGTATCTGTTGATTTCTCTTTTGCCAGTTTCGCGAAGTCCGCGCCGTCATCCAATTGTTTTTTGATGTCTTTTGCTTCTGACTCTTTCGCAACGAGGATATGGCTTGCTTTGACTTCGACTTTTTCTTGGTCAAAACGCTCTTGGATTTCTTTATCTGTTACTTTTGATTTCGCAGATTTTGCTTCCGTTAAGAGCATTTGTGTGCGAAGAACTGTCTCGAATTCTTTTTCGTTCTTGATTCCAGCAGATTTCAATGTTGTATTGAACTGCTCTTTATCCGGGAACTGGTCTTTTGTCTTCTTGACTTCTGCTTCGACTTCTTTATCCGTGACTTCTTTGCCGTATTTCTTCTCAAGCAATTTGTTCATTGTTTGCTGGAAAGCGATTTGAGCACCAGCTTTTTCGTATGCTTCTTCTTGGACGTCAGCCTTGTTGACTTCGCCACCTTTGTAATTGATGACGGCTTCGTCATTTGATCCACATGCTGCTAACGTAAATACACTTGCGACTGCTGCTGCGCCTAACAATTTCTTTTTCATACATACACCCCTAATTTACCATTTATTTCAACCGTTTTATCATATCATATTCTCGTCTGGTTGACAGCTGTATCTTGTCATGCCAAGAGATACTTGCTCTTTTCCATGCTATCACATCCAAGTAGTCGGTTGAGGATAATTTTTATGGGAAATTGTGAGGGAAATAACGCTCTTGAGACATAGTAGTAATGTCCTTGTCATGAGGAAAAAAGACCTAAAAAAAGCATTCTAGCTAGAGGCTAAAACGCTTTTGGTAAGGTTATGCTTTTTTGATTGAGTCCATGACTGGATCTTGAGGGCGACGATCTGCTTCTTCTGTGATCATCTTTGATGTCTCAGCGAATATGTCCATGAAGCTGTCGCCATACAAGCGACGTACGATCGCAGAAATGTCCGTTAATTCCGGGAACTTCCCGTACAATTCCTGAAGAGGAAGTGATGCACGGAAGACACCGTTTTCTTCAGGGCGGAACGCTTGAATCGTCTCAAGCAAGAGTGATTCGCCCTCTGGTGTCAACTGGACGTAGGTATTTCGTTTATCTGTTTCCTTTTTCGAGAACGTCAACAATCCGCGGTCTTCTAACTTCTTCGAGAAGTTGAATGCCGTCGAGACGTGCATGACACCATATTTCGCGATCTCTGAAATCGAGGCACCGCCTAGCGCGTGCGAAATCCACAAGATATGATGTTCATTGATGTTCAGATCAAAGGGCTTGATCCAATTTTGCCAATCTTTTTCTACCGTTTTCCATAGTGCTTTGCTTAACTGGACAATCTTGTGGCTATACAACAAAGCCTCTTGTCCAGGATATAACTTTTCGTGTTCCATATCTGACTCATCCTTTCGAAAGGTGACAATGGCTCAAACGCGCAAAATGCAAACTATACAAAAACAAATCGAAGCAACGGATCTTACTTTTGTGGAGAAAGCTGGTCTGCTTCCTGTTTCGCTTCATCAGCGAGAGACTGGATCTTCGTGAGCGATGCTTGGACTTCCGTTTGGTATTCCGAGACGCTCTGCATGACTTCTTCTTTGAAGTGCATACCAGACGCTTTTGCTGTCTCTACTAAGTTCTTGCCCTCCTGGGTCAAATCCTGCACATTCGTTACGATTGTAGAATAAGAATTTCGACGTTGATGACCGTTCGAAGAGTCGCTTTTCGTACCTTGGCGAAGCGCCTTCAGACCGTAAAAAGTCACAAGTGTTAGCGTAGCACCAAAAGCGACCCAGTTACGGGCGGGACGCTTCGACATATTGAACCTCCTTTTTAATATTAAAATATTTGTTTCATATTATTTTACCGAAAATCGAATGAAAGAAACCTATTTCGGCAATATTTTTCTAAGAATAGAAGAAAAAGAACAGACTTAGATGCGAGAAGCGATCGAGTTAGCGAGTTCAGCTAATTCCTCTGCCGTGTAATCGTCATTATGAACTTCCCATTTTGCACCGAAACCGTCTTGTTTATCGTGACGCGGAATGAGGTGCAGGTGGAAGTGAGAGACCGATTGACCCGCTACTTTTCCTGTATTCGATAAGAGATTCATGCCAGCTGCCTCTGTCTCTTGTTGAAGCGCACGACTGATTTGCGGGATCGTCGCAAATACGTCTTGTGCTTGTTCAGGAGAGAGATCATACAAATTATCGGCATGTTGTTTTGGGATGACGAGCGTATGTCCTTTCGTCACTTGTGACAGGTCAAGGAAAGCGAGAACTTGTTCGTTCTCGAATACGATATGACCAGGGACTTCTTTGCGAGCAATTTTACAGAAGATACATGACTCTTTTTGCATGGAACGTTCACTCCCTTGGGTAAGATAATATTAGTATACGGAAAGTTTCCGACTTCCGCACGATTGACAGTCAAATTGAACCCGATACACTTAGAAACATACAGCTACTGAAGGAAGGAGCGAATTGCATGGCATCACGAGTAGCCTCGACGGCACAAAAAAAACGAAAACGGCGCCTGCTCGTCGGTAGCGTCATCATCGTCGGTCTTTTCTTATTCGTTGCCTTTTGGTTTGGACGTAACATGCAAGAAGCGGCGAGAATGGAGAAAACAGACGAGCGTCTTGCTACCTTGTTAAAGGAAAAGGATCAGCGTGGATTCCAACAACTCGTCACGATGAATGGTAAGTCACTACCGATGAGTGAAGCGACGCGACTCGTTAATTGGTTGACGGCTGACTCAGAACGGACGGACCGGGTCATCGCACAAGTCAAACAGGATCAAGGCGCAGGGAAGCAAGTGAAGACACATCTGTTTTCGCTTCAAGAAGAAGATGGATGGCTTTGGTATGACCGGTACTCTCTCGATGTGAATCCTCAGCGGTTAACCGTTTCAAGTGATTTACCGGGAACGAAGATTTCATTAGATGGAGAAGAAGTCGGGACGATTGATCAGAAATCCCTTGAACTCAAGCGATCTCCTGGAGAGTACGATGTTCAAGCAAGTGCGGAACAATCCGGACAGACCGTCCAGGAATCAAAGACTGTACAACTCGGAGATGAACCGAACGCGACAGTCGACTTTAAATTGGCTGATCGATTCAATACGACCGTTTCGAACGAATATGCAGTCGATATCAAAACGTTACTTGAGACGGAAGTGAAAGCCCGGACTGGAAAAAGTATCGATACGATGACTGGCTATCTCGGACGTTCGCGTGACTCGTTCGAGAATACGTTCGGCACGCCTGATTCGACCGTTGCCAATCGAGCACGATACGATGGATATGAAGTGACCTATCAATCGGGGCAGGTGGAAGAATTGCTAATCCGATTAAATAAGACTCCAGATGAGTTAGAAGCCATCGCTGGAAAACCAGAACGAAAGAAGCGCGAGCAAGTCGGTACCGTTTGGGAATATCCGTCTAGTTTTCTCGAAGGTGTGTTCGAATGGTTGAACTTACGAGCAGAAAAACGAGTCGTCGAGCGAGAGGACGGTATGTGGTTACAATTAAAAGACTAAAAAAATCCTCGGACTAGAACGTCCGAGGATTTTTGGTTATCGTTTATTCACCGCACGGAGAATGAACGATACGATAAGGATAAGAATGATAGCTCCGAGTAAAGCAGGAACGATTGCGAATCCGGCAACCATTGGACCCCAGTTTCCGAATAATGCTTGACCGATCAATGCACCAACAAAACCAGCGATGATGTTACCAATGATACCGCCTGGAACATCCTTACCTAAAATCAAGCTTGCTAGCCAACCAATAATACCACCGACGATTAACGCCCATAAGAATCCCATTTAAAACACTCCTTTTCAATTTAAGATCTATGATTACTTACGTACTGCCCGGAGAATAAGTGAGACGATGAAGATCAAGATGACTGCTCCGAGAATAGCCGGAATGACTGCGAAACCAGCAATTTTTGGTCCCATTGAACCAAAGATGGCTTGACCGATCATCGAACCGATGAAACCAGCGATAATGTTACCGATGATGCCACCCGGTACGTCTTTCCCGATAATTAAACTTGCGATCCAACCGATGAGACCACCAATGATGAGTGCCCATAAGAAACCCATTTCTAAACATCTCCTCTACATATTAGTTTTACCTGTTTTCAGGCAGTTATAAACACGTGCGAAAATGAAAAAATCTGAAATCGTTCATTCTTTAGTTCATTCTTTAAATGACTAGACGATTAGACCACTTGATAGAGAATGAATAGACGATTCATTGATTTCACTTTCAATTTACATGTAAATCGTTTTCATATATTGATGTAACGATTACACTTAGAGTAATTGCCGAAAAAACAAGTATTAAAACATTATATTTTAAAAAACTAGGCGTTACGCTAGAAAAACGAAGCGAGTCTACTTTACGATGAGCCTAAAGGGAGTGGCAGATATGTTATTAGACATTAAAGATTTGTCAGGAGGATACGGATCAAAAACCGTTCTGCATGACATCAATATCGAAGTCGACCGAGGTGAACTCGTCGGTCTAATTGGGTTGAACGGTGCCGGAAAATCAACGACGATCAAGCATATCCTTGGTCTTTTACCGGTCAAGACGGGATCGGTTCGAATCAATGGATTGGATTTAACGACGAACGAAACCGAGTATCGTCGCCAAGTGGCGTATATTCCGGAGCAGCCGATGTTATATGAACAACTGACGTTACGGGAGCACCTTCGTCTGATGGCGCAAGGATATGACGTCGAAGAAGCAATCGCGACAGAACGCGCGCAACATTATGCTGAACGACTTCGAATGACGAAGCAACTCGAATGGTTTCCAAGTGTCTTCTCAAAAGGGATGAAGCAAAAAGCGATGATTTTATGTGCACTCGTCACAGGCAGTGAACTGTTGATCGTCGATGAACCGTTCGTTGGACTTGATCCACTGGCAATCCGAGAGTTACTTCAGATTTTTAGTGAACTGAAGCAGGACGGTAAGGGGATCTTAATGTCGACGCATATTCTTGAGACAGCCGAGCGTCACTGTAACCGATTCGTGCTCTTACATGAGGGGCACATTGCAGCAGAGGGAACGACAGCTGCTTTACGCGCACGATATGGACTGCAAGATGGAACGCTGGATGATCTGTACGTTGCCGCGATCGAGGAGGCGGAACGATGAACAGCCAGTCCTTATGGAAGGAACGCTACCAGGCGGCGATGACGGAAACGGTGAAATATACAAGGTACATGGCGAATGGCGGACTGTTATTTACCGTTTACTTCGTTATTTTGTACGGTTTAGTCGTCTACGGACGTTTCCTCGACCAACTCGATCCATCGTTTCCAGGTCGATTCGTCATGGCAGCCTTGTTTCTGATTTTACCGCTCTATCGGACGAGTCGGACGTTTCTCGTTGAGGCGGACCAAGTGTTTCTATTACCGGTGTTAGCGAAGTTATCAAGTTTCATGCAACAAGTACGAGCGTACAATGCGGTCTTTGGTATCATCCGTGCCGTGATTCCGTTTTTAGCTGTCGTTGTTCTCTATGTTCGAACGGAACAGACGACACCACTTGAACTTGTTTTACTTGGGGTAGCGCTTGCTTTGTTCGGAGCTGCTGCGAATTTATCAAAGCTTGAAGGCATCGCACATCGGACGGTGTTACTGTATGCGTGCGGAGCGGCGCTACTCGTCATCATCGATATGGCGTGGATGACAATCGTCGTCGCACTTCTCTTAATGGTCGTACTCCATTTAAAGCGTCAGGACCATCTTCCTCTACGCGAATGGATTGCGCTCGAACAGGAATCGCGTGATCGTTTTTATCGATTAGCGAACTGGTTCGTCGATGTGCCGCATTTATCGGCAACATATAAACGCCGTCGTCTCTTGAGTAACATGGTCGAGCGGATTCCATATCGAGCGCAAACGACATTCGATTACTTGTATGTCAAACAGTTCATCCGGAGTGGAGACGGGATCGGATTGATTGTTCGTTTGACGCTGATCGGGGCTGTGTTCATGTGGTTAGCGAGTGGCAACGAGTTGTTCGTTGCGCTTGCAATCCCTGCGTTTGCAGGATTGACAAGCTTTCAACTAGCACCGTTCACGAAGGCAGTGGACCAACATCTATTGACTCGTCTATTACCGTTTGGAAATGCTGTACAGGCGAAACGAAAAATCATCCGCTTCGCAGCAATCAGTCAATGCATCGTCTTGACGCTACTTGGATTCTTTTTAAGCGGATCCATCTATGTCGTTGGTGGGGCAGCCTTGGCGCTTGTGATTGGTGAATACTACGCTCGAAAATAATAAACAAGAAAGAGCCTACGCGATGAATCCATCGTGTAGGCTCTTGTTCTTTTTATTAATTGACGCGTTCGTTTGAGAGATCTTCTTCTTCGACCATACGCAATTCTTTGCTGACAGGAGCAGGGAGATCGTAAGAAGATTGACCATGTTCCGCAACGTCCAGTCCGCGGAGTTCATCTTCGCGTGTGATCCGAAGACCAATCGTAAGGTCGAGAACTTTTAAGAATGCATAACTCAAGACACTGACGATGACGACGGCAAAGACGACACCAAGTGCTTGAACACCGAGTTGCGTAAAACCGCCACCATAGAAGAGACCAGCTTGTCCGATCCCTGTGATTTCAACGAGTCGTGGTGAAGCGAAGAATCCAGTTGCGAGTGTACCCCAGATACCAGCGACGCCATGAACGGAGAAGGCACATAATGGATCATCGACACGGCTTGCGAGAAGAATGCTCGTTCCATATGTGATCACACCAGCGAGGAAACCGATGACGACAGCTGCCCACGGTTCGACGAAGGCACAGGCTGCTGTGATGGCAACGAGTGCAGCTAAGACACCGTTGATGATCGAAGGGATATCTGCGACACGACGGTGCCAGAATGAGATGGCAAGAGCACCGAGGGCACCTGCTGCAGTCGCAAGTAACGTCGTCAAGGCAACGTAACTAAAGAATCCATCGGCAATCGTTAGTGTCGAACCAGCATTGAAGCCGAACCAACATAACCAGAGGATGAAGGCACCAACGACAGAATAGATGACGTTGTGTCCGAGTAACGGTGTTTTTTCAGCACCGATTCGTTTCTTGAGCAGTAAAGCAGCAACGAGTGCAGCAATCCCACCTTGTAAGTGAACGACCGTTGATCCAGCGAAGTCTTGCATCCCGAGCGAACCAAGGAATCCACCTGCCCAAACGGAACGTGCAATGATCGGATAGATGATAGCAACGAAAAACGTTCCGAACAACAGGTAGACGGATAATTTAGCACGTTCTGCGAATCCGCCCCAAGCGATCGCGAGGGAGACAGCGACGAATGAGAGTTGGAAGAGGAACTTCACATCAATCGTGATGTTCGACCAATCAAGACTGCTGAATCCTCCTTGTAAAAAGAATCCTTCCGTTCCGATGATAGAATTGCCATCACCGAACGTCAATCCGAATCCGATGGCCCAAAAGGCGAGAGCGGCAACCGAGAAGCTGATGATTTGTTTGACGGCGACGTGCCCCGCGTTCTTCGCCCGTAACATCCCTGTTTCTAGAAGTAAGAATCCGATTTGCATCGTAAAGACGAGCAGTGCTGCGAATAAGACATAAAACGTATCGACTGAGATAGCGAGTTGTTCCAGTTTCATTGTCGTTCCTCCTTTATCCATTTAAAGTATGTGTTTACTTTAGACGGAAATACTTTCAAAGAAACGTGTTGTGTCAGAAAATCTGACATGGTATTTTTGTGGAAAGGAGTGACGAAGATGAACTACCGTGAAAAAAAGGTGATGTCGATCGGAATCGTCTGTGAATTGACCGGCTTGTCAGAACGTCAGATTCGTTACTATGAGGAACGGAAGTTGATCTTTCCAGAACGGACAAATGGAAAAACACGAAAATATTCGTTTACGGATGTCGAGCGACTCGTCGAAGTCGCGGAAAAAATCGAGGATGGCTGGCGTACGCACGAAATTCGAGAAAAAGAACGTAAGGTAACGGAACAGCAACGTTCAGACTTGATCCGCGGTCAGTTAAACGCTGCGTTCGGTCTTTACAAGAAACAGTGAACATTTCATGAACTGGTAACAGAACTGTCATTTTGTAAACGATTTATTGGCACAGACTTCTTAATTTCAGATATAATGTTTCTGTGTTCACAAACTTATCGTACGTTTTTTTGGGGCGTTAGAACGAGTATAAAGGGGTAGTTATGATGAAGAAATTCAATGATACGTTTTTGCGGGCGATCCGTGGCGAGCAGATTGATCACGTTCCCGTCTGGTACATGCGACAAGCAGGTCGTTATCAAGCGGAATATCGTGAAATCAAGAAGACGCGGACGCTTTTCGAGATCACACATGACTCGGAACTAGGCGCATATGTGACAGAACTACCTGTAAAACAATTAGGGGTCGATGCAGCGATTCTGTATAAAGACATCATGACGCCACTTCCATCGATGGGCGTTGACGTCGAAATCAAGAGTGGTATCGGTCCAGTCATCGCGAACCCGATTCGCACGATGGCAGATGTCGAAGCATTACAACCATTCAACCGCGAAGATATTCCATATATCTATGAAACGATTCGTTTGTTACGAGAACGACTCGAAGTACCGTTGATTGGTTTTTCCGGGGCACCATTCACGCTTGCGAGCTATATGATTGAAGGTGGTCCTTCGAAGGGATACCATAAAACGAAAGCATTGATGTATGGACAACCTGAGGTATGGCATGCCTTAATGGAGAAACTAGGTGACATGGTCATCGATTACATCAAGTCACAAGTGGATGCAGGAATCCAAGCGTTCCAAATCTTTGATTCATGGGTCGGAACGACAAGCCGGAAAGATTATGTCCGTTACATCAAGCCAACGATGGAACGCATTTTCACGGAATTAAAAGATACAGGCGTGCCGATGATCATGTTCGGTGTAGGAGCGAGTCACTTGGCAGAAGAATGGCACAGTTTACCGTTAGACGTCGTCGGACTTGATTGGCGTTTGTCGATTGACGAAGCACGTGAGCGTGGATTGACGAAACCTGTCCAAGGAAACCTCGACCCGTCTTATCTGCTAGCACCGTGGGATATCCTTGAAGCAAAAACGAAGGAAATTCTCGACATGGGAATGAAGCAACCAGGATTTATCTTTAACCTCGGTCACGGCATCTTCCCGGAAGTCGATCCAGAAGTATTGAAACGTTTGACTGCATTTATCCATGATTATTCGAAAGAAAAAATGGAGGTAGGAAAATGAAGACGTTAGGACTACTTGTTATGGCGTACGGTACGCCATATAAACCAGAAGATATCGAGCGTTATTATACGCACATCCGTCGCGGGCGCAAACCGTCTCCAGAAGCATTGGCAGAGTTGACGGAACGTTACGAAGCCATCGGTGGTGTCTCACCACTCGCACAAGTCACGATTGATCAGGCTGAAGAGCTACACCGTCAACTGTCTGAGAAATATGCTGGTGAAATCGAGTTCAAACTCTATCTTGGTCTGAAACACATCGAGCCATTCGTTGAGGATGCTGTCGAGCAAATGGCAAAAGACGGCATTACGGAAGCGGTCACGGTCGTTTTAGCACCACACTATTCAACGTTCAGTATCCGTTCATATAACGGTCGTGCGAAGGAAGTCGCGGACCAACATGGTATTCGTCTCGCATCCGTCGAATCGTGGTACAAAGAAGAAGCGTTTCTCGATTGGTGGGGGAAAGAAATCCGCAAGACGTTCGACGCTTTACCAGTACCTGAAGAGAAAGCCGTTCTCGTCGTTTCAGCACACAGTCTACCTGAGAAAATCATTGCAAACGGTGATCCATACCCAGAGCAATTGAAGGAAACAGCCGAATTGATCGCGCAACGTGCTGGTGTACCGCATATGATCACAGGCTGGCAATCGGCTGGACAAACGCCAGAACCATGGCTTGGACCAGATGTTCAGGATTTGACACGTGACGTCTACGAAGAAAAAGGATATGAAGCATTCGTCTACGTACCCGTTGGTTTCGTTGCCGATCACCTAGAAGTATTGTTCGATAATGATTACGAGTGTAAAGTCGTCTGCGACGAACTCGGAATTCACTATGCGCGACCTGTCATGCCAAACGCAGATCCAGCTTTCATGAAAGCTGTCACGGAAGCCGTCGCGAAACAGGTGGGTAGTTATGTCCAGTAAACGTCTCGTCATCGTGGGCGGTGGTATATCAGGACTTGCAGCCGCCTATTATGCAGAGAAGCAGTTTCCAGAGATGAACATCACGTTACTCGAGGCAGAGGGTCGTCTCGGTGGTAAGGTGGCGACATATCGGGACGAAGGATTGACGATCGAGCGGGGACCGGATTCATACGTCGCACGGAAACACGTGTTGACGGATCTCATCGAAGAGATCGGATTAGGGGAGCAACTCGTTCGCAATAACACGTCGCAAGCGTATATCTTGGATGCGCGCGGTCTCCACCCGATTCCAAAAGGTGCCGTCATGGGCATCCCGACCGATTTAGAGTTATTCGCAGAGACGTCTCTACTGACGGAAGAAGAAAAGGCAGAGGTGACAGAACGCTTGCTTCACCCTGCTCCTGATTTGACGATTCCGGAAACAGACATCCCATTAGGGGAATACCTGCGTCCGCGTCTTGGAGATGCGCTCGTCGAGAAGCTGATCGAACCGCTTCTTTCAGGCATCTATGCGGGTGATATCGACCGGATGAGTACGTTCGCGACCTACCCGCAATTCGTTGCGAATGAGCAAAAGGCTGGAAGCTTGTTCGAAGGGATGCGCCTCATGCGTCCGCTTGATCAACAACAAGGTCCGACGCTCAAAGCGACAGGTCAATTCCTATCACTTGCTACTGGACTCGAGTCTCTCGTCGAGCGTTTAGAAGAGGTGCTCGAACGGACAGAGATTCGTCTAGAGACACCACTTCGCTCCATCGAACGGGAAGAAGGCGGGCGGTATCGTCTCGAAACGGATCATGGTCCAGAATATGCTGATGATATTTTGTTGACGATTCCGCATCGCCAAGTCGTGTCCCTGTTACCAGATGCGACGCTTCCAGGGCTTGCGAACCTTTCAACACACTCGACGGCGACGGTCACGTTGATTTTCGATAAGGAAACAGCGTTACCGATTGATGGAACGGGATTCATCGTCAACCGTCGGGCGCCGTATTCAATTACAGCATGCACGGCGATTGATCAAAAGTGGAATCATGCAGCACCGAATCATACCGTGCTCCGTGCCTTCATCGGACGCCCCGGAAAAGATGCACTCGTTCGTGAATCTGACGAAATGATTGAACGCGTCGTCTTAGAAGATCTTGAAAACATCTGTGGTCGTCCATTGCAACCGGAACGTGTCGTCATCAGTCGTCTCTTAGACGGCTTACCGGCCTATACGGTAGGACATGCACAGCGGATTCAAGAAGTGCGAGAAATCGTCGCTTCTCATTATCCGCACATTCATTTAGCCGGACTCGCCTATGATGGTGTTGGATTGCCAGACTGTGTAGCAGGTGTCAAAGCGACGCTTGAACAAATGGCGTTACAACAACCGGAACCATGTAAAGAATCATGACACACCTAAACCTTTTTGAAGCTAGCCGTGCTTCAAAAAGGTTTTTTTGTCTTCAGAAGAATGACACGGAAGGAAACGGGAATAAGAGACAGAGGAATCAAAATTGAAGAATACCGTTGAAGCGGGAGGGAATCGTATGGTGGAAGTATGGAGTACGTTCACGATCATCATCGTCTACGGATTGCTTATCATGAATATCTTGGCTGTCCTGACGGTTATTTTTCTTGAGCGGCGCGATATTGGTGCGACATGGGCATGGGTATTCATCTTGTATTTCGTTCCGCTCGTTGGGTTTCTCGTCTATCTGTTTTTCGGAAGACTGTTGAAAAAAACGAATTTTTATCGTGTCACGGATGAAGAACAACTGGAACAGGATAGACGGATCGCCTTACAGAAAAAAGAACTTGTAACGATGGGACGGCACCCGATGATTCAAAAGCACCGGGATATGATTCGGATGAACCTGATGTCGAACGGTTCCCTGCTCAGTCTCTCGAATCAACTGCAGATTCTTTCGGATGGCGAGCAGAAGTTCAATCGGATGATTCAAGATATCCGCCAGGCAGAGCATGAAGTGAATATCCAATATTACATCATTCAGAAAGATCGTCTCGGGTTAGCGTTGATCGATACATTGACCGATTGTGCCCGTCGTGGGATCAAAGTACGTCTATTGTATGATGCTGTCGGATCACGAAGTCTCAAACGGACGGATTTTAAGGATTTACTCGCACACGGAGGAGAAGTGTTCGCCTTTTTCCCGTCGACGATTGGTTTCGTTAATTTTCGATTGAACAACCGGAATCACCGTAAATCCTGTATCATCGACGGTCGAATCGGCTACATTGGTGGGTTCAACGTTGGTACGGAATATCTCGGGATCGATGAAAAGTTCGGCTACTGGCGGGATACACATTTTCGCTTGGAAGGTGACGTCGTTCACGATCAACTCGACCGCTTCATTCTCGACTGGAACCAAGCAAGTGACGTCTATACGGAAAAATCTTTGTTTTACTATGGAACGCACAGGATTCAGGATATATTACCGATGCAAATCGTCACGTCGGGTCCGGATTCTCGTTCAGAGTATTTGAAGCTTGCCTTGATCAAGATGATCAACGAAGCAAAACGGACGATTTATATCCAATCGCCTTATTTCATTCCGGACACGAGTTATTTAGATGCATGTAAGGCAGCCCTTCTGTCCGGAGTGGAAGTCCGTATCATGATTCCGAACAAACCGGACCACCCATTCGTTTACTGGGCAACGACTGCTGCTGTAGGAGAGTTGTTATCGTACGGAGCTAAAGTCTACACGTATGAACCTGGATTTTTACATGCGAAGACGATCGTCGTTGATGGCGAGATTGCTTCAGTCGGGACGACGAATATCGATGCGCGAAGTTTTCGGTTGAACTTTGAAATGAACACGATCGTCTATGATCAGGCAATAGCGATTGAACTAGAACGTCTCTTCCTCGCTGATTGTGAGGTATCAAAGCTCATGACGGTCGAGTCGTATGCCGCGCGTTCAAGAACGATCAAATTCAAGGAAAGTATTTCGCGTTTGTTGTCACCGATCTTGTAAACCGTGTTTACGACCAGTCAAAATGTGAAAAATGGTATAGTGGTATGGAAATAGAAAAAGAGGAGAGTGAAGACGATGGCAAATCCAATCAAGCTACTCGTATCAGACATGGACGGAACCGTTCTTTCGGGCAAGCAACGAATTGAACCGGAGACGATTCAGGCAATTGAAGCGGCACGCGAACAAGGTGTCGAATTTGCAATCGCGACAGGACGTAACTACTTAAATGCAAAAGAATTAACAGATGCAGCAGGAATCCACTGTCCGATCATTGCTTCAAACGGGGCACGTGTGATGACCGTAGATGGAGAAGAGTTAAGTGCGACGACGTTGACGACGGAACAAGCACAGCAAATTTACGGTATCATCAGTCAATATGAAGTTTTCTTCGAGATGTTCTGTGATCGAGGACTCGTGACAGCACAAGGAGCGACGATCGACGCAGCCTATGATTCTCTAAAAGAGTTGAGTGAAGAAAGTGATCGGGCTAAACAAGTGCTTGATTTCTTCCACGATCGTTATTATGTCCACGAAGACGTCAAGATGATTGATGGATTCCGGTCGTATATCCGTAACCAAGCGGGACAAGTATTTAAATTCATCTCATTCTCGTTTGATCAAGAATTAATGAAAAAAATCTGGCAGGAAATCGAGCAGAAGGTCGACGGTGTCTATGTCACGTCGTCAGGACACGATAACATCGAAGTCATGGCAGTCGGTGCCGATAAAGGAACGGCAGTTAAAATCCTCGCTGACCACCTCGGTGTGCCAATCGAACAGGTTGCTGTCATCGGTGATAACCTGAATGATCTTCCAATGTTCAAAGTTGCCGGCAAGGCGATCGCGATGGGGAATGGTCATGATGAGGCAAAAGCGATTGCCCATCACGTGACGAAATCAAATGACGAGCACGGCGTCGGATATGCGATTCAGCAGTTGGCGTCCCGCGCTTGGTAAGGGGGACGTTTCATGTTTAAGGCATTCAAGGAATTCGCATTTCGGGGGAATGTGATCGACTTAGCGGTCGGAGTTATTCTTGGTGCTGCGTTTAGTGGGATCATCAAATCCCTCGTCGACAGCGTCTTCATGCCACTGATCGGTATCATCATCGGGGGCATTGATGTCAAAGGATTGTCAGTCATGGTCGGAAATGCAGAGTTGCAGTACGGTCAATTTCTTCAAGCGAGCATCGAATTCTTGTTGATCGCCTTTGCGCTGTTTATCTTCGTCAAAGGCATCACTTCATTCCGAAAGAAGGAAGAGGTCGTCGAAGAAGAAGCGGTACCAACGACAGAAGAAAAATTATTGACAGAAATCAGAGATGCCTTGATTCATCAAAATGAGTCATCGACGAAAAACTGACGGATACAACAAAGGCTGACTCAAAAGTCAGCCTCTACAAAGATAAAGGTGGCAGAATAAAAATCTGCCACCTTTATCTCGTAACAAAAAGAATGGCGCGTCACACGCCACTCCTACAGGAAAAAGCGCATTATGCGCTGTCAGAGACAAACAAGACCCGCTTTCCTTCTTGAATGAAGCAGGAAAACTGGCTTGTGTCTTGCCTGAGGAAAGGGCGTGAAAAGACACGTCATTCTTTTTTTGAGTCAGGTCCATTCTGAATCATAAAATTTCGAGTAACGCATTTTCAGAGCAGACTTGTAACGAAAGCTGTTTTTTCATTCCTTGATCAAATGAAATTTCCAGCACATCGTCAACCAGGTGCAAGACAGTTCCGGGACCAAATGCTGTATGCGAGACACGCATGTTCTCAGTGATCGGAAGTGGAGGAACGCTAGCTCGCGCTGTAACAGCAGTTCGCTTGCGCTCTACTTTTCGTTTTGCAGCATCAGGCGTGACGAGGCGATGGACGTCTTCGACGAATGGTGAGACATCAAATGATTTCGATTTAAAACGATAGGACAGGAGATGTAGTTCGTGTCGCGCCCGTGTCATGCCGACGTAAAACAAACGTGCAGCTTCTTCCATATCATCGAGTTGTCCATTCTTGTACGCCTTGATCGTATCAGCTGATGGAAGAATCCCAGAAACGAGATCAATCATGAAGACGCGATCAAATTCAAGTCCCTTCGCACTGTGAAAGGTCGAAAGGGTGACCGCATTTTGATTTTTATTTTGTTTCGCATCACGCATCAATTGTTCGAGATGCGTGATCCGTTCACGAAAGGCGAGTAGTGTCGGTACATCACTTGCGATGTTATCGATCGTATTCAATGTTTCAAGCAGGTGATCGAGACTAAAACCGAGACTCTCACTCATTTTTCGCAAATTCTTTTCGTAACCCAGTTCATGACGAATCAGAGAGAGGGCGGCAGAGGGGCGAACGGTTTGGATGGAAGCGAATGTGCGCTTCATTTGTTGAAGTTGTTTCTTTTGATAAAACTTCATCTCGATTTTGTTTATGAGTAGATCAAATACAGATTCACCCGTACCGAACTGTTGCAATTGAGAAAGTTGCGCTTTTGAGATATACCCGGCGAATTTCGTATGAATAGTTGCTAGCACATCGATATCTGTCGGATCTTGTGCGAATGTCATGAAGTTTAAGATATCCTTCAAAATCCAATGACTGAAGAATTTATGATCGACATCCTTAATATAAAACGGAATATTTGCTTGATCCAAAGCATTCATCACATTGATCGATGAGGCATTGTTGCGATATAAGATGGCTACTTCGCGGTAATTCGTCTCTGTCCGTAGTTGATTCAACAGATAGCGGGTCTGATCCTCGTAAGTTGGTAACGTCTCTAAGATAATCGGACGAACAGCAGCGTTCTCCGTGAACATCTGTTTCGGATAACGTGCTTTATTGCGCTGAATGAATTGGTTTGCGACGGATACGATGTCTTGAGACGAACGATAATTTTGTTCCATGTAAAGAATCGTCGCATTCGGATACGTATCTTTGAAGTGCAAAATTTTAGAGGCATCCGCGCCACGCCAACTGTATAGCGTCTGATCATCATCTGCAACGACACAAAGACGGTTATGCGGTAAGGCTAACTTCTCGACCAATTGATGCTGGACGAGCGACGTATCCTGACTTTCATCCGTTAGGATATAGTCGAAGCGTCGCTGATAATGTTGCAACAGACGACGGTCTTGCTCCAAAATCGTATTCGCATACGTCAACATATCATCAAAGTCGAGTAACGGATGTAAGGGATCACGTGACTTGAATTGTTCATATGCCACATAGATATCAGGGAAATGTTTGATCGTCGTCGGTACTGCCTTGATCTCCTTTAAAGAAAGAAGACGGTTCTTGACGAAGGAAATCATCCGCAATAACTCATCCATCTGGTCGTCTGTAATGACACTCCGATTAATTTCCTGGAAAATACGCCGGAGTAACATGCGTTTATGTGGCACATTCGGATGTTGTTGATCCATTGGTCCCTCAATGATCGTATAGGAGAGACGTTGCTGGGATGTATGATCCCGAACGACTTGAAAAGCAAAGCTATGAATCGTCGAGAATGCCGCTGTCGTTCCAATTAATTCGTGAAATAGATGATAAAAACGATCCGCCATCTCGCGAGCTGCTGCCTTACTGAAGGTCAGCCCTAAAATACGATGTGGTTCAATCTTTTTTTGTAAAATCAAATAGGCAATCTTAAAATTAAGCGTCGTTGTTTTTCCAGAGCCGGGTGAGGCGAGTAACAGCAACGGACCATGGTCATGTTCGATTGCCTGTTGTTGGACAGGATTCAGTTGAATGCCGGTCAATCGCTCCATCTGTTCGAAAAAATCTTCATGCATGATACAGTTCACCTCGAGCGTATTTATTTCGCGTTCAATAATCGAACTTTCCCTAGTGTATCATTTTTAGTGTCAGGATTGGATTAAGGAAAGAAGAACCGTGGAATAAAGAGACAAGAGCCTATTGGATGTTATGTAAGACGAGTACCCTGAATGACTAGGCAAATGGACACAAAAACATTAAAATGGGAATAAATGTAAGAGAGTACTCTCTTGTCCTGTACAAAGAGGGAAGGCGGAATGAGAATGTCTGTAGTGAAATTACACATGTATACGAATGAACATTATGAACAATGTGATGCGTTCATTCTTCCGGAAGAACAAGTCCAGTTTACTTCTTTTCCGACGGATGTCGTCGCAGATGCGGTTGCCCATCCAGATAAATTCCCGGTTGTCATCAAAAAAGACGATTTAGTCGTCGGATTTTTTATTCTTCATCTTAATCCCCCTAAAACACATCGAACACATGAACACAGTGTCCTGTTACGTGCCTTTTCCATTGATGTACGCCATCAACACCAAGGATATGCGAAAGAGGCAATGATGCAGTTGCCAGAGTTCGTGCATCATCATTTTCCAGAAGTCACAGCGATCACACTAGCGGTCAATAAAAAGAATATTGCTGCAAAATCACTGTATTTCAAAACGGGATACGTTGATACGTTACAGTCCGTCATGGGTCCAATTGGGGAGCAGCACATCCTTGCATTTGATCTAGAAAAAGAATCACGATTGAAGCATTGAAGCAAAAAAGCATTTTCCTGATTCTATTCAGGAAAATGCTTTTTTATTTAAGATAAATCGTAGAGTGATAAATGCGCACCTGCTTCACCAGAGAAGACAATACCTCGACTGGATGTTTTCGGGAAAATCCGTCCAGATGCAACGGCTTCTCCGTCATTTAGAAAAAGTTCAAACGAAGAACGATCCACGAACAGACGTAATGTATGCAAGTCCTTCGCAAGAATCGTCGATCGCGAAGTGCCGAATGATTCAGCAGGTACTTCTGCACCTGATCGGCTTCGATCGATCGTAAATTGACGTGATACAGCATCGTAATGGAATACGGTTTCTTCTGTGGCGTCTTGACGAATCGAGAAGCGGAACGAGTCCGACGACAGTTTCAAGTCTGTCATCACGAGCTCGAAAATCTCGGCTTCCGCAATTGTCACGTCTTGTTCGAAAAGAATCGTTTCGTCAAACAGCGTCTCTTTTCGTAGCTGTGTCAGTTCATTGACAGGTCGTTGACGAAGTTGTCCCTGTTCGATCGTTAATTCACGAGGCAATGTCAAAGCATGTGCCCAGTTATAGATGTCAGAAGGATAACTGATATCCGGTAACCCCATCCAACCAACAAGAATCCGTCGACCATCTGCCGCCTCAGTTGTTTGTGGCGCGTAGAAGTCAAATCCGAAATCGAGTTCTTGGAACGATTCGTGTGTGAATGTTAAGTCGGGTAAAGCTAACGGTTCGCCGATGAAATAACCGGACTGGAAAATATTTTGATAGTTCGGACCATCTGGTTCAATCCCTTGAGGGCTAAAGAGGAGGATCCCTTTTCCATCCAGCTCGAAATAATCAGGACATTCCCACATATAACCGAATGTCGAGTAATTCGTCTGTAACTCACCGAGGAATGTCCAGTGCTCTGCATCTTGAGACTGATAGATGACAGTACAACCCGTCAAGTCACTACGCTGTGCACCAATGATGCAGTACCAAATGCCCGATGCATCTTGGAAGACTTTCGGATCACGGAAATGTTCCGTATATCCTTCAGGAACGTTTGGAATAGCAGGTGGTAAATGTTTTTCGATTCGTCCATCCGAGCGGAGATGACCGACGATTTGGCTCGTATGGCGATTCCAATCCGCATCCCGTTTATTACCGGTGTACATGATGTGCACTTGATCATCTTTAATGAAGCCACTACCGGAATAAGCACCGTGTGAATCAGGATCGTCATTTGGGATCAAGGCAGCTCCTTCATCGAACCAATGTACAAGATCTTTTGATGTCATGTGATACCAGTACTTCAGCCCGTGTACGGGTCCGAGTGGAAACCATTGATAAAACAAATGATAGAGACCGTCATGATAGACGAAGCCGTTCGGATCATTCAAAAGTCCGGTCGGAGGTTGAATATGGTAAGAAAATCGCCAAGGAGATGTTCGAACTTCTTCCTTCATCGCTTGGTAGACGCTCGGATCGACATCCGAGAGGGGACGGTATCGTGCTTCACGTGTCCATTGATTCATGTTGACAGCTCCTCGTTGAAAAATTATACGCTTCTCTCGTTCACCTTACGGAGGAGAGCTGCGCTTGTCAATCCTCCGTCCTGAATGGTCAATGAACGGACATACATCCTCTGCCATTTTGCTTCGAACGATAGAGCGCTAAATCAGCGCGATGCATGACTTGTTCGAGTGATTCTCCTGTCACCTGTTCGGCGACTCCGATACTCATACCGATGTGGACGGTTTGTTCTTCTAAGTGATACGGCATCGAGACATGAGCGATCCATTGTTCACCTAAGTATCGTGCTTCTGTTAAGGATTGAGTCGTCAAGACGATGATGAACTCATCGCCGCCTAGACGAGCTACGAATCCACCAGGTGGAAGCAACTGTTCGAGACGTTGACTGACCTCGATCAGCAGGAGATCACCTAGCGCGTGACCATACGTATCATTGACTGCTTTAAAGCCGTCTAAATCAAGGCAAAGATAGATAGAATGCGTTTCTGCAGGCAATTGTTCGATGTATTGAGCGAGACCGTTGCGGTTCGCGAGACCCGTCAGGCTATCGCGTTGTGACAAGCGTTCAAACGTTAATTTCTCTTGTTCGGTATGTAGCAAGCGATGAATCAGTCGTTGTAAGGCATCCGTCAGTGTCTCGATTTCTCGGATTCCACGATGATTCGGGAGTGATTTTGAGGGATCATCCTGCATCTGTTGGGCGGCATATGTGATTTTTAATAATGGTCGTGTCAATAACTTCGCTAACATCCATCCGAGTACCGCTGTGATGAAAGAGGCAATCAATCCGGCGATAAAAATCGTTTGACGTAAAGCGTCGGCATCAGCGAAGGCAATCGAAGTCGGTTGACGCACGAGAACCGTCCAACCTAATCCATCGTAATCCTTGTAACCTCGGCTTGTACTTTGACCAGAGACGAATTCTTTCCCTTGCCAAGAAGCGGTCGCAGAAGCATTCGAAGTCAGCGTTACGCTATCAGGTAATGTTTTACCGCTCCATCCGTTCGGTCCAAGCAAAATCGTCTTTCGATCTTGACTAATGATGAAGACATCGACTTGTTGGAGAGAGGACGTGGCGCTCTGAAAACTTTGTTCGATCGCTTTTGCCCATTCGAAGCTGAGATGTGTCGCAAGGACACCAGAAAATCGCCCCTTATCGTACAAAGGTGTACTAATATCGACGAATTGTAACGGTTCACCGCTTGGGTTTGGCAATAATTTTGCGAGTAGAACAGCTTCATGGACATCCCCGATGAATGGTTGTGATAAGGCTTGTTGGAAGACGGGGCGTTCCTTGATCGATGTTCCTTCAAGAATCTGATTCGTTGACGCAACGACTTTGCCTTTCGCATCTAAGCGACCAATCCAAGAAAAGTCAGGAATCTGTCGTTGTAACTCTTCGAGTGTCTGCCGTGTTTCTGCTTTTTGTTCTGTTTGTTGAATCGTTGATAAAGAACCCAGCAATTTTACTTCGGCATAACGTGACCACATGTAATGATCAAGCTTATCAGACAGTTGGTGAGCAGTCGTTGACAGATTCATCCCGACTTCCGATTGGAGTCGGTTTGTTGCATGTTGACTAATGAAAAAAGTTAATCCGAGCGTCATGCTAAAAAATAGCAGGGAAATCAATCCCGCTAACAAAACATCAAAGCGAAGTGAGAGTCTGAACATTGTGCGATACTCCATTCATGCGTTTTCATTTTTTTTTACTTACATCATACACGTAGACGTCTACCTGTTGTTCGCGGTTCGAGATACTCGTTCGTACATATCGAAATTCGTGTTTTTCCCAAAAACGACGGGCTCTTAAATTATCGGGTAAGACCGCGAGATGAATGTGAGGTTCCTGACTTAGAAACTGATCACAAAAAGCAGATAGTAACCGACTGCTAGTTCCCGTACCGTGCTGAGAAGCATCCAGTAAAAATAGACCGATCCAAGGTGTACCGTCTTTTGGATGCTTCGGTAGGTAATCAATCAGTAAGACGGGTTCTCCGTCTACATACCCAATCAGCGATACGGTATCGGGATTTAAAAACTCTTCCTGTAAGGTCGAATCAGAGAGCGGAAGCACTCGTTCTTCTAAGAGCGCATATGCAGGAACGCTCGCGTACAACGATTGGATGATCGGAAAGTGATCATGTGTTACTTGTTCAAAGCGAATCATCTAGCGACTCCATTCTTTATTTTTAATATAAAATTTCTGTTGTTACGCCTTTTTAATTGGAATCAGATTACATATTTGTAAGAAATGAAACTTATCCTTTAAAATCACGTACACTAATAGCATAGACAAAATATGAATGAGGAGGAAGAGCAGATGTTAAAGATTGAAAATATCTCAAAGCGTCTCGGAAAAGAGCAAATTTTAAAAGACGTCAGTTTTGAGGTATCCCCAGGAGAAGTGTTCGGCTTCCTCGGACCGAATGGAGCAGGGAAGACGACGACGATTCGGATCATCACGGGACTACTCGAGCAGGATGCAGGGAAAGTCACAGTCAATGGATTTGATGTCGTAGAAGAGCGTTCGAAAGCGCTGACGCAAATCGGAGCAATCGTTGAAAATCCAGCGTTTTATCCTTATCTGACAGGAAAACAAAACTTAGTTCATGCAAAAAATCTCATTCCGGGACTCGGTCAAGTGGATTATGATGCACTAGCACGACTCGTTGGTCTTGAAGGAAAGCTTTCAAAAAAAGTCGGAGAGTACT
Organism: Exiguobacterium sp. MH3; assembly: GCF_000496635.1. Lineage (NCBI taxonomy): Bacteria > Bacillati > Bacillota > Bacilli > Caryophanales > Exiguobacterium > Exiguobacterium sp. MH3. The sequence continues at coordinate 726,044 of NC_022794.1, forward strand.
CACTCGGAATGAAGCAACGACTCGGAATTGCTCGTGCCTTGCTACATAACCCGCGCGTCTTGATTTTAGATGAACCGACGAATGGTCTGGATCCATCCGGAATTGCAGAGCTTCGTGAATATTTACGCCAAATGGCGCGTGAGCAAGATATCGCGATTTTAATTTCAAGCCATATGTTGAGTGAGATGGAACAAATCAGTGATCGTTATGCGATCATCGATCAGGGTGTCATCAAGTCGGTCGAGTCCGTTCGTAATGAAACTGGAGCGAAAATCGCTCTTCGTGTCAATGCAGAAGCGATGACAGAGGTACTCGATGCCCTTCGCGTCGCGAACTACCCATCAGAAGTACTCGAGAATAAAATTATTATCACCGCACCGGAAAGTGAATGTCCAGCTATCGCTCGACTCGTCGTGCCGATTGCCGATTTACATGAACTGACCGTTAAACGTTTGACGCTTGAGGAACAATTCCTGCAAGTAACGAAAAAAGAGGGGGATTCACATGCTTTCGCTCATACAAAATGAATGGATGAAATGGTGGACGACTAAAAAAGCGAAAATCGTTTTAGCACTATATGTCGTTATTGCAGTTGGTATTATCATCGTTGCAAAGACGAATGATTTTGAGTTCACACGTTATGATTATTATTCATCAACGTTCCTTTTACTGACATCTCTATTAGGAATCATCACGATTGTCTTCACGGCAGAAGCCATCGGGAATGAAGTACGTTATGACACGATGAAACACTTATTAATGAGTCCGTATTCCCGAATGACGATTTATTTCTCGAAACTTATCTTTTCGATCTTGATCATGTTGTTCCAATTCGTGTTCATCGCTGCGATCGTCTACGCAGGCTCATTTGCGTTTTCAGAGGCAGGAGATCCAATTCTGTTCCGCGATACGATCGTCGAAGTTGTCAGTCCGATTTTTACAATATTCATGACGTTATTCTTCTCATTGTTGTTCCGTTCTGTTGGAATGATTATCGGCTTCACCGTACTAGCACAGTTCTTTACGAGCATTGCGGGTAACTTACTGGTTGGTTTCAAACCAGCAATCGCTAAGTGGATCGTATTCATGCATTTAGACTGGTCAATGTATTTCAAGGATTCTATGACCTATGGTACGAGTGAAGCGATGGGAACAACTTTGACGTTCTCCGCCTTGTTCGTATTGGCTCATATCATCGTCTTGTTAGGTGCATCGATTCTTGTCTTCCAAAGAAAATCATATACGTAAATGAAAGAGCTGCTATTGATAGATGAATTTGTCTATCAATAGCAGCTCTTTTACAGTATTCAAGAACTTGTCCGTTTAGGTGGACGTGCTGTAATCGGGAACAATCGCTGAAACCATTCGATCAGTGGACCGTTCAATAAGAGAAAAATGAAAGTTCCGACTCCGATGCCGATCAGTTCGCGTTCAATCAGTGAAAAGAGACAAGCAATCAAAAAAGGAATGCCGAGGCTGATCGTTGCCCCGAGCGAGGTACTTTTAAAGCGACTGATCAGTGACTTCATCAAGTAATCCGGTGGCATCAATACGAATCCGATTTGTAGATAGAGAGCGAGTCCAAGTGAAATCAATGGCATGCCGATCAACATGTACACAACGCGCATCCAAAGTCCCTGTGGTGTATAAATCAATTGATGGATCGATAAGAAGAAATCAATCGCAGCGCCGAACAGGACGACGAGTGCGAAACTGAGGACGATCGTCCACCAACTAAATCGACTCCCAAGAGAGAGTGCCGCAATCAAAGCGAGCACATGTAAGACGATGATCGCTAGTCCGACAGTTAAAGGGGAGATGGCCGCAACGGCTTCACTCGCTGATGTCCAAGGTGCACTCCCGATCGAGGCGGTCACCATGAAGCTGTTTCCTAAGGCGTTAATTAAAATAGAGAATAAATAGATGACAATCCGTTTTTGCTGACTCATTGACGTGCACAGACGGTAGGACTGCGCGTTCACCTCCTGAAAAGAAATCGTTTCGTTAAGCTATACCCTAATCGTAGCGCTCTTTTCACTTATTTTCATGAAAAGAGCATTGCCTATTCCTTATGTTTCACGACATACTTAGGACACATTACGAATCAGGGGGAGAACATATGACATATTTTGGACAGAAGATCCTGCCTTCCGTTAGAAAATTAGAAGACTTTGAAAAGATGCTGAAGAGTCCATATGAATATGGGGTCTTACTCGAAATGCATGTATCGCGTTTAAAAGCGGTCTATGAGATGGCGCATCGTTACGACAAAAAAATGTTTTTGCACATGGATCTCGTTCAAGGGTTAAAAAATGATGAATATGCCACAGAATACGTCTGCCAAGAATTGAAGCCGTATGGTGTCATTTCGACGAAGGCGAGCGTCATCTTGAAAGCACGTCAAAAAAAGGTCAAGACGATGCAACGCATGTTCTTACTTGATTCCAGTTCACTCGAAAAAAGTTATCAACTCATGGAACGGACGCAACCTGATTACATCGAAGTGTTACCAGGGTTAATGCCAAAGTACATTCAAGAAGTGAAAGAAAAGACAGGGCGTCTCGTATTCGCCGGTGGACTCATCGATACGGTCGAGGAAGTGGAACAAGCGATTGAAGCAGGTGCCTCAAGTATCACAACATCGAATAAGGACTTGTGGCGTCATTTTGAACCACGCTCTTAAGTTGATTGTGAGGAAAATCATTCGGATTATTTGACAGCGTTTTCACTGATTGTTATAGTGATATCAAGTTGATACAAAGTGACGGAGAAAAGGGAGATTCACGTGTGAGTCCTGCTTGAAGAACATTCAAGTATGAACTGACGTGGATCTCCTTTTTATGTTGCTTTTTTCACATAACCAAAAGGAGGAACACATATGTCACCCATTTTAGCGGAATTTTTAGGCACAGCTTTGCTTGTCGCGCTTGGGAACGGTGTTGGTGCAGGCGTTAGTTTGACGAAATCGTTTGCGAAGGATGCAGGTTGGATTGTCATCACGTTTGCATGGGGTTTTGCCGTGGCGATTGCAGCGTATGCCGTCGGTCAATTCAGTGGAGCACACCTTAACCCAGCAGTAACGCTTGGTTTAGCCTTTGACGGTTCATTTGCATGGGCAGACGTACCAGGCTATATCGTCGCTCAAATTGCCGGCGGGATACTTGGTGCAAGTCTTGTTTTCGTCCATTACTTACCACACTGGGCGGAGACGAAAGACCCAGCAACGAAACTCGGCGTCTTTGCGACGTCACCAGCGATTCCACATACATTTGCCAATCTAATGAGTGAAATGATCGCGACATTCTTGCTTGTCATTGGGTTGTTATCAATCGGAGCAAATAAGTTCTCAGATGGTCTAAATCCATTGATCGTCGGTTTCTTGATCGTCAGCCTCGGTATGTCATTCGGAGGAACGACAGGATATGCGATGAATCCGGCGCGGGACCTTGGTCCACGTATCGCCCACTTCATCCTACCGATTCATGGAAAAGGATCATCGAACTGGGGGTACTCTTGGATTCCGGTTCTCGGACCAGTTCTCGGTGGAAGTCTTGGCGGATTGTTTTATCGTTCGGTCTTCACAGGGAAAGATACACCGGCTTTTTGGATTGTAGGACTTGTGACAATCGTCATATTAGGCTTATGCTATAGATTCGGTGTTCGTCCGAACAAAACAACGTCAGTGGAGTCAAAGTCAGCTTAACTTATTTAGATACAAAAGGATGGGGAAGAGATGGAGAACTACATTTTGTCATTGGATCAGGGAACGACGAGTACACGTGCGATCCTGTTTAATCGTGCCGGCGAGATCGTCCATTCAGCACAACAGGAATTCACGCAGTATTTTCCGAAACCAGGTTGGGTCGAACACAACGCAAACGAGATTTGGGGAAGTGTCCTTGCTGTCGTGGCGACTTGTCTGACGGAGGCGAACGTAAAGCCGTCGCAGATTGCTGGTATTGGAATCACGAACCAACGTGAAACAGCTGTCGTCTGGGAAAAAGAAACAGGGAAACCGATTCACAATGCAGTCGTGTGGCAATCGAGACAAACGGCTGAAATCTGTGAAGCGCTTCGAGCAGCCGGTCATGCCGAGCTCTTCCGTGAGAAGACAGGTCTATTGATTGACGCTTATTTCTCTGGTACGAAAGTCAAATGGATTTTAGATCATGTCGAAGGAGCACGGGAACGTGCTGAACGTGGTGAACTGTTGTTCGGTACGATCGATACGTGGCTCATCTGGAAATTATCCGGCGGAAAAGCACATGTGACCGACTATTCGAATGCAAGTCGTACGTTGATGTATAACATTCATGAATTAAAATGGGATGACGAGTTACTCGACATCTTAGATGTCCCGAAAGCGATGCTTCCAGAAGTACGACCATCTTCTGAAGTGTACGCAGAGACAGCAGGGTATCACTTCTTCGGAGAATCAGTTCCGATTGCTGGAGCAGCGGGCGATCAGCAAGCCGCATTGTTTGGTCAAGCGTGTTTTGATACAGGAATGGCGAAGAACACATACGGTACAGGCTGCTTCATGTTGATGAACACAGGGGAAGAGGCTGTTAAATCAGATCACGGATTGCTGACGACGATCGCGTGGGGCGTCGATGGAAAAGTGGAGTATGCTTTAGAAGGAAGTATCTTCGTCGCAGGATCTGCGATTCAATGGTTACGTGACGGATTACGTCTCATTGATGATGCCAAAGAATCAGAAGGATACGCAACACGCGTCACGTCTTCAGACGGTGTCTACGTCGTACCAGCATTCGTTGGTCTTGGTACACCTTACTGGGATTCAGACGTTCGTGGTGCCGTCTTCGGTTTGACACGTGGTACGGAAAAAGAACACTTCATCCGCGCGACACTTGAATCACTCGCTTATCAGACACGCGACGTCCTATCTGCGATGGAGCAAGATTCAGGCATCGAGATGAAAACGCTCCGTGTTGATGGTGGAGCAGTTAAAAACGACTTCTTGATGCAGTTCCAAGGTGATATCATCCAAGCACCAGTTGAGCGTCCGGAAATCAATGAAACGACGGCATTAGGTGCAGCGTACCTCGCAGGTCTTGCTGTTGGATTCTTTGAGAACCGTGAACAAATTGCGACGCAATGGAAAAAAGAACGTCGCTTCGAGCCGAGCATGGCAAAAGAAGAGACGGATGCGCTCTACGGTGGATGGCAAAAAGCTGTTCAAGCTACGATGTTGTTCAAATGATGTGACGTATGTTATAGTAAGGTCAAGTTAATAAATCGGTCGGAGAATATGGAGAGACCACAGCAGCAGTTGACATAGTCAGCGTGTTTGTTGTGGTCTCTTTTTTTTCGAACCTAAACAGGAGGAACTATTCATGGCTAACCAACCATTCTCAAGCAAAAACCGTGCAGATGTCTATAATCGATTAACACGTGAAGAACTCGATCTACTCGTCGTAGGTGGCGGTATCACAGGTGCGGGGATTGCCCTCGATGCAGCGTCACGCGGTATGAAGATTGGCCTCGTCGAAATGCAGGATTTCGCGTCCGGTACGTCTAGTCGTTCAACGAAATTAGTCCATGGTGGTCTACGTTATTTAAAACAATTCGAAGTTCAAATGGTCGCGGAAGTCGGTAAAGAACGTGCGATCGTTTACGAAAACGGACCACACGTCACGACACCAGAGTGGATGTTGCTTCCGATGCACAAAGGCGGTACGTTCGGACCGTTCAGTACGTCAATCGGTCTTCGTGTTTATGACTTCTTAGCAGGTGTTAAACGTTCGGAATGGCGTACGATGTTATCTGCGAAAGAAACATTAGCGAAAGAACCACTCGTCAAACAACAAGGTCTCAAAGGTGGCGGTTATTACGTTGAGTACCGTACAGATGACGCCCGTCTAACAATCGAAGTTATGAAAGAAGCGGTTGAACACGGTGCACGCGTCGTCAACTATACAAAAGCGGAAGAAATCATCTACGATGCTGGAAAAGTCGTCGGCATGCGTGTGACAGACCTCTTGACAGGTGACGTACATGAAATCCGTGCGAAAAAAGTCGTCAACGCGACAGGTCCATGGGTTGATGAATTACGTGAAAAAGATGGCTCTAAAGTCGGGAAACAACTTCGTTTGACAAAAGGTGTCCACGTCGTCATCGATCAATCGAAATTCCCACTTAAACAAGCGGTCTATTTCGATACACCAGACGGTCGGATGATCTTCGCGATTCCACGTGATGGAAAAGCATACGTTGGTACGACAGATACGTTCTTCGATAAAGATACTGCACATCCGAAGTTCACAGTCGAAGACCAAGACTACGTCTTAGACGCGATTCACTATATGTTCCCAGAGGTTAAAGTGACAGCAGAAGACGTTGAATCAAGCTGGGCTGGTGTACGTCCATTGATTTATGAAGAAGGAAAAGACCCTTCTGAAATCTCTCGTAAAGATGAAGTATGGCAGTCTGAGTCAGGTCTCATCACGATTGCGGGTGGGAAATTGACTGGATACCGTAAAATGGGTGAGCACGTCGTTGATCTCGTCGCTAAACTTTTGAAAAAAGAAGAGAACGTCGCGTATGCACGTTGTTCGACGAAAAACATGCCAATGTCTGGTGGACACGTCGGCGGAGCAAAAGGATTTGCTGAATTCTTAAAAGCTCAAACAGCAACGAACGGTCTAACGACAGAAGAAGTTCAATTCCTAGCAAAACGCTACGGTTCGAACTTACCGAAAGTACTGGAATATGCAGCAGCATTCGATGCAGCAACGACAGCTCTTCCACGTTCTGTCTATGCACAACTCCACTACAGCATCGAACATGAAATGGTCGCTCGTCCAATCGACTTCTTCATCCGCCGTACAGGTGCTGTCTTCTTCGACATCGCTTGGGCTCGTGCGCACAAAGATGCCGTCATCGAAGAAATGAAATCTGTCTTGAACTGGACAGCAGAACAAACAGATGCTTATACGAAAGAACTCGATATCGAAATCGAAGATGCAGCACATGCACTCGTGACAGAATAAGCTCTCTAACTCATCAAGGAATCAAGATCAATATGATCTTGATTCCTTTTTTGCATATTCGTATTGGCGCGGGCGGAAAGATTGCAACTCTGTCTAGAGGCGACTATGCTTAATGTATGAAATTACACAAAAGGAGAGAACACAGATGAAAGTAGAAGTATGGTCGGATTACGCATGTCCGTTTTGTTATATTGGGAAGCGTCGCTTAGAACAAGCGATTGCGAACGAAAAGTTAGATGTCGAGGTCGAATTCAAGAGCTTTGAACTCGATCCAGATGCACCAGCAGTACCGACACAAGGCTTATACGAAATTCTTGCGTCAAAATATGGAACGACTCTCGAGCAAGCACGGAATATGTCGCAAGGTGTCGTTGATACGGCACGTCAGGAAGGTTTGCACTACGAGATGGATCGTGTCATCCCAGCCAATACATTCGAGGCTCATCGCTTGACTCAATTCGCTAAAAAACATGGTAAGATGAATGCAGTATCAGAAGCCTTGTTCACAGCGTATTTCATTAATGGAGAAGATTTGAATGACCCAGCCATTTTGACACGGATCGCAGTAGATGCTGGACTTACTGAAGCAGACGTCACAGCGTTTCTTGCGTCAGAAGAGCTGGCGACAGATGTTCGAGAAGAAGAAGCGATGGCACAACAACTCGGAGTTCGTGGTGTACCGTTCTTCGTCTTCGACCGGAAATATGCGATTTCAGGCGCACAACCAGTAGAAGCATTCGAACAAGTCTTCGCGAAGATCCGCCAAGAACAAACACTTGAAGTCATCGCTGAAGGTGATGCGTGTGGTGTTGACGGCTGTAACTGATCACATTATGATTCCATCACAAAGGAGCACGAAACCCTTATGAAATTCATCTTCCATCCTGAGATTCGCGATGCGCGAATCAATCTCGCTGTCGAAGAATTCATCTTGAACAACCTGAACGTCAATGAAGAAGACTATTTCTTGTTTTATATCAACGGTCCATCGATCATCGTCGGAAAAAACCAGAACACGAACGAAGAAGTCAATTTGAAGTATGTCGAGGAAAACGGCATCCACGTCGTCCGTCGTCTTTCAGGTGGTGGCGCGGTGTATCATGACGAAGGAAACTTGAACTTCAGTTTCTTGACAAAAGATGACGGTGATTCGTTCAACAACTATAAAAAGTTCACGGAGCCAGTCGTACAAGCGCTGCATAAACTCGGTGTCGAAGCGGAGCTATCCGGACGAAACGATATTCATGTCGGAAGTCGGAAAATCAGTGGGAATGCCCAGTTCACGACGAAAGGACGGATGTTTAGTCACGGTACATTGATGCTCGATTCGAACATCGAAGAAGTCGTCAATGCGCTTGTCGTCAGTGAAGAAAAGATGCGCTCTAAAGGCATTAAATCGGTCCGAAGTCGTGTCGCGAATATCTCGGAATTCCTGTCAGAACCGTTGACGATGGAACAATTCGTCGATCATCTCCTTGCTTCGATCTATGAAGGAAAAGAGATTGAACGGTATATCTTAACCGAAGAGGACTGGGATAAAGTACGTGCCATCTCAGCAGAACGTTATGGCAACTGGGAGTGGAATTTCGGAAAATCGCCGAAATTTGATGTCATTCATAAAAAACGCTTCCCGATCGGTACGATTGATTTCCGGCTGAACGTCAAAAAAGGCATCATTGAAGAAGCGAAGATTTATGGCGACTTCTTTGGTGTCGAGGATGCAGAAGAAATTGCGCGGGCGCTCGAAGGTTCACGCTATGATCGCGCGTCTCTTCGCGAAGTGCTCGGTCGGTACGAATTGAAAAAATACTTCGGCGCTGTCGAACTAGATGAAGTGCTAGACGTTTTAGCGTAAGTCTTTATGGGAAAACTCCTTCTATCAACTGCATAGGGGGAGTTTTTTTCATGGGCTATAATAAAGATAATTTTTTAGAAGGTTCGTTGACGGACTTTATTGATTTTGAACGGATTTCAGAAGGATTACCAAAAACGGAGGATGAACAGCCGTTACCATATTATGAGCGTGATGATTATAAGGCAGCAGGAAAATTAGAAGGAAAAGTCGCGATCGTCACGGGCGGCAACTCTGGAATCGGGCGTGCTGTCTCAATTGCTTATGTCCGTGAAGGAGCAAAAGTCGTCATCGCCTTCTACGGTGATCAAGAAGGAGCGGAAGAAACAAAAGCACGACTTGAGGAATTAGGCGGCGAAGTCCTACTTTCTAAAGGGGATATCGGAGATGCAGATTACTGTGAAACACTCGTCCAAAAAACAATCGATCGTTTCGGTCGCTTAGATATCATCGTCAACAATGCGAGTATGCAAAAACCAGAAGATAGTCTGAAGGACATCACAGACGAGTCGATGGAAAAGACGTTCAAGACGAATATCTTCGGAATGATGCGTCTTGCCCGTGCCGCGCTCCCGCACCTTTCACTCGGTTCTGCCATCATCAATACGACATCGTCGACGGCATACGAAGGAAACGCGCTTTTGATTGACTATTCTGCGACGAAGGGTGCAATCGTCAGCTTCACACGAAGTCTTTCGATGAACTTAGCGAAGGAAGGCATTCGTGTCAATGCTGTCGCACCGGGTCCGATCTGGACGCCGCTCATCACGGAAACGTTCCCGCATGAATCAGTCAAGACATTCGGGAAAAATACACCGATGGATCGCCCAGGGCAGCCGGCTGAGATGGCATCAGCATATGTTTTCCTCGCGTGTAACGATTCAAGTTATATGACAGGACAAGTCCTTCACTTAAACGGTGGCGTCATCGTCAACGGTTAAAAAGAAACTCTGTGAAAACGTTTCCAAAAAGTGTTACACTATCCATACGGTCGCTTTTGACTACGTATGGATTTTTTTTACGTAAAAAATGAATAGTCATTCATTCGAAAGGGGAATTTTGCTCATGCTTGGATTGATTCAATCCGTCGAAGAAACTGCTCGAACACATCCGGATTCAACGGCGTATGTGTTTGAGGACACGCAAGTCAGCTATCGTGAGTTTGTCGAGAAGTTTCACCGGGCAGCCGGTGCGCTTGAAGCGAACGGGATCCGAAAAGGCGATCATGTCGCGCTGATTTTAGGGAATAGCCCAGCATTCCTAGTGGCATATTACGCCATCATGAAACAAGGGGCAATCGCGATTCCGATCAACCCTACATACACACCGGATGAAATCGGGTATATCCTGATGAACGGTGATGTGAAGGGGATTTTAGGGATTGCACCGCTCGTCGAAGCTGCAAAAGATCGTCTCGTGCATTTACCGAATCTTAAGATTGTCGTCTCTGTTCCTTACGCGGATCAAGAAGGACCAAACGAAACACATCAACAAGTGACGTTCATCACGCTCGATCGCTGGCTCGAAATCGAACATCCCTTGACCGAAGTGACGAATGAACTGGACGACATCGCTGTCATTCTCTATACGAGTGGAACGACAGGAAAACCAAAAGGTGCGATGTTATCCCACCGTAATCTGACGTCGAATGCGCGCTCGATTGGGGATTATCTACATGTATCCAGTAACGACCGGACACTTGCCGTATTACCGATGTTCCATGTCTTTTGTTTGACGGTCGTCGTCAATGCGTCACTCGCACATGGAGCGTCAATCATCATTGCTTCACGTTTTTCACCACAAGAGACGTTTGAGTTAGCGAAAAAAGAACAGGTGACGATTTTTGCGGGTGTACCGACGATGTATAATTTCTTACTGCAAACCGTGAAGGCTCATCCGGAATATGCGACCTATTTTGAATCAACACGCTTGTTCGTCTCAGGGGGAGCGAGTCTTCCAGTGCCGCTTCTTGAAGCATTTGATCGAACATTCCAATGTCATATCCTCGAAGGATATGGTTTATCGGAAGCATCACCCGTCACTTGTTTCAATCCGGTCAATGGTGTTCAAAAACCAGGCTCGATTGGAACATCGATCGTCGATGTCGAAAACAAAGTCGTCGATGAACTCGGACAAGAATTACCAGATGGTCAAGTCGGAGAATTGATCGTTCGGGGACCAAACGTCATGACCGGTTATTACAAGATGCCGGAAGAGTCGCAAGCGACGTTACGCGATGGCTGGTTATATACGGGTGATTTGGCTCGTCGAGATGAAGACGGGTATTTCTATATCGTCGATCGCAAAAAAGATATGATCATCGTCGGTGGGTACAACGTCTACCCGCGTGAAGTCGAAGAAGTCCTCTATCAGCATCCGAACGTCATCGAAGCCGCCGTCATCGGTATACCGGATGAGGAGATGGGCGAAGCCGTCAAAGCATTCGTTGTTGCTCGTGAGACGATGACGGAAGAGGAAACGCAGGCATTCTGTGCTACATCACTCGCGAAATATAAATGTCCGACACAGATTGAGTTCATCGATCAATTACCTCGTAATACGACCGGAAAGATTTTACGGACCGTGTTGAAGAAACAACCGACGAATTCATGACTGTCTCAAGAACTTCAGGTTTCTGAAGTTCTTTTTCTGTGCATAGACAAGAAGGAGGGGATACGAATGAATATCGCATTGATTGCACATGATGAGAAAAAGGATGAGATGATGGGCTTTACACGGGCTTACGCCGCATTCTTTAAGAAAAATACATTATACGCGACAGGAACGACCGGGCAACGGATCATGGAAGCAACCGATCTGCACGTCCATCGCTGTAAGTCAGGTCCACTCGGCGGGGATCAGGAAATCGGAGCGCTGGTAGCACAAGGAAAAATCGATATCGTGATTTTTTTACGCGATCCACTGACGGCCCAACCGCATGAGCCGGACGTCTCGGCACTCATTCGATTATGTGACGTATACGATTTGCCGCTTGCGACGAATGTCGGAACTGCTGAAATTTTAATTAATGGACTCGAACAAGGACAATTTGATTGGAAGGAAATCATTCGAAAACGCCATGAACTGGAACAACAAAAGTTTTTAGACGATTAATTTCATGAGAACGCTTCTCATTTTCGTTTGAGCATGATATAGTCAGTTTGAGGATGATACTGATTATCAATTGCGATGGAAAAGGTGGCGAAGAAAATGGAGATTCTATTAATGACGGGTGTAACGGTATTGCTAGGAGGCGGCGTTGGATTTTTGACGCACGTCGTAAAAATGGAACGTCGTCAACAGGCAACACCTGTGACTTCAAAGAACGAGCAAGTAGCGTATCCAGCGCTCCGTCTCGTCAAATAATAGAAAACTTATGACTTCGCCTTTCTTTTCTTTTGAAAAGAAAGGTTTTTTTGAATTATTATCCACTCTCCCATAATTTTGCGGAATTCCTTTGATACACTGAAACAAAGCACATTAGTCGAGGAGTGAGAGCCATGCATACAATCTATTTAGTTGATGATGAAGTGAACTTGAACCGTGTACTCGTGAAATATTTGGAGCAAGAAGGATGGCAAGTGAAATCATTTACGTCTGGTGAGGCAGCGGCCTCTGCCATCGTTGAAAAGCCTGACTTATGGATTTTAGACATCATGCTACCGGATATGGATGGTTTTCAATTGATTAAACGGATCAAGGCACATGATGAGACGACACCTGTCATCTTCATCTCGGCTCGGGATGAGGACATCGATAAAATCATTGGTCTTGAGATGGGATCAGACGATTACATCGCAAAACCATTCCTTCCGCGAGAACTCGTCATCCGCGTCAAAAAGATTTTGGCACGAACGTATGCGACACCAAAGAGTGGTGTCATCCAATACGGCGATTATATGATTTATCCAGAGAAACGAATCATCGAAGAGAATGGTCAAGAAATCGATTTGACGTCGAAAGAGTACGATTTGTTGATTTTATTCGCTACACAAATTGGGACGCCGATGTCACGCGAGCAGATTCTTGTCAGCGTCTGGGGTGACGATTATTTCGGTTCAGACCGAGTCGTCGATGATCTCGTTCGTCGCGTCCGTAAAAAATTATCGAAGCTTGAGCTCGAAACGATTTACGGCATCGGTTATCGCTTGGTGTCTGCATGAAAAACCGCAGTCTCGGATTCCAGATTTGGGCGATGTTTCTGCTCGTCATCGTCACGCTTTCTGCGGTCATTCTCCTGGTCATCCGTTCATCGATTGGAAATTTCATCGATGAACAGGTCTATGCGACACTTGAGAATAGTGAAGTCTTCTTCTCGAAAGATGCTTCTGTCATCGAGATGTTACAGGATAATCCGATCGAATTCGACCGCCGAAAACAGGAGTCTCGTTCTGTTAACATCTTACTCCTTTCTAAAAACGGCAAACTCTACTACGGTGGAGCGCCACAACAACTGATCAATCAGATGTACCGTGATGCAATTGATCAAAAGACCGTTACAGCAAAGTATACAACTCGTCTTGATAAAGAAGACGTCTATTACAGTATTCGAAAAATCGAGGTTAGCGGCGAAACCTATTATCGTGTCTCTTATGTTTGGGATGCGTATCGGCAAGAACTGATTACACAGTTGTTCTCGAAAATCGGATTCGTCGTCATCATTGGGAGTATCTTTACGTTATTCATTGCCTTTTGGTTAGCGCGACGTTTGACACATCCACTCGTTGAGATCGAGGGAGCGGTTGGGAAAATTGCGGCTCAAAAGTGGGATACACCACTTCCGCTTGACCGTGGGGATGAGATTGGACGACTCGCACGATCGGTCGATGCGATGCGAATGGATCTTGAAAAACAAGATAAGGCACAAAAATCATTACTTCAAAACATCTCCCATGATTTGAAGACGCCGATCATGGTCATCCGAAGTTATGCCCAGTCTATCTCAGACGGGATTTATCCTGATGGTGATTTGACCGGATCCGTATCCGTCATTGATGAAGAAGCGGAACGATTAGAGAAAAAAGTCGCGGCTTTACTCTACGTCACGAAGCTCGACTATTTCGAGCTCGATCGTTCGACGTGGGACAATGTTGACATCGACCGGATGGTGCATCTGTTGAAAAATCGCTTTTCCGGGACGAAGTCACTCGAGTGGCATGTCAGTGGGGAAGCAGGAATCGTTCTTGGTGAAGGAGAGCAGTTGCGTGTTGCGCTCGAAAATGTCATGGACAATGCGATTCGTTATGCCGAAACACGAATCGATATCCGATTGTCCGGAACATCGGATCATGTTCATATTGAAATCGAAAATGATGGACCACCGCTTGACGCCTCCTCGCCACTGTTCCATCAATTCTCACGTGGTAAGGAAGGGAAGTTCGGTTTAGGTCTTTATATTGTCAAACGGATCGTCGAGCGTCATGACGGGACGGTCGCAATCGAGAATCGCTCTGCGGGAAATGGAGTCGGAAAAGTTTGTGTGATTTTTAATTTTCCAAGGCACTTCATCGAACAAATGGAGAATCAAAATGAAAGTAAGACAGAGAAATATTAAAAACGGGATCTTTGGATCTCGTTTTTTTCATTAGGAAATAACTAGCAGGACTAAACAACATAACTGATTATTTGATATAACCAATGTAGTCCAGGAAGGGAGCGAAGAATATGTCATACACAGTTACGGAAGAAACGTTAGCCTTGATCCCGCAATATGGTCAGTACGGAGAGCCGCAGACACTCGTTATCAAGGAACATTCTGAGAGCATTTTAGATGGTCATCCGATTAAATTAATTGAAGAATCCTGTTTGTATTTTGGTTCGTCGATGCGTGGAAGAATTGAAGCAGCGCGGCATATTCTTGGTCCGAACCGAAAGACACCTGTTTTAGTGGATTGGCAAGCACAGACGATTTTCTTTCCAACGACCGCAAAAGAAAAGGCAGAATGTATTTGGATTAATTTTAAACAGATGAAGACTGTTCAGAAAAAATCGGGAAAAGTACAAGTCGAATTTCAGACCGGGCAATGTATCGATACGGATGCCTCGGCATACAGCATCGAGCGACAACGGATTAAAACGCTGGAACTGGCGTATGAAATGCAACGTCGTTTTCAATTGCCGGAGTTTAAGAATCGGTGAAAAGTGGAAACACATAACAGGAATCTTACTTACGTAAGGAGAAACAGTAGAGAGAGAAATCATAGGGAGGTGAAGCGGTAACTTTTACCGCGACACGATGAATGAATCATACGAATGGTTAAATCGCCGAAAACTACAGCCTGGATTTGGTGCGACTGGAGGCAGACGCTTTATCAGTTCCCGCATCGTACGTCCGGAAAATACACCGGGTAAACGAATCAAAGGAATTAAACGGGCACGACAATTGGTCGTCGATGATGCTGGAAATCGCCGTTGGGTCACGAAACGCATCGTTGTGACGGATGCTGCGAAACACGTCACGATGAACCGTCGGACATCTATCGCCTTGAAGGAGACGAATGAGTCGCGCCTAGAGCAAGTCAAACAAAAACTAGCATCTAACAAAAAGGTCTTATTACCGATCTTAGCGGCAACAGGGATCGCTGTCGCAGGTGGGGTCCTTGCTTACGTCCTTCGTCGGAAGAAAAAACAATCTGATCAATAAAAATAAGCCGTTCTCCAATCGGAGGACGGCTTATTTCATGCATTACAAGAATCGTTTTCGTAAAGATGTCGAGAGTGCTTTTTCTGCGATTTCTTCTAGTTCCGTCAAGTTTGTCGGATCAAAGCTATCATTGTAGAAACGACCTACGAAGTCGACACGGTCGTAATCGAGTTCCTTGAAAATCAAGTGTTTATGGTCGTCATAAAAAACGACACGATAGTAATCAGATCCGCGTTCAAGGGTTACGAGACCTTTGATGTGATCCAATTTTTTTTGTTCTTCGGTTTGCTCTTCCTCGAGCGTGTCATCCTCGTTCGTCGATGCTTCGGCTTGCTCGATCGCATTCTTTACGAGTTCCGGTCG
Source organism: Exiguobacterium sp. MH3 (assembly GCF_000496635.1). Classification (NCBI taxonomy): domain Bacteria; kingdom Bacillati; phylum Bacillota; class Bacilli; order Caryophanales; genus Exiguobacterium; species Exiguobacterium sp. MH3. Next base: position 741,915 of record NC_022794.1, read on the forward strand.
TTGTTCTTGTTCTTCCGTCATGTTTTATCGCCTCCATTTATTATTTTACATGGAAATGGACAGATGAGAAAGAAAAATCCCTCAGTCCATCTGGTGTGCTTCACAAACGCGTAGTACATTCATCGCGCCAATTCGTAATCGATCGAGTAGTTGAAGTCGTGCTTCTTCATTTGGAATTGTATCAAGAGCAACTACTTCCATCAGTTCCAACCAACGGATGGCATGTTCTTTTTGAATCGGTAATAACCGGTGAATCATCGCTAAACTCGCCGGCGGTTGATCCGGGTCGCGCGGTCCCCCTGTCAATTGGGTCAAGAAGACGAGTTGTGCCTGTTCGACACGTTGTCGATCGTCAGGGAACAACGGTCGCAACAGTGAATCATGGTAGACTTGATGATAGAACGAGCGAACCAAGGATGTGAGTATATGCTCGCCTCCGATGGTTTCGTAAAGTGACAAGAAGCATCACCTGCCTTACATAGGATGTGTCCTGATTATAGCAAATTTATACGTAGAAGACATGCACCAAAAACAGTACATTTGTTCTTGTTTGTGAGATACTAAGAGTAAAGAAAAACGAGGAGGAGGTTTTCTTGATGAACCATATGCATATTGGTCGTGCCGGTAGTGGGAAAACGACACAATTGATCGAGCGCGTCGTACAAGAACTCGAGCAACGACCATTAGGGGAGAAGATGTATTTCATCGTTCCAGATCAGATGTCATTTGAAATGGAGCGGCGGATTGCGACAGATGAACGGATAGCAGGTCTTGTTCGTCTTGAGGTCATGAGTCTACGGCGCTTTGCGTTTCATATTTTACGCGATTACGGGAATCAAGCGATTCCATTTCTTGATGAGACGGGGACACAGCTATTACTGCGACAGGTCGTTGAGGAATCAGAAGACGAACTGAAGATTTTTAAACGAACTAAAAACATGCCAGGATTTTTCCAAGGACTTGATGAGCTCATTACGTCGTTTAAACGTTCGTTGATTGAGCCAGACATGTTGCGTCAAGTGAGTGATCGCTCTCTCGAACGGTCACCGAAATTAAACGACCTTGCGTTGATTTATGAGCGCTTTACGGAACGAATTGTCGATAAAGCACTCCATGCAGACGATTACTATACGACGTTACTCGAATTACTTCCCAAAGCGCGACTGGATCAAGCGACGATCATCGTCGACGGATTTTATGAATTTTCGCTCCAGGAACAACAAGTTTTACTCGCCTTGATGCAACAAGTGGCTGAAATGCATATTAGTTTTACAATGGACGCAACGGATCCTTATGCGAAACAAACTTCTTTTGGTGTGTCCCAGCGATGCTACATGCAGTTGATCGGTCAAATGCAGGAGCTGTCGATTCCATACGAAGAAATCTTGTATGATCAACCAATCAAGTTTCAATCAGAAGGGCTACGACATTTGGAGCAGGCCTTGTTGAAGCCGGGATATCCTCCTGTCGATCATGACATTGACGGCTTTCAGATGACAGCTGCAGTTAACCGTCAAGTTGAAGCGGAATCAGCCGTGCGGAAAGCGATTCAACTCGTTCGACAAAAAGGGTATCGCTTTCGTGAGATGGCATTCGTCGTGCGACATCTTGAGCCGTATGCGGATCACTTGGAACGAGCATTCCACATGTATGATGTTCCATATTTCTTGGATCAACGTGAGTCGATGGTTCATCATCCGCTTGTTGACTTGATTCAATCCGCTTTAGACATCGTGACATCGGGTTATCGGGAAGAAACAGTCTTTCGTTTACTGAAGACGGAGCTCTTGCCGATTCCCGCAGAAGATGCGCGTCTAGCGCTCGATCGTTTCGAGACGTTCGTGCTCGAACGCGGCATCAAAGGATCGATGTGGCAACAACCGTGGCAATTAAAGCGACGCTTAGCAGAGGAAGTTCGCTTAACGGAAGAGGAGCTTGCGCAAGAAGAAGAACTGAACCATTTACGAACATTCGTCGTCGACTTGATTGAACCGTTGCACCGTAGGTTAAAGCAGGCGAAGACGATGAGCGCGTATACGAAAGGTCTTTATCAATTCCTCGAAGAACAGAAAATTGCAGAACGTTTAATGGAATGGCGTAAGCAGGCACTAGAGCAGGATCAATTACTTGTTGCGCGCGAGCATGATCAAGTATACGAAGCGATACTTCATCTATTCGAGCAGCTAGAAGCTGCTGCACCTGAGCACACTTTATCGACGGAGCTGTTCGTTCAGATGGTCGAGACAGGACTTGAGAGCCTTCGTTTTGCACTTGTTCCGCCATCGCTCGATCAAGTGATCGCGACGGACTATGTCCGTGGACGATTACAACGAGTAAAAGTCGTCTTTTTACTGGGAGCGAATGATGGTCTGATTCCGTTCGTTCAAGATCAATCAAAGTTACTGTCCGAAAATGATCATGACTTTTTACATGAACATGGTATTCCGGTTGGGAAAGCGTCTCTTGATGTGTTTGATGATGAGCTGTTTTACCTGTATCAAGGGATGATGGCTCCAAGTGAAGCCTTGTATGTCAGTTACGCACTTGTCGATGAAGAAGGAAAGGCGCTTCAGCCGGCAGCGATCACAAAACAATTAAAGCGACAACTGTTGCTCGATCGTCCGATCAAAACACACTTTGCAGAAGCTGGGGAACACGCACCGCAAGAACAACTTGATTTCGTAACGAGTCCAGATCGCGCGGCAGCAGCGACGGCGATCGAGCTGCGCCGTTTGCAACGACGTTATCCGATTCAGCCGATTTGGTTCGAAGTGTACAATACGCTTCTCGAAAACGGACAGGGGCGTGAACGGATGGGGTTATTCTCGAGTGCCTTGTTCTATCAAAATCAAGCGGAAGCCTTGCCGGAAGGGTTGGCGCATCGTCTATATGGTGATTCACTGCAAGCGAGCGTTTCGCGTTTTGAGACCTATAACGCCTGCTCGTATAAGCATTTTGCCCGATACGGTCTTCGTTTACGCGAGCGGAAGCTGTATAAATTTGAAGCACCAGACATCGGGAATCTGTTCCACGGTGCATTGAATGATCTGTCGCTCAGTATTAAAGCTTCTGGACGACACTGGCGAGAAATCGACGGCGAGACGTGCGGAACACTTGCGAAGGAAGCTGTCGAAAAGGTGACGCCGGAAATTCAGAATGCGATCTTGATGAGTTCGAGTCGATTCGGGTATATCAAGAAAAAATTGACGGATGTCGTGGAGCAAACAGCTAAAATGCTTGTGGAACAAGCAAAACGAACAGATTTTGAACCTGACTTATTTGAAATCAGTTTTGGGAATGCGACGTTCCCACCATTACGCTTTACGTTACCGGATGAAACAGAAATTGAATTCACGGGTCGCATCGACCGGATTGATCAGGCGACGATCGGTGATCAGCTATACGTTCGAATCATTGATTACAAATCGAGTGCTCGAGGACTGGATTTTGCGGAAATCTATTATGGGCTTGCGATTCAGATGTTGTTGTATTTGAAGACGGTCGTGGAACAGTCGGAGTTGCTCTATCAACAGCAGGCGAAACCAGCTGGTGCGTTATATTTCCACGTCAAAAACCCGATGCTACGAGGCGATTTATCGGCTGACGAAGAAGAGCGCAACCAACTGTTACTCGAGTCCTATCAAATGCAAGGCGTCATTCTCGAGAATGACGAGGTACTACGAGCGATGGATCATATTGCGTACGATGAACGAAAAAAATCACCGCTCGTCAAAGTGACATTCACAAAAAACGGACTGCATAAGACGCAGACGAAAGGTGTCGTACAAGAGGAAGATTTATCAGCGCTGATGGATCATGCATGGGAGGCATTAAAAGACAGCAGTCAAGACATCTATGATGGGGATATCGCCATCAATCCGTTTGATTATCAAGAGCGGACACCGTGTAGTTTTTGTGAGTATCGTTCAGTCTGTCAGTTCGATGAATCGCTTGGGAATCAGTATCGCCCATTAAAACCGATGTCTGAAAAAGAGGTACTGGAACGGTTGAAGGAGGAAGAAGAATGAGCGTGCGTTGGACGGAAGAACAACAACAAGCCATTTCAGCTAGAGGTGGACATATCCTCGTCTCAGCGGCAGCGGGATCAGGGAAGACAGCGGTCCTCGTTGAACGGCTGACGCAACGATTGATTGATCCCGAAGATGAGCTGTCGGCTGATCGGATTCTCGTCGCTACCTTTACGAATGCGGCAGCACGTGAGATGAAGACGCGAGTCATCGAGGTCATGGACCAGCGCATCAAAGAGGCACCTGATGATTTGTATTTGAAAAAACAGCGTCAATTGATGAACCGGGCACAAATTACAACGATTCATTCGTTCTGTTTGTCGATTCTGCGCGAGAATTATTACCGGATTGGTTTAGATCCTGCGTTTCGAATTGCCGATGAATCCGAATTACTGTTGTTACAAGACGATGTCTTAGAAGCAGTCTTTGAGTCCTTTTATGCCTCCGAGGACCCAGGATTCTATGATTTGATTGATAGTTATACGTCAGATCGGGATGATCAAGCCATGTTGACGCTGATTTCGAATCTCTATCGATTTTCCCGTTCCTTACCGGATCCGGAAGCCTTTTATGCACATTTAGTCAGTCAGTACGATCAGCCGATTGACCCGGATGATTCTCCACTTATGCAACGACTAGTCGAATTAGAGTGGGAAAGTCTCTCGAATTTATTGGGACGTTACCGAGAACTTGCTTTTGAGCTGGAGCAGTCTGGTTATGCGGAAATGGGAAACATGATGCGACAGGATATCTCTCCCTTTACCTTGCTCGAAACGTCAGAACGACACTGGTCGATGGTTGCGCTTGCTTTTCAAGCAGTAGAGTTCGGTCGCTGGAAGAGTCCACGCGGGGATGAAGGAATCAAACCGTTTCAAGCAGAGCGGACGCGACTCGTAGCGGAGTTCAAGAAAATGAAAGAGCTGTTCGTCCAAAAGACTGGTGTTGATTACTTGGAGGACTTGCGGTCGCAGCTTCGACACGTGGAGACGATCGTGACACTCGTACGTCAATTTGCAAGCGATTATCTCGAAGCGAAACAACAACGTGGTATCGTCGATTTTTCGGATCTTGAACATTTTGCATTAGAGATTTTGACGGACGAAGGACAACCGTCAGACGTGGCAAAACTTCTGAAGGAACGCTTCGTTGAAGTACTGGTCGACGAATATCAAGATACGAACGAGGTTCAGGAACGCATCATCCAATTGGTCTCGAAAACGGATGAGGCGACAGGAAATCTATTCATGGTCGGTGATGTCAAACAATCCATCTATAAATTTCGTCATGCAGAGCCAGGATTGTTCCTTGAGAAATTCAAACGATTCCAACAGACCGACGTTGGAACACGGATCGATTTAACAAAAAACTTCCGCAGTCGTCTTGAGGTGCTGGATGGAACGAATCAAATCTTCCGCCAAGTGATGGATGAGACGGTCGGGGAGATTGATTACGATGAAGCCGCGCACCTTCGACTTGGGAATCTGAGTTATCTCGAATCGGAGCAAGTGGCACCTGAATTACTTTTGATTGATCCACTTGATAGTGAAAAGGAAGAGGTTGAAGCACGAGCGATTGCAACGCGAATTTTAGAACTCGTTGATTCGAAGCATCCACATCTAATCTATGATGCGAAAGCCAACCGATTCCGGACCTGTGAATACCGCGACATCGTCGTCTTAGCACGGTCGCGTGGTAAGCGTGTCCAAGCGCTTGTCGAAGTGCTCGAACAGTATGAGATTCCGGTCTATGCGGATACGACAGGTGGATACTTCCAAGCGACGGAAATTCAAATCATGATGGCATTGCTCAAGACGATCGATAATCCGCTTCAAGACATCCCATTCGCGAGTTTGTTACGATCGCCGATTTTTGGGGTGGCGGATCGAGATTTAGGACGGATTCGAGCAAAACAAAAAGAAGGAAGCTTTTATGAGGCAGCGCTAGCAATGGCGGCAGAGGAATCATCACTCGGAATTCGAATGGATGAAATCATCCGTCAGATTCAATCATGGCGAACTGAAGAGCGTGGGAGTGCCCTACCTGCCTTCATTCGATCGCTCTTTGATCAGACCGGCTATTTTGAGTACGTCGGCTGTCTCGCCGGAGGAAAAAGTCGTCAAGCCAACTTGAACGCCTTATATGAGCGAGCGAAGCAATATGAGACGTCCGGTTATCGTGGTCTCTATCGTTTCCTTCGTCTGATCAATCGATTAATTGAACGAGGAGAAGACTTCGCAGAAGCCCGTTCGCTTGGAGAAGACGAGGACGTCGTTCGCATCATGACAATCCACCAATCAAAAGGACTCGAGTTCCCCGTGACGATCGTCAGCCAATTGACGAAGCAATTCAACAAACAGGATCAAATGCAGGCGATTCAGTTGCATAAGACGTATGGTATTGCCCTGGATGCGATTGATCCGATTCGTCGTTTGCGATCTGGGACACTCTTAAAAGAAGTCATCCGCCGGGAAATGGATCGAGAGATGAAGGCAGAAGAGATGCGCGTCTTGTATGTTGCGATGACTCGAGCGAAGGAAAAGTTGATTCTCGTCGGGACAGTCAAGGATTTAGAGGATCAAATGGCGACCTGGCAGATGACGCCACCAGATGAAGTCTTACTTCCTGAAAATGACCGGCGCCAAGCGAAGAGTTATGCGGAATGGGTCGTTCCGGCAGTCTTACGCAGCAGTTTACTACGTCCGGATGAGACGGATTGGTCGATTCGCGTGATGTCTTTAGAGGAGTTAGCACCGTATCAAGAAATCTCAACACTCGTGGAGCAACTCGAACATGTTCAGAAGCTTGAAAAAATCGATGTGCCGGTTAATTCGCAAGTCAAAGAAATCGTCGAAGCGGCATTTTCGTATCAGTATCCGCATGCGCTTGCGACAGAGACGGCAGCAAAACAGACCGTCACGGAACTGAAGCGGGCGGAGCAACTGGAACGTGCAGCATTCGAAACGACATATCGCCAGACGACGTATTACCGTGCGCCACAATTCCTCGGACCTGTTTTAAGTGGAGCGGAACGAGGGACGGTCTTACACTTAGCGATGCAATTGTATGAACCGGACGAACCGATTTCGCAACAAATCAATCAGTGGGAAGCAACGGAACGCATTACGCCGATTGAAGCAACGACGATGCGGGAAGCAACAGCACAGTTACAAGGGTTCCTCGACTCTGAAATCGGACAATTGTTTAGCGAACGATTACGGACGAACCACGTCTATCGGGAATTGCCGTTCACATATAAGATCGGGGCATCGCGTTTCCGGAAAGACTGGATAGGTCCAGTGGATGACGCAGTCATGCAAGGAATCGTCGACTGTTTGATTCAGGATGGGGAGTCATATATCTTGCTCGATTATAAATCGGATCAAATCGTCACGACAGAAGTCGGACAGACACCTGCTGATGTGTTACGGGATCGATACGCAACTCAGTTGAATCTGTATCAAGAAGCGTTAGAAGCGATTCTTCATATTCGAATTTCACGCAAGGTCATCTATGCGTTTGCTTTAGAAGAAACGATTGATTTAATTTAAATTACTGAGACCTTCCTCATCCCCCTACTTTAGGTAGAGATGAGGGAGGTTTTAGTATGGGTCGAAAGAGGGATGAAGAAGAAGGAGGTAAAATCAGTTTCTGAAGTGATTTCCGTTTCTTATTGTGAAGGAACTGTGTAAAATAAAGAAGATATGTCACTTTGATGATGGATAATTTTGGGAGGTTTTAATAGATGGCGCGTATTTTATTAGCAGAAGACGAAGATGTCTTACGCATGTTAGTACTCGATACACTAGAAGATGAAGGATATACGATTGACGAAGCGACGGACGGTGACGAAGCGTATCAAAAAATCATGAACGCTGAGTATGATCTCGTTTTACTCGATTACATGATGCCTGGAATGACAGGGATTGAAGTCATCGAAAAAGTCCGACAACATCCAGATAAGCAACACTTAAAAATCATGATGTTGACGGCTAAAAGTCAACAATCAGACCGCGAACGAGCAGAAGAAATCGGAGCGAATTACTTTTTCTCGAAGCCCTTTAGTCCGTTAGAACTGATTGATGTCGTGGGAGGAATACTGAGTGATCACCAAGTGGATTAATCGAAAAATCGGACGTCAACTCATGGCCTCCTTTTATGTCGTATTAGCTACATTGATGATTTCATCATTGATCGTCTACAACTACACCGATACGAAACTGCAGGCGACTCGGGCGAAATTAGAAGATATCCGTGACCGGAGTGCACGTGCGGGTGCTTTATGGGAAGAGTGGCAGGATGTCCAGTTCAACATGCGCGGTTATGCCTTGATGGGGAATGGTGATCTATACAATCAAGTCATGGCTCAACAAGATAAGATTGATCAGCAAACAGAATGGTTCGAAAAAAATGCGATTTATGATCAAGGAAAGGCATTCGCCCAGTCCTCGAGAGAATTGTATGGTTATTATTTCGATGCGATTTTGCCGCTTATTCAATCGTATGTCGAAGCGAAAGAATCTGGAGATGTCACGGAATCCTTCTTAAAAGGAACAACACTTGCTGAACTGCCACTTGGTCAGCGATTATTAGCTGAAGGTAAGATTCAATTAGATGCTCAAGGAAACATTGATGTACTCTCGGAAATCAATAAGAGCGAGCTAGCACTCGGCGGTTATCGTGAATTTTTAGAGGATTGGGCACAACGGACGAGCGACCAACTGGAACGGGAAATCCGGACGACACAGCTGATTTGGTTAGCGAATATCGTCGTCTTACTTGCCGTCTTGATTTTCTTTATTTATCCGTTTATCCGCCGCATCACGATGGAATTATTATCTCTCGTCAAGAACAGTCAACGGCTTGCGAACGGTGAAGATGTTTCGAGCGTCAAAGTACCGAATCGTAAAGATGAAATCGGAATTCTGGCGTTATCCTTCAATCAGATGGCAAGTTCGATTTCCGAGAACAAGCAGCATTTATTAGCGAAAAATGAAGAATTACAAGCGCAACAGGAAGAATTGCAAGCACAGCAGGAAGAATTACAAGCACAGCAAGAAGAACTCGAAGAAGCATTAGAGCTGACGATGCGGAATGAGCAACATCTGCAGTATCGGAATGATTTGACAGAAACGCTCGCGGCGCGTGAGTCGTTGACTGCTTATCCGGAAATCATCGAGAAGCTCGTCACGATCACGGATTCTGAGATTGGTGCATTAGTATTTGTTGATGAAGAAGATAGTTATTCTGTCGTTACGTATGGAATGACGGATGAATTGGCAGAACAGCTGCTTCAAAACGATGCGTCTCTCTTAAAACGAGCTGAGTCACTAAAGTCACCTGTTCATTCTTCTAAACAAGTCGCAAGCAATCATCCATTGCCATATCCGTACTATATGTACGAAACAGCTGTACCGATTCTCGACCCCACTGCAGATGATATCATTGCGTACATCTACCTTGTCCGTTACCGCGATCAGTTTACGAACGAACAGATGCGTGATGTCATGTCCTTCTCCCGCCAATTATCGCTATCGCTTTTACGGATGCGGCTGTTTGACGAGATGACGAAAGAGAAAACGAAGACGGAGCGGATTCTCGATTCGATTCGAGAGGCCGTCATCTATCTTGAACCGGGTAAAGAAGAGGTCTTCGTCAATCGACCACTATACGATTTATTCCCGGAATTACGTTATGGTGTCCAGACTGAACAGGAGACATTGCAAACGTGCTTAGAAGTCATTCGATCCGTTGTCGACGAACCAGAAGTCTTTAGCCGTTATGTTGATGCAGTTCTGCGTGGAGAATTACCGACTGATAGTTTACAGTTCTCGATTCGAAACGAAACGGTATTCATTCAATTTTATGTCGAGGTGATCCACATCCATCACGTACATAAAGGAACGATGCTCGTCATGCGTGATGTGACGAAAGAGACTGAAATGGATCGTTTGAAATCAGAACTCGTTTCAACTGTCTCTCATGAACTTCGGACGCCACTCTCTTCGATTTACGGATTTACAGAACTCATGCTCAACCGAGACATCGAAGAGTCGCGCCAAGATCGATATTTGCGGACGATCCATTCCGAAACGGAACGTCTTGCGAATCTCGTCAATGATTTCTTAGATGTCCAGCGCATGGAGTCGGGCACACAATCGTATAAAAAAGCATCCGTGAACATCTATACGATTGCTGAAGAAACGACACAATTTTATGCGGCTTCGACACAGGCTCATCGGATTACGTTCCGTCACGAGGGAAATCAGTTGCCTGTCATTGAAGCAGACGAAGAAAAAATCAGACAGTTGCTCAATAATTTATTGAATAATGCGGTGAAATATTCACCATCTGGTGGTGCGATCGATGTCGTACTCACGACATCACTTGATCAAGTCATTCTTCAAGTTCGAGATGAGGGAATCGGGATTCCAGAACAATCGCTGAGTCGTCTATTCGAAAAGTTCTATCGCGTCGATAACTCGGATAGTCGAAAAATTGGTGGGACTGGTCTAGGACTAGCTATCTGTAAGGAAATCGTCACGGGTCATGGTGGAGAAATTCATGTCGAGTCAGTCGTGAAGGAAGGTAGTCTTTTTACCGTCAAATTCCCACTTGTCCAGTCTACACATGTGACAATCTCCTGAAAAAACCATATATCAACAAAATAACACTAGGTGTTCGTCCTGAAATCAGATACGATGAAATAGGAAAAGAAAGGAGGAAATGAAATGCCAATCACAGCATTCGTTCACACACACGTCTTACTTTGGGTACTTTTATTGGTTACGTTCTTCGTCGCTTTTTCGATGTACAAGAACAACAAAAAAGCTGCAAAAGGGATTCATATGGCGTTCCGTCTGTTGCTCTTATTGACGTTCGCGACAGGTCTTTATCTGTACATCAAAATTATGGGGATGTCTGAAAATCCAGACCCACTCTACCATGCGAAGATTACACTTGGCTTACTATCGCTCATCTTCGGAGAGTTGACACTTGTTCGACTTAAAAAAGGAAAAGCTTATTCCGGTTTCGTCATCGGATTCATCGTGCTCGTCCTTGTGACAGTATTCCTAGGCTATTCACTCCCATACGGTATGAAATTCTTCTAAGTTCATGCGGGATCAAAGAGTCCTTTTCGACCTCATAGGTTGAAAAGGACTCTTTTTGTCATGTTCGTTAGTAATTTTTGTTTACAAGTGGTTGTTATTTGGGAAAAGGGATGTATTAAACAGTAGAGAGGGGAACGCTTGTGGCACAGTTGAAGGAATGGACGAAAGTTTTCCGAGCACGAAAATGGATGAAACGCGCAGAACCGGTGTTACCACTTTGGCATGGGTATATCGGTTATAAATATGGATTATTCGATGCTCTTCAAACAGGAGCAACACAAGCAGAGGCACAGCTACGGATGCAGCGTCCGCTGACACAGGAAGCGTTATCCCGCTGGTTCGAAGTCGGCGTTGCAGTCGGTCACTTGAAGAAAAAAGATTTACGCTATACAGCGACTCGCCATGTTCTTCCGGAACTCTCTCAATCAGACGATCGGAGTATCGGATTCATGTTATCGGAAATGATGGAGTTGCACTTGCCAGCATTATTCTCTTATCCTCAATTTTTAGAAGAGGGTCAACAAAAGACTTTTAATGGAGAGGAACATGGAGACATCGTAGCTGAAACTTCAGCTCTCGTTGAGACGGTTGCTTTCCCAGCAGTACGCCATATCATTCGGAGTCGTAATCTGACCTCACTACTTGATATTGGTTGTGCTTATGGTGGGTATCTCCGTAAAATCCATGAGGCATTGCCGGACTTACGACTTGCCGGAATCGATATTGAAGAATCCGTCATCGCAGAAGCAAAACGACGAGATACGAGCGGAGAGATTGATTTTGTCGTTGGAGACATCAAAACGTTTGATGTGAAAGAGACATATGACGGTGTCATGATGAATAATATTTTGTATTACTTCCCGCAACCGGAACGCCTTGCACTATTAAAAGGAGTTCGTCGTTTCGTCAAGGATGATGGAACAGTCATTCTCGTCACACCATTACGTGACAGTTCACATGGTGCACCTTTCTCAGCAGCATTCAATGCCTTCATGACGTTGCATGAGAATCTGTATCCATTACCAAGTAAGGAAGAATTGAAAGAAGATCTAACGAAAGCTGGGTTTGAAAACATTTCGATCACACCATTCTTAAAAGAAGGTGCCTGGTATATCGTCACTGCAAACGCCACTTCCTAAGCGAAGTCTGGCGTTTTTACAGTTGGAAGACAGTTTAAATTTGTTGCTTTTACTATGTGCTTAGTATAATAGTTGAAACGATGAGAGATAAAAAGGAGAGATTTGGGTGAAGCGACGCGTAGCAGTGATTGGAGCAGGACCTGGGGGACTTGCATGTGCCTTGTTATTAGCAGGAAAAGGAGTAGACGTCACCGTTTACGAAAAACAAACGCAAGTCGGTGGACGAACTTCTGCCGTCAAGCTAGGTGACTATACGTTCGATCGAGGACCAACATTCCTTAATATGCCGCATATTTTAGAAAACGTTTTTCACGAAGTCGGTCTTCGGTTAGAAGATTATTTAGATTTAAAGGCACTTGATCCGATGTATACACTCTATTTCAAAGGAGGAACAGAGGAGTTTACGATGACGACGGATCGGGACCGGATGAAAGAGGCAATCGAACGACAATTTCCTGGAAACGGAGAAGGGTACGATCGTTTCATGGCAGAGCAAGCACTTAAGCTTGGAAAACTCATGCCAATCTTACAGACACGTCACGATCGGCTGACGGATTACTTATCACCGCGTGTCTTAACGGCACTGCCACGCCTATCGCTCGGACGATCGCTTTATGATGTTTTATCCGATTACTTCACGAGCGAAGAATTGAAGTATTCCTTTACATTCCAAGCGAAATACTTAGGCATGTCAGCTTGGGAATGTCCGGGTGGTTTTTCGATCTTGTCTTACATGGAACATGCTTACGGTGTCCACCATCCGATTGGTGGGATGCATCAAGTACCGCTTGCAATGCAACGTGCGATTGAGGAGCTAGGCGGAACCGTAAAGTTGGGTGCGGGCGTCGAACAATTGATTTTAAACGGAAAAGCTGTCGAAGGAGTCATCCTCGAGTCAGGTCAACATGAGTTATTCGATGAAGTCATCATCGGCGCCGATTTCGCACATGCGATGAATCATCTGGTGCCGGAAGGGGTTTTGAAAAAATGGTCCCGACCAAAAATTGACCGCAAAAAATTCTCGTGTTCGACGTTCATGTTATACCTTGGTGTCAACCGGACGTTCGATGCACCACACCATACGATTTACTTTGCAGAGGATTATGAGAAAAACGTTCGCGAGATGACGCAGACTTTAGAATTGTCGGATGACTTTTCATTCTATGTCCAAAATCCATCCGTGATTGATTCAACGCTAGCACCTGAAGGCAAGTCTGCTATGTATGTCCTAGTGCCGGTACCGAACAATTACTCGGAACTTGATTGGTCGATCGAAGGACCGAAGCTACGTCGCCGTGTTCTGGACGCTCTTGAAACGCGTTCACCATATCAAGGGATTGAAGCGGCAATCGAAGTCGAAGAGATGTTCACGCCAGACGACTGGGAAGCGATGGGGATTCATCAAGGCGCGACATTCAATCTCGGTCATCAGTTGACACAGATGATGTATTTCCGACCGCATAATCAATTTGAAGAGCTCGATCATCTGTATCTCGTCGGAGGTGGCACACATCCGGGTAGCGGATTACCGACGATTTTCGAATCCGCGCGTATTACGGCAGAACTCGTGCTCAAAAAAGAAGGGGTGCGGACATGAAGATAGGATTCGTAGGAGCCGGTGTCGGTACACTGCATGCAGCGCTTTTGCTGACAGCAAGACATCCTGGAGTCGAGATTACGATTTTTGAAAAAGAAGCGCATGTCGGTGGTCGATTACGATCCGTCGATTTTGAATCGGGTGGCCGCATCGATGAAGGTCCGACGATCGTTCTGATGCCAGGCAAGTTAAAAGAGCAGTTGGCAGAAGCCGGAGTTACGGGAGTAGAACTTGAACGGGTCGATCCATTGTATGACCTTCACTTCGACGATGGTACGGTCGTTACGAAAGTAGCCGATGTCGTGGATCAAGCGATCGCGATCGAACGTCAATTCGGTGAAGGTCGTGGATTTTATGAATTCATGCATCAAAAAGAAAAGGATTATGAGACGAGTGTATCGAAATTTTTAGAACGTGGTTATCGTCGGAAGACGGAGTTGTTGCACCCAGACATGATGCGTCCATTATTACAGATGCATGCTCTAGAGACTGCACATGACCATTTGAAGCGATACTTCAAGAGTAAATATTTGCGCATGGCATACAGTTTTCCGACATTTTATATCGGCGGAAACCCTTATACAACACCATCGATTTACGGTTTGATTCCGTACCGGGAACAAGCAGAAGGTGTCTGGTATGTAAAAGGTGGCTATTTCTCGCTTGCTGAACGCATGTACGACACATTAGTCGAACGTGGTGTCCGATTCGTCTTCGAAGCACCCGTTGAACGAATCGTCATCGACCAAGGACAGGCGAAGGAAATCGTCTTACAAGATGGCACACAGGAAGCATTCGATCAAATCGTATTAAACGGAGAGTTTCCATTGATGGAACGTCTTGTAGAAGGTAAACAACCTAAGACCTATACGCCTTCAGGCGGTACGCTACTGCTGTATTTCAAGATGAAAGGGAAAGTCGATTTACCGGTGCATCGCTTTTTGATGCCAAACGACTTGGAACCGCTCATGACGAATATCTTTAAAAAAGGACGATTACCAGAACATCCGGCAGTCTATCTGTTCCATCCGAGTCGGATTGACCGTAGCTTAACAGGAACAGACGATAGTGTCGTCTACTCATTAATTCCTTCTCCGCGAGGCTATGGTGTAGAAGATTATGAAGAAGTAGACTTCATTGAGACTGTACTTGAAAAAATCGAGCATCATCATCCGGGATTCCGGGAAAAGATACAAGAAATGAAGATTCGTACACCGAATGATGCACAGGCCTTTGGATTATATCAGGGAGGTAGTTTTGGGATTGCGCCGACGATTCGCCAATCGGCTGCCTTAAAGACACAGGCAAAACCGTATCCGGATATCGATCGATTATATGCCGTCGGTGCATCGGTGCATCCGTGTGGAGGAGTACCAGTCGTCATGATGGGCGCAACGATACTCGTAAACCGAATGGAACAAGAGATGGGGTGGAAACATGAATTCAGTGACGATCCAGAACGCGTATATCAAATGTGAGGAAGTCATTCAGTCCGGATCTAAGACGTTCTATAAAGCCTTTTCACTCTTACCAAAAGCAGATCGACAAGCTGTTTATGCCATCTATACATTTTGCCGGTTCCTCGATGATACCGTCGATGAGTCGGATACGCCGAAAGAGAGTTTACTAGCTTTCTTGAATGAATTCAAACGATTCCGTGATGGCGAAGTATTAGATAAACCGTTATGGATTGCGTTGGCAGACGTATTTGGACGTTATGAAATGGATGAGACACCATTCCTTGAGCTCGCGGAAGGGATGCGTTGGGATATCGAGAAAAATCGTTATCAGACGCTTGAAGAGACAGAGCAATACAGCTACTACGTAGCGAGTACGGTCGGTTTGATGTTGTTGCCCATCCTTGCACCGCAACAGCCTGATCTCCGTAAGTCTGCTATCGATCTTGGAATCGCGATGCAATTAACGAATATTTTACGAGATGTTGGTGAAGATGCAAAACGCGGCCGTATCTACTTGCCTCATTCATGGATGGAGACATACGGTGTCACAGCGGAGTCGTTACTCGCTGGTCGTCCTTCAGGAGACTTCATCGGTCTCTGGGAAGAGGTTGCACTTCGAGCAGAGCATCTGTATGACGCGGCGATTCCATCGTTTGAACGGTATCCACGAGAGAGTCGGCGTGCTCTTAAGGCTGCTGCCTTCCTGTACCGTGGTATACTCGATGCAGCGCGGGATAATCACTATGACGTCTTTACAAAACGGGCATACGTCAGCCGTTGGCAAAAAATGAAGTTACTTGCTACGATTTAATACATGACCATAGAAAAAAGACCTTGGCGGGGACCAAGGTCTTTTTTCTATGGTCTGAGACCGGGGAGTCTCAGATTACTTCTACACCAGAGCGAACATCTGGACTACGAGATAGGTCTGTTTCGACCACGGGGATGGTCTTTTCTTTATCGAGCTATCTGTGGACCAAACGGATGAGACGATCTAAGGGGGAACGTCGTAAGTCATGCGAATGGACACACGATGAGTCACGTGATGAAATGGGTGGGTCCCATTTGATTTCGCTGGTTAGAAAAAGTAAGTTCTTCAACGCTCTTGACTCGGGGAAGTCACCTTGCGCTTGATTGAGGATGTGGGGTCAATCACTACCTCTTGAACTCGAAGTAATCGTATCAAATCTTAGTTGTCCGTACAAGTGATTGATATGCAATTCACATAACGTTCACAGGGTAGCGGCGACAGCAGAGACGATTCGTTCACTTGCTAGTTTTCCTGAAAGCGTCACCATTGGACTACCACCACCAGGATGCGTTGATCCACCGGCAAAAAACAAATTGTGAACATTCTTTGAACGGTTGCTCGGACGGAGGAAAGACGACCGGATGCCATTGGATGACAAGCCATACAATGAGCCGTGATAGGCAAAGAAGGTTTGTTCGATATCCTGTGGCGTGACCCGTTGCTCGAAGACGACATCGGACGAAATATCAATCCCAAAGGACTGCAATCGTTGATTGATCAGTTGATCATACGTATCAAAATCAATCGCATGTCCAGTATCCGTTGCAGGTGCATTGACGAGCACGAATAAGTTATCACCCGCTTGTCCCATTTCTGGTGCTGTGACGGAAGAATTCGAGATATAGATCGTCGGCTCCTCAGCGTAACGTTTTTCATCAAAGAGTGCCTTGAACTCAGCTTCGTAATCCGAAGAGAAGAAGACGTTATGATGAGCCAGCCCTTCGATCCGACGTGAGAGACCGATACATCGAACATAGGCAGAAATCGACGGTTCGACTTGAGCAGGTGTCGGATTTTTAAAATCAGGTCGTGCCGTTTCTGAGATCAGACGTGGATATTGTGTCAACAAATCACCGTTCATGACGACGAAGTCAACCGGTAGATATTCCAAGTGATTCAATTCAATTTCCGTTGCTTGTCCATCGACGACTTCGATCTGTGTCACTTCATCGCCAAGACGGAAGACGACACCTAGTTCTTTTGCACGTCGGGCGAACCCTTCTGCGATTGCTGTATTACCGCCATTTGTGAAGTAGACACCGTCATTTAGTTCTAAATGAGCGATTAAACTGAAGGTAGCGGGTGTTTGATACGGACTACTCCCGATATACGTCGCATAACGATCGAGTGCCTGAATTAACCCTTTATCCTTAAAGTAGTGCTTATGCAACCCATGAAGGTTTTGAAAGGGATGCACTTTCAACATGTCTCGCCAGAGGGAGGGGCGGATATACGAATCAATATTCGTAAAGAATTGTTGTTTTGCGATCGTATACAACTTCGCCACTTCTTCTTGGTAACCTGTAATATCGTTCTTCGCCAACTGACCGTTCGTGAAACGATCTACTTCTGTCCGCATCGCTTCGCGTCCAGACGAGAATGTTAATGTTCTTCCGTCGGAAAAGTGATTGACCGTATGACGCTCAAGTTTCGTGAATGTAAAGTACTCATCGGGATCCGCACCGGATTCAAGAATGACAGACTGAAAAACTTCCGGCATCGTGATCGTGTTCGGACCAAAATCGAAGCGATGTCCTTCTGTGACGATTGGCATCATTTTGCCACCGATATGTGTATTGCGCTCGATGACCGTGACGCGAAATCCTTTTGCTGCTAATGAGATAGCAGCGCTGAGTCCACCAAGACCGGCTCCGATGACAGCTATATGTTTCATGCTACTGATTCCTCCTTATGAATAGGTCCTACCCTTCCATGTGATTTCCCGTTTCCTAAAGCTTCGAATCATCGCACTTGCTAGCAAGATGACATAAAGGAATACCGCCAGTGGATGGAGCCACCAAACATGTCGGATTCGTGCCGCACGATCGATTTGAAATCGTGCTAAATAAAGAAGAATCAGTGCGAAACCCATCTGCCAGGATGGGTGGAGGATGAGATAAGGTAGGACACTTGCTTGCACCAAGTAAAAGAGTAGAAAGTATGATCCGACGATATAAGAATCGTTCATCCCACGAAAGACATTCTTTAGAAAACCTTGCCAGACTTCTTCGTTCGTGGCGTACATATCACAAGAGACTGCTGGGGCGACTTCGACGAGCGTCGTCGTCAACCCGTGTCGTTTAAACGTACGACAAAGTTCTAAATCGTCAACGAGAGCCGATTGGATGCTTTCATGTCCACCGACTTGGTCATACGCGTGTCGTTCGACGAGAACGACCATGCCGTTGGCTGCAGCAAAAGCTGGATGCTTCACTTTGCGAAACGGAATCGGAAGATGTTGCGCGATAAGAACATGTTGCATTGGAATCAAACACTTTCCGAGAAACGTCGGTACAGGAAAGGACGGGAAACCGGAAAGGAAAACGGCTCGTTCTGTTCGTAACGTTCCGTATAAGCGACAAATCGCATCAGGTGTCAGTGTTACATCAGCATCGAGAAATAACAGATAGTCCTCTGTCGTTCGTTTCGCGAGTTGATGACATGCATGAACCTTTCCTGCCCAGCCTGCTGGTAAGGGAAGACCATCAATCACTGTAAAACGGTCGTCTTGACCAATCCGATCGAGCAATAACTCACGCGTCCGATCGGTCGAGCGGTCTTCATATAAGTAAACGTGCATCCCTGGTGTCAGAGCAGGTTCTAATGCGTCTAATAATTTTCGTACATTACGCTCCTCATTCCGTAACGGGATACAGATTGCTAGACTATCTGGTTGAACGGGATCCGTTAATCGTGGTAGAAAAGCTAAATTGATCCATGTATAGAGACAGACAGCTAGAGCGAAGAAGAGAAAGAACCAACTCATGACCGAAGTGCCCGTAACCAGCGCTCCGTTCGTGCAGGAAGTGGTTCCCTTCGGGTAGAGATACAGCGATACAAATCAACACGTTCCGCAATTGCATCTGCTCGAATGTCGTCGTATAAATCAGTTAGTTCTGCTGTCAGTCGTTTTGCCTGAGCACTTGACCGTTCGTCAGGTAATGGATGAAAGCGACGCGTCCGGATATAGACGTCCGGTTGCTGTTCATGACCATATGAATAATAAAAGGCGACGAGAGACACGTGATCCGTATGACGCGTCAAATGTGTGGCACCACTTGCTAAGCGAAGCGGACGGTCCTCTTGATGACGTTCTTCGCCTTGAGGAAACATCCAGACGCTGCTGCCATTTTGAAGTCGTTCTTTTGCATAATGAAGGCTTGTCTTGATATCAGCGAATGATGTCCGGTCAACAGAGAAAGCTCCGAGACGGGAGAAAAACGGGAAACGAGCAAGCCCTGCTTGATCAATCATGACATAGGGGTCGTGATGGAAACAGGTCTGATCCAAATGAAAAAGAATCATACCGTCCCACCAAGAACTGTGTGTAGCAAGCATGAGACCCGGGACAGGTAAATCGTCTGCTCGATATAAGACACGGTGGAAATGACGTCGGATCAAAGCATGATCGACATACGTATGAAATACGGATTCAGCTAATTTGCTTTTGTTTGCTTCTTTCAACGATAACCCCTCGTTTCACAATGAAATAGACGATGAATGCACTTAAGCTGACCAAAGTGACGCCATAGAGACCAGCAACTCCTGCTGTTACACCGAATAAAGTGTGCAACATTAAAAAGAGATACTGATTGTTTTGTTCGAGTGCGGCATCCGTCGCCTTGACTTGATATCGATTGATGAAAAAGGAAAAGACGAGCGCCGTTCCATACCACCCGAAGAAATTCTGTGTCGGAATATCGTAATACCAGCCACCGTCTTGCCAAAGCCAATACGATTTCACGTTAGCAGCAACAGGATCGATCGCTAAATCGAGCCAGACGGCAAACAATGGAACGAGAATCAATGTACTATAGCGAAACGAGAACAAACGGGAGAAAGCGAGACTCGCCCCCATGACCGATAGCCATGCAGCCCCGATCGTAATCGGTACACCTAATAATTGGACACCGAAATCCGACTCGTAACGATATGTTCCGAACGGCCAACCGGTATGGACCCCAATCGACTCAATGATGATCGAACCAAAGAAGATGAAGGGGATGACAAGACGCCCCTTCGGTAAGACATGCCAAAAATAGAGAGCTGCGTATAAGCCGGAAGCGAATAAAAAGACGGCATTGGCCCACTCGAGCCAAGGGGGAAGTAACGAAAAACCGACTAAGATCAAGCCGATGGTGAACCAAATCGAAAAGAAAATCCAAAGACGTTTATGAAACTGCTCCATGCGTGACATTCCTCCATTTCCAAAATAGCTTCTGTCATAAGTATACCCATATATCTTGAAAACGAGCGAGGGAGAAGCGGTCTTATAAAAAAAGTGGTCCGGCTTCTCGTAAGAGAAACCGAACCACTTCCTATCATCATCCGTTTGAATGTTGTTTTTGCTTCTTCTTTTTGATGAACGAGAAAAGGAGAAACGCGATATACAACGGAACAGCAACGAACCAAAACGTCGACCACTCATTGCTACGCGCAATCATGACATACGTCACGTATAGCAACGTAAAGGTGATGACGAACGTATGGCGCGGAACGGGAATGTCTTTAAAACTTGGAATCTTGACACGACTGACCATCAAGAAGGCAAGACCTGTAAAGACGAGTGGGACCATCAAGTCGTTCATTCGTCCGCTAAACAACGTGACGACGGCCAAAATACCACCTGCCGCTGTAATCGGTACACCTGAAAAATAAGCAGATGCCACATTCGTTGCCGATAAATTAAAACGAGCAAGACGAAATGCGCCAAACAACGGGAACAGAGCAGAGATTAGTAAACCAACTTCTCCGAATTCATAGAAATACGTATAGTAGGCCATCATTGCAGGTGCGACACCGAATGTCACGATATCTGCTAATGAGTCCAGTTCTTTTCCGAAGTCGCCTGCTACACCAAGCATCCGAGCAAGACGTCCATCCAGACTATCAAGCATCATCGCGATGACGATTAGTAAGGTGGCATTTTGAAAATCACCTTTTGCTGCCATGACGATGGCTAAAAAACCACAATACAGATTTCCGAACGTAAATAGGTTGGGTATTGAATTACGAACACGATCTTTCCACAAAATGATTCCTCCTGCCACTTCATCGATACTACTCATCATACCATAATTAGGAGATGGAATTCAGCCGTTCGTAAAGAGAATCCCCTGAGTGAAAGATAAAAAATCATGAGGATTCAACCGAACTTGATGTCCACGTTTTCCAGCGGATATGATGATGAATGGTTCATGGATAGCACGATCCGATAAGAGAACCTGAAAATTCTTCTTAGCACCGATTGCAGAGACACCGCCTCGAATATAGCCAGTCAGGCCTTCTAACTCCTTCATCGGAACAAGCGCGACTTTTTTCGAATGCAATGCTTTAGCCGCTGCCTTTAGAGAGAGTTCTTCTTCCCCCGAAATGACGACGAAGACATATTTATTTTCGACCATTTTCAAAACAAGGGTTTTAAAAATGGTCGAAAGGGGGTAATTAATCTTTCTAGCGACGGCTTCAGCAGATAAATCATCAAGATCAACAGGATAATTGAGGGATTCGAAGTCAATCTTAGACTGCTTCAGAAGCCTCTCGACGTTCGTTTTGCTCATGTGTTTCTCCTTTGACGAGTGAGTATTGGACCCATTTCCGTCCATGCCAACGCTTCATGGCGAAAATGCCACGGAACCATTCGTCAGCAGAGAAGGCAATCCAGATTCCAAGTAATCCAAGACCGAAACCAAGACCAAGCGTATAACTGAGGACGACCGCGATTCCCCACATCGATAGAATACCGATGGCGACAGGGAAACGAACATCTCCTGCCGATTTAAGAGTTCCCATGAGCACGATGTTCATCGCGCGACCTGGTTCAAGAATGACGCTTGCCCAGAGTAGTGGGATACCGATTGCAATGATTTCAGGACTCGATGTGAACACTGATAGAATCGATGAACCGAATGAAGCAAGAGCGACAGCTGAGATGAAGCTTGCGAAAACAGCAATCTTCAATGTTTTCACAGCACGTCCATATGCTTGTTCAAATTGTTGCGCACCAACTTGGCGTGCGACGAGTAACTGCGTTCCTTGAGCGATGGCAAGCGTGAATAGGAAACAAAGCATCGTGATGTTTGATACATAAACACGAGCAGACAACGCTGCTTCACCAATTGTTGCGATGAATCCTGTGATGATGAGTTGTGAGAATTGATAGGAGATCCCTTCACCAGCAGATGGGATTCCGATGTTCATGATTCGTTTCACATCCTCACGATTAAAATGAATCAAGTCTTTTACTGTAAAACGTAAAGAAAGTTTGTGGTAAACGACAAAGAACAACACAAGGACAGCGATTGTCCGGGCGACGACAATCGACCAAGCGACACCAGCAACACCGAGAACGGGAATGCCGAAGAGTCCAAGAACAGCGATGACGTTACCAAAAGCACTAACGAAATTCATGAGTAGCGTGACGTACATAGCATTTTTAGTGAATCCATGACTCCGGAGAATCGCACCCAGTGTCAATGAGATGGCTTCTAAGAAAAGGAATAGACCAACGATCTTAATGAACGTTTCGCCATAGACGAGCGTCTCTCCTTCTAACGAGAAAAATCCAAGAAGTTGTCTTCCGAACAACACGACGGTCAGAGAAACGATGAGACCGGTATACAAGTTAATCGCAAAAGCAGAACGAGCCGTTTGACGAGCGTTTTGCGTCTTTCTTGCACCGAGGTACTGACCAATGATGATCGTTGCACCGACCGAGGTGATGTTAAAGAGAATAATGAAGATATTCAAAATTTGATTGGATACACCGACTGCTGCAGCAGCGCTATCCGAGTAATAACTTAAAATCAACGTTGCAATGATCCCGAGGCTCATATGCAATGCAATCTCAATGAATAATGGCCACGTAATGTGGAATAAGCTTGGTTGCTTGACTGTTTTCATAAATAAATCCCCTTTGTTTCATAAAACGAATAGTGTTTCTTTATCTTTTTGAAACTATACGCCTTCGATTTTCATAATGAAAGAGGGTTTTTTGTCTTTCATCGAAAAAAAAGAGATTTAAAAGGATTTTCATAAAATATCACGAATACATCATAATGAACAATCATTCATTTTTTAAAGGTAGGGGAATCCGATGAAACGAGAAATGCATTATGTCGTCAAGGATCAAATCGCAACGCTAACGCTAGCTCGACCCAAACAACTGAATGCATTAACGTCGAATTTACTAGAAGAGTTGGCAGACGCTCTAGAAGAAGCGAATCAGGATGAGGAAGTACGTGTCATCGTCTTGACTGGTGAAGGACGTGGTTTTTGTGCAGGACAAGATTTGAAAACCGTCTCGCCTGAGCTCGATCATGGTGAATATCTACAGCAGTATTATCATCCTGTCGTTCGGGCACTCGCTAAATCGAAAAAACCGACGATCGCTGCCATCAATGGTGTAGCGGCAGGTGCCGGTTTGTCACTAACGCTCGCCTGCGATTTCCGGCTCGTCCACGCTGAAGCGAAATTATCGCTCGGATTCATCAATATCGGTCTTGTCCCGGATGCAGGAGCGCCGTATTTCTTACCCCGGCTAATCGGTGCGGCAAAAGCAACGGAGCTTGCGTTACTCGGTGACACGATTTCAGCAGAAGAAGCCGTTTTGCTCAACCTAGCAACACGAAGTATCGAATCAGAGAAATTTGTAGAAGAGGTCACAGCGTTTGCTCGTCAGCTGGCAGATCGTCCGACAAAAGTGATCGGGTACATCAAGCAGCTGCAAGCAGCGAGTTATGAAAATAACCTGGAGGAAATGCTTGCTC
The DNA here is from genome assembly GCF_000496635.1 of Exiguobacterium sp. MH3. Lineage (NCBI taxonomy): Bacteria > Bacillati > Bacillota > Bacilli > Caryophanales > Exiguobacterium > Exiguobacterium sp. MH3. Next base: position 766,047 of record NC_022794.1, read on the forward strand.
AAGAAATCATCTATCAGTCACGTGCTGGAAAAACGGAAGACCATCGCCATGCTGTTGAATCCTTCATCGAAAAAAAACGCCCTGTTTTTGTCGGACGATGAATCAAGCATACTTTATAGAAGAAAGACGTCGGAAACGCACGATGCGCCGACGTCTTTTTAATTCAATTTCTTTTTGATTTTTCGTGCGGTCGCATGTGTACGGTTCGTCAATCCTGTAGAGATACGGAATAGTAGAATTCCAAGAAAAGCAGAAACAAAAATGTATATCCCGGTCAACGTCACGAATGCACCACTAGCGAGCGTGATGAAAAGTATCGAAAATTCACCACGTGGACCCAGACAAAAGCCAGATTCGATCGCATGATAATTCGATAAACCAAAGGACCTTCCGCCGAGGTAACCGACTAAGAATTTAGAGACGACTCCCCAAATGACAAGAGCGAAGAAAAATAGATCAATCGGTAATCCGTCAGTCAACTCGAATGACATTCCGAACATGATAAAGAACAATGGTAATAATAAGTCTTGGAACGGAGTGACTAGTCGTCTAAGATAACGCGTCTCATCCAGTTCGGTTAACAGAATACCGATGATGAAGGCGCCAAGTACTTCTGACAATCCGAATAAGATACCGATACCGGAAAATAACAAGATTAACCCGATGATTCCGATGCCGGCATCAGGATGACGGTAGAGTGAATCGACGAGACGTTTCCGTCTTCGGATGAATAACGTCATGATGATTAAAGCAATGAAGAAGAAGCCAAATCCGAGAAAGATGATGCTGATTTTTGCTACCGAGAACGTCTCAGTCCCTAAAACGAACGGGGCCGTCGTCAGTAGGATTGGTGCCATCAAATCTTCGAAGACGAGTAAGGACAGCACGAAGCGATTCACATCCTGATGTTTATCCGGTTCCCGATCGAGCAGCCGAGCAGAAATCGAAGAACTCGTCGCATATAAGACACAGCCAATCAAAAACGATTCGGCGACTGAAAAGCCAAACGATAGGGTCAACAGGATAGTCCCACCAAACGAAAGTAGAATATCGATGACTCCTGCTTTCCAAATGGAACGGAGCTGAATCAGCAAGTCCGCCACTGAAAATTTTAGACCAAGTAAAAAGAACAGGACGATGATGCCCGCTTCTCCTCCGAGTTTCAGCTCTTCGGGAGGGTCATAATAAAATCCAAGGACGATTCCGATCAAGATGAAGGCCAGAATACTCGGAACATGGAATCGTTCACTCAAATAACTGATCGTAAATAAGCCGATGAGGATGAGACCGGCGTAAAAGAAAATTTCCATGGAGGATGTCCTCCTTTCTGTACCCTATACCCTAATTCGCTGGCATTCATTAACTCGTTTCTCTCCTGGAGAACGGATACAGAAAAAAGCCTGGACACAAAACTTCTTTTTCAGAAGGTGAGTGTACAGGCTTTTAAATGGTTATAAGACTTGAACGATCGTTCCAGAATACGCAGGGAGAGAGACATCAAGCGTCTGCTGGTGCGTGTTCGTCAATAAATCAAGCCCCCGACCAGCTTGTGGAGCGGTCAACGAAACGGGAGCATCTGAATTGTTGAAGTAGATATAATATAATCCTTCCGGGCTCATGCGACGCATGATGATTGTATTCGTCTCATCATTCGCGTGAACGAAAGAGATATGTCCTTTGTTCGCAAGCGTCTTATGTTGCTTTCGAAGCTGTAGCAAGTGTCGTGTATAGGCGAATAACTCCTGATCCTGCTCCTCTGGATCCCACGGCATACATTTTCGGCAGCCTGGATCTTGATCGCCATCGAGACCGATCTCATCACCATAATAGATGACGGGACTACCCGAGAACGTCAACATCGATAACAAGAGAAGACGAAGCTTCTGTTTGTTATTCCCAGCACGTGTCAACGCACGCGGTGTATCGTGTGATCCGATTAGATTGAAGGTCACTTCATTGACATTCATCGTGTTTGAGAACAACACATGCGACATATCGTTCGCATACGAGCTTGCTTTAGTCTTATCTAAGGCAAAGAAGTTCAAAGCGGCATTCGTAAATGGATAGTTCATGACGGCGTCAAACTGGTCACCGAGCAACCATTCCTGTGAGTCATGCCAAATTTCACCAAGGATATACGTGTCAGGGTTGACTTCCTTGACGACTTGACGGAAATCACGCCAAAATGCGTGATCGACCTCGTTGGCGACGTCGAGTCGCCAGCCATCGATTCCGAATTCTTCGACCCAGTAGCGGGCGACATGGAGCAAGTAAGACTTTACTTCATCATTCTCGGTGTTGAATTTCGGCATTTCAGGTACAAAAGCAAACGTATCGTAGTTCGGCAATGGTTCTGTCACGAGCGGGAAATCACGCAGATGGAACCATTCTTTATAGGTTGAATGACTACCATGTTCACGGATGTCAGCGAATGCTTTATGGTGGAAGCCGGCATGATTGAAAACGGCATCTAGCATGATACGAATGCCATGTGCGTGTAACAAATCGACCATTTCCTTGAATTTCTCTTTCGTACCGAACTGTGGATCAATTTCTAAGTAATCGATTGTGTCATATTTATGATTCGATTTCGCCAAGAAGATCGGGCAGAAGTAAATACCAGTGATACCAAGTTCAACGAGATAATCGATGTGGTCGATGACGCCTTGGAAATCTCCACCGAAAAGATTCGTCGTCGTCGGTGCTGTACTATTCCATGGGAGTGTACCAGCTGGATCATTCGTCGTATCGCCATTTGCGAAGCGATCTGGGAAGATTTGATACCAAACCGTATCCTGGACCCAATCTGGTGCAGTGAATACGTCGACTGCATTAAGAAAAGGAACGCAGAAATAGTAGCCAGTATCATCGAGCGGTTTTTCGTCGAACCATCCACGTTCCGTGAATACATGACTCGTTGAACCGTCATGGAGACGGAAACCATATCGTAGACGACGGAAGGGAGGTACGACATCGATGAACCAATAATCGTATAACTCATCTGATCCACTTCGCTTCATCGGTGTTTCAAATGTATTCCAGTAGTTTGATTTTGAGGGATCGAAGTTCCAATCGGCAGCATCCGGATTTTCAGTATGCCAATCGTATGGATCGCCCCATATCAAATCGACGCGATCAACGTCATTTTTTTTCGTTTGTAAACGGATGTGGATTGTTCGCTCATCATATTTATAGACGAACGGAGACATCGCACGGTGAAACACAGCTTCTTTGAACATGGCAGTCACTCCTTAACGCAATCGCTTGCATCATATTGATTATGTCTTCGACCTAAGAATAGTAAAGCGCTTTCTTAAAGTCAATTCCAATCCCGTGAAATCAAGGATTCCTGATAAAAGTCGAGAGTGTGATGCAATCGTTTGCATCATGTTGTGCAAACAATAAAAATGAAAACGTTTTCTTTTTATGCACTTATTCTATCTAGCATTTGATTCAAATAATGAAATCAAAAATAAAAAGTTTTTGAAATGTAAGAAAATAATTGAATAAAAGGACTTGTCAAAAGGATTTTAGATTGTATAATAAAAATGTAAAGGTGATGCAAACGTTTTCATAAAACGCTTACAACCACTCGGTTGTTATCATGAGAAAATGGTTGTGCCTTTATGCAAACGTTGTGCATTAAAACTTATCATTCATAAGTTAACTTGGGGAGGAAATTTCAATCATGGAAATGAAAAAATTCGTAGCAGGTCTCTCTGTATCTGTCATGGCAATCGGTGCACTTGCAGCATGTGGCGGTGGATCAGACTCTGAATCATCATCTTCAGATTCAGGTAGTAAAAAACCAAGCAAGATCGTCATCTGGGAAGACACTGAAAAAGCTGAAACGACTAAAGCAGCAGCTAAAGCGTTCGAAGAAAAAGAAGGCGTCAAAGTCGAAGTCAAAGAAGTTAAGATGACAGATCAGCAGAAGAAAGTAGCACTTGACGGACCAGCAGGTAAAGGACCGGATATCATGCTTCTTCCACACGACCAAATCGGTACAGTCGTTGACCAAGGCTTGATCGCAGAGCTCAAGGATGGCGAAAAAGCACTTGAGCCATTCATCGATACAGCGAAATCAGCAGTAACGTTTGACGGTAAAGTCTACGGATATCCGAAAGCAGTTGAAACACCAATCCTCCTCTTCAATAAAGATGAATTAAAAGAAGCACCAGCTTCAATGGACGATCTGTACAAGATCTCAACAGAGCAAAAGAAAGACGGCAAATACGGATTCCTCGCGCTTTGGGATAACTTCTACTTCGCACACGGTCCAATTGGTGGCTACGGCGGATATGTCTTCAAAGACAACGGTGGCAAATTGGATCCAGCAGATATCGGCTTGAACAACAAAGGTGCTGTCGAAGGTATGGATTACATCGGCAAGTGGTACAAAGAAGGTCTCTTCCCGAAAGGTCTTATCGGTGGTGGCGGTGGTCAAGCACTTGACCAACTCTTCGGCGATAAAAAAGCTGTTGCTGTCATGAACGGTCCATGGGCAGTTGCGAGCTATAAAGAAAAAGGCATCAACCTCGGAGCTTCAGCTCTTCCGAAACTTCCAAACGGTGAGCCGATTAAAACATTCGTTGGTGTAAAAACATACGCGATTTCAGCATACTCGGAAAATGCAGAGTGGGCTGAGAAGTTCTTGGCATCACTCACTGGTGAAGAGAACGCGAAAGCAATGTTCGAAAAATACAATGAGATCCCACCAGTCACTGCGCTTCAAGAAGATGCAGCAATCAAGGATAACGAAGTCGCAGCAGCAGTCTTCGCACAATCACAAAACGGTGTGCCAATGCCGAACATCGCTGAGATGGGTCAAGTTTGGGAACCAATGGCAGCAGCACTTCAGCTTGTTGCAACAAACAAACAAGACGCACAAAAATCAGCTGATGATGCTGTCAAACAAATCAAGCAACAAATCGAAGCTAACAATCAATAAGCGTAAATGGAACGCGTGAATCCATGAAAAAGAGATAAAGAGAGGGGGATCTTGGATTCCCCCTCATCTTTATGGTTGGAAGAGAAGCCTGAGGTCAGACATGACCTTTGGAAAGGAGAACGGACGATGGCTGCGATTGCAACACCACACCCGACGAATCCAACGCCTGAAAAAAAGACGAACCACCGCACGATTGCGGCGCTGATGTCGATCATTCCAGGAGTAGGACAACTATACAATAAACAATTCCTTAAAGGCGCGACATTTTTTGTCGTCGTACTATCATATTTTCTCGTCAACTTTGAACTGTTCTTCAAAGGAGCCGGAAATGGTCCTGGCGATCGCGGAGCGATCTGGGGCTTGATTACACTCGGTGAGGTACCAGGCGTAAGGGGGGATCACTCGATCTTTCTAATGGTCGAGGGCATCATTGCCTTGATTTTACTTGTCTTTGGTATCGCCATTTACGTCTGGAACTTTATCGATGCGTATCGAATCGGTAAGTTGCGCGACATGAACCTCGAAGTACCTTCCTTGAAGATGCAACTACGGAACTTCCGCGATAATGGATTCCCGTATGCGATGTTGATTCCTTCATTAGTACTTTTAGTGTTCACAGTCGTCTTACCGTTGATTTTTACTTTCTTGATTGCTTTTACAAACTATAAGTTCAACAACTCTCCTCCAGCGAAATTGGTCGACTGGATCGGGATTCAAAACTTCTTGAATATCTTCACGGTTGATATTTTCCGCGACACATTCGTCAGCGTTCTTGGTTGGACGCTTGTCTGGACCGTCGCTTCGACGACAGGTGTCATCGCGATCGGTATCGGACTGGCAGTCTTACTGAACCAAAAGGGACTCAAAGGAAAACGGTTCTTCCGTTCCATCTTGATCCTGTCATGGGCAGTACCAGCCTTCATCACGATCTTGATCTTCCGCTCGATGTTCAATGAGACATTCGGTGTCTTCAATACGACGTTATTACCAGCAATCGGTCTTACTGACGGTGTCGACTGGATGACAGATCCGACGTATACGAAGCTTGCCTTGATCGGGATTCAGTGGTGGTTAGGTTTCCCATACATCATGACACTGACGACGGGAATCTTGCAGTCGATACCAGAAGATCTTTATGAGGCAGCAACAATCGACGGAGCGACAGCAGGAGAGAAGTTCCGCTTGATCACATTGCCGATGATTCTTTTCGCAACAGCACCGATCTTGATCACGCAGTATACGTTCAACTTCAATAACTTCAATATCATCTATCTCTTCAACAACGGTGGACCGGCAGTACCAGGTCAATCGGCTGGTGGAACGGATATCTTGATTTCGTGGATTTACAAATTGTCGCTTGGCGCGAACCCGCAGTATGGATTCGCAGCAGCGATCACGCTTGTGTTGTCGTTCTTCATCATGACGATTGCCGTCATTCAGTTCAAGCGTTCAAAATCATTCAAAGATGAGGATATGATCTAATATGAGAAAACAAAACCGAATCAACATGGCGTTGTCATATCTCATTTTGACGGTCGCCTCCATCATTATCGTCTATCCACTCCTTTGGGTTGTTGGTACTTCACTCAACCCAGGGAAAAGTATTACATCGGATATCTTCCCAAGTAATCCGACTTTGATTCACTACTTCGATTTGTTCGATCCATCAAAAACGGATTATGGCATGTGGTATTTAAACACAATCAAGATTGCCGTCATCACGATGGTCGTCTCCGTCGCGCTAATCACATTAACAGGATACATTTTTTCACGCTATCGCTTCGTCGGTCGGAAAAATTCACTGATCTTGTTCCTCGTGTTGCAGATGGTGCCGCAATTCGTTGCCATTATTGCGATTTATGTCTTGCTTAATATGTTAGAATTGTTTGATACGCATCTGGCGCTTATCCTACTCTACTCGGGTGGAGCGATTCCAATGAATACGTATCTTGCAAAAGGATATTTCGATACGATTCCAAAAGAACTCGATGAAGCGGCACGGATGGATGGTGCCGGTCACTTACGAATCTTCTGGCAAATCATCTTACCGCTCGCAAAACCGATGGTCGCCGTCATCGCGTTGTTCAACTTCATGGCACCATTCAACGACTTCATTTTAGCATCGCTCGTCCTGCGTTCTCCTGAGAAACAGACACTTGCGGTCGGGTTGTACAACATGGTGTCGGAGCAGTTCGACAATAACTTCACGTTATTTGCGGCAGGTGCCGTATTATCAGCAGTTCCAATCGTTCTTCTCTTCTTCGCATTCCAGCGCTTCTTCGTGTCTGGATTGACAGCAGGTGGAACAAAAGGATAATCATAAGGGGGAAATCAGCGGCATGAGACGAGGCATAATGCTTCTCCTCTTGCCGCTTCTCTTGTCTATCGGGCTTCAACCGATGACGGGTGAAGCAGCAGGTTGGGAAAAAGAACGAATGTATTTCATCATGGTCGACCGGTTCGAGAATGGCGATCCGAGTAATGATAAAGAGGCGGATCCTGAAAATCCAAAAGCGTTCCAAGGTGGCGATTTAGCAGGCGTGACGAAACGTCTCGATTACATCAAGGAAAAGGGATTCACTTCGATTTGGTTAACGCCGATCTTTAAGAACCGTCCGAACGGTTATCATGGATACTGGACGGATGATTATTACGAGATTGATCCGCACTTCGGAACAAAGGAAGAGTTTAAACGTCTCGTCAAAGAAGCGCATAAACGGGATATCAAGGTCGTCCTTGATCTTGTCGTCAATCATTTAGGACCAAATCATCCGATGGTGAAAGAAAAACCGGAGTGGTTCCATAAAAATCAACCGATAATGAACTGGAATAACCCGTCGGAAGTCGAGAATAACTGGCTGTTCGATTTACCGGACTTCAATACGGAAAATCCAGAAGTCGTCGATTATTTAGTTGATGTCGCGAACTACTGGGTCGATGAAACGGGTATAGACGGATACCGGCTCGATACAGTTCGCCATGTGCCAGCCTCATTTTGGGAAACGTTTATCCCAGCAGTCAAAGAAAAGCATCCAGACTTATTCTTGTTGGCTGAAGTATTCGATGGAGATCCGCGAAAAATCGCGTCCTATTCAAAATTAGGTTTTGATTCCGTGACGAACTTCCCGTTTTATTATGGAGTCAAGGATCAGTTTGCCCGCAAAAATGGTTCAGCGGAAGAGCTCGATTCAGTTTATAATCGAGATACTACGTTTAATCCGAATGCCAAGGGACTTGCAACCTTCATTGATAATCATGATGTCAAGCGCTTCATCACGGAAGCAAAGATTGGTGGAGCAGACGAAGAGGAACGGCAGCTTCGGTTGGCGCTGTTCGCACTCTATGCTGCCCCGGGGATGCCGATCGTCTACCAAGGAACAGAGGTGGCGATGCCAGGTGGCGAGGATCCTGGAAACCGGATGATGATGACATTTGATCAAAACAAGAAGATGCAACAGTACGTAAAAACGTTGAACGAGATGCGTCAGGACTACCCAGCGTTTGCAACAGGGAAGCAACGCTTGATCGCAAAAAACGATCATATGGCAGTCTACTCACGGGAGACGAAACAACAACAAGTCGTTTACGCGATCAATCTTGGAGAAAAAAAGACGAGCTTACGCGTGTCTGCGAAAGAAATCGGTGATGATCAGCGTCTAAGAGGACTTTTATTCTCAGACTTGGTGCGTCAAGATGGTGACGCCTATGAGATCACGCTTGATGCAAATAGTGCGAACAGCTATGTCATCGAAAAGTCACAAGTCAACTGGTGGTCGATCATCGCAATTGGTGCGATTGCTCCGATTTTAGCGCTCATACTTCTTCTCGTTCATCGTAAACGCATGCAACGTCAAACAAAATAAAATACTTAACTAGGGGAAATGTGAGGTGAAGGGGATGCAGGTAACAATCAAGGATGTAGCACGGGAAGCGAATGTCGCACCCTCGACGGTATCACGCGTCATTGCGAATAGTTCACGCATCAGTCAAAAGACGAAGGAACGGGTGCGGCAGGCGATGGATGAGCTCGGATATTATCCGAACGTTCATGCACGCAGTCTAGCGAATCGAACGACACAGGCGATCGGTCTCGTCATGCCAAGTGCTGCAACGAAAACACTACAAAACCCGTTCTTTTCGGAGGTCATTCGAGGAATCAGTACAAAAGCGCATCAAAATGGATATTCGTTATATATGACGACAGGTGTCTCGGAAGAAGAAGTATATGAAGGTGTCGTCTCGATGGTTCAGGGCCGTCGGGTCGATGGTGTCGTCGTACTGTATTCCCGTACGGATGACAAAGTCGTTCAATTTCTGCAAGACTCGAAGTTTCCGTTCGTCGTCGTCGGAAAACCATTCAGTGATTCATCACATGTCACGTATGTCGATACGGATAATTATCTAGCCGGTCGCGAAGTGACGAAGTACTTGCATCAACTTGGGCATGAGTGTATCGCATTCGTCGGAGGCGCACAGGACTTAGCTGTGACGCAAGAGCGTGTCGGGGGCTACAAGACGGCTCTCATGGAAGAGGGCATTCCGATTCAAGAATCCTACATCGTCAGTGCACCATTCATGACGACAGGAGGAGCCGAGGCAGTCAAGCGACTGATGTCGCTTGAACATCCGCCTACGGCTGTCGTCGTCAGTGACGATATGATGGCACTTGGTGTCATGAGTACACTGAATGAGATGGGGATCGGTGTGCCGGATCAAATGGCCGTCGTCAGTTTCAATAACTTGTTCATCGCAGAATTCTCAAGCCCACCGTTGACTTCTGTTGAAATCAATATTTTTGGACTTGGTTTTGAAGCGACGAATTGTTTGATTGAACAAATCAATGAAGATGCGACACCTTATGGGAAACGCGTCATCGTTCCGCATTATCTCGTGGTTCGTCAGTCTTGTGGCGGAAAATCTGAAGCATGAAATGATAGTCTATTTTTAAGCCGATTGGTTTGAAAATAGACTTTTTTTGATTCAAATGGCTATCGATTTCTAGTAAAAGGAAGCGGTTGCAGAAAAAGAAATTTATTTTCGTGCAAACGATTGCATTGATGCTTTTTATGTGTACAATAAAGAATGTATAGTATAGATGAAACGCTTACATGATCAGGATAACCGACATGCGTAGCATAAAAAGGAGCGACTTGACGATGAAACGACTTTTTGAGGTCAATGAGTGGAAAATTACAGAGCTTGGTTTTCATCCAGAAGATAATCGATTGGCAGAATCGATGACATCGATCGGAAACGGTCATATGGGAATGCGCGGGACGTTTGAAGAAGAATACACAGGGGACACGCATCAAGGCATGTATGTCGCAGGTGTTTACTATCCGGATAAGACACGTGTCGGCTGGTGGAAAAACGGTTATCCGGAGTACTTCGCGAAAGTACTCAATGCTGTCAATATCATGGGATTGAAAGTATCCGTCAACGGAAAAGCTGTTGACTTGAACACGTGGGAAGTCATCGACTTCAAACGCGAACTTGATATGCAACACGGTGTGTTGACACGGACGATGCTATTGAAGAATGGGGTAGAGGAAACGAAAGTCGAATCCAAGCGTTTCTTCTCGATCGTCGATAAAGAAATCGCTGCTTTGCAATATACGGTGACGCCTGTCAATTTTGAAGCAGAAATCGTCATTGAATCGTATCTTGATGCGGATGTTGAAAATGAAGACTCGAACTATGACGAGAAGTTCTGGCTTCCTGTCGAACACGGAATTGAAGAACGGTTTGGTTATGTCACATCAAAAACGAAAAAGCTCGATTGGCATGTGACGGCAGCGATGATCACGGACGTCGAAGGCGCACGGTGTGAGGTCGTCGATGGCAATACGCAGTACGTCGCGAATCGTTTCACGAAACAAGCCGCAGTAGGTGAGGGTGTCACAGTCGAAAAATTCGTCGCACTCGTAACGAATCGCGATCATGACATCGATGCGTTACTGGAGCAAGCAATGAAACGGGTTCACGTCGCATTCGAATCAGGCTTTGAACCATTGCTTGCGACACATGAAGCAGCTTGGTTGCACCACTGGGAAGAAGCGGACGTGAAAATTGAAGGAGATGTCGAGGCACAGCAAGGGATTCGTTTCAACATCTTCCATATGTTCCAGACCTACACAGGTGAAGATTCACGCCTCAACATCGGACCAAAAGGATTCACGGGCGAGAAGTATGGTGGTGCGACGTATTGGGATACAGAAGCGTACTGCTTGAACTTCTACCTTGCGACGTCGAAACCGGAAGTGGCTTGGAATTTACTCAAGTATCGCCACAATCAATTACCGCAAGCAAAAGAAAATGCGGATAAGAATGTCGGCATGAAGGGTGCACTTTATCCGATGGTAACGATGAACGGAGAAGAGTGTCACAACGAGTGGGAAATCACACATGAAGAAATTCACCGGAACGGTGCAATCGCGCATGCGATTTATAATTACACGAATTACACGGGAGACACATCGTACCTCGGACAATACGGATTTGAAGTATTAGTCGAGATTTCTCGCTACTGGGCAAGCCGTGTCAATTACGTCGCGCATAAGGACGTCTACATGATTCTTGGCGTGACGGGACCAAACGAATACGAGAACAACGTCAACAACAACTGGTATACGAACCTGATTGCGGCATGGTGTCTCGAATATACGCAGACCGTCCACCGTCATTTGGCACAAGAAGAGCCAGAACGTCTGCAAGAACTTATGCATCAATTAGCGTTGACGGATGAGGAGCTGGCGAAGTGGGCAGATATCGACGCGAAGATGTATTATCCAAAAGATGAGGCAGCCCCTGGAATCTTCATGCAACAGGATGGCTTCATGGATAAGGAACAAATCTTGGTCGCTGACCTCGATCCAAAACATCTTCCGCTAAACCAGAATTGGTCATGGGACCGGATCCTTCGCTCTGTCTTCATTAAACAAGCAGATGTCTTACAAGGTCTTTACTTCTTGACGGATCGATTCAGTGTAGAAGAGAAAAAAGCGAACTTCGATTTCTATGAACCACGCACGGTTCATGAATCGTCATTATCACCATGTATCTACTCAATCATTGCGGCGGAAGTCGGTTATGAGGAAAAAGCGGTCGAACTGTACCAACGCTCAGCACGACTTGATCTTGACAACTACAACAATGATACGGAAGACGGGTTACACATCACGTCGATGGTTGGATCATGGATGTCGATCGTCCACGGATTCGCTGGATTACGGGTGGCGAACGATACGTTATCCTTCAAGCCGATGTTGCCAAAAGGCTGGACGAGCTATACGTTCCGGATGCAATGGCGCGGTCATCATATCCATGTCCATGTACAGCCGAATGCCGTCGAAATCGCCCAAACAGAAGGCGAAGCATTCAGCTTAAACGTTCATGGAACTACTGTTGAAGTTCCGGCAGGAGGACAGATTACAGTTCCTGCTTCGATGACAGTATAAGAGAGAAAAAAGAACCGATTTTTGAGTCGGTTCTTTTTTTGGGGTGTAACAAGAAGCAGGACACCTTTGTCACAAATGAAAACGCCATCATGAAAAAGAACATCAATCTTTGGAAATCTTGACTATCCGACGACATTTGAATGTGCTAAAGTGTTTCAAGATAGTTATGAATGAGAGGAGAACGGCGTGTGACAGCAGTAGTAAAGGAAAGTATGTTAAAAGTGATCGTGGCTTCGATTGGGGGATTCGTCATTGCCGTTGCCATGAACTGGTTTTTGATTCCGAGTGGTGTCTATTCGACTGGATTTACAGGACTTGCCCAAATCCTGACGCAAGTCCTTCAAAATACAGCATTTGCGTTTGGTGAAAACGTCTGGTTCTTGGCGTTGAACATCCCTTTGATCGTGCTCGCATGGATCATGTTAGGTCGGAGTTTTACAATCATTACGTTGGTTTCGGTATTGGCAACGACGATTTTCATTGGTCTTATTCCTCAATATGCTGTCATACCAGGTGATCAAACACTGAATGCAGTGTTTGGAGGGGTCTTGCTTGCGATCGGTACCGGTATAACGATTAAGTTCGGTGCTTCGACAGGTGGTTTCGATATCGTTGCCCTCATCTTTGCTCGTTTCTCCGATCGTAGTGTCGGCTTGTATCTGTTCGTCTTGAATTTCTTAATCGCATTATTAGCAGGCGCATTGTTCGGTTGGTCGACTGCTTTATACACGATCGTCTTCATCTACGTGACGTCTAAGGTCGTCGATGAGATTCATACGAGCAATCAGCGTCTGACGATCTTCATCGTCACGAATCATGCGGATGACATCACGACGGCTTTGCATCAGCATATCATCCGAGGAATCACGCAAATTCCTTCGATTGGAACGTATTCGCGAGCTGAAAAAGCGACGTTGATGATGGTCATCGAGCGTCACGAATTGCGGGACATTGAACGAATTTGCCGGGAAGCGGACGAGACAGTATTCATCAACGTCGTCGCAACGGACTCGGTCGTCGGATACTTCCGAAAAGGATAATGAAAAAGGCACTTGCTCTGCGATATGCAGCAAGTGCCTTTTATCTGTTATCATGCGAGTCCAAGAACGTGTCTCAAGTAATACGCGATCCCGTCATCCTCATTTCGCTTCGTCGTGCCGTTTGCCAGATGCTTCAGCGCGGGGATGGCATTACCCATCGCGACACCATGTCCAGCATACTCGATCATCTCTAAATCGTTTTCCTCATCACCGAACGCAACGATCTGTCGCGAATCAATTCCAAGGTGGTGTGCGATATGAGCAAGACCGACCGCTTTGCTTGTACCTTTTCGCATCACTTCGACCATGAATTCAGGCTTCACCCATTGACGATTGAGTACCGTCTCAGCATGGATACCAGATAGTTCGGAGCGGATCTCGTCGACGTGTTCTCCTTTGGCGTGAATCAGGAGAGACGTCGGTTCGTGAAGAAGCAGCTTTCGTAAATCTCCGGTCGTGACAGATAAGGCATGGTCGGTATAAAATTCGTAAATGCCGACTGGGTCATATTGAAAATAGACATGATCCGTGACTTCGCAGACAATATTTTGTGTTTTCGTCTCAGCGACGGATTCTAAAATATGTTGAACAGTTTTTAATGGAATCGGATGATGCTGGACTTCAAAGTGATTATCTTGCGGGTGATGAACGAGACCACCGTTAAAATTAACGATCGGTGTCGTCAAACCGAGCTGTTCGTAATATTTCCTGGCGTGACGAAATGGTCGTCCAGTTGCGATGACGACTTCGTGACCGTTCGCACGCGCACGCTGGAGCGCAGCGATATTCGCAGCGCTGATTGTCTTATCATCTTTTAAAAGGGTGCCGTCGAGATCGACAGCAATTAAGTGACGGGTCATAATGAAATCCTCCGCTTTCTTTTCGTTAATTCTACTGTAGCATATGAAGCGATTGTCCTTCGTATGAAACGATTAAGTTTTTCAAGGAAAAGAAAGCGCTTGAAAAAATTAGAGAAAAGCTGTTGCTTGGATTAAAAAATGGTATACTACAAATCGTAGGATAACTCTATAGTACGTTATGGAAACGGAGGGGAAATCATGCGTTTTCTCGTTACATTCTTTTGGTCATTCTTACTCGTGAACACGGCTGTGTTCATCGTATCGGCAGTTGATGCAGTAACGTATAGCTTCGGATTCGCGACAGCTATGTCTGTCGTCACTTCACTTGTCGTCTTCGCACTCGATGCCGTCAATGAAGATTTAGGTCTTGGTCAAGGGACTAAGGCAGAATAAGGAAAAGCGAGATGTCGTCATATGGGCGATAGGCTCGCTTTTTGTCTTAAGGAGGAATGATTGATGATCGTCATCGAACAGGTTCTGTGGCAAGAGATGCCGCAAAATGTCTACATCGCAGGAAACCAGATCATCGGAATCGGTTCCTACACCATAGATGAAGCACTGATTACGCACCGGATTGATGGTCGCAACAAACGGCTAGTCCCCGGATTCATCGACGGACACTTACATCCGATCGGTGGAGGAGGAGAAGGCGGATTTGCCACGCGAACGGCACCGTTGACTGTTCGCGACATATTCGAAGGTGGTGTCACGACGGTTGTCGGATTGCTCGGAACGGACGGCTGGACGCGAACTGGAATCGATCTACTGGCACATATACGGGGATATGCTGCATCTGGTATCCGTCCCTTTCTATTAAGCGGAAGTTATATGGTTCCGCCGGTCTTCCTGACGCAATCGACAGGACATGATATCGTCCTCATCAATGAAGTGATTGGCATCGGAGAGATTGCCATCAACGATCACCGATCGACACAACCGACGGCTCATGAACTCGCGCGATTAGCGTCAGAAGCCCGAATTGCCGGCATGGTCAAAGGAGTGTCGGGAACGATGAACGTCCATATCGGAGACGGGAAACAAGGGCTCGATCTGTTACATGAGGTGATTGATACGACGGACCTCCCCATCGGACAATTCCTTCCGACGCATATCAACCGAAGTGAACGAATCTTTGAAGCGGGACTTGCCTGGGCGAAACGAGGAGGACGGATCGATTTCACGACGTGTACGACGGAAACTTTCATTGCGGAAGGCGAGATTCCAGCAGGACAGGCTGTCGCCCGTGCTTTAGCAGCGGGAATTCCACTCGAGCAGATCACGATGTCGAGCGATGCTGGCGCAAGTCTTCCGGCGTTTGATGAGGCAGGTCGATTAGTGCGAATTGATACAGGAAAACCCTCTTCCTTGATGCAAGCCGTACGCGATGCAGTGGAGCAGGGTGTTGCTTTTGATCAGGCAATCGCGACGATTACGCGGCATGTCGCGGATGCATATGGTATACCGGGCGGGCGAATCGCGGTTGGAGAACGAGCGGATCTGTTACTGATTGATGACGCTTTGCAAATCGATACGATTCTTGCGAATGGTCATGCTATAATGATTCAGAAAAAATGGCTAATACCAGAATGACGGAGGGATAGACGTGTCAAAGAAGTCGAAACGAAAAAACACGAAAAAACCGCAATCCAAGGCGAATTGGATTACAGCGGGAGTCATCGCCTTGATCGTATTGGTTGGGGGGTTACTGCTCGTCTTCACGGATCGAGAAGATTCTGCATCGAAGAATGGCAATCTAACGGCTACACAAGTCGCAGATAAAGTGAAATCCGGTGATGAATTCTATACGTATTTCTATCAAACGGGATGCGTCCACTGTGAAAAAGTAAAACCATATCTCGTTCCGCTTGGTGAAAAACAAGACATTCCATTCGAACAGATCGATCTTGCTGTCGAACAGTCGGCTTGGGACACGTTTGGCATCGAGGGTACACCGACGGTCGTTCACTTTAAAGACGGTAAGGAAGTCGGACGCGTAGCAGGTGAACAAACAGAAGACAGCTATAAAGAGTTCTTCGCTGGAAAAGACGTAAAGGACTCAAAAGAAGAATCATCTGGTGATCTCAATGATTAAAAAATGGTTTTACTCTCGCGTGTTCGAATTAAATGGACACCCGCTTGTTGCTAAACAACTGAAACGGTTTGCGATGAGCCGTATCAGTCGTCCGTTCATCCGTCCGTTCGTTCAGGCATACGATTTAAATATGACAGAAGCGACTCAGAATTTAGAAGCGTATTCGAGTTTACATGACGTTTTCATTCGTCATGTCAAACCGGAAATGCGACCGATCGATCAAGCAGAAGGTGCATTCGTCAGTCCGTGTGACGGTGTATTGTCTGTCGTTGACGATTTGACGGCTGATAGCCGCTTTACTGTCAAAGGACAATCGTATACGGTATCCGAGTTACTCGGTTCCCATCATGAAGCACAGCAATATGTTGGTGGACGTGTGATGATCTTTTACTTAAGTCCGCAAAACTATCACCGGGTTCATGTGCCGATGGATGGAACAGTCCGGACGAGCTATACGCTCGGTCGCGATTCGGCACCGGTGAATGAGATTGGTCTTACACATGCGCTTCGCCCGTTGACACGTAATTACCGTCGCGTGACGCGCATCGTCCAAGGGAAACATGCACTTGAACATGTCATGGTCGGTGCACTGAACGTTAACTCGATCGTTCGGACGAACGAGTCGAAGGACCTTCGTCGCGGGGATGAGTTTGGATACTTCTCATTCGGTTCGACGGTCGTCCTGATTTGTCCGAAAGATGCATTGACGTTAGACAGCCAAGCGATTGGACCGGTTTTAATGGGGCAACGCCTCGGACAATGGCATTCATGACAGCGAGGCGCCCGTTATGGGCGTCTCCTTACATTTAGGAGGAATGAATCATGCCGGCACTGGCATTAGCAGAAATCGGAAGTACGCAGGTCCAAACGTATATCGCACTCATTATTTTTTTAGTGACCTATGGCTTCATCATCAGTGAAAAAATTAGTCGAGCAATCGTTGCCTTACTTGGAGCGCTCGCGATGGTCATCATCGGCATTGTGGATCTCGAGACTGCATTGTTTGAATATATCGAGTGGGGAACAATCGTCTTATTGATTGGGATGATGATTCTCGTCACGATTGCCAATCAATCTGGCTTGTTCGAATACATCGCGATCCGCGCTGCGAAGACGACAAAAGGTGATCCGATCAAGGTATTGGTTTTACTGTCCGCATTGACAGCACTCGGATCTGCATTCCTTGATAACGTCACGACGGTTCTATTGATCGTTCCAATCACGTTTTCGATTACGAAGATACTGAAGATCGCGCCGTTTCCATTCTTGCTCGCAGAAGTCCTATTTGCGAATATCGGTGGAACAGCAACGTTGATCGGGGATCCACCGAACATCATGATTGGTGCTGCGAATCCACACTTGACGTTCAATGCCTTTTTAGTGAATCTCGCACCAATCATCCTCGTCATCACGGTCGTAACGATCGGCATTCTTTACTTCGTCTTCCGGAAGCAACTACATGTTGAAGCGGAAGATCGGCAGAAACTGATGGAAATCGATGAGAAGAGTTATATCGTCAGTCGAAAATTGGTCGCACGAAGCAGTATCGTCCTCGTCAGTACGATTGCGCTGTTCGTACTGCATCCGGTGCTTGATCGCATCGGACTCCATCTCGAAGCACCGGCGATCGCGATTCTTGGAGCGACAATCCTGATGTTGCTGACGATTGAAAACGATCATCAGCTAGAAGGAATCTTTGCTCGTGTTGAATGGACGACGATCTTCTTCTTCGCTGGACTATTCGTGCTCGTCGGCGGGATTCAAGAAGCAGGTATCATTCGCTACCTTGCTGAAAAGACGATTGATTTGACAGGCGGTGACATTCAGACGACAGCGACTGCTGTTCTTTGGTTGTCTGGTATCGCCAGTGCGACGATCGATAATATCCCGTTCGTTGCGACGATGATTCCACTCATCAATGATGTAGCTGCTGGAATTGGATTATCACCAGCAGATGCGAAAGTGGACGTATTATGGTGGTCCCTCGCACTCGGTGCCTGTCTCGGTGGTAACGGAACATTGATCGGTGCATCGGCGAACGTCATTGTCGCGGGTCTCGCGACACGACAAGGTGAAAAATTCACCTATATGCGCTTTTTGATTTACGGAGCACCGATCACGATTGTGACGTTGATTCTATCCCAACTCTATTTGTGGATTCGGTATTACTAAGAAAACGGAAGGTCCGCCTTCCGTTTTCTTTTGTGCGTCGCTCTTACTACCTGATTGTGCTATAATCGAACGATAAGAGCATAACTGTTTCTTAAACTTAACTATAGAGCTAGACCATTATCTGGAGGTTTTATTCTTGTTCAAACGACTTTATCCGAAACATTTCGTGGCTTCGATCTACGATATCGACCTTGAAATGCTCAAACGAAACGGTGTCAAAGCGATTTTGACCGATCTTGATAATACGCTCGTCGCATGGAATATCGCAGATGCTCCAGACGAATTGGTTGCTTGGCTGGATATGGTGAATAATCAATATGGTTTCGACGTCATCATCGTATCGAACAATAACGGAGACCGCGTCAAGAAGTTTGCGGATCCACTCGGATTGCATTATATTGCGCCTGCTCGAAAACCGCTTCCTATCGGGTTTAAACGGGCATTGACGGAATTCGGTTATCACGCGAAGGAAGTTGTCTTCTTAGGAGACCAACTCTTCACGGATGTACTCGGTGCAAACTCCGTTGGAATCGAAGTCATCCACGTTCAACCTGTCGTTAAGACGGACGGTGTCGTCACGAAATTCAATCGCCTGATGGAACGTGTCATTTTCCGCCGGATGAAACGCAAAGGAATCTATAAATTGACACAACGCGTCAAGGAAGATCCTTCTGCACTGGAGCATCCGATCGAAACACTTCGTCAGGATAAGCAACAATAACCCTGTCAGATCGGTAGATGAAAGGGAAGGCAGCAGTCGCAACATGTACGGCGAGAGGTCGGAAGTTACGCTCTTGGAGTAGCGAGCAGGGCGCTACGGTGAAAAGAGAAGGGATATCGTTCCCGCATGCGGCTCAACATAATATGATCGAAGAAATCCACTGCGCTGGCTGTGGTGTCGCCATTCAAACGGAAGACACGAAAGCACCAGGATACGCACCTAAATCTGCACTTGATCGTGAAATGGTCATTTGCCAACGTTGCTTTAAATTAAAGCACTACAATCAAATTCAAGATGTATCGTTATCGGACGATGATTTCGTTAAAATCTTAGACGGAATCGGTCAAAAAGATGCACTTGTCGTTAAAATCGTTGATATCTTCGATTTTAATGGAAGTTGGTTACCGGGCTTACATCGGTTCGTCGGTAAAAACGATGTCTTACTCGTCGGGAACAAAGCCGATTTATTACCGAAGTCACTCAACCCGAACCGCCTCATGAACTGGATGCGTCAAGCATCGAAAGAACTTGGATTACGTCCAGTCGACGTTCATCTGATCAGTGCGAAAAAAGGGCACGGAGTCGATGAACTCGCTGAAAAAATCGATTATTATCGAAAAGGTCGCGACGTCTATGTCGTTGGTTGTACGAACGTCGGGAAATCGACACTGATCAACCAAGTCATCAAACGCTTCGGTGAAGAAGATGAAGCCGTCATCACGGTCAGTCACTTCCCAGGAACGACACTAGACTTGATCGACATTCCACTCGACGATAACTGTAACCTGTATGATACACCGGGGATCATCAATCATCACCAGATGGCTCACTATGTTGATGCAAAGGACTTGAAGCTGATCACACCGAAAAAAGAGATCAAGCCACAAGTCTTCCAAATCCATCCGCAACAGACACTCTTCTTCGGAGGTCTTGCACGATTGGACTATATGGAAGGGAACAAGCGTTCATTCGTCATCTACATGTCGAACGAATTGAAAGTTCACCGGACGAAGCTTGAAAAAGCAGACGATTTATACGCGAACCACAACGGTGAGCTGTTGTCTCCGCCAAACGAAAAGACGCGGGAGATGCTACCGCCGCTTGTCCGTCATGAATTCAGCCTCCGCGACAACATGAAGACGGATATCGTCTTCAGTGGACTCGGGTGGGTTGCGGTTCACGGAAAAGGTGGACGTGTCGCTGCTTATGCCCCGAAAGGTGTCGCTGTATCCTTACGTGAGGCGCTCGTCTGATGCGCTTTGCCGTCATCGGTCATCCGATTGCCCATTCACTTTCACCTGAGCTGCATACAGCTTGGCTGGAAGCGGCTGGGCTTTTCGGCTGTTATGACCTCATCGATGTAACGGAGCAGCAATTGCCGCAAATCATTACAAAATTACGCACACATCAGCTAGACGGAATCAATGTGACGATTCCACATAAAACAGCAATTATCCCGTATCTGGATCGGCTAGAGCCGGCAGCTCAAAAAGCAGGCGCCGTGAATACGGTATATCGGCAGGATGGGCAGTTGATTGGTGCGAATACAGATGGAATCGGATTCGTCCGCGCATTGATAGAACGTCGTCCGTCATTTCAAAAGACGCTCGTTCTTGGTGCGGGCGGTGCGGCGCGAGGCATCATTGCTGCGTTGCCCGGAGATGTGACGATCACGAATCGTACAGAAGAACGCTCTAAGGCAGTTGCCGATGAATTCGGAGCAACCGTTCTACCATGGCAAGAAACATTTGATTTAACGAGTTACGACGTCATCATCAATACGACTTCTGTCGGGATGGCGCCACATATCGAGGCACGTCCGATCGAATTGACGGAGACGCACGCCTTGATTTGTGATATTATTTATCGACCGACGCCGACCCGTCTATTGCGTGAAGCGGCCGAAAAAGGTCTCGACACACTTGACGGCGTCCCGATGTTCGTCTTACAAGCGGCTGAAGCATTTGAACGCTTCACCGGACAAGCACCTGACCTTGCACTTGGCGAGCAGGTGATACGAAAGCAATTGGAGGAATTTTAATCATGTTAACAGGTAAACAAAAACGTTTTTTACGCGCGACAGCTCATGACTTAAACCCGATTTTCCAAGTCGGTAAAAATGGAGTCGGCGAAGCGATGTGCGCTGATTTGATGGATGCGCTCGAAAAACGGGAACTCTTGAAAGTACAAGTATTGCAAAATTGTGCGGACGCACCAAAGGATGTCGCACAAGAACTCGTCGCAGGAACGAATGCTGAACTCGTTCAAGTCATCGGAAAAGTCATCGTTCTCTATAAAGAATCAAAAGAGAACAAGACGCTCGAATTGCCACGATGAAAATCGGACTGATGGGCGGAACGTTCGATCCTCCGCATATCGGTCATCTCCTGATTGCCGAACAAGCGCAGGAACAACTCGAACTCGATGCGGTCTGGTTCGTACCAGCGAATGTGCCACCGCATAAACAACGTACAGTCACAGACGCAACCAAGCGTTTACGCCTTGTAGAAGAAGCCATTGCATTGAATCCTGCTTTTTCCGTCTCAGCAATCGAGTTTGAGCGCGAAGAGCCTTCTTATACGTATGATACGATTCGTGCACTCAAGCACCGGTACCCGGAGCATGAGTTTCTGTTTCTCGTTGGAGCAGACTCACTCGTGAGTCTCGATACGTGGTATCAAGCCGAACGGTTATACAAGGAAGTCGTCTTTGGTGCCGTCGCTCGACCGGGCAGTCGGTATCTGATTCCGCGCGGTGCCCGTGTGAAAGCGGTCGATATGCCATTGCTAGAAATTTCTTCGACGGATATCCGGCAACGGGTCGCGCGCGGACGGAGCATTCGCTACCTTGTACCGGAAGCCGTTCGACAACGGATTGAGGAGTGGAATCTATATGCGCCTTGAAGAAGCACGTCAAATCATTGAGCGTACGTTGCCTGAGCGACGCTATGTGCATACATTAGGTGTCGTCGAAACAGCGCGACACTTAGCTCTTAAATATGGTGTTGACGAAGAAGAAGCAACACTTGCTGCTATGCTTCATGATTATGCGAAATACCGCGATACGAATGAGATGCGTTCGATTGCCGTTGAATTGAATCAACGGGTTTTACTCGATTATGATGACGAACTGCTTCATGCGCCAGTAGGTGCGGAGCTTGTCCGTCGAGAACTTGGTCTTGATTCAGATGTAATTTATCAGGCCATCGCAAATCATACGACGGGGGCACCCGGTATGCCGTTGCTCGATCAAATCATCTTCGTCGCGGATGCGATTGAACCAAATCGCAGTTATCCAGGTGTCGAAGCGCTTCGTGAAGTAGCGGAGCAGGATTTGACGGACGCCGTTATTGCAACACTCAGTCAGACGATTCATTTTTTATGTAAAAAACAAGCCATCATCTTTCCGCGAACGATTGAGACTTATAATGCCTTCGTCGCGGCCAAACGAAAGGGGACCGTCCTATGACAGTCGAACAAGAATTACAATTAATCGTAAATGCCATCGACGATAAACGCGCTGAAGATATCGTCGTCCTGAATATGTCGAGCATCTCACCAGTTGCCGACTACTTCGTCATCTGTGAAGGGAATTCAGAAAAACAAGTACAGGCAATCGCACGTGAACTCAAAGAAGTCGCGCACGAACATAACCTGCCGATCAAACGTCTCGAAGGATTCGATGCGGCACGTTGGGTGTTAGCGGATCTTGAAAACGTCGTCGTTCACGTCTTCCACCGTGACGATCGTGATTACTATAATCTCGAAAAACTCTGGGCAGATGCTCCAAAGGTTGAAGTCGAGGTCAACTAATGGCATACGAACAGTTCGCCTACATCTATGATGAATTGATGCAAGACGTCCCGTACGATCAATGGGTCGACTGGGTCAAAGCATACGTTCCGACTGGCAGTACGATTGCTGATATCGGATGTGGAACGGGTACGGCGACGCTTGCATTAGCTGCACACTATGAGATGCTCGGAATCGATTTATCGGAAGAGATGCTCGAAGTCGCGCAGGAAAAAGCGATGGAAGAGGGATTACGCATTCAATTCTGGGCGCAAGACATGCGCGAAATCGAATTGCCGACACCTGTCGATGCCGCGACGATCCTATGCGACTCCTTGAACTATCTCCGGACGGAAGAGGATGTCAAACAGACGTTTACACATGTAGCAGCAATCCTCAAAGAGGGTGGACGTCTCTTATTTGATACACACTCTCCATACAAGATGGAAACATTGTTCAATGGAAAGACATATGCGACACATGCGGAGCAAAGTTCGTATATCTGGTTCGCGGATCCTGGTGAAGCACCGCTTTCTGTCGTCCATGAACTGACTTTCTTCATCGAGGAAGAGGACGGTCGCTATGAGCGTGTCGATGAAACGCATCATCAGCGGACGTATCCTCCAGCACAGTACGTGACGTGGTTACGCGACGCCGGATTCCGGGTTCTTGCGGTCACAGGCGATTTTGGACCGGATGCTCCTTCTGAGACAGCCGAGCGGATTTTCTTCGTTGCTGAAAAAATGTAAAAGTGATCTCATCCGTCTTCTTTAAGCGATACACGTTCGTGTTGCTTGAAGAAGACGGATTTTTTGTTCGTCAAACAGATGCTAATTCAAAGTAACGGTATGGATGATATGACCTTTATCCGACATAACACACCGTATCATGTTGTAAAAGAGTGGTTAGTACGTATTCCTTCGTTTCCTGAAGTCCGTAGCGACCTGTTAGAGTCGTGGAGAAAGGAGGGATTCGTCTTGACCGTTCCACGTTTGCAACAGATCGCAGGTCTCGTCGTCGTCCTGCTACTCATCATTTTATTGTTCGTACCATTACCCTCTTGTTCGAATGAAGCGATGGTCGATCAACCGTCCTTAACGGATAAACAACAAGAGGCAAAAGCAGAGCCAGCAGAAAAAGATACCTCGATTCGTGACAAACTCATCATGGTCGATGTGAAAGGGGCGGTAGAAGCACCTGGACCCTATCAATTTCACCTCGGTGATCGAGTGAAGGATGCAATCGAAAAAGCAAAGACGACTGAGAAAGCTGACATTCGACAAATGAATCTCGCGGCACGTCTCATTGATGGACAGGAAGTCATCGTGCCGGTAAAAAAGACGAAAGATCAGCCGAAACCAACGAAACGCTCAAAAGCAGAGATACCAAAAGGACTGATTGACCTCAATGCGGCAACGGCGGAACAGTTGATGGAGGTTCCGGGAATCGGTCCTGCCAAAGCAGAAGCGATCTTAGCCTATCGTGAGGAGAAGGGGGGATTTGCGACGTATGAATCACTCGGAGATGTGAAGGGCTTTGGGGAAAAGACGTTAGAATCGCTTAAATCCTACCTGATCGTCTACTGATGCCACTTCATGCGCTGTTCGTTCTCTTACTCATTGTCGCCATTAAAGAATCGATCTGGTGGTTAGTGACGCTGATGCTATTTACTGTCATGAAGTCATGGTCTTTTTCAATCGGTCGTCTTTTCTTTTTGTTCATTCTGAGTTGTCTATTCATCGGAATGGGTCATCTGTCACCTGAACCGCACGACGTCTCGTCTGTTGACATCTTATCAGGTAAGCGTAATGGGGATCGAATTCGCTATGAGGCGGAGAGCAACGGTCAATCGATTCTATTGACGGCAACGATTGCAGAAGATGAGACAGGATACGAACGAATCGGTTACTCCTGTCACGTCGATACGGAACCGCTCGATGTCCGTCAACAATCGAATGCGGGAGGTTTTGACGAACTGCAATTCATGCATACGAATCGTTACGCTGGAAAGTGGGAAGTACGTTCGTTTGATTCCTGTCATCCGACACTTGGATATGCGGCAGAAGGAAGACGGGTACGTGAAGCATGGTTGAAACGGATAGAAGACTTGTTACCACAAAAGCAAGCATTCTACGTCGAAGCACTTGTATTTGGTGAGGATCGATTAATGGATCAAGTGACGCTCGAACGGTTTAAGAAATTCGGCTTATTACATGCGATCGTCATCTCAGGATCACATATCGCTTTTTTAGTGTTTAGTCTGCTGTACGTCTTACGAAAAATCAGGATGACAAAAGAAAAACGACTTGATATCGTTCTGATTTTACTGCCGATTTACGGATGGTTGACGGAGTGGAGTCCTCCAGTCACTCGGGCTGTGCTCGTCGCGATCATTCTGTTGCTCGGTCGTCGTTTCCACAAACCGTTAGATCCGGTCGAGGTCATTGCGGGGGTCGCGGCTTTTCAATTAGCGATTCAACCAACTGTCATTTACGATATCGGATTTCAATTGACGGTCGGACTGACGCTGTTTCTTGTGCTGTCGAGACGACTCATGGGTTCGGTTCGTCGTCCTTGGAACTGGCTACTTATCAGTGCGTGGGCACAATTCGGAACCCTTTTGTTTTTACAGGGGATTGAACAAACAACGGTTTCAATCTGGTCTCCGTTGTTGAATTTATTAATTGGTAGCTGGATTGAGTGGGTGATTCTGCCAGGATCGTTCCTCCTTGCGACGCTTCCATTTTTACCGCTCAGTTCGACGTTTCAGATTGCGCATCAGTACGCGATTCAATGGATGGACCAAGCATTACAGCTAGCGGAACATCTGCCGTTAGCAATGGTTGCCGTTCCAACATTTTCTCCGATCGTCTTGACAATCGTCGTTGTCGGAACGGGAATCGCTTGGTTCATTGCTGAACGGAGATGGTGGGGGCATGCTCTCCCATTGGTCCTTTTGCTTACGGCATGGGGTTACACGGAGTGGCACGTACCTGAACAAATCACGTTTTTAGATGTCGGGCAAGGGGATAGTATCGTACTTGAGAAAGCAGGAGAAACGTTCGTCGTAGACACAGGTGGTGTTTATCAGCAAACGACGCATCCACTGCTTCGTCCGTTTGATCCGGGTAGTCATATCGTCGCGCCCTTTTTATTCACACGAGGAGAAGCAGAAATCGACGGTCTCATCGTGACACATGCTGATCACGATCACGTCGGTGGACTGCTAGGATTACTGCGTCAAGTTCGTGTGAAAACCATTTATTTAGGGGCGTATGACAACACGGATGAGAAGCGAAACGATTTGATTCATTCGATCGAAGCAACTGGAACGCATGTCAAGTTCGTTCAAAAGGGACAAACGATTCGTCCTTGGTTACATGTACTTGCACCGACTGGACGAGAAGAAGAAGAGAACGATCGGTCTATTATATTACTTGCACAGATTGCCAAACAACGTGTTTTACTGACGGGTGACGCTGGCCTAGCAATCGAGGACGAATTAACGATTGGTCCGATCGATATTCTAAAAGCAGGTCATCATGGTTCGAACACGTCGACCGGTGAAGAACTCTTGCAGAAGACAAATCCGAAGATTGTCATCTTATCAGTCGGACGAAAAAATCGATACGGGCATCCGCATCCGGACGTGCTTGAGCGGATCGGGACAGATCGGATCGTCTTTCGAACGGATGAGGACGGGAGTGTAACTTGTTCTTCAGCGGGCTGTGAACCTATGATAAAATAAAAAAACAGCAACCCCCCAAGGTTGCTGTTTTACTGATTATAGACTTAAGAACTTAATTGCGACACCGATGATGAACAAGACTGCGAAGAAGCCGAATGATGCACCAAAACCAACGGCAGAGTCGAGCGCATCGTTGCGTTTTGATTGAATATCGTTCTCGAACGCGTTTTCACTTGGTGGGCGTACTGAATGTGCCATGCTGCATTCCCCCTTAATAGATTCCGCTTCTAGTATAGCGGAATAAAAGAGGATTATCTATGATGAAGTTAAGAACAAACTGTGAAATGTGGTGGGAATGATGAAAACTCCTTGGCTCGTCAATGGAAAATTAGCGAATTTATACTTATTATATGGAACAGAACGACACTTGTTAGAAGAATGGGAACGTGAAATCGTAAAAGCGGCTCTTCCGGACGGAGAACGCTTTGATTATATGAAAATCGATTTGAACGACCAACCGCTTGATGCGGTACTCGATGAAGCGGAGACGGTACCCTTTTTAAGCGACTACCGTGTCGTCGTTGCAAAACCTGCAACGTTTCTGACAGGAGCGAAAGATAAAAAACAACATAATCTCGAACGGTTAGCAGATTATATCCTACAACCGGCAGACTACGCGGTGGTTGTCTTGATCGTCGAAGCAGAAAAGCTCGATGAACGAAAAACCGTCGTCAAACGATTGAAGGAGCGCGCGACGGTACTAGAGGCAAAAAAACCGACGACCGAAGAGTTGTTCCGCTTCGTTCTGGATGCTGTCAACGACAAAGGATACCGGATGGAACGTCCAGCAATCGAGCGACTCATTTTCTTGACTGCTGAGATGTGGGGGACATTAGCCCATGAACTTGAGAAGTTGATGTTGTTTGCAGGGGACCGACCAACAATCGAAATCGAGGATGTCGATTTGCTTGTTCCGCGAACATTAGAGGACAACGTCTTTCAATTAACGGACTACTTGATGAAGCGTCAACTCGAACCAGCGATCCGCTTGATTCGCGACCTTGAAAAACAAGGACAGGAAGTGTTGGCTCTCCTTGGACTGATGGCACGCCAATACCGGATGATGTTGCTATCGAAACGATTAGCAGAACAAGGATACGGAGAACGACAAATCGCATCAAAAGTCGGAGCTCATCCGTATGCGATCAAATTGGCACTCCAGTCTGCAAAACGGTTTACGTTTGCGCAGCTCGAGCAAGCACTCATCGCCATCACGACGACAGATGAAGGTATGAAAACAGGACGCGGTGATAAGAAGATTCTATTCGATGCGTTGATTGTTCGCTTAGCGACGCTATAAGAGGAGGCAAACGATGATGGAAGTCCAGATCATTACAGCAGAAGAGGTCATCCCATTACGGCATGATGTGTTACGTCCCCATCAACCACGTGAAGCATGTATCTACCCAGACGATGCGCTTGCATCGACGTTTCATCTCGGCGGGATAAAAGCACAACAAATCGTCGCAATCGGTAGTTTCTCGGAACAATCTCATGCACAAGCGCCAGGAGCGACGTATCAGCTTCGTGGTATGGCGTCGAGTGAAGACGTGCGTGGTGAAGGGTATGGTCGGGCGCTGATTGAAGAAGCCCGTCGTCTATTGAAAGAACGACAAGTGACAGCATGGTGGTGTAACGCCCGCGTCACGGCACTTCCTTTTTATGAGCGCCTCGGACTGGAACGTGTTGGAGAACCGTTCCTCATTGAAGGGATCGGTCTTCACTATGTCATGATCGATCGTCTAGACGACAAGTAAGACAAGAAATGGCGGACGAAGGAATCGTTTTACACGAGTCCTTCGTCCGCCATTTTAGATCATATAAAAAATCGCCACTGGAGATACCTCCTAGTGGCGACCCATCACCGTATTCTTCGGAAAGAATTAAAGTGCGTTTACGAGTTTAGCGAGACGTGATTTGTCACGACCAGCTTTGTTGCTGTGGATGAGACCTTTAGCAGCAGCTTTGTCGATTTTTTTAGAAGCTGTAGCGAAAGCAAGGACCGCTTGGTCTTTGTTACCTTCAGCTGCGAAAGTTTCGACTGCTTTAATCGCTGAACGCATTGCCGATTTACGTTGTACGTTAGCGACGCGGCGTTTTTCAGCTGTTTTAACGCGTTTGATTGCTGATTTAATGTTAGCCATGGATGATTCACCTCCAATAAAACTCATTCGAGATTTATATTCGCATATCTGCAGTTATCGTTCAACAGAACAAACACAATTGTAGCAAACGTTTTTCTTAAAAGCAATACGACGTCTAGGGAATCTTCACATTTTGTTTTTCGGGTAAAACAAAACGAGATAGTACAGTGAAGCGCTTTTTGGTATAATGAACCGTATGTACGTTTGAAAATAAGGTAAGGTGACTCTAAACATGACGAATGAAGACCGTTTAAAGCGGCAGAAGAGTATTCGTAACTTCTCGATCATTGCCCATATCGATCACGGGAAGTCGACACTCGCTGACCGAATTTTAGAAAAAACTGGCGCGTTGACATCGCGCGAAATGAAAGATCAGACACTTGATGCCATGGATCTCGAACGTGAGCGTGGCATCACGATTAAACTCAACGCTGTTCAATTGAAGTATACAGCAAAAGATGGGGAAGATTACATTCTTCACCTCATTGATACACCTGGACACGTCGACTTCACATATGAAGTCTCGCGTTCACTTGCAGCTTGTGAAGGGGCTGTCCTCGTCGTCGATGCGGCGCAAGGAATCGAAGCGCAGACGCTTGCGAACGTTTACTTAGCACTCGACAACGATCTCGAAATCCTTCCGATCATTAACAAAATCGATTTACCTTCTGCGGATGTCGAACGCGTCCGTCAAGAAATCGAAGATGTCATCGGACTTGATGCATCTGAAGCCGTTCCG
This sequence comes from Exiguobacterium sp. MH3, assembly GCF_000496635.1. Classification (NCBI taxonomy): domain Bacteria; kingdom Bacillati; phylum Bacillota; class Bacilli; order Caryophanales; genus Exiguobacterium; species Exiguobacterium sp. MH3. The sequence goes on from NC_022794.1 coordinate 795,762, forward strand.
ACTTCTGCGAAGGCAGGGATTGGTATTGAAGAAATTCTCGAACAAATCGTCGAGAAAGTACCAGCGCCGACGGGTGATCCGTCTGCACCACTCGAAGCATTGATCTTTGACTCCTATTATGACGCTTACCGTGGTGTCGTAGCATCGATTCGAATCGTCAACGGAACAGTTAAAGTCGGCGATAAGATTCGGATGATGTCGACAGGTAAGGACTTTGAGGTTCTGGAACTTGCCGTTGCGACACCAAAACCATTACGTCAGCAAGAATTGACGGTCGGTGATGTTGGAACGTTGTCTGCTTCGATCAAAACGGTCGGCGACGTACGTGTCGGGGATACGATTACGCTTGCGAAACAGCCAGCTACTGAAGCACTGCCAGGATACCGTAAGATGAATCCGATGGTATACTGTGGACTCTATCCAATCGATGCTGCGAAATACAACGATTTACGAGAAGCGCTTGAAAAACTACAACTTAGTGACGCGGCGCTTGAGTTCGAACCAGAGACATCACAAGCACTCGGATTCGGATTCCGTTGTGGATTCCTCGGGATGCTCCACATGGAAATCATCCAGGAGCGAATCGAACGTGAATTCAACATCGATATGATCACGACGGCACCATCGGTTATCTATCACGTGACGACGACAGCGGGTGAAGTCTTGCACGTCGATAACCCATCGAAGATGCCGGATCAGCAAAAAGTCGAATTCATCGAAGAGCCGTTCGTTAAGGCTGCTGTCATGACACCGAATGATTACGTCGGTGCGATCATGGAGTTGTGTCAAAAGAAGCGTGGGACATTCGTTGACATGCAATACATCGATACGACACGTGTCAAAATCACGTATGAGTTACCGTTATCTGAGATCGTCTACGACTTCTTCGATCAGTTGAAATCGAGTACGAAAGGGTATGCGTCACTTGATTATGAATTGATCGGCTACCAACAGTCGCGTCTCGTCAAGATGGACATCCTGCTCAACAACGAGAACGTCGATGCGCTCAGCTTCATCGTTCACCGTGACTTTGCGTACGAACGCGGGAAAGTCATCGTTGATAAGTTGAAAGAATTGATTCCGCGGATGCAGTTCGAAGTGCCGATACAGGCCGCTGTCGGAACGAAGATCGTTGCTCGTTCGACGATCAAGGCATTACGGAAGAACGTTCTCGCGAAATGTTACGGGGGAGATATCTCTCGGAAACGGAAGCTGCTCGAGAAGCAAAAAGAAGGTAAGAAACGCATGAAGATGGTAGGCTCAGTAGAGGTACCGCAAGAAGCCTTCATGTCCGTTCTATCCATGGACGAAGATTAAACAGGTGGGGGGCGCTTGCGTCCCCTTTTTGGTTTTTATAGAGAAAGGATGAGGCGAAATGGGAATACGCGCCGCATATGTCCACATCCCTTTTTGTGAACATATTTGTTATTACTGTGATTTCAATAAAGTCTTTTTAAAGAATCAGCCCGTCGATGAATACCTCGATGCGCTTGAACGCGAAATCGAACTGACGTTGAAACAATACCCGACGGATCATCTCGAGACGATCTTCATCGGTGGCGGAACACCAACCGCTTTAAATGAACCACAGATGCAACGGTTGATGGAAATCATCCAGAAACACTTGTTGCCCCTGACAGGCGATGATTTAGAGTATACAGTCGAGTCGAACCCGGACGGTGTATCAGAAGAGAAGCTCGATATCATGAAGGCGGGCGGTGTCAATCGCGTCAGTTTCGGTGTCCAATCGTTTGATGACGGTTTGCTCGAACGCATCGGTCGGACGCACCGGGAAGCAAAAGTCGCGCAGACGCTCGACGCAGCGGCAAAACGGTTTGATAACATCTCCGTCGACTTGATGTTCGGCTTACCGAATCAGACGCTCGATCAGGTCCGCTACGACGTCTCGCGTGCACTTCAATTACCGATCACGCATATCTCCTCCTATTCGTTGATTTTAGAACCGCACACGGTCTTTGCGATTCAAGAGCGAAAAGGAAAGTTACCGCTACCGACGCAAGATCTCGAGGCAGAGATGTATCAAGTGATGATCGATACGATCGAAGCAGGTGGATATGCGCAGTATGAGATCTCGAACTTCGCGCAAACAGGAAAAGAGAGTCGTCATAATCGCGTCTACTGGGAAAACGATGAGTACTACGGATTCGGTGCAGGATCACACAGCTATATCAATCAGACGCGTCGTGCGAACATCGCACCAATTCCGCACTATATCAAGGCGGAAGGGTTACCGGTTCGAAAAGAGACGCCGTTGACGAACGTCGAGCGGATGGAAGAAGAGATGTTCCTCGGACTTCGAATGAAGGATGGCGTATCACTCGAACGTTTCCAGACGAAATATGGAGTAGCGTTTAAAGATGTGTTTGGTGAAGTCATGAAACGTTTATTGCCAAACGGTCTCGTCGAACAGACGGAGACACATATCCGTTTGACGCCTGCTGGAGTTCCATTAGCGAACGAAGTCTTTGCGGAGTTCATCGGTGAAGCGCAGGTTCAATGAATCTTAAATAAATGAAAGGAAGCGGTGTTCCCTAAAAAAGAGGAAGACCGCTTCTTTTCATTTTTTGGATTTCCTTAAAAAATAGGCAGTCGTTCCGATGACCGCGATGAACAGCCAGACAAAGACTCCTGCCATTGCCAATAATTCAATCATCCGATTCATCCTTTCCATTCTTTGTTTCACTGTATCGCAGAATGGGAAACTGTTCAAAGGGTCACGCAATTCGGTTGACATCGGACGGACAATTCCTTATAGTAAAAGATGTAATTAGCACTCGTTAAAAGTGAGTGCTAACAAAATAAGGTGGTGAAGAAGGTGCTGACGGATCGTCAATTGTTGATTTTGCGTGCAATCGTCGATGACTATATCAAGACCGCTCAACCCGTCGGCTCACGGACGCTCTCGAAACGAGACGACGTGACGTTCAGTTCCGCGACCATTCGTAACGAGATGGCGGACCTCGAAGAGATGGGTCTGATTGAAAAGCCACACACTTCCGCAGGACGGATTCCTTCCGAACTCGGATATCGTTTTTATGTCGACCATCTGATTCGTCCGGAAAGCATCACACCAAAAGAAGCACAGGCATTGAAATCACTCTTTGCCCATTCCGTGAATGAGAATGATCGGTTGATTCGGCATACAGCAGACCTGTTGAGCGATTTAACCCATTACACGACACTTGTACTTGGTCCAAAAGAAGAAGGGCAACGCCTGCATCATCTGGAATTGATTCCTCTTGCCGAAGGTCGTGTCGTCATCGTTCTCGTCACGGAGACAGGACATGTCGAACACAAGACATTGCAATTGAATCAAGCGTTGTCCCAAGAAGCAGCGAGCCGGCTGATGGAACGTCTGAATCAGACGTTACGCGGTACGCCGCTCTCAGCCTTACGCAGTCGTCTGCTCGAGGAAATCCGTCGCTTCCGTTCAGAGCATTCTGAACAGACGGTGTTGCTTTCGAAGGCACTTGATCTCGTATTGACGGATCAAGAGGAACGACCGTTCATTTATCTGGGCGGGAAAGCCAACATGTTCGATCAGCCCGAATTTCAGGACGTCGCAAAACTACGACCTGTTCTCGAGTTGATCGAACAGCAAGAAGCCGTTCTCGACTTCCTACGACCGAATCTCGATAATCAAATCCTGATCACGATCGGGAGTGAGAACAATGTGGATGCATTAAAAGATTGTAGCGTCATCCGGGCCCATTATTCGGTCGACGGTGTCTCGATCGGGACACTCGCCTTGATCGGACCGAAACGGATGGATTACAACCGGGGAATCAACTCGATCATCCATCTACTTCAAGCATTCCAAACCGAATTGCATAAGAACAATTTGGATTGAATATAGAAAGGGGCTCGATTCAGAGTGGAAGAAAAAGAACAGAATCAAAACCTCCAACAAGAAGAAAACGTGACAGAGCCGACTGAAACCGTCGAAGTCACAGAAGAAGAAGTCATTCAAGCGGATCTCGTCGAAGATGAGAAACCAGACTTCGAAGCACAACTCGCAGAAGCAAAAGCTTCAGAATTACGCCTCCGTGCGGATTTTGAGAACTTCAAGCGTCGTAACCGTGTCGAAGCAGAGAATCGCGCGAAGTATTCTTCACAAGCGATCGTCGAAAAGCTGTTACCACTCGTCGATAACTTGGACCGTGCGCTCCAAATCGAGACGGAAAACGAGGAGACGAAATCCGTCTTGACGGGTGTTGAGATGGTGAAACGTCAACTCGTCGAAACGCTTCAAAATGAAGGCGTCGTCGAGATTCCAGCAGTCGGTGAAGCGTTCGATCCGAACTTACACCAAGCGGTCGTTCAAGAAGCGAGCGAAGAACACGAATCAGGTGTCGTCATCGCTGAATTCCAAAAAGGGTACAAATTGCACGATCGTGTGATTCGTCCGAGTATGGTTAAAGTAGCTGAGTAATCAGCAAGTAGGCACTTGAATATTCTAATCATTGAAAGCGAGGAAATAGATCATGGCAAAAATCATCGGTATTGACTTAGGTACAACGAACTCATGTGTTGCAGTAATGGAAGGTGGCGAACCTGTCGTCATCGCTAACGCAGAAGGAAACCGTACGACACCATCTGTCGTCGCATTCAAAAACGGCGAGCGTCAAGTAGGGGAAGTCGCAAAACGTCAAGCAATCACGAACCCGAACACGATCATGTCGATCAAGCGTCATATGGGTACGGACTATAAAGTAGAAGTCGAAGGCAAAGACTACACACCACAAGAAGTCTCTGCGATCATCCTTCAAAAACTAAAAGCGCAAGCAGAAGACTACCTCGGTGAAAAAGTCACAGAAGCTGTCATCACAGTACCTGCTTACTTCAACGATGCAGAACGCCAAGCGACAAAAGACGCTGGTACGATTGCTGGTCTTGATGTAAAACGGATCATCAACGAGCCTACAGCGGCAGCACTCGCATACGGTCTCGAAAAAGGCGAAGATCACACGATCCTCATCTATGACCTTGGTGGCGGTACGTTCGACGTGTCGATTCTTGAACTTGGTGATGGCGTCTTTGAAGTTGTTTCAACTGCTGGTGACAGCCGTCTTGGTGGAGATGATTTCGACCAAAAAATCATCGACCATCTCGTAGCAGAATTCAAAAAAGAAAACGGCATCGATCTTGCTCAAGATAAGATGGCGCTTCAACGTTTGAAAGATGCAGCTGAAAAAGCGAAAAAAGACCTTTCAGGTGTTTCTTCAACACAAATCAGCCTTCCGTTCATCACAGCTGGCGCATCAGGTCCACTTCACTTGGAAATGACGCTCTCACGCGCGAAATTCGACGATCTCACAGCAGATCTCGTTGAACGTACGATGGAACCAACACGCCGTGCTATGAACGATGCAGGTCTGACACCAGACAAAATCGACAAGATCATCCTCGTTGGTGGTTCGACTCGTATTCCTGCAGTTCAAAAAGCAATCCAAGACTTCACTGGTAAAGAGTCGTTCAAAGGGGTTAACCCGGATGAAGTCGTTGCCCTCGGTGCAGCGGTTCAAGGTGGCGTATTGACAGGAGACGTTAAAGACGTCGTTCTTCTCGACGTAACTCCACTCTCACTCGGTATCGAGACAATGGGTGGCGTGATGACGAAATTGATCGATCGTAACACAACGATCCCAACTTCGAAATCACAAGTCTTCTCGACTGCAGCAGACAGCCAACCAGCTGTTGACATCCACGTCCTCCAAGGGGAACGTCCAATGGCAGCAGATAACAAAACACTTGGTCGCTTCCAATTGACGGACATTCCGCCAGCACCACGTGGTGTGCCACAAATCGAAGTTAAATTCGACATCGACGCGAACGGTATCGTTAACGTTTCTGCGAAAGATCTCGGAACGAACAAAGAACAGTCGATCACGATCCAATCATCAAGCGGTTTGACTGAAGCGGACATCGAGCAAATGGTCAAAGATGCAGAAGCAAACGCGGACGCAGACAACAAGCGTAAAGAAGAAGTCGAATTACGCAACGAAGCAGACCAACTCGTCTTCGCAACAGATAAAGCAATCAAAGACCTCGGTGAGCAAGTCGCTGACGCTGATAAAGAAAAAGCAGAAGTTGCAAAAGAAAAAGTAACAAAAGCTCTCGAAGGAACAGACATCGAAGCAATCCGTTCTGCAAAAGACGAATTGTCGACAGTCGTCCAAGAGTTGACACAAAAAGTCTACGAGAACATGGCACAGCAACAAGCTGGCGCTGAAGGCGCACAAGCTGGTGGTCAAGACGACAACGTCATGGACGCTGAGTTCGAAGAAGTCGACGAGAAAGACAACAAGTAATTCATCCGACCGATTTTTCGGGCGCTAGAGAGAGCCAAAGCGTATCCGCGCTTTGGCTCTTTCCATGTCGCACGAAGTTCGGTAAAATCAAACAGTATGAAATGAATCGGAATAGAGAGAGGAAGACTGCACGTGGAAAAACGCGATTATTATGAAGTACTAGGCGTCGCGCGCGATGCCTCATCAGCGGAAATCAAACGCGCGTACCGTAAGCTTGCCCGGACGTATCACCCGGATGTCAACAAGGAAGCGGATGCGGATGCGAAATTCAAGGAATTATCGGAAGCGTATGAAGTGTTATCCGATGACAATAAACGAGCACGTTACGATCAATTCGGTCACCAAGATCCATCGCAAGGTGGCGGTGGATTCAGTGGAGCTGAAGGATTCGGAGACATCTTCGACATGTTCTTCGGTGGCGGACGTCGTCAAGATCCAAACGCACCACGTAAAGGACAGGATTTACAATACGTCGAGGAAATCGACTTCATGGAATCGGTCACAGGCGTCGAGAAGACGATCACGATCCCAGTCGAAGAAGATTGCGGTACATGTCATGGTTCGGGTGCCAAACCAGGAACACATCCGGAAACATGTAAACGATGTGGTGGTTCGGGGCATATCAACGTCGAACAAAACACGATGTTCGGTCGTGTCGTTAACCAAACGACATGTTCGACATGTCATGGCCGTGGACAAATCGTCAAGGAGCCATGTGAAACATGTCGTGGAGCCGGTCGCGTCCGTAAAAACAAAGATGTCCGTGTCAAAATTCCAGCAGGGATCGACAATGGGCAACAAATTCGTTTAGCAGGTAAAGGGGAAGCCGGTGTCAACGGTGGACCAGCGGGTGACTTGTATGTCGTCGTTCGTGTCGCAGCACACGAACTGTTCGAACGTGTCGACGATCATATCGTCATGGATATGCCACTGACATTCGCACAAGCAACACTCGGTGATGAGATTGAAGTACCAACCGTTCACGGTAAGGTCAGTCTGAAGATTCCAGCCGGCACACAGACAGGATCGCGATTCCGTCTCCGCGGAAAAGGGATGCCGAACGTTCGGTCCGGTCACCATGGCGACCAGTACGTCAACGTCGTCGTCATCACACCGAAGAACCTGACGGAACGTCAAAAAGAACTCTTACGGGAATTCAATGAAATCAGCGATGAAAAAGGTGTCGAAGAGCAACACGAAGGTGTCTTCAGCCGGATCAAGACATTCTTTACAGGGTGATCACTACAGAGGAGCGTGACAAGAAATGAAATGGTCAGAGATCTGTGTCCATACGACACAAGAAGCCATCGAAGCAGTTTCAAACATCTTACATGAAGCGGGAGCAAGCGGAGTCGTCATCGAGGACGTCGAAGATTTCGAGATGATGTCCCACCGCGAAGATAACTTCGGTGAAATTTGGGATGAGACGAAACGGGACGAGTATCCGACTCAAGGTGTACTCGTGAAGGCGTATCTTGCAGAAAGCAGCGATTTGACGGACACGATCAAAGGCATCGAACATGACATCCAACAGTTGACGAACTTCGGTCTGTCGATTGGCTCGGGTGCTGTCACGCTGACTCAAGTAGATGAAGAAGACTGGGCACATTCATGGAAACAATTCTATAAGCCGGTCAAAATCAGTCGTCATCTGACGGTCGTCCCAATGTGGGAAGATTATACACCACAACCGGATGAAAAGATCATCGAGCTCGATCCAGGTATGGCGTTCGGAACAGGAACACACCCGACGACGGTCCTCTGCATTCAAGCGATTGAGAACTACTTGCAAGAGCAAGACCGTGTCGTCGATGTCGGAACGGGATCCGGTGTCTTAGCGATCGCAGCAGCGAAGCTTGGGGCAAAAGATGTCTTTGCACTGGATTTAGACGAAGTCGCTGTCAAATCAGCGACAGAAAACGTCGCTTTGAACGAAGTCAGTGAGCAGATCACGGTTCGTCAAGGCGACTTGATGAAGGAATTGAGTGAGCCGGTCGAGTTGATCGTCGCAAACATCTTAGCGGAAGTCATCCTCCTCTTCGTCAAGGATGCCTATACGTTGACGTTACCAGGCGGTCATTTCATCGCTTCCGGTATCATCAGTCAGAAGAAGGATATGGTCGTAAAAGCGATGCAAGAAGCAGGATTTACGATCGTCGAGACGACGAAGCTTGAGGACTGGGTCGCGATCATCGCGAAACGGGAGGCGTAAACGCATGCAACGGTATTTCGTCGAGCCCTCGATGCGTCAGGGAGATGTCTTTCATCTCCCGAAAGACGACGCACACCATATGAAAAACGTCATGCGGATGGAAGTCGGCGGAGAGATTCTCGTACTCGACGGGACAGGTCTTTACCGGTGCCGTCTGGAAGCACTCGATAAACAAGCGGCTTCTGCCCGGATCGAAGAGACTTTACCGATCGAGACGGAGTTACCGATTCGTGTGACGATCGCCCATGGATTGCCAAAAGGCGATAAGATCGAACTCGTTGCCCAAAAAGCAACGGAACTCGGGATGCATCATCTACGGATTTTCGAAGCCGACCGTTCCGTCTCGAAATGGGATCAGAAGAAGGTTCCGAAAAAGATTGAACGCCTCGAAAAAATCGTCAAGGAAGCAGCGGAACAATCGTACCGTGCCCACTTGCCGACAGTCGACTTCGTGGCGTATGATGAAGTCTTACAGGATGCATCGAACTATACGGCTTGTCTGGTTGCCTATGAAGAATCAGCAAAACAAGGGGAGGCCTCCGTCCTCGCTACGACGCTTGCTGGATTGCAAGAAGGTGATTCCCTTCTTGTCGTCATCGGACCTGAAGGTGGGTTCGCTGAAGCAGAAATCGCACGTTTGACGGATGCCGGTTTTAAAAAAGCCGCTCTAGGGCGTCGCATCTTACGGACGGAAACGGCACCATTTTATGTCCTTTCCGCCGTCTCGTATCATTTTGAATTGAAAGGGTGAACGAAATGGCAACTGTTGCCTTTCAAACGCTTGGCTGTAAAGTCAACCATTACGAAACAGAAGCTGTCTGGCAACTGTTCAAGGACGCTGGCTACGCACGCGTTGATTTTGCGGATCATGCGGACGTGTATGTCGTCAATACATGTACGGTCACGAATACCGGAGATAAGAAAAGTCGCCAAGTCATCCGACGGGCGATTCGCCAAAATCCGGATAGTGTCATCTGCGTAACGGGTTGTTATGCTCAAACGTCTCCTGCTGAGATCATGGCGATTCCTGGCGTCGATGTCGTCGTCGGAACACAAGATCGGCATAAAATGATTGGATACATCGAACAATTCCGTGAAGAACGCATGCCAATCAATGCGGTCGGAAACATCATGAAAGCAAAAGTCTATGAAGAACTGGATGTACCGGCCTTTACGGACCGGACACGGGCTTCGCTGAAAATTCAAGAAGGTTGTAACAACTTCTGTACGTTCTGTATCATCCCATGGGCGCGTGGTCTCATGCGGTCTCGTCAACCGGAAGATGTCTTGAAGCAAGCACAACAGCTCGTTGATGCGGGTTACAAAGAAATCGTCTTGACGGGAATCCATACAGGTGGATACGGAGAAGACTTGAAAGACTACAACTTAGCAAAATTACTTAAAGCACTCGAATCCGTCAATGGACTTGAACGCTTGCGCATCTCGTCGATTGAAGCGAGTCAAATCACGGACGAGGTACTCGATGTCCTGAAGGATTCGCCGATCGTCGTTCGTCACTTGCACGTTCCGATCCAGTCTGCATCCGATACGGTCCTTCGCCGAATGCGCCGCAAGTATACGATGGCGGAATTCGGAGAACGAATCACGCGTCTGAAGGAAGTCCTGCCTGACTGTGCAATCACGTCGGATGTCATCGTTGGTTTCCCAGGTGAGACGGAAGAAGAGTTCATGGAAACGTTCAACTTCATCAATGATCATAAGTTCAGTGAATTGCATGTTTTCCCGTACTCGAAACGGACGGGAACACCAGCTGCGATGATGGACGATCAAGTCGAGGAATCAATCAAAGAAGAACGCGTCGCGCGCTTGATCGCATTATCAGATCAACTCGCGAAGGAATATGCTTCGAAATACGAGGGAGAACTGCTTGAGATCATTCCGGAAGAATTTTCGGAAGAAGCAGGCGGTCGTCTCGTCGGTTACACGGATAACTATCTGCGTGTCGCAATCGAAGGCGATGAGTCAATGATCGGACAACTCGTTCGTGTCAAAATCACGAAAGCCGGCTATCCGATGAATGATGGTCAATTCGTCCGCATCATGCAGACATTAAAAGACGCTGCGGTCTAATCGAAAGGGCAAAGGAAACCTCTGGTTTTCTTTGCCACTTTTTTTGTTTTCATTTCAGGAATGCGCTACACTGAATACAGTTCAATTAAGGAAAGAGGATATCATTCATGCGAATCAACAAATTCATTAGCGAAACGGGTTTTTGCTCAAGACGTGCTGCCGATAAACTGATCGATGCAGGTCGTGTGACGATCAACGGTCTGACAGCAGAACTCGGCTCGCAAGCTGAAGAAACGGACGTCGTCGAAATCGACGGTCAGCCGCTTCAGACAAAACCAAAACCTGTCTACATCGTCTTAAATAAACCAGTCGGCATCACGTGTACGACAGAGCTTGATATCGAAGGAAACATCATCGATTTCGTCAATCATCCGAAGCGGATTTTCCCAATCGGTCGCCTCGATAAAGATTCAGACGGCTTGATTCTGTTGACGAATGACGGTGATGTCGTTAACCGGATCTTACGAGCAGAAAACAATCACGACAAAGAATATATCGTAACCGTCGATGCACCAATTACGGATACGTTCATTCAAGGGATGGCGAGTGGTGTTGACATTCTCGGTACGACAACGAAGGAATGCATCGTTGAACCACTTGAGACACGGACATTCCGGATCATTTTGACGCAAGGGTTAAATCGTCAGATTCGCCGTATGTGTAAAGAGTTCGGCTACCGAGTTAAGCGTCTCCAACGCGTCCGGATCATGAACATCGAGCTTGGCGATTTACCGATTGGTTCTTGGCGAGATTTGACAGAAGAGGAATTACGCGAGTTGTTTACGACGCTTGACGGGCAATAAGGTTCAATGAAAGTCGCCACTGGCGGCTTTCTTCATACATAAGGGGGATGACCGTGGATAAACGGGGTATGAGTGCGACATTTGTCGCCTACGTGATTGGTGGACTGTTGCCGATCTACAAAGTATTTGCTGCTGGTATTCCAGCATGGACGGTCGTTTCAATTCGGATATTGAGTGCGTTCATCTTCGTGACGTTGTTACTACGCCTGACGAAGAAATTCCAATTCGTTCGTCAATTATGGCAAAACAAACGCCAGCGCTATACCGTGCTTGCGGCAGGGCTCGTATTAGGTGGGAACTGGTCGCTCTATCTTTACGCCATCGGGGAAGGGTATATCGTTGAGTCGTCACTCGGGTATTACATCAATCCGCTCGTCAGCGTCTTGTTCGGTTTGATCTTTTTTAAGGAACGATTGACGCGTCCGCAAGTGATTGCGATTTTATCAGCAATCATCGGTGTGATGATTTTAACGCTCGGTTATGGTCAATTTCCGATTATCGCCTTTTCACTTGCCGTCTCGTTCGCATTTTACGGTGTACTAAAGAAAAAGGCAGCAGCCGAACCATTATCCGGATTATTTTTAGAGACACTGGTCACGCTCCCGTTCGCTCTCTTGACGCTTGGTGTGACAGATAGTCAACCGCTTGCGATGCCGACGAGTGCGCTGGTTGCGATCATCATGCTCGGGATCGCAACAGCAGTCCAATTGATGTTATTCGGATACGGAATGCCGAAAATCCCGTTTGTCTACGTCGGGATTCTCCAATACATTGCCCCGACCCTGACGCTACTCCTTGGAATTTATCTATTTAATGACGTCTTTACGACGATTCACTTCATCGCTTTCCTGTTCATTTGGATTGCTGTTGCTCTCTTTACGATCAGCGGTTTATCGGCAGGAAAAATGCGAATGAAGAAGGTATCATAATGAAAGAAGGGATTACGTGAATCTACCAGGATTCTTTGCGACACTTGTCGCGTATATCATTTGGGGACTCTTACCGCTCTACTGGAAGATGCTCGCCAACGTACCGAGTGAAGAGATACTGGCACACCGGATTATCTGGTCATTCTTATTTCTGCTCATCTTATTATCATTTCAAAAAGCACTTGGGAAGTGGAAAACGGCGTTACGCGATCCATTCACGCGGCGACTCTTTTTCTTAAACGGACTGATCATCAGTCTGAACTGGTTCATCTATATCTGGGCCGTCAATCATCAATTCATTGTCGAAGCGTCGCTTGGTTATTACATCAATCCGCTTGTCAGCATCGTCTTTGGTGTCGTATTCTTTCGGGAAAAGCTTTCACGGATCGAGTGGATCTCGATTGTCCTTGCGACGATCGGTGTCTTGATTTTGACGATTGGCTACGGCGAGTTTCCATGGATTTCGATCGCACTTGCCTTAAGCTTCGGCTTTTACGGCGTCGTCAAAAAGCGGCGACCACTCGAATCAACGGTCAGTCTGACGCTCGAGACGATGGCGCCGCTTCCGCTGGCTTTGATTTTCCTAGGCTATTGGCAAGTACAAGGGACGTCTTCGATGACCGAATCTGTCGGTACGACGACCGGACTCATCTTGACCGGGATTGTCACCGCTGTTCCACTTTTGTTATTCGGATTCGGGGCACAACGGATTCCGTTCACGTGGGTCGGATTCCTGCAATTCGTCGCACCAACCTTGTCGCTTGGACTCGGTGTGTTGCTGTATCACGAACCATTTACTAAAACGCACATGGTGGCGTTTACATGTATTTGGACGGCAGCAATCGTCTTTACGCTCAATGGTGTCTGGATTCGGAAAAAACAGCTCCGAAAAGTCGCGTAAAAAGATAGAAGTCTGACCTCTTGCGTGATAGAATAAAAACAGAGTCTAAGGGATACCCTTAAGGAGGACAACAAACATGAATTTAGCAGGAATGATCGACCATACGGCACTGAAGCCAGAAACATCACGTGCTCAGATCGAAACACTCTGTAAAGAAGCATTAGAATACAAATTCGCAAGCGTCTGTGTTAACCCAACATACGTCGCGTTAGCAGCAGAACTCTTAAAATCAGATGATGACGTCAAAGTATGTACAGTCATCGGCTTCCCACTTGGAGCAAACACACCAGAAGTAAAAGCATTCGAAACAAAGGATGCGATCCAAAACGGTGCAACTGAAATCGATATGGTTCTCAACATCGGCGCATTAAAAGATGGCGATCTTGAGTTAGTAGAACGTGACATTCGTGCGGTTGTCGAAGCGGCAAACGGTACACTCGTTAAAGTCATCTTCGAAAACTGCCTTCTTACAAAAGAAGAAATCAAAACAGCTGCTGAACTTTCAGTTAAAGCAGGTGCTAACTTCGTGAAGACATCGACTGGTTTCTCAACAGGTGGTGCAACTGTCGAAGACATCCGTCTCATGCGTGAGACAGTTGGTCCTGACATCGGTGTTAAAGCATCTGGTGGCGTTCGTGACTTCGAAGGTGCAAAAGCAATGATCGATGCAGGTGCATCGCGCATTGGCGCATCAGCAGGAATCGCAATCGTTACAGGTGGTACTTCTGATAGCGACTACTAAGAATATCTCAAATGTCCCTCTTTTTTTGAGGGGCATTTTTTTGTTATGGAATTATTCTGAATTTAAATTTTGTATTAAGAAGTCAGACATCGCTTCCGATAATCAGATGTAGAATGTCGGAAGGATGTGGAATGAATGAAACGGTGGAGTGGAATCATACTGGCATCGACACTTAGCCTCGCAGGGTGCGGCAGTGTCATCGATGATCCAGAACGGGCAGTCAAGGAACGAAAGGAAATGGCAGTCGTCTTGTCGGATGTGGGTCTTGGCGATCAATCATTCAGCGATGCGGCGATGAGCGGTATGGCGTTGTTACGCGAGAAGGAAGGTTGGTCAATCGATTACCGAGAGTTGAACGAAACGAAGACCTATAAAGTAGCATTCGAAGCGTTAGCGAAGAAGAAGCCGACCGTCATCGTCGGACTCGGATTCATGGGACAGACGGATCTTGAGACCGTTGCTAAAAAATATCCGAAACAACAATTCGCCTTGATTGATGCTGTATCGACGTTACCGAACGTACTCTCGGTTACGTTCAAAGAGGACGAAGGAAGCTATTTAGCGGGTGCGGCTGCAGGTATCCAAACGAAGACGAATACGATTGGTTTCGTCGGTGGGATGAAGTCACCTCTGATCGAAAAATTCGAAAAAGGATACATAGCTGGCGCAAAAGCCGTCAATCCAAAAACAAAAGTACTCGTCGAATACGCAGAGGACTTTGCAGCGCCTGAAAAGGGACGGACGCTCGCAAACGAAATGATGCAGAAAAAGGCAGACGTGTTATACGCAGCAGCGGGGTTGACGGGAAGCGGTGTCCTTGAGGCAGCGCAAACGAAGGGGAAAAAAGCGATCGGTGTCGATAGCGATCAGACCCCGATCGCACCTGACGCTGTCATGACGTCAATGCTAAAACAAGTTGATCTTGCGATCACGAAAATCGGACAAGATGTGGCTGCGAAAGGTCTACAGTCCGGACAAGTCGTCCTGGGTGTCAAAGAAGGGGCAATCCAGTTGGCTCCAATCCGAAACACGAACTTTACGGACGGGGAACGAAAAAAATTAGAGCAGCTACAACAAGACGTGCTCGAAGGTAAGGTGACGATCCAATGACGTTACGGAAACGATTTTTACTCTCCACGTTAGTGACGATTTTGAGTGTCGTCATCTTGATGGGATGGACTTTGTTCCAACTCCGTCAAATTCAGTCCTATAACGAAGATTACGGGAAACAGCTCGTTGAGATCTCAGAGCTTGAAACGAAGCTCTTATATGAACAGGCAGCATGGAACCGACTGGCAAGCCAACCGTCTGAAAGTCAGGCGGAGCAAGTACAGGCACTTAGCAAAAAGAACGAACAAGCCTTGAACCAGTTACAAAAGACGTATTTGATTCCAGCATTTCAAGAAGAGTTGAACCGGGCGGATATGAAATATAAGACGCTTGCTGCGAAACGGACGGAACTGACGGACGCGATGAATCCGATTGAGATTCGCTCCCATGCCGCACGAATCGAAGGTGTGCTCAGTGATCTCTATACGTTACATACGAAAAATGGAGAGTTTTATGATGTCTTACAACGTGAAGCAAAAGACGAGACATTGAACCTGACGCGGACCGTCATGATTGCGACATTCATTCTCCTGATTGGTCTTGCGTTATACAACTGGTACTTCGCACGTAGCATCACGCGACCAATCAGCCGTGTCGTCCGGACAGCAGAACAGATTTCGGACGGAGACTTATCGCAGGAATTAGTCGTATCCGGTCGAAAAGATGAGATTGGTCGACTCGAGACAGCGGTTGCGCAGATGCAAGGAACATTGCATGAGGTCATCGGAACGATCAGTCGTTCGTCGAATACGATTCGTCAGATGAGTACGGAAGCGACGACGGAGAACGCGAACATCGTTGAAGTTTCTGGTAACATGACCCATGCGATCAATGAGATGGCGAGCGGGACACAAACGGTGTCGGACGATATCCAGACGACAGTCAGTACGATGTCCGATATGCAACAGCTCTTTGAAGAGAGTGAACAACGTGCACAAACGGCTTATGCAGAAGGACAGGCGGCCGATCACGTGATGGTTCAAAGTAGTTCCATCATGGAACAACAGGCCGCATCACTACGTGCATCAACAGAACAAAATCGCGAACTTGGTCAGAAACTGGAAGGTTTCTTAGAGCAGACGCAACAAATCGAACAGATGGCGCAACTCGTCGCTGGAGTTTCTGCACAGACGAATTTATTATCACTTAATGCGGCCATCGAGGCGGCGCGGGCTGGGGAAGCCGGTCGTGGATTTGCCGTCGTAGCAAGTGAAGTTAAAAAGTTAGCGGATGAGACAAATGAGGCGACGCGCTCAATCTTCTCACTCGTTCGTTCGATTCGTCAGGATGGTGCTGTCTTACAAGAAGCACTCGTGCAAGCGGAGCGGGAGCAGACGAATCAGGTCGAGAACTTCACACACGTTCAAGAAGCATTCGGTGAGACGCGTCAAAAGGTAGCAAGTGTGACGGAAACGCTCGATTACGTGACGAAACAACTCGTTCATTCGAAACAACAAGCCCGTCATGTCGTTGGTCAAGTCAGTACAGTCAGTGGCGTCATGGAAGAACTTGCAGCCGGAAACGAAGAAATTGCTGCTTCGATGCGTGATCAACAGGCATCGTTCGAACAGATTCATCAATTGATGCAAGAACTCGAATCGACGACGACGTCGCTTGACAGTCAGACACATCAATTCAAAATTTAATGAACACAGCAAAAAGTGCACGCTTTCTCAGGAAGAGAAGGCGTGCACTTTTTCTTGAATCGACTTATTAGACTTATTAGAAGAAGCTTTCTGGATCGAGCTCATTCGTCCGTCCATTCGCATCATACTGGTATCCACCATCGTGGATTTCAAAATGCAAGTGTGGACCAGTTGAGTTACCGGTGCTTCCGAGAACACCGATTTGCTGTCCTTGTTTGACTTGTTGTCCCTGTTTAACGTTTAAGGCATTCATATGAGCATACACGGTCGTATATGTTTTCCCGTCGATATTATGAGAGATATAGACGTGATTTCCGTAAGGACCACCTGAACTTGCTAAGATGACTGTTCCGCTTGCAGACGCAACGATTGGCGAGTTGAGTGGACCAGCGAAGTCTGTTCCGTTGTGGTACGCATAACCATTACTTCCGCTTGCTGCACCCATTCCTTGCGAAACAGAGCCTTGAGCAGGTTTGATGAATTTACCTTTTGCTTTTGAGATGACTTTCGTACTGGCCTTGCTAACAGATGCTGGCGCTGCCGATTGTTTCGCGGCTTTTGCGGCAGCTACTTTTGCAGCACGAGCTGCCGCTTTTTCAGCTGCTTCCTGTGCCTTCAGTTGGGCCGATGCCTCTTTCAGGCTGAGGATATTGGATTCTATTTTTTTCTTTTGTGACGTCAAGCGTTTCAAAAGGGCTGTTCGTTTTTGTTTCTCTTCTTTCAGTTCACGTTGTTTCTTTTTTAAAACATTACGATCTTCAATCAAGTCTTGGCGTGTCTGCTTCAATTCTTCTTTCGCAGCTGCCAGTTCTTTTTTGTTTGATTCGTAATCTTTTAACAAAGAAGCATCGCTTTCCGCAATCGTATTGAAGGCATTGAAGCGGCTAATCATATCACCGACATCTTTTGCGCCGAAGACGGCTTCAAGCAGCGGGGCATTATCGGCTTTAGACTGACGAACTGCCAGGCGATCACCGAGCATTTTTTCTTGCTTCTTGATTTTCTTTTGTAACTTTTCGATTTTATCTTCTAATCGAGCAATCTGTTTCGTGTTTTCGTCGATCTTCTTTTGATTTTCGACGACTTGTAATGTCAGCCCGTTAATCTGTTGATCCAGGGCGTAGACTTGTTGCTGTGCTTTAGATAATTGATTATTTTTTTGAGACAACGCCTCGCGTTGCTTCGATTGTTGTTGCTGGTTTTGTTGTTGCTTTTCTTTATATGAGCTTGCCGCGTCGACGGGAGTTGTCGTCATGAGCGGACTTGCGAGTAAAGTGAGTGTCATGAGCGATAGCCCGAGTGACTTTCCGAAAGGTCGTTTCATAAACTAAGCGTCATTCCTTTCCCTTGTGAAGTGTTACCTATCCCACTCTAACAAGAAAATCGAAAAATCCACTTTACAATTCTTTTAAAAAAATACAAGAGAAACTAGCAGAAAGTATGAAGAATTTATGAAAATAACGATAGAGAAGTAAAAGGACATGCTTGAATCGTTGATATAGAAGGAAAAATTGAGGAACGATTGATTGATTTCCGAATGATGTCATAGGATATATTTTTGTAACATCATATAAATAGAACGTTTATTAATGTTTGAAAAAGGTATAAGTATAGTTTTTGTGAAATGAAAAAGTGCCCCGAAAGGCACTCAGCACGAATCATTCTTCATAAATCATCTTTCGTGTCATTCCACCGTCTAGGACCAATGTTTCGCCCGTCAAGAAATCGTTATCTGGGTGTGTCAGATAGAGAGCCGCACGAGCGACATCACTTGGTTTTCCGACGCGACCAGCTGGATGTTGACTATGATCTTCAGGTGATAATTCTTGATAGTCACCGGTTTCAATCCAACCAGGAGCAATCGCGTTGACGAGAATTCCGTCTTCTCCAAGTGAGACAGCAAGTGCATGGGTCAGAGCAAAAATGCCACCTTTCGTCGACGCATAGGATTCCGTATGCGGTTCCGACATAAAGGCGCGGGTCGAAGCAAGGTTGATGATTCGACCACCACTTTTACTTTGTTTCAAATAGGGTGTAGCCGCCTTAGTTGTCAAGAAGATGCTACGCAGATTCGTATGATGAACTCGGTCCCATTCCTCAAGCGATAATTCGAGTAATGGTTTTCGAATCATAATTCCAGCGTTGTTGATGACAATGTCGATGCGACCAGTATGTTCAATCGCTTTTTCAATCAACAGTTGAACGTCTTTTTCATGTTGGATATCGAGGTGATAGAAGTAAGCCGTACCACCATCTTCTTCAATTTGTTGGACCAATTCGTCTCCTGTCATCTGATCGATATCAGCAAGAACGACATTTGCGCCATGCGCAGCATAGGTGCGGGCGAGTTCTGCACCAATTCCATTCGCAGCTCCTGTAATGATGACGGTTTGATTAACATGATTCATAAAAATCATCCTTTCTGTAACGCTTCTCTCCCTTTTTTACCGTTCCATCATATCCTGAAACCTGACAGGATTATCATCCGTAGGAACAGGGAAATAGAAAAGCGTTGAAGTTACTTTAGAATGGGGGAAAATAGGAATGAAATTCTCGAATCAACAATTAGAAAAACAACAAAATCAATATGCCGAAGATGCAAAAGATTATATCGATCGTCCGAAAAAGACGAATTCGTTGTTACAACGAGCAACTGCAAAGGTAAACAGTAACTCTCGTTTGTCCGTCGTCTTCTCACCGTTGACGTTATTCGTCGATATGATTCGCGCGTACCAGTCAGGTGAATATCGCAACATTCGTCGTACGACGATCTTAAAAGTAATCGGAGCGTTGATTTACCTCGTGTCACCGATTGACCTCGTACCTGATTTCGTACTCGGATTTGGTTTCGCAGACGATATCGCGGTCATCCTTTTCGTCACGAAAACAGTCTTTGAAGAATTGACACGTTTCAGTGACTGGCAAGATGAACAACAAAAGCGCCGTACGCAACCAGTACAAAGTGAGGATGCGTATTAATCAAATAGATGATCCGAGCGACTTCACTATGAGAAGTCGCTCTTTCTGATGTAAAAAGAGCCGTTTCCTGTACGCCTTCTTGAAAGTTCGATACACTAGAAATAGTTGGTAAAGGGGGAGGAGGGACGAAGATGGGACATCACTGGATGGAGTCATACGGTTATATTGGCATCATGATGACGCTCATGTTTCCATTCATACCGAGCGAAGTGCCGCTAGCGTATGCCGGATATCTCGTCCACACGGCACAGGCGAATCTGCTATTCATGTTGTTCCTCGCTGTAGTGAGCTTCGTCATTAGTCAGAACCTCTTCTTTACGATTGGTCAGTTCGGGAGTGAACGGTTATTGAACCGTTTATTCAAATGGTTTCGGATTTCGGAAACAAAAATGCTTCAGTTTCAGACACAAATGGAGACGAAGGGACGCTATATTCTCCTTCTGTCCCCGATGTGGCGCATCGGATTTGCGATTGGTGCCGGTCTGACTGGTGTTTCACGCTGGACGTTTACCGTCGTGACGACGATTTCCTTTTTCCTTTGGTCGGCGATCTTCATTTGGGGCGGGAAAGCCGTCGGGCATGAATGGCGAAAATTGCACCATCTCAATCATCCAATAGTTTGGATTGGTTTAGGTGTGTTGATTACGGTTGGCTACTTGATTCAAAAAAAGAGAAAAGCAAAAAAAGAAATCTAAAAGGAGTGGGAACATGGCAATTATCTTATTCGATATTGACGGTACATTGATCGATTCAACGGAACAGATGACAGAAGCAATCCATCGGGCGATGGAGGACATGCCGCATCTTCCAAAACCTTCTAAAGCTAGTGTACAAGCAAGTTATGGTTTAGCAGGAAGTGCCTTTTGGCGTAAGGCGATTCCGGAAGCCTCAGAAGAGGATATTCGGTTGATTCGTAAAAAAAGACATGGTCATCTAGAAGCGACGATGGCAGAACAGAATGTCTTGTTTGATGGAATTCGATCCTTATTAGAAGCGCTAGTGTCTGCAGGACATACCATTTCAACAGCGAGTAATTGTGGCAACCACTATCTTAACCTTGTGCTGGATAGTCAAGACATTCGTTCGTTTTTCACGAGTCCGAAATGCTTAGAATCCGTCAACGGGAAAGAAAAGGCGGATATTTTACGAGCGCACCGTGAGGAGTTTGGGGAAGAGTCCTACTGGATGATCGGAGATCGGTCTTCCGATGTGGAAGCGGCTCGTAAGGAAAAGATGCCGGTCGTTTTATGCCAGTACGGTTTTGGGACACAATCCGAGTTGGATTCGGCAGACCATGTCATCGAGTCACCGCTTGACTTACTGACAGTGATCAAATAAATGCACCAAAAAGCCAAGCTCGATCCGTCGATTTTTTAGACGGTCGGCTTGGCTTTTTTTGTGATGAGAGAACGATAACGATGAACTTACTCGAAATCCAGTCGGTATGGTTCTGCACTCATCCATGGACGGAATCTCCGGAAGAGCAGGTGGAACACTAGACAAAGGATGACCGGCAAGAAGATGAATAATCCCAGAACAAATGTCATGTTGAACAATGTCCAGCCTCCTGACATCAGATGTAACGCATTGATCGGACCGATTAATCCAGACATTCCGAAGCCGGCACTAAACGGTGTACCTTGGACGCCGAGCATTCCTGCTAGTGCGCCAAGGATAGCAGCACTACACATGACAGGAAGAATCATCAAGGGATTACGGATGAAGTTCGCCATCTGGATTTTAGGAGAACCAAGAAAATGAGCAATCGACGTTCCGCGCGAATTGGCTTGCCACCCGGCAATCGCAAGACCGAATCCAGCGGAACAGACGCC
This sequence comes from Exiguobacterium sp. MH3, assembly GCF_000496635.1. NCBI lineage: Bacteria > Bacillati > Bacillota > Bacilli > Caryophanales > Exiguobacterium > Exiguobacterium sp. MH3. Next base: position 817,339 of record NC_022794.1, read on the forward strand.
TAGATTTGCAGCTCCGGCGGCAACACCCGATAGACTGATGGCGGTCGCAATACCGACCGTTGAAAGCGGAGAGACGATCAGTACGGAAAAAGTAATCGCAATCAGAATACCCATTAAGACGGGTTGAAGTGCCGTAAAGTCTGAGATGACATGTCCGATCGCTGTCGTGATCCGTGTCACGAACGGATACGTCAAAACACCAATCCCACCGGCACCGACAATCAAAATCGTTGGCATGACAAGCACCGTATACGTCTTGAAACGTTCACCGATCAATAAGACGATTGCCGTCGCAACAGCTGCCGTCAGTCCGGCATTGATGACGTCGCCCGTGCCGACGAAAACGAAGGTCGCATCTGCACGAGTTGCAACGCCTGAGCCAACGACCGTCGCGAGTCCAATCGACGTGGTCGCAATCGGTGTCACTTTAAATTGCATGGCTACGGCAACACCAATCACCATCGGCAAAAGGCGCATCGCGAGTGTAGTGGCATCTAAAACATGCTGGGCTCCGGATACGTATGGCAACAACGCCTTAGCGAGTTCACCGAGTAGTGCTCCCGGAATGAGGGCAACAAGAATTCCGATACTGAGTCCGTTTAAAACATGAACAGCGAATTGACGTGGCTGACGCAAAATAGATGAATCCATACAAATCCTCTCCTTATGTAATGCTTTTGTGCATAACAGTATAAAAGTTATGAATTGTGTTTTATCTTACGGTAAGAACAGAAGGACGTCAAGAAAAAGTTAGAAAATTCCAAACAAGCAAAGGATTCGTCTTTCAGAAACGGAATTGTTACAGTGAAGAAGTACATTGAATGAGGAGGTCATGAATCATGTCAGAACAACGTATCGTATTAGCAGCACGACCAAACGGAAAACCAACAGGGGAAACATTCCGCTATGAATCATTTGAGTTAACAGAGCTGAAGGAAGGACAAGTCGCACTGGAGTCACTCTATATCTCGGTCGATCCATATATGCGGGGTCGTATGAACGATGCGCGTTCTTATTCGCAACCATTTGAGATTGATGAACCGATTCACGGAGGTGTCGTAGCACGTGTCATCGAGTCTAAAAGTGAAGGGCTCAAGTCAGGTGATGTCGTTGTCGGGATGCTCGATTGGGCAACAAAAGTAGTCGTCGATGCGAAAACCGTTCGTAAAATCGATGAGCAAATCGCACCGATTTCAACAGCACTTGGTGTTCTCGGAATGACAGGGATGACAGCGTATTTCGGATTGCTTGATATCGGGAATCCACAACCAGGGGAAACGGTCGTCGTATCGGCAGCAGCAGGGGCTGTTGGATCGATCGTTGGTCAAATCGCTAAAATCAAAGGCGCACGTGTCGTCGGAATCGCAGGAAGTGACGAAAAGCTACAACACTTGAAAGCAGATCTTGGTTTTGATGAAGTCATCAATTATAAAACGGAAGACATCCGGGAAGCGTTAGACCGGACATGTCCAGACGGCATCGATGTCTATTTTGAAAACGTCGGTGGGGAAATCGGTGATGCAGTTCTTGATCGACTCAATCCATTCGCGCGGGTACCAGTCTGCGGTGCCATTTCTGGATATAACGCACAACAGGACATCGGTCCACGTGTTCAATCGAAATTAATCATCGCGCGTGCGCGCATGCAAGGTTTCTTAGTGGGCGATTATGGCAAACGATTCAAGGAGGCGGCTGAGCAACTCGGTCAATGGGTTAGTGAAGGAAAGTTACAATACGAAGAAACGATCTTTGAAGGATTCGATCGTGTACCAGATGCTTTCCTTGGCTTGTTCGATGGGTCGAACACGGGGAAACTATTAGTAAAAGTGAAGTAAATATGCCAAAAGAGGTTGCGGAATCATTTCCGCAACCTCTTTTTCAATGGCGTAAGATTCATGAATCTTTTCGATCGCGCTCGAGCTCTTCAGGATCAGGATCCGGATGTTGTGTTTCCGCAGGCTTGATTCCGGGATCGGATGTCTCAGCTGGATCAGGATCCGGGTGAAGACCAACGTCTGCCTTTTCATCTGGTAAATCATGATTTTTTTCGTTTAACATGTCCAGTCATCTCCTTTTATCAATACGTAGTAATGTTTCCCCGTTTTTTAAATCCAAAACAATCAGGGTGCATAGGATTCGTTTTTGAAAACATGTGAATGACTTCCACGGACAAGAAAGTGAAAGCGGTCGATTTCCTAGGAAATACAGGTTGACTGAACTGGAATGTAAGGAAAATCCAAAAAAGCTTCATGAAGTCTTTACAAAAACCTTGCAAGTCCTTCAAGTAGCCTTTGAACTGCTTCCGTAGACTAAGAAAGAGTTGAAAAGAGGAAGGGTGTTTACGTGTGAGTGATCAAAAATGGAAACGACAAATCATGCAACAACTGAACTGGGTCCGCGAAGAGAAAAAACGGCTGACGAGCGCGACGACCGCAAGTAAAGATGCACTCGAAAAACTCCGTCAGTTAGACGTCTTGCGACTGCCGACGGTTCGAACTTCTAATAACACGACGACACGTTACCGACAAAATAGCCAAGCGTCACTACTAGATCAATTGGATGTCTCACATATACCGATCCGGACGACGACGCGTTATTATGAAAAACGATCAATCGAAATAGCCATCGTCTGTTCGGAATTCATGTATGCCTACTATGAAGATGCGGCTCATCTTCATTACGTTAATTCTGATACGTTTGAGGATGTCTTCAAACGCCCAATTGATCTATTTTTAGTTATTTCGTCTTGGAAAGGACTCCAAAATGATGATTGGAAAGGTGTCGCCACACCGAATTCCAAGAAGCGAAACCGATTACTTGCGATGATGCAAGAAGTGAGAGATAAAGGCATTCCAGTCGTTTTTCAATCGACAGAAGATCCGAGCAATCATGAACGTTTTCAAGACGTGGCGCAAGCTGCGGATTACGTTCTGACTTCAGATGAGGCGATGATTCCTGAATACCGTGTCTTATGTGGACACGATCGGATCATGGCGATGCCGTTTGGTGTCAATCCACTGATTCATAATCCAATCGGGGCGACACGTAGCCGAAAGAAGGGCGTCTTATTTGCCGGTAGCTGGATGGCGAAATATCCGGAACGTGTGAAAGATACGGAAATGTTATTTGATGGGGTGATGCAATCCTCGCACGAACTCGATATCGTGGACCGAAATTATCATCTCGACTTACCAGCTTATCAGTTTCCGGAGCGCTATCAATCACGGGTCGCACCAGCGATTCCTTATGATGCCTTACAACAAGTCAGTAAATGTTATGACTGGGTTTTGAACTTGAACAGCATCAAATACAGCAAAACGATGTGTGCCCGTCGCGTTTATGAATCACAAGCACTCGGGAATTTGATTCTGTCGAATTACAGTATCGCCGTCAATAATGAATTTCCGAATATTTTTACCGTGCATGACGCACAAGAGGCGACGGCAATCGTGGAGCGCACGTCGCAAGAAGAAATCGAACGGTTACGAGCAGAAGGACTTCGTGCCGTCATGACGGGGCATACGGTCTTCGAGCGGATGGATCAGATTCTAGCGTTCATCGGGCGCATACCTGAGACACAAAAACATCGTTTACTAGTCGTCGTCGCTCAGGACGGAGAAGACATCCGTAACGTAATCGATCGCCAAAGTCTCACACCCGATGCAATCGTTTCTGTGGATGCATTAACGGAGCAACTTTACAATCAAGCAGATCTCGTTGCTTGGATGGATGGACAGGAATCCTATGGTGAGTATTATCTAGAGGATCTTGTGAATGGTTTTAAATACAGTGATGCCAGCATCGTTCGCAAAGGAAGTGAGTATCCGTATCATGTACAAGAGATGAGCGGTAGCCGAAACGGTGCGATTGTTTGGCGGTCAGCTATCGGATATGACATGTTCCAGGCAGATGAACTGAACGGAAAAACACTGTTGCTTGATCAATTGGAGTGGAACGAGCAGACGGTAGTTCCGACGAATCAGACTCCGCAACTGTCGGTCGTTGTTCCAATCTATAACAATGGAAAACACCTCACGTATAAATGTTTCGCCAGTCTCACGCGGATGGATCGATTCATGGAGTCAGAGATTTTACTCGTAGATGATGGATCGACGGACAGAGCGACACGTCAAGCCGTAGAGCGTCTCGCACGACGTCATGAAAATGTCAGAACCTATTTCTTTGAGACAGGTGGAAGCGGTAGTGCTTCACGTCCGCGTAACAAAGGAGTCGAGATGGCACGAGCTGACTACGTGACGTTCCTTGATCCGGATAACGAGGTGCTCAGTGATCGATATGCCTTTTTGCTTCAAGAACTAGAAAAAGATCCATCACTTGATTTTGTGGCAGGGCATATGAAAAAGCTTGCCGAGAAGACAAGTATCATCGCCTTACCGACGATTCGTAAACAAGGACGAACGGTTTGTGAGGATCCGAAAGCTTTTCTATTGAAACATCGGTTTGCGGTACAAAGCATTCAAGCACTCGTCGTCCGTCGCACCTTCTTGCTTGAACATCAATTGGAACAGGTCATCGGTGCGGTTGGTCAGGACTCCTTGTTCTTCCAAGAATTGATGCTTCGCGCGAACCGTGTCTTACTCGTCAATCGAGTTATCCACTATTACTACGCAGCCGTTGCGGGGTCAACCGTGAATGCATTGACGGTAAAGTTCTTCGAACGAAGTGTCGTCCGAGAGCGGGCACGTGCTGAGAAATTCGCTCGTTATGGAGTGCTAGAGGAATACAAGGAAACTCGATTCGAGCATTTCTTTGAGCATTGGTATCTTGTCAAATTACGCTACTGCAGTGATAAGGATTTTGCACCGAGTGTCGCATTGTTGCGAACAATCATCGGATTCTATGAACCCATCACGTTGACGAACCCATTGATCCGTCAGTTCATAGAACTTGCGGATCGACAGGAGACGGATCGACTTCAACACTTATTACTCGAGGAGGTGCAGAAATGACGGCATCGATGAAAACAGCACGCCCCAAGGATCAAATCCGAGCTGCCTACTACGATCAGTTAGGTGGTGGATTCGGTAAAAAAGTTCGCGCACGTGTTCACTGGATCGTTCGACAAGCAAAAGGGGAGCACATTTTAGATATCGGGTGTTCGGGTGGAGTCGTTCCGATTTTACTTGGACGGGAAGGGAAACACGTCGTCGGAATCGATGTACTACCGGAAGCAATCATCGAGGCCAAACAAGCCTTACTGGAGGAACCAACATCCGTTAAAGAAAAGGTGGAATTACATGAAGCAAATGTCATGACATACACACCTGACATTCAATTCGATACAGTCTTGATGACGGAAGTACTGGAACATATCGGAGAGCCAGAGCGCTTTATCGCCCGTGCCGTCTCGTTCATCGCACCAGAAGGACGACTCGTCATCACAGTCCCATTCGGAGTAAACGATTATGCGGATCATAAACGGACATACTATTTAAATCAATTGCTTGAGCAGTTGACACCCTTCGGTAAAATCGAGACGATCGAGCGGATTGATAAGTGGCTCGGGGTCACGATCCAAGTCTATCCGGAACCTCGAGAGGGTCGAGCAATTTTACCAGCGGAAGTCGAATGGCTCGAGGATGCCTTTGAAGAGGTGGAACGATTGCATCTGGCAACGATCCTTGATTTAAAACGCAAGCAACAGAATCTAGAACGGAAAGTGCAACGGTTAGGAGAACAAACGGAAGAATTGGAGCATATTCGAGCAGAATCGCTACGTCAAGAACAGCAACTGCAGGAACAGCATGAACAATACAAGATGCTTGAAGAACAATATGCCGCACTGCTTGATCGATTCGAAGGATCACTGGTGACAAATCTGGAATTGTTGGAGGCGAATGCATCATGGAAATCAAAATACCGCTCACTCGCGCGCTCAAAACTCGGAAAAGTCGTCGTCCGTTACTGGAAGTTCCGACGTCAACTCAAACAACACCGGAGTCGTCGATGAACGTCTTGATGATTTGTCAAAATTTCTATCCAGAAATCGGTAGTGCGGCAAACCGAATGAAGAATATCTTCAAGCGGATGGAACAAGCGGGAAATGATGTCCATGTGCTAACGTCAGAACCGCTCTATCCAACGGCAGAACTCTATACGGACTCGATGTTCTGGGATGAACCGAGCCTCGATACGGCTCATGTGACCCGTATTCAGCCGCGTGACGTCCGGGCAACGAATAATTTATGGCGACGTCTTCGTTTATTCGTCGAACAATTCGTGCTCGCGATTAAAGAGGTGCGGCATGATCCAAAATCCTATGCCTACATCTATGCGACGACGCCATCCATCTTCATGGGACTCGTCGGGGTCGTCGCGAAACATGTCAAAAAGGCTCCATTGATTCTCGATGTACGTGACTTATGGCCGGAATCGTTGATTGGCGTCGGAATCACGAAATCGCGTCTCTTATTGACTCCGCTCTACTGGCTTGAAAAGTGGATGTATCGTCAGGCCGATCAATTGGTCATCAACAGTGAGGGGTTTCGATCGTATATTGAAGGGCGGGGCATTGCACCGGAAAAAATTCATTACATCCCGAACTCCATCGAGGAAAATGAGTGGTTGATCAAACGCCGAAAAGTATCGGAACAAGTGCGCGTCGTGTATACAGGGAATATCGGACTCGCACAAGATGTGTTCTTGTTGCTTGACGTCGCACAGGAACTTCAACAAGAACAGGATATCTGCTTTCAAGTCGTCGGTTACGGCTATCACAAGCAAACGTTCGAACGACTCGTCAAGGAACGTGGATTGACGAATATCGAGTTTCTTGACGCGATGCCACGCTGGGATGCGTTGAAACAACTCGCGAAGAGTGACATCGCCTTTGCGACACTCGTCGAGAGTACAGCGTTCGATACAGTGACACCAGGCAAAATCATCGACTACATGGCGATGGGCTGTGCCATCGTCGGTGCGGTATCCGGTCATGCGGCGCATGTCATTGAAGAAGCAGGAGCCGGTTATGTGTCTGTCCAGCGGAAAAAAGAGGAGATCGTTGATCATATTCTCGAGTTATCACGAAATCCAGAGAAACGTGCAGCGATGGGACGGGCGGGTGTGGATTACGTCCAACGCCATTTCGATTGGGAACAAAATGAACAGCGCTTGTTTGAAGCCATCGAACAAACGCAGTCACGAAAGGCGGTCGCAGAATGAAGCGCATTGGAATGTTTGTTTGGAATCCGTTTACGAATGATGCCCGTGTCTTACGTGAATGTACGGCACTTGTCGAAGCAGGACACCGCGTGGACCTATACTGCTTAAATGACGGAACACTTCCAGAAGTCGAATACCCGATGTCAGGGTTTCGCGTCATTCGAATCGACCGGACGCCACCTTTTGCGAGGTGGCTCCCGTTCTTTCGCAAACGGAAAAAACGGACCCTTGTGATCGGCGTGATGGGTGCGCTTCTTGCGCCATGGCTTATTCCCGTGATGCTCGTGCTCTTTTTACTCATGCGAAGTCGATTCATCCGTTACGCCCTATATAACAGTTTCGGCATTCTTCGTATGACACGTACTGCCCGGAAGCATGATTATGACGTCATGCATGCGAACGATGTCAATACGTTACCACAAGCGATTGGGGCGGCGCGTGGTGCCCAAATCGTCTATGACTCGCATGAAGTCCAAACCGATCGGACAGGATACGGAAGCATGCAAGGGAAATTAGAACGCTGGCTGCTTCGATTCGTCGACCAGACGATCGTTGAAAATGACACGCGTGCAGATTATCATCAAAAATTATATGGAACCCGACCATCCGTCTTGCACAATTATCCGTTTTACGAACCGATTGTTCCGCAACCGCGACCGTTACGCGAAGAGTTAGCACTCGTACCAGACGAGCCGATTTTGTTGTATCAGGGCGGGATCCAGGAAGGACGTGGACTGGAGCGACTCATTGAAGCGATGCCGTTCATCGATCGAGGAACACTTATTTTCGTTGGAGATGGAAAGTTAAAAGGGAAACTCATGCAACTGGCTACGCAATCATCGGAAAAGTCTCGTATCCGCTTCATTGATAAGGTTCCACTTGCTGAACTACCCAGTTACACGGCAGCGGCGACGGTCGGCTTTCAAGTCCTCCAGAACGTTTGCTTCAATCATTATTCCGCTTCTTCGAATAAACTATTCGAATACATGGCGGCGTTGATTCCTGTCATCGCGGCCGACTTACCAGAAATCCGTCGTGTCGTCGAGACAGAAGGAGTTGGATTAATCGTCGATGTCGAATCCCCGCAGAGTATTGCTGCAGCGGTCAATCGTCTAGTGAAGGATGAGAGCTTGCGACGGGCGATGCAGGAGCGAGCAAGCGTAGCAAGGAGACAATACAACTGGGAGCAAGAAAAAGGTCGCCTTCTTGCTGTCTATGACTCGATTTTCATGGAATCTAGCGCAAAATAAGAAAAATAGACAACGACTCGAAGGGAAATCCACGTGCAATGAAGGAGGATTCCTGACGAGTCGTTTTGTTTCATTCGAATAGACACGAAGGATTCGCGAAAGCTTCATAAGATTTACAAAAACGATAGAAAACACTGGAAATGTAAGGTCTGTGAAGAATGGTTTAAGAGATGGTTAGAAGCATTGGAAAGCAAAGGAAATGTCGTTATGGTCTAGTTACAGCCAAGCCACAGACCGTTCGTTGGCTAGTATGACTAACTCGATGGAGGAATGACAAAATGAAACTTTGCACAATCGGACTAGGATATATTGGATTACCTTCTTCTGCGATGTTCGCGGATCATGGCACGGAAGTCGTAGGTGTCGACATCGATCCACAAATCGTCAATCTTCTGAACACGGGAACGATTCATATTGAAGAACCAGGACTCGAGGATGTCATCAAACGAGTCGTCGCGAACGGAAAATTCCGAGCGACACTTACGCCAGAACGAGCAGATGTCTTTTTAATCGCCGTTCCAACTCCTAACTTAAACGATACGTATAAATCGTGTGATTTGAAATATGTCATTTCAGCGGTTAACAACATGCTACCCTTCCTTGAAAAAGGGAACGTCGTCATCGTCGAATCGACGATTGCGCCACGAACGATGGATGATCATGTCCGTCCCTTAATCGAAGCAGCTGGATTTACGATCGGTGAGGACATTTATGTCGTCCATTGTCCCGAGCGTGTCTTGCCAGGACAAATCTTACATGAACTTATCCATAATAACCGAATCGTTGGTGGATTGACGCCAGCGTGTGCGGAGGCAGGTGCTGCCGTCTACGAAACATTCGTTCAAGGTGAAATCGTCCGGACAGATGCGAAGACAGCCGAAATGTCGAAGTTGATGGAGAATACGTTCCGCGATGTCAACATTGCTCTCGCAAATGAATTGACGCAAGTATGTCATCAGCTAGAGATCAACGTCTTAGATGTGATTGAGATGGCGAACATGCACCCACGGGTGAACTTGCATCATCCGGGACCGGGAGTGGGTGGTCACTGTCTCGCAGTGGATCCGTACTTCATCGTCGCAAAAGCCCCATCGCTTGCTCGCATCATTCATACGGCACGACAAACGAACGTTCAGATGCCGCAATTCGTTGCCGAACAAGCAGCTCGTCTCGTCGGTTCGCGTGTCCGTCCAAAAATCGCCGTCTTTGGTGTCACGTATAAAGGAAACGTCGACGACATGCGCGAGAGTCCAGCTGTCGAAGTCATTGAACAATTACTCGACCGTGGACTTGACGTCGCTGTCTGTGATCCGCACGTCGAACGCTCGATTTCGACACGTTTCGAACTCGTCGATGAGCTGGAGGCGATTCAAGGCGCCGACCTAGCGCTTGTCTTAGTCGACCACGATGAATTCAAACAATTCGATTCACGTCGTCTCGCAAACTACATGCGGACACCGTTACTCTTTGATACGAAAGGGATCGTCAATGAGCTCGACGCTGTCAAAGTCCTGAACTTCGGTAATTTGCATACGCACCGCGTGACGGAAGTGGATGCGAAAGCGATATGAACGCGTTACGAACGATTGGGGGAGAGTTGAAGGATCATCTATATCTGATCTTTCGGCTCTCGCTTTATGAAACAAAGAGTCAATATAGCATGCAATACCTGGGTTGGTTTTGGGAGATCATGACGCCACTACTCCAAATCGGTGTCTACTGGGTCGTATTCGGCTTCGGGATTCGTGGTGGGCATCCAGTCGATGGAATTCCGTTCGTTTTTTGGCTCGTCAGCGGATTGATTGCTTGGTTCTTCATCGGCAGTACGATTCCAAGTGGTTCCCGGTCGATTTATGGTCGGGTCGCCCTCGTCTCGAAGATGCATTTTCCATTGAGTACGATTCCGGCGTATGTCATTTTGGCACAATTCTACCGTCATCTCGCGATGATTGCTTTGACGATCATTTTAGGATGTGCCTTCGGTTACTTCCCGGGATGGCATACGTTTGAACTCCTATATATCGTACCGGCGGGCGTCGTATTCCTCTATGCGGTTTCCTTATTGTTATCCGCACTTGCGACGATGATTCGAGATGTGCAAAACATGGTGACATCTGCGATTCGCATGCTGATGTATTTAACACCAATCATGTGGATTCCGCCAGATCACTCGTTATTTAAGATGTTGTTGATGTTAAACCCACTCGTTTATTTGATTGAGGGATATCGGTCCGCACTCATCGGAACGGGTTATCTGCTCGATCATATGTGGTACGGCGTGTATTTCTGGTGTATGACGCTCGCAATCTTACTTGTTGGAGCATCGATTCACATTCGATTCCGACGCTATTTCATCGATTACGTATAGGAGGGAGAACGATGGGTCATGTCGTGTTTGAGAATGTATCGAAACGGTACATGCTCTATGCCCGACCGATCGACAAGCTAAAGGAAGTGTTGTTCGGTAAGGTGAATGGAAAATCGTTCTATGCTCTGAAGAACGTCTCCTTTTCTGTGGAAGAGGGAGAAATCGTCGGTGTCGTTGGCATCAACGGAAGTGGGAAATCGACACTATCGCATCTGCTTGCTAACGTGACACCACCGACGTACGGTCGGGTCACATTGGGTGGAAAGTCAGCATTGATTGCCATCTCTAGTGGATTGAATAGTCAACTGACAGGGCGAGATAACATTGAATTAAAAGGGCTAATGATGGGCTTGACGAAACGACAAATCGAGACGATTACTCCAGAAATTCTAGAGTTCGCTGATATCGGGGAGTTTATCGATCAGCCGGTCAAGACATATTCGAGCGGCATGCGAGCTCGGATTGGTTTTGCGATCTCGATTCATATTAATCCAGATATCTTGATCATCGACGAAGCACTCTCAGTCGGAGACCAAACGTTTACCGAAAAGTGCCTCGATAAGATGCGTGAATTCCGCGATCAAGGGAAAACGATTTTTTTCGTCAGTCATTCGCTCAGCCAGGTAAAGAGTTTCTGTACAAAAATCCTTTGGTTGGAATACGGGGAAGTACGTCTATTTGGTCCGACGAACGAAACGTTGGCTGAATACAATAAATATCTATATTGGTACAAACAGTTATCAAAAAAGCAAGCCTCCCATTACGTAGCTAAGAAACGAACGGAACGGATCGGTTCCGTGGATCAGCAAATGATGGGCGAGACGATTGAACAATCGTCATGAAATGAGATAGGGGATGAAGTAAATGAAACGTGTCATGCTTGTATTCGGAACACGACCAGAGGCGATCAAAATGGCGCCGGTCGTCAAAGCACTTGAAAATCGTCAGGACGTCGAACCAATCGTCGTCGTTACAGCACAACACCGAGAGATGCTCGATCAGGTCCTTGAACTATTCGAAATCACTCCGGACCATGACTTGGATTTGATGCGTCCGCGTCAGACGTTAGAGGAAATGACGGCGCGTATTTTAAACGCGATGCGTCGCGTCCTCGAAAAGGAACAGCCGGATCTCGTCCTTGTCCATGGGGATACGACGACGACGTTCGCTGCTTCTTTAGCGGCGTTCTATCAACAGATTCCAGTCGGTCATGTGGAAGCAGGACTACGGACATATGAAAAGTATGCGCCGTTCCCAGAAGAGATGAATCGTCAATTGACAGGTGTGTTGGCGGATTATCATTTTGCACCGACTGAACAGGCTGCAATGAATTTACGTGCTGAGAACAAGCAGACACCAATCATCGTAACCGGTAATACGGTCATCGATGCGTTGAAGACGACTGTATCACCGACATATACGCATCCTGTCCTATCGCGCCTAGAGAAGTCGGGACGAAAACTCGTTCTTTTGACGGTTCATCGCCGTGAGAATCATTTACAACTGGCAACGATTTTTGAGGCGATCGAACGGTTAGCAAATGATCATCCAGAAATCGAAATCGTCTATCCGGTTCATCCGAATCCGGTCGTACTAGAAGCGGCAGCTCGCTTGGAGCATCATCCGCGGATTCAATTGATCGAACCGCTTGATGTCTTTGACTTCCATAATCTTGCGGCTAGGGCATCCTTCATTCTGACCGACTCAGGTGGGATTCAAGAGGAAGCACCTTCGCTCGGTGTGCCTGTCCTTGTCTTACGGGAGACGACAGAGCGTCCAGAAGGGGTCGAAGCTGGAACGTTGAAGCTCGTCGGGACGAATCCAGAGATGATTTATACGATGAGTCATCAATTGTTGACGGATCAGGTGTTCTATCAATCGATGGCACAAGCGGCGAATCCTTATGGCGATGGACAAGCGGCGGAGCGAATCGTCGATGCCATCATGAGTGAGGTACCTGTATGAGTCAACGTATTCCTCCAGCGATTTATCAATTCTTTCCATTCGGAACGCAGGAAAAAATCTTGCTTGAGGATGCTACAGATGGTGTCTATTTTGATTTTCAAGAAGCGACGACAGACGACAAATTGTACATTCAGTTGTTTGATCAAGGATTTCAACATCCGCCTTCAAAGTTATACCGGTCAGACGCCACGATTACAGGAGATCTCATCGAGGTGACCTGTCATTTCGAAGTCGATGCACCATGTGTCGTTCAGTTATTCAAGATGCAATATGGACAGAAAAAACGGATGGGATCGGAAACGGAAACCGTCACATTGACGAATGCGACAGTCGTTCATGTACAGATGAAACGAGTACCAGGAGCCAAGTATTTCAAGGTGGCATGGAAGTTCTTGCAAGAGGGGAGCTTCCGGGTCCATCTCCGGGACATTCAGATTGTGCAACATGTCACGGCAGGGGAGGAAGCGACGTATGCTATTTAGTTCGACGATATTCTTATTTCTGTTCTTACCGACTGTGTTGATCGTCTATTACCTACTCCCACGCAGCTTCCGAAATGGCTGGTTATTAGTGACGAGTCTATTCTTTTATGCATTCGGAGAACCGCGTTTTGCATTGCTGATGCTACTGAGCGTCACAATCAACTACTTCTTCGCCTTGTTCGTCGATCTGTATCGACACCGAATTGGCGTCAAATGGATCATGTTCAGCATGATCGTAGTCAATCTGGGGTTACTCGGCTGGTTCAAGTACAGCGGATTTTTTGTTCGTTCAGTCAACGAGACATTCGGATTAGGATGGTTCGTACCAGAAGTCGTCTTGCCACTCGGGATCTCGTTCTATACGTTTCATGCGATGAGTTATGTCATCGACATCTACAAAGGGAAGGAAGCGGTGCAAAAGAATCCGCTTGACCTCGCCCTTTATATCGCGTTCTTTCCCCAACTCGTCGCGGGTCCGATCGTTCGCTATAACACGATTGCGAGCCAAATCGAGTCACGAGAAGAGACGGTTTCCGATTTTGCCCGAGGGGTTCGTCGGTTTACGATCGGCTTAGCTAAAAAACTGATTCTTGCCAATGGATGTGGTCAGGTCGCGGATGCCATCTTCAATATGAAAGATCTTTCGATGGGGCTTGCTTGGATCGGCATCATCGCCTACGCCTTACAAATCTATTTCGATTTTTCGGGATACAGTGATATGGCGATTGGACTAGCTTTGATGTTCGGATTTCATTTTCTTGAGAATTTTAACTATCCCTACATTTCAAAGTCAGTTTCTGAATTTTGGCGTCGTTGGCATATTTCGCTTGGATCGTGGTTCCGGGATTATGTCTACATCCCGCTTGGTGGAAATCGTGTCTCACCATGGTTACAGTATCGCAACTTAGCAATTGTCTGGATGCTGACAGGTCTTTGGCATGGTGCGAGTTGGACGTTTGTCGCGTGGGGAGCGTATTACGGAATCTGGATCATGCTCGAGAAAGCATTTCTCGGGAAATGGTTGGAGAAAATGCCAGTCTTCTCGACCGTTTGGACACTCGTACTCGTGTTGGTCGGTTGGGTATTCTTCCGTTCCGAGACGTTCCCAGAAGCCGTTACTTACATTCAAGCGATGTTCGTACCAGATGTAATCTGGGATGAACGCGCGAGCTACCAGCTTGTCCAAAATGGTGTTCTATTGCTTGTCGCGTGTATCGCAGCGACACCGATTCCGAAAATCATCGGAGAGCGATTAGTCGTGTCACTCGGAAGAATTGGTACGACGATGCAGTATGGGTATGCGATGTTGCTACTATTTTTGGCGACATCAGCACTTGTTGCAAGTACGTTTAACCCCTTCATCTATTTCCGCTTCTAAAAAGGAGGTCTACTGATGGCACAGCCACTTGAAACAGAAAATAAGCAGGGACAAAAACGGACGACTTCTTTTGAACGGATCATGATGTGGGTGACGACGATTAGTTTTTTACTCATCTTGTTAACGATTGGTATCGGAACGATCGTCCGAGAGGATCGTGTGCGTTCCCAGTTAGAAAACCGTATACTCGCACAATCGGTCAATCCGACGATCGAAGGAATCGCGACTGGAAAAGACATGCTGAAGATGGAGACGTATTTCACGGATCAACTACTTTTGCGGGGAACGTTCGTTGAGATGCAAGCGCTACTATCGAAGGATGTCTTCAGACAGCCATTTCGTAATGGAATCTATACAGCTAAAAATGGCTATATGATCGAACCGAGTGCCTCGACTCAAGTCCAGATTCCAAACGCGTTTCAGCAATTCGTGCAAGAAGTCGATCGACCCGTATATATGGCGCTAGCTCCATCGAAGACGGTCATTGCTGAACGCGATCAGTTGATCCCATCGTATGTTGCTTCGAATGCACGGACACGTTACGCAGGAATGATTCGTGACTTCAAGGCTGCCGGGATGACGAATTTGTCACTTGATCAATTAAAACTAACGGACTACTTCAAGACGGACCATCACTGGAATATCGACGGGGCAGCGTCAGCATACCAGACGATTACGAAGGGGATGGGCTTGCAACCGGTCACACCATCAAAAGCAGATCGTAAAGAGGATGAGCATGCCTATTATGGTTCATTAGCGCGAAAGACGACGCTTGCGTACGCGACGTCCGGTGATCAGTTAGCTTATTATGGACCAGCATTCTTTAAAGGGATCGATGTCTGTTACGACGGGGCATGCGATCGCCCAGTCATTGATGAATCCTTCGTTCAGCAGGAGGGAGATTACGTCGATCGGTATGAAGTATTCTTGCGCGGGAATCACGGCATCATGTCGATGAAGGAGCAGACGAAGAATGATCGCCCAACGATTCTCGTCTTAAAGGATTCATTCGCGAATCCCGTCTTACCGTTCCTTGCTAAAAGTGCCAATCTGGAAGTCGTCGACGTTCGTTATGTGCCAAAATCATTCGACGTCTCGCAGTTCGCTAAACAAAAACAAGTCGACTCCGTATTGTTCCTGCATAACTCGAACATTGCTGGATTGATGAAGACGTATGAAAACACACTATGAAGGAGTTCATGACATGAGATCCCGAATGGCGAAAAGAAAACCACGCCTTGTTTGGCGCGTATTGAGTGCGCTCCTACTAGGGTTCGTTCTGATTGCTAGTACATCAGCTGGTTTAGCTTTTTTAAAAGTGAAGCAAACGGCAGACGCGTTCTTAACACCGTTAGATGGAGAGCGGCCGAAGCCACTCGAATCGATGAAGCCGGTCAATGTCTTATTACTGGGCGTGGATGAACGGAAAAACGATAAAGGACGTGCCGATGCCATCATGCTTCTTTCATTCAATCCAAAAACGAGACAAGCGACTTCCCTGTCCATTCCAAGAGATATGCAGGTAACCGTGCCGTCTGGCGAAAAGACTAAAATTAATCATACCTATGCCTATGGGGGGGTGAAAGAGACAGTCGAGACGGTGGAGCAGACGTTTGAGACCGATATTCCTTATTATGCGAAAATCAACATGGATGGATTAATTGAGTTGGTCGATGCTGTTGGGGGTGTCACGGTCGACAATCCATCTGCCTTCAGTTGGAACGACCGTCGTCTTCAAAAGGAGTATGAGAAAGGGAAAATTCATCTGACGGGTCTTGAAGCGAGTGGTTACGCTCGGATGCGAAAGCAAGATCCACTCGGCGATATGGGACGACAAATTCGTCAGCGTCAAGTGCTAGAAGCCGTCGGAATGAAGCTTGCTGGACCACAGTTGTTGACGCAACTCGAAAAGATTACGGACGTCATGAAAAACAACTTTACGACGAATATTGGACTCGATGTCGCAGCGCAACTAGCGCAGGAAAATCAGCGGGGGTTCGAACAATTAAAGCCGCTGAAAATCGAGGGAGAAGGATATATCGCAAGTGATGGTGTCTGGTATTTCTTTGCATCGGACGAATCAATGGAACAGACGAAGCAGACAATCGCTAAACTTCTTGCACGATCGTAAGCTATAATTAGTAGTACCATCAGACAAACCAGGATGAGCGTCTCTAGCACATGATTGTGGAGACGCTTTTTTTCTGTCTTCCTCTGATGTAACTCCCCATTCTTTTTGAAAAAAAGTGCTTGGTTCAAAAGTCTTATTTTCGACCAAACCGATGAAATAGGCTTTGACAGGACCTGTAAACGGATGCAAAATGAAAACGATTACATACCAAAAGGAGATGGCTACCGTATGAAACGCATGAGATTCGTTTGTATCGTTGCGCTAACGTTTGCACTGATATTTAGTGGACTCTCTTTATCTGGTCAAGCACTGGAAAAAGGGAAGTCGACATTGGTCATCATTCACTACAAGGCAGACCCGAATGCCACGAAGGATTGGAATCTGTGGTTATGGGCAAATGGACCGGATTATTTTCCGAATAAAGCTCACGCTTTTAACGGCGAGGATGCTTACGGAAAAATCGCAGCTTATGAATTCCCAGTTGATCAGCCGGAAAAAATCGGCTTTATCGTTCGAGATGATAACTGGAACAAAGATGGGGGATCTGAGAATGATCGCTTCATTACGAAAGACATGATTAAAAATGGTGTTGCTGAAATCTGGATCGAGTCGGGAAGTAAGAACATCTCGACAGTCAATCCAAGCAATGGAGCAGATGTCGAAAATATCGACACGAACATCCACTATTACCGGTATGACAATGATTATGAAAAGTATGGCGTTTGGTCTTGGCCGGAAGAGCAGGATGGCAAGCGATTCGAGTTTGACAAGCAAGATGAGTTCGGTGCCGTTGCCAAGGTAACACTCGATAATCCGACGAAAGCACGTCTTGCAGGCGTCATTCCTCATCTTGAAGGATGGTCGGAAAAAGACGGAGCTGATCGTTTCTTTTATGCAGGGGCGAAAGACATCTGGTTGATTGAAGGGGATCAGACGGTATACTACAGCAAACCGGAAATCGATCGCACACCGAAAATCACAAGCTTTTTAGCAGATGACTTCCGGACGATGACATTAAAAACGAATGCACCGTTGACGGAAGAAGACGTAAAGGCATTTACGTTTGAAGGCGTGACGAATCCAGCCGTGTCAGCAATCGATGCCAAAACGGTAAAAGTCGAAGTCACTTCAGATATCGATTTAGCAAAAGTCGTCCGAGCGTCTCATCCTGTTTTTGGAGAAGCAGTCCTTGAAGCGGGTAAAGTGCTCCGTTCGAAAGCATTCGACCAAAAGTATGCCTACGATGGAAAACTCGGTGTCGACTATCAAAAGTCAAAGACGACGTTTAAAGTTTGGGCACCGACAGCACAAGCGGTCGAGCTCGAATTGTATCGCTTACCAAAGCAACAAGCTGCTACGACAAAAGATATCACGCGCGAAATCAAGATGGAACGAACGGATCGTGGTGTGTATCAAGTGACGGTCAAGGGCGATCTTGACGGTGTCGGATACACATACGAAGTCAAACATGCCAAAGAATCGACGCGTGCGGTTGATCCGTATGCGACAGCAGTCGCCGTCAATGGCGACCAAGGTGTCGTCGTCGACTTACGCGAGACGGATCCAAAACGCTGGACAAATGGAAAAATGCCACTTCGCCATGCGACAGATGCGATCATCTATGAATCACACGTCCGTGATTTATCGATGTTTGATGTGACGAACTCGGGTTACGATTCAGGTATCAAACAAAAAGGGAAGTATCTCGGCGTCATCGAGCCAGGTACACGTTTAACGAAGGATGGTAAAAAAACGAAGACGAAGACGGGACTTGATCATCTGAAGGAACTTGGCATCACGCACGTTCAGTTCATTCCAGTCTATGATTTCAACACAGCTTCCGTCGATGAGACGAACCCGCTTAAATCGTATAACTGGGGTTATGATCCAAAGAACTATAACGCACCAGAAGGATCGTATGCGACAAACCCCTATGATCCAAAAGTCCGAATCAAGGAAATGAAGCAGATGATTCAAGGGCTACATGACAATGGACTTCGTGCTGTCATGGATGTCGTCTACAACCATATGTTTGACGCAAAGGCATCAAACCTTGATAAAATCGTTCCTGGTTATTACTACCGTTATACAGAAGGCGGCGATTTAGCGAACGGAACGGGTGTCGGAAACGATACAGCGTCTGAGCGTCAAATGATGCACAAATTGATCGTTGATTCTGTCTCTTACTGGGCGAAAGAATACCACTGGGACGGATTCCGATTTGACTTAATGGGCATTCATGACGTCAAGACGATGAATGATGTCAAACAGGCGACAAAACGAATTGATCCGTCGATTCTCATATTCGGAGAAGGGTGGAGCCTTGGAACACCGCTTCCAGATTCAGAGAAGGCCAACCAAACGAATACAAAACAAATGCCAGGAATCGGACATTTCAATGACAACCTACGCGATGCGCTCAAAGGTAGCGTCTTCATCGATTCAGATGCTGGTTTCATTAACGGAGCAACGGGTCTTGAAACGCGCATCAAACGCGGAATCGTCGGAGAGATTGCTTATAACAAAGAGATTAAAGGATTTACGCAAGAACCAGATCAAGCGATCACTTACGTTGAAGCACATGATAACCATACGCTCTGGGATAAGTTGAACCTGACGAATCCGAAAGACAATGACGCAACGAAGACAAAGATGCATCGTTTGGCTTCAAGTATCTTGTTGACGTCTCAAGGAACAACGTTCATCCATGCAGGACAGGATTTCATGCGGACGAAGGGCGGCGACCATAACTCATATAAATCACCGGATTCTGTCAACCAGCTCGACTGGAAACGGAAGATGGACCGTCAACAAGACGTTGATTATATGACAGGATTGATCGAGTTACGCAAAAAGAATCCAGTACTTCATTTAGCAACAGCAAAAGACATTCGTCGTTACCTGACGTTTGAAGCAGCACCGGCTCAAGTCATCGCGTATCGACTAGATGATTCTGCGCCGAAACAAAAAGAGGATCTCTATGTCATTCACAATGCAAATCGAAAAGCAGTCGACATGAAGTTACCAAAAGGAAAATGGAAGCTGCTTGTAGACGGTAAACAAGCAGGAACCAAAGCAATCCGTAACGTATCAGGTACGGTTCGTGTCGAAGGACTTAGCTCATTCGTCTTATCAAAATAAGTGAACAGATAAAAAAGGACGTTCCGCAGTTGGCGGAACGTCCTTTTCGTCAGTCGAGAAACGTGCAATCAAGCGTAACGCTCATCCGTTTCTTCGTTCTCTTCTTCTTTCAGATTACCTTGTTCCGATTTCGAGACGATGACGGCACATGCTGCGTCACCAGTGATGTTGACGGCTGTCCGCATCATATCAAGAAGACGATCGACACCGATGATTAAAGCGATCCCTTCGACCGGTAGATTGACCGATTGAAGAACCATCGTCAACATGACGAGACCGACACCCGGTACACCGGCTGTTCCGACCGATGCAAGAACAGCTGTCAGGACGACCGTCGCAAGTTGACCTGGCGTCAAGTCAACAGCGTAGACTTGCGCGATGAAGACAGTCGCGACACCTTGCATGATTGCTGTTCCATCCATGTTGATCGTCGCACCAAGAGGCTGGACGAAACTTGAGACGGAACGCGGAACCTTCAACTCTTTTTGAGCCGTTTGCATCGCAACAGGGAGTGTTGCGTTCGACGAAGACGTCGAGAAAGCGAACAGCATGACAGGTGCGAACTTCTTAAAGAAGAAGAACGGGTTCATCTTCCCAAGAAGTGAAACAGTCGAACCATACGTCAATACGGAATGGACGAATAGTGACAAGATGACGACACCCATATAAAGTCCCATTGCTTTTAGCGAATCCCACCCTTGAGAACCGACGGCTGATGCGATCAAAGCAAATGCTCCAAGCGGTGCCATTTTCATGACGAGCGTGATCAAGTACGTCATTAAATCATTACCCTGCTCGATGAACGTCCGTAGTGTCGAGACTTTTTGACCGAGGAACGTGATCCCAAAACCGATAAAGACACTGAAGACGATGATTTGTAGCATATTTCCTTCCGCCATCGACGTGATCGGGTTCGTCGGGAACATACCAACGATTGTGTTGATTATGCTCGTATCTGGTAGATTTCCGTTATCATATTCCAGACCTTGCGTCTCGAAGTTACCAAACGTACCCGGTTTGATCAGTAATGACAAACCGAGAGCAATGACAATTGCGACAGCTGTCGTCGTCATGAAATAAGTGATGGCTTTACCACCAACACGACCAAGCTCTTTTGGATTTCCAAGTCCCATGACGCCAAGGGCGATTGAGAAGAAGACGATCGGTACGACGAGCATCTTAATTAAGTTCAGGAAGATCGTTCCGATGGGTTGTAAAGCATATTTATTCAATCCCTCATAAATCGACTTGTCCGGTAAGGAAGCGAGGACGATTCCGAGAATCACCCCGAGAATCAATCCCCAAATGATGCGCTTTGCTTCTTTCATAAGTAATGTCACACTCCTTTATTTGATAATTGTCTATATTTTGACACATCATCACCCTTTTTGACAAAACATTTTAAAAAATAGATGATAACGCTTACAAAAAAGTTTCTGGATTTTGATGCAGGAATGACTAGATTTTGTTGTCAAACGGATGCAACCATGAGAGGATAGATAAGAACAAAAAGGAACAGCGTAGGGTACAGAAAAGTCGCTAGAATCAACTGTTGACCAAATTGTATATTCCTACTATAATGTTGTATGACGTGTCTGACACGTTTCCTTTAGTCGGTAATATCGGAGGGAGGGAAAACTAGTGGAAACTCGTGTACGTAAAAATGAATCACTTGAAGACGCACTTCGTCGCTTCAAACGTGGTGTTTCAAAAGATGGTACGCTTGCAGAAGTTCGTAAACGTAAACACTACGAAAAGCCAAGTGTAAAACGTAAGCTTAAATCGGAGGCTGCGCGTAAGCGTAAGAAGTTCTAACGTTAGAGAGGGTGTATCCTCATGAGTCTTCAGGAGCGTTTGACAGCGGATATGAAAGAAGCCATGCGTCTACGTGAAAAAGATCGTCTTACGACGATTCGGATGGTGAAATCATCGCTGCAAAATGAAACGATCAAACTCGGTAAGCAAGAATTGACAGACGAGGAAGAATTAACAATTCTTTCACGTGAAATGAAGCAGCGCAACGACTCCCTCCGAGAATTCGAAAGCGCTGGTCGTCACGATCTCGTCGAGAAAATTCAAGCAGAGATTGTCGTGCTCGAAGCTTATATGCCAAAACAGCTTTCCGAGGAAGAAGTACAGGAAATCGTCGACGCAGCTATTGCGCAGACGGGTGCCTCTGCTCCTTCAGATATGGGGAAAGTAATGGGTATCGTCATGCCACAGCTTAAAGGCAAGGCAGACGGTGCGTTAATTAATCGACTCGTCAAACAACGGCTCGCTTAATACATGAAAAAGGTGTCCTTCGGGGCACCTTTTTTGTCGTTCCTGTCACAATTAAAAGTTTCTTAATGAATTCAGAATAGTCATGAAACCTTTTTGTTTTGAAAGCGTATATAATTATAGTAACGAATCAAAGTGCAAAAGAAGCAGCTTCTGACACGAATGAAAAGGGGTGAACGTACGCATGACGTTTAGCTTAGGAATGATTTTGGCGGTCTTCATGATTGGGGTCCTCATGTTACTGGTCGAAATATTCGTCACAGGGTTCGGAATCTTTGGAGTCCTCGGAATCGGTGCGGTCCTTGCTAGTCTGATCATGGCAGGCGCTACAGTTGGTCAAGTAGGTATCGCAATCGGACTTGCTGTATTTCTATCGCTTGCGGCCGGATACTGGGCGTATCGCAGAATTAAATCAAATCAGTCGTTACTATGGCGCGGTTTGATTTTGACGGATTCGACATCGTCTGAAAAAGGCTATCTCTCCCATCAAGACAAAGTACAACTGTTAGGACAAGAAGGAGTCAGTTTGACGCCTCTTCGTCCATCAGGAACGATTGAAATCGATGGGAATCGAATTGATGCCGTAACGGAAGGGACCTTCATTCAAGCGGGGGAAACAATCGTCGTAAAAGAAGTGACGCATGGACGCGTCATTGTTAGAGTCCAACATACGAAGGAGGAGTCCCACACATGACACCTGAACTATTGACCGTATTACTCATATCTGGAGGAATTTTAATTTTCCTCGCCATCTTCTTCACGCTCGTTCCGATCCCACTTTGGATCAGCTCGCTCGCAGCAGGCGTACGTGTATCGATCTTTACATTAGTCGGGATGCGACTACGTCGAGTGACACCATCTAAAATCGTCAATCCGTTGATTAAGGCAGTTAAAGCGGGATTGAACTTGAATACGAATCAACTGGAAAGTCACTTCCTTGCCGGTGGTAACGTTGACCGCGTCGTCAATGCCTTGATTGCAGCACACCGTGCGAATATCGAGTTGAGCTTCGAACGCGCAGCAGCGATTGATCTTGCTGGTCGTAACGTTCTGGAAGCTGTTCAAATGTCGGTTAACCCGAAAGTCATCGAAACACCATTTATCGCCGGTGTGGCAATGAACGGGATTGAAGTAAAAGCGAAAGCCCGGATCACGGTACGTGCGAACATTGATCGTCTCGTCGGTGGTGCTGGGGAAGAAACGGTCATCGCACGTGTTGGTGAGGGTGTCATCTCAACCATTGGTTCGTGTAATGACCAAAAAGAAGTACTTGAGAATCCAGAGATGATCTCACGGACGGTTCTTGCGAAAGGACTCGATTCGGGTACGGCGTTCGAGATTCTCTCGATTGATATCGCGGACATTGATATCGGGAAAAATATCGGTGCGGTTCTGCAGACGGATCAAGCAGAAGCAGATAAGAACATTGCGCAAGCAAAAGCGGAAGAACGTCGCGCAATGGCGATTGCAAGTGAACAAGAGATGAAATCACGTGTTGAAGAGATGCGTGCGAAGGTTGTCGCTGCTGAAGCGGAAGTGCCCCTTGCGATCGCTGAAGCGATGCGTGACGGTAACTTTGGCGTCATGGATTATGCAAACTACTTGAACGTGACGGCAGATACGAAAATGCGTCAAGCAATCGGTGGGCAATCATCACCAAATGACTCACAATAAAGGGTGAGACGGTATGGATATCATATGGGTCGGATTGATGATCGCATTCGGTGTCATCTCCGTCATCTCAAAAGCAGCGGATAAAAAACCGAAGCAGACGAACCGGACACCTTCAAAGGAGTTCGGCGACTATGTGAAACAAATAACCGAACAGGTCGATACGGCGCGACAAGAGATGGTACCTCCACCTGTCGTTCGTAAAAAAGCACCCGCGAAGAAACAACCGGGGGTAACGCAAACAAAAGCGCGACCCGTTCATGAACGAACGGAATTGCAACAACGTTTGGACCAGCGTCAGAAACAACATTCGAAAAAAGGGATGTCCTCTTCGACGATCGGTGAAATCAAAGATAGCGTCGCAGACGGTGCTATTGGAACGTCGAGTCGTTCAGCATCAGCGACGAGACTCTCACAGGATGAAATGCGTCGTGCCATCGTCTGGAGTGAGGTTCTGGGTGCACCCGTTTCAAAACGAAAACGATGATGATTAGACAGTGAGTCGATCCTACGAAACGCGTAGGATCGACTCTTTTTATTTCCCAAAAGGTGGGAACGGGTTTTTCTTTCCATCTTTTCGGCGGAAGTGCTAAAGTGGAAGAGATTAGATATGAAGCGATGACAACTTGTTATCCATGACTAGGAGGCCATTCACAACGTGATATTCAACGAAAGAATCCCATTTGCATTTTCGAATTCAGAACAGATTCAAGCATTCGTCGGTCCGAATGATGCAGTCTTACGTACGATGGAAGCAGAACTTGACGTTCAGCTTACGCATCGAGGAGATGAGCTGTTGGCACAATCCGAACAGGAGCAGTCTGTAATCTTAGCAGGACAGGTCGTAGGCGTCTTGAAACAACTTGTGAATCGTGGAGCTGTTTTGACGGAGCGTGACGCGACGAGCGCCATTCAACTGGCACGTCAAGATCGGGTGGATGAACTACTGGAACTTTACGATACGGTCATTCATACGAATCATAAAGGAAAACCACTTCGTGCAAAGACACTCGGTCAAGCACGTTACGTTCGGGGAATCGACCGCTGTGATTTGACATTTGGTATTGGACCAGCGGGAACCGGAAAAACGTATCTTGCTGTCGTGATGGCGGCAAAAGCGTTAAAGGAAGGTCACGTCAAACGACTTGTCCTGACGCGTCCAGCAGTAGAAGCAGGAGAAAATCTAGGATTCCTTCCAGGGGATCTGAAAGAAAAAGTCGATCCCTATCTACGTCCTCTATACGATGCGCTACATGACGTACTTGGTGTCGAACATACGGCTCGTCTGCTTGAGCGTGGCGTCATCGAGATCGCGCCGCTCGCTTACATGCGTGGACGGACACTTGAACATGCCTTCGTCATTCTTGATGAAGCGCAAAATACGACACGTGAACAAATGAAGATGTTCTTGACGCGTCTCGGATTCCATTCGAAGATGATCGTCACAGGCGATTTGACACAAGTCGATCTTCCGCGAGGAAAAACGTCTGGTCTACAAGAAGCGTTACATTTGCTCGGCAATGTCAAAGGGATTCATTTTGAGCACTTTGGCTCAGCGGATGTCGTGCGTCACCCACTTGTCCGAAAAATCGTTGATGCTTATAGTCAGGATTTGACCTAAGCCGTTACGAAAATAGATGGAAAAGGGGGAGATGATATGCGCAAGGTTGGGGTCTGGGTCGGGCTTTTGACAGTAGTATTCTATCTCGTCGTATCGACGATGATGTATGTCAGTGTTCGGCCAGAAGCCTTGTCCGCAGAACCATTCTCAATTGCAGAAGAAGATATCCGGTCACCCTTGACGATGGAGGACCGGGTTGCAACAAATCAAATCAAGGAAAATTCGGTTGCTGCAATCGAGAGTCAGTATACGATCAAACAAGAGTATGCAGCACAACAAATTGATAAAGTCGAACAACTTTTTGCGAGTTTGTCTGGTATCAAAAAAACAAATGAGATCGGTAAAATCAAACAGCGTCTGCGTGGAACGGAGGCGGCAACTCTTTTGAAGGATGATGAGTTACGCTTGCTTGTGACGTCGACGACAGCACTACGGAATACGACACGTGACGTCGTCATCACCGCGATTGAAGAAGCGATGCGTCAACGTATCTCGTCTGATGGTGGTGAAGTAGCGGAGGCACGTGAGAATGCGCGAACGGATATTGAACGTTCGCCACTGTCCTTTTCACTAAAAGCAGTCGCTAAAGCGATGACCGATCAACTGATCGTGACGAACTACGTCTATGATCCGGAAAAGACGGAACAGCTTCGTAAGCAGACGAGTGATAAAGTTGAACCAGTCATCATTTCAGAAGGCGAAGTGATCGTTAAACGAGGCGAAGTGATTTCACAAGATGCCTATCGTCAGCTACAATTAGTCGGCTTGATTTCTGATCGACAGTCGTTGAAACCGTTACTCGGGGCGATGCTTGTCAGTGCGTTGATGACTGCCTTTTTATTTGGATTCATTCACCGTTCAAAACTGCGATACGCTCAAATGGGGCGGATTCGATTATTCGGGCTTGTCTACCTCGTCGTCAGTCTACAATTACTCGTCATGTATGGTATGGCGTTCTTAGCAGACGACATCAATCCAGCATTTTACTTACTCACGCCGACCGCTTTTGCTGCGCTCGTCTTGCGCAATTTATTGAACGAACGGATTGCATTATCGAGTTCTCTGTTTACGGCGCTTGCCGGAACGTTCTTCTATAGTACGAACCAGAACTTCAGCTTCAATATCGCAATCTATTTATTGGTCGGTGGTTTAGTCGCAACGTTTTTCCTGCGCTCTAGTTTGTCACGACGTCGTATTTTCATGAGCAGTGTTTCGATTGCCGGAGCAAACATCGCGATTTTCTTAGCATTCGTCCTGTTACGAAGTGGTACGTTCGAACTACGAGAAACGCTGATTTTAATCGGTTTTGCGATTGCGAGTGGTATCTTGAGTGCCGTCCTAGCAATTGGACTATTGCCGTTTCTTGAAATGACGTTCGGTATTTTAGCACCGACCCGTCTACTCGAACTGTTGAACCCGACGCATCCGTTACTCAAAAAATTATTAGTTGAAGCACCGGGAACGTACCATCACAGTATGATGGTTGCGAATCTAGCAGAAACAGCCTGTGAAGCAATCGGAGCAGATGGCTTGCTTGCACGAGTCGGCGCCTACTATCATGATTTAGGGAAAACGAGACGACCGCTTTATTTCATTGAGAACCAGCATGGACGCAATCCCCATGATCGATTGACAACGGAAGAGTCGGCACGTGTCATCTTGGCACATACCGAGGATGGTGTTGAATTACTCGAAGAAGCAAAACTGCCTGCAGCAATCGTTGATATTTGCCGCCAGCATCATGGAACCTCTCTGCTGAGATACTTTTATGTCAAGGCAGCAGAACAAGGTGAGGTCGATGAGGAGACGTTCCGATACACGGGTCCGAAACCACAAACTCGTGAAGCGGCGGTCATCATGATCGTTGACTCGATTGAAGCGGCAGTTCGTTCGATGAAAGCTCCTTCAGAAGAAGGAATTCGGGACTTGGTCGCGAAAATCATTCGTGAAAAGATGATGGATGATCAATTTGCGGAATGTGACATTACGACACGTGAGATTTATCGCGTTGGTGAAAGTGCGTGTCATACCTTATCCGGTTTGTTCCATGAACGAATCGAGTATCCAGAATTAAAGAAAGAGGCAACGACATGAATATTTATATGACAGACGAAAATAATCGTCTAACGGAAGAACAACGACAGCTTGTCGAATCGATTTTGATTTACACGGCAGAACAAGAAGAAGTCGATTCAAATAGTGAGTTGTCCGTGACTTTCGTTTCAAACGATGAGATTCAAGAAATCAATCGTGAATGGCGTGGAAAGGATCAGGCAACGGACGTCATTTCCTTTGCGATGGAAGAACTCGGTGAAGATGAAATCGATTTTGGATTGCTCGAAGACGAACCAATCGTCCTCGGCGATTTGATCATTTCCATAGAACGGTGTCGTGAACAAGCGGCAGAGTATGGCAATCATTTTGAGCGAGAGCTCGGTTTTCTCGCTGTCCATGGTTTTCTCCATTTACTTGGATACGATCACATTGAAAAAGCAGATGAGGAAGTCATGACGAAGCGACAGGAGGAAATCCTGCATCACTTCGAGTTATATCGGGGCACATTGTGAAAAGCTGGTGGCAACCGTTTCGGCATGCCATGAACGGATTGTGCCAATCGATTCGAGAAGAACGGCATATGAAAGTTCACGTGACAGTTGGTGCCATCGTGTTACTTGTCGCTTTTCTATTACCATTGACGTCTGTCGAGCGAGCGATCCTCTTCTTGACGGTCGGGATCGTCATCAGTGCCGAGATGTTCAATACAGCGTTTGAGCGCGTCGTTGATCTCGTGACGCAGGAATGGCATCCGCTGGCAAAAGCAGTCAAGGATATTGCAAGTGGAGCTGTTCTCGTGTTGGCGCTTACATCTATTGCAATTGCACTATGCATCTTCATCCCATATTTGGTACAATAAGAATCCGGCCTTTTTGGCCAATACCGTTCCTAAGAAGGGGATATTCACATGAAAACAGAACAATTACTCGAACAAGCTAAACGTGCACGCGAAAAAGCGTATGTTCCATATTCGAAATTCCAAGTCGGTGCTGCTCTACTAACAAAAGACGGACAAGTCTTCCACGGCTGCAATATTGAAAACGCTGCATATGGTCTTTGTAACTGTGCAGAACGGACAGCAATCTTCTCTGCGTGGGCACAGGATGCGCGCGAGTATGCAGCGATGGCTGTCGTTGCGGACACGGAAGGACCGGTCGCACCGTGCGGACAATGCCGCCAAGTGTTATCAGAGATGTGTGACGCGGATATGCCAATCTATTTGACGAACCTTAAAGGGGATGTCACAGAAACAACAGTGGGTGCCCTCTTACCAGGAGCATTCACGAAAGGGGATTTACATGTTTAAAGAAGGATTCAAATCGGGCTTTGTCTCGATCATCGGACGCCCGAACGTCGGAAAATCGACATTCCTCAACCGTGTCATCGGACAAAAGATTGCCATCATGTCTGATAAGCCACAAACGACGCGAAACAAGATCCAAGGTGTCTATACGACAGAAGACGTTCAGACGATTTTCATCGATACACCAGGGATTCATAAACCAAAACATAAACTTGGTGACTTCATGATGAAGGTCGCGACGAACGCATTGCGTGAAGTTGATGCGATTTTATTCATGGTCAACGTGACGGAACCAAAAGGAAAAGGTGACGATTTCATCATTGAAAAATTGAAGGAACTCGATACACCCATCATCCTCGTCATGAATAAGGTCGATTTGATTCATCCGAATGATATTCCGCCAATCATCGAGTCATATAAAAATGAGCTTGAGTTTGCGGCAGTCGTTCCGATCTCTGCGCTTCAAGGTAACAACGTCGGACCGTTACTTGAAGAAATCGCGAAGATCTTACCGGAAGGACCGATGTATTATCCGGCGGATCAAGTCACTGACCACCCGGAGCGTTTCA
The DNA here is from genome assembly GCF_000496635.1 of Exiguobacterium sp. MH3. Lineage (NCBI taxonomy): Bacteria > Bacillati > Bacillota > Bacilli > Caryophanales > Exiguobacterium > Exiguobacterium sp. MH3. The sequence continues at coordinate 846,735 of NC_022794.1, forward strand.
TCATCTCAGAGATGATCCGTGAGAAAGTCTTGCAAAAGACACGCGATGAAGTACCACACTCGATCGCGGTCGCGATTGATCAAATCAAGACGCGTGAGAATGGAAACATGGTCGATGTCCATGCGACGATCTTGATCGAGCGTGATTCCCAAAAAGGAATCATCATCGGTAAACGCGGAGCACTTCTAAAAGAAATTGGCTCCGAAGCACGAACGGACATCGAGATGTTACTCGGAACAAAAGTTTACCTGAACTTGTGGGTCAAAGTCCAAAAGGATTGGCGCAATAAGGCCGGTCAATTGCGTGAACTTGGCTTCCGCGATGACGAGTATTAAGCGATGATCGATAAGGCGGAAGGGCTTGTACTACGAACGGTCGTATACGGTGAATCGAATAAGATCGTCACGCTACTGACACGTGAATACGGCAAGCTCGCCGTCATGGCGCGAGGAGCGAAGAAGCCGGGCAGCCGCTTTAACGCGGCAAGCCAGCCTTTCGTTCGAGCCGTCTATATCTATCCACGGTCTCGTGGTCTCGGTCAGTTAAAATCGGCAGACGTCATCACGAGTCATGCGCATATCCGGCAAGATGTCGTCTTGATGGCATATGCGATGTATCTACTGGAGCTTGCAGATAAAGCGCTTGATGAACGTGTGCCGCAACCAGCGCTGTATGATTTGTTCGTCGAAGGACTGGAGGCGATGGATGAAGGACTCGATCCCGACGTCGTCTCCTTCATCATTGAGTTGCGCCTGTTGCGTCATCTAGGGATTGCGCCACACTTGAACGGCTGTACGATTTGCGGGAGTGCTGAAGCACCGTTTGCTTTTTCGTTACACCACGGCGGTCTACTCTGTCGCCGGCACCGTCATGAGGATGAACATGCCGTCTTTATGTCAGAGGCAGTCGCGAAGATGCTCTACGTGTTTTCCGTCTATGATTTTTCGCGAATCGGGACCGTGACGGTGAAGCCGGAAACGAAGCGTCTACTACGTCAAATCATGGATGCTTATATGGAACGTTACAGCGGGTTACGCCTACGTTCAAAACGTGTCCTCGACCAGTTGATTGATTTCGGCAACGATTGACAGCAACAAGCGGGTTCGGTAGAATAAATGCGGTAGAAGCAACTAAATGAACACGATGACGAAAAGGAGTACCGTCTTTTTCTCAATCAAGCGATTCCAGGGTGGTGCGAGCTGGGAGTGAGAGGGGCGCGAATGGCGTTTCGGAGTGTTCTTTGTCAAAAAGAGTGGCATGCGATGCATGCAAGTAGGGTGGAACCGCGGGCTTGTCTCGTCCCTATGTGCAACGATTGTTGTACATAGGGGCGTTTTTTTGCGTTCCTTAATCATTTTGGAGGTGAAAGTCGTGAAGATGACAGTACAAGACATGATCTTGACATTACAAAAATTTTGGGCAGAACAAGGCTGCTTGACGATGCAAGCATACGACGTAGAAAAAGGAGCCGGTACGATGAATCCGATGACATTCTTACGGAGTCTCGGACCAGAACCATGGAACGTTTGTTATACAGAACCATCACGCCGTCCGGCTGACGGTCGTTACGGGGAAAATCCGAACCGTCTGTATCAACACCATCAATTCCAAGTCATCATGAAACCATCACCTGACAACATTCAGGAATTGTACTTACAAAGTCTCGAGTTGCTCGGTATCAACCCACTCGAACATGATATTCGTTTCGTAGAGGATAACTGGGAGAACCCGACATTCGGTGCTGCAGGTCTCGGCTGGGAAGTATGGCTGAACGGGATGGAAATCACGCAATTCACGTATTTCCAACAAGTCGGTGGAATCGAGTGTAATCCGATCGCAGTCGAGATCACTTACGGAATCGAGCGTCTCGCGTCGTACATTCAAGACGTCGAGAGTGTCTTTGATCTCGTTTGGACGGATGGCTTCAAATACGGTGATATCTTCTATCAACCGGAGTTCGAACATTCGAAGTATACGTTTGAAACATCAGATGTCGCCTTACTCTTCACGTTGTTCGATCAATATGAAAAAGAAGCGAATCGTGCCTTGGACGAGAATCTCGTTTTCCCAGCGTATGATTACATCTTGAAATGTTCGCATACCTTTAACCTTCTCGACGCGAAGGGTGCGATTTCTGTCACGGAACGGACAGGATTCATCCATCGTGTCCGGAACATGTCGCGCCGTTGTGCGCAAAGTTTCATCGAAGAACGGGAACGTCTTGGCTTCCCATTGATCAAGTCGAAAGCAGGTGAGTCACATGCATGAATTATTACTTGAAATCGGTTTAGAAGAGATGCCGGCTCGATTCGTCCTTCAATCCGAAACACAACTCAAGGAGCGCGTGACGCGTTTTCTTGAAGAAGCACGGATTGAGTTCGCGAGCGTCGAATCCTTCTCGACACCACGCCGTCTTGCAGTTTACGTCAAAGGTCTCGCAGCTCGTCAAAGTGACCTCGAAGAGACATTAAAAGGACCAGCAAAACGTATCGCGATGGACGAAGCAGGGAACTGGACGAAAGCAGCCGAAGGGTTTGCGCGTGGTAAAGGGTTAACGACGGACGATCTCTTCCTTGGAGAAGAAAAAGGAGTCGAATACCTTTATGCGACACGTAAGGAAGTCGGACAAGCGACAGCCGATCTACTTCCTGGACTAAAACAAGTCGTCGAAGCGATGACATTCCCGAAAAACATGCGTTGGAGCACACAATCATTACGTTATATGCGTCCAATTCGTTGGTTGATTGCCCTGCTTGACGATCAAGTCATCCCGTTTGAAGTCGCATCCGTCGAAACAGGTCGGACATCGCGTGGACATCGTTTCCTCGGGCAGGACATCACGATCCTACGTCCGAACGCTTATGTCGAAGCGCTCGCAGGAGAAAACGTCATCGTCAGTTACGAAGCACGTCGTCAATTGATCGAAGAACAAATCGCAGCGCTTGCGGCACGCGAACAATTCGAAGTGCCGATCGATGCGTCTTTACTTGAAGAAGTCACGAACCTCGTCGAGTATCCGACAGCCTTGTTCGGTGCATTCGATGAAGCGTATCTTGAGTTACCAGAAGAAGTCTTGATCACGACGATGAAAGAACACCAACGTTACTTCCCGGTCAAACGTGACGGTGCGTTGCTCCACTATTTCGTCACGGTACGAAACGGAAACGCAACACATCTTGAAAACGTCGCACGCGGAAACGAAAAAGTCATCCGTGCCCGTTTAGCCGATGCGCAGTTCTTCTATGAAGAAGATAAAAAAGCAGATATCGATGAACAGGCGAAACGTCTTGATAAAATCGTCTTCCATGAAAAATTAGGAACGACAGGCGAAAAAGTCCGTCGCGTCCGTCAGATGGCACTCGCACTTGCAGATCGTGTCGGTGCAGACAAAACACGTGTCGAACGTGCAGGACAGATCTATAAATTCGACCTCGTCAGTCAAATGGTCTATGAATTCACAGAATTACAAGGTCTGATGGGTGAGCGTTATGCGAACATGAAGAATGAGGATCCGGAAGTCGCGGCTGCGATTCGTGAACATTACATGCCACGCTTCGCGGGTGATGCAAGTCCGGAGACACCGACAGGAACACTCTATGCGATTCTCGATAAGATGGATAGCGTCGCTGGATTCTTTGGTGTCGGTATGATTCCGAGTGGATCAGCGGATCCGTATGCATTGCGTCGTCAAGCACAAGGGATTGTTCAGATTTTATCAGATCGCAAGTTGAATCTGACATTGACTGAATTGATTGCCTTCGTCGTTTCAGAACAGGTGGCAGCAGGTCTTTATGCGAAGGATGCCGAAGAAGTTCAAGCTGCATTACAAGACTTCTTTGCACAACGCTTGAAATACCGTCTATCGGAAATGAACTTCCGTCATGATGTCGTCGAAGCCGCTCTTGATCATACGTTGACAGTCGAAGCGAATGAGCAGCGTGCTGCGATGCTTGAAAGTGCGACGAAAAAAGAATCGTTCAAGAAAACAGTCGAACAACTCAGTCGTGTCTTAAACATCTCGAAAAAAGCAGAAGACGTCACAACTGTTAATCCAGCGCTCTTTGAAAATGATGCGGAACGCGCGTTGCATGAGGCGATTGAGAAAACCTTACCAGAGGTCGATCAAGCAATCGCGTCACTTGATTATGAGCGAGCGCTTGAGGCACTTGAGGCAACCGTTCCGTCGATTACAGCATACTTCGACGGTACGATGATCATGACGGACGACGAAACGGTCCGTACGAACCGTCTTAGCGAAATGAAACGATTTGCGCAAGCCATCGAATCAGTCGCCCGGTTCAATGCACTTACTTTAGCGTAAAGAAAAAGGACGGATGAGCCGATGAAGTTAAATGAACGGCAAAAAAAGATACTCCAAATCGTCAAAGAGAATGGTCCGATCACGGGAGAGCAGATTGCTTCTGCACTCTCCCTGACACGGGCGACATTACGACCCGATTTGTCGATTTTAACGATGACCGGCATGCTAGAAGCGCGTCCACGTGTCGGCTATATGTACGTTGGAAAGAAAAATGCGTCCATGCTTCATGAGAAACTCGACACCTTGACCGTCGGCGAATTCATGTCGTCGGCAAAGGTCATTCATGAAGGGATGACCGTATACGATGCGATCGTTCACTTATTCCTTGAAGATGTGGGTTCGCTGTTCGTCGTCAGTAAGGACCATGCGTTAGTCGGTGTGTTGTCACGTAAGGATTTTCTACGTGCGGCAATCGGTAATCAAGAATTAGATACGTTACCGGTCAACATCATCATGACACGGATGCCGAATTTGACGGTCTGTGAAAAATCGGAGACGTTGATTGGTGCCGGTATGAAACTGATCGAAAAACAGATTGATTCAATGCCAGTCGTCGAAGAGGAGAACGGCGTCTTGAAAGTCGTTGGTCGAATGACGAAGACGAACATGACGAAAGTGTTGGTCGCTTTAGCACGTGATGAAGAAATTTAAGGAGGGTTCCTGATGCGTCAACGGATTTATGTCGTGAGTGACTCTGTCGGAGAGACGTGTGAACTCGTCGTCCGCGCAGCTGCAATCCAATTCCCGGAACAAGCCATCGAAACGGTCCGCATTCCGTTCGTCGATGATGATCAAGTTATTTATGACTTGGTTCTTCATGCGAAAGAAGAACAAGCGACAATCGCTTTCACGATCGTTCATGCGACCCATCGTCGTCTGCTTGCAAACACAGCTCGCGCCCACGGTGTTAAAGCGATTGATCTACTTGGTCCATTGCTTGACACGATGGAAGATCGCTTGCAGATGCAACCGAAGGAAGAGCCAGGGTTAATCTATCGCCTAGATGAGGAGTATTTCCGAAAAATCGAAGCGGTTGAATTTGCTGTCAAGTATGACGATGGACGTGATCCAAAAGGTATCAAACGTGCGGATATCGTCTTGATCGGGGTGTCGCGTACATCAAAGACACCACTTTCGCAGTATCTGGCTTTGAAGCGATATAAAGTAGCGAACGTACCACTCGTACCTGAATCGATCCCGCCAGCGGAGCTATTCGATATTCCAAAAGAAAAATGTTTTGGACTACTCATCTCACCGGAAAAGTTGATCGACATCCGAATGGAACGCCTGCGTTCATTAGGACTCAAACCAGAAGCAGCATACGCGCAGATGGACCGAATCAACCGGGAACTCGAATACGCACGGAATTTATACGAACGAATCGGTTGCCAAGTCATCGACGTGACAAATAAAGCAGTCGAGGAAACGGCAAACCTGATTTTGACCGGAATTTCCGGGAAAGCGCATGACTAGTCAAGCAGTCAGGAACATAGTATACTTGTTTAGCTGATAAATGAGATAATGCCCTTTTTCTAATGAAACGGAACGAGTCATCGTTCCGTTTCATTGCGGGTATGGTCATGTAAGGATAAGTTCTCAAGGAAAGGGGAGAGGACGGAATGAAGCGAATTCCTGATGAAATCGTCGATCAGGTCCGCCAAGCAACGGACATCGTCGAATTGATTTCAGAACGTGTAGAATTAAAAAAACAAGGGAATCGATATTCAGGGCTTTGCCCGTTTCATTCTGAGAAATCACCTTCCTTTTCTGTTTCTCCTGATAAAGGGATGTACTACTGTTTTGGATGTGGTGCAGGTGGAAACGCAATCACTTTCGTCATGGAAACAGAAGGAATGAGTTTCAAGGAAGCCGTCTCTAAATTAGCTGATCGAAGCGATGTCACACTTCCGGAACTGGAGCCGGATCGATTCGAACAATCGGAATCGACACCCGAACAGGAAAAGAAGTTCCGGATGCGCGAGGCACATCGGATCGTCACCGAGTTGTATCATGAGGTGTTGATTCAAACGGAAGCAGGCGATGCGGGACGAATCTATTTAGAGAATCGTGGTATCCGTGAAGGTGCGATGCGTGAGTTCCGACTCGGGTATGCACCGGATCAAGATCGTTTTACAGTGGATTCCTTGGCACGACGTGGGTTTGATTTAGATGAGATGGTCGAAGCGGGATTGATTTCAATCGGACGCGATGGCGATTATCGAGATCGATTCAACGGTCGAGTCGTATTTCCTATCTCCGATCGTGATGGCACGATCGTCGGATTTAGTGGACGTTCGATTGATGGTCGTGATCCGAAGTATGTCAATACAGCGGAAACACCTTTGTTCAATAAAAGTGAACTGTTATTCGGATTCGCTCAAGCACGAGGAGCGATGCGCAAAATCAAACAAGTCGTCCTCGTTGAAGGGAATCTTGATGTTGTGCGTGTCGCTCAAGCGGGTATACCTTATACGGTAGCCTCTTTAGGAACAGCCTTAACACCGGTTCATGCCCAAAACCTAGCACGTATCGTCGATGAAGTCATTATTTGTTATGACGGAGACAAGGCAGGACGCGCTGCGACGTTAAAAGCCCTACAGTTGCTTGAAGCCGTTGCCGTCGACTGTTCCGTCATCCGTTTACCGGATGGCGAAGACCCGGATTCCTTCATTGGGAATCAGGGCGAAGAGACGTTTTTACACTGGATTGAACAAGAACGGGTTTCAAGTCTTGAATTCAAATCTTTTTATTTTCGACAAGGAAAAAACTTGCGATTAGAAGGAGAACGCGTTCGATATATTGAAACTATGCTTGAAGAGATTGGTCGAACATCCAATCCGTTGTTACGGGACATTTATTTAGGAAAACTTTCTGAGGAATTTAAACTCTCGAAAGACTCCTTGATCGCACAAGTGCGTCCAACCGTCCAACAACCGAAGAGAGAACAAATCGTTTCCGATCGCCCAGCTGCTCTACCGACAGCACCTCCTGACCGAACGTTCGCGAACTGGAAAAAGGCAGAACGCTTCTTGCTTGCCTACATGATCCGTTCAGAAGAAGTATGTCTTGAAGTGCGAGAGCAACTAGGTGTCCAATTCAATGATCCGGCACACCAATTGATTGCCGGCAAGCTATATGAATTTTACGGAGCAGGTACGCAAGGAAGTCCTGATCGTTTTTTGACGATGTTGCACGACGCCTCTTTGCAACGAATCGTAGCGGATTTAGAGTTCATGCTAATGCCTGAATATGATCCTGATTTACTCAGTCACTACATTCGTGCCGTCCAAAATGAACAGCAACGTCGGTTGTTAGAAGAAGAAAAGTCACGATTGAATCAACAAACAGATATCCGTGCTCAAGCGGAGCTGATGCAGGCGATCATAGAACGGAAGCGTCGTTTAAAAGATCGATGACCTGCTGCATGATGTGGAAGGAGTGTATGGTTCGATGGCAGAAAAAGCAAGATCAGAAGCTGAATTACTCCGTCTCGCGAAAGAGGAACTCATCGCGCTCGGACATAAAAATGGTGAATTGTCACACCAAAAGATCGAAGACAAACTAAGTTCGTTCGAATCAATGGATGCTCAGCAATTCGAGGAATTCCTTCAATTGCTTGAAACAGAAGGTATCAAGGTCAACAATGACGGTACAGGGGACGAAAAAGAAGAGGCGGATCTAAACGATTTGTCTGTTCCTCCTGGTGTCAAGATCAATGACCCTGTCCGGATGTATTTAAAAGAAATTGGTCGCGTTGATTTGTTAAATGCAGAAGATGAAGTCGAACTTGCTAAACGAATCGAACAAAACGATGAAGAAGCAAAAAAACGATTGGCGGAAGCAAACTTACGTCTCGTCGTTTCGATTGCGAAGCGTTATGTCGGACGCGGTATGTTGTTCCTTGATTTGATTCAAGAAGGCAACATGGGTCTGATCAAAGCGGTCGAGAAATTCGACTATACGAAGGGATATAAATTCTCGACGTATGCAACATGGTGGATTCGTCAGGCAATCACACGTGCGATTGCTGACCAAGCGCGGACAATCCGAATTCCAGTTCACATGGTTGAAACGATCAATAAATTGATTCGTGTCCAGCGTCAACTCTTGCAAGATCTCGGACGTGAACCATCACCGGAAGAGATTTCAAAAGAGATGGAAATCACGCCAGAAAAAGTCCGTGAAATCCTGAAGATTGCGCAAGAGCCGGTTTCTCTTGAAACTCCAATCGGGGAAGAGGACGATTCACATCTCGGAGATTTCATCGAGGACCAAGATGCGACGGCACCACAAGATGCTGCAGCATACGAACTCTTGAAAGAACAACTCGAAGATGTGTTAGATACACTGACGGATCGTGAAGAAAACGTCCTCCGTCTTCGTTTTGGTCTTGACGATGGTCGGACACGGACACTTGAAGAAGTCGGGAAAGTATTTGGCGTTACACGTGAACGAATTCGTCAAATCGAAGCAAAAGCACTTCGGAAATTACGTCATCCGAGTCGTTCGAAACGCCTGAAAGATTTCCTCGATTAATTCAAAGTGTGAAGAATATATGAAATTTTAGTGGGAAGGAAGAAAAAAGTTTCGTTTTTTTCTTCCTTCCCTGTTTTTTTTACAGTAGAATAGTAACGGGGAATACCATTCAGTCACCAACTTGGTTGGGTATAGAATATGGGGGGAATCCAAATGCGTAATCCATTAGTACCGTTCGCGGCGATCGCAGTCATCGCCATCATCGCTATGATTTCATTGTCTTACTTTGGGGTCGATCAGGTGAAGGAAGCTCGCAAAGGGCCGTCAACTGCAGAAATGAAGCCAGAAGACTTGTTTGCATCTAAAGGATGTACAGGATGTCACGGTGGAAACTTAGAAGGCGGAACAGGTCCGAACTTAACAAAGATCGGCGCGAAGCTGAAAGAAGATGAAATTAAGAACATCGCAATGAACGGTAAAGGGCAAATGCCTGGCGGTCTTGCGAATGACGAAGAAGCAGCTGTTCTAGCCAAATGGTTAGCTGCTAAGAAATAAGAACAAGGGCATCTATCTCGTTACGAGATGGATGTTTTTTTGTGGTGTATGGTATCTTTTTTAGCGTAAATCCGCTATTTTTAAAAGAGAGTTTTTCGGAAAATAGGAAGGATGAAGATGATGCAAATGAACGTCGTATTGGATCAACGACTCCAAAAAGTCGTGTCGTATATTCCACAAGGAGCTATCCTCGCAGATATTGGATCAGATCATGCATTCGTACCATGTTTTTGTATCCAGCAACAGAAAATCGAACGCGCGATCGCGGGAGAGGTAAACGAAGGACCGATGGAAGCGGCAAAAGGACAAGTGGCGCTTGTCGGGCTCGAGTCACAAATCGATGTCCGCCTTGGAAGTGGACTATCGGTTTTAAAGCCGGGCGAAGCAACAGCGATTACGATTGCAGGAATGGGCGGAACACTGATTGCCTCAATCCTTGAAGAAGGCAAAGATCGGCTGTCGGGGGAGGAACGTTTGATCCTTCAACCAAATGTTGATGCAGTTGATGTTCGGAAGTGGTTGCTGACGAATTCATATGCGTTATTGTCTGAAGCCATCGTCGAGGAGAGCGGAAAGATCTATGAAATTCTCGTTGCAGAACGTGGAGATGAAACACTTTACTCAGAGGACGAAACAACACGTCAGTGGGAATTGTTCTTTGGACCACAGTTAATGCGGGAACGTGCACCAGAATTCATTGAAAAATGGCAGATTGAAAAACAAAAGCGAGAGTATATCCTAGCTCAGATGAAACAAGGACAAGCAACGGAGGTTTTATCTGAAAAAATCGAAGCCATCGAACGATTGATTCAAAAGATGGAAGAGGTGACGAACTAATGGCGAATGGGAACCATGTCATTGAGCAGTTTGAAGCATTTGCTCCGAAAAAATTTGCACTCGAAGGTGATCCGATTGGTCTACAAATCGGAACATTGAACAAGGACGTCAAACGTGTGCTTGTGACACTTGATGTCTTGGAGTCTGTCGTCGATGAAGCGATTGAAAAGAAGGTCGATCTCATCATCGCGCATCATCCACCGATTTTTAGTAAATTAGCAAATGTGACGGATCGTTCTGCAACAGGACGGATCGTCACAAAATGTATCAAACACGATATTGCGGTGTATGCTGCACATACGAACCTTGACGTAACACCAGGCGGGGTCAATGACTGGATGGCAGATGCGCTTGGTCTTGAGTCTTGTGAAGTACTAGCACCGACGTTTGAAAACACGCAATATAAACTAAGTGTCTATGTACCGACCGAGGCTGTAGAGCGCGTTTCAACAGCCCTTGCACAAGCGGGAGCAGGAAAAGAAGGAGACTACAGTGATTGTCAATTCCACGTCGATGGAACAGGTCAATTCCGACCGTTGACGGAAGCTACCCCGTATATCGGTGAAGCAGGGCGACTCGAACGCGTTTCAGAAGTCCGAATCGAAACGATCGTTACGGAACTGAATCAGAAACAAGTCATTCGAGCGATGAAACAGGCTCATCCATATGAGGAAGTCGCCTATGATCTCATTCGCCAAGAACGCCCGGCAACATCACTTGGTCTTGGACGGATTGGTCGGTTACCGGAAGCAATGACGTTACGAGAATTTGCAGAACATGTTCGCGATGCGTTTGGTGTACAAAACTTACGTTTCGTCGGAGACGAATCGCGCCATATCCAAAAAGTAGCGGTCCTTGGTGGTGACGGCAATAAGTACGTCTCGAATGCAGCATTTGCAGGAGCAGATGTCCTTGTGACAGGAGATCTCTATTTCCATGTAGCGCATGATGCGATGGCACTTGGACTAGCAGTCGTCGATCCGGGACATCATGTGGAGTCGGTCATGAAAGAAGGCGTCGTCAACGAATTAAGCAAACGATTCAAAGAGAAGAAGATAGATGTGGAACTCATCGTCTCGACAGCCAATACGAATCCCTTTCATTTTTTGTGATATGTAAAGTAAAAAATGAGATAAAACACCGGACGGCGATGATTCGCTGTCCGGTGTTTGTTATTACTTCTATCATATTCAGGTTAAAGGATTTTTACTTTTGGTAAAATCCGTCGTAGTTCAAGGAATGGTGTCTTGTCATGTGTACTGATGTCTGATGGATCATATTGCTGTAAGAAATCAATGACCTTTTTCGTGATTGGTGTTGGTGTTGATGCACCTGATGTGACACCAACTTGCTGTACACCTTTAAGCCATGATAGATCGAGTTCTGTTAAATCACCAATCCGATGCGCTGGAGTTCCTGCGATATCGAATGATACTTGTGCCAATCGGTTCGAGTTGTTAGAACGTGGATCACCGACGACGATGACAAGGTCACAATCTCCTGCTTGATCAGCCACAGCTTCTTGCCGGACTTGTGTTGCGTTACAGATTTCATTGTGTACTTCTACATGCGGATACTTTTTACGCACGTGTTCCATCAAAGCTTGGACATCCCATTGGCTCATCGTCGTCTGATTCGTGACGATGATTTTTTTATGAGCGAGCTGAGGCGGGAGTTCATCGATATCTTCGACTTTTTCGATGAGGTGCACATGCTCTGGTGCTACACCGACTGCACCTTCAGGTTCCGGGTGTCCATGTTTGCCGACGTAGATGACTTCATAATCATCCGCGACGACTTGTCGAATCAAATCGTGTGTACGCGTCACGTCAGGACATGTTGCATCGACGACGTGCAGATTTTTTTCGGCGGCGCGTGCATAAACAGCAGGCGAAATACCATGCGCTGTAAAAATGACAGTTCCTTCTTGAATCGTCTCAAGTGCTTCGAGGCGATCGGGACCATCGACTGTGATGACACCCATACTTTCGAATTCACGTGTGACATGAGCATTGTGAACGATCATACCAAGAATATGAATCGGGCGTGGCAAGTCTTTATTCAATGCCGCTTGTTGTGCAAGTTTCATTGCATCGACGACACCGTAACAATAGCCGCGGGGGCTGATTTTTTTTACTAGCATAGTTGTAGATTCTCCCTTTGTGAAAAAGAATGATTAGTTAGAGTGTACCATTGTTTAGACGGGAATGAAAATAGAGGAGTCTGTTTCAGAAACAGAACATGGTATACTAATGAAGTTGCAATTATTTAATAAGGGGGCGAAAGGGTGGAGTCTAAGAAAATGATGCGGTCGTATTTTTTTCAAATCACCGCCATCTTATTCATCCTGTTATGTCTTGTCATTTCAGCGCTTGCCTTTACTGCGGATCGAGTCACGATTTCACGAGTCGAACAGCAAACGGAAAAGCAGAGTGAGAAAAGTGTCGAAGTTTCTGGAAACGCGATCCGTGATAACATTGGGAATTTACATGAGGAAATCATGAGTTTGCAGTTAAACGTCGAAAATCCTGATAAGCTAAGTCGAAAAATTGAAGAATCAAATCTTCTTGATATTGATACTGGATTTAAAAGTCTTTTTTATTTTGACAGAAAGACGAAACAGATTACTTGGTTCTCAAGTGAAGATCGTCGCGTACCAGATAGTACGATAGTAAAGGATGATGATTTTCTACAAACTCTGACAAGTACGGATTTTCATATGAGTAAGCTGTACTCAATGGAATCAGATGCCGTCACATATATGTTCGTGCCAGTTCGAGATGGTAACGAACGTGTAGGTGTGTTTGGTGGTGGACTAAGTGCGATGAATTCAATCATTTTCCGGAAATCATTAGAATCTTTTGATGATCAAACGATTGCCTATTTATTTAATAGTAAAAAAGAATTGCTAGCAACGTCGAGTAATCTTGTGACAGACGAAGAACGACTATTGTCGAGAAGTGTGATCGATCGTGCATTTCAATCCGTCGAACCATCTGAAATCTTTAGTACGAATCAAGATATGTATTACTTTGCAAAAGATTTAAAGGTGACGGATTGGAAAATTCTCGTTCGAACGCCGCGAAACGTTTTTTATGAACCTGTCTACACGACACGGCAGCAGTATTTGATCATCGCCGCTTTGACGCTCGTCCTTAGTCTGATTGTTGGCTATTTAATGTCACGACAATTGACATCTCCTTTACTTGAGCTTGTTCATAAAATTGAGAAAAGTAGTTCCCCGAAACCGATCGTCCTTGAACGTGCCGGATCAAACGAAGTGAAGACATTGGTCGCTGCTTATAATGAATACTCACAGCGAATGGAACATGCGCGACTTGAGCAGTTAAGTCAACAGCAAACCATGTTGCAGCAAGAGAAGCTAGCGTCACTTGGTCAATTAGCGGCGGGCATTGCTCATGAGATACGTAATCCATTAACACCAGTCAAAATGACCTTACAGTTATTAGCCGCAGAAAAGGATCGAGATACAGAGATGTTGATGTTAGCTTTATCTGAGCTTGATCGAGCGAACGGCATGATTCAGACGATGCTTGATTTATCCAAAGGCGAGAACAATGCGCTTCAAAAAACGACGATTGATATGAATGATTTAATGAAGAAGCTGACATATATCTTAGAAGCGGAAGCTCATCTTTACGAAGCGGATTGTAAAATTTATACACCTTCCTTTATGCCAAAGATTCATGCATCAGAAGAGGGGATTTTGCAGATTTTAGCAAACTGTGTTCGAAATGCCCTTCAAGCTGTCGCGTTTAAAGGGCCAGATGGGATTTGTCATTTGCATGTTCATATCTATCCGGAAGAGGTTGTCTTCATCATCCAAGATAATGGTGTCGGAATGGACGGTGATCAGATTGATCATGTTGGTCAAGCATTCAAGACGTCAAAAGTGGATGGAAATGGTCTTGGACTGTTCATGTCAAAACAAATCGTACGCGATCACAAAGGGAAGATGATTTTTGACAGTAAACCTGGAGTTGGCACAACGATTCAAGTTCACTTACCTCGAAAGGAGCAAACGGAATGAAATTCAATAAAGCGTGGCTATTCGTCTTAGTCATTTGGATATCATCCGTTCTTCTTATATCCAATATGTTCGTGAATACGGATTCGAATCCGCGTCGTCATCTCATCGGTTTTACGATCGTCAATGATAAACATGAATTTGCGCAGCGGCTCGTTGATGCGTTCAAGACACAAGCGAAACTGAATAAATATGAAGCAGTCGTCGCGACGTCGCATAATTCACGCATTAATGAAAGAGAGCAGATTGAAGAATTCATTCGAATGAAAGTGGATGCAATTTTCGTTACCACACTCGACGATGTTTACATCGCTGAATCTTTAGAAAAAGCTGCCAAAGAAGATATCCCTGTTTTTGCGATCGATCGATTGATTCGCTCCGATGCAGTCGTCAGTTCGATTACCTCAAATAATCAATTGATCGGGGAACAGCTTGCCTCATTCATCAAACACGAACGCATCAAGCAGACGGGACGAGCTACGGCCGACATCATTGAAGTCGCGGGTACGGCAAACGTCAATACGACGAATGAACGACACCGGGGATTTTTGACTGGTCTTGAGCGTGAGCCGGAACTTGAAATCGTCGAATCCGTGAATGGGGATTACGACCCCGTCACTTCAGAACAGGTCATGACACAGGTGATTGAGTCGGGAATTCCGTTTGATGCCATCTATTGTCACAATGACGATATTGCGCTAGGTGTCCTCGAAGCATTGAAAAAAGCAGGGATCAAAGGAAAAATAATTGTCGGCATAGACGGGAATCGTGCTATATTAGAAGCTGTTGACATGAAATCGATGGATGCGACGGTCGTCCAGAGTGCTGATGAGATGATGAAAGTCGCCTTCAGTGCATTGAAGCTTCATACGAAAAACAAAAAGATTCCAACTCGTTTTTATACGTACTCCTATCTGTATGACGGTAGTAGACCCATAACCATGTTGAACTAATCGAGAGGCAGAAGCCTCAGCAAATAAGGAAAGGACGGTGTCAATTCATGAATGGATTCAGCCATTATCAATTACACCCGTTCGTCATCGAAGCACTCGATGACGCCCGCATCACAAAACCGACCGACATTCAGTCGCGGATCATCCCAGCTGCAGTAAAGGGACGCGATATCATCGGTCAATCACAAACAGGAACAGGAAAAACGTTATCGTTCCTTCTTCCAATCGTTCAAAACGTCGATCCAAAGCTTCAAGAATTACAAGCCATCATCGTTGCTCCAACGCGCGAACTTGCTTGGCAAATTCATGAAGAACTGAAATCGTTACTCGTGAAGGAACCAGACTTCATCAAGACGAGTCTTATTACAGGTGGAATGGATCGCGAACGTCAAATCGGTCGTGTGAAAGTCTCACCTCAAATCGTTATCGGAACACCGGGACGTATTTTAGATCTATTCAAAGAACAGGCTTTAAAACCGCATTTCGTGAAGCACTACGTTATCGATGAAGCGGATCAAATGCTCGACATGGGTTTCTTGCCAGAAGTTGACCGGATTGCGCAAGCTCTTCCAGAACAGCTTCAGATGATGGTCTTCTCAGCAACGATTCCTGAGAAATTGCAACCGTTCTTGAAAAAATACATGAACAACCCGCGTTATGCGCATGTGGATCCAAAACAACAGACAGCGAAGAAAATCGTTCACCATACGATTCCGGTCAAGCATCGTGAGCGCTCACAATTGACGTTGAAAGTCGCGAAAGCGCTGAATCCGTATATCTGTCTAATCTTTACGAATACAAAAGCAGAAGCAATCGAAGTCGAAGCTTTGTTCCTAGAAGCAGGACTGAACGTTGGTTCCCTTCACGGAGATCTTCCGGCACGTCGTCGTAAACAAGCCATCAAAGAAATCAACGATGCGAAGTATCAATACGTCATCGTGACGGATCTTGCAGCACGCGGAATTGATATTTCAGGTGTCTCACACGTCATCAACCACGGTATTCCAAAAGATTTAGACTTCTACGTCCACCGTGTCGGTCGGACAGGTCGCGTCGATCAAGATGGATTGGCGTACACATTGTTTGAAGATCACGAGAACGGCATGATCAATCGCTTAGAGGACCGTGGCATTCAATTCACGAACGTTGATGTCAAAGGAACTCAAATCGTCGAGGTCAAAGAACGTCGTCGTGCGAAGCCGCACATGAAAACTGCTGTCTCGAAGACAGCGCATAGCCGTCTGTCGGGTGAAGCAGCAAAAGCGAAAAAACGTGTTAAACCAGGTTATAAGAAGAAGCATCAATATAAGCTGAAAGAAACAGCAAAACGTGAACGCATCAAAGAACAACGTGGTGTCGGTCGCGCGCAACGTAAAGAAAACGCACGCAAATCAAAATAATTCCATTGATGACACCCGTGAAATGAAAAAACATTTTTCGGGTGTCTTGTCGTTTTCAAGATTTGGTACACTGTAAAAAGAGAAAGGTGGAAAAGAACATGAAAATAGGTTCACACGTCTCCGTTTCGGGGAAAAAAATGCTGTTAGGTGCAAGTGAGGAAGCGGCATCTTACGGTGCAACGACGATGATGGTCTATACAGGAGCACCTCAAAATACACGCCGTAAGCCGATGGAAGAATTACGGATTCAAGAAGCATTGCAACATATGAGTGCTAATAGAATAGAGGAAATCGTCGTGCATGCGCCGTATATCATCAACTTAGGGAATACGACGAAACCCGAGACATTCGAACTTGCTGTTTCGTTTTTAGCAGCAGAAATTAAACGAGCAGAAGCGCTTGAAAAGGCGCAACACATCGTACTACATCCTGGTGCGCATGTCGGTGCTGGGGAAGAAATCGGAATCAAACGGATTGTTGAAGGACTCAATGAAGTACTGACAGGTGACGAACAGGTCAAGATCGCGCTTGAGACGATGGCTGGAAAAGGATCGGAAATCGGAAAAACCTTCGAGGAACTTGCTCAAATCATCGAAGGCGTCACACATCATGATCGTCTGTCCGTCTGTCTCGATACATGTCACGTGCATGATGCAGGATACGATATCGTGCACGACTTAGATGGTGTTCTTGAACAATTCGACCGGATCGTTGGACTGGATCGTCTTGGTGTCATCCATGTGAATGACTCAAAGAATATCCGTGGTGCTCGAAAGGACCGTCATGAAAATATTGGTTTTGGTGAGATTGGATTTGATGCCTTACATCGTGTCGTGCATCATCCTGCTCTAGCACATTTACCGAAAATCTTAGAGACGCCATACATTGGTCTCGATCCAAAGAAAAAAGTGGCACCGTATAAACAAGAAATCGATATGTTACGTTCGGGTGCGTTTGATGCAGACTGGCGTCTACCGATTCTAGGAGCACCAGTCGAATAACTCATAAAGGGGTGTCTGTGATGTGTCATATACTCGTCGTTGATGAGACTAGTTTTGCGATACGACAAGCTGTTGTCCACTACTATGAAACAAAGGAACCATTTTATTTGCCGGCAGAACTGGCAGAGGGAGAAGAGGTGTTTCTTGCGACGACTGACGGTATCATGGCGTATGCTGAAGCCTTGTTCACCGAGTATACGACACGTCCAGAAGATCCGTTTTGGCTGACGAACGCTGACGACTCAGAAGGGTCATATGTGTGCCTGGACCTCATCAGTGTGGATTTACGTCATCCGTTACTTGGACGACCACTCGATCAACTTGGTCTTAAAACCGGATCAGTCGAAGGCGTGGTTCGCACACGTCTGCTCGATTCATGGCAGTATGGGTATTTCGAAACGGATGTACTGACACTCGAACAATCTAAACAACGTCGAATCGAGCGCTTCAAGGAGCGAAATCATCTGGAACAAGTCGCGCGTCAATGTATGCATTGTGAGGAGTCTCGGCAGTCGTTACTTGAATGGCATCTGACGCCAGAAGGATATCAGACGGTTTGCCCGACCTGCCACCGATGGTTACACCAACAGATGCTGCATGCGGTGGATACGGCAGCAGCAACGGAAGAGAGTGAGTAAAATCTTTTCCTATTCAAGCAAAGCTCCCACGATCGACATTTAATCATTAAAACCTTAAAAAGAATCAAAAAACAGTTCTCTTTTCTGCGCTGGCAGCAAAGAGAACTGTTTTTTGTTTGGATTAGAAAAAGCGTTCTACTAAAAATAGATAGATTTTCATCCCAAGGAAGACACCGAAGATTCCGACGACGGCTGGAAAAACAGGTGGAGCAGGAATCGGCAGTTTCAGTGCGGTGAACACAACGCCGCAGATGACGCCGGCGAGAAGGGATAATAAGATTTGCTGAAGCATACATTTCGTCCTTTCTGCTGTAAATCAGCATTTGAAGTAGAGTACGTGGTAAAACATGACCAACATCATGTAGCATTTTGATCAAGAATGACTTTGTCCTCTTTCTTTTCAATCGTGATCCACTTGTGTGTCAATGGAGCTGTAAAACTAGGTTTTTGTTTTAGTTTGCCGCTCGTATAGTCTTGAATCAGCAGCTGGGATTCACAGCTCTGTTTTCCATCCTTCACGTAATGATAAGATCCATCGGCTGCCTGCTCACGCGACTTTACATTATCAGCAAGGGCGAGGGCGAGACAATCCTTTAAATACTCCTTATGTTCTTCGTCCATGATCGGGAACAAGATTTCAATCCGTTTTCGCATGTTGCGTGTCATCCAGTCCGCGCTTGACCCATACATCAAATCCTGTCCATTGTGGTGGAAGTAGAAGATGCGTGAATGCTCCAAGTAACGGTCGACGATCGAGATGACGCGAATATTCTCCGAAACATCTGGAATGCCAGGACGCAGACAACAGACGCCCCGAACGATAAGTTCGACTTGGACACCGGCGCGCGATGCCTTGTAGAGCCGTAAAATGATGTCTTTTTCCGTTAAACTATTCATCTTAGCAACGATTCGACCATTTCCGTGTTTTTTATGATGATGAATCTCTTCATCGATTAATGACAGGAACTTCTCAAGCATCGCGTTCGGTGAAGTTTGGATGACGTTCCATTCCGGCTGTTCCCCGTACCCGGATAACCAATTGAAGAAGTTCGTCGCATCTTCGGCGATCTCTTCCCGAGCGGTTAATAATCCGACGTCCGTGTATAGTTTCGCCGTCGAATCATTATAGTTGCCGGTACCAAGGTGGACAAAACGCTGAATTTTGCCTTCGTGGAGTCGGACGACGAGCGTGATCTTCGAGTGTGTCTTTAAATCACTATATCCGTAGATGACATGGGCGCCGACCTTTTCTAGTTGCTTTGCCCATTCGATGTTTTTCGCCTCGTCGAATCGAGCCTTGAGTTCAACGAGGACGGTGACCTGTTTCCCGTTTTCAGCAGCCGTTTTTAAGGCCTTGATGATCGGTGAATCACCAGATACGCGATAAAGTGTTTGTTTGATGGCAAGGACGTTCGGATCATTTGCCGCTTGGACGATGAACCGGACGATAGGATCAAACGTATGATACGGATGATGCAAGAGATAATCGCGTTCGAGTAATTGATTGAACAGATTTTTTGAACTATCGAGTGCTGGTGGGTCGACTGGCATGATCGTCTGATAAATCAAATGATCATATTCAATACCGATTTGACTGTAAAAGGCAAAGGAGAACGTTAAATCAATCGGACCATCCACGGCAAAGATGTCGCGTTCCTGTAAATCAAGTACATCGCGCAACATGTTGAGCAGTTCGGTATTGATGGCAGCTTTTTGAACTTCGAGTCGAATCGCGACTCCCCAACGCCGCTTTTTTAATTCTTTCTCAATCAGCTTTAATAAGTCATGCGTACCTTCCTCGTGAAACGGAAGGTCGGCATTACGCGTAATTCGAAACGGCATCGCAGACAACACACGATAGCCTTTGAATAGACTATCGATGAAGGCGATGATGACGTCTTCGAGTAAGATGACAGCGGTCGTCTCATCATCTTCTACCGGTAAATCGACGAATCGTGGCAAGACAGCAGGTACTTGTACGAGCGCCAAATTCCGTTTTGTCCCGTCTTCTGCCTCGAGTACCGTCGCGATGTTGAGTGACTTTGACGAGAGCATCGGGAATGGACGATAGGCATCGACAGCGACAGGCGTGAGTACCGGAAAGACTTGTTCACGGAAAAAGGATTTTACATAGGTCGTCTGATCCGAAGTCAGGGCATCATATTTTAAGAATGTAATGCCTTCATCGGATAACGTCTGATTGATTGATTGAAATGCTTCGTATTGCCGATCGACTAACTCCTTTGTTTTCGCTGCGATCGCACGTAACTGCTGTTTGGGTGTCATTTGTTGTTTATTTTCCGGTTTATTGAATCCGGCGAGTACTTCATCCTTTAAACCACCGACCCGTACCATATAGAACTCGTCTAGATTGGAACTAAAGATACCGAGAAACTTAAAACGTTCCATTAACGGATTGCGTGTGTCAAACGCTTCATCCAGTACACGTTTGTTGAATTGGAGCCAGCTAAGCTCACGATTATTGAAATGTTCCGGTATGTCGAGCTTCATGAAGGAAGATCTCCTTTCGTTTCGAAGGTAATCGTACAATCAATGATTCGTTCCAGGTGTTTCTTTTGTTTTTCCGCTTTTTCGACTTCGAATCCATAATCATGATCCCCTGTATCGAGGACGAATTGGAGTTGATCCTTTTGAAGGAATAGCTCCAAATGATCGACAGCTTTTCGCTCCGTCACGTCGAGCGCATGACTTAATTTGAGGAGAGAACCAAGTAGATCGAAGCGATCCAGCGATTTTTCCGTAAACCAGTCCTTGAAAGGTTTCGCAAGCTGGTTCATCCGTTTGGCAGAAGAATAGGAGCTGACAAGCGAGAGCGCAACGCGATCCTTGTGCGTCATGCCATTCAATTCGGTATTCGTCAACAGGTAGAACGTCTGGTCCGATCGTGTATCTGGATTAATGTATTGTCCACAATAAAATAAGCGACTTGCTGAATCGAGCAGTCGTAGATCAGACGCGCGTTCTGAAATCAAGTCGAGCGTGACGAGCTGCCGGTACATCGATTTGGCGAGAGTTCCAATATATGACGCACGATCTCGATTGACCTTATAGTCGCTTTCGAGCTGATAGAGACTTTGCTCACGTACGTTTTCAATCCGACGGTATGCTTCGTCCTGCACATCGAACTCGTAAACAAGACCTTCGCGAAGACCGAGATTACTCATGACGAATTCTTCCGCTTCGATGTGATGAGCTAACTCTTGAATCGCAATCAATGCCGGCAGGAAGATATCAATTCGATCCTTTGAGAGTCCTTCGATTTTCGATAGTTGTTTCGCCGACTTGCCTTCGAGATCGTCCACCATCTTCGCGAGTTCCTTCGCTTTGATTTGATATTGGTGAACACTTCGTAGGGGATAGTCCTGATTCGACTGATGGATCCGAACGAAATTTCGGGCAGAACCACCGACACCGATTAAAGGAAGCTTTTTATCACTCAGCCATGGAATCGATTCGAATTGCTCCCGTAGGAATTTCACCAATTTTTTCTTATCGCTGGTATTTAGTGTCTCGTCCGAAACGAATTGCCGTGTCAAAGTGACGGCACCAAATGGAAAGCTGTGATACGCCACCATTTCGCGATTTTCAATCAAGGTGACTTCCATGGAACCACCACCGATATCGACAGAAAAGCCATCAGTCAGGAAGGTCGAATTGATGATGGCAAAATAGCCATAGTATGCTTCTTGTTCATCTGTCAGAACCTGAATGGAAAAAGGCGTGTTTTCTGTAACGGATTCAACGATGGCATCTCGGTTCGTTGCATTACGGATGGCTGCTGTCGCGACACAGATTGTTTCTTCGACTTCATGGGTGACACCAACTTCATAAAAACGATGTAACGTTTCTTCGAGTAAGGCGATGCCTTCATCATCGAGTGCTCCATCCTCGTTGATGTGAGCAGATAACCGGGCGACGACTTTAATATTAATCTTCTCGATATAGCGACCAGAAGCGATCGGATGGAAGATGACATAACGAATCGAGTTGGAACCGATATCGATGACTGCAAGTTCTTGTTTCAAATGACTCCGACTCCTCTCTGCGATGCGTGCACTAAAAGAATTCCCTCTCTGAACAAGCCGGAAACAGCTAGCTTCTTTCTTTATTGTACCTTGAATGTTTTCTAAGGAGGATAGGAAGTTGCTAGAGTTGCACCAATAATTGGCGGGCGCTATAATAAGACAGTTGATTAAGGCGTAATTATTCCGTTTTACGAAAACGGAAGGAGTGAAAATACATGGAAACACCAATCATCGAGATTGATCAAGTCAGCTATGATTACCCGGATCGTCGGGTGTTGAATCAAGTCTCGTTTCAGGTCGAGCAAGGGCAATTTTTAGCCATCGTCGGTGAAAATGGATCCGGAAAATCGACGCTGATCAAATGTATATTAGGGTTATTGCAACCGAAAGGAACGATTCGTTTATTTGGACAATCCCAATCACAATTCAATGAATGGTGGCGGATCAGCTATGTTTCGCAAAAAGCGGCAGCGTTCAACTCCGGTTTTCCGGTGACTGTCGCAGAAGTCGTTGAGATGGGACTGTACGCTAAAAAAGGACTCTTTCGTCGCTTGTCTCGCGACGATCGAGACAAAGTACGAACGGCCCTCGAAACGGTCGGCATGTGGGAGCGACGCGATTCAAAAGTAGGCGACCTATCCGGTGGTCAACAACAACGTGTTTTCATCGCACGTGCGCTCGTCAATGATCCGGATTTAATGATCTTGGATGAACCAACCGTTGGTGTCGATCAGCGATACGTGAAAGAATTTTATGAGATCTTAGAAGAACTTCGTCGAGATAAGCGCCGGACATTCGTTCTTGTCACGCATGATATTCATTTCGTCAGTAAACTTGTCACGGATGTGATTCATCTGGTCGATGGACGTTTAGGATGTAACTGTGGCATCAAGGAATACTGGGAACTAGATGAACAGACGATCCGCTCCCTCTATCCGGTTCCGGGACGTGTCCTCGTTCATGAAGGGAAGAGTGTCCAATGATTGAAGCGTTCATGACGTTAAAGTTTTTACAGTACGCTTTGGTGGCTGCCATTCTGATCGGATTCACGGCACCATTGATCGGTTCGTTCGTCGTCGTCCGGCGGATGAGCTTAATCGCAGATGCACTATCACACGTCACGCTAGCTGGGATTGCGCTCAGTCTATTGATTTCTGGAATGGTCGCACAATTAGCGGACTTGAATCCACTGTATTTAGGAATCGTGACGTCGGTCATCGCGGCACTGACGATCGATTGGTTGCGTGCGAAGTACAAGCACTTCCAAGAACTCGCAATCCCGATCATCATGGCGACGGGAATGGGGCTTGGGGCAACATTCATCAGTCTCGCGAACGGCTTTTCAATGGATCTCGTCTCCTTCTTATTTGGAACGGTCTCGGCTGTCGCCTTGACGGATGTGTACACGATTCTTATCGTGACGATCGTCGTCGTCATCTTCGTCTTTGCTTTTTACAAGGAATTGTTGTTCCTCTCCTTTGACGAGGAGCAGGCGCGCGTTTCCGGGATTCGCCTTCGCTTAGTGCATATTCTCTTTATGATCGTCGTTGCGCTTGTCATTGCGATCAGTATGCGAATCGTTGGGATTTTGCTTGTCTCAAGCTTAATCACGTTACCGGTTGCGGCAGCACTTCGAATTGCGAAGAGTTTTAAGATGACAATCTTTTTAGCAATCATCTTCGGCGAAATCGCTACAGTACTTGGACTCATCCTGGCTTATCAGTTCGATTTGGCACCCGGCGGAATGATCGTCTTGATTGCGGTACTTGAGCTGATCATCGTGATGCTGTTGGAACGTTTTTGGATAGGAGGGAAAACACATGAAGACGAACATCGAACAAGCGCGTGAACGCATGAAGGCTTCTGGGTTTAAAATGACACCGAAGCGTCTCGATTTGCTATCGTATCTGTTTGAAGTGAATCGTTATGTCAGTGCGCGGGAAGTAGCAGAAGCTCTTCGAACGTCTCATCCTTCGTTAAGTTATGATACAATCTATCGAAACTTGAATGACTTTTCGGAAATCGACTTATTAGAAGTGACGGAATTAGACGGTGAGATGAAATACCGAGCAGCTTGTGCTTCAGGACACCATCATCATCATTTGATATGCCGAATCTGCGGCAAGACGGAAACATTGAATGTCTGTCCGATGGAATGGGTTTCTCCGGTCCAAGAGACTGGCTTTGAAGTTGAGGATCATAAGTTCGAAATTTATGGACGCTGTGCGAATTGTCAACGCATGACATCTTAAATGAAAGAGGATGCCCGGTCGGGCGTCCTCTTTTTGCGTTTTAAAAGACTAGTCCTGTTCAAAACGGGAATAGTCGAACAGAGGTGATGAGAAGATGATTTATGATACACAAGAAGCGCGACAAATCGATGAGTGGGCACGGACATCCGGACTGCCACTTGAAGTGCTGATGGAACGAGCTGGAAGTCACATCGCAACACGTATCAAAGAGCGTCATAGGAAGACGGAGCGAATCTTGATTTTATGTGGGACAGGCAATAACGGTGGGGATGGCTATGTCATTGGACGCGAATTGATACGCGACGGATTTGATGTCACACTACATGCACCATTTGGAGAAAATCGTTCGGATACATCCATCGTTCATGTTCATTATGCAGAAGCGTTCGGACTTGTGACCGAACAACCGTGTGGTCAATATGATGTGATTCTAGATGCCTTATATGGAACGGGATTTGATCCAAAGCGGATGAATCAAGTGTTCGAAGCGCAGTGTGAATTCGTATCGGAACAAAAGCGGCAAGGGGCACGTATCTATGCAGTAGATGTTCCAAGCGGAGTACCGACAGATCATGCAACGGAATTTAAGGAGACAGCGATTCGCGCAGACGTGACATTCCAATTGCATGCAATGAAACGATCTGCCTTTTTAATACGAACAGCCCCGTTTTATGGCGAATTAGAAACAATTGATATCGGATTACCGACTTTTGGTGAATGGCGCGTATCACCTAAGGATGTGACCGCCTTATTCAAGCGGGAACCATACGGGCATAAAGGAACGTACGGGACGGCGCTATTGATTGGTGGAAGTGAGACGATGCCGGGCTCCATCCAACTCGCTACACGGGCAGCCTTACGAACAGGAGTCGGTAAACTACAAGTTGCGACGACGGCACTTGCGAAACATGGAATCATCGCCCAAGCGCCGGAAGCGATGGTCATTGATCAGACGTTACCAGCAATTCAGGAGATGCTCCCCTCCATCTCAGCAGTTGGAATCGGTCCTGGATTATCGCAAGAGGCAGTCGAAACATGGGTGGACCATCTACTTGAGAGTGATGTGCCGGTTGTATTAGATGCTGCAGCTCTAGTAAAAGAAAGTTATCCCGAGCGAACCGCGCCGATCATCGTCACACCGCATATCGGTGAATTCGCCCGGATGACGAACCAGAGTGTCGCAAGTATTCAAGATGATCTTTTTGGTCAGGCAACCGACTATGCCATCTTGCATCAAGTAACTGTCGTCTTGAAGTCCCATGTCATCTTAATCGCGAAACCGGATGGAGGCGGATTCGTCATCTCTGGTGCATCAAGTGGTCTCGCCAAAGGAGGAAGTGGGGATACTCTGTTTGGCATATTAACCAGCCTTCTTGCACAACATCCAACAGGCGACATCGAAAGAACATTAGCGCAAGGAGCAGAGTGGTATGCACGTGCTTCTCGGCAAGTTGAACGACGCTTACATCCGAGTAGCTTGCTAGCGACGGATGTCATCGAGGAGTTAGGTAGAGTCGAACTATAAAAACATCAATTTGAAAGAAAGTCTTCCACGATACGTATGAGGGAAGACTTTTCTTTTTAGGAAGGAATTGACACATTCCATTTAACAGGAGTATCATCAAGCGATGTCGAAACCTTTATACGGAAAATCTGACGGAAAGGAGGGGAAAAGCATGGAGGATATCGTTCGGAAACAACAATGGTGGATTGGAAACTTTGCTCTTTTCATGATGCTTGTTGGTGCTCTAATCATTTATACGACGACGGAAGAGACAATCAAGAATGCATATTTGAGTCGTTCTGTCATTATTTCATTTTTAGTCATCATGGGAATTTTTATTTTTTATATCAGTCGTCGTAAGATGGAAATCGTTTTGCAAACGCACTTATTGTCCTTGATGTTGCTCGTCGTTCCGATTACATCGATTAGCTTTTTACCTTACGCGGCAGTTACCGTTTGGGCAAGTAGCTTTTTGTTTTTGATGATCGCTTTAATCTCCTATCAACGCATCATGATGTGGTACGCCATCATTGTTACCATCGCAACTAGTTTGTACGTCATGGGGAATGTCGATACCGTAACGGTGGAAATTGATCCGACCGACCATTATGGGCGGATTGGTATGATTGTGATTGGCGTATCGATTGCACTTGTCATCAATCACTTGCATATTCGCAATTTAAATCGTTTGAATGACCTTGCGATACAATTACACGATACGGCGCGACGTGATGAAGAAACAGGTGTCTTGAATCGTCAAGGATTAAACGAAATTGATTTTCCAAGATCCGAACAACAGCTCATTTTTGTCGGGATTCATTTAGAAAACTACTATGAGCTGGCACGTTATTTTGGAGAAGATATTCAGTTACAAGTACTACGCGCCTGTATCGAGCGACTCAAGAGACAACTACCTCCTTATCAAGCGTTTGCTCGGATTGAAGCAGGGACGTTATTGATTGTCATGGAAAAGCCGGACGAGGTGGCATGTAAGGAAGCGATGGAAGAATTGAGCCAAGAAATTTCCGTACCATACGAAATCGAGGGGCATCATGTCTATGTCAACATATCCATCGTCATTGATAATGGCGATGGGGCGACCGACAATCGAAAGCGTCGGGTGCAGCAATTATTGACTGCCTTACAAGAAGCAGCGCAACAAAACGAACGTGTGATGTGTATTGACCAAGAATGGCGTAAGGATCAAGAATTACGAGTCAAAGCAGCACAATCGTTAGCACAGGCTAATATTGAAACGGATTTTCACCTCGTCTATCAACTGCAATACGATGTTCGATCAGAGCAATTCATCGGTCTCGAAGCATTGGTTCGATGGAAGACCCCGCTACAGGGAGCCGATCGACCATCCGTGTTCATCCCGATTGCTGAAAAAAGTGACTTGATCATTCGTCTAGGTGAGTGGATCTTTGAGGAAGGATGTAAGACGCGTAAAGCATTGGTCGGTCTGGTTCCGGATGAGTTTACGTTGTCAGTCAACGTATCACCACGACAGTTGACGAGTGAGTCGTTCATGCCATTCATTGAACGAACGTTACTCAAGTATGCATTAAAGCCGCAACAGATTAAGATTGAGATTACGGAAAGTCAGTCGCTCGATTTTGAGAGTCAGTCGATTCATCGAGCGCTCAAGCGCATCAAAACGCTTGATTTCCCAGTTTCGCTTGATGATTTCGGTACTGGTCATGCGTCTTATCACGTCCTCGAACGTTTATTACCGTTACGTCAATTAAAGATTCCGAAGCAATTCATTGAACAAATTGGAGCATCGGAGAAACGACAATCGATTCTTGAGTCGATTTTTCAATTGAGTGAGTCGATGCATGTCGAATGTATCGTTGAAGGAGTAGAGACAGGAGAGGAAGTACGCATTGCCAAAGAAATCGGGATTCATTTGTTCCAAGGCTATTTCTTCGCTAAACCCGTACCACTTAAAGAAATCATCTGTCTGCTACAAAAAACGAATGAAGGAACGATTCATTAATCAAAAAAAGCCACTTCAGTCCGAATTTTTCGGAGAGAAGTGGCTTTTTCATACAATACTTATGATTGGTACAGTCGATACTGATTTCGACCTTGCGTTTTTGCCTCATATAAAGCGGAATCTGCTTGCTTAAAGACCATTTCAGCAGGCTGATGATGAGCGTAAGCAATTCCAGCGGATACGGTGATTGATACGGCATGATCCTGCATCACGAACGGTGTTTGCTGAACGGCTGTTACGATCGTTTCCGCTATGATAACAGGAGAGTATTGTTCGCTATCCGGAATGATGATAATGAATTCTTCGCCTCCATATCGACCGACCGTGACTGGTACAGGACAATATTCATTCAATATAATCGAAAAATGGCGTAAGACGGCGTCACCGATGGCGTGACCGTGTGTATCGTTCACAGTCTTGAAATGATCCAAATCGAATAGAATCACACTCCAAGAGGCGTTACTTTTTTCGAGCGTCGTTACTTTTTCTAAAATGACATGTCGATTCGCAAGCCGTGTCAACTGATCGGTCGATGCGAGGTAGGATTGATAGGAGTACAGAACAAAGTGCTGTTGAAGGAGCGAGGATAACCGATAAAACAAAATCGCTCCACCAATCGTTAGGATAAAATAGGGAATATAGATCGTTTCCCATGCATCGACAGGAGAATTGCTTATGATCAGTCGCCAAAGAACAAGTAATGAACCGACCGTGACGATGGCGGAAAAGAAGTACCCTTGTCGTGTGATAAATCGGCGACAAATAAACGAAAGAATTAAAAAACCAAGTAGTGTGATGACAGAACTAAGTAGAACATTCAGTGAAGCGCCGTCATGAATCAAGAACCGATAAAATAGAAGCATCGTTCCTGTCACTGCGATACTGACGTTACCGCCAAATAGGGCGGATAAAGCGAGAGGTAACAATCGTAAATCGATCAGTGCCCCATTTAAATCGATGGCGTGGTGCATAAGGAGAATTCCTGTTACTCCATTCGCTAGTCCGAAATACAGGCGAGTGGACATCATCGAGTCCGGTTGAATCGGTAAGCGATCACGCAACAGATAAAAAGTGAATGTAGAGACAAGAAAGATAATACAGATATTGACGAAAAAGATATTCACTGTCGTAAGCATCATGAAACCCTTTCTATTAGAAAATCTAAATCTAATGCCATTGTATGCTATCTCATCGGATAATGGCATAGAAAATGGAAAAAACAGCCTAATCGGCTGTTTTAACGAATTGGTGCAAATTTTTGAATCTCTTGAACGGCCTCATTCCAGGAAGCGACACGAATGACATTATTCGGTACGGCTTTACGGTTATAAGGTGCATCGAACAAGATTACAGGAATAGAGGTGTCTTCTGCGATTTGTACAGCATTCTCTAATCGATCTTCCATGAATAAATCGAGTGATAAATCACGGACGACTTGTACTTTGTCGTGTGATCCCGTCATGATCAAGGAATCAAGAGGAAGTTCGTGTTGTTTGATCCACTCTTCTGTTACAGGACGAACGAGCTCCGATCGTGCTGTTACGTAATGGAGATCATATTGCTTCCGCAAATTCCATAAGTGATGACGAACATGTTCTTGAGGGATGGATTCACGATAAATGCCTGTCTCGTGACCAGAGTTCACCATGTAGTCCCAAAATTCGATTTGATTCATATCGGTATACGTATGCAATTCATACTCGGACGCCTGATTGAAGTCAATCGACGTTCCGAGATGTTTATTCATGTAAGTGAAGCAAGAGGATGGATGTGTGATCGTTCCATCAATGTCGATTCCAATTTTCATTTACAGTCACCCACGTTCTAAAAATTTTTCTTCACTTAGTATAACATAGTCGAAATCGAGATAGGAAAAAAGACTCCTCGCGAGGGAGGAGTCTTCCACTTATGCGTGATTTGCTTTTTCGGCTTCTTTTTCAGCCTGTTTTTCGAGAACGATTGCATCAATCTCTTTCTTCAATTCTTCGACCATCGTTGCTTCCGGTACTTTACGGATGATTTCTCCGTGACGGAACAATAATCCTTCGTTGCGTGCGCCAGCGATACCGATATCAGCTTCACGTGCTTCACCAGGACCGTTGACCGCACATCCGAGAACCGCGACTTTGATGTTCGCTTGGATGTTTTCGATATAGTCTTCGATTTCTGCAGCGATCGACATCAAATCGATTTCGATCCGACCACATGTTGGGCATGAGATCAATGTCGCCGCATTCGCCGCGAGACCAAATGATTTCAAGACTTCTTTTGCGACTTTTACTTCTTCGACAGGATCCGCTGAAAGAGATACACGAACCGTGTTTCCGATTCCGCGTGACAAGATCGCGCCAAGTCCCGCTGCTGATTTTAATGAACCAGAGCGAAGTGGACCAGATTCCGTGATCCCGACGTGAAGTGGATAGTCGAACGATTCAGAAGCAAGTTGATACGCTTCAAGCGCCAACTGTACGTCTGATGCCTTAAGCGAGACGATGATGTCATGGAAGTCGAGATCTTCGAGGATCTTAATGTGGTGCAACGCACTCTCGACCATACCACGTGCTGTCGGGTAGCCGTATTTTTCAAGAATGTGCTTTTCAAGTGAACCGGCGTTTACTCCGATCCGGATTGGGATGTTTTTCGCTTTGGCTGCTGTCACGACGGCTTCGACCTTTTCGCGGCGACCGATGTTACCCGGGTTGATCCGGATTTTATCGACGCCAGCTTCGATTGCCATGAGCGCAAGTTTATAGTTGAAGTGGATGTCTACGACAAGCGGAATGTTGATTCGGCTTTTGATTTCTGCAAGTGCGAGCGCATCACGTTCTTCTGGACAAGCGACGCGGACGATTTGGCAACCAGCTTCTTCAAGACGTAGAATTTCAGCGACTGTCGCTTCGACGTCGTGTGTTTTAGTTGTCGTCATACTTTGGATGATGACTTCATTATTTCCACCAATGACAAGGTCCCCTACACGAACAGGACGAGTCTTAGAGCGATGGACCATTTTCGGCATATCGAAAATCTCCTTTTGTGGCATACCGCCATATTGTTTATGTTTACCCTTCCTATCATATCGAACTATTCCCTAAAAATCGAGAAACAAGAACGAAAATCGAACATTTACAATTGTTTAATGAAAGAAGGACGTCCGTCAATCCGTCGGACGCCTGATTTTGATACTTATTGAGGTTTGCGTGAAGCGCGTGGCTTCGCGGAACGGGCAATCCATAATGGCACTAATGTGTAGACGAGGTGTCCGATTACGAGTATCCCGATTCCGAAGCGAGGATAATCGAGTTGGTATAGAAGCATACCGAGTGGGAAAGACCAGAGATTCGTCGCAACTGTGTAAGGAAACGTTTGGCGATACGCCCACGGACGGGGAAGTAACAATCGGACAAATCCCTTCGTTAGATACGCCATAAACAATACGTAAAGTAATACAGCGATTGCGATAAAGATGAAATGAAGGATGAACCAGACGACGATTGGGATGTTTTTTTGTAAAAAGAAGGAATCAATGACTGTCGTCCAAAATGAAATCCAAGCTAATCCACAAAAATAAAGGGAAACATCTGCCAAACGAAGACGCAAAAACGGACGATTTGGAATTAAAGAAGTTTGTAAGTAATTAATCAGTTGACGTAAAAATGACAAGTAAATCACTCTTTCTACTGTTTTAAAACAGATTTTAATTATTTAATTTTTATTAGTAATAAAGGGTTTTTGTGTAATGGTACAGATTAATAAAACCTTAACAAACGGATGTCTCAAAAACTATTTACAAGTTCAAAAGACCTTTACATAATGGGGGAGTTGAGAAAATAAACTTTACAAACACATCAATCCACATGAAATAAAGGAGCTGGCAAGATGAACTATGATTTGCAGGAAATGATTTTCACCTTCATCGGTGGACTCGGGATTTTCCTATTCGGTATTAAGTATATGGGAGATGGGCTCCAAAAAACAGCAGGAGACCGATTACGTTATATCCTCGATAAATATACGACGAACCCACTGTTAGGTATCCTAGCAGGTATCGTCGTCACGATTTTGATACAGTCGTCGTCAGGGACGACCGTCATCGTCGTCGGACTCGTTAGTGCAGGTCTGATGAATTTACGACAGGCGATTGGAGTCGTCATGGGGGCTAACATCGGAACAACGATTACGGCCTTCATCATCGGCTTTAACGTCAAGGAAGCTGCGCTTCCAGCAATCGCCATTGGTGCTTTCTTGATCTTCTTCTTTAATAAAGAAAGGGTTCAATACATCGGACAGATTTTCTTTGGCTTCGGTGCATTGTTCTATGGTTTGACATTGATGGGCGACGGAATGGCTCCACTTGAGTCAAGTGTCTGGTTCCGTGAGTTGACGGTATCGATGTCGGATAACCCATTGCTTGGTGTATTCGTCGGAACGATTTTTACCGTTCTTGTTCAGTCGTCGTCAGCAACGATCGGTATCTTACAAGAGCTATACGCTGGTGGCATGATCGATATCAAAGCAGCACTTCCCGTCTTGTTCGGTGATAACATCGGAACGACGATCACAGCAGTACTCGCAGCACTTGGTGCGTCGATTGCAGCTAAACGAACAGCAGCAGCACACGTCATCTTCAACATTATCGGGACGATTTTATTCTTGATTGCTTTACCAATCTTCTCGAATTTCATTACTTGGATCACGGGCGCGCTTGATTTAGGGCCAAAGATGCAAATCGCCTTTGCACATGGAACATTCAACGTCGTCAATACGTTGATTCAGTGTTGGTTCATTGCGCAAATCGCATGGCTTGTACAAAAAATCGTACCGGGTACGGATACGACGATTGATTCAAAACCGCGTCATCTGGATCAAAATATCTTGAACCAATCTTCAGCACTCGCATTAAACCAAGCAAAGCTCGAAGTATTGCGTATGGGTGAATTCTCGAAAGACGCACTTGCAAAAGCACAGCGTTACACACAATCGCATGATAAGAAAGATGTATCGGAATCACAACAGATTGAATATGCGATCAACCATTTAAATACAGAAGTCACGAGTTATCTCGTTAAAGTAGCGGCACATGATTTATCAAAACGTGAATCAAATGAGCACTCGTTACTGATGCATGCCGTCAATGATTTTGAACGGATTGGTGACCACGTTGAAAACATCGTCGAATTGGTTGACTTCCAAATCGTCAACCGGATTCAGTTCACATCATCAGCGAAGCAAGAACTTGATGACATGTACGCTTTGACACAAGAAATCGTCGATTGTGCCGTTCGCGCTGTCGAAGAGGATGATGTCACACGGGCTCGAAAAGTTCTTGAACTCGAAGGTAAACTCGATGCACTCGAACGTTCATTCCGTAAGCATCATGTCCTTCGTGTTAACGCTGGCGAATGTACGGGACAAGCAGGGATGATTTTCGTCGATCTCTTGTCGAACCTCGAACGAATTGGCGATCACGCTGTCAACATCACGGATCTCGTCCTTGAACAGCGGACCGCATTAACGAACTAAGTGAAATACGATTTATCTATGACAGCTGATTTCAAAAAATGAAATCAGCTGTTTATTTTTTTGAAATAGCATATTGACAAGTTTCGCCACATCTCGTAATCTAGTAAGAGTAAGAAACATACATCATGGCGGTGTAGCTCAGCTGGCTAGAGCGTACGGTTCATACCCGTGAGGTCGTGGGTTCGACTCCCTCCGCCGCTACTATTACTTAAGGACCCTTAGCTCAGCTGGTCAGAGCAGACGGCTCATAACCGTCCGGTCGCAGGTTCGAGCCCTGCAGGGTCCATTCAGTAGAACGCTTCTCGTTGAAAAACGAGGAGCGTTTATTTTTGTTCCCCCGGGGAATAGTAAAGATATTGTAATAATATTCATACTATAGTAACTAAGGGAGAGCGAAGAGAGATGGAACGTAACCATACGATGATGCAGTTTTTTGAGTGGCATGTAGAGAATGATGGGAAGCACTGGCAACGCTTGAAAGAGCGGGCGCCTGAATTACGTGCTGCCGGCATCACGTCCGTGTGGATTCCACCGGCGTCAAAAGGTCAATCGGATGAAGATACAGGATATGGCATCTATGACGTCTATGATTTAGGCGAATTTGATCAAAAAGGAACGGTCCGTACGAAATACGGTACGAAAGATGAACTCGTCGAAGCGATCCAGGTTGCTCGTGAGAACGATATCGCTGTTTACGCGGATGTCGTCATGAACCATAAAGCAGCAGCCGATGAACTCGAGACAATCAATGTCGTCGAAGTCCATCCGGAAGATCGTTCGAAAGAAATTTCAGAAGAGTTTGAAATCGAAGCTTGGACGAAGTTTACGTTCCCGGGACGTAACGGAAAATATTCAGATTTCATCTGGACACATGAATTTTTCAATGGAACGGATTTTGATGCTCGTGAAGAAAAGACGGGTGTCTTTAAAATTTCCGGTAAAAATAAAGATTGGAATGATCAAGTCGATGATGAATTCGGAAACTATGACTATTTGATGTTCGCGAACATCGATTATAATCACCCTGAAGTCCGAGAAGAAATGATCCGCTGGGGACATTGGTTCCAAGAAACAATTGATTGCCAAGGTTTCCGACTCGATGCCATCAAACATATCAACTATGAATTCGTTCATGAATTCGCAAAATCAATGATTGAAAAAAGTGAAGGTGACTTCTATATGGTCGGTGAGTTCTGGAAATCAGATCTCGATGATTGTCGTCATTTCCTCGATAGCGTCGACTATACGATCGATTTATTCGATGTTCCGCTTCATTACAAGTTCCATGAAGCTTCGAAGCAGGGGCAAGACTTTGATATGACGACGTTGTTTGCGGATACCCTTGTCGAATCACACCCGACGAATGCCGTCACGTTCGTCGATAATCACGATTCACAACCGGGCGAATCACTGGAGTCGTGGGTGGATGACTGGTTTAAACAACATGCTTACGCGGCGATTTTACTTCGTAAAGATGGTTATCCATGTGTCTTCTACGGTGACTATTATGGTGTGCAAGGACCACATCCGGTAGAAGGAAAAAAAGAAATGATTGATGCCTTACTCTATGCACGGTATCACAAAGCGTATGGTGAACAAGAAGATTATCTCGATGATCCACATTGTGTCGGTTGGGTTCGTCGTGGAGTTGAGGAAATTGAGAACTCCGGCTGTGCGGTCTTATTGTCGAATGCCGATATGTGTGAAAAACGGATGTTTGTCGGTGAAGAACGTGCAGGTCAAGAATGGTTTGACTATACGAACCATCAAGATCACCCTGTTGTGATCGACGATGAAGGATTTGGTGTCTTCCCAGTTCCAGGTGGTGGTGTATCAGTTTTTGCTCCACGAGAAGTCGAGTAAATCCGAGGGTCTTGACTTGCGTCAACACAGGTTCTTTTGCTAGTCTTAAAGGGTATTGAAGTTTTCGAAAATAGTACAAAGGGGGACATGAACATGTCAAAATTTGAATTACCAGAACTCGGCTACGCTTATGATGCGCTTGAGCCACATATCGATGCTCGTACGATGGAGATTCACCACACGAAACACCACAACACGTATGTCACGAACGTGAATGCGGCGCTTGAGGGTACAGAACATGAAGGAAAGTCACTTGAAGAACTTCTTCAAAACTTGGATGCTCTCCCAGCAAACATTCAAACTGCAGTCCGTAACAACGGTGGCGGTCACTGGAACCACTCATTCTTCTGGAAACTGTTGAAGAAGAACGATGGTGCTGCTCCAACAGGGGAACTCGCGGCAGCAATCGACGAAGCATTCGGATCATTCGATGCATTCAAAGATGCATTCGCGAAAGCAGCAACAACTCGTTTTGGTTCAGGTTGGGCTTGGTTAATCGTTGATGGTGGGAAATTGGCAGTCGTTTCGACACCAAACCAAGATACACCAGTCATGGAAGGCAAAACACCAATCCTCGGTCTTGATGTTTGGGAACATGCATACTATCTCAACTACCAAAACCGCCGTCCTGATTACATCAATGCGTTCTTCAACGTCGTTGATTGGGATCACGTAGCGAAGCTTTACGCTGACGCGAAGTAATGTGAAAACGAGCGTATCGTTCAATTGTGAACGATACGCTTTTTTTAATGCGGAAAATGATGGGATAGGTTGTTATGGAAAGTTTCCTTCTATATAATGAAACAAGATGACTTTTGAACGATAGGGGAGTACGCCATGGCTAAACGAATCACCGTACGAGGAAGACGGCGTAATCATCTGCCGCTTCGTCTGAATTTAATGTTCTTCGTCGTTTTTTTATTGTTTGCGATTTTGATTTTCCGTTTAGGAGTCGTGCAAATCGTCAATGGTGAGAAAATTTCGCGGGAAGTTCAAAAAACAGAAATGATCGCATCAAAATATGAAGTGCCACGCGGAAAGATTTATGACCGGGATGGTCGTCTTTTGGTTGATACGATTTCTAAATACTCCATCGTCTACCGTCGCGCACAAACGACGAAAGTCGATGAACGCATTGAGATTGCACAGCGTCTTGCGGCAATCATTGATCTACCGAAAAAAGATTGGAAAGTCACGGAACGGGACATCAAGGATTTTTGGGTGGCGACGAATACAAAAGAATCGGATCGTCGATACCAAGAGGCAGTAAAAAAGAAGTATCCTTCAACAGAAGCACAAAGTAAGCTCTCGATTCCGGAGCAAGATAAAATTCGTTTAGATGCCATCACAAAAGAGGATATCGATTATGATGATCAGACAATGGAAGTCATCGCGATCAAACATAACATGGAAGTTGGTTATGCACTTGATCCGCAGCTCGTCAAACTCGGTGCATCTGCAAAAGAGATGGCGATCATCGATGAAAATCTAGAAGATTTAAAAGGTGTATCGGTGGAACCGTTTTACGAGCGTTCTTATCCATATGAAGGAACACTTCGGAATATCTTTGGGAAGTACTCGAAGATTCCAGCAGAACAACAAGCAGAGTTCAAAGCAAAAGGTTACAGCTTGAATGACCGTGTCGGAACATCATTCCTTGAACAACAGTATGAAGATCTACTGCGTGGGAAACCCGCATACGATGTGTATGAGACGTTTAACGGAGAGCCGGTCGGTGATCCAAAACGCGAGGAAGGCGAGTCTGGTAAAGATCTCGTTTTAACTGTTGATGCAGAGTACAACAAACAAGTCGACAAAATCATGCAACAAGCCATTAAAATGGGGCGTGGCATGGGTAGTCGTTATCTAAAAGAAGGTTACGCCGTCGTCATGAATCCACAGACAGGTGAGATTCTTGCGATGTCTGGTCAAAAGTTGGATCCAGCAACCGGCAAGTTCTCAGATGTCGCAATCAATAACGTCTTGACGTCGCTTCAAATCGGTTCGACGATCAAAGGTGCAACGGTTGCGATGGGACTTGAGGAAGGTGTTATCCGTCAAAACGAAGTCATCAATGATGCTCCGATCACGATTGGTGGTACGAAAAAAGCATCGTACGTCAACATGGGAGCAATCACGGATTTGACGGCACTTGAGCGTTCATCAAACGTTTATATGTTCAATATTGCGATGCGGATGGCGAAATATCCGAGTAATGGTATCGCTGGAGCAAGTGTAGATGCAGCGGCTGCGATCATGCAGAATTACTACAGTCAGTTCGGGCTCGGAGTGACGACCGGTGTCGATTTACCGTACGAAGCAAAAGGTGTTCAAGGGACACCGGACCGTGTCACGCTACTCATGGACCGAGTCATCGGACAGTACGATGCCTTTACACCGCTACAAGTTGCACAGTATATTTCAACACTTGCCAACGGTGGCTATCGTGTTCAACCGCACTTCTTAAAAGAAGTTCTCGCGTCGAATTCGATTGAAAAAGGAACAAAACAAGTGGATTATAGCTTCAAGACGAATTACCTGAATCGGATTGAGGTCAGTCAAGATAACATTGATCATGTCCGCGAAGGATTGCATCGTGTCGTTAAGGGAGAGCGTGGTACAGCAAAAATCATTGCCCAAACCGGTATTGATGCAGCTGCGAAAACAGGTACAGCGCAGGTCAGTGTCTATGGTGATGATGGAATCGCCTTACGTGACGGAAGTGGTCAACCGGTTCGTTCATTGAACTCGAACCTTGTCGGTTGGGCACCGTATGACAATCCAGAGATGGCATGGGCCGTGTTCCTTCCTTATATGGAACAAGAAACCGTCAACTCAAAAATCGGTCATGATCTTGTCAAAGCGTATTTCAATGTGAAGGACGTACCATGGCAAACTAAGCCAAATTAACTAGAAATAAAGCGAGAGTGAGCAATCACTCTCGTTTTTTTTGTTTGTATTGACCTTTTTTTCTAATGGATTTCGAATTGTAAACACTAAAAAACACGCCTTTACAATTCTTTTACGTTGGATTCATTTCGTTTTAATAGTTCATCCGTAGTATAAGTCTTGTAAGGAAAACGGATAAAAAGTCGTGACATCGTCAGCGACATACTTTCGAGGAGGAAAATTAATCATGTCTTGGATGAAAAAAACAGCACTCATCACAACGGTAGCATCAATCGCAGTAGTGGGGGCAGCATGTGGTAACGATAAAGGCGGTTCTGCTAGTTCATCTGATTTAAAAGGAAAAATCGCAATCGACGGTTCTTCTACAGTCTTCCCGATCATGGAAGCTGTCGGTGAAGAATATTCGATGGAACAACCTGACGTAGATGTCACAGTCGGTGTCTCTGGTACAGGTGGCGGATTCAAACGCTTCGTCGTTGGGGAAACAGATCTTTCAAACGCATCGCGTGAAATTAAAGAAGAAGAAGCAGCTGAAGCGAAAAAGAACAACATTGAATTCACAAAAATGGCACTCGCATATGACGGTTTGACTGTCGCAGTCAGCAAAGAAAATACATGGGTAAAAGAACTCACAATGGAGCAACTCGAGAAAATCTGGCTCGACCCGAACATCAAGACTTGGAAAGATGTCGATTCTTCTTACCCGGCTGAACCATTGAAATTCTTCAGCCCAGGGAAAGATTCAGGAACATTCGATTTCTTCTCTGAGGAAGTACTTGAGAAAAAAGACATGCGTAAAGATGTTCAATTATCAGAAGACGATAACGTTCTCGTCAAGGGTGTTGAAGGAACGAAAGGCGCAATCGGATACTTCGGTTATGCGTACTACGCTGAGAATAAAGATAAGTTGAAGGAAGTACCACTTTCTGCTGAAGGAAAAGACGCAGTCGATCCAACACCAGAAACGATCAAAGATCTCTCTTATCCACTATCACGTGAAATCTACACGTACATCAATAACAAATCGATGAAAGACAAAAAACAAGTCGCTGACTTCGTTCAGTTCACGAACGAAAACGCTGGTGATCTTGCTGAAGAAGTCGGATATATCAAAATGCCGCAAGATCGTTACGATGAAAACGCAAAAGCAATTGAAGACGCAATGAAATAAATCATCGAGTCATGAGGATGGCCCAACCGGGGAAGTCTGTACCGGTTGGGTCCCGTTCTCATGTCAAGAAGGAGTAGGGAGTGAAGAAGGATGAGTTCAACACAAAATAAATCGGTTCGCGAGCTGATTCAACAGAACCGACAGCAAAAATATAGTATGAAAAACGTCATGGAACGCGTCATGCCGATCGTGTTATTCCTTTGTGCGTTCGTCTCGGTCGTTACGACCATCGGCATCATTCTCACGTTAGTCATTGAAACAGAGCACTTCTTCGAAGTCGTTCCGTTCAAGGAATTCTTCGGCAGTACGAGCTGGTATCCACTCAACTCACAACCAGAGTATGGAATTTGGCCGCTTGTCGTCGGGACGCTTGAGATTACCGTGATTGCGATGCTAGTTGCCGTGCCGATCGGTCTCACATCAGCGATTTATTTAAGTGAGTACGCGTCAGACCGCGCACGCCGTATCTTAAAACCAATTCTTGAAGTGTTAGCAGGTGTTCCAACGATCGTCTTCGGATTCTTCGCGTTGACGTTCGTCACACCAGTACTCGTAAAATTGATTCCAGGTATTCAAATTTACAATGCGCTCAGTCCGGGAATTGTCGTCGGGATCATGATCATTCCAATGATTGCTTCGATTTCTGAGGATGCGATGAGCTCTGTTCCGAAAAAAATTCGTGATGGTGCACTTGCCCTCGGTTCGACACGTCTTGAAGTCGCTTTGAAAGTCGTCGTTCCAGCTGCCTTATCAGGTATCATTGCGTCGATCGTACTCGGTATGTCACGTGCAATCGGTGAGACGATGATCGTAACGATCGCTGGTGGTTCGAATCCGACAGCTGCGATCGATCCACTCGAGCCAGTCCAAACGATGACAGCGTATATCGTTCAGGTT
Source organism: Exiguobacterium sp. MH3 (assembly GCF_000496635.1). NCBI lineage: Bacteria > Bacillati > Bacillota > Bacilli > Caryophanales > Exiguobacterium > Exiguobacterium sp. MH3. Next base: position 887,129 of record NC_022794.1, read on the forward strand.
GCCTTAGGTGATGCTGGATTTGGAACTGTCGAATATTACAGTATCTATGCGGTTGGTACACTCTTGTTCGTCTTCACGTTAGTGATGAACTTACTTGCGAACTGGATCACACGCCGCTTCAGAGAGGAGTACTAAGATGGCCTTACCAGAAAAGCAACCTGTCTCAAAAAAATTCATTGATCCGGTCGCGGTGAAGAAATCCATTAGCCAGCGACTCATCGTCAACAACGTCACAAAAGTCATTTTCCTTGCTGGACTGTTCTTCGGTCTCGTCGTCTTAGGTATTCTCTTGTTCGGCGTCATCCGTGACGGTGCGTCATGGTTATCACTTGAGTTTCTACAAAATGCACCATCACGCCGTTCGGAACGGGCTGGGATTTATCCGGCGTTAATGGGCTCCATCTTCTTGATGCTCCTCATCATCCCGATGATTTTCATCATTGGTGTCGGGGCAGCGATTTACCTAGAAGAGTATGCGAAGAAGAGTCGGATGACTTCATTCATCGAAGTCAACATCTCAAACCTTGCAGGTGTACCATCGATCGTCTTCGGTTTACTTGGTTTGACGTTCTTCGTACGTAACATGGGCTTCGGCTCGACATTGATTGCAGGAGCCTTGACACTCGCGTTGATGAGTCTTCCGGTCGTCATCGTCTCGTCTCAAGAGGCGATCCGTGCCGTTCCACAAGCAATGCGTCATGCATCACTTGCACTCGGTGCGTCAAAATGGCAAACGACGTTTAAAGTCGTTCTTCCGGCATCACTACCAGGTGTCATTACTGGGATCATCTTGGCTGTATCTCGAGCAATTGGTGAGACAGCACCACTCATCATGGTCGGAGCTGCGATTTTCATTGCTCGTGCGCCAGAAAGTATTTTCTCAGAATTCACAGCATTGCCGATTCAAATCTACAACTGGACAAGTCGTCCGCAAGCAGATTTCCAAGGACTTGCAGCTGCGGGAATCATCGTCTTAATGGTCATTCTCTTGACGATGAACTCACTTGCGATCTGGATCCGGAACCGTTTCTCAAAACGTTATTAATCGAACGAGATAGATAGAAGGGATTTCTTTTAAGGAGGAAGACAGATGATGGATACGAAGCTGAATACGAAATCAGTCGTTACAGAAGGGACAGAGCGTATGAACCAACCAGTAGCAGCACGTGAGAGCGTCTATAACGTCAAAGACTTAAACTTATGGTACGGTGACGATCATGCGCTGAAAGATGTCAATCTCGACATTAAGAAAAATGAAGTCACGGCAATCATTGGACCGTCTGGCTGCGGGAAATCGACATTCATCAAAACATTGAATCGAATGGTCGAACTCGTTCCGATCGTACGGACGAATGGTGCAATCGAGTATCACGGACGTAATATCTTTGATAAAGAATACGGTGTCGAAGAATTACGGACATCGGTCGGAATGGTCTTCCAACAACCGAACCCATTCCCAAAATCAATCTATGACAACATCGCTTATGGTCCTCGTGTCCACGGTGTTAAAAACAAAAAGATCCTCGACGAGATCGTCGAACGCAGTTTACGCCGTGCGGCAATCTGGGATGAAGTCAAAGATCGTTTGAACGAAAATGCCTACGGTCTTTCTGGTGGTCAGCAACAACGTCTTTGTATCGCGCGTTGCCTTGCAATCGAGCCAGATGTCATCTTGATGGATGAGCCGACATCGGCACTTGACCCGATTTCTACATTAAAAGTAGAAGAACTCGTCCAAGAATTGAAATCAGACTACTCGATCATCATCGTGACACACAACATGCAACAGGCTGCACGTGTTTCGGACAAAACAGCGTTCTTCTTGAATGGTGAAGTCGTCGAGTTCGATCAAACAGACCGGATCTTTGGAAATCCGAGTGACAAACGGACGGAAGATTACATTTCAGGACGATTCGGATAAGAAGGGGAGACGAGACGAATGGCAGCGAACCGTACGATTTTTGGAGAAAATCTTGCAATACTCGATCAAAAGGTCTTTTTACTGGCTCGCAAGACGATGCAACAGATCGCAACAACGGCAGAAGCACTCGAAAAATATGATCAAGACATCGCGCGTAGTGTCATCGAAAACGATAATGAACTCGATGATCTTGAACTTGAAATCAACGATGATGCGATTCTCTTAATCGCGAAGCAACAACCCGTTGCGACGGATTTACGACGAATCATCACCGCGATGAAAATTTCGTCGGATCTCGAACGGATTGCAGATTATGCGGGGAATATCTCAAAAGCTGTTCTTCGTGTCGAAACATTCCCGTATGTCATCGATATCTCTTTGTTGAAAGAAGCATTCGAGACATTACTGGATATGACGGAAACTGCGATCGTCGCCTATCGTGACGGAGATGTCGAGAAAGCAAAAGCCTTGTCTGATCTCGATAACGTCATTGATGAGACGACATATAAGGCACTTCGCCAGTACATGCGTCACATGTCACTTCAGCCGATTGTCGTCGATGAAGTTATGCAATTCACGAACATTTGCCGCTACATCGAGCGGATGGGTGATCACTTGACGAACGTCGGGGAGCATCTGATCTATCTCGAAAAAGGAAAACATTATGATTTAAACGGATGAATCAAGTAGGCAGGAGGAATTTCCTCTGCCTACTTTTTTTGTAAAGGGATTCGAAACACGTTTGTAGAATAGGAAAGAAGTGAATAATGACAGAGAGGTGATTGGGAATGCTTGAGCAAATCATTAAATTGAAAGAACAAGGGCTGACAACAAAACAAATCGCAGCTCAATTGGATACGACTGAAGGAAAAATCAAATATGCGTGGACTAAATATCGTAAATCGTTAACAGAACAACCTTTAGTAGCGCCGAAAGTAGAATCAAAAACGGTCAAGCAGACAAAAAAGTCGACTGCACCTGTATTAGACGTCGTACCGTCTGTGCAAGTGGTACCTTCGCTAGAACGTGACGCGTTTGGAATGGCGACACATTACGAGGATGACATCCTCCACGCCATCGTTCAGTCACCGACAGCGTTATACGTCTACTGGGAATTGTCTGAACTGTCGAAACAGTTGCTAGAGACGCACTATCACACGACGTTTGATTCGTTCCGTAAAGAATTACGCATTATTGATGTCACGCTTGTTGAATATGAACAAGGACAGGCAAATCGGACGTATCAATTCGAGCTACCAGAAATGACGAATGCTTGGTTCGTTCGACCAGTCGCCCCGAATACTACATACATCATTGAATGGGGCATTCAAACGATCGACGGGGACTTTGTTCCAGTACTGCGTTCAAAACCAGTCGAAACGCCACGTGACGAGCCAGTTACGGACGGACGGTTCGCGGAAGTCGTGCATCATTGGCAATACGGAGAGGTCGAACAACCGGAATGGATCGAAGTATTACGTCCTTACTCCTATTTCGATCGCGTCCGATAATGGAATTAGAGAGAGGGAAAGGAAGAGAAGCTATGCGAAAAGGATATTTTTCACTCGTCTTACATGCACATTTACCATATATCCGTCATGAAGAGGCGCATCGTCTAGAAGAACGGTGGATGTATGAAGCGATTTCAGAAACCTACATCCCATTATTGTGGGAGGTCGATCGCTTGTCACGTCCGCTCGGCTGGACGGTCAGCATTTCACCACCCGTCATCGAGATGCTTGCCGACCCATTGATTCAAGAGCGGTATATCGAGCATATCGAGGATACGTTACGTTTGATTCGCCAGGAACTAGAGCGAGAGCTTGCTCAAAAGGAACGAGATGCGCTTCTATTCTATCAAGACCGCTATCAAGATTTATTGAATACGTTCCTTCACTGGGAAAAAGATTTGAACCGCGCATTCCGTCATTACAAGGAGCAAGGTTATCTCGATTTGATTACGTGTACGGCGACGCACGGATTCAGTCCGCACATGTTGTCTGAACAAGCGGCACGTTCTGAAATTCAGACGGGATTGAACTGTTTCGAACGTCATTACGGATTCCGTCCATCTGGTCTTTGGATGCCAGAGTGTGCGTATACGCCAGGACTTGATCGTATTTTGTATGAAGAGGGCATTCGTTATACATTCGTTGACGAACATTCAATCTTAAACGCGGATCCGTCACCGAAACACGGAATCGGAGCACCTGTCTATTCGCCGCACGGTGTGGCACTGTTCCCACGTGATCAAATCATTTCCGGGAAGATTTGGAGCTCTGTCATCGGATACCCGGGTCATCCGGATTACCGCGAGTTTTATCGTGACCTTGCGTACGATCGAGAGTGGGATCAAATCGCTGAGTTCATGCACCCGGAAGGCTTACGTTATGATACAGGATTGAAATTGCATCGTGTAACAGGAGAAACGGATCAAAAAGACTATTACGTTCGTGATTGGGCATGGCAACGGACAAGTGAGCACGCAGCAGACTTCGCACAAGCACTTGGTGAACATTTAGATGCGCATCAAGGACAAGACTTCCCACCGTTCCTTGTCACAGCACCATTTGATGCCGAATTGTTCGGTCACTGGTGGTTTGAAGGTCCCGACTTCCTCGGTAAAGCGATGGAACGTTTAGAAGATCAAGGAATTGAGTCGATTTCACCGGCGATCTTCCTCGAACGTCACTTCCAAGACATCGACACGGCGCACGTCGCGATGGGAACGTGGGGACGAAAAGGCTACGCGGAAGTCTGGATCAATGAACGGAATGACTGGATGATTCGTCATCTCCATCAGCTTGAGAAGAGACTAGCAGGAATCGTGGCTCGAAATCGTCATCAAGATGCGTTGACTGTCAAAGCGAAGCGTCAACTCATTCGAGAATACCTCCTCGCTGTCTCGAGCGACTGGCCGTTCATCCTTGATGGACAGACGACAGCGCAGTATGCTGCGAATCGTTTCCGGGAGCACATCCTACGTTTTGAAGAAACTGAGCGTCGCCTGGATGCTGAGGAGCTGACGGTGGAATGGTTGGATGCTCGATATCGCGAATATCCTTTCCTTCAAGATTCAGATATTGAACCGGATGTCTTCTTGACGGCACATGATTACTACGTGGCAGTGAAACGTGAAAAATCTTGGAATACAGACGCCATCTTATTGTTTGTCCGACAATATGATGCGTCAGACCGGCCAGCTTCGGAGCTCGCTCGACGGCTTGCTGCTGCTGGTGAGAACGTCTATGTCGTCACGGAACATCCGGAAGCGTATCGATTTGAAGAAGGTGTTCACGTTTACGGAGTGCAAGTGACAGGTCTACCGCTCGTTCAGACCTATAACCAACTGGCGGCACTAAATTTAGCCTTCTTACGCCAAGCGCAAGCTTTGAGTAAGATCGTTGATTTCGCAGTCATCCACAACTTCAACATGGAGACCGCATCAGCTGCCCAAGCTATCGCGAAGATCAAAGAGTTGCCACTCGTCAGTAACGTCTACGATGTCGAAAGTGAGCGTTCTCCTGATCGTTCAGGTGGTCTGGTCGTTGCCTTAAAACGACTTGAAGGAGATGCGTTGCGCCAATCAGCGGTTGTTTATCTAGAACGAGAAGAGTCACGTCACGGGGTGGAACAAGAGTATCACGTCGAAAAGAAGCCACTGCGTTTTGAAGAGAACCTTGAAAAACCATATCAACACGTGACGAATCCGAAAAAGAACGGATGAACAGTTGCAATTCCTTTCCTTTCTTGGTACGATACTTGAGTATGCTTAACCTTATGTAAAGCAAAATCACTTGATACATCGAGAGCTAGATAGGAGGGAATCCCATGCGCGTTAAAATCACATTAGCTTGCACTGAAACTGGTGACCGTACTTATATCACTAAAAAGAACAAGCGTAACAACCCAGAGCGTCTTGAGTTGAAGAAATACAACCCACGTCTCCGTAAGCACACACTTCACCGTGAAGTGAAATAATTGAGATGGAAGCCGTCACTTCGTGTGATGGCTTTTTTTGTGGAAAGGAAGACATTCATGAATAAACAAGAAGTACGCCGTCTGATCAAAGAACGACTCGATATGATGGAGAACCGTGCGGAGAAGGAACGGTTGATTCACGAACATGTATTATTATTACCTGAATGGCAACAAGCGACTTGTGTCGCGATCACATTAGCTTTTCGAAATGAATGTGATACAAGAATGCTGATTGAACAGGCGTGGCAAGAGGGCAAGACGGTCTTGATACCAAAAGTAGTCGGAGACGAGATGATCTTTTATGAACATGGACCAGAAGATCAACTGCAAGCAAATCAGATGGGGATTTCTGAACCGACCGCTTCAGCACGTCGCGCTTCACTTGCTCAAGCAGAGCTTTGCCTTGTTCCGGGTCGTGCCTATCGACGGGACGGCTATCGGTTAGGATGGGGGGGAGGTTATTACGATCGTGCACTCGTGACCTATGCAGGATGTAAAGTATCGATTGCCTTTTCTGAACAACTTCTTTCAGATTTTGAAGTGGAAGCCTTTGATATCCCAGTTGATCTGATCGTCACTGACTTAGAGGTCATCCGATGCTAAGCGCGACCATTTTGTTTTGTCTATTGCTTGCTTGGACCGGACGATCTTTTCGTTTATTGACGACAAGTGGTGCGATCATGACCTTGCTCGTCGGTAGTGGTGTCTCATTCGGATTCGGTTGGCAAGGATTAGTAGTACTCTTACTTTTCTTTGGTAGCTCGAGCTTGTTATCGAAGGTCGGACGGTCCAGAAAACAATCGGTCGACTCCATCGTTGAGAAAGACGGCGCGCGTGACGGATGGCAGGTCCTTGCGAATGGAGGGCTAGCGTTCATTGCTGCCTTAGCGTATGCCATGACGATGGATTTTGCGTATCTCTTGTTGTTTCTATTCGTCATCGCAGCATCGAATGCTGATACGTGGGCATCCGAAATCGGACCGCTCTCAAGACGTGATCCATGGTCGCTCAAAACGTTACGACGGGTACCAGCAGGAACAAGTGGAGCGATGTCGCTGATTGGAACGGTCGGTACGATCGCAGGAGCTGCGTTCATCGCGATAGCAGCGCATTGGATATTTTCTCTTTCTTTAAGAGACGTCTTACTCGTAACAAGCATCGGTGTACTCGGGAGCCTGCTGGATACACTATTTGGAGCAGTAGGGCAACGCGTTTACCGATGTACAGTTTGTGGGGAATACACAGAAAAGCGAAAGCACCATGGGCAACCGACAGCTTATGTTTCAGGTATTCGATTTTTAGGGAATGATGCTGTCAATGTCTTAACGAGTGGTTTGGCAAGTGGAATCGGGTTTATCATCGTTCGATTCTGGTAACTGGAAAGTATATGAGTATGTAATTCCTTATGTTAGGATATCAATGACACAAAACGGACAAATGTGATTAATTTCACATGATACAAATAATGTGAAAGATGTTACAATTTATTTGTGAGATAGTTAACAAACTCTTAGGATGAATGAAAGGGTGGACATAACGATATGGAATTACATGCGAAAGTGACACGAGTAGCCCTCATTGGAGCTGGTGCAGTCGGTTCAAGCTTTGCCTATCAGATGTCAACAGCTGGGCTTTGTGAAGAACTTGTCATCATTGATGTCAACAAAGCCAAAGCAGAGGGCGAGGCAATGGACTTAAACCATGGAACACCATTTAGCTCTTCACCGATGCGAATATGGGCTGGCGACTACGCGGACTGCCGCGAAGCGGAAGTCGTCGTCATCACGGCAGGCGCTCCACAAAAACCAGGTGAGACAAGACTCGATCTCGTTGCAAAGAATGCGTTGATCATGAAAGAAATGATTCGTCAAATCATGGATTCTGGTTTTGATGGGATCATCGTCGTGGCTTCTAATCCGGTTGATATCATGGCGCATCTTGCCTGGAAATATTCCGGTCTTCCGAAATCCCGCGTATTTGGATCAGGAACGGTGCTTGATACAGCACGTCTGCGTCAAATGCTTGGAGAATACTTTCACATTGACTCCCGAAATGCCCATGCCTATATTCTTGGAGAACATGGTGATACGGAATTCGCTGCCTGGAGTAACAGCCGTATTTATGGAAAAACGATTGATGAACTACTTGCTGAAGACGATCGTTATTCTCAAGCAGATCTTGATCAAATTTACATCAACGTCCGAGATGCTGCTTATCATATCATCGAGCGCAAAGGGGCAACCTACTATGCGATCGGGCTTGGGCTTGTTCGGATCGTTCGTGCGATCCTCGGAAATGAGAACTGTCTATTAACGGTCGGTGCGCATGTCGATGGGCAGTATGGCATTTCCGGTATCCACATTGGAGTTCCCGCCATCATTAATCGTCAAGGTGTGCGTGAAATCATTGAAGTCTCATTGACGGAAGAAGAGTTGAAGAAATTCCATCATTCTGCTGATGTATTGCGTCAGACGCTTGAACCCGTCTTGCAAGGATAAGCGTACGCATCATGCTGAAGGTATTACCGAAATAAAGTAGTAAAAAAACTCAAGTGTCGGACTTGCTTCATATTGTCCACACTTGAGTTTTTTTGATGTAAAGAACGAATACATAAAAAATCACATCTATTCGTCCAGTAGTAAAAAGAGAAAAATCTAGGTTTTATTTTACTAGAAAAGGGTTAAGTAAGAGATAGAAGCATTTTTACGTCATTTTTTGTACGTCATGATACCCAAAAAGGAGAGAACCGACAGTCATGTATACTTTTCGAAAACTAACTAAAGAGGATGCAGAACAATACTGGAATCTACGCCTTGAGGGATTAAAAAATCATCCAGATGCATTCGGTCATTCGTTTGATGATGAACAGCAAACCCCGCTCCGCGAAGTACAAGAAGGACTTGAGGGAGAACCCGACTCCGATGAGGTTTGGCTTGGTATGTTCGACGGTGATACGTTGTTTGGGTTTGGTCAGGTCAAACCATATGAATTGTCACGTGAATCGCATAAAGCGATGATTTCTGGAGTATACGTATCACCTGAATATCGCGGGGGTACTGGTCGCGCTTTAATGGAAGCCTTAATCGAGGAAGCGAAAAAATTACCGGACGTCGAGCAAGTCATTCTTGCCGTTTTATCAGGAAACGAAGCCGCACAAAATCTTTATGAGTCGCTCGGTTTTGAAGTATATGCCGAAGACCCAGATTCCGTAAAATTAGAAGACGGCACATATCGTGATGATATTTGGATGAAGAAGTACGTCTAAGTTTTTCAGAGGATGTAGATTAGAAGCTGTAGCAAAAAAGTGCTACAGCTTTTTTGCATGGTATCCGTAGGATATCAGTATCGGCAAAGAATGAATATTTGTTATCATGAGAACAAAGCGGATGTCACATCGTAGTCCGATTGAAAGGGAGCGAATGAAAATGAAAGAAGTCATACGTACGATTGAAGAGCTTGTCTCGATTCCGAGTCCAACAGGTTCGACAAAAGAAGCGATTACATATGTAGAAAAGCGATTGGTATCAGAAGGAATCACGTATCGAAAACTTGAGAAAGGAGCGATTTTAGCGACACTACCTGGTGCTTCAACGCGTACGCGGTTACTGACGGCACACGTCGACACACTAGGAGCGATGGTGAAAGAGATTTTACCAACAGGACGACTTCGTTTATCACAACTGGGGGGATATGCTTGGACAGCAATTGAAGGTGAGAACTGTCTCATTCACAAGATGGACGGTCAAACGATTTCAGGTACAATCGTGTTCCACCATTCGAGTGTTCATACGTCGCGCGAGACGAATAAGACGGAACGCTCCGCTGATAATATCGAAGTACGGCTCGATATCCGTTCAACGACAGCGGAAGAGACGCGCGTTGCGGGGATTGAAGTAGGAGACATCGTAACATTTGATCCGCGATTCCTCTACACGGAAACGGGATTCGTGAAGTCGCGCCATCTCGACGATAAAGCATCCGTTGCTTTGTTGCTTGAATTGATCAAGGAATGGAAAACAATCGAGCTGCCACACACGGTCCAGATTCTGATTTCAAATTACGAAGAAGTTGGATTCGGTGGAAATGCTGGATTCACGGAAGAAGTCGCAGAATACATCGCGGTCGACATGGGGGCACTAGGAGACGGTCAACACTCCGATGAATTCACGGTCTCGATCTGTGCGAAAGATGGTTCGGGTCCATATGACTTGGCTTTACGCCACCAGTTAACGCGTTTAGCACAACGTAACAGTATTCCATATAAGGTTGATATCTATCCATTCTATAGCTCGGATGCCTCAGCGGCAGTAAGTGCGGGACACGACGTCCGGCACGGATTGTTCGGTCCGGGAATCGAATCGAGTCATTCGTACGAACGTACACATGAGACGTCGTTACAAGCGACATATGATTTGTTGCATGCCTATGTAAAGGAGCCGATGGTTGATGAAGACACTGTATGACGTACAGCAGTTACTCAAGACATACGGAACATTCATCTATCTTGGGGACCGAGCGTCCGATATCGCGATGATGATGCTTGAACTCGATGAATTACAAGAAGCAGGCGTTTTGGAACAACGTCAGTACGATTCAGCGAAACTAATCTTACGACATGAATTAAAGCGTTCACAATCCGATAACATTTAAGATTGTGCAACCCTTTGCGCAAACGGGTTATGTCCGGTAAAATGAGGAAGCAGACATTATATGAGTATAGGGGAGACGAAGCAATGAAATGGTTACTCGGCATTGATATCGGCGGCACGACAGTCAAGATGGCAATTTTGGATTTGCAAGGGATCATCGTAGAAAAGTGGGAAATCGAGACGGTCGTTTTGAATGATGGCGTACAAATTCCTGGAGATATCGCAAAATCCTTCTTTGAGAAGTGTCAAGAGAGCAATAAACGACCAGAAGATTTCGTCGGAGCGGGCATCGGTGCGCCGGGATTCATTGATTTCAATACAGGTGTCGTTGAGAAAGCAGTCAATATCGGTTGGACTAACTTTGAACTCATCGGTGAATTCGAACGTTTGACGGGTTTACCGGCTGTGCTTGAAAATGATGCGAACGCAGCGGCAATCGGTGAGATGTGGAAAGGTGCCGGTAGTGGGGCAACCGAACTCCTTGCTGTCACACTCGGTACGGGCGTCGGTGGTGGTCTGATCACGAACGGACAAATCGTGCATGGTACAGTCGGAATGGCTGGAGAAATCGGTCATATCACGATGTTGCCTGAAGGTGGCGTCCTATGTGGATGTGGTCGCAAAGGATGTCTTGAGACGATCGCGTCAGCAACAGGGATCGCTCGTCTTGGTCTTGAGAAGCGTAAAGGGAAAGAAACGTTACTCAACGACATCAAGGCAGTGACAGCAAAAGACGTATTCGAAGCGTATGAGAAAGGAGACCGGATTGCAACGGAAGTCGTAGAAGAAGTGACGTTCCATCTCGGTCTTGCCATCTCCAACTTAGCGAACAGTATTAACCCGGAAATCATCGTTATCGGTGGTGGTGTGTCAAAAGCGGGCGAGACATTGCTTGCACCACTCCGTCAACAGTTCGAACGCTTCGCTTTACCACGGGTTTTCGGATCAACGACGTTCAAGATTGCCGAGCTTGGAAACGATGCAGGAGTCATCGGCTGTGCATGGCTTGCGAAGCAGATGTTTCTCAAAAAATGATAATATTCAATTTCAGTAAAAGGTTCGCTTCGGCGAATCTTTTTTTTGTTTACAAACGTACAGTAATTATGTGATTGTTAAGTATCTTCCGGATTCCAGTTGCATTTTTGTAAAACTAAGCGTAAAATTTTCACGTGATATGGGTATATGTAAATTATGAGGTAAGTTGTGTGAACTGAAATCAGAAAGCACATGTAAATTAGGAGGCAGGTTTTTATGCAGCAAGACGCAAACATCTGGTCGCGAATGCGCCTAAAGATGGGTCAAGGCGTTCGCAGCACCTATAAAGAGCACAAGCTCTTTTGGATTGCGACCTTATTGATTTGGTTAAAAACGTATTTAGCGTATACACTTTTCTTCAACGTTCCCGTAACAAACTCTGCGCAAGCATTCATTCTACTAATTAACCCAATTAGTTCAGCGCTCTTCATGTTCGGGTTCAGCTTCTTCTTCCGAGGAAATGTTCAAAAATGGTTCATCTACGGCACACTGTTCGTCGCGACACTCATTTTATATGCGGACATCATTTTCTTCCGCTTCTTTAATGACTATCTGACGTTGCCGGTATTGTTCCAAACATCGAATGCGGAAACTGTTTCTGCATCGCTCGGGTCACTTTTGAATTGGTCCGATTTATTGATCGTCGGTGACTTGATCATCTTACCGTTCTTCTTACGGAAAATGGACATGTCAAAAAATGTTGCGTCACGTGGACGCGCGATTCTCGCATTCGTTGCAGCAGTTGTCGTTTTCCTTGGAAACTTGACGCTCGCTGAGACAGAACGTCCAGAATTGCTCACACGTGCCTTCGACCGAGAATTGCTCGTTAAAAACATCGGAACATTTAACTTCCATATGTATGATGCTCTCATTCAGTCTAAGACATCTGCGCAAAAAGCACTCGCGGACAGTTCTGAACTGTCGGAAGTTCAAAGTTTCATTGATTCAAAACATGCTGAACCGAACCCAGCTATGTTCGGAAAGTACAAAGGAAAGAACGTCATCGTCGTTTCCTTTGAGTCGGCACAATCCTTTGCAGTTGGATTAAAAGCACCAAACGGACAAGAGATTACACCGAACCTGAATAAGTTGATCAAGGAATCGCATTCATGGGATAACTTCTATCACAACACAGGACAAGGGAAAACGGCAGATGCTGAGTTCATTCTCGAAAACTCGATCTATCCACTTGGACGCGGTGCAGCATTCTTTACGAACGGAGAAAATGAATTCCGGGCAACTCCTGAAATGCTGAAAGAAGACGGCTATTATTCAGCTGTTTTCCATGCAAACAACAAATCGTTCTGGAACCGAGACATCGTCTACAATAGCTTTGGCGTCGATCGTTTCTTCTCAGAGACGGATTATGACCTAGGTGATCCAGCAGATTTGACGGAGTGGGGCTTGCTCGATGATAAATTCTTTGAACAGTCATTGCCGATGTTGAAAGATTTACCACGTCCGTTCTATTCGAAGTTCATCACATTGACGAACCACTATCCATTTGAGATGCCAAAACCAGAAGATGAACTTGTACCACCGCTTGAGACAAGTTCTACGACGCTGAACCACTACGTTCAGGCACTAGCGTATCAAGATATGGCACTCGGTAAATTCATCGAGGGTCTGAAAAAAGATGGTACGTGGGATGATACGATCTTCATGGTCTATGGTGACCACTATGGTATCTCGACGAACCACAATGCTGCGATGGCAGAACTCATGAACAAAGATGAGTTGACGCCGTATGATGTCGCGCAATTGCAACGTGTACCATTCGTGATCCATTTACCGGGTCAAACGAAAGGTGTCAAACATGAAGACGTCGCGAGCCAAATCGACATTAAACCGACATTGCTTCATCTGTTAGGACAAGACTTCAAGAATGAAGTATTGTTCGGTACTGATCTCTTCTCGAAACAGCACAAGGATTATGCGCTGTTCCGCGATGGTTCCGTCATAACAGACAAAACGGTTTATACGCAGGAAACATGTTATGATCGTCAGACAGGTGAAGAGGTAAAAGATGGAGAGTTAGCAGAGATGTGTAAACAATCTACGAAACAATCCGAGAAGGAGTTAGGACTTTCGGATAAAGTCATCTATGGTGACTTGCTCCGTTTCCTTCAAACTTCAAAATAAGATGAAGAAAACGAATCTACTTTCGAGTGGATTCGTTTTTTTGTAGAAAGGCAAATAAAAAGAGAGATGCGCGAGGCATCTCTCTTCAGATTTTAGACAAAAGGGCTGACACCAAAAAATGACGCATCTTTTCACGCCCTTTCCTCAGGCGTGTGCCTCTAACAGCGCAAAATTGCGCTTTTTCCTGTAAGAGTGGCGTGTAACGCGTCATTCTTTTGATACTCGGAAGAAGGATCAGGGAAGCGTTTTGTTCACTCGACATCGCTTCCTAGGGAATAACAAGCAAGAGCGACCCTGTAGCGAATTGAAGCGGCGCGATGCTTGTCTCAGGAAAACGATTCGAAACGAACAAAAAAGTGCAATCCTTCTCGTTAGAGAAAAATTGCACTTTGTCTTTAGTCTCAAGGGGCTGACTCAAAAAAAAGAATGACGCGTCATTCTTTTTATTACGAGATAAGGGAGGCAGATCATCAATCTGCCTCCCTTATCTTTGTAGATACTGACTTTTGAGTCAGCCTCTTTTTAGCGTATCTTGATTACGATGGAATACCGCCGTAAATCAATGTCGCAATCCCGAACCAGCCGAATAAGACGACAGTCAGACCTGCGAATACGAGTGGAAACATTTGGCGTTTCTTAAGTGAACGAACGACGGCCCAAACGCCGACGAGTGCGACGAAGAAGAAAAGCCAACCGATTGGTTGATCCAAATGCATGACGTACTCCCCCTTAAACAATCACGTTATGAATTTCACGAAGATTTCACTTAAATCTCACTTTTTAGTTTATCCGACTCGCGGGATAAAGTCGAGAGGGCGTTGCAGGAACTTTCGACAATTTCGTGTATAGTAGGAGAAGAGTCTATTGTAAAGGGGTTTTATAGAATGGAAATCGTAATGATCACTTCCGGTATGGCATCTGAGAATGGTTATTTGTTATTTAAAGATAAGGAATGTCTCGTCATTGATCCGGGTACAGAAGATATGCGGTTTTTCGATGAGATTGAAAGTCGGGGAGCAACATTAAAAGCGATTTTGTTGACGCATGCGCATTTTGACCACATTGGTGGTGTGGATATGTTACGACGCTTCACGGAAGCCCCTGTCTACGTGCATCCGGAAGAAGCAGGATGGCTCGGTAATCCAGAATGGAATGGTTCAGCAAAATTCGGAATGCCACCGATGCGGATGAAACCAGCGGATCATTTGTTGCAACCAGGACGATTGACGATCGGTAGCTTTTCGATGCATGTACTTGAGACGCCAGGACACTCACCAGGAAGTGTGACGTTCTACTTTAAAGGAGAACGGATCGCGTTCGGTGGAGATCTCCTGTTCCAGCAAGGCGTCGGACGAACGGATCTACACGGTGGGGATCAAGACGTATTGATGCGTTCACTGGATCGACTCATCGCGGAACTACCGGCAGATACGACGGTTTATCCAGGGCATGGTCCGAGTACGACGATTCGTCAAGAAATGAAATCGAATCCATTCCTCTGACTAAAAAAACTCGCCATCCAAAAGGATGACGAGTTTTTTTCATTACATCTGGAAGTTCGACCAGTACGTAAAGACGATGAAAAATACAGTTAAGTAAGCTCCAAAGATATAGACATACGTTTTTTCAGTTAAGCGCAAGTAACCGAGCGCTGCAAAAAAGACAGTTTGTGCTAAGAAGACGAAGCCCATGACTAAAAATGAATCCGTATGCTCACTTGAGCTTGCATCGCCACCCAATGCGCCGATAAATGCCATGACTGCGATGATACCAGTCCAGAAACCGAGTACGCGGTACATTCTCCCCATTCCTATAACCCCCTAAATCCGACAGATAGTCAATATACGTACTTATTTTACCAAGCAAACAATCATCCGTCCATCCTGTTCTAGTGATTGTTAAGGAATAACTGTGAACAAAAGATGAAGTTTCAAAAAAAGTTGTACAATAGTTGTACAAAAGGTGTACAAAGTCAAATTAACGTGCTATAGTAACTGTAATGAAACCCCACACTTTGAGAGGAGGAGCAAAAATGACGAATGAGTTAGTCTTTTTCACATACCCAAGCTGTACATCATGTCGTAAAACGAAATCATGGTTAAAAGAGGAACATGTTGATGTAGAGGAACGTCATCTGTTCAGAAATGCTCCAACAGTTGATGAACTCATGGAACTGTTGAAATTATCGACGGATGGGATTGAAAGTTTGCTCGCAACACGCAGTCAAGCCTTCAAGGATCTCGGCATTGATATTGAAGACATGAAACTCAGTGAGTTATTACGCCTCATGAGTGACAATCCGAAATTATTACGCCGCCCAATCATCACTGATGGAAAACAACTTGTTATCGGATACGATAAACCAGGTCTTGAGACATTGGCGAAGCGTAAACATCGGACAATCGCACACGTATCGTAAAGAAGCCGGTTTGGTCGGCTTCTTTTTTTTGTGTATTGTTTGCGGTAGGGAGGTGAAGAGAAATGAAGGAATGGACGACACAACTCATGGAACGATTCGAATCACTTGGTGCAACAGATGTTCATTTCGTACCGAATGAAGCTTGCGTCCGAATAGTTTGTCGAACGGGTGATGGTTTGTGTGAACAAGAAGAGGTGGAACTGACACGTTACCGGACACTTGTCAGTCATGTCCGCTATGAGGCGAACTTAAAGGAACAGAATGAGCGGATTCCGCAAAGTGGTTTGTATCCGCACGGGAAAAAGGGCATGCGTGTCTCGTTGTTGCCGAGTCGACAAGGGGATGCGATGTCGTGGCGATTTTATCGATCAACGGTCTCTCAAGAAACAGCTTTACGAACGTTACACAATCAATTGGACTTCGCCTGGTTAGCTGAACAACGACACGGGTGTATCGTCATTTCTGGATCGACAGGTGCAGGAAAGACGACGATGTTATATTCCTTGATGAGTGCAATGGAAGAAAAGCGAATCATCTCGATTGAAGATCCGGTGGAATGTACGGTACCAAACGTCTTACAACTGGAACTAAATGAAAAGGCAGGCTTCACTGCTACGCGATGTTTTGAGGAAATATTGCGAGCGGATCCGGATTGGATTGCTTTTGGTGAGGTGCGGACGAGAGAGGCAGCACGTTTGACGATGAATGCCGCACTTAGTGGTCACGTCGTGTTATTTACGTTACACGCTGGAAGTATTGATGAGGCGCGATTGCGATTGCGTAGTTTAGGGATCGAAGAGTCAGAACTAGCTGTCTGTCAACGCATCATTCATCTCGAGCGAAAAGGAGAGGATGTCCGCTGTACCGTCAGAAACTTACAAGCCGCGATCAAAGTCGGTTCTTAAAACGATATCACCGTTTGTTATCAAAAGGCATTTCCGCGAAAGAGACGTTACTCATTTTAAAACGATTCGAGCGTCAGCCGTTCGCGGAAGTAGTCGGAGAAATGGAACAATGTCTTGAAAAAGGAGACTCCTTTGCAGCATCGCTTGAACCGCTTGCGTTAACGAATACCTTAAAACGACTTCTTTTCGTTGGAGAAAGGACAGAGCGACCATTGCTCGTTCTTCGCCAAATCGTGAAACTGCTCGACCTCGAAACAGAAATGCGATCGAAGTTTTGGAAGATGATTCGGTATCCGCTTGTTCTAGCGACCAGTCTATTCCTTCTGTTCTTCTTTTACGCCCTCTACGTATTTCCGTCTCTCCTCGAGATGTCGGACCCGAAGACTCTCCCCTCATTTCTGCATCTCCTTCTTCACCCCTCTGCGAAATATCTGCTCGCAAGTATTCCCGTTATTTTGTTGACCTCCGGGTACCTCTTTTTTCGCTTCTTTCCGTTAAACCGTATTTTACGACTGAAACCGCTACAGCGTTTGATTCGCCTCTACTACAGCTATTTATTCACGATCGAAGTAGGATCGTTCATCGATGCTGGCTTCTCGCTCGAAGAGACCTTTCGCCATCTAGAGCAAGGACAAGCGAATAAAAAAGGGCATCTCTATGCTCGTCTACATGCTAAACAACAGGCAGGGGAACCACTTGCAGAAGCGCTTGGCGAAGATGAGATCATCGAAGCCGAGACGATTGGAATCGTCCATTTGGCGCGGGAAAGTGGCGATCTTGGACCGTTATTGCTTGAACAAGCGACACTTTTGCATGAGTCGATGGAAGAGGAACTAGAGAAAAAGTTGTTATGGATAGAGCCGATTTTGTACGGTGGATTGACGATCATGACGGGAACGTTGTTTCTCATCTTGTATTATCCGATACAGCTAGCGATACAGCAGCTTCCATTCTAAACAGAGGAGACGATACGATGAAACAATTCTTAAAGCGACAGGATGGATTCACCTTACTTGAGATGGCAGCCGTCTTATTGATCATTTCGTTATTACTGCTCGTTTTGATTCCAACGATGACAAGTGGAAAGGACCAGGCGAAAGGTGTGAGTTGTGAGGCGAACATTCGAGTCATTCGGTCAGAAGTAAACCTTTACTATGCCAAAGAGAAGAAGTACCCAGAATCGCTTCAGACGATCAATCGCGGAACAGCTGATAAACCGAATGCTCTCGTCTGTGATCAGGAGACGTATACGTATGATCCGAAGACTGGCGAACTTACGAAGTGAACGTGGATTTACCTTATTTGAGATGACGGCGGTGCTGACAATCATTGCTTGTTTACTTGTTTTTTTATTACCGGCACTGTTTGAAAAACGACCGGACTGGATTCCGCTTGAACAAGAGGTTCGTCTGATGGAACAAGATATTCAGACACTTCGACTGATGCAGTACTCAAAGCAAGATCAATCATTGATGCAGTTTCGATTTCGAGGAGACGGTGCAGGATACCTTGTCCTTGCGGATGACCGGTTGTTATGGCAACGGACATTCCAAAATGGTCATACGTGTACCGTTCCACCCTCGAATCGCATCATCTATTTTAAAAGCTATCACTCGATTTATGCAGCGACCTGGTCTTGCCGTTCGGCAACAGCCGAATATGAAATCAAATTCTTACTTGGGAACTATCAAATGGCAATCCGTAAAGTGAGGTGAGAAGGATGCAGAACGAACGCCAAGCGGGCTTCTCTTTGCTTGAAGTGATGCTCTCGATCGTTGCAATCGGTATCTTCATGATGTTAGCGATTGATCCTTATCTCGATTTACGGACGAAACAAATGAAATGGGAACAAGAGACGGAACAGCTTGAGCAGATGGCGACGGATCAAGTTGAAAACCGAACAGCGTCCTATGTCCTGAAACAAGGAGAGTGGTGCAATGAAACGATGTGTCTTGCGAGCGGAATCCGGAATGACCCTTCTCGAACTCTCATTCGTCCTATGGCTGAGCCCACTTCTTCTGCTGGCAATCTTGACATTGACCCCTCTCGTTCGTCCGCCGGAAGTCAACCGAATGAATGAAAAATTGTTCTTTCATACCGTGGAACGACTGATGTGGCGTAGTACGATGTGTGAGCGCGTCGGAGACGAGATTCGTGGAATGGACGTCAATCCGGGAGAGACGGCTGAAAAGTGGCGTCTCGTCCGTGTGCAAGATCAACTGCGTCTCAAGAAAGAACAGGGAGGTGAACTGACATACGCCCGCGACGTCAAACACTATACCGTGACAGGGGATGCCGAGATTCTCTCGATTCAGTTGAACGACAGCAGACGTTCCTTCCGATGCGTCAGGAAGGATTCATCTTGATTCAAACGTTACTGTTACTTCTAGGAATGGGAGTCGTGCTCTTGATTTCTTGTCAGCAAATTGACGAAGAGATGCGGCATCATCAGTTAGAGCAAGAAGCCCTTCAACTCGAGTCTCTCATCCGAGCGGCGAAAGCAGATTGTACGAAGGACGAGACCCTCCGCTACCCAATCGGACAAGTCAGCTGTACAGCGACCGATAAAGACTTTAAAATGGAAGCGAGATTAGAGAATGGTCAAAGAATCGAGGCGGTCGTCACACATGAGTAAGGTTTATTTGATTGGGTTTATGGGAACTGGTAAAACAGCCGTCGGACATCGATTGGGTTCACAATACGAGGTCGACGAACTGGATGAACGGTTCGAACAGGAACATGGACAAACGATTACCGCTTTTTTCGCTGAGCATGGCGAAGCAGGGTTTCGTACACATGAAAGCGAATTGTTGAAGAGTAGCAAAGCCGAAGTGGTCGTCACAGGTGGCGGGATCATCGAACGAGAAGAGAACCGACTGTACATGCAGGAGTCCGGAACAGTCGTCTGGATCGATACACCCTTTGATTTGATTTGGGAACGGATCGCCGCTGATCCGAATCGTCCACTCGTGACAGAACGGGAACAAGTGAGACGATTGTTTGAACGTCGCTATTCCTTATATGCTGGAGTAGCTACTGTCCGACTTGAAGGAACGGCATCAATCGAAGAATTAACGCGTGCGATTGAAACTGTATTGGAGGAGAAGTCATGATTTGGATTACGTTAGGTATTATTTTATTGGCTATCATAGGACTCGTGTTGTTTGGATTCAGTCTTTACAAAAAGAAGCTGTCTCAGGATATTCGGCAGTTAAAACAACTGATGGAGCGCTTTACGATTCGTCAGCAAACCTTGCAGACGAACATTGATCATACGACGCAGCGAATCGATCAAATCAAAGGGAATATCAATCGAATCACTGAAGAAGGAAATCGTGTGAAGCAAGGAGCGAGCCAATTGGTGACGGAAGGTCGTCGACTCCAGGAAGAAATCAAACGAACTGCCGGAATCAAACAATTTTGAAATGGCTTTCATGGGAAGAATATGAAACAATAGGAGAGAAGGGACAGGGTCCTTTCTCTCTTTTTCGTATGTTCCTTTTTCCGAATAATACTAGATAATTATGATTTTAATTGGTAAGATGGATTTGAAAATGGAACATTAAAGAGAAGAGAGAGTGAAAACGTTCGTAAATAGGGGGATTTGTATGAGTCAAACGACATTGAAAAGAACACCGTTATTCGAAACGGTTTCGCAAACCGGTAAGATGGTGGATTTTGCGGGATTTGAAATGCCAGTTTTGTTTTCCTCGATTAAAGAAGAACACGTTGCAGTAAGGGAGAACGTCGGCATGTTCGATGTCTCGCACATGGGAGAACTGTTCGTCAGCGGACCGGATGCTCTGACGTTTTTACAAGCTACATTATCGAACGATATTTCAAAGATTGCGGTGGGGCAAGCGCAATATAACGTCTTATGCCAAGAAGACGGTGGGACAGTGGATGATTTACTCGTCTATCGTTTGGCAGAAACGGACTATCTTCTCGTCGTCAATGCTTCGAACATTGAAAAAGACGAACAACATTTACGTCACTATCTAACAGGGGACGTTACGCTTGAGAATCAATCGGAACAATATGGTCAAATTGCGGTCCAAGGACCACGTGCGGAAGCCATCCTTTCCGGCATGACACCACTTGTCTTATCAGAGATCGGATTTTTCAAGTTCCAACAGGGGACGGTTGCAGGAGTGGAAATGATCGTCTCACGCAGTGGGTACACAGGGGAAGATGGGTTCGAACTCTACATGGCAGCTGGTGACGCACCTGCTGTCTGGCAAGCACTACTTGAGCAAGGTGTCGTACCATGCGGGCTCGGGGCACGTGACACATTACGTTTTGAGGCATGTCTGCCACTTTATGGACATGAATTATCAGCAACGATTTCACCCATCGAAGCGGGAATGGGCTTTGCGGTCAAACCACAAGTCAAACCGTTCGTCGGTTCAGAGGTCTTGTTGCAACAGAAAGAACAAGGAGCACCGCGACGCTTGATCGGTCTTGAATTACTCGATAAAGGGATTGCGCGTCAAGATGCACCGGTTTGGCATGACGGGGAAGTCGTTGGTGTGGTGACGACAGGTACGTTGCCGCCGACAGTCGGAAAAGCGATTGCTTGGGCACTCGTTCCTGCAGAAGTAGCGGAACAAGAGCAATTTGAAGTGGAAGTACGCGGAAAACGTTTAGCAGCGAAACGAACAGCGACACCGTTTTATCGTCGCACGAAATAAGGGGGATATTTCTATGGATTTTCGTTATTTACCAATGACAGCAGAAGATGAGCAGGCGATGTTACAGACGATCGGTGCAGCATCGATCGAAGATTTACTCGCTGATATCCCGGCATCCGTCCGTGATAACGGTACATTGGAAGAAGTCGGCGTGCCACTTCCGGAAACGGACTTGATTCGGACGCTATCGAAGCTTGCCGACCAAAACATGAATACGAAACAATATCCATCGTTCCTTGGCGCAGGCATCTATGATCACTATGCACCTGCTGTCGTCAACCATATGTTACTGCGCTCAGAGTTTTACACTGCCTATACACCATATCAGCCAGAGATTTCGCAAGGTGAGCTACAAGCGATTTTTGAATTCCAATCGATGATTTGTGAATTGACAGGGATGGATGTCGCGAATTCTTCGATGTATGACGGGATCACGGCGTTAGCGGAAGCGGCCATGCTTGCGTGTGCCCATACGAAGAAAAAGACGATCGTTCTTTCAGACGGCGTTCACCCGGAAGCACACGATGTCGTTCGGACGTATGCGAACGGTCCTGGACTAAACGTCGAGACATTATCGCTTGAGCAAGGTGTCACACGGATCGATCAACTCGATGCCATCGAAGACGTCGCCTGTGTCATCGTGCAGTATCCGAACTTCTACGGTCGTGTCGAAGAACTACAAGCATTGGCCGATGCGACACATGCACGTGGTGCGCTCTTCATCGTCTCTGCGAATCCACTGGCACTCGGTATCTTAGAAGCGCCAGGTAAACTTGGCGCTGACATTACGATCGGAGATTGCCAACCGTTCGGAATTCCACAAAGCTTTGGTGGACCGACATGTGGTTATTTCACGACGACAAAAGCGTTGATGCGTAAGATTCCGGGACGTCTCGTTGGACAGACCGTCGATGAGAATGGGAAACGCGGTTTCGTTCTGACATTACAAGCACGTGAACAACACATTCGCCGTGACAAGGCGACATCTAATATCTGTTCGAACCAAGCGTTGAATGCACTCGCTGCTTCGATTGCGATGAGTGCACTCGGAAAACGGGGTATCCGGGAACTCGCGACACGTAACTTGCAAACGGCACATGCCTTAAAACAAAAGCTGAAACAGGCTGGCTTTACGATCGTTGACGATGGACCGAGCTTCAATGAATTCGTCGTTACGCTACCAATCGACGCGACACGTGCGAGTCAACAATTGCTCGATCACGGGATCATCGGCGGTTTGCCGTTAGGATCGTATGACGCGGCACGTCAAAATGAAATGCTTGTTTGTGCAACGGAATTACGGACGAATGAAGAGTTGGATCAATTCGTGACAGCGTTAGGGGGACTCACACATGAATGAGCAAACATTGATCTTTGAAATTTCTAAACCGGGTCGTATCGCCTATAGCTTACCGTTACCGACTGTCGATGAGGTGGCAGTAGAAGAATTGTTACCGACCTCGATGTTACGGAAGGAAGACGTGGCGCTACCGGAAGTATCTGAACTGGATCTCGTCCGTCACTACACGGCACTCTCGAACCGTAACCATGGTGTGGATTCTGGATTCTATCCACTCGGGTCATGTACGATGAAATACAACCCGAAAATCAATGAAGATATGGCACGCCTCCCTGGGTTTGCACACATTCACCCGCTTCAACCAGTCGAAAGTGTCCAAGGGGCACTCGGTTTAATGTATGATCTGCAAGAAAAACTCGCAGTCATCACAGGAATGGATGAAGTGACGCTCCAGCCGGCGGCGGGAGCACACGGTGAATGGACAGGCTTGATGTTGATTAAGGCCTACCATCATGCACGTGGTGACTTTAAACGGACGAAAGTCCTCGTACCGGACTCGGCACACGGAACGAATCCCGCATCGGCATCAGTCGCTGGATTTGATACCGTGACGGTCTTATCGAATGAACGTGGTCTCGTTGATTTAGCAGACTTAAAGAAAAAAGTCGGTGACGATACAGCGGCACTCATGTTGACGAATCCAAACACGCTCGGTTTATTCGAGTCGGATATCGTCGAAATCGCAAAAGCGGTGCATGAGGCAGGCGGAAAACTGTACTACGATGGTGCGAACTCGAATGCGATCATGGGCATCGCTCGTCCAGGAGACATGGGCTTTGATGTCGTCCACTTGAACTTGCATAAGACGTTCACAGGACCGCACGGTGGCGGCGGACCAGGGTCGGGTCCAGTAGGGGTCAAACAAGATTTGATTCCGTATTTACCGAAACCGATCGTCCGCAAAGAGGAAGAGCGTTATGTCCTCGACTACGATCGCCCGGAAGCAATCGGTCGTGTCAAACCATTCTACGGTAACTTCGGCATCAACGTGCGTGCCTATAGCTATATTCGGACGATGGGTGGAGCAGGTCTCGCTCGCGTCTCGAAAGAAGCGGTCTTGAATGCGAACTATATGTTGGCTCGTCTCAAAGGTGCGTATGACGCGCCATACGACGTCTATTGCAAGCACGAATTCGTCTTGTCGGGTAAACGTCAAAAAGCACTAGGTGTCCGGACGCTTGACATCGCTAAACGTCTGCTTGACTTTGGATACCATCCACCAACGATCTACTTCCCATTGAACGTCGAGGAGTGTATCATGATCGAACCGACGGAAACAGAGTCGAAAGAAACACTCGATGCCTTCTGTGATGCGATGCTCCAGATTGCAAAAGAGGTCGAAGAGACACCGGATGTCGTCTTGAACGCACCACACACGACAATCGTCAAACGGATGGACGAGACACTTGCTGCTCGAAAACCGGTCTTACGCTACGAACCAAAACAAGAAGTACACGCATAAGCTATTTCATAAAAAAGAGGATTTCTCCGACGAAGGAGAGATCCTCTTTTTGCGATGAACGAAGCATTAGCTCCGTTTGATTTTTCCTGACCACTGCTTGAATCCGCCTTTTAACTGATACAGATTCGTATAGCCTGCTTTTTTCAAGACTTTTGCAGCCTGTGAAGAACGCATGCTACCTTGACAATACAAGTAAATCGGCATGTCTTTTCGTAATTCCTTCGATCGCATCTTCATTTGGCTGACCGGGATGTTACGGGCACCGACGATGTGTCCACCTTTGAATTCCTGTGTTTCGCGAACATCGACGATTTGTGCTTTACGGTAGTTCGCACGGAATTCTTCTTGCGACAATTTCGTGATGCCTTTGACCGGCATGAAACGCCAAGCGATGTAGGCGATCAGCGCGACCCATAATACGATCGTAATGATAGTTCCAGTTTCCATATTCGACTTCCAACCCCTTCGTTCGTTTAACCTCTGTTTCATTATAGTCAACGAAATCGATTTCGGCAATCGACTCGTGATTGCGCGACCGAGAATGGGTTTGATACACTAAGACGGAAACGTTTTGGGGGTGCTCAAGTGAACAGAGAGTGGCAAGTGTTGACGACGCCGGCGATGGAGCCGGCAATGAACATGGCAATCGATGAAGCATTGATTCAGTTCGTCGGGCGGGGGGAGATCGCACCGACGCTTCGTTTTTACTCATGGGAACCACGCGGATTAAGTGTTGGTCATTTTCAACGGGCAACCCGTGATATCGATCGAGAGCGGATTGCAGAGCTCGGGATTCCGATCGTGCGTCGGATGACAGGAGGGCGCGCTGTCTTGCATGCAGACGAGTTGACGTACAGTGTCGTCATCCCGGAAGATACAGAAGGTTTACCACGCACGGTCATCGAAAGTTATCGGATGTTGACGGAAGGGATTCGCAAAGGATACCATCACCTCGGCATTCCGGTCGAATTTTCCGTTCCGTTGACGGAAGAGGAAAAAGAAGAGTTACGGAAGCCGAAATCAGCCGTTTGTTTTGATGCCGCATCGTATTATGAACTCGCTGTCGGAAAACGGAAAGTCGCTGGAAGTGCACAAGTCCGCCATCAAGGCGTTGTCTTACAGCACGGTTCGGTCCCGCTCTCTGTCGATGAAGGTGAATTGTTTGATTGTTTCTTGTATGATGATGAGTCGACGCGCGAACGGATGAAGGCACGTTTCTCTGGAAAGGCTGTCGCTTTGAATGAGCTAGCAGGTCGCGCTGTCGCCTTTGACGAGGTACGAGAAGCGTTCACGAAAGGCTTCGAAGAGGCACTTGATTTGTCGTTCGTTCCGTTGACGTTCACGAGTGAGCAGTGGCAGGAGATTGAGCGTCTTGCCGAGAAATACCGTAGTGATGAGTGGAACTGGAAACGCTAATGAATGAAATGGGAAGGTGATGTCGTGCCAACTCCGAGTATGGAAGATTATTTGGAACAAATTTATAAACTGATCGAAGATAAGGGATATGCCCGCGTGTCGGATATAGCGGAGTCGTTAGGAGTTCACCCGTCCTCGGTAACGAAGATGGTTCAAAAGCTCGACCGGGAGACGTACCTCGTTTATGAAAAGTATCGGGGTCTCATGCTGACGCCTAAAGGACGCAAAATCGGGAAGCGTCTCGTGGAACGACATGCCTTGCTTGAAGATTTTCTTCGTCTCGTTGGTGTGGATGAAGAACTGATCTATAAGGATGTCGAAGGAATCGAGCACCATATTAGTATCGAAGCATTGGATAAGATTAACGGAATGATTCAGTTCTTTGCGGAACGTCCTGGTTTGAAAGAGGAACTGCATCGCTATCAACAAGCCCATCCAGAAGATTGAGGCTTGTTTTTTTATATTTCTTTGCCAAAAAAGTTCTCAAACACGAACGATCCATTACATTTTTATGATAAAGTGCGCATTTTAAGTTGGATATGCTATACTGAGCCTGAAAATGGACGAAGGGGGTGGCGGGTGTTCGCACCTTGTCATGGAAATCACGATTAAAGAAAAATTAGTGTCGGAGTCACAACTGAAAGAAAAAGTTCGTGAATTAGCACAACAGATCGAAGCAGATGCGGCTGGGCGTCAAATCGTTCTCGTCGTCGTGTTAAAAGGATCGATGGTCTTTGCTGCCGATTTGATGCGCGAAATCAAAGGAAGCGTTCAAATTGATACAGTCGCGTGCTCTTCTTACGGAACAAAGACCGTCTCTTCCGGGCGTGTTCAGTTGAAGAAAGATCTCGATCTCGATGTGCAAGGGAAATATGTCGTCGTCATCGAAGATATCATCGACACAGGGCGGACGCTCCATTTCTTATGTGATCACATGAAATTGCATCAACCCGGAGTTCTCAAAGTATGTACATTGCTTGATAAACCGGCACGTCGTGAAGTAAAACTCGACGCAGACTATGTCGGTTTCGAGATTCCGGATTACTTCGTTGTTGGGTACGGAATCGATTGTGCGGAGGAATATCGCAATCTACCGTATATCGGTTGGGTCGAAACGGATTGAACACGAAAAAAGGAGGTTCGTCGCATGACGAATCTCCTTTTTAATGTACTTCTGAAATTAGAAAGCACGTTTTTTCTTTTTGCCTTTTTTTCCTTCGATGACTGTCAGATGAGGCGCTTTTGAACGATCCCGCAACGGTCTGACTTTATTCGATGCCGGCGCTTTTGAAGACTTGACCGGTTTTTTCTTAAAGTCTGTCCGGCGAACAGAATTCGAAGAGCCATGCATTTTTTTTGATTGAGCGACGGATTTTCGGTACTGAGCATTTGCGCCCGTTCCGACGCTTCGATTACGAGTCAGGAACTTAAAGAGCAAGAAGATGATCCCGGCGGTAATCCCGAAGAACAGCAATTGTGAAAACAGACTACTTGGATTATTGACGAGTTTATATCCGAAGCCGACAAAAGCGAACAGTAACACGACGAGTGCAAATGTAGAACCAATGCGTTGTCTGATCATAATATCACCCCTGTTATCGATTAACCCAGTGCATTCTCATGTAGGTTATGTTCCTGTTTTTCCAATGCTTCAAACGCATAAATCGCAACCTCGATCTGTGCATCGTCCGGTTCTTTCGTCGTCAAGTATTGTAACCATAGGCCAGGCAAGGCAATGACGCGAAGTCCTTTGATGTGCTGTGCTTTGTTCGTCAGCTGCAACACTTCAAATGAAAGACCGATGACGACCGGTAATAAAGCGATCCGGCAGACGAGACGCAACCAAAGCGGATCCGTTGGCACGATCAGATAGACGAAAAATCCGACGATGACGGTGAAGATCAAGAAACTCGAGCCGCAACGGTAATGAAGACGACTGCTGACGCGAACGTTTTCGACCGTGAGTGGGCGTCCTGATTCGACGCAGTTGATGACCTTATGCTCTGCACCGTGATATTGAAAGAGTCGTTTGACGAGCGGAGTCAATGAAATCACGTAGAGGTAACTGAACAAAAGCGTTAATTTGATTGTTGCTTCGATGACATTTTGAATGACATGTCCTGATAAAGCAGGGAACACATCGAATAGTGACGCAAGGAAAGCAGGTAGTAACGTAAAAAGTAATTTACCGAAAAAGAATGATAGGACTCCGACGACAGCTACGCCGAGCCATTTCGTCAAAGGGCTGGCAGTCGTCTCTTCCGGCTCTTCTTCACCAGGTTTGACACCGTATCGGTCACTTGCGAAGTTCATATGACTGGCACCATTCGCTGAGGACTCCATCAAAGCGAACAAGCCACGTAGAAGTGGAATTTTTTTGCCTTTAGCGATTCGTGGTCGAACCGGTTTTTGTTGGGCGAACGTCTCGATCGACTCATCGTTTCGACGAATCGCTGAGACCGCGTGGGTCGCATTTTGGAACATGACGCCTTCGACGATGGCTTGACCACCGACCGGCGGATTAGTCGTTTTCATAATAGAACGCATCCCGTCTTCATTAAAATTAGGTGTATCGTCAGTGTACTTGATTTACAACAAAAAAACTATGTTCGACTCGTCAAAACGAGGTAATCTTTAGGAGTCGGAAATCGGGTTATGATACAATGAAAAGGAATTCGAGGAGGTGTTTTTTTGCGTGTCTTGATATTAAACGGACCAAACTTGAATTTACTCGGAACACGCGAACCGGATACATATGGAACGGCGACATTAGCCGACTTAGAACACGACCTTCGCACTTATTTTCCGAACATTCAGTTTCGGTTTGAACAATCGAACCATGAAGGACGACTGATTGATGTTCTTCACGAGGAACGGGGAGCGGACGGCATCGTCTTCAATGCTGCTGCCTACACGCATACGAGTATCGCGTTACGTGACGCGATTGCTGCAATCGAAGCGCCCGTCATCGAGGTCCATCTATCGAATGTCCATGCACGTGAATCCTTCCGGCATCATTCGATGATCGCACCCGTCTGCCAAGGTGTCATCGCTGGACTTGGCATGACGGGATATCGTCTGGCAACGGAGGCACTCCAAGCTTTACAACAATCGGAACAAGGGGGAAATCAATCATGAAACAACGGATCGAGGCGTTACAAGCAGCTTTAAAGGAACGGGACCTTCCAGGATTACTCGTCACGAAAGCAGAGAACATTCGATACATTTCCGGCTTCACGGGATCAAGCGGTGCATGTCTCGTAACAGAAGAGCAAGCGTACTTCGTGACGGATTTCCGTTACACGGAGCAAGCGGCAGACCAAGTCAAAGGAATGGAGATCGTTCAAATCGAACGTTCGATTCCAGAGACGATGGGCGAATTGATGGCAGGAGCGCGTGTTCGCGCGGTTGGTGTCGAAAAGGATGCGATGACACTCGGTGCTTTTGAAGCATACGATCAAGCTTCAGCAATCGAGCTTGTTCCGACGACAGGAATCATTGAAAACCTACGCTTGATTAAGGATTCGTCAGAGATTAAGATGATTAAGGAAGCGGTGGAGCTCGCAGACGCGACCTTCCAACACATCTTGACGTACATTCAACCAGGACGAACGGAACTTGAAGTATCAAATGAACTAGAATTCTTCATGCGGAAGCATGGAGCGACGTCTTCTTCTTTCGATACGATCGTGGCATCGGGCTATCGTTCTGCCTTGCCGCACGGTGTTGCCAGCTCGAAGGTCATTGCGACGGGTGAACTCGTCACGCTTGATTTCGGAGCGCTCTTGAACGGTTATGTTTCAGATATCACACGGACTGTCGCAGTCGGTCCGATCAATGCCGAGTTGCAGAAGATCTACGATACGGTCTTGCAAGCGCAACTAGCGGGTGTCGACGGCTTAAAACCAGGCATCACTGGGATCGAAGCGGACGCATTGACACGTGATATCATCAAAGAAGCAGGTTACGGTGAGTACTTCGGTCACTCGACGGGACACGGTATTGGTCTAGAAGTACATGAAGGACCTGGCTTGTCGTTCCGCTCTGAGACGAAACTTGAACCGGGCATGATCGTTACGGTCGAACCAGGTATCTACGTGCCGCAAGTTGGCGGATGCCGGATTGAAGATGACGTTTTGATCACGGAAACAGGTCGAGAAATTCTTTCGTCTTCACCAAAAGAACTGATCACTCTCTAATTCAGAGTGACGGGACATTTTAGGAGGAACCATTCATGGTATCAGTAAACGATTTAAAAACAGGATTAACGATTAAGACTTCAGACGGTATGATTTGGCAAGTACTTGAATTCCAACATGTTAAACCAGGTAAAGGGGCAGCGTTCGTTCGGACGAAAATGCGTAACATCCGTAACGGAAACATCCAAGAGATGACATTCCGTGGTGGTGAGCGTGTCGAGCGTGCACACATCGAGCGTAACAAGATGCAATACCTTTACCCAATGGGCGAGACTTACGTCTTCATGGACACAGAATCGTATGAGCAATTGGAATTGACGACGGCACAAGTCGAAGCAGCTCTTCCATACTTGCTTGAAAACATGGAAGTTCAAATCGCGGTTTACAACGGCGAAATCCTCGGTCTTGAATTGCCGAACACAGTCGTCATGACGATCGTTGAAGCAGAGCCTGGCGTTAAGGGTGATACAGCTTCGAACGTCAAGAAAAATGCGACAGTGGAGACAGGTCATATCATTCAAGTCCCACTCTTCATCGAAGCAGGCGAAAAAGTAACGGTTGATACACGTACAGGTGATTTCACAGGTCGTTACAACGGATAATATTGAAACGACAAGACGTCTCTCACCTTTTATCAGGTCGAGAGACGTCTTTTTTCATCCAGCTTGACTTGCATCCAATGGTATGACCAGTTAATATAAGTATTTGAGTAGGCATTAGCACCTGGTATAATAATTGTGAATACAGCATAGATGGGGGAAGAATGACAGATGAAAATCGATCAGTTGAAACAAGTACTCGAAATGCTCGATCAGTCGAGTGTAAATGAACTCTCACTCGAGACGGATACGTATAAATTGAAGTTGAAGAAACAAGGAGAAACAGTAACGGTCTCGCACCAAGCACCTGCTACTCCAGTGGCGGCGCCAGCTCCTGTGAAGCAAGCGGCAGCACCAGTCGAGGAAGAGGTGACTACGGATGATACGGTCACGATCAATGCCTTGATGGTCGGAACGTTCTATTCGCGTCCGAATCCAGATAAACCTGCATACGTCAAAGTCGGTGATCAGATTGAAGTGGGTCAGATCGTTTGTGTCCTTGAAGCAATGAAACTCTTCAATAACTTAAACTCGGAAGTATCTGGAACGGTCGTCGAGATTCTTGTCGCCGATGGAGATCTCGTTGAATTTGGTCAACCACTCTTCCGGATCCGTCCGTAAACGGGGGTGAACAGCATGGAAAAATTATTGATTGCCAACCGTGGAGAAATCGCCGTCCGCATCATTCGAGCGGCAAAGGAACTTGGAATACAAACCGTTGCTGTCTACTCGACAGCGGATAAGGAAGCCTTACACGTTCGTTTAGCCGATGAGGCGTACTGCATCGGTGAGGCGAGTTCTGCTTCATCTTACTTAAACGTTACGAATATCCTCGCGGTCGCAACGAACCGTCAAGTGACGATGATCCACCCGGGTTACGGTTTCCTAGCAGAAAACGTTGATTTTGCTGAGATGTGTGAAGCGTGCGGGATCAAGTTCGTTGGTCCGACGTCGGATGCGATCCGTCAGATGGGGATCAAGGACGTTGCGAAGAAGACGATGATCGAGTGTGGAGTGCCCGTCGTGCCTGGTTCAGATGGAACGGTCACGGACGAAGAAGCGGTCGCACTGGCGCAAGAAATTGGTTATCCGGTCATCATCAAAGCAACAGCAGGTGGTGGCGGTAAAGGGATTCGGGTCGCTCGTTCGGAAGAAGAGCTGATCAACGGGCTAAGTGAGACACGCCGTGAAGCAAAACAAGCTTTCGGAAACGGGGATGTCTATTTAGAACGCTTCATCGAAGAGTTCCGCCATGTCGAGGTACAGGTCCTCGCCGATCGTCACGGGAATGTCATTCACCTCGGTGAACGGGATTGTACCGTCCAGCGCCGGATGCAGAAACTGATCGAGGAAGCGCCGTCACCTGCGGTCAGTGAAGCGACACGATTGAAGATGGGAGAGGCTGCCGTAAAAGCCGCAAAAGCGATTCAATATACAGGAGCTGGGACGATCGAATTCATCTTCGTCGAAGAGACGGAAGAGTTCTTCTTCATGGAGATGAACACACGCATTCAAGTCGAACACCCGGTAACGGAGATGATCACTGGGTTCGATCTCGTTCAAGCGCAATTGCAAGTCGCGCTCGATCATCCGCTTGCCGTTAAACAAAAGGATATCAAGTTCCACGGTCATTCGATCGAATGCCGAATCAATGCCGAGGATCCAGATCATGATTTCCGTCCGTCTGCTGGACGCGTCACACAATACGTGACACCAGGCGGAATGGGCGTACGTATCGATAGCGCAGTCTATCCGGGGTACATGATTCCACCGTACTATGACTCGATGGTCGCGAAATTGATCGTCCATGCGGAAACACGGGAAGAAGCATGTGCGAAGATGGAACGTGCACTAGCTGAATTTTGGATTGAAGGTGTCAAAACGACGATCCCGTTCCACGAACGTGTTCTCAGTCACCCGGTATTCCGGCGTGGGACGTTCACGACGAAATTCGCAGAGCGTGAGCTAAAAGGTACGATCGTTAACTGAATCAGGACGGGAGTTTGTGCGACGAACTCCCGTCTTTTTTTGGCGTTCTCTATGTTTTTTAAAAGAGGAATGTGCTAAACTAACTGATTGAGAACGACAAAAAAAGGAGCACGCAAAATCATGATGAAACGACACATGGCACGCGAACTCGCAGTCCAATCTTTGTTCCAAATGGAGCTTTCGGATCTGACTGCACAAGAGGCCATTGAATTCGCGGTAGAAGGTAAGGAATACGACACATTCGTCGAGCAATTGGTGAACGGTGTCGAAACGAACAAAGCAACGATTGACCAACACATCCGAGAAGCACTGGTCAACTGGTCATTCGAACGACTCGGAAACATCGAGCGGACGATTCTTCGCTTAGCCGTCTACGAATTATTGTTCGAAACGAACATTCCGGTTCGAGTGACGATCAACGAAGCGATTGAATTGACGAAGGCGTTCGCTGACGAAGAAGCGACAAAAATCGTGAACGGTGTTCTCGGTAAGGTCGCACAAGGCGTCGTCAAAGAAAATTCATAAACTTGTAAAACCGAATAGAGACAAACAGACAGAAGAGTGAATCGAACTTTTTGGGGGAGTGGACAAATCATGGCAGTAGTAATCGATGGAAAACAGGTAGCCCATTCATATCGTATGAAGCTGAAAGAAGAAGTCGCACGTCTGAAAGAACAGCGGATTCAACCGCAATTGACTGTCATCCTGATTGGCGAAGATCCTGCTAGTCAGTCCTATGTACGTGGTAAAGAAAAGGCGGCGAAGGAAATCGGCATGGATTCGGAGTTGATCCGACTTCCGGCAGAAACAACGGAATCAGAGCTTCTTCACTTGATCGAACGTCTGAACGTTGATGCGAGTGTCCACGGGATTCTCGTTCAATTGCCGTTGCCTGACCATATTGATGAGAGTAAAGTCATTTTTGCGATTTCTCCTGAAAAGGACGTCGATGGTTTTCATCCTGTCTCTGTCGGGAAAATGATGATTGGTGAACCGACATTTTTACCGTGTACACCAAACGGCATTCTTCATCTCGTCAAAGAGATGAACGTACCGATTGCCGGTCAACACGTCGTTGTCGTCGGTCGTAGCCAAATCGTCGGTAAACCCGTCGGTATGTTGTTCTTGAATGAATCGGCTACCGTTTCCTATTGTCATTCCAAGACAAAAGATCTCGGTGCGATGACGCGTCAAGCGGATATCTTGATCGTCGCAGTCGGCGTACCGAAGCTGATTACGGCGGATATGGTGAAACCGGGTGCTGTCGTCATTGACGTTGGTGTCAACCGTGTCGATGGCAAACTCGTCGGTGATGTCGAGTTTGATACGGTACAAGACGTTGCATCGATGATCACACCTGTTCCAGGTGGCGTTGGTCCGATGACGATCACGATGCTACTGCATAACACGATCGAGGCTGCGCGATGAGCGAACCTCTTCACGTTTCCGATTTAGTCCACTATGTCAAACGTGAACTAGAAGGCGACGCCCTTCTGCAACAAGTCCAGGTGGTGGGAGAAGTGTCGAACTTTAAACGACACTCTTCCGGTCACCTTTATTTTACGTTGAAGGACGAGCAGTCACGGATGAAAGCCGTCATGTTTGCCCGGGATGCGAGTCGAGTCAAAGCAGACGTTCGCGATGGGATGCGTGTCGTCGTCACCGCGCGCTTATCCGTTTACGTCTCTTCTGGAGAGATGCAACTCTATGTCGAACGGATGACGGAAGATGGTGTAGGAGCGCTATATGAGGCGTTCTCACGCTTGAAGGTGGATCTTGAAGAGCGTGGTTGGTTTGATCCAGCAATCAAACAATCGTTGCCAGCGTTTCCAGAGCGCATCGGAATCATCACGTCGCCAAAAGGAGCAGCGCTTCATGATATCGCAACGACACTCCGGCGCCGCTATCCGCAAGCAGCCATCGTCTTCGCCCCGGTCCTTGTACAGGGAGCGGACGCGGCACCACAAATCAGTCGTGCCATTCAGCTGATGAATGAGCATGCTGCCTGTGATGTGTTGATCATTGGTCGTGGTGGTGGTTCGATTGAGGAGCTGTGGGCATTCAATGAGATGTCTGTCGTGACAGCCGTGTTTGAATCCCGCATTCCGATCGTCTCTGCTGTCGGTCACGAAACGGATTTTACGATCAGTGATTTCGTCGCCGACGTTCGTGCTGCTACACCAACGGCAGCGGCAGAACTCGTCACTCCGGAAGCAGAGGCACTCACTCGACGTGTGCAGGATGTAGAGCGACGTTTAGAACGAACGTATGCACAACTCCTCAAAAGTAAACAAGAGCAAGTGACACGGCTTGCCGCGAGCTATGGTCTGAAATCACCACGCGTCCTACTCGGACTGAAGCAGGAACAATTGGACCGGGCAGAGATGTCACTCCAAAAGGAGATCAAGCAAGTAGTAGCGCAACACCAGCAACAGGTGGAGCGTCTTGACACACGCTTAATGCGTGTGCCGATGCGGGATCGCTTCGTGCAACAACGGGCGACGATTGAACAATCACGACGTCGACTCGAAATCGTTCGTCGACTTTTACAATCGAAGCAACAACAGGTGCGTCATGTGCTCGCGCGACTCGACTCCGTCAGTCCTACGCATGTTCTGATGCGCGGTTATACGTATGTCGAACAGGATGGACAAATCGTCCGTTCCGCGAAGGCATTGACAGCGTCTTCGTTCGATATCCGATTCCATGATGGAACGATTCGTGCTAAACGAGAGGATGGGGAGTAAGAATGGAGACGGAACAATCTTTTGAAGAAGCACTGGAACGATTAGAAGAAATCGTCACGTTACTCGAAGAGGGCGAAGCTCCTCTTGAACAAGCGATGGCTCTATATGAAGAAGGCGTCAAACTGACGGCTCTTTGCCAAGGAAAGTTATCCGTTGCTGAGAAAAAACTCGATCAAATCCTGGAGCAAGATGGTACGCTTCGGGAAAAAGGAGGAGCGCAATGATTGCTTTGAATGAGTGGAAGACACAAGTCGAAAATAAAATGGAAGAGTTCATGGAGCGACTCGACGCACCGGATCGTTTACGCGATTCGATGCGGTATTCACTCGATGCGGGTGGGAAACGAATTCGCCCAGCCTTGATTTATGCGGTACTCGATGCTTTTTCCATCGATCGTTCAAAAGGTGACGCGACTGCTGCGGCACTTGAGATGATTCATACATACTCACTGATTCACGATGACCTTCCAGCAATGGACGATGATGATCTGCGTCGAGGGCGTCCGACGAATCATATCGCTTTTGATGAAGCAACAGCGATTTTAGCAGGAGATGCCTTGCTCACGAACGCCTTCAGCTGTCTTCTTGAGGCACCAGCTTCGCCGGAAGTAAAGCTTGCACTTGTCGAACGGTTGGCAACAGCAGCGGGCGCTACGGGTATGGTCGGTGGTCAGCTCGACGATATGCTCGGTGAGCGTGGCGGCATCAATGACGTAGCGGAGCTTGAGTCGATTCACCGTCGGAAAACAGGAGCACTCCTCGTCTTTGCAGTCGAAGCGGGTGGTTTGCTTGCCTCGGTCAGCTCGACGGATCTTGATCACTTGAAGCAATACGGTCGCCATCTCGGAATCGCATTCCAAATCCAAGATGACATCTTGGACGTAACAGGCGATGCTGAAAAAATCGGCAAACCGGTCGGTAGCGACGAAGGGAACGAAAAAGCAACGTACCCAAAATTACTGGGTCTTGAAGGAGCGAAACGCGCACTGACAGCTCAGGTGGAAGCAGCGGAACAAGCGATTGATGCATTATCAGTCGAAGCGACGACACTTAAGGAACTGCTCGACTTCGTGGTCAAGCGCGACCATTAAGCAGGACGACGCATCTGCGTCGTCTTTTTCTATGCTGACAATGGCGCTCGATAGATTGTTCTAGTACAATGTAGGGTACAAACCCTATAAGATTGTAAGGAAAAGAGGCGGTAAGGTATGAAATTGACAGAAATACAGGATCCGTCATTTTTAAAGCGTATGTCGGTCTCCGAACTCGAAGTACTCGCAGGCGATATTCGACGCTTTTTGATTGAAGAATTAGCGACGACAGGTGGACACTTGGCACCGAACCTCGGTGTCGTCGAGTTGACGCTTGCGTTGCATCGTGAATTCGACAGTCCGAATGACAAGTTCGTCTGGGATGTCGGGCACCAAGCATACGTGCATAAGATTTTGACAGGACGTGCGAGCCAGTTTGATACGCTCCGTCAGCACAAAGGACTCTGTGGGTTCCCGAAACGCAATGAGAGTGTGCATGACGTCTGGGAGACAGGACACAGCTCGACGTCCTTGTCAGCAGCAATGGGGATTGCTGTCTCGAACGAACTGAGCGGTAAGAGTGATCGTGCAGTCGCGATCATCGGTGACGGTGCTTTGACAGGTGGTATGGCACTTGAAGCATTGAATCATATTGGAGCAGAACAACAAAACGTCATCGTCATCTTGAACGATAACGAGATGTCGATTGCACCAAACGTTGGGGCGATGCATCAAATGCTTGGACGAA
Organism: Exiguobacterium sp. MH3; assembly: GCF_000496635.1. Classification (NCBI taxonomy): domain Bacteria; kingdom Bacillati; phylum Bacillota; class Bacilli; order Caryophanales; genus Exiguobacterium; species Exiguobacterium sp. MH3. Next base: position 924,422 of record NC_022794.1, read on the forward strand.
TTCGTTCATCACGTAAAGTGCGTTTTGCCCAAGACGAGCTTGAAACGTTGATCAAAAAGATTCCGGTCATTGGCGGACGTCTTGAAAAAGGAAGCGAGAAGTTGAAGGAAGCCGTTAAAGGCGCACTTGTTCCTGGCATGTTCTTCGAAGAGCTCGGCTTCAACTATTATGGTCCGGTCGATGGGCACGATCTTGATGATTTAATCGAACAGCTCAATTACGTGAAAAAAGAAGAAGGTCCTGTCTTACTTCATGTCATCACGAAAAAAGGGAAAGGCTATCGTCCGGCAGAGTTTGATGGCGTCGGCACATGGCATGGTCTTGGACCGTACAAGATGGAGTCTGGCGAAGTCATCAAAGGGAAATCAAAAGCACCTAGTTACTCCTTTACGGTAGCGGATACTTTAACAAAGATGGCACGTGATGATGAAAAATTGACGTTGATCACGCCGGCGATGAGCGTCGGTTCAAAACTCGATTGTTTTGAAAAAGAATTCCCAGAGCGGATGTTTGACGTCGGGATTGCAGAACAACATGCTGTCACGTTCGCAGCTGGTCAAGCGACACAAGGGATGAAACCTGTCGTATCGATCTACTCGACCTTCTTCCAACGTGCATACGATCAGCTCGTTCACGACGTGGCGCGTCAAAATCTAGATGTGACGTTTACGATTGACCGATCAGGACTCGTCGGTGCGGATGGTGAAACACACCAAGGCGTCTTCGATATTGCCTTCATGCGTCACGTACCGAACATTCGGATCGTCATGGCGAAGGATGAGAACGAACTGCAACATTTGCTCTATTCGGCCGTCAAATATGAAGGACCAATCGCCGTTCGTTTCCCACGTGGAGAAGGTATCGGTGTACCAATGGACGAGACATTGCATGAAATTTCGCTTGATACATGGGAAGTCGAACGTGAAGGAACGGACGTCGCGATCCTTGCGTTTGGACCACAAGTACAAGATGCGCTCAAAATCGCGGATCTCCTAGCAGACGAACTGTCGGTTCGTGTCATCAATGCTCGGACGATCAAACCGCTTGACGAGAAGATGCTGAACGCCCTTTACGCAGAAGGGATTCCACTCGTGACGCTCGAAGAAGCCGTCTTAAAAGGTGGATTCGGATCAGCTGTCCTTGAGCATGCGAATGAGCAGGAAGCATTCCCACGCGTCAAACGCTTTGGTATTCCGGATTGGTATATCGAGCATGGCGGTGTGAACGAATTACTGGAAGAAATCGGATTATTACCTGGACAAATCGCAGAGGAAGTACGCGCTTTCGTCAATCAAGGAAAGAAACAGAGTGTGTGACGATTCATGGAAAATGTAAAGAAAATCCGCCTCGACGTTCTTCTCGTCGAGCGCGGTTTGTTTGAAACGCGTGAAAAAGCGAAGCGATCGATCATGGCTGGACTGGTCTTTAGTGGTACGGAACGATTAGAGAAGGCCGGTGAGAAGGTCAAATCGGACATCGATCTGCACGTCAAAGGTCAATTGATGCCCTACGTCGGTCGTGGAGGCTTCAAGATGGAAAAGGCACTTCAAGTATTCGATTTCGATGTCACGGGTAAAACAGGTCTCGATATTGGATCGTCAACGGGTGGCTTTACCGACTGCTCCTTACAAAATGGAGCAGCACATATGTATGCGCTCGATGTCGGTTCCAATCAGCTGGACTGGAAGCTTCGCTCGGATGACCGTGTGACGGTGATGGAGAAAACGAACTTCCGGCATGCGACACCAGACATGTTCCCTGTTGCGCCGCAGTTTGCGACGATCGATGTCTCATTCATCTCGTTACGGTTGATGCTTCCGCCGCTGAAGACGATCCTCGTCGAAGGAGGAGATGTCATGGCGCTCGTCAAACCGCAATTCGAAGCGGGGCGTGATGATATCGGTAAAAAAGGCATCGTGCGTGATGAACGGATTCATGTCCGTGTCCTCGAGGAGATGGTCGAATTCTTCATTCAACAAGGATTCTATGTGAAACAGCTCGACTATTCACCGATTACTGGTGGAGAGGGGAACATCGAGTTCTTATTGCATGCGCGCCTTGGTCAACCAGGACTTGATTCATCCGTCCATGCGACGGAGACAGTCAAGCAAGCACATGCTAGTCTTTAAACGAACAGATGAAAACGAGGGCGGATCCGGTTCATGGGTCCGTCTTCCTTGTTGTTCGGAGCGACGAAAACCGTATAATAAAATGGCAAACGTGGACTTTTAATGATTTATTGGATTACAATAGTAACATCGAAGAATACTGTGAGGTGCAGGGATGACAAAGGGGCAACGGTTGATTAAGATTCGGGAGATCATCACCCAGTCGGAAGTAGAAACCCAAGATGAATTGGTAGAGGAATTACGGAATGCAGGATATAAGGTTACACAGGCAACGGTATCACGAGATATCAAGGAACTTCATCTCGTTAAGGTCCCGTTGAATGATGGACGTTATAAATATAGTTTACCTGCCGACCAACGCTTCAACCCACTCGGGAAATTGCGGCGTCTGCTCGGGGACAGCTTCATCTCGATTGATTCTGCTCAAAATCTGATTGTCATGCATGTCCTGCCGGGAAATGCGAATGCAGTCGCTGTCTTACTGGATCATTTGAGCTGGAACGAACTGCTTGGCACGGTGTGTGGGGACGATACGATCCTATTAATCGCACGAAGTGAGGAACAAGCGAAAGAAGTGACCGAACGAATTTTAGAAATGCTGTAAGGAGTTGACAGGATGCTAGCTGAATTATCGATCAAACAATTTGCGATCATTGACGAGCTACAGATCGACTTTAAAAAAGGAATGACCGTCTTGACTGGGGAAACAGGTGCCGGTAAATCGATCGTTCTCGACGCGATCGGATTATTGATTGGTGGACGTGGATCCGCGGAATTCGTTCGATACGGGGAAGATCGGGCGGAGCTAGAAGGATTGTTTCTGATTGAAGACGACCATCTCGTCTATGATCTCGCAGAAGAGTATGGTATCGATATCGAAGATGGATTGATCATCTTACGACGTGATCTGTTCGCGACCGGGAAAAGTGTCTGTCGCGTCAACAATAAGCTGGTCACACTGACGATCTTACGGGAGTTCGGACGTGTCCTCGTCGACATGCACGGGCAACATGAACATCAGCATTTAATGGACAGTACGTATCATCAAGCGATTCTCGATGACTTCGCGCAAGAGACGATTGCACCGCTCCTTCAAGCCTACCAGTCCGGTTATCAAGCGTATGAAGAAAAACGGACGGCGCTGCAATCGCTCGCGCAAAGTGAGCAAGAACTCGCTCAACGGATTGATTTACTATCGTTTCAGACGGAAGAGATCGAAGGCGCAAAACTTCGAGCACATGAGGAAGACGAGTTGCTCGTCGAACGAAATCGTCTTGCGAATTTCGAGAAGCTATATGCGTCGTTAAAGACAGCATACGATGCTTTGCATGATGAGATGCGCGGCATCGACTCTGTCGGAGACGCGATGCGTGAATTACAACAAGCATCAAGCATCGACGAACAGTTTTCGCAGCAGAGTGACGCGATCGCAAGCGCTTTTTATGGACTCGAAGAAGTCGGGTATGCGATTCGAGATCAACTTGAAACACTTGAGTTTGATTCCAATCGACTCGATGAGATCGAACAACGTTTATCCGTCTTTCAACAACTGAAACGAAAATACGGGGCGACGATCGAGGAAGTCATTGCGTATGGGGAAAAAATTCGAGTTGAACTTGATACGATGACGAATCGAGATGAACGGATTGAGCGCTTAAAAGCCGAAGTCGAACAGCTCGAAGGCGAATTGTTTGAGATAGGTGGGCGTCTGTCGCAACAACGTCGAAAAGCGGCCGTTCAATTAAGCGAAGCGATTCATCTGGAGTTACGTGAGCTCTATATGGAAAAAGCGCGGTTTGAAATTCGTTTTCTTCAAGACGGGAAGACACCGATGCTACGCAAGAACGGGATCGATCAAGTGGAGTTCTTCATCATGACGAATGCGGGAGAACCATTCAAGTCGCTCGGAAAAGTCGCATCGGGCGGGGAGTTATCTCGTATCATGCTCGGACTGAAGTCAATCTTCTCGCGCTCGGTCGGAGTTGCTTCGATCATTTTCGATGAAGTCGATACAGGAGTATCGGGTCGTGTCGCACAAGCGATGGCTGAAAAAATCTATCGTTTATCGGTAGACGGACAAGTGCTCTGTATTACGCACTTACCGCAAGTCGCTTCGATGGCCGATCAACATCTCTATATTCGGAAGATTGAGGAGACGGATCGTACGACGACACAGGTCAACGTCTTGTCTCAGTCAGATCGAGGAAACGAACTAGGACGGATGATTTCCGGTGCACATATGACGGATTTGACGTTACGCCATGCCGAGGAATTGATGGATCAGGCGAAGACGATGAAAGAATCGCTTAAAAATGGGGTGTAAGGATTGATTAAAGTCGGGATAGCAGATGATAATCGCGAAATGGTCGAACTGATTCGCCAGCATATCTCTGCGCAAGAAGACATGGAAGTCGTTTGCGTCGCCTACAATGGCGAGAGTTGTCTCGAACGTATGAAAGAACATGAAGTGGATGTATTGCTTCTCGACATCATCATGCCTCATTTAGATGGGCTTGGTGTTCTCGAAGAATTGATGAAGAAAAAGAAAAACCCTGCTGTCATCATGTTGAGTGCTTTCGGTAAGGATGAGGTCTCACAACAGGCGGTCACTCTCGGAGCATCGTACTTCTTACTTAAACCGTTCAGCATGGATCAGCTCGTTCAAAAAATTCGTCTCGTGACGCATCAAGGACAAGCACCGATCGTCGAAACGATTGATTTAAAAGTCGGTACGACACTGCGAGAAGTGGGGATTGCTCCGCATATCAAAGGCTTCACGTATTTAAAGGACGCTGTCTTAATGGTGCTAGAACGGGAAGATTTACTTGGATTGATCACAAAGGAACTCTATCCGACGATTGCGAAAAAACATCAAACGACGGCATCTCGCGTCGAACGAGCGATGCGTCACGCCATCAAGTCCGCTTGGAACGAAGGAATGCAACAGCACGAGCTCTTCAATGGTCGAATCGAACAAGAGAAAAGTCCGAAGAACTCGGAATTCATCTCGTATGTTTCAAGTCATATGAATCAAGAACAATCTGGTTAAAGGAAACACACCGTCTAATGGATAGACGGTGTGTTTTTAGTTCCGATCCCGCTCATAGCAAGCGATCAACACGCCGTTATCAAACGTGTGTCGTTTCGTGACGTTCCAAGTGAGGGGCGTCATTCCGTTGTCTGGAAATAGACGTTTACCAGAACCAACGATAACTGGATAGTGGATCAATCGAAGTTCATCGATCAGATCAGCTTCATAAAGCGTATGAACGAGTTGACTACTCCCCCAGACGTGAAGCGGTGGTCCGTCCTGTTGTTTCAAGCGTATTAGTTCAGAAGTCGGTTGATTCAAATATGTCGTCGGCTGCCAACGAATAGGTGGTGTATGACGCGTAGAAACATACTTCATGGCACGATCGGCAACTGGCCAGATATCGGCATGGAGTGGCCAGTAACTCGACCATTGCTCGTAAGTCGCGCGACCGAGTAACAGGGCGCAATCCTCTTGCATCCATCCACGGATGACCTGACCGATCTCAGGATGTTGAAACGGAGCAGTCCATCCACCGTGCTTGAAGTCGTTGCTCACATCCTCATTCTTTCCGCTCGGTGCTTGAATGACACCGTCTAACGATAGATGTTCGAATACGATGATTTTTCGCATGAAGGGTCTCCTTTCGATTACGATCTGCTTATAGCATACCGTAAAGCTAAAAATATATAATAGCGCTTGCAAATAAATATTGCATAAACTGAAATGTTTGTTATAATAAAGGTACCAAATGATTTGGCAAGACGTCAGATGAACGTCGAGTCGACAAGGACTCCGGAAATCCTGTTGATGAACATCATCTCAGAACGCCAACTGTAAATGGCTCAAGAATGCCGGACGACATTCTCTTGGTAGAAGTCGTACCAAGGTATCTTGTTCATTCTAGATGGGAAATCTCGAATGAATGGGAGCTTCCATGATTTCGAAGCTAGGGAAAAGTGGAAGGTAACGGATCGTCTAAAATGAAAAGTACAGTTCGTGAAAAGGAGTGTTGTCTAGCAGTGATTGTTAGCAACCGAATGTTTGACTGCTTCAAGCGGATGACATTACGCTCCACCTAGGTCCCGAGTACAGTCAGATGATGGAACTGAAACACCATTCTATCGTTAGCCCGATAGCCAGATCTGATTTCTTTCTACCTCTTCATTAAGAGGAACACCTAAGGTTTTGGAGTACACGAATAGTTCTAACTATGAGAGGAGTTCATCCGTAAGTGAAACCAATTTTATATGAGTAAAAGGTCCCGCGCTTGAAATGAGTTCAAGAGATGGGGACCTTTTTCTGTGTTCATTTTTTTTGATAGCGATCGGAGACTTTTCCACGTTTTCGATCGCGATAAAAGACATATCCTGCGACAAATCCAATGCCACCCATCGCAAGAATCAAACCAACGAGACCTTGCAATACATATACGTAAGCCGCATCGCCTAAGTATTTAAACGGCACTTGCGCAATTAGAAAAACACTATCACGCATGAGCTTAATACCAATCGCGCCGATGATGCCGGGGATTAATAATGAGAGCAAACCAATGATACGCATAGGACGCCACTCCTTTCCAAGCGTATTGTATCAAAAAATCGATCGTTCTGCGAATCGGGTTTGCTTCCCTATTTTATTCCGAGTACGATAGAAATGTAAGCAGTTTCAAAGGGGGAATTCATATGCATCATCTACTCGTCGTCGGGGCTGGTCAAGGGGGAACAGAAGTCCTGCATGCGTTTCAACGTTCACCATTATTAACGGTCATTGGTCTTGTCGATCCAAACATGGATGCGCCTGGGGTGGCGCTTGCACGGCGTGCGGACATTCGGATTGAAACGAACTGGTCAGCTTTTGAAGGAGCTGATGTCGATTTCATCATTGACGCTACAGGAGAAACTGGCGTACTTGAGCAATTGATTCATGATTTTCCGGGAGCGGCGGTCTTACCGGGTGAATTCGTCAGAGTGTTGCTTGAGCGATTGACTGAAAAAGAGAAAATGCTCGAAGCAATCATTCATTGTACGAGCGAGGCGATTTCCGTCGCCGATCAAGACGGACAGACGATGCTGATCAATCCAGCATATACGCGTATGACTGGTTTCACGGAGCGAGACGTCGTCGGAAAACCGGCAAGTGCCGATATCGGAATGCAGGAATCCGTTCATTTGAAAGTCTTGAATACGGGCGAGAACGTGCGGGATGTTCGCATGAAGATCGGGCAAGATCAACGTGATATCATCGTCAATGCGGCACCCGTCATCGTCGATGGACAAGTCCGCGGTTCCGTTGGGGTCATTCGGGATATTTCGGAAATGAAGGCACTCGCCAAAGAATTGAAGGCAGCGCGCCAAAAAATCCGGACGCTCGAAGCTAAATATACTTTTGACGATATCATCGCTGAGAGTGAAGCGATGCGCTTCGTCGTCGATCAAGCAAAGCTTGCGGCAACGATGCCCGTCAACGTCTTGATTCGCGGTGAATCCGGAACCGGCAAGGAATTGTTTGCACATGCGATCCATGCAGCGAGCGAACGTAAATATGAACAATTCGTCCGCGTCAACTGTGCGGCAATCGCACCGACGTTACTCGAAAGTGAACTATTCGGGTACGAGGAAGGCGCGTTCTCAGGAGCGCGACGTGGTGGGAAGCGGGGATATTTCGAAGAAGCACACGGGGGTTCGCTATTCTTAGATGAGATTGGCGAACTACCACTCGACGTCCAGGCCAAACTATTACGGGTGTTACAGGAAAATGAAGTCGTTCGCGTCGGTGGGACGAAGGCGATTCCAGTCGATGTCCGGATTATCGCGGCGACGAATGCGAATCTAGAGCAAAAGATCATCATGAATGAGTTCCGAGAAGATCTCTACTACCGGATCAATCGTTTACCGATTCACATACCGGCACTACGTGAGCGACCGGATGATATCGCACCATTGACCTTGCACTTACTCCGTAAATTGAATCAAAGTTATGGACGATCGGTCGGACGGATATCGGATGATGTACTTGAAGCAATGAAGAAGCAACCGTGGAAAGGAAATGTCCGCGAGCTTGAAAATGTCATCGGTCGCGCGTTGATTTTTACGGATAAAACAGAAACCGTCTTGCGAAAAGGTCATCTTCAGCTTGTCGTGCCACAAACAACGAAAGTCACGACGAGACAGAAAAAGGAAATCAAGCATTTATCGGACGAGATGTCACACGTCGAAGAACGGTTGATTCGGGAAGCGCTTACTGCCTTTAATGGCAACAAAACAGAAGCGGCGAAACAACTCGGAATTTCTCTTCGGGCACTTTATTACAAAGTGGAACGATTTAACATCTATTCGTGAAGCGCAAATTTTTGCGTGCAATATATTGCAAAAAATGCAAAAGCGTGCAAAATTAAAGACGTTCTTGCTTAACCTACCGTCTCTTTTGAATTGGCACGAAAATTGCTATTACTATTTATGTATGACAGGTGAGGGGGGAATACGGTGAGATTCAGTGAAATGGTCGAGCAGGCAGCTCGACTCGAAGATTCCGTCGTTGCGATTGCAGCTGCGGATGACGAAGAAGTGATGGATGCTGTCGCATTAGCAATTGAGAACGATTTAGCACGTTTTCATTTGTTCGGGGATGCGACACGGATTCAGCAGATGATTCAAAAACGAGCATTACGAGAGTCACAGTTCGTGATCACGCACACTTCTACATCACAAGAAGCGGCAGAGCGTGCCGCTCATGCCGTTCGCAAAGGGGATGCGAGCGTCTTGATGAAAGGTCTTGTTCCGACAGCAACGTTCATGAAAGCTGTCTTGAACAAAGAAACGGGTCTGCGTTCAGGGAATGTCTTGTCGCATGTCGCCTTGTTCGAAGTACCGGGGCGTGAATCAGCAATCGGATTAACCGATGCAGCGATTCACATCCAACCGACACTCGAAGACAAAGTGAAGATCATCGAAAACGGTGTCTCCGCCTTACGAGCGCTTGGATACGGCTTACCAAAAGTCGCAGTCTTAGCAGCTGTCGAAGTCGTCAATCCAACGATGCAGGCAACGATTGATGCCGCTCTGCTAACACAAATGAACCGACGTGGTCAAATCAAGGATTGCCTTGTAGACGGACCACTCGCACTCGACAATGCCGTAAATCTCGTCGCTGCCCAGCAAAAAGGGCTAACGGGAGACGTAGCAGGTCAGGCGGATTTACTCGTCGTTCCGCAAATTGAAGTCGGAAACGTCATCTACAAATCACTCATGTATTTCGCACATGCCTCGGTTGCGGCGATTCTCGTCGGAGCGCGGGCGCCAGTTGTTTTGACCAGCCGTGCCGATACAGCAGAAGCAAAAATGTACTCACTAGCCTTTGCGCTATTAAATGCCCAACAGACGAAAAAAGTAAAACAAACAATCTGAGGAGGAACTTAAAATGGTCGAAACAAACGTAGAGTCACGCTTCAGCATCTTTGAAACAATGGAGATGGAAGATTACGAACAAGTCGTTTTTTGCCACGATAAAGTATCAGGATTAAAAGCAATCATTGCGATTCATGACACGACACTCGGACCGGCACTCGGTGGACTTCGCATGTGGAACTATGCATCAGACGAAGAGGCATTGATTGATGCGCTCCGTTTATCAAAAGGAATGACGTATAAGAACGCAGCCGCTGGGTTGAACCTTGGTGGTGGTAAAGCGGTCATCATCGGCGATGCGAAGACACAAAAGTCAGAAGCACTCTTCCGGGCATTCGGACGTTACGTCCAGTCACTGAACGGTCGTTACATCACAGCAGAAGATGTCAATACGACAGTTGCAGACATGGATTATATCCACATGGAGACAGATTTCGTTACTGGTGTCAGCCCAGCATTCGGATCAAGTGGTAACCCATCACCGGTTACGGCATACGGTGTCTATCGTGGAATGAAAGCAGCGGCAAAAGAAGTGTACGGAACAGATTCACTTGGTGGAAAAACGATTGCGATCCAAGGTGTCGGTAACGTTGCCTTTAATCTATGCCGTCATTTACATGAAGAAGGGGCGAAACTGATCGTCACAGACATCAATCAAGAAGCACTTCAACGTGCAGAAGAAGCATTCGGTGCCTTGATCGTCGCACCAGAAGACATCTACAGTGTCGAAGCAGATATCTTCGCACCATGTGCCCTCGGTGCGACATTGAACGACGAGACGATTCCACAATTGAAAGTCAAGATCATCGCCGGTGCAGCAAATAACCAACTCAAAGAAGACCGTCACGGTGACATGCTCGAAGAACGCGATATTTTATACGTACCAGACTTCGTCATCAATGCTGGTGGTGTCATCAACGTTGCCGATGAACTCGATGGATACAACCGTGATCGTGCCATGAAAAAAGTTGAACTCGTCTACGATGCGGTCACGAAAGTGTTCGAAATCGCAAAACGCGATCATTTACCGACATACCGTGCGGCTGAGAAAATGGCAGAAGAGCGTATCGCAACGATGCGCAGTGCCCGCAGCCAATTCTTGCGTCGTGATAAAAACATTCTAGGATCACGTGGCTGATCAGAGGAGGATATCCATGAGCGAACGTATTTTAACGATTAATCCCGGTTCGACGTCGACGAAGATCGGTATCTTCGAAGGGGCGAACCAGGTGTTCACGAAGACGTTACGCCATCCAGCGGAGGCGGTCGGAGGACCGCTTCCAGCGCAGCTGGAGATGCGTCGTCATGTGTTACTCGAAGTATTGGCTGAAGAGCAGATTGATTTGAAAGCGCTTACTGCAGTCGTGGGTCGCGGAGGACTACTCCGGCCGCTCGTCAGTGGTACGTATGCCGTCAATCGAGAAATGCGAGAAGACTTACTCAGCGGTATTTTTGGCGTCCATGCCTCGAATCTCGGCGGACTCCTCGCGGATGAGATTGCTCGGACACTCGATATCCCATCGTTCATCGTTGATCCAGTCGTCGTTGACGAACTCGAGCCGATTGCGCGGATTACAGGCTTACCTGAACTTGAACGAAAGAGTATTTTCCATGCTTTGAATCAAAAAGCTGTCGCGAAGCGGTACGCGAAGGAAATCGGGCGTCCCTATGAGGAACTGCGCCTGATCATCGCACACATGGGCGGCGGGATTACGGTCGGTGCGCACCAAGAGGGGCGTGTCATCGATGTCAACAACGGGCTCGATGGAGAAGGACCGTTTTCGCCAGAACGCAGCGGATCGCTACCTGTTGGTCAACTAGTAGAACTATGTTATAGTACCAAGTATAAACTTGAAGAGATGAAGCGTCTGGTCGTTGGGTCAGGCGGACTTGTCGCGCACTTGGGAACGTTTGACGCGATCGAGATCGAGCGCCGGATTGAAGAAGGCGACGAAAAAGCGGCGTTGTTATATGACGCGATGGCGTACCGGGTCGCAAAAGAGATCGCTGGTCAAAGTGCCGTCTTGTTCGGTCAGATCGACGCGATCATCCTAACAGGCGGACTTGCCTATAGTGATCGGTTGACGCGTGCGATCGAAGAACGCATCGCCCACCTCGGTCAAGTCGTACGTAGTCCTGGTGAAGATGAGTTGCAGGCGCTCGCAGAAGGAGTGTTGCGTGTCTTACGTGGGGAAGAAGAAGTTAAGGAATATGGAGGCGAACCAACATGGCTAGAGAATTCGACGTCGTTGTCCTAGGTGGCGGACCCGGTGGATATGTCGCCGCGATCCGTGCGGCACAAGCCGGGAAGTCGGTAGCAATCGTGGAACAAGGAAAATTAGGCGGGACATGCTTACATCGTGGCTGTATCCCATCTAAAGCCTTTTTGAAATCAGCAGCAGTCTATCAGACGGTCAAACACGCTGCTACATATGGCGTGGACGTACCGGAATCGTTTTTACGATTCGAACAGGTCAAACAACGTAAACAAGAGATCGTAGATGGATTAGAAGCAGGCATTCAGCACCTGATGAAAAAAGGAAAGATTGAAGTCTTTCATGGTCGGGGTTCGATTCTTGGACCAAGTATCTTTTCACCGATGCCGGGAACGATCAGCGTCGAACCGGAAGAAGGCGAAGGTGAGTTGATCCTTCCGCGTCAATTGATCGTCGCGACAGGGTCACGTCCACGTCCATTGAACGGACTTGCTTTTGATTCAGAGTATGTCCTCAGTTCGGATGATGCACTCGATATGGCAGATTTGCCAAAATCGATCGTCATCATTGGTGGTGGCGTCATCGGTGTCGAATGGGCATCGATGTTGACGGATTTTGACGTCGCAGTAACGGTCGTTGAATTCAGCGATCGGATTTTACCGACGGAAGATGCGGCAGTCAGTCGTGAAGTCGCCCGTCAACTGAAAAAGCGGGGCGTCAAGATTCATACCGGCGCAGCTGCACAAAGTGACACATTCCGGATGTCAGAAGACGGTGTCTCGATCGCGATTGACCGTAATGGAGAACAAACGACGCTTGAAGCGGATAAGTTGCTCGTCGCGATCGGTCGAATGGCGAACGTCGAAGGCATCGGGATCGAAAACACGAATATCGTCGTCGAAAATGGCTTCATCCAAGTAGATGACCATTTCCGGACGAAGGATCAACATATCTATGCGATCGGAGATGTCATCGGTCGCTTACAACTGGCGCACGTCGCGTCAGCAGAAGGTGTCAAAGCGGTCGAGGCGATCGTCCACGGAACGACGACACCACTTGAATATGCGTTCGTACCACGTTGTATCTACAGCGTACCGGAAGCGGCATCGGTCGGTTTGACGGAAGACGAAGCAAAACGTGCCGGAATGGACGTCAAGGTAGGGAGCTTCTCGTTCAATGGATTAGGGAAAGCGCGGATCGAAGGAGAGGCGGCAGGCTTCATCAAGCTCGTCTCCGATGCGAAGACAGATGATCTCGTCGGCGTTCACATCGTCGGACCAAAAGCAACGGAACTGATCAGTGAAGGTGGATTAGCGCTCGTACTCAATGCAACGGCATGGGAAGTCGGACAGCTCGTGCATCCGCACCCGGCCTTGTCAGAAGCATTCGGTGAAGCAGCACTTGCCGTCGACGGACTCGCGGTTCACGCCTAAGGAGGAATTACGGATGGAAAAAATAGAATTCAAAGAATTAGTAGAACTCGGATTAACGGAACAGGACGCGATTCAGATGTTCGAAACGATGGTCCGTGCGCGGAAGATCGACGAACGGATGTGGAAGTTGAACCGAGCGGGTAAAATTCCCTTCCTCGTCTCATGTCAAGGACAAGAAGCGGCTCAAGTCGGTGCAGCGTTCGCCCTTGAAAAAGGAACGGACTACATTTTGCCGTATTACCGTGATTTAGGCGTCGTCTTGCACTTTGGTCAAACGTCACGCGATATCATGCTGTCGGCATTCGCAAAGGCAGAAGATCCGAACTCAGGTGGTCGTCAAATGCCAGGACACTACGGTTCACGTGCCTTGAACATCGTCACGGGTTCAAGTCCGGTTACGACTCAAGTCCCACATGCTGTCGGGATCGCACTTGCTGCGAAGATGCGTAAGGAACCACTCGTTGCTTACGTCTCGTTCGGAGAGGGCTCTTCAAACCAAGGAGACTTCCATGAAGGGGCGAACTTCGCCGGAATTCATAAGCTCCCGGTCATCTTGTTCTGTGAAAACAATAAATACGCGATCTCGACACCTCTCTCAAAACAGCTGTCAGCGAAACACGTCGCTGATCGGGCAATCGGCTACGGAATGCCTGGCTATACGGTAGATGGCATCGATCCACTCGCTGTCTATAAGGTCGTCAAGGAAGCACGTGAGCGCGGATTACGGGGAGAAGGTCCGACCTTGATCGAAGTTGAAGTCGAACGCCTCGTGCCACACTCATCCGATGATGACGATAAATCGTACCGTTCTGCTGAAGAACTCGATGCCTTAAAAGCACGTGACGGGATCAAACTCTTCCGTGCGCGTTTGATTGAAATGGGCGTCCTGACGGAAGAATCAGCGACTGAAATCGAACAAGCGATGGAGAAAGAAGTCGACGAAGCAACGGCTTATGCGGAAGCAGCAGCTTACGATGCGCCAGAAAATGCATTACGTTACGTGTACGACGAGGAGGAAACGAAATGACGACGTTAAGTTTAATCGAAGCGATCAATAGTGCAATCAAAGAAGAGATGGAACGCGACGAGTCCGTCTTCATCCTCGGCGAAGACGTCGGTGTCCGTGGTGGTGTTTTCCGGGCGACACAAGGATTGCTCGAACAATTCGGAGAAGAACGGGTCATCGATGCACCGCTCGCTGAGAGTGCGATTGCTGGTGTCGGAATCGGAGCTGCGATGTACGGCATGCGCCCGATTGCTGAAATGCAATTCGCTGACTTCATCATGCCAGCGGTCAACCAAATCGTCAGTGAAGCAGCGAAGATTCGGTACCGTTCGAACAATGACTGGACGTGTCCGATCGTCATCCGCGCACCGTTCGGCGGCGGTATTCACGGGGCACTTTATCATTCTCAGTCGGTCGAAGCGATGTTCAACTCGACGCCTGGTCTGAAAATTGTCATCCCATCGAATCCATATGACGCAAAAGGATTGCTAAAGGCAGCGATTCGTTCGAATGATCCGGTCTTGTTCTTTGAGCACAAACGAGGCTATCGTCTGTTAAAAGGGGATGTTCCTGAAGGCGACTATACGGTCGAAATCGGTAAAGCAGACGTCAAGCGTGAGGGTGAAGACGTGACGATCATCACTTACGGACTATGTGTTCATATGGCACTTGAGGCAGCAACACGCCTTGAAAAAGACGGAATCGATGTCCACATCCTTGACTTGCGGACCGTCTATCCAATCGACCGCGAAGCAGTCGTCGAAGCAGCGAAAAAGACGGGGAAAGTCTTGCTCGTCACGGAAGACAATAAAGAAGGTAGCGTCATGAGTGAAGTGTCGGCGATCATTGCAGAAGAAGCATTGTTCGATCTCGATGCACCAATCGAACGACTCTGTGGTCCAGACGTCCCAGCGATGCCATACGCTCCGACGATGGAGAAGTTCTTCAACATCTCAAGCGAGAAAATTGAAGATAAAATCCGGACGTTACACGCATACTAAGGGGGAACTGACCGATGAAGACTGAAACACTTACGATGCCACAACTCGGGGAAAGTGTTACTGAAGGAACGATTTCGATGTGGCTCGTCAAACCGGGCGATACTGTCAAAAAATATGATCCGATTGCAGAAGTCATTACCGATAAGGTAACGGCAGAAGTCCCATCTTCGTTTGATGGTGTGATTGAAAAACTACTTGCAGAAGAAGGCGATACGTTGCAAGTCGGTGACGCGATCGTCACGATGCAAGTCAGCGGCGGATCAACGGAAGTCGCGGCGACTGAACAAGAAGTGCCAGCTGTCGAAGAGACGACGTCGGCTGATACATCGATGAAAAAACGCTATTCACCAGCGGTCTTGAAATTATCAGGCGAACACGGCATTGATCTTGAACAAGTGACGGGAACGGGAGCGGGCGGCCGGATTACCCGGAAAGATCTCTTGAAATTGATCGAGTCTGGATCGATCCCGACACCACAAGCAACGGAACCAAAACCGGAAGCGCAAGCGGCTCCGGTAGCGCCTCCGGCAGAAGCACCACCCGCACCAAAACGTCCGGTCATTGCACCACAACCGACGGAAACAGGCGACATCGAGATTCCGACTGCCGGTGTGCGTCAAGCAATCGCTTCGAACATGGTTCGCGCGAAGCACGAAGCGCCACATGCTTGGTTGATGATCGAAGTCGATGTCACGAACTTGGTCGAAGCACGTAATCGTCATAAAGATGCGTTCTTCAAACAAGAAGGGGTCAAATTGACGTTCTTACCATTCTTCATGAAGGCGACAGTCGAAGGATTGAAGAAACATCCAATCATGAACTCGACATGGGCGGGAGATAAGATCATTCAAAAGAAAGCGATCAACCTATCACTTGCTGTCGCGACGCAGGACGCTCTGTTCGTACCAGTCGTCAAGAATGCGGATGAACTAAGCATCAAGGGGATCGCACGCGCGATTGATGACTTCGGGAAACGGGCACAAGCCGGCACGTTGTCGTCTGCAGAGATGCAGGGCGGGACGTTTACGGTTAACAATACGGGCTCATTCGGTTCAATCCAATCAGCACCGATCCTTAACTTCCCGCAGGCGGCGATTCTATCCGTTGAATCAATCGTCAAACGTCCAGTTTGGGTGAACGGCATGTTTGCAGCACGCGACATGGTCAACCTCTGTATGTCGATCGACCACCGGGTGCTCGACGGACTCGTTGCCGGACAGTTCCTACAAACTGTCAAACAAGCGCTCGAATCGATTGATCCGAACCAACTTTCCTTATACTGAGTTTTTCCAGTTGACAGGGAAGAAGAAGCATCGTAATATAAGAATCAATTCAACACACGATAGCAAAGACGAAGAGAAGTAACTTGTGAAACGATTCAAGAGAGCTGATGGGTGGTGCGAATCAGTATCGGGCAACAAGCGAATGGCCTTCTGAGCTTCAGACCGAATCCCTTCAATGGGTAGTAGGCTCTGACGGGTTCCTCCCGTTATCGGGGTCGACGAATCAGGACAACGGTCCGGTTCGTTTCAAAGGGGACGGTGTCAGCATCGTCAACGAAGGTGGTACCGCGGGTCTTCCCGTCCTTCATGTTCTACATGAATGGGCGAGAAGACCCTTTTCGTATACAATCGAATCGAACAAATCGTAGAGTGAGTTAAGTAGCGAGACAACATCGGCGTTTCAGAGAGCGGAAGAATGGTGCGACTTCCGTACGGCGAGGTTTCGTGAATGGTCTCATGAGAGCGTGGCTGAACGAAGAAGTAGGTCGCGACGGATGCCCCCCGTTATCGTAGGCTATGATGTCTCTTATTAGACGCATCAGACAGAGTGGGAACGGTCGAACCGTTCCAATCGAGAGGTGGCACCGCGAGATAATCGTCCTCCATGCAGCATACGCTGTGTGGGGGACTTTTTTATATTCCAGGAGGCGAACAGGGATGGTTCAGACAGACACACTTATTATCGAACAACTTGAACTAAACGGCGACGAGATGACGCCAATCATGATTTTTCAACAACTGAGCGGAACACAGAAATGTTTGCTTGAAAGTTCTGCGCATACGGATCAAGGACGGTATTCGATCATCGGTGTTGATCCGGTGGAGATGATTCGCGCAGAGGGACGGACCGTGACGCGGGAACAGTTGACGACAGGTCGATTGACGCAGGAAACGGGTGATCCAGTACGACTGATGCAACAGATGATCCTCCGGGGTGGAGTTGAAGAAGACCTTCCGTTTTTAGCGGGTGGGATCGGATATGTCGGTTACGACATGATGCGCGCCTATGAAACGCTCGGAGCGGTTCCTGAGCGAACGCGCCAACTACCGGACGCGCTGCTCGCCGTATACGACCAAATCATCCTGTTCGATCATCTCGAGCATCGTGTTCATTTGATTCAAACGTCACTTGGTGGCATCACTGATCGTGATGAATTACGTCAACGTTTAGCAGAACGGAAAGCGCAACTTGAGCAACCACGGGAGCGAACGGACATCGAGCGTCCACTCCGGGATGTCGTCTATGAACCGTTAATGGATCAAGAGACGTTTGAAGGACTCGTCGAACAAGCGAAGAGACACATCCGCCAAGGCGACGTCTTCCAACTGGTTCTCTCGCAACGACTTGATGCGACGTTCTCAGGTGATCCGTTCCAATTTTATCGGAAGCTCCGCAAGGACAATCCGAGCCCTTATCTCTTCTATATCGACTTAGGCGAAGCAATCGTACTCGGGGCCTCCCCGGAAAGTTTGGTCCAAGTCAAAGGGAATCGCGTGACGACGAATCCGATTGCCGGTACACGCCGCCGGGGGAAGACGAAAGAGGAAGATGGACGGTTAGCAGAAGAGTTGCTGCACGACGAGAAGGAACGAGCGGAACATCGAATGCTTGTCGATCTTGGACGCAACGACCTCGGTCGGATTTGTCAGATTGGTACCGTCGAGGTGACGCGATTCATGCAAATCGAGCGCTTCAAGAACGTCATGCACCTTGTCTCCGTCGTTGAAGGAACGTTAGCAGACGGAAAGACCGGCGCAGACGCACTCGTCTCTTGTCTACCGGCTGGGACGGTCACGGGAGCTCCGAAAATCCGAGCGATGCAGTTGATTGACCAGTACGAGCAGGTGAAACGAGAAGTATATGCCGGGGCTGTCGGCTATTTCGATGTTCGGGGGAATATGGATTTTGCCCTCGCTATCCGGACGATGGTGATCAAGGATGGTGTCGCTTCTGTTCAAGCAGGGGCTGGTATCGTTTACGATTCGATTCCACGCCTCGAGTACCAGGAGACGTTACACAAAGCGAAATCACTACTGGAGGTTTGGAAATGATCATCCTAATTGATAATTATGATTCTTTTACCTATAACCTATACCAATACGCATCCGTTTATACGGACGTTCACGTCATTCGAAACGATGCGGTCAGCATCGAAGAACTACGCGAGATGAAACCAGACGGCATCATTCTCTCACCCGGTCCCGGTCGCCCGGCTGACGCTGGCATCTGCATCGATCTCATTCGTCAATTATCGGGTCGAGTACCGATTCTCGGTGTCTGTCTCGGACATCAGGCAATCGGCGAAGCATTCGGAGGACGCGTCGTCGAAGCACCGGTCATCATGCACGGGAAGACATCGATGATTCGACAATCGGGACAACTCTTCGACGAAATGACGGAAACGTTAGAGGTCATGCGCTATCATTCGCTGATCGTCGCTCGAAACGACTTACCGACGGAGCTCGTCATCACGGCAGAAACGGATGACCGGACGATCATGGCACTCGAGCACCGGACGCATCCGACGTTCGGAATCCAGTTCCATCCGGAATCCGTCGGAACACCACAAGGACAGCAGATGATTGAACGATTCATTGAATTGACAAAGGAGTGACGAACGATGAAAGAGACGTTATTGAAACTAGCAGAAGCGAAACATTTACGATACGAAGAGATGCAACAGGCAGCACGCGAACTGTTTGCGGAAGACGTGACCGATAGCGAAATTGCCGCTTTTCTCGTCGCATTGAAAGCAAAAGGGGAGACTGCAGAAGAACTAGCCGGTCTCGCTTCGATCATGCGCGAGGTCGCCCTCGACATTCCAGTCACCGGCGATTTCATGGATAACTGCGGCACGGGAGGCGACGGCTCACAATCGTTCAACATCAGTACGACAGCCGCCTTCGTTCTAGCCGGTGCCGGCATGAAAGTCGCAAAGCACGGAAATCGGAGTGTCTCAAGTAAAACAGGCAGCGCTGATGTGCTCGAAGCACTCGGGGTTTCACTTGATACGACACCAGAGCGTTTAGCAGAACAGCTCGAGTCGAACGGAATCGCCTTCTTGTTTGCGCAACGGATGCACCCACGCGTCAAGCAAATCATGAAGGTCCGACGCGATCTGCGGATTCCAACGATCTTTAACTTGATCGGACCGTTGACGAATCCGGTCCCGCTCAAGACACAACTATTAGGAATTTACCGGGAGGATATGCTTGAGACGATGGCGTTGACATTGCACCGACTCGGGCGGAAGCGAGCAATCGTCTTACATGGTGCGAATGGAATGGATGAAGCATCCCTTGCCGGAACGAACCAACTCGTCTTACTCGACGAAGGTGAGCTGATCCGCTTCAGTCTTCACCCGGAGGAAGTCGGACTGAAGACCGCACCGCTTGAAGCAATTCGCGGAGGTAGTGCACAAGAGAATGCGGCGATTTTACTCCGTGTTCTTGGTGGAGAGCATGGTGCTTATCGCGACACGGTTCTACTCAATGCGGGAATTGCTCTCTTTGCAGCAAATCGGGCGAAAACGATCGAAGAAGGGATCGCCTTAGCAGCAGATAGCATCGACTCAGGACGGGCGATGGAACGATTGAATCAATTACGACAAATGACACGGGAGGAAGCAATCGGATGAATATCTTAGATCGCATCATCGAAACGAAACGGACAGAAGTCCTGCAATTAAAATTAACTGGTGTCGAACGGATTGATCGGGAGGCATTGAAGCCGTCGATTAAGCAACGACTAGCCGGAGCGGATTTATCCGTCATCGCGGAAATTAAACGAGCTTCGCCATCAAAAGGGGCCATCGCACTCGACGTCGACGTCATCGCTCAGGCCAAACAATATGAAGCGAGTGGGGCGACTGTCATCTCTGTCTTGACGGACGAGACGTACTTCAAAGGATCGATGGACGATTTAGCGGCAGTCGCTGCAGCAGTCGACATCCCGGTGCTTTGTAAGGATTTCATGATTGATCGGATTCAAATTGACCGGGCAAAAGCACATGGGGCACGGTTGATTCTCCTGATCGTCGCCGCTCTCGAGCAGGAGACGCTTGCTGACTTGTATGCATATGCTTACGCGGAAGGACTTGAGGTCTTAGTCGAAGTCCATGACGAAGAGGAGTTACGCCGGGCAGAGGCGATCGGTGCGCAAATCATTGGCATCAACAACCGGAACTTGAAAAAGTTCGAAGTCGATTTACAGACATCGGTCGGATTACTCGAACAAAAACAACCGGACGTCCGGTATATCAGCGAGAGTGGCATCAAGACAGTCGAGGAAGCACAGCGATTACACGCTGCCGGTGCAGACGGGATCCTCGTAGGTGAGACGTTGATGCGGGCAGACGATCCACAAGTCTTCATTCGAGAAGTGAGTGGCGTTCGCGTATGACACGGATTAAGTTCTGTGGTCTCCGGGAAAGAGAACATGTCGAAGCGGCAGTTCGCTTAGCGGACTACATCGGCTTCGTCTTTGCTAAAAGCAAACGACAGGTCACGCTAGAAGAGGCGGCGCGTCTTAGACGCGACATTCCGAGTACGGTCCAGGTCGTCGG
This sequence comes from Exiguobacterium sp. MH3, assembly GCF_000496635.1. Taxonomy (NCBI): domain Bacteria; kingdom Bacillati; phylum Bacillota; class Bacilli; order Caryophanales; genus Exiguobacterium; species Exiguobacterium sp. MH3. Next base: position 945,492 of record NC_022794.1, read on the forward strand.
TGTCTTCGTCTCCCCGACCTATCAGCAGGTGACCGACGCCGTCGAGCAAGTCGCGCTAGATCTCGTCCAAATTCATGGTGTCATTCCGGACGGAGAGATACCAGTTCCCGTCATTCAAGCGATTCCGGTAACGAACATCGCAGAAATAGAGCAACAGACGGAGTATTTGCTCGTCGACGCACCGGTTGCTGGAAGTGGCGAGACATTCGACTGGTCACGAGACATTCAAGCCGATCGTCCACTATTCATTGCCGGTGGCTTGACAGCAGGAAACGTCGGAGAAGCAATCAAACGATATCACCCGTTCGCCGTCGATGTCTCAAGTGGCATCGAGACGGATGGACGGAAAGATCCCATCAAAATGCAGGCATTCGCAGATGCCGTAAAGGAGAGAGAAGTATGAGCTACGCACAACCAGATACACTCGGACAATACGGTAAATACGGAGGACGCTACATCCCGGAAACATTGATGCACGCGGTGATCGAACTCGAAGAAGCTTACGCAACGGTAAAAGAAGATCCAGCGTTTCAAGCGCGAATGGACGAGTTATTGAAAGAATACGTCGGACGTGAAACACCACTTTATTTTGCCGAACATTTGACGCAAACGATCGGTGGCGCAAAGATCTACTTGAAACGAGAAGACTTGAACCATACTGGTGCCCATAAAATCAACAATACGATCGGTCAAGCGTTATTGGCTGAACGGATGGGGAAACGAAAAATCGTTGCTGAGACAGGGGCAGGACAACACGGTGTCGCGACTGCGACGGTCTGTGCCTTACTCGATCTCGAGTGTGTCATCTTCATGGGAGAAGAGGACGTCCGTCGTCAAGAGTTGAACGTCTTCCGGATGGAGTTACTTGGAGCAACCGTCATCCCGGTCACACAAGGCAGTCGGACACTTAAAGATGCCGTCAATGAAGCACTCCGTTACTGGGTCAAACATGTCGAAGACACGCATTACTTGATGGGTTCTGTTCTCGGACCCCACCCATTCCCGCAACTCGTCCGTGATTTCCAAGCGGTCATCGGAAAAGAGACACGACGTCAAATCATCGAAAAAGAGGGGCGTCTGCCAGAGGCGATCGTCGCTTGTGTCGGCGGCGGTAGTAATGCGATCGGGATGTTCCATCCGTTCATCGATGATACAGATGTAAAATTGTACGGAATCGAAGCAGCGGGCAGCGGAATCGACACAGAAAAACACGCAGCGACGATGACAAAAGGAGAGGTCGGTGTCTTGCACGGCTCGATGATGTATCTCTTACAGGATGCCCATGGTCAAGTACAAGAAGCGCACTCGATCTCAGCTGGACTGGATTATCCGGGTGTCGGACCGGAGCATAGCTTGCTAAAAGATATCGGTCGCGTCCAATATGAAGCGGTGACCGATGAACAAGCACTCGAAGCACTTCAGCTGTTGAGCCGCAAGGAGGGAATCATCCCGGCACTTGAGTCGGCACACGCCATTGCCTATGCGACACAACTCGCTGCAGAGATGGACAAGGAAGAAATTCTCGTCATCTGCTTATCAGGACGGGGCGATAAAGACGTCGTCACTGTCAGAAACGCACTAAAGGGGGAAGCGTGATGCGATTAGAAACAGCCATTCGTACCGTTACGAGCAAAGGGGAGAAAGCCTTCATTCCGTACGTCATGGGGGGAGATGGAGGAATCAATCAACTCCCGGAAATCCTGTCGTTTCTCGCTGAATCCGGAGCGACAGCGATTGAAGTCGGTGTTCCGTTTTCGGATCCTGTCGCTGACGGTCCAGTCATTCAAGAAGCGGGACTCCGGGCACTAGAAGCGAACGTTGGACTGAAGGATGTCCTCGAGGCAGTTCGCGTTGCTCGTCAGACCGTCGATGTTCCGGTCGTCTTGATGACGTACTTAAATCCGATTTTCCGCTACGGATTAACGGCGTTTCTAGCGACATGTCGCGAAGTCGGGGTCGACGGACTGATTATTCCTGATTTGCCGCTTGAGCAGAGCGAACAGTTCTTCGAACAAGAAGATAAGTCGGACATCGCGCTCGTTCAACTCGTCTCCTTGACGAGTCCGATGGAGAGAATCCAAAAGATTGCCGATAAAAGTGAAGGATTCCTCTATGCGGTCACGGTCAACGGAACGACAGGCGGACAGACGACGTTTGATACTGCGCTCGAAGACCACTTAGCGAACGTTGCAGCAAACAGTCCAGTACCTGTACTTGCCGGGTTCGGGATTAGTACACCGGAACATGTCAAACAACTGAGCCGCCCAGTCTCGGGGGTCATCGTCGGCAGTAAAATCGTCGATTTACTGCATCAGAACGATCGAGAAACAATTCAACAGTTGATGGCAGCACGTCTTGCGGCGACGCCGTCGCATTAATAAAAAGGAGCTGACTCAAAAGTCAGTCTCTACAAAGATAAGGGTGGCAGAATGATGATTTGCCACCCTTATCTCGTAACAAAAAGAATGACGCGTCACACACCACTCTTACAGGAACAGGCGCATTTATGCGCTGTTAGAGACGAACAAGACCCGCTTTTCTGCTTGAATGAAGCAGGAAAGATGGCTTGTGTCTCGCCTGAGGAAAGGGTGTGAAAAGACGCGTCATTCTTTTTTTGAGTCAGCTTCTTTTTCATATAGATGTCACTGTTGAACGAGCGACTTCTGCAAGTTGGTATACAGTGGTTCGAATCCGAGTTCCTCATAAAACGTTGCGGCACGGTCGTTGACCGCCCAGACGTTCAATCGAACCGCAGCAACACCTCGCTCGAGCGCGAGTTCTTCTGCCGCCTGCATCAACTGGCGACCAATTCCGGATGAACGATGGGAAGCGTTGACACCGACGTCAGTGATGTTCAAGATCCGGACAGGCGTGAATCGATTGGCTGCTGGCGCTGTCCACTTACCAAACAAGTAACCGGTGATGTCGTCTCCGTTGAGTGCCGTCAGACAGAGGTGTTGTTCTGAATCGAGCATTTGTCCTAATGACTCGAGCGTGTATGGCGTCAAAACATCCGGATGAAAATGAGACGATAACCGCTTATGATGCTCGAACGTCTCTGCCGTCAGTGCAAGCAGGGCAGGGAGGTCTGAAGTACGGCTCGTGCGGATCATCAAGCAATCACTCCGATCATCGATTTTGTTTGAGTACTTCGGCGACAAGTCCCGATACATACGGACTACCACGATCTTCTTTTTCGACCGATTCAATCATGATGGCAACGAGAAGATCTTTTTTGTCGTTATCGAAACCGACGAAGAAGCCATTCTCTTTTCCATCGGTTTCGCCTGCCTTTTTCAATTCTGCCGTACCGGTCTTACCGGCAACATCGACTTCCTTGATGTCAGCTGGGAGCGTATAACCGTTATGGACGACGTCATAAAGATCATCGCGAATCATCTTCGCGTCTTTTGCATCCAGCAGATCCTTTTTAAAGACTTGCTTCGTTTTTTCCTCTTGTAAAAGGGTCGGACGATAGATTGTTCCATCTGTCAGGAAAATTTCATACATCGACGCTAGATGTAGAATGTTCGTCAGCATCTGTCCTTGTCCGTAGGACGTATCCATCAGCTGTCCATCTGAAGCGATCGTCCCGTCGTTTGAGATTTGAGAAGCGCGTAACGGATACGCAAACGGTAGCTTCTCTCCGTAGCCGAGGGCTTCAAGTCCAGACGTGAACGCCTTCGTTCCGACCTGTTCGAGTGTGGAGCGGGCGAAATAGATGTTATCTGAATAAACGAGCGCATTGTGCAGATTCACAGGTGCTGGCGTCTCGTGAATCCGCGTGACGTTAAAACCATCGATCTTATTTTTCAGTCCATTGATCGTATAGGCTTTTTCCGGGTCGAGTGTTCCACTCTTTAAGCCAACGGCGGCCGTCAGGGGTTTTTGGGTCGAACCGGGTGCGAAAGCACTCGTGAATCGGTTCAACAATGGTTGATCCGGATCCTGCGTCAGTTCATCGAGTCGCGCTTGCGAGATCCCTGACATGAATTCAGAAGGATCAAAGCCCGGGGAGCTGAGTAAGACACGTGTCTCACCAGTCCGCGGATCGATTGCCGATGCCGTTCCTGGATCCTCTTTCATCGTGTCATACGTCTTTTTCTGAAGCGTAGCATCAATCGTCAACGGGATATCCTCACCATCGGACGGTTTCGTTTCAGCGACGGTGACGCTTGATCCGTCTTTCTTTTGTAGAATGATCGAAGCTCCGGCTTTACCGCGTAACCGATCATCAAGGACTTGTTCGAGACCCCGTTTCCCGACCTGTTCGCCAGCTTGGATTTTATTTTTTGATTCTTTAATCTCGTCTGCTGTCGCTGAACCGATATAACCGATCAAGTGTGAAGCGGCCTTCCCGAGCGGATATGTTCGGACTTCCGTCTCTTTGACGCTGATACCTGGAATGTCACGCAATTTCGCAACCGTTGCTTCGTCGGTCAGTGTTTTGAGCGGAACGAATTGTCCGTCCTTGACCCAACTTGCTTTTAAGGAATCTTCGACCGATGAGGTCGGGCGATCGAGCAACTCGGCAACTTGGTCGACATCTTTAAGTTGTCCTGCAGTTGCGCCGACAGCATATCCTTTACCAGAGGTCGCGAGCGGTTTATTGTTCGCGTCGAGTAAATCACCACGTTTGCCTTCTACGGTTTCTAACTGAACCTTGTCTTCTTTCTTAAAGTCTTTTAGAACAAACGAAGAGTCCCAGTCAATGAACCAGTTTTCTGTTTCTCCTTGTTTCTCGAATGTTAACGGGACTTGTTTATCATAAGCAACGGCTCCTGCCACCGTATCAAAGGAGATCCGCACGGGAAGGGACGCTTTTTCGTCATCCGTTGCTTCCTTTACTTTCTTCCGTTCGACGGATAACTTTTTGATATCAAGCGTTTTCGACAACTGTTTCGTCCGTTCGATGAATTCTTTTTTGCCGTATTCCTTTTTAGTAGCCGTACTCGCGTACGTATACATCTTATCGTAATCTTGTTTCTCCCAAAGTTTGATGTAGGCATCAAGCCGTTCTTCAGGTGTCGGCTGATCTTGACAACCGGCAAGCAGTGTCACGCCGAAAGATGCTGATAGAATCAGGGGAATGGTTCGTTTCATGTGATTGTCCTCCTATATGGATGAGAGCCTTGAATATACCGTACCACTCCTGTCAGGAGATTTCATCTGAAACAAAAAACCGGACTTCTCACGGGGAGAAGTCCGGTGAATCAAGCTTAGTTGAAGTAATTGAGTGGATTAACGCTGTTGGCAGCAGAAGTTCCGCTGTAGACGTATGGACCACGATGCATTTCGAAGTGGAGATGCGCACCGAATGCGTTACCTGTTGCACCAATCGTACCGATTTTCGATCCTTTAGCAATCGTCTGTCCGACTGAGACAGAGCGACTGTTTAGGTGTGCATATACCGTCGTGTACTGGATGCCGTTGACGGTATGTGTCATCATGACATGATTTCCGTATGCGCCGTAATAACGGGATGTGATGACTTTACCGGCAGCTGATGCATAGACAGGTGTGCCTGTTGGAGCACCAATATCGATACCGTTATGGAACGTGTAACCGTAAACGCCACTTGCAGCACCATACCCTTGCGTGATTGGACCACTTGCTGGACGCGAAAAACCAGTCGTTGCTTTTGACGAAGTCGTTGTGCTGTATTTTTTTACATATGTAGAAGAAACATAGCGTGAGGCGCCGCCGTACGAAATTTTCGTCCATGAACCGGAAACACCGAGATAATTGAATGTCTGTCCTGTATTGACGCTACCGACGATTTTATAAGCCGTTGATGGGCCAGTACGGACACGAAGTCCGTCTGCTGTGACCTTTACCTTATATGTCGTTGCAGCTTCAACTTTCGAAGCACTCGTTGTTGCAAAACCTGAAACTACCAAAGCTGTCATTGTCATTGTTGTAAGTAAACGTTTCATTGAGTGTATTTCCTCCTTAAAAATCTGAAGCGACAGAACGGATCATTACAAAATTGTAAGATTTTATGTATATTTATTTATTTTAGGGAATGATTTTTCGCCTGAGATGATTATAGCATCGTCAATAACACAAAAATATTTCAAATGTATTTCAAAATTATGCGTTATTAACATATATTGTAATGGATTAATAAGTAAAAAAGAACTGACGAAGAGTCAGTTCTTTTTTCGATGAACCTATACTGTTATTCAGCAGAAGAGGGTGAAAACACGGTTAAATGTTGCGGGAGCACCTCGACAGTCACAGGAACATGACCTGCTGTGTCCCCATCGGCATTAATCGGCAATTCTTCTTTCGAGCGAATTTCGACACGTGTCGTCGTGAAGTGTTCGATTTGATCGGCTTTTGATAATCCACCCGTGATGAGTTTAGGTAATGCTTGGAGCGCATCAAAGAATCCAAGCTTCGTAATGATGAAGCCATGCAGCAGTCCATCATCGACTTTTGCGTCTTCTGCAAACGATTCGAATCCTCCGACGGAATTCGTCAAGGCGATGATCAACAAGTGTGCTTCTCCATCAAATTGTTTCTCAGCAGAATCAATTTCAATCGGATAGGGACTATGATCCTTGAAGGCTTTTAGACCTTCAATGAAATAAGCGACCGATCCGAGTGACGTTTTTTGTTCGACACTGACCTCCTCAACGGCTTCTGCAATCAGACCAACAGCGATGACGTTCATGAAGTAATGGTCATCATATTTACCGATATCGAGCGGTCGGGCAGGGGCATCAGCTAAAATCTGGATTGCCTCTTCGGGATCCGTCGGGATGTGTAATGCGCGCGATAAGTCATTGACCGTTCCGAGTGGGACGATCCCGAGTGTTGGCCGATGCGGTTGCTCGGCGATTCCGGTGATGACTTCATTGACCGTTCCGTCACCTCCCATGGCGATGACAGCGTCGTAATTAGACTGGGCAGCATGACGCGCGAATTCCGTCGCATCGTGTTCTTTTTCCGTAAACCGAACGTCGACGGTTTCAAAGCGAGTAGCAAGCGTCTCTTCAGCGAGCGTCGCGTGTTTTTTTCCGAGTTCTTTACCAGAAGACGGGTTGATGATCAACATGGCTTGAGACAAGATGAATTCCTCCTTCAGGACAATCTGTTGACTTTTTCCCTGTCCGATGAAAACATAATCCCAATTCTTTTTTACAAATAAAAACACCGAGTAGGCACATGGCTTACTCGGTGTTGAAGTTCGAACTCAGAAGTGATTTATTGTGATGGTGGCACTTCACCAGCCGCAGGACGTGCTTCTTCTTCAACGTCCCAACACTCTGTATTTTCGATCCCGAGTGCTTTTGCTGAGAAGACAGGATCGAGTCCCTGTTTCCGTTGTTCCTGGTAGTCTTTGATGACTTTGAAGGCGATGCCGCTCAAGAGGAGAATCGCCGTCATGTTAATCAATGTCATGCCTGCCATGAAGAGGTCGGCAAAACTCCATACCATACCTAGGCTAAGAACAGATCCGATGAAGACGAAGCCCATTGTCGCAATTCGGAAACCGAAGACAGCTGCTGGACTTTGTTTGATGAACTCGATGTTCGTCTCACCGTAGTAGTAACTACCAACGATCGAACTGAAAGCAAACAAGAAGACACTGAGTGCGATGAATGGTGGAGCAATTGCACCAAATTCTTCGGAGAGCGCGTTTTGCAACATGCCGATTCCTTCGCCATTTCCAGCCGCATAACTATCACTGAGGAGAATGATCGATGCTGTCGCTGTACAGACGATCAATGTATCAAGGAATACACCAAGTGTTTGCAAGAAACCTTGTTTTGCTGGGTGTGAGACTTCAGCAGCAGCAGCGGCGTTCGGAGCAGACCCCATCCCGGCTTCGTTCGAGAACAATCCACGTCTGACACCGAGTGAGATCGCAGCACCGACCGAGCCACCGAATGCTTGCTCAATTCCGAAAGCACTTTTAAAGATCATTGCGAACACACCAGGAAGCTCCGTCAGGTTCGTGACGACGACATAAAGGGCAGCAAGCAAGTAAAGACCTGCCATGATAGGAACGATGATCGCAGAGAATTTCGCGACGCGGTGGACACCACCAAAGATGACGAGTCCCGTCAAGACGACAAGTACAACACCGACGATAGTTGTATTGATACCAAACGCATTGTCAAAGGCAGCAGCAATCGTGTTCGATTGAACCGAGTTGAAGATAAGTCCGAACGTAACGGCAATCAAGATTGCAAAGACAATTCCGAGAGCTCGGTTTTTCAAGCCTTTTTCGATGTAATAGGCAGGACCACCACGGTACGCGTTTGATTTCGTATCGCGTACTTTATAGACTTGAGCCAGTGTACTTTCGATGAGAGCTGTCGCACCACCGAGAAGAGCGACCATCCACATCCAGAAGACGGCACCGGGTCCACCAAGTGTGACGGCAATCGTGACACCGGCAAGGTTACCCGTACCAATCCGTGTCGCAGCTCCGATAAAGAATGACTGGAGAGAAGTGATGCTTTCCCCTTTGTCGTCTGTTGTTTGTTCACTTTTATCGAGCGTGACGCGGAACATCTCTTTTAAGTACGTGAACTGGATAAATTTAGTTCGGATCGTGAAGTAGATCCCACCGCCGATCAATACGGCAACTAGCACATACGCACCTAAAATATTGTTGGCGTAATCGACACTTCCTTGAATGACTTGCTGAATGGCGTTCATGATGGTGTATTCCTCCCAAAGAATAATAAAAGCTATACGCTAAATTATACGAATTTTCTGAAAATAAGCAACAACAAAATAAAATAAAATTTTAAAACTTAATAAGGTTAGCTAAAAAAACATATGATGAAATCTTATGAATGAACGAAAAACTGTCACTCTCGGTATCGAGAGTGACAGTCAAGTAAAGCTGGATCATCCATACTGTAGTAACTGTTCGTATAGGTCATCGAGTTGCTGTTGGATGCTTTTAGAAACGGTATCGGTCGGTTTTTCACGTTTTGCTAATTTCTGTTCAAGCCGCTCGATCTGCACTTCTAACTCGTGTTGTGACAAGCGTTTTGGTTTTTGAGGGGTTACGTGGAGTGAGGAAGACGTAGCGACCTTAGTACGCTTCTGTTGAGCATACGTATACGTACCATGATAACGCGTCAGACCATTTTCGAGCCACAGGATCTGCGGAAAAAGCCGATTCAAGAAATAGCGGTCGTGTGAGACGGCAATCAATGTACCAGAAAAATTCTCGAGTGCTTCTTCGAGTGTCTCTCTTGATTCAATATCGAGATGGTTCGTCGGCTCGTCGAGAATTAATACATTGATCGACGAATGAACGAGGACGGCGAGTTGCAATCGCACACGTTCGCCTCCGCTCAGTGACAAAATGGACCGAAAGACAGTTGGTCCAAAGAACAGGAACCGGGCTAGGATATGGCGGGCTTCCGCTTCTGGAACGGCAATCCGGTCTCTAAACCAGTCGATTAACCGCGCGTCCTCTTCGAAATGGGCATGCTGGGACAGGAAACCGATCCGATTCGATGGTCCACGCGTGAGTGTGCCTGCGTCAGGTGATGATTCGTCAAGCAGCAGTGAGAGCAACGTCGATTTTCCGCTTCCATTCGTTCCGACAATCGCGATCCGATCCTGTGCCATGATCTCGAACGAGACGTCATCAAAAATGTGGCGGGTTCCGTAAGCAAACGAGAGTTCTTCAGCGCGAAAAACGACTTGGCTCGTGTGATCAGTGGAAGAGAAGGAGACATCAGCGGTTTTGGCTTCGAGTTGTGGTCGTTTAATCCGTTCGATCCGCTCGAGTGCTCGTTCCATTGATTTTGCTTTACGGAATAATTTCTCACTCGGTGGAGACGCTTCGTTTGCCCATTGCCGGAGTCGACGAATCGCTTCCTTCATTTTCTTTATTTTTTTCTGTTGCTCTTGGTAGGCGTGGAACTGTTCCATCAAGCGACGTTCACGTTCGACGACGAACGCGCTGTAGTTCCCTATATAGGTTGTCAGTTCACCGTCCTCGAGTTCAACGATCGAGGTGACGACGGCGTCTAAGAAGACCCGGTCGTGAGAGACGAGCAGGATGGTTCCTGTGTAGTCCCGTAAGAACTGCTCCAGCCATTCCACGGCAGCTAAATCAAGATGGTTCGTCGGTTCGTCAAGAATGAGCAGATTTGGCTCCATGAGTAACATGCGACCGAGACAAATCTTCGTCTGTTCACCACCACTCAACTGGTGGAAAGGACGAGTGAGTAACGGACGAAGGTGTAACCCGTTCACCATGCGCTCGATTTTCGAGTCGAGTAGATAGCCATCCTTTTGTTCGAACGCATTCGTCGCTTCCGCATATCGTGCGAGTAACGCATCAAGATTCTCTGGTGCTGTCGCCATCATTTGCTCCAACTGTTGCATCCGAGAACGGATCGCGAGGATGTCTTCAAACGCTGTCCAAAGGACGTCGAGTCCGGTCATCGTCTCACTATAAACAGGAAGTTGTTCCAAATAGCCGATCGTCAAACCGCTCTTTTGATAGATGACACCACCGTCCGGTTGCTCAAGGCGAGCAAGCAAGCGGAGTAATGTCGTCTTGCCACTCCCGTTTCGTCCAATTAGACCGACACGGTCGTGTTCGTTTAAGAAGAGGGAAACATCCGTTAAAATTGTCTCGCCTCCGAATTGTTTGGTTAGGTGTTGAATGTCGCAAATCATCATAGTAAGTCGATCCTTTCGCGCGCATCAAAAAAAGGAGAGCGCAAATAGCACTCTCCATCACGTGTGAAAGATGCGCTTTGCTGTATTTTTCAATCATGAAGTTCTAAAAAAGGGCAGACGGGTGCCTTAGAACGCCATTCCATGAAAAATCGCGCGCAACAGATACAATTGTTCCATCAACCAGTGTTTGCACGCGGCAAAGTCCATCTTTTCACACCACCTTTCGTTTCAGATACATCTAGTTTACTATTTTTTTGTCAGTTACGGAAGTCTGAATTATTTGAACACACCCGCGATTGAACTGAAGAAGTCACTGAGTCCATCAAATAATTTAGCGAAAAATCCTTTCGTTTCTTCTGAAGTTGCGAACGCGTGGATGTCTTGTCCCGCATTTTTCAATCCACTCTCGATTTGTCCCCAGTTGATGTTCGCTTGCTCCATTTGATTGAACAGATTCGTCAGCCGGTCCATTTGTGCGTCAGACAACTGGATATTGTTGTTTTGAATGACTTGGACGATCAGGTTTTCGATTTCGACTTTGGTTTCCGGTTTTTGATTGGCGATCTCAGCCTTGATCTCATTCATCAAGTCAGCCACCTTATCCGTTCCGACCGTTTTTCCAACGTCTGATGTGACTGATAATTCTTGCTGTGCTAGATCCTTGCGTTCGTCACTTAACTTTATCCCGGTTTCAGCGGAAGTTTGATCGTACGCCTTCATTATTCCTGTCAGTGCCGATGTCCCGGTCACCTTGTAAGGGGAAGTAATCGTGATGTCGGCATCTTTGACACCCGCTGTGACGAGAGCGTTGAGATACATATCCTTCGTCACCCATGTGATGTTTTCCGTCGAGACGGAGAGTCCATCTCCTTTTTCCGTCAGTTCGATTTTAGCCGACGAATACATGTTGCCGCCTTTTTGCGACTGTGGGATGTTTTTCCCGAGATATTTTTCCTCGTCAGCAGAAGTGGCGATGATCGGTGTGATCCCTTCCGGTGCATTGAGACGTGAAAGCACCCATGCTTTATCTTTTGCGCCGAGCGACTCCCCGAGTGTGACGATCGTCTTATCGACGACTTGTTCGGCGGATGCGGCTGTTGGGAGTAATAAAGCAGAAGCGATAACGGCTGATGCCATGATTTTTGTTGGTGTATGCATAATGAAATCCTCCAATTGTAAGTAACAGAATGAATTATAGTATCAGGTACTAAAGTTAGTGTACGAGAACGAAAGAAGTTCGGAATCGGTCTGCAGATGGAGACGATATCCGTCTTCTGACACTCCATAGTATAGCGAAAAGGAGACAACTTGACTTCCGTTTTCAGCATGCTATAGTGAATTTGAATCGAATAATGACCACTAGGGGAGTCGGTAGACCGACTGAGACGAACGAAGACGTTCGGACCCTTTGAACCTGATTAAGTTCGTACTTACGGAGGGAAGTGGCGTCAAGTCTTGTTCTTCTTGCGCCATGCCCGTGTGTTTCGGGGTGGTGTTTTTTCGTTTCATAACTAAACGAGGAGGATGAGATCATGACATTCACACAAGAAATCAAACAAGCGGCACAAGCGTATTGGGATAGTAGTTTTACGCACCCATTCGTACAAGGAATCGGGGAGGGGACGTTACCGCTCTCGAAATTTCGGCATTACGTCATGCAGGATGCCTATTACTTAAAACACTTTGCGAAGATTCAAGCGAAGGCAGCGTCAAAAGCAGACGACTTCGCGACGATTGCGACACTTGCCGAGCATGCGACTTCGACTTACGAGGCAGAGTTGAGCTTACATCAATCATTTTTTGAGCCGCTCGGTATTACGGCAGCAGATCTTGAAGCATTTGAACCGGCACCGACAGCATATGCGTATGTCTCGCACATGCATCATGCGAGTGAAGGAACGCTCGGTGAGACGATTGCTGCCATCTTGCCATGTTACTGGTTGTATTATGAAGTCGGGCAACAATTACTAACGTGTACACCGGAAGAAAAAATCTATCAGCAATGGATCGACACGTATAGCTCGGAATGGTTTGAAAAGGTCGTCTTTGAACAGATTGCACGGCTTGATGCGCTGGCGGAGCAAGCGAGCCAGACGGAACGCGAGCGGATGAAACGTCATTTCGTGACGAGTTGTTACTATGAGTTACTCTTCTGGCACATGGGGTGGACGGAAGAGACGTTCACGTCGGTCTACGAAACGATTCCAGCTCGCCCGGTATCTTCTTAAACCAGTAGATGGTAGAATTAGGAATACCATCTAGTGAAAGTAGGGATTGGAATGGAAATCATAGTCATCACACTCGTAATCCTCGCGGCATATGCTATGCAACGAATGCTTGGTAAAGTCAAAGTAAGATTTGTAGGACTTATCATCCCAACGTTGATCGTGTTATCCGGTATATCCGCATCGACTCGAAACTTCAAGGTAGCGTATAGCATGGGGAGCTACATTTCTGCTGTTCTTGTCATCGTCGTCTATGCACTACTGACTTATTGGTTATACCGCGTCTACCATCGTGCGAAAGAAGAAGCTGAATATCCGTATCAATCATTAAAAGACCGAGGCATCCTTTAAGGAGCTTCGGTCTTTTGGTGTATCACGTCATCATTTTTTTCAGTTTTTAAAGCCGTCACCGAATTCGAGATGCAGTTGATCGGTAAAGACACCGTTCTTAAAGACCGGCACATCAACCGGTAAAGTGCCTTGCGGTTTGAACGTTCCGAAGATTGCTCGGATACCTGCAGGCAGGTTCGGTCCCGCTGATTTTAGATTGCCTGCTTCGGAGTCTGGACCGTTCGGATCACCTTTGAAGCCATAGACGAGGACGTGTGCCGGTGCGTCCGGTTGAACGGCGACATCGTATGGGTTACGGAGACTGAGCAGGACGGATGGTGTATCCGTTTGTTTCGCATAGCGGAAGATCGAAGCCGGAATCGCTTGTTCTGGTGCAGTAGGTAGTAGTTTAGCACTCGTGTTGACGTTGGAACCGACGATGATGTAATCTGCTGCATCGAGTTGCGCCCGTAATGTCGGGTTTTGGTCGAGCGGTAGCGTAGTAGCCGAGTAATTCGCTGTCGTCACGTGCCAGTTCCGATTCTTCGGTAGGGAAGCGATCGTTTTTTTCATGCTGTCCGTTTGATCCGCCGCAGGAGCGATCACAAGAACGTTGGCATTCTTTTTCGGTTTGAATGGTAAGGTCCGCTGATCATTTTTCACGAGTGTGACCGCGGCTTCCGTCATCGCACGTTCTTTTGCTTTATGCTCGGGACTACCGACGATTTGGTTCGATTGCGCGATTTTTTCAGCTAGGGATGTCGAATCAGTCGTACCGTTCCAAATTCCGCGTTCTGCTTTCAGTGTCAGAATCCGCTCAACCGATTGATCGATCCGTTCCTCTGAGAGGCGACCATCTTTGACTGCTGCGATCACATCCTTGAAAATCCGGTCGAGTTTTGTGACATCCTGCTCGGAACGAAGGATCGTCGGCATGAGCGCGATATCGACACCGGCGTCAAACGTCTTTAAGACGGCTTCTGATTCCGTGAAGTTGTCGGCGATCGCCTGCATGTTCAACGCGTCTGTGATGACGATGCCATCGTAGCCAAGTTTTTCGCGCAGTACGCCCGTGATGACATCATCCGATAACGTCGCAGGTAAAGGGAAGGTACCATTTGTCGACGTGACGACTTCAGGTTCGATTTGCGGCATCCCGATGTGTCCTGTCATGATCATATCGATGTCTTCAGCAATAGCTCGCTTGAACGGTACGAGCTCGACTTGTTCTAGCTCCTGCAGGGACCGGTCAACGACCGGTAATCCATAGTGGGAATCGGTCGCCGTATCGCCGTGACCCGGGAAGTGTTTGGCGGTCGCTGCGACACCTTCAGACTGAATTCCCTTCATTAGAGCGGAACCGAGTGTGCCGACGAGCTCCGGATCACTCGAGAACGAGCGGACACCAATGACAGGATTTCCAGGATTGCTGTTGACGTCGAGAACCGGACCAAAGTTGACATTGATGCCGAGCGCACGCAGTTCCGAACCGATGATATGACCGGCATCATTGGCATATGTGCTACTGCGGGTCGCACCTAACGCCATATTGCCAGGTAAGTTCGTCCCTGTTCCGAGCCGAGTAACGATTCCACCTTCTTGGTCGATCGTGACGAAGAGCGGAATATCGTTGCTAGCATCTTGTTTGACGACTTCTTGCAGATCATGAACGAGTTTCGTCGTCTGTTCGGTTTCGCTGACGTTCTCAGCAAACAAGATGACGCCGCCTAAATCATAGCGATCGATGATATTCGCGACTTCTGGGGCAAGCGACGTATGATTGCTGCCATTCCACTGCCGGAAGTCCGGCATGATCATTTGCCCGATTTTTTGTTCGAGTGTCATCGTGTCGATTTTGTGACTGATCCGATCGGCTGAAGATCCTGCCTCTGCCATGACAGGTAAACTACTTGAGACGAGTACTGCTGCGAGTCCGGCTGTTAACGTGAACTGTCCGATTTTTTTCATGATGTACGTCCTCCTTTAGTCAAACCGTGACTGGAATTCTTTTCAATACGGACAGTATAGCAAGGTGTTTGTTTTAAAACAATATTTTATTTGTAAACGATTTCAAATTGAAATAAATTTCAAAGATGTTTTTAGACAAACTGACTTGAATGAAAAAAAGTGACTCCCCCTGAAGAGGAATCACTTTCAAGTAAAGTCGATCGATTGATCAGCTATAGCGTTCCACGATGCTTGTCAGCTGACGTTCGACGAACGATTGATCCTGCAGTTCACTATTGGACAGACGCAGTTTGATCATCGACTCATCCGCACCAGCCATTTCACTGAATAATGAACCAAGACTGTGCGCACGACGGTCGACTTGGACGATTAAATCAATCCCTGAGCTGTCTTGAAGCATGATGATTTCGATCTCATCCAGTTTATGGGCGTAGTGTGTATTGCGAGCTGAATACTCAAGCTCCTGAGCAATCGGTAAATCTTTCCGGAATCGTCCAGGTAATTTTTCCGTATCGGCTTTTTTCAATCGGAAGCCAAGTGACTCCATCGCGTCTAAGACTGTCGCTTGGTAGCGGTTTGCTTCGACGATGACGGCGTCACGGTCCGATGGATCGACGGCTTGAGCGATGTCGAGTCCCGTCTCGATCCACGATTTCGATTGACTGACGGAGAGTGGTGTATTCAGCGGTACGCGTAATGTAAAGGGAATTTCCCGCTCGACACCCGCTTCAATCGTGAACTTCGCTTCATTTAAGGCAAATCGGTCGAGCGTGAAGGTCGTAAACGTCGTGCTATCATTGACTTCTTGTTTGTACTGCGTGTTGAATTCAAGATAAATTCGATCAATTTCTTGATCGACGTTTCCACCCTTGATATGGACGACACCGTGAATTTGACCGCCTGGTTCACAGCGGTCATCCGTCAAGCGTGTATCGACCGTTGCGGCACCGATTCCGATTTGTGAGAGAATTTTTTTGAACAAGATGAATTCCTCCTTTTGATTACGTACGAATGATAAAGCGTGTAAACTTGTCGAACAGGTACGAATTTGCTACAGTTTCGAAAGAACATCAGAAAAGGACGGGACGACTAGTGGAACTACATGAATTAAAAGCGAGTCTTGCCTCGCAAATCACGCAAGGAACACTGATCCATGCAACGATAAGTAATCCGCGTCAAAAATCAAATGATCTCCGACGAATCAAGGTAAAACCGATTCTATTAAGAGATACGGTGATGATGCAGGTAGAGTTTCAATTTGAACGCGTTATGAAGCATGAAAATATTTTAATTGACGATTTCGTCGGACGACTCGATGACTGGTTCACGGAATTCCGTCAATTCTTATTCCGTTTTGAAGAAGAAGAATGGCAATTCCAGCTCTCGAAAAAGATGAAAGTCGCGATCAAGACATCCAAAAAGGAGCCGATGAAAGCTCTCTTGTCGCATGACCGAAAAAAAACCTATCTATTAGAAGACGGTGTGCCGGTTCCGTTTCTGATTCGCTTAGGCGTCATGACGGAAGCGGGTCAAGTCAAAAAACAGAAGTATGATAAGTTTAAACAAATCAATCGCTTTCTTGAATTCGTTGAGGATAGCATTGCTGCCTTGCCAAAAGGAAAAAAACTCCGGATCTTGGACTTCGGATGCGGGAAGTCGTATTTGACGTTCGCTCTCTATCATTATCTAAAAGTCGTCAAAGGATTCGACCTCGAAGTGACAGGTCTTGATTTAAAGAAAGAAGTCATCGAAGAATGTACGCAAATTGCGCGTGATCTGGATTATACCGATCTGACATTCCGCGTCGGGGACGTTCATGATTACACAGGGGAGACGGAAGTCGACCTGATGGTGACACTTCACGCTTGTGATGTCGCGACGGACGTCGCACTCGCACGAGCTGTCGACTGGAATGCATCAGTCATCCTGAGCGTACCGTGCTGTCAAAAGGAATTGAACCGTCAACTGGACTGTTCGCCACTCGATGTCATGCTCCAGCACGGACTGATCAAAGAAAAATTCGCATCACTGGCGACAGATTCGATTCGTGCTGAGTTGCTAACACTGGTCGGATATGAAGCGCAACTTCTCGAATTCATTGATCTCGAGCACACACCGAAGAACATCTTGATTCGAGCATACAAACAAAACAAGCGACCAACGGAAGAGAAAATCGATCGTTACATCGCGTTCCGTGATTTGTTGCATGCCCGACCATTTTTAGAAACTGAATTAAGCGGCAGACTTGGACAGATTTCACCGAAACTCGTACAATAAGAAGGAGAACGAATCAAAGGAGGCAATACGATGGATTTCCAAATGTATTTTGAAGATGTCGTCCAAACAGCCCGCAAAGAAGCGCAAGCTGCTGGATTTGAAGAATTAACGACGCCAGAGAGCGTGGATGAAGCAATGAAACGCGAAGGGCTAACACTTGTCCTTGTCAATTCGGTGTGTGGATGTGCTGGCGGGATCGCCCGTCCTGCTGCAGCGTACGTTAATCGGAAAGAGGGTATCAAGCCCGATCATTTCGTCACGGTATTCGCTGGACAAGATCGCGAAGCGACAGACCGTGCGCGTGAATACTTCGAAGGTTACCCACCTTCATCTCCATCATTTGCATTAATGCAAGATGGAAACATCCTCTCGATGGTCGAGCGCTTCGACATCGAATCGTTCACGGCGGAAGAGGTCGTCGAGAAACTTGAATCATTGATTGAAATCTACGCATAAGCAAAGAAGGCTCCTGATAAAGGAGTCTTTTTTTGCGTATTCATGAGATTAAAATAATAAATTTTAAAATTGAAAGCGTTTGCAAAATTGTATAAAAAGTCATTTATGCATGATTTATGAATAGAAACTCAAAAAAATTTATATATTTATGCTTTACAGTGAATAAATATTCGTATATCCTAAAAGCAATAGAACAGGTCAGGCTTTTCGGTATTGAATTGGACATACACATAAGTCATACTATTGTTAAAGTTCTGACAATTGAGCGTTGGAAGGGGAAAACTCGAATGAAAAAATTATTAGCAACGGCAATGGCAGGCATTCTGGCAGTCACGATGGCAGCATGTGGCGCGTCGGAAGAATCAACAGGTGGATCAAGCAAAAGCGATAAAGTATTGACGATGGGAACGTCAGCGGATTACTTCCCATTTGAATACATCGATACGAAAAAAGGAGAGGACATCGTTGGGTTCGACGTTGCGATCGCCAAAGAAGTCACGAAAAATCTCGGGTATGACTTAAAAATCGAAGACATGGAATTCGGTAGCCTACTTGGTGCCCTCAGCTCAGGTCGTGTCGATTTCGTCATGGCGGGTATGACACCGACAGAAGAACGGAAGAAAAATGCTGACTTCACAGACATTTACTTCGAATCGAAAAACTTGGTCATGACGAAGGATAAAGCGATCAGTTCGGAAGACGAACTCAAAGGCAAAAAAATCGGTGTCCAGCTTGGATCCATCCAAGAGGGACTCGCAAAAGATCGCTTCAAAGATAGCGAAGCGGTTCCTTTGAACAAAATCCCAGAAATCATTCAAGAATTGAATACAGGTCGGATTGATGCCCTCATCATTGAGGACGCAGTTGCCGTCAAATACATGGATCAAGATGCATCCCTGAAAACGTACCAGATTAAAGAAGATGGTCCAGCTGGATCAGCGATCGCCTTCAAAAAAGGGGACAAGATGCGTGACGATTTCAACAAAGAGTTGAAGAAGATGATTGACAGTGGTGAAATCGATAAATTGGCAGAAGAATGGTTCCAAAAAGAAGCAAAATAAGTCAAGTGCATGGGGGTGGGGGTAACCTCATCCCTTTTGTGCGACGTTAGGAGATTGATTATGATAGACTTTACAAAGATTCAAGATTCAATTCCATATATTCTTGAGGGGATTCCGGTCCTGTTCCAAGTCGTCATCGTGGCGGCCATTGCCGGGATGCTGATCGGAATCGTCGTCGCGGCACTGAAAATCACGAAGAGCCGTTTCCTCCGTTTCATTGGTCATGCTTACACAGCGATCTTCCGGGGGACACCATTGATTTTGCAACTTGCGATCGTCCACTTCGGATTACCACAGTTGACAGGGTATGTGACGACAGGATACCAATCGGCAATCATCGCCTTCTCCTTGAACTCCGGAGCATATATCTCGGAAATCATTCGGGCAGGGATTCAGGCTGTTGATCGTGGACAATGGGAAGCGGCAGATGCGCTTGGTATTTCGTATTTCAAACAACTCCGTTCGATCATTTTGCCACAAGCCTTTAAAAATATCCTTCCGGCGATCATGAACGAATTGATCACGTTGACGAAGGAATCGGCACTCGTCTCGACAGTCGGTGTGCTCGACGTCATGCGTCGTGCGCAAATCGTTGGAGGAGAAAAGGCGATTTATTTCGAACCGTTGTTGTTTGCCGGATTCGTATATTTTGTTCTCGTCATGGGATTGAGCTTGATAGGCCAACAAGTCGAAAAAGCTATGAGAAAGAGTGGGTAATCAGATGGAACCTATGATCCAAGTCACCGATTTGCATAAGCAGTTCGGAAAATTAGAAGTATTAAAAGGTATCTCGACGACAGTCACACGCGGTGAAGTCGTCGCTGTCATCGGACCGTCGGGATCCGGTAAATCAACATTTCTACGGTGTATCAACTTACTTGAGCAACCAACGAGTGGAACGATCATCGTCGATGGTTTTGAATTAACGAAACCAAAAGCGAACATCTCGAAAGCACGTCAGAACATCGGCATGGTGTTCCAACAATTTAACTTGTTCCCACATAAGTCTGTTCTTGATAACTTGACGTACGCACCAATCAACGTCCTTGGTATCTCAAAAGACGAGGCAGTCAAGCGGGCAGAGACATTGCTTGAACGTGTCGGTCTAGCTGAAAAACGCGATAATTACCCGAACCAGTTGTCAGGTGGACAAAAACAACGGGTCGCAATCGCACGCGCTCTTGCGATGGAACCGAACGTCATGTTGTTTGATGAACCGACGTCAGCGCTTGACCCAGAGATGGTCAACGAAGTACTGGACGTCATGAAACAATTGGCGGAAAGCGGAATGACGATGGTCATCGTCACTCACGAGATGGGCTTCGCCAAAGAAGTCGCGGATCGCGTCTTGTTCCTCGATGAGGGGATTCTGATGGAAGAAGGTTCACCGGTCGAACTCTTCGACAATCCGAAGACGGACCGGGCGAAAAAATTCCTCGAAAAAGTTTTATGAGCACAGCACGCTAACTCTGAAGAGGGTTAGCGTTTTTCGGTTTTTAGTAGAGAGGGGGATAAGAATGAAAAAATTGCTTGAAGGTCATCATACTCGTCTGACGCGTTTTCAGTCGGAAGATACCGAAGTGATGCAACGTCTGCTTGACGATGCAACGTTTGCTCGTCATTTCAGTGCGACGCCATATCGTCACTTATCGAAGGAAAAGATTGAACAGATGATGGCGACGGATGCTCCGGAGACGTTTCGGTTTGCGATTCGTAACTTCGAAGATGAACGGATGATTGGGGTGGTCGCATTAGAAGATATATTACCGACACACGGAACAGCATGGCTGATGATCGGCATCGATCCGGATTGTGAAGGACAAGGGTATGCGACGGATGCGCTACAGACGATACTAGAGTACGCCTTCTTAGAGTTGAACTTGTACCGGATTCAATTGACGGTCTTTGAGTATAATACACGTGCGGTTAAGCTGTACGAACGACTCGGGTTCGTACAGGAAGGAAGATACCGTGCCTTTTTACGACGAGACGGAGAGCGGCATGATATGTTACTGTACGGATTACTCGAACCGGAATGGAGAGATCGACAATGATTCAAGAAACGGAAATCTTCGTCCGGTCGTTTCACGCGACGGACTTTTCAGGTCATGATTATGCCCATATCGAACGGGTTCGCCGTTTAGCGTTACATATTGCCAAACAAGAAGGCGGGAACGTCAAAATCATCGAACTATCTGCCTTACTCCATGACGTAGCAGATAGTAAACTCGGAGGAACGGCAGAGACGGTCGCAACATTTTTGCAAGGAAAGGTGACGGAAGAAGAACAAGAACAGATTCTAGACATCATCACGAGCCTGTCCTATAAAGACGGTACACGCCCACCGATGCAAACAATCGAAGGGCAAATCGTTCAAGATGCTGATCGTCTCGATGCCATCGGTGCAATCGGGATTGCGCGCACATTTCAGTTCGCTGGTCGGTTCGGGGAGCCGATGCATGTACCTGGTCTAGCACCACGAGAACCGGGTGACCGAACGGGAGAGACGAGTGCCCTGAATCATTTTGAAGAAAAGTTATTCCGGCTAAAAGATTTAATGAATACGAACACAGCACTTCATTTAGCAGAGGAGCGACATCGCTACATGGAAGAGTTCGTTAATCGTTTTAAGCAGGAATGGGAGGGTGCTACGGGAGAAATAGGTGATATGTAAATCGATTTAAACACATAAGGCGCGTTGTCCGGTTCATTTTCCAGACAACGCGCTTTATGTTGTATTTAACTAAGGATGATGGCAGTAATTAACCCAAGTGCTGCGAACAGACCAACGATCGCACCACCTTCCTCGTGAGCTTCCGGCATCATCGTCGAAGCAAGCATCGCAATGATCCCACCGCTTGCGAAGCTACCGATCATGGCGAATTGCATGTCCGGGAGTTCTGCGAGAATCGTGTAGCCGGCGAGTGAGGCGAGGGCGGAGATCAACCAGACGACTCCCCACATCAGTAATACTTTGTTCTTCGAAAAGCCATCTTTTCGCAAACCGGTCGTACTCGATAAGCCTTCCGGGATGTTGCTGACGAAAATCGCCGCGACGAGTGCCGCGCTGACATTTCCCGATAACAGACTGGCACCGATCATGATTGATTCCGGGATCGCATCAAGAATCGTCCCGAAAAAAATCGCTGTTCCCGTGCCTTCGTTCCCACCAGACGAGCGTTTCCGTTTACTCGCGCCGCGTGACGAAACGAATAGGTCAAAGCCCGTAAAGACGAGTGCGCCGACGATGAAGGAGATTGCGACGACGAGCGTCGTTGACTTCTTTAATGCTTCATCGAGTAACTCGAACGTCGCTGCTCCAATTAAGATGCCGGTCCCAAACGACATGATATAACCAATCAGGCGTTGCTTTAAGGGTAAGTAGAGCCCGAATAGGGCACCGATGACAACGGCCCCACCTGCTAGCGCTCCCCAACCGAACGCTTCCCACATACGATCGCCTCCTTCTTGTCCTTTTTACCTGTTCTAGATAATTCATAAACATAGCGAAAAGAAAGAAAAAAAGTTCGCGACGCATGCAAGGGGCTGACTTAAAAACAGAATGACGCGTCATTTCACGCCTTTTCCTCAGGGGAGATACAAAATCCTGTAGGAGTGGCGTGAAACGTATGATTCTTATCTTTGTGGAGACCGACTTCTTGAGTCATTCCATCTCAATCATTAGAACGGTTGTTTATTTAACCAATGTCCACCGTCAAGAGCGATACATTCTCCGTTCAAGTAGCGGGCTTGATCTGACACCATCCATGTTGCAAGTGTTGCGATCTCTTCCGGTGTCCCGAATCGACCGAGCGGGACGTTGCGGCGAATTCGTTCCGCGTGTTCCGGTGACAATGCGAGTTTATCAGCACCACCTGTCCGTTCGATCGGTCCCGGACTGATCGCGTTGACACGGGCTTGATATTTATAGCCCCATTCGACGGCAAGCGTCCGCGTCAAGTTCAGGACACCGGCTTTCGCAGCGGCGCTCGGAGCGACACCAGCGCCAGCCTGCCACGCATAAGACGCAACGATGTTGACGATTTGTCCGCCAACGACTTGAT
Organism: Exiguobacterium sp. MH3; assembly: GCF_000496635.1. Classification (NCBI taxonomy): domain Bacteria; kingdom Bacillati; phylum Bacillota; class Bacilli; order Caryophanales; genus Exiguobacterium; species Exiguobacterium sp. MH3. Next base: position 968,544 of record NC_022794.1, read on the forward strand.
CTTCCTGCCATCCTTTGACCAGAGCGTGACAGCAGTTGAATGTCCCGTTGAGGACGATATCGATGACCGTCTTCCATCCATTCGGTGATAACTCGTCGGTCGGGCAGATGAAGTTCCCGGCAGCATTGTTGATCAATGCTTCGAGACGACCGAACCGTTCCCGTGCTTGATTGACAGCAGCCAGACAAGCGTCAGCATCACGGACATCCATCTGAATCGTCAGATGTTCGCCTTGAATCTGCTCCAATGCTTCATCCATCAGTCGCAAGCGTTCCGCGTCGCGTCCTGTAACGACGACGTTCCAGCCGGCTTTCTTTAAGGCGAGCGCCATCGCTTTCCCCATTCCGTTCGTTCCACCCGTCACCATGATCGTTTGTGTCATATTGATTCCTCCTTTATGTAATGAATGAACAGCCATTCATATTCTTTATTCAAAAAAGAAGGAGCGAACTCCTTCTTTTTCTGACTTATTGTGTTGCAAGAGCCGTATCTGTTAAGACAGGAACGACTTGTTTCTTACGTGAAACGACACCTTCAAGGTAAACAAGGTTGTTCGTCGCTTCAAGACCGTAAGCACGCTCGACGAGATTCGCTTCTTTCCCGAGGACGAGTCCAACAGAGTTGTTCGTCAAGATATCCGTGACGATGAAGACGAACAGATCAAGACCTTTTGCAAGGATGACTTCGTTGATCGCTGTTTCGAGTTCTTCTTGGCGAAGCAAGACTTCTGCTGTATCGACCGTGTTGACTTGAGCGATTTCGACTTTGAGTGTTCCCATCGTGAATTCTTTTGCATCAAGTGAGATCAATTCAGGAACGGATTTTTTCGAGAGATCAGCTCCAGCTTTGAGCATCTCAAGACCGTAGACGTTCGCATCGACACCAGCGATTTCTGCGAGTTCACGTGCTGCGATGATATCTTGCTCCGTGCAAGTCGGCGATTTGAATAGGAGCGAGTCAGAAATGATCGCTGATAACATCAACCCAGCGATTTCTGGTTTGATGGCAACACCATGCTCTTTGTAGAGTTTGTTCAGGATCGTTGCTGTACAGCCGACTGGTTCTGCCCGGTAGTAAACAGGGTCTGATGTCTCGAAGTTTGCGATCCGGTGATGGTCGATGACTTCTGTTACCGTAACCGCATCGATATCGTTCGCACTTTGCTGACGTTCGTTGTGGTCGACTAAAATGACGTGTGATGCTTCCGTCGCGACTTCTGTCACGAGACGTGGTGCTGAAACTTTGAACGTATCGAGTGCGAATAACGTTTCATCATTCATTTCACCGAGGCGGATGGCTTCGGCATTGACACCGAGTGCTTTCTTTAATTCTGCATAAGCGATTGCCGATGTGATTGTATCGGTATCAGGATTTTTGTGACCAAATACTAAAACTTTTTCCATGACGTGTTCACTCCTCAATGATTGTTGTCTCGCCCTATAGTGTATCATATCTCCGATTTAGAAAGCGTTCATTTTCACCATGATACCAGCGATTTTTTCACTCCAGAAGGGGTCTGACGCGTAAAAGACGTTCATGCCTTTTTGTTTGTTCCCAAGGTACGCCCCACGGAAATAACGTCCATCCCGATCGAGATAATCCTTTGCGATGAATCGACCGGTCTGCTCGATCGAGTCCGTCAAGGATTTATAGACGGTCGCATCTTCTCCCGGTGCGGAATCGGTCGCATTGACGCCGAACAAGTTATTTTTCTCGCGGGCAATCTCAGACCGTCCATAATCGGATTCGTGAATCGCATGTGCAAGCAGATAAGCCGCGTTGACACGGTATTTCTTTTCAACGGACTTAAAGACTTTTCCTTTACCGATCAAGGGGCTGTCCGGAGCTTGCTCCTTGATGAACGCATCGAGTTGTTTGGCACTGAGACGCGTCGGTTTCGTCAAATCACGTGTTAATGTCTTCGATTCAACATATTTGCTCGTCCGAGGCGTCGTTTTCGTTGCTTCGCCGGCAACGATCAGTCCACCAAGTCCGCTGTCCGCGACGATGTAGTGAAGGAGACGATCACCTTTCGTCTGGTAATACGATGCATTCGAGACACGTTCTGCCGGGAATGGGCGTAAGCGGTCCGTTGGGACATGACCCGTCACGCCGGCGATGCTGACACGACTTGTCTGTTCCCCGAATTCAAGCAACTGGACACGTGAGCCGGAAGCGACGTACGTGAGCCGTTTCTTTAAATCAGGGTCACGATGAATTGAAAGGATACCACGATCGTCGACGATCCCAGTACCTGGTCCACCGAGGTAGACATAGCGGTCGTCCGATGAACGTTTCACCGCACCACGCTGACCCGCATATTCCTTCGCCTCGGCGAACGTCTGGAAGTCTTGCTCGTTGATTTTACCTTTCTCATAGCGCTCAGCCGAATAAGGCGCAGGTGGGGTTAAGACGGTCTTCGGTTCCTCGCGGAGCCAAAAGAACAAGAGAACTCCGATGAGGAAGAAAAAAAGTAATCCTTTTATCGAACCGGTCCGGCGCACGGGGCGACCGGGGCGGATAGTGCGTGTCGTCAAAGTAAATCACGTCCTTTAAAAAGCAATGGACATTCCTGTCCAACGTAGGTAGTCTAACAAAGAAAAACAAAAGGGGGTGAACCTGTTGCAAATTGGTTATCGCACGCTGAAGACAGCGGTCGCTGCTGCGCTCGCGATGTGGATCGCAGAACAACTCAAGCTCGACTATTACGTCTTCGCTGCCATCATCGCCATCTTGAGCATCCAGTCGACACGAAAGAAGACGTTCCGGTCTTCTTACGAACGCATCATGGCATCATTACTTGCCATCGTGCTTGGATTCATTCTATTCGAGGTCATCGGCTATCGTCCGGTGACGTTATTGATCTATTTCATTTTATTCCTTCCATCCGTTCAACGCCTCCGACTTCAGGACGGTTTCATCACGAGTGTCGTCATTCTGACACATTTGTATACGGAACGTCAGCTCAACGCGCACATCTTATTGAACGAATCCTTATTGCTTGGCATTGGTGTTGGTGTCGGATTACTTGTCAACATGTACATGCCAAGTCTCGATTTGTTGATTGACGACCGCCGAGAAAAGATTGATCAACGGATCGCCGCCTTATTTTTTGAAGTCGCCGCTGCGATCGAGACAGGGCGGGTCAATCATCATGCGTTGACGCTTGACGAGACAGAACGTCTGTTACGTGAAGGGAAAGATGCCGCCTTAAAACGGATGGGAAACGCGATCGGTCGTCGGAACGATGACGAAGATTATGCCTACTTCCGGATGCGCGAACAACAATTCGAGTTACTGCGCGGTATCGTCCATCATGCCGAGGAACTGGTCCTCGTCGTCGAAGAAGGAAAAAAAGTCGCCGACTTCTTTCGGACGATTGGTGACAATGTCCGACCTGAAGCCGACGCAATGGTGTACATTTCAGAACTAGAGGCATTATTGACACGTTTTCGTGCCTCTGCCTTACCCGTCACGCGGGAAGAGTTCGAGGTCCGCTCTGCCTTACTGCATATGTTACAAGAAGCGGAGCAGTATTTACGTTTAAAACAACGTTACGTCAATCAAAAGAAATAAAACATCGTCGAAGCGAACGTACCGATCAGGAAGATTGCTAAAATCCCGATCGTCGTCCATTTGATGATGCGTTGTTGTTTCGATGGTTTTGCCATATCCACTACTCCTCTCTTACATCAACTGATTAATGCCATTGTACAAACAACCTTTCAGAAGTGCAAATGACGATGGGGATGGTATACTAAAAAAGCGCTAATGGATTGAAACATATTAAGAGGAGGGTTTTGTCATGGTCAATGAACAACGTGTATTAGATACGTTTTTAGAACTTGTCCAGATCGATTCGGAATCAAAAGAGGAGGCACGCATTTGTGCTCACTTGAAAAAAACGTTCGAGGATCTCGGATGTGAGGTGTTCGAGGATGACGCTTCGTCCAAGACGGAACATAAAGGAAACAATTTAATCGTCACGCTTCCGGCAACAAAAGAAGGCGTCGATAAAATTTATTTCACTTCCCATATGGATACGGTATTCCCGGGGCAAGGCATTAAACCAATCATCGAGGACGGTTACGTCAAGACGGACGGCACAACGATTCTTGGGGCAGATGATAAAACAGGTCTCGCATCTCTGATCGAACTCGTGCATGTATTGAATGAAACGAAACAACCGCACGGAAAAATTCAGTTCGTCATCACAGTCGGTGAAGAATCTGGGCTCGTCGGTGCGATGGTGCTTGACCCATCAAAAATCGATGCCGATTATGGTTTTGCCCTTGATTCAGATGGAAAAGTCGGAGACATCATCACGGCTGCTCCAACACAAGCAAAAGTCAATGCGAAGATTTTCGGGAAAACAGCTCACGCTGGTGTAGCACCGGAAAAAGGTGTCTCGGCGATTACGATTGCTTCGAAAGCGATCGCGAAAATGCCGCTCGGTCGGATTGATGAAGAGACGACAGCGAACATCGGACGGTTCAGCGGTGGTGGTCCATCAACGAACATCGTTTGTGATTATGTAGAAATCTTCGCGGAAGCACGGTCACTCGTCGCTCCGAAGATGGAGGCACAGACAGAGAAGATGAAAGCGGCGTTCGAAGAAGCAGCAGCAGAGCTTGGTGGTCGTGCTGAAGTCGAAGTCAAAGTCATGTACCCGGGCTTCAAGTTCGAGGATGGAGATCAAGTCGTCGAAGTCGCGAAAGCAGCGATCACACAACTCGGACGCACGCCACGCCTCTTACATTCTGGTGGCGGATCAGATGCCAACGTCATTGCTGGTTTTGGTATCCCAACGGTCAACTTGGCTGTCGGATATGAAGATATCCACACGACGAATGAGAAGATGCCAATCGAAGAACTCGTCAAAACAGCGGAACTTTGCGTGACGCTAGTTGATTACATCACGAACAAATAAGCTGATGAAACACAAAAAAGAGTGTACCGCAACATTGCGGTACACTCTTTATCATTGTACGATTAAACTACTTGAGGACGATCAACATATTCCATAGACTCTAGAACGAGTTCTTCTGTACATAATAAGGTCGAAGCGATTTCATCGATTTGAATCGACTTTCCGTATTTTTGCCGATAACTCTCGTTCAGTTTGCGGGCTTCCCGGACGATGCGGGCATAGGTCCGTTCAATCTTAGTCATGGAAAAAACCACCTTCCAAATCTGAATAGGTACAGTTTACCATGCTTCAACAGAAGAAAGGTGTATTTTGTGTATAAAAAATGCTAATTTTACGAAAAGGGGAAAAAGATGGAATTTTATTTTTTAGGGACAGGAGCCGGTATGCCGTCGAAACAACGAAACGTCACATCGATTGCCTTGTTACACCCCAAAATGACCTGGTTGTTCGATTGTGGAGAGGCGACGCAACATCAAATCTTACACAGTCCGATCAAACCACGGAAAGTCAACGCGATCTTCATCACCCATTTACACGGGGATCATATCTTTGGGTTACCAGGATTCATTAGTACAAGAGCAGCGCTGGAAGGCACGACACCGCTAACGATCTATGGACCGACCGGGATCAAAGAATGGATGGACGCGACATTACGCATCACAGGAACATATCTACGCTATCCACTCCGGATTGTTGAAGTCGAAGACGGTCAAACCTATGACCAGGATGGATTCCGCGTGACGGCGCGGTCGCTTGAACATCGCTTCCCGGCGTTCGGGTACCGACTAGAAGGGCCAGAAGAGCGGGGTGCTTTGCGTGTGGATGCACTGAAGGCACTAGGCGTGCCATCCGGTCCGATCTATCGCCGAATCACACTGGAAGAAACTTTCGAATTCGAAGGCACGGTCTATCCATCGTCCGATTTTTTAGAGTCACCCAAACCGGGTGTCAAGCTAGCCGTTCTTGGCGATACGATGCCGTGCGCGGCCTCGGTCGAACTGGCGCGAGACGTTGATGTATTAGTCCATGAAGCGACGTTTGCCGATCGGGAAATCGAACATGCGGGACGCTTCGGTCACTCGACCGCTCGACAGGCAGCTGTCATTGCAGAAACGGCACAAGCGAAAAAGCTTCTATTGACGCACGTTTCCGCTCGTTATGTCGATCAAGAGGAAGTACTGGAACAAGAGGCGCGAGAAGTATTCGCGAACAGCCATCTCATGTTTGATCACCGGGTCGTCCCGGTCAAAGGATAGACGATGGACTTTCTCATTCTATGGGCACTCTTTTTACTGGCTGCTAGCGGATTAGGTTTTTTGCTCGAACGTCGGACGGAAAAAGAAAAATACTTGTACATGAAGTTCGTTTTTTATGCGTGTCTCGGGGCTGTGTCATTTCCAGTCTATGATATTCAGTTACCGCTCGGCATCATCATTTTCCTGATTGTCCTGCATCCGAAAAAGAACTCGCGTTATAAACGGTATATGGCACTCTTTGGGTTCTTATTCTTCCTGTTCCAACTCTTTCTCGGTCCGTTTGATGGTGGGATGTTGCGGGAAGAGACACAACAGATTGGTCGCGTGACGATCACGGATGACTCATTCGACAATTTCCTTTCTCAAATCGAACGACGTGTCGGTGAAGAGGGGCTGCGGATGGAACAAAGTCAGTTGATGTTCGATCGGGGCGGGAATCTCAGGAACGCCTCGTTTGAGATGCTCGTCGAAACACCGAAACGTTTCATTCGTTACGATGTGAGTTATCAGGAGCTGACGGGAACGATTTCCTATCGACCGCGTGAAGAGTTGACGACAAAATCGTTGACGTCGTATTACCAGAAACTGATTGATGCGAATCAATCGTTTGAGACGTTGCGAAAGCTTTCGATTCATGAGATTTTACATGATTCCAAAACACCCTATGTCGAGATGGATCTCGATGGGCTCTATGAAACGTTTAGTCTACAGGATGCAACGGTCTTCTTGATTGATGACGAAGGAAAACTGATTCCGTACGTCAATACAGGGGACGATGTCTTAGCGAATGCGGTCCGTCTGACCTATTATCGTTCTGACGGTCAATCCTTACGCGATAAAACTATTCTGTTATATAATTACAGCTTTGAGACATCAAGGCGAAAAGGAGTCGTACGATGAAAAAATGGTTATTTGCTGCAAGTATCGTGTTACTTGCCGGTTGCGCAGAAGCAAAAGAGGAACAACAAACAGCTTCTTGTGAGGCGGAAGTCAAGGTATCGGTCGTGGATCACGTCAAGGATAAGACGTTGTTTAATAAAGACGTATGCTTGAACGAAAACGATACAGCACTGGATGCACTGGAAGATACGACGCTCGATGTCGTCAAAACAGGTAAAGGTGAGATGGCATATGTCACGGCAGTCGATGGGATTCGAGAGAAATCAGCTGGAGCAGGTAGTGGCTGGGTCTTCGGAGTCAATGGCAAACCAGGCGAAGTCGGTGCCGGAAGTTATGAACTGAAAAAAGGAGATCGTCTCGAATGGCGATTTGAAAAAGATGCAATGGCTTATTTTGAGTAAGCCAGAACGGGAGCGACTTCACCCAGTGAACGTCGCTCTCTTTTTCATCGGGATGATTACGATTCCGTTCGTCCTCACACATGATCAATCAGTGATCGTCGTCTATCATCTGCTCTTGTTTTTATTCGTTCAAGAACGGACTGTGTTTCGCTATTTAGTCCTCCCGGCTCTTTATGCGGTCATGATGTGTGTCCCGCTTCTTTATGGTGCAAGCATTGACACAGTAGCGATTTATGAAACGACGGTCCAAGTGACGCTATTCATCACGTCGAGTCAATGGATTTTTACGTTGGTTCGACTCGATCAGATGGGACCGTTGTTTCGTTTCTTACCTCGATTGACACGATTGACGGGGATGGTGCTGGCGCTGATTCCGTCTTTCTTACGCACTTGGCCCGAAGTCAAGATGAGTCATCCGGATACGTCGCTTGCTGTTCGACTGGAGCGGATGGCCGCCTATCATATCGTACCGATCGAAGCGGTGCCGTCTCGCTTAAGACCGATCACACGACGTGATGTTCAGACAGGCTTATTGCTTGCGACAGGACTGGCTCTTTGTCTGACACCATGGACAATCGTTCCGGCGATGATTTTGCCTATAGCGCTATTATTTACAAAAGGAGGAATCCGGGATGCCTATCATGTATACCGACACCGATCGCGAAGAGCGACTACGTCAACAGGCGAGCGAACATGAACAACCGGTATTGACACCGGAGCGGTTGCTTCATGGACGTGTCCGAGATCTTCTGGCGACGGATTCCTTGTTTCGGGCAGGAGAACTCGCGACCTTGCTTGGGCTAGAAGCTTTTTTTGAAGCGGAATCGAGTGAACTCTCATCTGGAGAACAACAGCTCGTCGGTCTCGGTCATGCGTTGTCTTCGTCACCAAAGAGCTTGTTCTTGTCGGAACCGTTTCTCTTTCTTGATCAAGTCAGGAGAAAGCGATTGATGGGATTGCTTGAAGAAATCGAACGACGGTTTGGTTGTCAGATCCATTGCTCGATGACCATACAATCCGACTTGGCGATTACGAGTCGCGCTACTGAACTGACAGGTCGTGTCCTGAATCGGATCGAAAACGTCCAACACCGTTATCCGTTACAGACACGCTATGCACTCGTGACAGCAAAATTGTCGTTTCATCAAGGTGAACGCATTGCGATCATCGGTGCGAATGGTAGTGGGAAATCGACGTTACTACGACTCGCGCTCGGTGTCGAGCGACCGCTATACGGAAAAGTTCGGCGGTCGGGGGAGACGCATTATATACCAGCGCATCCGATGCTTGCGCCATTAGACGATCGAAGCGGTAGTTTTACGACGCAAAAAAAACGTCTCTTGGACGGTATCGATTGGAGTAAAGACAGCTATTACTTTGATGAACCGACGGCTGGACTTGATGACAGTGAACGAATGGCTTTCGTCGCATCGTGGAAGAAGAATCCGGCGAATCTGATCGTCATGGCGACACATGATCCAGTTCTCATTCGGGCAGCACAGCGGATCATTTATCTCGTACACGGAGAAGTTGCTTTCGATGGACCGACGAAGAACTTTTTACAAGAAAGTCGGTTGTTCGTATGATCGTCGCAACGGTTCTAATCGTTTGTCTGTTTTTAGTCATGTTCGAGAGACTCCAGATGACGGATCAACGATTACGGTTCATCGCCATCATCACGGCAGCGGCAATCGTCGGACGATTGTTGTTCTCCAGTTTGCCGAATGTCCAGCCGGCAACGGCACTTGTCTTGTTAGTATCCGTCTTCATCCATCCGATCGTCGGAGCCATTTCTGGGATGCTTGTCGTCGTGTTAACGAGTTTGTTTCTCGGAAGCGGTCCGTTCGTCCTCTTTCAGGCGCTGGCGTATGCAACAATTGCCAGTCTAGGATTCGTTCCGTTTCTTCGTTACCGGATCGTATTGACTGGGTATGGATTTCTCGCTGGTTTCTTATATGGATGGGTGAGCAATCTCGGGTTCTTGGTATTGACCGGATTCTCGTGGCAAGCTTTTTTGACACTGCTTGTAGCCGGGGGAACGTTTGATATGCTTCACGGATTTAGTAACGCGATATTCGTTTGGATATTGTTTCCGATTTTTTTACGAATTATGCATTCATTCGATGAAAAGAGGGGTACAGAATAGTAACATACCGAACAGGAGGGAAGGCATATGCTGGGATCGTCGATTTCGCTTGCTTATGTCGTCATGTTGCTCATCGTCTCAAGTGTCGGCTTAGTGTTTGGCAGTATTCTGTTGATGAAAGGTACGATTAGAGGACGTTACGCTGCTTGTTACTTACTTGCTGCCGCCATCTTCCCAAGCGCCATGCTCATTACCTCATCAGAAGGATTACTTTGGCAACATTTACGATTCGAGAGTTCATGGTTCCTCGCGATTGTCTCCTGGTTACTCGTCTTATCGACGGGCTACATCGTCTCGATCACGGGTGCGCTCGTCATTCGTTATCTGTATCGCTATACGACGACCTTTGATCGCGTCAAACGTTATGCGACGCGGCGTTTTCGTCATCATGAGGCATAAATACAAAAACGGAAGAACCAGCTATCTGGTCCTTCCGTTTTTTTCATGAATTCGCGTACAGGAGTTCTTCTTCTGTCGAGGATTCTTGTTGGCGAGCAGGATCTTGAATTCGACCTGTCACTTCTGTCAGGAGACGGCGTGGCAAGAGACGAGACAAGGAAACCATGGCGCGGTTGCTTGCACCTGGAACGACGACGCGGCGTCCTTTGAGCATGCCACGGTACCCGGCGAAGGCAACGAGGTGTGACGGCATACTCTTGAATGGTAGCGTGATGTTCGCCCGGTCGAAGAAGTTCGTATCGGTCGGTCCCGGGCAGAGACAAGTCACACTGACACCCGAGCCGTCGACTTCTGTCGCAAGTGCTTCCGAGAACGACAGGACATAGGCTTTCGTTGCGTAGTAGACACTCATGTAAGGTCCTGGCATGAAGGCAGCGACCGACGCGACATTCAGGATGCGTCCGAAGCCACGTTCAACCATTCCTGGTAAGAGACGTTTCGTCAAATCCGTCAAGGCGACGACGTTGACCTGGATCGAGTTAATGTCTTCTGTTGGATCGATTTCCGCAAAGCGTCCTGACGTGGCGAAGCCGGCGTTATTGAACAATAGATCGACTGTCAATTCTTGTTCCTCTAAGTATTGCACGAGACGATCAACGCTGTCGCTTAGTGATAAATCAGCAGCGAATACATAGACTTTGATCTGATAGCGTTTTTCAAGGACCTGTTGAAGCTCCTTCAATTTTTTCTCATTGCGGGCAACGAGTACACAATCGAAGCCATCTCGCGCCGCGAGGACAGCGAGATCCAGTCCGATTCCACCCGATGCACCGGTAATCAGTGCCGTTTTTCGTAACATAGGACATTCCTCCATTCGAAATCGTGAATCTGAGTCTAGTGTATACCATTCCATACCGTTCCCGCGAATCCTGTTTCGTAAGCATTTACTTTTCTTATCACTGGTCCAACCAGTATGATAGAACAGTAGAGGGGAAGTGGAACAGATGAGGAAAAAAGTAACCGTCGCCTTGTTGCTCGCGACGTTTTTAGCCGCGATCGAGGGGACGATCGTTGCAACAGCAACACCTGTCATGGCGAGTGAATTGAACGGGGCGAAATTAGTCAGTTGGATCTTTGCTGGATTCTTGTTGTTCATGGCGGTATCAACACCGATTTACGGAAAGATGGCAGATTTATATGGTCGAAAACGGGTTCTGTTATTCGGGATCGGCGTCTTCACCGTCGCTTCGTTAGCCTGTGGACTCGCTCAATCGATGGAGATGTTGATCGTTTTCCGTGCCGTCCAAGGTATCGGGGCAGGAGCTGTATTACCGATCGCGATGACGATCATCGGTGATTTGTATACATATGAGGAACGAGGGAAAATCCAAGGAGTGCTCAGTGCCGTGTGGGGAATCTCTGGTGTCGCTGGACCACTCGTCGGTGGGTTCCTCGTCGAATCGCTTTCGTGGCGGTATATTTTCTTACTAAACGTACCGTTTGCCTTATTGTCGTTCTTCATGATCGTCGTTTACTACAAAGAGACGGTCCGTGAAACAGAGCGGAAAATCGATTACCGGGGCGCGTTATTGTTTGCGCTCGGGATGAGTGCGTTTCTGTACGGCTTATTGTCGGGGAGTGAATCGGAGACGTTCTTGCGTCCAATCATTCTAGCGAGCTTTTTCATTAGTTTCGTTTTATTGTTCACGTTCTATCGTGTCGAGAAAAAGGCGAGCGATCCACTCTTACCACCAGCAGTCATTCGCCATCCGGTCATTCTCGTGATCAACTTAGCGGTCTTCTTTTCCGCCTGGGTACTCGTCTCGATGTCAGCGTATATTCCGATTTTTGCCCAAGGGGTACTCGGCAAGAGTCCGACCGAAGCTGGTTTCATGTTGATGCCACTGTCGCTTTTTTGGACGCTGACCGCCATTATCGGTGGACGGACGATTGGTGCCGCCTCACCCCGGTATCGGACGATGACAGGAATGGGACTGCTGATCGTCGGTACAGTGATTTTATCGTTGATCACGCGCGAATCAAGTGATGTTTTCATCTATCTTGCCGTTTCGCTGATTGGAATTGGTTTTGGTCTCTCACAACCAGTCTTCATGGTCGTCCTGCAGACTTCCGTCGATTGGTCACTTCGTGGCTCAGCGACGGCCGTCAACTCGTTCTTGAGTACGACGGGACAGACGCTCGGTGTTGCGATCTTCGGTACGATCTTCAACCTATCCATCCTTCGTTCGTTTTCAGCGTCGGACACGCTCTCAGGGTACGCGATTGATCCATTTTTCCAATCGAGTACGGCAAAAACGTTCGGACAGGATGTGCAGTATGCGGCAGAAATCGCGTTATCACATGGATTACGTTACGTCTTCATCGGTGGCGTTCTTTGTGCGATTCTCGCGTTTGCGATGACATGGCGTTTACCGAAAGTTCGACCTGACGATCCACGATCGTAATGAAGGGGCTGACTCAAAAAAAGAATGACGCGTCTTTTCACGCCCTTTCCTCAGGCGAGACACAAGCCAGCTTTCCTGCTTCGTTGAAGCAGGAAAGCGGGTCTTGTTCGTCTCTGACAGCGCATAAATGCGCTTGTTCCTGTAGGAGTGGCGTGTGACGCGTCATTCTTTTTGTTACGAGATAAGGATGGCAGATCATCATTCTGCCACCCTTATCTTTGTAGAGACTGACTTTTGAGTCAGCCCCTTGTCATTAGGAGGATTGACTAGTGGCACTCTCACGTTGGGCAAGTTGTTCGCGAATATCGCGTTCGTTGCGTCGGAGGAACAATCCAATTCCGATCAATAGTAAAGCGGCACCGGTGATTTGAATCCATGTCAGCTTCTCATCGAACAGATAGTATCCGAAGATCATCCCCCAAACCGCTTCGCCAAGGATCGTGATGCTGACGATGCTGGCACTGACACGAGCGAGCGCCCAGTTGAATAAATTGTGACCGAGTAACGTCGGGAAGACGGCAAGAAGAATATACAGCCACCAATCTTGTTGGAACGCAGCAACGAGATTCGTTGATTGAATCAATGATAACAAAAGTAAGACGAGCGACGCGACAGCGTAGACACCGAACGAATAGAGGTTCGTCGAGACGCTTGTGCGGACGTGTTGACCGAGCAACCAGTAACCAGCGACTAAAATCGTTGCGAGCAAGGCAAGACCGTCCCCGATCAAGGCGCGCATGCCGACAGCGATATCTCCATAAGCGACGAGACCGCCACCAAATAAGGCGACAGCGACGAACAGGAGTGCTTTGCGCGACGGGTGTTGTTTGAAGAATAACGCGTTACCGGCCAGGACAAAAATCGGACTCGCGGTCACGAAGAGCGTTGAGCTCGCAACTGTCGTATAATCAAGAGAGAGGAACCACAGCCAAAAATGACCGGCGAGCAAAATGCCACTTAACAGCATATGCCGGATCGTCGACGAACTGAGTTGCAACAGTTCCTTCAATCGAATGAGTGGGAGCAACAACAAGGTCGAGAACAACATGCGGTAAAAGGCGACAGCCTCGATCGGTGTCTCCGCCCACTTGACGAAGATTGCCGATGTTGAAATAAAGAATAAAGCCATGAATAACGTAAAATAGGGCATGGGTACCTCCACATGTCTGAAGTAAGGAAATGAGGGTGAAGCGTGTGCAATTGATCATTGCTGAAAAACCAAAACAAGCGGAAAAACTGGCAGCTCCGTATCCATCGGTGAAGCGGGACGGCTACATTGAAATCAAACCATGTGACCGGTTTCCGCAAGGAGCAAAACTCGCTTATGCGGTCGGACACTTATGTGAACTGCAGGAGCCAGCGCATTATGACGCCAAATGGAAACGATGGAACTACGATCATCTGCCGATCATCCCGGAACGATTTGATTACCGACTGGCAAAAGGCAAGAGTAAACCATACCAGGTCATCAAGAAATTATTGAATGAGCGGACGACGACTTCCATCATTATAGCATCGGATGCCGAGCGAGAGGGAGAGGCAATCGTCCGATTGATCTTACGTCTCGCGAACAACGCAAAACCGTTGCAACGACTCTGGATTTCGAGTCTGACGCCTCAAGCCGTTGACCATGGTTTTGCGAACCTGCTCGATGGCAAGGAAACGGAGAACATTTTTCACGAGGCGATGAGTCGCGCTTGCGCCGATTGGTTGATCGGGATGAATGCGTCCCGTGCGTATACGACGTTACTGAAGAAGAAGGGCATCGCCGACGTCTTTTCCCTCGGACGGGTCCAGACACCGACGCTCGCACTGATCGTCGAACGGGAAAAACAGATCGAGAACTTCCGACCGGAGACGTACTACGAAGTCGAGGCGGATTTTACGCGATACAAAGGAAAATACATCAATGCGAAGAAACAGACGAAGCTGAGTGACCGGGATCAGGCACAAGCGATCGTGAATCGGACGAAAGGAACCGGAGTCGTCGCATCAATCGAGAAAAAGCGGCAGACGGAACGACCACCGTTTTGGTTCAGTTTATCGCTCTTACAAACAGAAGCGAGCCGACGGTTTGGTCTCGGTGCAAAAGAGACGCTCGATATCGCGCAAAAACTCTATATCCGTGGTTGGATCAGTTATCCGCGAACGGACTCTTCCTTCGTGACGAAAGAGGAGGCAGGACAGTTCCCGGTCATTCTTGATCGGTTACTGAAGCAAGCGGAATATAGTCCAATCAAGGATGTCCTGACGAACAATCCGGTTAACGATAAGCGCTACGTCAATCCGGCAAAGGTCAGCGATCACTATGCGATCATTCCAACAGAAGAAGCGGGTGCCGTCGCGAAGCTCTCCGGACGAGATGCGCAAGTCTACGACTTAATCGTTCGCCGTTTTCTTGCTGCCTTTGCACCGGACGCTGTCTCGGAGAAAACGGAAATCGTGACGATGCGTGAGATGGACCGTTTTTTAACACGCGGCAGTCGGACGATTGATCCGGGCTTTAAACAGGTCTTACAAATCGAGTCAAAAGAAGTCGAATTGCCAGCCGTCGAACAAGGACAAGAGATGCCGATCAAAGGCTGTCGACTGCTCGAGAAACAAACGGAGCCGCCGAAACGCTATACGGAAGGGACGCTCATCCTCGGTATGAAAACAGCTGGTAAGTTGCTTGAAGACGATCTGCAAGCGATCATGAAGGAAGTCGAGGGACTCGGGACGGAAGCAACTCGTGCCGGGATCATCGATGGACTAAAACGACGGGAATACATCAAACTCGTCAAAAAAGAGATTCATCCGACGCCAAAAGGTCGGATCTTGATTGATGCCGTGACGGGGAGTATTCTTGCTTCGCCAGAGATGACAGCGAAGTGGGAGAGCCGTCTCGAGCAAATCGGTAAAGGGGAGGCATCTGCTGCCCAGTTCATTGAACAGGCGAAAAAATTGTCGGAGCATCTCGTCGTCGATGCCAAACAACGAATTGAACAACTCGCCGTTGATCCGACACAAGTCAAAAGCAAGTCCCCGCGGGGTGCAACGAATCGTCCGGTCGGTCCGTGCCCGCTGTGTCAATCAGCAGTGCTTGATCGTGGGAAGTTCTATGGCTGCAGTGGCTATCAAAAGAACAACTGTGGCTTTACGTTACCGAAAACGATCCTTGGTGCCCGACTGACGCAAACGGAAGTCAAAAAAGTACTAGCGGGTCAAAAAACAAAGCCACTCGAGATGAAAAAGAATGCGCGCCAGTTTAAGGCGATGCTCTATCTCGAACGTGATCAATTAAAATTCGAATTCACGAAAGGGGAAGACTGATGCAATACGAACTGATTCAAAATCAAACGTTTCGTCCTGTCTTTGAACGACTGTTACAGGAAGGGCGCCGCTTGACGGTCTGGTTTCCGGATCATATCGAGGTACAGTCGGCAGAAGGACTGGTCGAAGAAGCAGAAGAACTGTTTGGTGTGACTGCGGAAGTGATCGATGATCCACAATCATTCGGAAAACACATCCTACTTCCGTACTTGACGGAAGTCGAGCACCGGGAAGATGGATTCATCCGCTACGAAGCTGAGCTGACGGAAGAGTTACGCCAACTCGTACGCGAATTGACATTACCGATGCTGACGGAAGGCGACTTCGAAGTGTTGTATTCATATCAAATCGAGACGGAGACGGAACGCTTCTTCGTTGAAGACTGGTTCCAAGCTGACTTACAAAAACTACCTAACTAGGTGAAACTTTCTTGAAGAGGATGACGTAGGATAAGTGATCGTCATCATTCTATTCATTTGGAGGGTTCACTATGTTCACAGTAGCATTCATGGAAAGCGAATTGGGAGGCGACGGCTTCTTCTCGGGCATGCCGATTTTCATGGTCGGATTTTTTGTTCTCATCATCGGTTTCATTCTGTTTGGAGTCATCTCTGCAGCCTCAAAGGGAATCTCAACGAATTCATTGACGCAACAACTGCGCGAGCATGCGGCGCGTCTCGTCAGTCCGGATGAATCGGATGCACAGAATTACGTCGCTTACTTAGAAACGTTGACAAGTTTTCCAGTGGAAAAGACGAATCTCGAACCGTTTCGGATTGCGACTGGCATCTTAAGACTCGTCCAAGGAACGGATCAAATTTCCGAAACGACGAAAAAACAAGTCGTCGCTCAGTACTTACGGCTCGGTATTTTGGATGCGGATCATTTAGCGGACGAACAGCCGGTCCGGAGCCATAGCCATAGCCATCACCATCATCATTAAAAAGGGTCCTGAGGGGCTCTTTTTTTGTTGAAAACGGTTGAATCGTGACATCTAATTGTCATATACAACGATTTAGATTAAAGTTGTATGAAATTGAAATCTTTTTGAGCAGAATGCTGTGTATCGGTTGAAAAAAGTTTACAATGAATGGACGGGAATACCTTTATTGCTGGAGAAAGATAAAGGGAAAGGAGTTGAATTTCTTTAATGAAAACATGGCTGAATCGAACGATTGGACGGCAAATCATGTCTGCGTTTTATGTGATTTTTCTGACACTGCTGCTAACGACAGGTGGTGTCTACCTATATACGAAACAACAGGTGGATGAATCACGCCAAGAGTTAAAGATGTTAAACGAACATCGGACACGGGCGACGGATTTGTACGAATCATGGCAAAGCATGCAGTACGAGATGCGTGGCTTCGTCTTGCTTGGTGACGAAGAGATGTTAAAAGAAATCGAAGCAAAGAAAAATGGCATCAATCAACAAACGACATGGTTCGAGCGCAATGCACGCTTCAAAGAAGAACGGCAGTATGCAACGGACGCACGGGAACTCTATACAGCGTATACCCAACGCGTCATGCCGAGCCTCGTCAATTATGTCGCGGCGAAAAAAGACGGCAAAGTGACGGAACCGTTCTTGAAGATGCCGACGCTTGGAAAGGTCACAAAATCAAAGCCACTCGATCCACAGCGGAAGTTTAACATCAAGACGAAGAGTGCGGCTGATATGAGTTCAAGTATCGTTGATATGGAGACGGTCTTCACAAAATATCGTAATTCCTTAAACGATCAAGAGATGGCAGCGCAAGAGCGGCTTGGTAAACAAGTCAACTCGTCGCAAATTCTCGGAGCAGTCAATATCGCAATCCTCTTATTGATTACTCTCGTTTTCGTCCGACCATTCGTCCGCCGCTTGACGCGTCAGTTGCGTCAGTTGAACCGGGAAAGTGGACGACTCGCTAAAGGTGAGGATGCGACACCAATCGTCATCACGAATCGTCAAGATGAGATCGGTGAATTGACGACGACGTTCAACCAGATGGCAGCCGCCATTTCCGGGCAAAAACATCAACTCGTCGCAAGTAACGACGAACTACAAAGTCAACAGGAAGAATTAATTGCCCAGCAAGAAGAGCTTCAATCGCAACAGGAAGAGCTCGAAGAAGCACTCGACATCACGTTGCGCAACGAGACGCATTTGCGTTATCGCAATGAGTTGACCGAGACACTCGCGTCTCGTGAAACGTTGACGGCGTATCCAGCGATCATCGAAAAATTGATCACGATTACCGATGCGGAGCTCGGAGCAATCGTCTTCTTAGAGCAAGACCGCTATACGGATCTCGTCTCTTACGGGATGACGGCAGCTCAGGAGCACCAGTTATTACATGCTTCGACGTCATTACTCGAACGCACACGTCAAAACAAGCGAGCTGTTCGCTCGACGAAACAAGTCGCGAGTCATCATCCGCTCCCATATCCGTACACGATGTACGAAATCGTCGTACCGGTGATGGATCCAGCGACGAACACGATGATTGCAAGCATTTATCTCGTCCGTTACCGGGATGCCTTTACGGAAGAGCAGACGAACGAAATCTGGTCGTTCTCCCGTCAATTGGCACTCTCCTTGCTCCGGATGCGTGTCTTTGAAGAAGTCGAACGAGAACGGGAAAAGACGTCCAAACTTCTCCATTCGATTCGGGAAGCGGTCATCTATATCGAAGGAGAGACGATTTTTGCCAATAAACCATTGCTCGCTTTATTCCATCATCCGGCGCACGATCAAGTGGCGGAAGAAGGATTGATGACGCTCGACGTCAAAATCGAAGAGTTGGCAGTGCAGGTCGATCAACATGAGGCGTTCTTAACCTACATGGATCATGTCTGCAGTCAGGAAATTCCGACGGAGAGCTTGGCGTTGTCCTTGAACAAGGAGGAGCGATTCGTCACGTTATATGCAGAGGAAATCCATTACGGTGGTTGTTTCCGCGGTACGATGCTCGTCTTACGTGACGTGACGGCAGAGACGGCGATCGACCGGATGAAATCGGAATTCGTCTCGACCGTATCGCATGAGTTACGGACACCGCTTGCCTCGATTTACGGCTATACGGAATTGATGCTCGCGCGCGACGTCCAGGAATCAAAACGTCAACGGTATCTCGAGACGATTCATGCAGAAACCGAACGGTTGACGAACCTCGTCAACGACTTCCTCGATGTCCAGCGCATGGAATCGAGTCAGCAACAGTATGACTTTAAACCGCTTGATCTGACGAAAGTCATTCAGGAAACGGTCGAGTTCCATACCGCTTCGGCAAAAGATCACGAGCTAGTCCTTGATTTTGAAGAAACGACGACGGGGCGGATTCATGCTGACGAACAAAAAATGCGTCAGCTGTTCACGAACCTGATCAACAATGCAATCAAGTATTCACCGGATGGTGGTCAAATCACGATCACGATGCGTCAAGTCGAAGATCGTGTCCAGCTGAAGATCGAAGATGAGGGAATCGGCATTCCCCGTCACGCGTTACCACAACTGTTTAGTAAGTTTTATCGAGTCGATAATTCGGATAGTCGAAAAATCGGCGGTACCGGTCTTGGTCTTGCGATTTGTCAGGAAATCGTTCGTTCGCACGAAGGGATGATTCATGTCGAATCAACAGAAGGTGTCGGGTCCGCGTTCATCGTCGAACTACCGATCGTCCAGTCCGTCGTACCGGTCACGGAATCGGCAGATGAATGTTAATGTCAAAAGCGTTCTTTGATTTTTTAATCAAAGGGCGTTTTTTTGTTGGTTTCATCTGCAAAACGGGAATTAACTACTATCAAACAGAAAGGAAGTGAGGAGATGCGGCGAAGCAGATGGCCTTGTTAAGTCCGACGATCACTCATGCTTTGGATCCTGATCGAAGCTAGTAGTTCGTTCATTCCAGCTTATGTGATTGAGCGCTTTTACTGGGAAGACCGGGGAATGAGCATTGCCGACGTCGTCATCGCAGAAATCGTCTTTGCTTGGGTCATGTTGATTGGTGAGATCCCGTTCGGTTTGTTATCCGACCGGTGGGGTAGAAAGCCGTTCATTCTGGCTGGTTTCGTATGTGAGTGGTTATCGTTTACGGTGTTGCTTGAAGCCTACTCATTACCTGCTTTCCTCTTGGCGATGGCCCTTGCTGGCATCGGTGGCGCAGCACTTAGTGGAGCGCTTGAAGCCCACGTCTATGAAACATTGCGAATGCATAGGAGAGAAGAGCGATTCGAGACGGTCTGGCGAGTGATTTCAATCAGTGGTTTGTTGACGTCTGGACTTGCGGCACTCGTCGGGAGTTACGCCGTGCGATCGGTAGACTTGATCTGGCACTATCACGTGTCTTGGTGGGTTTTGCTCGGAACAGTACTCCTGACGTTTTTCTTAAAGGAAGCATCGCGAGAACAAGACGGAGAGACGAGTTCGTTGAAGACATTGCTAAACGGTTTTTCGTTTCGACGCGTCTACGTCCGAATTCTTTGTCTTGTCTTGTTATACGGGGCGACGATTGATTTCGTTGATGAGTTTTGGCAACTCTATCTACGGGATCAAACGATACCGATGGTCCATTTCGGATTCGTCTTCGTGTTATTCCAAATCATGCAGGCGATTGGTGCGTCCTTATCTCGGTTCCGATCGCCCGTCGGATGGGCGATGATCTATATCGTGTGTCTTGCCGGATTGTCGGTTGCATCTCCGCTCGTCAGTATCGGTTTACTCGGTATGCTGTACTTGTGCTATGGCTGGGCTGAGCCTTATGTGACCACTGTCATCCAAGATGTTGCGCCGACAAATGGACGCGCAACGTTTACGTCGCTGATCTCAGTCATTGAACGTTTAGCTGTGCTTGGAACCGGTACGCTATTCGTCTTCGTCGAACGTGTCTTCTCGCTTCAGATGACCTATGCTGCGCTCGGTCTCGTCTCACTTATATTGCTTCTGTTGTATAGTGTGACGCGAACGCGTCAGAACTGAATCAAAAAAAGGACAAAGGTGCATTGACCTTTGTCCTTTTGACTGTCATTTATTACGACACGTGTCGTTGCTCCTGAGAGGAACGTGCCAATACCTGGCGAGCCGGTTGCCACATCAACAAGGAGAGGGCTCCTGCGAGCGCATAGACAAGCTCGATCGCAAACACATCGGCAAGCCATCCGAACAGCAGACTACCGAGACAGAAGCAGAGTGCATACACGGTTTGTTGCACGCTATAGACATACGGTAACCGTTCGAGTGGTGTCGTCGTCTGCAACAACGTATTAATCTCGATCGCCCGGACCTGACTTGCGAAGCCTTGGAACAGACAAGCGATCACGGCAAGTGTGACGATTGGAGCGAAAGCAAACAAGAAGGTCGCCCCAATCGAAAAGGCGATACTACAATAAAGCAACGAACGCGTTCCACGACGACGTAACATCATGTAACTACCGGCGATCATGCTCAGCAGATAGAAGGCATTTAGAATGCCCCACCAGCGTTCCGATAGCTGGAAATGTGTATCGATGTAGACGAGAAACAGAGCAGAAATCCACGCCGTACTGACGAACGCATCGATTCCGACGAGGTAGGTGTTGGCTTTCGCGAAAGAATGCGATCGCGTGTAGCGAATACTCGACCGGAAGGAGACGTCTTCTTCTTCCATCGAAGGGTCGGGTAGAGAGCGGACACTTCGATAGAACAGATAGCTGATGAGACTGGCACCTAAAAACAGACCAGCCGAGACGGACAAGACGGAAAGAGGCGATAACCAGCTGACCAGGATGGCGCCGAGCGGCCACATGATAAGTTGAATTACTTGATTCGAACCTTGTACGAGACTGTTAGCTTTCTGGACATCCTGACACAGTCGAGGGATGAAGGCACTTTCGATCGGACGAGCAAATCCATCGAAGAAAGCGATACACCCAACGAGTGCGAGGATAAGTGGCAGTGGTAAATCAAATCCCCAGATGATGCCTAATAGAATCGTCTTGAGGAGTTGACTGCCGAATAACAAGGAGGCATGGGGAACACGTTGAGCGACTTGGGCGAATAAGAAGCCGCTTCCTGTCATGCCTGCTGTGACGAGAACGGGAAACAGGGCAGCGAGACTCGCTTGCCCTGTCGTTTGATAGATCATCGCGATCAGGGAGACGATATAGAGCGCATCTCCCGCATTCGCAATCCATTGACTGACCAATAAAAGCGTAAACCGGTTCATTCTGAATGACCTCCATATCGTACGTATTTAGTTAGGAGTGAGAATTCAGAATGACTTACATTGGACGCCCTCATTTCATGTTTTTTTCTAGTGTAAGAGGAAAAAAATGGATTGTCAATCAGAATCGTGACGGGAGTTCCGGGCAACGAGTGTAAAGGGATCGACCATCGACGTCGCAGCGGCTTCGTCTTGAGCACGAGATGCCGATAGCTTGATTGGTTTTAGTTGCTGGCGGAAGCGGAAAGCCCGTTCGAGTCGACTCATGAATAGATTGCTGAAAAAGACGACTAATGCTAGCCCAATCAGTGGAACAAGGAACATATGATTGAGCCAAGACGTCGCTGAAAACTGGTTATAGTAATAACCGAACATCGAGGACCACTCAAAAATCGTTGGGGCAGTTCCTACATGTAAATTAACCGTTCCAGCGAAGAAAATTTTGAAAAGTGATAAGTGAACGAGTAACATCAACGTTTGGATGAACTGTTGCATAAAAACGATTGTCAACGTTGGAACAAGATGTGGCCAAATGTGGCGTCTGAACCGATGCCACGGACTGCCACCAAGCGTCTGGGCGACAATCATGAACTCTTGACTAAGTAACTGACGGGTCTCAGCAATCAGATAAAGCGATAAAGAGGGGAGACCAAGCAAAATCAAGACGATCAACTCGAACGATACACGGTCGAACAACGGTGGGATAGCAGTCGAATCAAAGAACGTAAGTGATGGAAGCAAAATGAGCAACGCGACGAGAGAGAGCGGTAAAACTAAAAATCCATCAAGAATAAGTTTTAAGTATCGATTGACGCGAGCACTTCTAAAAGCTAGCGGAATCGCAATCACTAGCGAAAGAAACATTCGACCGAGCGCAACAATCATACAAATACCGGCTGTCCATTTAAATCCTTCAATCATCAATTGAAAGAGGTCATAGCCAGAGCGGTCTGTACCGAGCCATTGATCACTTGACGGTTTTAGTGGTGACGTCGCAAGGAACGTACCGTCTTCAGCATACCGGTTCGAGATTTGATCGACTTGACCATCACGGAAGATCGTATTTCCAAAACTAAGGAGCAGTAAACCAGTGAGTAAAAATAAACATAGCCAGAAGACAGGATCTCGCATCAAAGTACGACGCATCAAATCCCCCCTTTCCAGGCGTTAGGAATAAGCCATTCTGCCAACAAATCAATGATGAAAATCGGCAGATAGATTAAGAACAAGATGACCATCAAAATCGGCATTTGTCCATTATAAAAGACGAACCGGAACATACCTTGCACTTCGAACGTGTATTCAATGATCACGAGACTCGATAAGACCGTAATGATGTTCGCTCGGAAAAACAGATAAAACCGATAGATCATTGTCGGAATCAAATGTTTCCAGAAAAGAGCGGCAGGACGAATGCCTTTAGCCCGAGCGAGTTCAAGGAAAGGAGCAGCTTCCTGTTCGAGTACTTGCGTCGTTAACCATTTGATGAAGAAGAATAGTGTTGTCAACGTTAGCGTAAGAATCGGTAAAAAACGAATGTACTCAGCATAGGATCCCGCAATTTCGATTTTGTCATACCCGGTCGTTTTAAACAGATAGAGGACAAGGAATTGCGAAAGAATGATCCAGAACAGATCCGGAACCATCTCAAGCGTCCGAGTCGTTTGTTTCAGCATCATGCGTGTTTTGCGACCACTCCGATAAAACAAATAAGCATAAAAAATCGCACACACAGCGGAGACCAGCATAGCTGTCGTAAAGATGATCAACGTCTCTTTAATGAATGGACTGATGGTAGGAAGCAACAAGAATTCCTTTTGAGCGGTTACGTTGAAATAGGTAATCTCATCAAGTTTCGTTAATTGAGCAAATTGTTGCTTCAGACCTTCCCAGTAGCTTGCTGGGTTGAATTTCATTTGCGCGACAAGCGCCGGAAGGGCGCTGATCGCAATCAAGACAAAAAATGCCACGATAAGCTGAATTGATTTTCGGGCGATAAACACCATGAGGCGAAAAACTCCTTTCTTTGGATCCTCAGCCGATGGCGAGAATCCGGTCATTGCCAATTTGGATCAACTGACTGTTCATATGTTTCCTGCGCAGTACATAGCGTTCGAACTGTTGTGTCGCGATGAACGAATCACGCGTCGAGACCGTCGAAAGGGTCATCAGGACATGTTTTAATTGCGGTTGTCCTTCTTGTAACGAGAGATGTGTCATCCGGTTTGCTCCGTCGAGTCGATTCAAGAACAGTTCAATCTTACAGCCCTCCTTGATTAATTCACTGATCAGGAATGCCGCTTGTTCGATGAACGTCTCAAATTGTTGGTGGAGTCCGTAACCGCTCGGGGCAGATAAGTTCAAGGCAATCGTAAACGTATCTTGATTGCTCGTTTCGAACACTTTCGCCTGCAAGCGACCGGTCTTCGCCGTCGCATACCAATCGATCTCTTTTGACGGTTCCGCCGTATAGGGTTTTGCACCGAGTTGAACCAGTTTGTTCTTGAGCGGTGAGTAACGGTCCGGTCGATCACCGATCCGTAAACGCTGTAAAAGAAGCGGCGTCGCTTGCGCCGTCAAGGACGGTAAGACTGTAAACGACGGATATGTATCGAACGTAAAGAGATAAACGCCCATCTTCCAAGGCAGGCGAATCGTTAAGATGATCTCATCGAACTCGGCTGGTCCGCGGCGAACCGTCTGAATCGGGATCGTCACTGCGTCTTCAGAGTCAATCACTGCGTGAAACGTCGCCGGGTGTAGTGGATCCATC
The DNA here is from genome assembly GCF_000496635.1 of Exiguobacterium sp. MH3. NCBI lineage: Bacteria > Bacillati > Bacillota > Bacilli > Caryophanales > Exiguobacterium > Exiguobacterium sp. MH3. The sequence continues at coordinate 993,308 of NC_022794.1, forward strand.
TCCGGGAAGATGACTCCGCCATCCGTGTGCAAACGAAGTGTCGCTTCGAGCCCAAGCTGACTCAAGGATTCGACGCCGAAGACTTGCAAATGGAGCGACGTCTTCTCCTGGTTGAACATCAATGATTCATAATGTTTCCATTCGATTGCGACATCCCGTCGTAACTGCTTTTCTGTTCGCCCGACGACGAAATGAATCGTCGCCAAAGCTGCGAACAGAAATCCGAGGACGGAAAGACGCGGAATGAAGAGGAAGATGAACGTCATCGTGACGTACAGTGGAAAAAGTCGGCGTTCAAGCCAAAACGGGACGGAACGTTCAATCTGCATGATTCGTCACCCCATCTCGACCGGAACCGGCACGTCGTCCAGAATATGCGTCAAAACAGCCGCTTTCGTCGTCTTGATTCCACCTTCGAGTGTCAGTGTCAGGCGATGGGATAGGACGTGTTTTGCAAGATATTTGATATCTTCCGGGATGATGAAGTCGCGTTGATTCAAGAACGCGTAGCTTTGCGAGGCGCGAAGTAATGCAATCGCTCCACGCGGACTGACACCGACTTCAATGAGTTCATGGTTTCGTGTCGCTTGAACGATGTGTAATAGATAATCAAGCACGTCTTGCGATGCATGGACGTGGCGTGCCTCTTCCTGCCAGGAAATCAAGTCGCCGCCTGACGCGATGCCGACAGCTGACCGACGGACGTTCGTCAGAATTTCAGACAATAAGCGCCGTTCGTTCTCAAAATCCGGATAACCGACTTCGATCGCGACCATAAACCGGTCGAGTTGGGCGTCCGGTAGTGGGAACGTTCCTGCCGATTCAATCGGGTTTTGCGTCGCGATGACGAAGAATGGGGCTGGCATCTGATAGGTCGTTCCACCAATCGAGACCTGACGCTCTTCCATCGCTTCAAGTAATGCCGATTGTGTCCGCGGAACGGCACGGTTAATCTCATCGATCAAGACGACGTTCGCGAACAGTGGACCGCGTTTATTCTCGAACTCCTGTGTCTTTAAATTGAAGAAGTCTGAACCGATGACGTCTGACGGGAGAAGATCCGCCGTGAACTGAATCCGCGAAAAGGCACTCTCAAAGCTCTGAGCGAGCGCCTTGGCGAGCATCGTTTTCCCTGTTCCCGGTACGTCTTCTAGTAGAATATGTCCTTCTGCGATGAGTGCCGTCAGACAGAGATCGATGACGTCCGGTTTACCGAGATAGATGGAATTGAGTTGATCTTTTAATTGTTGTAGTTTCATAGGAAATCCCTCCAAGGTTAAATGGTTGAGTAGCGTGCTAGTTGTTGTTCGAATCGTAGAATCTCATCGTCCGTGACGATCGTTTCCGACATATCACCGTAGCGAATATTCCGATATAACTGAAAATCGACAGGGACTTCAATCCTACGTAACCAGTCTTCGAGCGTTTCGTTCGGACGACGTTGCTGACTGCGCGGTAAGTGTTGCTCAAAGCGGATGACGAGATCACGGACACGTGAAGACGAATACGATGCATACAGATAAGGCGATTTTCTTAAAGAAGTAGGATGAAAGATCGATTGAGCGAATGGAACGTCATCCGTTACTTCTCCTGTAGACCTGCGCCGTTTTTTCACGCGACGCGACTGAACGAGTTTCCAGACCATGAAACTAAACAAACTGATTAAAATGATGTATTGCAGATAAGAAAGTGGAGAGTCAGATACATTTGCTTTGAGTGATTTCCATATTTCTTTCGGGCGAGGAATACGTTCGATTTTGTCAAATTCTTTTCGAGTAATACGTTTCGACATGATGATTGCGTCATTTTGATTTTTTTCAGGTACTCCTTCAGCAAGATGTTCTTCTGAGACGAGCTTAACAGGATCCGGCATGATGTAATGCGTATAGACGTACGTCGTGACGGTTTGAAACAAGAACAGACCAATCAGAATGACACCTAGCGACATGATAAAGCGTTGCCGTAACACAAGCGATCCTCCTTCCTGTTTTTAAGGAAAAAATATCCATATGTACTTAGGAAGATTTTAGCATACACGCTTAACAAATAAAAACAATTTTCTGAAAATAAAGACAAGGTGAGACGATTCATTTTCAAGTGGTAAGGGTATGATGGAATCAGTGGTTCTTGAAAGAGAAAGGGTGTTTTGTATGAAATTGATTATTTTTGGAGCGACGGGTCAAACGGGGCAAGAACTGGTCAAGCAAGCGATTGATCACGGGCATGAGGTCACAGCATTCGTCCGCAGTCCGGAAAAACTGACACTACGTGACGAACGGTTACACGTCGTTAAAGGCGACGTGCTCGATCAAGAAGCGGTGACGGCTGCTGTTGCCGGGCAAGAAGCTGTCCTGACGGCTCTTGGCACTGAAAGTCTTGCATACAGCGGCTTTTTAGAACGGAGTCTCGTCCGGATCGTGACAGCGATGAAAAAACAGGGGGTAGACCGGATCGGTTATGTTGCGTCTGCCGGTGTTGATGATGAATTACCGGGTGTACAAGGGATGCTCGCTCAGCGGATTCTGAAAAATCCACTGAAGGATCACCGCCAAGCGATCGCGCTTTTGCAACAAGCGGATTTGAACTATACGGTGGCCCGACCACTCCGTTTACTGAACGGTCCGTTGACGGGGCTTTATCGTCAAGCAGATACAGGTGTACCGGAAGATGCGAAACAGATCAATCGCGCAGATGTGGCGCATTTCCTCTTACAGGCAATCGAGACAGAAGATCATATCAAATCGAGTGTCGGTTTAGCAGAATGAAGAAAAAAAGACTCTCCCACATACGGAAGAGTCTTTTTTGATTGCTTATTGTTGACGATAGACGGAGACCGAACCACCGTTAACGAAGAATTGACCGTAACCATCTTGGTTGATCGTGACCGATGCTGTGTTGTTTCCAGTGATGTCTGTCCAGACTTCTCCTTTGTTCTGAAGCCCGACGTACATCCACTTGCTACCGCCAGGACCATCCGAAAGGATTGTCGCAAGACCTGATTTTGCCCGGTCTGAGACACCTTCACGTGTCCAACCGATGATGTCTTGGTTATCAAGGTAATCATTTTGTTTCCCGAACGCGAAGTCCTTCCGTGCTTTGAGTAACGGATCAATCTTCGAAGCGAGTGCTGGAATTTCGCGATTCGACGTACCCTTTGTACCATAGTAGTCACCATAGAAGACCGACGGATACCCTTGTTCACGTGTCAGGATCATCGCGTAAGCAAGCGGTTTGAACCATGACTGAACCGTTGATTCAAGCGATTGTCCAGGCTGCGAATCATGGTTCTCTACGAGTGTGACGGCCTGGACTGGATTGCTCTTGACGAGAGTACCATCAAAGATCGTCCGCATGTCGTAATACCCGCCGCCTTTACTTGCCTGTTCGAACTTATAATGAAGCGGCGCATCAAAGACGGATTGTTGATAATTCGTCCGGCTTAAGTAGTTTTGCAACGTGCCGAGATCGTTCTGCCAGTACTCTGCGACTGTAAACAATGGTTTGCCCGTCGTCTGACGAACATTCGCGAGCCAGTCCGCTAAGTAACCGTGTTTGATATGCTTGACGGCATCGAGACGGAACCCATCAAGACCAAGTTCGTTGACGTACCATTTACCCCAGTTCTTCATTTCTTGCTGGACTTCTGGATGATCGAAGTCGAGATCCGCATACATCAAGTAATCGTAGTTGCCATTTTCAGTTGAGACATCCGTATCCCACGCTTTACCGGTACCGCGGAACTTGTAGATGGCACTCTTAGAACGTGATTGATCCCAGTCCGTGCCGTCGAAGTGGTACCATTTCCACTTGAAGTTCGAGTAGAGGTTATTTCGTGCTGCAAAATTGAAACCCGTCCATGCCTGGATTTGATAATCGCCAGAGACTTCTTGATTACGGTTACCCGGGTTGACTTCGACTGCCGTGACGGCTTCCGTGAAATCGGCGCCACCTTTATGGTTCATGACGACATCACCATAGACATCGATTCCAGCGGTATGCAATTGTCCGATCGCCGTTTTTAATTGCGCCTTTGTGCCGTATTTCGTACGGACCGTTCCTTTTTGATTGAACTCACCTAAATCGTATAGATCGTAGGCGCCGTATCCGACATCATTTTGCGAGGTACCTTTGTAAGCAGGGGGAATCCAGACCGATGTGATTCCGAGCTGATCAAGCTTTGTTGCGTCACTCCCAAGACGGTTCCAGTGGTTACCATCATTTGGCACATACCATTCGAAATACTGCATCATCGTTCCGTTGTCTGCCGTTGCGCCGACTGCAATCGGTTGCGCAAGTGGCGCTAAAAAAGCAGCGGATGCGACGGTTGCTAAAATCCATCTTTTTTGTTTCACGTAAAGACCTCCTTATGATTTGTGAAAGCGCTTGCATTATTTATTATAGGGAAGCTTCAGACAGGAGGAATATCGTCCCGGATTCTTATTTGTAAGTCTCTTTTGTTCGTGACTTTTGACCCTAGAATATTTCTTCTGAAGAATTATTTTGATGAGATTGACGTCATGAATGAAAAAAATCAGGACCATCTAACCGTTGCCTTTCGATGAATATTCTGAACGACGACTCACCTTTAAAAAAGCAGGTCTATCGTCCATCTTCCACCAGGAATGGATTCGGTGTGAAAATGAGCGTGTAACACCAGCTCTCATACATACCATTTAAGGGGGAACACACATGAACTGGAAGTCAAAGGTCACAGGTGCGCTTGCCGCAACACTTGCACTCGGGTCAATCGTCTTTACACCGGTCACAGCAAAAACAGTTGATCCAAAACAAGTTTCAGCAGGTCCGCAGATGGTCACGTCACAATCGACGATCGATGCGTACTATCTACCAGCAACGGGGAAGACAGGGGCAGCGTTGAAGGCATCGCTGCACGATATCATCGACAACCATACACAAGTGTCATACGACACGGTATGGACAGCACTGAAAGAAACGGATCAAGATCCAAATAATGCGAATAACGTCATCGAGTTATACACGGGGAAATCGATTGCGAAAAGTAACAACGGTGGGAATGTCGGTCAATGGAATCGTGAACATGTCTGGGCAAAGTCGCACGGTGACTTTGGTACGACGAACGGTCCTGGAACAGACTTGCATCACTTGCGTCCGGAAGACGTCGTCGTCAACAGTGCACGGGGCAATCTTGACTTCGACAATGGCGGTACGAAATACAGTGGTTGCGATTGCTACCGTGATGGCGATTCATGGGAACCACCAAACCGCGTCAAAGGTGACATCGCACGGATGATCTTCTACATGGCGGTTCGTTATGAAGGTGGCGGAGAAATCGATCTCGAAGCTTCAGAAAACGTCAATAATGGTACGAACCCGTTACACGGCAAATTGTCGACGCTGAAAGCATGGAATAAGCTTGACCCAGTTGATAGCTTCGAGAAACGTCGCAACGATGTCATCTTCGAGAAGTGGCAAAAAAACCGGAATCCGTTCATCGATCATCCGGAATACGTAACATCAATTTGGGGAAATTGATGACGAGTCAGTAAATAGGAAAGGGGCTGACTCAACAGTCAGTCTCTACAAAGATAGGGGTGGCAGAATGATGATCTGCCACCCCTATCTTGTAACAAAAAGAATGACGCGTTTCACGCAACTCCTACAGGGAAAAGCGCATCTTTGCGCTGACAGAGACAAATAAGACCCGCTTTCCTGCTTGAATAAAGCAGGAAAACTGGCTTGTGTCTCGCCTGAGGAAAGGGCGTGAAAAGACGCGTCATTCTTTTTTGAGTCAGCCTTTTTTCATTGAGTCCGAACCTGTTATGCTGAAACTTTTTTGGAGAACCATTCGTATTGCCTACCGTAAGCCATTTTTTAGTAGAGAGGTCGTACGGTATGATCAAACGCACGTTTAACAAACGAAACATCAAATGGATGGTCGGTGGGGGACTCGTCGCTTGTGTCGCCTTCTGGTACAGTGTCGGTATTTTCGTCAATAAAGGGGAACGGCCACTCGCTGATGGGACGTCACCGTATGTCATCGTCCTCGGTGCGGGTGTCAAAGGAGAAAAACCGTCGCAAATCCTACATAACCGGATTCAGGCAGCTGCGGCATATGGGAAACAACATTCAGAAGTCCGCTTCATCTTGAGCGGTGGACAAGGTCCGGATGAAGATATTTCAGAAGCAGAGGCGATGCGTCGCGGGATGGTGGCATCTGGGATTGCTGAAGAACGGTTGATCCTTGAAGCCGACTCGACATCAACGACGGAAAATCTACAATTTTCAAAAGCGTTGTTGCCAAAGGACGTTCGTCGCGTCTCGATCGTCACGTCAGACTTTCATCTGTACCGTGCGCGACAAGAGGCGAAACAACTTGGTTTACAGACGGATGCGATTCCGGCTGAAACGCCACTTTCAGGAGTCCTTCGATTTGGAATGCGCGAACGCGTTGCGATCGTTGTTCAATTCCTACGCTAAAAACCCCGACATGCTGAACATGTCGGGGAGAAAGAAGAAGTGCATTGAATGATTAGATGCCTTCACCTTTATGTTTTTCCTCGGAAGATTGAGAATCATTTGCTTGTTTGTCGGAAGCATCATGCTCAGCAGGTGGTTCTTCTTTGCCGAGTGCGACATCCTTCGCTTCGACGACTTTATTGCTGATTGCATTCAAGTCACCTTTCGTCTCATTTACTGTCTCTTTCACCGTCGAGGCATCTGATTTCACCGTTTCAAGCTCTGTGTTCACTTTGTCATAGACATTTTGAACGTCAGATGCGACTTCTTGAATGATGCTTGAAGCACTCTTCACTTGATTGATGACTTGTGATGCTTTACCTGACGGATCTTCCTTAATAGAAGAAGCGAGGGTAGAGACGGAATCTTTCGCCCCCCGTAAACTCTGTTTCGTATTTTGGCGAGACGAAGAACTAAGTAGCGTCAATAGACCGCCGACAAGGGCACCGAGCAACATCCCTGTGACGAGATTGATTTGACGACCTGATGATTCTTCCTGATCGAACTGGCGATTCGGATGTTCTGCGTGTGCTGCGTGTGGATCATGTTGAAGCTTCGGTTCCATGATGAACACTCCCTTGAGATAATATTTAACCATGATATGGATATACCCTTGTGAGTGAATAAAAAACATTTAAAAATAACATGTATTTGAAATGAATATAAAAAAGACCATCGTGATATGATGGTCTAAGAGGTTCATTTGTTGGATGAATCATCATCATTTTCGTGACGAAGTTTTCGGTTGATTTCATCATAATCGATTTCGATATCATCTTTGTTGCCTTTGTAGCCATATCCTTTCGAAATGACGATGATCGAGGCGACCAAGACGAATACGATGATGAGAATGGAGACGACATATAACCACATAGTCCACTCCTCCTTTCGTTCACTTTCTAGTATGACGGAAAACGCAGCTTCCGTCTAAACGAAATTGTAGGTTGTGTGCTAAACTGATGTCAGATAAACATGTTAAATGGAACGAGGTGACGGCGTATGAGTATTTTGGTCGTAGATGATGAGTTAACGAATTTAATGCTCCTAGAGCGATTGTTAGAAAATGAAGGCTATGACGTCGTCAAGGCGATGAGTGGGGAAGAAGCAATCGAATTAATGGAGGATCCGTTATTCATCGAACAGTTGGACGTCGTTCTTCTCGACGTCGAAATGCCAGGAATCAGCGGAATCGAGGCGACACGTTTGATTCGAAAACGGTTTGGTCTTGATGAATTACCGATTCTGATCGTTTCCGGGCGATCAAACGAAGAAGATATCGTTGATGGACTGAATGCAGGAGCATCGGATTATACGACGAAACCGATCCGTAAAACGGAATTGCTCGCGCGAGTTCGTAACGCGATTGGTCTGAAGCAAGCAATCGATGCGCGAAAACGATATGAAAAAGTATTACAGGAAGACTTTGATTTGGCGCAAAAACTGCAACAGAGTGTGCTCAGTGCGAATATCGAAGACGATGAGATCCGCATCATGGCGACGTATATCCCTTCTAAAAAGCTCGCGGGAGATATGTACGCCTGGTACCGCATCTCTCAAAATAAATACGGCATCATCTTGTTTGACGTCATGGGACACGGTGTCTCTTCTGCGCTGATCACGATGGGAATGAGTTCGATTTTGTTCGAACTCGTGCACCGGATTGGTGATCCAGCACAAGTACTTGAAGAATTGAATCAGCAGATGAGTCGTTTGTTCCCGGGAGACGAGACAGAAATCTATTTCACTGCCGTTTACCTCTACATCGACCTAGATGAGATGAAGCTCAGCTATGCGAACGCAGGGCACCCACCTGGTTTGTTACGCATGAATGATCGAATCATTCCGCTTGAGAATACGGGACTTCCTGTCGGTATGTTCGAAGACTCGACGTATTCGAGCAAGACGATCGACATCGTCTCACCAGGATGTGTTTACTTGTACACGGATGGTTTCATGGAACTCTACAGTAAAGGCATTGATGAAGGAATCCATGCCATCCAGAATCTGATCGAACAACAAGGACCGAACATCCATCAGTTGATTCAACCGGATCAGAGCGATGAAGCGGATGACCTATGTCTCGTGACGGTCGAAATCAATTAACCTGTAAATGAAAAGACTCAGCGACGGAAGCACCGTCGCTGAGTCTTTTTTGAGTCATACAAGCTCTGGATCTACTTGAACTAAAAGAACCTTCTCCGCCATAAGATGAAGGCGGCAAGACCAGAGAAGAAGATCATCATACCGAAAACAATCCAGAATCCGATGACTTCTCCTTCCCATGGAACGTGGACGTTCATCCCGAACATCCCGGAAATCATCGTTGGAATCGAGATGACAATCGTAATTGAGGCAAGGAACTTCATAACGAAGTTGACGTTGTTCGAGATGACAGAACCAAACGTATCCATCGTCGAACTGATGATGTCTTTATAAATTTGAGCCATCTCCATCGCTTGTCGGTGTTCGACGAAGACGTCTTCCAGTAAATCTTCATCATCTTCATGTTTCTCAAGACTCGGTGTCTTAATGATTCGGTCGAGCACACCATCGTTCGATTTCAAGGACGTCATGAAATAGACCAATGATTTTTGAAGATTCATCAATTGAAAGATTTCTTGATTTCGCATCGAACGTTGAAGTTCTTCCTCAAGTTCGTCCATACGACGATCGATTTGACGCAAGAAACGTAAATACGAGGAACTGACTTTATAGAGAATCTGGAATACGAAGCGCGATCGGTAATTCGTCCGGAATCCTCGCAACTTACCACTCGAGAATAACGTCAGGACATCGAGCTGTTGCGAACAAACGGTGATGAAATGACGGGATGTCACGATGATACCGAGCGGAATCGTATTATAACGGCGTCCTGATGATTCTTCTTCGATGTAGGGAACGTCGACGATCATCAGTAGACCTTCTTCATCTTTTTCAAAACGTGGTTTTTCTTCCACGTCCAAAGGGTCATAAATGAAATCCTCTGGAATATTCGTAGCAGCGATGACTTGGTCGGCTTCGTCCTTTGTCGGATTGACAAGATGGATCCAGGAACCCTTCGTGAACTCCTGTATCTCGTTGACTGCCCCGGTGACATCGCTTCGATAAATCGTCAACATATTGTCTATCCCTCCTGCTCTTCACTGTCTCATTATAGAAATAGAAACGATGGCGTGTAAATGATTCTCCGATTTTTTTTTACGAAGATTAGTGATAAGATGAAAACAGAGGAGGGGAAGACATGCCTTTTTTTAATGCTAAGAAGCTCGAAGAACTTCAATCGATCGCGGGTGGGGATCACGCGTTCCTTCAAAAAATCGGAGAAACGTATATCGCGCAGTTCGATCGAAAGTTTCCTGAACTAAAAGATGCCGTCGCCAAGCAAGATGCTGAGCAAACTGAAAAGCTCGCTCACTTGCTAAAAGGTGCTTCCTATTCCGTTGCCGCTGATGATTTAGCTGATGATTTCGAACTGCTTGAAAAAGAAGCAGAATCTGGTTCAATGACCGGAACACAAGAAATCGTCGATCGGATTGAGCAATGCATGGTGGAATTCCGTGTCGTCTGGCTCGATGTGTTTACTGGAAAAAATCTTGACGCGCTGCGTTGAGCAATCGAATAGATCAAAAAAGCCGACATGCTGTCGGCTTTTTTTCTTATAAGACGTATGAATCGACCGTTTCGATCAAACGACCGATTTCCGGTTTCGTGATTTGTGCATTGACACCAACCGACTCACCTTTATGGCGTAAATCGTCGGAAATCAAGGAAGAGAAGACGATGATTGGCAATTCCGCATAACGATCATCTTCACGGAGTCGTTTCGTCAAGTGTAGTCCATCCATCTTCGGCATCTCGATATCGGTGATCAGGAGGTCACAGTTGCTTCCGTTCTCAAACGCATCAAAAGCTTCCTTACCGTTGATGAACCATTTCAGACCATGGTAACCGGCTTCCTCGAGTGTTTCGATGATCAACGTCCGGAGCATTTCCGAGTCTTCGGCGATCCAGATGACTTTGTCGGACCGGTCACGGGACTGGACGCGACGCCCTTCTTCGCGGGCGAAGATATCCTTGCGTGAGAGCTCAAGTGCGATTTTTTCGTAGTCGAGCAAGATGATCATCTTGTCGCCCGTTTTGACGACACCGTTCGTTAATCCCTCAATGCCACGAGCGAGTTCGTTTGGTGTATCGATCTGTTCCCATGAGATACGACGGATTTCCGTCACGGAATCGACACGCAGGACGCTCTTTTCCCCATTAAATTCACAGATGATCAATCGATCCTCGGTTGCTTCATCGTGAGGAACACCGATGACCGTCGGCAAATCGATGACCGTCATGACTTCGCCACGGAGTTCAATCAATCCTTTGACAGCATCCGGTGTACCTGGGAGTGGTGTCATCGGGAGCGGAACGATGATTTCCCGGACCTTCATGACGTTGATTCCAAACGTGTATGGTCCGCAATGGAAGATGACGATCTCGAGTTCGTTCGTGCCGGCTTCTAATAAAATATCGTGCTGATTATACATATGGTTGTGCCCCTTTCCATTACCTTCACTTCACTTCTGACTAGTTATCGGCATGCTACGCTGAAAATTCTAGTTCTGAATTGACAAAAAAAGTGTTGTAATCGCTTTCATAATATGTTAAGCAAAAAGTTTGGCATTTGTCAGACCAATTGATTACAATAAGCTATGCAGCCACACACTGAAATGAGAGAGATAAAAATAAATGGAGGTAGAGTGGAATGACTACAGCAACAACCTACACATTTTTACTAGATGGACAATGGCATGAAAGTGAATCAAAAGAGACAATTGAAATCTCTTCACCATATAAAGAGGATCTTGTCGGTCGCGTTCAAGCGATGACGAAACCGGAAGTCGATCGTGCCATCGCTTCAGCGAAAGCGGCACAAGCAGAGTGGGCAAAACAACCAGCGAACAAACGGGCTGAATTGCTTCACGCTTGGGCAACGGAACTCGAAAAACGTGCGGACGAAATCGGTGAAGTCATCATGCGCGAAGTCGGTAAAGGACGTGCAGATGGCGTCAAAGAGGTCAAACGGACAGCTGAAATCATTCGCTACACAGCGGAAGAAGGTCTCCGTTTCGACGGTCAGATGATGCAAGGGGATTCGTTCCCTGGTGGTAGCGCGAAAAAAATCGCGGTCATCAAAAAAGCACCACTCGGCGTCGTGCTTGCAATTTCACCGTTCAACTACCCAGTCAACTTGGCAGCAGCGAAACTCGCACCTGCCCTCATGACAGGAAACGCCGTCGTCTTCAAACCGGCAACACAAGGTTCGATCAGCGGTATCTTGATGGTCGAGGCACTCGTCGCAGCAGGTCTTCCAGCTGGACTCGTCAACATCGTCACAGGTCGTGGATCGGTCATCGGTGATTACTTGACGGCTCACCCAGGCATCAACATGATCACATTTACTGGTGGTACAGGCACAGGACAACATTTGTCGCGTCAATCGGCAATGATTCCACTTGTCCTTGAACTTGGTGGAAAAGACCCAGCGCTCGTTCTTGAAGATGCGAATCTGTCACTTGCGGCAGACCATATCATCAGTGGGGCGTTCTCTTACTCAGGTCAACGTTGTACAGCAATCAAACGCGTCTTCGTTCTTGATCACCAAGCGGATGCACTCATCGAAGAACTCAAGACACGAATCGCGAAATTGACAGTCGGTTCACCTGAACAAGACAGTGTCGTCGTACCGCTCATCGACACGAAATCAGCGGACTTCGTCGAAGGCTTGATCACGGACGCAACAGACAAAGGCGCAACACTCGTCACAGGTGGCGGACGTACGGCGAACTTGATCGAACCAACACTTCTTGACAACGTGACACGCGATATGCGCGTTGCTTGGGAAGAGCCGTTCGGACCAGTTCTTCCAATCATCCGTGTCAACTCGGTCGACGAAATGATTGCATACTCAAACGAATCAGAATACGGTCTTCAAGCAAGTGTCTTCACAGAGAACATCGATGCTGCGTTTGCAGTAGCGGATGCGCTTGAAACAGGTTCTGTTCAAATCAATGGTCGGACGGAACGTGGTCCTGACCACTTCCCATTCATCGGTGTGAAATCATCGGGTCTCGGCGTTCAAGGCGTCGGACGTAGCCTCGCTTCGATGACACGCGACAAATTAACAGTCCTCAACTTAAAATAAGTTTCTGACCGACCTTTCAATCTGCGGAAAGGTCGGTTTTTTGTGCATCCATTTCTCGCGCTTTAACGTAAGCTAGAAAACAAATGTTACCCTTTGACGCACAAAGTTTGGCGCTATAGCTTCATTCTCTCTATAATGAAAGAAAATGGACGAGAGAAAAGAGGCGTGTAGGTATGACTGTATCAGACGAAATCATCCCGATTCCGATTCCGACACCATTTCCGGTTGGAGACGTGAACTGCTATGTACTACGAACGGAAGGGGAAAACATCCTCATTGATTGTGGACCGGATACGCTTGAAGCATGGCAAACGATGCAACGGACGCTTGCGCGACATGAACTTCAGGTCGAGGATTTAGATCGTGTCATCGTGACACATCACCATGCGGATCATGCTGGGATGGCACATCGCTTTTCAGAGAAAGGCATTCCCGTCTATGGACATGCGCGATTACGCCCATACTTGGAACAGGACGAGACCTTCTTGAACAACGGGGACGCATTCTTGCGTCGATTGGCGACATCGTTTGGCGTTCCGCTAGCGATTCAAGAGATGTTACCAAGCTATCAATCTGCCTTGAAATGGCTTGGAAAAGGTCAACTTGATTTCACATTAAAAGAAGGCGACGCGATTACGCCGTCTGGGCGATACCGGGTCATCGAACTACCGGGGCATGCAAGTGACCAAATCGGAATACTAAGTGACGATGGTGTGTTGTTCGCGGCTGATCACCTGCTCGACCGGGTCGAGCCGAATCCATTGCTCGAGCAACCACAACCAGGTGATGATGTGCTCGTAAAACGTCCCGTTCTTGCGTATCTTGACTCTTTAGAAAAATTACAAAGTGAGCAGATTCGAATCGCCTACACTGGACATGGTGCTCCGATTCGAGATGTCGCGGTACTCGTCGAAGAACGATTGATGCAACGCAAAGCACGTGGTGATCAGCTCTTGAAGTATTTTACGGGAGAACATACGTTATTCGAATTAGCACAAGTGACGTATGGAAACCGATTAAAAAAATCATTCCCTCTTGTCATGAGTGAGATGAAAGCACGCCTCGATACACTCGTCGCCCGCGGTGCGATCACGGTCGAGAAACGATCAGGTATCCTCTACTATTCGAAAATGGAGGAAGTCTAATGCAACTCATCAACCGGACGATCGTCATCACGGGTGCTTCAAGTGGACTCGGGGAGGCACTGGCGCGCACTCTGCATAAAGAAGGCGCAAACTTGATTTTAATCGCACGACGCGAGGATCGGTTACAAACGTTAGCATCTGAACTCCAGGCAGACTACCTGGTCTACGATTTGGAAGAGGCGCCTGAAATTCTTGCGAAAACACTCGCAAATCGTTATGGACGCATCGATATTTTGATTAATAACGCAGGTTTCGGGGAATTCAGCTTCCTAGACGATACCTCGATTGAAACGATTGAGTCGATGCACCGAATCAACGTCTTAAGTCCCGTCCGCTTAACGAAGGCCTGTCTGCCATTACTGAAAGAAGGTGGCATGATCGTCAACGTGGCCAGTCAGGCCGGAAAACTACCGACACCTAAGTCAACGATCTATTGCATGACGAAAGCAGCGATGTTGCAGTTTTCGAACGCGTTACGTCTGGAGTTACGTCCAAAAGGCATCCACGTCATGACGGTCAATCCAGGGCCGATCGCGACAGAATTTTTTGTCCGTGCGGATGTCGACCGGAAGTATGAGCAAAATGTCGCTTCCATCGTCCTATCGAAAGAACGACTGGCTTCGACTGTCGTCCGAGCAATAGAGCGACGTAAACGTGAAGTCAATGCACCATGGTGGATGGAGTTATCGGCAAAAGGGTACGGCGTGATACCACGGTTGATCGAGTGGTTAGGAAAACCGGGCTTCGATAAAAAGTGATGACGGAGGAGAACGACAAATGAAAACAAAGGTAATCAGCTTTCTTGCCCTAGGTACGCTGCTCGCAGGCTGTGGTACTCCGGATGCGACACCGGAGCCGAAGAATGTCTTAGGGACTTCTTATCAGACGATCGAAAAAGAAGCGGAAAAATCAACGGTTCGGATGTATATGTGGGGCGGCGATGACGGCATCAATGCCTACATCGATGAGTATGTAGCACCGCGTCTGAAGAAGGAACACAACATCACGTTAGAACGGGTCCCGATCGAGACGGCGGATATCATTCAAAAACTGCGTGCTGAGAAACAGGCAGGTAAGGAAAAAGGTGTCATCGATGTCGTCTGGATCAATGGCGATAATTTTTTAAATGCTAAAAAAGATGATTTACTCTATGGAGAAATCACAAAAGTCCTCCCGAACATGAAATATGTTGATGCTGCCGCACAGAGTTCAGATAGTGGTACGAAAACAGACGGACTTGAAGCCGCATGGGGGAAAGTTCAATATACGTTGCACTATGACGCAGCTGACGTGAAGTCGCCACCGACCGACTTGAAAGCACTGAAGTCATGGGTCAAGGAAAATCCAGGACGTTTCACTTATCCGGAAGTGACGGACTTTACGGGGAATGCCTTCGTCCGCCACGTCATGTATGGTGTCGAATCGAATGAAACCTTAAAAGACCCGAAAGCAGACTTCAAGAAGACATGGGCTTATTTGAACGAAATCAAACCGTATCTCTGGAAAAAAGGGAAGACCTATCCAAAGACACTTGCCCAACTCGATCAGTTATACGCGAAGGGAGACGTTGATTTCACGATGGGCTTCAACGAACGACGGGCTGAACAAGAAGTGAAGACAGGAACGTTTCCGAAACAAACACGTCCGATCGTCTTGAAGGATGGATCAATCGCGTCGACGCATTTCCTTTCCGTACCGTTCAACGCACCGAATCCGAAGGGCGCACTCGTAGCGATCAATACGTTGTTATCACCAGAAGCACAGTTGAAAAAATATGATGCGACGTATTGGGGAGACGGAACGAGTCTTGATTTGTCGACACTGAATTCATCAGAACAAAAGCAATTCGCTGATGTACCGGCTGCACCGTCGACACCAAAGCCAAGCGTCTTTGAAGGAAAGGTCCGGACGGAACTCGACCCATCCATTTTCGAGATGATCCGTAAGGAATGGCCGTCTCGTGTGGCGCGGTAACGCATATCCTCCTGCACTCTTGATGGCAGGGATGGTCTTATACGGGTTATGGGTCAGTATCTCGATGACGACATCTGCTGATTACCGCGAGCTACTGACGGATGAGGTCTTTTTAGAGAGTCTAGCCGTCAGCAGTTACGTGGCCATCATCAGTACGGTGCTCGCGCTGATCATTGGTGTGGTGCTCGCAAGGCTCTTGAGCAGAACACGACTAGCTGCGTTACTTGCGATTCCTTTATTCATCCCTCATCTAGGAGCAGCATACCTCGCGATTCTCTATTTGAGTGATGTGCCTGTCATCGGACCGCATGAAGGGAATTATTTTAGTGTCATCCTGACGTATCTGTATAAAGAAATTCCGTTCGTGTTTTTTTATCTCTTACCGGTGGTCCGGCGCCTTGATTCGCGTTATCAAGAACTCGGTATGATGCTCGGTTTATCACCAGTGCGCCGCTTCTGGCATGCGCGGGGCGTTTTCCTACTCGTTCCGATGCTTGAGGCAGCATTTATCTTGCTTGCCTTCATCCTGTTCGCATATGAGATTCCAGCACTGCTCGGCGTGACCTATCCAAAATTACTTGGCGTCTATGCATTCGATTTGTATACACAAGGCGATTTATCGGAGCAACCACTCGCTTTTGCAATGAGTGTCGTCTTGACGGGAGGACTCTTCCTCCTGCTATTGCTTATGACTGGTTTGACACGCCCACTGGCAACGAAGATCAGTAGGGGGCGAAGCGAATGATGAAAAAAATCAGTGTGACCGTATTCGTTGTACTCCTGTTCATCGTTCCTTTAATTGGTTTGATTCCAGGAGAGTGGAATTGGAATCCGCGCCTAGAAGCGACGCTCGGCACGACCGTCGCGATGATTTGTGCCGTCGTATTGTTAAATCATCTCTTCGGATACATGGCAGGAAAAGCGATTGCCTTTCAAACGGGGAAACGGATTCGTATAGCAGAGTTTTTGATTAGTTTGCCGCTGTTCGTTCCCGTGTTATTGCTATCATTCGGTCTCTATTTGACATGGATCCGTCTTGGTTTGGCAGATCGATTTTTTGGTGTCCTGCTCGTGTTGCTTCTGCCGACCTTACCCTATACAGTTCGCTTGTACACGAACGGATTTCAGGCGCTCGGAGAACGGATGCTTGAACAGATGGTCTTGATTGAGGGAAACCGGTTCAAGCGTTGGTTCTATTTGACGGGACCGATGCTTCGGTCGACGTTACAATCCGTGACGCTACTCGTCACGGTGATCACGATCAGTCAGTATGCACTAGTTGCGTTGATTGGTGGTGGGATCGTCCGCATGATATCACTCGAAGTATTCCCGGCGTATTCTGGTAATTCGCAAGGGGCGGCGCGTCTAGCGACGCTGTGGTTGATCGGGTTGCCCATTCTCTTTTATGCTGGACAAGCCGTTATTTTTTCTAGTTGGATACGAATCGTACGGAGGCGTTTAAATGGAAGTCACGATACAACAAGTCAATAAACGATTTGGAACGAAGCATGTATTGTCTGATATCGATGTAAATATCGCATCTGGACAATGTGTGGCTTTAGTCGGACCGAGTGGTAGTGGGAAAACGACGCTTCTCCGCCTGATTGCAGGTCTTGAGCGCGTGACGAGCGGAATGATTCAGTTCGGCGACCGAGATGTGACTGTCCTTTCACCGAATCAGCGAGGTGTGACGATGATGTTTCAACGGTCGCTGTTGTTCCCACATTTGAACGTCGAACAAAACATCCGTCTCGGTGCCAAACAATTAACACCGATCGAGCTCGAATCCTGGTTACATCGCGTCGGACTCGAGGGAAGAGGAAAAAGTGCTGTTCACGAATTGTCAGGGGGCGAACAGCAGCGGGCGAGTTTAGCTCGTGCGCTGGCGAGTCAACCGGACTTCTTGTTGCTCGATGAACCGTTCTCGAGTCTAGATGTACCGAGACGACGTGAACTACGGACATTGATTCGGAAGTTGACCGAGGAACAAGGTGTCACGACACTCCTTGTCACACACGATCGGGAAGAGGCAATGGCGATGGCAGATGTCGTTTATGTCTTAGAGCATGGACGAATCGTCGATCATGGCACTCCAATCACACTTAGTCAGACAAGTCCGTTTTTTGGCGAAGGCATTCAAATTGAAGAAACATGGCATCCGTTGACGGCAGTCAACTTGGTCTCAAGACCGACGAAGGAGACGGATGAACGTGTTACGATTACGAAAGAACTCATTCAATACGGTGTTCGATTCTACGAAGTCGAACGAGCATCCGGAGAACGACTCGTGCTCTCTTCAGACGAGACGATTCATGAGAAAGAAGGCTATATCGTTAGAAAGGAGGGGTGACATGTTAGATACGCGTGCGCGTAAAATCGTTCAACCCCTATTTGATCAAGGGGCGACCTTATTTAAGAAAATTGGATTATCGGCGACACAGGTGACGATCATCTCCGGCATCATCGGTGGTGCGACGGGCTTTTTCGTCTATAACGACATGATGGGAACGGCGATTGTCTTGTTGTGGATCTCGGGCATGCTTGATGTCATCGATGGAACGATGGCACGAAAAGAAAAGACGACTCCAATCGGCACGATTCTTGACCTTGTTCTCGACCGGATCGTCGAGCTGTCAGTATTGATTGGACTTGCGCTTCGGTTTCCGGAAACGCAGGTCGTTATTCTGTTGCTCGTCGCATCATTCGTCATTGGGATGACGATGTTCCTTGCAATCGGAGCGGTCAGTGAAAATTACGGCTACAAGTCGTTTCAATATCAACCGGGACTGGTCGAGCGAACGGAAGGGTTCTTATTCCTAACAGCGATGATCCTGTTCCCAAGCGCCATCATTTGGATCGCAATTGTCTTTTTGATTGCTGAACTCTATACGGTCGGGGAGCGATTCCATCAAGCTTCGAAGGTGTTACGATGAGTGAACAAGAGATGATCATGACTGTGGATCGAGCGGGCAACCTGCTCGGACCTCGTCCACGATCGGAAGTCCACGCTAACGGCTTGTGGCATGAAACGTTTCATTGTTTCGTTTACGATCCAAAGCGGGACGTCGTGCTGCTCCAGCAACGGTCTGAACAAAAGAAGGACTTTCCAGGAATGCTTGATATCACGGCAGCGGGTCACTTGCTTGCGAATGAGACAGTCGAGGATGGTGTCCGGGAACTCGAGGAAGAGATTGGTTTGACGTGTACGTTTGATCAATTGATACCGCTTGGCATCCAGGAAGAGGAGTTTCGGGATGCGTCACTATGGGACTGTGAGCGATGCCATGTCTTTCTTGCTCGAAGTGATCAAGCGATAGACGCATACGTCCTCCAGGAAACAGAAGTGAAGCGATTGATTGCTTTTTCGATCGAGCAGTTTGAGCGAATTGCTGACATGTCCATCGAGCGTATTCAGGACACGACAGGCGAGTGGTTCGATCGTCGTCAATTCGTTCCGCATCCTTCTTCTTACTGGAGACATGTACGACAGGGAATCGAGCAATTACGAAAATAGAAAGAATGGGAAAGAAATAACGCATGAAGACCTACGATCGAAAGTGATTTCGCTCGCAGGTCTTTTTTTAATCGTACATTCGTTCGACGCAAGAGTAGCGAAATTAAGATATATTTGAGATAATTAAGTATATATACAAAAGAAGGAAAGAAGGTGCAGCCAGTGGCATTACGATTTGCACTACTCGGGCTGCTGACCCAAGGGGAAGCGACCGGTTACGATTTAAGCGCGACTTTTAAAAAACAGATGATCCACTTCTGGACCGCACACCATACTCAAATATACCGAGAGTTGTTGAAAATGGAAGAGGCAGAGCTCGTGACGAGTGTTCATATCGTCCAAGAAGACTTGCCGGACAAGAAAGTCTATTCGATTACCGATAAAGGGCGTACGGAGCTCGTTGAATGGTTACGGACACCAAATGAATTCAAACCGAAGATGAAGGATGAGAACTTGATGCGGGTGTCGCTCTTGCATCTGCTCCCACCAGAGGAAGCCGTTGCTTATTTGGAAGAGTCGAAGCGGCACCATCAATTTGCCGTCGAGATGATGCATAGTTGGCGTCACGACCACCTCGAGAACGGTGCAACACTAGGGGAGACCTTGACGAGTGAGTACGGCTTGCGTATGATGTTGAATTACTTGGATTGGTGTGACTGGGCAATCGCGGAAATCAAAAAGAACGAAGCAAACGTCTAACCAAATTGGCTCGATTGTCATGTAGATGGCGGATTCGAGCCAGTTTTATTTTGTAATAGGATTTAGTAAGGAGAGAATCGATGTACTTTAATGACTATGAAGACTGGATTGAGGAAGAGGCGGAAGCCTTATTTCACTTACATGAAGAACGGTTGATACGAGAAGCAATCTCGTATTCGCAATTCACGGCGTATGTAGAAGAGGCACTCCTTGAACCATTATTACTGAAGCTACGTTGGCTAGGAGAAGCAGAAGAAGAGGAGATTCTAGAACGGGCGGATTCAATCGTTTGGGAGAATGCCTCGGGTCATTCGGAAGCTTCCCTTCGGCGAGATGTGTTACGACGGGTCGTCGAGCGAGACTTTACTGCGCATATCCTCGCGTACCTCACACCAATTCTTGAAGCTAGACAAGCTACTTATGAGGCGGAATTGAAGCAGCTTCAATTGGCGCATGCTGAACAAATAGATGAGGTCAAACAACACGAGCAACAGATTGAACTCGGACCGCCACCTAAAAAAGTCAAAAAATGGTGGTACCTCAAAGAAAAAGAAGTAGCACGTTCCTATACGGAGGAAGAACGATCTGCATTGCAAGCCCAACAGCAACAACTCGAGGACGAGTTAAAGCGACTCGAACAAAAAACACGTGAGACAGAAGCTGACCTCGAACGATTGGATTCAATTCACCGTCTATAACGTATGAAAAAATGGAGCATGCGACATGATGTCGCGTGCTCCATTTTGTATGAATACTATCTATTACGCTTGTGTCGCCAGTTTTGCGAGGACTAGTTTTGCGACTGCTTCACTTGACGCTGGGTTTTGTCCTGTGACGACGTTGCCATCGATGACGGCGAATTCCTTACCGGCATCCGATGTGAGGAAAGTAGCGCCTTCGCCACGGAGTGTCGTCTCAAGCAAGAATGGTACTTTATCTTCGAGACCTGTCGATTTTTCTTCTTCGTCTGTGAAGCCGTTGATTTGACGACCTGAAACGAAAGGTTTGCCATCGATCATGACGTGCGCGAAGGCCGCTGGACCGTGACAGACTGATGCGACGACGCCATCTTTTTTGATGACAGCTTCAATGGCACCAGCCACTTGTGGGTTATTCGGGAAGTCGACGACTGCACCGTGACCACCTGGGAAGTAAACAGCATCAAATGATGCTGGATCGACTTCCGAGAGTGCTTTCGTGTCGTGCAACGCACGGCGTGCATCTTGGAATTTTGGCAAGATTTCTTTGACGATCGATGCTTTATCGATCGGGACGTCGCCACCTTTGATCGAAGTGACCGTCACGTCATGTCCTGCATCCTTAAACAGGTTGTATGGTGCTGCGAACTCTTCGAACCATAATCCTGTTTTGTGACCATTCATGTCATCTGCACTTGTTGATACGATTAAAATACGAGCCATAATAAAACTCCTCCTCTGTATGAACGTTACAAAGAAGGAGTTTCCCGGAGATATGAAGAGTTAAACCTCACCGGTGTTCCGTATAGTGATGAACCGGTAGTGTAGCAAGTGCCTGGTCGATTTGAGCTTGTGAGATCGACTCTTTCATCGCTTGGACGTTTGCCTGAAGCTGTGACACGCTCGACGCACCAGGAAGGACGATGTCGACCTGTTGATCGATGGCTTGCAACGCAAGCGCAGGAAGCGGGAAATCTTGAAGTTTTTGAAGACTCGCTTCAAGCGTTTCCTTATCGAATTGTTCGAACCGATCAACCGACTGCAGGCGTGAAGCACTCTCATGTGTCAAGAGTCCTTTTGCCAGTGGACCACGGGCAACGACTTGGATGTTTTTCTCTTTTAAGCGTGGCAACAACTCTTCGATGCGGCGATCGAGCAACGAATAAGGCGTCATCAAGTAAGAGAAATTACTATGCTCGAGCCAATATTCGATGACATTCGGGCGCAGTGACGACAGACCATATTCCTTGATCTTCCCCTCTGCTTTTAAATCTTCCATTGCGCGGATCGACGCATCGATGTCATCATCGATCGTGCCGCCGTGGACGTAATACAGGTCGAGATAAGGTGTTTCAAGACGATTCAAACTTTCAAGACAAGCTTGCTTCAGATAGTCATAACTCGGATCCCATGTCCAACCGGTTCCGGTCGCGTTCATCCGATTCCCACCTTTTGAGGCGAGGAACAATCGACTGCGATCCTCTTGTGAGAAGGTTTGACCGATGATGGATTCGACCGCTCCGTTCGCATAGACGTCCGCTGTATCGAAGTGCGTGATTCCGGCATCAAGTGCCGTCCGCAGGATTGCTGTTGCTTCCTCCTGACCACGCTTTAAGATCGTCATCGTACCTAATCCTAATGACATGTTCAATTCCCTCTTTTCTTAGATGAACTATAAGTTTGGAACTTCTGCTTTCTAGTGTATCATATCTGATGAAAAAGACGATTTCGAAGTCTTGCGGCAATACGTCGGAAACGGCATACTAATCATGACAGAGAGCGTAAACTAAGATAGAAGAGGGGAACACATCCGATGGAAGAAAAAACGATTGAACGTGAAGTGATTTATGAAGGAAAAGTCTTTGATGTCGAGAAACATGTCGTCACGTTACCGAACGGCAATACCTCGGTCCGTGAATTGGTCTATCATAATGGTGCCGTCGCAATCATTGCTTTTGATGAACAAGGTGATTTGATCGTCGTGGAACAGTACCGGAAGGCGTTCGAGAGTCTATCGATCGAGATTCCAGCAGGAAAACTCGAGAAAGGCGAAGATCCACTCGATTGTGCCGGACGCGAATTAAAGGAAGAAACAGGATACGTCGCGAAAGAGTTACGACATGTCTTTGATTTCTACGGTGCGCCTGGTTTCTGCAGTGAGCGTGTACATATCTATGAAGCGATTGGTCTGACTGCCGGTGATCGTCAACTCGATGAGGATGAGTTCCTTGAGAATAAGACATTGAAGCTCGAAGAAGCACTCGAACTCGTTGCAAACGGAACGATCGTCGACGCGAAAACGATCATGGCGATCCAGCATTGGCAAATTCGTACTTTAAAATGATTCTCATTTAAATGATTTTCAGTTGATAATCATTTTAATTTGAAAAAAGACTGATTATCAGCTATGATAATAGCATCAGTTCGAACAAAGGGGGCGTTATGATGGAAAGTCGTGTAGAACGCATCAAAAAACAGCTAAGCGGTAAAGGATATAAGCTGACTCCCCAACGTGAAGCGACTGTGCGTGTCCTGCTCGAACACGAGTCGGATCACCTCAGTGCCGAAAATGTCTTTCTCCTTGTAAAAGAAAAGAACTCCGACATCGGACTTGCGACGGTTTACCGGACGCTCGAATTATTGACGGAGCTTGAAGTCGTCGATAAAGTCAACTTCGGAGATGGCGTATCCCGGTTTGATTTACGACAAGAAGGTGCGAGTCATTCGCATCACCATCTCGTCTGTATCGAATGCGGATCCGTCGAAGAGATTTTAGACGACATGCTAGAAGAAGTAGAGAAAGAAATCGTGTCCCGATTCCACTTTAAAATCAAGGATCACCGCCTGACATTCCATGGCGTCTGCCGTGTCTGCCAAGAGCGTCATGCTCGGGAAGCGTTGGAACAATCGCAAACACAAACAGTCTGACCGTCCGACGAAATTTCGGATGGTTTTTCTTTTTCAATTTTATAGGTCAGACCTCTTCACAACGGTTTACACCTTTGATATGATGGGAAAGTAAGCGATTTCGTAAACGAAGAGGATGAGTTCAGTGCGTGAACAACTGGAAGCATTTATCAATTATTTAGTGATTGAACGGCAAATGTCCGCGAATACGGCAGCTGCGTATCGAAATGATTTAAATCAATACTTACAGACGCTTGAAACAGCGGAAGTTTCCTCGTTCGAACAGGTTCACCGACATCATATCGTCGACCATATTGAACGATTGCTTGAAGCACGAAAGTCACGATCGACGGTTCGCCGGGCGACGAGCTCGATCCGTTCGTTCCATCAATATTTGGTCGAAGAGAGACTTGCAACACATGATCCGTCTCGTCATCTTGATTTACCGAAACCGGAGAAAAAGTTGCCCGTCGTCTGGAGTCAAACGGACGTCGAACGCTTGCTTGATTCGGTCGTCGGTGTCGATCCGCTTACACGACGAGATGCAGCAATGCTTGAGCTTCTCTATGGAACAGGCATGCGCGTCAGCGAACTGCTCCAACTGAAGTTGAACGATTTGCAACTCGAACTCGGGTATCTGTCGTGTCTTGGGAAAGGGAACAAATCCCGGATCATCCCGATGAGTACGACATCGATTGAAAGTGTCAGGACATATCTTGACCTCGCGCGCAATAGTCTCGGCGGTCAAAAGACGGACGATGTCTTCTTGAACAGTCGCGGTGATCGTTTGTCACGGCAAGGGTTTTGGAAGATGATCAAGCGACGGGCAAAGGAAGCGGGTATTGAAAAAGAGATCACACCGCACGTCCTGCGCCATTCGTTCGCGACCCATCTACTTGAAAATGGTGCCGATTTACGCGTCGTACAAGAAATGCTAGGACACGCTGATTTGTCGACGACACAAATGTATACACACGTTAACAAAGCACGACTTCACGACGTGTATAAGAAACATCATCCACGGGCATGATGGTTCTATCTTTTAAAGGTCTGACTTCAGACAAATGATGCGTTTTGTCTAGTCCCTTTCCGGGAAAAATCGTAACGGGAATCGCACAACTACAGCTCGTATATAGGAGGAACAGCAAATGGCTCAATCATTTAAACGTGTATTTTTGATCGTCATGGACTCCGTAGGAATCGGAGAAGCACCGGACGCTGAACAGTTCGGAGATCTTGGTTCGCATACGCTCGGTCACATCGCGCGTGAACGCAACGGACTCAACATGCCGAACATGGCAAAACTCGGTCTCTCGCATATCGAACCGATCGAAGGTGTCTCAGCTGAAGAAGCACCGCTTGCGGCATACGGAAAAATGCAGGAAGTATCTGCAGGGAAAGATACGATGACAGGGCATTGGGAGATCATGGGACTCCGGATCGATACACCATTCCGTGTCTTCGAAAAATTCCCGGATGATTTGATTCATCGCCTAGAAGAGTTCTCAGGTCGGAAGATCATCGGGAACAAACCGGCTTCTGGTACGGAAATTCTCGACGAACTCGGACAAGAACATGTCGAGACAGGCGCCTTGATCGTCTATACGTCGGCAGACTCTGTTCTTCAAATCGCAGCACACGAAGAAGTCGTGCCATTAGAAGAATTATACCGGATTTGTGAATACGCACGTGATATCACACGGGATGACCCGTACATGCTCGGTCGTATCATCGCGCGTCCATTCCTTGGTGAAGCAGGAGCGTGGGTCCGGACAGCGAACCGTCACGACTATGCACTTAAACCATTCGACCGGACGGTCATGAACGAACTCGAGACGGCAGGACTCGATGTCATCTCGCTCGGTAAGATTGCTGATATCTACGATGGAGAAGGCGTCACGGATGCAATCCGGACGAAGTCGAACATGGACGGGATGGATCAGCTCGTGAAACAACTTGATCGTGATTTCAACGGACTTTGCTTCTTAAACCTTGTCGATTTCGATGCGTTGTTCGGACACCGTCGTGATCCGCAAGGCTACGGACAAGCACTCGAAGAGTTCGATGCACGTCTACCTGAAGTGTTTGCTCGCTTAAACGAAGACGATCTCTTGATCATCACGGCTGACCACGGAAACGATCCGGTTCATGCTGGGACTGACCATACACGGGAATACGTACCATTGCTTGCCTACCATAAAAATGGTGTTGCAAAACCGCTCGGTATCCGTGAAACGTTCGCTGATCTTGGAGCGACGGTCGCAGAAAACTTCGCCGTCAAGATGCCGGCACATGGAACAAGCTTTTTAACAGAACTATAATTCGAGGGAGCGATTCAGATGACAGTCAACTGGAATGAAACACGTTCGTTTTTAGAAAGCAAGATGCAGGCAAAACCGGAGATCGGATTGATTCTTGGTTCAGGACTGGGTGTCCTCGCGGATGAGATCGAAAACCCGATCGCGATTCCATATCATGAAATCCCGAACTTCCCAGTATCAACGGTCGAAGGACACGCGGGACAACTCGTCTTCGGTACTCTTGAAGGGAAACAAGTCGTTGCGATGCAAGGGCGATTCCACTTCTACGAAGGATATTCGATGGACATGATCACGTTCCCAGTCCGTGTCATGAAAGCGATCGGTGTCGAGACATTGATCGTCACGAACGCAGCGGGTGCTTGTAACGAAGCGTTCGAACCAGGTGATTTGATGTTGATCACAGATCACATCAACTTCTTCGGTACGAACCCATTGATCGGGAAGAACGTCGATGAGATGGGACCACGTTTCCCGGATATGTCGAAGCCGTATGATGCGGAATTACTTCGTCTTGCACAAGAAACAGCAGATGAACTCGGAATTCGTGTCCGTCAAGGTGTCTACTTCGGAAACACTGGTCCAACGTATGAGACGCCAGCAGAAGTCAAGATGGCACGGATGCTCGGTGGCGACGTCGTCGGTATGTCGACGGTCCCTGAAGTCATCGTTGCCCGTCATTCCGATATGCGAGTCCTTGGGATCTCATGTGTCTCGAACATGGCAGCAGGTATTCTCGACCAACCGTTACATCATGATGAAGTCATCGAAACGACAGAACGTGTCCGGGCACACTTCCTATCACTCGTTCGCGGTTCGATCAAAAAAATGTAACGACTGTTTATAAAACTCACAAACCACTCCTGAGGAGGAACTAGATTATGCGTATGGTAGATTTGATTGCAACAAAACGAGACGGTGGCGAACTCGCAACAGCTGATATTCAAGCAATGGTAGAAGGATTCACGAATGGTGAGATTCCAGATTACCAAATGTCAGCGATGTCGATGGCGATTTTCTATCAAGGAATGTCAGATCGTGAAATCGCTGATTTGACGATGGCGATGGTCAACTCGGGCGACGTGATCGACCTTTCACGTATCCACGGGAAAAAAGTCGATAAACACTCGACAGGCGGTGTTGGTGACAAGATCAGTCTGATCGTCGCACCACTCGTTGCGTCAATCGGCATTCCGGTTGCGAAGATGAGCGGTCGTGGACTCGGTCATACAGGTGGAACCATCGACAAACTCGAAGCGTTCCCTGGTTTTGACGTCGAGCTTTCAGAAGAAGCGTTCGTCTCACAAGTCAACGACATTAAGATGGCAATCATCGGTCAAACGGGTAACCTAACGCCTGCAGACAAAAAACTCTACGCCCTTCGTGACGTCACGGCGACGGTCAACTCGATCCCATTGATCGCAAGTTCAATCATGTCGAAGAAGATTGCAGCAGGAGCAGACAGCATCGTACTCGACGTCAAGACGGGTTCTGGTGCCTTCATGAAATCGTTCGAAGATGCAAAAGCACTTGCGACAGAGATGGTTTCGATCGGTAAGAGTGTCAACCGTAAGACGGTTGCTGTCATTACGGACATGGATCAGCCGCTCGGCTTTGAGATCGGAAACGCAAACGAAGTCAAAGAAGCGATCGAAGTCCTTCAAGGGAAAGATGTCCGTGACTTGAAAGTCATCGCCTTGACGATTGCATCACACATGGCAGTCCTCGGTGAGTTCTACCCGACGTTTGACGAAGCATATGCGGATCTCGAAACACGTCTCGGTAACGGCGCAGCACTTGACGTCTTCAAGAAGTTCATCGCAGCTCAAGGTGGCGACGCGTCACTCGTTGACGACATGACAAAAGCACTTGAAACGAAATACGAAAAAACATTCGTCGCTTCAAAAGCAGGTTATGTCTCTGAAATCATCGCTGACGAAGTCGGTGTTGCAGCAATGATCCTCGGTGCAGGACGCGCGACGAAAGCAGATGAGATCGATCACGCAGCAAGCGTTACGTTGCACAAGAAAGTCGGCGACCGTGTAGAAGTCGGCGATGTCATCGCAACACTTCGTTCAAACAAAGAAACACTCGATCAAGCAATCGAAAAAATGGATCACGCGTACCATATCAGTGAAACGAAACCGGCAGAACGCCCGCTCGTTCACGCTGTTATCCAGTAAGCAATCCAATCAGCAATACTTGAGTAGTGGACGTCGTCCGCTACTCTTTTTTGTGATAAAATCAAAAGTGTAAAAAATTGGTATTGAAAAAGAGGGGGAGTATTCATGAAGCTTATGAAACGTTTGACCATCCTGTTATTCAGTCTAATCGGAGTCATCGGATGCGGCAGTGTCATACTAGTTTTTTCCTTTTGGCAAAGTACGAAGCCAGACGCAGCAGAAGAAGCGAAAATAAAAAACGAAGCCAAGGTTTATTTAGAAAAGCAAAAGTATCTAAAGGAAGCACGAGTGACCGGTAGTGTTTACGATAGTATGGGGAATTTTTCATTTGATTATGCGGCACAAGCAGTTGATAAAAAAACGAATACGGAGTTTTTAATCTATCAGACTGAAGAATCGGGAACGTTCGTCGATTCGTATCATGCGTCACTTTGGGAAGACCAGCTAGAACGACGTATCATGTCTCCTACGCTTGAAAACATTGATGAGAAATTGGATGTACACGTTTTATATGATAACGAAGAGATCCAACAACTTGGTGACGCGCGTTTTGAGCCAAAAGCTTACTTACGTGAAGACGTAGCACCGACCGTCTTAATTGATGTCCATCGTAAACGACATGAACTGGACAAAGTACGAATCGAAGAGTGGGCAAAGTCGTTGCGTGAACAAAAGATCCTGCAACACATGACGGTCAAGATTGATTATGTCTCGAAAAAAGGTGAGTTACTGGAGGATGGGAATTCGTTGTTCGTAACGTTATAAAATGAATTAAAAAATGAGAGTACGCGGTTCCCATTCGATTTGTTATACTGGAAATACTTGTAATGAATAAGGGGGAACTTTCATGAAACCACCACGTTTACAAAAAGGGGATAAGATTGCCATCGTCTCACCGGCGTCTGCTGTCGCAGCATACGTACCGCGTCGTCTCGCCCGCGGTATCGCAACACTTGAAAAAATGGGCTTTGAGGTCGTCTTGATGCCGAACGCAACAGCTGTCCATAGTCATACGGCAGGAACGATCGGGGAACGGCTACAAGATTTACATATGGCGTTCGCTGATCCGTCGATCAAGGCGATCATCTCGACGATCGGTGGGTTTAACTCGCACCAGCTACTCGACGAACTCGATTATGAATTAATCCGGAACAATCCGAAGATCTTCGTAGGTTACAGCGATATCACGGCACTGTTTGCTGGGATCTATCAGCAGACAGGATTGACGACGTTCGTCGGACCCGCACTGCTGACGCAGTTCGGTCAATTCGATGGTCTTGATCCGTATACAGAAGAATCGTTCAAACGTACGTTCATGCAGACGGAGCCGATTGGTCGGATCGAAGCGTCTGAGGAGTGGACAGATGAGGTTTTACGCTGGGATGTCGCGGACGACCGAAGACGAGAACATCAAGTGAACGCAGGGTACACGATCGTTAAGACCGGTGTCGCAGAAGGTCCGATTCTGACGGGGAACACGGGAACACTTTTACTGCTTGCCGGAACACCTTACTTGCCATCGTTTGACGGTGTCGTCTTGATGCTTGAGGATGACGAGAGTGAGACACCAGAAACGATCGACCGGTATTTCACGCAATTGCGACACATGGGTGCGTATGACAAGATTGCGGCACTCGTCGTCGGACGCTTCCCGCGAAAAGTCGATTTTGACCCGGACTTCCCGCTCAAGGACATCATTCTGCGCGCGACGCGAGGCTATGATTTCCCGATCATTCTCGATGCGGACTTCGGGCATACGGATCCCGTCACGACACTCGCGAATGGGGTGCAGATTCGTGTCGAAGCAACGGATTCGGTGACACTCGATGTGTTAGAGGCAGCCGTCGAGTAAAAAGGTCTGCACGACGCCTTGAAATTTGGTACACTGTACCATGGAATCACGATCTTGAATCGTGACGAATCTCCTGCTGAAAAGCACGAAAGGTTGGTCAAACATGCAAAAAACTGGTCATATCTTATTAGAAGATGGAAATAAAATCGAATTCGAATTGTTCAACGATGAAGCACCGATCACGACTGAAAACTTCGAAAACCTTGCGAACTCGAACTTCTACGATGGATTGAACTTCCACCGTGTCATCCCAGGCTTCGTCTCACAAGGCGGATGCCCAATCGGAAACGGTACAGGCGGTTCAGGAAAAACGATTCCTTGTGAAACGTCAACATCATACCCACACAAACACAAGGCGGGTTCACTCTCGATGGCACACGCTGGTCGTAACACAGGATCAAGCCAGTTCTTCATCGTACACGAGCCACAACCGCACCTCGACGGCGTACACACGGTCTTCGGACAAGTGACTTCAGGTCTCGAACATGCACAAAAAATGAAGCAAGGCGCTGGCATTAAAGAAATCCGCGTCGAAGCGTAAGTTCTTGCTCCTCTTCGAACGTTCGAAGAGGAGTTTTTCTTTTTTTAGAACCGGGTACAATCAGTAAGGGAACTCAACTCGAAAAGGAGTGTTTGTCATGCGTTTAGAAGGAAAACGAATCATCCAAGTCGTCAGCAATGACTTCGAGGATTTAGAATTATGGTATCCAGTCCATCGCTTACGTGAAGAAGGCGCAATCGTCGACATCGTCGGTGAGAAAGCGGATGAAACATATATCGGGAAGTACGGTGTCCCAATCAAATCGAATAAGACGTTCGATGAGATCAATCCAGCAGAATACGATGCGATTCTTGTTCCAGGTGGTTGGTCGCCCGATCTATTACGCCGCTTTGACTCTGTTCTGAACATGGTGCGTCATTTTGACCAGAACAAACAACCGATTGGTCAAATCTGCCACGCTGGTTGGGTGCTGATCTCTGCTGGCATCTTAAAAGGCGTCAACGTCACGAGTACGCCAGGGATTAAGGATGACATGACGAATGCGGGTGCGATTTGGCATGATGAAGCAGTCGTCGTCGACGGACATATCGTCTCGAGTCGTCGTCCGCCCGATCTACCGGACTACATGCGTGCCTTCATCCAAGTGATGGAAGAACAAGCGTGATTCAGATGCAGGGGACGTCACGAGACGGACTCCTGCATTTTCATGGATTATGAAAAAAATGCAGTAATTCTGTGTGAGAAGGTGTAGAATGAATGAGTCTCAGTCGTTCATGCTCCTGAGAGTTGTTGAAATTAGGAAGGTGTAGAATCACATGCTAGTAAAATATAAGAAGTTGAATGAACGGACCGCGATGGGGCTGATCGCCTTTTCGTGCGAAGTGAAGGATCCGAAGTATTTGCTTGAAACGGTTCAAGCCTATGAACAGGAAGAAGACCAACGCTTGTATTTGTACAAACAAGATGAGGATTTCGTCGGTGTCATCGGGTTTCAATTAATGGATGGCCATGCTGAATTGAAACATATCGCATTATCACCGTCTTTCCGTGGAGAACGGATGTCGTATCTCCTACTCGATGAAGCAGCCAAACTTCTTCGAACGGATATTACGGGTGCGACCGAAGAGACGCAACGCCTCGTCGACAAATGGAAAAATCAATAAAAAGACCGGTCCATGGCTCAGATGGACCGGTCTCTTCGGTTTTGTAGCGCTTCTTGTCGTGCCGTGACGACATCCGTACGATCGCGTAAACGGTGTTTATGTGTCACATAGTCGAGATCAGGTGCTGTCGCTTCAAGTGCGACGGCTCGGATGACGTCCGAGAAGACAGGTAACGGGATGTGTCGATAGACCTTATCCGTAAAATGGTCGCGATGATCGAGCAAATATGAGACGTCGATCCCGGACGCAATCAGTGATGCCCGGTGACGTTCGATTTTATCGAATGCTTTCGCATATGTCCGCTGTGCCCCAGTCGTATTTCCGCGGCGGTGATGATAGCGGGCGACGGCCAGTTGGATCAGACCGACAAGCGCCTCGTCCTGGCGTTGTCCTTCTTGCCAGACTTCCTCTAAGATTTCATGGCACTCGAAGTAATCGTGCCGAATGTTGAATTCAAATACGAATCGTTCAATCGGATTCATGGAATCACCTCTTCCTTTGAATATAACATAGTCGAACCCATCCGTTGTATGGTATACTAAGGCGCAAAAAACGTTGATGGGCAGGGAGAATCATGGAATCATACAGTGTAAAGATGGATGCGTTTGAAGGCCCGCTGGACTTGCTGTTACACTTGGTTGGTAAATTAGAAATCGATATTTATGATATATCCGTTTCCATGGTGACGGATCAATATGTGTCCTATATCCGTGCGATGCAGCATCTTGAACTAGATGTTGCTAGTGAATATCTTGTCATGGCAGCGACGCTGTTGCAACTGAAAAGCAAACAACTCTTGCCGATCGAACAGACGGAATACGATGAGATTCCTGATTTCGAGGAAGAACCGACACGAGAAGGTCTGATTCAACAGTTGATCGAGTATAAAGCATATAAGGAAGCAGCACTCGTCCTGAAAGAAAAGGAAGAGGCACGCCTTGAGCTGTTCTCGAAACAACCAGAGGATTTGATGCGTTATCTCGACACGGATGCACAAGAGTATAACGGTACGTTATCACTGAGTGATTTATTACGTGCTTACGAAAAAATGCGCCAACGGGAAGCCTGGAAGGTACGCCGTTCGAAGACGGTCAAACGGGAAGAACGTTCACTCGAGCAACAGATGGAGTCCGTTGCCCGGTACGTCGCGACCCGTGAGCGGACGACATTCTTCGGTTTTTTTGCGGAGCAACCGACGGTCGAAGAACTAGTCGTCAGCTTCCTCGCTGTTCTTGAGCTCGTGAAGCAACGGGTCATTGATTGTGAACAGATGACCGATGATATCCTATTGCGGAGCATGGTGAAGGAGGAGAGTCAGATTGGCGTATGAACAAATCATTGAGAGCCTGTTATTCGTCGTCGGAGACGATGGAATCGATCCGCGTGGTCTCAGTCAAGCGCTAGAGATCAGTGAAGCGGCAGCGCGTGAACAGTTGCTGGCTCTTCAAACGACATTCGAAGCAGAGCAGCGTGTGTTGCAAATCGTGGAGTCGGGTGGTGTCTTTAAGATGGTGACACGAAAAGAGATGTCGCCATATATTCAGGCATATGCCGGTTCGCTCGCAGAAGATTCCTTGTCTCGAGCAGCAATGGAGACACTCGTCATCATCGCATACAAACAACCTGTCACACGTGCTGACATCGAAGTCGTTCGTGGTGTGAAGACGGAGCGTGTCATCCATACGTTAAGTGCAAAAGGTTTGATTGAAGAGGCGGGACGCGCTAAAGGCGTCGGTCGCGCAAAATTGTATAAAACGACGGATCATTTCCTGGACCATTTTGGTCTGAACAGTATTGAAGAGTTGCCGCCACTCGAGTTCGAAGAAACGTTCGAATCGGATGGAGATCTCTTCTTCCGGAATGATCCTTCATTAGAGGAGAGAGTGAATTAATGGAACGGTTACAAAAAATCATCGCACAAGCAGGTGTCGCTTCGCGGCGTAAAGCAGAGGAATTGATCACAGCAGGTCGCGTCAAGGTCAACGGAAAAGTCATCACGGAGCTTGGAACGAAAGTCGGAGCACGTGCCGAAGTCGAAGTAGACGGTGTGAAGCTCGAACGGGAAGAACACGTCTACTACATGCTCTATAAACCAACAGGTGTCGTTTCGACGGTTGAAGACGACAAAGGACGTAAGACGGTCGTCGATCTCGTACCACCCGGACACCGTGTCTTCCCAGTCGGTCGACTCGACTACAATACGAGCGGTCTTCTTTTAATGACGAATGACGGTGAATTCTCGAACCTCTTGCTTCACCCGAAATATAAGGTACCGAAGCGTTATATCGTCAAAATCAAAGGTGTACCAGAATACTTCCACGTCAAAGGTCTTGAAAAAGGTGTCGTCTTACCGGATGGTTTCAAGACAGGTAAAGCACGTGTCGAGATGCGCGATATCGATAAGAAGAAAAATACAGCGATTCTTGAAATGGTCATCTACGAGGGACATAACCGTCAAGTCCGTCAAATGGTCGAGACACTCGGTTCGGAAGTCTTGAAGTTGAAACGTGAACAGTTCGGTTTCTTGACACTGGCCGGTCTTACTTCTGGCGAGTGGCGTGAACTTTCAAAAAAAGAAGTCAATCAATTGCGTGAGCTAGCGGATCCAGCCGCTCCACCTACGAAAAGACGTAAGAACACAAAAAAACGTTAATTTGTAAAGCGAGAAGCTCATCCTCCGGGTTGAGTTTTCTTTTTTTGTGACAAAACGATTAACGAATTTCACATTTTGTCAACGGTAAAGCGATTTCAAGTACAATATGGGTGGAGGCGGTAAAATATGAAAAAAACGAAACAAAATCCGGAAGAACGCTTAGCAGCGGCCCAGCAAAAAAAGAAGAAACGCTCCTTCTGGCGTCTGATGATCATGACGATTGTCTTGTTCGCCGGAGCAGTCGTCATCATGCAATTCGTCGATCAAGCGACACGTGATAAAAACGGTCGTGTCATGGCAGGCGATGATGCCCCTGGTTTCGCACTCGTCGATCTATATGGTGAGAAACAGCACTCGATGGACGAATACAAAGGAAAAGGACTTTTACTCAATTTCTGGGGAACATTCTGTGAACCATGTAAGAAAGAGATGCCATTGATCAATGACAACTATCAGATGATGCAAGACCAAGGCGTCAATTTCGTAGCGGTCAATGTCGGTGAAACACCAGTTCGTGTCTCAAGCTTCATCAAGGATATTGGCGGAACGGACTATCCGATTCTCATGGATACGAACAGTTCGGTCGAGAAGGCTTACGGGATCTACAACTTACCTGTGACGTTCATCATCAATAAAAAAGGTGAAGTCGTCGAGAAGTATGAAGGTGAGATTGATCAAGCGAAGCTCGAAGAGATGGTGAAGAAGGCGAACGAGTAACGCATCGAAGGGGGATTTAAGGATGCAGGAGCAAGAAGATTTCAAACAACTGGACATGCGTTACGAGGAAGCGGAGCTTCGATCGAAACGTAAGAATCCATCTTGGATCGACCGGGCATGGACGTTCTTCTCGTCCGTCAAGGTCGGGTTATGGTTGATTGCCTTGATCATCATCGCGAGCGGGGTCGGAACGATCTTCCCGCAAGAGATGTATATTCCACAGGCAACACCACCAGAAGAGTTTTACCAAAAGGAATACGGCACGGCAGGTGACATCTACTATACGTTAGGATTCCATAACCTATTTGAATCATGGTGGTATATCGGATTGATCACGCTTTTATTACTCTCGATCATCATCGTGTCGATTGACCGATTCTTCCCGCTCTACCGAGCACTGAAGAAACAACCGGTCATCCAGTCGGACCGTTTCATGAACGGTCAGCGATTTGGCGCGGAAGCGACTGGCGATGTCAAAAAAATCGATGCGATCGCACCGTTGCTTGAGAAAAAAGGCTATAAAGTCCGTCGACAAGACGGGGCACTCTTAGCGGAAAAGCAACGTTTCGGACGATGGGGTCCATACATCAATCATATCGGACTCGTCTTATTCTTCGGTGGTGCGATGCTTCGAGTCGTACCAGGGATGCACGAAGATGAATTACTTTGGCTCCGCGAAGGAGAGACGTTGCCGATCGAGGCGACGGACAATCAGTACTACTTGAAAAATGAAGCGTTCAACATCGAGTTCTATGATCCTGAGAAGGTCGATGAGAAGTTCAAGAAATCACTTGAAGCAGCAGGCGGAAACGTACCGAAGAACTATGATACGAAGATGACGCTGTACAAGAAAGTCGGCGAAACAACCGATTTCAAACCGAAGCTTGAAGAAATCAAGTCAGGTGAGACGGCAGTCAACCGCCCATTCGAATTCGATGATTATCAAGTCTTCCAGGAACAATACGCGGCAGATCCGGAATTCAAGACGATGTCGTTTAATATCGTCAACCAGAAGACGGACAAAGTCGTCGATACGATCAAAGTCGACTTGCGTGATCCGAAAGAAACATATGCTTTAAAAGATGGATATGAAGTCGAACTGAAGGACTTCCTTCCGGACTTCGTCGTTAAAGATGGTCAGCCAACGACGAACTCGGGACGTCCAGTCAATCCAGCCTTCGTCTTTAGTATCAAGTCACCGGAACATCCGAAAGGTGAACGGAGTTTGATTGGGATCAAATTGAACGTCGGTGGAGATGAGAACCAGTACAAAATGGCATTCGCGGGTACGGAACTCTCGAACATCTCGGGTGTCCGGATTAAAAAAGATCTGACGCTACCGTTCCTGTTTGCAGGTGGTATCATCTTCATGGCAGGTTTATTGATCGGAATGTACTGGCCACACCGTCGTCTCTGGCTCAAAGAGAAGAACGGTCGGATCCAGATTGCTGGATTTACGAACAAAAATGCATTGGGGCTTCAAAAAGAAGCTAATCTCGCGTTGACGGAAGTCGGTCTACCAGAACTTGAGGATCGACAAAAGTTGCGGGAAGAGGGGGAAGCTAAATGAATTTGCTTCAGTTGAGCAGTAACCTGCTCCTTACATCATTCATCGTCTACCTCGTCAGTACAGGATTCTTCGCTGTAGCGACGAGTGGTAAAAAAGGACCGACGCGTTCTGGTAAAATCGCCTTTACGCTCGCAATCATCGGTTTCCTCGCGCAGCTCGGATATTTCTTCACGCGCTGGGCTGGAGCTGGGCACGTTCCAGTTTCGAACTTATATGAATACACGACATTCTTCGGCATGATGATGGTACTTGGTTTCTTGATCGTTTATGCCATCTACAAAAACAACGTCCTTGGCTTGATTGCGATGCCAGTTGCATTGCTCGTCATCGCCTATGCGTCGATGTTCCCGGATGAAGTCCAACCGTTGATCCCAGCACTACAAAGTGTTTGGCTCAAAATCCACGTCACGACGGCAGCGCTCGGCGAAGGGATTCTGGCCGTCAGCTTCGCGACGGGATTACTGTATCTGATTCACGCGACAGATTTCAGTAAGGAATCGAAAACACGGACGTGGCTCGAAGTCGTCATGTTCTCACTCGCATGTGTTGTCGGTTACATCTTAGTTGGGCTGTTGTTCAAAGCAACAGGTTCTGCATCGACGATCGAATACGTTGCGAAAAACGGTGCAACGATGACACATGACTACGCGATGCCAGTCTTGACCGGTCCTGAAGGCGGAAAAGTCTTATCGGGTTCAGGTGCCGTCATCGAATTACCGAACTTCTTGAACGCGAACAAAGTCAATACGGTCTTATGGTCGATCATTGGTGGCGTCGTCTTATACGTCTTGCTTCGCTTCGTCATTCTTCGCAAGCGTCTTGCTGAGAGCTTGAAGCCGATTGCACGTAAGATTGATCTTGAGACAGCAGATGAGATCAGCTATCGTTCTGTTGCGATTGGTCTTCCAATCTTCATCCTGGGCGGTCTGATCTTCGCGATGATCTGGGCGCAAATGGCTTGGAGCCGTTACTGGGGTTGGGACCCGAAAGAGGTATGGGCACTCATTACGATGCTCTTCTACGTCTTTTATCTCCATATGCGCATCCAGCGTGGTTGGATTGGTAAAAAATCAGCTTGGTTATGTGTCGGCGGATTTGCCGTCATCATGTTCAACCTTGTCTTCGTTAACCTTGTCGTAGCAGGATTACACTCGTACGCGTAAGAAAAAGCAAGCAGCGGACCCGGAAACGGTCCGCTGCTTTTTCGTGTGCGTCTGACCGAAGTGTGCCTTTTCGGAGAAATCAGCCGGAGCAAGCCATTCTTTTCGTTTCATAGTATACTAAAAGAGTAGTAGGATAGAGGAGTAGAGTTTAGTTCATAGGAGGAGACAGCATGTCAGAAGAAGCACGTATTTTAGTCGTCGACGATGAAGAACGGATTCGTCGCCTGTTGAAGATGTATCTGGAGCGGGAAAATTTCACGATCGAGGAAGCAGACAATGGAGAGACGGCGCTTGAAATGGCGCTTGAGACAGAATACGATGTCATTCTCCTCGACTTGATGATGCCGAAGATGGACGGGATGCAAGTCTGTGAAGAACTGCGGAAAACAAAAGCGACGCCAATCGTCATGTTGACGGCAAAAGGCGAAGAGACGAACCGCGTCCATGGGTTTGAGATGGGGGCAGATGATTATATCGTCAAACCATTCAGTCCACGTGAAGTCGTCTTGCGTGTCAAAGCGATTCTTCGTCGGGCAAGTGCGACGAAATTCCTCCACACGGATGCGAAAACAAAAGATGTCATCGTCTTCCCACACTTGACGATCGACAATGATGCGCACCGCGTGACGGTCGAGTCGCAAGAAGTCAATTTAACACCAAAAGAATACGAACTCCTGTATTTCTTAGCAAAACAAACGGATAAGGTATTCTCGCGAGAACAATTACTCAAGGAAGTCTGGAACTACGAATTTTTCGGAGATCTGCGGACAGTCGATACACACGTCAAACGTCTGCGTGAAAAGCTGAATCGTTTGTCTCCGAACGCCGCTCAAATGATCACGACGGTCTGGGGTGTCGGATACAAGTTCGAGAATAGTCCGACCTGACGATGAAATGGTTGCAAAGCGTTGTCATCAAACTATGGGGAACGATTCTGTTACTCGTTTCGGTCGTCTTGATCGCCTTGACGATCTTGTTACTTGAATTTTTCAACTCGTTCCATATCGAACAGGAACGGGGGCACTTGGCAAAGCTCGGTCAACAAGTCGAGACCGTCTTTCAGGCGCACTCCGGCATCGAGGAAGGGTCGAGTACTGCTGTTGAAATCACGGATATCTACGGGGCAACACTGATCGCAAAGACGCAGGATGATTCCGTCGAAGCGAATATCTCACAAGCGAAGGCGAACCGGATCATCAAGGAACTCGAACGTCAGAACTGGAAAGCAATTGATGGTGAAGAAGGCGAGACAGCGATAGGCAACTATGAGACCTTTGATGGAAAAGCAGCACTCGCGTATCGGGCACCGCTCATTACGGATAGTGGCAACGGAACGATCTACTTGATCGAGCAATTGACGAACATCGAACAGGCGAATGAGGGTGCACGTCAAATCATTCAACTCTGTGTCCTGTTAGCGATCATCGGAACGACCGTCTTTGCCTTCTTCCTCTCGACACGAATCACGGCGCCACTGCGAACGATTCGCCAAGCTGTCGTTGAGGCCGGTGAAGGAAAGTTTGATCAGAGCCTGACGCAACGTTCACGGGATGAGATCGGTGACTTAGCGCTTGCGTTCAATGAAATGAGTAGTCAACTCAATCAATACGTCACCGATCTCGACAAGGAGCGGCATTTACTCTCCTCGATTCTGCGCTGTATGGCAGACGGTGTGTTGACGTTCTCGAAATCAGGTGAGCTCCTCGCGACGAATCCACCGGCTGAAGCCTTTTTGGCGGGTTCTCCCGTACCGGATGAACTAATTGAGTTATTCCAGACGGTCATGCGTGAAGAGACGGAGATGACGGTCTCCTTTGAACGAGAGGGACGCTTCTACATCATCATCGTCAGTCCGTTACTCGAACAAGAAGAACAGATCGGAGCGGTCGCCGTCTTGCGTGATATGACGGAAGCGCAGCAACTCGAGAAGATGCGCGCTGATTTCGTCGCGAACGTCAGTCATGAATTGCGGACACCACTCGTCATGCTGCAAGGGTACTCGGAAGCAATTGTCGATGGGATGACCGAGAGTGATGAGGCAACGAAGGAATTCGCTTCGATCATTTACGACGAGTCCCAGCGACTGTCGAGACTCGTTAACGATCTTCTTGATCTTGCACGAATGGAAGCGGGATATCAGGAGTTACGGATTGAATCCGTCGAAGCAATCCCTTTTGCGAAGCGGGTGATCAAGAAGTTCAAACAGATGGGACGCGATAAACAAGTTACCTTCTCGGTTTCTGGTCCGAACATCGCGTTTGAAGCAGACCCTGATCAGATGGAGCAAGTCTTGACGAACCTGCTTGGGAACGCCCTGCGTTATACGGAGAACGGTGAAATCAAGATTAAGATTGACGAAGATAGGGAAAACATTACATTATCCGTCATTGATTCGGGTGACGGAATTCCAGAAGAAGATCTACCGTTCGTCTTTGACCGTTTTTATAAAGCGGATAAAGCGCGGACACGTGGCAAGACGGGTACAGGAATCGGTCTTGCGATCGTGGCGAATGTCGTCCGAGCTCATGGTGGTGAAGTCGAAGTCGACAGCCGCTTAGGAGAGGGAGCGACCTTCCGGATCCGATTACCGAAAAAACAAGGGAAGCGAACATTATGAGTCGCTTCCTTTCGCTATAGGAGTGAATGAAAAATGAAAATTTACACGAAGTCTGGTGACGAAGGAGAAACATCTCTCGTTGGTGGGAGAGTCAAAAAAAATGATCGGTTGATTAGCTTGATGGGAGAACTCGACGAATTGAACAGTTTCGTCGGACTTGCCCGGACGAAAGCATCGTCAATCGAGGTGCGGGAACAGCTGACAGTGATCCAGCACGCCTTATTCGATTGTGGCAGTGACTTGATGTATGTCGAACCGCGCCCGTCACGTTTGAGTCAAGAAGCGACGATTGATTTAGAAAGTTGGATCGACACGTTAACGGAGTTATCGCCGCCGCTCGATAAGTTCATCTTGCCTGGCGGAACGGAAGCAGCTGCAACGTTACACGTGGCACGGACGGTCTGTCGTCGCGTTGAACGTTCGATGATCGATGTTCCTCAAGCGGCTCATTTATTACCGTTCATCAACCGACTCAGTGACTTCTTCTTTACAGCAGCTCGTTACGAGAATGCCGTCAAACAAAAAGCAGATATTGAATATGTCCGCAGTGCGCATGTATTCAAACGAAAGGATGGAGAGCAATGAGTCAGTCATTTAGCACATGGAAAAAGGAAGGAACGAGCTACCATCTCGTTCCGACCGACAAATTCAAGACGACGACGATTCTCGTCACATTTTCAGCACCGTTAGAAGCGAAGACGCTGACAAGCCGTGCAATCCTACCGTATATCATGGAAAAATCGACAGCCGCTTATCCGTCGATGAAAGCGTTACGTGAGCCGCTTGAAACACTATATGATGCGGGACTTTATGCGGACGCGTCGAAGTTCGGAGAAGAGCACGTCATCTCGTTCCAACTCGATGTCGTCCGGGGAGAACTCGTCCATCATCCGTCGTTGTTAAAAGAAGCACTCGAATTGCTCGAGCAAATGGTGCTGTATCCAGATTTGACGGAAGGTGGCTTCCGTGAACAGTTCGTCAAACAAGAAAAACGATTGCATGCCTTACGGATCAGTTCACTATATGACGATAAAATGCGCTACGCACAGCAACGTCTTCTCGAATTGATGGCACCAGGTGAAGCCGTCGCGTTGCCATCGCTTGGAACACTCGAAGAACTCGAACAGATCACCCCGTCATCCTTGCGTGATACATACCGTTCGATGATCGAAGACGACCGGATTGATGTCTTCGTCGTCGGACATGTAACGAAGGAGGAGATGGAAGACGCTCTATCATTCTTGCCATCGCATTCTGAAAAAATCAGTCATTACATTCCGGCCCAAAAAGCAGTCAATGGTGTAAAACGGTCGAGTGAAACGCAACCGATCAAACAAGGTAAATTGCATCTTGGTTACCGGGTAGCGGTCGATCCGACATCTGCTGACTCGATTCGGATGCAAATCGTCAATGGTCTGTTCGGTGGCTTCCCGCATTCAAAACTGTTCATGAATGTCCGTGAAAAAGAGAGTCTCGCCTATTATGCGGCTTCACGGTATGCGGCATTGAACAGTGCACTCTATGTTTATGCCGGGGTCGACACGAAAGAAGCAGAACGTGCCGAGAAGATCATCTTGGAACAACTCGTTGATTTGAAAGCAGGACAGTTCACGGATGAAGAATTGACACAGACGAAGGCGATGTTGATCAATGCGCGCCGTCAAATCCTTGATCAGCCAGGTCAACTGATTGGTTGGTTGAATGGTTCGAAGATGCGTGGACTGACACTGGAAGATGAGATTCATATCATTGAAACGGCGACACGTGAAGACGTCGTTCGATTAGCAGCGGCAATCGATCTTGATGCCGTATATCTATTGCGAGGTGAAGCATGATGGAACAACTAACCTATCACGATACAGACGAAACGGTATACCACGAGCAGCTCGATAACGGCTTATCCGTCTATTTGTTGCAAAAAAAAGGATACGAAAAGACGTATGCGACGTTTACGACGCGTTATGGTTCGATTGATCAACGATTCAAAAAAGGCGAGGAATGGATCACGGTACCGGACGGCATCGCCCATTTCCTCGAGCATAAGATGTTCGAATCCGAAAAAGGGGACGTCTTCCAAGAGTTCGGTCGTCTCGGTGCCTCTGCGAACGCCTTTACCTCGTTCTCGCGGACAGCGTATTTGTTCTCAGCGACGTCGTTGATCGAACAAAACCTCGAGACGTTGATCGATTTCGTACAAGATCCCTACTTCACGCCGGAAAGCGTTGAAAAAGAGAAAGGGATCATTACGCAAGAAATCCAGATGTATCAAGATAATCCGGGATGGCGCCTGTTCTTCGGTCTGATCGAATCGATGTATGCATCGCATCCAGTTCGGATCGATATCGCGGGAACTCCGGAATCAATCAATCAAATCACAGCCGATGACTTGTACACGTGCTACCGTACGTTCTATCATCCATCGAACATGGTGTTGTTCGTCGTCGGAAACATCGATCCGGAAGAGACACTAGCATTGATCAAGGCGAACCAAGCGAAGAAAGACTATACGGATCGCCCGGCAATCGAACGAGATTACGGTCAAGAGCCGCATGGCGTACATCGTCCACGTTTTGAACTCGAGCTCGACGTTAAGACACCAAAGGTATTGATCGGTTACAAGGACGAATCGCTTCGCGGCGAGGCACAAGTCCGCCGTGAGTTAACGAGTGAACTACTGTTACACCTCTTGTTCGATCAGACATCATCGACGTATTTGGAACTGTATGAAGACGGTCTGATTGACGATACGTTCAGCTTTGATTACTCGAGTGAGGAAGAGTTCGCCTTTGCGACGTTTGGCATGGAGACAGAGGATCCAGACAAGTTCATCCAAGCGTATGAGACACTCCTGCAAACGCGTCCTGACTTCACGGAAGATGAAGTCACGCGCAAGCGGAACATGATGCAAGGGAAATTCCTCCGTGCCTTGAATTCACCGGAATTCATTGCGAATCAGTTCTCGCGTCACGCACTTGCCGGTACGAATCTGTTCACGCTTCCGACATTGATTGCTTCGATTACGAAAGAAGAGATTGAAGCCCGTTTCGACGAGTTGTTCGCCATTGAAAACCGGGCGATCTCAATCGTCAAACCGTACGCGTGATGCGAATCCTCATCACCGGTGCGAGTGGCGCCATTGGTCTTGCGGCAGCAAAACAACTTGCTGCCGCCGGACATGAATTGGTGCTTCAGACGTATCGACAGCAAGCGGTTTTAGAACGGATGATAGAGGAGTGGCAAGGCGAGCACCACATCCTGACTGCGAATTTAGCAGACGAGAAGGACTTGCAGGCATTTTGTGCGGCATTACCTGTCGTCGATGCCTTCGTCCATTGTGCCGGAACGAGTTATAGCGGTCTGTTGCTCGATCAATCAGCAACATCAATGCACGAACTCTGGAAAATTCATGTCGAGGCGTTGATGCGCATCAGCCAAACCGTGACACGGACGAAACCGTTTACGTCGAAGCTTGCGATCGTCGTCATCAGTAGTGTGTTAGGAGAACAAGGTGTCGCGGGTGAGGTCGTCTATTCGACATGCAAGGCGGCACAGCTTGGATTCGTCAAGGCATACAGTAAGGAACTTGGACCGATGCATGGACGCATCAATGCGATTACGCCGGGGTGGATCGATACGCCGATGAACGCGATTTTTTCTGAGGATGAAAAGGCAGAAGCGATTGCTGAAATTCCTGCCGGACGATTCGGAAAAGCAGAGGAAGTGGCTACTGCGATCCGTTACTTAGTGCAACCCGAATCGAGTTATGTATCGGGAGCCATCCTTAAAATAGATGGCGCGTGGATGTAAGCATTGGAATTTCAGTTCAGGAATGCTTTTCATTTTTCAAAAAATCATTTAACATGAGGAATGGATAATCGTATCAATAGAGGAGGATGGGCGCGTGAGTGAGTTCGAGCAATGGTATCTCGAATATGAATTAAAGGTCAATCGTCCCGGTATACTCGGGGACATTGCTTCGTTGATGGGAATGTTACATATTTCGATCGTGACGATCAATGGTGTCGATCATCAACGACGCGGTATGTTGCTCCAAACGAAACAACCGGATCAAATTCCACGACTCGCCGCTATTCTCAAGACGATGTCAACCATAGAGGTCATCAAACTACGAAAACCAAAACTACGTGACCGAATCGCGATTCGTCACGGGCGCTATATCGATCAAAGCAGTGATGAACGAAAGACGTTCCGCTTCGTCCGGGAAGACTTAGGGATTCTCGTCGATTTCATGGCAGAGCTATGTAAACAGGATGGGCACTTGTTGATTGGTGTCCGCGGCATGCCACGCGTCGGTAAGACGGAGTCGATCGTCGCAGCGAGCGTCAGTGCAAATAAGAAATGGCTGTTCCTATCGTCGACGTTGATTAAACAGACGGTTCGAACATCGTTGTTCGACGACGAGCGGACGGGTGATTATGTTTACATCATCGATGCGTT
Organism: Exiguobacterium sp. MH3; assembly: GCF_000496635.1. Lineage (NCBI taxonomy): Bacteria > Bacillati > Bacillota > Bacilli > Caryophanales > Exiguobacterium > Exiguobacterium sp. MH3. The sequence continues at coordinate 1,038,132 of NC_022794.1, forward strand.
AGTGTCACAACGAAATTTCGATGAACGACACTGGCAAATCCTGCGGGAAGTCATGCGTCTACCCGCGACGAAGATCGTCGAACATCCGGATGCGTTCGTCAAATCGAGTGAGTATACGTGGGATGATTTTGATTACATCATTGAATTACGCAACACGACTGAAGAAATCATTGTGACTGAACTGCCTCGTTCCCATGGGGGAAATGATTGGTTCAACTTTGAATAAGTATGAAAAATGGAAGGTGTGTTACCGATGACCGAGCTCGGAACCTACTTAAAGGAACAACGGGAGGCGCTAGGCGTCTCTCTCGAACAAATTCAAACGACGACAAAGATTCAAAAGCGTTACATCGTCGCGATCGAAGAAGGCAATTATGATCAATTGCCGGGAGCCTTTTACGCCCGGGCCTTCATCAAGACATATGCGGAAGCACTCGGTCTTGACGTCGATGAAGTCTTTACGACTTATAAACGTGATCTTCCGGAACCGGAAGCACAACCGGTCGTCGAACTGTCACGGCGCGCGACGTATTCGAAATCCAGTGCTCCGAAAAAGAGCGTTGCGAAGCGTTGGATTCCGAATATCATCATCATCGTACTAATCTTTGCAATCGGTACTGCCTTGTATTATGGTCTGCAGACGTTCCTCGACGGTAACGAAGAGGCGAAGACGTCCGCACCGAAGCAAAATGATGTCACGATCGATCAAGGGGACGCGCCAAGTAAAGAGACGGATGCGCCTGCGAAGACGGAAGAAGAGCCGAAGGAAGAACCGGCGAAACAGGAAGAAACAAAAGAAGAACCTAAAAAAGAGGCACTTGCTGCGAAGTCGACATCTGGTCAAGATGTCACATATGAAGTCGCAACGAAAGATACGATGAGTGTCTCGATTCAAATCAAGAAAGATGCCTCTCCGTCGCCATTCGTCGGTGTGCGTGATACATCACTTGAAGGAAAAGCACTCGCGCCAGACCACATCAACGCATCGGATCCGAATCCGATCGTCGTGAAGGACGCGAAGACGGACTTGATCCGCATCCGGATTGGTTCGATTAAAGGGATTGATAAAATCGTCGTCAATGACCAAGAACTGAAACTGAACCGTTCGCTTCTCGTCCAAAACATCTATCTAAAGAAAGTAGCCACGCCGTAATCCGGCGTGCCTTCTTTTAGATGGTATGTCATTTACATATGAAATGAAGGAGGAGGGCGTTACATGAACTTACCGAATCAATTGACAGTATTACGCGTTTTATTAATTCCCGTGTTCGTCATCGTACTTGCGATTGATCCGAACTGGGGACAGTGGGATGTGTTGGGAGCTGAGCTTCCCGTCTCACACTTCGTTGCAGCTATCATCTTCCTTGTTGCTTCACTGACGGACTGGCTCGATGGTTATATCGCTCGTAAACAAAAATTAGTGACGAACTTTGGAAAATTCATGGATCCACTTGCTGACAAGATGTTAGTCGCTGCTGCGCTTGTCTACTTGGTGGAACTTGGATTCGTCGCAGCATGGATCGTCGTCATCATTCTCTGTCGAGAGTTCGCAGTCACGGGTCTTCGTCTCGTCGCATCTGACGAAGGAATCGTCCTTGCTGCCGGAAACTCTGGCAAAGCCAAGACATGGGTCCAGCTGACATCAATCACGGCATACTTGTTGCACGATATCATCTTTGCGATGTGGAACATCCCGTTCGCAGATATTACGATGTGGCTTGCTTTGATCTTGACGATCTACTCAGGCGTCGAATATTTCTCGAAAAACATTAAGTTAATTACGAAATCCATGTAAGATGGATCAATTTAGACTGTTCGTCATACCGAACAGTCTTTTCTTATACTTCAAGAAGGTGAGGAATCAACATGAAAGCAGAAATCATCGCAGTAGGAAGCGAGCTCCTCCTTGGGGAAATCGCGAACACGAATGCACAGTACCTTTCCGAATGGTTAGCGAGTGCCGGAATTGACGTTCATTATCACACAGTCGTCGGTGACAATCGTGAGCGGATGCAAGAGACATTCCGTCAGGCGCAACAGCGGGCAGATCTCCTCGTCATCACAGGAGGTCTTGGACCAACGGAAGACGATTTGACGAAAGAAGTGCTCGCTGATCTCCTCGGACGTGATCTCGTCCTCGATCAAGCGGCGTACGAGCGAATCGAAGGATTTTTAAAGACACGTCAACGGGAGATGACGATCAACGAACGAAAACAAGCTCTCGTCATCGATGGTTCGACGGTATTACGCAATGATGCAGGGCTTGCTCCTGGTATGTCGGTCCAGACCGAGCATCACCAATATATCGTCTTACCCGGTGTGCCACGCGAGATGAAGCAAATCCTCAAAGATCACTTCAGTCATCTATTCGGTCAAGAAACGATTCGTTCTCGGACGTTACGATTCTTCGGAATCGGGGAATCGGCTTTAAACGACCGTCTAGAAACGTTGATCAAGGAAGCGACCAATCCATCGGTCGCACCGTATGCGGAGCTCGCTGAAGTCCGGTTGCGCCTGACGGCTAAAGCACTCGATCAACAGGAAGCCGATCGTATGCTCGATGAACTCGAACAACACGTCCTTGCTGAAGTCGGCATGTACTTTTATGGATATGGGGAGACGAGTCTGCCGGAAGTCGTCCTAAAACGGTATCAAGAAGCAGGATTGACACTTTCGCTCGCCGAATCACTGACGGGAGGAGCTGTCGCGAGTGGTCTCGTTGATGTCAGCGGTGCGAGTCAAGTATTGCGCGGGAGCGCTGTCGTCTATGATGATGCAGCGAAGCAAGCCGTGTTATCGGTACCAGATGATTTATTACGAGAGCATACTGCTGTCAGTAAAGAGGTAGCGATTGCGATGGCTGAAGGGGCACGAGAACTGTATCAATCCGATATCGCCGTCGCCTTGACGGGGGAAGCAGGTCCGACGAGCAACAGTGGAAAAGTGGTCGGAACGGTCTATTGTGCTGTTGCGGACGCACATGGAACACGGATCGTCGAATGGCAATATCCATCGTTCGACAGAGGCATGATTCGACTGCGCGCCGTCAAGGATACCTATTTCCTTTTACTGAAACATCTCGAAAAATCATCAGAGTAAGAAAAATGATCGAAGTGCAAGTATGCGAATAAATGTTCGTAAAATGCTTGTCATTCGGTCTCAAAAGAAGTACAATAATCTCAGTAAGATAATTAAAAGGAGGCCTGCTACGTGAGTGATCGTAAAGCAGCACTTGAGATGGCGTTACGCCAGATAGAGAAACAGTTCGGTAAAGGTTCTATCATGAAACTCGGAGAAAATGCAGATCAGAAGGTATCAGTAATCTCTTCTGGATCGATTACATTAGATATTGCCCTAGGTGCAGGTGGATACCCACGTGGACGGGTCATCGAAGTATACGGACCTGAATCGTCAGGTAAAACGACGGTTGCGCTTCATGCAATCGCAGAAGTTCAAAAACAAGGCGGACAAGCCGCATTCATCGATGCGGAGCATGCGCTTGATCCAGCATATGCAAATAAACTCGGTGTCAACATCGATGAGCTCCTCTTGTCACAACCGGACACTGGGGAACAAGCACTTGAAATCGCGGAAGCACTCGTTCGTTCTGGTGCGGTCGATATTCTTGTCGTCGACTCTGTTGCGGCACTCGTACCAAAAGCAGAGATCGAAGGCGAGATGGGTGACTCACACGTCGGTCTTCAAGCACGTTTGATGAGCCAAGCGCTTCGTAAGTTGTCTGGTGCAACGAATAAATCGAAGACGATCGTCATCTTCATCAACCAAATTCGTGAAAAAATCGGTGTCATGTTTGGTAACCCGGAAACAACTCCAGGTGGTCGTGCACTTAAATTCTACTCGTCTGTTCGTTTAGAAGTGCGTCGTGCGGAAGCGTTGAAAAACGGTACGGACGTCGTCGGTAACAAAACGAAGATTAAGGTCGTCAAGAACAAGATCGCACCTCCGTTCAAACAAGCGGAAGTCGACATCATGTATGGTCTCGGGATTTCGAAAGTCGGCGAGTTGATCGACATCGGAACAGACCTTGATATCGTTCAAAAGAGTGGTGCATGGTACTCGTACAACTCTGAACGTCTCGGTCAAGGGCGTGAGAACGCGAAACAATACATGGTCGAGCATCCGGAAGTCGCAGCAGAGGTCGAACGTTTGATTCGTGAACACCACGGTCTCGTCGATCGCGAAGAGCCGGTTGATTTCGAAGCAGAACAACCAGAAGATCTATTTGCTGAATAAACCGTTTCAGAGAGGATTCGCGTGCGAATCCTCTCTTTTTTAGTGTAAAAGAGGAAAACAGTGGAATTCTTTCCCGTCCGTTCGTTGACAATGAACGAGTGCTATCCTTACAATATAGATGTACGTTTTTTAGACAGCTTCGATGAAATACCGAAATGAACTAAGAAACACCTTGCAAAGGGGAGGTGAACCCATGAGTACACTGACTTGGATTGTCATACTTCTCCTCACTTTGCTGATCGCATTCATCGTAGGCTACTTCTTGCGGAAATCGATTGCAGAAGCGAAAATTCAAGGCGCAGAAACGGAAGCGAACAAAATCGTCGAACGTGCGCGTGAATCGGCTGAGGCAACGAAAAAAGAAGCAGTACTCGAAGCGAAAGATGAAGCATTCAAACTTCGTAACGAAGTGGAAAAAGAATTGCGTGAACGTCGCCAAGAGCTAGCGAAACAAGAAGCCCGGTTGCTCCAGAAAGAAGAGACACTCGATCGCCGTGTTGACGCTATCGACCGTAAGGAAGATCAGATCAATACACGTGATGCAGAGATCGCGAAACGGAAGCATCAAGCTGAAGAACTAGAGCGCAAAGTAGAGGACCTGTATGAACAGGGACGTCAAGAGCTTGTCCGCGTCGCGAATTTATCGCAAGACGAGGCAAGAACGATCATCATGGATGAGACGAAACAGGCTGCTTTACATGATGCAGCCATTCTTCAAAAAGAAATCGAACAAAAAGCAAAAGAAGAAGCCGACAAGAAAGCACGTAACATCTTGTCACTTGCGATTCAACGGTTCGCCGCTGAACATATCGCAGAGACGACTGTATCGGTCGTCAACTTGCCGAACGATGAGATGAAAGGTCGGATCATCGGACGGGAAGGTCGCAACATCCGTACGCTCGAGACCTTGACTGGGATCGACTTGATCATCGATGATACGCCGGAAGCCGTCATTTTGTCTGGTTTTGACCCAATTCGTCGCGAAGTCGCTAAAATGGCGCTCGAGAAATTGGTTCAGGATGGTCGGATTCACCCGGCCCGTATTGAAGAGATGGTCGACAAATCCCGTCGTGAAGTCGACGAGCGGATTCGAGAAATCGGGGAAGAAGCGACGTATGATGTCGGAATCCACGGCATTCATCCGGACCTTGTCAAAATTCTCGGTCGCTTGAAGTACCGTACGAGTTACGGACAGAACGTCCTGTATCACTCACTTGAGGTTGCCCACCTTGCAGGTATGATGGCAGCTGAACTTGGAGAAGATGTCACGCTTGCGAAGCGTGCGGGTCTTCTGCATGATATCGGGAAAGCGATCGACCACGAAGTCGAAGGCAGTCACGTTGAGATCGGAGTCGAGCTCGGTACGAAGTACAAAGAGCATCCAACCGTCATCAATGCGATCGCGTCCCACCACGGGGATACGGAAGCGACATCTGTCATTTCCGTCTTGGTCGCAGCTGCGGATGCATTATCTGCTGCTCGTCCAGGTGCACGTCAAGAGACACTCGAAAGTTATATCCGCCGTCTCGAACGCCTCGAGGAAATCTCGGAATCGTTCGACGGTGTCGAAAAATCATTTGCGATCCAAGCGGGTCGTGAAGTCCGTATCATCGTTCGACCTGACGTCGTCGATGATGTACTGGCTCACAAGATGGCGAGTGACATCCGGAAAAAAATCGAAGAAGAACTCGATTATCCGGGACATATCAAAGTCACGGTCATTCGGGAAACACGAGCAGTCGAATACGCGAAATAAGTGGAGTGGCGGGCGACCGCCACTTTTTTTAATGAACGGAGGAACAGCAATGAAGATTTTATTCATCGGAGACGTCGTCGGTGCACCCGGTCGACACATCCTGCAACAATTCACAGCACGCCTGAAAGCGAAGTATAACCCGAACGTCATGCTCGTCAACGGCGAAAACGCGGCACACGGACGCGGCATCACGAAGTCGATCTATCATCAATTCCTTGAACTCGGATTCCACGGAATCACGATGGGGAACCACACGTTTGATAACCGCGACATCTTTGACTGGATCGACGACGCGGATCGAATCGTCCGTCCGGCGAACTATCCGGAAGGCACGCCAGGTCGTGGGATGATGATCGTCAAAGCAGGTAATAAAAAGATTGCCGTCATCAACGTCCAAGGAACGGTCTTCTTACCACCACTCGGTGACCCGTTCCGTACCGTCGATGCACTGATTGCTGAAGTCGAAGGAAAAGTTGATGCCATCTTCGTTGATGTCCATGCGGAAGCAACGAGTGAGAAAATTGCGATGGGCTATCACCTCGACGGTCGAGTACAAGCTGTCGTCGGCACACATACGCACGTCCAGACAGCAGATGAGCGTGTCCTTGACGGAGGAACGGCTTACATCACGGATGTCGGGATGACAGGTCCGCTGAACGGCGTGCTCGGAATGCGCCAGGAAGATGTCCTACGAAAATTCAAGACACAGCTCCCAACACGGTTTGAAGTTGCCGAAGGACGGGAACAACTTAATGGAGTCTTGATTCATATCGATGACACAACCAAAAAAGCAACGAAGATTGAACGGATTCATCTGACGGATCAGTCAGTATTCTTCGACTGATTGCCATTTCTGGATGGGGAGGTACACGCATGGACGTCCTGAAAGTATCAGCTAAGTCGAATCCAAACGCGGTAGCAGGTGCACTCGCGGGTGTCATTCGAGAGAGAGGTTCCGTCGAGATTCAGGCCATTGGTGCGGGAGCGCTCAATCAGTCTGTCAAAGCCGTCGCCATCGCACGCGGATTCGTGGCGCCTTCTGGCATCGACTTGATTTGTATCCCAGCCTTCACAGACATTTTGATTGATGGGGAAGAGAGAACCGCCATCAAACTCATCATCGAACCACGATAACGAATTGGACATAGGTCCTATTTGCAAGTAGACCATTTACTCGACTGGAGTAGATGGTCTTTTTGCTGCGCCTGCGAAATTTTCTCACCTTTCCACCGAGGGAGCATTGTACTACTTCCGGTAAATCGGTATCATGAGGGAGGATAGAGAGAACTATCATTTCAGGGGACAGAGAAGGAGCGAACGTCGATGTATAATCAGTTATCATGGAAAGTTGGCGGTCAGCAGGGAGAAGGGATCGAATCAACAGGCGAAATCTTTGCGATTGCCTTGAATCGACTCGGCTATTACCTGTATGGTTACCGTCACTTTTCGTCACGTATCAAGGGAGGACATACGAACAATAAGATTCGTGTCGCGACACAGGAAGTCCGGACGATTTCCGATGATCTCGATATTTTGGTCGCATTCGATCAAGAGACGATCGATGTTAACTTCCATGAATTGCGTCAAGGTGCCATCATCATCGCGGATGCGAAATTCAATCCGACGAATCCGGACGAAGCACGCGCTTCCTTGTATGCGATTCCATTTACGGAAATTGCAGCTGATCTCGGTACGGCTTTGATGAAGAACATGGTCGCGATTGGTGCATCGAGCGCGATTCTCGGCATTGCACCGGAGCGTTTCCAAGCCGTCGTCGAACAGATTTTCGGTCGAAAAGGTACAGACATGGTCGAGAAAAACTTAGCGGCAATCCGTGAAGGAGCAGCAGCGTTTGAAGCACTTGCAGGAGAGGGCGAGCGTTTCGTCTTGGAACCGGCTGACGGAAAACAACGGATGTTCATGATCGGAAACGATGCGATCGCCCTTGGTGCAATCGCCGGTGGAGCGCGTCTGATGGCAGCTTACCCGATCACACCATCATCTGAGATCATGGAATACTTAATCAAGAAACTGCCGCAGTTCGGCGGAACGGTCGTCCAGACGGAAGACGAGCTGGCAGCAGTCACAATGGCAATCGGTGCGAACTACGCAGGTGTCCGTGCTTTGACGGCGTCTGCTGGTCCAGGATTGTCATTGATGGCGGAAGCGATCGGATTATCCGGGATGACGGAAACACCGCTCGTCATCGTCGATACACAACGGGGCGGTCCGTCAACCGGTCTACCGACGAAACAGGAACAGTCTGACCTGATGGCGATGATCTACAGCACGCATGGTGAGATTCCAAAGGTCGTTTTGGCACCGTCAACGGTCGAGGAAGCGTTCTACGATGCAGCAGAGGCATTCAACATCGCAGAGGAATACCAGTGTCCTGTCATTCTATTGACGGATTTGATGCTGTCTCTTGGAAAACAATCGGTCGAACCACCGGATATGTCACGCGTTGAGATCCGACGCGGGAAGTTGATCCAGGAAGACTTACCGAAACTTGAAGGAAAAGCGTACTTCAAACGCTACGAAGTGACGGAAGATGGGATCAGCCCACGTGTCATTCCAGGCGTCAAGCATGGGATTCATCATGTAACGGGTGTTGAGCACAATGAGGAAGGTCGTCCGTCGGAAGCGACGAAGAACCGAGTCGATCAGATGACGAAGCGACTCCGTAAGCTAAACACGTTCCGCTTACAGGATGCCGTTCTCGTAACGGAGCATCATGCAGAACCGGATATCTTATTCGTCGGTTTCAACTCGACACGTGGAACGATCGAAGAGATCATGCCACGACTCGAAGCACAAGGAATCAAGGTTGATCACTTGCATATCCGTCAAGTCCATCCGTTCCCAAGTGAGCTAGTCACGCCGCACTTAGAGCGGGCAAAACGAGTCATCGTCGTCGAGTACAACGCAACGGGACAACTGGCGAAGCTGATCCAGATGAACTGTGGACATGCATCGAAGATCGAGCATATCCTGAAATTCAATGGCGACCCGTTCTACCCAGCAGAGGTCGTCGAGCAGGTCGTAGGAGGGGTATATCATGGCAACCTTTAAGGATTTTAGAAACGATGTCAAACCAAACTGGTGTCCAGGGTGTGGAGACTTCTCGATTCAAGCAGCGATTCAGCGTGCTGTCGCGAACGTCGGTCTCGAACCAGAAGAGTTGGCATTGATTTCCGGGATTGGCTGTTCTGGTCGGATTTCCGGTTATATCAATACGTATGGCTTCCACGGCGTTCATGGACGGTCCCTTCCGATCGCCCAAGGTGTCAAGATGGCGAACCGCGAATTGACGGTCATCGCGTCTGGTGGCGACGGTGATGGATTTGCAATCGGCATGGGACATACGATTCATGCATTCAAGCGCAATGTCGACATGACGTACATCGTCATGGACAATCAGATTTACGGCTTGACGAAAGGACAGACATCACCCACTTCTGCACCTGGATTCAAGACGAAATCTACTCCAAAAGGGTCGATCGAAAAGAGTGTTTCACCCGTTGAACTCGCCTTGACGGCTGGTGCGACGTTCGTTGCCCAAAGCTTCTCGAACGATTTGAAGGGCTTGACGCAACTGATCGAGCAAGCGACGGCACATAAAGGATTTGCCTTCATCAACGTCTTCAGTCCGTGTGTCACGTTCAACAAGGTCAATACGTACGATTGGTTCAAACAGAACTTGACGAAGCTGTCCGACATCGAAGGATATGATCCGTCGAACTTGGATCTTGCGAAACAAACTGTTCATGCGCACGACGGACTCGTCATGGGATTGATCTATCAGGATGAAACTCGTCCTGATTACCAGTCACAAATCGATGGGTATCAAGAATCGGGTCTCGCGTATGCGGATCTTGAGCTGAACGAAGAAACATTCGGTAAACTGGCAGCAGAATTCATGTAAGATAGAGGAAAGATGTGTTTGGTTTTTTGGGGATGCTAAACATTTGGAAGTTCACCACATATAAAAAAACGTGAGCTTCCGCGAAGGAGTCGGGGAAAGATGACGAAATTAGTAACGACGGTAGAAGAGACGACAACGACGAAAACGATGCGGGCACTCGTCAAAGAAGAACGCGGGTTCGGTGCGGCACTCAAAGAAGTACCGGTACCCGTACCGAGTCGTGGAGAAGTCTTGATTCGAGTCGAGGCAACATCGATCTGTGGGACGGACGTTCATATCTATGAGTGGGACGCGTGGGCAGCCTCGCGTGTCAATCCGCCGTATGTCTTCGGTCACGAGTTCTCGGGCGAAGTCGTCGAGCTCGGAGAAGGCACGAAACGTTTGAAGCTCGGTGACCGTGTCTCGGCGGAGACGCATATCGTCTGTCATCAATGTAAACAGTGTCTACGTGGGCAATATCACATCTGTAAGAACACGAAGATCATCGGTGTCGATACACAAGGTTGTTTTGCGGAATACGTCGTCATGCCGGAAGAAAACCTTTGGGTCAACCCGGAAGATATGCCAGCAGGGATCGCCTCGATCCAAGAGCCGATGGGCAATGCCGTCCATACGGTTCTCGCGAGCGATGTCAGTGCGAAAACGGTCGCAATCGTCGGTTGTGGTCCGATTGGTCTGATGGCGGTCTCCGTCGCTAAAGCAGCTGGTGCGGCGGAAGTCGTTGCGATTGACGTCAATCCGTATCGTCTTGAACTCGCGCGGACGATGGGGGCGGATGTCGTCATCGATTCACGTCATGACGATGTGTTAGAGCGAATTGAACGTATGACGGACGGCGACGGGATTGATGTCGTCTGTGAGATGAGTGGTCATCCGGTTGCGATTCGTCAAGCCTTCGAGATGGTGACAGCAGGTGGAGACGTCAACATCCTCAGTCTGCCGGTCAAACCGGTCGAAATCGATTTGACGAACCACGTCGTCTTTAAAGGTGTCCGGGTCCAAGGGATCACCGGTCGGAAGATGTACGAGACATGGAGCCAGGTTTCTGCTTTCTTATCGAGCGGAAAAGTCGATGTCCGACCGTTGATCACACACACGTTGCCGCTTGAGCGGTTCGAAGAAGGATTTGAATTGATGCGTCAAGGGAAATGCGGGAAAGTCGTATTACAACCAAGGGGGACGAATTAATGGGATTTGAACACTTACGGACAGAACTAGAAGAGATGAAACAGGCGGGCACGTTCCGCAACCTCGTAGCACTTGAGAGCGCGCAACATAACCGCGTGACGATCGACGGTAAGGAATTGATTCAACTGTCGTCGAACAACTACCTCGGACTCGCCGCACATCCGCGTCTCGCTGAACAAGCTGCGGAAGCGGCGCGCACGTTCGGTGCTGGAACAGGATCCGTTCGGACGATTGCCGGAACACTCGAGATGCACCAAGCATTCGAACGGGAACTCGCGACATTCAAGCATACGGAAGCAGCACTTGTCTTCCAGTCGGGATTCGCAACGAATCTCGGTGTCTTATCGGCACTGCTCGGTCCGGAAGACGTCGTCATCTCGGATGAGTTGAACCACGCTTCGATCATCGATGGGATTCGTCTGACGAAAGCGAAACGCCGAATCTATAAACACGTCGACTTGGCGGATCTTGAAGCGGCCTTACAAGAAACACAAGACGCGCGGACGCGCCTTATCGTCACGGACGGTGTCTTCTCGATGGACGGAAACATCGCACCACTTCCAGAAATCGTTGAATTAGCCGAGCGTTATGACGCACTCGTCATGGTCGATGATGCTCATGCGTCAGGTGTGCTTGGGAAAGCGGGACGCGGTACGGTCAATCACTTCGGTCTTGACGGGCGTGTTGCCTTGCAGGTCGGTACGCTCTCAAAAGCTATCGGTGTCCTCGGTGGATACGTCGCGTGTGAACAGCACGTCAAAGATTATCTGATCCATAAAGGACGTCCGTTCTTGTTCTCGACATCACATCCACCAGCAGTCGTTGAAGCGAATCGGGAAGCGCTCCGTGTCATGGAGGAAGAGACGGAACTCTTCGATCGTCTGTGGGAAAACACGGAATTCTTTAAACAAGGACTCCGTGATCTTGGATTCGACATCGGTACATCGACGACGCCGATCACACCGGTCATCGTCGGGGATGAAGCACGTTGCCACGAATTGTCGGACCGCTTACGTCAAGAAGGTGTCTTCGCTCAAGGCATCGCCTTCCCGACGGTCGCAAAAGGAAAAGCACGTGTCCGGACGATCGTGACGGCGGAACATACGCGTGAAGATTTAACGACGGCACTTGCAGCTTTCGAAAAAGTCGGTCGTGAATTAAACTTGATCGGTTGATATCGATCACGGACGAAATGAGTCCGCATACTTTCAGGCAGCGGATCAGCGATCCGCTGCCTGAAGTGCGTCACGGGCGAAAGAATCAACGTCGACCGTTTTTACTTTTGCGAGATAGGGAATAACAGATGAGGAAAGGATGTGACCTGATGAGTACGAAGAAGAAAGGGATTTTGCTCTCATTTTTGATGCTGACGCTGCTCCTTGGGGGTTGTATTCGCATCCAATATGATGCGACGATCCATACCGATCAAAGTGTCAACTTAAAGACGACATATGCCGCAAAGGAACACCCAGTGGCGCGTTTACTGAACCTAAATCCGAATTGGAATAGTTATGTCAAACAGGCAGAAAAGAACGGCTATGCAGCGAAGACGTTCAAGACGAAGGATGACTATGAAGGGATCCGGATGCAGAAGACATTCGCGAACTTCAAGGACATGACATCGATCAAGGACGAATGGAAGACAGGTATCGGTGGGATTCTCATTCCACCTGATACGAAGTTCGACATGAAAAAATCGGATGGTTTTTGGTTTGATACGTATCGACTGGATACGAACATCGATCTCAGTATCGATCGTTTGAATATCAAAGGCTATCAACCGACAGGACAGGTCAAGAAACTCGCCGATCGGTATATCCGTCAAGCCGATATTGAGATCAAGCTCCACGGTCCGAAAGTCATTGGTCTCCAAAATGGAGAAAAGATCGACTGGTCGAATTACCATGATGTGTCATGGAAATTATACGGAACGAAAGCCAACCAGCTACAGTTGATTGCGTATGTACCGAATCCGACAGGTTGGATCATTACTAGTATCGTGTTATTAATCGGTGTCGGATTATTCCTCTACTGGGTCTTTCACCGTGTCCGTCGTTTGCGCCGGCAACAGTTGAAGACGATCAGCATCTCGCTCCTCGTCTGTTTGATCGTCGGGGGAGGCGCGTGGTGGGTGTTCGCGGAGGATACGTCAAGTGCGCCGCCACCAACGCGTCAGATCGTCACACAAGGAAAGAGTGAAATCGTGCCGACGTTCCTCGTCCATGGGTTATTCGGGACGGAGCGGACATTCGTGCCGATGATTCAAAACTTCACGAATAAAAAAGTCGCCGATGATGGTGGTCGATGTGACGTGACTCGTTCCGGGAAAGCAACCTGTAGCGTCAAACCATCATCGACCGGCTACCCACTTGTCCGAATCGTCTTCGCAGATGATGAGGCAAGTCTTGCCGATCAGCAAAAGTGGTTGAATGCGGCGATTGCAGCTTACGATGCGAAACAAAAAGCGACCTTTGCCGATATTCAGCTCGTTGGGCACAGCATGGGTGGTGTCGATGTCGTCGCCTACACGGTCCAAGAGGAAATGCCGTATCACGTCCGGAAAGTCGTGACGCTCGACTCACCGATCGCCGGTTCGGATTACGCGAAACTCGGATTGACACTTGCGCCACTTGGCACGAATACGAACAGTCCTGCGATACGCGATCTTGCGAAGGGCTCACCAGCGATGAACAATCTGACCCAAAGGCTTGAGACGTGGCCACGCGACGTACTCGTCTATTCGTTTGGTGCCAAAGGAGGCGACTTCAATCTGATTTCGTTAAATAGTTCGTTTGCACTCGAGAACTACACGGATAACATCCAGACGAAATCCTATAAGTATGATCACTTCACGATTCATCGCCGGGAGCCGGTCTTCCGCGAAATCCGCAATTTCCTGTTTAAAGAAAATCGAGTCACGGAGGAGGAACCATCATGAAACAGGTCGTCATCGTCGGCGGAGGAATTGCCGGTCTAACGGCTGCGGCATTGATCGCACAAGAAGGACATGCCGTCACGGTACTTGAAGGAAGCCGTGAATGGGGAGGGTCAGCCGGGAAGTTCACACGCCGGGACTTGACGTATCCCGTTGGAGCGACCCTTGGGATGGGATTTGAACCGGGTGGCATTCATGCCCGTGTGCTCGATCATCTCGGAGTGACGCACCAAGTCAAGCCACTCGACGTCATCATGACGATTCGCATCGAAGGACGATTGATTCATTATTATCAAAATCGTGATGCGTTTCTAACCGAATTGACCTCACATTTTCCGGAGCAGGCATCGTCGATTCGGGCATTCTTTGCTGAAATCGAGCAGATACACGAGGCAATTCGTCCACTGATGGCAGAACTGCCGGCATTGCCACTTCAAGATTTAGCCGACGTCCGGCGGTTAGTCCGTCACACGAAAAGTGTCGTCCTCTTACCATATTTTCCGCTGACGATTGGTCATCTGTTACGCAAACATCGATTAGCGGATACGCTGTTCGCACAAGTGATCGACGGGATCTTGCTCGACAGCATGCAGACAGGGCAGGAAGCATCTGCTTTACTAGGGGCCGTCGCCTTATCGATTTACCACGAGGGTGCTTATTATGTCCCGGGTGGATTATACCGACTGGCCGAGCAATTGAAAGAGACAGCAGAGGCGAGCGGGGCGACCTGTCTCCTTGGGCGAAAAGTCACGTCGATTCGAAAGACACCGGATGGTTTCTTGATCGAGGATCGTCGCGGACGCTTGATGCTTGCAGATGCTGTCATCTGCGCAGTTCCGCTTGAAGGCATCAGGGAAGTCGTCAGTACGGATATGCAACGAACGTTACGACGGACGTACCAGCGACAAGAAAAGCTACAGCAATGGGCGACGTTTACGTATTATGCGGCGATTCCGGAGTCGATCATTTTGTCTGACGAAGCATTCCGGCAAGTTCATGATCCGTCCTTACCTTCAGGTCATGCCTTCATCTCCCTCTCCCGTCCGGACGACCGATTACGTGCACCAGCCGGTCAGCGGACGCTGACGATGTCATGTCATGTTCCGATTGGTACGTTTGATAAGACGGACCGGAAACGCTACGACGAACAGGTCGAGGTGATGTCGGCGATCTTCGAAGCTATTCTTGAACAACAGTTTCCTGGCTTCGTGCAACAGGCGATCGAACGCCATCCGGGTGGACCCGGTGCGTGGGTACGCTATACGTTCCGTCCGGACGGTGGAGTCGGGGGATATCCGCAACGTCCGAGTACAAGTCTCTTGTTCGCGGCTCCGTTTCGTACGGGCATCGATCACTTCTTTGCAATCGGCGACACGATCTTTCCGGGTGCCGGGACGATTGGGGCGACGACGTCTGCGATTCATGTTGCCCGACAGTTTGATGTCAGATTATGAGAAATCGTCGTAAAATGATGAAAGAAGCGACGCATCTGTCGCTTTTTTCACATTTGAGGATTATGATGAGGAAGAGTCGGGAACATGATATCCATGAACAGAAAGAGAGAAGGAGTGAAGAACCATGGAGACATTCGAGCAAAAATGTCAGTCGTTCATTCAGGAACGACGACCTGAAGTCGGTCCGATTCAATTCGAGTCGGCGCGTACGTTTCTCAATGCACGCGGTTTAAGTGTCTACGAACGGATTTATCAAGGGAAAGAAGAAGTCCGATTAGCGTTCGTCGAGCAGACGAATGGTCAACAACTCGTTTCATTGATGGAAAATACATTCGGCAACGGACTGGTCTATTTTGTCTCAACGGCAACCGCGACATGGGATGGCGACCGTTTTGGTGAATACACGTTTTAAGTACATAGGGAGTCCCAGTCGATGACTGGGGCTCTTTCGTGTCGAAACCTAATCCTTGTCCCGTTCGTAAGGTAGATAAGTGACTCAGTTGAAGGAGGAAACGATGTGTCATCACTTGAACAACCTAAAACATCGACACGGCGGCTTGCGACCGTCTCGTTGATTTTCATGGCGGTCGGATTCGTCGTCTCATTGCCATTTAAAGAAAATGCGTGGGTCTTTTGGCTCCAGAGTGGTTTTGAAGCCGGACTCGTCGGTGGGATTGCCGACTGGTTCGCGATCACGGCATTGTTTCGCCATCCGCTCGGCTTAAAGATTCCCCATACGAACCTGTTGCCGAAAAATCGGGAACGGGTCATCGAATCAATCGTTCATATGCTCGAGACGGACTTGCTCAATAAAGAGAGTATCGTCGCGAAGCTCCAGCATATGACGCTCGCAGACCGTGTCATCAAAATCTTACGTTCGATTCTCGTTCTGCCTGCTTTTCGAGCGACCGTTACCGAACTATTGGTCGGTCTGATCCGGAAATTACCGAAAGAGGCGATTCTTGAGTTTGCGAATACACGGGTGACGGAGACAATCAAAGCGTATCCGTCAAAACGGCTGGCGGTACGGGCGATGGAGTTAAATGAGGAACGTCGACTCGACGAGTGGCTGATGGATCAGCTACTCGGTTATGGGCAACGTCTGCTCGAAGACCCCGTCATCCGAGACCAGATTGGGCGCCTTGCCTATACGGCGATGATCGACCAAGAAAAGAATACGTTCTTGCGGGTGACGGCGCGAACCGTCCAAAAAGTCTATTCAGAAGAAAAACTCAGTCTTGTCATTCAAGGTGTCTTGTTGACGGTCATTCAAGATATGCGACACGTCCATCACCCGAATCGTTTAGCGATTCTTGATCATCTGCGTCGTAATCTGGCACAGTTATCGATTGATGAAGAGCGTCTAGCAAAAATCGATGCTTGGAAGGCAAGCGAGGTCGACCGGTTTGACTTCGTTCCGGTCATTGAACGCGCGTATGATGCTGGTTTGATCGAACTCGAACGCTACTTGACGTCAGATGCCTTCTGGGCGGAACGGGCGATGCCGATGCTTTCGCGCGCTTTAGACGACTGGGAACAGCATCCGACGTTCAAAGATAGCAGTGATCAATGGATGAAGGAGCAACTCGTTCGTTTCGTCGAACAAAATCACCAAAAAATCGGTGGACTCGTCCGCGAGAACTTAAACCGGTTCGATACGGAGACACTGATTCATATGATCGAGGATAAGGTCGGCAGTGACTTGCAATGGATTCGGGTCAACGGGGCATTGTGTGGATTCATCATCGGTTTGATTCTCGGTGCGATCAAGGTGTTCGTCGGATGAGCCGGTGGACGCATGATGTGACGTTGTCGGAAGCATTTGATTTTAAAGGAATCGTATCTCGTTTGACGGAAGACCCGTTACAAATCGAACAGGATGGGCGACTCGTCGTTCCGATCTTCATCAACGATCAGGCATACATCACGACGATGGAAGCCATCGATGGTTACACGTTACGGATTGACGGTTCAGGACCGCAAACAGCGGTGCTGACGCAACTCAATCGACGCTTTCGACTCAATGAGCCAAATCCTGCGCAGCGTCTCAAGGCGACGTCGTTACACGCGATCGTCGAACGGTTCGGCGATGAACGACTCGTGCTTGATCATTCACCGTTCACGGCCTTGATTCGCTCGATCATTCATCAACAGATCAACCTCTCATTTGCCCATACGTTGACGGAACGTGTCTTTCGAACATTCGGAACGGTCAAGGACGGGATCATCCTTCCGCCGACACCGCGTCAATTAGCAACTGCGCGTCGCGAGGACTTGCTTGCTCTGCAACTATCAGGACGTAAAGTCGATTATCTGCTTGGCGTAGCGACGGCAACGATTGATTATGATGCATTGACGTCAGCCGACGACGCAGAAATCGCTGAGACGTTGATTGCACTGAAAGGCGTCGGACCATGGACGGTCCAAAACGTCCTGATGTTCGGATACGGTCGTCCGGACCTTTTTCCGGCATCGGACATCGGGATATTACGGGCTTTCGAACGGTTGCTCGGTTACCGACCGACGGTGGAAGAAGCGACGCGACTGGCGGAGGAATTTGCCCCTGTCCGTAGTCACGCCGCCTATCTATTATGGCGTTCGATTGAATAAGGAACTATTCTTGTCACTCTATCGCGAGAACGGTATAATGAATGCGACAGAACGAGGAATCGTTCAGAATGCTAAGGGAAGCGACGTGTTCGCTAACGATAGAGGGGACGAATGTGGATGTATACAGATGAACAAATCATCGAAAAAGCCAATGAAATCGCCAAAATGATTTCAGAGACACCGGAAGTAGAACGATTTAAAGCGGCAGAAGCCAACATCAATGGGAATGAAAAAGTCCAAAAGATGATGAAACAAATCAAGTTCCTTCAAAAAGAGGCAGTCAACTGCCAACATTACGGCAAAACAGAAGCACTCGCACGTGTCGAAGCGAAGCTCGATAAATTGTTCGCTGAGCTCGATGAGATGCCTGTTGTCCAACAGTTCCAAGAAACACAAGAAGAAGTCAACGGACTTCTCCAATACATCACGGTGACGATCTCGAACGGGATTACGGATCAAATCATCGAAGCGACGGACGGAGATGTTCTCGCTGGTAAGACAGGTAGCGGCATGGAAGCAGAAAACAAAAGCGGCGGTTGCGGCTACTAATCACGAAATGAACGAAAAGCCGACGGACATCCGTCGGCTTTTTCTACGAATGAGGTGGAAGAATGGAAGCAGTACACAACACTCCGATGATGAAACAATACTTCTCGATCAAGGCGGATTATCCGGATGCCTTTTTGTTTTATCGACTCGGTGATTTTTACGAATTATTCTTTGAGGATGCCAAAAAGGTCGCCCATGAACTGGAGTTGACGCTGACGGCGAAAAACGGCAAGAACGCGGAACATCCGATTCCGATGTGTGGCGTGCCCCATCACGCAGCGAACGGCTACATCGAACAGTTGATTGAGCGTGGTTATAAAGTGGCGCTTTGTGATCAAGTCGAGGATCCGAAGTTGACGAAAGGACTCGTCAAACGCGAAGTCATCCAAGTCATCACACCGGGAACGTTGATGTCCGCCTTGACGGAAAAAGAGAATCGGTACTTAGTCGCGGTCGTCGAACAGGACGGTCGTTTTGGGATTGCTCGCGGTGATGTCTCAACAGGTGAGAGTGCCTTGACAAGCGTTGCGACACTCGACGGTGTAGTCAAAGAACTGAGCATCATTTTGCCACGGGAAATCATCGTCACGACAGAGGAACACGAGACGGCGCTCGCGCACTTACGGATTCCACTGACGCGTAGTTCTCGGCGCGAATCGCATCCGCACGGGGATCGTGCGATTAATGCAGCCCAAGCGGAAGCCTTTGCGGTGCTCTATGCCTACATGCACGATACACAAAAAAGAGCGTTGACACATCTACAACCCGCTGTCGTCTATGAAGCGAGTGACTTCATGCAACTCGAGCCAAATACGGTCAAGAATCTCGAACTCGTCCGCTCGGCACGAACAGGAGACAAAAAAGGTTCGTTGCTTGGTCTGCTTGATGTGACAGGTACAGCGATGGGCGGACGGATGTTGAAACGCTGGCTTGAAAAACCGTTGTTATCGGAACGCGTGATCACCGAGCGGCTCGACGCTGTCGAGGAATTGTTGCAACACTACTTCGAACGTCAGCAATTAAAAGATACGTTACGCGAAGTCTATGATCTCGAGAGACTCGTCGCAAAAGTCGGTTACGGTACGGCTTCAGCGCGCGACCTCGTTCAATTGAAGTCGACGTTACGGCTGATTCCCCGCATTCAATCAGCGCTCGAGGAGATGATGAGCGAACGTCTTGGTCAGCTCAGTCTCGGACTCGATCCGCACGACGAATTGAGCGATTTGCTCGATCGTGCTTTCGTTGAAGCACCACCAATCTCAACGAAAGAGGGCGGAATGATTAAGGCTGGTTATTCAGCAGATCTCGACGAGTTACTCGTCGCCTCAAAAGACGGAAAGACATGGCTTGCGACACTTGAAGCCAGTGAACGGGCAGCAACCGGCATCAAGACGTTGAAGATCGGCTACAATCGCGTCTTCGGTTATTACATCGAGGTATCACGAGCCAATGCCAAGCTGTTGCCAGAAGGACGGTATGAACGGAAGCAGACACTTGCCAATGCCGAGCGTTACATCACACCGGAACTGAAGGAAAAAGAAGCATTAATCCTTGGTGCGGAAGAGAAGAGTGTCACGCTCGAGTACGATCTCTTCTGTGGAGTGCGCGATGAAGTCAAAGGACACATCGAAAGCTTACAACGGGTCAGTCGCCGGATCGCGGAACTCGACGTCCTCGTCGCACTAGCTGAGATTGCTGAAACGCACGACTATGTCCGACCAATCACGACGACGGGACGAACGGTTGATATTCAGCAAGGACGTCACCCGGTCATCGAAACAGTCTTACCGCGCGGTGAATACGTCGCGAACGGGATCACCTTAAACGAAGGACGCGAGATGCTGTTGATCACTGGACCGAACATGTCCGGTAAATCGACCTATATGCGACAATTCGCATTAATTGCTCTATTGCACCAAATCGGCTCGTTCGTACCAGCTGCTCAAGCGGAACTGCCGATCTTCGATCAAATCTTCACCCGGATCGGGGCGGCAGACGACCTCGTCAGTGGACAGTCGACATTCATGGTCGAGATGGTCGAGACACAAGAAGCGTTGACGCGTGCAACGGACCGGTCGTTGATCCTGCTAGATGAAATCGGTCGCGGGACCTCGACGTACGACGGGATGGCACTCGCACAAGCGATCGTTGAACACATCGCCCGGCATGTCGGAGCGAAGACGCTATTTTCGACCCATTACCATGAACTGACGGTGCTCGAAGAATCGATTGATCGATTAGCGAACGTTCACGTCCGTGCCGTTGAACAAGATGGGCGTGTCGTCTTCTTGCATGAAGTACGCGACGGAAAAGCCGACCAATCATACGGAATCCATGTCGCGCGGTTAGCTGATTTACCAGATAGTCTGATCGAACGGGCGCAAGTCCTCTTGTCCGAGTTCGAGCAGGCTGAGCCTGTTCCGGTCGCAGCACCTGTAAAAGCTCCTGTTCAGGAGGAGCCGATTGATCAACTCAGTCTGTTCTCAGATGCGGATCCTCTGCGAGAGACGATGGCGAGTCTTGATTTGATCAATATGACGCCGCTCGAGGCATTGAATACGCTGTATCGTCTACAAGCCGAAGCGAGAAAGTGAGGAGAATGCAGTGGGAATCATTCGTGAATTATCCGATAGTTTAGCGAACCGGATCGCGGCGGGAGAAGTCGTCGAACGACCAGCATCGGTCGTCAAGGAACTGGTCGAGAACGCACTTGATGCCGGTGCGACCCAAATCGATGTCGAACTCGAAGAAGCTGGAATGAAACGGATGACGATCCGCGACAACGGACACGGGTTTTACCCGGATGACGCTGAACTGGCTTTCGTCCGTCACGCGACGAGTAAGATTAAGGACGAGCATGACTTGTTCCGAATCAAGACACTTGGTTTTCGCGGAGAGGCACTTGCCTCGATCGCGTCCGTCAGTAAAGTGACATTGAAGACGAAACGTGAGGACGCGGAAGGAATTCAAGTGACGCTTGAGTACGGGACGGTCGTTGAACGGACACCAGCAGCAATGAACCGGGGAACGGAATTGACGGTCGAGCATCTCTTCTTCAATACACCGGCACGGCTGAAGTATTTGAAGACGACGCATACGGAGCTTGCGGCGATCACGGACGTGCTGAACCGGATGGCGTTCGCTCATCCAGACGTCAAACTTCGAGCAACGCATGAAGGGAAGACATTGATCCAGACGAACGGATCAGGAGACGTCCGGCAAGCACTGGCGAGTGTCTACGGTCATCAAACGATTCAAGGAACACTAGTCGCCAAAGGTGCGAATGCCGATTATCAATTGACGTGTCATCTCGTCAAACCGGAAGTGACCCGTGCCTCAAAGAATTACATCACGTTGATTCTCAATGGACGTTCGGTCAAAAACTTCGCCCTGACGCAAGCGGTCTTGAACGGTTACCATACGCTCTTACCGATTGGGCGGTATCCGATTGCAGTCATCGAGGTGACGATGGATCCACTCCTGATCGATGTCAACGTCCATCCGGCGAAACGAGAAGTCCGTCTTTCAAAAGAGATGGAGCTCTGCCAGTTGATCCAGGAGACAATCAAGATGACGCTCAGCCGGGAGACGCTGATTCCGAAAGTGACGCCACCGAAACCAAAAAAGGATCCGAGTAGCCAGGAAAAACTCGATTTTTCTTACGTCGCGGAACCAGTCGAAGAAACGTCATCGCGAGCGGTCTGGAATTATCCGATTCCGAAAAAGCCGCAAGAAGACGATCGACCACCTGTCGAGAAATCATTACCTTTTAGCAACGAGGATGATCTATTCGAGCCCATCGCACCGGTCAAGCAGGAGTTTGCTGAACTGATTGAGGAACCAGCCGCGCGTCCGCGCTTTCCGCATCTCGACGTCATCGGTCAACTTCATTCGTCCTATATCGTCTGTGCCGGGGAAGACGGGATGTATATGATTGATCAACATGCAGCACAGGAACGAATCAAATACGAGACGTATAAGGTCATGTTCGGTCGACCACCGGAACAGAGGCAACAATTGCTCTTACCGTATACGTTCGAAATCTCGTCGGATGATATGAAACGGATGGATGAAGTCCTTCCGTTGCTAAAAGACGTCGGCATCGAGTTCGAAGCATTCGGTCCACAAAGCTTCATCGTCCGAGAAGTTCCGACGTGGTTCCCGTCCCATCGGCAGGAAGAGACGATTCAGGAATTACTCGATGAAGCCTTGATGAAGCGAAAAATCGATCTCGAGACGTATCGGGAAGATGCCGCCATCATGATGGCATGTAAGAAATCAATCAAGGCGAATCATCCGTTGAACGATGAGATGATGCGCCGGTTGATTGACGATCTAGCGAAAACGGAGATGCCGTTCACATGTCCACACGGACGTCCAGTCATCATCGAATGGACGACGTATGAACTCGAGAAGTTATTTAAACGGATCATGTGATTAAGATGAGGAGACGATCCCATTCAGGTGTCGTCTTCAGATTGAAGACAAGGCGCAATTTTTCTCTAATGAGAAGGATTGCGCTTATTGTTCGTCTCGAATCATTTTTTGTACTGATACACGACTGACTGGTTTTTGTTTGTGCTAATACAAAAAAGGTGAGGATTTTCATGAGAACGGTTACTTCAGTTGATTAACTAGATTTCATTGATTGTTGAAGGAAAGAGGCGGATAATAAGACCCGAAACTGTTAACAAGGGGACCTTTATCATGCTTTCACGCGTTATGCGTATCATTCAAATCATTGCTCAAATCGCACTTATTTTTTGTTTTTCACTCAGTGGGGACTGGGTGAGCGAAACTTTCCAGTTACCATTACCCGGTAACATCATCGGCTTGATTCTGCTATACGTGATATTAAAAAGTCGACTGCTTCCTCTCGTCGCTGTTGAACGGGGCGGAACCTTTCTGCTGTTCGTCATGCCGTTATTCTTTGTCCCAGCACTGTCCGGAATCATGGATTATACGGCATTCCTTCGAACATCTGGTCTTCAAGTCGTGTTGATCGTCGTCGTCAGCAGCCTTCTGACGTTAGTCGGATCAGCGTATATCGTCGATCGCTTGGCACACCGAAAAGAGGCGGTGACCCCACATGAGTGAGACACTGTTCTGGATCATCCTGACCATTCTTTTATTCAGTGGCGCAATGTTCCTTTATCAGCGTCATCCTCGTGTCTGGACGTTACCGATCCTGACGGTGACCGCTGTCCTGATCGTAATTC
Organism: Exiguobacterium sp. MH3; assembly: GCF_000496635.1. Lineage (NCBI taxonomy): Bacteria > Bacillati > Bacillota > Bacilli > Caryophanales > Exiguobacterium > Exiguobacterium sp. MH3. The sequence continues at coordinate 1,062,022 of NC_022794.1, forward strand.
TCGTCTATAGCGGCGTCTCACATGCAGAATACATGCAAGGGGGACAATATCTGTCGAAGATGCTCGGTCCAGCGATCACGGCATTTGCGATTCCGCTCTACCGGGTCCGGCATCACGTCCGCCGTTTTCTGCCGGAAATCGGACTCGGTGTATTGCTTGGAACATGTATTGCAATGAGTTCAGATCTGTTACTCGGTCTGCTACTCCATCTTGAGCGGACGACGAATCTTGCCTTGTTACCCAAATCGGTCACTTTACCCGTTGCCTTAGCGATTTCACAAAAAGCTGGCGGGACGACGACGCTGACGGCTGCCTTCGTTTTATTGACAGGATTGACAGGATCAATCGTTGGACCAAAATTAATGACGGGCTTGAAGATTCGTCACTTCGTCAGCCGTGGGGTTGGACTAGCGTCGATTGCCCACGTCATGGGCGCGACGAAATCGATGAGTCTTGACCAACGGGAAGGGGCGGTCGGTCTGCTGACGATGGTCTTGACGGCCGTCTGTGCCAGTGTCATCGCACCGTTTTTAATCACATGGTTATATGGGTAAACACTCTGTTTTTTCAACGGAGTGTTTTTTTTTGTAACCGATTGAAACTTGTCGACCACTTTTGCAGTATAGTACAACAGAAAACAGGGTGGAGGAGAATCAGATGATCATTTGGATTAACGGTACGTTTGGCGTCGGGAAGACGACGGCAGCAAAAGGGCTACAACAACGCTGGAGCGGATCACACATCTTTGATCCAGAGGAGACAGGCTATTTTTTACGAGCGCAACTGCCGGAAAACAAGGATGATTTTCAGGATGAGCCGTTGTGGCGCACGTTCAATCGACAGCTCCTCGAACAGCTCGATACGGAAAAGGCGCGGATCATCGTACCGATGACATTGACGAATCCAGCGTACTTTCAGGAAATCATCGGTACGTTACGAGCGAACGGGCATGACGTCCGTCATATCACACTGATGGCGAAGGAGACGACTGTCAAACGTCGGTTGATTAGCCGCTTTGAGCGTCCAAACTCGTGGGGCGGTCAACAAGCAGAACAACGCTTACGTCAACTGACCGATCCATTGTTCAGTCAACAGATCGAGACGGATGATCTGACGAAAGGACAGATCGTCGATGCGATTGCCCTCGTGACCGGGATTGGACTCTCGCCTGCCCGACCATAAAGGATTCAAGAAAGATGTTTCCGGGAATCATTAGATGATAATAGATGAGGAGGAAACAATCTTGAACGAAGGGCAACTTATTGCTAGGAGGATTTATGAATATGAAACACTGGATGACTGAGAAATTGGGCAGACAGTTGATGGCGATTTTTTATAGTGTCTTTGCACTAAGTGTCATCACATCGGTTGCCAGTTATTTATACGTGGATAATGCAGACGGTCGGACGAAGGAACAAGTACTCGACCAGTTACAAAAGACACAATGGTTCTGGTTCTTGAACTTGATGATTTTTTTATTTTGTCTACTGTTCATCGTTCGCCCATTGATTCATCGGGTGACGTCACAACTCCGCGAATTGAACGTCAAGAGTCGTCGCCTTGCAGAAGGCAAATCGATTTCGCTCGAGCATGATGTCGACAGCCATAATGAAGTCGGTCAATTAACGGCATCATTTTACCAGATGGCACGGTCGATCTCATCACAACATGCGGAATTGTCAGCTAAGAATCAAGAAATGGAACACAATCAGGAAGTATTGAAGCAAAAACAGAACGAGCTTGAGCGTGCTCTTGAAGTGACGCGGACGAATGAACTCCATTTGCAGGATCGGAATGAACTGATCGAAACGCTTGCTTCAAAGGAGAGTTTATTCGATTATTCATCCGTCATCAGTACGATCGTTCGGTTGACGAAGACGGAATTCGGTGCACTGTTATTGATCAAGAATAATGAAATCGCGCAAGTCGTTCCAAAAGAAATGACAGAAGAACAACAAGAGAGTCTGAAGACGGAGTCGTTACTACTAAAGCGAGTCATGATTTCAAAGGAAACCGCACATTCCTCAAAAAAGGTCGCGAACGACGATCTCATCAAGTATCCGTATCACGTCTATGAAGGTGTCATTCCGATCATGGATCCGGCAAAAGAAGAATTGATTGCCTGTCTCTATCTAGCACGGTTTGACGCACCATTCAACCAACAGGATTTAGCGGAACTGGAATCGTTCTCAAAACAGATTGCGATCTCATTGATGCGAATGTCACTCTACGAACAGATGGAATACGAACGAAAAGAGACGGCACAACTGCTGAATTCCGTTCGGGAAGCGATTCTCTACATCAAACACGAAGAGAAGACGATCTTAGGAAATCAGGCGTTATTCGATATCTTCCAGTCGTTACAAGTCGAAGAAGACAACGATTCGATGACCTTCCTTGAAGTCCGACCGGAAACGATGTTCGAACAGATGGATCAAAAGGAAGCGTTTGAAGCATACTTTGAAGAAGTCTTATCGGGTGAGATTCCGGAGGGCATGTTCTCCTTGTCGATTGATCAGGGGGAATACTTCATTCAAGTCTATGCCGAAGCCATTGCGCACGGGGGACATTCAAAAGGAACGATTCTCGTCTTCCGTGACGTCACGGCTGAGACAGAAGTCGACCGCGTGAAGTCGGAACTCGTCTCAACGGTCTCGCATGAACTTCGAACACCGCTCTCTTCGATTTATGGCTTTACGGAGCTCATGTTGAAACGGGATTTGGATCCTGAGCGGAACAAGCGATACTTGCAGACGATTCACGATGAATCGAAGCGTCTGACCGATCTCGTCAGCGACTTCTTGAACGTTCAGCGGATGGAGTCAGGAAAGCAAGAGTATGACAAACAAATCTTTGACCTGAAAGAAATCGTCAAGGAACAAATTCAGTTTTATCAAGCAGCGACGGAGCAACACAGTCTGAAACTTGATTTGAATGATGAACAGGACTTCATGGTCGAGGCAGATGCGAACAGCATGAAACAGTTACTCGGTAATCTCTTGAATAACGCGGTGAAGTACTCACCGGACGGCGGGGATGTCGTCGTCACGATGATTCACCAACACAATCAAATCGAACTCAGCGTTCGCGATTTCGGGATCGGGATTCCGAGTCATTCGATGCCGCATCTATTCAGTAAGTTTTACCGGGTCGACAACTCAGACAGCCGAAAGATTGGCGGGACAGGTCTTGGATTATCGATCTGTAAGGAAATCGTTCGCGCACATGATGGCAATATCGAAGTCGAATCAATCCTTGGAGAAGGAACGGTCTTCCGGGTCAAGTTGCCGAGTGCGACAGACGCGTTACTCGAAGCAGAATGAAGAGATGAAGAAGAGGCGATATCATGCGCCTCTTCTTTTTTGTCGTGCCTCGTGTGAGATTCGTCCAAATTCCTGCGTTTGGCTAAAACGAGTAAGATGCAGACATTTGAACGATAAATCGAACAGATTGATGACAGAACGGCTGAAACAGTTGAAAAAATCGTAAGTTGTGCAGGGATTGCGAACGTTTCTGAACTCTCGCTATAGTGATTACAAAAAACGTGGGAGGAAAAGAATCATGGAGAGCTTAGAAGCGTTACTCACACCACCGCAAGATATCGAACAAGAGAATGCAAACATTGATGGCAAAACACCGCTAGCGAAATTACAGCGGATTGCTGGGGAAGCAGCGCGACAGATGATGCGACAACATCTCGAAGCAGATGTCTTGCAGGCGCTTGACGACAACATCTTGTATATCCACGACGCCGATTATTATGTGACCGGGACGACGACTTGTGCCCAGATTCCGCTCGGTCAGCTACTCTCAAACGGATTTCAGACGACACACGGTTCAATCCGACCAGCGCAAGACATCCGTTCGGCCCTCGCCCTTGCAGCAATCATCGTCCAAGCGAATCAAAACATGCAGCATGGCGGACAAGCATTCGCAACCTTTGACGATGATGTAGCACCATTCGTCGAAAAGACCTACCAACGCGAATGGACCAAACTACATGACCTCGTGCCGCATTGGAAGCGACGCAAGCGGGAGCGGCGCGCATGGCAGGAGACGTATGAAAAGACGTTTCAGGCGTGCGAAGCGTTCATCCATAATACGAATTCGATGCATTCACGCGGTGGGGGACAGGTGCCGTTTTTATCCGTCAATTATGGAACGAATACGACGCAGGCAGGTCGGCTCTTCCAGCGCGCCATGCTGACAGCGACGGAACGTGGGTTAGGAAGAGGGGAGACACCGATCTTTCCGATTCAAATCTTTAAAGTCAAACAAGGCGTCAACCTGTCACCGACAGACCCGAACTACGATTTGTTTCAACTTGCCACCCGCGTGACAGGAAAACGATTGTTTCCGAACTTTGCGTTTCTTGATGCACCATTCAACCGTCAGGAGCAACCAGGGGGAGCCGAGGTCGCGTACATGGGATGCCGGACCCGTGTGTTTGAAGATCGTGGAGACATTCCGTCCGTCACAGGGCGAGGGAACTTATCGTTTACGAGCATCAATCTCGTCCGTTTGGCACTTCAGAGTCAAACCGTCGATCAAATGTTCGAAGCCGTCCAAGAGACGACAAGACTTGCATGCCGGCAACTCATTGCGCGTTATGAGTTCCAGGCAAGTCGAACAGCTGACGCGTTTCCATTTTTATATCAACATGTCTGGAAAGACGGTGAGATGCTAAAAAGTACGGATCAGGTGGGACCGGTCCTAAAGCACGGGACGTTAGCGGTCGGCTTCATCGGTCTCGCGGAATGTTTGACCGTCCTGACGGGGAGTCATCATGGGTATTCCGAACTGGCACACCGGATTGGTCTTGCCTTAATTCAAGCGATGCGAACGGTCGTCGACAACTATGGCGAGATGACGGGATTGAACTTTAGTTTGCTGGCAACTCCAGCTGAAGGGTTGTCGGGTAAGTTCACACGTCGTGATGCTAGTGACTTCGGTGAAATCAAAGGAGTGACCGATCAGCCGTATTACACGAATTCCTTTCATATCCCTGTCGACGCCCCCGTGACGATTCGTGAGAAGATTCAACTCGAAGCTCCGTTTCATGCATTATGTAATGGTGGACACATCACCTATGTTGAGACAGATGGCGCCCTTGCCGGAAATCCGCAAGCGATTGAAGACATCGTTCGTTTGATGGCGGAAGCTGGAATCGGCTATGGATCAATCAATCATCCCGTCGATCGTTGTCTTGATTGCCGAACGGAGCAGACGATTGAGGATCAGTGTCCGGTTTGTGGGAGTTCATCCATCGAACGGATTCGACGGATCACAGGATATCTCGTTGGTACGCTGGACCGCTGGAATGAAGCCAAACGGGCTGAAGAGCAGAATCGGGTGAAGCACGATGCTACGCGTCCTCTCCCTTCTTCCTGACTCTGTCGTTGACGGTCCCGGTTTGCGAACGGTCCTGTTTCTTGCCGGTTGTCCACACCACTGTATAGGCTGTCATAATCCATCCTCCTGGGACCCGACAGGTGGAGTGGAGTGGACGATTGAAGAAACAGTAGAACGGATTCAGGCGATCGGAAATCGTCGTTTGACATTGTCCGGCGGGGAGCCGATGCTTCAAGCGGCAGCAATTGTGCAACTTCTCGAACGACTTGGACCAAACTATGACGTCATTTTATATACTGGCTATGTACTAGAGGAAATCTTAAGACGTCGACGATGGCATCCACTAATACTGCGACTAGACGGACTCATCGATGGTCCGTTCATCCTGTCGAAACTCGACCGAACGACACGTTTTCGGGGCAGCACGAATCAACGAATTTATGATCGTCAGCAGTTGCAAAAAAGAGTGTTACACGAAAACAAAAACTCCCCCGTCTCATCAGACAGGGGAGAATCAGATCATGCATATTTTTGTTCTTGATCGACGGATTCGACGACTGCGAGTGTCGTCGTCCGTCGTTTTTTGATGAAGAACGATAAAATCAGTGCCGCGAGTGCAAGTAACGTTGCGATGAAGAACGTATCGTTGATTCCTTCGATCATCGCCTGCATTTGTAACCATTCCGGATTAGCGGCTTCAGGTTGTGAAGCGAATTCCGGAACGTGATGTTTCGTCCGCGACGTCATGATCGTCACGAGCAGACCTGAACCGATCGCACCCGATACTTGTGACAACGTATTGTTCAATGCCGTACCGTGGGGCGTCAAGTGTTGCGGAATATGGTTCAATCCGTTCGTCATGACCGGCATCATGACCATCGAGATTCCAAGGAAACGTAGCGTATACATGATGACGAGGAACGCGTATGACGTATCCGCAGCTAGCTGACTGAACGAGAACGTCGTCAAGACCGTCAGTGATAAGCCGATGATTGCAAGGATCCGGGCACCGAATCGGTCGAACAGACGACCTGTGATCGGTGACATGATCGCCATGACGATCGCCCCCGGTAACATCAAGAGACCAGAGTGAAACGGTGAGATACCCCGAATCGTCTGGATATAGATCGGCATCAAGATCATTGCGGAGAACATCGACATGTTCAAGACCATCGAAATTCCTTGCGATAAGGCGAACATCGGATAACGGAAAATCCCGAACTCAAGCATCGGTTCTTCGAGCATGAATTGACGTATAATAAAGGAAGTCAGACTAATCACACCGATGATCAATGATCCGATGACCGTCCAAGACCCCCATCCGGCAGAACCAGCGGAACTAAATCCATATAGTAAACCACCGAAACCAAAGCTTGAGAGAACGAGTGAGAACAAATCGAGTTTGAGTGTGCTACGAACTGTCTCTTTCTTCAACAAGAAGGCACCCGTGAACAGTACGAGTAATGCGATCGGTGTAACGAGATGGAACAACATCCGCCATTCGTAGTGTTCAAGAATCCAGCCTGACAATGTAGGTCCGATGGCTGGGGCGAACGTGATGACAAGTCCGAAGATGCCCATTGCTTGTCCGCGTTTCTCGATCGGGAAACCGGTCAAAAGAACGTTCATTAATAGTGGCATCATGATCGCAGAACCAGATGCCTGCATCATCCGCGCACCAAGTAGAAGCGGGAAGACGTGTGCTTGTCCAGCGATGATCGTACCGAGTGAGAACAGCGTCATCGCCGTCAAGAACAGTTGACGTGTCGAGAACTTCTGGACAAGGAAGGCTGACGTCGGAATCATGATTCCGTTGACGAGCATATAGCCCGTCGTCAACCACTGGGCGGTGCTTGCCTGAATACCGAAGGATCCCATGATCGACGGTAAGGCGATATTAAGTAACGTTGAGTTCAGGACCGCAACGAACGCACCTGCCATAAGGACAGTTAAAATTAAATAAAGTCGTGATGATTGCTTGCTTGATTGCATTTCGTTATGCTCCTTTTGTACTACGAGTCTAAAATGTTAGACTTGAATTCTATGACTAACTTGGCTATCTTACCAGGCTAAGTCGAATGAATTCAAATTATTTGCTTCATACACTAAAATAAGTGATTGGTAAACCATTGCAATCATTTGAACAGAAAAGGAAAAGACCATGAATCCAAAAAAGAAACAACTTCTAGATGCCGCCTATCAGCTATTCGTCGAAAAAGGATATCAATCGACGTCCATCCAGGACATTCTTGAGCACAGTAATGTTTCCAAAGGAACGTTCTATAACTACTTCTCCTCTAAAAATGAATTATTCATCGATGTATTCAATACCGTCTTTGAAAAGATGCGGACAGCGCGCAAGGAAATTCTCGTCGGACGAGATGTCTCGGATTATGAGACGTTCATTCAACAAGGTAACTGTTACTTGGAACTGATGCAAAAATATAAATTGTATACGTTGTTCGAAGAGGCGATTGCTTCAAATGAAAAAGAACTGAAGACGTTCATGGAGAATAACCGTCTTCTCGAGATCGAATGGACGTTTGAACGATTACGTGATTTATTCGGTCAGACGAAAGAACCGTATCTTCTAGATTTAGCGGTCATTTATACAGGAATGTTGCAATATGCGATGTACTTCTTCCGACAATCTGAACCGAACACACAACCGGAACGTGTCGTCCGTTACGTATTCAATCGATTGACGCATCTCGTCGAAGACGTCAGTCGGACGGAAGAACAGTTGATTCCGCCGCGCTTCCTATCCGTTTGGCTCGACCGTCCACAAGATGAAGTCGTCATTCGGAAGGATTTGTTCGAGAAGACGAGTGCGCATATGAAACGCTTGATTACCCTGTCATCGATTTCCGATGAATCGAAGGAAGCCCATGAAGAGGTTCTTGATTTCATCTATGAAGAACTACTCGAACGGAAGAAACCAAAAATTCATCTTCTACGCCGGGCACTCGAGACGATGGACGAAGATCCGGTCTTTGCGGGTCAGGAGATCATGGCAACCTATAAGGCGATGGTCGATGAGATTGCCCGTGTGCGGACCAAAAATTCCTAAAAAGGTTGCTTTTTGAAACTGACCAGATTACACTGAGACCATTCATGTTAGAAAAGGGGTCTCATCATCATATGTTTACTCAATGGAAAAAAGAGTGGTTCCTGCAACCAAAAGCGGATTTGCTGTCCGGAATCGTCGTTGCCTTGGCACTCGTTCCGGAAGCAATCGCGTTTTCGCTGATTGCTGGCGTTAATCCGATGGTCGGTTTATACGCTTCCGTCATCATTGCGATCGTCATCTCGATTGCCGGCGGTCGTCCCGGAATGATTTCAGCTGCGACCGGTGCGATGGCACTCGTCGTCGTCCAGCTCGTCAAGGACCATGGTGTCGATTATTTACTAGCTGCCGGTATCCTTGCCGGAATTCTACAAATCGCGTTCGGATTTTTAGGAATTGCTAAGTTATTACGGTTCATTCCTCGATCCGTCATGGTCGGATTCGTCAATGCTTTAGCGATTTTGATTTTCTCGGCACAACTGCCGCAGTTCGAAGGACAGAACTGGATCATGTACGCAATGGTCGCCGCATCACTCGCCATCATCTTGTTATTCCCACGCGTGACGAAAGCGATCCCGGCACCACTCGTTGCGATCACGATCATGACAGTGTTGACGGTCGTCTTCTCACTTGATACACGAGTCATCGGGGACATGGGGCAAATCGAAGCGGCGTTACCAAGCTTCTTCCTGCCGGATGTTCCGTTCTCGCTTGAGACGCTCCAAATCATCTTCCCGTATGCTTTGTCACTTGCATTCGTTGGGTTGATCGAATCGTTGCTGACAGCACGAATCGTCGATGAGATGACGGATACGACGTCGAACAAAGCGATGGAATCACGCGGACAAGGAATTGCGAACATCATCGCAGGTATGTTCGGTGGCATGCCGGGCTGTGCAATGATCGGTCAATCGGTCATCAATGTCACGTCGGGTGGGCGTGGTCGCTTGTCGACGTTGACAGCAGGTGTGTTTTTAATGCTGTTGATGTTTACGATGAATGATCTATTGATGACGATTCCGATGGGAGCACTCGTCGGCGTCATGTTCTTCGTCTCGTATGCGACGTTTGACTGGGGATCATTCAAGATGCTCAAGACGTCACCGAAGAGTGATTCTGCTGTCATGCTCGCAACCGTTCTCGTCACCGTATTGACGAACGATTTATCAATGGGTGTTCTTGTCGGAATCTTGCTTGCTGCGTTATTATTTGCGTCAAAAATTTCTCGTATTCAAGTCGAGCGCAAGGAGCAAACAGATCGAGTCCGTTATACGATTCGTGGACCGTTGTTCTTCGCATCGACGACAGCATTTGCAGAACAGTTTCAGCTCGAAACTGATCCATCATCCGTCATCACACTTGATTTCTCAGCGTGTCACTTGTTTGATGATTCCGCTATCGAAGCAATCGAAAACGTCGTCTTGAAATACGAACGACTTGGCAAAAAAGTCGAACTTGTTGGATTGAATGAAGAGTCGCAGGCTCTTGTTGATCGACTAGCTCAGCGGATTGCGTAACGAATTGTATAAAAGGGGTGGCATTCCTAGGTACTTTGGGAATGCCACCTCTTTCTATTGTCTCGACGAGTCATATACGCACTATGTATCCAATAATTGTATGATGTGATAAGGTGTAAGCTATTAAAAAAGAAAGTTATTATGAACTAACGTTAAAAACTTTAATTCAACTCACTTTAATAAGTAAACGAGGTTCACTAAATGAAAAATTACCATTTGAATAGAATACTCAATTTAAGGACAGTCGAAGCATATTTTTTGAGAGATGGTTATTTAACACCACCTATGTATTGCCTAATACTCATTGACTATCAACGTCCTAGCACTATTGACGATTTTCCTTATTTAAAAAATATTGATGGAATCTCGGAAGACGACTTTGGATATGATAATTTTATAAAAGCAATCATTATTTCACCTGAGGAAGTTACTCAAGAAACGTATGATGAATTATGTACCGTGGCAGGTGGTTTTTTAGAGGATAAAGAAGAGTGTCGATGGAATTTGGATATTGAAGTTATTGGTAATTTCAAACATAAAAATAATTTGGATGACATTTTTCCTTTACTCCAAAATGTATTAGAAAAATACAAGTGTCCTATAAATATTCATCATATTCCTATAGAAAAATTTAACTTCTTATCACAGGAATAAATGAGTATGATGTTTTAACATTCAAACCTACTACTCGTCCGATATGATTTATAAGATATCTATATGATCTTCAACTGTTGAAACGAACTAAAAGTCAAAGAATGACTGAATACCATGTATGAATTATGTTTTATCACTAAAAATAATAGCAAAACGATTTGAGGATTGAACATGTGCTGGAGAGGATAAGTGCGACGTGCTTTCAGTTTCGCTATACTAGAAACAAAAGGGGGCATTTAGGATGAAATGGTTTCGATTTGAGCAAGAAGGAAAAGTAGGTATCGGGGTTGAACGGGATGGCTCTACATATGATGTGACGGCACAAGTCTATACGGATTCATTGTTTGAAGTGATTTCACGTGAGTTCGATGTTGATCTTGATTTAGATATCGCGCCACTACTTAAAGGGGATTTTCGAAAACTGGCACCGTATATTCCGGCACGAAACGTCATCTGTGTCGGCAAGAACTACGCCGATCATATCAAGGAGATGGATACGGCGGGAGCGGGGAAATTCGTCTTGTTCACGAAAGCACCGACATCGATCGTTGGTCCGTTCGAATCGATTGAGCGGCATGCGGATTTGACACAGCAACTGGATTATGAAGGTGAACTCGCCATCATCATCGGCACGACGGGGCGTGATCTGACACCTGAGAATGCACTTGATCACGTGTTTGGCTACAGTATCGTCAATGATGTGACAGCGCGGGACTTACAAAAAGAACACGTCCAGTTCTTCCGTGGCAAATCACTCGATGGGTTCTGTCCGTTCGGACCGGTCATCGTCTCAGCGGACAGCTTTGATCCGCGTGACGTCCTCGTCGAGACGCGTGTGAACGGGGAACTCCGTCAATCGGGATCAACCGCCTTGATGTTGCGTGATGTCGTAACGATTTTAGTTGAAGTGTCGCGCGGGATGACGCTTGAAGCAGGGGACGTCATTGCGACAGGCACTCCGGCTGGTGTGGGTCACGGCATGAAACCACCGGTCTATCTTCAGACAGGGGATGTCGTCGAAGTATCGATTGAAGGAATCGGTCGCTTGCAAAATGAAGTCCAGTGAACGAAGATGACTGAAATGACCGATTTTCATTCACCACTTTCCGAATTACTTTGGAAAGTGGTTTTTTATTTTGTGAAAATCGTCAAAAATTTAAAAAATGATTGATTCTAACCAACAAAACAGTCATAAAATGACCGTTTTTGATGTATAATGAAACTATAAGAACGGTTTAATGTCGAAAAAAGTCGTATTTTGAACGTTTTATAAAGAATTTATATAAATTTTGAACGTTTTTGATTGATTTTTAGATGTAAACGCTTTATATTAAAGATGCGGAGGGAAACCTTATGTTAACCAAAAAACGCCATCAACTCATCCTTGAGCTTTTAGCCCGAGAAGAAGTCGTCAAGATGCAAAAGATCGTCGAACAAACCGGTGCGAGTGAATCCACGATTCGTCGGGATTTATCACAACTCGAGACAGCAGGTCATCTGCGTCGGGTGCACGGGGGCGCGACAGCGAACCATTTGCAAATTGAAGAACCGAGTTATTTCGAGAAGAGTGACCAACACGTCGAAGAGAAGGAGCGGATCGCGCGAGCGGCTGCCGACCTGATTGAAGACGGGATGTATGTCTATCTCGATGCCGGAACGACGACGCTTGCCATCGTTCCGTATCTCGAAGAGAAGGCGATTACGGTCGTAACGAACAGTCTTCCTCTAGCGAACACGTTACTCTATCACCGTATCCCGACGTTCGTCGTCGGAGGGCAACTCAAGCATTCAACGCAGGCACTCGTCGGTTACAACGCACGTGAAGGAATGTTGATTTACCATTTTGATGTCGCGTTCCTTGGGATGAACGGTGTTCATCCGGCACAAGGCTTCACGACACCGGATCCGGAAGAGGCACTCGTAAAGAAGACAGCGATCGAATTAGCAAAACAATCGTATGTACTCGTCGATGAGACGAAGCTGGATGCAATCAGTTTCAGTCGGGTGGCGTCCTTGCAAGCGGCGACGATCATCACGACGACATCCAGTGAGCAAGAAGCGAAATACAGTCAATACACAGAGGTGGTGAACGCGAAATGATTTATACACTGACACTCAACCCATCCATCGACTATTATGTCACGTTACCGGTATTTGAGGCAGGACAAGTCAATCGTGTCGAACAGGCGGAAAAAGTGGCCGGAGGGAAAGGGATCAACGTCTCTCTCGTCCTAAAAAACTATGAGGTGGAAACACAAGCACTCGGATTCCTTGGAGGAAGTACCGGACAATTCATTCGGACGGAACTCGAGAAACGAGGCGTGTTGACGGACTTCACACCGATTCAAGATGAGACGCGAATCAACGTAAAGATTCGCGCCGATCAAGAATCTGAGCTGAATGCAGCGGGACCGAAGATTCAACCGGAAGAGCTGGAGCATTTATTATCCCGATTCAAGACGATGGAAGCCGGTGACATCGTCGTCTTCGCAGGTAGTATCCCAAGCAGTCTGCCGCATGATCTCTATCGTCATATCGCGACGATCCTGAATGAACGGAACGTCCGCTTCGCTGTCGATACGACGAAGGAAGCGATGCTTGAAGTCTTACCGCTCGGTCCATTTTTAATCAAGCCGAATCACCATGAACTCGGTGAAATCTTCGACGTCGAGATTACGTCGAAGGAGATGGCCGTTCCATACGCCCAACAGCTCGTCGAGCGAGGTGCCGAGAACGTCGTCATCTCATTTGCAGGAGACGGAGCACTGCTTGTCAATCGTGAAGGTGCCTATACGGCAAACACACCGGCAGGGAAGCTCGTCAATTCCGTCGGTGCTGGAGATTCACTCGTCGCTGGATTCGTCGCCAGCCACGCGCTCGGTAAATCACCAGAAGAAGCGTTCCGCTATGCGGTGACGACTGGTAGCGCGTCTGCTTATTCCTTTGGTCTTTGTACGAAGGAAGATATCGATCGTCTCATCAAAGACGTCAACGTCGTTGAACTCATTCAATCCTAAAAGGAGTGTGACTACTCATGAAAATTACTGATCTCTTGACACGTGATACGATTCAGCTCGATTTACAAGCGTCATCTAAAGCCGCTGTCATCGATGAACTCGTCAACGTCCTCGATCGGGCAGGAAAACTGAACGATCGCTCGGCATATAAAGAAGCGATTCTCGCACGGGAAGCGCAAAGTACGACAGGTTTAGGGGAAGGCATTGCCATTCCACACGCAAAAACAGCAGCAGTCAAAACACCAGCGATCGCTTTCGGTCGTTCGGCAGGTGTTGACTACGAAGCACTCGATGGTCAACCAAGTCGGTTGTTCTTCATGATCGCAGCGGGTGAGAACGCAGATAATGCGCACCTTGAAACACTTTCGAAACTATCGGTTTATCTGATGGATATGAACTTCCGCGATACGATCCTTGCGGCTAAAACGAAAGACGAAGTCATCGCAGCAATCGAAGCGAAGGAACGTGAAGAAGAAGGTCCAGTTGACGTCTCAAGCGACAACGTTGACCAAGACGCACCGTATATCCTCGCTGTCACAGCTTGTCCGACAGGGATTGCACACACGTATATGGCGGCTGATGCCCTTCGCCAAAAAGCAGAAGAGATGGGTGTCCGCATCAAAGTCGAGACGAACGGATCGACAGGCGTCAAGAACGGTTTGACACAACAAGACATCAACGATGCGACAGCGATCATCGTCGCTGCGGATAAAGCGGTTGAGATGGATCGTTTCAACGGGAAACACGTCGTTGAAGTACCGGTCGCACAAGGAATTCGTAAACCACAAGAATTAATTAACCGTGCCGTCAAACAAGACGCACCTGTATACAAAGCGAGCGGTTCAAGCGAAAGTTCAAAACCAGCGCGTGGTGGATTCTACAAACACTTAATGAGTGGGGTATCCGCAATGTTGCCACTCGTCGTCGCTGGTGGTCTCTTGATTGCGATCAGCTTCTTCTGGGGAATCAACTCTGCGAACCCGGATGATCCGTCATACAACGAGTTCGCTGCTCAGTTAATGTCGATCGGGAAAGCTGCATTCGGTCTCTTGATTCCGATCCTCGCCGGATTCATCGCGATGTCGATCGCTGATAAACCAGGTCTTGCTCCTGGTCTGATTGCTGGTTTCCTTGCAAGCAACGGTAATGCTGGTTTCCTCGGTGGATTGATTGCCGGTTTCCTTGCTGGTTACGTCGTGCTCTTGCTCGTTAAAGTCCTCAAAGGTCTCCCAGCAGCACTTGAAGGAATCAAACCAGTCTTACTCTATCCATTGTTTGGTTCATTCATCACAGGGATGATCATGTTGCTCGTCATCAATGAGCCGATCGCGAAGTTCATGACATGGCTCACGGATTCGTTGAACGGGCTCAGCGGTGGGAACGCAATCCTCCTCGGTATGCTCGTCGCAGGTATGATGGCAATCGACATGGGTGGTCCAATCAACAAAACAGCATATGTTTTCGGTACAGCTGCTCTTACAGCAGGTAACACGGAAGTCATGGCAGCCGTCATGGCAGGTGGGATGGTTCCACCACTCATCGTGGCTTTCTCATCAACATTATTCGCACGTAAGAAATTCACACCGCAAGAACGTGAAGCAGGTATCGCTGCTTACGCAATGGGTGCATCGTTCGTCACAGAAGGTGCGATTCCATTTGCAGCAGCCGATCCACTCCGCGTCATTCCTTCAAGCGTCATCGGTTCAGCTATCGCTGGTGCATTGACGATCGTCTTCGGCGTCTTGCTCCCAGCACCACACGGCGGTATCTTCGTCTTCCCGTTACTTGATGGTCCATCAGGTACGGTCATGGCAATCGTCGGTTACGCGGGTGCGATCCTCATCGGTTCACTCGTCGGTGCGGCAATCCTATCCTTCCTCAAAAAACCACTTGTTGACCAATCGGTCGCGAAAGCGGAAATGACAGAAGGAACAGGTACGAAAGCATCATAATTCATCTAAATCCTCTCCGTTTTCAAGCGGAGGGGATTTTTTGTTGAATTTTGACGGCTAACGGTGAAGAATAGAGGGCATACTGAATAAGAAGGAGGGATGGACATGGGTGGACAATCCTTACAAATCGGACCACGGACCATCAAGACAGGTCTTGCGGTCATCTTGGCGCTGTTGATCAGTAATCTGTTCAACCTCAGCCCGATCCTGCCTGCAATCTCGGCAGCGACGACACTCCTGCCTTCGGTCTATCAGACATGGAAACAATTTCTCGAGGAAGCAGAGGCCAACTTGATTGGTGCCTTTTTGACGTTACTCGCACTTTGGATTTTAGGGGATAATCCAGCCAATCCGCTCGCGATCGGAATCGTCATCATGGCAGCAATCTCGATTTTGCTAGCCTTTGGTTTCGGGCGGACGATTCCACACGTCGTTTTGATGATCATCGTCATTCTCGAAAGTGTGGCGACAGCGACCGAGCCACTTTGGCAAGTCGTCCTGATCCGTTACTTGCTCGTCATGCTCGGGATTGGCTGTGCGCTTGGCATCAATGCGCTGATCTTCCCGCCGCGCTATGGCAATGTCTACTATCAAAAAGCGACGAAACTCTTCGAAAAGCTGCTCGTCGTCACGCGAGCGATTGCCTTCGAAGGCAAGGTCGCCCCATATCGGGCGGCAATCGATAAAATGTCAAATTCGCTCCTTGAGACACAAAACTTGTTCAACCTACACAAGGAAGAGATTCGAGGAACGCGTCAGAAGCACGCCTCGCTCTTACGGAACCTCTTGATTCTCAAACATATGCAATCGTGCCTCGAACGTGGTGTCGCGACGGCAGAGCGCTTCAGAGAGCGAGAGAAGGCCCTTGACTCGATTGCGGACGATCTTCGGAGTGAATTGTTTTATCACTTGATGCATATCGCCCAGCGACAAGAGAAGGTCTTGCTGACATATGATCTCTTATTGACGGAAGAACCACTCGCAATGGAGGATCTCGTCAAAGAGAACATCGCCTTCGTTAAGCACTCTTTCCTTGACCGCGATGAACTCGAGGAAGAAGTCATCATGGAAATCTTACCGATCGTCGTTTCGATGAATGAGTGGATCCAAGAGCTTGAAGCATTCGAAAAACGGCTCAATGGTGCGCTTCGTCGTCATATCACATCACTGACGATCGAACAAAAATCAGTCCGTGATAAAACATTTAATCGATTTAAACGTAAAAAAGCCATTGACGAAAGTAAAAAGTAAGCGTATAGTCCTCCTTAACGATACTTTACTTGCTAAAAGCATAACAGTATAACAGCATAACAGAACGAAAGATTAAGCGATGATGAAACCGAAGTAAAGACCATCTCCCTGTTTCAGAGAGCACGTGGCGCTGCGAACGTGTACACAGATGGTGTTGAATTACAGTTTCTGAGCTTCTTGCGTAAGCGAGCGGAGCACACCGTTATCCCAATCATAAGTGACTCAGTCGATGACTGGGTAATCAGGGTGGTACCGCGGCTTTCGTCGCCCCTGTCGAACAATATGTTCGGCAGGGGCTTTTTTGTTATCTCACATTCATTCAAGGGGGAACTCATATGTCTACACCAATCATTCCAAGTCATTTACGTCCACACGTCGCACCACAGCACTACGAAGACTACACGCCAACGGATCATGCCGTTTGGAGATACGTCATGCGACTGAATTTAAATACGTTACAAGATACAGCACATCCGGCATACCTCGAAGGGCTTGCTGCATCGGGCATCAGCCCGGAACGGATTCCGGACGTGCGTGAAATGACAGCGAACCTAAGCCGTGGAGGCTGGGGAACAGTCGCTGTTGATGGTCTCATTCCTGGCGTCGCCTTCTTCGATTTCCAAGGGCACGGACTCTTGCCGATCGCGACCGACATTCGGAAGGTCGATAACATTCTCTACACACCGGCGCCAGATATTTTGCATGAAGCAGCGGGGCACGCGCCAATCTTGATGAATCCGGTCTACGCGGAATTCGTTCGACGCTTCGGTGAGATCGGGGCACATGCCTTTAATCATAAAGCCGAGCATGACGTGTTCAAGGCACTAAAGAAATTGACGATTGTCAAAGAGAGCCCGTTCTCGACGCCAGCCGACATCGAGCAAGCTGAAGTCGAACTCGCGGAGACACGGACACACGTCAAAGGAATTTCGGAAGCGAACGAAATCTCACGTCTGTTCTGGTGGACGGTTGAATTCGGTCTGATTGGTAATATCGACAACCCACAAATCTACGGGGCAGGTCTTTTATCATCCGTCGGTGAAAGTCGCCACTGCTTAACGGACGCGGTCGTCAAACATCCATTCTCACTTGAAAAAGCACTTGCAACGAAACATGACGTGACGAGCATGCAAAAAGAACTCTTCGTTTGTGAATCGTTCGAACAACTCCGCGATGCACTTGAAGAATTCGCACAGTCGATGTCTTACATTCGCGGTGGCATCCACGGACTAACAAAAGCGGTCGAATCGGGTAACCTGTCAACGCTCGTCTTCGACAGTGGTCTCTCGCTCGTCGGTGTTCCTGAAACGCAAGAGATTCACGATTCGCTTCATCTCGTCAAACTAACAGGTCCGACAGCGCTTGCTGCGAACGGCGAAGTGTTGACAGGTCAAGGACTTGCAGATCATCCGGAAGGCTTTACACTCCTTCACGGCAAGGAATTGAACGAAGTATTGATGCAAGTCAAAGTCGGTGAACGTCTCGACTGGGCGGAAGGAAATGTTCGCGTCACAGGGGACATCACAGCGATTCAAAACGTCAATGGAAATCGGGCGCTCGTCGTCTTAGAAGCAGCGACGCTTGCAAACGACGGGAAAACGATGACGATGGACCGGATGGAATTGATCGTCGGTGACATCACGTCAGCATTCCCGGGAACGGAAGTTGAAGCACTGAAGCCGATTCCGGAAACGGTCGAGTTCGAACGAATCGAACGTCCGTTGACAGCGGCTGATCCGATCTTCGAAGTCGTCCGCGAGATTCGCGAAGGTCGTGCCGGACGAGAACGGTTACCGCAACTGATCGATCAGACACTCGTCCAGTTACCGGACGCTTGGTTACTCCGTCTTGAATTACTCGAGTTAGCGGATGAAGTCGATCAACCACGTCTGATTGCAGATCTCGAGCGCTTAAAAGCGACATCTGAGCAGCGAGATGAATTGATCACGCGTGGGATGGCCTTACTCGACGTCGTTCATCAATGAGTCGAACTCCGGTTCTGAACCTGTTAGAATGGAGACATTCGGTAAAAGGGGATGATCGGTTATGACAAATTATTATCAAGACGTAAAGGAATTCCACCGTGTGTTTTCACACCCTGGCGCAACGACGCCAACACCTATGACGGTCGATCGTGGAATCAAACGCTCGACCTGGACGGCAGAAGAAGCGGTCGTTGAGTTCCTGCATCAATCGGCGACGAGTGAAACAGAATTTCTCGAAGCAATCGAACGTTTCAAGTCAGGACTTGATACAGCGGTCGAAAAATCGCTTCAGATGAAACAACCCGAAACAGATGTCGAACGGCTCGTCGGACAAGGGGATGCCTTGACGGACGCCCTCTACTTCATCATGGGAAGCTTCGTTGAGGTCGGGCTTGATCCGGCTCCATTGTTCGAGATCGTCCAGCGTGCGAACATGGCGAAGCTTGGACCGGACGGAAAACCAATCTTCCGGGAATCGGACCAAAAGGTCATGAAACCGGAAGGCTGGCAACCACCGGAACCACAATTAGAAGCAGAAGTGCGTCGGCAAATCGCTGTAGCTTCGAGTACGTCGAAAGCGTGATTCATGACGATAAAAAGAGAGGGATGACTGGTCTGCGAACCGGTCATCCCTCTCTTGTTGTATTTATTCACTTTTGACTTGATAACGCGATAAATCGAGTTGACGGGCGGTCAGGAACTCGACCCCTTCTGCTTCAAGTGCCAGTCGCTGTTCATCGCCTTCAAGCGATAGTTTTCCACCAGCAGCGAGCACGCGGTGCCACGGTAGACGTTCCGTCTTACTCATACTGTGAAGAATCCGCGCTACTTGTCGGGCGCTACGCGGATGGCCGGCGAGTCGAGCGACTTGCCCGTACGTCATGACCCGACCAGCAGGGATCGAACGAATGATAGTCAGGACATCTTGCGTGAATGGTGTCATGTTTCGTCCGTAGCAACGACATACTGTTGAATCTTATCGTCTTCATCAAAGCCGATCGTCACATCGATGATGCCTTGTTGCAGGCGAATCTGGAGTTCGAGACGGTCCTTGATATCGTCCGCTTGTGCGATCGTCAACGTCGGGTCGACTTCAATCTCGACTTCGACGTGGAAATGATCGCCTTCCTTAATGACTTCTAGTTTACTAATGTCCTTGACGTCAGGGTCCTTTATGATTAGACCGCCGAGACGTGCTGCCATCGTCTCATCGGCTTCACCCAGTGCACCAGCTGCGTTTTGCAGGAAGACATTCCCGACGACGTAAAACATCATCAGTCCGATGAGGATCGAAGCAATTCCTTCTGCCTGATGGAACGGTGTCACATGCGAGATGATGACGGCGAGCATCGCGACGACGCCACCAGCCGTTGCGACCAAATCTTCTAGGAACACAAGGCGTGTGGCTGGTTTCGCTTGTTTGAGTGAGCGGAAGCTGTCAAGAATCAAGCGTGGTCCTTTCGAGTCTAACTTCGCATCGTGCGCGATCTCTTGCATCGCTTTCACGAAAACGCCACTTTCTAAGACGACACCGACGAACAAGACAGACAACGTAATCCAAAAGCCAGTTGATTCTGTCGGTTCGATGATGTGGGCGATCCCTTCATGAATCGTCTCGTACGCCATGATACCGACGAAGAGGATGGCACCGAGCAAGACGAGATTGACGAGACGACCGAAGCCGTTCGGGAAACGTTTCGTCGGTGCCTTTTTACTGAGGGCAGAACCGATGAAGACAAAAAATTGGTTAGCAGCGTCCCCGAGCGTATGCATCATCTCCGCGAACATCGCGACATTTCCCGTCAGGACGTAGGCAATTGCCTTGATGATGGCGATGACGGAGTTAACGATGCCTGCCGTCAGCGCCGACCGGTTTCCCCGGCGTAATAACGTAAAAAATTCTCCCATGATTGTACTCCTTTTAGTTAAGTTACATATTAGTTCATTTTATTATGTTACATCATTTTGAGAAAAACGACTATCTTCACACGAAAAAACCCACGCAAGCTGCGCGGGTTTAACTCGTCAAGACAAGTCGACTGTTTTATTGATTTCGTTCTCATCGTCTTTGCCGACGACTTTCTTCAAGACTTGTTTGACGGACTTCGTCGTGTTTCCCGTTTCCCAGTATTCAGCAGCTTCCGTGTTGACCTTGATCAAGACGACTTTCGGATCTTCGTATGTCGTTCCAAGGTATGCTTCGTAGCGTGGACTCCAGAGCTCTTTTTTTCGTTCGATATCTTCGACGAGTTCTGCTGTCCCACGAATCGAGACGTATGATTTGTCGACGTACGCGACGTTAACGCTCGGATTCTTAAGTAGTTCTTGGTACTTGTCTGTTTCTTTTGAAGTGAGGAACCAGAGGTCGCCATCAAATTCGATATCCTGTGTCTGCATCGGACGCGATACGAGTCCTTCTGCTGAAATCGTCGTCAGCATCGCTGTTTCGATTTTATCAATCAGTTTCTTGACCGTTTCGACTGCTTCTTGATTCGTAGTATGGGTTGACATGTAACTCCACCTCATTCGTTAGATTTTTATGCTCACTTAGGCATTGTTCCCTGAATTTCAAAATGAAAACGTCCCCATGATAGAAAGAAGCAGTTTCGTTGCACCGTACAACGAGGAGGCGTACAGTGTAGGTACGCATTCGAAAGAAAAAGGAGAGACATACATGAAACTTAGTATTTTAGACCAATCCCCGGTCTCTAAAGGACAATCGCCATCTGATGCCTTACACGAAACGGTCGAGCTCGCGAAAATCGCGGACGAACTCGGCTACCATCGCCTGTGGGTATCCGAACACCACTTCGCTAAAACATTGGCTGGTTCAAGCCCGGAAGTCTTGATCGCTTACATGGCGGCAGTGACGAAACAGATTCGCCTCGGTTCAGGCGGTGTCATGCTGCCGCATTACAGTGCTTATAAAGTCGCGGAGAACTTCCGTGTCCTTGAAGGGCTTGCACCGAACCGGATCGACCTTGGACTCGGTCGGGCACCAGGCGGTATGCCGCTTGCGACACGTGCGTTGCAAGAAGGATCGTCGCCACGTTTTGGTGGAGCCGATTACGGCGAACAACTCGATGATCTCGTCGATTACTTGAAAGACGGAGCACCTGCCGGACACCGGTTCGCGGGACTCGTCGCAACACCAGAAGTCGATACGACACCAGAAGGTTGGTTGCTTGGATCAAGTGGGGGTAGTGCCTTGAACGCTGCGCAACGCGGATTCGGATTTGCCTTTGCCCACTTCATCAATGGACAAGGTGGACAAGAAGTGATGGACTACTACCGTCATAACTTCATGGCGACGTCGTTCAATGAGACACCACAAACGCTCGTCTCGATCTTCGTGACGTGTGCTGAAACGACGGAAGAAGCAGAACGGTTAGCTTCAAGCCTGGATCTGTCACTACTCCTACTTGAAAAAGGGGTCTCGTCGACAGGAACGCCAACTCCAGAAGAGGCAGCGGCGTATCCGTATACGTTCCAAGACCAATTCCGGATCGCTGAAAACCGGAAGCGGATGATCGTTGGTAACCCGGAATCCGTTGCAAAACAATTGCAAGAGCTCGCTGATTCCTACGGCACAGACGAAGTAATGATCGCTTCGATGATCGCTGACAAGGAAGCAAAACAACAATCATTGAAATTAATCATGGATGCCGTCAAAGCGACGGTCTGACCGATACGCACGTCCTTTCTCACGAAGTGAGGGAGGACGTGTTTTTTGCGTCTGCTACGGGAATGCTCTCGGATAAGATGTCATTACGAAGTCGGAGGAATCCGAATGATGCTGCACCGAATAAGCCGACTGTACCGACTCCAAGTAGCACGATGATAGATACATGATCACTGAGTAAACCAAACAATAGGGTACCGATCGGCATCATCGCCATTGCAATGGATTCCAGCACACCGATGACACGTCCGAGGTAAGCCGGATCGGTCTGTTTTTGAACGATGAGCTGCAGTGGAATGTTCATCCGTAAGACGAGCATGCCGTCGATGAACAATAGAATCATGAAAAAAGGTAATAGTAGAGCAGATGGAACATAGCCGAGTAGGGCAAGTGCAGGAAGCGCATAACAAGAGGCGATTAAAAAGAGCGACTCGAATATCGTGCGTAACGGACGTTTCACCGTAAAGCGAGGTAAGGCAAGAAGCAACGAAGCGACAAGAAGACCGGCACCGAGTGCGGACTCGACCAGTCCAAACCGAAATGGTGTGAATTGCAGTCGATCGAGCAAAATGATTGGTAACAAGATTTCGAAAGCGACAAAAAAGAAGTTCAGGACAATCGCCATCAGGACGAGTGTCGTCAAGACCGGTTGACGGAACAGATAACGGTAGCCCTCTTTAAACTCCGAGACGAAAGACGGAGTATCGGTAGTAGCCAGAGGAGAGGTATCCACTGCAAGAAAGCGGAGGCGGCTATTCCACCAGGCAGCAGAAGCAAACAAGAGGAACGGTAAGATCAAGAATTGCGTGATGGAGACAGTGGCGATAAGAAATCCCGCAACGAGTGGAGCGGTGATCGTTGAGGTCGATTGAATCGTCGAGAAAAGCGCGTTTCCGCGTTGTAACTCATCTTCTTCTACGAGTCGCGGTAACGAGCTTGATAAGGTGACGGATAGGAACGTCGACAGGCTCGTCAAGAGGACACTAGCAACGATGTAATGAACGGTATGTAGAGGGGCTTGTAGCGAATAGAGCAGAAGTCCGAACAAGACGAGTGCACTTAAGCTTTCGGTCATGACGATGATTCGTTTCCGGTTCCAGCGATCAGCGAGGACACCAGCAACCGGTGAGAGCAAAATCCGTGGCACTGATCCTGCAAGCAGGACGAGCGCAAACTGAAAACCAGACGATGTTTCCCGTAAGACGGTCAGTCCAGCGACGAACGTAAAGAGACTTGCCGCAAATAATGAACAAAACTTTCCGAATAAGACACGCTTTAAATTAAATGACATCCTGTTCACTCCTTCAGAGTTAAATTTTATTGAACTTTAGTGTAGAATAAAGGAGTGGAAGAAAAATGTAAAGATAAAGTTCAATAAAATTTAACTTTTATGATAAAAGGAGTGACAAGTGTGTTAGGGGAACGTATCAAACAGATCCGAAAACAGAAAAAAATGACGCAAACGGACGTTGCGACCGGCATCATCACGAAGTCGATGCTCAGTATGGTCGAGAACGGGAAAGCGACACCGTCAGTGCCCGCACTACAGGCGATTGCTAGGCGATTACAAGTGACGGTCGAGGAATTGATGCTCGATCCGCGGGATGTTCGGATGCGGGAACTCCTTGAAACAATCCGTTCACGAGATACCTCATATCATTCGGACGAAAAGGTTCGGGAAATTCTGCATCCGTATTTAGTGCCAGAGACAAACTCTTACTGGCAAGGACAGGTCTTTCAGGAATATGGGGATGCCCTCCGAACGTCTGACCCGGAGCTTGGTTTGATTTATTTCGAGAAAGCAGAGCGGGTTTTTCAACAGCTCGGTCGTCAAGATGAACAATTACTTGCCCAAATCGCAAAAGTTTACTTTTTATTCAATCTCAAACGGACGAAGGAAGCGTATGAGCTGATCGAAGCAATGGATATACCACGTGAGATTCCACTTGCACCGAAAACCTATTTAAAGCTTCAAATCCTGCGTGCGCTCCGAGCAAGTTTGTTCGATGATCACTACACAGAAGCGATCGCCTTATTGCGTGAAGGGGTTCAGTATATGCGGGAGCAAGATGTCTATTATCATGTCATTTCGTTTCAACGTTTCCTCGGATTGTTTTTATATCTAGAAGGGGAAATCGAACAATCACGGCAAGAGTTTGATCGACTGGAGCAGTTTTTTGCATTTAGTGAAACGACTGCCGTCGGACGAATCGAAGTCGATTTAACGAAAGGACTCATCGCGATTTTTGAAAACGATACGGACGGCATGCAAATGGCGTGGGAAAAACTCGTCACTGTGGCGATCGATGACGCGAAGCATTACATCGGACAACTCGAAGTCCATCTCCTTGTCAACGGCATCGAATTACCGAATCAGACGCTGCAGCAGAGCGTCGATAAGATATGGGAGATGCAAGATGCGTGGCTTGCCGCGAGTGGATTCGACCAAGCGATGATGCTACAGACGCTCGTACTAGCGATGCAACGAGGGATTGGTCAGGAACGGCTGGAGGATGTCATTCGATTGAAGGATGATCTTCAAAGCGAACGACTCAAAGGCGATCTTGAGCGAGAGATACAAGCATTGGTTAAGGTTCAATGACAAAAAAACAGGCATGAGGCGAGTGCGCTTCATGCCTGTTCGTGTAAGGATGTCGTTCTTCTGAAAATCAATAAGACGCAAGCGGCGACGGAAACGATCAAGTGACCGATATAGACGTCTCCCGTCTGGATATAATGCAAGAGCATCGAGCCACCAAAAATCAATAAGGCAAGAAAGAGAAGCCGAACATACAGTGTTTTGTAAGACATGCAGACACATCCTTTCCATATCCAGTATATCCCAAAGTGAAGTGGTAAGACAAAAAACATCCACCCCGAGGGATGGATGAGGAAAGTTTAAAGTGATTTAAAGCCTAATAGTTTTTGCGTCCAGTAACGTTCCGATACACGGCTGATACCTAAAGCAGGTTCATTTGCATGAATGAACTGATCGTTGTTCAGCATGATGCCAATATGTGTCGGACCAGCGGCATAGGTGTTTTCGAAGAAGATGATATCGCCACGCTTCGGTTGACGTAATTTTGATAACTTCTCTCCGAGATACCGATCATCGTTCCAGTAACCGTTGACGTTCGTCCGTCCGACAGCATAGCCAGCGGCATTCAACGTGTAATTCACAAAACCAGAGCAATCGAATCCACCATTGACGGGGCTACTTGATCCCCAGACGTATGGTGTACCAAGATATTGTTGCCCAATCGAGATCGCACGTTCCATCAATGTCGAACCAGGTACGGTCGTCACAGGAGGTGGTGGCGTGACCGGAGGCGTCGTCGTGACGGATCCCGTCGTGATGTAACTCTTCGCAACATAGTAGAGACCCGTTCCAATCTTGATCTGGTACCAGCCGCTATCTTTTCCTGTCGTTTCACCTGTGACATTGACCGTTGAGCCGCGTCCGACTTGCGTGAAGACTTTAGAAGACGTCGAAGGCAATGTGCGGACGTTCAGCCCGGTTGGGGCATTGACGCGATACGTCTTCGAAGCATCAACCGGCGTCACAGAGACTCCGGGAGTCGTTGGTGTTGTTGGTGGCGAAGCTTTTGTTGAAGCTTTGACATAAGTTGAAGCAACATACGCTTCTTTTCCGTCGAGCTTGACTTGGTACCACGAATCAACGGCACCTGTGACATCGAGTACTGTCTGATGGGGTAATGTCTTGTAAATTTTTGCGTTCGTTGCTGCAGCAGTCCGTGCGTTCAAGCCTTCCTTCGCATTAACCGTGTAGATCTTCGAGCGATCGACCGCTTTAATGACGTTCTTGACGGGTGTCGTCGTAGCAGGTTTTGACGTAGACGTTACTTTCACTGTCTTTTTATCAACTAATGATGCATGGATAAAAGCTACTTGCTTCTTATACGTGATTTGATACCAATCACCGGATTTTTTCGTAACAGTCAGAACGCTATTTTTTGCCAGTTTTCCGAGTGATTTCGAACTCGTCGTTGCTTGTTGGCGGACGTTGACAGCATCGGTGTTCGTTATGTAGGTCGTCGTTGTCGTAGTCTTTACTGTCGTCGCCTTGACGTATGCTGAAGTGATGAAGGCTGGTTTTGACTGGTAACGGATTTCGTACCAGCTGTTGACCTTCTTGACTGCTGTCAGCTTCGTTCCTTTTTTCAGTGTCGTGATGACCTTCGCGGAAGTCGAGGCAGCCGAGCGAATGTTGACGTTATCCGTCAATGTTAAGGTCGTTGACGCAGCAGAGACCGGTCCAGTTGAACTGATCAAGGCGATCGTCGTAAGAGCGAGAAATGTCTTCTTCACGTGACGTAGCTCCTTCCAAATAGATAGGTAAAAATCGTTGTTACCATTTTGTCATAAAAAGTGCTAATTCCCCTGATTTTAAAATATATTTTTGTTCTAAAAAACTACGCGGTTGTTTTAATAAAAAAATGAATAGCTCGATACAGTATTTTCAAAAAAGTTCGAGTACACTAGAAGTACTCGGAAGGAGGCTACACATGTTACGCCGTTTTTATCAATATTATATCCCGCATAAACGTTTATTTTGGCTTGATTTCATATCTGCCTTATTCGTCGGGGTTTTAGAACTTGCTTTTCCACTCGCTGTCCAGTGGTTCATCGACTCCTTGTTGCCAAACGGTGAGATGAACTGGATCATCCTCGTCAGCGTCGGATTATTAGCACTCTACATCATCAGCACGTTGATGCAGTTCGTCGTCAACTATTTTGGACATAAGCTCGGGATCAATATCGAGACCGATATGCGTCGTCAACTGTTCAGCCATGTGCAGAAACAGTCGTTCCGCTTCTTCGATAATACGAAGACCGGTCATATCATGAGTCGGATCACGAATGATTTGTTTGATATCGGGGAACTTGCCCATCACGGTCCGGAAGATGCCTTCATTGCCGTCATGACATTGCTTGGTGCGTTCTCGATCATGTTGACGATCAACGTACCACTCGCGCTCGTGACGATCATTGCGGTACCGTTTTTGATCTGGCTGATTAGTTATGCGAACGTCCGGATGAATAAATCGTGGGACCGGATGTATGGTAACATCGCGGAAGTCAATTCGCGCGTCGAGGACAGTGTCTCTGGTGTCCGTGTCGTCCAGTCATTCACGAACGAAGCTTACGAAATCGAGCGTTTTGAAAAAGACAACGCGACGTTCCGGCAGTCGAAGATCAATGCCTACAAGGTCATGAGTAAGAGTCTATCCGGCATCTACTTGACGACCCGTTTGATGACGCTTGCCGTCTTAGTCGTCGGTGCCTACTTGACGTATCGCGAAGCTTTAACGGCAGGGGAACTCGTCGGATTCATTCTTTATATGAACATCCTGCTGAAGCCAATCGACAAAATCACCGCATTACTTGAGATGTATCCAAAAGGGATGGCTGGCTTCAAACGCTTCCTCTCGATGATTGATGAGGATGCATCGATTCCGGATGCGCCAGACGCACTCGTCGTTGATCGGTTGAACGGTGGCATCACATTCAAGGATGTGGCGTTCGGTTATGAAGCCGATCGTCTCATTCTAGAGAATATCAATCTGACGGTCGAACCGGGTCAGACAGTCGCGTTCGTCGGAACATCAGGGGCAGGGAAGACGACGATCTGTTCGTTGATTCCACGTTTTTACGATGTTCTAGATGGCGCAATCACGATTGACGGAATCGATATCCGGCAGATGACGAAGGAGTCTCTGCGACAACAAATCGGGATCGTCCAGCAGGATGTCTTCTTGTTCTCAGGGACGATCGCTGAAAATATCGCCTACGGTGACCTGAATGCGACGCACGAAGACATCGTGCAAGCGGCGGAACGTGCCCATCTCGGTCCGATGATCGCGGATCTTCCGGATGGGTATGCGACACAAATCGGCGAACGGGGACTCAAGTTATCGGGTGGGCAAAAGCAACGACTTGCCATTGCACGGATGTTCCTTAAGAACCCGCCGATTTTGATTCTCGATGAAGCGACGTCTGCGCTCGACACGGAAACGGAAGCACTGATCCAAGAATCGCTCGCCGAGTTGTCCGAGAACCGGACGACGCTCGTCATTGCCCATCGTTTAGCGACGATCCGGAATGCGGATAAGATTTTCGTCGTTACGAAGGACGGCATCGTCGAAGAAGGCTCGCATGACGAACTGATGAATCAAGGTGGTTATTTCTCCCGGTTGTTAGAGAGACAACGAGTTTGAATCGATTTGAAAGATTGGAAAGCAATGGACATGTTCCGTTGCTTTTTTTGTTCGTTCAAAAATAAGATTGTGTATGCTAATTTTAGGGAAAACGATTTATAGAAAAGAAGGCGAGGTGGAAGGATGTACGGTCAATTCTGTGAGAACTATGATGAGAGTTATCCCGTCTTGCGGGAAGAGACGTCACATGATTTCCATCGTTTTTTTGCACTGTCTTACACGATTCATGATACTGTCTTTGAACAAACTGTATATGAAAGACTAATGCGGACAATCAAACACAAGACATCGCGTTTTTCAGCGCTTCGGAGCCGTTATACGCCGTTACTTGTCGCCCATGTTCAATTGAATAGCACGGATCCCGATGTTCTCATCGAAGAGATCATCGTTGCGGAAAAGAAGATTAAACATCGCCTGATTCGTGATAAAGGGGTTCGTCCATTTTTTGCTCTCAACGAAGTATTGAATCGGCGTCAAGGAATCGATGCCTTTCCCTATATGGAACGGCTGCACGCGACACGACCTCATCTAAATGCAGCAAAGCAGTACGTCGTGACATCGACCTTGCTTGAACAGCAGCCATTACCAGAAGAATTTCTAGAGCGGGTCAATACATCGGAAGAGTGGCTCGCGCAATTCATGGAACGAACGAGTGAACGTGTCATTACGGCGCAAATCTTAGCGGCGCATCCAGATCCTTCAGCGCAACAGGAACGAATCATTGCGTGGCGGGAACTGTTAGAGCGGAGAGAGATCATCATCTGGGATCGTTTAATGCCAATTCTTGCGTTACTCCCTACAATGGAACGTGTCGACTGGATTTATGTGACCCGGATCGTCGACCGGGAGCGGGCACGGAATCGATTTTCAGACGAGGTCAACTGGTTGATTGCCTTTCATTTGTTGCTCTCTAAAACAGGTGTGACACGAGTTCAAGCCACGTTGTTATTGCTGGCTGCACTAGAGTTGACGAAAAAACCGTAAAACGAAAAACGAACGAGGAGTGGCGCGCGCCATTCCTCGTTCGTTTGGTTTAGTGACTTAATCGAACGTCGTAAACGTCGCATGTCGTTCGACCGGATACAGTTCCGTACCAGCGACAGCGTTCAAGATCAACTGGTTCCGCGAGACGGACATACCAAGATTATCCGCAGCCGGACCGTGTGATAATTCTAAATTAGCGGTTGCGTATAGATGGTGGGCTGTCTCGACCGAACGCACGATTTGGTAGTCGGCATCGACTTTCCAGGCATTCGGTGCTTCGAATACGATATCAAGTCGGTCGATGAAGCTCGGAAGGGATGGCGAAAAACCAGTTGCCGCAATGACGGCATCTGTTACGGACATACGTTCATCCTCAAGTTCTTGATGTTGCATCGCAATCGTGAACCGCTCATCGTACGTAATCTCATTTACTTCAAGATTCGCGCGGATCGCGACCTGTCGTTGTTCCTCTTCCGTCAAATCATAGAGATGGGCGTAGATCGATTGCAGGGTCTCCGGACTGATACCGTTCTGAGAGCGGGCAAACTTCTTGACCGACTCTTGTCGTACTTCGAGTGGAAGTTGGTTGAAGTACGTGACGTAGCTCGGTGAAAAAATTTCTTCTCCGAGTTTGCCGGTCTCAAGTGTCTCAAACAGTGTCGAACGCGCAATCCACTCGAGTTCAGGACGCTCTGAAGCAGGCGTCGTCAAGAGATCAAGGAAAATCTCGGCGGCACTTTGACCGGAGCCGACGATGCTGATTTTGTTGCGCTGAAGTAAATTTGCCTTGTTCATGACATATTGCGTATTGTGGATGACGCGTTCGTCAAACGTATCCGGGATGGCGGGTTTTGAACCAGTGCCGATGACGACGTTTCGTGCTTCGAACGTTTCGCGTTTACCGGTCGAGACATCTTCGACGAGGACTTCAAAACTATCACCGGTGTCTTGCACGTCGATGACACGTGTCGAAAAGCGGAGATCTTCAAGTTGTGTTGCGACCCAACGTAAGTAATCGTTGTAACCTTGTCTTGAAATCAGAAGTTTTTCATAGAAGTAAAACGTGTGGAGACGGTGAATCGATCGTAAGTAATTGAGATAGGAAAACGAACTTGTCGGATCGGCGAGTGTGACGAGATCGGAGATGAAGCTCGTCTGCATCATCGAGTCCTGGATCATCATGCCGGGATGCCATGAAAATTGTTCGCTTTCGTCAAAAAATAACGTCTTTAAATCTGTCGGATGCGCAAGTGCGCTCAATCCTAAATTCATCGGACCAATGCCAATGCCGATTAAGTCATACATAGAAAAAGCCTCCCAATTCGATATTGTTCTAAAACAATACCCGAAAAGGAAGGCGGACGAAACGTCAGGCTGAAGCTTTACAGCTGGTCGGTCGTCGTTGTTTTGGTTTCGACCGTCATCGTTTTCCCATCACGGATGATCGTCAAGGAGAGCGGTCCATCTGATTTGATCAGTGCCGTTTTGATGTCAACGAATGCTTTGATTTCGGAGTCATTGATTTTCGTGATGACGTCACCTGTTTTCAGTTTAGCCGCAGCAGCTGGACTGTTCGGTTCGACTGACATGACGACGACACCTGTTTTTTGACTGTCTGGTAGTTTGACTTGATCTTTAAGATAACCGGCAGGGAACGCCGCAACGTCTTGTAAGGACACACCGAGCGTCGGATGCTCAACTTTACCGTTTGTTTCAAGCTGTTTGAGGATTGGTAATGCATCATCGATCGGGATACTGAAGCCGACGCCTTCAACACCAGACTCAGCGATTTTCATCGAGTTGATTCCGACGAGTTGTCCTTGTTCATTGATCAAGGCACCCCCTGAGTTACCAGGGTTGATTGCGGCATCCGTTTGAATGACTGTCGTATTGAAGTCGTCTTGTCCATCACTGTTCGTATCGACCGGTACGGTCCGGTCTTTCGAACTGACGATTCCGCGTGTGACGGAGTTTTGGAACTCACCGAGCGGGTTACCGATTGCAAGGACCGTTTGTCCGGCTTTTAAGTCCGCTGATTTCCCGAGTGTGATGACGCCCGGAACATCGCTTGCGTCAACTTCAAGCACAGCTAAGTCATAGGTTTCGTCGCTACCAAGCAACTTGGCTGAGAGCGTCTTGCCGTCATTCAACGTTACATCGAGTTTTGATGCCCCATCGACGACGTGATGGTTCGTAATGATGTATGCTTTACCGTCCTCTTTCTTATAGATGACACCGGACCCTGAACCAGCCGCTGCTTCTTGTTGCGACATCGAGTTGCCCGCTTGATAGTTCGTTACGGTCACGACAGATTTTTGAGCCGTAGCAACTGCGTTCGTCACCGGATCATTCGTCGTCGTTGAGACTTGTTTTGGCATACCATTTGATAGTGGGGTATCAGCGACCTGCTGTTCTTGATCGAGTAGGATCGGAAAGGCAACCGTAGCCGTCAAGACCGCGCCGATGATGCCTCCAGTCAATCCAGGTAAAAGTGCTTTCGTTTTTCCAGCCATAAGTCATCATTCCTCTCTGTATGATTTCTGACTTCATCATAGCAAATGAAGCAATCTCTTATCTGATTACGGGAGACATTCCGAAATGACTCATCATTCCCCATAATTCGACGACAATTTCTAAAAGTTGAGATAATCAGGTCAGTTCGATACACTGAAGCTGTCTCGAACATATATTTCATTAACAGAAAGAGAGTGTGGAACATAATGCTATTGCGTCTAGTCTATGGAGCAGGATTACTGTTTGCGGGAGTTGGTCATTTCCGCAATGAAAAAGGGTTCGTCAGCATCATGCCGTCGTTCATTCCGTTCAAGCGCTTCTTCGTCCAAGTGACAGGGGTCATCGAAATCGCTTACGGTCTCATGTTGTTGACAGGAAAAGGGGTGCACCTCGTTCGTAAGACTCTTCCTGCCTTCTTATATGCTGTCTTACCCGCAAACGTCAACATGGCAGTCAATCCGAAGCCGATTAATGGAAAACGTCTTCCGTCTTGGTTGCTTTGGACACGGTTGCCGCTCCAATGGGGGCTCGTCTCTCTTGCGAAACGTCTGAAATGAATCGGAGCAAAAAGCCGCCTAAATGGCGGCTTTTATTGTTAGAAACGTTTGTTGACAGCAAGTAAGGAAGCTTTTGCAATCTCTTCGTAGGTAGAATCGTTCGGGTGGAATTGGTCACTCGACAAATCACGTTTGACGTCACGCACGAGATTAAACGTGTCGATGATTTCGACATCGTACTCGATACCGAGCGTCCGTGATTTTGCGTTCCAATCTTGGACGATGGCATCGAATGCTTCACCGTTTTCCGTCGCGCGGAAAGGATTATAGAGCCCGACGTAGAAGATGACAGCATCCGGATTTTGTTCTCGTAGGATACTGAACGTCTTTTTCAAGTTCGCTTGTGCCGTCGTGACGGTTTCGGCTGTCTTCTTCGCATTGAAGTTTGCGACGCCTTCACCACGATTGAATAAGTCATTTCCGCCAATCGTCACCGAGATGACTTTTGCTTGTTTGATTGAGCGTAAGACTTCTTTTTGTTCTAGTTGTTTCAGTAAATCTTCCGTCCGGGCACCACTGACGGCAAGATTCTGGAAGCGCTCGACAGTGTTATCTTTGACAAGATCGCGTCCGACGATTGCAGCGTAACTATTGCCGTTTGATGCTCCGACACCACGTGTCAAGGAATCACCAAGCGCGACGTACGTCCCGCCTTTTTTGACAGGCTCTTCCTTCGTAGGTGTCAAGACGGCACGTTTTGGTGGGTTGACGACGTCACTATAGGCACTGACGAAGCCGTATCCAAAGATTGCCGTCAAAACGAGTGAGACGGTTAAAAACAGGGGCCAGCGTAATCGCTTCATGAACGTTCCTCCTTCTAGGTTCTAACCTGATTGTAGCAAAAGTTGAAAGAATGTGCGGAAATGAAGTGTTCTGACAAGTCAAATGATTCATTATTCCGCTAGAATAGACAATAAGAGGTGAGAGACGTGAAACCAACAGTGAAATTAGAAGGTGTAACAAAGGTGATCGGAAAAAAGACGATCATTGATAATATCTCGTTTGAGATCCAACCAGGTGAAGTCTTTGGCTTCCTTGGACCGAACGGGGCAGGAAAAACGACGACGATCCGGATGCTCGTCGGCTTGATCAAACCGACGTCCGGTAAAATCACGGTCTGTGACTTCGACGTCCGCAAACAGTTCGTCCAAGCGATGGAGCGGATTGGCTCGATCGTCGAGAATCCAGAGTTGTATAAGTATTTAACGGGTCGCGAAAATCTACAAGTCTTTGCCCGGATGTTACCGAATGTCGATGAGGCTCGGATTCAGGAAGTCATCGATCTCGTCGATTTGACGGCGCGTGTTGATGATCAAGTCCGGACATACTCGCTCGGGATGCGTCAGCGTCTCGGCATTGCACAAGCATTACTCGGACGACCAAGCGTCTTGATTCTCGACGAACCGACGAATGGTCTCGATCCGATGGGGATTCGGGATTTACGTCAATTCATCCGCCGGCTCGTCGAGGAAACGGGACTGTCGGTCCTTGTCTCGAGTCATATCTTGGCTGAGATTGAAATGCTAGCTGATCGAGTTGCGATCATGAGTTATGGCAAAATCGTTCAAGTCGGAACGGTCAAGGAACTGGTCGAGTCGCTCGCACCAGGCGTTGACTGGCGTGTTGACGATGCCTTTAAGGCGAATGAGATTTTATCAGCATCCGATTTAGTCCAAGTGTCCGAAGTCGTCGATGCGAATACGGTTCATACTTTGATGGATGCAAGCAAGACACCAGCGCTCAATAAGCAGCTGCTCGAAGCAGGGGTCGAAGTCTGGACGATTGAACGGAAGGTCCAAACGCTCGAAGATCTATTCATCACGTTAACGGGAGGCGATCACATTGCGTAATCCGAACATGATCGGTCTCGTACGAAATGAAGTGACGAAAATTGCTTCGAAACGTCGTTTTGCCGTCGTTGCGATCATTCTCGTCGTTCTTGTCTCGATGTTTACGTACGCACAGTACCGAGACATCCAAGAACAAATCAAAAAGCAGGGAACGCTCGATTGGCGGGTTGAGTTACAACAAGACATCGTCGACACGCAGAACCGTCTTGCTTCCAGCAGTATTCAAGATGAGTTCCGTCAGTTCCTGGAGTTTGACCTCAAACAAAATCAATACTATCTCGATAACGACATCAACCCGAACTATCCGGGAGCCCCGACGTTCATCCGGATCTTCTTCTCGCAAGGATTGACGCTGATCTTACCGCTGTTCATCATCGTCATCATGGCGGATATCGTCAGTGGGGAGCAAAATGATGGAACGATCAAGACGCTCCTGTCGCGACCAGTCCGGCGCTGGAAAATCCTGATGGCGAAATGGTTGACGGTGTTACTCTATACGTCGATGTTGATGGCATTGACCGTTGCCGTCTGTTACGCGATATCCGGGATCGTCCTCGGCTATGACGGCTGGACCGCACCGATCTTGACCGGTTTCCAAGCCTCACCGAGCGGTACGTTCTCGACCGAGTTCGTGCATACGTTACCGATGTGGGAGTACCTCTTGATGGCAGTCGGTCTAGCGTGGATCGTCACAGCCGTTGTCGGAACGATCGCCTTGATGGTCTCTGTTCTCGTCAAAAACACAGCGACAGGGATCGGGATCATGATGGCAGTCTTGATTTCCGGTACGTTACTGACGACGCTTGGTTCAAGTTGGACGAGCTCGAAATATCTCGTCAACGTCAATTTCGGACTGATCAACTATCTCGATGGACAAGCACCACCAATCGAAGGAATGACGCTTCCGTTCTCACTTGCTGTCCTCGGTTGTTGGACGGTCGCGGCGCTAATCGTTGCGTTTTGGAACTTCACACAAAAAGATATGTATTAAGACGAACGGGTCCACCTATAGAGGGGGACCCGTTTTTCATGGATGAAGCGACAAACGATCGTATGTCTCGATTATTTTTTGATACTGAAGTTGTGTCGATAACGAAGCATCTACTATCAGAATCGGGGAAATCGACTGGTCCATCTGATACTGGTGTTCTGCGAACGTACCGATCATCGATGGATCCGTCGCCGTGTGATACGTCCGGCACCAGTCAAGGAATTCATTGGAGCCTGTAAAATCTGGGTATCGTGCTTTTTCGCGCGCGATGAGACGTTCCATCCGAACCGATTCGTCGAGCGACAGGAAGACAAGCAAGTCCCGATTGATGAAACCATCCGGATGCCAAGCGAAGACAGAGCCGGAGACGATGTAATCGTTGTAAGACATAAGATCTGCTTCATACATGGAAAATCGCTCGGAGACGTCTCGCTTTTCAGTGAACGTCGTATCTGTCCAAAGATAATGGTCGGTATCAATCCAGGGAATCTGTTCAGCTTGTCCGATGAAGGCGCCCAGTGTACTTTTTCCGGTACCTGATCCACCAATGATTTGAATACGCACGACAATCGGCTCCTTTCGAAATAATGTACCGGCACGCAGAACAGGCCCGGGCATGATGCCGGACCTGTCGCTTGGAAGAACGAATTCTCCCTATGTCGCCTCGTGCAAGCACAAGACATGGAATCGAGAGGCAGTGCCTCTAATAGGAAGCCGATGCAGGTCAGCCTCCGCGCTACGTACCAATCGTACTTTTATCATACTGATTCCAAGAATTGGTGTCAAACCTGCTCGAAAGGGTTTATATTCTGTGTAAACCGTCAAAAGAGAGAATAACGATGATTAGAGGAGGAACGACCATGGCAGATTGGGGCATCATGCTGACAGGCGTCGTCATTTGTGGGTGGTGCATCTTTAGTGCCATTTATGACGATTTCATCCGTCGCGTATAAGACGAGCAAGTGGAAGCCGTCCAGAATGGGCGGTTTTTTCATTGATTTTTTTAATCCGAGTAAGTGGCTGTGGTACACTCGAATCAGAATGAAAAGATAGAGAATGGGTGAAGAAAAATGAAGAAACAACCAGTCATCGTCATCGTCGGACCGACGGCAGTCGGAAAAACGAAGACGGGCATTGAACTAGCCAAACGATTAAACGGAGAAGTCTTATCGGGAGACTCCGTCCAAGTCTATCAAGGCATGGATATCGGATCAGCAAAAGTGACGACCGAAGAGATGGAAGGGGTGCCGCATCATCTGCTTGATCTTGTGACACCGGATGATGAGATGAGTGTAGCGCGTTTTCAGACGGTTGCCCGAGCGACGATCGATGAGATCGCAAGTCGGGGTAAGTTACCGATCATCGTCGGTGGAACAGGGCTTTATATCCGTTCGATTTTATATGATTACCAGTTCACTGAGCAGGCGGAAGATCCAGCCTTACGGGCTGAACTCGAAGCGTACGCGGCGACGCACGGTGCGAACGCGCTACATGATCAGTTGAAGGAACTTGATCCGGTGCGTGCCGAAGCGATTCATCCGAATAACATTCAGCGGGTCGTGCGGGCGATCGAGGTCGCGCGGACCGGTCAGACACAAACGACCGGTAGTAAGCCTGCACTTTACGAGAGTCTACTGTTCGTCCTACACATGGAAGACCGGGATCGCTTGTATGATCGGATCGATCAGCGGGTGGATTTGATGGTCGAAAGTGGGCTTCTTGAAGAAGTGGCGCGTCTGGATGCTGCCGGGTATCGACACACGAAGGCGCTACAAGCGATTGGTTATAAAGAGATGTTACCGGTCCTTGACGGGGCACCACTCGATCCTGCCGTCGATATGCTGAAACGGAACACGCGACGCTTCGCGAAACGTCAATTGACGTGGTTCCGTCACCAATTTGATGGCGTTTGGGTGGATATGGGAAAGTTTTCATTTGAAGAAACGTTCAAAATTATCTATGATAGAACTGTAGAGTTTCTGAAAGCGGTTAAATAAGAGTTGCCCGAAGACAGAAACAGATAAAAAGAGGGGGCACGGGGAATCATGAAAGCGACATACAACATTCAGGACGTCTTTTTAAATCAATTACGGAAAGATGCAGTCCCGACAACGGTTTTCTTAATCAGCGGGTATCAATTACGGGGGCTGATCAAGTCATTCGATAACTTCACGGTCATTTTGGAGTCGGAAGGCAAACAGCAGTTGATCTACAAGCACGCAATCTCGACGTTCGCACCAGCGCGCAACGTGACGTTATATGAGCAAGAAGAGACACAAGAAGTCTCTCGCTAAGTAAAAAAGACGACCGGGGGGTCGTCTTTTTTTGTTGACTTCATTATTTATACGCTGGCTGAGCAAGCGTACGAAGAACGTCGACAGGATATCGTTCTAAGTCAAGGATATCAAATCCGATAAATCCGGTATGATCGGATTCAGCGAAGTAGAACGTAACTCCTTGGAGGTGAGACGAACTTTTCGGAATCGTGTTTCGCAATCGGAGCGAGAAACGATCTGTATGTTCTGCGTATAAGAATGCTTGTGAATGGACGGCGCGGATCACGTTCGCTTCTTCATTGAAACATTCAATCCCGACGATGCGTCCCTCTTGATCAACGTCTACGTTGAGGAATTCATTTTCTTCTAGCTCGTCCGTTTCTTCAATCGCGGGAGTAAATGTTTCTGGGAAGAGATATAGATATCCCATTTCTGCTTCTTGATCATAAGTCATTCGAATCGTCATCTATGTCACATCCAAGCCTAATGATTTTTTTACAACAACGGTGTCAGTTCCTCGACCGCCTCTTCATAACGTCGGAGCGAGACATCCTTATAGAGGCATGTCTTCTGCAGACGTTCTTCCTTCGTCATCTCGTCCTGATACGTTTTTAAGATGAAACTGTTGCGTAACATCGACGGTGTCAAGACCCGTTTATTATCGGACCGTTCATTCAACTGACGCATCATCTTCGTGATCATGACGATCGACAGTTGCTTCGGTGCATTTTTGCTGTAAACCCAGCGGAACGTCATCCGAGCAAAGTCGAAGGCGACGAAAAAGGGGTCGGTGCTGTGATAACGGGGACGGACCGGTTCCGGAATCGTCTTCAAGTAACGCAACATGATGTCTTGATCTTCCCGCTCGAGATGGAGCAGGTAACGGTTACCAAGGCGATCGTGGACAGTCATCTCTTGCTGGGCGAAATTAAGGT
This sequence comes from Exiguobacterium sp. MH3, assembly GCF_000496635.1. Taxonomy (NCBI): domain Bacteria; kingdom Bacillati; phylum Bacillota; class Bacilli; order Caryophanales; genus Exiguobacterium; species Exiguobacterium sp. MH3. The sequence continues at coordinate 1,100,845 of NC_022794.1, forward strand.
CATGCATCTTCAAACCAATGATGTGATGAACACGTAGACCGTAGCGATAAAACAATCGAAGGATCAGTTCGTTTCGATCGATTAAAAACGGACGTGCCTTCAATTGATGTTCCGTCAAGCCGCGATCGGATTGATTCGTCCGGACCAATTGTTCATATTCCTTGAAGGAAGCGACGTGTTTTGCCGTCAATTCGTGCGTCGGTTGTGCGTATTCAATCAGCTTCGCCTTCGTTTGTCGAATCTGATAATTGACTTGATTGATGACGGTGACGATCCGGGCAACCGTTGCTTGCTGGTAGAGTTTCTCTTCGATCAAGTATTCATTGATGAACGTCTTCCACGTCTCGATCGAAATCGCCTTGAAATCGTCGATCGTCTCGAGTGGTTGGTCGACATCGGTCATGTAGCGATGGACTTCGATTAAATCATAGCGATAGCGGCGGACGGTCGAAAGTTGCCGTCCACTTGTCGTTAGATAAAACAAATAGCGTTCAATGAACTCTGGAAGCGTATACGACTGTTCGCGTGCCATGGTTTTCCTCCCCTTATCGTAATCTTTCTTCCATCATAAACCGAACGGATGTTTCCTGTCCAAAAAAGTTCAGACGAATCGGTGCCTGTGGTATGATAAAGGGCGCAGTACGTCTTTACTCGTGAAAGGAATGATATTATGTCAGAACGCGTCATCGTCGTTGGTTGCCAGCTCCCCGGTGTCCCGGACCATGTCTATGAAGAATCGGTCGCGGAGCTCGAAGCACTCGTCACGACTGCGCATGGTGTCGTCGTCGGTCGTCTGGATCAAAAACGACAAGCGATTGATCGCCGTACGTTCATCGGAAAAGGAAAGGTTGAAGAACTCGTTGCTTTAGCAGACGAACTTGAACCTGATTTAATCATATTCAATGCCGAGGTCACGCCCGGTCAGATGAAGAATATCCGGATCGCCTTGTCGGACCCGGAAGCCATCAAATTGATTGACCGGACGCAGTTGATCCTCGATATCTTCGCTGGCCGAGCCCAGTCACGCGAAGGGAAATTGCAGGTCGAACTGGCACAGATGAGTTATCTCTTACCACGTCTTGCCGGGCAGGGAACACAACTGTCACGTCTTGGTGGCGGAATCGGGACGCGTGGACCAGGTGAATCGAAACTCGAGACGGACCGCCGTCATATCCGGCGTCGGGTCGATGAGATCTCGAAACAACTCGAGACATCCGTCGCGCACCGTGCCCGTTACCGGGAACGTCGCAAAGAGAACCAAACATTCCAAATCGCGCTCGTCGGTTATACGAATGCCGGCAAATCAACGATCTTCAACCGGTTGACACAAGCCGACACATACGAGAAGGATGAGTTGTTCGCGACGCTTGATCCGTTGACACGTCAAGTCGATTTGCCGGAAGGTGGTCAAATCCTCCTGACGGATACGGTCGGTTTCATTCAAGATCTCCCGACGAAGTTGGTCGCGGCGTTCCGTTCGACACTCGAGGAAGTGCTGGAAGCCGACTTGATCCTCCATGTCGTTGATGCGTCGAGTGAGCATTACTTGAATCAGATGCAGACGACGAACGATGTCCTCGATGAACTCGGTGCCGGTGACATTCCGCAACTGGAAGTCTACAACAAGAAGGATCAATTGAATCGCTTGTTCACAGGTGGAAAACTGCTGATTTCTGCGCTTGACCCGCAGGATATCCAGCGCTTGATCGAAGAGATCGAACGTTCGATCAGCGAAATCCTCGAGTATCTCGAGATTCGCATTCCAGTTGACGGATTTGCCCATTACAATCCGGCGAAAGAAGTCATGATGAATTTGAAGGAATCGTTCGAAGAAGATGGTTCCGTCATTCTAAAAGGTTACTTGCGTAAAGATACGCGTCTATACGCGACATTGAAACAATACGAGGTGTAAACATGTTTTCAGAATTAACCCATTACGAAACGCTCCGTCCGCTCATTGACCGGGCGGAGGAACAGATCGCCCCGTACGTCAAGAAAGCGCAAGAGGTCGCGGAATACAATCAATTCCGTGTCCTCGATGCGTTCCGACGTCACAAGGTCAGTGATTTTCACTTCATGCCGTCAACAGGTTACGGCTACAACGATGAAGGACGCGATACGCTCGAACGGATCTATGCTGATGTCTTCGGTGCAGAAGCCGGTCTTTGTCGTCCGCAAATCATCAGCGGAACCCATGCAATCGGTATCGCGTTGTTCGGTTTGTTATTGCCTGGCGATGAATTGCTTTATATCACAGGAAAACCATACGACACGCTTGAAGAGATCGTCGGAATTCGTGGTGACGGACGCGGTTCATTAAAGGAACTGGGCGTCCAGTATGATGTCGTCGAGATGAAAAACGCCGAGACGATCGACGTACCGGCCGTTCTCGAACGGATCACACCACAGACGAAGGTCGTCGGGATTCAGCGTTCAAAAGGCTATGCGACGCGACGTAGTCTGCCGGTCAACGAGATCGGAGAAGCGATCGCCATCATAAAAGCTGTCCATCCGCACGTACTGATCTTCGTCGATAACTGCTACGGTGAGTTCGTCGAGACGATCGAACCGACACACGTCGGGGCGGACTTGATGGCAGGATCGTTGATTAAGAACCCGGGTGGTGGACTTGCGAAGACTGGCGGTTATCTCGTCGGTCGGACTGATTTGATTGAACGAGCGTCGTTCCGGATGACGACACCAGGGATTGGCGCCGAAGCCGGTCCATCGTTATCCGCACTTCCGGATATGTACCAAGGCTTCTATATGGCACCACATACGGTGAGCCAAGCGTTGATGGGCGCGATGTTCACGTCGAGCATGCTTGGTCAGTTCGGCTTTGACACGGCACCTCATCATACGGCAGAGCGGACGGATTTGATTCAATCGGTCTCGTTCCATGCGCCAGAGCCGATGATTGCCTTCTGTCAGGCGATTCAAGCCGCTTCACCCGTCAATGCACATGCGTTACCGATTCCGGATTATATGCCGGGCTATGCGGACGATGTCATCATGGCAGCAGGAACATTCGTACAAGGATCATCGATTGAGTTGTCAGCGGATGGTCCGATCCGTGCGCCCTATACCGCATACGTCCAAGGTGGTTTGACGTATAGCCACGTCAAGATTGCCATTATCTCAGCCGTCAATCACTTGATGGAAAAACAATTAATTCCAGAAAAAAACGTTTAATACTAGAATATCTCGTGAAAAGACCTCTGAACGACTTCATGTAAAGTGATTAAAAAAGTTGTGTTAACTTTTCTTACATCGCTTGACAAGTTGCCTGACAGAGGTTTATTCTCATGGAGTAAGGAAAAAGGAGGAACCACATGGCAGACTCATCACGCCAGTCCAAGCCACTATTTCCCATCGGAGTCGTTCAAGAGTTGACCGCGTTATCTGCCCGCCAGATCCGATACTACGAAGAACAAGGACTGATCAAACCGGAGCGGACAGAGACGAAGCGTCGCCTCTATTCGTTCAACGATGTCGATCGTCTGTTGTCGATCAAGGAATACCTGGATCAGGGACTGAATATCGCAGGGATCAAATTGATTTTTGAAAACGATCTCGTCAAACGCGAACGCGTTGCGGAGAGCGTCGTCGAGACGCGCCCGGAACTATCTGACGGCGAATTGTATAAACTCCTGAAAAATGAATTGAAGGAAGCAGGACGACATGGAAAGACGTCGCTCATCCAAGGTGAGCTCGGGCGTTTCTTCAAGTAAGGACCTGTAACCATATAAAAACGAATCGGAGAGGGGATTTGTCACATGACACGTCGCAACATTACACGAGAAGACATTTTGAAAATCGCTAAAGCTGAGGATGTACGCTTCATTCGCTTACAGTTCACAGATATCCTCGGAACGATCAAGAACGTTGAGATTCCAGTAAGCCAATTGGAAAAAGCACTTGATAACAAAATGATGTTCGATGGTTCATCGATCGAAGGATTCGTCCGGATCGAAGAATCAGATATGTATCTCTTCCCAGACTTGAACACATGGGTCGTCTTCCCATGGACAGAAGATGGAACAGGGAAAGTTGCACGTTTAATCTGTGACATCCACAATCCGGATGGCACGCCGTTCGCAGGAGACCCACGTGGTCAGCTCAAACGGGTACTTAAAGAGATGGAAGAGCTCGGTTTCTCATCATTCAACGTTGGACCAGAGCCAGAATTCTTCCTCTTCAAGAAAGATGAAAAAGGTCGTCCGACACTTGAATTGAACGACCAAGGTGGATACTTCGACCTCGCACCAGTCGACCTCGGTGAAAACTGCCGTAAAGAGATCGTCATTGAGCTCGAGAACATGGGCTTTGAAATCGAAGCATCACACCACGAAGTCGCTCCAGGTCAGCACGAAATCGACTTCAAATATGCGGATGCGATCACGACAGCGGATAACATCCAAACGTTCAAACTCGTCGTCAAGACGATTGCTGCGAAGCACAACTTGCACGCGACATTCATGCCAAAACCACTCTTCGGTGTCAACGGATCAGGCATGCACGCGAACATGTCGCTCTTCAAAGGCAACGAGAACGTCTTCTTCGATGAAGGCAACGAAGACATGCAATTGTCGGATGATGCACGTGCCTTCACGGCAGGTATCCTCAAACACGCTCGTGCGTTCACAGCGGTTTGTAACCCGACAGTCAACTCATACAAACGTCTTGTTCCTGGCTACGAAGCACCTTGCTACGTCGCATGGTCAGCACGTAACCGTTCACCACTCGTCCGTGTTCCTGCAGCACGTGGACTCTCGACTCGTATCGAAGTTCGTTCAGTCGACCCAGCAGCGAACCCGTACCTTGCGCTTGCGACATTGCTTGCTTCAGGTCTTGATGGAATCAAGAACAACTTGAAAGCACCGGCTCCAATCGACCGCAACATCTACGTCATGGACAAACCGGAACGCGTTGCAAACGGAATTGATGATCTTCCATCAACACTCAGCCACGCACTCGAAGTCTTGAAAGCGGATGACGTCGTCATGCACGCTCTCGGCGATCACATCGCAGAGCACTTCGTTGAATTGAAAGAAATCGAATGGGATATGTTCCGGACGCAAGTCACGGAATGGGAACGCGATCAGTACATGGTCTTGTTCTAATCCAACTCAAGCACTTTCGGACTTCTGTCCGGAAGTGCTTTTTTCATAGCGCCGACAGGGATTGAGTCAAGGATGTGGAAAGATATAAGAGTACAAAGAAAGGGAGACGATACATCATGAAAAAAGGATATGAAGGCAAAGAAATCACGGTCTATTTTGATTCGGAAGTCTGCATTCACTCTGGTCATTGTGTACGAAGTCTACCAACTGTCTTTGATGTCAAGCGGCGTCCGTGGATTGAAGCGGACGGGGCACCAGTGGACGATGTCATGCGGGTCGTCGACGGTTGTCCGAGCGGCGCCTTATCTTACGAACGGAGGGAAGCAAATGGAGCTGAAACGAGCGGAACGTAAAATCGAAGCCCATCAGGAAGGGGAAGTGATTGGGGAAATCACTTACAGCGATACGAACAACGGCATGTGGATCATTGATCACACATACGTCGATCCCTCGCACCGCAATCAACAGATCGGAGAACAACTCGTTGCCGAGATCGTCAACTGGGCACGAGAAGCAAACGTCAAGCTGTTACCGTTATGTCCGTTTGCGAAAAAAGAGTTTGAACATCAATCCGATTATCAGGACGTACAAGCAAATACGTGAACACAAAAATCTCCTCTAGTCTCTCAAGACCAGATGAGATTTTTTCGAGTCATTGTTTATGATCCCTAACTTTCATTTTGAGAGAAACCATCAGCGTGCCGAAATAGGCGATGACGTACAACACAATCAATCCTTGTTTTAGCAGATAAGGCAGATCCATTTGACTCGCGATTATAAAAATGACGCACAGCAATATCAAATAGGGTATGAACTGCTTATTTGGCATATCAGGACCTCCTTCACTATCCATTTATTTCTATTATAAGGATAACACAAGAGATGCATCGAAATAGGCTAAAGATGAATGACTTGCTTATAGATACAATCGTAGAAACGCCATCGTGACAACACCAGTCACGACCGTCCAGGATAAACTTTTACTGAAAATCGCGACCGCCATGGTCGGGAGTGCGGCGAAGACATGAAGCGTCGAAACCGTCGGAAACGCCTCATCTTGAGCGATGAGAAGATTTTGAAAGAAAAGGGCACCGAGCAGGCAGACCGGAATGAACGAGAGCCATTCTGTTACGAGGCGCGGTAACGTTAGTCCATGAAGGACGAGAAACGGTAAGACGCGTGGAATCCAAGTGACGAGTCCACAAGCTAAAAAAAGAGCGATTAATTCCGGGCGGATTTCCATCGTGTGATCACGACTCCTATACTTGCACCACCGAGCGTCGCGCAAAGAACGGCGACTTCTGGAGAAAAGTAGCGCATGGTTATGTAAAGCAATAGTAAGACAATCAGTAGGAGGCAACTATTCACGGCAATACGGGAACGTTCCCCTTCAAACTGTAAGTACAATAAGCCGATGAACATCGCTGTCAGGGCAAAATCGAGACCGAAGCGCTCGGGATCAGGGAACCAGCTGCCGACAAGGGCGCCGAGAACGGTTGCGACGATCCAGCTGAAGTAAGCAGTCAGATTCAAGCCATGCATGAAGGACGGGGAGAGCTTCCCTTTTTGCGCAGTGTTCATCGCGACAGCGAACGACTCATCCGTCAGTAGCGTTCCGGTACCGAGGCGGTCGCGGAGATGACGTGTCTCGACATGTGGCGCAAGCGTCAGACTCATTAACAAGTGCCTGAGATTGACGATGAACGTCGTCAGAATGATGGCAGAAGCAGGACCATTTAATAGTAAGAGACTCGTGATGATGAACTGAGCGGCGCCGGCATAGATGAAGACGGACATGAATCCGACTTCAAGAGGGGATAAGCCGGAGGCACGACCGACGATCCCAGCTGAAAAACCGATGCCGATATATCCGAGGACAGTGGGTAGACAGGCACGGACGCCTGCTTGAAAGGCTGATGACATTCGATTCCTCCTCTTTTTTAAGAGCATAGCACTCATGCGGAATATCGTCACCAACTGGTCAATATTTTCATCATTTTTTTCGACATATTCGACTTGATTTGGTGGTAAAGAGTAAGTGGTACGGCAAAATCAGTTAGGTAAAGGAGCGTTTTTCATGCACAAATTAATGAAAGATTCAAACCGGTTCGTTTCAGACATGGTCGACGGACTCGTACTAGCTCACCCTGATTTGTATAAAAAGGTCGAAGGAGTCAATGTCGTCGCGCGAAAAGTACCGCTTGATGGAAAAGTCGGTCTTGTCTCTGGTGGAGGAAGTGGTCATGAACCAGCGCACGCTGGATTCGTGGGGGACGGTATGCTTGCTGCGGCTGTTTGTGGGGAAGTCTTCACGTCACCGACACCGGACATGGTGCTCGAAGGTATCAAGGCAGCCCATGGTGGAAAAGGTGTCCTCCTTGTCGTCAAGAACTACTCCGGTGATGTCATGAACTTCGATATGGCGAAGGAACTCGCTGAACTCGAGGACATCGAAGTCGACACGGTCGTTGTCAATGATGACATCGCGATCAAAAAGGAAGAGGATCGTCGTGGTGTCGCGGGAACGGTCTTCGTCCATAAGATTGCCGGAGCTGCAGCTGCAGAAGGGAAATCACTGAGTGAAGTCAAAGCAGTCGCGGAAAAAGTCATCCAGGGCGTTCGTTCGATCGGAATGGCACTCTCACCATGTTACATGCCAGAGAGCGGCAAGCCGGGCTTTGAGTTGCACGATGACGAGATGGAGATCGGAATTGGCATCCATGGTGAAAAAGGACTTGAACGAAAAGCAGTCGCTTCCGTTGATGCGATCGTTAAAGAGTTGCTCGATCGTCTGACAAAAGAAGTACCAGACAAAAAAGTCGCAGTCATGGTGAATGGGATGGGTGGAACACCAGAATCCGAACTGTATATCACATATAAATATGTCGCGGAAGAACTTCAGGCACACGGTTACGAGATTGCCCGTTCGTTCGTTGGAAACTATATGACGTCGCTCGAGATGCACGGATTCTCAATCACGCTCTTACCAGTAGATGATGAACTGCTTGGGTATCTCGATGCAGAAACGAAAGCGATTGGATTCTAATTTAGATAAACGGGGTGTACAAAGATGAAGTTGACGACGGAACAGTTACGAAGCGCGCTCATCAAAGCAGCGGAACAGATTGACCAGCACAAGGATGAATTGACGGACCTTGACCGGGAAATCGGTGACGGGGACCACGGGATCAATATGTCACGTGGCTTCCAAGCAGTCCAAAAGACGTTAGAAGAACACGGCGAGTATGAGGACTTAGGAGCTTTATCGAAAGAGGTCGGGATGACGCTGATCAAGACGGTCGGTGGGGCATCCGGTCCTTTGTACGGCACGGCATTCGTTAAGTTCGCTGGTGCGTTCAAAGGAAAAACAGAAGTCGAAGGTGCAGAACTCGCGGATGCTTTCCATGAAGCGACGGAAGGCATCAAATCGCGTGGGAAATCGGAATTCGGTCAAAAGACGATGGTCGATATTTGGACACCGTTCCAAGAGGCGCTCTCGCAAGACGGGGATTTGAAAGCGGCAATCGATCAAGCGCTTGCTGATACGAAAGCGCGTATCGCAACGAAAGGGCGTGCGTCTTATTTCGGTGAAGCGACGGAAGGCGTCCAGGACCCAGGTAGTCTATCAAGTGCGTTGTTACTTGGCGAAATCGCGGAGGTGCTTCATGGTTAATCTTGTACTCGTTTCCCATAGTGAAAAGCTTGCGACTGGACTAAAGGAACTGTTGGCAGAGATGGCACCGGATACGCCAGTCTTAATAGCAGCAGGTCTTGAGGACGGTAGCATTGGAACGGACGCGACGCGAATCGAAGAAACACTAAATACACTGGACGATGATGGAGTCGTTTTAACGGATATCGGTTCTGCGACGATGAACACGGAACTGGCCCTTGAACTATATAGTGGCGAACGGACGGTTCGGTTTATCGACGCACCACTCGTCGAAGGTGCGTTTTTAGCGGCAGTCTTAAGTGGTCAGTCGAAATCCGTTGATGAGATTGAAGATGGATTGAAAAAAGAGTTTAGCAAATAAGTAGTAAATGCCCCTTTGCGAGTAGGCGAAGGGGCATTTTTTCTATTCGTATTAAAACTTAGATGAGTGTTTCATGAATCAAAACGACTGAAGCCATTTTGCTAACCACTCTCTAGGCAAACTAATTGTAGATAAATCAATGGTCTGTAATTCATTTAGAGAATAACTGTTAGCAAGATAAAGATCCCATTGTGCATCAATATCGTTTACTACTTCAGTCGCTTGCTCACTTAACGGATAGCTCCTACGTCCGTCGGTTGCAATATGATAAAGATCGTTCTGGTACACGTTTGTCATGTATCGATAACACCAATCTGCTAGTTTTTCATGCGTGATGTTGCCATCCAGCGCGGCCTGAATGTGTTCTTTTAGCTGTTGATCAGAATAAGTAGAATTCATGACACACCTCTCGCTATATTTTTTATAAGATATCAAAAACCCGGTCTCTCTGAAAAAGGGACCGGGTCAATTGTTTTATTTTGATGGTTTGAAGACCATTGTCGCTTCCACCGCTTTTTGCCATCCAGCATAGCGTTGCTCACGATCGTCTTCTTTCATCTCTGGTTTGAACTGGTGATCCAGCTTCCATTGTTGTTTGATTTCCGCTTTATCTTTCCAGTAACCAACAGCTAATCCAGCAAGGTAAGCTGCACCGAGTGCTGTCGTTTCGTTAATTTGCGGACGATCGACAGGAACGCCGAGAATGTCCGATTGGAACTGCATCAAGAAGTTGTTGGCTACAGCACCACCGTCGACACGAAGTGTCTTCAGTTCGATCCCAGAATCTTGTTCCATCGCTGTTAACACGTCGCGTGTTTGGTAAGCGAGTGATTCAAGCGTTGCCCGAACGAAGTGCTCCTTATCTGTTCCGCGTGTTAATCCGAAGATTGCCCCGCGAACATCTGAATCCCAGTACGGCGCACCAAGACCAACGAAGGCAGGTACGACATAAACACCGTCTGTCGAGTCAACTTTCGTTGCGTAACCTTCTGAATCTTTCGCATTTTTCAGCATCCGGAGTCCATCACGGAGCCACTGGATCGCAGAACCAGCGACGAAGATCGAACCTTCCAGCGCATATTCGACTTTTCCATCGACACCCCAAGCGATCGTCGTCAAGAGTCCATGATCAGAAGAAACAGCTTTCTCACCTGTGTTCATGAGCATGAAGCAACCTGTTCCGTATGTGTTTTTCCCTTCACCCGCTTCGAAGCACGTTTGACCGAAGAGTGCAGCTTGTTGGTCACCCGCAATACCAGCGATTGGCACTTCGTAACCGAAGAAGTGATACGGTACCGTTTTGTCGTAGACTTCACTCGACTGACGAACTTCTGGCAACATCGAAGCAGGAACACCGAGGATATCGAGTAATTCTTCATCCCATTTTTGTTCGTAGATGTTGTACATCAATGTTCGTGAAGCGTTCGTGTAGTCCGTGATGTGCGTTTTTCCACCAGACAGTTTCCAAACGAGCCACGTATCGATCGTACCGAAGAGCAATTCACCGTTTTCCGCTTGCTCCCGCGCACCTTCGACATTATCAAGGATCCATTTGACTTTCGTTCCAGAGAAGTAGGCATCAATCAGAAGTCCTGTTTTATCGCGGAACTTCTGGTTCAAACCTTGTTCTTTTAAATCGTCACAGATACCAGACGTTTGACGCGATTGCCAAACGAGTGCGTGATAGACCGGTTTACCTGTTTCTTTGTTCCAGACGACCGTCGTTTCGCGTTGGTTCGTAATGCCGATTCCGGCGATTTGCTCAGGTTTGATATCTGCTGTTCCGAGTGCTTCGGCCATGACGGCAAGAATCGAACCCCAGATTTCGTTTGCATCATGCTCGACCCAGCCTGGTTGTGGGAAGTACTGTTTGAATTCCCGTTGTGCCGAATTGACGATTTTCCCATCGTGATCGAAGATGATCGCACGTGAGCTTGTCGTACCTTGGTCGAGTGCTAGGATATACTTGTTTTCCATTTCGAAATCCCCCTTGAGCGGTATGTGTTAGTGAGACGTGATCTTAGTAGATCAATTGATAGATGAACACGGCAATCGCTCCACCGATGATTGGACCAACGACAGGAATCCATGAATAGCCCCAGTCAGATGAACCTTTATTCGGAATCGGTAGGATAGCGTGCGCGATACGCGGTCCAAGGTCACGAGCCGGGTTGATGGCATACCCTGTTGTACCACCGAGCGAGAGACCGATGACGACGACGAGTAAACCGACGATGAGTGGTTTTAAGCCATCTCCGAACGTTGTTAAACCAAGTGCCAAGATACCGAAGACGAGAACAAATGTCCCGATGATCTCAGAAATCAAGTTCGACGGCGTATGACGAATCGCTGGACCTGTTGCGAACACACCGAGTTTTGCAGCTTGATCATCAGTCGCTTCAAAATGTTTCATGTAATGAAGCCAAACGAGAATGGCGCCGATGAAAGCTCCGACAAGTTGTCCGGCAATGTAGATCGGAACGTCTGCCCACGGTAGGTCAGAGTTCAAAGCAAGTGCGATTGTCAATGCGGGGTTCAAGTGTGCTCCACTTTCAGCAGCGACGAATGCTGCTGTCATGACGGCAAGACCCCAAGCGAACGTGATGACGATCCATCCGCTGTTTTCCGATTTCGTCTTTTTCAAGACGACACCGGCGACGACTCCATCCCCGAGCAGGATGAGGATCATCGTACCGATCATTTCTAGTACAAAGTTATTCATGCAAAAACCCTCCCTTTGGATTAAAGCAGATAATGGCCTTTCTACTTTAAATTACTCCGATTTGAGAACGTTTTCAATACATATAATTGAAATATAGGAATGGAAATTTTTTATTTTGATGTTTAAAAATACGAAAAAGTGGATAAGAAAACACCTCTTCCTGCCTGCAAGCAAGCAAAAGAGGTGTTACCGACGACGTTTTTTTCTTTTTTTAGGTCGAAACCAACTGCTGGAATAATCTAGTAGGATATGAATCGTACTCGCCACCATGATGCCAACGATGAATGCAGGCAAGGAAGCAAACCACGAATCAATCGTAGCGGAATCAAGAACCTGAAAATATAGACTTATAAATAGTAGGGGAATCAGAATCGCAGCACTATAAAGAAGCCGAATGATGTCTCCGATGATCAGTCCATGCGACCAGATCGATCGGTGAGGCATGATCTTGACATACGGCATCCAAAGAACTCGAAATGGTCCAAAGCGATAATACGGTTCTGACTTTAAATCGAGGTCGGGTGACAACCAAAGGGTACCGACAGCGATACCGATGGCAGTCGGTAACCAATCGGTTTGTTGCGTTGCGACCGAATACGCAACGTAACCCGTCAGTGCGACGGTATTGACGGTATCATGTACATTTCCTGATGGCATGAAAAAAGACCAGTCGTAACTGGTCCCTCCGTCAATGAATCGTCCGATACACGCCGATTACCTTACCAAGAATGGAGACATTATCGAAATACATCGGATCCATCGAGTCATTTTCTGGTTGTAGACGTACCTGTTGATCTTCTAAGAAGAACCGTTTCACCGTCGCTTCGCTATCTTCGGTCATAGCTACGACGATTTCTCCGTTTTCTGCTGTGTTTTGTTGGCGCACGATGACACGATCGCCGTCAAGAATACCTGCGTTAATCATCGATTCACCATCGATCGTCAACATGAAGACCGTCTCGTTCCCTACATAATGTGCAGGGAGTGGGAACTGTTCTTCGATGTTTTCAATCGCTGTAATCGGAAGACCTGCTGTGACTTTCCCGATGACGGGAACATGGACGATGGCTTCCGTGATTTCTTCAGGCTTATCAAGCAATATCTCAATCGCACGTGGTTTCGTCGGGTCACGGCGAATCATTCCCCGTTTCTCGAGTCGATCCAAATGACCGTGTACCGTCGAGCTAGACGCGAGTCCGACTGCTTCTCCGATTTCACGAACTGATGGTGGATACCCCTTCAGTTTCACTTCAGAGACGATGTAGTCGAGAATCTCTTGTTGGCGCTTAGACATTTTCCGCATACGAATTGCCACCTCTTTCTGGATTGAAGTTTGAAATGTAAGAATATATGTTTCTAGATTCACTATAACATAGAACAAATGAGCGTACAAACAATTGTTCGACATTTTGTGTTGACCGAACACGGGTTCTGTGTTTATTATGAGTTATGCGAACAATTGTTCCGCGAACATTTATTCTAACTCATTCATTTCATATTTGGAGGGATTCATGATGATTCATACGATTCGTACTCATGCTTTTTCAATTCTCTTCTATGCATTAAGTATTGCCTTCGTGATCTTTTTACTCACACCGCGCCCGGATGAAAAAGTGGCGCAACTAATGACTGCTTCCGTTACGGTCGATGAGAACGCTACAGTTGAACAAATCGCTGAAGTCTACAATGACGGTTCGATGTCAGATGAAGAATACGTCAACTGGTTGATTAAAAATAATGATGTCGAGACAAAACACGTCATCTCAAAAAGCAAAATCGTTGTACCAATCGCACAACAATGACAAAATGGAAAAGTTGTGAAAGAACGAACAGGGATGTGAGGTACGATGAAGGTCGTGATTTATTGTCGGGTGTCGACCGAAAAAGAAGCACAAGATAGTTCGATTGAACGCCAACGGATGGAACTTTCGAAGGTCGCGTCTCAAAAGGGTTTTGATGTCGTGGATGTCGTCTCTGAAAAAGAGAGTGGATATGACGTCGATCGGGAAGGGATGCTGACGGTTCTTGATCATGTGACACGTGATGCGGTAGATGCGGTCCTCGTAACGGATGACACACGGATTGGTCGAGGGAATGCGAAAATCGCTATTTTGCACACGTTTAAGAAGCACGGTGTTCGGTTGATGACACTTGATTCCGATGGAGAATACCAACTTGCTGATGCAGAAGCTATGGTCCTTGAGATCGTCTCACTCGTGGAAGAATATCAACGTAAACTGCATAATGCAAAAATCGCGCGCGGCATGCGGCGAGCGGTCGAACAAGGCTTTCGCCCGGAACGAAATCTGAATCGCCAAGGAGAGAACGCCGGGCGTAGCCGAAAGGACGTACCGATCGAAGAAATCGTACGTCTCCGTGAACTCGGACTGACGTTTTCAGATATCGCCGTTACGCTTCGCGGGATGGGACATGATATTTCAAAGGCAACGGTCAATCGTCGATACCTTGAATACCGAGAATTGACGCCTAGCCCGGAATGAGAAGCAAGTAACCCGTCGACTGACGCGGTTAACTTGCTTTTTTTAGTAAGCTCTTTTACAGTAAGAATACAATTGAACTACTCAAGTTTGAGTCGTACAGAAAGAGGGATTCCATGTTATCACAAGAACAATTAGATCGAATCAACGCATTAGCGAATAAATCAAAAGTCGAGCCGTTATCAGAAGCAGAAGCGGCAGAGCAAAAAGAGTTACGTGCAGCGTATCTCGCAGCATTCCGTGGATCGTTCAAAAACCAACTCATGGGCATGAAGATTGTTGATGAAGAAGGTACGGACGTAACACCAGAGAAATTAAAACAAGCACAAGAAGAAGAACGGAATAAACAATAATCGTTTGTTTCTTCTATAGAAGAAAGAGGTTCGCGTTAAGCGGACCTCTTTTTTGTTTAGCGCTGTTAGATGAGGAAACATTGCACGATAGCAATACATCTTAATAACGATCTTTCATCAATTCATGCATCCTGTATGAGTCGATAGAACGGCTATAGATAGCGCATTCATTTTAATGTGACATACTATTTAGAAAAGTTGTATCACATTTAAGAGTGTGCTAAAATGAGTAGGAATTTGTGAAAAAGAGAGAGGATGATTGTTTTGACGAACATGACGACAGTAGAACAATTAGCAATTAATACGATTCGTACCTTATCGATTGATGCCGTACAAAAGGCGAACTCGGGTCACCCAGGTATGCCAATGGGAGCAGCGCCGATGGCATTCTCGCTTTGGGCGGATCATATGAACCACAACCCTAAAAATCCAGAATGGTTCAACCGCGACCGTTTTGTACTTTCAGCCGGACACGGTTCGATGCTTCTCTACTCACTCCTCCACCTATCGGGATATGATCTATCAATGGATGATCTTAAATCATTCCGTCAATGGGGATCAAAAACACCAGGTCACCCGGAATACCGTCACACGGCTGGTGTAGATGCGACGACAGGTCCACTTGGTCAAGGGATTGCAATGGCAGTTGGTATGGCGATGGCAGAACGTCATCTTGAAGCAAAATACAACCGTGACGATCTCAACGTCGTCGATCACTTCACATACGGAATTTGTGGAGATGGAGACTTAATGGAAGGTGTCTCAGCTGAAGCGGCTTCACTCGCAGGTCACCTTGGTCTTGGTAAATTGGTCGTATTGTATGATTCAAACGATATCTCACTTGATGGCGATCTCGATAAATCATTCTCTGAAAACGTCCAGAAGCGCTTCGAAGCGTACAACTGGCAAGTCATTCGCGTAGAAGACGGAACGGATATCGATTCGATTTCGAAAGCAATCGCGGCGGCGCAAGCAGAGACGACAAAACCAACATTGATCGAAGTCAAGACAGTCATCGGCTTCGGTTCACCGAACAAATCAGGGAAATCGGCTTCTCACGGTGCACCACTCGGTGAAGCGGAAATCAAATTGACGAAAGCTAGCTATGTATGGGATCACGAAGAGTTCTACGTCCCTGAAGAAGTCAAATCATTGTTCGACGAGCGGATCGTCCAACGTGGTGCTTCTGCGGAAGACGCATGGAACGAAACGATGAAACAATACGAAGCAGCTCACCCGGAATTGCATGCGGAACTCGTTCGCGCGATCGCAAACGAATTGCCAAGCAACTGGGAAGCAGATCTTCCAACGTACGACTTGTCATCGAAAAAAGCGACACGCCAAACGAGTGGTGAAGTCTTGAACGGTCTTGCGAAGAACGTTCCGACATTGTTCGGTGGTTCAGCTGACCTTGCAGGATCGAACAACACGATGCTCAAAGGCGAAGCAGACTTCGATATCGACCCAAGTGGTCGTAACATCTGGTTCGGTGTACGTGAATTCGCAATGGCTGCGGCTGTCAACGGTATGGCACTTCACGGCGGCGTCATTCCTTACGGCGCGACATTCTTCGTCTTCTCGGATTATCTCCGTCCAGCAGTTCGTTTAGCAGCATTAATGGGACTTCCATCAATTTTCGTCTTGACGCACGACTCGATCGCTGTCGGTGAAGATGGTCCAACACACGAGCCAGTCGAGCACTTGATGAGCTTCCGTGCAATGCCGAACGTCACGATCTACCGCCCAGCAGACGGAAAAGAGACGATCGCAGCATGGAAAACAGCAGTTCAAGCGAAAGACAAACCGACACTTCTTGTCTTAACACGTCAAGGTCTTCCTGAACTTGAAGGCACAACGACGGAAGGCGCAGAAAAAGGCGGTTATGTCATCGCTGGTGACGTCACGAAAGCCGACACGCTCTTGCTCGGTACGGGTTCAGAAGTTCACCTTCTTGTCGAAGCACAAAAAGAACTTGGTGAATCAGCAGCTGTCGTTTCGCTTCCATCATGGGAAGTATTTGAAGCGCAGTCAGCAGAGTATAAAGAATCAGTTCTTCCAAAACACATCACGAAACGTGTTGCGATCGAAGCAGGCGCTTCGCTCGGTTGGTACAAATATGTAGGAACAGAAGGACAAGTCATCGGAATCGATCGTTTCGGCGCATCTGCGCCTGGAGACTTCCTCTTGAAAGAATACGGCATGTCTGTTGAGAACGTTTTAGCGACAGTCAAACAACTCGGATAATCTTTTCCGGAAAAACGGGTCCGATCTTACGTCGGGCTCGTTTTTCATCTATTATCATCTATGCAAACAATTGGAATTATAGTATAGTAAAAAGCGACGTTTTAAGTTAGAGGAGGAAGCAACTTGGCTACATGGATTTGGATTTTAATTGCCCTTCTTTGCTTGGTAGCAGGTGTCGCCCTTGGTTTCTATATCGCTCGTCGATACATGATGAACTACTTGGAGCAAAACCCACCAATCAACGAAGATATGATTAAGACATTGATGATGCAAATGGGTCAAAAGCCATCACAAAAGAAAGTCAACCAAGTGATGCGTTCAATGAGTGGTTCAATGAAATCACCTAAAAAATAAGCTGTACGAAAGGGGACTAAATGGTCTCCTTTTTATTTGCTATTTTTTAGAAAGAGAACTAATCTAAAATGTGAGACTATTTCAAATAATCATAGGATTTAAAAAAGGGGGGAGACTTGAATGGGAGTCTTCAGGAAACTCGGTTGGTTTTTCCGGCGAGAATGGAAAGCGTATAGTCTTGGGGTCGTCAGTTTGATTTTTGTAGCGGCGTTAGAGTTGATTCCGCCAAAAATCATCGGGACGACGGTCAACGGTCTGAGTGAGGGAAGCTTGACGAAAGATGATTTGATTCGTCTCGCAGGTACGTTGTTGCTCATCGGGGTCGCGACATATATCATTCGTTATTTTTGGCGCTTTTATATCTTTGGAGCATCGATTCGTCTCGGTCGATTATTGCGCAGCCAACTGTATGGACATTTTTCAGATTTGGATCAATCGTTCTATAAGAAATATCGGAGCGGGGACTTGATGGCGCATGCGACGAACGACGTACAGGCGGTATCGATGACAGCAGGTGCCGGTATTCTCACGCTCGTCGACTCGGTGACGATGGGGAGCTTTGTCATCATCACGATGGTCACGACGATCAGTTGGAAATTGACGCTCGTATCACTTCTACCGATGCCGCTGATGGTCTACTTGACGTCACGCTACGGGAAAATGTTACATTCGCGTTTTCACGACGCGCAGGAAGCATTCTCCGATTTGAATGACAAGGTCGCGGAAAGTATTAGTGGTGTCCGCGTCTTAAAAGCAACAGGGGAAGTGGAATCAGACGTGCAGACGTTTACGGATCTATCGGATGACGTCGTCCAAAAGAACCGTCGTGTCGCAAAAATCGATGCATTATTTGATCCGACGATTTTTGGATTAGTCGGTCTATCGTACATCATCGCTGTCGGATATGGTGCATATCTGTTACAACAAGGTGAAATCCGAATTGGTGACATCGTCTCATTCACTACATATCTTGGTTTATTGACATGGCCAATGCTTGCCTTCGGTTGGTTGTTCAACATTGTCGAACGTGGTCGTGCTTCCTACGATCGGATCGAGCGAATGCTTGCGATCGAACCGGAAATTAAAGATGCGAAAGAAGCAGCAACAAGTGTTTCCTCACCTGAACTCCACGTTGGGATTGAGCGTTTCATCTATGATACGCAACCGGTCTTACAAGACATCGATGTGACGTTGAAGCCCGGTAAATCGCTCGGAATCGTCGGGAAGACAGGTGCTGGGAAATCGACGTTCGTTCGCTTATTGTCTCGCGAATACGACGTCAAACAAGGCGCCATCACGATTGGTGGACGAGACATCAAACAATTGACGCGTGACACCGTCCGTCGTCAAGTGGCGATCGTTCCACAGGATCATTTCTTATTCTCCGCGTCGATTGCTGATAATATTGCCTTTGCAAAACCGGATGCATCAATGGAAGACATCATGGAAGCAGCTCGGATCGCAGCGGTTCATGATGATATTCTTGGATTTAAGGAAGGGTATGCGACGATGGTCGGGGAGCGTGGGGTGACGTTATCCGGCGGTCAAAAACAACGGATCTCGATTGCCCGGGCATTACTAGCAGACTGTCCGATTTTAGTGCTCGATGATGCCTTATCTGCGGTTGATGCCAAAACTGAGGAAGCGATCATCCACCACTTCCGCACGGCGGATCACGATCAGGCACAAATCATCGTTGCTCATCGCCTGTCGGCTGTGTCACATACCGATGAGATCATCGTCCTTGAAGACGGTCGGATCATCGAGCGAGGCACACATGAGCAGTTACTCGCTCATGACGGTTGGTATAAAGAGACGTACGATCGTCAGCAACTAGAATCACTCGTCGAACAAGGAGGGCGTTCTAATGAATCATGATATCAATGAAAAAGCCGTCCTGAAACGATTACTTGATTTCGTCAAACCGTTCAAAAAACAGGTCAGTATCGCCTTCATCCTGCTGTTCATTACGACAGCGGCAAAACTCGGGGGACCGTATCTCGTCAAGATTTTCATTGATGAATACGTCGCACCGGGTACATATCCCGTACAGGAAGTCGCACTTTTGTTTACAGCGTACTTGTTACTGCATACGACAGGGATCATCGTCGATTACTTACAGGCGTTCGAATTCCAAAAGATTGCCTTGCAAGTCATTCAACGCTTACGGATTGATGTGTTCCGGCACGTCATGCACTTACGGCTTGCCTATTTTGACCGGACGCCTGCTGGAGTGCTCGTGTCCCGGATCACGAACGATACGGAAGCGATCAAGGAGCTCTACATCGGTGTCCTGTCGACATTCGTGCAAAGCGGCGTTCAGTTGATTGGAACATATATCTTCCTCTATCTGCTAGAGCCGCGACTCGCGACGATTGCGTTACTATTGTTACCGCTGTTTTATTTCATCATTTGGATTTACCGGAAGTATTCGACGAAGTATTACGCGGAAGTCCGCGATTTACTATCGAAAATCAATGCCCAACTGAACGAATCCATCAACGGGATGGCAATCATCCAACAATTCCGCCAAGAAAAACGCTTAATGGCAGAGTTCGAGGAGACGAACGTCGCCCACCAAAATGGACGTTATAAGAACTTGAAGCTCGATAGTTGGTTACTGCGACCCATCATTGAATTGTTACTGGCGGTTTCGATCGCAACACTCGTAACATATTTCGGTGTCCTATCGTTCTCGCAAACGGTCCAAGTCGGTGTCGTCTATGCCTTCATCAGCTACATGGAGCGGATTTTCCAACCGGTTCAGCAAATCATGCAACGGTTGTCCGAGTTCCAACAAGCTGTCGTCTCAGCAGACCGTGTGTTCAAGGTCCTCGATACGGATGAGCCGGAACCAACGAAACAACTCGAAGGAGATGCACGAGTATCGGAAGGACATATCGTCTTTGAAGACGTGCGCTTTAGTTATGACGGAGAGAAAGATGTCTTGAAAGGAATTTCGTTCGAGGCGAAAAAAGGACAGACGATTGCCCTCGTTGGTCATACGGGAAGTGGAAAAAGTTCAATCATCAATATCTTGATGCGCTTTTACGCATACCAATCGGGTCGGATTTTGATCGATGGTCAACCGCTTGAGCAGTTATCAGAAGAAGAACTACGACAGCATGTCGGACTCGTGTTGCAGGATTCATTCTTGTTCACGGGAACGGTCGCGGACAACATTCGATTATTCGATAGTTCGATTTCCTTTGATCGTGTCGAAGCAGCTGCTAAATTCGTACAAGCGGACGGATTCATCAATCAACTGGATCATCAATATGACAGTCCCGTTGCGGAACGGGGGGCGACGTTCTCAGCTGGGGAACGTCAGTTAATCTCCTTCGCACGCACGATGGCGCGGGATCCGAAAATCCTGATCCTTGATGAAGCGACGAGTTCGATCGATACGGAGACAGAGGAGAAAGTGCAAGTCGCACTTGAACGGATGCGTCAAGGGCGGACGACGATTGCTATTGCCCACCGTCTATCGACAATTCAAGATGCAGATTTGATTCTTGTATTGCATCAAGGGGAAGTGATCGAGCAAGGAAATCACCAAGAATTGATCGCACAAGATGGTCTGTATAAGAAGATGTATCAGTTGCAATCCGGTCATGTTACGGTTTCTTAAAAAAATAGACAAAAAAAGCCTGCCAGGCGATCTCGCCCGGCAGGTTGTTTGTTTTGATTAGTAGACTGTAACTGTAACGTTTTGGCGTCCCCAGTTGAGTGCTTCTTGTTGTGAACCAACGAGAAGGTCAAGTTTGTTACCTTGGATTGCGCCACCACGGTCGAGTACGATTGCTTCACCAATGCCTTCGATGTGCATACGTGTACCGATTGGGTATTGTGAAGAAGCTGCTACGATACGCATACCATTGTACGTGATCGTATTTGTAACGTCATAACCGCTTGCTGTCAACGCACGACCGTTGTAGAGTTGGCTACCGTTGTTAGATGGGTCGTTCGTGTAAGCACTGACGTTCATCGTCACTTTCGTACCTGATTTTGCAGGTGTTGATTGTTTTGTTGCAGTAGCTGGTTTAGCTGCTGCTTTTGGTGCTGGCTTCGCAGCAGGTTGTGCTTTTGCTGCTGGTGCTTTCGATACGCCAGCGAGTGAAGTATAGTCGCTGTGTACGTAGCGCGTTTTACCATCGATTGTTGTTTTGATCCATGCACCAACTTTACCTTCTACGTTGACTTTTTCGCCTTTGTAGAGGTTACCGACATCTTTCGAGCTTGTCGTTGGTTGTGTGCGGACGTTTAGTACTGCCGTAGTAACTGTCGCTTTTTTAAAGTCGAATGAGCCTGCTGCAGACGTATACGCACCATGGACATAACGTTTTTGACCGTTAACTGTTGTTTTGATCCATGCGCCAGAACGTCCTTCGACATTTAATGTTTGACCTTTATATACATTGCCTACGTCTGCTGATGCAGTTGTAGGTGCTGTGCGTACGTTGAGTACTGGTGTATTTACTGTTACCGTTTCTGAGGCAGCCTCTGTCTCTTGGGCAAATCCTACTGATAGAGCTGTTGCTGCAAGACCGGCAGCGAAAACTGCTTTTTTCATTATTGATGTCCTCCTGACATATGCTGTGTTTACTGTTCCTACTTTACACGGCAAATCTGACCTGTGCGTTTACAGGTCAATGTCATTCGAGTTACAAACCGAGCTTTTGTGACAACAAGATTGCAAAAGGACGGTTTTTGTCATCGATAGGACATACTGATTATGAAAAACGGACGTTTATAGGTATTTTGGCTTACTGAATATAAAAAATTCGCACAATTCAACAGAAAAAAGCCTTAAAGATAGAAAGTGTTGAATCCTTCTATCGTCTGATGATGAAAAAGTGAAACGGATGATACGTAGATCAATACTTGACGATCGTCGTCACGCCGAACGCTGTCAGGTAAGAACGATGATACAATTCCTGCATCCAATCGTTAGCGGAAAGTTGAAACGTGCCGTGAATCGTTTGGTACGTTCGCTGGCGAATATTGATTTCGATTGGTTCTAGTAGCGGAGTGGACGGTAGATGGTCATGCATGCTGTCATTTTGATTTTCGATATAGAGCAGCTCGAGGACATCTCCTTCTTCCATATAACGCTGTAGATAAATTATGAACTCCCACTGATCGGCACCATCGATCGTAGACAAGTAAGGTATCGTGAATTGTCCTCGCTTCAATGAGACGTATTTCAACCGCTTCGACTTCATGTACGTATAATTGAGGGAGATCGTCAGGTATATAAAGGGGACGAGAGCTAGAAATGAATGTAAGAGCGGACGTCAAGCACCCCATCAGAAATAAGAAGCCATAAAAAAGTCAGCATTCGCACTCGAATGCTGACCAAATCGCGCATTAAGATAAGAGCGGTTCGTTCGAACCGTGAATGGTGTAGTTTTGGACTGTCCGTGAATATTCTAAAAGCAGGACATCAAGTTCATGGCTAAGTTGTAGAACACGCGGGGAGGTGAAGCTGGACTGGTCAGCTTGATGATATAGTTCGCTACGTTTGGCTTCGATGGCTAACGTCAATAGTTGTTGTGTCGTCATAGCAGTCTCCCTTACATTGGTGTCGTATCCATATTCTAGCAAGTCCATTTACGAGGTGCAATGAGATTTCAGTAAAATCGATGAAATGTAATTTTTTTGTAATTTTGGCGGACACGAATCTTTTGCAACTTTCTGTGAGATAATAGGTGCTAAATGCAGAGGAGTTTGGCAAAATAGAGGAGGAACTTCTTCTATAGTAGTAAAGAAAGGGGATGCTCATATGGAGCTCTCATTATGGTTAGCGTTTGGAGCAGGATTATTATCTTTCGTCTCTCCATGTACGCTACCACTGTATCCTGTGTTTCTCTCATACATCACAGGCGTGTCGGTAACGGATTTAAAAGAACGGGGCGTACGAGAAAAGCGATCCTTGTTTCATACGTTAGCGTTCCTCGTTGGTTTTGCGATGGTATTCGTTGTACTCGGTTTATCTACATCGTTGTTCGCAGATGTCTTTATCACATATCGAGATACGTTACGGATGGTTGGGGCACTCGTCATCTTCGTATTTGGGATTGTTCTCGTCGGATTATGGCAACCAACATTCTTGATGCGTGAAAAGAAACTGAATCTCGGGGAACGAAAAGGAGGATACGTCGGGACGGTACTCGTCGGAATCGGTTTTGCAGCCGGTTGGACACCGTGTACAGGTCCGATTCTCGCAGGAGTCATCGGATTAGCTGCGACCAATCCGAGTCAAGGCATGTTCTACATGCTCGCGTATGTCCTTGGCTTCTCGATTCCGTTCTTATTGATGGCGTTCTTCGTCGGTCGTTCGCGCTTGTTCGTGCAGTATAGTCTGAAATTAACGAAATTCGGGGGAGCCTTGATGATGGTGTTCGGAGTCATGCTGTATTTTGATGGCTTGAGTAAATTCGCAGCATGGATGAGTGACATCGTCGGATTCACTGGATTTTAATCAAGGAAGTGATCGGATGATTTGGATATCAACTGGGGTAGCGCTCGTCATGGGATTGCTGATCAGCTTCATTCGTGTGAAGGCATCAGCAAAACCGACGAATGCTAAAAAAATCTTGATCCCGCCCTTTGCGATGTCGACGGGGATGCTACAGTTTTTATACCCAGCATCCCGTCTGACATGGACGGAGGTAGCAGAAGCATTGCTCGTTGGAGCCATCTTCAGTATCTTTTTGATCAAGACATCCAATTTTTATGAAGCGGAAGGGCAAATTTATTTGCAACGTTCGAAAGCATTTTTCATCGTCTTATTCGGCATCTTACTCGTTCGGACGGTTGCGAAATTTTTCATCGGCGGACAGATCGATATCTTCGAAACGGGTGGGATTTTTTATCTCGTTGCCTTCGGAATGATTGCACCGTGGCGCTTCGCGATGTATATGAAATACAAACGAGTCAAGTCGGGCATCGTGCCGGTTGCGCACTTACCTCACTAAAAAAACCGCTGAAGGCGACTTCGGCGGTTTTTCGTGCATCCTTCAATTTTGGAAGTATAATGCGTAGTCTCGCCAGTCGATGGCGTGCTCCGTTAGTGCTTTTTTCAAGAATTTATGATCGCGTTTCGGTGTCGCAGAAATATATCCTTTGACGACCAGTTCGGATGTCATCTCTGTCGCCCGTTCTTCAAGTGCGAACTGTCCGATCCGCCCGGCAATCTTGCGGCGTGCGACATCACGAAATGCCGATGGAACCGGCATGACGAGAGCGTTCAACAATTCCATCGTCTCATCCGTCCAAAGATGTCGTGTTTGGTCGATGTACTCATCTTCCCAGTCCATCATCGATTTACCGTCTTCTTTCGGTAACTTCTTGAGGAACTTCCGGAACATGAAAAACCCGCCAATTGCCATGAGTGTGATCATGATAAAGCCCCAGAGCAGAATCCCGTTCATGAACCATTCCATGCGCGACTCATCCCCCTTTCACATCAAATATAGATTAGCATAAATCAGGTGGACGTGCTATGATGAATGACGGAGAAAGTGAGGCGAAAGAATGCTGCAACCATACGTACAATTGGACGAGACCGGACAGCCCCGTAAAGGTGTTTTACCTGAAACAGCGGACGGTCGGATCGTTGAATTCTATTATGATACGAAGGGTGAAGAGATCACGGTGATCTTCGTCACCGTTCCGGCAGAAGATGCGAGCCGGAAGCGTGCGTTTACGGTCGGGAAAACGTTCAAGACGGTTTCGACACTCGAAGACTTCACGTTACTTCACTATGAATGGGCAAATGACCAGATTTTTGCGACACTTGAGATGTTCGCGGATGGGTCGAAACGTCAAATCGACGCTTCGAGATTGCTCGACTATTAAAAAAGAAGGAGATGCGGATTGCCGCGTCTCCTTCTTTTGATATTCAAGAAATATGAAGTCGGATGACCTCGTCATGCAGTTCCACCTGACCACCAATCGGGAACGTGAACAAAGGACTCGTATGTCCGAAGTCGACATTCGCAAGAACCGGTACGTGCTCTAGGAATGGATAGAGTGAGATCAGATATCGCAGATGCTCTTCCGTCATCTTCGTTGTGAGTTGGAAGCGTCCAAAGACGATCCCACGAATCGTTTCCGCACCTGGTTGTGCCATCAAAGAGGCGAAATCACGGGCGAACGTCGCTGGATGGACTTCGTAATCATCTTCAAGGAATAAAATCGTATCCCGTAAATCAGGGAAGTGCGGTGTGCCTTGCAGGAGATTTAACGTACAAAGATTCCCACCGAGCAGTCGACCGCTTGCTTGCCCATTGGATAAAAGAATCGGTCCTTTGTTTGGTAACGTAATGATATGTCCACGATCGGTATCACGCCAATGGACTGAAGGCTTGATCGTAACGGGTTCTGTTCCGAACAACACTTGCTTGAAGTAATCGATCGTATAAGCATCGCGATCACGGAAAGCCCGTAACATCGGTCCGGAGTAAGTGATTAATCCAGTGTTCGTTAGAATGGCGTGACTGAGTGCTGTGATATCGGAGAAGCCACACAGGATTTTCGGATGTGTCCGAATCAATTCGTAGTCGAGTAAGTCGACAAGTTCATTCGTGCTGAACCCACCGCGAACGCACAGGATCGCATCAACGTTCGGATCAGCGAACGCGGCATGGAGGTCTGCGACGCGTAATTCAGGATCACTGGAACCGAACGGATTGACGGCACGCGCATGTTGACTGATCGAGACACGTAATCCAAGCGATTCGAGCGTTTGGATCGCACCATCGATGATCTTCATCTCGACCGTTGAGAGGCTAGAAGCGGGTGCGATTAAGCGGACATGAGAACCATCCGTCAACTTCTTTGGCGTTAACGTCGGCAGGTGGGCAGCGATGATCTCTAAACGGTTACCGAATGGATCGATTGTGAAGAAACGACGACGTGGCGCAAGGCGTGTGTCATGCTCAACCGGATAACCGGCAGCTTGAAGAGAATCGCTCAACGCTTCGAACGCAGCGACGGTTAATCCAGGATGCGCTTTTTTAGCAGGGGAGAAGGGATCCTCGATGCCGAGATGAAGTGCTGCACCATGTTCTTCGAACCAGACACCACCACTGGCTTGAACACCAGTCGGTTTTTCGACTTCCTTCATATGTAAAAGCCCGGCATAAAATGCACGGGCGCGATCTTCTTCGTTTTTCGGCATAGCGAGCTGGACATGATCTAACATGAAGACACTTCCTTTACGAATTAGATTCAGGCAACGAACTGAGTGATCCGTTTCAGTTCACGTTCGACGAGGTTCAAGTAGAAGACACCTTCGATCCGGCGATCGAGAGATTGTGCGATCTCATAGAGATTCGTCCGAAGCGCTGCGAGATACGACGCTTCCTCACCAAGAGATTGACGATGGGCGAACGCATAGTGAGCGAGTAAGAACTGAAGATACCCACGATCAGTCAAGAATGGAATCAATTGTTTTTTCTCTTCCATCGACCAGGTATAGTTCGTATCGTAATACATCTTCGCATATAGGTGGTACGGCTCGTCGCCACCTGTAAAGAGGGTTTCACCCCGTTTGACTTCTTCGATCAAGCGTTCACTCCAATCGAAGCGTTCTTTTTTGCGACTAAGGAACAACGGTAGGATGTATGGATGTGCCTGATCCGGCATCCGTGAACAACCCCGTTCATGCCGAAGTGCTGCATAAAGTAACAAGGCACGATCTTCGAAGCCACGTTCGATCGCATACGTCATCCGGCTAAATGCTTCGCAGGATGGGCAATCACTAAGTTCGTCACTTGGCGCGTCAACCCATTCCGATAGATAATGATCGGCTTGTTCCTCGTCACCGAGTTTGCTATAGACCATGAAGCTGATATAGTCGCGCGTCCGAATAAAGCCATGCGCGTCACAGAAATCGATGAAGCGATCGAGATCTTCTTCGAGAAGCGAGACCGTCACGTCTTCTTGTTCTGCCATATAGATCAAGTAGGACTTGTAGTTCCAGTACAAATCAAGTTCTTGTTTTGGAGTCAGTGTCATCTCATCTTTTCGGATCCATTCCATCAAGAGCGTGAAGGACACAAGAAACGATCGGAAGTGTCCTAAATCAAATTGATTTTGTGAAAATGTCCATAAGGAGAGGAAGCGGAGTGAATCATCAGCTGTTTCCTCAAAGATGGCCCATAAGGCCTCACCGCGTGCAACGGAGGGTTCTTCTTCCTTTAAACGAAGATATAAGAGATGGAGTTCTTCTTGAGGGTTCATCTGTACCCCTCCTTTCTTATATAAGTATACCACGAGCGTTTTGAGAAATCGCAATTGAGCGAGGACGGAATAAAAAAAGATTCCGAACCCGCTCAATCGCGGTTCGGAATCATTTCAAGTATTTGTGGATGAGTTTCAGCTGTCGGATGTAGCAAATCATGTACTGTGTAACCATTGAGTACTTGATGGAACGCCGCAATGGCATCATCGAAAGCATCACGTGCTGGATTGAGCGAAGGAATCTCGTGAATGCCTTCTTGCGGATCGAGAAAATGAACGGTTGGTTCAAACAGTTGTACGACGTCACCGATATGAATTGCATCCGGAGGGCTCGCTAATCGAAAACCACCTCCACGACCACGGACAGATTCAATCAGACCACTCTGTCCTAAACGATAGACTACTTTCATCAAATGATTCTTAGAAATGTCGTAACAATCCGCTACTTCCTGGATTCGGACTAAACGATCGGGATGAGCTGCTGCGAACAGCAGGGACCGAATCGCGTAATCCGTATAACGTGTCATGCGCATTTTCATCACCTACTTAACACACATACTAGGGGGGGACGCAAGCATTTACAACTTTTAATGTGCAAAAAATAAGATGCATTTTAGAGATTGTTTTTGAGAGTGGATTCACGCATAATGGACGGTGAAAGGTAGGTTAAATTATGCATTTCGATCAGGCATTACACCTTTTGCAACAGCTCGGTCCATCGATGGAGCAAAAGGGATTGCGGATCGCGACGCGCTTCTATGACTCGCTCGAGGCGACGTACGAAGAAGAATTGCGCGCGCTTCGAGAAGCAGGAGCTCAGGACGGAACTCGCGCATTACGGATTTTACGCCTGAGTCAATTACTGAACCAGATTACCAACCAGCACGAATCGAGTGAACTGTTTAAATTGATTTTGCTGAATGAAATCGATCAGACGAAATCGTTTCTGCTGACGTACCCGGACATCATCAGTCGTGAAATTCTTCAAGCTATTCAAATCGAATATGACCTTAAAGAAGATGCACCTTTACTTCAAGCATGGGCAATTGTTCACCATCAACTCGTCGATACGTGCCGCCATTTTTGTAAATACCGTCATGCTGAAAATTGGCGTCAACAAGATATTTTGTTGATCGCAGAAGAACATCATCTCGGAGCCGTCATCGATGAAGCCAGGCACGCGCTCTTGAGTGGTCGAAAAACGACATTGTTACATGTCTCAGCTGAGGAACTGGCAGAACGAATGTTAGCGAATGTCGTATCCTTGACGACGAAAGGGATGGTCGTTCATCACATTCGTCAAGAAGGATGGGAACAACAGATGCACGAATTCTTGACGATGATCACGGCGAATGATCCGATTGTCTTCGTCAGTGGATCGACGAATTTCATTGAAGAAATCCAGCAACGACTTGATCCGCTACCGGTCCTGTTCGGTCCGTTCGTAGCGGCAAATCAATTACCCTCTTAACGAGAAAAGCGATGTGTAACGCTCTGACAAAAGTCGGAGCATGACACATCGCTTTTTTAAGCTGATTTCGTTAAGCGTTTCGCGCGTTGAATCGATCGGTCTAGTGCGAGATAGACCCCACCTGATACACAGCAGAGCAGTCCGACGAATCCGAGCGCAAAGTCACCTTTTCCGGTATCAAGGAATAACGATCCGAGAAGCGGTGCGGTGACGCCGCCAATCAACCACTGGAGACTCGCAGCACCGTTATACGTTCCGCGGAGGTGTTCTGGGGCGATCAAAGCGATGAACGTCATCTGGACAGGTGACATGATCATCTCACCAAGCGTATAGAACGCATAAATCGCAAGCAATACCGTTACGAGCACGACATAACTCGTTCCGAGTGAGAACAGGTAGGACGGCACGAACGCGAGGAAAATCATACCGATGCCGAAAATCGATGCCCCGAGCAACATGACTTTTCCGAATGCTTTGCCGGACAAGCGAGCAGCAATCGGGAACTGGAACAAGACGACCATGATTCCGTTCAGAGCCATCAGATAAGGGAACGGATTTTGTTTCGTTGGTAATCCCGGTAGTGCTTCCTTCAAGAAGACCGGTAACATACTCTCGACGAGGGCAAATCCCATCGAGATGAAGACACCCGCCCCGATGAAGATTAAAAAGACATGATCCTTCCGCAATACAGTGAGCGGTGATACTTTGACTTCGTCCGTCTTTTCGATATACTCCGGTTTCGTCTCTTCGATGAAGAAGTAGAGAACGAGTCCGTACAGGAAAAAGACGAAAGCGGCAGAGTAGAAGATGAGTGAACGGTCAACGAACAGGACGGCACTTCCGAGAAGTGGACCGAATGCGGCCCCGACGTTATGCCCCATCCGGAGCAGACCGAACGATTCGTTCAGGCGTTCTGGTGGTGTGACGTCAGCGACCATCGCGCTTGCTGCTGGATGGAACAGTGAACTGGATAAACCGAGTAGCGCGTTCAACGCGAGAAGCGGTCCGAATGAATCAGCGAACGAAAAACCGATTAAAGCAATGACGTCACCGATGATCGAGAGGACCATCAGTGGTTTTCGACCGAATTTATCGGCGAAGTGACCACCGAGAACGGCGCCGACGAGCGACATGATCGGTCCGGTCGCCATGATGACACCGACCAAGAAGTAGGAATCGAGTCGATCCGCATAATAAAGAACTAAAAATGGTGCAATCATGAACATCATGATCCCCGTGATCGTTTCCCCGACGAACCGGATCCAGATGTTGCGATCAAGCTGTTTGAGTGCGTTAAACATAGTAAAAACCCCTTATATTCCGTTTTTAGACAATAGAAAAGACGGATACGCACAAATATGGGCATACCCGTCCTAATATAAGAGGGCAGCATGTACGTATACGCATACGCACACCCTGCTTAATTAAAAATTAAACGATTGGGTGACGTACAGTTGTAGCCGATACAAAGACAGTGTGGACAGATGTCCGGGCTTGATGGAATACCATTGTACGTCTCCTCCTTCTGTAATAGTGAACTTCCTAGTCATCGTAAAGAAGATCGTGATGAATTGTCAACATTTAATCTGAAAATTAAGTCAATGAAGTGAAATGGACGAGACCTTGAAAATTCGGTATGATAGACTAGTTGCGAAAAAGATTGATCGGACTTTTGAATATATCGGTGAAAGGAACTACCATACATGACAAACATTCTACAAACGGAAGTCGAAAAGCGTCGGATTTTCGGCATCATTTCCCACCCGGATGCGGGTAAGACGACATTAACTGAAAAATTCCTCCTGCATGGAGGCGCAATCCGTGAGGCAGGTTCTGTCAAGGCACGGAAAAACTCGAAATTTGCGAAATCGGACTGGATGGAAATCGAAAAACAACGCGGAATCTCCGTTACGTCTTCGGTCATGCAATTCGAATACAACAAAAAGATCGTCTCGATCATGGATACACCGGGTCACTCGGACTTCGGTGAAGATACGTACCGGATCCTCACAGCGGTTGACTCAGCGATCATGGTCATCGATGCGGCGAAAGGAATCGAGTCGCAAACGAAGAAACTGTTCCAAGTCTGTCGGATGCGCGGAATTCCAATCTTTACGTTCATCAACAAGATGGACCGTCAAGCGCGTGACCCGCTCGAATTGATGGAAGAACTCGAAGAAGTCCTCGGCATCCCGTCGGTTGCTGTGACGTGGCCAGCTGGTTCGGGTCAACAGTTCGAAGGGGTCTATGACCGTGTCAAAGGACAATTCCATTGTTTCAAGAACGATCGTAAGTCGATCGAACTCGGTGAGGAAGGTCTCGCGAACGAAGAACTCGCGACGACGATCAACTCGGAAATGTATGAGACGTTGATGGATGAAGTCGACTTACTCGACGGCGCAGGTAACGAATATGATGAAGAATTGATCGCAAAAGGTGAACTGACTCCAGTCTTCTTCGGATCAGCACTCGTCGATTTTGGTGTCACACCACTTCTTGAACATTACTTGAACTTGTCTCCTTCACCGACACCACGCGAGTCGAACAAAGGGAAAGTCGAGCCGGCACAAGACTTCTTCAGCGGTTTCGTCTTCAAGATTCAAGCGAACATGAACCCGAACCACCGTGACCGGATCGCGTTTGTCCGTATTTGTACGGGTAAATTTGATCGTGGAATGGACGTCGTCCTGACACGGACAGGCAAGAAGATGAAGTTATCTCAATCGACACAATTCATGGCGGATGAGCGGGAAACGGTCAATGAAGCGTTCGCAGGAGACGTCATCGGGTTGTACGATTCAGGCAACTATCAAATCGGTGATACGATCACGAACGGTGATCCATCATTGCAATATGAAGCACTACCAACGTTCGCACCAGAACTCTTCTTGAAGGTCTACACGAAAAACGCCTTGAAGTCGAAACAGTTCCAAAAAGGTGTCGAACAGCTCGCGCAAGAAGGTGCGATCCAGGTCTACAAGACGGAATACAACGAAATCATCCTCGGAGCAATCGGACAACTCCAATTCGAAGTCTTCGAGCACCGGCTCAAAGGCGAGTATGGCGTTGACATCTTGAAGGATGCCGCGAACTTCCAAGTCGCGAAATGGATCAAGCCAGCTGAAGTCACTGCCGTCAAACAATTGACGGATTCACGGACGGTTCTCGTCTACGACCGTTGGGAAAATGCTGTTCTATTATTTGCGAATGATTTCGTTTACGAGCGATTCGTTCAGAAGAACGAAGGAACGATCACATTGGTCGATTCACCGCAACAACTCTAAGTTTTTGACGGACTACTTTTCGAAGTGGTCCGTTTTTTCGTTCCTGAAATCTCGTTTGATGGCAAGCGAACAAGGGTAAAAACAGAGCGAGTTTGAATTCATATGAAAAAGGAAGGTGTCATGTGATGGCGAAACGGTTTGTTGGAATCTATCAGGATCAATCGAGTCTGGAACGAAAAATCGAGGAATTGAAACAACAGGGGCATCATGATTCGGATTTTTCTGTCGTCGGTCGAGATGACGCGGCAGACGAAGCATCGGGTGCAAGTTGGATTGATCAGGTCAAATCAAAATTTTCTAAAGAACCACCGCTCCGCGAGACATTAAAACGTGTCGGACATTCGGACGATGAGGCAGAACGGCATTACGCAGAAGTCGAGCGTGGCGGTCTTGCATTGTTCGTCAAGGATCGAGATCTCGATCATGACCACGACCATGAGCACCATCATCACCATGACCATGATCATGACCATCGACACGATGATAACAAGGTCGAAAATCCGGGGAACAATGCCTATGAATCCAATCACCGCGGGGACGGTGAGAAGAGCGACCGGGCGAAGTGGAAAGCGGACGATCTCGACTAATACCTAAAAGTGAAGGCGCCGCTTGCGGTGGACTTCACTTTTTTTCATATCTGGAGGCGTAGGGCGAGATGTGTGAGGAATCGAGGTGCTATACTGAGAGCATCGAAGAGGTGATAAGACATGAAAAAAATAGTGACAGCTTTAGCAGGAATTGGTCTTGCCAGTGCTTGGTTCATTAACCGGTACCCAGTTTTCGGGAAACGACCAAGCCGTGCAGAGCGGCTGAGTTTCGAACGATCAGATCGTTTTGTCGACGGGAAGTTCAAAAATGAGATGGATTTCCAGTTGAAGATGGAATGGGACTCGATGAAAAGTATCTTAAAGGATTACGGAAGAAACATTCCGAATCTGCGTCCTGTCAAAGCGTTACCGACGCTTCCGTATCAGCGACGTCAAGACGATAGTGAAACACCACGTGTCACATGGTTCGGACATTCGGCATTTTTACTCGAACTCGATGGGCAAACGATTTTCTTTGACCCGATGCTCGGGCGCGCACCATCACCGTTCCCGAAACTGGGCGGAGGACGTTTTCAAACGACGCAGAAGGTTGATCTCGAACGTCTACCGTTGATTGATGTCGTCGTCTATTCGCATGATCATTATGATCATCTCGATTATCCATCCGTCCTCGCCTTGAAAAATCGAGTCGGTCGCTTCATCGTGCCGCTCGGTGTCGGAAGTCGTCTCCGTGGATGGGGCGTCTCGGCTGAGCGAATCACGGAACTCGACTGGCATGAATCGACACAAGTCGGTGGCATCAAACTGACAGCGGCTCCTTCGCGCCATTATTCAGGACGAAATGGTCTTGATCAATTTTCAACGCTATGGGCGTCATGGGTCATCGAAGGCTCGCAAAAGGTCTTCTTTAGTGGCGATAGTGGATATGGTCCACACTTCAAAGCAATCGGCGAACAATATGGTCCGTTTGATTTGACGATGATGGAATGTGGACAGTACGATGTCCGGTGGTCCAATTCGCATATGTTACCGGAACAAACAGTTCAAGCTCATCGAGATGTCAAAGGTCGCGTCCTGATGCCGATTCACTGGTCTGCCTTCATCCTCGCTTTTCATGCCTGGTTCGAACCGGTCGAACGGTTGCTCAAGGAAGCGAAACGCGATGAGATTCCGGTTCTGACACCAATGATCGGGGAGAGTGTGACACCCGAGAGCACGACACGAAAATGGTGGCGGGAAGTGCGTTGAGTAAAATAACTTTTTGATTTTAATTGAATGAAATGAGAAAAAAGTAGCCTTATCGAATCACATCGAAAAGGCTACTTTTTTAGGTGAATAAACAGACGAAATGTTCATCCTCGACCCTTACAGGAAAGCGAGGATGATGCCATCGTCCGGTCGTACAATACCATTTAGCTCGCCAATTGATCCGCTTGTTTCGCGCGACGAGAACGAACTTTTTCGATGATTTCGAAACCGAGCACAAGCATCGTTCCGACGAGTAATCCGTTACTGAGGAACGGACGAAGCGTCAAAGGCAGGACTTCCGCGATGACGGTCGATTGCAACAAGATACTGATGCCGATGACGGCACTGATCGCAAACGCATGGCGGCGGCGACTGTTCTCCATGTTACTTTCCGCAGACTGCCAGGCAATCAGGAACATGTGCGGCAATGTCGCAAGCAACGCGGCACTCGCAACGCTACGCGGTAATGTCGCGATGATCCCGATCAAGCTTGGGAAGAAACCGATCAGTGCGATGACGAGCGAGGCAATCAAGAACGGGCGACGTTTCCGGCTTCCCGTTTGCGCGATGAATCCGCTCGTGATGGGTAATGGCACCGGGACAAGCGTCGAGAATGTAGCAGCGAGTAAATGAATGACACCTTCGATGGATAATCCTTGGTGCAGACGTCCTTGTTTTTGAAGCGTCGCTTCGACGGCGCTTAAAGCGGCAATTAAATTGACGACGAGCAAGATCGCGAACGGAATCGCGACAAGGAATGCACTGCCGTCAAACTGTGGCCATCCGAACGGTAGCGCTTGCGGTGGTGCGAACAAACTAGATGATGCAGGAAGCGACGGACGGCTGACGAGCCAACCGACGATGATTCCGATCATCAAGGCAAACGGACGTAAGCGACTCGGTCCAAATTGGCTGAGTCCGAGCACGAGCAAGAACGTGACGATTCCGGCGAGGCGTGTTGCCTCGACGGCGAGAACGGCACCGAGCATAACACCTGTCAATTGAATACATAATAAGAGCAAAAACGTTCCGCTGACGAGCGGTGTAAAGACGGGTAATAAGTACTTCGTCCATCCTGTCAAACCGAGAATGATGAGGACGACGCCGGCAATGACGACGGCTGCCATCGCGATTGTAAAGGCAGTTTTTGAATCGACCGGTAGTGCGGCGATGACGACGAAGATGCTGACCCATGATCCGGCAGGTCCCGATACGATCGGAAGCCGGTGGCCGAAGGCTCCGTGTAGGAAACAGGCAATCCCGCCTACAAAGAACGACCGTTGGACAAGGGAAGCAGTCTCAACTGATGAGAGGTCGAACAGACTGGCGACGACGATTGGTAAAGCAATCGTGTTCGCGAGTAAAAAGACGATCCACTGGAAGGTAGAAGTCGTTTGTTTCATGAAAAAGCTCCTTTCTTAAACTTCAGATATTCCTGCATCATAGCATATGATTGATGTTATGATTCATATATCTTTATACATGAAAACATATGAAAGAGATGATGAATATGGATTTACGCCAGTACCGCTATTTTTGTGCGGTCGTCGAGGAACAATCCGTCACGCGGGCAGCGGAGCGCTTACGGATGGCGCAACCTGCCTTGACGCAGCAAATTCGGCGGATGGAAGAAGAGCTAGGCGTTCGTCTGATTGAGCGGGCAGGACGCGGGATCCGGATTACCCCGAGCGGCAACCGCTTATATGAACGAGCGGTTTCTTTGCTGCAGTTCGAGCAGGAGACACGGATGGAAGTGAGCGACATCGAAGCCGGACGAACGGGAATCTTGCGCATTGGTGTGAACACTTTATCAGCCAGTCGGCTCGTCGAATGGATTGAACAGATGAAACGACGACATCCTGGCATTATCTTACAAGTCCATCAAGGAGAATCGAGTGCGCTCATCGAACGGTTGAAAGAGCGGTCGCTTGATGCGGCGTTCGTCCGTCTGCCGATTGATGCGCAAGGGATTTCGATTGAATGGATGGAAGAAGAACCGTTTCATCAAGTCTGGCACCCCGATCATCCGACTGCGGATCTCATCATTCCGAGTCAGGAAGGACTCGGTGTCTTTCAGACGTTAAGTCAACGGCTCGGCGTCGTATCGCAAGAGACGTGTTCCGATGTTTTGACGCTGATCGGACTTGTCCGCAGTGGACAGGCGGTGACTGTATTGCCGGAGAGTACGTTGCGGGAACTGGATATGACAGGACTGCACCAGACATACCTATCCGGTGCAGCAAGTACGACAGCCTTCGTCTGGTTGACGGAGACGGGACCGACGACACTGACGAAACAATTCATTGAAATCATGAAAGAAACAGCAGATTGATCAACTGACAGGAAAGAAAGGATAGATCGTATGAAAACGATTCAAGGCACGTATGGAGAAGCAAAGATTTTCACGGATAACGTCGACGACCTGACGATTAAGCAAGTCACAGCTATGTTAGAGGAACAATTTGCGACAGACAGTCGCGTCCGGATCATGCCAGATTGCCATGCTGGAAAAGGATCTGTCATCGGAACGACGATGCATGTGACGGACGAGGTCGTACCGAATCTCGTTGGTGTCGATATCGGTTGCGGCATGTTATGTACACGACTTGCTGAACAAGAACCAATCGATTATGCGAAACTTGACGCGACGATTCAGCGTCTCGTTCCAAGTGGCATGTCGGTACGTCAGCAAGCTCATCCATTGTCCGAACAGGTACCGTTTGATCAAGTACTTGCACCGTTTAATGAGACACGGGCACGATTATCGATTGGTACGCTTGGTGGAGGGAATCATTTCATCGAACTGAACCAGGATGCAGCAGGACAGCGCTATCTCGTCATTCATTCTGGTAGTCGCAATCTTGGGAAGACGATTGCCGAACATTATCAAGCAGAGGCAGAAACTGCACGCTTCCAATTTGACGCTGACCAAGTCATCGCCGAATTAAAACAACAAGGGCGCGAGTCGGATATACAGACGACCTTACAGCAATTGAAGGAAAAACGGTCTACGTTTAACAAAGATTTAGCATCTGTTTCCGGCGAAGCGATGGAGCGTTATCTCCATGATCTTAAGATCGCTCAACGATACGCAGCATTGAACCGTCAGGCGATGACCGAGGTCATTTTCGAGGCGATGGGATGGACGGTAGCGGATCAATTCGATACGATCCACAACTACATCGATCTTGACGCGATGATTCTACGAAAAGGTGCCATCTCTGCAAAAGCCGGCGAGCGGGCAATCATTCCGATGAACATGCGTGATGGTTCCTTGATCGTCGTAGGAAAAGGAAATCCCGATTGGAACTATTCCGCGCCACACGGAGCAGGACGAATCATGTCGCGGTCAAAAGCATTCAAAACAGTTGAACTGGATGCGTTCGAAAAGACGATGACCGATGTCTGGTCAAGTTCAGTCGTCGCATCGACGCGTGACGAGTCGCCGTTCGTCTACAAGCCGATGGACGAAATCATCCGTAATACGAAAGAAACGGTCGATGTCGTCGAGATCATTAAACCGCTGTACAATTTTAAGGCGAAATGATGGAAGGTTATTATCAATTGGGGAGGATATTCTATGAATTATAAGGGGACTATGTTGATTCTGTTTTCAAGTGTGTTTTTGATCGCTGGATGCACGGATGAGGCGGTCACGACGGAACAGAAAAAAGTAGAAGTCAAAACTACTACGCATACGAATCAGACGAAACACCCCATCTTAAATCCAGTTCAGTATGAAAAGCTGTTCAAGCATATGAATGAACACTTGAAGATGGATCAGTTTCAGTTGAAGGATAGTACGATCGGTGCAGATTTCACGGCTGTCGACCAATCCTTGAGTTTTGAGAAGAGAAGATGGTTAACGGTTGACGGAACGATTGATACGCCATCGACCCAGGAGACACTTTATTTTGAAAACCAAAAACAAGATACGCAGTTAGCGATTCATTTTGCGTATACGAATCGATACATAGGCAATGATCTGGTTCAGTATCAATCAAACGGTAGTTACGGCGAGCTCCTCATCATTAGCTACAAAAACATCCTCATATCCGTACAACAAAATTCATTAAACAAAGTAGATCCTGACACGACACAGGAAGCAGCAAAACAGGTGATCCAGGAATTAAAAAACGTCCCCGTTTAAAACGAGAACGTAAAGGTGACAACTCTGATTTGATTAGACCGTACCATCCGGTAATGTCTCACCAGTCCGACGAATCGTCGCGCCAAGTTCAGCGGCGATCGCATTGACGGCTTCTGAATCTTCGTTGACCTCACTGATCAAGATGACACCGTAATGGTCAGGATTGATCTGATTCAGCGTCCGGTTGAACAAATCAAATGATTCCCGCTCGTTCTTCTCATCCCGGTTCGCACCAATCAAGTAACCAGCAACGGAGCCGACGAGCATACCGAACGGACCACCAACGACACCGATTGCCATGCCGATCAATGAGCCTTTGAAGGATTGGTCCTGTTGCGTGAAGTCGATGGCATCGATGAAAGAGAAGCCCTCTGCTTCGTCACGTTTTGCGAGAACCATCTGATCCATCTCGATTTCCTTTATTGCCTCGAGATCCTTAATCATCGCAAAGCCTGTTTTTGCTTTTTCTAAATCACTAAAAATGATTGTCGTAATAACGTGCGTTGCATCGCTTTTGTATTTCGCCATAATAAACGCCTCCACAAGAATCGGATATCGTACTACACTTTTTAAGTACCCTGAACATTCTAAATGGAAACGCGAGACTGGAAATATGAAAAAAACAGGACAACAGAATAATTTTCTAATATCGGCAATAAGTAAAACTTATCGAAAGTCTTTTGTTCTTTCAAATTGTAACGGAATCCATATTATACTATGATAGAACTGTACAAGTAAGCGGTATCAGGGGCTTGATGTCGTGAACACTTAAAGGGGGAATCACCATGAAGCAAACAGATGTGTCGCAAGATGTCTTTGGCGCACGCCGTTCGTTTGAAGCAAACGGTAAGAATTATCAGTACTATAGTCTTGAAAAATTGGAAGAACTCGGATTGACGGAAGTCAAACGCCTTCCATACTCGATTCGTGTCCTGCTCGAGTCAGTACTTCGTCAACAAGATGGTCGTTCGATCACACGTGAACACGTCGAGAACTTGGCGAAATGGGGAACAGCTCAAGTTTCGAACGATGTCGATGTGCCGTTCAAACCGTCACGCGTCATCCTTCAGGATTTCACAGGTGTTCCAACGGTCGTTGACCTCGCGTCACTTCGTAAAGCCATGCAAGATCTCGGTGGAGACCCATCGGTCATCAACCCAGAAGTACCAGTCGACCTCGTCGTTGACCACTCGGTTCAAGTCGATGCTTACGGTTTTGCTGGAGCACTTGCAGAAAACATGGATCTCGAATTCGAACGTAACGAAGAGCGTTACAAATTACTTCGCTGGGCGACATCGGCATTCGATAACTACCGTGCCGTACCACCAGCAACAGGGATCGTCCACCAAGTTAACCTCGAGTACTTGGCATCTGTCGTCCTTGAAAAGGAAACAGCAGACGGTACAGTTGATGTGTACCCGGATACACTCGTCGGAACGGACTCACACACGACGATGATCAACGGTCTTGGCGTCCTCGGTTGGGGAGTCGGTGGGATCGAAGCGGAAGCGGGCATGCTCGGACAGCCATCGTTCTTCCCAGTACCAGAAGTCATCGGTGTACGCATTACAGGTGAGATGCACCCAGGAACGACAGCAACAGACGTTGCCCTTCGTGTAACGGAAATGCTCCGTCAAGAGAACGTCGTTGGTAAATTCGTCGAGTTCTTCGGTCCATCACTCCACTTGATGTCACTTTCTGACCGGGCAACAATCGCGAACATGGCGCCAGAATATGGTGCAACATGTGGATTCTTCCCAGTCGACACAGAAACATTGACGTACCTTCGTCTGACAGGTCGCGATGAAGAATTGATCGAAAAAGTCGAGAACTACTCGAAAGCAAACGGTTTGTTCTACACGCCACAAAACGAAGATCCAACATTCACGAAAACAGTCGAACTCGATCTTTCGACAATCGTTCCTGCCCTTGCTGGACCAAAACGTCCACAAGACCGGATCGATTTGACGGATGTTCATACATCATTCAAAAAAGCGTTGACGGCTCCACAAGGAAACGCTGGATTCGGCTTAGCGGAAGAAGAAGCGAACAAAGTCGCTGTCGTTCAGTTCGAAGACGAAGCAGTTGAAATGCGTACGGGTGACGTGGCAATCGCTGCGATCACGAGCTGTACGAACACATCAAACCCATACGTCATGATCGGTGCTGGACTCGTCGCGAAAAAAGCGATCGAACTCGGTCTTTCGGTTCCAAAATACGTCAAGACATCACTTGCGCCAGGATCGAAGGTCGTTACGGATTACCTCGAGAAATCAGGACTCCAAACGTACCTTGACGAACTCGGCTTCAACACGGTCGGTTACGGCTGTACGACATGTATCGGGAACTCTGGTCCACTCGACCGCGCAGTCGAAGACGCAATCCTCGGTTCAGACTTACTCGTTTCGTCTGTCCTCTCCGGTAACCGTAACTTCGAAGGTCGTGTCCACCCGCTCGTCAAAGCGAACTACTTGGCTTCACCGCCACTCGTCGTCGCGTATGCACTTGCAGGAACAGTCGACGTCGATATCATGAACGCGTCACTCGGAACAGGCAAAGACGGACAAGAAGTCTTCTTCGCTGACATCTGGCCGTCACGTGATGAGATCCAAACGATCATCAACACGGTCGTCACACCAGAAAGCTTCCGTGCAGAATACGATTCAGTCTTCACAGGAAACGAACGTTGGAACAATCTTGACGTGCCAACAGGGGATCAGTACGACTTCGACGGTGAGTCGACGTACATCCAAAACCCACCGTTCTTCGAGAACTTGGCGAAGGAAGCTGGTCAAGTCGAAGCCCTCAACGGACTCCGTGTCTTCGGTAAGTTTGCTGATTCGGTTACGACGGACCACATCTCACCAGCGGGTTCATTCTCGAAAACGACACCAGCCGGTCAATACCTCGTCAACAAAGGGGTTGCACCAAAAGACTTCAACTCATACGGTTCACGTCGTGGTAACCACGAAATCATGATGCGCGGAACGTTCGCGAACATCCGCATCCGTAACCAAGTCGCACCAGGTACAGAAGGTGGCTTCACGACGTACTGGCCAACAGGCGAAACGATGGCGATGTACGATGCTGCGATGAAGTACAAAGAAGATGGCACAGGTCTCGTCATCCTCGCTGGTAAAGATTACGGTATGGGTTCTTCACGTGACTGGGCAGCAAAAGGAACGAACTTGCTCGGCGTCAAAGCCGTCATCGCGGAAAGCTTCGAGCGGATTCACCGTTCAAACCTCGTCATGATGGGTGTTCTTCCACTGCAATACGTGGCAGGCACGACAGCTGAAACACTTGGTTTAACAGGTGAAGAAGCGATCAGCATCGCAATCGATGAGTCTGTTCGTCCACGTGACATCGTTAAAGTCACAGCGACAGCGGCAGACGGAAAAGTCACTGAATTCGAAGCGATCGCTCGTTTCGACTCAGAAGTCGATATCGATTACTACCGTCACGGCGGGATCCTTCCAATGGTCCTTCGTGAGCGTCTCCAACAAGCATAAGTTGTCTAATCAAAGGTGGGGGAAACCCCACCTTTTTTTGACGAGAGGAGGAAAAAGGTGAACCGATTCAAGAAGTGGTTTCAACCGAAGGAAGACCAGCCGTTGCCGATGCGTGACGTGACGCTTGATGAAGTCAAACAAGCGACGCATGCCTTTGAATCCGAACTACCGAAAGGGACGAATCGGACAGTGCTTCTAGATAATGAGCAACGCATTGACTTAAAGCAGCTGGAGCCGTATTTGAAAGCACGTTCGACACAAGTGTTTTACATGTCGCGTGAGACATTCACCATCATGGAGGCAAAAGATCGGGAACTCGTCTATGAGATGGATCATGTCCAGGTTGCCGTCGATCGCTATTTTGACCGGGTGAAGAAACTCCCCTTGAAACCGTATAGTAAAACGTTCCAAGTCGACTGCGCGATGTTGTTTCAAGATGGCTATTTGCGTGAAATGCCGCATCATAGCTATTACTTGGTCGATGAGTCGATGATCGTCTCGCTGACGCCGAAAGAAGCATAAACGTAATCAAGGGTGGACCGAATTCATTCGGTTCGCCTTTTTTTGTCGTCCTGACCATTTTCTGATTTGTTCAAAAGTCTGACGAATTTAGTCAGAAATCGTGAAATCTCGGACAAACCCTTTGTATTCTCCTTATAAAACCGATACGATGATAAGGAATAGAGACTTGAGCTAGGAAGGTGTACATGGCATGACGAAACGAACGAGCACGTGGATTGCAGTAGCAATCGTGGCA
Source organism: Exiguobacterium sp. MH3 (assembly GCF_000496635.1). Classification (NCBI taxonomy): domain Bacteria; kingdom Bacillati; phylum Bacillota; class Bacilli; order Caryophanales; genus Exiguobacterium; species Exiguobacterium sp. MH3. The sequence continues at coordinate 1,143,394 of NC_022794.1, forward strand.
ATGGCGATCCTCCTTGCCTACAATTTTTATCTCTTGAACAAGACGCAGACCGCAAGCGATGAAAAAGCCGCGACGGTCAAACCGTTTTATACGATGACACGCATCCAATATGTTGAGAAGAAGCTCGCGACGAAAAAAGATGAACTTGAATCACGCACGTATGAAGTCGTCTTTAATGACAAAGGTCATTTCCGGACAGAAGTCGTAGACGGTCCGTCAAAAGGATCGCTTGCGATCTGGAACGGGACGATGTTCCGTGAGTATGATGCGACAGGGAAGTTAGTCAATGAGACGAAAGCCGGCAAAAGTGTCAGTGCGCCGCGCCCATTCCTCTCACGTGGCTTCAACGAACAGATCCTCGCCTTCATCAACAAAGGTGACTTCGGACAAGTCGAGGGAGAAGCGGACATCGCTGGAATGGCAGCAGACGTGTACGTGAAAAAAGAACCATCAAGCACGGTACCAGAAGACTGGATCAAACAATATCCATCGATCTTCGATAAAGAAAACAACCAAGAACAAGCAACGTATTATGTCGCTTCCGACCGTTCGAAAGTACTCGGTGCGGAGTCACGTAATAACGGTAAGCTGTTCTACTCTGTCAAGATGAAGAGTTTTGAAACGATCGATACGTTCGATCCGGATTGGTTAAAAGCAAAATAAACAAGAAACGACCGGCGATGACGCTACGAAACGGTAGCGGACAAAGTCGGTTTTTTCGAGACGCAGGAGGTTCAACATGGAAGCATTCTCGAAAGAGGAGATGTTCAATCAAATCAAAGCGTGGGAAGAGGGCGCGAAGGTCGAGGAGGTGCTCGCCTTACGGTATGCTCAAAGTAGCCGGTTGCTTGGAGAGACGGAAGCACTCGTCCGCATCTTGGCGTTACTCGTCGAACATCGCTATATCATGACGGGACGACTGGATGCCTTAGCTGAGAGTTGGATGCAAGAAATCCGTCAGCATGGTCGTTTGCCAGCTCGTCTTGAGCAGTTGTTGACGGAACAACAATTACAAAGTACGTATCAGCGCCTTGTTGCGCATACGTTTCCGACGATTCGCGAGACGGACAATGCGAACGCCAAACGATCAGCGACGAAAGAACTGATTCTCCAAGCAAGCCAAATCGTCGAGGAGACGGAACAAATCGTCGAACTGACGGAACGGTTGCGTCGATTGGATGCTGGTCGCTGGACGGAACTGTTCGAAGCTGGAACGGCATTACTGCGTTCGAGTGCCACGCTTGAACAGACAGCGCAGACATTCGTCGATAGCTTGCAAGAGCGTTTCTATTCCCGAGAAGCGTTTCGCGAGATGACGGAACTGAAAGCGACGACAATCCAGGATCTCAAACGTGTCGTCGCTTTGCTCCCCGTCGAAAGCAAACAAGTCGAACGCTCAGCACTCGAAGAACTCGACGCGATGATTGGTCTCGAAGACATCAAACAACGGGTCCATCATATGTATCGCTTCTTGAAGTATCAACAAAAACGATCGGAAGATGGCTACCGTTCAAGCGATCAACCATCGCTACACATGATCTTCATGGGTAACCCCGGAACCGGAAAGACGACGCTTGCCCGTTTGATGGCAAAAATCTATCACGAGCTCGGACTTCTCGAACGACCGGAAGTCGTCGAGACGGATCGTTCATCGCTTGTCGGTGCGTTCGTCGGTCAGACGGAAGAACAGGTCATGAGTAAAGTCCGCGAAGCCGTCGGAGGGGTGCTCTTCATCGATGAAGCCTATGCCTTAAAACGTGCCGGACAAAGTGGGAACGATTATGGTCAGGCCGCGATCGATACGCTCGTCGCAGCGATGACGAGTGGGGAATATGCAGGGCGATTTGCGGTCGTGCTTGCTGGTTACCCAGAAGAGATGCGTGATTTCCTGAAGGCGAACCCTGGACTGCGGAGTCGTTTCCCGGAATCAAATCATTATCTACTCGCCGACTATACGGATCAGGAGCTGCTCGCCATCGGACGGTCGATCGCGACCGCGAACGATTACGTCTTGACGGAACAAGCAGAGCGGGCGTTGCTCGGACGGCTTGAGCGAGAACGAGTTGACGCCAGTTTCGGAAATGGACGCGCCGTCCGTAATATCGTGCTTGATGCGATCTTCAAGAAGGGATCAAGCCTTGGAGAGAGTGCTAGTCACGAAGACTTTGCCTTACTCGAACAAGAAGACTTCGAGATGGTGCAAGAACCGGACGCAACCGTTGAGGAGCGGATCGCTTCGCTCGTCGGATTGTCTGATCTCAAAGATGAACTCAAACAGATTGAAGCTCTGTTGTCGATGCAAAAACGTCGCCGGGAAGCCGGTTATAAAGTCTTACCGGTCGAATTGCATGCGGTCTTTAGCGGCAATAGCGGAACCGGAAAGACGACTGTCGCGCAGCTTTATGCTGATGTGTTACGACAATGCGGTTATTTGAAACGCGGACATCTGAAAGTCGTCAGCCGGGCGGATCTCGTCTCCGGTTACGTCGGACAAACAGCGCAAAAGACGCGCGACGCAATTCGCGACGCGCTGGGTGGTGTCTTATTCATTGATGAAGCGTATGCGTTAAACGGTGGAGCGAACGACTTCGGGAAGGAAGCGATTGATACGCTCGTGGATGAGATGACGAAACATCAAGACAATCTCGTCGTCGTCCTTGCGGGTTACGAGCAACAGATGAACGCTTTGCTTGCGAGTAACCCAGGACTGAAATCACGCTTTAAGCGATCGTTCCACTTCCCGAATTATTCGCCAGACGAGTTGATTCAAATCATTGAAGGATACGCAGCACGGTTCGGATACGAGCTGACGGAGGACGCACGGTTGACGCTTACCGAGAAGATTGATGTCGTTCCGAACGGAAACGCACGGGCGGCGATCACGATCGTCGAACAGGCGATCGCGAAGCAGTCGATGCGATTAATTGACAAAGTTAGCTTGTCCGGTTCAGAATGGTCCTATCTTGAAAAAGAGGATTTTTAAGGGGGAAGCTACATGCACACGATTGAAATACCTGTCCGCTACGCCGAGACGGACATGATGGGCATCGTCTATCATTCGAATTATCTCGTCTATTTGGAACTCGCACGGACAGAATTAATCCAGTCCTTGGGTCTTGATTACAAGGAGATGGAAGATGCGGGTTATGTCTCCCCTGTCACGAATGTCAATCTCGATTACAAACGCTCGTTGACGTACGGTGATACAGCGGTCGTCACGGTTTGGATTGATCATTACGATGGACTACGGACGATTTATGGCTATACAGTCAAACATCCGGACGGGAAGCTTGCGGTATCTGCGAAAACGACACACGTCGTCGTCAAGAAGGAAAACTTCCGACCGATTCGCTTGCCGAAGGTGTTCCCGAACTGGCACGAAATTTATGAGAAGATGAGCGAGACGGACGCAGCACTCTTAACGGAAGCGTGAAGAGATACATCAAAAGCGGAATCGATTTTTGAATCGGTTCTGCTTTTTTCTTTTTCAGTCTGAACAGTAAAATTTAGCACTTGGTACTAACGACCGATGACAAAGTCAGAATCATTTGCGAAAATAAAGAAGCTGAAGTAAGGTAGGGACTTACTCTATCTGTCGGAAGTAGACTCGACGGATGGAACGATTAGCGGTAACATAGAGAAGCATAAAAAGAAGAGGGGTCTTACTCATGAAAAAAATCGTAACCGTCAGTACGTTAGCGCTTCTCCTTGCAGGATGTAATCCTGGGGATCAACAAGCGGATGATACAACAAAAACGGAACAGAAATCAGATGAGACAAAACAATCAAACGACGAAACGAAAAAAGAAGACACAGCAAAAGACACGAACAAAGACGAAACAAATAAAACAGACGAAACAGCAAAAGACGATACGTCAGAAGAAGCAAAACAAGAAGACAATTCGTCTGACGCGGCAACGCAAGAAGATCAAGGTTCTTCGGATGAGACGAAAAAAGAAGAAGAACAAAAAGACGATACACCAGCTTCAGAGAACAAAACAGAAGACAACAAAGACGAATCGACGGATAAACCGGATAGTTCATCTCAGGATCCAGAACAAGAGAAACCGTCGAAACCAGAAGATGAAACACCGGACGTCGATAAATCAGCAAATGCCAAAGCAAATCTATCACTGGGTAATCTCGTCGTCGTCAATAAGAAATACGGCTTGCCGATCGACTACAAGCCATCGGATCTTGTCGTCCCGAACGTCAGCTTCTCATACTCGGGCGTGCTCGAGCAAAGCTACATGCGGGCGCCGGCTGCGAAACAGATGGAGAAGATGTTTGCCGCTGCTAAAAAAGAAGGCGTGACATTGAACGCTGTTAGTGGATTCCGTTCAGGCGAACGTCAAAAAGTATTGTATAATAATTATGTTGCACGTGATGGCAAGGCTGCTGCTGATCAATATTCAGCTCGCCCTGGTAACAGTGAGCACCAAACAGGTCTTGCTTTTGATATTTCGGCACCAAGCGTTGGTAACGGATTGACGGCTGCCCTTGGTGATACGAAAGAAGGAAAATGGATCGCGAATAACGCAGCCAAATATGGTTTCATCGTGCGCTACGATCGTGGCTTCCAATCACGGACAGGCTATACGTATGAGCCATGGCACATTCGTTATGTCGGTGTCGATGTCGCGACACAAATTAAAAATAACGGACAGACTCTTGAGGAATATATGAAAGTCGGTCACTAAGAGGTTGGAGGTTGACTATGATTGAAATCATAGGGATTTTAGTTCTTGGCTATCTGCTTGGTTCGATTCCGTTCGCACTCCTTGTAGGGAAGTGGGGACATGGAATCGATATTCGCCAACATGGTAGTGGGAATCTCGGGACGACGAATACGTTTCGTGTCTTAGGGAAAAAGGCAGGAATCATCGTATTGATTGGTGATCTCGGAAAAGGAGCTGTCGCAAGTCTCGTTCCGATCTTAATGGGAGCGGATGTACATCCGTTGTTTGCTGGACTAGCAGCTGTCGTCGGTCACATCTATCCGATCTTCGCGAAGTTCAAAGGTGGAAAGGCAGTTGCAACGTCCGGAGGGATGTTGCTCGTGACAAGCCCTGTTCTGTTCGTCTTCCTGCTCGTCTCCTTTTTGACGACACTCCGTCTGAGCCGGATGGTGTCGCTCAGTTCAATCGTGGCGGCAAGTGTCGGAATCGTTGTTTCCATCACGATTGGAGTCTTGACGAACGACTGGATCGTTCCGACGTTCTTTACGGTTCTTGCCTTGTTCGTCATCTTCAAGCATCGCGAGAACATCCAACGGATTCGCCAAGGAACAGAATCTAAGATTCCACTCTTTGCAAAGAAATCGTCTGAATGAGTCATTAAGGCGCATCTGCATCTCGTTCATTGAGATGCGGATGCGTCTTTTGTTTGTGAAAAAAGTCGGATAACGGACGAATTCAACGACATTTCATAGGAACTACACGTTTATTTACATCGGATTTACAAGACCTTTACAGACGTTCGATACACTAGAACTAGAACTTGTCTGTGAAGGGGGAAGCGCACGTGTCGTTGTTAGGAGAAGAGCGGAAATCACGCATCATGGAATGGCTGGAAGAGGAAGGGAAAGTCATGACGAAGGATTTGATCGAACGTCTCGATGTCTCGGGAGAAACGGTACGACGCTACTTAGAGGAGCTAGAACGGGAACGTCAGCTAAAACGCGTGTATGGGGGAGCGATTTATCAAGGAGGAAAACGAGAGACACCGATCTCACGTCGGACGGATCAGTTGTCTCGCCGTTTAGCGCGTTATGCGAAAGGATGGCTCAGCGATTATTCCTGTATCTTTCTTGGGCGAGGCGAGCCGGTCGAGCATCTGTTGCCGTATTTAACGGGGAACGCGACAATCGTTACGAACTCACTGATGGTCGCTAGTCACTTGGAGCAGTGCCGTAAGACGGGACCGTTCAAAGGTGAAATTCGATTACTCGGTGGGACAGTCGATGCCTACGGGCAGACGGTCGGAGTCGAAGTCTTGCAGGCGCTCGATGCTTACGCTTTTGATGCCTGTTTTCTATCGTTTGACGGTGCCGAAATCGAACGGGGATTCGTCAGTGATGATATCGAGTCGTCACTCATCCAAAAAGCCGTCATCAGCTGTACGAAGGACGTCTATGCCTTTTTGGCAAATGATGAATTCCAAGGCAATCGTAAATATAAGGTGGCAGAGTTCCGCCGTGCGAAGATCGTTCTCAGTCCAGCCTCCTATCCACCATCGTGGGAAATGAAACTGTTCAACGAACGCGTGAACTGGATGGTCGTCTCATGATACACTGATGCGGGAGGGATGCATCATGTTAGAAATCATCGCATCGACTGTAGAAGAAGCGGTCGCAGCAGAACAAGCCGGAGCGGACCGGATCGAGCTCGTTTCCGCATTATCCGAAGGTGGATTGACGCCGAGCTATGGACTGATTCGTCAAGTCGTCTCGACGGTCGAGATTCCAGTTCACGTCCTCGTGCGACCGCACAGCAAATCGTTCGTCTATTCGAAATCAGACGAAGAGACGATCATCACGGATATCGACTTGATCCGTGAACTCGGTGCTGCCGGGATCGTCGTCGGCTCATTGACCGCAGACGGTCGTGTCGACGAAGGCTTCCTTGGTCGAATCATCAAACATAAAGGGGAACTGTCATTGACGTTCCACCGGGCGATCGACAGTAGTCGCGATATTCTCGAAGCGGCAGAAGTGCTCGCTGATTTTCCAGAAGTCGACCGGATCTTGACGTCGGGTGGTCAAGCGACGGCATTAGAAGGTAAAGAGACGATTGCGCGCTTGATTGAGGAACATCCGGATCTGATCATCTTACCAGGGTCCGGGATTACGCTTGAGAATGCGGAAACGCTTCTTGAAGCGACGAAGGCATCGGAACTACATGTGGGATCCGCGGTCTTACAAGACGGTATCATTCAAAAAGAACGTGTTGAAGCATTGACGCGACTTCTCGGCTAATCCTATACCGCACGAATCCATTTTTCGAATCTGATGAGATGAGGGAAATGGATTTTTTTGTATGTCTTCGTGACGGATTTTCGACGATTCCGTGACGCGATTGAAAAGCAGAGCGGGATAACTAGGTTTTTCAACGGGACTACGCTAGAATCAAAGATGGAAATAGTGGAAATGAAGGAGTACGACATGATACCAAAACAATTAAAACAAGACGCCCTGGGTACACTAAAAGGACGCTGGCTGGTCGGGCTAAGCATCTCGATCATCTACTTCCTTATCTTTGCGCTTGCAGCGAGCCGGATGTCCTTTGACCAAGATGACATCGACAGCATGGTCCGTTTCATCGGACTGAACATGGTCGTAACGATCGTCCTTGCTCCGGTGACGGTCGGACGAACGATTGCTTACTTACGCTTCACACGCGGGGAATCTGCTGGCATCGGAACGTTATTCGAAGGATTTTCTTCGTTTCGACGTGCTTTCCGGACGATTGCCGCTTACGCGATCGTGACGGTATTGGTCTATGTCGGATCATTTTTGATTTTACCGGCATTGTACTTTTATCTAGCGTATCGCCTCGTTCCGTACATTTTGGTCGACCGACCGGAATTGTCGTTTTGGCAAGTACTCGGTGAGAGTCGTCGGATGATGAAAGGGCATAAGCGTGAACTGATCATGCTTTACCTGAGTTTCATCGGCTGGGGTATCCTCGCACTACTTAGTACTGTGGGGGTCATCTTCTTGACGCCATACTTCGATACGACGATGGCACACTTCTATGAACGCTTGAAACCAACACGTCAATCATCCGTCGAGGGATGAACGAAAAAAGCCTGTACATTACGTCAGTAGACGTAGCGTACAGGCTTTTGCTCATTCTACCGAAGCGCGTGAACGTTCGGCGAGCAACAGATAAAGCGCTTGTGTACCGGAATCGGCATGACCCAGCTCAGCAAGTTGTTCATATAAATCCTTCGTCAGTGCAAGACCAGGTGTCGCAATGCCCATCTCAGCGCCGCGTTCGAGGGCAAGACGCATATCCTTGATGAAGTGCTTGACGAAGAAACCAGGTGAGTAGTTTTCAGCGATGACGCGCGGAATCAAGTTCTCAAGACTCCAGCTACCGGCAGAACCAGATTTGATCGTCTCGATGAATTGCGTCGGGTCAATCCCGGACCGCGTGACGAACAACAGCATCTCCGCTGTTCCGATCATCGAGCCGGCAATCGCGATTTGGTTCGCGAGTTTCGCTGATTGTCCTTTACCAGGACCACCGAAGAGTGAAATCGATTTTCCCATCGCTTCGAATAATGGCTTCGCTTGCGCGAACGCTGCTTCTTCACCACCGACGAGAATAGCGAGTGTCCCGTTCTTCGCACCGAGGTCACCACCTGTGACAGGTGCGTCCAGTGCCTGAAGACCGCGTGCTGCCGCTTCCTTCGCGATGCGTTCTGCAAGAGCCGGACTGGATGTCGTCATGTCAATCAGAATCGTTCCTGGTGCCGCATGATCGAGGATTCCGTCTTCGAAGTAGATCTGCTCGACGTCTTGCGGATAACCGACGATTGAGATGACGACGTCGACATCCGTGACGACGTCTTGAATCGTATCGACGATTTCGACACCATCCGCTTCAAGGACAAGTCCTTTTTCTTTCGTACGATTGTATCCTTTGACTGTAAAACCTGCCTTGCGCAGATTGCGGACCATGCCTTGTCCCATGACACCTAATCCGATGAAACCGACTGTCTTCATACGTGATTCCCCCTTGCACGTTCCGTGCCGATGAATTGTTGCGTTACGAGCTTATTATACAATGGATTGTCGACGACAAGACGATCATGTGTCCCGATGCCGGAAATCCGACCATCTTCAAGGACGATGATTTGATCGGCATGACGAACTGTCGCGAGACGATGGGCGATAACGAACGTCGTCCGTCCGACCATCAATCGCTCGAGTGCTTCCTGAACGACCCGCTCGGACTCGGAGTCGAGGCTTGACGTGGCTTCATCCAGCAATAGAATTTCCGGATCTCGGAGGAGTGCACGTGCGATCGCAATCCGTTGGCGTTGACCACCAGACAACTTGACGCCCCGTTCTCCGATTTCAGTCGCATACCCTTCCGGAAAACGTTCAATGAACGTATCGGCATTCGCCATCCGTGCAGCCTCACGGATTTTGTCTTCACTGACGTCTTCTGCAAGACCATAGACAAGATTGTCACGGATCGTTCCCGATAAAACAGGTGAGTCTTGGGCGACATAACCAATCGCTTGGCGCCAAGACGATAGCGTCAAATCAGCGATGGATTGATCTCCGAGTCGAATCTGCCCGGACGTCGGTTGATAGAATCGCTCCAGTATCGCGAATAATGTCGTCTTCCCGGATCCACTCGGACCGACGATCGCTGTCGTCTTGCCGCGTGGTAACGTAAAGCTGACATCCTGGAGGATGGGCGTCTCATTGTATCCGAATGATAGGTGATCGACCGTGACGTCCGTAAACGGACGCGGCGCAACAAGCGCTCCAGGTGCTTCCGGTGTCTCATCGAGAAGCTCGATGATTCGCTCTGTCGCCCCGCGAGCCTTCTGTAACTTCGTGATGAATTCAGTCATCGTCACGAGTGGCGTCATGATTTGGAACAAATAGAGTGAGAAGGCGACGAGTTCACCTGCTGTGATCTGGTTCGTCGCGACGCGGTAGGCACCAAAGCCGATGATCAAGATCAACATCGTCGTCAAGGTGACGTTAAAAATTGGCAACAAAAGGGCTTGGATTCGTCCTTCCTTGACGCCATAGCCATAAAGATTCTCAATGCGAGTTTTCCCACGGTCGAGCTCATAGGATTCAGTCGCTTGCGATTTGACGAGTCGGACTTCACCGAGCATCTCGGCAAAAAAACCGGATAATCCTGCGAGTTCCTTCTGAGTCTCACGGGATATCTTATGAAGCTTCCGCACGAGTGGAATGATGATCAATAGCGTCACGGGTACAGCGATGACCATGACGAGTGTCATTTGCCAGTCGAGGAAGAACAGGATCGTGATCGCCCCGATGATCGAGACGAGTGATGTCAGCAGGCGGACGAGTTGCTCCGACAGCAATTGCTGGAGTGTCGTAGCGTCACTATTGAGCCGAGAGACGAGCTCACCTGATTTCGTCTCATCATAGAACGGAATTGACAAGGTCAACAGGTGTTTCCATAGGAGCGTCCGCAAATTAGCGACGATTCGTTGACCGACGATCTGTAACCAATAGATCGATAAGGCGTTTGCGACGACTTGGACGACGAAGACGATCACAAATAAACTGATCAGCTGCGGAGTCAGTCGATCGACTGTAAAACCGTCAATCAACGTCTTTAAGAACCAAGGAATGGCGAGTGCAGCCAGCGCTTGGATGACGGAGACGGAAACGGCAGCGGATAATAATCCGACCGGGGGTTTCGTTTTTTTCAATAACAGGTAAAAAGATTGGAACGTCGCAGCGTTCATTTCAACACATCCTCTCTTTTCCATTGTCCGAAAGAACGAAGAAACGGTCAAATGGGAAACGCGACTTGACAAGAAATCTTTTGGTTTGTGACACTGATAGTGGAACCAACAAGGGAGGATTCAGATGTCTATTTTCGTAGATGCGGACGGATGTCCCGTTGTCGATCTCGTCGTTCGACACCGACAGGGACGTGACGTCTTTTTAGTTTGTGATACAGCACACCAGGTGATGCGGGAGGGGGCGACGACGATCACGGTCGGACAAGGACCAGATGCCGTCGATTACGCGATCGTCAATCGGATGAAACGCGGCGATCTCGTCGTGACCCAAGACTACGGTTTAGCAGCACTCGTCTTAGCGCGAGGAGGCTTCGCGATCGACCAAAACGGTCGTCAGTTTACGAACGAGAATATCGATCTTTTGCTTCATACACGCCATGTCGGACAACAAATCCGACGAGCGGGTGGACGGACGAAAGGACCGAAAAAACGGACGCGCGATGCGGACCGGGCCTTTGAAGAGGCATTTCGTGCATTAGTGCAAAGAAGCATATAAGGAAGACAGTACTCGAACTGTCGATCAAATAGGGACCATGCTATAATTTGTAACAGGAATGAATTTTGAAAGGAGGATACACGTTGAAACGAATCTTACGCGACCACTCGAAGGACCGTCCTTACCGATTGCGCCAAGGAACGGTTCCAGCATCAGCTGAGGCACGACTCACATCACTCGATCAACGTGAAATCAATCGATTACAACAGAATTTACGAGAAGTCGAACTGAAATTGAAGCAACGCAATGAAATCATGGAAGCGTTAGCGACGCAAAATGTCGAAGCGGCCTGTGAGACCGTCCTGACGATCCTGTTGCAACTGCTCGATGTAAAAGAAGGTGCCATCCTCTTGTACCGTCGTGAACAGTTGAATCATTTCGTCGCGCAAGGCATCGACGAGATGGAGCTGATCGAAAAAGATCTCGATCAATATTCTGTCTTACGTCGGGCGTTCGTCATGCGTAAATCGGTTCAATTACCGATTGGCGATCAGTTCGAATCGGCGATTCCCGTCCAATCTCCAAGTAATGGACAAGTCGTCGGGTTACTTTATATACGTCATGCTTTTCCTCAGTTCAATCTAGAGCAAGTCGGGGACTTACTTGATCTATCACGAAAACTCGGAATGACGCTTGAACGCCATCTATTATTCCATCAGATGGAGCATGAAAAGATCAAGACGTATCAGCTCCTCGACTCGATTCGGGAAGCTGTCCTATACATCGAGAGTAGTGGGGAACAGATCTATGCGAACCAAGCTTTGTTGAACATGTTTCCACCGAAGCTCGTCAATCAAGCGCAAGGATTCCGCCACGCCTACGAACGGGCGACGTCGCTGTTTGAACATGTCGATCAGCCAGACGCACTCCATGACTACATCGGTCAACTGATGAATGGAGATATTCCGGGAGAAACGATCGAACTATCAGCGTTTCGGGGGAACTTGCTACTCAGTGCTTACGCCGAGCGGATTGCGATCGCAAACGTCGAGTGGGGCATGATGCTCGTCTTACGGGACGTGACGAAAGATAAGGAACTTGATCTTAAGCAGGCAGAATTCGTCTCGATCGTGTCGCACGAGTTGCGGACACCGCTCTCTTCCATCATGGGCTTCACGGAATTATTGATGAAACGAGAAGTGGATCCGAAGCGCCAAAAGCGATATTTGCAGACGATTCATTCAGAAACCGTTCGTTTGGCGGAATTGATCAATGACATCTTGGAAATTCAAAAAGGAGAAGATTCGACGCATGGGACTCAAAAAGAACCGCTTGATGTGAAACAATTGATGTTCGAGATGAAACCGATGTTTGATCTCGCGAGTCGCGCGCATCGCATCAGTGTCCAGTTCGATCCAGGCACCTATACGATTTCAGCAAGCAGTGAAAAGATGAAACAGCTGTTCACGAACTTGATCATGAACGCGATTAAATATTCACCTGAAGGTGGCGCAATCCGGATCAAAGGGTCAAACCAGTCGGATCAATTACGGATTGAGATTTCGGACGAAGGGCTCGGTATACCAGAGAAAGCCCTACCTTATATCTTTGATAAGTTTTACCGAGCAGATAACTCGGATACACGTAAAATCGGTGGAACCGGCTTAGGACTCGCGATTTGTCGCATGATCGTGCTTGATCATGGTGGAGCTATTTCCGTCCAATCAACGGAAGGAAAGGGCAGTACATTCATCATTCAACTCCCGCTCGACGCATGACCGACAATCGACTGAGAAAGGAGGAAGACACGGTGAATAATTCACACATTCGTTATGAAGCATTGCATCCGCTCGTCGAAGAGATTCTTGAAAAACTGAGTGAACGGATCGGCGTCAACACGTTGTTTTTTGCATTAAATGATTCATATAGCAACTTTGTCGTCAAGGCGATCAATCAAGAGCGACAATTGATTGAAGAAGGCTCGACCCATGTCTTCCAACACGTTCTCTGTAAGCTGGTCGTCGATGAAACGGATGGAAAGGTTTCAATCAGTGAATTGCTCAACGATCCATTGACGGTCAATCATCCGGTCACGAAAGCACTGGGGAACGGAAGTTTCATGGGAGTGGCAATCAAGAATGCTGAGAATGAGAAGATCGGGACGTTGTGCGCCTTCGACGATCAACCATTCGACTTCAAGGAGCAGGATATTGCACTTGTGGAACATTACGCTGACATCATTAGTAAATCAATCAACGTTGAAACGTATGTCATCAAAGACGCTTTGACAGATGTCTATAACGAACGCTATATGAATCGTTTAATTTCGAGTGTGACGATTCATCCAGCTTTCTTGATGGTCTTGAACCTCGACCGTTTTCATGCGATCAATGCTACGCACGGTTACCGGATAGGGAATGAAGTATTGCGTGAAATTGCAAGTCGTCTAAAATATGTACCGTTACCGAATCATGTCGTCGGACGGATGGATGGTAATGAGTTCGTCGTATTGGCAGAACTTGAGCAAGAGCAAGAATTCGAACAGCATGCAATAGACTATGCCCGCATCGTCACGGAAGCAATCGAGCAACCAATTGTTGGTGTCGCGGACGAACCGATTCACGTGACGGCATCGTCTGGGGTCAGTCTCTTGACGGGTGACATGGCGAGTCGTCAGACGCAGATTTATGCAGCGGAAGCCTTGATGCAACAAGTGAAACACGACGGGAAACGACGGACCTCGTTCGTCAATCCGAACCGGCATGCGGAGCAACACCCGTTTGCATCGGTCCTTGAATCAGAGCTGTCACATGCACTGGAACGGGGGCAGTTCGAACTTTATTACCAATGGATCGTCGATGCCAAACAAGAACATTATGTCGCGGTAGAAGCACTTTTACGCTGGAACCATCCAGTGCTTGGCTTTGTCAGTCCGACGGATTTCATTCCGATTGCTGAGAAGATGGAGATTTTTCCGGACATCGGTCGATTTACGATCTGTCAGGCCATCTTGGACCAACGACGGCTAGAAGAAACGTTTGGTCGTAAGATTTCCGTCGCTGTCAATCTATCGGCAAATCAGTTCGAGTCGGATCAACTCTTTTCCGAGTTAATTCGACTAACAGAAGAGTCTTACTTCCCGAATGAGCGTCTCATTCTAGAAATTCGTGAGGAAGTACTGCAAACACGTCGTCGTTTTGCGATCAAACGCTTGGAACAGTTACGCCAAGCAGGCTATCGTCTGACCGTCGATCACTTCGGTAGTCATTATGCGTCACTCAATTCGTTGTTACGCCTGCCTGTTCAAGCGGTCAAACTCGATCCAATCTTTACGCGTCGACTCGTTCAAAATCAGCTGGAACGCTCGATGATTCGCTCTGTTCATTCCTTGACGTCGACGTTGAACATCGCGCTCGTGATTCAGGAAGTCGAAACGCCGTCTCAGCTGCAGCACATTCAAACGTTAGATGAGTTGTTGTATGTACAAGGATACGAGGTTCATCATCCTCAACCGATCGATCAACTGCTCGTCGAGGACATCATACGAGGGCGTGCTGAGGTTTAACCGTTCTTCAGTCGGGAATACCTTAAAAGGTGGAACAAGTACATTTTAAGGGGGATGCCAAATGGCTGATCAACACGATAAAGAAACGGATCCGATTACTTCAGGTAACCGAATGACGAAGGATGAGATTGCGGGGCGTGATCCGCAGAACCATGCGGAGGTTCCGGAAAAATCGAAGGATGAAAAAGAATCGAAGCATCAAGAGCAAGAACAAGATGCTGAGAAAACAGAACGACCAGACAACGATGCTTCGAGTGAAGAGGCACCCGATTTGTCCCATGCTTCAGATGAAGATGGGGATGTCCAGCCGTCTGATGATGACAACCAACAAGATAAGGAATAACTAAAATGAAAGGCAATCGATGTCCGGCAGAAATGCCGGATACCGATTGCCTTTTTTTGATGGAGTAAAAGATTACTCGCCACCCCCGCCGCCGTCACCACCACCATCAAATCCTCCGTCGATCCCGCCGTCTGTCGCATGGGACGTATCGGTCAAATCAACAGGGAAGAGTAAGAACGGAATCGCGTCGGCGCCGTCCGGTGGGAGAATCGAAGATGGGAAGAGTTGTTGCAGGATTGTTTGTTGACTTAAATACAATCGGATTGCTGTCAAATAGACTAAGTCTTTCCGGTACTTAAAATGTAAATCGGAGCGTAACGCCTCTGCCATCCGTTCGAGTGACGAAGCGTGAACATTTGGATCACCGAGTAACGCAAGCATACCGTGAAACGACAGCGGAACATGGTGTTTACGATGTATCTTACGGGATGCCTCCACTTGTGCGATATAGCGATCCCAATCGTCTTCAGGCAATAAAGCGAATATCAAGGCGACGACATACGTCTGTTGAGCGCGTCCGAATCGCCGTTTGAGTCGTTGATAGACCGTTTCGATACGCGAGGCGAGCTCGTCTAACTCACCGCGTGTCGTAGCGTGAAAATAGACGAAAGAAATCAATAGCGGTGACACGATGAACCGATGTTGTTTTTTGAGGCGTGTGTATAATTGTACCGTTCGTTCAAGTACCACGTCCTGCGGAGTAAGACGGCTGATGAACAGGGCAGTAGAATAGGCATTCAAGGGATGCGACAATCGATGCGATTTAAAATAGCCATGAATCGACATCATCTCAGCAATCCGACTCGGTGTGTGGGCGTCAAAGGCATGAATCTTCGAAGCAAGTAATAATGCCTGGGTGGTTTGTGTATGCAAGCGTATTTTCAAGTCATCTGCTGTCTCAAGCAACACACTTGCGGAAACCTGCTCCGTTCCGATCGTTCGGTCGAATGCCAGTTCGATGAGAATACCATCCTGATAGGTTCTGAATTCTGGTCCGATGTGATCCAGCTGTCGCAAGAAAGTCGTCGCGATCTCCATGACTGTTCCTCCTCTGCCTTTTCTTCTAGTGTATCACGCAGTGAAAGCGTTCTCTTATTTTTTCAGTTGGGTGTCAATCAATTGTTCTGCTGCGCGCCGGTACAAGTTACTCATATGAGCCATCGCTAAGATCTGTTCCAGTGGGTCGGTCGTCGAGGCGGTCAAAGCCTCTTGTTCCGTTACGAAGCGAGATGTATTTTGCTCTGCTAACATGAGATAGTCACGGTAAAATCCTTCAAGATCGAGTTGATCCTGTTCGATCCCTTCGTTCAAGGGCGCGAGAATCGTTTTGATATCATTGATCGAAAACGAACTTTTCAATTGATAAATCAAGCTGATCAGAATCAAGTGTTCCTTCGTATACTTTTTATTCGTGACCGGAAAGAATAATTTCTTTTTGGCATAATTGTTGATCATCGTCTTCGTCAAAATCGTCTCATCTGTACTTCGCGTCGTTTCCTCGAATGTCCGCTCGAACAGTTGGATGACTTGATCCATATAGAGATCGATATTCGGGATATCTTCGAGCTGTAATTGACGATCGTGTCTCGTGTCGTCAGCATGTGTCATAAAAAAACCTCCAAAATCGCTAAAATAGGACTTTCTACTTCTCCATCATATGATAGAATACGTATATAACGCCACGTAGTATTCGAAACTACATATCAGGGGAGGAACGAAAATGAAAGCTTATATGAGAGAACCGATTAATGGATTAACGCATCTTGGAGGGGCTGTCTTTGCTTTTGTCGGGTTACTGGCACTTGTCATCAAGGCATCGTTAGAACGGGGGGCATCACTTGCGATCGTTGCAGCGATTATTTTTGGTGTCAGTATGATGGCACTCTATGCCGTCTCAGCGACCTACCATATGGTGCTTGCGAGCGACCGGGCGATCGCAATCTGGCGTCGGTTGGATCATTCGATGATTTATCTGTTGATTGCCGGGTCTTACGCACCGTTTTGTCTCGTCAGTCTGAACGGTCCGACTGGTTGGGTCTTGTTCAGCATCGTCATGTTGATTGCAGTCTCTGGAATCACCTTCAAATTGGTTTGGTTCAACAGTCCACGTTGGTTATCAACGACGCTCTACATCGGAATGGGCTGGATCATGGTATTTGCGATCACACCACTTGCGCAAGTTTTATCACCGCTCGGCATCGGATTGTTGTTCCTTGGTGGTATCTTCTATACGATCGGTGGCATCATCTATGGGCTGAAGCCACGGATCTTATCGTTCAAACATCTTGGATTTCATGAAATCTTCCATATCTTCGTACTACTGGGTAGCTTAGCGCACTTCCTATGTGTCTACTTCTTCGTCTTATGAGGATGTCCTCCTTCAGTCAATGGCTGAAGGAGTTTTTTTCTGTCTGATGGAAAATACAGGAGAAGTCGAGTGTCCTCACGAATGAAAGAACGAATAGATCACGCATAGGGGGAAAAGCATGAAACACACACGATGGCAATTAGAAAAACTCTACACGATTAACGATGTCAAAGCAGGAATTGCTACGATACAAGCCGCGTTGACGAAACATCCGGCTAATGTGGCAGAACAAGTCGAGCGTTATCAGCAAGTCGCGCGCGACGTCGAGGAATGGAGCGACTTCATTTATTGTCTGTACGCTGAAGATGTCACGCGCTCAGAAGTCCATCCATTGCTCGAAGAGATTGAAATCGTACAAGCGATGGTGCGCAGTGAGGCAGCAGCACTCGATACGAAGATCGCTGCACTGTCACAAGAAGAGTGGGAGGAGCTCGTCACGGGTTCACCGTACGTCTTTTTCTTGAACGAACGCCGTGACATCCAGTCGCGTCGTGCACCACTAGTGCAGGAACAATTGTTGCAGGATCTCGGTGTGGATGGGTTCCAAGGCTGGGGACAGCTTTACAAACAGCGTTTCATGGCATTACGCGTCGACTTGGATAATAAGCAGGTCACGATCGGTCAAGGGCTACACGAAGCGATGTTCGCACCTGACCGTTCGGCTCGTTTAGCGGCAGCGACAGCAGTTGACACCACGTGTGCACAAGAAGCTGACCTGTTTGCGACGATTCTGAACCGGATTGCCGGCTTCAGATTGCAATCCTACAAGATGCGGAACTGGAAGCAACCATTGACCGAGTTGCTTGAGCAGAACCGAATCTCGGAAGCGAGCCTAACAGCGATGATGGAAGCACTTGATCAACACCGCGACCTCTTTCACGCCTATTACGCTCGCAAGATTGCCCAGGCGGAGCGGGTGACGGGAGAATGGCATGATTTTGAGACGAACACCTATCGGTCCACGCGTCACGTTCCGTTTGAGATGGCAGAGACCATCGTCACGACACAATTCAAACGATTGAATCCGCAGCTCGGCGCCTTTGCGGAAAACGTGTTTAGTGAGGGATGGGTCGATGCAGAGAATCGTCCTGGAAAAGCAGAGGGCGGATTCTGCGCTGCCTTTCCGATTGCCAAGGAGAGCCGAATCTTCATGACGTACCGCGACAGTTATCCGGACGTCGCGACGCTCGCTCATGAATTTGGTCATGCCTATCATAATTATTTACTGCAAGACGAACCGTATTTAAATCAAGTCAAAGGAACGAGCATTGCGGAGACGGCTTCGACGTTCATGGAGAATCTCGTCCTCGATGCTGCCATCAAAGAGACGACGGAACGGGAGGAAGTGCTTGCTCTGCTTGAAGTCAAGATCCGAGAAGGGCTGAAATATGCCAGCATCGTTCCCGGGATGTTCCGGTTCGAGCAACGGTTTTATGCGGAACGTCAGCAAGGGACGGTCAGTGCCGAACGGTTAAGTGAACTCCTGCAAGAGGAAGAACGGTTAGCCTATGGTCCAGTATTGCCTGAACCGGCGCGCTATAAATGGATGTACATCAGTCACTTGTTCAATCCGAATCTTGCGTTCTACAACATTCCCTACACGATCGGTTATCTGCTCAGCAATAGTCTGTATCAGACGGTTCAAGCGGATCCGAGTCAATTTTCGGCAGTCTTTGAAGCCGTCATGCATGATTCCGGTCAAGCGACGATTGATGAGATCGTTACACGTCATCTCGGCGCTGATCCGACATCTGTCGCGTTTTGGATGGAAGCTCAGCAACCGCTCGTCCAGGCAATTAAGCAGTACCTGACGTTAACGGAATCCTCTCTCTCCGTCGATTGAAGACGAATCGAAACGGGAACAGAAATGTAGGGAGGGATGCGGATGTATGAACAGGAGAAACAATTAGTCGCTGAGGAAGCACTAACTTACGTGAAAGATGGGATGATAGTGGGTCTTGGGACGGGTTCGACGACGGAACGGTTCATCGAGGCGCTCGGTCCACTTGTGCAGGCGGGACTACAGATTCAAGGCGTGGCAACGTCACTTGCGACGGTCCGACTCGCGGAACAGTTACACATTCCGTTGATCGACTTGGAAGAGGGAATGGAAATCGATGTGACGATCGATGGAATCGATCAAATTGACGGACACTTCCAAACAATCAAAGGTGGTGGCGGTGCACTATTTCGCGAGAAAATCGTCGCACTGATGAGTCGAGAATTGCTCTATCTGACCGATTCCTCGAAGTTCGTCCATCATTTAAGCGGACCGTTACCGGTCGAACTGGATCCGTTTGCGTTACCGTATGTGCGGCAACGGTTGCGTGATAAGCATGTCTTAGCAACGCTACGCGTGAAAGACGATCGTCCCTTCGTTACAGATGGAGGTCACGTGATTCTTGACGTCGATGTATCAGCCATCTCGGACGTCCGAGTATTCGCAAAAGAAGTGAAGAGCTGGTCGGGTGTACTCGAGACCGGTTACTTCGAGCGACAGCCCGATCATGTGCTGACGGTCGAAGAGGGCAAGGTCAAACGTATCGCGCATCCACGACTGCGTGACGGTGGTGGGTTGGTTTAAGGAAAGAAAGAAGGAAACCGTATGGGCTTGAAAAAACGATATTTATTCGGAGCGGGTGTCATTGCCGGTGCGAGTCTACTGTTGTTCAGGAAGCGGGAACAGAGCACACAGACCGATGCGTTACGAGACTATTTAGCGCATCTCGATCAGGATCCGAGTCCAGATGCTACGAAAGACCCGGATGAGGTCGGATTGACGAAACTGGATTCGATCTATCGGTCGGAGTGGCAAGCGAATGGTTTTCCACGTTCGCGAACGGAGCTAGAGGAGCTTGAAAAATAACAGCAATTAGCTATTAGGTATTTAAACGGCTTGAGTCCAGGATTTGAACGGGCTCTAGCCGTTTTAATTGTAGTTGCAATAACATAGCTGTATATTTAGAAAAAGTTTTTTAGAATATAAAAGTTTTTTTAATGAATTAGTAGCTCTTTAAACAAAGAAAATCAATTCATCTAACTTCTCTTGTAAGGATTTTGGGGTATACATCGGATCATTAGACATCAAGCGGAATGTGCCATATACGTCTTCCGAAATAAGAACTGTAACACATTCCCTTTCGCTGTTCTCAGTTATAAAAAATCTACCATCTGTTATAAGGGCTTCACCACTCGGAATCTCTAAATTATCGCCTACCGAAAATAAAGTGATATCTCCCATGCGTTCAGTGATTATATTGATTAAGAAAAAACATTTTTTAAATTTTTGAATGCTATCAACGTCTATTTTAGCGAATTTATAGCTATCTCCTTCACCTAGCCAGTGGATAGATAAATTCTGATCTTGGCAGTATTCTGTGACATTTTCCTCGATAAAATAATGAAATCTCATGTAGAAATACAACATATTGATTTGCATTTTTTTCGAAATGAACCGTAGCGATGTTTCATCCATGTTTCCTAAAAAATCCGCGTAATAATCTTCAGGAAAAGAACTATTAGATTTAATCGGTATGCATTGATTGGTTTCGATATCATTTAATGTTTGCAGCTTAATTTTCATTCATTTCTCCTTGCGTATATTTAGTTGAAATGGTGATGTGTTATATCAGGTTGAGGCTTTTTTGTTCGAAAATAATAAAGCTTACGTATAGAATCTATAATGTATAGTATGGAAAAGGAAATAATCATGCTGATCCGTGAGGTAGATATGTGAATAAAGGACTATTAATACGATGTTATATTGCTTGTTTTATACTGTTTATCACGACAATGCTAATTGGTCGCTATGAACTCAACACAAATATTTTTATGATTTTAACATTTGGAGTTATTCTGCTCGTACTTAATTTACCTATCCGGGAGTTGGATCGGTATAACAGACAATCGTTATCTTACTGGGCATTTGTTTTCAAAATGATAACAGGTGCTATTTTAGCGGCTGTTGTATGTTTTTCCGTTATGGTGATGATTACTCCGTAAATCATTTTACGTATCTATCCATTACAATGATGTTTGAAAAGCTAATCATGTACTGTACATATTGAATTCGTTCTTTACTCGAAACATTCATCTCAATAGCGTTAAAATGACCTGATTGCTACATCAGGTCATTTTAACGCTATTGTTTTACTCTAATAAAAGCCCGGAGATGAGTACAGTCGCACATACTAGGAAAGACCAGATTAATATGTTTCTAAGTCGATTAGTTGCGAGGTCATAGGTTACAAATAATATCATATAGATACTAATCGAGAGTGTTTTTACAAACGTGCCATATGTGGCACTATCTTTAAGTATAAAAAGCACAATACTTACTATAACAATAGATAGATTGACACCAATTACTAGGACTCGAAAATTTGGTTGCTCTACTTTTTTTGTAAAGAAAAGAAGGATCGTGAGACCTGCAATAGCAAGATTGGTATACATTAATATTTCGCTCATACTGTCTCCCTTAGTTAGATTTCATTGATATTAATAAAATGGAGTGTTAGAGAACATTTTAGGTACAACGATATAAGATGCAGTCTTTAATTAATATATCATTTTCATCCCGTGGACATCTAAGGATTCTAGTTTATTGAACGACACATTAGAAGTGTGTCATTTAATAGACGTACAAAGGAAGAGTCTTGACCACGATTTAAAAGAGAACTATCTTACTTTAAATATTAAAAAAAGTGAAAAACAGCACTCAAAATCTCTTTTCCTAAAGCACGGTCTGGTAAGATGTGGATTGTATCAATCATGATTCAAGGAAAAACATTGTTTTCGAAAGGGGATTCATTGAATGAAAACCTTTTTAAACATCAACATAGCTAGCTTTTTATATGCCATCGCTTTATTCGTTCCATTACAATTCATGCTAAATATCAATCGAATCATAAGACTTACTGATATGTCTTCAAGTATGTTTTGGACTCTGAATATCATGATCGGATGCATCACTCTAATCAGTATTCCATTTTTAATTAGACGGATCACCTTCACGTCCACTCTACATAAGTCGTTTGAACGAATCATCTGTCTTTCCTGGTTCGTCTACTTTGTTTTATTCACATATCTCATAAGTAGGATTATTCCAGTCACGAATGAAGGAGACATGCCAAGCCCTGGTTTAGGCTTCATTTTAATCACCATTGTATTAACGTATCCATTTTTTGTAATAGTTTCTAAATTTCTTGTCGTGGATCAAAAGTCGATGAAAGATTGAAAAAGTAGCAATTTGAAAGAAATGAATGATGTTATGAGGAGTCTACTGCTCCCGAACATTTTTTGCAGATCTTAATAGAAGGATGTAGGATACATAAAATTCCATAGCATTAAGGAGAGGGTATTTTGAAAAAACGATATTTATATTTCTATTCGACAGTCATTGTATTAATCGGGGGAAGCTTGTATTCGTATCAAGCAGGATATATCCCTTATACAACACCTTATATAGATAAAGAGCATGAGGAGTTGATGGATGCTAAGACCGTCAATTCAGTCAATCGAAAAGACTACATCGATAGATCGATGCGAGATATGGCTAACTTTGCACCTTATTCGACGGGTGATTCCATTACAAAGAATGTGACCATGAATGAACTAAGGTCGAAGATTGATACGATGTACCACATCGAAAAATCTTTCCAATTCAAGTCGAATGATCCAGAATCAAAATCCTTACAAAAAGTAGCGAAGAACTATACTGCTTATATTGAGGCGCTTGAATATGTTGCGAGCAATATGCACGGTAAGGAATCGATGAACGTCGATCAAGCAAACTATCTGAAGAGTGCTTGGAATGAGGTCGTTACACCTGCACAATATATAAAAGATGAGGTCGATCGTTCTCAAGAAGGAGAGGCCGTCATGTTTGAAAAAGAAATTACTTCAGTTTGGAACTAATATGGATGGGGTTTAGGATGGATAAATTTGAATGTTTCGAATGACACAGTTAGATTACGACCTTATAAAGCTAGAATCTATAATATGGATTAAATGATATACAATCTAAACAGCCCTGAATCCTAATGATCCAGGGCTGTTTTCATGTGTCTTAGTATGTAAGCGATCCTGCAATGATCAAACCGATCGAAATCGATAAGAAGAGGAGCAGCAAGCCGACTGCTTCGTTATTCGCATCAATCTCTTTCGTCATGCTCAAACGTGGGATTAGTAAATCCGCGAGATAGAATAAAACGATTTGTAAGACGATTGCGAGTGCACCCCACAACACCATATCGAGAATGCTGACAGAGTTCGAGATACTCGAATAGAGGACGATGGCAAGACCAAGAATACGTCCACCGAAGGCGTAGACGGCCGCTTTCTTCCCGTTACGAATGAGTTCGAGTTCCTTCGATTTCGTCGTCACCTCGAACAGGACGACACCGATTGCAAGGAGTACGGTCGCGACACCGATATACGAGAGCGTTGAAAGGAATAAATCACTGAATGTCATGCTGGTACCTCCATCATGATTTTTTATTTTTTTTGCGTTGTTCGTATGCAACATACAATTCAAGCAATGCTCCGACGAGAATACCTGCTGATACATACAAATAGAAGTTGTCACCAATGAATCCGAACAAGAGACCTAAAATGAGGCCGATCAGGATATAGGGACCTTTTGCTAACTTCATGCCAATCACCTACCTCTTCTTTAAAGGTAGCGGATTTCAGAGGTGGCGTCCATCGTTATTCTTGAAAGCTGACGGCAGATTCTGCATTAGGAGAAAACAGGACGACTTGATTCCGTCCTTGTTGCTTTGCTTGATAGAGAGCAGCATCCGCATCCAGTAGAAGATCGTCGATTTGCAGTGTCGTCTCATCGTATGCGGCTAAACCAAACGATGCTGTGAGCGGTAGCTCTGTCGTCGCTAGTCGGAACGGACTAGAAGCGATCCGCTCGCGTAATTGCTCTGCTAAAGGCAAGACTTCAGCAAGCGGAACACCCTCAAACAGGACCGAAAATTCCTCGCCGCCGTTACGGGATAAATATCCGCTTTCTGCCACTCCATCGCGCAGTCGATTGGCGAACTGCCGTAGCACCTCATCGCCCGCCTCATGTCCATACGTATCGTTGACCTGTTTAAAATGATCAATGTCGATCGTCAACAACACGACCGACTGTTTGGTTAGAATCAATCGCTGTTTGACATCCGTGAAGTATTCATTGAAGGCGCGTGAATTGTTCAATCCTGTCAAAAAGTCGAGTTGCGCTTTTTGCCGAAGCATCCGTAATGATTGTTTGGTCAACCGAATATCGCGGATGATCAGTAGGGCGAGCCAACTACTGACGAACGATGCAGGAATGACGACTGCTATCACTTCAAGTAGAAGAATCTGTTTCGGTAAGACAATCCATAAGACAAGAGCGTGTAAAGCCGTCGCGTAGAGCGTCACGAGTGTGAATGTTCGTTTTGCATAAGGTGGCATTTCGCGAACGATTAAGCTCGTTCCTAAAGCAATGGCGACAATGAAGCCGAATGCGGTGAAGGCTGCTAGATTCGTTCCTAAACTGAAACGATAGATGATGATTGCAATCGTCACAATCGTTGTCGGGATGGCGCCACCAAAATAGGCAGCGACGACGACCGGAATATGACGCAAATCAACCATGACGCCAGGTGCTGCTTCAATCGTCATCTGCATGAGTAGTAACGAGATGACAGTTAGAGCAAGACCGTACAACACGCGTGTCAGCCGTGGGGATTCACGGGTGATCGGGAGCGGTGATAATTTTCCGAGCAGATAGAAACCAGCCATTAATAGCGTCACGTTATGCAAGACGTCAAAAAGGATGCTTTTCATGAAATGTCCATCCTTTCAAATAAAGTACGTTACTTAAAAGACATACGCCATAAAAGGACTAACTCCTGTTCCTTGAAAAAATAATCTATTTGATGCAATTGTGTCTATAATGTGAACTTATGATTTCTATAAGCTGTACTTATAGTTTAACGGAATTTAATTGACCTCTTCGACACTGCGTTGTTAAATGATGAAGAAGCGATATGAAAGCGCTTACTAAAATCGAAGGAGATCTACTTATGGAACTTGTCATCATTCTTCTTGCCTTATCCTTATTGATGTTCGTTGCCTATCGTGGTTTTTCTGTCATCCTATTTGCGCCAATCTGTGCCTTGTTCGCCGTCTTACTGACGAACCCGGATTGGGTGTTACCTTTCTTCTCGAATATCTTCATGGAAAAGATGGTCGGCTTCATCAAGGCGTACTTCCCGGTCTTCCTCCTCGGGGCGATTTTCGGAAAAGTCGTTGAGATGTCCGGTATCGCGGAGTCGATTGCAAAGACGATCATCCGTATGATCGGTGCGAAGCGTGCCATTCTTGCTATCGTCTTACTTGGCGCAATTCTTACATATAGCGGCGTCAGCTTATTCGTTGTCGTCTTCGCTGTGTATCCGTTCGCAGCAAACTTGTTCCGCGAAGCGAACATCCCGAAACGCCTCATCCCGGGAACGATCGCCCTTGGTGCATTCACGTTCACGATGGATGCCTTACCAGGAACACCTCAGATTCAAAACGTCATCCCAACGACGTTCTTCAAAACGGATATCTACGCTGCGCCAATCATGGGAACGGTCGGTGGATTGTTCATCCTAGTCGTCGGTATGTGGTATCTCGAGTCACGCAAGAAAAAAGCCCATCAAGCAGGGGAAGGCTACGCTGGATTTGAAGCAACGGCGGCAAGTGCCGCACCGCAGATGGAGTTGAAGAATGAACCAGAAATGACGCTCGAGACGGATCGTCAACCGGTCTATCGGCAAGTCCTTGCCTTCGTTCCACTCATCCTCGTTGCCGTCATGAACAAAGTCTTCACACTCTCGATTCCGAAATGGTATCCGGAAGGATTTGATTTTTCAGCAATTGGTCTAGAGGCATTCGGAAAGATCGAGACACCGGCCGTTCTTGCGATCTGGTCCGTCCAAATGGCGTTATTGATCGGAATTCTCGCAGCGATGCTGTATGACTTCCCGAAGATCAAGACGAATTTCCAAGCTGGTTTGAACGTCAGTATCGGTGGCGCGCTTCTAGCGGTCATGAATACAGGTGCTGAGTATGGTTTCGGAGGCGTTATCGCAGCGTTACCAGGATTCAAGTCCGTCTCAAGCGGGATCTCAGAGACATTTACGAATCCGCTCGTCAACGGAGCCGTCACGACGACGACGCTTGCCGGCGTTACTGGTTCCGCATCAGGCGGGATGGGAATCGCGTTAAGTGCGATGTCGGATAAATATACGCAAGCCATCACATCAGGCGGCGTGCCACCGGAAGTCATGCATCGCGTCATCTCGATGGCGTCCGGCGGAATGGATACGTTACCGCATAACGGTGCCGTCATCACGTTACTTGCCGTTACGGGGCTGACGCATCGTCAGTCGTATAAGGACATCTTCATGATTACGATTCTCAAGACAGTGACGGTCTTCTTGATGATCGGATTGTATAGTTTGACTGGCTTGTACTAAGGATTTTTAAAGGGGGCATCATTAGATGAAACAGGGGAAAGTATACGCATCATTCGCGGAAGCGACAGCAGACATCTTTGACGGGGCGACGCTAGTCGTAGGGGGCTTCGGACTCTGCGGAATCCCGGAAAAATCAATTACCGCGTTGCAAGAGAAGGGCGTCAAGGATTTGACGGTCGTCAGTAATAACTGTGGCGTCGATGACTTCGGACTCGGTCTCCTCTTGCAGACGCGACAAATCAAGAAGATGATTTCGTCGTATGTCGGGGAAAACAAGACGTTCGAGCAACAATACCTCAGTGGCGAGATCGAAGTTGATCTCGTCCCACAAGGTACACTTGCGGAACGTATCCGTGCCGGTGGAGCTGGCATTCCCGGTTTCTATACACCAACAGGCGTCGGTACACCGATTGCTGAAGGGAAGGAACAAAAAGAGTTCGATGGAAAAACGTATCTGCTGGAAGAAGGGATCGTCGGCGATTTTGCGATCGTCAAGGCATGGAAAGCAGATCGTCTCGGAAATCTCGTCTTCCGGAAGACATCACGCAACTTTAATCCGCTCGTTGCGACAGCCGGAAAAGTAACGATCGTTGAAGTCGAAGAACTCGTCGAAGTCGGTGAACTCGATCCGAATGAGATCCACACACCTGCTGTCTACGTTCAGCGCATCGTCGTCGGAACGGATTATGAAAAACGCATCGAACGCCGGACTGTCCGGGAAGCTTGAGGAGGAGACGGATATGAAAACGACACGAGAGATCATCATTGAACGCGCACTTCAGGAAGTTAAAGACGGGATGTACGTCAATCTCGGGATCGGGATTCCGACATTGATCGCCAATGCGATTCCGGACGATATGCATGTCATGCTGCAATCCGAAAATGGACTGCTTGGCATCGGACCGTATCCGCTTGATCATGAAGTCGATGCCGACGAAATCAATGCCGGCAAAGAAACGGTCACGGCACAATCCGGAGCATCTTACTTCGACAGTGCCGAATCGTTCGCGATGATTCGTGGCGGGCACATCGACCTCGCGATCCTCGGCGGGATGGAAGTCGATCAGAACGGTGACCTCGCGAACTGGATGATTCCGGGCAAGATGGTCAAAGGCATGGGCGGAGCGATGGACCTCGTCAACGGAGCAAAACGCGTCGTCATCATCATGGAGCATGTCAACAAACATGGCGAATCGAAAGTCAAACAGGCGTGTACCTTGCCGTTGACAGGACGCGCCGTCGTCAACCGTTTGATTACGGACCGGGCCGTCTTTGATTTCACACCGGACGGAATGGTCTTGATCGAGACGCTGAATGGTCATACGGTCGAAGACGTCAAACAAGTCACGGAAGCACGATTCACGGTCAGTCCGGAACTCGAGCGCGTGACGGTAGGGGAGTGAAGCAGATGGTTCAAGGAGATATCGTACTCGTCACAGGTGCAGGAAGCGGAATTGGTCTTGAAATCTCAAAGGCGTTTGCTGCGGCAGGAGCGAAGGTCGTCGTAACGGACGTCCGCGCAGAAGCAGCAGAAGAGGCGGCGGCAGCGATTCGCGCAGCTGGTCATGAAGCGGTCGGCATGACGCTCAACGTCACCGATGAAGCACAGGTCGAAGTCGTCTTGAAGCAGACGGTCGAACAGTTTGGTCGACTTGACGTCTTGATCAATAACGCGGGTCTTCAACACGTCTCACCAATCGAAGAGTTTCCGACGGAGAAATTTGAATTGATGATCAAGATCATGTTGACGGCGCCGTTCATCGCTATCAAACATGCCTTTCCGATCATGAAGGAACAAGGCTACGGACGGATTCTTAACATGGCATCGATCAATGGTTTGATCGGTTTTGCTGGGAAGGCGGCGTATAACTCAGCGAAGCATGGATTGCTCGGTCTGACGAAGGTCGCAGCCCTTGAAGGAGCGGAACACGGAATCACCGTCAACGCGATTTGCCCGGGGTACGTCGATACCCCACTTGTCCGCAATCAGATGGAAGACTTGGCGAAGACGCGTCACGTCGAACTTGAGAAGGTACTCGAGGAAGTCATCTATCCGCTCGTTCCACAAAAACGGTTGCTCGCCGTCGAGGAAATTGCGGATTATGCATTGTTCCTCGCGAGCCGCAAAGCAAAAGGGATCACGGGACAAGCGAACGTACTCGATGGAGGATATACGATTCAATAAGGAGATGGAGCAGATGAGTGAAGCAGTCGTCATCGTCAGTGCGACGCGCACGGCGATCGGGAATTTCAATGGGAGTTTGAAGGACGTCAAAGCAACGGAACTCGGAGCGACAGTCATCCGCGCAGCACTTGAAAAAGCTGGTGTCGCAGGAGATCACGTCGACGAAGTCTTTTTCGGTAACGTCCTCTCAGCAGGACTTGGTCAAAATCCAGCACGGCAGGCGGCACTCGCTGCCGGATTACCGGAGACATGTCCAGCGATGACCGTTAACAAGGTCTGCGGATCCGGTCTCTCAGCCGTCCATCTCGCGTATCAGGCGATCAAGTCGGGCGAAGCCGATGTCATCGTTGCCGGTGGGATGGAGAACATGAGCCAAGCGCCGTATGTCCTATCGGGCGCACGGTCTGGGCTGAAGATGGGTGACCAACCGCTCGTCGATACGATCATCCAGGATGGACTTGAGTGTGCGTTTAATGACTATCACATGGGAATCACGGCGGAGAATTTAGCCGACGCCTATGAACTCTCCCGCGAAGCCCAGGACCAGTTCGCGGCGACGAGTCAGCAAAAAGCGCAGACGGCATTAGCGGAAGAACGGTTCGTCTCGGAAATCACACCAGTGTTGATTCCACAACGAAAAGGCGACCCGATCCGTTTTGATCAAGATGAGTTTCCGCGTGCCGGAACATCTGTCGAAACACTCAGTCGTTTGCGCCCAGCATTCAAAAAGGACGGAACGGTCACGGCAGGCAATGCATCCGGCATCAATGACGGGGCTGCCGCACTTGTCATCATGTCCGCGTCAAAGGCACAAGAACTCGGCGTGACACCACTCGTTGAGATCGTCGCGAACGGAACGTCTGGCGTCGACCCGAGCATCATGGGAATCGGTCCCGTCCAAGCGGTCCAAAAGGCACTCGATAAAGCGGGACTGACGCTTGAGGAGATCGATGTCATCGAAGCGAACGAAGCGTTCGCGGCACAATCTCTCGCGGTCGATGCGGAGCTACAGTTCCCGCATGAGAAGCTCAACCGAAACGGCGGTGCAATCGCGCTCGGTCATCCGATCGGTGCGAGTGGGGCGCGGATTCTCGTAACGTTGATCCATGAACTCGAGCGGACAGGTGAGACGCATGGTCTTGCGACGTTATGCGTCGGGGGCGGTCAAGGGGTAGCGACGATCGTCAAAAAATACGAAGACTAACGAATAATGCACGAGACGAAGGAGATGCATGCTCCCGTTGTCTCGTGCTTTATTGATTTTAGCGAATCGTTAACATGTCTTTGTAACTGCTTTTTTCGAGAATTTGCACGGAGGACATCCGTGACCATTCCTTCAAGGAAATCTCGGGATGTTGCTTCACGAAGTCCGAGACGATCATATAACCGAGTCTGTATTTTACGAACGAAGGAATTTGTTTTTCGTAATTTCCAAAAAATAAATCATCCGTCGTCAATCGTTCCGCATTCAGCTCCGAAATCACATGCTCTAAAGTATGGTCAAGTAAAGGGGCAATCGCTTCCGATGATTCCACTGGATAAAGCTTGTGGGCAAAGAATTCCGCTTTTCCTTCGAGAATGATGTAATCGAGCATCGTCGCAGCACGATTCGGTTCATCGAGGGCTACGGTATGATGGTACTCATGCGCCGTCGTGTTGCGTAATGATGTTTCTGAAAAATCCTTCAAGAAGAATAGACTCATCGAATTGTTTCCTTGCGCGACACCGCTGACACCACCATAATGTTTGGCATCATCATGCTCGATTGGTGTCGTCGGGGAGACGAAGACGACGAGCTTTTCATCTCGTGGAAGTTGTTTCATCGAAGTCAGGAGACTGGACTTGATCTGTTTCATGATGCGCTGATGGTGTTTTTTCAAATATGTATTCATCTGCTTTAAGTCCTTGATGTTTTCCGATGGCTGTTCGTAAAGGCTAGGAACGGGCATCGCTTGGAGCTGTTCTTTTTTGATGACGCTATTTTTAGCGCCCAATACATATTTTTTAAATAGTGCCTCATTGTCCTCTGGATGTTTCGAAGCCGCTTGAATGTAATCGTCATACGCCTTGTACAAAGGAACGATTTGAATCTCTTGTTTCTCATGCGTAAAGGAGATGTCATACGTCTTCGGTTTTTCGGCAGCGGGGGAACAACTGGCAAGTAAAAGGGTGGCGCTAAGAAGATAGATAGATTTCATAGAAAAACCTCCTGTTTGATTATCCATATATTTACTTTCTTCATGAAGCCTTTTAATCCTACTACGTCATATGAACTTATGAATCCGGTTTCATGCTTCGACGCACAGACGTAACAAATTCTATAGACCATAGCTCCACCAAACTTTCTGCGCAATTTTCAGAATATTCTCCAGATAAACTCCTAGCACGAGCTCTTAAACGTATGGTATCCTTTCGAACGAAGTACTTCATCTGCTTAGGGAGCGAGATGAAGTCGATCATCATCAGTGGGGGTTTATTATGTCTAAAACTGTTCCAACATCATTTATCATCGTCATCGGCATGATGCTCTTCGCCTTATTCTTCGGGGCAGGAAATCTCATCTTTCCGCCGATGCTCGGACAGCTCGCAGGGGAGCATGTCTGGGTCGCCAATGCCGGATTCCTCGTCACCGGTGTCGGTCTACCATTGCTTGCGATTCTCGCATTCGCGTTTTCAGGGGAACGCGATCTACAAGCGATGGCGTCACGCGTTCATCCTGCGTTTGGAATCGGCTTCTCGGTCATTCTGTATCTTGCGATCGGTCCCTTCTTCGCGATTCCTCGTGCCGGAACGGTCTCGTATGAGATTGGAATCAAGCCGTTCTTCAGTGAATCGACGAGCCACTGGCCGCTACTCATCTTTACGGTCTTGTTCTACACGGTTGCGTGTCTCTTATCATTGAATCCGACGAAAATCGTCGATGTCGTCGGGAAAGTACTGACACCGATTAAAATCACGTTCATCGGTCTGTTGATCGTCGTTGCTGTCCTGCATCCGATCGGAAGTTTTCAGAATCCTTTGAAGACATATCAGTCGAATGCCTTCTTTAACGGTTTCCAGGAAGGATATATGACACTCGATGCACTCGGTGCCTTCGTCTTCGGGATCATCATCATCGCAGCGATCAAGGAAAAAGGTGTCACATCGAAGCGACAGTTGCTGTTGATTTGTACGAAAGCGTCATTGATCGCAGCGGCTTTGCTAGCAATCACGTATTCGGCACTTGCCTTCATGGGTGCTTCAAGTGTCTCGGAAATCGGACAACTGGCGAACGGCGCAGAGATTTTGTCAGCTGTGTCGGATTATTACTTCGGTGAATACGGTGCGATTTTACTCGGTCTGATGATCACGGTCGCCTGTATGACGACAAGCGTCGGCTTGATCACGGCCTGTGCGTCGTTCTTCTCGGCACTCGTGCCAAAAATCTCGTACGTCAAATGGACGATTGGTCTATCGGTCTTCAGCGCACTCGTCGCGAACATCGGTCTGAATCAATTGCTCGCCGTTTCAAAACCAGTCTTGATGACACTTTATCCACTGGCAATCTGTCTCATCTTCCTGACATTCTTGCATCCACTCTTTAAAGGTAAACCAGCCGTCTATCAAGGGGCGCTTTGGATGACATTCGTCGTCAGTTTGTTTGATGGATTGAAGACAGCAGGGATTAACGTCTCAGCTGTCACGAACGTGTTCGACGCGGTATTACCGTTTGCTTCCTTCAGTCTCGGATGGGTCGTACCAGCCATCATTGGTGGAGTGATCGGAGCAGTCGTCGGTAAGAAAACAGCGGAGACACAATCGTCGTCGCGTGTGGCTTAAATTAAATCCCTTCACTCAGATTACACTGGGTGAAGGGATTTTTTTGTAACGATGAAACGTATTCTAACAACAGTTGTTGACAAAAACCGGAGGAATAATGCTATAGTGTTAATGCAAATGATATTCATTATCAATTAGAAGGAGTGATAGGTGATGTTCATCCAATTAAAAACATTTAAAGTCAAAAAAGGAAGTGCTGTTGAAATGATCGAGCGTTTTTCAGGAAAGGGAATCATCGAGCAACAACCAGGGTTCCTCGATTTAAGTGTCTTACATAAGAAGCGTACAAAAGAGGAAGAAGAAGTTCTTGTCCTGATCCGCTGGGATTCGGAACAAGACTGGAAAGCGTGGGAAACGAGTGAGGTACACCTTGCCGGTCACCGAGAAAGAAGGGGGCAACCAGGTCCCTCCTTCATTCTTGACGGTCAGCAACATTACTATGATGTGATTGGATTTAAGACAGCAGATACATGATCGACACAACAATAAACAATCACGTAGGCAAGTGAAAGAAAAGCATCTCGAAGATTCCCTTACATATTGATCAAGATTGAACGGATACGGAAAAGCGTCAGATGGTATATGTGTTTTTTAGGAGTGAGTTGAAAATGACAGAAGCACTGCATGCATTTCGAGTGAGGAAACACGCTTTACAGACAGGAGGACAATTAGCGATACGTCCGGGTTTGATTGTCGTCATACAAGGCGTTGGCATTACCTACACGGAAAGGAAACGTCTAGAATCGGGCGAAGCCTGTTTCATCATGAAATCAGGTGAACGATTCATCGTCAAGGAGGGACATTGTCTCTTGTATCAGTTAGAGGTTGAACTGACGCCATTTCTAGTCTACCGTCAACCAACGAATGAACTAGTGGAGTGTTTAGAACGAATGCGCGGATGTCCAAACACAATGACCGGTTCTCTTAGACAACATCGCTATCTGTATCAACTACTGGAGCAATTAAGTGAACGTCGTCATGAGCAGACGTTTGAGGAAGTGACGTCCCAGTGGTTAAAAGAACTCGGAAAATCAAGAACAGTCAGTGACTTGGCAAGTGAGTTAAACATGTCACTGCCGACGTTTTCCCGCCAATTCAAAAAGCACTACGATCAATCACCAAAGGAACTGATTCATCAATTGCGGATGCAACGGGCGAAGGAGTGGATGATTGCACATCCAGATTGGACGATTGCTGAGATCGCAGAACGTGTATCAATCAATGATGAATTTTATTTCAGCCGTCTCTTTAAAAAACGTGAGGGACTATCACCAAGTCAGTACCGGAAACGGTTGTTTCCACGGGTCGGAATCTGGAGTCAAGCGTTGTTGCAAGATCACTTATTGGCACTTGGCATTCAACCTGTCATCGCACCGTCTTTTCCGACACAATATCGTTCGAACGGTGTGCCAGACTATTTAAGTGAACTCGAAGGTACGCAACTATACGACGCGTCAGCAACGATTTTACCGGAATGGTTTGAGACATCAAATCTCGATCTCGTTTTACGGACACCGATACGAGGTGAATCACCACCTATGTTGACGTCTTGTCCGGTCATCGATATTTCGAAACAAACTTGTTGGAAGGATTACTTGTATGCTGTTGCTACGGCAACCGATACGCTTGAGCGAACGAC
The DNA here is from genome assembly GCF_000496635.1 of Exiguobacterium sp. MH3. NCBI lineage: Bacteria > Bacillati > Bacillota > Bacilli > Caryophanales > Exiguobacterium > Exiguobacterium sp. MH3. The sequence continues at coordinate 1,177,785 of NC_022794.1, forward strand.
TGACATCATCAACGAAGTCGAAACGCTTGAAACAATTGTGAAGCAACAGTTCGAATTCAATCGGAATGTGACATGGGCAGTTATTTGGATCAGAGACTCAGAAATCCGACTGTACGGACGAACAGGGCATACGATGTTAGATTTTCTGTTCAGTGAAATCGGTTTACAGCCCGTGGAAGGACTCCCGCACACCGTCTACATGACAATCAGCCTAGAAACATTACAGCAGTTGGATCCGGATGGTTTGTTCATACTGTGGAGTCAACCTGCAGATGTGGAACGAATTCGAGGAACGAGGGTGTGGCAAACGCTTCGTGCCGTTAGGTCGGAGCGTATATTTTACCCAGACAGTGTCGATTGGGATCCGTGGGGACCACTTGGGAGAATGCATATGTTACGTCAATTGCATACATATATCAGCGATAGTAACTGTTTTGTTTGTCCATGAAGAATGAAAAGAAAATCCATGTCACTCATCATTGATAATGATTATCATTACAGATGGAGTTCACGATGAGGCAGAGAAGACTGACAAATGAACCTAAAAAGTCGTCGCCTTGTCGTACGAATATTAGGGAGGATCGTTTTTTTGATTGGTGTTAAATCTCACGACGATATGTGACTTCTGCATTTAATCGATTGTGAAAACGGATTGAAGGAACTTGAAAACGTTTTACTTAAAATAAGTGTGTATACGCACCATCAAAAACGGGGAAACCCGTTTTTCTATTGATGTGGAATGAGAATGATTTTCAATAAGGGGAGGAACAGAGCGTGCGAACATGCGAAGAACAAATCGAGCGATTAGCGACCGAGGTGACGCTTCAATCGTTCATGAACAGCTACATCAGAGAAGTGAACCCGGGCGAATGGGTCAACGAGAGACCGTTTGATGCATCCGAGACATCCTCTTTTTATTGGATGAAGCCGTATCTCATCGAAATCAAACGTCGTTCCATCATCGGACGCCACGAGATTGGAATGATTCGTGAAGAGACAAAAAGCGGATGGCGGGAAGTTTCAGCCATGTCCTGTATCATCACCTGTTGCATCAAGCTTCAACAAAAAGACCCGAATCAAACGGACTTACTCTTTCGCGTTCTTGACAGTCACCGGACAGTGCAATTGATTTTAGAGGAACAGCTGAACGCACAAGAGCAAGAGACGTTCATCGATTATGAACAACGCTTGTGGTGTGGTCATTGGTTCCATCCGACCCCGAAAAGTAGAGTCGGTATGACCGACTGGCAACAAAAGGCGTATGCGCCTGAATTCCGTCAACCGTTTCAACTTCACTATTTTACAGTACATGAGACATTGCTCGAAGAACGTTCAGGTAGCTACGAGACAATCAGTCAGCTGATGGAAAATCAACTGGGTGATTTGATTCAAGTGACAGCGCAAGAGCGACTCGTTCCGATTCATCCACTTCAAGCCGAGTATTTGTTGCGTCAGCCGACAGTCAAGCAATGGTTTGAGCAAGGTATTATCCGTTATCACGGCGCATCTGGATCACTTTATAACGCAACTTCGTCGATCCGGACCGTCGAAGCACTCGACCGAAGTCATATGTTGAAGTTATCCATCCCTGTCCAAGTGACGAACTCAAGACGCGTCAACAAGCGACACGAATTAGAGGCTGGTTATCTGATGCATCGCTTGTTTTGTCATCTGTCTCTGCCGGATACGTTTGACCTTATTCACGATCCTGCATATTTAGCAATCTGGACTAAAGAAGAGACCGGATTCGAAGTCATTTTGCGAGAGCCAGCACCCCACGCGGTAAATGTTGCGGCACTCGTCCAACCGGCATTACCGAATTCAGAATCGCTCCTGCTGCGGCTCATCCGGCAGTCGGGATCAATCGCATCGAAACATGTCACTCGGTGGTGGAAACAGTACCTGGAGTTGACGTTAGGAGCGATCGTTACACTATATGAGGAACAAGGAATCGGACTCGAGGCGCATCAGCAAAATAGTCTCATCACATTCGAAGACGGATGGCCGGTTCGATATCACGTCCGAGATAATCAAGGCTATTACTTAGCAGACACGAATCGAGATTCCTTTACCCTGCTGGAACCGGAACTGAAGCATACGACGTTATTCTACCCAGAAGAAGTCATTGCTGAGCGTTTGACGTACTACATGATTTGGAACCATCTAGCGAGTATCATCGACCGATTGGCAGCAGACACATTATTAAAGGAAGAAGTTGCTATCGCCTTACTGCACGAATGGTGTCAGGTACGAGTTGAAAATCTAGAAGGGCGAGGCAGAGCTTGGCTTTTGATGTTGTTAGAATCGCCGACACTTCCATATAAGGCGAATTTACTAACACGCCTACAAGGACTCGATGAACTTGAAGTCGAGGGGGAACGGGTTTGTTTCATCGACTTGGATAATCCGTTACGGGAGGGCAACTATGCTTTACGACAGCAAAACACGCATCTGCAAACAACTTCTTGAGAGTTTGTTATTCGAGCAGATTCTTCCTTTTACTGAAATGAACAACGGAACGAAGCATCGTTTTACATTCCACATAAAAGATAGTGAAGTGACAGTCGAAGGCAAACGCGGTCCTTTCGACCGAATACGACTCGACATCAAGACGTTACGCTCATCAACGTCATCTGGCGTCAACGATTGGTTTGAGCAACTTTTGACGCAGTTGCCGATCTCGGACGACTTTCAGGAAGAGTTGCGACGGACACATGATTTCGATGACTTGTCGCAGCGACATCGTCTACGAATCCACCGAGCAGGCTTGGATTATGAAGAGTTGGAGCAGACCATCATCGAAGGGCATCCCTACCATCCTTGTTACAAATCAAGGATTGGCTTTTCGCGAGCTGACCATGAGGCCTATGGACCTGAAGCAGGCAATCGATTCCAGTTGCACTGGATTGCCTTACCTTCTACGCTCGTTCAAGGGAATGGAATCTTACCTATTCCACTGATCCTTGGAGAACCGCTCCTACATATGTTTTTAGTCAAACTGGAAGAGCTCAATCAAACCGATTATCAGATTCTTCCGGTCCACCCATGGCAATGGTTACGTATCAAGCAGGAGGTGGCACAAGTCGGAGGTGTCGACTTAGGAGAAGGCGGGATATTCGTGCAAGCGACGCAGTCGATTCGAACCGTTTTTTGTCCAGGTCAGCCCGAACTACCGCATATCAAATTGCCGCTCGACTTGAAGCAAACGTCAGCCGTTCGGACTTTTTCCGTGCCGAATGTCGTGGCAGCTCCTGCAGTATCGGATTGGTTGAAAAAACAGGCGAGTGAATTGCCGATGACGTTGTTATCTGAATTTGCTTCATGCGTCGGCTCGAGCGGTCCACTTGCGGGTCGGGTCGGCTGTGTCTTTCGTGAAAACGTCTTGACGTATGCTCAACCGGGTGAGCAAGTCATGCCTTTGACCGCACTTGCTCAAATCGAGGTGGATGGACGACATTTTTTAGGACCGTGGTTGGAACGATATGGTCATGAACGGTGGCTTCGTCGATTCTTTGGCGTCTATCTCGAACCAGTCATCCGACTCGTGATCGAGAAAGGAATCGGTGTGGAAGCTCACGCTCAAAATACGTTACTTGTCTTGCGGGACGGATGGCCGGAACGGATCATTCTCCGCGATTTTCATGATAGCGTCGAATTCGTCACCGAGTTACTCGACGATCCATCGAATGTACCCGATTTTAAGAGGCTACATCCTGATTTTGATGCACCGCTCAACACCTATTACGAAATGTCACACCCGCTTGCCTTACGCGAGCTGCTGTACGATACATTATTCGTCTATCATTTGACGGAACTAGCGTATCAACTTGAACTGACGGAGAACTTGAATGAAGCGACGTTCTTTGATTGGATGCATCAGACGATCGAGGGGTTGCCGATTGATCGGGACCGACTAGAACGCATCGGATGGTACGAACAAAGAGTAACGGCAGAAGCCTTACTGGCACCACGGTTTGGTTTGACGAATCAAATCGATGTAAAAAATTCACTAGTTCAACGAGGAGAGGAAGACAATCATGCTATGGATTGAGAAAGAATGGGTGACAGAAGAAGAATTGACGACACACGAACTGGTGAAGCAGTCGTTCATAACGGAAGGGAAGACCGTAGCCATCTGTACGTCAGATACAAAAGCGTGGTTAGCTCTCTGTCTTGCGATGCGACGCATGAATGGAACAATCCTTCCCATTCATCCGGATACGCCTGTTTCCGGTGCTGAGCGTCTAGCGATACAAGCCGGATGTGACTATTTGATTTATCAAGAGACCATCGTTCCGCTTCCGGAAGCGGAAAAACGTGCGGGTGGATTGATTCAATTCAGTTCCGGTACGACGGGGCAACCGAAAATCATTCACCGGACATGGGAGTCGATCGAGACGGAACTGAATGCCTATACGAATAGTTTTCCGCTGACGACGAAAGCGACGATCGTTGCTTGTCCGACGTCGCACTCATTCGGATTACTGTGTGGAGTGTTCGCGACTTTAAGACGTGGAGCAACACCAGTCATCTTACAAGATTTCTCACCACGTCATGTGCTAGCAATCCATCGTTTGCATCCGGACGCGATCATCTATACGGCACCGGGACTGGCGTATGCGATGAGTTTGTTCCCGGAATCCGTTCACGCAGTGATGATTTCCGGGATGACATTACCAGAAAAGTGGTTCCGTTCGATTGAACGGAAGACACATCATTTGCTTCAACAATATGGCTGTTCAGAAATCGGCTGTATCGCACTTCATCCGAATCCGCCGAGTCCGCAAGCGATCGGCTTTCCACTAGAGCATCTTGAGATTGAAACTGGAACGAAGGGAAAACCAGCAGAATTAGTCGTTTCGCAACAAGGCGTACGGATTGGTACGAAGGATTTAATGTACGTTGAAGACGGGCTGCACTTTCTTAGCCGACTCGATGAGATGATCAATGTGTCTGGCTTATCTGTCTATCCCGGGGAAGTCGAAGATGTCTTGTATCAGCTGCCGACCGTCGAGGCTGTCGTCGTCTTTAAACGAATGGATGCGTTCCAAGGAGAGCGCGTCTGCGCTCAACTCGTGACGACGGCATCGGAGGAAGAACTAAAACAACATTGCAAGAAGCATCTCGCACCTCATCAACGACCGACGGAGTGGCAACTCGTTGAGCAAATTGAGCTATCTGCGAATGGGAAAGTGAGTAGAAAACGATTGGGGGAACAAACATGTCCCGTTTAACGATTGCGCAATTCGAAGATATACTGACCGAACAGCTCGAATGGTCATCATCTGTCGCTATTTCGACAACAGACTCTCTACGAGATGATCTAGGACTGGATTCGATGCGCTTGATTCATCTGTTGCTTCACCTTGAATTGGAACACGGATTAGTGATTCCTGATGAGCACATGTCAGCCCTTCCCAAAATGCGAGTAGAAGAGTTGATGTCTGTTTTACAGGAGGTCATTCATGATTAAAGTACACTGTCTCGTCAGTTGCGTCTGCGAGACGATCAAACGATCGGACGCGGACCATCGTCCCTATTACTTTGGCGTGTGGGATTCTTCGTTTTCCTTGTCAGCCGATTATGTCCTCTCGCATCATGATGAAACAATCAACCATCAGGAGATGCTTGTTTGGTATGAACGTCTTTACGGAATCCCAGTCGAAGAATGGTACGATCACAAACAATCAAAAGAAGAAAACATCACTCAGCTGATTCAACGGATTGAACAGAAAAATATGGACGAGTCAGTGATCGTCATGTTGGATTTAGCTAGTCTACCTGAGCGCGAAAATAAATTTCACCATGATGTGTTTCCCCACTACGTCATGTTAGAGGCGACAGAAGATCCGGAAATATGGCATATGCTTGATCCTGATTTCCGGTATGAAGGTGAACTAGAAAGAGAACGTATTCTTGCAGCAGTACGCCATCGTGCTGTCGCTGGTGGGTTTGCGTTTCGAAGTACGGATGTTCGAATACCGAATGCGACGACGGTAAGTGCGTATTTCATGAGTTGTATAAACGTACAACATCCATTGACTGAGGCAGTCAAACGTGTTGTGCATCACTATCGTGAACAACCTGAGGGATTACCGAATGCCTTAAAGCAGTTACCTGTCATTGCCATTCGAAAATATGCCTATGAGCATGCATTTGCTTATTTATATGAAGCGATTGGACGCGACTTGCAGACATCTGACTTTGAAGAATGGACGGATGAGGTTGAAACATTAGTCAATCAATACTCTGTCATCCAACATCGGGCTGTCAAATACGCTGTAACGCGCCAACCGGAAGTGTACTTAGAAATCGAACGATTGATCGAAGAACAATGGGCACGGGAGAGTGCAATCAAACGGCAACTCGTCGACACGTTCCATGCGTATCAACGACAGGAGGGAATTGAACATGAAACTCGCACTCTGTACGATCAGCTATCGGCATCATCTGCGTTCATTTAATGATTTGATCGATTTTGCTTCAGAAGAACACTTTGACGCCATTGATATTTGGGGAGTTCATGCTGAACATTTAAGAACGGAAGAAGTCGATCGGCTGAAGTCGTCCCATCTGAACGTCAGTATGTTGAGTCATTATTTAAATTTAAACGCACCGATGTCAAAACTACTTGCGGAGACGAAACGACTCTCGCGATTAGCGACACGAATCGGAACGCAGCGCATCCGCATCTTTGCGGGGAATGAGGCGAGCCATACCTTATCCGATGCCAAATGGGATCAACTCGTTTATCGGTTGAAGGGGATTTGCCGTGTCCTTGATTCTGCAGGACAGCGATTATTACTTGAATTTCATCCGAATACTGCAACAGATACGGTAGAGGCAACGGTTCGTTTATTACAAGCGATCAACCACCCGGCATGTCGGATCAACTTTGACGTCTTACACGTCATCGAATCAAAGGCAGATCCCGTCGAAGCATACTTCAGACTCGCATCGTATGTGGATCACCTACATTTAAAAACAGTGGCGAATGTTGATCAATTTTCAGTCTTTGAACCAACAAATGTCTATGCGGCAAGCGGATCGCGGGAAGGGATGGTTCCATTGTTCGAAGGCATCGTCGATTATCACCAGTTCTTTGAAGACGTTTCAGGTCATCTCGATCACTTGACAGCAAGTCTCGAATGGTTCGGTCCTGATCCAGACAAGCGTTTAAAAAGTGATCGACTTCTTATTGTTCAAGCACTTGAAAGAGTACCCGTTTTGTCAAAATGATTCGAATCGATGGGGTTTAAACGTCAGCAGAAAAGGCAATTCCTCTACTGTATGTCATTGACTATCGTGTCCCTTACAGAAAGGATGTTGAAACATGTCAGAACGTGTCTTCATTAGTCCCTCAAAGTATGTCCAAGGAAAGGATGTCATTGACCGGCTCGGTACATATGTGAGCCCGTTCGGTGAAAAAGCGCTCGTCATCGCGGATGATGTCGTCTGGAAAATCGTCAAGGAACGTGTTGAGCATTCGTTGTCCGGCGAAAACGTCGGCATCGAGAAAGCGGACTTCAGTGGTGAAGCCTCACGGCATGAAGTGAAACGAATCGCTGAGCAAGCACAAGCGGCAGATGTCCGGTTCGTCATGGGTGTGGGAGGCGGAAAGACGCTCGATACGGCAAAAGCCGTCTCGGATGAGCTGAACGTGTCCGTCGTCATCGTTCCGACGCTTGCTTCGACCGATGCCCCGACGAGTGCCCTCTCGGTCATCTATTCTGACGAAGGGATTTTTGAAAGTTATCGCTTCTATAAGAAGAATCCCGATCTCGTTCTCGTCGATACGAAATTGATCGCCCAAGCACCAGCCCGTTTCTTCGCGTCCGGAATCGCCGATGCGCTCGCGACGTGGGTCGAGGTCCGGAGTGTCGTCGCTTTTGGTGGACAAACGATGGCAGGGGGACGTCCGACGATTGCGGCACAAGCGATCGCCAAACGGTGTGAGGAAGTCTTGTTCGAGCATGGTCGCTTGGCGTATGAATCCGTTCAGGCGCAAGTCGTCACGCCGGCACTTGAAGCCGTCGTCGAGGCAAATACGCTCTTAAGTGGACTCGGCTTCGAGAGTGGTGGATTAGCTGCAGCGCATGCGATCCATAACGGGTTCACGGCACTTGACGGTGAGATTCACCACTTAACGCATGGTGAGAAAGTTGCCTTTGGTACACTCGTTCAACTGGCGCTCGAAGAACATCCACAAGAAGAAATCGAGCGGTACATCGCGCTCTACACGGATCTTGGCTTACCGGTGACGCTCGAAGACGTCAAGCTAAAAGATGCGTCGCGTGAAGACATCGTCAAGGTCGGCGAGGCAGCGACTGCTGAAGGCGAGACGATCCACAGCGGTTTTAACGTCACGGCGGACGAAGTCGCGGATGCGATCATCGCAGCTGACCGCTATTCGAAAGCGTATCTAGCGAAACATGCTTCTTCCTGATTGATGCGTTTAAATCCGCTTCCTCTACCGAGAGGAAGCGGATTTTTTATGGGCTTTCGTCGAATGACGCTTGAATTCTTCTTAAAAACACGCTATCGTTATAAAACGTAATGATTACGATTTAATTAAGGTAAAGGAGTTTTTGTGATGACGGATCGATATGAATGGGTGATTGTTGGCGGAGGAATTCATGGAATGACGGTATTCAATGCCTTACGTGAAAAAGGAATCGATCGGGAGATGATACGGATCATCGACCGTCATCGGCAACCATTGATGAACTGGCGGAAACAAACCGAACGGATTGGCATACCTTACCTACGTTCAACTCGTGTGCACCACACTTCGACGAATCCGACGAGTCTCAGGCATCATGCGGAAGAACAGGATTATACACATCAAGCCTTCAAGGATACATACGGACGGCCATCCTTGGAATTATTCAACGACCATGCCCTTCAATTGGCGCAGCAAAATGAAGTGGAGGCGAGCTGGGTCCAAGGGGAAGTCACAGGACTAAGACGAGAAAGCGGAACGTGGATTGTCTCGACAGACGAAGGCGAGTTACGAACAAACCATGTCGTTCTCGCTCTCGGACAATCGGAACATCACGTCATGCCAGAATGGGCGAAATCGGCGCGTCACGTTTTCTTATCGAAGCACGATACACCACCGGTCGTCATCATCGGAGGTGGGATTAGTGCTCTGCATCATACGATTCAATGTGCCGAGCGCTATCCCGGGCAGGTGACCCTTCTTTCACGACGTCCGCTCGAAAAAAGTGCATTCGATGCCGATCGAAAATTCATGGGACCAAAAGGATTGACACCATTCAAGTCCTTGTCGGCTAGCGAGAAACGAGCGCTGATCGTACAGGAGCGTCGCCCGGGAACGGCAACACAGGATTTGATTCAACGTGTCCGTCATCTGATTCGAGAAGGAATCATCAGTCATGTGATTGGTGAAGTCGAGCAGGAAGTCGAAAGCGGAGTAAAGCTGATGGATGGTCGTATTCTCACCGCTGAATCGATTATTTGCGCAACGGGTATCCGTCCGATGGTCGTTGAAGGATCTTGGCTTGAAGCCGTCCAGCAAGAGTTGAAGCTGCCATTATCTCCTTGCCGGACACCATTACTAGATGAAGAAACCTTTGAATGGGGAGAGAATCTATTTGCGACAGGTAGCCTCGCTGACTTAACGGTTGGTCCGTTCGCTCGCTCGATTTACGGAGGACAAGCCGCAGCGCGTGCGATCGCCTCGACGATTGAAGCGAAACAGACAGAAATGCTCGTCTAACACTATATCGCTATCCCCGTAAACATTACGAGAAGTCATGTTTACGGGGATTTTAATGAAAGAAAGACAATCTTATCAATTCAACGAATTAGTCTAGTAAGATTTAACGCTAGTCGCTTGCTATCATCATGAAAGTAAGTTGACTCATTTGGGTGTAATTGGATAAAATGTAAAATTAGATGGAATTCAAAAAAGGTACCCCGGACGGAGTACCTTAAACGTATTTATAGGAAAGCGAGTGGGTTGACACTGCTTGCTGCAGACGAACCGCTGTAGGTGTAGTTTCCACGGTGGATCTCGAAGTGCAGGTGAGATCCGAATGAGTTACCAGTGCTACCGACAGCTCCGATGTTCGCGCCTTTCGGGATTGATTGACCGACAAAGACAGAACGTTTGCTAAGGTGAGCATACACTGTTGTGTACGAAATACCGTTCACTTTATGTTCGACCATGACATGGTTACCATAAGCTCCCTGATATGATGATTTGATGACTTTTCCGGCAGCAGCTGCTTTAACTGGTGCTCCAGTCGGTGCTCCAAAGTCAATTCCGTTGTGGAACGTGTAGCCGTACTTACCGCTAGCATTCCCGTAGCCTTGCGTGATTGGTCCGCTTGTCGGACGCATGAATCCAGTTGATGAAGAGAACGAAGCTTTTTTCGCTGATTTGCTAGAAGTACTGTACTTCTTGACGTAACCAGAATAGACGTAGCGTTTTTCACCTTTATGCATGATTTTCGTCCAGTTCCCTGTCTGACCGAGGTACTTGAATGTTTGACCCGCATTGACGCCGTCGACGATGCGGTGTTTCAACGATGGACCAGTCCGGACGCGAAGTCCGTCTGCTTTAATCTTTACTTTATACGATGAGCCAGAAGAGGCTTCAACTTTACCTGTACCCGTAGCTGCAAAACCTGAAACAACGAGGGCGCTCATTGCTAACGTCGTGATTGTTCGTTTCATGAATGTTCCTCCTAAGTTGAATATCTAGTGTTGTCGTCGGAATGACATCTATAGAAGTGGATGCGTTTAGTGTGTATTGAAGTGAGTGATGCGGTCATTTGACTAACGAGAGTATAGCATTCAACTATCAGACCGTTGTGTTTCAATTCGATTGCTAAAATATATTCTAATAACATTTGTTGTAATATTGAGTGCTCGTTCAATTCGAAAATCCTTTAAAATCAAGATGAATTTATGTTACAACGAGATGAATTTGATGACAAAATAGAATCGTGGGAAATGATGAGAAAGTATGGGAATCTAATAAGAAGAGAGTAGGAAATAAAATGGACTTAACGTTTACAGTAGATCAAAAAAAGCTTAACATTCGCGCAGTGGCGTTGCTCATACAAGATGGACATCTTTTGATTCATCGTCAAGGAGAAGATGATTTTTGGTCATTACCGGGAGGACGCGTCCAGTTCGGTGAGAGTGGTGCAAAAGCAATTGAACGTGAACTAATTGAAGAACTAGGACAATCGATCGAACCACCAATCTTTCGTTTCCTGCATGAAAATTTCTTTGATTATGCAGCGCACCAATTTCACGAACTGGGACTATTTTATGAAGTGACGTGCCGTGAACCATTACCGCTCTCAACGGATGACTTCTATGGACCAGAAGGTGAAGGATTGACATATCGGTTCGTACCGTTCGAAAAGTTAGATCAATATACGTTGTATCCAAGTGAACTCACGCATATGCTCCGAACGAGTATATTCCCGCCCCTGTTGACGAATGACATCTGACTTTTTTAGAAAAGCGTTTACATATACTTCGCAAGGGAATCGTTGAACATATGATTCATTATGTCATCGATGAGGGAGTGAAACGTTCATGAGGGAAGAGCAGTTCGAAGCGTTACATCAGGAAGCACGAGGGCAGACGCAAGAGCGACAGCCGGGCATCGAATATATCATGAAACCGGAGCCGATCTACGATGATCCAGATTATGTCGGTTCAGGTAAGTTAAAAGGGAAAGTCGCGTTGATTACCGGAGGGGATAGTGGAATCGGGCGTGCTGTTGCCGTCGCTTTCGCTAAAGAAGGGGCGAACGTCGCGATCGTTTACTTAAATGAGGGGAAAGACGCTGAAAAAACGGTGGCAACCATCGAATCATACGGCGTCAAAGCATTAAAGATCGCGAAAGATATTAGTCGACCGGAACACGCACAACCAATCATCGATACCGTCATCGCAGAGTTTGGACAATTGAACATTCTCGTTAATAATGCCGGGAAACAATTCCCGCAAGATGACTTTCTAGCCATCACACCGGATCAACTCCGAGAAACGTTCGAGACGAATGTATTCTCGATTGTCTACCTGACGCAAGCCGCATTGCCGCATCTAAAAAAAGAAGACACGATCATTAATACCTCGTCCGTGACAGCATACGCCGGTGCACCAACGTTGATCGATTATTCGGCGACGAAGGGAGCAATCGCGACACTGACGCGTTCACTTGCATCAAGCTTGATTAAACAAGGGATTCGGGTCAATGCCGTCGCACCAGGTCCGATTTGGACACCGCTCATTCCAGCGACGTTCACGAAGGAAAAAGTGGAGGCACACGGGGAAAACACGTTAATGAAGCGTCGGGGTCAACCGTCTGAGAATGCAGCGGCCTATGTGTATCTCGCCTCCCGCGATTCAAGTTACGTCACAGGTCAGACGATTCATATCAACGGCGGCGATTACATTACGTCTTAAGGGGGAGATCAAGATGAAGAAAAATCCGAATGAAGTGCCAGAACGCGAACCGGATCATCAACCGGACGAGGTCCCGCAGACACCACCGAGTGAGGTGCCAGATACGCCACAGGAGGACCCAGTCCGTCAGCCGGAACCGGATACGTTCCCAGAACCAACCGAGATTCCGGATACACCGCAGGAAGATCCGAATCCCTATTAACGAGTGAAGTGACCACCATCCAAAATCGGATGGTGGTTTTTTCGTGATAAAGAAGACAAACTATCTTGACAGTCAAACTGTATGGTGAGTATGATACAGAAGAGAAGTGTATTATTGTTTTAATACATTATACAGGAAAGGGAGGTCTACCGATGCAGTTCGACCAAAGAAGCCCGGTGTACCTGCAGGTCGTCCGTTGGTTCAAACAACGAATCGCGACCGAGGAATTGCAAAGCGGGCAAGAAATCCCGTCCCGCCGCGAAATCGCCGCACAGCTCGGAATCAATCCGAATACCGCACAAAAAGCATACAAAGAGATGGAGGAGCAGCAATTGATTACAACAGAACGGAATGTCCCGAGTAAGATTACACGTGATCCACAAGTCGTCCAAAAAGTACGTGCCGAGATGCTGGAAGAAGCCGTCTCTGAATTCATCGATGCCGTCAAGGCAATTCAAATCCCACTCGATGAGGTCGTCTCGAAGGTCGAGACGGTCTATCAGGAAACGGAACGGAGGAAGATCGATGCTTGAAGTCCATGGCTTACAAAAGAAGTACGGGAAAAAACCGGTTCTTCAAGGAGTATCGTTCTCGGTTCCGATGGATCAACTGACGTGTCTGATCGGTTTGAACGGTGAAGGAAAATCGACGATCCTGAAGGCAATCGCAGGTCTCGTCCCAGTCAACGCGGGAACAGTTCTCGTCGATGGCGATGTCAATCGAAACAAGATCGCCTTCGTTCCGGATATCCAAACGATGCCCGGCTACATGACGGTCGGTGATGCGCTGACGTATATGGCGGATTATTACTCCGACTGGAACCAGGCGACAGCGGATGAACTGATGCGGATCTTCCAGCTGTTATCGACAGATAAAATTACGGACTTATCAAAAGGAAACCAGGCGAAGGTCAGCTTGATTCTTGGTTTTGCGCTCGATCGTCCTTACTTACTACTCGACGAACCATTCGCTGGGATCGATCTGTTTACGAAAGAACAGATCGCAGGACTATTCTCGAGTCACTTCATGGAAGGACGCGGTATCCTGATGACGACACACGAAATTCAGGAAATCGAGCACTTGATCGACCGGGTCGTCTTCTTACAGGACGGTCGAATCATCGATGAACATGAGACGGAAGAGATGCGAGAACTGTACGGGAAATCGGTCCAGGACCGGATGCGGGAGGTCTATCAGCGATGAAACAATACATACAATTGACGAATGAAGAGATTAAGCGGAGTTTTAAGCTTTATGTGATTGTCGTGCTTTCAATGGTAGCAATTGAGCTGGTGTCGGTCGTTGCGCAAGTCATGTATCACGCACGGAAAGTCGAGAATTTCATGGAACTTAATCGAGTTTCCGTCGCAGAAGCACTTAAACAAATTGATACACTTGGATACTCTGAGGCGTCCTCTTTCTTTAGTTATGTGACTCTGATCGGAATGGCGATTGTTGTCATCTATGCGATTCAAATTTGGTATCGAGATTGGTTAGGAGAAACAAAGTATATTTATCGTTTATTGATGCTTCCAGGAAATCGGGCAAGCATTTTCTTCTCAAAATTGACGACAGTCTTTTTAATCATCGTAAGTTTTATTGGCATTCAGTGGTGTGTATTGCAATCAGGTTTTTATCTGTTTGATTGGTTGATTCAGCCGGAATATCAAAATCAAAGTGACTTAAGTCCAGTCCGAAACGTGATGAACGATTTTTATACGATGAATCTGATCGACTTAGGGATCATTCTCGCCATTTCACTATTCATTGTCAGTTTTATTTTCTTGTTGGTTTTAATCGAACGTTCATTCCGTAAAGGAAAAGCCATTATCAGAATTGGACTTGAAATTTTTGTTCCTGTTGCTTTAACGATTGGTATATTAGCGCTTTTAGATGAGACGCGTTACTTACTGGAGACAGAGGCGATGTTTCTTCTGATTGGGTTAAGTCTCTGTTACTTCGTGTACATGATCTGGAAAAGTCTTCGATTACTGCAACGAAAAATTACGGTGTAAGGAGTATACTATGCGAACCTATAAATATATATTGTGTTTGGGAGTCATTTGTATTTTGACACTTGGAGTCTACGCCGTGTACTCTTCTTCAACAGATGAGCCCACATTTACGGTCCAAACGTTACAGGGAACTTCAGATGATCCGTTGGTGAAACAACTTCAATTCGAATTCAATGATCCTGAAAGTTATAAAACAGATTACGAAGTTACGTTAAAAGGAGAAGTTGAAAAAAAGCGAACGAATTATTTGTCTGAGTTCGCTAGAGATTACTCCGATGTGACGGATGCCCCGCGTAGTTTCCGGCATTTCATGAACCAAATCGAATTATCACGATATGAGCAAGACAAAGAGGTATTTGGATTACACGTCAATGAAGATGGATCATGGGATCTACAATCATGGAAACGTGGCACGGAAAAGGTGCAGATTGTTTCTTTACCAAAACCGGCAAAGACTAAAGGGATCTACTATCAACCATTTCAACGAACGAAACAGAAGTTATATGTCAAACGAATTGGCGATGTTATACAAAAACCAGGTACAAATCATATCTACGTGATTGATTTAAAGAAAAAAACAGTCCAACTTATGGATTTACCATTTCAATTAACAGAAGACGATGAGGTACTCGCCATCTATCAGAATCGTGTCTTATATCGACAGATGCCTGACGATTCCAAGACAAGAGTTTATCTGAGAGACAATTCAAAAACGACACGATTAAAGTTGTTTGAAGTTGAAGACATGTGGGATACACGTGTGATAGACGAAGGTACCGTCGTAGGGATGACAGAGAACATGACCGAAACAAAAATCAAATGGTCGACGTTTGACTTACGAACAAAGCAATTCACGCAGCATCGTTATGATTTACCTAAACGAGATGCCAATGAAGTGCAACGACACACATCGGCAATCCTTGAGAACGATTTAGTGTATTCCTTCATCGAAACAAAGAAAAATGGCACATCTATCCTTGTTTTAGATGCACAGACTGAAGAAGTTCGATACGAGGGGACAATCAAATATGACATGCCTAAGAGTGACCTTCAACTCAACGGGATGACAATCAACTGAACTACGAAAAAATAGTAAAATATTTGAAACCTCCCGTTTTCTTTCGACGTATAAAGACTATACAAAGGGGGAACTCACATGCAATTCTTGATTTTTGTTGTCTTCGCAGGTGCTATGTATTGGTTCTACTACAATTTCTTACTCGGGTATCGTAAGAAAAACATCACGATGACGTTCGACGATCGGTTTTATTCACTCGACGAACATGTCGCAGCAATCGAACAAAAACTCGCAACGGATGGGCATTCGGCACGTTATCTCGGTGACCGTCGCTTTGAAGTTGATGGTAAACCATACCTATTCCTCGAGCGTACGGTCTCAGTCGGCGGGACCCCGACACAACAGACGATTCTTGAGCAACAAAAAAAATAACTCTCCCCGTGCGGGAGAGTTTTTTTGTTAGACTGGAATCCGGTCAAGGGGATGCGGTTGCTGCGACGAGCGATACCAGCGGATGATCCAGTAATCGATACCGATTTGATACGCAAAGCGTCCTGCAGCCAGTAAGGCGATTGATGCTGCTAAGAATACTGGATTCAACGCAATCGTCCCAGCGAGTAAGTAATTGAGATTCATGATGCTTCCGACGACCATTGCAGGAACCGTCAACAGACTAAGAATCAACAGGATTCCGACGACGAGTTCCGCGAACGGAATCAAGGCGTTGATCAGCCCGACGTTCGGTAAGGCGAGTTGCTCAATCCACGTCGCGTACCAGGAACTGACGAGTGCGTCTTCGCCCGTTGACTTCGCGAGCGCTCCTTCGAGAAACGGTTTTGCATCAAAGCCATTAATGTACTTACCGATTCCAGCGATGAACCACTGGATTCCGAGCCAGAGTCGGATGATTGTCAACAGACCGAGACCGATGATGTGTAATGCTTTCACTTTCAGACACTCCTCTACTACAACATAGTCCCCATCATACTGAAAAATCATCAGCGAGATGGGGACTATCATCATAACGTCATCGAACCGTCATCGACCTGTTACAAAAAAGGACAAGGTAACGGTTTCATGAGCGTTGATCGAGGCGATGACTGATTGCAGTTAATAAAGCAGCAACGAGCGCGACCAGTCCACCGACGAGTGCCGTGTTCATCATCGGACCGTTCGCATAGACGATGCCACCGAGTGCCGAACCAAAAGCAATCCCGACGTTACTCGCAACCGGCATCAATGAAGCGGCGAGTCCTTTTGCTTCCGGGTTGAACTTTTCAGCGAGGTCAATCAAATAGATTTGTGTCGAAGTCGTCAGTAGAATCGACATCAACGACATCAAGGCGATGTTGAACAGACCAAGCGGAAGGGATGCTGTCGTGAAGTATAATGCAGCAAGAACGACTGCTTGCACGACGAAGACGAACCGTAAGCGTCCCATCGGATTTTTGCTAGCAATCTTGCCGGCAAGGATGTTACTAAAGATTGAGACGACGCCGTAAGCGAGCAAGATCGGACTGATCCACGTTTTCGCAATCCCGAGTTCTGTTTGCAGAATCGGCACGAGATATGTGTAGACGACGTAAGTTGCCCCGAATCCGAACGATGGAATAAAGAAGGCGATCAGGATCCGTGGGTTGGCGAGCAATCCAAGCTGTTCCTTAATAGAACCGGAACCCGTCGATTGCTGGACCGGAACGATCTTCCATACTGCGAGGAACGCAATCATTCCCATGACTGTCGTTAGCCAGAACGTGGCTTCAAAGCCAGCATGTTGCCCGATGAACGTTCCAATGGGGACACCGAGAACGTTCGCGAGTGTAAAACCACCGAAAATGAACGAGACGGCGACACCGCGTTTGGCGACAGGCACACCGTCACTTGCGACGACCATCGCGAGTGAGATCAAGACACCAGTCAAGATGGCTGTCAGAATGCGGGTTGCGAGCAACACTTCGTAACTTGGAGCAAAACTACTGGCAAGGTTCAGTAAGACCCAGGCGAGTAAGAGACGTAGGATCAGGCGACGCCGTTCCAGATGACCGGTCAGCGACATGACGATCGGTGTACCGATTGCAAAGGAGATGGCAAAGGCTGAGACGAGCGTACCGGCTGTTGCGATCGTGATATCAAGGGCTGAGGAGATTTCAGCGAGGATCCCGACGATGACGAATTCGCTTGTTCCGAGTACGAACGTCAGGAGCGACAACGTGGCGATCAAGAGCCAATCGCGTCGACTTAAACGAGTAGTAGGTGACATGGATAATTCCTCAATTCTAGCGCTTGCGCGCGAAACTATGAGTAACAGGATAGCATGAAACGATTTCGTCGGGTATCGCAAAGCGAGATTTCGGGAAAAGAACCATTATTCGAAATAGCGTGTGAATTTCCAGGCGTACTGTTTTTTGCGTATACTACAGAAGAAGACTACTTATAAAGGAGTGGAAACGATGCAAGCGACAGTGACATGGAACAAACAGATGGGGTTTAGTGGACAGACGGAATCAGGGCATCACCTGGCGATGGATGCAGCACCCGAAAACGGGGGTGAAAATCAAGCGCCGCGACCGACTGAGCTACTGCTACATGCCGTTGCCGGCTGTACCGGAATTGATATCGTTTCGATCTTAGAGAAGATGCGCTTGACGATCACCCATTTCGAAATGGATATCGAAGGAGAACGGGCAGAGGACCATCCGCGGCGTTTTACGTCGATCTCGATTCATTACCGGCTCGAAGGAGATCTCCCGGAAGATAAGGTCCGTCGCGCCATCTCGTTATCAAAGGATAAATATTGTTCGGTCTCGCAATCCCTGAACGCTGAGATTTCCGTCTATTATTCGATCAATGGTGTCCGGAGCGAGGATCCTTTGTGAAGAAAGTCGTACTGATCGGTTGCCTGTTGCTTGCAGGGTGTGCGCAGGAGACGACGGAACCAACGAAATCATCACAACCGGAATCGAAACAACCGACAGAAGAAAAGAAACCGAAGCCTGAGCCGACGAAAGAAGAACGACAACAAGCAAAACTAAAGCAACAATTAAAAGCGATGTCGACGTCAGAAAAAATCGATCAACTGCTCTATATCGGAGTCGCCGGCACGGAACTTTCAGCAGCTGACCGGAAATTGTTACAGACGCATGCGATTGGCGGGGTCTTATTGCTCGGCGGAAACATCACGTCAGAAGAACAACTCTTGACGTTCACACGTGCGATTCAAGAGACGAATCAAAAACCGTATGCGTTTGTTGGGATCGATGAAGAAGGCGGACGGGTCAGCCGGGTACCGGATCAACGATTACGTCTACCGACGAGTCAACGGATGGCGCAAGGAGCAGATGATGCGAAAATGGAAGATGTCGGACGTACGCTCGGACATTTGTCACGATTTTATGGCTTCAACATGGACTTCGCACCGGTCCTAGACGTCAACAGTAATCCGAACAATCCGATCATCGGCGACCGTGCGTTCAGTGCTGATCCGAAGACCGTCGCGACGCTTGGTACGGCCCTGATGCACGGGATGCAGGAGACGGGAACGATTCCGGTCGTCAAACATTTTCCCGGTCACGGCAATACGAGTGTCGATTCCCATGTCGGGCTACCGAAAGTGACGGCATCAAAGGAAGAACTGAAGCAGACGGAACTGTTACCGTTTAAAGAAGCGATTCAAGAGGGCGCCGAGATGGTGATGGTTGCCCATATTCTCTATCCCGCGTATGACGATACGAATCCATCCTCGCTCTCAAAGCCGATCTTGACTGACCTCTTGCGTCAGCAACTCGGATTCAACGGTGTCATCATCACGGATGATCTCGTCATGGGAGCGATCACGAAACGATATGGTCTCGCAGAAGCGGCACGTCAGTCGCTCGTCAATGGAGCTGATATGGCGATGTTTTCAGAGGCAGGTGCTTACGCAAAAGTTCATGCTGAAGTGATGCAAGCCGTCAAAGACCAAACGCTGACGCCGGAGATGCTCGATGCTAAAGTAATGCGCATCCTGAAGCTAAAGCAGACGTATGCCGACAGCCAAGAGCAACAGCGACCGACGAAATCGGAGCTGATTCAGCAAGTGGAAGCGCTCAACTAGGACTAGCGAAGCAAAGCGACTCATGCTAGACTAATGGGGCAAGCCAATTAAACACGAAAAGACACTAGGGGAGTCTCCCAGCAGACTGAGACGGAAGTATCCGGACCCTTTGAACCTGATCTAGTTCGTACTAGCGGAGGGAAGTGGCTCGAAACCCTAGATATCCTTAGCGCTTCAGCGCATTTTCGGACCACTCCCTTCAACATCGGGAGTGGTCCTTTTTCGTATGGAAAGGAAGAACATGATGCGTTTACATCTGATTTCGACGGGATCCATTCATCCGCTTGACGAAATAAAGACCTTTCAATCACTTCAACCCTATACGGATCAGCTGCATCTACGTGAACCGAACTTATCGGCGGCAGAATTACTTGATCTGATTGAAGCACTCCTTGGGCATGGTTATTCGCCTGAACAGTTAACGGTTCATGACCGGGTCGACGTCGCCCATGTCGCCGGCATCGGTGTGCAGCTGACGCGCCGTTCCTTGCGTGTCCGCGATGTGCGACGTCATTTTCCGAATCTCGTCATCGGGAAATCGGTCCATTCACTAGCAGAGGCACTGGCAGCAGAAGCGGAAGGAGCCGACCGACTGCTGTACGGTCATATTTATCCGACAGCGTCGAAGCCGGACCTACCACCCCGAGGGATCGACGCATTAAAGCAAGTCGTCACCTTCACGACGAAACCAGTCATTGCGATCGGTGGGATTACACCAGAATGCATGCCTGAAATCGCAGCGACCGGGGCAACCGGAATCGCCGTCTTATCGGGTATTCTCGGTCAATCGGATCCACTCGCCGCCGTCAAGCGTTATCAGGGGGTTCGCGTATGACGAATCACATCATCATCGGCGGTGGAGTCATCGGGTTGACGCTTGCTTATGGTCTCGCCTGTCAGAATGAATCCGTCGTCGTCTTAGAACGTGGAACATGCGGACGAGGAACGAGCCGCGCAGCTGCCGGGATGCTCGCGACGGACATCGAGCTGAGGGCGGAATTGCATGCACTTGCCGCACGTAGTCGTCGTCTGTATCCGTTGCTTGCACGTCGACTCGAGCGAGAGACAGGCATCGATTGTGGGTACCGGGAACAACCGTTTTTGTTAAAACGTAAAGGACGCGAGCATCTGTTTCCAGCTGTCGGTCAAATCGATCCACGACGACTGACGACTGCATTGATGTATGCCTTACACGCACGTGGCATATCGATTGAAGAACAGGTAGATGTCACACGCATCGAAGAGAACGATGACTTCATCAGGATCGAATCGAACGCAGGAACGTGGACCGGACGAACAGTGACGGTCGCTGCCGGACGCGGGTCGCAAGCCTTACTCGATACAGTCGGAAATTCGATCGCGACATATGGGGTCAAAGGGGAGTGTCTCGCCGTCCGTCTCGCGGGTCAGCCGTTACGCTCGATTCTGTTTGATGAAGCCGTCTACCTCGTGCCAAAAGCTGACGGACGGATTTTGATCGGTGCGACCGAACTGCCGCACGACGAGACGGTCGGCGTCAGTGTCGCTGGGATCATGTCACTGCTTCAAGCAGCAGAACGACTGTATCCACCGATTCGTGACGCGGTCATCGAAGAAGTCTGGTCCGGTGTACGACCGCAAACGGTGTCCGGCTTGCCATATATCGGAGTCACCGATTCATCCCGTCGGATCTTCCTAGCGACAGGGCATCATCGGCATGGCATATTACTCGCACCAGCGACAGCGGAAGTCTTGGTAAATACATTACGATTGATTCAGAAGGAGGAAGTCCGATGAACATTACGATTAACGGCAATGACCACACGATCGAACAGATTAAAACGATCGAGGACATGCTCACGCAACTCGGCTTAGGGGAAAAGCTCGTCATCGTCGAACAGAATCGACAAATCATCGATCGCATGGCGTACGGTCAGACAGTCGTTCGGGACAATGACACATTTGAAATCGTTCATTTCGTAGGAGGAGGATAAACATGCTGAAAATTGGAGAAAAGACATTTGAATCACGGTTATTGCTCGGAACAGGGAAATATACGGATGCTACGGTACAGCAGAAAGCAATCGATGCGTCTGCTTCACAAATTTTGACATTTGCCGTCCGTCGGCTCGATATCTTCGACAAACAACAAGCGAATTTCTTGGAGTCGCTTGATTTAGAGAAGTACGATCTACTTCCAAACACGGCTGGTGCGAAGACGGCGGAGGAAGCTGTTCGGTTAGCGAAGCTTGCGCGGGCATCCGGTATGTGTGACATGGTCAAGGTCGAAGTGATTGGTTGCGATAAGACGTTACTACCTGATCCGATCGAGACGTTACGGGCTTCTGAAGAATTACTCAAAGAAGGCTTCATCGTCTTACCGTATACGTCGGACGATGTCGTCCTTGCACGACGACTCGAAGAACTCGGTTGTCACGCCATCATGCCGGCGGCGTCACCAATCGGCTCCGGGCAAGGGATCCTCAATCCGCTCCATTTGCAATTCATCATCGAGCAGACGACAGTCCCGGTCATCGTCGACGCCGGAATCGGTTCACCGACCGACGTCGCCTATGCGATGGAACTAGGTGCGGACGGTGTCTTATTGAACTCCGCTGTCGCCCATGCTCAAGATCCAGTCAAGATGGCGCACGCCATGCGACTAGCTGTCGAAGCAGGGCGCCTCGGGCACGAAGCGGGACGTATCGAGAAGAAACAGTATGCGGTCGCGAGTAGTCCAACGAGTGGATTGATTCGATGAACCGTTACTCACGGCAAACTCGATTTCAACCGATCGGGGAAGCGGGACAAGTACGCTTGGCATCAGCAAGGGTACTGATCATCGGCATGGGAGCACTCGGAACGGCGTCGGCAGAACAACTCGTCCGCGCCGGTGTCGGTGTCGTCCGAATCGTCGACCGTGATTATGTCGAGTGGAGTAATCTACAACGACAACAGCTTTATACCGAGGAGGATGCGCGTCATATCGTACCAAAAGCGATTGCCGCAAAAGCACGGCTTGAAGCGATTAATTCGACGGTGACGATCGAAGCGCATGTAGTAGACGTCGACCGGGCAGCGCTGACGTGGCTTCTCGATGATATCGATCTGATCATCGACGCGACGGACAATTTCGATATTCGTTTGCTGATGAACGACATGGCGTTGATGCGTTCGATTCCGTGGATTTATGGTGGCTGCGTCGGCAGTTATGGGATCACGTTTACCGTCCGTCCCGGGGAGACGCCGTGTCTGCATTGTCTACTCGATCAATTACCGCGTGATCAGGAGACGTGTGATACGGCGGGAATCATCGGACCAGCTGTACAGATGGTCGCTTCCTTGCAGGTGACAGAAGCATTGAAGTGGTTGAGCGGAAAGACGGACGCCATGCGGACGCGCTTGCTTGCGTTTGATGTCTGGTCGAATACGTTTCAACAAATCAATGTCCAGTCACTGAAGCAAACGGAGTGCCCGTCGTGCGGCATCGAACCGTCCTATCCTTACTTATCGGATCAAACGGTTCATTTCACGGCACTGTGCGGTCGCGATGCCGTTCAAATCCGCGGAGACGGACAGCGGGATCTGGAACAGTTGAAACAACGTCTCCAGCCGGTCGCTGCGATTTCCGCCCATAATCCATATTTGCTGGCGTTTACGACGGACGAACATCGGATGGTCGCTTTCCGAGATGGACGCGTTCTGATTCATGGCGAGGCGGATCTCGTTAAAGCGAAGCGGCTCTATCATGCCTATTTCGGCTAACGTTCACAAAACATTAAAACTAATTTTAAATATATATGTTTTAAATGTTTGAAAAACAGGTAAATAAGACTTCAGACGTAAATCGGTCTACAGGTTTTGAACGTGAAGAGGAGTGATTCAGATGAAACAAGAATTCGATCCAATCAAGGATCAAGCACAGACGGAAGACGCCCAAGCAGTTGTTCAGCAAGCCAACTGGAATCCGGATCGGTACCGGACGAACTTGAACCCATTCTATCTGTCACCTTGTAGTGTCGAACGTAGAGAAGACGTGCATCAGGATGCATCGAAAATTCTCGAAGTCGAGACGTCGTCGCCCCTCCAACAACTTTTTGAACACAATCAAGCAACGCATAAATCAGAACAATCGGGCAAAAAATTTAAAACAGGCATCGTCGTCGGCGTCGGTGCGATCATCGGCGGATCGGTTTCTGTGATTCGTTCCGTTCAACGCTTTAGAAAACAACGGACGAAATAACACATTCGTCACGAGAGTGAAAAAAGCAGGAGGCATTCGCCTTCTGCTTTTTTGTATATCCCCCCTTAATCTACAAGTAAAATGAGGGTGATATGCGTTCATTTTTTTATGAAATCAAAAATCATGAACCGGTTACGTTATCGAATACAGCAGATTTACCGTTTAAATAGACGTCGATGATTTCATGCTTAGAATCTAATGTTAATTTAAAGACATGTTGTTTCATTTTCTTACTAGTATCGTTAGATTCGTCCAATTTTATTTTCACTGTATCTTCTTTTGATTCGAGATCAGTAGTAATTGTTTTCTTTGTGTTATAGACAATATAGGCGACATCATCTTTCGTGTTAATCAATTGCAAAGTAGAGTCAGGATTAATTTTCATTTGTACATCGTTAGGTATTGTCTGTAACTCACTCAAACTGAGTTTAGACTCGTTGATGCTACAGGCAGATAATAAAGTACATAACAGAGCTAACAGTATAAGTCTTTTCACGTTTTACCTCCTCATATTTCAATGGATGATCCATAATGATTAAAGTTTACGAGAGTCCTGACATGATTCAATTATTACTTGAGGTATAACGACAATAGCTTAACACAAAATACATTTATTGGATATTGGAAGTGACCGGAAGTAAGGTTTTTCAAAACATCAAAATTTCGTCAGATTTGTTTGAGCATCGTATAAATCATTTAAGAAATTCAGGTGAAAGATAACGCATAGTGCTTCTCTTCAATAATAAAAAGTATACTTTTTATTTCTTCAAATTCATTGTTGAGTCGCTAAGAAATATGATGACTCCTGCTTTTTGTGTTCCAAACGGATGTTCGTCGCAGAACGAACGCTCGCATGCTACACTTAAGCTACTATATTTAAAAAGTGAGTGTGATGAAGATGAAATGGATACATACTGCCGATTGGCATCTCGGCAAAATCGTTCACGGCGAGTCGATGCTCGAGAACCAGCGGGCGGTCTTAGCCGATTTTTTGGGACTCGTCGACCGCGAACAACCGGATGCGATCGTCATTGCAGGTGACTTATACGACCGCGCCGTGCCACCAACGGAAGCCGTTGAACTGCTTGATGAGACGCTCGCTGCCTTGATCCTTGACCGGGATATCCCGGTCGTTGCGATCAGCGGAAATCACGATTCGGCTGAACGGTTAAGTTTCGGAACGACGTTACTCCAACGGGCCGGTCTGCATCTCGTCGGAAAACTAACGCCGGTCATTACTCCGGTCACGATTAAAGGAGTGTCGTTTTACCCTGTGCCATTTGCCGATCCTGCGACCGTTCGGTACGTGTACAAGGACGAAACGATCAAGACACATGATGATGCGATGCGGACGATCCTTGCCGGGTGTAGTCCGGACGGACCGAGTGTCCTCGTCGGTCATGCCTTTGTGATCGGTGGACTCGAGACGGATTCGGAGCGGCAATTGTCCGTCGGAACGGCAGGACAGGTCAGTGCGAGTCAGTTTGCACCGTTTACGTATACGGCACTCGGTCATTTGCATAATCCGCTTGCGATTCAATCCGAGACGGTTCGCTACAGCGGATCGCTCTTGAAATATTCATTCTCGGAAGCCCATCATGTCAAAGGAGTCGATGTGTTGACGTTGAACGATGCGGGTACGTTCGATCGTCGGTTCGAACCACTTGCACCAAAACGTGATTTACGGGAACTGACTGGAAGTCTCACTGAACTGACAGATTCGGCATTCGTCGCGACACAAGACACGGACGATTACTTAAAGATCAACCTAACGGACGGTGAAGCCTTGATGGATCCGATGGGCAAGCTGAAGAAAATCTATCCGAACATCCTGCACCTCGAGCGAATCGGATTCGTCCGCGAGAGTACGCGGGCAGTCAAGGCGTCGCGTGAACAAGTCAAGGATGCATCCGTTGCGGATCTATTCAGTGAGTTCTATGAAGCAGTCCGTGAGAAGAAACCGACGGAAGCGATGCAAGCCGTCCTGAAGGAGGAAGCGACATGCGCCCAGAACGACTGACATTACGTGCCTTTGGACCGTTTGCTGGTGAAGAGACGATTGATTTCACGGCACTTGCCGGACGGACGATGTTCGTCATCTCCGGGAATACCGGAGCAGGAAAAACGACGATCTTTGACGCATTGACGTTCGCCCTGTATGGCGAGACGTCTGGCGGCGAACGGGAAATGAGCGAACTGCGAAGTCATTTTGCCGTGCCCGAGCAAAAGACAGAAGTTGAACTGGAGTTTACGCTGAAAGGGGAACGGTACCGGATCATCCGCCAACCGAGTCAACCGCATCCGGTCAATAAAACGGGCTACTCGCATGAAGCGGAGCTCGCTCGGTTCGACGGAACGACGTGGAAACCGCTCGCGGTCAAGATTCCGGAAATCAAGCAACGGGTTCAAGAGCTGATTCAGCTCGACCATAAACAGTTTTCGCAAATTCTCCTGTTGCCGCAAAATAAGTTCCGCGAACTGTTGATGGCAGAGTCAAAAGACAAACTCCAGATTCTCAAACAGCTGTTTAAGACGGAACACTATGGTGAGTTCCAGCAACGTTTGCACCGACAAGCGCTCGATCTTGCGGCACGCATCAAGGAAACGAAGACGAAGCAATGGGCCAAGCTTGAGGAACTACCTGTGCAAGCGAACTGGAGTGAACTGACGGAAGGCGACATCCGGTTACGGATGGAAGCGTTGACGACCGAACGGGACGAGTGGTTAACGGCTGCACGTCAAGCTGAAGTAGAGACCCGAGCGATTGTCGAGAAGAAAACGACGCAATTGCAACAAGGCGAGCAACTCGAAGCGGTTTTCCAAGAGCAGGAGCGACTTCAACAGACGGAACAGTTGCTAGTGGATCGCTTACCGGAAATCAAACAGATGCAAGAAGAAGCAATGGCGGCTGAACGCGCTCAAATCGTCGCACCGATCTATGACCAGTGGCAACAGGATCAAGAACAATTGACGCAACTCACGCATCGAAAACAGGAAACTGAACAGCACATCGCTCGCTTGAAAGAGCAACAAGAGGTCGTTCAAGCAAAAGTGGATCGATTGCTAGCGGAGGAACCACAGATCGAGCAACTCAGTCGTCGCCTCGAAAAGATTCAAGAAGAACGCGAACGGTTGGAAGCAGAAACGGCTTTACGACAACAACAGCAACAACTAATCGAACGTTCGAAGCTTCTGGACCCAGAGCCATTACGGAAGCAACTCGAACAAGCACGGACGGAGCGTAAGACTGTTCAAGAACAACTGCATCCATTGCAAAACATCGGAGCAGAGCGCTTAAAGGTGCAAGAACGGCGCTTCATCCTGCAACAGCTGGCGACGAAGATGGCGGAACATGACAAATTGGAAGCAGAACGGCAACAGCTGATTGTCCGCGGCAAAAGCGTTCGGGATCAAAAAGAGGCAGCAGCGCGCCAATACGAAGAAGCGCGCAGATACGAACGGGAACAACTGGCTGCTGAACTTGCCAAAGGATTGACGAACGGGACGGCTTGCCCAGTCTGCGGCAGTACGTCGCATCCACAGCATGCTGTCGTCGTCGCAAAGGAACTATCCGTCGATGTAGCACAACAGCGGTTCCTAGAAGCCCAACAAGCGCATCAAGAGTTACAAGCCTCGTACCGAACGGTTGCCGAACGTCTCGGACAACTGACGACCGAGATGCAAAAGACGAGTGAAAACGAGTCATCTCATGCAGATGTTTCAGCACAGCTTCGGGAAGTCGAACAGACGGAAGCCCGATTAGCGTCAGCACAGACGGAAAAAGCGCGTCTTGAGACTCGCCTGCAACAACTCGAGCAATCCATGGATCAGCTACAACTGAAAATCGATGCAATGATCAAAGACCGGACCGTCATCGAATCGGAATTGGCACACTTGTCTGGTCGCCTAAGTCAATCAGGAGCGTCAGAGAAATCGCTATCAGCACTCCGTGAGGAACAACAACAGGCAGAAACACGTATCGAGCAGTTCAAACAAGACAAACAACGCCAGCTACGCGAGAAGGAACAGCTCGATCGTGACTTCGCGGAACACCAAGGTCGATTCCGTCAATTGACTGAGGCATCTGCTGAACAAAGCGACCGATTAACGAACCGCGAAAACGAATTGCAAGCTGTCTTGGCAGAAGAAGCTTTTATGACGATTGAAGCCTTCCGCGAAGCGAGACGGTCTCGTGAAGAACTCCGTCACCTCCAAGAACGTTTGGAACAAGATCGCCTCGAACGGCAGGAATTGAAGCTGAAACAGGAACAAGCCCGTTTGAAGACGGAAGGTCAAGTGCGTCCGGATCTTGAACAGTTGCGGATGGATGTGAAGACGGTGTCGCTCGAACTGACGGAGCAGACCGACCGACGAGTCGGGCTCGAGAAGGAACGCGCACATATCGATCAATTGATGGCGGCCTGGGAAAGCTTGCAACGCCAGATTGAGGACGAGGATGCGAGATACGGCATCATCGGCGAACTCGCTCGCGTTGGTGTCGGGGAGAATGCGCAACGGATGACGTTTGAGACGTACGTCCAGACGGCATACTTTGATGAAATATTGTTCGCCGCAAACCGGCATCTGCACGAGATGACCTCTGGGCGTTTCCAGCTTGAACGGAAAACGGAGGCGGGAAAAGGGCTTAAGAAATACGGGCTTGATTTAAATGTCTTTGACGCTTACACGTCGCAAACACGGCATGTCAAGACGTTATCCGGTGGCGAAAGCTTTAAAGCATCCCTTGCCCTTGCGCTCGGGTTGTCGGAAGTCGTTCAAGAAGCGAGCGGTGGCGTGTCACTTGAGACGATGTTCATCGATGAAGGATTCGGAACACTTGATCCAGAATCACTTGAACAAGCAATCGAGACGTTGCTCTCGATTCAAGCGAGCGGTCGCATGGTCGGGATCATCAGTCACGTCCAGGAACTGAAGTCACGAGTTGACGCAAAAATCGAGGTCAAACAAGGAAAAACGGGGTCGACGATTGCACTAGTCGTCGAGTAAGGAGATAAGATCGATGGAAACACGAAACATGGTCACGAAAACACAAATCAAAGAGGCGTTACACGAATTAGGTGTGACGCCCGGTATGAAATTGTTCGTCCATTCGTCTCTCAAACAAATCGGCTGGATTCCCGGCGGCGTACAAGCGTTGATCGAGGCCTTACAGGAAGTCGTCACGACGGAAGGGTTGATCATGATGCCGGCGCAAAGTACCGATAATTCGGATCCGAAGAACTGGAGTCAACCGGCTGTGCCTGAAGAATGGTGGGAAACGATTCGCCGGGAAATGCCGGCATATGATCCGGCAAAAACGGTCACACGCGGCATCGGTCGTGTTCCGGAAGTTTTCCGGACATATCCCGGTGTCGTTCGAAGCGATCATCCGATGTGGTCCGTGACTGCCTGGGGGA
Source organism: Exiguobacterium sp. MH3 (assembly GCF_000496635.1). NCBI lineage: Bacteria > Bacillati > Bacillota > Bacilli > Caryophanales > Exiguobacterium > Exiguobacterium sp. MH3. The sequence goes on from NC_022794.1 coordinate 1,207,208, forward strand.
AAGATGCGGCGACATTCGTTGCTGATCATACATTAGAAAATGGCTTCGGTCCCGGTTCACCGATTGAACGCTTCATCGAGGCGGACGGTCAAATTCTGCATATTGGTTCTCCTTGGGATACGACGACCGTTTGGCATTATGCAGAATACGGGTTAAATCGTCCGGACGTCGAGGATGGTTGTAAAGTCAAAGAAGGAACGACGGAACGATTCATTCATTACCGACATCGCCAAATCGATAGTGATGCGTTCGGTCCGATCGGTGAAGGGTTAGAAAGTGCCGATTTCGTCACGTCCGGTCTGATCGGACAAGCGAAATCTTACCGCATCGATGCGAAAGCCTCGATCCCAGTCGTCATGTTGCAATTAAAAGCGCTTGATCAATGGTTATTTTGAAACTTTTTCGGGAAACCTTCGTAGTAGAAAACAGAATCATAAAAAGGAGTGAAAGCAATGGCTTCACGTTTTAAAGTAAACCCGGCATTGCGTCGCGGATTCGATACGGCACGTATCGGAGAACGACCAATGACAAAAAGCGGGACGATGAGCAAGATTTTCTTGATGCTCGCTCTCGTCACGGCAGCAGCAGGGGGCAGTTGGTTCTTCCTCGCAGAAAACCAAGGATTGTTGTTCCCAGCCTTAATCGGTGGATTCGTCATCGGTCTGATCCTTGCCTTGATCATCACATTCAAACCAGCAACAGCACCGGTCCTTTCACCGATCTATGCGTTGGCAGAAGGTGTCGCCGTCGGAGCATTGTCGCTCGTCTTTGAAAGCATGTACCCAGGTATCGTCGGGAAAGCGGTTCTTGCGACTTTCGTCGTCGCGTTTGCGATGTGGTTCGTCTACTCGACGGGGATGATTAAAGTGACGCAACGTTTCCGTTCTGCGGTCACAGCAGCGATTCTTTCGATCTTCGTCTTGTACGCAGTCAACTTGATTCTCTCGTTATTCGGTGTCGATCTCCCATTCATGACAGGTAGCTCACCGCTTGCGATTGGTATTCAATTCGTCATCGTCATCGTGGCATCCCTGTCACTCGTGATGGACTTCGATTTTATCTCGCAACAAGTTCGTGCGGGTGCTCCAAAATCGATGGAGTGGGTTGCAGCATTCGGATTGATTGTGACGATCATCTGGCTCTATATCGAATTACTCGATCTCTTATATCGCCTCGCGGCGCGGGATTAACAGCAACAGACGACGGAAAGTCCGTCGTCTCAGATTGTAGACAAACCCTCATTTCAAAGACGAAATGAGGGTTTGTTGTATGTCATATATAGAAATGGGATAAATCTTCAGAGGTATTCAAGCTCTAGTTCGTAAGCTTTCGAGGCTTGAAAGTGTTTCCTGACACTTCCGATAAAAAGATAACATCGTGTTATATCAGGTAATTACGAGTAAAAGTTTTAAAATCCAGTGATATCAAAATTTGATAAATCTAATTTCAAGCCTTTCAGCTGCTTTATTAAAATATCAAATTTTAAAATATCTTTATTTCTTTTATTCTCAGGAATAGTATCTGGATTAAAAATTTGCATTCCTTCTTCTATCCATTTTTTTCGATACAACTGAAATGCAACTTCTAAAAATTCTTCAGGTATTGTTATAAAACCATGGATGACATCATGATCTTCGCTAAACCCGTATTCAAATCCACAACAAGGACATATTTCATATGTTTTTGAGTATGTCCCATCTATAAAGATTGGTTCTTCTAATCCTTCAAATCCACATACTAAGCATTCATGTAATGTATTCATTTTATAAATCGCACTCCTTTGCGAAAACTTATATCAATATTAATTTTTAAAATAGTTGGTACTTGTCAATTTATTCGGATGTATAAGTTTAAAACAAACGTAACAATCGTATCTGTATCATCGTCTCCTTAAGAATGATATCTTTCCTTGATCGTTCGCAGTAACACGCGCGCACTGGGCGATAAAGTCGCCTCTTTTTTCCAAATCAAATGGACGTCCGAGACGACGGGAGGATCGAGGGGAAGAAAGATTAGATCGGAAGCGGTCGTATCGATGATGCCATCGATTGCTAGAGCGTGACCCACCCCTTGACGTACAAGTAAGGACGCATTGAACAACAAATTATATGTTCCGATGATCTGACAATCCTCAAGCGTTAAACCACTCTGTTCATGGAAATACGTGTCGAGCTGTGTCTGCTCGGATAGGAGCAAGGGAAGGGAGAGGAGCTGCTCCCGCGAAATCGTTTTAGACTGTGCGATCGAGGCATCACGACGTGTTAAGATCCCCCAACGGTCCTGACCGGGTAACGGTAAGGAATGAAATGTGGATAGATCGAACGGAGCAATGACAAGTCCGAAATCGAGCAATCCCTTTTCGAGCCGGTCGAGTACATCATTCCCATTGCCGCTGTACATACGAATCGTTACATCAGGATGAATGGTGTGTAAGTCTCTAAACGCTTGCAACACCGTCGTCAATTGTTGAGTTTCGCCACCACCGATATGAATTTCACCCGTCAATACTTCTTTTGTGTTCAAGTCGACCAATACCTTATCTGCTAGTGTAACCATCTCGCGTGCGCGCTCTTCAAAGAATCGTCCCTTTTCTGTTAAACGCAACCCCTGTTTCGAGCGTTCGAACAATTCGACCCCAATCGTCTCTTCTAGTTGTTGCAGCTGACGCGATAATGCCGGTTGCGACAAACGAAGGATCCGTGCCGCCTTTGTAATATTTTTTTCTTCGACTAAAGCTAAAAAATAGCGTAATTGTTGTAATTCCATCATTCCACCTCTATCCATGCAAAAAACGTATGGTTTATTACTTAAGATTAGCATTAGACATGAATGGTTGTCAGCCGTAAGATGAGACCAAGCGATCAAAAGAAAGGAGGATGTACAATGACTGAACTGCAAATCTATGTAAGAGAACATACGATTCTTCCAGCGGATCCGGTCCTTGAGCGCATTCATGCCATTCAAGATGAAATCGAACCGGAATTACAGCGATTGAATCAAGTGGTCTCACAAGAAGAGAGAAGACAGGCACTTGCCGTGATCACAGGGCAAGACATCGATTCGTCTGTTAGAGTCTTAACGCCTCTATTTACGGATTTTGGACGGCATCTATCCATCGGCAAGCACGTTTTTCTCAATCGAGGTGTCATGTTCACGGATCTTGGGTCGATTCGGTTAGACGATCATGTCTTGATTGGTCCATTCGCACGGTTGCTGACTGTCAACCATCCGGAAGCACCGACGAAAAGAGGCGGCGTTGAGACAGCACCGATTCATGTTGGTCGTAATGCTTGGATTGGCGCTGGGGCGACGATTTTGCCTGGCGTGACGATTGGTGAGGATGCGATCGTCGCAGCGAACGCGACGGTGACACGCGATGTTCCGCCCCGTACGATCGTTGCAGGCACTCCGGCGAGAATCATTCGAACGGTCGAGGTGTCGGATGAATAAATGGTACTGTTGTCTGCTTACATTTTTTCTGTTGAGTGGATGTACCGATACGAAAGAATCGTCACGACCGAGTGATTTAGAACAAAAGGAGCTGAAGTCCGTCTTGCTTCAAATCGATGAAACAACCGTCCCGATTCGTTTTGCGGACAATGAGACAGCGATGGCATTACAAAAAAGATTGCCGTTGACGATGCAGATGAAAGAGTTGAATGGAAATGAAAAGTATCATTACTTTCCGTTCTCGTTACCGACGAATCCAAAGAATATCGGAACGGTACAAGCGGGAGATCTCATGCTGTATGGATCAGATTGTCTCGTCCTGTTTTATGAGTCGTTTCAAACAGATATTCAATACACGCGAATTGGTTGGGTCGAACCGAATCGATTATCCGAACTATTATCAGCTGATACAGTACGTGTTCAATTGAGCACTGAACAATAAGAAAACAAGAGAGGAAGTCATCATCATGGCCATTCAAGGAAAAGTCATTATCATCACAGGAGCAAGTTCAGGTATTGGAGAAGCAACAGCACGCTTACTGGCAAGACAGGGAGCAAGGCTAGTGTTAGGATCACGTCGCAATGATCGACTGGCGAAACTCACGGAATCGATTCAAGCAGAAGGCGGGGAAGCAATATACCAAGAGACAGACGTCGTGAAACTGGAGGATAATCAACGTCTCATCGAAGCAGCATTGACGGCGTATGGTCGAATTGATGCGATATTCCTTAACGCGGGGCTGATGCCGAGTTCTCCACTATCTGCTTTACAAGTAGACGAGTGGAATCAAATGATCGACGTGAACCTAAAAGGTGTCTTGAACGGGATTGCAGCTGTCATGCCGACATTCACCTCCCAACGTGCGGGGCATATTCTGACGACCTCATCCGTAGCAGGTCTTAAGGCGTATCCGGGTGGAGCTGTATATGGCGCAACGAAATGGGCAGTACGTAACTTAATGGAAGTCTTACGGATGGAGTCGGCGCAAGAAGGAACGAACATCCGAACGGCAACGATTTATCCGGCAGCGATTCATACCGAATTGCTCGAGACGATCTCACACGGAGAGTCGCTTGAAGGAATGACGGCACTATATGACCAATACGGTATCTCACCAGAGAGTATCGCGCGGATCGTCGCCTTTGCGATCGATCAACCAGAGGATACGAACGTGAGCGAATTTACGGTCGGTCCAACGACTCAACCGTGGTAAAAAGGAGGAGTATTAATGTTTCCACGAGGCGAAAAGAACGAAGCGTATCAAGAGGTATTCACAGGTATCAGTTATTTAGCACCACTTGTCGACGAATCGTTACCCGTTTCCGTATCACATGTGACGTTCGAGCCGGAGACGCGGAATCATTGGCACATCCATGATGGGGGATATCAAATTCTACTCGTCACGGAAGGGGAAGGCTGGTATCAAGAAGAAGGGAGACCCGCTCGACATTTGCAAACAGGAGATGTCGTCGTCACGCATGATGGTGTGAAGCATTGGCACGGGGCAACACGGTCTTCCTGGTTTTCGCACATTGCGATCACTGCTGGGACACCACTCTGGCTCGAGGCAGTTTCGGACGAACAATATGAAGTAACGGAATGAATAGAAAGACCATCTGAACTTCGCTGTCAGATGGTCTTTTTGATCATAGTCCGTGCTCGCTTTTTAGTTGGTCGACGTATTGTTTTGCCTCGAGCAAAGACGATCCGAGAGTCTCTCGAACGCGTTTGACAGCTTCAACCGTCTTTCCTTCATGAAGCAACTGAACTAATTCGACTTGTAACGCTGCTTCTTCTAGTGACACCTCATTCAGACCGAGGTGCTCCTCGATCCGTTGTAGCTTCTTCAGAATCGTTTGTTGGCGGCGTTTCGCTTCGTCCGCTTTTTGTGATAAGGACATCCAGATGAAGAAAAAGACGATCAGTGGTGCGAACGTGACGACAGAATCCATAGTGAACACCTTCCTTTGTTTCACCGTACCATAGGATAGTCTCCATAACAAATAGTGGAAAATGAGGTGGAAATTGATTATGCTGATATAGTGGAAAATAAAGGGTTAATATGGAAAGGAGATAAATCTAGTGGACAATGTGTTAGTGACATTTTTACCATTCTTGATTCAAATCGGACTGATCATGGTGCTGTTCTTCTTCGGAACGTTTGGTCTGTTTTTCTTTGTAAAGCGCAGTTCGTATCACAGTAGTCGTTATTATCGTTTAACGCGCGAACCGTTTTTGCGGATCGTTCGTGATAAAGGAAAATGGGGTGAGTACTTGACGACACGTCAACTCGATCAAGTTTCCGGATACGGCACTTATGTCTTTAATACATACTTACCACGTGCGCGTGGAGAAGGAACGACGGAGATTGATGTGACGTTCATTCATGAAAGTGGCATCTATGTACTCGAATCGAAAAACTACAGCGGGTGGATTTTCGGACGCGAGCAAGACCGTCAGTGGACGCAGCAGTTCCAGAATCGCTTCAAACAACGGTTTTATAATCCGATCAAACAAAATGAAGGGCATCTCAAAAGCATGCAACGCTTCTTAGAAGGAACGGATCCCGCGCTCTTTCACTCCTTGATCGTTTTCAGCGAACGCTGTGAACTCAAAAAAATCACGGTCGATTCAGCGCATGTCCGTGTCTTGAAACGAAACGTCTTACGTAAGACGATCGAGAAACTCGCAACAGGAAAGCCATTGACACCAAGTCAAGTCGATACGATTGCAGGGAAACTCGGGGTTCATTCACAAGTCGATCGTGCCACGCAACAAGCGCATATCGATGGGATTCGTCAACGCCAGGCAAAATGAGACCGTTGACGGACTTGTTCTACTTCAGGTATAGTGAATAAATAATAAGTAGTGCAACTATATGGAGATGATGGGATGAAAGAATCGGAATGGTCGCTTGGAATGCAATTATCCCGTAGTTATTATGCGTTCAAACGTGCTGCTGCTAAACGGATGGAAGCGTTCGGTCTGACACCAGAGCAGTTTTCTGTCCTGAGCGAACTCGCTAAACAAGATGGTGTTTCGCAAAAGCAGCTGGCACTCGTGACAGAACGTGATCAAACGACGATTGGTAAGATTCTCGATAAGCTCGGTAAAAAAGAACTGATCGTTCGGACGCCGGACCCCCGGGACCGACGAGCGGTTCTGCTCTTGATGACACGAGAAGGACGTGATATCGTCGATCGCCTCGGACCAGAGCTCGATCAGCTACAACTCGAAGCGTTCCGTGGACTCTCGCGAGAGCAAATCGAGCAATTAAAGGAAACACTTGAGACCATTCACCGGAATGTGACGTGAATGGTTTTCCTTCGGGCATATAGTTGCACATGATATTATAAGTAATGCATATAAAAGGAGATTGTAATATGAAAGCATGGAAAGATGTCTGGTCAATGACACAAACGAAAGTGGGGCTCGTCTTCGCGATCGTCGTCCCGCTCTTGTTCCTCGTCGTCTGGATGACTGGTTACGAAGGAACGACGGAACGACTCGATCAATTGAACGTCGGTGTCGTTGGCGAAGTGAACGACCCGTTCGTCACATCACTAAAAGAAGCACCGTTCACGGTCCAAGCAGTTCCGACCGAAGCGAAAGGGTTGGAAGCACTCGATGCCAATGAAGTCGATCTCGTCCTACAAAAGGATGATGCCTCGCGTCAACTAACGGCGCACGTCAGCCAGACGAATGCCGAATTCGCGAATGCGATTCTCGAGCGGGCAACGGAAACGATCGGCAAACAGTTGAATGGTGAGCCAACGTTTACGACATCGATCGTCACGGAGCATGCCGTCTCGGATTTTGCATTATCGATGCTGCCACTCGTCCTCGGGTTCGTCATCTATATCGCGACGATGACGATGGGGATTCAATTCAATCTCGTCAGCACGATCTTAAGTAAGCGTCATTCAATCTGGTCACTATTTTGGAGTCGCCAACTATTACACGGAATCGTCCTTCTGGTCGTTCCATTGCTACTCGTTTCCGTGGCACATGTATTAACGGACATCACGACACCGTTCATCAAACTGTGGGCGTTCGAACTCCTTGTCGTCGCGACCTGTATCGCCGTCACGCAGATGAACTTTGCGATATTTGGACCGATTGCGCCACTCGTCAACGTCGCATTGATTCCGTTCCAGTTGATGACTGCCGGAAACATCGTGCCGGCGAAGATGCTGGCACCGTTTTATCAATCGCTTGGAACATTCCTGCCCGTTCCGAATGCAGTCCCCGGTTTCAGCCGTCTACTGTTCATGGATGGTTCAGTAGGTCCACATGTGCTTCATTTATCACTGATTGGCCTCGGTAGTTTTATCGTGACATGCTTAGTGGTGAGTTGGAGGGAGCAACGACAAGCACGACGTGTTGTTGCATGAAGAATATAAGAAGAATCGTCATCGAATGAGATGGCGATTTTTTTGTTTTAGATCGATTTATGAAAAAATCATTGCATAACAAAAACGTTATATAATAATATGGTTATGTGAAAAGCGAAATTGACATTTTAGCTCCTGTATCATGCATGGATTATACGTTTAAGAGAAAGGAGGACTCTTCATTGATCGAGACAGCAAAACGGGTAGAAGAGATGAGTCAGTTCTTAAAGCTACTGAGCGATGGAACACGTCTTGAAATTTTGCGAAGACTACACGTTCGGGAACATTGTGTCTGTGATTTCGTCGAGATGTTTGATATTTCGCAACCGGCAGTCAGTCGTCATCTAAAATTATTGCGTCAGTCCCAGCTCATCTTGGAACGACGGGAACGACAATGGATTTATTTTCGAATCAATCCAGATCACCCGCAATACAAGTTGTTATTGACGATTTTAGCAGAAATGGACACGCCGAACATCCCGGATAGAAGTTGCTAACACCATGGATGAAATGGATTAGCCCGAGTAAGGCAGGGGAATTAAAACGATATTCCATTCTGAATGACACGTTCAAGGATGACGAATCGTTAACAAAACCACTTGAAATTTAATACAGAAATGAAGTGAACGCATTGACCGGTACACATTTACTAGCGATCGGAATTTTTCTGATCACCTTATTCTTAATCATTAAACAACCGAAAGGACTCGGCATCGGTTACTCCGCGATGGGAATGGCACTCGTTGCGCTATTGACGGGAGTCGTCAATCTCGATGATGTTTCGACTGTCTGGGGCATCATCTGGAATGCGACCTTTACGTTCATCGCCCTGATCATCATCTCATTGATTCTTGATGAGATTGGGTTCTTCGAATGGGCGGCACTCCACATGGCACGCATCGCACGAGGTGGTGGTGTCAAACTATTCGTGTACATGACATTGCTCGGTGCTGTCGTTGCGGCTTTATTTGCGAACGATGGGGCAGCCTTGATTCTGACACCGATCGTCCTCGCGATGGTTCGTCACTTGAAACTTCCGGATTATGTCGTTCTAGCTTACGTCTTCGCTTCCGGATTCATTGCCGATACAGCCAGTTTACCGTTCGTCGTCTCGAACCTCGTCAACATCGTCTCAGCAGACTTCTTTAACATCGGGTTTACGGAGTATGCGTCACGAATGGTATTCGTCAATCTCTTTTCTGTCGTAGGCAGTCTGATCGTCTTGTATCTCTATTTCCGAAAAAGTATTCCGAAGAATTATGATGTCGCGCAACTCGTCGCACCCGCGACAGCGATCAAGGATCAACGGATGTTCAAGTTATCTTGGTTCGTGCTCCTCTTGCTTGTCGTCGGATACTTTACGAGTGACGTCATCGGCATTCCCGTCAGTCTTGTCGCTGGAATCATCGCCTTGTTCTTCTTATTGATGGCACGCCGTTCACCGAGCGTACCGACGAAAAAGGTCATCGGTGGTGCACCGTGGGCGATTGTCTTCTTCTCTCTTGGCATGTACATCGTCGTCTACGGACTGCAAAATGCCGGATTGACGCAAGTGCTCGCTGACATCATTGATGGCTTTGCGACGAATTTAGCAGCTGCAACATTTGGTATGGGCTTCTTGGCTGCCATCTTGTCGTCGATCATGAATAACATGCCGACCGTCATGATCGATGCCCTTGCGATCGACTTGAGCCAGGCAACTGGAACGATTCGAGAAGCGCTCATCTATGCGAATGTCATCGGATCTGATCTTGGACCGAAGATCACGCCGATTGGTAGTTTAGCGACGTTACTTTGGTTACACGTGCTTCGAACGAAGGGTGTAAAGATTGGTTGGGGACAATACGTTAAGATTGGAGCGATTCTAACGATCCCGACACTCGCGATCACATTGCTTGGCTTGTATATCAGCTTGATACTTTATTGATTTTCAAGGAGGAACGAGAGATGAAATTGATGATTATTGGTTCAGTTGCTGCGGGAACGTCCGTTGGAGCAAAAGCACGTCGTAACAGTGAAGAGTTGCAAATCACAATCTATGATCGGGATCAGGACATTTCGTATTCAGGTTGTGGAATTCCCTACTTCGTCGGTGGGGAGATCGCTGATATCGATGAGTTGACACCACGCGATGCCGCTTTCTTTAAAAAACGGTATAACATCGATATTCATACACAACACGAAGTTGAATCGATTGATCATGTGACAAAAACAGCTACCATTGTCAATCTCCTGACAGGGGATCGATTCACGGACACGTATGATACGTTAGTGCTGGCAACCGGTGCTTCTAGTATCGTTCCGCCGCTTTCAGGCGTTGAGCATGAGAATGTCTTTACGGTTCGAAATGTCCGCAATGCCGACGCGATTCGGTCCTACATCGACGCCCATGATCCGAAGACGGCAACGATCGTCGGTGGAGGATTCATCGGACTCGAGATGGCAGAGCAATTGACGTATCGGGGCATTCAAGTCACGCTCGTCGAACGTTTGCCCCAAGTCATGCCGCCACTTGATCGCGATATGGCAGAACGCGTAGCGGATCATTTGAAAGATAAAGGCGTATCGCTCTTGCTTGGCGAATCCGTGACAGCATTCAACGGAGAAGCACGTGTTTCTGAGGTCGCCCTTGAGAGCGGAAAAACGATCGAGACCGATCTCGTCATTTTATCGGTTGGCGTCAAGCCGAACACGGGTCTTGCGAAGCAGATCGGTGTAGAGCTTGGTAAAACAGGGGCGATTGCAGTCAACCGTCACATGCAGACGAATGTAGCCGATGTCTACGCAGTCGGTGACGTCGCGGAGAGTTTCTCCGTCATCACGGGTGAAGCACTTTATCGTCCGCTTGGTTCAACAGCGAACAAGATGGGACGGATTGCCGGCATGGTCATTACCGGAGAAGAAGCGGAGCACCGTGGTATTTTAGGGACAGGAATCTTTAAGGCGTTCGATTTGACTGTCGCTCAAACGGGGTTGACGGAAAAAGAAGCGCGTGAGTCAGGCTATGACATCGAAGTCTTGCATAACATCAAACCAGATCGTCCGGAATACATGGGCGGGAAAGAGATGACGATCAAAGCGATTGCCGATCGGGCAACAGGGCGAGTTCTCGGAGCCCAGATCGTAGGTCCGCAAGGTGTCGACAAACGGATTGATGTCCTGGCGACGGCGATCACCTTTAAAGCGAAGGCAGAGGATTTATTCCATCTCGACTTAGCTTACGCTCCACCGTTCGCGACGACGAAGGATCCCGTTCTCTATACGGGAATGGCACTCGATAATGCCATCAAAAAAACAGCGCGTTTGATGACGCCGAATGAATTGATCGACCAAGTCGCGGGTGGGAAGTCGTTCCAAATCATCGATACACGCTCAAAAGCACAATTCGAAAAAAATCATGTTGATGGAGCGATTCATATCCCGCTTGGTGAACTGCGAACACGCGCGAAGGAACTGGATCCGACGTTACCGACGATCGTCTACTGCAACAAAGGCGTGACGGGGAATGCTGCGCAAAACGTCTTGAAAAACCTTGGATTTACGGATGTATGCAACTTATCTGGTGGTAACAAGAACTATCAACATATTAAAAAATGCTTGTCATAAAATCGAACAATATAGCGTGATGATCCTATTCATTTAGGGATCGTCACGTTTTTTGTTGCCAAATCGTTAGAAATAGGATATATTTAGTATATCGGGAGACGATATAACGGAAGACGTAGTAAGGAAGTGGGAAAATGGCAAAAACAGTCCAGGAGACAGCATTAACAGAAGCTGTCTATTATATTTTACTGTCACTTCAACAACCCCGTCATGGTTATGGCATCATGCAATTCGTCCAGGAGTTGAGCAACGATCGTGTCAAATTAGCTGCTGGTACGTTGTACGGCGCACTCAGCAGTCTGGTCGATAAAGGATGGATTGAAGCGATCGAGCAAGAAACAGGGCGAAAGAAAGAGTACATCATAACGAATCAGGGGCGGGAGAGATTACAGGTAGAGCTGGATCGACTAAAAGAACTCGTGCGACATGGACAAGAAACGATGGGAGTGGATCAAGGTGAGCAGTAAAACGGTCTATCGCTTTTACGCTGATTATGCAAAAGAAGAAGTGTGGTTAAACGAGATGGCAAACAACGGCTGGTACTTACAGCAGTTTCGACTCGGACGTTATGTATTCATCAAAGGTGAACCTGGTATGTACACGTATCGAATCGAGTTATTAGAAAACATGCCAAAGCATCCGAAATCGCAGGACTACTTTGCGTTTTTGGAAGAGATGGACATCGAAGTCGTTGATACATCGTTCCGCTGGGTCTTCTTAAGAAAACGGACCTCGGACGAACCATTTCATTTGTACTCGGACTTTGATTCACAGATCCATCACGAACATCGGATTTTGCAACTCTATAAAGTCGTTTTTTTCGTGAACATCATTGCAGTACTCATTAATTTGTTTAATCCGATTACCGACACGATGATCTGGTTCAATCTCGCGATCGTGACGGGTCTCTCATTCGTGATGCAACGCCACGAACGTAAAATTCAAACGTTACGTGGATTGCGTGCCATTGCGGAGCAGGATTAAACATCGGAATCCGAGCTAGCGAGGAAACATTACGTGCTCTCATTCTCGACGATTGCTGAAACGATGTGAACGATGTATCTGCAACTTCACCAATGAGTGATTTCATCAAAAAAGCTCACGTCTCGGAAATGGAGACGTGAGCTTTTGTATTAAAATAACTCGTTGATCGGTGTGTCACCTTCGAGTAGTGTGACGACTTGCTTCGACGCCTTGTCGTGACCGATTGCAGCTAGAATGACGCGTGCGACATCCTCACGCGGAATTTTTTTAGTTGCTTGCTCGGACGGATCCGTCGTGACGTTTCCTGTGCCGACTTCATCGGATAGTCCGCCTGGGCGAAGAATCGTGTAGTTAAGTGACGATTCCTTCAGGACACGATCCGCGTAGCGTTTTGCAATGTAATACGGCTTCATGCTGTCAGACCATGTTTCCGGCGAATCGGCATTCAAGGCACTGACCATGATGAACTGTTTTGCATTGATTGCTTCCGCTGCTTCAATCGCTTTGACAGCACCGTCGAAATCGATCAGCATCGTCTTGTCCGCTCCTGTGTGACCGCCGGATCCTGCCGTAAAGATGACGACATCTGATCCTTGTAATGCATCCGTGATCGTCGCGACGTCCGCTTCCAGATCGAGATGGACCGGGGTATGACCTAATTTCTCAAAATCACTGAACTGGTCCTTGGAACGTAATCCTACTTTGACATCGTGTTCCGAATCCTGCAGTAAGCGAGCAGCGTGACGACCTACTTTACCATTTGCACCAATGATGAAAATCTGACTCATGTTCCATTCCTCCATTTCACGATTTGATGATTCTGTTTCAGTATGGAAAAGACGAAGGGATTCTGTAAAGAGAGACGACTTGTAGAACTGTAACCGTCATCAAAATATCTTTTTAACGCTTTTATGCATAAAATCATCAAATTATCTTGAAATCACGTGTAAGTGTGGTAGGATAATGACTATTACCCACACCGAAAATCATTTGGGTTAAATTGTAGCAATATTCGGTGAATGGGCAACGACGAAACAGAAAGGAGAGATACGATGAGAAAGAAACCATGGCTACTGGCAGGACTTGTTTTGACAGGCGTTGCCGCTTGGACGATTTGGAATCAACAGACGGATGCCAAAGCACATGACATCTTCGAAGACCACAAGCTGGTCGTCGGGACGACGGGGGATTATAAGCCCTTTACATACTGGAACGAGGAACGGAATCGTTATCAAGGCTTTGATATCGATGTCATCCAAGCGTTCGCCAAAGCAGCAAATCTTGATGTGACGTTCGTCAAGACGACATGGCCGACATTATCGGAGGATACGAAATCAGGAAAGTTTGATATCGCTGTCGGTGGCATCACGAAGAAAGTCGAGCGCGAGGTCGTCGGAGACTTTACATCGTCGTATTTCTCCTTTCAAAAAGCACCGCTCGTAAAGAAGAAAGATGTCGAACGCTTGAATTCGCTCGCTGCAATCAATGATCCAGCAGTCAAAATCGGTGTCAATCCGGGTGGCACGAACGAAGCGTTCGTGAAGAAGCATTTTTCGAAGGCAGATGTGACCGTCTTTGAGAACAACTTGGACATCCCGAAAGCCGTAAAAAGTGGACAAGTCGATGTCATGGTGACGGACGACATCGAGGCGTTGCATTACGCGACAGAACTCGATCTTGCGGTGCCGAAACTGACAGAGGCGTGGGAACCAGCCGAGATGGCGTATTTGATGAAACCGGATCAAAAACAGCTTGGAGACGTTTTCCGAGTCTGGATTGAAAGTGCAGAAGGGCAAAAACAGGTTGAACAACTAAAGAAAAAATGGAACATCGTCTCGACACGTGAGACGGTCGGAGCGAAAGGAGCGGGAGCACATGAGTAAATGGGGATGGATCGTCGTCGGAGGTGGCGTCCTGTTTGCGAGCTTATTGACGCTATGGCAAGCGGAGCAACCACGACGTGTACAAGCGAAGAATGTCTTTGCGACGAAAAAAATCGTCGTCGGAACGACTGGGGATTACAAACCATTCACGTACTTGAACCGGAAGACGAACGAGTACGAAGGATTCGATATCGAAGTGATCCGTTCTTTCGCGAAGACGACCGGTATCGATGTCGAGTTCGTTCCGACGACATGGCCGACGCTATCTGCTGATCTTGCTAGCGGGAAATTCGATATGGTCGTCGGGGGCGTAACGAAGAACATCGAGCGCGAGATCATCGGTGACTTCACGTCGAGTTATCTGTCGTTCCAAAAGACACCGCTCGTCCGTAAAGAAGATGCTAAACGCCTTGCTTCGATCGAACAAATCAATCGTCCGGACGTGACGATTGGTCTAAATCCAGGCGGAACGAATGAACAGTTCGTCCGTAAGACGTTTACGAAGGCGAATATCGTCATGTATGAACAAAACCTCGACATCCCGCATGCGGTTGCCTCAGGTGAAGTCGATGTCATGATCACCGATACGGTCGAGGCGATTCATTATGAAGCGCTCGACAAACGACTCGCGGCACCAAGAATTCAAGAAAAATGGATTCCAGCAGAGAAGAGCTATCTCGTTCGAGAGTCGGAAGGAGACGTTGTTGATGTCTTCAATCTCTGGATGCAATCGCACGAAGGTCAAGAAGAGATGGAGCAATTAAAAGAAAAATGGCAAGTGGCGTCTTAAGTGGATCGTGTCTCCTGACAGCAGGAGGCACGATTTTTTCGTAACAGGAATCTAGTGGGAAAGGACGAACAAGTATGTAGAAGCAAATTAGGAGGAATCAATATGTTAAAAAACGTGTCAACGAGACAATGGCTCATCATGACCGTTCTTTTTGCTGGTATCACTTACACATGGATTGTCATCGGAGAGTCATGGATTAATTCTACTTTGTTATTTAGAGGGGCGCTTATATTTACAAGTGGTGCAGTGCTCTCGTTTAGTCTCGCGTTGGCCCGAACTGTTCGATTAAAAGGAATCGGATTAACGATGATGCTGGTGTCAATCGTCACAACGCTCGTGGTATCTGCCAGCGTCTTGTATGGTGTGTATCAGATTGTTGCGTAATAGTTATAGAGTGAATCAAGGCACCGAATCAGGTGTCTTTTTTTTGATTCGAGAACAGAAAAAACGGGAAAATCTTGGACATGACTTTGAATTCAAGGAAAGAAGGAATGAAGATGATTCATGTCGAGAACTTGACGAAAACGTACGATGGGAAGGATGTCATCAAAGGTATCTCGTTCGACGTTCAGGCAGGGGAGATTTTTGCCTTTCTTGGACCGAACGGGGCAGGAAAGTCAACGACCGTCCAGATGCTGACGACGTTGATTCCGATTTCCGGTGGTCGGGCGACGATTCAAGAATTTGATGTCGTCAAACAGGAAAAACAGGTCCGTTTGCAAATCGGGGTCGCCTTGCAAGATACCGGCATCGATGAGGATTTAACCGGGCTTGAATTACTCGTCCTACAAGGAAAATTATTCGGATTAAGTCAGACGGAAGCAAAAATACGGGCAGAGGAATTACTACGACTCGTCGGACTCGATCAAGACGGCAAGCGTCGGTCAGGCACTTACTCCGGCGGGATGAAACGACGGCTTGACCTGGCTTTGACGCTCGTCCATCAACCGACTGTTTTGTTCCTTGACGAACCAACGACAGGACTCGACCCGGCGAGCCGTGTACAAATCTGGAACGAGGTCCGGCGACTGAACGAAGAGTTCGGAACGACGATCTTTTTGACGACACAGTACTTGGAAGAAGCCGATCAGCTAGCCGACCGGATCGCGATCATCAATGAAGGGCAACTGATTGCCGAAGGAACGGCAGCTGAGCTGAAAGCAGCAAACGGAGAAGAGCGGATCGAATTGACACTTGCGGAAAAAGAGAACGAACGAATCGTCTTAGAGATGTTTGCCGGTCGTCAGGAAAAGGATCGCCTCGTCATTCCTTCGCGGGGAACGGAGACACTGCGCGCGGTCGTCCGTTTTCTCGATGAACGGAAGATGGTTGCGACGTCACTGGTCGTCAAACAACCGTCACTTGATGATGTCTTCATTCGTTTGACCGGACAAGCTTATAAGGAGGAATCGTGACATGATACGGGAAACTTGGTTTTTGATGCGGCGGAGTCTACTCGTCACGTTACGTAATCCGTTTTCCTTCATTCCGAATTTGATCATCAGTGTCTTCTTCCTGCTCGTCTACACGAGTGGTTTGTCCGGAATCTCGAATTTACCGCAGTTCGACGGCGTCGATTATTTGAACTTCATTCTGCCGGTCTCAATCGTCTCGGGTGCTGTTGGTGGAGCCGGGGGAGCCGGTCAAGCACTCGTCAAGGATATCGAGAGTGGTTACTTCGCACGACTCTTATTGACACCCGTCTCGCGAACAGCGATCGTTCTCGGACCGATGCTTGCCGGGATGTTGCAATTATTCGTTCAAACGTTACTGATCTTCGGGATGGCCTTTTTGCTTGGTCTATCGATTCCAGTCGGTGTTAGTGGCTTTTTCTTGACAATCTTACTCGCGCTCGGTTTCGGTCTCGCATTTGCCGGTTACTCGGTCGGTGTCGCTTTGAAGACGCGTAACGCACAAGCTGCTCAAGCTGGAACGCTTCTGTTCTTCCCGTTGATTTTCCTGTCGACGACGTTTGTGCCGAAAGACTTGATTGAAGCCGAATGGCTCAAGATTGCTGCGACGATCAATCCGACGACCTATATCATGGAAGGGATGCGCAGTGTATTGACCCGTCCGGAAATCGATTGGTCGGTTTATTGGCAAGGTTTGATCGTCGCTGCTGTTCTTAGCATTGCGATGGTGATCTTTGCTGCGTTGAACGCACGTGGGGCATTGAAAAAATAGGATATTCTTATCCAATTTAAGGGTATATATTTGAGGATTCGACGATTAAAGAGGAGGGGTTCAATGAGGCGATATGCGTTGTCACTTTTATTATTAGTAGGTCTCTTGGCTACTGTTCTTGTCTTGTATCAGATGACGTTTGACATCACAACGTCGATCCTTCATTTCTTATTGGTTCCCGTATTGATCATTATGACGCTCTTGAATGGAAGAAAAAATTTCTTGATATTGATCAGCTATGTTCTTATCATGGGTTTTCTCTATCTCATTTTATCGTGGTATAACGAAGCATCAAACGAGCAACAGTTGTCCTACATCGGACAACATCTCTTATCCTCAGTCGGTGTCTTTTTATACTGGTTGTTCTTGCGGCAGTTACGGAGTGTATTCGAAGAGAATGCATCGCTTCAAAAGCGGGTTGCTTTGCTTGAGGGTTTCTCCGCTTCACCTCAATTGCTCTCTTACAGTGAATTTTTAGACCGAACGGATTTCTTGATTGCGGGTGCGAATCGTCGTCAAGAACAGAATATGTTGCTGCATATTCACATTCCATACGCTAGTTTAAACAAGAAAACAATCATGCAACAATTGACGGATGCTGGACTAAAGGTATTTCGCGCACATTATGACGTCATGTCGCAACGAAACCGTCAGGAATTCATCATCTTTCTGCAAAATACCGATCATGGTGGTGCGGAGATTGCGTGGCAACGTTATGAGGATGAACTCCGACAACGCTTTACGGTACTTGCGTTTCCGTTTCAGGTCGAAATTCTTCCTGTACGATCATCTGTGGAAGAGACGTTGAAGCAACGGAAGGTGGTAGATCAATGAACCTCGTCTTGAACGTCATCATGGCGATTTTTTGGTTACTATTACTGTATTATTCTTATCTGACGATTGCCGGCATTCTCGATCGATATGGGAAAAAACAACCGGTCACTTTAACGGAGTATCCATCTGTCGCTATTCTGATCCCCGCACATAATGAAGGTATCGTCATGCGTCAAACACTCGAGGCGATGATGGGGATCGAATATCCAGGAAAACTCGATGTATTTTTACTCGATGATCAGTCGCAAGATGAGACGCAAGAGATTGCTATGGAATTTACGACGATGTTCAGTCGAGTCCATTACATCCATGTCCCAAAAGGTGAACCAATCGGAAAATCACGTGTCCTGAACTATGGTCTATCGATCACGGATTCCGAATATTTCTTAATTTTTGACGCGGACAATCAACCGAAATCGGACACTGTGACACGACTCGTCGAACAAGCAATGACTCAAAAGAATGCTTGTGGAGCGGTTGGAATCGTCAAGACGATCAATGCAACGACGAACCTGCTAACGCGGATGATTGCGATCGAATTTCAAGTGTTTCAGCTGATCATGCAAAGCGGTCGTTGGAAAGCATTCAAGACGGGGTCATTAGCAGGGACGAACATGTTGTTGAAACGAGATGTCATCGAAGAATTAGGTGGATATGATCCGTATGCACTGGCAGAGGATGCGGAATTGACGATGCGGATCACGGCACTCGGTTACACACTTCCTGTCGTCTACGAGGCGGAGACATGGGAACAAGAGCCGGAAACGATGAAAGTATACATGAAGCAACGAACGCGTTGGATGCTTGGAAACATCTATTTATTAGAAAAATCACTACGTACACGAGATTTTTGGAAAGGAAGCACGCTCGTCCATTCCTTGCAGCATATCATGACGTACCTCCTCTTCATCTTCTTGTTGTTAATCTCTGATATCGTCTTGATTCTCGGATTGTTCGGTTATGCATTTGATGAGGCGACGACGCCACTCATCATGTTTTGGTTCATGACTTATCTTGTCTATACGATCCAAATCTTAGCGGCGCAAGAACTCGAAGGAACTGCTAGCCCGAAGAATGTCCTCGTCGGGTTGATCATGTATTTTACCTACGCCCAATTATTCGTCATTCTTTTATTCCGCGGAATGTATGCATATCTTAAAAGTAAGGTACGCAATGAGGTCATCGTCTGGGATAAGACGAAGCGCGTCAAGATTGAGTCATGAAAAAAGGACTAGGGATTGGTCTACTCATCATTTTGTTAGCAGGGGGAATTTGGTATTTCGTGCAAAAACAAGAGGATGATATTATTCAACAAGTAGAAGCGGACTATATGCAAGACGGTATCATTCGTGCTTATGATCGTTCGGATGCCCAACGTCTGTCTGAGAGTCTTGGTCAGTATATGCAATATGTATTATTGATTGATGATGAAGTGCGATTCAAAGAACAGGTACAGATACTAAAAGATCATTTTTTAGTTGAGCGCGGACCAGATGTATACATCAAATGGGAGTTGGGTGAGAATACGGCAACGAATGCATGGATTGACGACATTCGTATATCGGAAACGTTAATCCAAGCTAGCAAACAATTCAATGAACCGACCTATTCAAAGCTTGCGAGTCGAATCGAGACAACCTTACTCAAGCGGCAACGAATAAACGGTAAAATCGTTGACTTTTACGATTGGGATTTAAATCAGGCAACGGATGTACTCCACTTGAACTATTTAGAACCGCCGGCACTTAAGCGATTGAAGTTACTCGATTTTGCAAAAGAAAGAGTGGTTCAAGCGAAAAGAGAAGGTCCATTCACGGCAGAACTCTATTTTGCAAATCAAGACGAATCAAAGTGGGCAGATGACAAAGTCGTGAACATGATTGATCAAGTCTTGATTGAACGATTACGGGTAGGAGTGACGGATGAATCAGACGCGTCTTTTCGATCGTTCATCTCTAAAGAACTGAAGAACGGGAAAATATATGCGCGGTACGACCGTTCATCAGCGACACCGACGATGAAAGACGAATCAAGCTCCGTCTATGCTTTACTCGTACCTCTTTTGACTGGTAAAGAACGTTCTTTTGTACTCAATCGTCTGCAAGAGATTGAGACAACGAATGCTAAAGAGACGCACGTGTTTGACGTTCTAAATAAAGCAGTCATTTTAAAAGAATTTGAATAAGAAAAAGCTGGAACGGATTTTCCCGTTTCCAGCTTTTAGTTTGCTTGTGATTACTTGATTTCGCGTTTTTCTTGCTCTTCTTTCGACGATTTGCTTTTTGCGTCGAACTCTGAACGTGTCATGACATCTTCGACATGCATGTTGATTTCGACGACATCGAGTCCTGTCATATCATGGACTGATTTTTTGATTTTCGTTACAGCGTCTTGGAAGATGGACGGGATGTTTTTGCCGTACTCGACGATGACTTTTAAGTCGAGTGCGACTTGTCGTTCGCCGACTTCCGCGTCGATGCCTTTTGTGATATCTTCCGTGCTCCGGAAACGATCTGTCAATCCACTCATGAAGCCACCACTCATTGAGAGGATGCCTTTGACATCATTTGATGCGATACCGGCGATTTTTTTAATGACTTGATCTTCGAATGTGAGTTTGTTTTCGCGCACTACTTCGTTTTCGTTTTGTTTAGTGTTGATTTCGTTAGCCATGAGAAATCTCTCCTTTTAGTGTAAGTTGAATGATTTTTTATTCTCTGTATGCTCAATCCCGTTGAAAGAATTGAATCCATCCCTCGACATCTAGCGCATTATCCCGCCACTGACCAATCAAGTAACCGATTGTTGCGAATACGATGATCAACAACGTCGGTCCAAAACCGATCGTCAAGAACAAGGTGGCGAGGATCAGTCCGACTAGCCCGCCGAGTAGACGGTAGCGATACGGACGAAGTGCTTCGCTCGTTTTCATGATCTTCCTCCTCTCGTATCTTAGACGACGCGTTCAGACGTTTTCGTCTTCGTGTCACTAATCCGGACGCGTGTTTTTGTGACAGGTAGTTCGAGCAATGATTCGACCGCATTCTTGGCGCGTTCTTGAATGTCTTTTCCGATTGTCGGCAAGCCTTCTTGACCGAAGACGGAACAATCAACTTCAAGCGCGACGGTTTCTTTTTTCGAGTGAATGTCTGCGTTGACGCGTGGCGAACGTACGCCGTTGATACCGCGAATCGACTCGAGTGCCGTTCGTTCAATCGTTTGCTTAGAGATCGTGATATTCCCGTCACCCGTTTGAATCAGGAGACGTTGTCCTTTTGAACGACTGAGTAGTCCAGTGAATAATAGAATGACAAATACGAATGCTAGGAAGCCACCAAGTGATAAAATCGTGTAGCTATACCATTGTTGATCTTGCCACTGTTCAATCAAAGGACTGAGTCGTGGAACATCATAGACGCCAAGTACAAGAAGACCGACGCTGACTAAACCGAGAATGCCGATCAGGACGAGTAGGAAACGATTGAATCCGTTCATATTACATCTCTCCTTTCTGCCGTTAAATTGTTTTAACGTGATTGTTCTACACATGAAATATTATGTGTATGGTGAAAATATTCCCGCTCAAACGAACTCGAAACATGAAAATGCACTTAGAATAAAAAGACTATTTATTCTGAAAATTTATCTATTTATTAGAAAAATAGTAGATGAAATACGGCTTTACGCATTGAAATCAAGAATGTTACGACGTCTTAAGGGTTTAAGCGTTCGCGAAAAATATCTATCATGAATATTATTCAATGTCAATATAGAAAATCATCTCCATCAAAAAACTCCTCTCATGCGGTCATGAGAGGAGAGACAGACGTTTATTTTTCGATTTTCGGTACTTTTACGATGTAATAGACCGTACTTAAGATCAAGAAAGCGACTCCAATTAAGATCGAGACGCGTGTCTCATCGTTGAACAACATCCCGACGAGCACTGTCACCAGCGCAACGATCGACAGATAGTTCGTCACCGGCGCACCGGGCATCTTGAACGGATGTGAGGCTGTCCGTTCACTTTCAAGTTTACGATACCGAATATGACTGATTAAAATCGCAAACCACGGCACCATCCCTGGTAGTACCGAAGCACTGTAGACATACACGAAGATGTTCGTATCCTTCCCGAGAACGAGTGGCAAGGTGATATCGAGAATGACACCGAAGAAAATCCCGATTGAAATCGCGAAGACCGTGTAGAGTGGAATGCCGCGTTTGTTGACCTTTAAGAAGAAGGACGGCACTTGTCCTTTTTCAGCCAATGCATAAATCATCCGGCTTGCGCTGAAGATCCCGGAGTTACAACCGGATAAAGCGGCCGTGATGACGACGAAGTTGATGATCCCGGCAGCAATCGTGACACCAACCTTGGCGAATGTCGCAACGAACGGACTGCCGAGATCCGATAACTCATTCCACGGATACACCGTGACGATGATGAAGATCGATCCGACGTAGAAAATCAAAATGCGCCAGACGACACCATTGATTGCCTTCGTGATATTCTTCTCTGGATCTTTCGTTTCTCCAGCTGTCACGCCGATCAACTCGACACCGATGTAAGAGGCGAAGACGATCGAGAGCGCAAAGAAGAAGCCGGTGAAACCATTCGTGAAGAAGCCACCGTTCGCCCAAAGATTCGAGAAGCCGACCGGGTTTCCGTCATTCCCTAGACCAAAGAAGATGATGCCGAATCCGGCGACGATCATCAGAAGAATCGTTATTACCTTGATTGAGGCGAACCAAAATTCGAGCTCACCGAACATCTTGACGGAAGCAAGGTTCGCGAGCGTCAAGAGAATGATGACGACGACGCCTGGAATCCAAGTCGGTAGCTCCGGCCACCAAAAGCGCAAGTATGTCCCGACAGCGATGACTTCACTCATCCCGACGACGACCCAGTTGAAGATATTACTGCTTGCTGTCAAGAAACCAGCTGCTGGATGGATATAGTCGTTTGCGAACTTTGCGTACGAACCACTGTGAGGATGGGTGTAGACCATCTCACCAAGTGCCCGCATGATGAAAAAGATAAAGACTCCTGCTAGCATGTACGCGAGTAAGACGGATGGTCCCGTCCAAGCAATCGTACTCGATGCTCCAAGGAAAAGACCGACCCCGATCGTTCCTCCGAGTGCAATCATTTGTACCTGTCGTGCTGTTAAATCTCGTTTCAAATTCGAACTCATCATTTCCCCCAAAAAAATTCTGTGACGTCATAATGTTCAGACAATTTGTCCGAATAACTATAACGCTGAGTATACTATCCTCAGATAGAACTCGCTAGTCTTTTTGAAAATTTGGGCTAAAGGTTTTCAAAAGTAAAAAGATTATGAAACAACTGTGTAATGGCTTTCATTTGCCTGCTAAGAGAGAGACAAGTCGCTGACCGAGTCTCCCGAAATATAGGTGTTCCGAGGTCGCTAGTACGATCAAGTCATTACGCATTGTAAGGTCACCTGACAGGGTATTTCCCTGTTCTGTCATGAATCGAATCGAACGAACACTTTCAAAGAGCGTACCTTTCCGTTCGAGTAAATGTGATTCATCAGAATTTGCGGCAAGCAGAAAATCGTCGTACCGAGCGAACTGAGAAAAGGCGATCGTAGGTGCCTCACAGACGAGATCTTCCTCTTGATCGATACGAATGAAACGGTAATCAGAGTAGTAGAAGAACCAGATTTCTTTTGATGAACAGACGTTTAAGGCGTAACAATCATCAATCGGGTATTGACGGTTTTTATATTTTACTTCGCCCGTATCGTCAAAAGCGACGAGACCAAAGGCACCATTTGAACTGGTTACGGCGTCAGCATAGACACCTTCGTCAAAATAACTGACCCAAATCCACCCTCGTTCATCGATTTGCATGTTTTGAATCCCATCATCTAAACAAAATTGATTGACTAGATTTCCCTGAACATCATAAATAAAGGCATTCGGCAACCACGTTCCGTCTACGTCATCATCGCAACGGGAAGCGACGAGT
Organism: Exiguobacterium sp. MH3; assembly: GCF_000496635.1. NCBI lineage: Bacteria > Bacillati > Bacillota > Bacilli > Caryophanales > Exiguobacterium > Exiguobacterium sp. MH3. The sequence continues at coordinate 1,231,332 of NC_022794.1, forward strand.
AACAAACGTCCATCCGGAAATCGATCGACGAGCGAAAAATCAATTTCGCTTTTTTTAACGATCGTCGTCTTACGCCAATCATCCTTCAATTGATGAATGGAAAGGACGTGTTCATTGCGTGCTTCGTCGAGGGTTTCTTCGACGATTAAAATATGTCCGTCGACGGTGATCCCAGTCGCGACAGGATGACCCGACCGGTAGGATGCAGTCAAACGACGGAGTGGAAAATGGGCAAGCGGGGATGTGAGCATGGCAGGACCTCCTGTTTGTTTAAAAAAACAGTCCGTCGTCAGACAGACTGCTAGTTGTTCAAACCGTTCGTTGACGGCGTTTGTAGATGACATAGAAGATGATCAAGACGACGGCAGCGATTAGGACACCGTTCGTGTACGGTGCAGCCACTTCCTTGATCGAGCGCCAGTTCGTTCCGAGCGTTTCACCAAGATACAGGAACAAGATCGACCACGGAATGATCGCAAGCACCGTATAAAGAGAAAACTTCGTTTGATCCATCTTGGCAAGACCTGCCGGAATCGAGATGGCATGACGGACGACCGGGATGAAACGGGCTCCAAAGATGACGCCTTGTCCGTACTTTAAGAACCAACGCTCGGCTAGATCGAGATGATGTTCTGAAATCAAAACATACTTCCCGTATTTCAGGATAAGGGGACGACCGCCGTAGCGAGCGAACCAATATAAGAATAATTGCGAGAATAATCCACCGATGACGGCAGCGACGATAGCGAGCGGCCAGCCGATCGTTCCTTGGGAAATCATGAATCCTCCGTAAGAGAGGACGATTTCACTCGGTATGATTTCAATCATCAACCCGAGGGCGATGCCGAAATATCCGAGATCGGCAAGCGAAAGCAAAATCTGGTTGACGACTTGAGATAACACGTTAGACAACTCCTTTGTATCAGTTCATTCCTTTATTTTAGAGAACCGAGGACGAAATGAAAAGGAAAAAAACGGAGACAATTTAAAAGACGGATCCGCGATGACAGCGAATCCGTCTTGTTTTTATAATACGACCGCAGCGATCGTACCGAAGATGAGTAATGGAATATTGTAGTGCAGGAACGTCGGAATGACCGTTTCTCGCATGTGATCGTGCTGACCATCAGCATTCAAACCACTCGTTGGTCCGAGTGTCGAGTCAGACGCCGGGCTACCCGCGTCACCGAGAGCACCGGATGTACCGATGATGGCAATCGTCGCTTCTAAGCTGAATCCGTACTGGATACAAAGTGGAACGAAGATGGCAGCGATGATCGGAACCGTCGAGAAACTGGAGCCGATACCCATCGTGACGAGAAGACCAATCAAGAGCATGACGAAGGCGGCAACGAGTTGCGAATCGCCCATCAACGCTTTCGAGTTCTCGACGAGAGGCTCGATATCGCCCGTCTTACGCAAGACGTTTGAGAATCCGTTCGCTGAAATCATGACGAAACCGATGAATGACATCATGCGCATACCGCGTGTAATGACGTCATCTGCTTCACTGAAGCGAACAAGACGAAGCAACAAGAAGAGGATCAACCCCGTCGTCGCAGCGAGAATCATTGATCCGGTCTGTAGTTGTACGATCAAGGTCGCGATGACGACAACACCACTTAAGACAAGCTTTGTTTTCGTGATGACCGGAATTTCATAATCGTCTGGAGCGATGTCGCGAATCTCATACGTCCGCTCTTTCCGGTAGGTGTACAAACCGATCAAGAGACCAACGACCATTCCGAGTGCTGGAATCGCCATCGCTTCGATGACGGAAGCTCCAGCAGTATCGAGACCATTTGCCTTCAGGTTCTTCAGCAAAATCTGATTGAGGTAAATGTCTCCGAATCCAACCGGTAAGAACATGTACGGTGTCACAAGACCGAACGTCATGATGATTGCTATCCGGCGTCGATCGATCTTAAGCTGAGAAAAGAGACCAAGCAACGGCGGAATGATGATTGGAATGAATGCGATGTGGATCGGCAACACGTTTTGTGAACTGATCGCAAGCAAGAGAATCGCGAACAAGATGAATCCTTTTAATTTTTTGACGGATGCGGCACTTGCGTTACCACGCGAACGCGCAATCAAAGAGTGCGCAAGTGCATCCGGTAAACCTGTTTTCGAGAGGGCGACGGCAAATGCACCGAGCATCGCGTAGCTAAGGGCAATTTCTGCTCCGTCACCAAGACCACCGGAGAATGCTTTTGTCGTCGCAGTCAGGTCAAGACCACCGACGAGACCACCAGCAAACGAACTGATGACCATCGCGAGCACGATGTGGACGCGGAAGATCGCTAAAATAAATAGTAAAAAGACGGCAAACAATACGGCGTTTATCATTCAGTAAAACCACACTTTCTTTTGTTATCACTGTACTATACTAAAGTATCTTACAGCCATGTTGGAATGCTGTCAAGAGTAAAAGTCTGACCTCGTAATCGAAAGATGAATGATACGCTTTTTAGCTCTCCACAAGAAGTTACATTCTGTTATACCCCGAAGCATGAAGTGAGAAGCGTTTTGATCACTGAAAATGACTCATACGAAAAACGTGCCATCCTTCTCCGTTACGAGAAAATATGGCACGTTATTTTTAAATTAAGACGGAGTAGAATATCCGAATCTATTTGCGTTTCTTCTATAGAGAGTGATCAGCAATCGACGACGTCAAGTTTACCAGTTCCTGGATCGATGACGAGTCCGTGGACGTTCGTCCCAGGTGGTAGTAATGGGTGGTTCTTCACGAGGCTGACCGAGTGAGCGACGCTTTCTTGAACTGACGTGAAACCACGCAACCATTGATTCAAATCAACACCAGATACTTCGAGCGTGTGAAGAATCTGTTGGTCGATGCCCCGATCCTTCATTTCACTGATCATGTGTTTTGGATCAATCGTGCTCATGCCGCAGTCGTGGTGACCGATGACGACGACTTCTTCAGCACCAAGAGCATACAACGCGACGAGAATCGAGCGCATGACGGAACCAAATGGGTGCGATAGGATAGCACCGGCATTTTTGATGATCTTCGCATCCCCGTTCTTAAGACCAAGTGCGTGTGGGAGGAGTTCCGTCAAGCGGGCATCCATACACGTCAGGATGACGACCTTTTTGTCTGGGAACTTATCCGAGACGAACTGCTCATACTGTTTTTCGGCGACGAATCGCTCGTTGAAGGCTAGCATTTCCTGTACAACTGACATTCAAGTGTCCTCCTTTAGTGGTAGCTCTTAATATGTACCCCATATCAGAATACAAGATGATGAAACGGCTATCAAGTCACGAAAATGCGAGGTGTGACAAATCGCACACATCCATGTACATGAAGCAAAACGATAAAAAAGAGGATTTTACAACAGTTGTAAACGCTATCAAAGGTGTGAGGGAATTCACAGGATGGTCATGCACAAAACAGGAAAAAGGGGTTATGATTGATTTGTGAAGGAAAGCACAAACTATTGAAAAACAGCTTGGCATTCCTGACATAATGGTTGGCAAATCAAACTCAGATTCGTTCCACGACAGGGAGGAAACCACTCATGGCTGTGAAAGAAAAAACAAAATCGACGGCAACGCCGGTCGAACAAGCAGTTGGACAAATCGTTGAAAAAGGGCAACGTGCATTACAAGAATTACTGACATTCGATCAAGAAAAAATCGACACGATCGTCCGGGATATGGCACTTGCTGGACTCGAACGACACGTCGAACTCGCTCGTCTCGCAGCAGAAGAGACGGGACGCGGTGTCTTTGAAGATAAGATGATTAAAAATATGTTTGCGACAGAATACATCTACAACAGTCTACGTCATGAAAAAACAGTCGGGATTTTAGAAGAGGATGTCCAAAACGGCATCACCTATATCGCTGAACCGGTTGGTGTCGTCTGTGGTGTCACACCGGTCACGAACCCGACATCAACGACGATGTTCAAAGCATTGATTGCAATCAAGACACGCAACCCGATCGTCTTCGCGTTCCACCCATCGGCACAACGGTGTTCCGTCGAAGCAGCGAAAACACTCCGTGACGCAGCCATCAAAGCTGGGGCACCGAAAGACTGTATTCAATGGGTGGAAGAACCATCACTTGAAGCAACGAAAGTCTTGATGAACCATGAAAAAATCGCCATGGTCCTTGCGACAGGTGGAGCAGGAATGGTCAAATCAGCGTATTCAACAGGTAAACCGGCACTCGGTGTTGGACCAGGGAATGTTCCGTGTTACATCGAACAGTCTGCGAAAGTCAAACGGGCAGTCAGCGATCTGGTTCTCTCAAAAACGTTTGATAACGGGATGATTTGTGCGTCTGAGCAAGCCGTCATCGTCGACCAAGAGATTTATGCGACGGTTCGTGCGGAAATGGAAGCACTCGGTTGTTACTTCTGTACACCGGAAGAAAAACAACGCCTTGAATCACTCGTCATCAAAACCGATACGTGTGCCGTCAACGCGGACATCGTCGGGAAACCTGCGACATGGATCGCAGAAAAAGCCGGCATCGATGTTCCGGAAACGACGGTCATGCTCGTCGCAGAACTCGAGCACGTCGGAGCGGCAGAACCATTGTCTCATGAAAAACTCAGTCCCGTCCTCGGTGCGTATCGCGTGGCTTCGACCGAAGAAGCGTTCACGATTGCTGAACAAATGCTTGAAATCGGTGGTCTCGGTCATACAGCTGTCATTCATACGACGAACGATGACTTGATGACAGCGTTCGGACTCCGCATGAAAGCCTGCCGGATCCTCGTCAACAGCCCATCTGCTCATGGCGGAATTGGTGATCTGTACAACGAGTTGACACCATCTCTGACACTCGGTTGCGGATCATACGGGAAAAACTCTGTTTCTGAAAACGTGACAGCGAAACACTTACTCAACGTCAAAAAGGTGGCGAGACGACGCGTGAACATGCAATGGTTCAAGGTCCCTGAAAAAATCTACTTCGAAAAGAACTCTGTTCAGTACTTGCGGTCGATGACAGACGTCTCACGAGTTATGATCGTGACGGATCCAACGATGGTACAGTTCGGGTATGCCGATAAAGTAATTCAAAACTTGCCACAGTCCGTCAGTTACCGAATCTTTGACCAGGTTGAACCAGATCCATCGGTGACGACTGTTCAGACGGGTGCCCAAGCGATGCGTGACTTCAAACCTGACTTGATCATCGCTCTCGGTGGTGGTTCAGCGATGGATGCTGCAAAAGGAATGTGGCTCTTCTACGAACAACCGAACGAAACGTTCTCGAACTTACGTCAAAAATTCCTTGATATCCGCAAACGGGCGTATCAATTCCCGACACTTGGTCGTCAAGCGAAGTTCGTCGCGATTCCGACGACTTCTGGTACGGGTTCAGAAGTGACACCGTTCACCGTCATCACGGATAAAGAGAAAAACGTCAAATACCCGATTGCTGACTATGCATTGACGCCAGACGTCGCAATCGTTGATCCAGAATTCGTCATGACCGTCCCAGCTTCAATCACTGCTGATACCGGAATGGATGTCTTGACGCATGCGACAGAAGCATACGTCTCGGTGCTTGCGAACGACTACACGGATGGACTGGCACTCAAAGCAATCAAGATGATCTTCGACTACTTGCCACGAGCATATGCTAACGGATCAGACGCCGAAGCACGCGAAAAAGTGCATAATGCGTCAACGATGGCAGGGATGGCATTCGCGAACGCCTTCCTCGGCATCAACCACTCGATCGCACACAAAATCGGTGGCGAATTCCACACGCCACACGGACGGACGAACGCGATCCTGATGCCACACGTCATTCGCTATAACGCGTCACGTCCAACGAAACTAGCAGCATTCCCGAAATACGAATCATTCGTTGCGGATGAGCGGTATGCCGACATCGCACGCTACCTCGGTCTTCCGGCAGCAACGACGGAAGAAGGGGTCGAATCCCTCATCCAAGCCGTTGCTGATCTTGGACAACGTCTCAACATCAAAATGTCATTCAAGGCGCAAGGCATTCAAAAAGCAGACTTCGAGGCAAAACTCGATAAGATGGCAGTCGATGCCTTCGAGGATCAATGTACGACGGCGAATCCGAAGATGCCGCTTGTCGCTGAGTTACGGACGATCATGGAACAAGCATACGAAGGCATCTAATAGAGAAAAAATACCATGGCACCTGATCGTTCAACCGGCTTCTCACTGTGAGAAGCCGGTTTTTATTTTGGAAATCAGTGGAGACAGTCAGAGAAAAGGTGGGATATAATGGCTGTTGAATGAATTTGATGTTTTTGGTTTCGCTGTAGCAGGAATATTCAAACATCAGACATAAAAAGGAGGAAATGGGATGGAGTCAAGGCAAGAAAGGAAACAACGACGGTTTTCCGTCTGGGATGTCCTGTTTGGCGTCCTTATCGGTCTCATCTTTTTCGGTGTCATCTATGGCGTGATGGCATTTTTGACTTCACAAATCACTTCATCCTCAGACTATCAGGATCTCGTGACGCAGATGCAACAGGCGGATGTCTCCTGGAAAGATGCAGACATCACGGTATCATTGATGCTACTGTTCGTCGGTGGGCTGTCGATCACGATGCCGAGTGCGGTCCGGGAAGGGATCATCAATCAGGTACTCGACGCGAGTTCTGCTGGTGATGTCTTATCGTTGTTTGGGATCGACTTAAAACAGGTCCTCGCACCACTTACGTTCGATGTCTCTTACGGCACGTTACTTTATTCTGTCTTTGGCATCGGTTTAATCGTCCTGTTATTTTTAGTATTACGGATTAAGGCAAGTCGTCTTGGGTGGACGATTCGATCGGTTAGTTTCTTCTTAACCGTCGGGATCATCTGGTTCGTCCTTGCCGGACGCGGAAACGACGTGCCATTCCTCTCGTTACAAGACGGCTATGCGATGAGTGGCATCTTACCGCTTCTCGTCGTCAGTTTGCTTGGTTGGATGGCGTTCTTCCCGCAAAAGTTATCCGGTTTGACAGCTGCCGGTCGTGCCAGCTTGCTGATTTTAATGCTCGCAAGTACACTTCAACTCGTCTTTACGGTACAGGACGAAGCGGAATATGACGGCGATTCCTCACTACGGACGGCACTCACCGTCGCGAGTCTGAACGCCGGAAGTGGCGGGATGTACGACTGGATCCACGGCGGTCAGGTCTTGTATCAAGCAGACGTCCTTGGAGCGAATGCGGAAATCCCGGTCTCAATGTTGAACGGGGAGACCTCAACGGATCAGCTCAATGACTCGATCCAAAAAGTCGTCGATGGAATCGACACGGACCGGGTGACAGAACAATTGTTGACGTTACTCGGTGGAGAACGTCCGGATTTGTCAGCAACACAATTGAAGCTCGACCCTGTTGATTACGGCGTCGCGCGGCAGACGATCCAAGCGATTGATGCGGAATCGGCAGGAGCGACGCCACCGAATGTCTCCAGTGAGAGTGCTTACTGGGTGCTGTTGCTCGTAACGTTCGCGATCTACTTCGTCTGTAGTATCCGAAGCTTCAAGTCGATTATCGATCCGTTCGTCTTTGCGATCGCTATTGGTGTCATCAGCTTCATCGTCAGTCAAGCTTCATACGTTCAGTTCGCGATGAAATGGCGCAGTGACGTCTTATTCGAGTTCGCTCAACAGACGGCAGGCTGGACGGTACTATACGCCGCAGGACTTGCGTTGCTTGGTGGAATTCTTGGTTATGTCGTCCGACGGAAACCAGAGAAAACGGTGTAAGGGACGTGGAGTGATGAAGCTCCTCCACTAGGAGAGATACCCTGAATGGGGACGACGAACGTTACTGTCATCCTCGCTTTCCACAGACGAGAGGTAAGTCGCGTATCCTAAACTACGACCGGGTCTTACCAGGCCCTGACTTAAGCGAAAACCATGCTTTTTTTCCTGTAGGAGTCGAGAAGGAACAGTTACGTTCTACATCAAGCATAAACGATACGTTTTCAGGTTCATGACCTGAAATGTATCGTTTTTTTACGTGGTTTATCTCATTTGCATCATCTCCTTTTTTTACCATGTAAACTTGGTTTGTAAAGGGAAAATCAACAATGTTAAGCCAGTATTTGGAATTAGTTAAGTAGGTTAAATAAGACGGATGTCCGACCTATTTGAAAGGACTATTAGCTATAATCGAACCATGCTAAATTAATGAAGCAGTCAAAACATCCTGGGGGGAAAATCCATATGAAAAAAGCAACGAAACTCGTCATCGCGTCGACATTGATCGCACCGATGCTCGTACCAGTCGTTCAAGTCAAGACACTTGCTGCCGACAACAGTGTCGTCAAGTTACGCTTCTTAGAAACAACGGATTTACATACGAACTCAATGAACTACGATTACTTCAAGGATGCGCAGGACGAAACGATTGGTCTCGTCAAAGCGGCTACAGTCATCAAAAAGCAACAAGCTGAAGTGGGCGTTACGAATAGCTTCTTGTTCGATAACGGAGATACACTTCAAGGAACGCCATTCGGTGATTACGTCAAGAACCAGTACGACAAAGGAAACAAAGGCAAACATCCGATGTACGAATTGATGGAATACCTCGGTTATGATGCGGTCACGCTCGGAAACCATGAATTCAACTTCGGTCTTGATTTCCTTAAGTCAGCGATGAGTGCTTCGAGCGGTTCAATCAAGTTCGTCAACTCGAACGTATTGGATGCAGTCACGAAAAAGCCAATCGTCGCGGACTACAACAAAGATGGAAAAGACTATCAAATCATCGAACGTCAAGTCAAGGACCAGAACGGTGACATGAAAACAGTCAAGGTGGGTGTGTTCGGAGTCGTCACGCCACAAATCATGGCATGGGATGCGGGGAACCTGACGGGGAAAGTCACGGCTGAAGATATCATCCCGACTGCTAAAGCAACAGCGAAAAAATTAAAAGATGCTGGCGCAGACGTCGTCGTTGCACTCGCACACACAGGTATCGGGGATACTACGGATCAAAAAGATGGCGATGAGAACGTCGGCTACGCGTTGACGAAAGTCGCAGACATCGATGTCTTGATGACAGGTCATCAGCACGGGAAGTTCCCAGCAGCCGATTCAGCGTTCAACAAACTGCCGAACGTTGATGCAACGAACGGTCTGATCAATGGCAAGCCGGTCGTCATGGCAAACACACAAGGGAAAAACGTCGGTGTCATCGATCTTGAGTTGAAGCAAGTCGACGGGAAATGGGTCGTTGATACGTCAGGTGCGAAACTAGCGGACGTGACGAAAGACACGACAGCAGATGCCGGTGCTGTCAAATTGATCGAAAAAGCACATGAAGGAACGCTCGCTTACATTCGTCAAGAAGTCGGGACGATCAATGATGATATCCAGAGCTTCTTCGCTCTCGCGCAAGACGATGATTCAGTTCAGTTCGTAACGAACGCTCAGAAATGGTATGTCGAGAAACAACTCAAAGAAAATGCCGATCTTGCGAAATATAAAGATCTCCCGTTGTTGTCTGCTGGTGCACCATTCAAGACAGGTGGTCGTAACCAAGTCAACGCATCCGATTACACGTTGATCAAAAAAGGACCAATCGCACTCAAGAACGTCGCCGATCTCTATGTTTATCCGAATACACTCGAAGTCGTCAAAGTAACCGGTGCTGACGTCAAAGACTGGCTCGAAATGTCAGCTGGTCAGTTCAACCAAGTCGGCGGTGAGCAAACGAACTTGTTGAACAAAGAATTCCGTAGCTATAACTTTGATATCCTCGATGGATTGACGTATGAAATCGACATCACGAAACCAGCGAAGTTTGACTATAACGGTGTCGTTGTCAATAAAGACGCAAATCGCGTCCAAAATATCAAGTATCAAGGTAAAGCGATCGCAGACGATCAAGAATTCCTTGTCGCGACGAACAACTACCGCGCAGGCAGTGCGACGTTCCCAGGTCTTGGTGGCGGAAAGAATATCGTCTACAAATCAGCCTACGAAACACGTAATGTCATTTCGGACTTCATCAAAGCGAAACAACCGGTTGATTATAAAGCCGATGACAACTGGTCACTCGTCGCAAGTAAGCCGACGACGGTCAGCTTTGATTCAGCGGTTGCAGCTGCACCGTACGTCAAGCGGTATGAAGGCATCACGAACACAGGTGAAACACGTCCAGGTGAGACAGGTACGTTCCTTAAATTCAATATGAACGTTCCGATGAAAGACTTCACGGTCTCGGCAAAAGCAGTTAAACCGGGTGCAAAAGTCGTTACTGGTCAAGCCGTTCCAGGTGCGAAAGTCACAGTCAAACTTGGCGAAAAAGTCCTTGGAACAGCAACAGCAAACGAAGCGGGTCAATACGAAGTCGGAACACGTCCGCTCAAATTGCGTGACAAGTTGACGATCGTCTCTGAACTCAGCTTCATGAAGACAGAAACGAACGTCACAGTCGGCACAGGTGTCGTTGCGACACCAGCGATCGATAAAAAGTCAGCAGTCTACGGTTCAACGGTCCTCCGCGGTAAAGCAACGGAAGGTCTTGACGTGACGCTCTATAAAGGATCAACGAAGATCGCGAAAGCGAAAACGACGGCAAGCGGCTTCAAGATTGCTGTCAAGAACGGTCTAACGACAGGTACGTACACGGTCAAGTCGACAGACATCTCGAACAAGATCACGAAAAAGGCGTCGTTCACGATCAAGAACACGTATCCGGTCAAAAAATGGTCAGGCAAAAAGACGTTGACAGGTAAAGTCGAAAAAAGACAAATCGTCCGCCTCTACCAAAAAACAGAAACTGGTTATCAATTGATCGCTCAAGACGTGGCGGATCAGCACGGGAACTATGTCTTGAAGATGCGTAAGGCATTGACGAACGGCTCGTACAAACTCAACATCTATACAGCGAAAGATCATCTCGATCAGTCACGCTACTTCATCACGAAGTAATATGTCACACGGATGTCTGCATATGCAGGCATCCGTTTTCATGTGGTTAGATATGTGCGTTGTGAGAGCAGAAATCGTTTAATGCGTTCGTAGATGGTTGCTTGCTCGACTGTTAATTGATTCGTCGCGTGCGACATGTAGAGTCGTGACGTAATGGTAAACACATCGTCTGTGATGAAGGGAAGTCCCATCTCGCGACAGACGGAGACGGGAACGAAGCTGAAATACCGTTGCTGGCGTAAGGCGAGTTGCAGTGAGACGTCATCAATATAGTGCGAGGTATCGGCATAGATGTTTAGTTCCGCCATCTTCAATTGGATGAAGCGGTTGTAGTCCTTATTGTGGGAGGGAAACAAAAAGGCAGTTTCCGTTGCATCCGCATAGAGAGCCGTAATCGCTTCTTTCTCTGAATAGGAAGCAGGATAGGTGATGACAATCTCCTCTTCTACGATCGGTTCGCTCGTAATGAGCGGATGCTTGAGTTCCATAAAGCTAATCGAGAAATGGAATTCTTGATGAAGCAGACCGCTTAAAATGTCGCGGTTCGAGAGGATGTCCGAATTGAACAAGGGCGCCGTCTGCGGTAGGAGAAATTCTCGTAGAATCAATTGGATGAAGCGACCATGCGAACTGGCAAGACTAAGTGGCGTTTCGGTAGAGGCATCATTTCGCGCCATGCGTTCCTGGACCCGTGTTAGCTCGTGTTCGATTTTTTCGACCGACTGCAGCAGAAGTCGTCCATTGTCGGTCAAGCTGATCGTTCTGCCTTTTCGATGAAATAACGTCGTGTTCAATTCACGCTCCAGTTTTTTGATCGTCGTACTAAGGGCAGGCTGACTGATGAATAATCGTTCGGCAGCACGCGTCACGTTCAATTCCTCCGCGACGTGACGAAAATAATTCAAATGTAAGAGTTCCATGATATCCTCCCAACATAACCTATAGGTTATTAAAATATATAAATATATATATTTCTGTTTATGATAAAACCAGTATATCGTAAATACCAGAGGTGATAGATATGAAAATCGGAATTTACGGAGCAGGATCACTAGGAACCATCATGGGAGCTTATTTAAGTCAACAGTATGAGGATGTCGATTTGATTGATACGAATCGCGCACATATCGAAGCGCTGAACACAACAGGCGCGCATGTCATTGGACCAGATTTGACGCAAGCCGTCCAGGCGATGCATCCGGATGACATTACGGAGATGTACGATATCGTATTGTTGCTGACGAAACAGGTCTACAATGAACCGGTCCTAGCGAAAGTCCGGACGATCTTGAAGGAAGACGGTATTCTCGTCTCCTTGCAAAACGGTGTACCGGAAGAATTCATTCAACAACAGATTCCACGCGAACGTATCATCGCGGGATCCGTCGAGTTCGGAGCGACATACGTCGGACCAGGTGAGTCACGTCTGACATCGGATTACGAGCACTTTAAGACGTATGCGATGCAAATCGGTGAACTGGATGGCAAGAAAACGGACCGAATCGTCCAACTGAAGGGCATCCTTGATCACATCGGTGGGACGGAGATCTCTGATAATCTACCGGGAACGAAATGGTCAAAACTCGTCATCAATAGTACGTTCAGTGGATTATCCGCTGCGTGTAACGGTACGTATGGCGACGTTCTCGATCATCCGGTCTTGTTACGGGCAGCGATTCATACGATGCAGGAAGTCGTTGAAGTCGGTCACGCCCACGGCATCACATTCGCACCGATGAGTACGTTTGAGCCGGCAGCTTACGCAACACTAGACGATATCGATGAAAAACTGAGCACCGTACCACGATTGATGCACGGGTCGCGTGACTTAGAAGCGAGTATGTTGCAGGACTTACAAAAAGGGCAACCGACCGAAATTCGTTTCATTAATGGGATCGTCACGATGTATGGCAACACATACGATATCAAAACACCATTCAACTCACTCATTCAAGAAATCGTCGAAGAAGCGCAAGCAGCGAAGACGGTTCCAGATTTTGAAACAAGTGTCGCACGCTTTGCCGCATTGTTAAACGCATGAAGGAGGGATTCAGATGAGACAGGAAGATGTAAAAAATATCGTCGCGACGCCGATCAATGCACCGGTCTTTCCGGCGGTCGATATCTTCTTTCGAAATCGGGAATACTTGAACATCATCTATGAGACGGACATCGAAGCGTTACAAGCAGTCGTTCCGGAACCGCTCGAGGTGCTGAGTAATCAGATCAAGTTTGAGATTATTAATATGCCGGATAGCACAGGTCTTGGGAGTTATCTCGAGTGCGGGCAAGTCATTCCGGTTCGGTATCAAGAAGAGGTCGGTGAGTTTTATCTCTCGATGTATGTCAACAATCAGCCGGCGATCGCTTCTGGTCGTGAAGTGGCTGCGTTTCCGAAGAAGTATGGTTCACCCCGGCTTTATCTCGACAATGATGTACTCGTTGGAACGCTTGACTATCATTCGCTCCGCGTTGCCCAAGCGACGATGGGATACAAGTATGTTCCGATGGCGGTCGAAGAGGCACAATCGATTGTCGGTGCGCCGCAGTTCATGCTCAAACAGCATCGCGGTTATCAAGGCGAGTTGATCATCTCCGAACTGACGCGGAGTCAAATCACGGATCTTGAGATTAAAGAAGCATACCGTGGACCGGCGCGACTTCAGTTATTCGAACATGTCATGGCACCACTCGCTGACTTCCCTGTTCGGAAGATCGTCGATGCCCAGCATATCATCGCTGATCTTCGACTTGGTGGACCTGCGAAACTGTATGATTATTTAACGGATTAACGACTCTCTAACATTAACGACCTCCAAAATGGATGGTCGTTTTGTTTTACCCCAAAAACTGGCATACTGAATTGAGAGGGGGAAACGACCATGCGACAAGTCATTGTGTTACCGTATCAATCAGAATGGGCGAGTGAATACTCACGAGAAGCGGATCAGTTACGAGAGGTGTTCGGAGCACGTCTTAAGCAGATCCATCATATGGGAAGTACATCAGTTCCGGGACTCGCTGCAAAACCGATCATCGATATCTTACCCGTCGTCGATACACTCGAGGGAATTGAGCAGTTCGACGGACGGATGGAAGCGCTCGGTTACGAAGCGAAGGGTGAATTCGGGATGCCGGGGCGTCGGTACTATCGAAAAGGTGGAGACGAACGGACGCATCACATCCATCTCTATGCGGCAGGAAATCCAGAAATCATGCGTCATCTCGTCTTTCGGGATTACTTACGTACCCATCCAGAAGAAGCCGCTGCTTACGGAGCATTAAAGGAACAATTAGCAACGACATATCCGCTTGATATCGAAGCCTATATCGCCGGCAAGGATGCGTTCGTCAAGGAACTCGAACACCGCGCAATCGCTTGGAAGAATGCGCATGACTGACTGGGAACATGCCCTCATTCGCCATGTCGGTGTTGGTGTAAAGACGTCGAAAGCATTATTTGAGAAAATCGAGGTGCAGGATTGGGACGCGCGACCAATCCCCGGGAAACGGACCGTCGGTGAAGTCGCTGTCCATCTCGCTGTGTTACTTGAAGCCGATTTGATGCTAGCAGAAGGGGCGACGGCTGAAGCAATGCAGGCGTTTTATACGGAACCGGTCCCGCGCGATCAGTTAAATGAACGAATCAATCGTGCGTTTTCTATCTATCAGAAGAAAGTCACGACCGGATTTACGACGCGTCCGACGTACTGAGGCGTTACCGACTCGATGAACGGCTGGGTAATCGAAGCAGCCGTGCATCTCTATCATCATCGATCCCAGTTATTTGATTACTTGAACATCCTTGGGTACGAGCTAGAGATCTCGTTATTTGAATGAATGGAAGTAGGGGTAGTGTATGGAATATATCGTTGAAACATCAGCCGGTCGCTTTGATACCCGGCTGACAGGAAGTGGGGACGTCACATTCGTCCTCGACCACGGGATGATGTCGAACCGACACCAGTGGGGCTGGTTACGAACTGAATTATTGAAACGGGGGCGGGTCTTTGAATATTCGCGTCTCGGGTATGGTCGGTCGAGTCGTGGCAAAAACAAACGACTCTTTACGCATCAAGCGGATGAGCTCGCGGACGTCTTACGGATGCTTCGTGTCGAAGGACCGTACATCTTCATCGGGCACTCGCTCGGAGCCTATATCTCGCTCGCGAGTGGACGATTGTTTGCAGACGAGACACGCGGCATCGTCTTGCTCGATCCCTCGCATCCCGATGTCGACGAGGCATTACCGAACTGGTACGAACGAACACAAGAGGAGTGGAATCGATTCCTCTATTTCCTTAGTCACGTCCGACCGATCGCTTGGATGATTCCTGATCGTCTCGGCAAAAAGATGTTCAGTGTCTTACCGGAAGCCGATCAATTACCGATGTGGCGGCATTTTGCGGCACCCGGGCATTGGCGAGGGACGCTTGACGAATGGCAATCGGTCGAGGAGAACAATCAGCTGATTCTTTCGTTGCTTGAAGACGTGACACAGCCGGTCCTCGTCCTGTCCGCTTCGAACTGGGCGGGTGGTATGCCAGAAAGTTGGTTGAACCCGGCATTGACCGAACAAATCAATGCGGCTCACGCTGCGTTCGCCGATAGTTTACCGAACGGGATGTATCATGTGATTGCGGATACGAACCATTACACGATTGCCGGGTTTTCGCACGAGGCAGCAGAGCGGATCACGAATTTGATCGGGACAACATGGGATTTACCGATTCAAAGTCAGTAGTAAGGTTACGCTTTTTCGTTTCGCTCGAATCGTTTTCCTGGGACAAGCATCGCGCTGCTTTACTTCGTTGCAGGGTCGCTCATGCTTGTAGTTCCCTAAGAAGAGATTCCGAGCGAAAAAACGTTTTTTTCTTGTGCTTCGGAATATCTGACGGAGCTGACTCTAAAGCCAGTATCTACAAAAAATGACGCGTCACACGCCACTCCTACATGAAAAAGCGCATTATGCGCTGTCAGAGACAAACAAGACCCGCTTTCCTGCTTGAAGGAAGCAGGAAAGCTGGCTTGTGTCTCGCCTGAGGAAAGGGCGTGAGAAGATGCGTCATTTTTTTGGAGTCAGACCGGTCTACTCCTTGAGTCGATGCTTATCGGCTTTTTTTAGGGAACAAAATAAATCGAAATCATTACGATTGACGTCAGGTAAAAAGTCGGTTACTCTATAAAACGTAATGATTACGTTTTAGGAGATGAATGATGATGCAACCGATATCGATCACCGTTTTATCTGGATATCTTGGATCCGGTAAAACGACACTACTGAACCATTTACTACATAATCGCGAAGGGCGCCGCCTCGCGATCATCGTCAACGACATGAGTGAGGTCAACATTGACGCGGCATTGATTGAGCAAGGCGGGTTCTCGCGGACGGAAGAGTCGTTCGTCACACTTTCGAACGGGTGCATTTGCTGCACGTTACGTGACGATTTATTACTTGAAGTCAAACGCCTCGTCGACCGAGGCGATATTGACGGTATCGTCATCGAGTCGAGTGGTATCTCGGAACCGATTCCGGTCGCACAGACTTTTACGTACGAAGATCCGGACAGTGCCATCGACTTATCACAAGTCACGAAAATCAACGCGATGGTCACGGTCATCGATGGATATCGTTTTCTGAAGGACTTCGAGTCTGGTGAATCGTTGATTGAGCGGAAACAGGCAGTCGATGAAACAGACGTGCGCGAAGTCGTCGATCTACTCGTCGATCAAGTCGAGTTCGCGGACATCATCGTCTTGAATAAAGTCGATCGCCTGACACCGGAAGAGCGCCATACCGTCATCGGTTATCTAAAGGCATTAAATCCAGTTGCCCGTTTGATCGAGACGACGTATGGTCAAGTCGATCCGGCAGACATCTTAGATGTTGATCTATTTGATTTTGAACAAGCGGCAGCGAGTGCTGGTTGGATCCGTGAGTTGAATGCGGAAGAACATATTCCGGAAACGGAAGAGTATGGGATCAGCTCGTTCGTCTACAAGCGCGACGTGCCGTTCCATCCGGAGCGTTTGCTTGCCTTGATCGAAGACTGGCCGCAAGAAGTCGTCCGGGCGAAGGGATTCTTATTCCTTGCGACACGTCCCGAGATGGCATTGCTGTTCCATCAGGCAGGATATGCGTCGAACATGGAATACGCTGGTCGTTTTGCATCAGATGAGGATCGACGGACCGAACTCGTCTTGATCGGCATCGGACTAGAACAAGAGAAGCTCGAAGCGCTATTCGATGCGTGTCTCGTCCAAGCAGACGAAACGGACTGGGCGTCATTGAATGATCCAATTCCTGGTCGCGAGATGTACGAAGAAACATTTTTATAAGAGGTCAATCTTTCGAGAAACCGTATCTGCGGTTTCTCTTTTTTGTTATATTTTCATAGTGAATGGGGAAAGAATACTAGTGAAGGTATGTTAATTGAAGGAGGAAAATCTGTGCGCAACCGGATTTTACAATTCGCACTCGTATTTTTAGTCGCCGGTGGCATCATTTGGGGACTATATCAACTCGGCTATTTATTTTATGTCTTAACGATTTCAGCGACGGTCGTGCCGCTCGCCGTCATCATGATCATTTTCATCGAAAACCGGACAGCAGAATCAACGATCGCTTGGTTCCTCGTTCTGATTTTCTTACCAATTCTCGGAGTCATCATCTGGTTGATGTTCGGTCGGAATCCACGGCGTCGCCGTCGGAATCGTCGTTCGCATGACGAACGGAAATTGCTCAAGCAAGCGATTCGTCCAGTTCGGTCGCTTGCTGTCAGTGAGTTGCCACCGAATCACTTGAAGCTTGCGAACACGATTCGTAACTTCGGTGGCGGCGGGGTGGACGTTCATACAGCAAGTGAAATCCTGACGAACGGGGAAGAGACGTTCCCAGCGATTTTGGACGCGATTCGTCAAGCGCAGCATCATGTCCACATCCAGTACTACATTTATCGGAACGATGAGACAGGCAAGGCAATCCGTGAAGCGTTGATGGAACGACTCGAAGCCGGAGTAACGGTGCGGTTCATGTATGACGGACTCGGAAGCTATATGCTCGGTGAGAACTTCCTGCGCCCGCTACGCGACGCTGGAGCGCATATCGCAGCCTATGATCCAATCTCGAGTCCCTTGTTCATCTTCACGGCAAACTTCCGCAATCACCGAAAAATCGTCGTCGTTGATGGAAAAGTTGGCTTCACCGGCGGATTGAACGTAGGGGATGAGTACGACGGCAAGAGTAAGAAGTTCGGGTTTTGGCGTGATACGCATTTGCGGCTCGAAGGACGTGCCGTCAAAGAATTACAAGCGACGTTCCTCGACGACTGGATCTATGCCCAAATCGAATCGGATGACACATGGGAGACGTTTGCGGGGGGTGAGTCAATCCACCAGTACTTCCCGAAACATGATGTGGCGTCAGACGGGGCGATTCAAATCGTCACGAGCGGACCGACCTCAAAGGACCCCGCGATTCGCAATGCGTTGATTGCCGCGATCATCGCAGCGCAACGTTCGATCTGGATTGCGACACCGTACTTGATTCCGGACAATGAGACGATGACGCTACTCCGACTCGCGGCACGTGCCGGACTCGACGTCCGCATCCTGACGCCGGGGAAAGGCGACAGTTTTACGTCTTATTACGGGACCCGGTCCTACTTCGGACCACTTCTGAAGGACGGCGTCAAGATTTACACGTACAACCGTCACTTCATCCATGCCAAACTGTTTCTCGTCGACGGGAAAATCGGTGCCGTCGGGACGGCAAACATGGACATTCGCAGTTTTGTCCTCAATTATGAACTAATGGCGTTCCTGTATGACACAGAAAGTACGGAACAGCTCGAGCGTGACTTCATCGCTGATTTCGATGTCTCGATTCAGTTATCATCGAACGATTACGTCAAACGTCCGCTCCGCTTCCGCATTTTTGAGTCGCTCTCGCGCTTGATTTCACCCTTATTATGACGCAACGTTCTGCATCGATTTTCAGGTGCGGGACGTTTTTTTGGTTCATTCTTCCTTGAAGTGGGAACATGAACTCTTATACACTAGATGTGTAATCGGTTGCACACTACTTAGCCTGGAAGGAAGTGAAAGGGGCGTAAGTCCCGAACCCGTATGCGAACAATTGATGAATCCCATTTCTACACGCGCGACATGAAACCACAAGCACGACCAGACGCCATCATCCAAGGAGATGTCTACCGTTTCACGGTCTTGACGAGTCGCATGATTCGACTCGAGTACGCGGCGGATGGACAGTTCGAGGATCGACCGACCCAAACGGTCTTCAATCGTGATTTCCCGGTACCTGCTTACCGCATCGTCGAAAACGAGGAAGAATTGCAAATCATCACCGAGCACGTCCATCTGCATTATACGAAGGGACCGTTCGCTGCGAACACACTTTATATCGATGTCTTAGGGAACTTCAGTACCTACTACAGCCGCTATACGTTCGGCGGACCGCTCCGGACGTTAAAAGGAACGGCACGGACGCTTGATCATGCGGACGGCGTCATCCCACTTGAAGAAGGGATTCTTTCACGACAAGGTTACGCGGCGATCGACGACTCGAACGCCTTCGTCCTGACGGAAGACCACTTCGTCGAACCGCGACGCTCCGGTACGCATGACATCTATTACTTCGGATACGGTCACGACTACAAACAGGCACTGCGTGACTTCTACCACCTGACAGGACCGACGCCGATGTTACCACGTCAGGTACTCGGCAACTGGTGGAGTCGCTACTGGCGTTATAGTGAGAAGGAATACAAGGATTTGATGACGCGCTTCAAGACAGAAGACATTCCGTTCTCGGTCAGTGTCATCGATATGGACTGGCACGTCACCGATATCCCGGAACGGTACGGGAGCGGCTGGACGGGCTATACGTGGAACCGTGATCTATTCCCGGATCCACGCGGATTCTTACAATGGTTGAAGGATGACGACCGGATGGTAACGCTCAACTTGCACCCGGCGGACGGTGTGCGTGGGTTTGAAGAAGCCTACGAGGCGATGGCGGTCGCGATGGGCGTCGATCCCGAATCGGATGTCCGGATCCCATTTGATTTCTCGGACCGGACGTTCATCGAGAACTACTTCACGAAGCTTCATCACCCGCACGAGGCAGATGGCGTCGACTTCTGGTGGATCGACTGGCAGCAGGGCGCGAACTCGAAGATGAAAGGGCTTGATCCGCTCTGGATGCTCAATCATTATCACGCGCTCGATATCGCTCGCGATGGCAATCGACCGTTGATCTTCTCACGTTACGCGGGACCCGGAAGTCACCGCTATCCGGTTGGTTTCTCAGGCGATACGATCATCTCGTGGGCATCACTCCAATTCCAGCCGTACTTCACGGCGACAGCGTCGAACATCGGTTATGGATGGTGGAGCCATGATATCGGGGGACACCAGCGGGGAGAGAAAGATGACGAGTTATCGACACGTTGGCTCCAATACGGTGTCTTCAGTCCGATCATGCGCCTGCACAGTACGATGAGCATCTTCAACGGGAAAGAACCGTGGCGTTATTCGACCGATGCGGCGAACGTCATGAAGAAATATTTACGACTTCGGCACCAGCTCGTGCCGTACATCTACACGATGAATGCCCGTAATCACTTTGACGGCTTGCCACTCGTCTCACCGATGTATTATGAGCATCCGGAAGACGATCAAGCATACAACGTTCCGAATCAGTTCTACTTCGGAACGGAATTGATCGTCGCGCCGATGGTCACACCAATGCACCGGAAGCTGCACATGACGGCGACGACAGCGTGGTTGCCGGAAGGGGAATGGTTCGATTTCTTCAATGGGCACCGATACCGCGGCGGCAAGCAGATCCGTCTGTTCCGTTATCTCGAAGACCAAGGCGTACTCGCAAAAGCCGGTGCGATCGTTCCACTCGGTCGTCATCTCGAACAGTCGAATGCCCTGCATAATCCGGACGATCTCGAAGTCGTCGTCTTCCCGGGAGCATCGAACCGGTTTACGTTGTTCGAAGACGATAGCACAGGTGTCGCGCACCGCGACGGTGTCAACGTTGAGACGACGTTTGCGCTCGACTGGGAAGCACGTGAGTTGACGATCGCGGCACCAACCGGACACCGTGACTTGCTACCCGAAAACCGCTCGATTACGTTGATCTTACGTGGAGTCCGTGAAGGATACGTTCAGCGCGACGGAGAGAGTGTCACCGGCGTCTATGATCATGCGACGCAGTCCCTTCGCGTTGAACTGGGTGAAGTGACCGATACGATCACGTTGTCGCTCCAAGTCGAGATCTCGACGAACGAGAATAAGATGGACCGGTTGTATGCGTTCCTCGACCAAGCGGAAATCAGCTATGATTTGAAGGATCGTTTGTACCGTCTGCTGTCACAAAAGCTCGACCCGGTCAACATGATGCACCAGTTACAAGCACTCGAACTCGAGAAGGATCTCGTCGACTGTCTGCTTGAGTTGATGTTGTCTTAAACGATTGTATAGGCATGCGAAAAAGCCAGTATTCGTCATCCGTATGGACGAGGAATACTGGCTTTATGGTTTAGGTCATAACTCTTCGTCTATCTCTTCATCCATCCAAGATAGCAAGTCTTCTGCATCGAGATTGTCACCTTTACTGAGGATCAAGGTCGTGACGTCATCTCGTTTCTGTTCTAACAACTCCGGGTTGTTCGTCAAGACTTCCATGAGGTAATACGCATAAGAGTCGAGGAGATCAGGCTGGTCGTTTCGTTCGATCAGTGTCATGAACGCTTCGATGAGTTCTTCCTGTTCTTCATCGAGAATCATCCAGTGGGAGTAGGCGAGAAGTTTTTCGTTTTCGTCATCTCCACGGAGAATGTCCTTGATTTCAGGTAACGTCAGAAATACGACATCCGGCATGACGACTTCCGGAACATCGCTACTCAGCTTCGTTAACCACTCGTCATATGTCGCCGCGACGAAATGGGTCGTTTCATCCGAAATATCGAGGCACCAGACAGTCGGCTCAGCAGCCTCCATGAAGTGGAAGTACCAAAAATAGCTACCTTCTCCTTCCGCGAACATCATGACGTTTCCTTCGACATCCCATTCCCGGAGGATCGACAATTCGTCTAGATACCGTTCGAATGTCAATGACGACATGGAGCGGAGTGGGAGATGCAATCCAGTTTCTTCGTCCGACCATGTATTCTCGAATTCGACCATCACGGCCATGGCTTCCGGAGCACCGCCGTTTTGTTCCTGGATTTGTTCGAGGTAACGGACGGGGAGTCGACCGTTAACGGCTTGCTCGATTCGTTTAATGTCTGTTTCTTTGACTGAAATCATCGTTTCTTCCTGTAATTCTTCATCCCAAAATGGCATCGTATGACCTTCCTTGCTATGTAATATGTAGACCTTGATTATACGCGAAGTTGATGGAAAATGTTTCAAAAAAAGGACCCTTGCCGTTATGGAAGGGTCCATTGCGTCATTTACGACGCAATTTTTTCGCTTTTTGTTTCATGTCGTTATACGTGATCATCGGGCTATCGTCCATCGTCAAGCGTAGATGGTTCGGTTCGCCTTTGTTCGTGATGCCGGAGCAATAGAGGATGTCGGCATACTGCTCAAACAGTTCCTCATATGCCGGAAGGTGGTGCATCAGTCGACCAGGCGATCCCCAGCCACAGAGGACGACGCCATTTTTTGCTTTGACTTCAGCAAGTGTCTTCGCGACGAACTCATAGTTCGTCTCATCGAAGCTCGCTTGCGCGAACGGCAGATCCTCGCTGACGAGCAGGTCCGGCATCAAACTGATGATGTCATATTGTTTGACGGGGTCACTGACATACTTCTTCATCAAATTGTACGCACGTTGTGTCGTCGTTCCAGAGAGAAAGGCATCCGTCGTCCGTGGTGTGTAGATTAAAGCGGCGACGTGCGTCCCTTCTGCGATGTCGTCAAAGATGTAGCTTCGTAAATAGCGTTTCGTCTTGTCTCGATCAAACGTCGTCTGGACGCGGATCGACGATTCCTCAATCAAGAGTTCGGAAGAATCGGCTGGTGTCATGGGTGGTGCCTCCTTTTAATTGGTCAAACGTGAGCTGATGCGAAGGAAGAATGCGAGTGTTTTCTTCTTGAGGTCGAGGTCGTTCGCATCGATCGCCTCGACATGTTGCTGGTAACGATCATATTGGGCGAGCACGTCAGAAACATATTGTTCACTGCGATTGTATTCAAACAGTGCTGTCGCGAGCGTGTCTCGGTCTGATGTCTTCGTAACATCGTGTTGGTTCAGGTATTTCGCTGCCGTGTGGGCGCTGTCGACGAGACTCGTCGGATCGGCTTTCCCGTCGCCGTCCGCGTCCACTCCGAGACCACCATATTTCTCGATGGCTTCCGGATCCGTCACGTCGATGCCGTCATGCTCGATGTCACCGAGCGACGTGCCACCTTCGTATCCCCAACCGACCCATGTTTTCGGCATGAATTGGAACGGACCGATGGCGCCAACGGACGATTGCATCGCTGACGAGTTTGAGAAGATTGTCTCGACGCGATGGATGGAGGCGAGTAGCTTCCAGTCGATGCCGTAACGTGCCGCGGCTTGTTCGTAGATGTCGATGTTCTCGGCAGGTACGCCATGCTGTCCATAATACGTACGATACATTTCATTTTGAACACGTTCCCGATTTTGCCAGTAGATGAAACTACTGACGATGAGGGCGAACAGTACGAACAAGATGCTGATTCGAAAAACTTTTCGCATATTGTTCTCTCCTCTGTATAGGATTCCACTGAATGGTATCATATTTTAGTAGGGTCTAATAGCACTTTCTGTGACGGGAGTGTGGAATCAAAAAAGGAGTCGAAGTCATGTATCTCTTCGTAAATGGATTTTTACTCGGATTGCTCGTCGTCCTTTCAATCATCGCAGCGGTCCGACCGGTCGACTTGACGATCGTCCCACGCAAGGAATTCTACCCCTCGATGGTCCAGTCGAGCGGTATCTTATGTCTGTTGCTCGTCGGTGGAACGCTGGTCAGCGGTACGCTGTTACCGGAAATCGGCTTGACGTTTTTTGTCCCAAGTGGACCAATCTGGTACGCGACGATCGGACTGATCGTCTTTCTCTGTATCGTCTTGCTTTTGACAGCGACCGTTCCAGCGTTTCGCAAACGTTTGTTGCCGCTCTATCAAAGTGAGGCGGAACGACTGATTCTGCCGCGAACAAAAGAGGAGCGAACCGGGTTCCAAATGGTCGCGCTGATGGCAGGAGTGACGGAAGAGTTGATCTATCGCGGGTTTCTCTTTCATACGCTCGGATTATTTTTACCGTTTTCAGACGTTAGCTTTGTCTGGATCGGGGCCATCTTGTTCGGGGTCGCCCATCGTTATCAAGGGTGGTTCGCGATTCTCGTGACGGGGCTGATCGGGGCGGGGTTCGGCTACTTGTATCTAGCGCTCGAGACACTCTGGCCGCTGATCATCATCCATGTCTTGATTGATCTCGTTGCCGTCTACGTCTACAAGGACGATGTTAATTCCTGACATCGTCAAAAAGCGTTGAGTTTGATAGACTGAATGTCAAGCGAAGTTATCGTTTAAATTGGTCAAGTTGACGGTTGCAGAATAGGTCAAATGACAGGTAGAATGAGAAGGTAAACGCTTACACATCAAAAGGAGATGGATGAAACCATGCGAACGATCACTTCCACTGGCGAGCGAAAGAAGACGAGTTGGGCATTGAATATCGGCAATCAGCCACATTTGATGATGGATGGTGTGACAGAACAAACGCTTGATGCCGAGCAGCGTGTTGTCTATGACGAATTTTTAATTCCGACGACGGACACTTTGATTCATCGGTTCAAAGCCCGCTTCCCGAACCATCTCTGCGAGAACGGGTATGATGTGTATGGCGCTGCCGCTTTTGACGAACAGGTCGTCGAACTGATCTCGAATTGGTTTATCGAGCTGGTCACCGTCTTAACAGCGATGCAGCGGACGAAAGGCATTCAGCATGTCCAGATTGAAGGCGGTGTCGCAAAACGGACCGACTTCTTACCGACCGTGCGTCGGACATGCCGGGCACTGGAGTCGACGATTGATATTTATTGAAGTACCAGTCACGTGTTCAGAGGGGGTGTCCATCAGGGCGTCCTCTCTTTTTTGTTCATCTCGAATCGTTTTCCTAGAAAGCGTTTTTGAGTGAACAAAACGTCTCTTCTTTCATAAATTAAATAGCAAAAACGAAATCGAAATACTCGCAGAGTCGGACATGATTGTCCGGCTCTTTTTCATTTTCTGGATGATAGCAGGAAAAAACAGGTTGACGCTAGACTGTATGGCATGTACCATACAGTTAACAGATGTACTATTGTCTTAATACAATGGTCGTAATCAAGGAGGGAAGTCTAGTGCTTGAAGTGAAATGGCTACAAAAGCGATACGGACGAAAAAAGCACGTCTTACGTGACGTGACGTTCTCTGTCGGTCTAAACGAAGTGACATGTCTGATCGGCTTGAACGGGGAAGGGAAGTCAACGATCCTAAAAGCAATTCTCGGTTTGATTCCGGTGGATGCCGGGACGGTGACGGTCGACGGTAAAACGTCGCGTGACAAAATCGCATTCGTGCCTGATCTTCAGACGATGCCGAGCTACATGACGATCGGACAAGCGCTCACGTATATGGCGGATCATTATCCGGATTGGAATCAAGAGACAGCGGAACGGTTACTAGAGACGTTCCAGCTGTTTACGACGGATAAAATGGCGAACTTATCAAAAGGGAACAAGGCGAAGTTCAATCTCGTCTTAGGATTCGCGCTTGATCGACCGTACATATTACTCGACGAACCGCTCGCGGGAATCGATCTCTTCATGAAGGAACAGATTGCCTGGATTTTCTCAAGTGAGTTCATGGAAG
This sequence comes from Exiguobacterium sp. MH3, assembly GCF_000496635.1. Lineage (NCBI taxonomy): Bacteria > Bacillati > Bacillota > Bacilli > Caryophanales > Exiguobacterium > Exiguobacterium sp. MH3. Next base: position 1,257,174 of record NC_022794.1, read on the forward strand.
GACGAAGCATCCTGATGACGACACACGAAATCGCTGAGGTCGAGCAGGTGATTGACCGAGTATTATTCTTACGGGACGGAAAGATCGTTGAAGTCAAAGAGACGGATGAGCTGCGCGGCCGTCATCATCAATCGGTCCAGGACCGGATGCGGGAGGTTTATCAAGGATGAAACGTTGGTTGTTATTAACGAATGAAGAACTGAAACGAAGTACGAAATTACTGGTTTTGTTGATTTCAGGATTGATTGTCGCAGAAATTGCGTCACTGCTCTATCAGATTTACGATTATCAGCACTCGGTTGAGGCAACGATGCGGATCGAACAGATATCAGAACTCGACGCCATCGAGCAGGGTGGTGGTCCGCTGTTATTTGCGCAAGCAACGAATTTTTACGATTCGATCATTGTATTAGCGATGGGGATGATTGTCCTGTTCGCGTTCTGGATTTGGTACCGCGACTGGATGGGCGAGACGAAGTACATCTACCGGCTACTATTGCTTCCTGGATCACGCCGGGCGATTGTTGCATCGAAGATGACGACACTCTTACTTGTCGTCGCTAGTCTGATCGGCATCCAGTGGGTCTTGTTGTTGCTTAGTCGCACTCTCTACTTATGGTTATTACCAGATGCTCAACAAGTCACAGCTAGCATCAACGAATACTCCTTCTACATGAAGTTGTTCTACACAATGTATCCGAGTGATATTTTATTCATCTTACTGATGACATTCATCGTCATCTCGTTCGTTTTCATGACAGTTTTACTTGAGCGATCGTTCCGAAAGAGCAAAGCGTTCTTCCTCGTCGGATTAACCGGGATTGCGCTGATTGCCGGGTGGATCGTGATAGGTGTGACGTTGTCAGCTATTTCGAACGATTTGAGTCAACTGCACATGCAATTTTATCTCGGGTACGTCGTGCTCTTGACGTTATATGTGTCGTACAAAAATCTGCGGTTAGTCCAGACGCGCCTATCCGTCTAAAGGAGAACTCTCATGAAACGATATCGTCAACTTTTGATCTATGGATTGATCATTCTCATGACAATTGGAAGCTACATCGGTTATACACTATCGATCCAAGGGGCGGACTTGTCGCTTGAGACCGTCAGTGGAAAGACTTCGCAAATCGAAAATTTTAATTTACGTCTTCAGACGAAAGGGATGCGCTCGACGATTTATGATGTCAACGCAAAGGGTGACATCGAAAAACAGTCAAACTCTTACGTCGGACAACTATTCCGTGAAGATAAAATGACGGATTTACCAGACAAATATTATGCATTCACGATGCAAATGGAAACAAATGTAAGTGGAGGTGAACAATCGGAGTATGCGATTCAGATTAAACACAATAAATTACGATTTAAGATGTTTACGTTCAAGACGGAGGAGATGTTTGAGAAAACATTTCAGTATGATACAAAACTTGAGACAGGGATTGACGTACAAGCCAGTGTCATCGATAAGCAGGCGATGAAAGTTTACATCCAACTTGATCGGATCGATCAGCCCACGAAAACGAAACTTCTTGTGCTCGATTTAACAGGCGACCGAGTCGAAGAAATCGTTCTTCAAAAACCAGTAGCGCCTAAAAACGCGCGTCAATTTTTAGCAATTCATCAAAATGAGATCGTCTACACGGAACAACCATTTGATGGCGACGAAGAGAACACGAAACATTCTTATTTCCTTGATGATGGGAAAAGCGTTCGGTCCATCGAGGAGTTAGATCAGCAACAAATCGGTTATACGCCTTATGCAAATGGTCGTTACCTGATTGGACTCCGTCTGCCAGAAGGAGAGACGAAACGCATCGAATGGTCGACGTTCGACTTGGAAACAAAACGATTATCCGAGCATAGTGTAAGTAGTCCGCTTGTTTTGAAAAAGATTGATTGGTTGGATTCTACGGACGAGATGCAGCTTTATCTCTCATCCGAGACGAACGCTGGCTTCCAAGTGTCCGTGATTGATTTGAAGCATGAGCAATTGATATATCAGGGAAAAATCAAGGATGCGAATCGCAAAAAAGGAACGAATATCTACGATTTTTCAGTTCAATGATCAACGAATACAAAAACGCTTCACACCGGAAAAGTTGTCCGGTGCGAAGCGTTATTTTTTCGTTTTGACTAGGAATCGATACGTGTTAAGGCGAAAGCATTAAGACGTGAAGTTTTTCTCTGCCGCTTTACAGGCACGCAATAAGGCATCCTTGAAGAAGCGATCTTCTTGCGAAGCAAGTTGTTGTGTCGCTTCTTCGTCACCACGCAGGGAGCGGGCGAGCATCTGGATGACCTTGACCCAGCGCCGGACGTGATCGAGCTGCGGGCGACCCATCGCGACGTAAACCGTGAACCAATCGTTCTGATCGCGACGGATCATCCGTTGGAACAGTGATTTTGCAAGGTCGACTTCTTCGGTCGTCGGGAGCTCGTTCGTCTCGAAATAGCGACGTAAAGCGGCGACGGCAGTCGCATACGCTGCCTTGACGTCTTCTGACGGCTGGTGTTTGCCGTAATCGGATGTCGACAAATGAAGTAAGGCAGGTTTCTTTTCGACACCCGTGATCCAGGCGGAAATCGTCTTGTTGCCTTTATAGGCTTGACGGTTCGCGACCGGGAGTTTCGCCGTGACGTTACCGACTTTTCCGATTAAGGTCACTTTGTTGTTGCGATCCTGAATTTCGGTCACTTTCATCTCGACTGTATCCCCCATTTCATGAGGAATGGCTTTTGGCTGGAGCTTTTCTCCTGCCGAGAGCGGTGAACGCTTGCGGATCATCCGCAGTGCTTCTTGTTCAATCCGGTCGTCAAGCGACCACAGATGTTCCGGTGGGACGTTGCGGAACCGGCGACGTCGGACCTTGATGTACTGGTCAAGCGCGTCAGCAGCTTGCTCCCGCGTCGATTCACCACGTGCGACGGGGCCGATGATGTCTCGGAGCGTAATGGATTCGAGACGTTCCATGATGCCTTCGAACGGGATGAGTTCCATTACGTAGAGACTACAGACGACGAGTTCGCATTCGCGAGGAGTGAGTGGGCGTTTGGCCATAAATTGACTTCCTTTCAGCTGGTTGATGTTTCTAGTATACCAAAAAAAAGCCATCGTCACGTAATCCCGTGACGATGGACTGAAAAAGCTTACAAGACGAATGCCGATTCCGAACTGTTTTGCAATTCGGCGGACGAGAGACGTGTGACACCGTTCATGAACGGGTCATGGGCGACGAACAAGTCACCGATTGCTTTGATCTCAGCCACGGTCGCATTCTCCTTTGCGCCAGCGATGCGTAAGCGATACGGCTTTTTCGTCACCGTATCGAACGTCAGGACGATCGTATGTTCCATCAATGGTCACTCCTTTCATGAAATGTAGAGGATGGGTTATGCCTTCAGTAAAGCGTAGTCACGGCTGATTTCCGTCAGCGCGTAGCGTCCGTCGAGTAAGCTGCCGATCGATTGCCCAATCGAAGCGACGACGTCTGCTGGAAGATTCGAACGTAAGCCGTTGTAGCGGCGGCGAGCGACGACGGCATCACCGTTTGCTGTCACCTTGTCCTTACGCTCGAAGACGATGACGAGACTCGTCTTGATCTCTTCTGCTTGTGTCATGTGTATCACCTCCTTCGCCCTTATTGACAGGGGAAGAGACCGGATTGTTCGAAAGGAATGAAAAAAACATGGTCTGGTTACGTTTTTTACGAAAAGTCTCGTTTCTACGGATGCGGACGCTCGGATATGCATCGTTGATCTTCGTCTTCGGTGTCGCGGGTATCATGTATGCGCTTGAGCCGGAGACGTTCGGGTCCTACTTCCGCGCTGTCTACTGGACGATGACGACCGTCGTCACGGTCGGATACGGTGACTTCTTCCCGAACTCGGATACCGGTCGCATTCTGACGATTTTCGTGTTCATCTTCGGGATCGGGATCGTCGGTGGATTGATCTCAAAACTGGTCGATGGTGTCCAGTTGATTCGTAATCAAAAGGAAAGAGGGTTGTTACAAGTGAAGGAAACAGGACATACGGTCGTCTTCGGATACAGTCGGCGTTCGAAGCACGTCATCGAGTCATTGCTCGAACATACGGATGTCGTCCTCGTCGACGACCTAGAGCGGGAGCCCTTCAGTCACCCTCGGTTCCATTACGTCTGTGGTGATCCGGCGCTGACGTCGACGCTCGAGCGAGCTCACATCGAAAAGGCGGTCCGTGCGATCGTTCTCGCGGATCATTCGATTCCCCCGGTCCATGCTGACGGACGGACACTGTTGATCGCTTCAAGCATCGAACGGGCGAATCCGAACATTTACACGATCGTCGAGATGATGCTCGAAGAACACCTCGACAGCTTTGAACAGGTCAAGGTCGATGAGGTGTTGCTTGGTGACGAGACGATTGCCCGGATGGCGATCCTCGCGTCCCATCATCCTGGCGTGACGAAGGTCGTGACGAATCTGTTGACGAAAGACGGTGAAGGGATGTTCTCGATTCCGACGCGACCGGAATGGGCGACATACCGCGATGCGTTTCATGCCTTGCTAGAAGAAGGGGTGACGATTCTGTCCGACGGGAAACGGCTTGATTTGAATCGGCGACTTGATGAAACGATTCCGAAAAACGGGACATTGATCGTCCTTTGCTCAGAAGAGACGGCGAATCGAATTGGAGCGATTTAGGGAAGAAAGGATTTAACTAATCTTTTTTCGGGTATAGTAAACAAATTTACTAGACGGAGGAAAAGGATTATGACACAACCACAACCAGAATGGATTCAAGAATTATTCGAGACGGTCGATCAAGGCGAAATTAAAAACGCACCAAAATTACTCTATATGGCATTAACGCTTGAACCAAATTATTTTACAAAAGCAGTTAGCCGTTTTAATCAGCGATTGGAAGTCGAACCATTAACGGACGTTTCGGAATTGCTGACGGTCTATCGTCAATTCTTCCTTTCAGCTAATCCATCGGAAGAATACTGGTCGCTTGCCTGGAACGAACTCATCCAGACCCTACAACATATGATCGATCGACCAGAAGCACAGCAATTACTTAAAGAACATGTCGATTTACTCGACTGGTGGTCAAGTGAATCGTTGCTGTCGCTCCCGAGTTGGTTAACGATTCTCGACGTTGCAGAACGCATCGATGCGCTTGATCAATTTAGCAGTTATCTTCCAGATATCTTCGAGAGCTACGCGCTCGAGACAGCAAAGGATGAGCCGTTCGCTCGACTTGCCTGGTACGCGCTCGCGAGCAATCAACAAGCGTTGCTTGCCCCGTACAGAGACCGGATTGAAGCCGGTTCGTCGAAGGAAATTCAGTCTCTTCGTCAAGCGGATCTCCTCGATCAAATTGAAACGACACGGGTCGTTATGTTAAAGTCGAAAGATAACGAGCCGATTGAATTAACATTTGATCGAAAATGGACATTATAAATTATCGAAGAAAAAATGACACCTAGAAGCCGCACGAATCCAATCCAAGGGGTGTAGGGATGATTCACGTCAATTTACCGAGTGGTGACTATGTCGTGTTAGTAGAAATAAATCGTGAAGTGCTGCTGTGTCATTCGATTGAAGAAGCGGAACAAGCACAACGCGACCGGTATGAACTGGTCGGACGGATGAGCGAACGCTTGCCGGCAGAAGTGATTGGACCCTCGATTGCGGACTTCGTCCGCTTTTCGACCGGGTTCATCGGCGAAGAAGTAACGTGGCATGAAGAAGAGGAAGCGTTCTTTTGCCAACAGTTCGAGACGTTCGACGGGTCCCCGTTAGGTGAAGATCTGACAGGCATCGATGCAACGCGTTGGCGTGCGGTCCTTGCACGCTATTATGCTTACGTGACGATCGGAAAAATCATTCCTTTTGAAGTCAGCGAAGAACCGGACGGTACGGTTCCGCTTTAGTCCAGACGATTCTTCGGTCGGCGCGTAAACAGAGAAGGGCAGGGTTCCCATGAAAAAGCAACTTGCACTACTCACGCTAGCGACAATCGTCGCCATGCCAACGTCTGCCTTTGCGCAGTCTCAATACGTACAATACGACCCAACTTTTACAGAACAACAAAAACAAAACTGGTTGGCGAATCAGGGGCTAAGCGAGATTCGTGCCTTGAAACAAAAAGGATTCTCTCTCGTCGAGCCACTTGCACATCTCGAAGAAGAGGATATCGATGCCGACTTGATTCCGATCACGGACGTCAAGAAAGCGACGGATTCTGCCCAGTTCCAGCAAACGTATCTCGATCAGTCACGGATCCCTACTTACTGGAAGTACAGCCGTGGTAAATCGGATATCCGCGTTGCAATCATTGATGACGCGATCGATACGAAACACCGCGAGTTCAAGGACGTCATTTATAAAACGACGACGATCTCGGGCATCCGTAAACCGGACGATCACGGAACGCACGTCGCTGGGATCGTCGGGGCACGGGAAGACGGGAAAGGGATCGTTGGTGTCGCATCCGGTGTTAAATTGATCGGAGCCGACGTATTCGATGGTGACTTTGCTGCGTCGATTGATATCGGTGACGGTATTTTGTATGCGATCGAGCAGGGAGCAGACGTCATCAACCTGTCGCTCGGACAATATGAATTCGATCCCTACATGGAAGAAGCAATCAAAAAAGCAGAAGCGAAGAACATCCTTGTCGTTGGAGCAGCGGGGAATGATGGACGCAATAAAGTGCTCTTCCCAGGTTCGATGAGTCAAGTCGTCGCCGTTGGAGCTGTTGGCACACTCGGTCGAGCGTCGACGTTCTCGAATTACGGCAAAGGACTTAACATCATGGCACCGGGTGAAGGGATTTATTCAACGATCGTTGGGAATAAGTATGGTTACTTAGACGGGACATCGATGGCAACACCGGTCGTCAGCGGGGTATTGGCGCTTGCGAAATCAAAGAATCCATTCGTCACGAATGAAGCGATGCGCAGTAAACTGTATGCTGCTGCGACCAAAAAAACAGGAGATACAAGTTCACATTACGGAGTCGGTCGCTTGAATGCCGGAATGTTAGCGGCGCTTCCAGCGCCAATTTCTAAAGTGTCGCTCCCTTCAACAGTCAAACCGAATCAACTATTCGCGTTTTACTTTGACGAATATTCGAATGCGAAAACGACGACCCGTCTTTATAAAGATGGGAAAGTCATTAAAACGTTCACCCAGTCGAAATTAAAAAATGGGACGCACAAGTTCACGTATCAATTGAAACAAAAAGGGTCCTATAAACTCGTATTCAAGACGAGTGGTGGACGCCATACGCGAACGGTTGAACGACTCCTGACCGTCAAATAAAAAAAGCGCCTCCCACCGAGTGGGAAACGCTGTACGAGACCTGAAGGTTACTTCGGGTCTTTTCCTTTTTTATAGACGGGCGTCGGAGGTGTTAATGCCTCTCCAGTCCACGTGATCATCGCTTCCATTTTGTATCCTGTGTCATCCTCATGGACGAACGACAGGCGACTGGAATCGATCAATTGGTATAAACCATAAGCGACCTGGTCGGCCCAAGAGCGTAACGTCATCGCATTATCATACAACGGGATTTGCTCAGGGAAACGTTCATTCATAAGCAAGATATCGTGTTGATCGAAATGATAGCTACGTTTTGAGAGTGCATCGGGCGCCTTGACGTTGAACGGCTCGAACGCGTGGATGAGCTCTCCTTGACGATAGAAGGCGAAGATGCCGTTTCGCAGATGAAGTGCCTTGATCTCATCGATCTCGATCAGGAACGTCAACTTGCGAACCGTTCGCCGGTTCGTACCAGAGCGTCGTTTTTTCATACTGCATGCCCCCTTCTGAACTCTTGTACTATACCGTGAAATGAGGCAGGGACGCAACTTTTTCGTTTATAAAACGAGAATTGCCTCTTGCAGGAAAGCGGCATCTACGCTACACTCATAAGCAGTGACTATGTTGGTTCGGACAATCGCGGGGCATTTCGGTGCTTTGAGGAAAGTCCATGCTCGCACAGCCTGCGATGGCTGTAGTGATCGTGCTACACAAAAAGATAAGTGTAGGCAGCGTCAAGCTGACGGCAGAAGGAACGCCTAAGTCTTCGGATAGGGCCGAAACTTCTTGAAGGTGCCACAGTGACGGAGCTTCATGGGAAACCATGAAGGTGGAACGAGGTAAACCCCACGAGCGAGAAACCCAAATTTGGTAGGGGAATTTCCGGAGCGGAATTGAACGCGAAGGAGAGCGTATGCAAATACGGAGATAGATGATTGTCGCCTGCGTGTGAGGGTCAAACCGTTTGAAACACTAAGGAACAGAACATGGCTTACAGGACCACATAGGCTGTTATTTTTAAGTTGAACGAGAGTCCAGGTCCACCCTGGGCTCTTTTTTTATTGCAATGAAACGATTCAGTGGAAGAAACAATAAAGGAGTGAACGCGATATGGCAAAACGCTTAGTCATCGCGACAGCGGCGATGGGAATCGAAGCGCTCGTCGCAAAAGAAGTCCGTGCGTTAGGATACGAATGTACGGTCGAGGACGGAAAGGTCTACATCGATTGTGAGATGGAGGACATTCCCCGTTTGAACATGTGGCTTCGGACAGCGGACCGGATCAAACTCGTCGTTGCTGAGTTCCGCGCGACGACATTCGAAAAATTGTTCGATCAAGTCAAGGCACTGCCGTGGCACGAATTGATGCCGTGGGATGCGAACTTCATCGTCAACGGTCGTTCGGTCAAGTCGAAGCTGTTCTCGATCCGTGACTGTCAGAAGATCACCGAGAAAGCAATCGTCTCGCACATGCAAGAACAGTACAACAAAGGAACGGAATGGTTGCCGAAGACAGGCGCAAGCTATCCGATTGAAGTTGCGTTGTTAAAAGATATCGCAACATTAACGATCGATACGTCAGGCGACGCATTACACAAACGCGGCTACCGTGAGTTCCACTCAGCAGCCCCACTCAAAGAAACGATGGCAGCAGCGATGCTGATGCTGACGAACTGGAAGCCGGATATGCCGCTCTACGACGTCTTCACCGGTTCAGGTACACTGGCGATCGAAGCAGCGATGATCGGGCGTAATATCGCACCAGGCATCAACCGCGAGTTCGTCTCACAGGAATGGAAATGCATTCCGAAGAAGGCATGGTTCGATGCGATCAACGAAGCGAACGAAAAAGCAGAGTGGGACAAACCGTTGAAGATCTACGCAAGCGATGTCGATCCAGAGATGGTCAAGCTCGCGAAAACGAACGCAGAACTCGCAGACGTCCGCGATGCGATCAACGTCATGCAACGCGACGCAGCAGACTTCAAACCAAAGGAAGACTTCGGTGTCATCATCGGGAACCCGCCTTACGGGGAGCGTTTGGAGGACGCACGTGAAGTCCATCAGCTCTACCGTAAGATTGGAACGGCGTACAAAGAATTCCCATACTACAGTGTCTATATGATCACGTCGTATGTTGAGTTCGAAAAAGCGTACGGTCGTCCAGCGACGAAGCGCCGGAAGCTCTATAACGGGAACATCGAAGTTCAGTTCTACCAATATTATGGTTTGCGTCGGAAAAGACCGCAGTCTTAAGCCATTTCTAGCACCTATAAAAATCTCATTGCACACTTATTGCACAGTTGATGTGAAAATCGGGATTTTTCTCACGAACCGCTCTGTTGAGCGGTTTTTTTGCGTTTCAAAAGCTGTTCGAATTGTTTCGCCGTATCCGATTGTAAAGTGTGCAATACGTGAGCATAGGTGTCCATTGTCAAAGTGGCGTCCGCATGACCCAGTCTTTCCTGGATTACCTTCGCGTGGACACCGATTTCCATCAAGAGTGAAGCATGCGTATGACGAAGACCGTGCAATGTGATCTTCGGGAGTGCAGCGGTCTTGAACGTCTCAATGTGACGCCGACGTAGCCCTGAATGCCATAGATAGGCGCCCGATACACCAAGGCAGACCAAGTCTTCTTCATTTCGCCAGCCCATACGCAAACTATCGTAGCGTTGTTCGACACGGATGCGACGAAGTTCTTCAGCGACATGCGGAGAGATGGTGACGACCCGGACCTTCTTACCTTTTGTGTTTGAGAATGAATAGCCTCCCTTGACCTCGATTGCCGTCCGTTTCACCATGATGACCATCCGTTCGAAGTCGACATCCGACCAGCGCAAAGCCGTCGCCTCACGAGCACGAAGACCGGTGTAGCTGATCAACATCACCGCAGCGTAGTTCCCCGTCGTCATCACATCACGTGCGGTGCGCAAGTAGCGGGAGAGTTGTTCTGCGGAATACGTCTGCATCTCCTTTAGCCCTTCGTTCAATTTCGTGACCGCTGAGAAGGGATTTGACCCTCTGTAATTGTTCATCCGAATCGCCCAACTGAACATGCCGACGAAGATGGCACGTCTAGAGTTGACCGTCGAAGCTTTGATTTGATCCCGGTGCCAATCCGCGAGCAGACGTTGCGCATGGATGGCTTCAACCCGATCGACCTTCAGCTTCATGAACCAATCTGGTATTTGTCGGACGATGGAGCGGTAGGAATGATAGGTGGTTGTGGCCTTGGTCAGTCGGACATGGTCCTCGAGCCACAGTTCGATGAGTTGTTCCATCGTTCTTACTTGAATGACTTTCTGGATCGTCCCATCTCTTCGCGCAGTCAGTTGCTCTGCGATCCAAAACTCAACCTCTTGTTTTCGTTTGTTGGAGTAGTAGTGCTGGATTCGTTTTCCTCGTTCATCTGTACCGAGTGAGAGTCGAACCCACCATAGTCCAGTCTTCGGATTCTTTTTGATATTTGCCATAGTCATGGCCCCCAGTTCATGCTTTTTAGAACGTACGTTCGATTTTGGAACTACAAAAAAGCACCAGAGAAGGTGCTTTGAGTATACTTGATTTTAAAAAAAGTGTCTTATTAAAATCAAGCGCTAATATGATTTTGTGAAAATCGAGTCCGGATTGTAGAATTGATTGAAGGTGTAGTTTTTACAAATTTAAACCGTCTCTTAAGTTCGCCAAATCCGATTTCTTCTTTTATTTTCACCAAAGAGCTATTGAGGAATGAAGATGAGATAGCATTCATATCCTCAAATGATAAATTAATAATGTCATGATCTTTCATGGCGGATTTAATGATGTCATATAGAAGGCCGCCATCATCATTGGTGAAACCTTCGGATACATGATCCTTAATTGTAATTGTCACCACTCGAAGTCCTCCTCTTCATCAGGGATATTTGGTATGTGCCTTGAATCAAGTATAACCTCGATATACGTTCCCGGATAGTGGTATTCTGCTTTAGAGAATTTTCTCTCGCCATTTTGGGTGCGCATTTCTGCATCGCCACTTTTGAATGCAACAACACCATTCAAGTTTGCTGTGCATTGCTGAATATGCGTGAGTCCAACTCCTCTATTTTTCGGAGTGCTACCACTTGAATTGTTCTTCTCAGAAGCCCACTTCAACGCTTGAGAATGAGTGAAAATATCTTTTTGGAATCTTCTAACGGTATGTCTAATACCTACCCCAAAATCTGCAATAACAATCCTTATTTTATTATCGTTAGGGAAGTACTGGGCAAAACCTCCAGCGACACCTTCGCATTGTGCATGATCATTGATGTTATTGAAAATTTCACTTATTGCTGATTCTAAATCATCGAAAGAACTTTTTGTGTTTCCAGTTTGTCTCTGTAACCAAGGAACCAATGTATTTGAAGACCATGATCGGAAATTAGACGCTTTAATTGACTGGATTTCTGTAGTTGTAGGACGTAGACGGGGTTTTAAGTCTAAATCGATTCCAAATTGTTTAAAGAATCCTGAATCGTCTAAGTATTTTACAGCTGGGCTACAATTATCTCTATTTATGCTGAGGTAAATTTTACACCCTCTAGAAATCAAGAATTGAAGTGTATTGTATAGAGTGACGAAGCCAGCGGGTTCTACGAAGTGAAGTCGAGAAAAATCAAAAATAATCTCTGGATATTTCATCTTTTTTTCACCTTCTAAAACTTCAATAGCAGAGTTAATAAAGCTAGAGACAGTAGCGCTGTTTAATTTTTTAGGAATGAAAATTCTTTCGGCAGTTTCCATGTTATGACCTCTTTCATATAAATAGTATGATTTTTAATTGCGTTCGCATGCAAAATTATCTTTGTCACGATCCATGTTTGAATCATATGCCGGATGTGAGCTAGGTACGCCATTCGGATATTCCGTTCTTAAATCATCACAGTTATCAAAACTAACTTGAGTCGTAGCAGCTTCATCTTCAGCTTGTTGAGCAGCTTCTTCTTGCGCCTTTCGTTCTGCTTCTTGTTGAGCTGCCAGTTTCGCGGCAGCCTTTTTCTTTGCCTTCTCTTGAGCGGCAATCTTCGCTTTCCTCTCAGCTTCCCGCTTTGCTTCAGCTTTTGCTTTTTCCTTAGCTAGTTGCTTTTTCTTTTCTTGTTCAGCCTTTTTCTTTTCTAAAGCAGCTTTCTTTTTCTCTTCAGCTTCTTTAGCTTTTTTAGCAGCAGCTAGTTCTTCAGCTTTCTTCTTCTTTGCGGCTTCAGAATCTGACTTCTTCGCTTCTTCTTCTGCCTCTGTCTGAACGACGGGTTGCTTCACGGCTTGTTTAGTATCATCTTCAACATCCTCTAAAGCACTGGCGAAAATCATTCCGAGGAAGAAGAAATAGAACATGGAAGCCATGACCATCTTCCAAGCGACCTGACTACGGTATCCAGGAATCTTTCGATACCAAGGGAACTTCATCCAAGGTAAAAGTTTCCGACGTCCCTCGATTAGTTCAGCTACCATTTTACCTTCTTTATCACCGACGAAAATCGTCAGTAATAATTCTTCTTTTGTACGATATGTCTTGTCTTTCTTATCCTTTCGGAGATATAGCGTATCCGGAACTTTTGCCCAAGGTAAGTGAAGATCCATGTCGAGCGATCCACGTCTGTTGACATAGAAGAAAAGCCCCTCTTTAGCAGTCGCAACGACGTAATAGGGAATACTGTAAGAATCACTTTGGTGCTGTCCGCTCGTTACGTACCCTTCAGGATGATTTGATTTCAGGATGCGGCGAATTTCTTTAGAATCCATAAATCTCATTCCTTTCACTGTTTTACTTCAGTATACATTTAATAGAAAAGATTCCCATAAATAAAAGAAATTATTAGATAATTAAGTAAAATAATGAAACTATTACAATACTAATCCGAATATATAAGGGAGAATAATGAATTGAAGGAGGATGAGCGAGATGAAGGATGAACAGGCGAAGAAAGTCGAAAAAACATCGATAGAACGTCTCAAAGAACAATATCCAGGTCTAAATATAGCGAGCGGACGTTATAAAAAGACAAGAATTGGTGTCGATTGGTATATCGTACAAGAAAGTGACGGACTTCGATTTGTCGAGGAGAAAGATGGTACATTCGTACTCGTTGAAAAGGTAAAATGGGATGCATTACCCGAGCAGATGTATTTAGATGAATTGTTCTTGAAGTCTTTTTATTACAGTGATGAAAAAGAAAAAGACATTGTTTTAACCATCGCGAGGGCATATGACGGTGATGAGATACGTAAGGAAATCCAGAAACAGAAGCAAATCATTCTTAAGAAGCGGAAGGCAATCCAAAAGGTGCTAGGTTTCCGCAGCGGATCCATCTGGAAGTCTGCGATTGCAATTAGTGTATATGCTCTTATGCTGTTATTCGTAGTCGGACTGTTCGTTGGGAATGAAGAGGAAGCAGTTGCGAAACCCGAAACGATTCAAAAAGAAAAAACAGAAATCAGTAACGACAAAGAAGTGTCGAAGCCTCAGAAACCAAAAAAGGAAGAGATGGAGATAAAGACACCGAAAAAGCAATCAATTACGTCATTCTATAAGAAAATCGGAAATGATTACATCTTCAAGACTCAAAAAGTAGAAAAGAACTTTTCTGCTCTAAATGAATCAAACCATACTATTATGTTGCGTGTTAAGCCTATTGGTGGATCTTTGGAACAAATCCATAGTCAATCCAAGCACTTAGCTGCTTCTGTTGTTAAAGAAGCGTTAGATAAAGATAAGAAACTAGATCAACTAGCTTTGTTTATCGATGATGAGAATGGAATCTTCATAGTAAAGTATGTATTTGATAAAAATTCTTTGATGGCGTTAAATGACTCCCGCACTTCAGATGGCTATATACTAAAGGACAACATCGAAAAATTAGCATCTTCGGTAACTCTCACAGAAGAATTGAGATGATTTGTAAAGGATGAGAAATCATCCTTTTTTTATTTCGACAAAAAACTGTACTATTTTTTATAATCTATTATGAAAAACAGAAAAAGAAAAATGCATGATTGTCGTTATGTGTCGAATTGATAACGTTGTAAAATACAGGGTATTGCTTGAAAATGGATTATGCGTCATGCATAATGATGGAAACGAATAGAACAAATGTTCTTGTTTAAAGGAGAGTTGTGATGGATTACTCTGGCAATGAAAAAATGATGTTGAAAACAAATGATGGTCTTATTCCGCTAAAAGGATGTTGGAGCGAGGAATTAGGCGCATACGTTCTCTTTGTGAATAGTGAGATTGAATCTGAGTTCTCTAAAACGAATTTATGGCACAGTTCACTAAAAAAACTGATTGACGCAGCTGAATAGTTGGCGTCAATCAGTTTTATTTTTTAGTCTTATCATTTATTCCGGTTGATATCGCTAAAGCGATTTGGTCTTTCATGTAACTTACAATCTTATCGATTTTTTCTTGATCAAGAGAGTTAAGTTCTTCTTCTGAAAAATGCATCCCGATCAGTTTGTTCGTTTTAGAGACATGTTCAATGTAGTTGTTCAAAGTATTTCTAGGATCTTCGACTCTGCCAAGTAAATAATCTACAGTGACATCAAATGTGTCCGCTAATAAAACCAAAGTCGATGGATCCGGTTGACGCTTCCCAGTCTCGAATCTTGATAACGTCGCAGGTGTTATACCTAACTTCAATGCAGTGTCATCCTGTGCCCATCCGCGATTCAGACGCAGTTCTTTAAGTCTATCCCCTCTAAAAGCTTTCTCCATTAGTATCAACTCCATATTAGTATCTCCTTTCAAATATATCATTTTTGCCAAAACGGAAAACTGTTTTTACCGAATTGGAAATAAAGTATTGACGATTACCTAAATGGTAATGTATATTGAGTTCATAAGTTACCGATATGGTAATAAGCAAGGAGGTGATTCATTTGCCGGAACCAAAAGTTGACCTTGAAAAATTAAGAAATGCTCGCAAGGAACGGAATCTTTCTTTAAAGGAAGTTGCTGATTTTACAGGTTACGAGTCAGCCGCAACGATTAGTAGGATTGAGGCTGGAAAGCGAGGAATCAAATCAACATTCTTGATGAAGCTCTCTAGATTGTATGGTAAGCCAATTGAATATTTTTTTGTTGACTAATTACCGAATCGGTAATTTATAACTGCAATAAAACTTTTCGTTTATTTTTACCCAATTTCTAAAAATGAAAATCATACGGAGGTTAATAATGAATCAGCTAACAAAAGTGTTCGAAGGAAACTCTATTCGCATGATCGGCGATAAAACAAATCCGCTATTTGTCGCTTCAGACGTAGCAAAGGCTCTTGGATATAAAGAACCGCATAAAGCTGTCAATCGGCATTGCAAAGGTGAGGGGATATTTCATCCCGTCATCGATAACTTAGGTAGATCACAGGAAACGAGAGTTATCCGAGAACCAGATGTCTATAGACTCGTCACGAACTCAAAGTTACCTGCAGCACAAAAATTCGAGAACTGGGTGATGGAAGACGTTCTTCCGTCGATCCGCCAGACCGGATCTTATGAAATGCCGAAGGGTATCCCGTTTGCAGAGTTGTTCGCCGCGACATCGCAAATGCTCGTCAAGCAAGAGGAGACGGAAGCAGCCATTACCGTGCTGACGGAGAAGATTGATGAGCGGATGACGCTCGACTATGGACAGCAACTTGCTATTGAACGAGCTAAGAAGAAACGTGCGGAGCATGTCTGGAAAGAGTTAGATGAGCGACCATCGGAACTGTATGACACGAAAGGGAAATTGTACGGTCGATTCGGTAGTGACATCAAGCGTGCGTTCGCCGTCGCCTCTTACCGCGACATTCGGCAGAACCAATTCGACGAAGCCTTGAAGTACGTCAGCAATTGGCGCCCGGCGCTTGTGTGAAGGAGGGAGTTCATTCATGGATGCGATAGAAATTATCACATTATCCAAGATTCAACTAGAACATCTACTGGAAGAGAGCGCAGACCGCGCAATCCGTAAGCTGAGTGACATACAACCTCAGTGGATGCAACGACAAGCAGCGGCGCATCATCTTGGGATTGATGCAGCGACCCTCGACAAATATACGATACGCGACGGTATTCCCTATCATACTCCGCAAAATTCGAAGCTCAAGCTTTACAACAGAGTGGATTTGGATGCATGGGGACGCGGAGAGGTCTGGAAATGATTTCACAAAGGGAGGAAGAAAAGACATGAAGCTCTATACCAATTTAGATGTATTAGCTAATACGCTCGTGGAGCGATTTTATGAGAATCCGACACTGTTGCCGCTCATCAATGTTGAGGACGTCGTATCGAACATTCTCGTCGATGTGACCCAGGAAATGGTAGAAGAAGGTCAGCCGGATGCGTTGGTCCAGTTCAAGCAGATGGTCAAGAATGACCCGATCATCGTGATCGACGCCGTGAACAAACAGTACGTCCTGCATCTGATGGAAGACACGTTCGACATGCATCTGCTTCAGATGGATCCTCCGAACAAACTGAAATGAACGCATACGTCATCTATGGATTCGGCTTGATCGCTTTCAGCATCGCCCTCGGTGGCGTCGGGTTCGACGTCCTGAAGAATCGCTTGGAAAGGAGGTGAACCAGTTGTCACCAGAGCTCATCTACATGGCGGGTGTCACTTGGCTCTTCGTCATGATCATCGCGCCACTTGCATTCGTCTTCCTCCGTTGGCTCGAACGTGAACCGGAAGACGCAAAAAATGCCATCACTCAAGAGAGCGATGACACACTTTAGCGTAGGAACTCTAGTGTATCACGCTCCGGACAGGAGGGAAACCATGAGAGTCATACAAGTTAGCCGCACACGAGCGGAGGATCCGCATGAGGTGATCCGACAGGAAGCAGAGACGATCCGTCATTTCATCGAACAACTAGACGTCCTCTTCCCGAACGCGGTACCGGAAGGGTCAGCCGCATGGAGCGCTTTGAACGCCATCCACACCGCGTCGACGCGGATCACGGAAGCAAATGAACGTACACGAAACGTGTCACAGAAAGCACTGGGGTGAATTACATGTCCATCATACGCATCAAGAAGGAAGACAACTATGTCGTTCTCGACAAGACGCTCTTGAACGAAAAGACATTGAGCTGGAAAGCAAAGGGACTGCACAGCTATCTCATGGGATTGCCGGACGACTGGAAGGTCCGGGAAACGGATCTTGTCAATCGTTCGAGTGACGGAAGAGCGAGCACTCGATCAGCCATCAAAGAACTGACGGACGCTGGTTACGTCAAGCGCGTCCCTGTCCGAGAGAAAGGCAAGTTCAAGGAATGGGAGTTCGTCGTCCATGAACGCCCGGTGTTCGCAAGCAATCCAGAAGAACCGGATACCGACGAGGGACGAAATGAAGAACCGGATGAACCGGAGGGAGAACCAAGCCCACCAGAATGCGAAAATCAGAAACTGGTCCCACCAGAATCCGATTTTCCAAAAGTGGAAAAACCAAAAGTGGAAAATCGAACACTACTAAGTATTGAAGGTACTAAAGAACCAAAAGAACTAAAAGATTTAGTAGTAGTAGACGCGGGCGCGGAAGACGCACTGACGAAACTGATCGACTTCTACCGAAAGAACATCGAACCACTCGCGCCACCGTTCACGATCGAGAAGATTGAGGACGACGTCAAGAGTTATGGCGCCGAGCTGGTCCAGTTCGCCATCGAGACGGCGACGCTCTCGAACGTCCGCAAGTACACCTATATCACCGGCATCCTGAAGACCTGGGCACAAGCAGGCGTCCAGACGGTCGAACAAGCGAAGGATCAAGCGAACCAGTTCCGTGAACGACAACGGACCCGTGGCGGAAGTCGACGTCATGCATCGTCCGGCATGAAGGAACCGGAATGGCTTGCGAAAGAGAAGGCGAAGCGGCAAGCGCACGAAGCGAAGCAGAAGGAGGCGTTCACATCAGACGTCCCTGACGACGAAGAGGTCGCGGCACTCCTTCGATCGCTCGAGACACCGGAAAGGAGTTGAGCATCCCGCACATCATCGAACGGCTGACGACTGAGCATCTTCGGAAGCTTCGATACGCGCTCGGTCTGAACAAACGGAAGAAGCCGTGGCGAAACTACTACGGATCGATTGGTGCGAACGCCGACTGGGAGCACCTTTGCACCCTCGGCATCGCCAGACGGTCTCCGAATGCTGAGAAGCACGTCATCTACACCGTGACTTTCGAAGCGGCGAAAGTGCTCTACGGCAAGCCGATGTCACGGAACTACTTCGACAATTGTCTAGACGAGACAGGAGGGAAAGGGCATGAACCTATTCGACGCCATGAAAGAAATCGTCGCCGGAAGCATCCGCTCAGCCGAACTGGATATCAAGGGCGGTACGATCCGGATCACACTTGAACCGGATGGATATCTGACGAAACACGTCCGTCATTACGGCAATGACAACTTCTATCGTGCAGCCTATCAAGGATTTTCACCGGAAGAATGCCAAGCAGATTGGAACGTCACTCGGAATTCATGATGTCTCGAGGAGGAACAGGATGCGAATCAAACTGACAGACACGGATGAAGCACGTCTGGACCGTCGCATCGCGGAGCATGAGAGCCGCGGTGCACGGTTCCTCGGTAAAGAACAGTATCTCCACAACAAGAAGGAGTTCGAGACCGAACACTACACCGGTCGCAAGCGATACGTCAGCAGTCACGGTAATACCCGACACACGGCATATATCGAGTTGCCGGACCGGAAGAAAAAAGGAGGGGTGACATGAAGACGCTCGTCTTCCGGAAACACACGCTCGAGCACGAGCAGATCCTGCTCATCTCGAACCAGATCCGTCGGCATACGCTGATCGACGGGAAGCTCGTCAAGGTCGAGGAAGGACTACGACCGATCACGACGGCGGTGATGCTATCGAACGAACGACGCGAGTGGACGCTCGAAGGGCATGCCCTCGAGGAACACGAGGTAACGGCACGATGGCCAAGCGTCGAGCACGCATAAAATACAGCGGATCAAGACCCCAATTGTTCGAGCGTCGCGAGAAGAGCCAGTACATAGTGCTGTACACCCCGGACGCACCACAACATGAGACGCAACGCTTGATCAAGGAAGGGTGGAGACCGCTGAGACTCTAACACGAAAGGGAAGGCGGCACAGGATGGAATTCATCGCACATAAGTTGACCAAAGCACAACGGACGTTGGTCGAGAACAAGCTGAGAAGCCTGTTCACGCTCCCGTCCCGCATCGAATCACTCAAGGCACGGAGCGCACCTTCCATCACGGCTGGGTATCAGGTAAGCGAAGTACAACGCAACACGAGACCGTCGAGCAACGTCGAGAAGGCGGTCATGCTACTCGAACAACTCCGGCAAGCAGAAGCAGAACACCGACTCTTGCTCCGGATTCGAGAGGAACTCGAGGAGACCGATCCAGACTTGAATCAAATCTGGGATCTCCGATTCCGTCCAAAGTTCAAGTACACGGATAACGTCGTCATCGAGATGATGCGCTACGGCAACCGCAACACCTACTACGAGGCGAAGGACAAGCTACTCGGAACCGTCGCCGACCATTTCGGTATCTGGGAGGACTGACATGATCATCGATTTCAAGCGTTATCGCTACGAACGACTGAAAGAGAAACGACCACGCAGCGTTTCCTTGTTCCTTGCGGACAAGACGCCGAACCCATTCTGGAAGGAGGATGCTAATGAGACACCATGCCAACCGCGGAAAACGGTTCGAGACAATGCTCGAGATGTCGAATCGTCACTACAGACTTAAGAAAGTCGCGCACGTCCGGAAGACCTTTCCGGAAGCGAAGGTCCAGCTCGACAAGGAAGGTAAGGTCCGCAAGTACTGGTTCGAAAAATCAGGCGGACTGGACTTCGCTGGGATGCATCAAGGGCGGTACCTCTCGTTCGACGCGAAATCGACGAAGAACGCGACCTCCTTCCCGCTCAAGAACATCGAGACGCATCAATTCGATGAACTCCGACGCATCGAGGATTTCGGTGGCATGGCATTCCTGCTGATCCACTTCGAGAAGCTAGGCAAGACGTTCTATCTCTCGAGCGGTGACGCACTGGACTGGGCGAACCAACGCGAACGCAAGTCGATCCCGTTGAGTTGGTTCGAGGAACAGACGAGCGAGGTCGTCTCGAGAGACGGCGTCCTGCTCGACTATCTGAGTATCGCAACGGAACACTACTAATCATGAAATGGGGCGAATGACATGGAACAAACAACACAACTAGCAGGGCAAGAAGAGAAGAAGGTGACGTTCAACACGCTCTACCGTCTCGTCGAGGACGAGTACCACATGCTCGGCACTGGCGGGAACGGACAACGCGTCATCCTGATCGACATGATGGGTAAGATGGACGCGCTTCGTCCAGAAGTCGAGACGGACGAGGAAGCGGTCGTCGGGATGATTCTAGAGGACTGGGAACGACGCTATGAGGAAATGCGCATCCCGCGCTTCCGTAGTGAGCAAGGCATGCTGTTGCGCTTGATCGATACCGCGAAGTCTGCGTCATGAAACGTAGACCACCGAAGTCACGGACCGGCTATTGTCCGGTCTGCGGACGTCGGCTCACGACGACGGAAAGTCAAAGGGAAGGCATCGGACCCGTCTGTAAGGAAAAATGGCTGCGGCGACAGACCGATACCGGCAACCAACTCCATCTGGAACTCGAAGGGAGCGATACACATGAATCCTGATCCAATGCTCGAACGCATCCTAGCCGACAAACGCTCGATGACGACGACACAAGTCGCGAAAGGATACGGCATGTCAGCAAGGAAGCTGAACGCTCTCCTCGAGCAAGCTGGTATCCAGCGGAAGGTCAACGGGAGCTGGGAACTCTGTACAGCACATTTGAAGCGCGGTCTCGTCACGATCAACGAATATCCGTTCATGCACCGTAACGGTAGCGCGGATTGCAAGACCACGATGACGTGGACGCCAATTGGTCGGCTCCAGATCCACGACATCATCCAATCACAATCAACCAATCGGAGGGAATCACATGCCACAACCTAAAATCAACCTCAACGAATTCGCGGAAGGCGCATTCGCAGAACGTGTCAACAATGCCTTAAGAGAAGTCTATGCGAATATCGCGGACCTCAACACGGATCCGACAAAGAAGCGGAAGGTGACGATCTCGATGACCTTGTCAGCGGATGAACAGCGTGACCTTGCGATGGTCGACATCAGCGTTAAGACGACGTTGACGCCAGCACGTGCTATCGGTTCGAAGATTATCATCGACGTCGATGGCGAAGGGAACGCAGTTGGTCAAGAACTCAAGTCGAGCATGCCAGGTCAAATGATGATCACGGAGAATGGCGATATCGCGAACGACGTCGGTGTCCCGATTGAAGAGAGTCCAGAATACCCGAACGAAGTCGTCATCGACTTGCGAGACGCACGTTCTTCACGCGCTTAATCCCAACACAACCCACCACAATCAAAGGAGCTGTTCATATGTCATTACTCAAAGACGCATTCAACTGGATCAAGGATCACGGTCAATTCCAAACTACTCAGGTACACGGTCGTATTGTCTCAGACCGCGAACTTTATGCTATCAAGGCACCAACTTCAAGCGCACTTCAGGTTCATACGCTGACGGCACTCGTCGAGTACATCCAAAGCGAGTTTGACACGAACGAACCGCTACTCATCCACATTAAAGATCCGGAGACGGTCACGGTCATGAGCAAACTCAACGATGATCAGAATCGGAATCACTACATCCAAGCTAGTGCCTACGTCCCGTCCTTCCGATTCGACTCGTACTATGATCCGGAAGACATCAATATCAAGCTGCAGTCGGTCTTCGTCCCGAACAAGGATCAAGCATTGATTCTGAAAATGGTCGGCAACCTCAAGGAAGACAATGTCCGAGGTGTTGGAGACGATGGCATCTCGCAAGCGGTGACAATGAAAACGGGCGTCGCGACTGTCGCAGACGTCAAGGTCGTCAATCCAGTGACACTCGCACCATACCGGACGTTCATCGAAGTCGATCAGCCGGAAAGCAAGTTCGTTCTCCGGATGCAAAACGGTCTGCGTGTCGCTCTATTCGAAGCAGATGGTGGTGCATGGAAGAACGAAGCCATTCGGAACATCGAAGATTACTTGATGGAAAAGCTATACGATCACAACGAAGCGGGTAAGCTTACGATTATCGCTTGAAAAATAATTAAAATAAAAAATGCCAAGCATATGCTTGGCATTTTTTATTTTAATTAAGATTGAATAATCATCATAATTATTTATCATTATAAATTTACTGTAGCCGCCAACAAAGAATAGAAAAAAATAAAAGGATTATAATGTAATTTATTCTATGATTTGTAGTATCCTTAAATAATTATCAAATTAAATTAAGGAGATTTATTAATGCAAATAACAGATTATTTCTCACTTATATTTTCATTCGTTGCAATAGTAGTGTCTGGTGTAACCCTTTACTATCAACACTTCAAAATTGAATTAGTTCCTTATGCTAAAAATGAAAACGGAATGTTTTTTTTGATTATAGAAAATAACAGTACAAATTTAGCAAAAGATTATACGATGAAAATTGAAGTCAAAGTTGCTAACGATGAGATAAAAGAATTCTTTACTACAATGCCATTAACTACTGGGCAGTCAAGATTTAATTTAGCTCCTAAAAAGAATTTAAAATTATTTGTTGATTCTCATATTGAAGCATATATGGATGACATTGAAAAATACCCAAGCTTTCTAATTACCTTTTATGACGCAAAAAGAAAAGAAAGAGGAAAATTTAATGTGGATTTTTCGATTATGATAAATAACCGATTTTTAGATAGTGAAAATGAGAAATTAATCAAAGCATTAAACAATCGATTAGGCGATCTTGATTCTACGATTAAAAATCTTAAAAATAATTGATTAAGGAAAACGAGGAGGCGTTTGAGGTTAACACAAAAACGAAATATTTTTTACTTACTTTACTAGCTTTAGGTGTTATTTTGGGTATTCCTTATTCTGTGGGGAGACTTATGGAGTGTTCTTTTTTAAATATAGGTTCATTGAAAGCAGATTCTTGGATGAGTTTTTGGGGTGGTTATTTAGGAGCCATACTAGGAATTATTGGTGCTATTACTATCACTACCATTCAGATAAGTAGTCAAACTAATCAAATCGTGTTGGCAGCTAAAGAGAATGATAAACTTGAAAGGAAGAGAATAAACTTAAATTTAAAAATAGAAAAAAATGTTGAGCTATTTAAGTATTTAGTTGAAATAAAAAGTACACTAATTAAATATGATCATTTGTTAAGCGTTATGTTAGATGAGCAAACGGAATTAATAGTTAACTATAGCGAGCATAATAAGATATCAAATAGGTATATTATTGGCAAATTCGAAAGAAATCCAAAATTAGACCAAAAAAATAACG
The DNA here is from genome assembly GCF_000496635.1 of Exiguobacterium sp. MH3. NCBI lineage: Bacteria > Bacillati > Bacillota > Bacilli > Caryophanales > Exiguobacterium > Exiguobacterium sp. MH3. The sequence goes on from NC_022794.1 coordinate 1,280,904, forward strand.
AAGATTTAAAATGGATAGACCAAATTGTTAATAATCGAACTGAAAAAATAAATTTTTTAAAAAACGAATTAAACCAGTCAATTTCATCTTTACAAGCGCTATCGACTAACATATTAGCCAATAGAATTTTTATTAATAATAATAATTATTATTATAAGATTCTAGAAGTTTATATGGAAAAAATACAGAGAGAATTATTTTATATTAATATATACATTCAAATGGAGGAGATAAAGGATGTAGAGGTAAATATCGATATAAGAAAAAGTGAAACTAAAACTAATTTGAGTGAGATACATGAATTAGAACAACAAGCTGGAGTCGCTTATACAAAATATATGGAATTGTTAATTAGCCAAATAGAGAACTCAGAGAATAAAGATACTGATAAAATATGATACATTTTTAATACTCTTTTGATACAATCTTGATACAAAAACTTGCCAAATACGTGATATTCTTTCCATGTAGACGAAGCGGGTGCGACGACGGTTGCATTGTTCTACAGGACATAAGCATTACTCACATACCAAGCGTCTTGTAAAATACAGGGCGCTTTTTGTATGCAGAAATATCCGGATGAGTGAATTTGACCTCCCTTAGTCAGCCTATCGATCGGTTCCATGTCATTCCCCCAGATGCTTGCAATGATCGGTCTCATCCGGATGTTTGTACATATAAGGAGTGATTGCATGAAACGAAAACCATACGTGATTCATTGGAAAGTGAGTCCGCGTCGGAAGGATCGACGGACAGGCCCTGTCACGAAGATTCCTCAAAGTGACTGGTTGAAGTATCTCTGGAAACAGGAAATCAAACGCATGAAGTGATTCGCTTCTTGCCAACAACGTATGACGCAGCCAGAAAAAACGTGAAGCAAGCCATGAAGCGTGAGGGCGGAGTAGTCGTGCGTTGTTGATAGGATTTTTTGGATAGCGAAACAAATATCCCTTATAATGTAATTTAAGTAATTATAAGGAGTGGTTAAATGTCTGATAAAGATCCGTATAAAATGATTGCCTCTTTATCGATTGACCTTGATTCGCGTTACGCGGTGATGAGAAAGAGAGTTGATCAAGAGATGTACGATGCATTGAAGAATCAAGAGCAAGTGGCCAAGAATCTTATGGGTACGAGTACTAGAGCTACGTTTGACTTTGAGTCGATCCAACACTCGTTGAATGCCGGTAAACGTGAAGAATTAAGGCGACATAACGAGTTGGTGAGTGTAGGGAAAGAACAAGTCGAAACGTTAGAAGCATTGCTTCGAGATAGCCAAAATGCGATTGAACAAAGAAATGCATTGATTCGTTTTCTTGTTCAAGTGATGGTGGATATGGAAGCTTCTAATGGCGAGAAAAAAAGAACCTTAACAGAACTTTTAACGCGACTTTCCTCTATTGCGGCATTTGGCAACGACTTAAGTGATTTAGGCAAAATGATTACTGGAGCAATCGATGAATTAGCAAAAGAAAATTAATCACCAAGCATCCTTCGGGGTGCTTTTTTGTGCTTTGCAACGAGCGGACGGGAATCGACCTAGTCGGTTCGTTGGAAAGCATAAGAGAGGAGGTAGACATCATGACAGAGATGAATGTAGAAACGATTCGAGAGGCACTTAAAACAGTAGTGATAGATTTCGTCGAACGTGCATGGAACATGGTGAAAGAAATTCTACGAAGAGTCGGAGACAATCTCCGGAAGATGGTACGCACGACTCTAGTAGCGGATGCCCCTCAGCCTAGCTATACGGCACGTTACGAGCGGGACACGTCTTGGTATGTGAATCGCCTTATCGCATCAGGAACGAAGCGTCAGACGCATCGAATGATGAAAGAGCGGCATAAGCGAGGGCATCGGTCGTCCTGAAAAACAACACAATCCAGTAATTAGGAAGGCGGTGGGAGCGTGGCGAGACCAAGAGACCCCCGGCGGGATGAGGCTCGCGAGAAGTGGCGCATCGCCATCAAGCAGGATCCGACATATAAATTGGTCGACCTGGCGAAGGAGATGGATGTCTCCCCGAGCGCGATTCGCAAGTGGAAATCGACGGACCGCTGGGATGATGAAGAAACGGACGGCAAAGGGAGCGCTCCTAAACTGAAAGAGAGCGCTCCTAAACGACGCAAGAGTGGCGCACCGAAGGGGAACAAGAACGCCGCGGGTAACTGGGGCGGTGCTCCGGAAGGGAATAAGAACGCGCTGCTCCATGGTTTGTTCCGTCAGTACATACCGGAATCCATCCTCGAGATCATGCATGGCACGCAGGAACGGAATCCCGCTGATTTACTCTGGGACCAGATCCAGCTGATGCATGCGAACATCATCAATTCTCTGAATATCATGCATGTCAGCAATGCCGACGACATGTCGAAAGAATTGAGCGCAAGCGGGGAATCGAAGGACGAATGGGAAATCCGCTTCGCCTACGAGAAACAAGCGACGTTCATGTCTTCCCTTGCTACGGCGATGGGACGGCTCGACGCGATGATCCGCTCCTATGAGAAGTTGACCAAGGGAGACGAGGAACGCGTCCTGAAGCTAGAGAAGCTGAAACTCGAAGTCGAACAGCTGAAGAATACGGATACGGATGACGAGACGACAACCGATTGGAAAGACGGTATCCTTGCCGCTGCTGAACGACGTCGCAAGCGACAGGTGGAAGCGCCATGAAGCAGACGAAACCGTATAACGTACTCGCCAGTGTCATCGACGTCTACTGGGACGATCCCGCGGCATTCGCGGAAGACATCCTCGGTTTTTATCCGGACGAATGGCAGCGTGGCGTACTCGACGATCTATCGAAGAAGAACAAGGTCAGCGTCCGCTCCGGACAGGGTGTCGGGAAGACGGGGCTTGAAGCTGTCGTGACGCTCTGGTACCTGACATGCCGACCGAACCCGAAAGTCATCGCGACTGCTCCGACGAAGGATCAACTGTTCACCGTCCTCTGGGCAGAAATCGCCAAGTGGATGGAGAAATCCGAACTGTTGAAGCGGCTCCTGAAGTGGACGAAGACGAAAATCTACATGATCGGGAGTGAAGAACGGTGGTTCGCTACCGCTCGTACCGCGACGAAGCCGGAGAACATGCAGGGCTTTCACGAAGACTACATGCTGTTCATCGTCGATGAGGCATCCGGTGTCGCTGATCCGATCATGGAAGCCATCCTCGGGACATTGACCGGGGATGAGAATAAAATCTTGATGTGCGGAAACCCGACTCGAACGAGTGGGGTCTTTTTTGATTCCCATAACCGCGATAAGCATCTCTGGAGTACGCACAAGGTCAGCTCCCTCGATAGTCCGCGCACATCACGAGACACGATCGAGATGCTGAAGCAGAAGTATAACGAAGACTCGGACGTTTACCGTGTCCGCGTCCTAGGTGATTTCCCGAAAGCAGAGGCGGATGCCTATATCCCGCTCGAATTCACGGATCAAGCCATCAATGTCACCGTGACACCCGTCAAATACGCGGATATCCATATCGGGATCGACGTTGCCCGGTACGGGGATGATGAGACCGTCATGTATGCCCGTGTCGGGAACAAGGTCGTCGCACGACATACCCATAGCAAGAAAGGGACGACGGAGACGACGGGAGAAGCCATCCGCTTCGCTCGCAACACGCTCAATCGTTTCCCACAAGCACCTCGCGTCGTCTTCAAGGTCGATGATACCGGTGTCGGTGGTGGTGTCACGGATGGTATCGACGAATGGATCGATACCCATAACATGCAGAAGTTCGAAGTCCATGGCATCAACAATGGATCGAGAGCGGATGACCCAGATGTCTATGACAAGCTTGGCGATCAGTTGTGGGGTAACCTACGCGATCTGCTCGAGACGAACTTCAGACGCCGGATGCTAGGGGAGGAATCGACCCTCGAATTGCTTGAGGACGACAAGCTTGTCTCCCAGCTGACGACGCGGAAGTATCGGGTCCTCAGCAAAGGCGTCATCAAGGTCGAACCGAAGGACAAGATGAAGAAGCGCGGACTGGCATCTCCTGACCGCGCGGACGCCCTCGCCTTGTGCTTCTATGAGCCGGAGGGTGGCAAAGGCTTCAGCGCCTTCGAGCGGACATTTTAAGTGAGGTGAGAGACTATGTGGCGTTCATTCATCGAATGGCTACGTTCATTATTCAACAAGAAAGGAGGCGGTGGCGTGGAAGCGACGACGCTCACGCAAGAACTACAGAAGAACAAATGGGCAGGATTGAACCAATACATCGCACAACACGACATACTGCTAAAATCGATTGTCCTGCAGCAATCCTACTATGACGGAAAGCATGCCGTACTCGTCCGACAACCGAAACGAGCGGACGACCCGAACCATCGCCTCGTCATCAATTATGCGAAGTTGATCGTCAACCTCCCGACCGACTATATGGTCGGGAAGCCGGTCAGCGTCGAGGTACCGGATAGTGCAGCCAGTAAATACGGCGCGGATCTCGAACGACTGAAGGGATTCCGGCAGAAGCTCGAGGACGTCCGCGAGGATAACAGTGATCATCACATCGACTTCACGACCGTACGCAACGGATTGACGGCAGGTGGAGCAGGTGTCCTGTTCTACTTCGACCATCGTCTGGACATCCGCTATCGTGCCTACCCGCTGAACCGTCTCTTCCCGGTGACGAACGAATACGGCGACATCATCGGTGCGATTCATCGGTACACGAAAGAAGAGGTACGGAACGGGACGACAGAGACCGCTGAATACGTCGAGTGGTACGACGACACCCATGTCTATTACCTGAAGCGAGACGGTACCGATCTCGTCGAGGATCCACGAAAAGAAGTGAAAGTCGCCTATCACCAGTTCCCGATGGTGCCGATTGCGTGGTTCCGCGGGGATGAAGCACAGACACCACCGACGACGGATATTCCAATGGGTATGTCGGCCATCGACGACCCGAGCATCACGATCATCGATGAAATCAACCGGGCGCTGAGCGATAACGCGAACAAGATGGATGTCTTCAACGATCCATTCCTCAAGTTCATCGGCGAATTTCCAAAACCGGAAGAAATGGCGAAGATGCGGACTTCGCGTGCGGTCGGCTCCAAGAATCCGGAAGCCGTCATCGATTACCTCGCACCGCCTATTGACGAGAAACCAATCGTCGCGCACCTGAAGGAATTGACGGAGCGGCTCTTCGATGTCGCGCAACTCCCGAAAATCTTCAAGGATACGGCGAACGGTAATCTGTCGGGTGTCGCCATCCAACAGATGTATGCACCGCTCGAGATCGCGACGAATGCACGGGAGATTCATTTCGACGAGTATTACCGCCGGAAGAACATGCTCCTGACCTATGGCATCCAAGCGAAGGACTGGATGATTGAAGGGAAGGACACCATCACCGAGTGGCAGAACGTCGCGAAGTCGCAAGACACGTCGATGTTATACAACTGGCGCTGGATCTACTGGACCGTTCACCGGAACCTACCGATCAACGTTAGCGAATACGTCACGATGCTGACGGGCTTGAAGGACTTCATCTCGGATGAGACCATCCTGCAGTTGAATCCGCTCGTCGAGAATGCGACGGAAGAGAAGGAACGTCTTGAGCGACAAAAGGCAGACCGGAAACAAGTCGATCTCGAGAACATTGATGATTACATCGATGGTGCGGACAAGAAGATTAAGAACCGCTCGACGAAAGACGACGAGGAATAAGCCATGCTCTTGACAGCTGAACAACTCGATCAGATGGTCATCGACCAGCAGAAGCGACTGATCAAAATCAAGGACAAGGAAATCAAGGTCCTTCTCCGCGGCTACGCGGAACTCTTGCGTCAAATCAAAGGGGACATCGCTTCTCTTGCCATTGACGTATCGGGGGAAGACCAACTCGTTTGGGACTGGGGAAAGCTCAACAGTCAGCAAGCCCGTATTCAAACCTTGCTTGCGCAGACGAACGTCCACATCGAAGAACTCGCTCGTACGACTGTCGCGATGACAGACAGTATCCTACACGCCGTGGTGATGCAGGAGTATGCTTTCGCGGGTTACTTGTTGACGATGCAAGGAGAGGGCAGGTTCCCCGTCTTGCCATTGCTTGACAAGGAAAGCATCCAGTCGCTTGTCAATCGAGACTGGTCCGGAAAACGATTCTCGAATCGCATCTGGGACAATACGGCACGCCTAGGCAAGCAGCTCCAACAGGAATTGCTCTCGTCGATGATGCGCGGTGAATCGGTCGCGAAGACGACACGTCGTCTGAAAGAGATGCTCGAGACGGATGCCTATAAAGCAGAACGTCTGGTACGGTCTGAAATCATCGCTGCCGGAAACTCCGCGAAGAAGAAATCCGTTCAGGACTTCATACAGGATCATGGAGCGGACGGCATCGAAGGCATGCGTCGTCTCGAGACACTCGACCGGAAGACATGCGCGGTCTGTCGTGCTGCTGATGGTCGCATCTATAAGATGGACTCCATCGGTTCAGCGCCAGACATCGAGCATCCGAATTGCCGCGTCACCTATACGCCGGTCGTCAAAGGATTCAATCAAGTCAGCCGTCGGAATGTCCGGATCTATCTGAATGATGGCAGAACCTCGACCGGCATTGCACAAGACATCGACACCTTTGCTCAGTATCAACAGAAATTCAACATCCCGACGTACCAGGAGTATCGACGGATGTATGAAGCGGAACGTCAGGCACGTGCCGCGAACTAGGAGGACATTGCACATGGAAACAGCAAAACCGTTGAAACCAACCTATCGTCTGAAACTCCCGATTCAGTTCTTCGCGGATGACCCGCCAGCGGATCCGCCGAACGATCCACCAAATGATCCACCGGCTGACCCGCTAGTCGATCCGCCGAACAATCCACCAAATGATCCGCCACTCGATGAGAAGGATAAGTTGATTGAGAAACTTCGTCGGGAGAATGCACGACACCGTACCAATGCAAAGGAGAAGAGTGACGACAAAGATAAGTTAATCGCTGTTCTGAAGAAGGAACTCGGTATCGACGAGAACAGCGACGTCGCAGCGCAAATCAAGGCCGCGAACGACAAGGCGAACGAACGCATCATCAACGCGGAAGTCAAAGCCTTGGCAACGCAGATGAACTTCATCGATCCGGCAGATGCGAAAGCGTTCCTTGATCGCTCCGCTATCGAAGTGGACGACGAAGGGAACGTGAACGGACTCCAGGAAGCGCTCGAAGCCGTGAAGACCGCGAAGCCTCACCTCATCAAGTCCTCGACGACGCATCCACCGACGCCTCCAGGCGGTGGTAATCCGCCAGCACCGAAAGAGGGGTACGACCTCGGAAAGTCTCTAGCGGAGCGTTTGAACGGAAAGAATAAACAATAAGACTACGAAGCGAAAGGAAGATTCCTCATGAAACTAACACCCGTAACGAAGAATTACGCAGCCGGAAAAGAGATTCTAGCGGACACGGTCGGCTCAAAGACGATCAACGTGACGCTTGACTCAACGAAGTTCCCGGCAGGACGCCTAGAAGCAGGAGTGGCGTTGCTCGTCGTCACAGCGACGAAGAAAGCGGAGCCGTGGGATGACGCGAAAGCCGCTACTGGTAAAGCGGCCGTTCTTGGTCGTGAACTCGTCCTTGATGGAACGGACGTCGTCGGGATCGGCTACATCGGCGGATACCTCAACGAATCGAAGTGTACCGGCATCACGACAGGCTTCAAGACAGCCGCTAAGATGATTTCATTCCAGTAATCCATTTGAAAAATAGAAAGGGTTGAACTACATGCCAACATTCCTCACATTAGACGAATTCAAACCACAAGCCTTACTCGGACTAGTTGAGAACCGTAAAGTACCATTCACACCGATTCTCCGCTCGTTCTTGCCGCTCGAGGAATCCTTCTCGACGAACTTCATGTACGACATCATCGACCAGACGCGCGTTACTGCAGCGTCGCTCAGCGAGTTCGGTGCACCTGCGCCGTTCCGCGACAAAAAACAAGTGGCACGTGCCCTTGGTGAGGTCGCGAAGATCCAGCACCGTATCCGCTTCAGTGAGAAAGATCAGCTGGAGTACATGAACGGACGCAATGACCGGGAGAAGCAAGCGCTCATCGACCGTGCCTTGACGAACGTCGCGGATCTCCGGATCGGCATCGAGCACACGGAAGAGTTACTCCGAGCGGCAGCCGTCTATGAAGGGAAGCTTGTCTACGATCATGACGGCGTCAAACTCGACATCGACTTCGGTATCCCGCTCGCGAACAAGTTGAATGTGACAGGTGCCGATAAATGGGATCAAGCCGATACAGCGAATCCGCTCGAGGACTTGATCGAAGCGTCGCTCGTCTTCAAGGACAAGAACGCAGGTCAGATGCCGCTTGAGATCCACATGCCTTTCGCACAACTCCGCGAAATCATGAAGGCGAAGAGCACGATCAGCGCCATCAAGGGTGTAGCGGGCGGAAACGTCTTACCACGTGACATCGATGAGTACCTGCAGGCGAACATGTTGCCAGCGATTAAGGTCAATGACCAAGTCATCACGTTACCTGACGGTGCGACGACGAAACGCTACCTACCAGAGCGCCGGATCGTGTTGCTCGGAACGGCGATGGATCCACAACTCGGGTACACGGCACTCGGTCCGACGGTCGAACGCCAAGGGCAGCCAGGTATCTTCGTCAATCCATGGGAGAAGCTCGAGACGAAAGACGAGATCGTCGAAGTCGGTGAAGCGGCATTCCCGGCGCTCCAACGTCCGAACGCAGTCTTCCACATGAACGTCTGATGCATCGCAACTACCATCCATCGAAAGGAAGTGAATGATATGAAAGTCAAGGCTCTCACGCATATCAAGTACAAAGGAGCACTCCATAAGCCGGGTTCTCGCTTCGAAGTCACGAAAGCAGTCGCTGAACACTTGCTATCGCTTGGAGTGATCGAGCAGCTAGACGGAGGTGTCGAAGATGATTCAAATGACGACGACGGAAGCGGTGGAAAAGCTCCCGACCCTAAGTAACCTACCTGAAACAGAATTAGCCGCTGCTCTGACACGCTCGATCATCGAGGTCGAGCAGCGTTTTTTAGTGAAACAGATTCCTGTTCCATTACCAGTTCCGGAAGCGATAAAGCTAGCGGTCTGCTATCTCGTCATGGACGAGGCGGTCCCGAAGGTGAAGAGTGTCGAACGCTCGGATTACAAGGAGACGCTCGAGTCGACGAACCAATACCTGAACAAGGCATTGCTCTTCCTCGAACCGTATCTCAATCCACCACCTGAACCGGAACCAGAGTCGTCCGGCGTGGTATTCCTATGAACCCGTTCAATCCCTATGAGTCTCTCTTGTTCCAACGAGCGGATGTCTTCCGGATGGTCCAGTCGTCCGCGAAGTACAATGCGACCTCGACGCGGACGAAAGTCCTGCATGATGTCGCGGTCGGCTTAGCGGAGCAAGAGAACCGGCTCGGTGTGTCCTATCAGCAGAATGAACTGAATCGACGCTTCCTCGTCCATACGAAAGTACCGCTGTTAGCGGGTGACGAACTGCGGATCTACTCGAAAGACCGATCACATGCATACGGGACGTTCACATGCGGACGTCCTTATGCTGTCCATGATCGTCTAGGCATCCATCATTACGAGATTCCGGTCGAGGCAGTGGATAGCGCATGAGTGACTTCAAGTTCGAGTTGCATGATAACGGCATGTTCGACCGCTTCAATGCACAACGTGAACAACTCGATGAGGAGCTGGAGCGGATCGGGAAACTGACCGCTTTCGCGTTCTTAAATCGCGTCACGGCTGTCGCACCGGTCATGGATGGACGCTTGAGAAACTCGTTAGCAGCGGCATCAAGCGGAACGGATGGCGAAGACTCCATCTTCAAGATGCAGAAAATAAGAGGGATCAAACTGGTGTTCGGCACGAACGTCGAATATGCGGACTGGGTCGAGAATGGTCACCGGCAATCCCGGCGATTCGTACCCGGTGAATGGAAGAATGACAAGTTCGAATATCGTCCGGACCATGACGGCGGTATGTGGTTGAGACCGATGACCGTCATGGGAAAGCATTTCTTCAAGAACGCATGGCATTCATTCGAGAGCGACGGTCAGGATTTCATCAATCGTGAATTGGAGGCATTTTTCAATGAGCTACTTTGATAGTGATCAGTTAGGTGTCCAAGACGTACGATCCGTGCTTAAGTTCGTGCAGGACACCACCAACGTCCGCGGCTATGACCGCCCAGTCGAGCAAGGGGCAGAACGTCCCTTCTTCGTCTTGGCGCCACCGCGAGGTACACCTGAGATTTTCAGTGCCGGTTGGTACCGATACAAACCCATGATTCTCGGTACGCTTTTCGTAGATGAACCCGAGCAGATGCAAGAGTTCGTCTCGCGGATTGCGACCATGCTCATGGTGAACTGTCAAGAAATCCCGTTGATCAGCGTCACGGCTGAGGGAGACTGGGTTGAGACAGAAGGAAAACTGGATGAGTGCGAGTTTGCGAACAATCTCATCTCGGACGATGCGCTGAACTTCCAAGTCATCGGCCAACGGTACGTATCGGAACGAGAAGTCGAACTCCCGTCTCTCGATACGGCAGTATTTAACAAGGAGTTGAACACATATGGCACGTAAGCAAGTCAACGAAGCGGTCACGATCGTTTCAGATGAACCAGTCTACCCGGCGGAAGAACTGATCGCGGCGCATGCCTCCCTCGGTTATCCGCGGCATATCGTCGTCGGTGCCTTATTCGGGCAGGCGGAGATGTCACAAACGGATGCAATCGAACGCATCGAAGCATTCAAACAGAAAGAGGTGCAATGATCCATGGCAAAAGCAATGATTCCAGGTCGCCACGAGCGACAAGCGGACGTCTATGTCCGGTTCAACATCGCCACAACGTCAGGCGTCGAATCGTCAGCACGTGGCACGCTCCTGATGCCTGTCCGGGCAGACTGGGGTCCGATCAACCAGATCGTGACCGTCCGCTCGACGGATGAAGCGAAGACCGCGTTCGGAAGCGGACAATCCGCGTTCCTTTTACAGGATGCGTTCCTCAACAGCGCCTTCATCCGGGAAGACGGGACGAGCGTCGTATCCTTGAAGGAAATCAAGGTCTATCGTCTAGCAGCAAGTGCCGCGAAAGAAGCCTCGCTCGATTTGACGTCGATCAAGGTCAAGGCGCGGTACAAAGGTGCACGCGGGAACCAGTTCGCGGTGACGATCCGTCCGGTCATCGGCGACAACAACAAGAAGGAACTGCTCTTGACTGAGAATGCCCTGCAGCTCGAGAAGCTGACATTCGCATCGAACGACGATCTTGTCGCGCTTGCGGCGAACTCGAAGTACATCCGCGTCGAGAAGGTGACGGATGCCCTTCCAGCGAACGTCGTCGCGCAATTGTTGACGGCAGGACACTCAGGGGGAGCGGTGACGGCACTCGATTACGGGGAGTTCCTCGAAGTCGCGAAGACGGAATATGCGAATGCCATCATCCATGACGGTGTATCGGATAGCGCGATCCAAGCGATGTTCCTTGATTTCGTCCGGACGCAACGACCGAACGGTCAATTCGTCAAGACGGCACTCGGTGGACTCGCGTCAGCGGACGTCAATTACTATGGTGCCATCTCGACGATGCAGAAAGCGTATAAGGAGGGTGTCGAGTACTCCCCAGCGCAACAAGCCGTCCTCGCGTTAGCAGCGGCCATCTCGATTCCGGTCAACCGCTCACTCGCGGGTCATCTGACGATCTTCGACGATCTCGAGAAATTATCAGACGTCGATGCGAACCAGAAGATTGAAGAGGGTTACTTGTTGCTGAAGGCGGAAGGCAAGAACGTCGTCTACAACGCACCGGTCAACTCGATGACGGACTTCTCTCGACTCGATCCGCTCATCGGCATCGACGCGGATGCGGATCCGGATGCTGCCTTGCGTGACTTGCAACAAATCCAGACGATCAACGTCTTCGACTTGATCACGGAAGAGCAGGAGTTCGTCTTCAAGAAATACTTCCGCTCCCAGTCGAATAGTCCATCGAAGCGGGACGCTGTCGCGGAGAAGATCAAACAACTGGTCCTCGAACCCCTCGCGAGTTCGAACATCGAAGTCATCGAGCCGGTCTATGATTGTGTCCCAGATAGCCGCTATCATGGCGAGGGCGCGACGGAACAGGCGTACAAGACCGAAGCCTACTTCAAGACGGCGTTCACTGTCTACGGGACGGCTACGCAAATTTACGCAAACAATACGGCGTCCTAAGTCGCTGAAACGAAACAGGAGGGAATCAGATGCCACAATCCTATGATGATAAGTTACCGGTACTTGATCCGCGGAAAGTTCTCCGCGGGAAGTACGGGCAGGTCTATGACGAAACCGGACGTGCGATGGTCGAGGTCACTGAAGCAGAAGCAAAGGTCAAGTTCAATAAGAAGAAGGTCGAACGCGGGAATGCGAAAGCAGACGGCAACCGGACGATGGGTTCGGAGATCAGCGGGAAGATCAAGATGCACTGGACAGAAAAGATTGCGGAATTCCGTCGTAGTATCTTGGATGACCCGGATGCTCCGCGGACGCTCATCTTCGAATTACGTGATCCGGATCTTCGTGGAGAAAAGATTGCATTGATGGGCGTCACGTTCGACGAGGTCGATTTGGTCAACTTCAAGGTCAAAGATACGGGTGACACGGATCTAGCCTTCACGGCAGACGATTATAAATTCCTATAAGACGGACACAAAGGAGGCTTCGGTCTCCTTATTCATTTCAATTTCAGAGGAGGATACATATTCATGGAAACAGCAGACCGTTACGCACATGAAGTAGACGAAGCATCGCAGAACGAGGTGGTACAGGAGAAGCAATACGTCTCCTTTTCCGACCTGATGGACATCGACGTCTCGAATCGACGCGCAGGAAGCGTCAAGATGATGTCAATTGACGGAAAATGGTTCGAGATTCCGATTACTGCCCTCGACGCGGATGAAGAAAGCAAAATCCGGAAAGAAGCCATTAAAAAGAAGCATGGTCCACGTGGTCAGATTACGGAAGAACTCGATGAACTGAAATACAACAGCTTAATCGTAGACAAGGCACTCGATTCACGTCGGACGGAAATCTCATTCCGGAGTCCAGACCTTGCATCGAAGCTCGGTCTACCGGTTCCGCTGCCAGAATTGATCATCCCAAAACTGTTCGGAACAGTCAGTCTCGCGGATGCTTCACGGGAAGTCATCGCTTTGTCCGGACTCGATGAGCCAGACGGTGCGATGGGAAAGTAAAGGCGAGCATCCTCGAAGGTGAAGATGCAGAACTCCGCTGGGCGCATGTCCTTTGGCAACGGAAGCAAGTCAGACCGGAAGATTTCTGGAACGCACCCTACAACGTGAAGCTATTCTTAATGGCATCCGAACAGATCGTCATCGACGCGGAAGTGGAAGAACGGGAGGAATGATGAATGGCAAGTAATCAGACGTTAACGGCATCCATCATCCTGCGTGACATGTTCACGGAGGTCTCTGGACGCGTCAGCCGCTCGATGCGTAACATGCAAGAGGATGCGAGACAGACACAAACGACATTCGAACGCTTGCAAGGAGCATCCGGATCACTGACTGCAGTCGGTGGCGCCGCCTCACTCATGGGATTAAGCGTCGCCGCTGGATTAGGTATGGCAGTGAAGACTGGAGTCGATTTTGACGCACAGATGAGTCGTGTTGGTGCCATTGCGGGTGCATCGAGTGGTGAACTTGATCGTCTGAGACAATCCGCGCTTGATCTTGGTGCCGCTACTTCGAAGAGTGCGACAGAGGTAGCAGCTGGACAAGAATCGTTAGCCGCGCTCGGGATGACGACGAAAGAGATTCTTTCTGCGATGCCAGGAGTCATCAGTGCATCTGAAGCGGCGGGAGCAGATATGGCACAAACTGCTGAAGTTGTCGCATCCACACTTAACATTTGGGGGATGAAAGGAGCAGAAGCGAGTCGCGTATCTGATATCTTAGCAGAGACAGCTAATCGAACGGCTGCGGATATTACAGATATGCAGTACGCTCTAAAATATGCGGGTGTAACGGCTTCGAATTTAGGTATTAGTTTAGAGGAAACAGCGGCGGCTGTAGGTTTACTGACAAATTCAGGTATGAAAGGTGAGCAAGCCGGTACATCATTGAGAGCAGGTTTAGGTGCTCTCCTTAGCCCATCAAAAGAAGCAAGTAAAACAATAAATGAATTGGGCATTAATGTTTTGGATGCTTCAGGAAAATTTGTTGGAATCTCTGGTATGGTTAGTAACTTTAGAAGCTCGCTCCAAGGAATGACGAATGCTCAAAAACAATCTATTCTTCAGCAGTTAGTAGGAATAGACTCTGCGAATGCATTCCTATCACTAATTAAAGTGGGTCCGAGCGAAATCGATAAGATGACGAAGTCGTTAGAGAATAGTGCCGGCGCCTCGAAAGAAGCGGCAGACAAGATGAAGGATAACTTGAAAGGTGCGTTAGAAGAGATGACAGGTGCAGCGGAATCCGCTCAAATCGCGCTCGGGGATGGGCTGAAAGGTCCGATTCGATCCGCGGCGACGGTCATCACGAGTCTCGTCAATGCATTCAATCAACTGCCACAACCGATGAAGACGATGATTGCAACGAGTGCTGCCATTCTAGCGGGAGTCTTAGTACTCGGTGGAGGGATTGCGATCCTTGTCGGGTTACTCCCGATGATGGTCGAAGGATTCGCGCTCATGGCACCGTTCATTGCGCCAGTCGCCTTAGCAATTGGAGCGGTCGTCGGTACCATCGCACTACTAGTGGCCGGGTTTAAAGCGGCATGGACCTATTCCGACAAGTTTCGCGGTGGGATTCAAGGTCTGAAAGCCATGTTGTCAGGAGACTTCGTGAAGGCGCGGAAGATTATGATCAGCGCGCACTTCAATCATGAACAGATTGACTCCTTCCGGGATAAGATTTTGTTCTTGAAGGATGCAGCGAAGACCGTCGGTGAAAAATTCAAACAAGTCGGCACCTTGATCAAAGGTGTCTTTGCGTCGTTAGTCGGAAATGATGGAGCGGCAAAAAGTATCTTGAGTAGGCTAGGTCTTTCTAATGGCTCCATTGCACAAGTGCTTTCTATCACGGGCAAGATTCGTTCAGTACTCTCGAGCGCATTCACTGCCATCGTCAATCTAGTAAAGTCGGTCTTTACGAAAATCCGCGCCTTCTGGCAGAGTGACGGAGCACAACTGATGCAAGCGGTCAAAAACGTTTTCCAAGGCATCTGGAGTGTCATCCAGTTCATCATGCCGGCGGTACTCTTCATCATCAAAGGCATCTGGAGCAATATCAAAGGCGTCTTCCAAGGTGCATTGAACGTTATCCTCGGGGTCGTGAAGATTTTCTCCGGTCTCTTTACGGGCGACTTCAAGAAGATGTGGGAAGGTGTCAAACAAGCGTTCTTCGGCGCAATCCAGTTCATCTGGAACTATGTTAACTTACTGCTCGTCGGACGGGTTCTCGGTGGCTTCCGCTTGTTAGCGGCGAGTGGAAGAGGTATCATCTCCGGATTTTGGGGAGCGATTAAAGCGTTCTTCTCAGGCGGCATCGCCAGTATCAAAAACACGGTTTCTGGCGGATTTAATTTCGTGAAGACGAATATCTCTGGTGCTCTTTCGGCAGTTCGTGGCTTCATTTCGAATATGTGGAAAGGATATGTCTCCATCATCAAAGGCGCAATCAACTTAATCCTTGGTGCGGCACGCACTGGATTTAATGCAATCGGCAGCATCATTCGAACCATCATGAACGCGGCAAGTTCGTTGATCAGCAAGACATGGAGTGCCATCACGAGTACTTTCCGTACAGTGACGCAGACGATTTCCGGGATTGTCAAAGAAGTTTTCGGAAGCTTCGGGAAGACTGTTTCTTCTGCAATGAAAACTGTTAAGACGGCTATCGACGATGGCTGGAACGCTGCAGTCAAGTTCTTCAAGGACATTGACTTGAGTTCAATCGGGAAGGACATCATTCGTGGTCTCGTAGACGGACTCGCTAGCGGGTTCACATGGGTCTCGGACAAAGTATCTGAGTTAACGGACTTGATTCCATCCTGGTTCAGCAAAGGGCTCAAAATCAACTCGCCCGCTAGAACGATCATACCGATTGGTGCCTCTACCGTAGAAGGGCATGAGGTAGGGATGCAACAACGTATTCCCCTCCTCAAGAAAATGTCCGAAACGGTCATCGCTCAAGGTATCATGACGCCATTTAAGGCACAGTCTCGCCAGGCATTACCATCCGCGACAGGCAAACGCATCACGAATCAAGTCAACCAGTCGCAAAATACGCAAGCACAGAACGTCTTCCACCTCAACATCGGATCGGATGAACTCGGTGCATTGGGTGACGATGCCGTGAAGCTCGAGCAGACCGGCATGCGCTTGATGGCGTTCATCGCAGACAAGATGGAAGAACTGGACCGGAACCTACCGACACATAACTTGGAGGCGATGTTGTATTGATTACGATCAAGCATAGTAAAGGAACGCTCACGTTCCCTGTCACGCCTCCGGGTCTTGGATTATCCGGGGGAGACAAGAAGACAGAATCGCACGACGGGATTCGCGGAAAGACGTATTCCTTCATCACGGCGACCGGACTCCGGACGTTCTCTTTAGCGAGTCACTTTCCGGGAACGAAGCGAACGTATCAGACGGGCGCCTTCGTGCTACCACGAACGCTGGATGCATCCTTGCGTCGCATTAAAGGCAAACAAGAGGTCGTGACCCTCGCCATCACGGATACGAAGCAGACGATGCGCTGTCGCATCCTTTCCTATCGTTCCTGGCAGGATAAACCGAAGCTCGGACGATCGGCCAAACAAGCTGATCTCGAGTTCGAAATCAGCTTCGAGGAATACGCGTACCCGAAAGTCAGCAAGCTGAAGAAAAAAGGAAAAGGCTCGTCGAAGCGTGGTAAATCCACGAAGAAGAAAACGACGAAGAAGAGTTCGAAACCGAAGAAGTACGTCGTCAAGCGGAATGATTCACTGACGGTCATCGCTCAACGGCTGAAAATCAATTGGAGAACGCTCTACACCCGTAATAAGAAGACGATCGGCAAGAACCCGAACCGGCTCTATCCAGGGATGGTGTTGTACTATGGCTGATCTCCGCGTCTATATCGATTCCAAGTATGACGTCAGCGAATCCGTCATCATCCCGATCAAGCTCGAGGACAGCGTCTCGCAAGCGGCGGTCAAACTGTCCCTCGACTTGATGCGCGTGTCCGGGTTACCGGAACTGGATGGGGCACATATCTCCGTCCGGCAAGGAAAGCGACTCTGGTTCTTCGGTCACATCTTCGTCATCAAGCGGAAGGATCGCGTGATCAACATCACCGCGTACGATCCGCTGCTCTATCTCGTCAAGAACAAGGACGACTTCTATTTCAAGAAAGGCACGACGACGCGGAAGGCAATCGACACGATCTGCAGACGAGCCGGCATCAAACCAAAACTGCTGCCTGCAGGGAAGTATACGCATCGCCAGACACTCGACTACCGAGCGGACAAATACGACAGCTATTACTCCGTCCTTGCCTCGCTTCTGACGGAAGACAAGAAGAAGACGAAGAAGTCGTACTGGGTCCGCTACGATAAAGGACTGAAGATCTACGAGCGAAGTCGACCGAAGAACGTGCCTGTCCTCAGTGAAGGTATCACGGACGCGCAAGTCGAGAGTTCGAACGAGGACCGGAAGAACTATGTCCGGGCACGGAACCGTGAACGACGAGCGGACGGTATCGCCAAGAGCACGAAGAGCATCAAGAAATACGGACGACTCTCGACTTACATCAAGAGCGATGCGACGAACGATGCCGATGCACGGCGGGAAGCGAAGAAAACCCTCGATCGACAGGATCGGCCGAAAGTGACACGTACGATCCGTCATGTTGCGACGTCAGGGACGCAGCGTTTCTTCTCCGGTGATTACGCCTACATAAAGTCGAAGGATGACTTGATTGCACACGGCTACTACTTCGATAACGTGAAATACGAGATCTACCCGAATCATACTGTCATGGACGCGGACGCCGTCGTGAGCACGTCATTGCCGTCAATCAGCTATGAAAAGCCGGACGTCCAGAAGAAACAGGACGGTCTCGGCAATACCACAGAATCCATCAAAGGCATCCGCTTGAAGTTCAGCAAGGGCTGGGTCGCGACAGCATACAATCCCGCTCTAGGTGGCATCAATGGTACTGGGACGACCGCATCCGGCAACAAGTTCAAGACGAAGCGGAGTATCGCCGTTGATCCGAAGTTGATACCGATGGGTTCCGTCGTCTATATCAAGTGTCGGGCGAAACCGGAATACAGCGGTATCTATCTCGCGGAAGACGTTGGGGGTGCCATCAAAGGCAAACGGATTGACATGGGACTCCCGGCAAAGGAATGCATTCCATTCGGACGGCGGGACGTCGAGATCAGCATTCTCGAAAAAGGACTAGGTCGAGCGGATGCCCGGCAAAAAGCAGGCGAGTGGGATAAGATCCGTTCGCATTACAAGGTCCGGATTCAAAACGGGAAGACGACACCTTCGAAATCAAACAAGGCATTCGTCCGTCCGATGAGTGGTGGCTGGATGGGACGCAAGCAATTCAAGACACCAGCCGGTCATTTCGGGATCGACATCCTGATTGACCGCGCGAAGACCGGAAAGGTGCGTTTGCATCCGGTCGCGGACGGCACCGTGACACGGTCAGGTTGGTCGACATCGTATGGCTGGGTCGTCTACATCGTCCATTCGATCAACGGTCAGACATGGGAGAGTGTCTATGCCCATATCCACGCGAAGCCGAAGGTGAAGGTCGGACAAAAGGTGACGGTGAACACGACAATCGGCTATGTCGGGAACACCGGTTGGTCGGATTGGCCGCATCTTCATTTCGAACTCCACCGCGGTCGGTGGACTTATAGCAAGAGCCATGCGGTCAATCCGCATACGTACATCAATTTCTAGGAGGAACGAGCATGAAAGATCCAGCTACCCGTTTCAGTCAGCTGTTCCTGACACCAACGACATCACAAGAACATATCCTGATCGGAACGGTCGTCCAAGTCGAACCGCTCGTCGTCAACATTTCAGGTGTCGGCGAACGGGACGCGGATGCCTTCGTCATGGATGCGCACTTCTTCGTCAAAGGAGAGCTCGTCATTCTGCAGGCAATTAGCGATACCGGAGCAAGCGGCGCCCAGTGGGTGTTACAACCGGTGCGACAAGGTGGCTATGTCGGCGCTCGCTCTTCAACGGATTTCATGATCGATGAGAAGCGGGTGGCACGTGCAGACGTCTTCGATACGATGGTGACGGCAGCGGGAGACAACGTCTTGTTGATGCCAATCCGGAACCGGACAGAAAAATGGATGGTGGTGACAAAATGGCGGACGTAGAAGAACAAGAGGGACTATTACCGGAAGTCGACGTGGATGATGTCTATGCCGAAGAAGAGACGGAACAAGCGGGGGGCAAGTTGACCCCGCTATTTGATTTCGAGACAGGTGAGTTCGTGAAAGGATCAAATGATGAAATTCTTGTCGACGACGGCATCGAAGGACTCAAGAACGTCATCTCGAAGATGATCCTGACATCGCGGGATGCCTATCCGATCTATTCGGAGGATTACGGGTGCGAGGCGAAGGATGACATGCGTCTCGACGTCTCAGACGACGTCAAGCGCCTGTTCATCGCGGATAGCTTGATGGATACGATCGTTTATGACGATCGCATCGTCTCGGTCGACGAGGTCGATGTCATCAAAGTAGAACGGCGTTTCGAGGCGACGATCGATTTGAATACGATCGTCGGCGAAACGACGACGACAGAACAACTGAAGGAGGAAGGACCAGATGGCGAATCTATTGGATCTACCTGATCTCCCGGCACCACTGCAAGAGGACGAGGACGTCATCCTCGACCGGATGCTCAGCATGACCGACCCGAAGTGGGACCGGCGGGAAGGTTCATATATCTATGACGCCCAAGCGCCGGTAGCGAACCAACTCGCGATGCAGCGTCTCTACATGCAGAACATCATGCGGGCGTCCTTCGCGAGTACGGCAGAAGATGAGGACTTGGATCGTGTCGTCCTGAATCGGGTACCGACACTTTCTCGTATCGAGGCACAACCCGCTCGAGCAATCGTCGATATCGAAGGAGCACCGGGAAGCGTCATTCCAGCGGATACGACGTTCTCGACCGTCGTCCTTCGAGAGGACGAGGAGGCGATCGAGTTTGAAATCCTCGATCAGACTGAACGTATCATTCCGGAAAATGGTCGACTCTCGATCGAAGTCGTGGCGATCGAAGCGGGCGAAATCGGTCGGGTACCAGCTGGTGCGATTCAGCTCGCGTCAGACATCGGCATCAACACGGTGACGAATCCCGTCTCCGCTACGCTCGGTGCTGAGGAAGAGGACAACGACAGTTACCGTTCCCGTTACTTCGCATATGTCTCGGAAGAACGCGGCGGAGGGAATGACGGTGATTACGTGACGTGGGCACTTGGCGTCGACGGCGTCGGGAAGGTCAAGGTCATCCCGCTCTGGGCAGGACGCGGTACCGTGAAAGTCTTGATCACGACGATCACCTATGAGAAACCGACCGCTGACATCATTGCTGCCGTCAAAGAAAAGATTGACCCGGTAGCAGGAGAAGGACGCGGAAAAGGTGATGCGCCGATCGGTGCGACGGTCACGGTCGTCGGTTCAGAGGAATTACCGCTACAGGTGACAGCGACGTTGCAATTACAAGGCGTCTCGCTCGAATCCGTCCAGTCGCAGTTCGTAGAGAAGATGGCCGTGTACTTAGAAGAGTTGAACCAACGAGCATGGGAAACGAATGACGTGGTCGACTTCCGTGTCAACTATGCGAAGGTCGGTGCACTGTTGATCGATATCGATGGTGTGGTTGATTACACCGGATTGACGTTGAACGGTTCAGCGACGAACGTCGTCGTTCCGGGTGACCGCGTCGTGACACAAGGCGTGGTGAATCTCCATGAATGAAGAGGAATTGAAGGAACGCTTGTTTGAGCACGTCTATCCGGTCTATCGTCAATCGGCTGTCTGGCAATCCATCTATGGAGCGCAAGCGAAGGAATTGATGATCATCGAGACATTGCAAGAAGAGCTCGAAGCACAACTGGACCTCGAACGAGCAACCTGGGCGTTGTCTTTATGGGAGCGCGATTACCGAGTCAAGTCGTCAGACGGAACGGAAGAAGAGCGGCGGAAGCGTATCAAATCCAAGATAGGGCAGGGCGCGACACCGAATGAACGATTGATCGAAACAATTGTCGACAGCTATCTCGAAGCATTCATCTCGAGAGTCGAGCACATTCCGAACGAATACGCCTTCTGGATCAGCTTCCCGGTCGAAGCGATGAAGAACTTCGCCGACATGCGAGCCGCTATCCAGAAAGTAAAACCGTCACATCTCGAGATGGTCTTACGACTTTCCTCGGCGGAAAGTCTACGCATCGTGGACCTAGTCCGGATCACGGCGCGGACGTATCGGAAAGTAAACGAGTGGCGTGTCGGTCAGGCGGTACTCAAATCAGAGAACGAGGTGATTGTATGACCGTACAGACGACCTATCTATCACGAATCGCGGCAGACTTAGCAGAACGCATTCAGACAATCAAAATCAATGACGCCATCATCGTACAGAAGGATAGTATCGTAGCGGAAGGACCGTTTGTCACGGTCAAAGCACATAGCTTGAGCGGTATTTCACGGGTGACGTCCATCAAAGCGTATGACGAGAATCAGAATTTGATCAATGCGAAGTCGATTGATGTCATGATTGGCGCGGATCAGTTGATTGATTTCGTGTTCACTTGGGAGGTGAAGGCTTGAGTTACACAGCCAAAACAGATTGGAAAGGAAATGACCCTGTTACAGAAGGGGATATCAATCGGTGGGAAACTGGAATAGAGGTTGCTCATGAAGAACTGGAAAACAAAATAGACGATTCAGAATTAGGAGTTCCCGGTGGAGTTGCTACGTTAGGAACAGATGGAAAGGTAGATCCATCTCAACTAGAGGATGCAACTGTTGCGAAAAAAGGAAGAGTGCAACTCTCAAATGCGACAGATAGTACAAGTGAAGCTTTAGCAGCGACGCCAAAAGCGGTTAAAACTGTAGCGGATCAAGTTACGAAGAATACTTCACAGATAGGAACGTTGACTGATTTGACGGATGATTTGAAAGTCATCAAATCAAATAAAGACTCTAATGGAATTTTCACGACAGTTACGTACCGACGAAAAACGGATAATACATTGTTCGCGACATCCGTCCTCTCAGGCGGTACCAGTCCAAGTTATACGACGAGAACTATCACGTATTATGAGCCGAACGGCACGACAGTCCGCAAGACCGTCACCAACACGCTCTCGTATGATGCAGATGGTGCGCTCGTATCGGAGGTGTAAGCATGTTAGATATTCGAGATCATGGTGGGGATTATAGCGGAGGTTCGAAAGAACGGTGGATATATGACATGCCGAATCTAGGAACTATTCAATCAGATAACGTATTACTTAGTCCAGATTCCACTTTAGCAGCCGGTGTTCCTAGATTAGCTTACGCATTCCCGAGTTCCACACCACTGGCTTTTCTAGGGAATTATTATGGGGTGTTTGCTGATCAATCAAGCCCAACCAACTACTTCGTCGGGCGTTACACAAAGGCATTGCAACGAGTTCAAGAGATATATAGATATACTGCTACCATTCTTTTTGAGAAGGGTTTAAAAATTTTTAAGACACGAAATCGGATGGTGCTCGCAGGTATAAACGGGTCTAGTGCCAGTCTTCATATGTTTTCTATTGGAGCGGATGGAACCATCACGTCGATAGGAGCGGCATCGACATTTTCAGCCAATTCTAGTGGTGAATATGGATTGGCGTTTGATGAGGCACGAGATCGTATCTATCTTTACAAAGCTAGCACCAAACTACTATACGTGTATCCAATTAGCACTTTTCAGAACAACCAATCTCCATTGGCTGTGTTTACATTGACCAATTTCACCAACACGTCTTTTGGGATGTTCGATGTATTGGATGATGGGAAAATCCTACTCACGACAGGGACTCAGGCTTTTACGTACACTGTCTCACCTTCCTTGACGATGCATGGTTATGTGACAGTACCAACATTTCAAACTATGCTGCATTCAGACCTTACACACTATTATGTGGCAGATCAAGGCGTGAACATCCACAAGCTCGATAAAAACTTGAACCTGATTGGTTCTATTCCTTTATTCGGCGCTTATAGTTTCTTGACTATCCATGAATTAAAGGGAAAAGGATTCTTAATGATCAGGTATTATGACGCGTATATGCTTTATATGGTGAACACTAGAACGTTCACGTTAAGCACGATGATTTTTCCGAATGTACACACGGGAGCACTTTCATCGAACTTGCTTACCGCATACAGACACGATACTAATAAATCTTTCATCTTGGACGAAGACCGCAACAAATTGGTTTACGTAGGGAACTATCGAAGTATTCATAGCTCGCAGACGGTAATGTATTACAAAGTGTCCGAGTACAGTTTGAAATTTTAAGGAGGAACGAAGATGATTTATCTTAAACTGAACCAAAACGATGTTGAATCCATTCACTATATGCCATTCGATAAAGAATATGGTCTAGGTAAGACGAAAGAGGAACTGGAATCGGAAGGCGTTCTCATGAGTTCGATTCCAGAGCCAGAGAACCGGCAAGGCAAGTCAGCGATTCTCAAGTATTCTCAGGCTAGCGGACTGTATTACGAATATGCAGACCGTCCGTTAACAGCAGAGGAAGAACTTGACCAGTTAAAAAAGCAGCTGACGCTTATGCAATCTGCAATTGATGACATGTTGATGATGGGAGGAGGACTATAATGGGAGCGTATTTAGGACAGCGGATTATTGACAATGCATATACTTATGACTATGTCATTTCAAAACGACCAGACTTAAAAGTAAGCATTGATGCATATTTGATTCAGGAAAACCGTGGTGATTTAATTACAGGTTAAGTGCCAATTAATTTAATACTTAGTAGTTGATAGCGCCCAAACAAGGCGTTTTTTTTATCTGATAAAGGAGTTGATGGTATGAGAACGCATCATTTAATCGAAGGTGCATTTGCAGTACTAGGTACTGTAGTAACAGCATTATTTGGAGGATGGGACGCTGCATTGAAGATTCTAGTGTTTTTAATGATCGTGGACTATTTAACTGGATTCTTAGCAGCGTATAAACATAAGCGCGTGAATAGCGACGTCATGTTCTGGGGCGGTATCCGAAAGGGTATCGTCTTTATCGTTATTATTATCGCGGTTTTACTTGATGAGTTGATCAATGGCGGTTTACCAATCGTTCGGACGCTAGCACTTTATTATTACATCGCACGTGAAGGTTTATCCGTAACGGAGAACCTAGCGTTATTGAACGTACCAATGCCACAACAAATGGTTGATGCCTTAACGCAATTGCAAGGTGAAAAGGAACCAGGTGCCGTCGACTCGATCATCGAAACGGCAGCTACGCAAGAAGAACAAATAAAGCCGATTTCAAGCGAACTGAGTATCGCTGAGGTCAAGGATGATAAAGAACAAGACAAGGCATTATAAGGAGGACGTATACATGACATTGTCACTTCAATTTGTACAGGAAAAAGCAAACCGCAAACTCGACGACCCGGGACTCAACCCGGTCGTCCGCGAAATGGGGAAACAACTCGTCAAACTCGCATATGCCCAGGGCGTTCCCGTCTGTATCACGCAAGCGTACCGTTCGAAAGCAGAACAGGACGCCTTGTATGCACAAGGACGTACGAAAGCTGGGAAGGTTGTTACGAATGCACCAGGTGGTTACTCGAACCACAACTACGGACTTGCAATCGACTTCGCGCTCTATACGCCGAGCGGACTAGAAGTCACGTGGTCGGAATCTGCGGACTATGACCGGGACGGGGAAGCTGATTGGAAAGAAATCGTCCGGATTGCAAAGAAACTCGGATTCGAGTGGGGTGGGGATTGGCGGGGATTCCGCGATGCGCCGCACCTCGAGTACACATTTGGGCTGACTATCGCACAATTACGGGCAGGTAAAAAGCCAGCGAATACCAAAAATGGTACCGAAAAACCAGTAACAAGTGTTCCTGTTACTGGAAAGGCGTCCACGCATAAAATCGTCACCGGTGACACGTTGATCGGCATCGCGAAGAAATACGATGTCTCGGTCGATGAACTGCAAAAATGGAATAAGCTAAACGGTACGACGATCATCAAAGGAAATGAACTGATCGTCAAAAAACGGGCAGCTAAACCGGCAACTAAATCCGATACGAAAGAAGCGATCGTCGATTACCCAGGTGCTGCACTCTATCAAGGTGCGAAAGGGATGGAGACGAAAGACATCACACGGATTCAGAACGCGGTCAAGGTACCGGTCACTGGTCAATTCGATGCCGCTACGACGAAAGCCGTCCGTAACTATCAAAAGCGAAAAGGATTAGAAGTTGATGGAGTAGTTGGGCTCACAACATGGAACACCCTATTCTAATTTATGTAGTCGAAGAGCCCTCACTATTAAGGTGAGGGCTCATGAAGTAAATGAAATCTCGTTTAGAAAGAATTTATTGTTCATTTTTTTTAAAAGTTACTCCATATAAAGAAAGCAATGAATTGAAGAGATATACTAATTTCACATAGTCAAAACTTTCTAGCCGACTATAATCATGGCTACCATGGACTATAGAATTACGAGAAACTCTATTTTTTTTAGAACCATCATAAAATTTTATTACTCCATCCATAGCTTTCATCTCGAAGTAATGTTTGATTGTCAAACTTTTATTACCACTATCAGGGTGATCTTTTAATAGAGCTTCTAAATCTTTCTTATTCATTTGACTTCTTGAAGGATTCTTTAAATCAAACTCTCCATTGTGTTTATCATTGATCATCCAGTTTCCTACAAAGAATTCTAACGCTGGAATCATACCCAGAATTGCTAATTCATAGTCACCATTTTCATAGGCTGTATATGATTGATTTATTAATTTTTTATGTCTTGCCAAAAATTCTTTTTCTGAAAGATACTTAATTGTATCTTTAATATGATCATTCATCCATTTTATAGCCACCTCTCGATCTAGAAGTATGTGGATTTTATCAAATGAAATTGATTCAAAGTAATAAAAATTTAGATAGATTCGCTCTTCATTCAATTTATCAGAAAACTCAAGAATGTCTTTTTCAATCTGAGACATCCCTTCAAAAATTTCCGTCCAATTAATAGACGCGAAGAAACTTTCTACATCACTATATTTTTGTACAAAAGACTCGCTAAGACTTTGATATTCTCTTAGTTTTTGATCTGAGAATACTTTTTTTAACTGCTCTGTTGTTTTAACCATTGCTTCTCTTAGTGGTTCAGAATATTTATTGTAGTCATCTAACATTTTTCTTATCTGTTTTAAATCTTCATCAATGCTCATAATTAGCCTCCTTGAGTAGTTACGTCAACTTTAGATCATGCATTTATAGAGTTACGGACTATAGAAAACCTTTTAATATTAAAGGTTTGATTTATTTTTTAATTTTTTTTGTTCGATATATGTAAAATCAATCCACGCTTCAAACCTCGGATGATATGAGGCGCTCTCAAATTGCTTAGTGCTCAGTTCCATTAAATACTCATCTTGATGCCTTTTGTAGTATTGATCGTTGTATTTTATTACTAACTTAATTCTAGGTTTCTTCATTTTTAAAGGTTTTTCAGACAATGAATTAGCATAAAATTCTTTTAAATAAATATTACAAAGTACGACAAAGTAGCTTGGTACAAATATTTCTTCAATTTTATTACTCTCGATTAATGAAATATGTCTGAAGTGTGGAGCGATAACAAATGCTTCAGTGTTAGAATTAGTAAATTCTTTTTCATGATCGTAATCTGTGACAACGAAACTAAACATTTTAGGATTATAATCTTTTAGATTAGGAGAGACTAGTTTTAATTGAGAGAATGCCGAATGGAATTCATCTATTGATTTAATTCCGTCAACTAATTCAAGAGAATACGTAACATCAATCGCAAAAGATTTACCTGCATTAAGCATAGGAATTTTTACATTGCTAAAACGGGTAGGTAACTCTACAAATCTTAAATCTACTAATTCACCATCTTTTTTTTCCACTAGTCCATCCGCTGATTTTGGTTGTTTCCAGTCGCTTAATACCGAGATAGGATGTGGGATTACCAATTTGTTTAATGGAACTAATCGTGGCTTTTCAATACGTTCTTGTTCTTTCTTTTGTTCTTTTAGTTGTCTAGAACTTAAAGTGGCAGAGCGCCATGCAGCACCAGCTGCTATAGCGGAAAATACTATACCACCTGAGGATATCAATAAAGTAATTATATCCATCGTTTCTTTTTTCATTTCTTCACCTCATTAAAATTAATCCATGCTTAACATTAATTCAATATCCATTAAAATACAATTTTTATTCAAATGGGTATATAAGGTAAAAGGGTGTTATACTTAAATCTCCCACAAGGGATTCCAGGGGAAGGTCGGGCGAAGTCGCGAGGGTGTGGTGACTGGAATTCGCGAAAGGGGACCTCCCCTTTCCCATTTTAATCGAATACAAAAGTAACTTGTTCATTCGTGGTTGCTTCCTTTTTATTCGGAAGGACTACGTTTATTTTTTTCATGCATGCTGTTTTGAGCAATAGATCGACCTGGCTCCCTACAGTCAACGTTTCGATGACTCGATTGATTTCAGAGACTTCTCCCGTGATTGCTAATTGATTCTCTCCGAGTAGTAATATCTTCATCTGTAGATGACCTCCCGTTCCCATGACGAGCCGATACACACTATAAGATTATTGAGTATTTACCTCGTATTCATAGGAGAGAAACGCTTTATATTGCACAGTAAGGGATAAGAAAGCTCATTGCACACCCGATTGCACAGTTTCTTACAGACACTAGCCGAAGTGATAATTCATAAAGTCCTTCTCTGGTGACATATGAAAACATCTATCGACATAGTAAAAAAGTTTAATAGTTCTACCAATACTATGGTTTGCGTCGAAAACGTCCGCAGGCTTAAGCCATTTCTAGCACCTATAAAAATCTCATTGCACAGTTGATGTGAAAATCGGGATTTTTCTCACGAACCGCTCTGTTGAGCGGTTTTTTATTTTGAATTTCTACTTTCTTTTATGACTAAGGTACAAAGTTCCTGAATAAACATTTCATCTGACCTGTTTTCTTAGTTCTTTAAAACTATTTCGATAAATAAGTAGGGAAATTAGACTAGTCTATCGAAAGTTATCCTTAGAAAAAATCTAAGAGGATTAACTTCTTTAATGAAGACTTTGAAGTGGAGGGAACATGTTGGATAATTTTTTAATGATATCGTCAACGATTTCAGCTCCAATCGAGACCGTATGGCGTCTGTGGACAGAACCGCAGCACATGATGCAATGGTATCGATCGTCGAATGGCTGGTACACGACACATGTCGAGAACGAATTAATGGAACAGGGACATTTTAAAAGTCGAATGCAACGCGAAGGAAGTCCGACATATGTCGAATATTTGGGTACGTATCAGGAGGTCTCACCCTTAGAGCATTTGCGCTATCAATTAGAAGATGGACGACTTGTCGAAGTCATGTTCATTCCGTTGCGCCATCGAACGAAAGTGATTGAAATTTTTGAAGACGATCAAGTGAATGATCCGGATGCACAACGTGCTTCATGGCAAAGTATTCTGGATCGTTTTACGACTTATGTCGAAGCAGGTAACTATACTCTTGTTGATCAGTTAAATCCATAACACTCTAAAAAAAGAGAAATGTATCGTTTTGCATATTAAATCCCTTCTTACATGGACTTTAGTCTAAGAAGGGATTTTTTGTGAGTAAGGTATAGAAAGTAATGCTATTTAGTTTATAAAAAGATAAAAAATAAAAATATAAAATTTTTAATAATTGTTAAATGATGTTATTTAAAGTATAATATAAACATTTTATTTAGAGAGAATGATATGATGGAAGAAAGGAGGTCAAATTATGCTTAGAAAAGTATTGCTCGTGTTTTTAACAATGTGCTCCGCAGTGGCATTATTATTCATCGCATCAAAAAATGCAGTAGGAGATCACGTCATTTCGTTAGAGGAGCCGGTAGCCTTTCGTATTTCGGTGATCATGACCATCGTATTGTTCTTACCACCGCTCATTTTTTCGTTCTTTAACCGTCCACTAATCAATATCATCAATGTAGTCTATCAATCCTTTATTGTTCTAACATTTATCGGATTGATGCCAATTGGCTTCATGATTCCAAATGGGATGATAACCACATTATTTTCGTTCATTGGAACGATTTTAAGTGTTTTCAGCATCTGGAGTATTTATAAATACCGCTCAACACACGCTTGAAAAACGCGTCTTATTAAAGTAGATGAATGATACCAAAATTTTATGAGTGAAGTAGCATGATGCATACATAGTCTTGAAAAGCGTTCAAAACGAACGGTATTACACAACTAATTATCTTTGGAGGAAATGAAAGATGTGGATCATACTGGGTTTACTGGCGATTGGATTTACGGCACTGAATATCATCTTTTATTTGATCGGTAAGAACTATCGTTTCCTGATGGTGCTCGGACTGAGTTTTACGGCACTGACGCTGTGCGCCGAATACCGACTCGTCGCAGAATTCGTGGCGCGGGAGGACTGGGCAGCGTTACAAGATGTCGTAACGGGCATGGAGCGGGCACTGTGGGTATTGACGTTCATTTCGATCGGATTAAACGTATTGCCAATACTGTTAGACTACCGAAAGAATCGATCTCGTTGAGGAATCCAAGAGGAGCTGAATCTTGATGAGCTATACATTTTCACCGCTGACGCAACGACAGGCGGAACAGATCGCCTACGAGTGGCAATATGACGGGACGTTTGCATTTTATGATATGCCGAATGACGAAGAAGATTTAGCAGAATTTCTCGATCCAGCAAAGCGGACGGAACATTATTTTGCTGTGTTAGATCGGGAAGAATTGATTGGCTATTATGTATTTGAACCAAACGCAGACGTCGTTGACGTCGGGCTTGGCATGCGACCAGACTTGACGGGACGAGGAAATGGAGTGGCATTTTTAGAAGCAGGTCTTGCGTTCATCATGGACCGGTATGCACCTAAACAAATTGAATTAGCTGTCGCGACATTCAACGAGCGGGCGATTCGCTTGTATACGAAAAGTGGCTTCCTTCCAGTCGAACGCTTCCAACAGGCGACGAATGGTGGAAGTTATGAATTTTTGAAGATGCGTTTACAACCCGTCCACTCGACGGAACCTTTTCCAAACTCTATAAGTAGATAATAGAAAAGGAGATGATGTTATGGCACGCTGTATGAATTGTCAGTATAAGTTCAACACAAAAGAACTACTCGCTGTCAGTGTTGCAATACATGGGAAAGGCAAACCATGTCCGAACTGTGGCGTGAATCAATACATGTCCCGAAAGTCGCAATTTTATCTTTCACTCGGGAATATCAGTCTCTTGTTCGTCCTGTTCTTGCCGTTTCTGATTCGGTTGAGCGACCAGGAAGAATCGATGAGGTAAGATGTCGGTTACCTTCGATTTCATGAAACTTTTTCCTGAATCCACCAGTAGATAAGGAAGAAGGAGATGGTCAGATGGTACATTGTACGAATTGCCAGTATACGTTCAAAACAAAAGAAGTGCTTACTGTCGGATTTTCGAAACATGGGAAAGCATGTCCGAACTGTGGCGTGAAGCAATACATTTCGAAAGACTCGCAACATTACTTATCGCTCGGATATGTCAGTCTCTTGTTCGTTTTGATCCTACCGTTCGTCATCAAACTGAGCGACAAAGAAGAGACGATTTGGTAAAGCATTACGCGCATGCCTGAAAACGACAGGTTGCGCGTTTTGTCTTATACTCGGGGCAAAGGAGCTGGGAAACATGCAAACCGTATACGATGCAACCGTACAAAACGCAGCGGGCGAGACTGTTTCATTAGATGACTATGCGGGGCGTGTCCTCGTGATCGTCAACACGGCAAGCAAATGTGGGCTTGTTAAACAACTTGGCGAACTACAGGCATTGTACGATAAATATGACGAGCAAGGAGTCACGGTGCTTGGCTTTCCGTGCGATCAATTCAATCAGCAGGAGTTCGCGAGTCAGGAAGAGACGATGCAGTTCTGTCAGCTGAACTATGGCGTGACGTTTCCGATATTTCAGAAGATCGACGTCAATGGACCAAATGAGCATCCGCTTTATACATTCCTAAAACGCGAACGCTCCGGTCTGCTGTCGTCGAAGATTAAATGGAACTATACGAAGTTTTTAATCGATCGCCAAGGTCGTGTCGTACAGCGGTTCAGTCCGGTCGATTCCGTCCAGTCAGTTGAAAGAACGCTATCTTTGTATTTATAAACCAAATAACCGTCCGGCGCGAGTCGTTGGGCGGGACGAACGAATACCCTACCTTTGGCAAGGTAGGGCTTTTTTTATGTCATTCAACAATGAACGAATCAAAGGAATGCTTGACGATCGCATCGCTGCGCTTATGTCCGAGATCGGTCAGAACCGGTGGACGGGGAGACAAGACATGAAAATCCTGCTCGAACGCACGAAGCCAGTAATGAACCCAGTCTTTTGTAGGATCGAGTCCCATCATTTCACGTGCGAATGTCAGTAGCTTTGAATCGGTCAGCGTCAGAAGTGGAATCGAGTTGATCTCGACATCTTCTTTTAGTTCATAGAGGTCCGGTGAAC
Source organism: Exiguobacterium sp. MH3 (assembly GCF_000496635.1). Classification (NCBI taxonomy): domain Bacteria; kingdom Bacillati; phylum Bacillota; class Bacilli; order Caryophanales; genus Exiguobacterium; species Exiguobacterium sp. MH3. Next base: position 1,312,778 of record NC_022794.1, read on the forward strand.
GAAGCAGAATCGCATCCGCCTCGAAGGTCAATCGGAAGTAATTGCAGCTGTAGTGGCCGACGATGACCATCGTCTCCTCCGTATGCCCACGAAAATGAAAGATCAATCGGTTACCATTTGCGACATCCATCAAGAACTGATTAAGTCCGATGTGATAATCTTCGCGAAATTGTAGTTTCTCAAGCGTGATTTCTTGCATGATTTAGCCTCCAGTCCGAGTTTGCCGTTCTTCTGTCAAAACGGTTTGGCGCGCTGCTAGGTGAGACGAACCAATCAATAAGGCGATTCCGAGTAATAATAACGAGATTCCGAACCAAGCCGTACCACTTAATTCTTCACCGAGGACGAACACACCAAGCAAGGCGGCAGTCAGCGGCTCACCGAGCGAGAGCGTGACGGCAGTCGACGATGGTACGTTCGATAGTCCTTTCGCGAATAACCAGTAAGCGATTCCGGTCGCAACGACGCCGAGATGGAGGCTGATTCCGGCACCACGTGACGTGAACAACCAGGAGAGGTCGAATAAGAAGAGCAGAGGTGACAACAGTAAGGCGCTCGTCGTGAAAATGACGGCAACGACTGACAGCGGTGCGTGTGTCTTGACGAGGTTTCGACTGACGAACGTATACCCGGCAAACGATAGTCCGGCACCGAGTGCAAGGACGATTCCGATTGGATCAATCGCAACCGTTCCTTGATTGTTCAATAGCAACAGACAGCCGGTGATCGATAGTCCGGTCGATGCCCACCACAGCAGCGCTGGACGTTTCTTTAGGAACAGCCACTCGATACACCCGGAAAAAATTGGTGCGCTACCGATTGCGACGACGGTACCGACGGCGACACCGGTCATCAATACAGCGGAGAAGAACAGCGGTTGGTAAGCCGCCATGCTGACGGCAGCGAGTAAAATCGTCCGTGCCGGCCAGTCGCGTAACGTCAACGTTCCTTTGAAGAGAACGAGACAGAGTAAGAACAGTCCACCGACAGCCAGACGAACGGCACCAATTGCAATCGGGTGTGCATCTTCTGGCGCAAAGGCTTGTGAGGTCCCCGTCGTGCCCCAAAAGATCGCAGCGAGTAATATGAGCAACATCGATGATGATTTAGACATGAGTCACCTCTTCGAATGCAATTTTTTAAAATGATATTAGAACGAGAATACCACAGAACGCGTAAGATAGAATACACCAAATAATTGAAAAAATGGTATGATGTATAGGGTGAAGTCGTATCATTCACGAATACGAAAATGAAAAGGATGGGACCCATGAAAGAAATGAACCAAATCGAAGCGGTACTTGACGTCTTATCACAAAAAATCAGTCACGGGTCGACCTTCATTCAGCGGCGATACGATACAGGAGTCGCTCAATTCAATTTAAATGATCCGGTGACGGAACAGGCGATTCAGTCATTTGAAAAACAGTTCAAACTAACGTTACCAAGTGAATATAAGACATTCCTTCGTTTACATGACGGAGCGGAGTTGTTCATGATCCAAGGTCTTGGTATCGAACTCTATCCACTTGAAAAAGTCATTGAAATGACAATCCAGGCTAAAGAGGACGACCTGATCCATGAAGACTATGATCACTTCTTGATGATTGGCGAAATGAACGAAGGATATGTATTGATCCAGACGGAAGATGCAAAGACGGATGAGACACCGTATATGCACTGGATGTTTCATGAGTTATCGACAGAGGAGACTGACCCGATTGGACAGAACTTCGGCACGTTCCTCGAGTATGCAATCATTGCGCAAGGCGATATGTTCTGGGAGTTCAAGGACTTCTCGATTGCAACAGATGCTTATTATGTAGAGAATCACAATTCTGAAGAGGAAGTGAACAAACCACGACCGATTCGCTTCGTCGACTCGGTTCGCGTTGAAATCGAGTATCCGATTGCGAAAAGGGATGCGTATTTCTCGGTTAAGATTTTCGAAGGGAAACAAGAAAAAGAACGTCTTGGCAGTAGCTACGACTCGGATTCGCGCTTTGAACAAGTGATGCAATCGGTTCGAGAATATCTAATGGCAGAGCGATTCCAGTATTCGTCGATCATGGTTTTTCAAACGGAACATCGGTTTTGGCAGAACGAGGACGAGACAGGTGATCCGTTGATTCGTAACCATAATCCGCAGCGTCAAGGACTGAGCTTCGATGGATATCGTGCCTTCGTTGAAGAGCAACCACGACCACTTCCAGGGTGGGAATGATACAATCACTGTTTGAATTCGATGATTTTCACCATCGAAACTCAAAATAAAGTTTTATCTTGTATCCCCTCATCTTTCAAAAAAGAATTGACAATGAACTGGATGAATCTGTATGCTAATCAAAATTACATAATCAAGGCAATGACGAGAAGAGTAGGAAGAAATTGACGGTGCCAAGCGAGTCCGAGATGGTGAGAGCGGATGACCGGTTTTCTCTCTGAAAAAAGCCTCCGAGCTTCGTACGGATTCCGATATGGATGATGCTACGATGGGTTCTCCCATTATCGAGAGCATGTATGATTGTACATGTGAAGGTTCGTCTGGTGACAGGCGGACGAACAAAGGTGGTACCACGGGAAGCTGATTCTCGTCCTTTAGGCAACTAACGGGCGAAAATCAGCTTTTTGTCTACTACTGGAGGAATCATCATGCATTGGGCAGAACACACTGCAAGAACCATTATCGAGTGTCAGCCAGATAAAGAGACATACGTCTGTGCTGCCGGGATCAGTCCATCGGGTCCCGTTCATATCGGCAATTTCCGGGAAGTCGTCACGACGTACTTCGTTGCGCGTGCGCTGCAAGACCTCGGCAAAGACGTCCGCTTTTTGTTTTCATGGGACGATTACGATCGTTTTCGAAAAGTACCAGCGGATGTCGATCAAGCATTTACTCGATACATCGGGATGCCTTATAGCGCCGTTCCGGCACCGGATCGATCCGACATGAGTTACGCGACGTACTTTGAACAGCAATTCGAAACGATGCTGACAGCATTCGAGATCACACCAGACTACCGTTATCAACACGAAGCCTATACGTCTGGCATTTATGCTGAACAAATCATCCACGCGTTTCGCCATCGTCACGCGATTTATGACATCTTGATCGACCATAAGACAGCAGCAGGATCCGATGATGAGCGAGCAGCGTTTTACCCGGCGACCGTCTATTGTGCTGCTTGTGGAACCGACGCCACTACCATCGATTCGTTCGATGAAGCTGAAGCCACGTACCATTACAGCTGTCGATGTGGTCATATGGCAATGGTCGATATGCGGACGGAACATCGGATGAAATTGAACTGGAAAGTCGACTGGGCGATGCGCTGGGCACATGAAGGCGTCGATTTCGAGCCGGGTGGAAAGGATCATTCAGCAGCAAACGGAAGTTACACGGTTTCGTCCCGGATTGCGCAAGAAATTTTCCAACAGCCGGCACCGCTCTATCTCCCGTATGAATTCATTCGTCTAAAAGGGGAGTCGAAAAAAATGTCGAGTTCATGCGGTGGTGTCTTGACTCCGCAAGATCTACTCGCCGTCTATCCACCGAGCATTCTTCTGTTCTTATTTGCGAAACATCGTCCGAATCACGCCTTTCATATCGGGCTAGATGAAGATGTGTTACGCAATTACAGTGAGTTCGAGCGTTTTGTCGCACACTCATCGCGTCAATCCGAAGACATTCAGCAAAGTCTGCGTTGGAGTCATCGTGGAACTGCTCATCTCGTTTCGTTTACGCAGTTGACGATGATTGGTCCGATGGTTGGTTTTGAACCTGATTTGATTGAAAATGTGTTTTGCGCGAGCGTTCCGCCTGAACAGATTGACCGTGCTCGTACTTTCGTTACGCAATGGTGTCCGGAGCGGGAACTTCATATCAGTTCTGTTCCGAATTATGAACTACATGCGCAACTGACGGGAACGGAACAGGACTGGATCCAACAATTCGTCGTTGCTCTTCGAACGGATGAAGACATCCTCTCTGCCTTCTACCGTTTGACACGGCAAGCTGAAAAAAAGGAGACGCTTCGCCTGCAGAAACACTATGCGACGCTACTCTATCAACTGACGATCAATCAATCCTACGGACCACGCATCCCATTACTCGTCGCGACGATTGGACGGGAGCGAATGTCTGCGTTATTGGACTTTGCGAATAAGGAAATTACGACAAGCAGGAAATCAAGAGACCGAGCCTGAAAAAGAAGGACAAAACCTTATTTTTATATATCGAAATTTAATTTCAAAATTAAATAAATAATATTGAATTAAAATTTCTTAATTGTATAATAAAGGGAGGGAAGAGAAAGGGTGAAGCAGATGTTAGATCAATTAGCAACGGAACGTCGAAATGAACGGACGATGCAACTCGATGAGATGACAGTCGAAGATGTCTTACGGGTGATGAACGCTGAGGATCAAACGGTCGCGACGGTCATTCGGGAACAAATCCCCGTCATCGCGGAAGTCGTCAAACACGTCATTGCATCATTCAAAAACGGAGGACGCTTGATTTACATCGGTGCCGGTACGAGCGGACGGCTTGGGATTCTCGACGCGGCAGAATGTGTGCCGACGTTCGGGGTCTCACCAGACATGGTCGTCGGTTTGATTGCTGGCGGCGAACGCGCGTTGATCAAAGCGGTCGAGGGAGCAGAGGATAGTCGGACGCTTGCCGTCGACGATTTGAAAGGGCTCCAGCTAGAAGCTCGTGATACGGTCATCGGGATTGCAGCAAGCGGTCGGACGCCGTATGTCATCGGCGGGCTTGATTACGCGAAGGAAGTCGGAGCGGTGACGGCAGCGATTTCTTGCAACACGGATGCGGTCATCAGTGGGCACGCGCGTTATGCGATCGAAGTCGAAACAGGTCCGGAAGTCTTGACGGGGTCAACAAGACTAAAGGCTGGAACGGCACAAAAGCTCGTCTTGAACATGGTTTCGACAGCGGCGATGATCGGTGTCGGCAAGGTCTATCAAAACCTGATGGTCGACGTCCAGTCAACGAACGAAAAACTGGAGATTCGGGCGAAGCGGATGATCCGTGAGGCCACAGGAGTCGATGCCGTAACGGCGGAGCGTGTCTTCCATGAAGCACACGGGCACGTCAAGACGGCGATCGTCATGATTCTCGCGAATGTTCCGCATGCGGAAGCCGTCGAACGATTACAGCAAGCGAACGGATTTGTCCGAGACGCACTCTAAGGGGGAAACACGATGAAGAAGGAAGAAGTGCTGGCACACGCGATTCTCGAGCACGTCGGTGGAAAAGATAATCTCCGGCAGCTTGCGCACTGTATGACGCGGGTTCGTTTATCGCTAAAGGATCCGACGCAAGCCAATATCGATGCGTTAAAGCGGATTGATGGGGTCATGGGGGTCATCGATGACGAGACGTTACAAATCGTCGTCGGTCCGGGAACGGTCAATCGGGTAGCAGAACACTTAAGTCGCGAAACAGGACTCGCGATCGGGGAAGAGTCCGTTGATCCGAACTTGACGCCAGAAGAACGAGCTGCCGTCGAACGGCAAAAAGTAAAAGCAAAACAACAGTCACCGTTCAAACGCTTCTTGCGCCGAATCGGGAACATCTTCATTCCGCTCATTCCGGGTCTTGTTGCTTCCGGTATCATTAACGGTGGTGCGAACTTCGCAAAAAATGCGGGTGTCGATGAAACACAGACATGGATGCAGATTTTACTACTGATCGGTGGGACGGTCTTTTTATATCTCGCAATTCTCGTCGGGTGGAACACGGCGAAGGAGTTCGGCGGCACGCCGGTGCTCGGGGCAATCGCCGGTGGGATTCTATTCAACCCCGTGCTTGCGGACATCACGATTTACGGGGAACCGCTCGTTGCGGGCAGAGGCGGATTGTTTGGTGTCATCTTCGCCGCTTGGCTGATGACCTATCTTGAGAAACACATCCGTCGCTTCATGCTCGCATCGATTGATATCATCTTCACGCCATTGTTGACGGTGCTGATCGTTGGATTCGCCTCGCTCTATGCGATCATGCCGGTTGCTGGACTCTTGTCAGACGGTATCATGAAAGCAATCAATGCCGTACTTGAGGTCGGTGGACCACTCGCCGGGGCAGTACTGGCCGGCTTCTTCCTACCACTTGTCATGGTCGGTCTCCACCATGGACTGACACCAATCCATCTCGAGTTCTTGAACACGATTGGCAACACGCCACTCTTACCGATTCTTGCAATGGCAGGAGCGGGTCAAGTCGGGGCGGCAATGGCGATTTTCGTCAAGACGCGCAATCCGCGCCTGCGTAACATCATTAAAGGTGCGATTCCGGTCGGTTTCCTTGGAATCGGTGAACCGCTGTTATACGGTGTTACGTTGCCGCTCGGTCGTCCGTTCGTAACGGCATGTCTCGGCGCAGCAGTCGGTGGTGCCTTCCAAGCAACGATGAAGACGACGGCGCTTGGTGTCGGCGTATCCGGTTTATCATTGACTCCGTTGATCGACAACGGAATGTACTTGACGTACATCGGTGGTCTCGTCATCTCGTACGCGGCAGGATTCCTGTTCACGTACTGGTTCGGTTTCAAAGAAGAGATGGCAGACGGGATTTAAGGTGTGGACCAGCAGTTGAATCCTTCCCAAAAGAAGGAATCAGCTGCTTTTTCTCTAAGTAGAGAAGAGAAGGAGTGAGTCGATGAAAGGATTATCAATCTATTTAAGTGAACCGATCACAGACGAGACGAGCGAGTGGCTACAGCGGATGCGTGTTGTTGGCTTTACGTCGCTCTTTACATCGCTACATATTCCCGAGGACGATTCTTCACTGTACGTCGAACGCTTGCAAGCGCTCGGTCGTTTAGCACGTGAGCTCGGATTCGAACTCGTGGCGGACATCGCACCAGCGTCGCTCGCGACGCTCGGCAAGACATGGGAGACAGCAGCGACGTTAACGGACTGGGGCGTCACTGGACTGCGTCTTGATTACGGCATCAGCCCGCAGCAAATCGCGACGTTATCGAACCAAATGATGGTCGCGCTGAACGCTAGTACGTTAACAGCAGATGAATTAACGGAGATGAAGGCACAGGGTCTGCGAATCGATCACACGGAAGCGTGGCATAATTTTTATCCGCGACCGGAAACAGGACTCGACCGGACGTGGTTTGATGCAAAGAATGCTTGGTTGCAGGCGCAAGGATTACGGGTTCAAGCATTCATACCGGGTGACGAGACACTCCGTGGACCGTTGTTTGAGACGTTACCGACACTTGAAGAACACCGGCATGCGTCACCGTTCGCCAGTTATATCGATTTACAATCGACCGTCGATCGAATCCTCGTCGGAGATCCACGATTGACGGAGGCGACGATTCGGCAATTCGAAGCAGAGCAAGACGGAATCATCCTCCTCCGAGCCGTGGCGAACGGACGACAGATACAACGAGAGACGGAAACGAATCGGTTTGATCCGGCGCGGGATGTAATTCGGTCCGTCGAGTCGCGGATGAAGCCGTCGACGATCGATCTAACACCGCAAGATCCGTCTGCCCGTCCGCTTGGAACGATTACGATCGATAATGAAAAATACGGACGATACGCGGGCGAGGTTCAAATCACGAAACGTAATTTGTCGGCAGATGAGCGAGTCAACGTCCTCGGACGCGTCATTGAAGCCGATCAACCATTGATTGCACAGCTTGGTCCAGGAAGTAAGTTCCGGATCGAATGGGTGACGCCATGAAGCAGCTCGTTGCGGAACGACTCGCCTATCTGTACCGAGGAGAATTGTTCACGGTCGTCACGATTTTACCACTCAGCTGGTTTGGCAATCGTGTCTTTCCACGACTGCAGTTATTTGAACTCAGTGCCTTTTGGATGTCACTGTTTTTGTTTGAGCTGTTGTTGATTCAAGGAGCTTGGTATTGGTACAGCAAGTCAAGGCGTCTGAAGAAGGAAGGAACGTCGATCACCCCGGAACCCGTCGTCCGACGATTACGTCACTGTCGTGTCTTCAATCTGGCTTTGATCGTCCTGACAGCATATGCATTCGGACTCGATTGGATTCGCTCTCAATCCGATTTTCCAGTGTACGGGTTACGAATCACGTTGTTTTTGTATGTCTTTGCGATTCTTGAATACATTAATTATTTCCATATCCAACTGATGTACGATAACCGGTCGGATGTGCAATACTTAATACAGAATAGACGTTTGAAACGATCGGCTTTATATAAGGATATGCAACGACTTCGTCAAGTAGTCTAAGGGTTCATCGAAAATAGGAGGGATTGTATGCTCGATATGCTCATTCGTGGCTATCGAAAGTTACGGAAGTTAAGAGGGCGATAAAAAGGAGGGTGTTATGAATGAAATGGCTCAATCGACCGACACGGATCAAGGAGGAAACCCCATTACGCTTCGTGACGGATCCGGATACGGATTTTTGGCGCAATACCCATTATCAGTTTAACCGTCTGACAGGTCATGCGTTGTTACAGCATTCTCCGGACGGGGAATTCAAGTGCCGAATCGAATTAAAATTAAACCCGAATGCGACATATGATCAAGCGGGGATTTTGCTTTATGTGAACGACGATCACTGGGTGAAAGTGTCGGCTGAATTCATTCCGGATGGTCCGTCACATCTCGGTGCCGTCGTGACGAGCTTCGGTTACTCGGATTGGTCGTGTCGGGACGTCGATAATACGCTGTTTGATGCACCGCTGGTCTTTGAACTCCATTACCTCAATCAAGACGTCACGTTGTATCACGTAACAGGAGAGCACAAAGAGCAGCTTCGCATCGCACACTTACATGACGTGACGGATTTGAAGATTGGACCGTATGCGTGTAGTCCGGATGTAGAAGCGGCAGGGTGTGAAGTGGAAGTACTAGATTTCTCATTAGAGACAATCGTTAAATAAAACGCCATAGCAAATGGACCGATGTCAGGCATCGGTCCATTTTTTGATCGTATCTAGAGACTGATTAAAACTTAGCTGCTTGTTCCGGCATCTGTCCTGTATAGGACGATTGTGGTCTGAAGATCCGGTTATCTTGCGATTGTTCGAGGATGTGTGCCGTCCAGCCGATGATACGGCTAGAGGTGAACGTCGGTGTGAACAGTTCTTTCGGAATGTCGAGTCCTTTTAGGACGGCTGCCGCGAAGAATTCAACATTTGTATACAGTTTTCTACCCGGTTTGTATTCTTCGAGTAAATCGATCGCCGTTTGCTCCATTTGTGTAATCAGGTTGAACCAATCGCTCTCTTGCGCGAGATCTTTTGAGACGACTTTTAAGGCTTCTGAACGCGGATCGCGTGTTTTGTAGACCCGGTGACCAAAGCCCATCAGTTTTTCGCCTTTTTCTAACTTGTTTCGGATCCACGGTTCGATGTTGTCGATCGTTCCGATCTCATCAATCATCTCAATGACTTCTGACGGAGCGCCACCATGAAGCGGTCCTTTCATGGAACCAATCGCGGCACAGACGCCAGAAATCATTTCCGATTCCGTCGAGACGACGACACGGGAAGCGAATGTCGAAGCATTCATACCGTGTTCAATCGTTAGGATCAGATACGCCGTCAGCGCTTTAATCTCAACTTCACTCGGCAATTGTCCTTTAATCATATAGATGTAATTCGCGACGTGATCGAGTTCCGGATTCGGTTCGATGAAGTCAGCGCCTTGATTTTTTTGATATTTATAGGCGATGATCGATGGTAAGAGTGCTGTTACGTGCATCGCTTGATCAATTGTCGGTGGCCAAGCGAAAGCGGGTGTACCGAGTGCCGAGATCGCTGTTCGCATCGTACTCATGACATCCATCTCGTTCGGCAATGTATCGAGAATCGTCTTAATATAAGAAGGAAGTTCACGATAGCTCGTCATCTGTTCCTTGAATGTGACCAGTTCCGCTTCAGTCGGGAATTCACCATTCCAGATGAAATACGCGACTTCTTCAAACGAATAAGATAATGCGAGTTCCTTTGCCCAGTGTCCGCGATAAATAAGGTGACCTAACGTTCCATCGACTAAACCGATTTGTGTTTCAGCGGCAATGACGCCTTCGAGTCCTTTTTTGTATTCCATCTTTAACACTCCTTTTCTATTACCTACAGTCAGTATGACGTACGTTACCACTAAATCACCAGTAATTTGAATGCGTTTACAAAATTATTCTGAGGAGTGGTATAAACTAAGGTATGTGGGAGTCATCAGTTTATGCCGAATGTTCCATCTTTTTTCAATAAATCTAATATTTCTTAAGACACTTGGATTTTCTATAGTTTCTCATACCTTAACGTAACTATATGTGTATATACTATCTTTTATCAAAATGCATATCGCAATCCAAGGTATGTTTTAGATGTACTCATTAAAAAAGACTAGGACATCTACACAGTCCCAGTCTTTTTATATTAAATGTGAAGAGATCATCCTCCTAATTCATTATGCATGATCTCTTCGTTTAAATAGATAGATCAGTTGTAATCCATCGCTTGGAAATCCACTAAATAAACGAAGTGGTAATAGATTGAAAATGACGAATATAGCGGACATTCGTACGAAAGCTTGTAGAATGTAATGCATTGTTTCATTATGCAATAGAAAAAGGATCAGACTCCCGATCACAACACAAATGAAGTTAAACAATACACCACCTAGATAATAAAAAGATTTTTGCGTGCGATTTAACGTACTAATAGGGCCGTCCGGAGTATATAACCCTTCCCAAATGTACTTTCTAGAAATAAAGAAATGTCCCAGTTGAAAAAATGGTTTTCCTTTTCCTAATGCAATGGATTTAATCGGAATACCATAACATCGTGCAGCGAACGCATGACCATACTCATGAATAATCAAACAAGGGAAATAGAAGAGAAACATGATGAAGTTGTAGAGTAAAACATCCATATTCAGTCATCCTTTCATAAACTCATGTTACAAAATATGGATGATGGTTTCAAGAGGAGAGTATATACGAAAATGAGCAAAAGACACCACTGTGTGACGTTTGCTCATTGATTAAAAAGATATTAGGTACTCGCTATCAGCATCAATAGACGGCAATCGGACCGTATGGACCTTCGATGATCTCAAGTCGTGTCTCGAAAATCTCGGATAATAGCGCTTCATCCATGACTTCGGCGACCGTTCCGAAGGCGGCGATTTGTCCGTCCTTCATCGCACAAATGTGGTCGGCGTATTTCGCAGCAAAATTGATATCGTGCAAGACGGTGATGATCGTCCGTCCGAACGTATCAGCGACGTGTCGTAGATAACCCATCATCTGGACCGAGCGGGCGATATCAAGATTATTGAGGGGTTCGTCGAGTAGAATGTATTCCGTTTCCTGACAGAGTACCATCGCGACATATGCCCGTTGCCGCTGTCCGCCCGATAATTCGTCGAGGTAGCGGTTCTCAAGCGACGTCAACTCGAGAAAATCGATGTATTTCGAGATGATCGTCTCATCGTCAGCTGTCAAGCGACCTTTTGAGTAGGGGAAACGTCCGAAGCCGACGAGCTGGCGGACCGTCAGCCGGGTCACGAAATGATTTTCCTGTCGCAGGATGGTGATGATCTTCGCTAAGTCTTTCGATTTGCTACTCGTCACATCCATACCAGCGACTTCGATCTGTCCGTCATCGAGATCAAGCAAACGACCAATCATCATCAACGTCGTCGACTTACCGGCACCGTTTGGACCGATCAACGCCGTGAATCCGCCTTTAGGAATCGTTAAGTCGATTGGACCGATTCGGACCTCATCCGTATACGATTTTTTAACTTGTTCAAGTGATATCATAGGGACCTCTTTCTAAGCAACACGACAAGGAAAATCAGTCCGCCGAACAGTTCGATGATGACGGAGACGACGCTTGGCGTGTTGAAAATGTGATACATGAAGAAATAGGCAGTCGTCAAAACGAAGAAACCAATCGCGAATGCCATCGGGAAGACGTATTTATGATCGTACGTCGCAGCGACCTGATAACTGAGTGTCGCCACTAAAAAGCCGAAGAACGTCAACGGTCCAATCAATGCCGTCGACATCGACATCAGGAGTGAAATCAGAATCAAGAAGTAGATGACACTGCCACGATGGTTGACGCCGAACGATGTCGCGACCTCTTTACCGAGTGCGACGACGTTGAGTCGTCTTGACGAGAAGTAGAGCAACAGACCAACGATGAGGACGACTGGAATGACAATCGGGAAGTAGGACGCGTCGGCATTCGTGACCGAACCGAATAATCGTGCTTGTAAGATATCGAATTCGGACGGTGCAAGCATCTTTCGCATGAATGACGACAGCGAGTTCAGACCCGTACCGAGAATGATTCCGACGAGCAACATCAGCTGCAGGTTCGCGTACTTTCCGGACAACAACCATCCGTATAATAAGAGGCTCATCGCGAGCATGATTGCGACCTGTGTCAAAAAAGCGCTCGTGCCGGTAAAGCCGACGAGTGCTCCCGCACCGAAGAAGAAAATCATCGATGTCTGGATCGTCGAGTAGAGAGCATCAAAACCAAGCAGGGATGGTGTGATGATCCGGTTGCTCGTGACCGAATGAAAGGCGACGGTCGCGAGACTTTGGCAAATTGCCGCAATCGCCATCGTGATGACGGCCGTGATCCGGCGTTCGACGACCGGCCAAAAGGACGGAGAATCAAACGGGACCGGATTATTGTAGAGCAAGAGACCGATCGTACTGAGCACTCCGCCGCTGAGGAACAGAATGAGGAGAATCCAGTAGCGGCGCTCGAGTCGTTTCGACTGAAACGCAGATGCTCGGCGATTGGTTTCACGTGTAACGCTCGGTTGAATTCGTGTATGTTCTTGTTGTCTAATCGCGGTACTCATCTGACACCTCCAGTCTTCCGTCGACGTAACAGAATGATGATGAAGACGGCTGCCCCGACCGTTCCGAGAATCAAGGAGACCGGTAGCTCAAACGGACGGATGATCGTGCGTGAAATCAAATCACTGATTAAAATCGTCGCCATCCCAATCAGACAGACCCACGGCAGATTACTACGGAGATCGTCACCGCGAAACATCGAGACGATGTTCGGAACGATCAAGCCGAGGAAGGGCAGATTGCCGATGACGGTCGCGACGACACCGACGGATAGGGCAATCAGCCCGGTCGCGATCAGCATCAGTCGATTGTAGTTGACGCCAAGACTCGTCGCAATGTCTTCGCCGAGTCCGACGAGCGTCAAGCGACTCGCGAGAAAGAAGATACAGACCGTGACACCGATGATGATCCAGAGGTATTCGTAGCGACCGATCTGGACGGACGCGAACGAGCCGACGAACCAGCCTTCGATCGCTTGGCTGGCACGGAAGAACAACCCGAGAAACGTCGATATCGCGGAGATGACGGCTCCGAGCATCAGTCCGATGATTGGAACGATCAACGATGACCGCAATCGGACCGAACGGAGAAACCAGAAGAAGACCATCGTCCCGATGAACGCAAACACGATGGCTCCGCTCATCCGCATCATCAATGACGGTGCCGGAACGAGTAAGTAAACGGCTAACAATCCGAGTCCAGCCCATTCGATTGTTCCTGTCGTCGTCGGTTCAACGAGGCGGTTTTGCGTGATCAGTTGCATGACGAGTCCAGCCATCGCCATCGCAGCACCGGTCAGCATCAAGGCAAGTGTCCGTGGAACACGTGTGATCCAGAACATATCGAAATCGTTCGCGGCACTCCGTAGTTCGTAGACACCCGTGAAGAGAGACGCGGTTGCGAGCGCTAAGACGAGACATAAGGTCAAGACGAACGGCTTCGTCCAAACGACAGAAAAGGAAGGTCGAGCGGGTGGCTCAACTCTTCCATTCATTTGTTGCTGTGCGTGTGCCATTACTTCTCGAGCGCTTTCGCGATGTCAGTGAAGAATTCCGAGTACGTCTGAATCGATTCATTCAAGTACGTATCTTTCGGTGCGTAGACGATGTTGTCGTCTTTGATTGCTTTTGTTTTCTGCAGGGCAGGCGCACGGTCGATGACATCTTGCGCCGGTACGGCACCTTCTGCGTTTCCAAGTGGTGCGTCACGATCAAGGACGAGTAACCAGTCCGGGTTACTTTGAGCGATCGCTTCGACCGAGACTTCATCCCCTTGGTCGTTACCTGATTTTTGTTTGACTTCGAGGGCTGGTTTCCAGTCGAACAAATCATACATCGGTCCGAAGACACGTCCACTCATCGGAGCCGAGAAACCGATATCGCCACCTGAGACGATGACCGACATGATGCTGTCCTGTCCGTTATACGATTTTTTAACGTCTTTGATCGATTGCTCGAGCGTCGTCACGAGCTGGTCCGCTTCTTGTTTTTTATCGAAGATTTGTCCGAGTGTCTCAGTCGTATCTTCAAGTCCTTTGACGAGTAACTCACCTGGTGTACCGGAGTCTTCCGGTAAAGTGATGTCAAGGTCGATGACAGCAGCGTTCGGAACGAGTTTTTTGATGTCTTCATAATGATCAGCGAAACGTTGTCCGACGATGACGACGTCCGGATTAACACCAGCGATCGCTTCGAGATTCGGTTCGAAGTGCATGCCGACATCTACGATATCTTTATCTTTTGCATATGGTGATTCAGCCGGGAGCAGTCCGACTGGTGCTGCTGCGAGTTCGACGTTCCATGCGGCAAGCGTCTCGAATGTCCGGTTGTCGAGTGCGACGACCTTCTTCGGATCAACCGGGACGTTGACCGTTCCATGTGCGTCCTTGACTTTGACCGTTTTCGGTGCTTCCGCGTCCTTCTTTGTGTCTGCTTCTCCTGCGTTCCCGCATGCCGCCAGTAAAACAGCAAGCGAACTCACGACGAGTGGTGTTTTCCATTTCCCCATGATGATTCAGCTCCTCTTGTTTAATTTGATAACGCATGAATCACGGATTAAGTAGCAGATGGATTATGTAGTTCTATCTGAGTCATCTGTTCTCAATAAGTGATAATGATTATCATTGTCATGTTCACCGAGAATGATAGCAGACGATTTTAGAAGACGCAACGCTCATTTCCAGCCAAATGGCTGTCCGAATTTTTACCTTCTATAAACTATACGAAAATAAAAAAATGATAATCTTTCTCATTTAGGACTAGAATTAGGACCATCGAACGCTTTTTACAAAAACAGGTTTAAACGATAGTCAAAAGAGAAAGTGGTAATAAATGTAACCTTTTCGTTTTTCAAATCAGAGACGCTGCAGAAGATGACTTCGAAATGAGGTGCTGTATGAATCAACCATTTGAAGACTTGAAGATGTATCAAAATTTTGATGAATTGGCAGATGATGTCCTCGATTTTGCGAAAGAAATTCTACCCGAGCAGATGCTGTATTTATCAGCGATCGAAGCAGGACAACAACGGATGTTGAAGATTGCGAACGACAAAGCAGATATCCCGATGGTGGAAGGCATGCAGATTGAATTGAACCAATCGTTATGTAAGCTGATTGATTTTGAGACGAGACAGCCGGTCGTGCTCGAAGATATTCCGAACGCGGAACAACTCGGCGACTGGCGAAAGGGTTTGGAGGACGCTCACGTCCGGTCCTACTTAGGTATTCCAATCGTCTTGACGAGCGGAGAGACGTTCGGCACATTATGTGCGATCAATAATCGGGTCAGCTTGTATGAACAGAAGAATGTTCAGCTGTTGCAACGAATCGTTCGACTCTTCTTGTACTATTTGGAGCTTGAGCGCCATGCTTGGAAGGATGCGTTGACAGGACTTCACAATCGGCGGTACTTAACGAAGCAGTTCGAGGAGCATCCCGGGCAGACAGGAGCTGTCTTCTTCCTTGATCTCGATGGCTTTAAGCAGGTCAATGACGTCTATGGACACGAGACGGGGGACATCGTCCTGCAAGAGGTCGCACAACGCTTGCGACAGTTCGTCCGCGAACAAGACGACGCGATGGCCGTACGACTAGGCGGTGATGAATTCATCCTCCATTTCGGTCATTCGGATTCAAAGGCAGGGTGGGAACGACTCGCAGAGCGGATCGTCACTGCGTTAAGTGAGTGGGAAACGGACTACCGCGTGTCGACGAGTATCGGGATCGTGATGTATGACACTGCGTTTCGTCCAGAGTTGCAGGCCTTATTACAACAGGCGGATGTTGCGCTATATGCCGCTAAGTCGTCTGGGAAGAATACGTATCAGTTTTATGAGTTAGTAAAAGAGTGAAGACTATCAATCTGAAGAATATTTATTCGGTATAGAACAGGTTGTTTGGCTTATTATGGTAAAATACAAATAAAAATTAAATCGCTTGTAAAACACTCATGTGACGAATGAGTGTTTTTTTTGTTCTCAAGAATTAGAGACAGTTTTTTGTTAATAGCAAGAACAAACATCAATCGTAAACGCTTACAAAAAGATGGTGTTTTCGTTTTATACTGAATGCGTAGGAGGCCTCCACTTATGTTATTGAACGAAAAAAGTAAACGAATCCTTCATGTGATGCTTCATGAAGAAATCGTACAAATTCCATTTTTATTAACAATCTTACCGTATTCTAAACGAACTTTAGAGTATGAAATCGAACGTATTCAAGAATGGCTTGGATATCATCAATTACCGTTGATTGATGTGAATGGACCGATTTTGACGATTCCATCTGATAAGGGGATTGGAGAGAAATTAGAGAAAGCTGAATTAATCTTTTCGGAAGAAGAACGTGAGTTGTTGATCACATTCTATACGATGGTGGAAAAAGATTTTGTATCTTCCGTTCATTATCAGCAGTTGTTAAATGTATCGAAGTTTACAGTGCAAGAAAGTTTAAACGCTGTGAAAAAAGACGCGGTTCAATTTGGGATTACACTCAATTATTCTCGAAAAGATGGATATCACTTCTATGGGCATCTACAAACGATTTATTTGTATATGTACCGAGCGATTGAGCGATTAATTCGACTTTCTACGAAAAACGATTTGATGTCTATGATCATTGATGATTGGTCAGAGCGTTTAATTAAAGCGAAACAACACATTGAATCATATGAAGCAGAACAACAATTCCAATTTGTAGAAGAGCATCGAGAGAAACTATCTTATTTTTTGATGTTAGGTCGATCAATAGCTATCAAGGAAGTTGTACCCAGTGAAGAACCGCTGTTCGTGAAGAACATTGATTCAACTCTCATTTCTTATTTCGAAGAACGGACATTATTTGTTGATACGTTAGATCTCCTTATCCAAAGTGGTCCGAAGGTGGAAGAGGAAATTCAAAAAGATCTTCATGCTCGTCTTTTCAAAATCATGCATGAGGTGATTACTCATTTTGAGACGATTTCTTGCACTTTCATTATCGAAAAAGAGGCTCTTTGTGAAAAGTTAGTACTTCACTCGAAAGCTACGATGCAGCGCCTCTATTCAGGTTTGGAATCATCATCGGAATTAAAGCGGTATGTCATGGAAGAACACCAAGTATTACATGTTCTTGTATCGAAAGCGTTAGAACCATTCCGCAAGTTGATGAATCAAGACATACCAGATGTCGAAATCATGTATTATACGCTTCACTTTGCCACACATCTAAATCAGCAAGGAGAGCAATTGGATAAAAAGTTAAAAGCAATTGTTGTCTGTCCAAGTGGGATTAGTGTATCGCATATGCTTGATTACATTCTAAAAAATCAATTTCCTGAGATTGTATTTTTACCACCGGTATCACAACGTGAAGTGGGTCAATTCGTGGAAATTATCGATGTGATTTTTACGACAGTTCCGTTAGAAGAGAGTATTCATTTGCAGGCAGATGTCATGCTTGTACCTACCTTGCCGACACGTTTTGAGCAAATTACATTAAGACGGTCGGTGGAGCAGCGTTTTCTAAAACGAAACCAATCAGATGAAATTCAATTGGAGGATTTGATTGCTGTCATCAAACAACATGCAACAATCCAAAGTGAATCAGCGTTACGACAGGAATTAAATCAGCTGTTATATCCAAGACAACCAAAACTGCTACAAGGAGGGCAACCGGTGCTAAATGATTTAATCACAACAAACCAAATACAGATACACCAACGGGTAGAATCATGGATGGATGCCATTCGAGTGGCAGCAAGTCCTTTACTACTCGAGAAAAAGATTCAACCAGCGTATATCGAAACGATGATTCAAAACGTTGAGTCTCATGGTCCATATATTGTCTTAATGCCAGATGTGGCGATTCCACACGCACGACCGGAAGACGGTGTACTGCAACTAGGAATGAGTATTTTGAAATTAGAAGAACCTGTTTTATTTCCACAAGATAAAGAAGTACGTCTATTTTTTGTTCTTGCCGCCATTGATCAAACAACACATTTAAAAGCGCTAAGCCAACTGACGAATCTTTTAGGAAATCAAGCGGATGTCACACGTTTACTAGAGGCAAGCTCTGTAACAGAAATCGAAACAATCATCGAACCATATTCTGAGGAGGACTAAATCATGAAGAAAATTTTAGTAGTATGTGGAAACGGACTTGGATCAAGTTTCATTATGGAACTTAACGTTAAAAAGGCACTTGAACAAATGGGGAAAGAAGCAGATGTTTCTCATACAGATCTGTCGACTGCACAAACGGAACCGGCTGATATTTATTTAGGTGCAAAAGATATCATTATTTCGCTCGACAACGGTACTCGTGACATTGTTGCTCTTGAAAATGTCATGAATATCGAAGACATTAAGGCACAACTTAGTACGAGACTTTAAGTAACAACACATAACAGAAGGGGGACTGACCTTGCTTGATTTACTTATGCGAGATATTTTAGGAACGCCAGCAATCCTGCTCGGTATATTTGCTCTTGTTGGATTACTGTTGCAAAAGAAGGATATTGCAACAGTTGTTTCGGGGACACTGAAGACAATTATGGGCTTTATCATTATCGGAGCAGGAGCCGGTGTCATTATCGCAGCACTTGAAATCTTTAGTAAAATGTTCGATCAAGCATTCAGCATTCGGGGAATCATTCCAAATAACGAAGCAATCGTAGCAGTTGCTCAAGATGCATTTGGTGTAGAGACTGCAATGATCATGGTGTTTGGAATGGTCATGAACATTGTTTTGGCACGTTTTACACCATTCAAGTACATCTTCTTGACTGGACATCATACGTTATTCATGGCGAGTTTACTTGCAGCAATTCTCTCGGTATCTGGATTGAGTGGTGTTCTATTAGTTGTTGTAGGATCAGTTCTACTAGGATTATGTATGGTTCTTTTCCCGGCACTCTTGCAACCATTTGTTCGACAAATCACTGGTTCTGATGACTTTGCAGTCGGGCACTTCGGTTCTCTCGGATACTTCATCTCTGGAACGATTGGAAAATATGCGGGAAATAAAGAACACTCAACAGAGCAAATCAAGGTACCCAAACAATTAGGATTCCTAAGAGATACATCTGTTGCCGTCTCTTTGACGATGACGTTACTCTTTGTTGTTGTTGCTCTCTTTGCTGGACCGGGATTCATTGAAAAAGAATTATCGAGTGGGTCGAACTATATCGTTTTCTCTATCATTCAAGCTATTACGTTCGCGGCAGGAGTATACATCGTACTTGCCGGTGTTCGGATGTTAATTTCAGAAATCGTACCAGCGTTCAAAGGAATCGCGGATAAACTTGTACCGAATGCAAAACCTGCACTAGATTGTCCGACAGTATTTCCATTCGCACCAAACGCGGTCATCATCGGCTTCCTTTCCAGTTTTGTCGCTGGATTGATTTCAATGTTCTTCTTGCCTTTACTCGGATTATCAATCATCGTGCCTGGATTAGTACCACACTTCTTCACAGGTGCTGCTGCTGGCGTATTCGGTAATGCGACGGGTGGAAGACGAGGTGCAATACTTGGCTCATTTGCAAATGGTATTCTGATTAGCTTTTTACCGGCATTCCTCTTACCACTGCTCGGCAATCTCGGATTCGAAGGGACGACATTCGGGGATTCTGACTTTGCGTTCGTCGGTATTTTGATCAGTTGGATTGTTTCTCTATTCAGCTAAACGGGTTCCATTGCATCTTATTTCGTTATAAAAAGTTGTGCGTTTCATTTCTAGTTACACTAAAAGACCTGACGCTTCTGAATCTCCTCAGAAACGATCAGGTCTTTTTAGTTGCCATGAAGTCGATAGACGATCCGAATGATATCCTTTTTCGGAAGATCAGGGTACTTGAGACATAACGTCTCGACGCATGTCACGGGATCGACATCTTCTAATAAGCGGATGGCTTCCTTTACGACTGGATCATGTGGTTCGGTGACTTCGGAAGCTTTAACAGTTGAATCACTCGATTGATGAATTAGGTAAAACAATACCGTATGTACAGACACCAGCACGACTTTCGTCGCAAGCGAGATCGTGATGGACTCCACGTAGAGATCCATCCAAAGTAAGACGCTCAAACTGACGGAACCGTTCACGACAGCAAACAGTATGTTCGAGAAACGACGCTTAAACAGTCCGCCAAGCGCACGCATCATCCCGTCGAAGACGACGCTGACGACCAGGCTAGCGAGATAGAAACATACGAGAAACACTAGACAACCAACGAACGAATCGTAGGACACATCTCCGACGTATAAAATCAGTCCATCGATCATCAGTAAAGGGAGCACTAAGAGCAGACTGAGCAACACAAGCGAGACGGAGGAAACCAGTCGTGACATCCTATCATCCTTTCCGTGCAATTGATTTCGTTAGACAAGAAATGCAGCATACAAACTAGGATACCGTTTAACACAGTTGATTACAATTATTTACAAACAAGAGGCGTACACAGAATGTTACTCAGTTAAGCGTGGAAATCCTGTCAAAAAGCGCCTGTACGTCCAGTTAACATCTAGATTATCCATTGACAATCCTTCCCTTTCCCTCATACAATTGAAAATGATTATCAATACAAGTTGGGAGTTCTGCCTACCATGAACGTTAACCGTAAAAAATTACTGATTTCTACCGTCTCGATCCTGTCTTTGACATCTTTATTGATCGGCTGCTCGAACCCGGGCGAGTCGACAGGAGAGCGAAAAGATAAAGATACATTGACGCTCGCGTGGCCACGCGACGTCGGAACGATGAACCCGCACGTTTATAACCCATCACAACTGTTCGCACAGTCAATGATCTATGAACCACTCGTCCACTACGGAGAAGGTGGAAAGCTCGAGCCATACTTAGCCTCGTCTTGGAAGATTTCTGAAGACGGAAAAACGTATACGTTCACGCTCCGTGACGGTGTCAAGTTTTCGGACGGTTCGACATTCGACGCAGCGATCGTCAAAAAGAACTTTGACGCGATCCTCAAACAAAAAGCCTTACATAGCTGGCTTGGCTTCATCACGAAAATCGAGAAGACGGAAGCCGTCGATGCGAAGACGTTTCGCTTAACATTATCTGAAGCCTATTACCCGACGATTCAAGAGCTCGCGGTCGTCCGCCCGGTCCGTTTCCTCGGAGAAGCGGGATTCCCGGAAAACGGCGATACGTCGAAGGGTGTCAAAAAAGAAGTCGGAACAGGTCCATGGATGCTCGACGAATACAAACCGGATCAGTATGCGACGTTTAAGGTCAACAAGAACTACTGGGGTCCGAAACCGAACATCGATCACATCAAGGTCGACATCATCCCGGATGCAGAGACACGTGTCTTAGCACTCGAAAAAGGACAAGTTGATCTGATTTACGGTGAAGGGGCGATCAGCATCGATGCCTTCAATCAGTTGAAGACGGATAAATCCTACAAAACAGAGATGTCCGAACCAGTCGCGACGCGTCTCCTCGTCTTGAATACGAAAAATAAGCGTCTGTCTGACGAACGCGTCCGCCAGGCGCTCCAGCACGGGTTTGATAAAGCCGCTCTCGTCGAAGGGATCACATCGGGAATAGAAGCACCGGCTGACTACCTGTTGCCACCGAACATGCCGTACACGTCGAACCTGAAAGTGAAGCAACGGGATTATGACGTCAAGGAAGCAAATCGTCTCCTTGATGAAGCCGGTTGGAAACTGCCGAAGGGTGAAACGATCCGCGTCCAGGATGGTCAACCGCTGCAAATCGGGATGATGTATGATGCGGCCGAGCAGGTCCAAAAGGCGATGGCCGAAACACTCCAGTCGGAATGGTCGAAAATCGGCGTCGAGCTGAAGACGGAAGCCGTCGAACTGCCGGATCAAGTTCAGCGCTTCAAAGACAACCGATTTGACATCAACTTCTATAGTAACTTCGGTGCACCGTATGATCCGCATACGTTCGTGAACCTGATTGATACGGATGGCTTCGGCTTCAAGGAAGCGATTTCGGCTTATCCGAATAAAGAACAACTGTTGCAAGAAATCAAAGATGTTTTGAAGACGACGGACGAGACGAAACGTCAGAAGATGTACGCCGATATTCTGCCATCACTCCAAGATCAAGGGGCATTGATTCCGATTTCGTACTTGAAGAAGATGGCAATTTATCAGTCGGACGTGACGAACTTCCAGTTCCCGGCGAACCGGGATGAGAGTCCATTTGCTCGGATCGGCATTAAGTAAAGGAGGGATGACATGGGGGTCTTCCTCGTCAAACGCATATTATCCGTCATCCCGATCTTGTTACTGGCGGTCTTGATTCTGACAGGGTTGATTCATTTGTCACCGGTTGATCCGGCACAGGCCTATCTGTCCGCTGCCCATATCCAACCGACGGATGAACTGCTCGCTGCAAAACGAGCAGAATTCGGACTCGATCAACCGTTCTACAAACAATACTTCGATGCTGTCATCCGCTTGGCGCAGCTCGATTTCGGCACATCGTATCTTTCCGGCAAACCGGTCTTAGAAGATGTCTTGCTCCGCTTACCACCGACGGTCGAGCTGGCAGTGACGAGTCTGCTGCTCGCACTCGTCGTCAGTATCCCGCTCGGGTTCCTTGCTGGGATCAAGAAGAATGGCTTCTTTGACCATCTCAGTCGGGGGATCGCCTTCATCGGGGCTTCGATTCCGTCGTTTTGGCTCGGGTATCTGTTTATCTTCTTCTTTGCTGTCCAGCTGGATTGGTTTCCGGTCGGTGGGACGGGAAGTGTGATGCACTTGATCTTACCGGCATTGACACTCGCCTTTCCGTTGATTGCCTTGTATACACGATTGCTCCGTGGCAGTGTGATTGAAGCATTGAACGAACCGTACGTCTTGTTTGCTCGGACACGTGGCTTAAAGGAAGGACGGATTCTTGGGAAACACGTTCTTCGGATGGCGATTCCGCCGATGATCACGGGTCTTGGGATGAACCTTGGGAAGTTGCTGACGGGAACGATCATCGTCGAGACCGTCTTCTCGTGGCCAGGATTCGGTCGCTACTTCATTGAAGCAATCTTTGATCGGGATATGCCGGTCATCCAAGGCTACGTCTTTCTCGCGGCCCTCGTCTTCATCGGTAGCAGTTTGCTCGTCGACATCATTCAAGCCGTGCTCGATCCACGCCTAGCGAAAAAAGGAGGGACGGTATGAATACTCCACTTCCAGCAACGATGATCCGGTCGCGGTATACGCCGCTTCTTTATCTCTGTGCCCTCGTCTTAATCGGTATGGCAGGCATTGCGTTATTCGCGCCATGGATCGCGCCGAATGATCCGAACCTCGTCGACTTGACGCAAAAGCTCCATGGTCCGTCGTCAGCCTATCCGCTCGGAACCGACCAGCTCGGACGCTGTCTCTTATCGCGCTTGATTTACGGCGCGCGGATTTCACTCGGCTGTGCCGTGTTGATTTTCATCGCCTCGCTCGCAATCGGACTGTTCAACGGAACACTTGCCGGTTACCGTGGCGGCTGGGTCGACCAACTCTTGATGCGACTGTGTGACGGTGTGATGGCATTTCCGAGTTTGATTCTCGTCCTCGGGCTCGTCGGTATCTTCGGTCCAGGTCTTAAGCAAGTCATCATCGCCTTGATGCTCGTCCAGTGGGTCTACTACGCGCGGATGTTCCGCGGAATGGTCATGACGCTGAAGACGGAAGCGTTCATCGCTGCTGCTCGCGTCAACGGTTCGTCTTCGTGGAAAATCATCCGGACGCACATCCTGCCGAACATCTTACCACCGCTGCTCGTCATCGGAACGCTTGAGATGGGCTGGGCGATCATGGATATCTCGGCGATGTCGTTCCTCGGGCTTGGTGTTCAGTCACCAACTGCCGAGTGGGGAGCGATGATTCACGAAGGAAAATCGTACATCCGGACGAATCCGGAATTGATGATTTATCCGGGACTTGCGATCATGCTCGTCATCATCAGCTTTAACCTAGTAGGAGAACAGTTAGCAGAACGATTCGGTGTATCAAAAACGATGAAATGAGAGGAGGTACCCGTATCGAACCGATCTTAGCTGTCGACGGTCTGACCGTCCGTACGAAACAACAAGTAACATTGATCGAAGGGGTGACATTCTCAATTCAAGCTGGACAGATTCTTGGTCTTGTCGGAGAGAGTGGCTGTGGGAAAACGGTGACGAGTCTCGCTTTAATGCGTCTGATCAATCCACAGACAACAGACGTCACCGGCGATATTCGACTGAACGGAACATCAATTCAATCCTTATCAGAACGCGCTGTGCGAACGATTCGGGGCGGTGAGATTGCGTTCATCATGCAAAATCCGATGAGTGCCTTCACACCGGTCTACTCGATCGGGCACCAGATGATCGAGACGATTCAAACCCATACACGTTGCTCAAAACGTGAAGCAAAACAACAAGCGATGACGGCACTCGAAGAAGTCAATCTGACGGACGCCGCCCGGTTGCTCAAAGCTTATCCGTTCGAGCTGAGTGGAGGGATGTTGCAACGGATCATGATTGCCTTAGCCGTTGCCTTGCGCCCGAGCGTCTTGATTGCCGACGAACCGACGACGGCACTCGATGTTTTTAATCAAAAGACGGTTCTTGAATTACTCGAACGGATGCGGGCGACTTACGGAACGGCGATCTTACTCATTTCACACGATCTCGGTGTGATCGCCGAACTCGCAGACGATGTCCTCGTCATGCAGCAAGGACGAATCGTTGAGCAAGCAGATGTCTTTGATTTGTTTGATCGACCGCAACATCCGTATACACAGTCCCTTCTCGCACAGCATCTAGGAAGGGAGGCATTCGGATGAGTTTACTACAAATCGATCAAGTCTCACACGTCTACAAACGCCGGTTTCGACCAGCTCAGACCGTCTTACATGATGTGTCGTTGACGCTTGAAGCGGGACGCTGTCTCGGATTGCTCGGGTCGAGTGGTGCTGGGAAAAGTACGCTCGGACGATTGTTGCTCGGACTCGAACGCCCAACGACCGGAACGATTTGGTTCAATGGTGTCGATCGCCACGCGACAAAACGACCATTTCAAGGTGACGTCCAAGTCGTCTTCCAGGACTCGTTTGCTGCGGTCAATCCGAAGCTGACGGCTGCCGATATCATCGCCGAACCGCTTGATAATTTCATTCGTTTAAAGGGTGAAGCACGGCAACAGCGTCTCGTCACGCTAATTGAACAAGTCGGGCTCAAGGCGACGGATCTGACGAAATATCCGGCGCAGTTCAGTGGCGGGCAACTCCAGCGGATCGCGATTGCGCGAGCGATTGCTGCTGAACCACGTCTGATCGTTTTAGACGAAGCAGTCAGTAGCCTCGACATGGTCAACAAACGATTGATTCTTGCATTGTTAGCTGACTTGAAACGGCTACACGGTCTAACATATGTCTTCATCACCCATGACATTAAAGCTGCCGAACAACTGTGTGACAGCTTTGCGATTTTGGAGCAGGGACGTCTCGTCGGGCATTACCCGAGTTTAGCAGCGTTCGATGCTGCGACGGATCCTGCCGTTGAACGGATGCGCCAAGCAAAGCTTGCCGTGCATCCAAGGCAACGAACGATTCGAAAGACACAAGCAAACAAAGGATAACGGACGGCTGAACGGCTCCGTTATCCTTTTTGTGTTGTAGCGGTGGATCAATAAGCCGTTTTTCGGAATCGAAGTGCTGACCAGCCGAGTGTGAGAAGAATCCAAATGAGACAAGAAATGATTCCGATTAGATGGGACGAAGAAAAAAACGACGTGTGCGATGGGAGCGACAGTAGCGCGCCAGGCATAAAGAATAGAATGTCTGGCATTAATGAAGGAAGTGCAACAAGTAGTAAGGAAACGACGAGCGACAGGATACCAATCGGAACAGCACGTTGCAAGAAAGTGCTGATCAGTAGCGTCAGACTGACGACGAACAACGTCCAGAGACTAAAATCGAGAATGATGCGTAGCGCAAGCAGCGGCGAAAGGGATCCGAACCAATAGACGGTCAAACAGTAGGACGTGAGGGCGCCGATCAGCATCCCGAAGAGACTGATCATCCCGTGACTGAACCATTTCGACAGGAGATAGACATTCCGAGAGACAGGGCGCGTCAAAATGAAATCCTGCATGCCGGTTTGTCGGTCTGAAGCGAGCAGTCCCATGAAGCTCATGATCAGGACGATCAAGCCAAGCTGATTGAATTGCCCATGGATCGTTACGCTGAAGACGTCAAGCGGTTGCGGGGCAGGACGATTCGGATCAACGATGATTCCGTCCGCGTTTCCGACGTGTGCGAGCAAAACATCCATGTACATCAACAGCAATGGTTGGGTCGCGCCGAGGGCAATGAAGAACAGCGGTAGCCAGACGATCTTCCATTCTTTCCATGCTTCTAACCACTCGGTCAGCGTCAACGTATAAAACGTCCTCATACGTCTGCCACCATGTCGAGAAACCGTTCCTCGAGTCCGATCGGTTGATAGGCAATCGAGGAAATCGACCATCCCTGTTGAATCAGAGTGGTCGTTAACTGTGAGAGGTCAAGCGGCTGCTGTGCGGAGAACTGATAGCAGCATGGGTTGATTCGATCAATTTCGACTCGTGGAAATCGTGTCGCAGAAAACGACGGGGCAGCTGTAAGCGTCTCGACTTGAATCCGGTATTGATCCACGTTGCGCTGATTATCGAGCGGTCCCAGCAATTTTCCGTGTTTAATGACGAGGAAGCGGTCGCAACACGTCTTTGCGTCT
Organism: Exiguobacterium sp. MH3; assembly: GCF_000496635.1. Taxonomy (NCBI): domain Bacteria; kingdom Bacillati; phylum Bacillota; class Bacilli; order Caryophanales; genus Exiguobacterium; species Exiguobacterium sp. MH3. The sequence goes on from NC_022794.1 coordinate 1,339,865, forward strand.
TCTAACAGGTGCGTTGAGACGATGATCGTCATCCGTTTCTTTAAGCGGAGAATCAATTGATTGATATCATGTCGACCACTCGGATCTAGGGCGGAAGCCGGTTCATCTAGAATCAAAAATGTCGGTTCATGTAAGGTGGCTTGGGCGATTCCGAGACGTTGGCGCATGCCGCCGGACAGGCGTTCGATGACTTCTGTTTGTTGGTCGTGGAGTCCAACTTCATGTAGAACGGCTGGAATCCGCTTATTTAACGTTGCGCGATCAAGCCCCGACAAGCGTCCGAAGAAACGTAGTGATTGTTCGCACGTCATCCAAGACTTAAAGTCGGTCTGTTGTGATAAGTAGCCGATCGATTGCTGCTGTTGACGGATGGAGCGCGAAGACATCGTGATCGAACCACGGTCACTCTCGATCATGCCGCTCAGACATTTCAGGAGTGTCGTCTTTCCAGCACCATTCGGACCAATCAGTCCAAGACATTCATGTTCGTGAATCGTAAAGGAAATATCGTCTAAGATAAGACGTCGTTGAAGTGAAAGCTGGAGATGAGAAATCTGAATCATGCTGTCATCCTCCTTCCGAGGACGAAGTAGAGAATCGAGCCGATCGGCTGGACGAGGAGAATGATCAATAACCAAGTAGTCGGTGTCGCGATCCGGTCCTTCCGTCTAAACCAATCGATACAGGCGCAGCTGAGTAGAATCAGGTTGATGAAGATGTAAATCAATAATAGGGGCAGAAGTCGTTCCCAGTCGATTTGTGATAAGGCAGAGAAATCTGTGTTCATGAAAAACCCTCCTTTTCTATTACCATTATCAATAATGAAAATAGAAAAGTCAATGCCATAGACGAATCATCATTAGTTCTCAATCAGTTAGAGCTATGATAAACTTCTCTTATCAAAATTTTCCAAATGCGATTTGAATCAAATCGTTTAGATGAAAGGCGAACTATCAAACGAATCATGATGTCGAGGAGGATTATATGCAGATTTATCAATTCAAAAAAGAGGTGGGCAAGAAAATTACGAAATTCGATTCGAACTTTGTGATGTCACGGATCATGCAGACGGAAAAAGTGACACACATCGGATGCATCCATTTAGAAAAGGATGGCGTGGTCGGTTATCACCAGGCGATCGTGCCGCAACTCTTGTTAATTGTAGAGGGTGAAGGATGGGTAAGAGGGGAAACGGATGACTACATAAATGTTCAGCGTGGAGAAGCCGTGTTTTGGAATCAAGGAGAATGGCACGAAACGAAGACCGATACGGGGTTAACAGCGATTGTGATTGAAAGTGAAGAACTCGATACATCATCTCTCGTTTCCGTATGACGAAACTAAGCTTGATACATAAAGAGGCTGACTCAAAAAAAGAATGATTCGCTTCCTCATGCCCTTTTCTCAGGCGAGACACTAGCCAGTTTTCCTGCTTCATTCAATCAGGAAAGCGGGTCTTGTTTGTCTCTGACAGCGCAAAAATGCGCTTTTCCTGTAGGAGTGGCGTGTAAAGCATCATTCTTTTTATCTTTGTAGAGACTAAAGTTTACGTCAGCCTCTACTCTGATTCCGTACACCATTTTTCTAATTCTTCGAGGCATAGATGTAACCGAGCAGTGATCATTTCTCGATTTCCCATCTGTTGCGTTGTTTTATGAGTGAGATGAGGCTGATGTAGAATGTCGAAGTGCTCATACGCTTCTTGCAATATCCATAGTGTATACTCATCCAGTAATCGTCGAGTTTGCGTGGTGCGTTCGTCTCCAACCACGTTAAAGCAATATCCGCTTATAAATCCATCAGCTATGTTATTTAGAATATTACTTTTTTCTTGATACGCTTGATTTATGTATCGTGGAGCATTTGAGAAGGCTGGTAACAAAAATTTGTAACAAAAAACGAAGTAAGCCGCATATTTCAAATCAAAATCCAATCTTGGAAACGGATCAATGATTGCAATGTGTTCATCACTTAAAATTAAATTTTCTGGTGTTACATCTTGATTCACGAGCGAGATGTTTTGAACCTGAGTTCGTCTATTTTCAATTAAAGCATGAATATGCTGACTGACTTTTTCTTTATCAAAGCAAAGATTAGAGTGAATGAGAGCATTTAAGGCGGTTAAGACGTGTTCATTTTCTTCCAGCCATAATTCATCCTCGTTCCTTAAATCACTACCTTGTAAAGTTTCCCCTTGCCAGTGCAGTTCCCCGAAACCAACAATAGAGGTTTTCTGGTTGTGTATACGATGAAAAATTTGTCCTAATTTCGTACCGTAAGAATGGGCTTTATTCTGATCGAGTAACAATAAATCTGTTCCACGACCCATGAACGTTTCTACTGTAAATACTGTGTCATCTCTAATAAAATACTGATAAAAGTCAGGACAGACATTTTGGTCACTTGTATTGGCATGTAAATAGTAAGCTTTCGTTGACTCATACTCAGTAGTCAGCTCTTGTTTATCAATCTTTTGCAACTCCCCATAAGCCTCATTCTTTTTTAGTCGGATCACAAGGTCTTGATCCTCTGACCTAGTTACTCTATAAACAGAGTGCCAAGCTCCTTCACCAATCTTTAGAATCTGTTCTGCTTTTATATTCAACGTATCCAGTACAATTGCATCAAGATTTTCTTTGATCCGTTTCATGGGGTCTATTTTTTCTCCTTCGCAATGTTGTCTCGTTTCAGTTTGCTGAAAATAAGCTTTTGAAACGGAGCGTGTTTACGGCAAGATGACGAGTGAGACGGTCCGTTCAGTTGCCTGGTCTTCTGTCTCTAGGTGATGATATTTTTCGAGCAGTGCCCGCATGTCCTGTTGAAAATCATTGAAGGTTTCATCCGTCAGGTGCAATTTCGCGATCGAGAACGTCGAGTGGTCCTGACCTTGCGTTTGAACGGTCTGTTCGAAGTACATCTGGTACTGCTGCAAGACGTACATGAAGTAGAACGAGACGAAGTTCACTTTTTCATCGTACGTCGCACTGTTCCAGTCTGCTTCGCTGATTTGATAGCCGCTTGTGTTCAAGGCATAGATCTTCTCTTCGACTTTTCCAACACGCTGGACTGCGACGACCTTCAACAACTGATCGTCCATCATCGCATTGACTTGCCGGTATAAGGTCGACTGCGGTACATCCGTTAAGCGTTGATTCAGTTGCATGATTGATAAACCGTCTTCGCGATCAATTAATTCAAGTGCAATCTTAAACCGGACATGATTTTTGAATAAGTTAAAGTTCACGACGTGTTTCACTCCTTCGTTCAATCGATTCTAAAACTATCTTATCATGCTTTTGGAAACATTCTTAAAAATGATAATGTAAAAAGAGGGAATTTGATGTATTCCTTGAATGATTTAGATTAGAGTATGTGTTAGAAAGGAGTCGTCATATGAAAAATACAAGTTATCGCTATGGTACATATGCACTCATTACAAGCTTTTTCTTATTCTTCATCGTTCAGATGTTTCGTGCGTATGTTGAGTTATCACCAGAGTTTCTAGGAGAAAATCTTGGCGAATACTACTTAACATACTTCCCAATCGGTGCATTGATCCTTGGACTCGTATTACTGATCCACGGCTGGTGGACTGAAGATGAGAAAAAACAGCGTGAAAAGCTAGCTGCAAAAAATCAGCAAGAATCGAATGAATCGGTGTGACATCATACCGTTGATACAGAAGACCGACAACGCATTTTCGTTGCCGGTCTTTATCGTTTCATGTGTTCAATTGTTTAAATCGCTTAATCGCGAACGGTCCGATCGGTTCAGTCGTCGAACGTTCCATAATCAATTCACTAAGTACTTTTCCGACTAAGCTGCTGAACTTGAATCCGTGACCGGAAAAACCGGCGGCGATTGCGATATGCGGATAGTCCGGATGCAAATCGATGATGAAATCTTCGTCTGGCGTCATCGTATAGAGACACGCTTTGCCGTGAGCTAAAGTATCGATTGAGGGCATGAACGTATTCGTGAACTGTCGTAAATCAGCCAGATCACCCGTCTCTTGACCGAAAGGACGGCGTGGTTGATTCGGATCAACCGGGATGCCGCCGTCGTGGCGTCCGATTTTCAGACCGGCTTGAGCGATACTTGGAAAACCGTAATAATAACCGGCGGGTGTATCAAAGGCGAAGGCAGGGAACACCGCGTCATTGAATACCTCTTCCGCTGCTTCGAACCAGGCGAACGTCTTACGGACCGGGCGAAGCGGTAAGGAGAGACCAGTCTGTTCTAGCAACGGACCAGACCAGGCACCGACTGCGACAATCAATGCATCAGCTGAATAGGTGTCTGTTCCGACGGTCACGTCAACGCCATTGGCGTGGGCAGTAAGCGTCGTCACTTTCGCATTAGTCCGGATGTCGACACCGTTCGCGACAGCAAGATCACGGTATGCTTCAATACAATCCTCGCACTTCAACACACCGGACGTCGGTTCAAAACAACCGATATACTCGTCGGGCATCGTTAAGCCGGACCAGCGCGTTCTCATTTCTTCAGCCGTCAGGATCTCAAGCGGTAATTCATACTGCGCTGCACTCCTGATGATCGTCTGCATCGAACGGGACGAGCGGTGACCGGCATTCAAAACTCCGGTGTTCAGGAACAGACTCCGACCGCTGATCTGTTCCAACTCGTACCATAAGCGTTGCGCGGCTAACGCCAGCGGCACATAAGCTTCACCTTCTCCGTAGGCATGGCGAATGATCCGTGTCTCGCCATGATGGCTCGCTTGATCATGCGGTGGATTATGGGCGTCTAGTAGTAAGATGTTTTGATCGGTTCGTGAGAGATAGTAGCCGGCTGCCATCCCCATGGAACCGGCACCGACGATGATGACATCATAATGGGACATCTGGTTCGACTCCTTCATATGTAAGTTCACACCAGTATAGAGTGAGAACTAGAAAAGAACAAATGAAAGATTAAATCTCGAAGCGACGGGCTTCTTGTTCTAAGTGTTCTGTTCGTGCGTTTAAATCACCGACGAGCGTATGCAGCGTCGTGATCGTCGCGATCATTTGTTCAGACGCAGCGGCAACTTCCTCGTTACTCGCCGTATGTTCTTCCGCGACAGCGGCAATTTCCGTCAAGGCATTGCGAATGAATCGTTCTGCCTGCAAGACGTCTTCCATCTGTTGCGTCATCTGTTTTGTTGCCGTTGAGACGTGCGTGACTTGATCCGTTAATCGTTCGAACGTCGTATCTGTATCGAGAACGATCTGTTCACCGGCTGCTGTTGCCTCGACCGTCGTCTTAAAGCTATGTTGCATCTGCTGTGCACTGGCTTCGATTGACGTTACAATCGTTGCGATCTCACTGACACTGCTAGCGACATGGCTCGAAAGATTCTTGACCTCGGTCGCAACGACAGCGAATCCTTTGCCTTGTTCCCCCGCCCGTGCCGCTTCAATCGCGGCATTAAGGGCGAGTAGATTCGTCTGTTCGGAAATTCCGCGGATGATACCGACGAGCGTTTGGATATCTGATGATTGCTGTTTCAGTAGATCAATCTGTTCAGCAGATTGTGTGACGTGCTGATGAATGTGACGCATTTGTTCAACAGAAGTAGACATTTGCTCCCGTCCGACTCGTGTCAGTGTTGCCATCTGCTCCGTCGTTCCTTGAATTTCGACACCAGATTGATTCGTCGTCTCGATCAATGTTGCGAACCGATTCATCTCATCATTCAATGAAAGCGTGACTTGGGTCTGACTTTCGGTTCCGGTCGCGATTTCCGACATCGTATGAGCGATTTGCTCAGAACCGTCGAGTACTTCCGACGTACTTTGGTCGATCGATTGACTCGTCGTCGAGACGAGGGTAGCCGTCTGTTTGATGTCGACAATCATCGTCCGCAGCATCTCGTTCATATCACGAATCGAGATCGCAAGCGCATAGATTTCGTCTTTCGAAGAAATCGTCAAATTGGTCAACGTCTGTTTCGCCTGATCCAGTCGTCCCTCAGCAATCAAGGCAGCGACTTTCTGTAACGTTTCGAGCGGACGTAATTTACGACCGAGGGCGATGTAAAGCAAGATGAGTGTGGCCGTTAACAGAAGAAGTAAAAGTCCAATGAAAATCGGAGCATTTTGTTGCAGTAGATCCGTCGTCAGGGCATCGACTTCCTTCGCCGCGATATCGGTTCCAAGGATGCCGATGACGTTCCCAGTCGAATCTTTCAAGGGGACATAGACACTGATGTACTGTCCATAAATTGGATCATCAATCACGTCCGTCGTATGTGTTTTGCCCTTTAGGACGTCCTGCATATCGGCGATGGTTGCACCACTTGCCGGGGCATTGATTTTCGCAGCCTTATCTTTTGGTAAACCATCGATCAACAAGCGGACCTTGTTTTGATCGATCCGTGCTGTGTATGTATATAAGAGTCCGTTTTGTTTACGTAAGGTATCGAGTTCTGTTCGTAACGTTTCGTATTGTTCGGACGCGACAGGCGATTGTAGGAATTCAGTGTAAGCCACCGTATCGAATGTCTTGCTGATGCGTAAGGCATCTTTTTCAGCAGTCGCTTTCAATGTTGAGACAGCGGTTTGTTTCGTATTGAAATATAAAGCCAGACTATTAAAAACAAAAAAGGCAATCAAAATCAAACTGATCATTACTAAAAGACGTGTTCGGATGGAATGGTTCTTGGTTGTGTTTTTCACATGCAACCGTCCTTTCAACTCATATTTTCTATCTGTAATTCATTTATCGGTCGTTACAATACATATTAAACAGGACCTTTTAACGATTTTTTTATAAAAGGTCGTAAGAAAAACCGTTTTTTCTAAAAAAAGGATTTATCAAGAATAATTCAGGGCACATAATAGTTAGAAAAAAATATAAGTTGAGGGAAGAGGGATTGAGATGGAAAGTGAAGTCGACCATCGAATCAAGGCAAGACATGTATATGAGAATGAATTACGAAGACACGCGGTCAGCACGAAAAAAGCAACCTTTCGATTGATGACATGTCTACGTTGCCAATCGAAGATACTGTTGAAACAGGGACATCAAGATAGTCACCAATGTGACGTGAACGTATCTAGCTGACACGTATGAGAGGAGGAGTTGGATGAAACGAGAGCAACATGTCACGCCACATCCTAAAGGTGGCTATCAAGTGAAAGCTACTGGTGCGACTCGAGCAACTAAACGATTTGCTACACAAAAAGAAGCGATTGCAGAAGGGCGTCGGATTGCGAAAAAACAGAAGACAGAGCTTGTCATTCATAACAAAGAAGGGCAGATTCGCGAAAAAGATTCCTACGGACACGATCCATTTCCACCACGAGGTTGAGCCATCATATACGACACGTTCTGATGTGAACGTGTCTTTTTAATGATTTTCGTGTCAAATGTTTTTGACATGAGGATGGAATTTCATTACAGTAGAGATGTAAAAAGAATTTGACACGTCGTGGAGGAATGGACATGAGAAACCACATCAAAGAGCGACGTCTAGCGGCAAAATTATCGCAACAAGAACTGGCTGACCGTTGTCAGGTCAGTCGGCAGACGATCAATGCGATTGAAAACAACAAGTATGATCCGACTTTACAATTAGCGTTTAATATCGCCAAAGTATTGCAGACACAAGTCGATCATCTGTTCATTTCAGAACAGGAGGAATGGGATGTCTAAGAAAAAAACGGGTTTATTTTTAGTAACGCTCGTGATAGTGGCGAGTCTTACCATCATTAGTATGATCATCGAAAACAACGTAACGTTCTTCTCGATTGTTCAATTGGCGATTTTGTTGATCATGTTCTTCTCGTACTTTACGTGGGCACGATCAGGAGAAGACGAGCGTCCTGTACCAGAAGATGAACTCGGCAAAAAGATTACGACGGAAAGCGGTCTCGTTAGCTACAAAATCCTGATCGTCCTGATTTTTGGATTCATCTGTCTCGATTACTTTTTACATGAATCAGCGAATCTGTTATTGATTGTCTTGTTCGCGATCGGACTGACACTGTTGCCGATCATAGAATTTTTAAAAGCAAGATCTTATCGATAAAACGGTATAAAAGTCGTTTAGACGGATTTACCCATCTAAACGACTTTTGATATTTCACAGATTATCTTTTTAAGACGACCTATCACTCCGCAAGATTGAGTACATATACAGATCGTCGAACTGACCACGTGTTTTCTCATATTGACGAAGCAACCCTTCCCGCTGGAATCCGAGCCGTTCAAGCAATTGGTGTGATGCAGTATTTGCTGGTAAGACAAGTGCTTCGATACGATTTAAAGAGAGCTCCTCAAACCCATATGTGATGACTGCAAGTGCTGCTTCTTTCGCGATGCCTTGTCCCTGATAAGCTGGACTCAACTCAAAACCAAGTTCTGCCCGCTGATGGCGTGCCGACTGATTCAAGAATCCGCAACTGCCGATGATGACATCGTCTTCTTGTAACGCGATCCCGAACCGGATGCCCGTGCCATCGCGACGAATCGAAGCGTACCAGTCAATCTCTTCAAGCGCGTCTGCTTCTGATTGAAAGGGGTCGAGCCCCATCTGTTTGACGACTTGTTCGTCTGATAAATAGGCGAGGACACTCGTAGCATCTTCGGGTAACACTTCGCGTAAGACGAGACGGTTCGTTTTAAGCGTTGGGAAAGTATGTAACATTCAAAAAAACTCCTTTGCAAGAAAATGTATAAAGCTGTTGTGCAGTCTTTAAGTCATATGGTAAGATTCTCCACAACAAGAGCATATCATTTCGTTGACGAGAAAGAGTAATGATTGTCCCTCTGCCTTACAGAAAACCGGGATTGCTGAGAGCCGGTAGCCAGATCAATCATGAAGATCCTCTCTGAGAAGTCACGCTGAACCATTCAGTAAGCGTGACCGGGTGTCCACCGTTACATGGAATGCGCATGATAGTGTGCAACTAAGTGCTGTCGAGAACGAGTATTCTCGACGGAATATGGGTGGTATCGCGGTGAAGTCCGTCCCTGTCAAAGGGGGCGGACTTTTTTGTATTCTCTTAGTTACCGAAAAAGGAGCGAACAAGAGATGACGTCACAAAATCAAGCAGAAACCGTACAACAACGTGAAGCGCGTGTCCGCAACAGATGGAAACAAGACCAAGTCTTCGCACGATCGATTGAACAACGCACGGAAGCGGAATTCGTATTCTACGAAGGACCGCCGACCGCGAACGGCTTACCCCACGTCGGTCATGCATTCGGACGAACCGTCAAGGATACCGTCGCCCGCTATAAGACGATGCAAGGATTCCGGGTCGAACGAAAAGCAGGCTGGGATACACATGGACTGCCGGTCGAACTCGGGGTCGAGAAACAACTCGGCATCTCCGGCAAACAAGCGATCGAAGACCATGGTGTCGAAGCATTCATCGCACGCTGTAAGGAAAGTGTCTTCTCCTATGAAACACAGTGGCGCTCCTTCACGGAAAAACTCGGCTACTGGGTCGACATGGATGACCCTTACGTGACGATGGAGGACGAGTATATCGAAAGCGTCTGGCACATCCTCGGGACGATCCATGACAAGGGCTGGTTGACGAAGGGACATCGTGTATCACCGTATTGTCCGAGCTGTCAGACGTCACTCAGTTCCCATGAAGTCGCGCAAGGCTATCAGGACGTGACGGACTTATCGGCGACGGTCAAACTCCCGATCGTCGGCATGGAGCAGACGTTTCTACTTGCATGGACGACGACACCGTGGACGTTACCGGCAAACGTCGCGGTGGCGGTTCATCCGGAATTGACGTATGTCACAGTAGCGTTTAAAGGAGAGCGATTCATTGTCGCAAAAGCGTTAGTCGCTGAACTGTTCTCAGAATCCGTCGAGGTCGTATCCGAACAGCTCGGTGCGGAACTCGTCGGCTTGCGTTATGAACCACCGTTTGATTTCGTGACGCCAGAGAACGGCCACACGGTCGTCGAGGCGTCCTTCGTCCAAGCGACGAGCGGAACCGGACTTGTCCATCTTGCTCCAGCGTACGGGGAAGAAGATTACCGGGTCGTCCGGGAAAACGGACTGTCATTCGTTAATGTCGTCGATGCTGCTGGGTGTTACACGGATGCCGTTCCACCACTCATTGGTCGATTCGTCAAGGAGTCAGACGTCGTGATCATCCAGCTGCTCGCTGAACGGGGACGCTTGTTTGCGAAAAAACGCTATACGCACAGCTATCCGCATTGTTGGCGATGTGACTCACCACTGCTCTATTACGCACAAGACAACTGGTTCATCGAGACGACGACCGTCAAGGAACAACTCCTTGCGAACAATGCTTCTGTGACGTGGTACCCCGATCACGTCAAGGAAGGGCGGTTCGGAAAGTTCCTCGAGCAACTCGTCGACTGGAACATCAGTCGTAATCGCTACTGGGGTACACCACTGAACGTCTGGGAGTGTGAAGCGTGTGACACGACGTTCGTTCCAAAAAACAAGGCTGACTTGTTGCACCGGACGACGACATCGACGGAATCCGTCGAGTTGCATAAACCATACGTTGATGCGTTATCGCTCTCGTGTCCGACGTGTCAGGGAGTGATGCACCGGACACCCGAAGTCATCGATGTCTGGTTTGATAGCGGAGCGATGCCGTTCGCGCAACAGCATTACCCGTCACGGACGCAGACGCTTAACCGCTATCCAGCCGATGTCGTCATCGAAGGCATCGATCAGACGCGGGGCTGGTTCTACAGCTTGCAAGCGATCTCGACACTCTTCACGGGACAGTCTGCCTATAAGCGTGTCCTCGCACTCGGGCACGTCCTCGATGAGAACGGGCAGAAGATGTCGAAGAGTCGTGGAAATGCCCTCGATCCGGTGGCGTTAATCGAAGCATATGGTGCTGATAGCTTACGCTGGGCGCTACTCGTCGACAGCAGTCCGTGGAGTGCGAAACGGTTTGCTGAGCGGATCGTCCAAGAAGCAAAATCAAAACTAGTCGATACGCTAGATCATGCCGTCCAGTTTTATCTGACGTATGCCGAACTGGATGGATTTGATGGCTCACGTCCGCAAAAACGGACGCGTCTCGACGAATGGTTGCTCTCGCGTGTCCATCAGACGACGCAAGACGTGACGGATGCGATGGACGATTATCAATTGACTCAAGCAGCGCGGAGTCTTGCGCAACTCGTCGATGAGATCAGTAACTGGTACATCCGCCGTTCTCGGGAACGTTTCTGGCAAGCTGACTGGTCGCAAGAAAAACAAGCCGCGTATACGACACTCCACTTCGCACTTTCGACGACGGCACGACTACTCGCTCCGTTCACGCCGTACCTTGCCGATGATGTCTATCAACGATTGACAGGAATGAGCGTGCATGTAGCGGATTATCCGGTTGCCGATCGATCGATGCTCCGACCTGATCTGGAATACGAAATGGCACAGGTTGTCTCTGTCGTCGAGTTAGGACGACAGGTGCGTAATACGCACGCCTTAAAAGTCAAACAACCGCTTGCTAGCTTAAGCGTCCAATCGAGTGAAACCTTTTCGTGGTCGGACTATACGGCAATCATCCAAGAGGAACTGAATGTAAAAGACGTCCAAATCGTCCCGACGACGCAAGCGACGACACAGTTCCGTCTTAAACTGAACTTCCGCGTAGCCGGAGCGAAATTCGCACAGCAAGCGAACGCGATCCATCAATGGCTACAACAATTGTCTGCACAGGAGACTTCCGACTTGCTTGAGACAGGAAGATTAATCTATCAGACCGCTTCAGGCGATGAAGTCGAGGTGCGTCAAGCGGACGTCATCGTCGAACCAATCGTCCAGACGGGTTTTGCTGCTGCGACGAATGGTGGACTCACCGTGACGCTCGATACGCGGATCACGGAAGCACTGGAGCAGGAACGCTGGATGCGGGAGCTCGTCCGCTATATCCAGTCGGAACGAAAGGCACAAGCGTTATCGTGGGACGCCCGAATCGATCTCGTCTTGTCGGTCGATGCGACGTTCCAACCAATCGTCGAGACGTTTGAGCCTTTGTTATTCAAACACCTTTCCTTATCCTCCGTGCGAACTGAACCGCTACAAGGAGCAGGGGATGTTCAGCTAGGGGGACACGATGTCGGTGTCTCGTTCACACCAACGAAAGAATATTGTTAAGGAGAAGAGCATGATTGCATTAGAAGCATTAAAAGGTCGACTCGTCGACGGTTTGTTAGAGGTTCAAAAAGAAGAAGGATATGTTGCCCGAGAACGTTTCATCTTTAACCGAGGAGCGACGGTCGAACAGCTCGCGCTGTTACCTGCGTGGACGGCAGACGACTATCAGACGTTCTTACGTCAACATAACGGGGCGAAGCTGTTTCAGCAAGAATCGTTATCGCATAACGATGGATTCGAACTCTTTTCGATCGAGGATTGCCTGACGTATAGCGAGATTTGGGAATGTCCCGAAGACTTCTTAGCGATCGGCGCAGGACCAGACGGGGAGTGGATCGTCTATGAGATGAATCGACCGGCAGGAAATCGGATCTGGAGTGGGGAATTTCTTAATTTCGAGGAATGGGAAGAAGACGCAATGCCGTTCGGCTTCGAGCGATGGCTCGACTACTTGATCGTCGCGCAAGGCACACAATTTTGGGAGTGGTTCCGGTAAGAGAGGAAGAGGTTCAGTGGACATTCAATTAAAGACAGCGTCTCTTGCAGACGCTGCGAAGCTTCATACGCTTCAACTCGAGGCGTTTTCAGAGACGCTCGAGCGGTATCAAGATTTTGCAACGAATCCGGCGAACGAATCGATCGATCGTGTCATTCACCGGATCACGCATCCGAGCAGTACGTTTCATCAAATCATCGTCGACGATGTCGTCGTCGGCGGGATTTGTGTCGTTGCGAAAGCACCGAGTCGCTACGCGATCAGTCCGATGTTCTTAGATCCAGCCCGTCAAGGTGAAGGAATCGCCCAACGCGCATTACAGCTCGTTGAAGCAGCGTATCCGGCTGCAACGACATGGGAACTGCGGACGATTCGCGAAGAGACACGTAACTGTTATTTCTATGAGAAGATGGGTTACCGATTGACGGGTGTCAGTCAACCGCTCAATGAACGGGCGACACTCGTTTCCTATCAAAAATCAGTTTCGGAATGAGCGGGTTTTGTCGGAAGGAAGCACCACCACAGATTCGTCAAAAGAGCGGCAAGGACGGCAAAATTAAACAGATAAAGGCAAAAGAAGAAGAAGAACTCGCCGATGTCCTCAAGGTTAGCTAACGGATTATCGACCAGGTATGATTCGTGACTAACGCCGAAGAGGAACAAAGGAAAGAAGACATAGAAGTATCGTTTCCAAAAGAATGTCGCACGACCTGTTTGAGACATAAGAGCACCTCCTGAAGGAATGGCACGCTTCTTCTGACCGGAAGAAGCGTGTGTTCGTTTACGATAGAGAGGGTGTACCGACGACTTCGACGTGACGCGTGACCGTATCAAACAGACGTGTCCGCGTATCGTTATGAGACAACAGCAACGGTTCACCGGTCTCGTCATAGATGAAGGCAATCGGAATAGAAAAACCACAGTTGCGGTACGAACCATCAGCATGACTCGTTCCGATCATGAGCGCTTGTTGCGCCTGACTGATACTACGTGCTTCACCGGACCACTCAACGTACTGTTCCTCGCTGAACATGCCGACGCCTATCGGGTTGAAAATGAGATCAAGTCCGGATTCCTCGCGTAGTCCGTCTTTTCCTAAGAAGATTTCGCGACAGAGGACGTATCCATAGCGGAATGACCCGTCATTTGCTGTTGATGGTGTATAAAGTGGTCCAGCTTCTGGTGTTTTTGCGCGATCAAGGAGAATCGTCCCGGTCGCATCGATGATGACAGCGCGATCGAGATTCGCTTCATCTTTGTAACCGAGGACGATTGCTGTTTCGAACTGCTTGGCAAGATGTTTCGCGCGATCGAGTTCCGTGACCTTACAATAGCCTTCTGGGTAGACAATCAGATCGACTTCAGGATAAGCGGCGATTTCACGTTCGAATTGTTCGAGTCCGGTCTCGCGTTTTGGTTGAGCGATTAATAATTTCATCAAAACATCCTCTCAGGTATAAATATATCTGAAAAATCAGACTTTCCATTCGTCATGATTTTACCATTAGTGGTAAAATAAAGCATATCGCTTTTTGATAAATTTTACTGCAAATGAAGGAAGGTCATCAGCATGAACATTTCAAAAACCATTCTTGTGACACGTCATCTACAAGCAATGAAAGATTTTTACATAAATCAGATCGGATTCCCGCTCGTCTCGGAAACGAACGATTCGTTTACGATGCAAATCGGTACCGATCAGCTGACATATCGACAGACGGACGATGTTGATACGCAATACCATATGGCGTTCAACATTCCGGAAAACGTCTTCCAACAAGGAAAAGCGTGGCTCGTAGAACGGACATCACTCTTGATCGAAGACGGACAGGACGAGATTTATTTTGACTTCACGGATTCGCATTCCTGCTATTTTTATGATCCAGATGAAAATGTCTTGGAACTGATCGCGCGGCATCAAATCAATCCATCTAAAGCAGAACTGACGTTTGATGTATCCGACATCCTCGGGATTGGTGAGATGAGTCTGACGGTGAAAGATGTGCTTGAAGTGGGTGAGCAGTTAGCGGAGATCGGCGTTCTCGAACGACGGGAACGTCCGCTCAATGGCGCGTCTCTCAACTTCCTCGGACCAGTCGCGGATGGAACGCATATCTTGCTCGTCCCAGAAGGTCGGACATGGTTGTTCTCACCGAAGACGGCGAAGGTCAGTCCGATCGAGATGGAACTCGACGGCAGACATCGGGTCCGGCTTGATGCAGCGGGCGTATGGCATCAAAGTGCCGTTTCTTCATAATTCATTATTCTAAAAAGTGAGGGAAGTAAGATGAATAAAGCGGTGAATGCGAGTATCGCGTTCGGATTATTGTTGTTCGTATGTGGTTTCTTTTTTCTGTTTGGCTATTTGGCCCGGTCGATGCCGATTCAGCAAGGCGGTGACCCGGTCATCTTACCGGTCGCAGCACTCCTCGTTCTCCTACCGTTCGTCATCCGAGAAGGCATGCGCGTTTTGACGTATGTTACGTTGACACGACGACAGGTCGGCGTACTCATCTTATTTGCAATCAGTGGAATCATACTAAGTAGTTGGATTGAGGTGCAACAGAATGTTGCCGTAATCAATTTCCGTGCCCTCTTTACGATTCATACGTACGTACTGTTCGTTTCAGGCATCATCTTGTTGTGTCTCCTATTGACGGGACTCAAACGGATGCGCGTCCGAACGAGAGTGATTTAAATGGAAAAGGACTGAATGACATGGGATACATCACAGAATTACGCAAACTCGTCGGCACACGACCGCTCGTCATGGCAGGGGCATGCGTCATCGTCGTCAACGATAAACAAGAAGTCTTATTACAACTTCGGCAAGATAACGGATGCTGGGGACTCGCTGGTGGAGCGCTTGAGATCGGGGAGACGCTCGTAGAGACAGCAAAACGAGAATTAAGGGAAGAGACCGGTCTTGAAGCAGAGCATCTCGAATTATTGAACGTCTATTCGGGTGATGCGTTTTACTATAAGTATCCGCATGGGGATGAAGTCTATAATGTGATCTCGGCATTTCTGTGTACGGCGTATACCGGTGAAATCGTTCGGGATCCGTCAGAAGTCGCGGAATTACGCTTTTTCGCTATCGATCAGCTACCAGAAAACCTCAATCCACCGGAACGACCGATCTTGATGGAGTATGTTCAAAAACAACAGACAGCGCATCACGTCTCCATTTGAAGCAAAGGATAAAAAAACAAAAAATCTTGAATGAACTGTTCATTCAAGATTTTTTGTTGCACTGGGACGCGTTTCAGCCTGTAGCATCAAGAGGACACGAAAAGGGGGAAACGCGATGCGATGCTTTGCGATTGATTTAGATGGAACGTTATTGAATAAGGAACACAGAATTTCGGCGGGAAATCAGACAGCCATCAAGAAACGGCAGGATAAAGGAGATATCGTCATTATCGTCACCGGGCGAGCTGCCTTTGATGCGCGACGGATTCTAGCGCAACACGGACTGGATTGTCCGGTCATTGGTGCGAACGGGGCAGAAGTCGAGGTAGGACAAGGTAGACGGTATTTTTTGAACCGTTCCAGTAGTCGAACGATTTGGGAGATCGTACGATTTACAAACGTATTCATACATATTTATCTACAAGACAACATCCTGTTACCGCAGTTTTCGCTTGCTGCTCTTCAAGGCGGAGATCGTGCGTTTCAAGAAGCGATTCAGGCTCAATTAACGCAATACGGTGTTGAGGAAGTTGACGAAATCGCAATCGATCAACTGGACGTCATCAAATTCATGTTCGTCTCACCTGACAGATGGCAGCTCGAACACCTCGAGCAACAACTCCTTCAGCTGAAGATCTGTTCCGTGACGCGGTCAGGTGCCTATAACCTAGAAGTTATGGCAAACGGAGTGACAAAAGGGACTGCCCTTCAAGACATTGCGAGAGCGTACGGGATGACACCCGAGGACATCATTGCGATCGGTGACAATCAAAACGATCTACCGATGTTCGAAGTGGCGGGAACATCGATTGCCATGGGAAACGCTGAAACGTCTATCAAAGGAAGAGCGACATATCTCACCAGTGATCATGACGAGGACGGTGTAGCGGAGGCATTAAACGGCTTAGAACGATGGGAACAAACGAAGGAGGAACAGCATGGCGAACATCTCGGACATCGCTAAACAAGCGGGCGTCTCGAAGTCGACGGTATCCCGTGTCTTAAACGGTCATAAGCATGTATCAAAAGAAAAGCGACGGACCATCTTAGACGTGATGGAGCGACTGGAATATAGTCCGAACGGAAATGCGATCAACCTCTCACGCGGTAAGACGAATACGATTGGTGTCCTCGTGCCGCGTGTCGGTCATCCGTTTTTTCATCAATTAATCGAGGGGATCGGTCAAGTGTGCATGGAACGAAACCACACACTCCTTGTCATCCAGACGGAACATGATCCAGCAAAAGAAGAAGCGAGTACGCAATACCTTCGCGATAAGCGGATTGACGGATTGATCATTGGCGCCATCAGTCAGTCGCAATTACTTGAGACGATGCGTACGGTTGGACCAGTCGTTGCCTGCGAAGACCATCAGGATATCGTGCCGTCGCTCTCTTTTAATCATGAAAAAGCGATCACGATGTTACTGCAACATGTTGAAGAACGAGGAGCACAAACAGTCGGTCTCTGTCTTGGAAATCCAGATAGCGGAGTCGGAAGAGTCAGACGAGAGGCGTTCGACCAATATCTCAAGATGTCTACGCTCCGTCATAGCTATCAGTGGTACGCGGATCGGTGCTATTCTTTCAAGGACGGACAAGCACTGGCAGGCCAACTTCTAACGATAGACTTGCCAGACGCCATCATCGTCGGCAATGACGAAGTCGCAGCGGGTCTTATCGATCAATTTCGCAAGGATGGCATTCGGGTGCCAGAGGATATCGCCATTACGGGATTTGATGATGTACCAATTGCCAGAGCGCTTGAAATAACAACGATCCGACAACCGGTTGTAATGCTTGGCAGACTGGCAGCAGAACAATTATTGAGTGACGCGCTGAATCAGAGTGAAAGCGCTAGTTCTTTACTGGAACCTTCTTTGATGATTCGACAAACGACATAAGAGACTGGGGGTTATACAGATGAATAAGGAAAAAACCGGTGCGACCGCTACCGTGATGACGATCTCTGACGAACGAGTCCGTAAGTACTTTCAAGCATCGATTGAAATACAACGAATCATACAGGAATTTCGTATGCTCGAAGAACTTGAGCGGACGGTTGTCCCGACACCAGACGTATATGCCGTTGAATTAAAAGATTCGCCTTTCATTGAGATGCAGCGGGTCGACGGTAGCGAAATGTTAGAGTTGTTTGAACCGGAGCGAATAACAGATTTTCTGAACACGTTCGCGACATTACATCAACGGATTCATCAGCAACAATCGCGTGTAGCTCCAGAATGGTACGATGTCACCGAGCACAAAATACGTCATCTATCACTAGAGTTACGCTTGAAGGCGGAACGATTGCTAGAGAAGCTTCACATTCCCCAACAGCAAGGATTGCTCCACGGGGACTTTCATTTTCAGCACATCCTCGTAACAACGGATGAAACGTTCGTCGTCATTGATTGGCATGATGCGACGACAGGTCCACCGATCGCGGATGTCGCGCGGACGTTGCTCTTGTTGCGGACAGCAGGTGAAACAACAGTACCGGACGAGGTGCGACGATACGTCTGTCGCGAATATCTTGACCGTTATCAAGCTGTTTCGTCAATCCAGCTATCGAATCTTTCAGACTGGTTACGACTCATGGCCATTCTTAGGACGCTTGAGCAAATCCCGAGTGCAGAACAAAGGCAGTTAAAGGAATTGATCAGTCATCCAGACCTAGGCACTTATTTTTTTAATACTTAAAGTATATACAAGTAGGAGGAACACCATTCATGAGAACCATCCTCTCGATCCAAGGCGGCATGGCATCAGGGAAGACGACATTAGCGCGAGCACTTGAAGACGCTTACCCGGAGTTGCATGTCTATTATGAAAATCCATATCCGATCGTTCAAAAACGAAAAGAGCTCGGTTTAGACATCCGTACCGAAGACGGATTCGTTGAGAATCAGCGCTTGTTCATTAAAGCGGAAACCGAACGATTTCGCCATTTTCCCGATGGACACATCATATTAGATCGTGGTCCGGAAGATCTTGAATTCTACACGCTTCATTATCCACAGATACATGGGCATGACTGGGATATGGAATTTCGTTTAAAGACGGAACTAGAGGCATTAAGGACGTGTCGGTCCGACCAGATTCTTTATTTACAGGCACCAGACCATCTCTTACAAGAGCGGCGCGACGCTGATCAAGAAAGAACTCGTCAATCTTTTGAACAACATCAACCGCTTTGGGCGCTCGAAGAGAAATGGTATGAACAATTTTCGGTATATCCGATTGATACGACAGCAAAAACGTCGGAACAAGTCCGACAAGCAGCGATGCAGTTACTTGCGTTTGGAAAATTCATATAAAAAAATTTGTTCACTAGGTAAAATCATCTTGGCGCTGCTCAAGATGGTTTTTTCGCTTTCCTGAAGCCGGTTGTTGTAAAATGAACTAACGACAGAGTTGATAAAGGGGCGAACCGACATGGGGAAGCGATCCATTCAAGATGCAGCCTTTCTAGGGAAGAAGAAGCAGGTCATGCGCTGTATCGAACGAGGGGATGATCTGAATGAGTGGGATGAAGAAGGATTCGCGGCACTACACTGGGCAATCCAGGAAGGACACATCGCGATCGTCGCATTGTTGCTCGACCACGGAGCAGACATCAATCTACCCAATCAAGATGGAATGACGCCGCTACACATCGCATTGTATGACCGGAAATCTGAGATTGCTTTGTTATTAATGAAGCGCGGCGCATATTTAGATTTAACAGGTGATGGATTTACAGCACTACATCTAATATCAGGTCGGTCTGGCAATAAAAAAATCCTGCGTCAATTGGCTCAGGATATGGAATTATTACACGAACGAACTGAAGAGGGTGAGGGAATGACGCCTCTACACATTGCCGCTCAGGCAGGGAAAGCAAAAAAAGTCACCTTATTGCTTGAAGCGGGAGCGGAAATCGAGGCAGAGGGTCCAGAGGGCATCACACCACTGTATGTAGCAGTTGAAAATAATCATCCGAAAGCCGTTAAGGCGTTACTCAAAGCAGGAGCAGATCATGAGATGAGTCCATCAGAGGACGGGGAGACGGTATTGACGCTAGCTAGCGCGAAGGGATACGAACGCATCGTCCGAATATTACTTTCTTATGGAGCAAATCCGCTTCACCGCGACGCTGCAGGGAGTTCCGCACGCGATCTAGCTCTTGCGAACGAGCATCATCAAATTGCGGAGATTTTACGCCAAAAAGAGATCGATGCGTTGTCTGAGGAAAAGAATAAGTGAACGATGGACGATTAAACAGGAAACATCTGAGGATGCTTCCTGTTTTTATTTTTAAAGGATTTTCAAATTGCTTTGTCAAAATAGAGATTAAGAGAACACTTATTCGTCATTGAAAGGAAGGATGTATCATGAACACAATCGATTGGACAGTATGGAATTTAAACGAAGTGAGAAGAAGAAGCGTCAAAGTCTGGCAGTCGATTCCTGAAGATAAACTGAACTGGAAACCGGATGAGAATGCCATGACGTGTTTCGAGATGATCCGTCATGTGTTAGATAGCGAGTATTATTATTACTTAGCGTTACAGAATCGAGGCAGTTTATCGTCGTATGAGTCCCCGTATGAAGCACGCGACTTCGTATCCGTGCAAGCGGAATTAGACTTTGCGGCGGTCTATCGTGAGGAATTCATGACATATGTCGAGCAACTACCGGAATCAGATTTAGCGACGGTTCAGATCAACCGTTCCGAATCGGGATATGTGCGTTCGCTTGGAGATATGTTGCTACGAATTGCTTATCATGAAGCGGTACATACGGGACAGTTACTCGATTACCTGAGAACAGCAGATATCGAGCGTGTACGAGTATGGGATTGATATGGATGGATACGAAAATAATGTTTCTGATAAAAAATAGAGGAGAACAATGAAATGATTGGAATCAGTATCGCAACCAAATGGGAGTTCGACGCAACACTTGCGTATTTTCGTGTCTCGCCCGAAGAAAGAATTGCCTATCCGTATGGTGAATATTTCACGCGAGAGATGAATGGAAAAACGCTCTTATTTTATAGCACAGGCGTTCGAAAAGTAAACGGTATCGGTGCGAATCAATATATGATCCTCCGCTTTCCATTGACGAAGGTCATCGTTGCTGGAACGTGTGCCGGGATTGATCCGAGGTACGACGTACTTGATATCATCGTTCCAGATCGTGCTGTTCAATATGATTGCACGGTTAAAGAGATTGAACCACTGATCAAACCCTCGTTCGTCGTCAATCTCGATGTATCGAAGTATGGTAACGACTTTTATCTCGGAACGATCGGAACGGCAGATCGGGCTGTCGTCATGTGGCGCGACTATATCGAACTGCGGGATAACGGATTGACGATTGCCGATACGGAAGCGGGGGCAATCGCGTACATCTGTCAGAAAAACGGAATCGAATGTATCATCATCAAAGGGATCTCCGATTTTCCGACCGAAGAGAAGGAAGAAAATGCTGTTGAGGCAAACGTTGAACAGATGCGGATTTACATCGCGAATACGCCGAAAGTCATGACAAAAATTTTTTCCGATTATATGGCACGATTCATCTAAAAAAACGCAGATTATCTGTTCGATGACGAACGAATAATCTGCGTTTTCACATGTAATGCTTTCGTTTGTACAGCTTATGTTTGATCCAAGTCCAAATACGAGTTGCTAAATAGAGATCAGCAATTGCACCGATTACCATTGTGATCAACGTGAGGATGCCACTCGTATCAAAAGTAAGTAAGGGTTCGAAATGCGTAAAGATGACAACTAACACAAGTGGGATCGTGATACCGATTCAGATGGAAGAAAATAAGAGTCCCTACCACATCCGAATGATCCTTTCTTACAATGATTTGTTTAAGTATATTAAATAATGAGTAGGAAAAATGGAGATATAGAATAGAAAATGGAATGGATTGATGGGATTCGGAACAAAACGACGTTCATAAATCCGGATATACAGCTAATCGACTATTTTTTTCCGCCACCTAATCCAATAAAGGTAATAAACAAACCAACTGTGAGAGCGATAGCAAGTACGATGTTTTGATATAGACCAGCTGGAAAAAAATCAACGATGAAGAGTAGTAAAAATAGTGATGCAACAATCAGTCGCGCATCGCGCACGGAAGAATCTAACGTACGCCATTTGATGAAAAGTAAGATGTACGCTAAAGGTGCAAATAAGTAAGAAATAATAAAGAAGGGGATTCTTCTTAGATAATAAGGTGATTTTTCTTCCTTACCTTCCATTTTTATCACTCCAAAAACGTATTTTTTTGACTTAACTATATAATAGATCAATTAAAAGTCATGCAACGGAACGCTGCAGACTACTTGCATCGGTTTCTAACGTAATCTTTCATCGGCGTACTTCTTTTCCATATTTTCTAATCTTCTTGTGACAGTGTAGTTCGATGACATCGTATTTTTGAAAAAGGGTCGATGATTCTCTTCTTTGAGGAGAGTCATCGACTCTTTTTGATATAAACAATTAAAAATTGGGCTAGTCTGATGAAAGTTACTTGATTCCAATGTTCTCAAGGTATTTTTTTTCAGAGTCATCGATTTTACGGCTGATTTGTTTCGTGTATGTCTTCCGCGCGTAAGTTGATCCGTCTTTCTGATAAATGGCTCTTTCTCCTCCCGCTGATTGGTCGTAATAGATTTCAATGAGGCCTTGATCCTCATAAACGATGACACCCGTGTCACCGGTGTTTCGCTTTAGTTGTCGATCAACCTGTTGCTTCTTCAAGTACTGATTTTCAGATTTGAAGACTTGATTGATAGCTGCATCATATTTCTGTTTTGCTTTCTCGCTAGTCGTATTACCGTCTTGATCGTAATCACTACATCCTGCTAGGAAGACGATCGAAAAAAGGAGGAAAGCTAAACGTTTCATTTTCAAGTGCGAACACCTCCGAAGTACACGTTTTTGTATTACCGATAGTGTACATCAAGGAAACACTTCATATGTAGCGCACTTGAGAAATAGGGAAGTGCCTTAGGACGGGCACATTATAGTTCGATCGCTTCGATGATTTCTTCAGGATACGCCTAGACGTTTCCTTCGATGATCCATTAATGGTGGTAGTTCGAGCAAGCGACTTCCAAAGAGAAGTCATACTACATTTTAACGCCTAAGCGCCGCTCCTCAAACGATATACTATGTAAATCTTCGATGAGAATCTCATCCTTGAATCTCGAATCACCCATAAAGAAAGAATAAGTACCGAATAGAGCGTAATAACGCTGACATAAAAGATCTTGAATTTTGAATTGTAATCAAAATAGAATATATCAACTGCATTTGATTTAAATTAATAGCGATTACGCTGATAAGAATTAATTAGAAAGAAGAGGAGTTTAATGATAAATAAAAATTCCCATAAATGGTTATGACTTTTATAATGAAGTAGAGAAATTGATTTTTAAGAAAACAGCTATTTAGGAGAAATTATAAATTTCATCGACTTATTACATAAAGGATTATGTGACAATATGCAACTCATCAAACAAATGAACGGTCAGAATCATTTTTGGCTGTTTGAAAAGGATGGACGGACACTCTACACGTTTCACGGCATCATGGGAGAGAGATTGAAAGAACCAATGAGCGAGCAGAAGTTCTCGCGCTTTTTTAATCTGGATGCCTATATCCGAGAACTTGTTGCAGAGAAAGAAAAAGACGGATATTCTGTCGTTCAAGAATCGGATTACCACGAAGTTGTCGTCGAGATCTTTTGTCAGGATTCAGAGTATGACTTTATCTTTGAGCATCGTTCGAGCATTGAAGAAGACCTCAATGTATTTCTTTTTGAAATCGGCAACGGGTATTTTGTTGAAGATGAATATGGTCCAGAAGCGATTGAATTCGTCCTTCATATCTTGGAGCCGTCTTATATCGTTGAACCCGTCATTGATTATTTCAAGGACCAGTTTAATCTGAAGAAAATCCGAATGGGGCAGGCAAAAGTTCATTATGGCAGACAATTGACCGGGCTTTATCCCACAGGCAAGAACTTTAACCGAAAAAATTAAACACAAAATGTATAAGGAGGAGTCATATAGATGGCATATCAAATCGGTTTACCAGGCGTCACAGAAGAGAGATTACAAGAGGTAGAAGCAGAACTCGGCTTCGAGCTTCCGAAAGAACTACGAAGTAGGTACAAGCGCGAAAACAAGTTCAATGTCGGTGAATGGGAGTTTCATCCGATCAAGGACGAGCAGTACATTAAGCGAACATGGGACGACCTTGTTCGTGTCAATTTGACAGATGCAGAAGAGTATCCAGAAGGGTTCTTGCGGATTGCGGCGGACGGAACAGGTGACGAACTCGGATATCAGTTACCGGACACAGAGACGATCGTCTTGTGGGACCACGAAGAACAAGAGCTGTTTCCGATAGCACCGACGTTGAATGCGTTCGTTGAAAAGGAACAACAAATGGAACAGAGTGCGGAACAAGCAGAACTTTTCTTAGAGACGGTTCTTGAAACGGGAGCTGTCTATGGTCTATCAAAATTTGAACAGTCGGGCTGGGCCTATTGTCCGTCGAATCAAGACGAGACAGACGTGCTGTTATTCTTTTCGACGGAAGCAGCGGCGAAGGCGTTACAGACGAAGGAATGGACGAATTATCATCTAATTCGATTGGATTTAGACTTGTTTATTAACGGTTGGTTACCGAACATGATTAACGACGATCTGTATTGTGGCTTGGATTGGGGACCGGAGCTCGTCGGACTTGAGCTGGATCCAGAAGATGTCCTAGCAGATCTGGAGGGTTAACATGATTCGGACGCTTCGTAAACAAGTCGATGGAATGACAGCCGTTTGGCTCATCTATCGCGATGGACGAAAATTGTATACGTATCACGGTGTCATGAACGAAATTCATCAGGACGATATGAAACAAGCGATGGAAGAGCGCTACTTGTTCCGATATCAAGCGAAACGTCGGATGGATACGTGGATTTCGGAAAAACAGGCAGAAGGATACATATTCGAGGACGTATTCGGACTGACACCGAACCGCAAGAAAAGACAGACGTTCAAGCGTCGAATGATAGGACTCGCGTCTCTGCTGATTAGTGTCGGTTTGTTTCTGGTAGTGATGCCTTTTCTCGTCTCTCCAATTATCATCGCAGTGCTTGCGCTACTTCAAATGGGAATGGTCGTTTTCAGTAAAGACTATTTACCGGGCTGGCTACGCACGGTTTGTTTCATCAGTTGCTGTGTCATGAACGTTGAATACCGAGAGGGGTTATACGCCGGTTTCGCGATTGGAACGGGTACAATCCTGTTGTTTTATGTCCAAAACAGATACAATCAAACGGATTTTCTGGCGGAACAGCCGAACCATGCTTCTATTTAAAAACTGCTACAGAAGACCAATTCAATTGATAAGGATGATAATTAAATGATTGTCACGCTCAGTAAACAAGTGGATGGCATCATCTATTTCTGGTTCATGTACCGGGATGGTCGAACAATCCAGATGTATCACGGTGTCACCGAACAATGGAAACTCGATCAGGATGTCAGTGATTCAATTGAAGAACGATATACATTTCGGCGTCAAGCTAAACGACGACTGAAGGAATTGATTGCTGAGAAACAGGCTGAAGGATACAGGCAGGATGATATTTACGGGATGCAACCCGGACGTAAAGAGCGTGAGAAATTTCACCGCCGGACGTCCTGGCTCGCTTATCTTCTTCTGGGTCTCGGTCTGTTCCAGTTCGTGACACCGTTCACTATATTACCGTTTGT
The DNA here is from genome assembly GCF_000496635.1 of Exiguobacterium sp. MH3. Classification (NCBI taxonomy): domain Bacteria; kingdom Bacillati; phylum Bacillota; class Bacilli; order Caryophanales; genus Exiguobacterium; species Exiguobacterium sp. MH3. The sequence continues at coordinate 1,365,468 of NC_022794.1, forward strand.
TGTATTAGGTATCGGTATCACTCTGATGTTCTTAGCGTTTCTTAGTAAAGATCAGTTTCCGATGTGGCTACGTGTCATCTGTTTCGTCGATTATTTCTTAATGCATGTCAGTTTTCGGCAAGAGCAGTATATCCCGCATCTATTTCCGGTTCTGTCGATTGGAACGGGTTTACTCCTCAGGTTTCATCTTCGAAAAACGAGACAACAAATGAAAGTGGAGCAATGACATTTTAGAAGGAAATGAAAGATGTCGCTTCTAGATAAGTTACTACAAGAACCTGCCGTTTCTGAGGTACCACGTTTACATAGTGCTCTTCTTGCGAAAGAACGAGGCTTGCGCAAAGCGTGGTTGTTACATATGGAGGGGTTCATTGAAGAAGCGGATACATGATACTTCGAACGACAGCGGACGTTTGTGAGTTGGTTATTGACTACCTGTGAAGGAGAGACAGACGCTTCGGTCATCTTGATTCATCCGCTAAAAGAACGCTTCCTAAAACCAATCTTGAATCAATGGATGAAAGAGTTGCCGGATGACGTCCGAGCGGATTGCTGGTATGGTCTTTTCTTTGATGAAGATGACCGTTTCATCTACTTACAAGAGGCGATTACACGTGGAGGAAGACGGGAGCAGTTAGTGATCGAGACGATGATTGATCATCACTTGTATGGACTTTGGTATTCTTTCCACCATCTCGATGAAGATTTGTATTTGGGAGAAATAGAAGAGGATGCAGCAACCTTAACAGAGGCTTGGTTACTAATCGAGCAACTCGAAGATGCGGTTTTGAAATCGGAATGTATTAACGAATGGTAGAAGATGAATCTAACCTTAACGTATTGGACTCGTTTCCGACAAGAGGAAACCACCGGATTCATGGATTGGCGGATGCAACAAGAATCAAAGGGTTAAGTTTGATTAATCCAATGGCATTAGCAAGTTGGAAATGTCCTCTCCGTTATATTTAAGAAAGAGGTATACACCATGAAAAAACTAGGCACGTTTACAAGTCACAAAGGGAATCTGATTGTCTCGGATCCGGCTTTCCTTGAGCCGGATTTAGAATACAACGTGACAATTCCAGTTGAACAAGGTTCGATTTGGACGGTGTTCTATGACGAAGATGAGTTCGAATCAATCAATTTGCTTTACCTAACAATGAATGAAGAAACGAAGATGGATCCATCCGATTTCGAGCCGTTATCCGATCTAGTCGTCGTCGATTCAGCGCAGCTCGTCGTCATGAACACAGCGGATTACGGGAGACGGGAAGCCATCGATTGGGAGATTCGAAATACGCTAGAGTTCGACGACGAGATCGACCCGTTCTATATCGCAATCTCAGACGAAATGATGGAAGACGAGATCTTCCTGTTTCCGTTCGGTGTCGCCGTTCAGTTAATGGGGGACGGACACTATGAAGTCCTCGTCCGACGAGAAGACGGTAACGCGACAGGTATCGCAATCGTCCTCGGGGAACATGAGGCTTTTGAAGAACACGATGACGAGGAAGACGTGTCACTAGAAGACGTTGAAGTTCCACGACTGAATCATTAGAACACTGCTTTACCAGACGATGTCTTTCTTACGAATATCCTTCAGGCGATGCGACTATTTTATGTGAACGATCAAAAATCCTTGAAATACAGTATTCCAATCGAAGGTGAGAAGGTGGAGCACAAGCTGTATTTGTATGATTATTCATCCTCCATCCAAAACTATCAAGTGTCCGTGGAGAGTCCTTGTCCAGAAGCCCGCATCCAAGCATTCGAGATCGATCATTTTGCGATTCCGGAGTGGTATAAAGGTATTTTGAAGGTATGTAACGGTGTACGTTTTACCGAAGAGTTGAACTTATACGGTATACCGCTAACGAGCTGGAACGGGTTATCGCATGAGATCCAAGACAATCTCTCGGTTAGTCTTGATGAATACGCGTTAACCGAGTTCGATGCGATCCGTGACAAGTATTTCTTTTTTGGCTTGTCGTTTAAACAGGACGAATACTATGCGGTATTGAAAGAGCGTCCAGACGAAGCCGTCTATCGCTTCGATTATAGAACGTTGAAACTCAAACCGAAGGCAACGACTTTCCAAGATATCGTCCGTGATGCATGGCGCGCGTGTAATTTGAAAGCACTCCATAAAAGAATGTGAGGATGATTTCATGAAAATAATCTATTCCCATGAAGACTTACTCGCACTCGAAGATCCTTTTGAATATGAAGTAGGTCTGCCGATTCGCATCAGAGAACTGCCGACTTCCGTCATCGAAGAGGAGCTTCCGGATAGCCGCGAACAATTAGATCGTCTTCTAAAAGAGGGCTATACATTGGTCATTCAAAAACCGCGAATTCCCAACCCTCCCGTATTCGCAAGGTTATCCGTGATAGTGGAGAACACGGTCATGAAATTATATATCTACGAAGCGAATCATTGTGAGGATGCGTTATGGGATGTTCTGTCCGAGAATGAATACAATCAGCACTGGTCATATTTTTTATTGAAAAAAATCGAAGGTGTCAGATTCGAATTGCCTTACACGAATGAAGCTCAAATTGCGCTGAAACTGTCTAATCTCAAAATAAATGAACTCGTACATCTACGATTTGAAACCAATCAAAGCGTAACGTGTCAATGGGAATGAAAAAGGAGATACTTCATGAAAACGTATCTTGAAGAGCATAGCGATGCGACACGCATCTTTCCATGGCTTGCGGATGCGAGTTCATCAATTCGCTGTCTATGTGTGGTCGGTGAGATGCTTTTGTTTCCAGAAGACATCGTCCAATTCAAACAAATCAGTAGTGAGATGTTCCGTGATGAGCTAAAGCAAAAGCATGCGTTGAGTACCTATCGCTTTTATGTAGTAGTGTGTGTCGGAAATGAGTTTCAGTCCAAAAGAATCTTTGATTATTACAAGCTGTGGCGTCTACTCGAACGAGAAGAGATGCTCGAGGGCTTCACCTCCCGAATGGAAGTAGCGGTTAAAGTGGGCAAAGAACCGTACTACGTTGGGATTGCTGAATTTGGTAACAAACAGCTCACAACAGCCGTTGAGATGATTAGTGATTCTCCAGCTATGTATACCATTATTTGTGGGAATCATGATCGACCGCCACACTGTCAGAGCTACTTGATCAGGTACTCGACATCGGCTTAACAGAGAGTGGAGGTTTGCCAGTCGTCGAGATGGTCACGACATTGACCGCACAAGGTTATTCCATCTGCACGTGGGGAAGTTCAAGTGAAGAACAGGAACTACAGTGTTTTTATACGGCAGCCTTCTTATAACAATGTAGAAAGAAGGAATTCAATGAGTCTGCGTGGTGTGTCATTTGAAATCCCGAATGAACCGGGGCGTGTCTTGCTCGACATATTAAGTGCGATCGAGATGAAAGCGTATGACTGGTTTCTTCGTAACTTTGATTTTCCGATCCAAACCATGGACGGGGACTTGTATGACAGTTTAGAAGAGTTTTCAATCGATCAGAAAGCGACAGGACATGAACTAGCGAAATGGCTAAGGGGACCAAGCAATTACCTGATCTTTGCTGAATTGTTTGCATTTCAACGTGGTCAGACTGAAGAAGTAGGAACAAGTTATGAGTGGTTTCAGGAAAGCAATTGTCAAATCGCGATTTTGGTGTATGACTGCACATACGTCGATATCTATTGTAAGGAGCAGCACGTATCTGAAGCGTTTTACGAGAATGCGATGAAACGTGGGTATACCGGAATCAAGTGGGTGACCGATGACAATGATCCTCGGACTCGTTTGTCGGTATGGGCTGAATAAGACACTGTTTAGACGAACAGATGTAAAAGCTAAACGTTCAAGATAAGAGACATGAACTACGAACTGTTGATAAAAGGAGAGAAAAATCATGAATCAAGAGATGGAAGAGTTTGTTCAAGCGGTCCATCGGACGGTCGTTCAGGACGGTATGGCAGATTATAAGGACATCTATGAAGAAGAAGTCGATCCAAACGTCAATGACTATACGGCCTGCATCGCGTTTTACCAACATTCGAGCGAAGCGGATCAAAAACGAATGAGACAGATGATTGAACAGACGATCATCGATACGATTTCCCATGTATTTAGTATCATCGATGGGAGTTCAGGACTAAATGGATCTGCGCTTGAAGCGAAACTTGCACTTGTCCGAGTCGACGAAGCAGGAGATCCGGTCGATACCGTAGAGACAGATGGTGCATTGCAAGATACGTTTTTAGGCTACATAGAAAATCGTGACTTGAACGCATTGTGATGGAGGGAGCGGAAACCACTCATGATCCAACTGACAAAACAAAACGGCTCGGATACGCTCTACCAAACAATCTATACGGAGGAACGCCTCATCGTTCAACATCAAGGAATCGTTGGAGAATGGGTAAGAGCGGAAGACGTGAGAGAGATACGCGTCTCGCGCTTCAAACGATTAGGTGTACAGATTTTGCAGCTGATCGAGAAGTTTGAACGTCAAGGCTATCGCGAGCTGAACGAGACAGATTACCGGGAATTAATCGTCCAGTTTTCTTATGAAAAGGATCAGGAAGAAACAGCGCTCGAGCGACGTTACATGATGGAAGAAGTAATCAATGATTGTTTGCTTCATACGGGGAACGGCTACTGCGAAGGGGGAGATATCGGTAGCGGTACGACGAATATCTTTTACCATGTCCTTGATGTCGAGGCAGCCATTGCACTAATTTTTGAAGAGACGAAAGCACGCGATGTACAAGACGAACCAAAAATTGCAGTACAAGAAGGAGCAGCGTACACCGTTCTATATCCTCAAGGAGCGACGTTCGATTTGATTGGTGAAGGTAAACCATGGAGCTGGATTCCGATGACGCAAGCGGAGGACGAGAAGATATGGCACGTCATTGATCAACAATTTCAATTCGCACCCAGTACGACAGTTTTCCCCTCATACCATGCCCCAAGTCCGTTCATTACATACGAAGTGGATTATGAGAAACGCGAAGAGATCGAGCAAACGTTAAAGCGTATTCTGACCGAGCTGACCGTTGAAGGGGAACGCGTCATGGCACTCGATTGGAATCATCAAGGATACTGGATCGACCCAAGGCGCCAGTTTCTTCGAAATGAAGAAGGAGACTGGATGATTCCAGCAGTTCCAGATGGCGATTACTCCTTTTTCATCGCTCGTGATTTTCGCTGGGGGTACCTCGGTCACCCGTGGGAGGGTAGCATCACGTTATTTGGAGAAGATCTGATTTCTGCGTTCCAAGGGACAGAGAGTTTTACGAATGAAATCCGAAAAGGGTGAGTAAGATGAAAATGACATTTCGACGAAACGACTGGATCGATGTGTTCCGGGAATTGCTACCACGCGACGATTGGCAAGACCTCGTCCGTCTTCAAGTGAGTCAGTATTCGTATCCGGTTGAAGTAAAGTTTCTGGAACGACCACTCAAGCAGAATCCACACATCGACGATTTTTCAGATTGGACGGTCCGATCTCACATGATTATGACCGACGACTCACAGCTTGAAAGATTTCTCGAACACCTTGTCATCGAACAGCAGGAAATGGCGACTGAAGCAGAAGTGACGCTTATCATCAAAAACAAGGACAAGGAATCGTCCGAGTCACGAACGATTGTGTCTCGATGTATGGAGTCGCGTATGAGGAGCTTGATGACATTGGAACAGAGTATGAGAACTTTTTCGATGCAGTTTTACCGAATGCCTCGTTTCCAGTCGAGGTCGTCTTTTGTGGTCGGGATGTTCTAGATAATGACGATTCGATTCACGTGTTGACGTTGCACGACTCCAATTGGCAAGCGGTATTGGAAGAGCAATTATTGCATTTACTGAATCGAGGAGAAATAACGACAGGATTATTTTCGAAATATGCACGTCCCGCGCGGAAAACGCTTGAGGACTTCATGTCTGAATTTTCGTTATTGATGGCCTATAACTTCATCGTGACCCGCGATGCAACGGATCGATTTGGCATGCTCGATCACTTTTGTACGAATGGAAAGATCGCGCATTTTGGAAAGATGGACGATCGAAAGACGTTTTTCAACTAACGATGGAAACATCACACATAAGGAGGAAGCATAATGAGCTTAGCGTCATATATTTGTATGGAGAGACAAATTCCTGAACAGTATCTCAATTTACATGAAGAAGATGAGACCGTTCCTTTATACATCGGTCCCTGTTTTGCGGATGAAGACTATCTGTATGAAGTAAAAACGAAACATTTTCATAATTGGTATGTATATGAAATTTCGAGTAACTGGGGCATCGAGATCGTTGAACCTTTTGATTCCGAAATTGCACTGGAATCGAAAGAAAAGCTACGTTATCTGTTTACGTTCATGAATGACTTCTTAGACGAGGGTGAATCGTTTGAATTGTATACATGTTGGATTGGGGAAGAATCCGATCCGCAAGTGAAAAATATGACGTAATCATTGGCACTTGATCAGTTAGAAGACATTGAGATTCCTGAAAGAACGTATATTTTGATCACGAAACAGAGTGAAAACTAAAAAGCCGCTGCTCCACAGCGGCTTCAGTTTATTTGGTTCACTCTTGTGCATAGACGATGTCTGCGATGGCATGGACCTGAGCAAGCGTCATCTCGGAATAGAATTCGATCGACAAAGGATGATCCGTCGGCTCGAGTTCAAAGAAAGGAAGTTGACCGGTTCCTTCATCATGGACCATCACTTTTAAGTTGACGGTATCCGGGTAAGCGGGTAGATCGCTTGAAAACCAGCCGAACATCGGCTCCTCGATGCGAGGACGTTTCTTCTCGATGAAGCGAGCGAAGTTTTCAGGGCTCAGGCTCACCCATGTAATCCACCAGAAGGGTTCGTCTTGTCCAGCAATCGGGAGTTCAAGAATGCCCTTCACGAAATAATGCGGACCGTCCAGTTCTAAGACACACCACGTATCATGCATCTCGCTTTTCGTTTCTTGCTCTTTCTCAGACATTTGTTCGTAGTAGACCGGTCCGAGTGTTTCATATTCAGTCGGGAGTTCGTCGTGGCGTTCGCCACAGATGGCGCAAGGCAGAAGTTTTTTCATTGGAATCACCTCTAAGTTGAGTTATGTATGTCTCGTTGTCGAACGTTAGAAGAGAGCATACTTGTAGTGTAACACCCGTTGGTAGAGAATCCTGATGGAGACCGTGACAATCCAGCGAAAGTGAGGGGATTAACGTGCAGATTTACATTGAAGAACATCAAAATCATGCGAAGACGATTAAAGAATATCATCTGACACTAAAAGGACAAGACCGAATCGAATCCATTTTTTCATTCGAATATTATAATGATGACTCAAAGGAAGATGAAGTCATTTCGGACGAAGAAGTGTTAACCCAATTATTCACACGGTTGAATCGTTTTCCAATCTATCTCTCCTTTGGATTCCATGAACTGACGGATTTAGAAAAAGAAGATTTGCTGTCTACGGTTAAGCACAAACAATTACTGTATACAGAGACCTCAATCACTAAGCGTGAAAGATATATGACCGTCGAAGTGAATCAACCGACTGACTTATTGCAAATACTAGCGAAGACCATTTCAGTGGCTAGGAACAACGGCTACTATTTGATTGCTTTCACTGATGTATTGAAGTTTGAAACGAGGAGAGTAAGACGGTGGCTGATCAAAAAAGAGAGAGTAGTGCCAGTAATCGATATGACAAAACCGACGACATTTTTTAAAACCGGCTTTGATTTCGAGAATGTGCTGATCTTTTCGAATGAAACAGATTTCGATGCATTAGAAAAAATAGAAGCACTCTTTCCAGAAGATGAAATCGATCGGTAGTAGAGAGATTAAGAGGGGAGAGAGAACATGTTGGATGTCTATTTTGAGAAGCGTATGGATCACGCACAAGTGTTTAAGGACAGATACTTGTACGTTGATCGACCAGAACGTATCGACTTCATCTATTCGATGGGTTGTCTACCGGATATGGAAACTAAAAGCGACTATCAAGGCGATTCAAATCGAGTCTTGAAACAATTTTTGACGCGTCTCAATCGGTTCCCGATTTTCATCACGTTCGGTGGGAGTTTTACGGACGAGGAGGTCGAGCTCTTCTTTCAAAAGCACAATCTATCGTATACAAAGGTTCGACCAAACAAGAACCTATACTATCACGTTCAAGTGCATGATGCGACCGAACTTGAGTTGTTGCTAGATGAGACCTATTGGTATGGGGCTGTAAACGAAGACTTTTTTATATCCTTTACGAATCTCTTGACGTTTGAGCGGAGAATAATTAAGGGATGGTTTTTCAAAAAAGAACGTATCGTTCCCGTCATTCATGTGACGAAAGAGATGTCGTTCATCACGATGGAACATGATTTCATGGGCTATTATCTGTTTTCGAATGAACCCTGTTTTAATACCGAGGACAAGGTGAAAGCCATCTTTCCTGACGACGGTACCATTGAATTCTATTGATGAAACAAGCAGTTGGATGATGTAGATGGATCAAGCAGAATACGTGGAGGGATTTCCATGTTATACATCGATCTCGAAGAACATACGAATCATGCAAAAGTGATCAAAGACCGTTATCTCGATATTGATCAACCAGATGCTATTAAGTCGATTTATTTGATGGGATGTCTTCCGAATGACGAGGAACGCGACTATCGACATGACTCCAATGAAGTACTGAAGTATTTTTTGACGCGTCTGAATCGCTTTCCGCTATTCGTCACGTTCGGCGGTGGTTTTACCAATGAAGAAGTGGAACCGTTTTTTCAGAAGGAAAACCTATGCTATACAAAGGTTCAACCAGATAAGAGCAGTCCTTTTTATAGCCTTCAAGTGAACGATGCGAGCGAACTTGAGCGTCTGCTGGACGAAACGTATTGGTATGCGGCAGTAAACGATTTTTATTTCATATCTTTTACGAATCTCCTGACGTTTGAGCGGAAAATGGTCAAAGGATGGTTTTTCAAAAAAGAACGTATCGTTCCAGTCATTCGTGCGACGATAGAGATGTCGTTCATCACAATGGAGCATGATTTCATGGGCTATTATCTGTTTTCAAATGAAGCCTGTTTTGATAGTGAAGACAAGGTAAAAGCGTTTCTTCCTAAAGGAGAAGGCATCGACTACTATGATTGATATTCGCACGGATGATGTAAAGGAGGACGATCATGTTTGGGATCAGTATGAGTCTAAAAGAAGTGCCAGAAAACGAAAAAGAGATTCTCCCATTTCCGAGTAACGTCCAACGCTTTTTAAGAGAAGAATTCGCAAGTACCTCCAGTCGCTGTGACCTCTTGATTGATCTCGATCCTTACGGCGATAAGTTGTTCTTAGCAAGAGAAGTGAACGAGTTGATTGGAATTTGCGAGCTGCTTATTCAACGCTATTGCACACCGAAGGAAGCGTGGATGATGAATCAAGCGAATCATTATGCGAATGAGCCGTGGATGATGCATCAGTCAGATAAACGAATCATGGAACTACATCAATTTTTAGAATTATTGAAGCGGATGTGCATCGCGTCCGTCTATCAGAATACGTTGGTTTGTTTTTGGGGCGACTAAACGATTGAATATTAAAGAATATATGTAAAAATTGGAGTTTTGAAAAGTGAGAAAAAAGCTGAAGATCACGGGAATCATAGCAGGTGTAAGTCTTTCGATATATGTCGTGTGGACGATCTACCGACTATTTTTCTTGGTTGATATCAATGTTGTACCAAAAGAAGAGTATATCTCGAAAAGTAGCTCGCCCGATCAGGCGCACACGATTCGCTTTTACCGCGCGAATGGTGGCGCGACGGTGGATTATGCGATGCTCGGCATTATGGAGAACAAGGACGGAGAAAAGCGCAGAATGTACTGGGAGTATCCTTGTCGCGAAATAAAAGAAGTGAAGTGGACGAAGGATACGGTGACGATCAATGGCACTAAGATCAAGATATGGAGTCAAGTGTATGACTTCAGAGAGGGCATATACGAAGCAAATTAAGAGGAACATGAGGATGATGGTATGGATTCAGCAAATCTTGGCGTGCGATCATGACGTAGTTGTCAGAAACCAAGCATGCAAGGATGATGATTACCGATTGCTTGGTTTCTTCAACAAATAGCGAGGTGGTGGACCGAAAGATTGCTCCGCTTCGAAATACGCCAACTCGCCTGGAATACAAGAAATGATCGAGGCGAATCCAAAGCCGATGGCGTGTTCGAGTGCCTCACGGAGAGGTAACGTTTTCCCGCTAATCAGCTCGTTTTCTGATAGACAATAGCACGTATCCGGTGCACCATATTGTTTCAACAAATCATACGTATCGTCTGGCCATGAATTAGGTGGTTTGATTTCAATCAAATAATCATTCTTCAGCATGCTTAAATACCGGTGATCTAACCGCTGAAGCGCCATATCTCGTTTTTTTGGCGTGAACAATTCATGTAGAACGCGCTCTTGAACGCGCTTGACAAAAAATGATTGGACGAGCACTCTTTCTTGTTCTTTATCCATGTTTTCATTTCCTTTCTACTCAATTTAGCGAATCAAATCCATTACATACACTCATTGAATTCATTTTACATAAAAAGGAGCCAATTTATGAGCTACCTATCTGCGGGATATTATCTTATTCTGCCAACTCCTCGAAAAGAATACATGGACAAGGCTGTTGTTCATGAGTCCGTTCTATCCGTAAGTGAATGCATCTGTACACACTATCCTGACATCAGTATCTTATGGGGAAACTCGGAATTAAAGAAAGACCGTTATATGGATCAACTCGGTCTCTCACTTACCACCTTTCAGTTACTCGAACAATGGATAGAAGAACATCGGAAGACAGGAGATATGTTGTTTCCTCAAGTGTTCTCTAACTTAAATGCTGCGCAAACGTTCGTAGATCGTTTTTTGAATCATCTTCCTGACATACGTATCATCAGCATCGGTTTGCCTGAACAGTTTAAAGTAGATTTTCTGGAAGATGTAGCGGCTTTTAGTAGTCAAAACCCTGAACCTTATGGAGTAGAAAAAATGGTATCACAACATCTCAGCCCTGACACGGACGGTGCCAAAAAAATCGGGTACGAAGTGTTAGGATTTGATTCGGGATCATTTCATTCGTATTTGTGTAACGGACTGGAACGCGATTTTTATCATCATTTCAACACTTTACTAAACAGCCATGGTTTGATCCATACGTTCGAAGAAGCGGATCGTTACTCAGATTATTGTAATGAATTAGGCAAGGCGACAGAAGCAGTTTTATGGCTGCCGTGGGCGATTTTTGAATATGAACGCAGTAATTAGAAGTAAAGATGCTGCTAATCAAGTAACAATCTTTAGCGTAATGGATCAGGAGGATAAAAAACAATGGAATCGACCGAACAATTAGAACAGCATGTAAATCAATTAAGAAATACACTTTATGAATTCGAAAAGAAGATGGAACGCAAATTTTCGATTGAGGAATGGCGGTACCTTCTGGAGAACGGATTAAATAGTCTTTTGAGCACACGTGAAGACACACAGCAAATGATTTCAAAGCTCTCCATTCGAACGAAAAAAAGGCCTATTCGTTGGAAGCTAACATCTGGAGTTGTCTATGCCATTCCGTTACCTCGACTTGGAGGATACGGATATGCAGAGATGAGAATTTCGCAAGATGAGAATCATGAGACTGGAAAGATAGAGTCTATGGATTACATCCAATACTATAATCTTAGAACAGAAAGAATTCTTTCGCTCCAGGAGTTAGACCAAAAGAATCCTGAGACTTGTATCATCATAGATACGGGGTATTACGGGATTACAGAAGGAGAATGGATCGTACTTGGAAAACGGCATCGAGAAAAAGAAACGTTTGAGACGCCATTACTATTTGGTAGTGTACCTAGTTTAAATTCTGATGGGGAAAACTACTATGTTACTCGAGGTATCAATGGAGAAAGAATGTTTGTGGAAGAAGAAAAGGCACGAGAGGTGATAAATCCTTCTGCAACCTGTGGTGATTTATCTGCTGTATACAAATATGAAGAACGATTAAAAATAATGAATGATTTTAAGAATTCATAATAAGTTAACGGGGATACAAAACATTGAAAAATAAAGAGCAATTAGAACTGTATGTAAATCAATTGAGAAGTACACTTCAAGAATTCGAAAAGAGAGTGGATCACGAATTTTTGATTGAGGAATGGCGATACCTGCTGGAGCATGCATTGGATAGCCTTTTGAGTACACGAGAAGATGAGGAAAAAGATATTTCGACCCTTTCCATTCGAACCAAAAAAAAGCCTGTACGTTGGAACCTATCATCAGGAATTGTCTATGCGATTCCGTTACCCCGACTAGAAGGATACGGATATGCAGAAATAGGAGTCTCTAAAGATAAAAACTTTGAGAGTGGAGAAATAAATTCTATGAAATACGTTCAATACTACAACCTTAGAACAGAAACGATTCTTTCCCTTTACGAGTTAGATCAAAAAAAGCCTGAGACTTGTATCATCATGGATACAGGACAACAGGGAATAAGAGAAGAGGAATGGAAAACGATCGGAAAAAGGCATCGGGAAGAAACTTTTGAGACGCCATTACTATTTGGTAGTGTACCTAGCTTAGATTCTGATGAAGAATACTACTACATTACTCGAGGTATTTATGGAGAAAGAGTGTATGTGGAAGAGGAAAAGGCACGAGCGGTAATCAATCCCTCAGGAACGTGGGGTGATCGAGCAGCTGTATACGAATTCGAAGATCGATTAAAAGAAATCAATGACAATTTGAAATGACTATTTATGTTGGGATCACAGATTGGTTTAGAAGTATTAAAACGATACTCAAACGGAGGTTGATTTAATGAATTATCTTGATCATTTAGAACAGCATTGCGGAGAATTCACGGAAGCATTTCCAATCGAGGAACTTGAACAAAAGAACGTCCAAATCTTGAAATTCAAAGATGCACCATTTAAGGAAACCTATACGATTGCATCCCTTGGATTACTTTTTCATCCACTCCAAACGGAAGATGATTCACTGATGCATCAAGAAATAATGATGTCAGCGGAACAACCAGACGTTCAGGACGAGATCATTTATTTACTCTGGCAATTGGCTGAGTACGCTATGAGAACAGGACATGCATTTGATGCAGCAGAGTATTATCCACTCCCTGAAGGAATATTTGAAAAGTATCAGTTCTCTTCTGTTTATGTCACAAGTCCTGTGTACTTTGATGAATCCTTCTTCCTATTTGAAACAGATTCTAATGTTGGGAATGAGCCAGATACCGTATTGCCAGTCTGGTTCGTACCGATTTTTAATCTGAGGAGAAATATATTGAAAAACACGGAGCGTATCAATTTGAAGATCTTTTGTTTGAGACAGATGAGTTAGTAGATTTTAACCGTAAATCTTTAATCTAACAATAGTAAATATGCAAAAAACACCTCCGATATTAGTACTTTTAAAAGTGTACCACTCAGGAGATGTTTTATAAATTCCTATAAATTTTGTTTACTTCACTTTCAAATAAATGAGCTTCCCTTACTTTAGATATTGGCAATGTTAAAGTCTGATATTAAAATTGATTGCCTTCAAAATATAGTGGTTATGATAGGCTCGAATATTCTTATCTGAAGGATTCAAGGATTAGTAATGTATTTAGTATTTAATAAAACGTATCTATAGATTATCGTATGCTGGTAAAGAGTGAGTGTTTCTTTGAGAAAAATACTAAGTTGAAACTTCTTCAACAGTTGAAGAAGTTAATTTAATTGATGAAATGCGAAAATTTCCAAACGTCACTTTGAGAGCTCCATCATTATTTCTCAGGTTTTGTTTTATAGAACAGATAAATACTAATTCCTATCATAATAATTGAAACGAGTACGACCATCGTATTATTAAGACCAAATATCTCTAATGTATTTCTGTTATCTGAAGTATTTGACAACAGTCCTCTTACTAAATGTTGCACTGGCAATACCAATAATATCATTGCTAAAATTCGTAAAAATGATCTCATATCTATTCCTCCAAATAATTATAATTTTGTTGCTGATTCAAAAATAGTTTTAACTTCTCTAATTGCCTCATCTACATTGTCGATTTCATTTTTTGCGATTGAAACACTAACAGAATCTATGACATTCCTTACACATTTTGCCATGAATTCAGGAGGGAAATTTCTATATACTTTTTCAACTTCTTGACCATATTTGAATATTTCAATTAGAGGTTGATATATGCTTGTATCGTCTCCTTGAAAAAGGAGTTCCCCGTCTTTATTACGACAGTTTAAAACAATATCTACTATAGTTATTGTTTGTTTCTTGTTTTCGTATGAAAAATATAGGCAGGATTCAATATAACTAGATAAAGTGTCCATAGCACCTTTATCTATCCGAAGGTGTTGTTCCATATATTTAGCAGCATTCTCATAATAATCCATTACAACAGATTGTAATAAAAGTTCTTTTGATGGAAAGTGGTATGAAATAACTCCTTTGCTTACATTAATTCTATTTGCTATTTTTCCTATTGAGAAATTTAAAAATCCTAATTCATTAATTAACTCAATCGTAGCCTCAATAATAAGTTTTTTCTTTTCCATTTTTTGTTCCTTTCATTTATTAGTACGATCGTCCTTGTAAGTAATTATAGTACGACCGTACTAATGAGTCAATTTGAAAAACTAAAAAAATACAAGAAATTAAGTTAAATCGAAAAAAGACTAGTTTCACTTAATTAATAGATCAAAAAATCTTTCTGACAGCTAAAAGAAACTTGATTTATCCTTTCATTCATATTGAATAATTAGAAGAAGTGAAAATTTCTTCCGTGAGAGAAAAAGTAGGAATGCCCATAGCACAAGGCGATTAGATTCTACTTGATCCGGAATCGGAAGCAATCATTGAGACTGAGGCTCCATATGACCTTTATTTTGTCTGCTTGTAAAAAAATTGAGTGGCATTGAGAAAACATAAAACATTTTGATGAACAGATAGATGAAATTTGAAGTAAAGAAAGACAACAAAAATAAAGATGTATACGTTTCAATATTGAAACGTATACATCTTTATTTTTTAATGACAAATGCTATGGAGTGCATGAATAATCTGTGAACAGATTACCAATTGCTATATACAAAGTGATTAATAAACAATTGAATTCACATTTGTATTCAGATGCGACACTTAATTCTTATTTATATACTATGACTATGTGTCTCAACGTGATGACCATCATCATTTTATTCTCCATCCCGAGAGTAATACTCAGGACTTACTTAAACGAAATGTTTTCAACGTCAAGATTTCGTTTGAGAGATGGACCTCCTGACAAAATCGATCTTCTTAACACAGGAATCGAAAGGACCGTTCATAGCCGTTACCATGATGCTGTCCTCGCTGAGAATAGCGTCATTTAACGAACTCTCGACTGTCTTATAGATCAATTTTTCTATATCCTCGAACTTGAAATGATGTTCCTCAAATAACTATTTGAAATTTCATTAACAACTACTTATGTTGTAAAACAGGACGTTATCAAAATATCGATTTAGTTTTTCTTAGGCGTAGCTTTACGTTGTTTTATTTTGTTGCCTCTGCTTCATACTTTTCTAAAAATTCATCAACAGAGACCTTTTCATTTACTTCACTCGTTGATTTACTCGAGGAAATGGTGTGGGACGGTCCTTTTAAATCATCTGGACTTGATTGGATTTCGAGCACCAATGTATCACCTAAACCCGTTTCAAGCCCACTTCCGAAGTTAAAAGTTCGTGTTACATAAGCTTCAGCATAATTTCGTTGATTTTCAGAGTACACTTTTACGTTAGAAATCTTATAACTAAATGAATGTAGCTGTTGTTTATCCACTTTTGTACTAGATAGAAAAATTAATACAGCCTCGTCGCGAGAAGATAATCTCGATTGATTGGTGTGTGCCAACGGCGTATTGTTTAAAAAATCCGCTTTTTGTTGTTCCAGGACTTTCGTGAAAAAAGTGAAGGCTTGCTCCTTTGAAATCGTGCTTTCATATTTTTCCTGTGAAATATTAGAAGTCGCTATTGCGTTACTGATCAAAAAACCAGAAGATAGAAGTACACCTAAAGAGAGTGATAATAAAATAGTTTTCTTCAATATCAAAACCTCTTTCTGTTGTATGGATAATGTTACTATATAACAAAAAAAGCCAATAAAGGAAAGGTTGAAAAAGATGGGTAAATCGAATTCTAAGAAAAAGAACAGAAAGAAAATAGTCCTGATCTGTTTCGGAACGCTAGCCATCATCGTACTACTCATGCCGATCCTATCACCGGTTCTGTTTACGGATGCTTCGCCGAGAGGTGCTCTAAGACACGAACTTTATAAAGAAGGCTATTTCTATCAAAGTTACTTTGCAATCATTACGGAACAAGATCCACAAGCGGAGCGTTACCATATGTTTTGGTACCATTGGAAAAGTGAAACAGGCGGAACTCCTTTTGTCTGTTATTCGAAGAAGGTGAGTGAAGAAAAGTATGCGGTCTCTTGTGGTACAGGTCCATGACCCTATTTTTCGGAGAAAAATCTTAAATAAGAAAAGTAGATACATCATGCGAAATAGGAGTGCGGACTGGTGCGATGGAAGCGTACATAGTGCTGCACTCCTTTTGTAAAAAAGAAGATATAAAAGAAAAAATCATACATAGAAAATTTTTCAATGAAACTTATTAAAGGAAAATATCGTAATTAATAGTTGTATAATAACTTCATGAAATAAACATATTCAAAGAATACATATGTCGGAGGAGACGTCGATGGTGGTACCGTTTCTTGGTCTTGGTGTCGGGATATTCTTGTTGACGTTAGGCATCTATTTTATCCGCTCAAAGCATGCGAAAAAGACACCGCTAGCGGGACACGGGGATAGCGTCGACACGGTGGATTCATTCGTACTCAGTATCATTTTGTCAATTGGCGTCATCTTATTTTGTTCGTTGACCGTCAGACATTATGGTTATGTCTGTGTCTTAGGTGGACTGTTCATACTATACGTGGTCAGCGCGGCATGGTGAGACCTATAGGAATGTAGAAAGTAAGATAAAGGGAGCACAAATCATGATTCAATTAGTAAAACAAATCGACGATCGTGTGCATCACATCGTCTTTCACCAAGAGGGGCGCACTTTATTCTGCCGGGAAGGTGTTGCCCGAAAAGAGCAGGCAATCGATAGCGGGGATACGATGGAAAGGAATGAAGAGTCCGCAACGAAGCGGATTGTTTTCAAAAATCCGTTCCTCGCGTATCGTCAGAAAAAAACGTGGGTCCGTGAAAAGTTAGACGATGGATACATCCGGTCACCTTTTGCTCTGTCTGAAGCGATGGATTTTCGAGCCGACCGACGCATCATAAAGTTGCGTATTTTAAGCGCTTTATTGATCTTGTTCAGTGGATTACTGACGCTGACTGGTATCTTGCCGATTCCAGGATACATAACACTCGTCGTTCTGATGATTTTCTGGCCGATGCATCTCGAAGGAAAATCTGCACGTACTCGCATGTATCGCTGGTCAGGAGCACTTTTCATGTTCGCCTTAGCGGGCTCATCGAAAAACTATTTATCACCAATCAATCTATCGATTAACGGAGCGATCTGTCTCATCTCAGGATTCATTCTCCTGTTGTATGCGTCAGAACAATTACAGGAACTTGCGACGAAAGGAATCACATATCATGACGAATCAACAAACGAAGGTGATTGAACTCAAACGCGACAATGGTCAAACGACTGACTATTGGGTCAGTTACCGAATGGGGCGCACGCTGTATCACGTATCCGTGCAAGAACAAGCGGATGGTCAGACGGATGAAGGGGAGGTCGTCAAAGAACGTTTTCCGTTTTATTTCGGGATGAAGACACGAATGCTTGAGTTAGCGGAAGCGAAAGAAGCCCTTGGTTTTCGACCATTGACCGAAGCGGAGAAAGCAGCGCCCGTCATCGAGGAAGAGGAAGCGCAGCTCGATCCTGCTTTCTTTAAGCCCGCTATTCGATACGCTTGGTTGATGCTTGGTCTCGGCATTCTTCTCTTCCTCCTTCCTTCGCCGATCCTGAACGGACTCGCGTTCGGACTTGGCTTATACATTTGGTATGAGACGTTCGGACAGCCAGGAATACCGCGCAACTATCAAAGGTATTTTCACGGGATGCTTGCGGGATTGACAATCTTACAGGTGCTATCGGCGGAGCGATTTACACAACCATATTATGCGACAATTTGTGTGCTATCTGCGATCGTATTGGTGTTGCTCGTCGTTCAGCACCGTTTGAAAGAAACCGATCAAATCGGTCAGGAGGAAAGTATTCGGGTTAGGAAAATGAAAGACTATTCTGATTTGGATCTTTAAAAACTTATTTGCTTAACTTTCATAAGGCTAGAAGAGTTTGTATTGCTGTAAAATATAGGTATCAATCGCATTCAATCAGCCTATTGAAAAGGAGAGTAAATCATGGATGTACAATGGAACGATAAGACTATCCTTGAACTCATACTCGTCGTCTGGATGATCGGTGCCATCATCATCATCGTGAGCCAGGCGCGGAGTAAGAAAAGTTTGAAAGCTAGTCTGATTAGTGGAACAATCATCAATCTTCTTTATACGACGGGCATTTCATTACTGTGGTTTTACACGATTGCTGTCGATGGGATTAGTCAGGTGTTAGTCGTCTATTTCTTCGTCGGCATCTTTACAATCCTTGAGTTTCTATTCGTGATCGTTTTGTTGATCGTCAAACGCAAAAAAACAACGATCTCTTGAAAAGTAAAGAAAGGATAATTAACACTTAAAAAAAAGATTTAGTTTACATAATGAAGTAGAAGGAGGCATGTCTCTTCTTCTACTTTTTTTGTAATTATGCAATCGATTGCATTCGTATGCTAATTCAACATCCAGTAAAAGGAATTATATTTCTTGCAAAAAACTAGTTTTTATTTCACACGATTTATGCAAGAATAGAACACAACAAACTGCGAGAATTTTTAGAAAAGTGAATGACTAGACTATTCATCCTTTTGAGTAGAAGAGAGAAGTCATCGTTTTTCGAATTCTAAATAACTTATTTTTTGTAAGCCTGGAGGGGAACGTATGAAAGTGTTGAAGATGTGGAACCAAATCAGTTTAGTGAAACAAATCGCGATTGGCTTGATCGTGGGTATTATTTTAGCCGTCACGATTCCTGAAGCGGCGAAATCCTTGACCATTTTTGGGACTTTATTTATTTCTTCCCTGAAGGCAGTCGCGCCGATTTTAGTCTTTTTCTTAGTTATGGCATCAATCGTGCAGCATAAAAAAGGACAGCAGACGAATATGAAATCGATCATTTTCTTGTATCTGCTTGGGACGTTCCTAGCGGGAGCCATTGCGGTCATCGTTAGTTTCCTTTTCCCAGTGAACATTCGATTAACAGAAGGTGCGGAACAATTGGCTGCTCCGGGGAACACGGTTGAAGTTCTTCAGAAACTCGTCTTAAATATGGTTGATAATCCAGTCAATGCGCTCATCCAAGCGAACTACATTGGCATTCTGACTTGGGCGATCGTGTTAGGAATCGCTTTAAAAAATGCGTCCGATACGACGAAGACATTCATCTCGAATTTCTCTGACGCCATTGCGAAAATGGTCGGATGGGTCATCAAATTGGCTCCTCTTGGTATCATGGGAATCGTCATTGGCTCTGTTACGGAAAACGGTCTTTCTTCATTGCTCGATTACGGGAATTTATTATTGGTATTGATTGGCACGATGCTTGTCGTAGCACTCATTGTTAATCCTCTCATCGTGTTCATCAACGTTCGTCAGAATCCATACCCACTCGTCTTCAAATGTATCCGGGAGAGTGGAATTACCGCTTTCTTCACACGAAGCTCAGCTGCAAACATTCCGGTCAACATGGAATTATGTAAGAAACTTGACCTCGATAAAGAGACGTACGGGATCTCGATTCCGCTCGGTGCCACAATCAATATGGCGGGAGCGGCCATCACGATTTCCGTCTTAACGTTAGCAGCGGTTCATACGCTTGGTATCCCAGTCGACCTTCCGACAGCCATCATCTTGAGTGTTCTCGCTGCTGTTTGTGCATGTGGCGCATCCGGTGTCGCTGGCGGTTCGCTCCTCTTGATTCCGCTCGCATGTAGCTTATTCGGGATTCCGAATGACATCGCGATGCAAGTCGTAGCAGCGGGTGTTCTAGTCAGTGTGTTACAAGATTCGTTTGAGACAGCACTCAACTCGTCAACAGATGTCTTATTCACGGCGACAGCAGAATATCGAAAACGACTTAAAGAGGGAGAAACGCTCTCGATCAATCGTCAGTCGATGAATGAAGATGTATCTGAAAAAGTCGTCAACGGCTGATTAGCTTCTCTATTATCAGCATGATCTAAATAAGAAAAGGCATCCTTAGCTGAGGATGCCTTTTCTTATAGACAAATTAACCTTCTCCTAAAGCAACGTACTTTTTAAATTTCCCATTGAAACTCACTAGCAAAATGTCTTCTCTTTCTTTAGTAGAGTATAGGACGGTACCCTTATAGAGTTTCGTAGCAGTCCCATTATCAAAAGCGTCTTTATCCGAACTTTTTCTTTTAATTTCTCCAACTTTTTCATTCTGAGTGACTTTGGTTTTTTCTGCCCATGCTACGTCTGATTTGTAGATCGTATCATTGAATTGAAAAATGTCTGCTTTAGCATCTTCGCTCAATACTTCGGATGCCGTCGGTTTTTCACTAGTACTTTGCATTATCTCTTCATTATTACAACCAACTAATATCCATACCGTCATAATCGAGAAAGCGAATGATAAAACGACTTTTTTCATGATATAACCTCTTTCCCGTTTTGTAAGTTATTCCATGCCGATACACGTTAACGTCAACTGCTCTTCACGGTTGCCATCCCATTTGATTCGGACATGGTACGTGTCAGTATCTTTAAAGATTTGTAAGGCGGCACTCGTCTCAAAGGTGGCGCCATCTCTTTCGGTTCCAATGAAGCTTTGGAAATGGCTAGAGTGTTTAGCATATCGACCATCTGACAACTGACTACCGACAAACCAGGTCACAGGTTTCTGTTGGTGCTCCACTCGTTTTAGATCCTGTCCGATATATGTTAGGGCGTAGCCTTCGCTTACCCGGTAAGATAAAGGACGTTCTTTGACTTGCCGTACATGAATCACGGCGTTCCAGGATTCGCCTTTTGCCTGAAAGATGAGGTGTTCGGGTTCAGATATCGCTGAAGCGCGGTGTATACCATAGAGCGTGAAAAACGTGAGGAAAAGTAAGCATGCAAGCAGTAAGGTTCGCCTGAATAAGCGTTTGGACATGAAGGTCACCTCTGAACAGCAGTTTCCTTTAGTCTAGCAAATTCAAATGTTTTTCTTAGTCAGAAATCTTAAAAAAAGGGAATCCATTTTTACGGGATCCAGCGTCCGATCTGCTCCCCCATCTTGACGCTACGTTCGATGTCTGGGGCGAGTTCGACCGTGTCCGGTGGCAAGACGAGGATGACAGTCGAACCGAACGAGAAGTAAACGAACTCTGCACCACGCTCCAGCAGTCGTCCTTGATGTGTCTGAACGATCGTATTGACGTTCAGCGCACCGACCATGACGTGCTCGATCGTGCGGTGATCGACTTGCAGACGGGTGACGCGGCGATAATTACGTGTCAGCGGACGTTTGCTGAATCGTAGCCCCATGTCATTGACGGGTGCCGATTCTCGCCCCAGTGTATAACTCGTCGTGATTTCGCCCGTGACTGGCGAATGAACACGGTGATAGTCGGTCGGACTCAAATAGAAAATCAAGGCGACACCGTTCGCGTAATCCTCGGCGCGTTCACTCGAGCCGATCAGCTCTGCAATCGTATAGTCCTGTCCTTTAATTGTAAACCGACTATCTTGCGTTAATGCTGGGACAATGGAAAGGACAGCGTCACTCGGACTGACGAAGGCATCCGGCGCGGTTGCGATTGGTCGCATACCGGGACGTAACTCGCGTACGAAACAATCGTGCAGCGAGGTGAACGAATCGACGGACTTCAGCGCTTGATCCGTCTGAATGTGATAGGTGCGAATGAAAGGTCGGATGAGTGGTTTACTAAAGCGACTCATTGCAAACCGTTTTAGTGTGTTCGCGACAACTGGTCGAGCATTTAAGTGGACGATCGTATCAAAGATGGCTTTCTTCATGAGGTAAAAACTCCTTTAAATTGTAATCTACCTCTTAGGATACGATCGAATTCTGTTGATAGACGGAGTCGCTTTCTTAAGTTTACCTTAAGAAAAACACGTACCGAAGATGCGGCACGTGTCAGAACGTCATGATTTTCGAGTCAACAAATAAAGTAGGGGTCCGAACGCACCAATCGCGAGGGTGATGATTGCCCAAAGCGGAAAGCTTCGTCCGGTACGACGTGTATCATGGCGGAGCCAAACGATGATGAAGAGGGCGCAGAGAATCAGGTCGACGAAAATCTGGAGCGTCGCCGTGTTTTGTGTCGCTTCCGTAAAGATTCCAAGTACACCAAAGTCAATGATCGAAAAGGCAGTTAAAACAGCGAAAGCGATCGTAATGACGAGCAATAAAGGTTTCGGGATGCTGTCTACAAATGAAGCTTGAGATTCTTTCATGAAGGATCCTCCTTGAAATGTAGTGATTACTACAAATTAATGTAGCATGTACTACATTCATGCGTCAATCTACTTAGATGTTGTATGATGAAAAAGGAGAAGGGAGAATCAATCATAATGGATAAGTTTGAACAGAAGCGACAGGATTATACGCATCAGATTGCAAAAGCGACGTTAGCATCAAGCATCAAGGAAATGAGTTTGAAGAAGATGGCGACCGCTGCCGGGACGAGTGACCGGATGCTGATGCATTATTTCAAGGATAAACAAGACATCGAGACCGCGGTGTTGACCTCGATCAGCCAAGAACTGATCGATTTACTGCAGCAACCAGATTTAAAACTCGAGTTCACGGCATTCGTCCGTTTTCTGCGACAAGCAATCGATGAGCCACGAATCAAGCCATATTTGAATCTTTGGTTCGAGATCACCCATCTCGCAACGAGTCAGGGGGAACCGTATACGTCGATCACGCGGACAATCGGGGAATCGTTCGACGATTGGATTAAACAGATCTATGTACCAACAGAGGGGGAAAATGTCGAACAGCAAACAGCGTTGCTCTTTGTCTTTACTGAGGGGCTCGTCGTCTTGAATAAAATTGGCTTACAAGAGCGGATGGACGCGGCAGTGGAAGCAATGATTGCATTAAAAAAGGACAACATGCCTCGCAACTGAGGTGTGTTGTCCTTTTTCTGCATTTCACTGAAAAATCGTCACAGCTGAATAAAGGAGTAAACCACACATAATGACGCGAAACGCGACATCGTATCTTTGAAATAACGAACGAAACAGGGAGCCGCTTCCTGCCCAAAGCAATAAGGCGATCCAACCGAGAATGATGGCATACGACGTGTATTGAACGATTTCTACAGTAGACGTGCTATGCGGCAGAATGAACGTCGATAAAGCAGTTAAGAAAAAGAGGATACTCTTGACGTTGATGAGTTGGAACAACAGACCGGATAAAAATGTCGCTGGCACGGTATCGATCTGACTTGCTGTCTGTTTCGGGAAACCAATCTTATAGGCAAGGTAGACGAGGTATGCGGCACCGAGCCATTGAAGAATCGGTTCAATCATAGGCAACGTCGCTTGTAATACTGTCGTCCCTAACGCGCTGACCAACCCGAGCATCATGAACCCCAGTAAGATACCGGTATTAAATCGCCAAGCACCACGAAAACCGAAGTGACTCGATTCATGCATGACTAACAGATTACTTGGTCCTGGTGTGATGGACGTAATGATGACATAAGATAAAAAAGCAACAACATTCATGAGAAAACTCCTTTTTCATTCTATCGATTACTTGAATTCTAGTGTAAGATGACAAGAACGATAAATAAAATTGAAATAAAAAATCATTCCATCATTTTTTTCGATGGAATAATGAAAGGAGAGTATCAGAATGGAAATTCGCCATTTGATCAGCTTCTTGAAGATCATTGAGACAGGGAGTTATACAGCAGCTGCGAGTGACCTCGGCTATACGCAATCGACGATCACGTCCCATATGCAACTGCTCGAGCAAGAAGTAGGCGGTGCTTTGTTTTTCTATGCCAATCGTACGCTTCAGCTTACACCGCTAGGTCAGGAAATCATCCCGCTTGCTGAAGATTTACTAGCGACACACGAGAAAATCAAGTCGATTCAACAACAGGATCCCTTTGAAGGCGTCTTGAAAGTCGCAGCGCCAGAGTCACTGACGATCTCTCGTCTTGGTTCCGTCTTGCAAACGTTCATGACAGCATATCCGAATGTCAACATCATCTTATCGAATGGGACATGTAAGGAAAATCAAGACGAACTCTTACATGGACGGGTCGATGTCGCCTTGATGCTGTATCCGATGTTTTCCGCCGAACGTTGTTCGCATGATGTTTTGACAGAAGAGAAGATCGTCATCCTTGGTCATCCGACGATGCCGGATCATTTTGACGCGATTCGATCTTCCGCGGACGCATACGTCTATCTGACGAATGAAGACGGGTGCAGTTACCGAACGATGTTTGAGGCGTGCGTCAAAAACCAAGACATCTCGTTTCAGACGCAAGAATTGTGGAGTATCGGGGCAATCAAGAAGATGGTGATGAACGGTCTGGGTTTTGCTGTGTTACCGCATGTGACGGTAGCAGATGAAGTGGAAGCAGGTGCGATAAAAATCATTCAACATGATGAGACGTTCGAACCGATGTATGCCCATCTGCTTACGAAACAGTCGAAGTGGGGTTCACCCGTAACACGCGCGTTTCAGGAAATCGTCCTGGACCAATTCACGAAGTCAAAGTGAATCGAGTATCTCGACCCAGACTTGATAATATACTTCTTCATCGAGGTGAACCGTTGCCGACCGTACGCGATAGTCTGGGTTTTCCGCTAAATAAAAAGCAAGAATCGTCGCGACTTTAAAGTCAGGGGTGCAATATCCGGTGATTGGACGACCATGAATCTCATTCGTGATCGAGTCTGCCCAAACTTCGGCTTCACGAAATGTCTCGAACTGAATCATCTCTTCCTTCCAACGAATCGCCATCTTCATATCCTCCTCTACTGTAGTTAATGTTAGTATATGGAAGAAATAGTGTGTTACTCAAGGGGGAACGTTAGACATGAGTCGTTTTGGAATACATCAGGAAGTAATCAATCCGCCGCTCGGTGCCGCCTTCATCGGTTATCACCGAGAAGAAGGTGTCGCGAGCATACACGATTCGCTATATGTCACAGCGAGCATCTTTGAAAGTGAGCAGACGACATCGGTTTTCGTCAGCATCGATAACATCGGTTTGCTCGTCGCAGATACCGATACCATCCGTGAAGGAATCGCCGACCGGCTAGACGTCTCGAAGGAACAGATCATGGTCGTCTATACGCATACACATTCAGGTCCAGCGACAGCGGGAACTGAACCGTTGACCGTCGCCTATAAAACGATCTTGACGCAACAAGCGATCGTATCTGCCGTCAAAGCAAGCGAAGCGATGCAGTCGGTCGAGATGGGTTGGGGTGTGACGCAGGGGAAACTCGGCGTCAACCGTCGGGAGAAAAGGAATGGTCATGCGGTGATGGGAACGGATCCGCTTGGGGTGACGGATGACCGAATCGGGACGCTGTTGGTTCGACGTGCCGATAATGCGTGTCTCGTCGGAGCCTTCGTTTTCTGTACAGCGCATCCGAACGTCTTGAAATCAGACAGTGTTGTTTTATCCGGTGATTATCCGGGTGTCACTCGAACGATCCTCGAACAGGCACTCGGCTGTCCAGTCGTGATCGTCTAAGGGGCGACGGGGAATATCAATGCGAAATATCGCGGGGATCTAGAAAGCCTACAGAAGATGGCGCTTGCTTTAAGTGGACACGTCTTAACGACGATCCCAGACATGTCGTATCAACCGTTAACGCATCACCGGATTCAGTCGGTGATCTATCCGATGAGCTTAACAGAAATACCGACGATAAACCAATTACAAGACATGGCAACTTACGCTGAACAGACTTGGGGCGTCAGCGCAGCACGCTGGTTAACGTACGTTCAAGAGCAATCGGGAACAACACTCACCATCCCGGTCGAAGTTCAATTGTTTGAACTAAATGAGGGTTCGTTCTCAGGCATCCCGATGGAGCCGTTCTGTGAGACAGCGCTACAGATAAAGCGGATGCGTCAAACGGAACTCGCCTTTTTCGGAGGCTATACGAACGGTTACATCGGTTATTTGCCGACAGCGGAAGAACATCCGTATGGTGGGTACGAGGTGGCAATCAATCCCGTCGTCTACGGTCCAGTAACGGGGCTTTGGATGCCACCTGTACCGGAAACGGCAAACGACATCGTGCATCGCATCCGACAACTCTATGAAACGAACAACAACCCGGCTTCTCTCGTCTGAGAGACCGGGTTGTCGTAGTTACGATTTGATTTTTCTGATGAACCGGCGTATCGCAAAAACAAATCCGCATGTCAGCAGGGCGAATAAAAGAAGCGTAACTAGTAGGTAGGCAGATAGATTTAACATCAAAGACCTCCGTAAATAGGTATAGCTGGATTTTCGAACTTTCGAATAATAATAGAGTAACATAGTAATTAACATTATATAGGGAAATGACTTGTGGTTTTATATATTTTTTAAATGATTTACTTTTTATATGAATGAATAGTTGCTTTATTCCATTTTGAAAAAGAGAGGGATATCATGATTATCAAAAGATTTATTTTTAGTGCCATCATTACTTATTTATTCCTCAGTTTGCTTTTATCCTTCAGCATCGGATATACGATTGATTGGATTCCGGAAGCAACTTTGGCTCAAAAGATAAAAGGGTACGCTTTTGAAGGGTTCACTCGGTTTAATTTTATTAAAGTTTTGATTGCTGTAGGTGTAGGTACTTTGTACAGCCTACTCTACTTAAAACTAAGATCACCGAGTTCTTCAAAGCGTTGATTTCCTTTATTTCGAAACTTTTCTTTGTTTGGTTCGTTTATTAGGATGAGAACGAGTCAACGTATTGGGGGAAATAAACATGGAAAAGACAGTTGGTGCAATCGCCTTAGCGAGCGGCATGCTAATACTCAGTGGTTGCGGAACAGCCGCAACACAAACCGATGTATTTAAGCAACAAGGTACATATCTAGGAGATAACAGCAAAGTACGAGACATCGTCCAACAGCTACCGCATGGGGATCAGTTGAAGAAAATGGAACTGTCGACGAAGGATAAACCGTATCAACTCACGTTACGTTATGCTGGATATGAAGAAGGACAGGTCGAACAAAAAAGCAATCGTACGGCAATCTACAATGCAACAGCACTGTTCACATTGATTCCGAATGTCGACCACGTCAACATGACGATCGAGGATGCTTCGTATCACTTTACGAAACAACAACTGCGCGATTGGTATGGAAAAGACTTTACGTCTTACGATAATGAGAAAGCACTTAAGGCGTTCACGAAGCCTTTTATTGAAGATTCGAAGAAAGTAAACGACTTATTGAATTGAACCGACCAAGCACGCTCTTGAAAAGGAGCGTGCTTTTTGTCGATTCATTCCCATAAGTTGTAAAAAGTACTTTGCATTACAGAGTAATTCGGTTTATCGTTAAGTTACGGATAAAACCAAATATAGGAAGAGGTTGAACGGGATGGAAATTGACAAAGAACTGTTAAAGGGGCACGTCGACACGATCATCTTGTCGTTGCTGAACGAACAAGACCGATACGGGTACGAAATCGCGAAGACGATCCGGCAAACGTCAGACGATCAGTTCGAACTGAAAGAGGCGACACTCTATTTGTCACTCAAACGACTTGAGAAAAAAGGATTCGTCACATCCTATTGGAGTGACGAAGCAGCGGGCGGCGGGCGACGTAAATATTATACGCTGACGACTGAAGGAAAAATCCTTCTTGCGAAAAAACGACGCGAATGGCGTTTTCTGAAGCAACTACTCCCGAAGTTTCTTGAAGAGGGAGACGGTGCGCTTGAATAAACTCAATCATTTCGTCTGTGACTTGTATCAAGATGCGGATGTGACGGATCCGGAAATCATTGACGTCATGTAAGAGACGCGAAGTCATCTCGAACAATCGGTGCGAGACTTGATGATTCAAGGTTATTCGGAAGAAGAAGCGACGAAGCTTGCCATGTATCGCTATGGTAGCAAGGAACATGTCGATCAGCTCTTGACGTGGGTCTATCGAAAAGAGCGGACGTTCGCTTCGTGGTTGCTCCGCATCGGAATCAGCATCGCCGCTGCGACGATATTGTTCTTTATCGGCACGATGATATTGAGCCAGCATCAGTCGCTCACCTATGCGGATGCCTTTTATGGCAATGAACGCTCAATCGAAGCGTATGAACGTAGTTTAGAAGATCATCTGTTGCTGGTATCGATTTCCGGACAAGACGCGGCGTCATCACGTGATTTCACCATTCATAAATCGATATGGTTACCGGAGTTGTTCATTTCACACGGCATGTATCTGATTGACGAACAGCACCTGACGACGACAGAAAGCTTTGACGTCACGAAATTCGGTGCCGTGCTCGCGCTGATCGGCATGACGATCTATCTCGTGACATCGGTCATTTGGAGCATCATCAAGCTCCATCATGCAGGACGATTGCATCTATTAAGTATCGTCTCAGTCGTATTCTTTAACGTCCTGGGTTATTGGTTTTGGGCATTACGAAAATAGGAGGGGTCATATGTTGCAGCAAATCAAGCTCATTTGGTCGCAAGCATTCACGGTGAAACGATGCGTGTTATATCTTCTGATCATTCTCGGGTTACCGGTGCTTCAATTCAGTTTCATTTATGAAGGCTATCAGTTCTTCTTACCGATCGAAGTGTTCGAGGAGACGCTATCAGGAACGATCCCGATGCTGTTTCCGGTACTAGCGGTCTTAATTTTCTTGCCAATCTTCATCGCTGAATACAAGGATAACTATCTTACATATGTCCGAACGCGTGCGAGTCTAAAGGATTATCTTCTTGCGGTCGGTTTCGTCAATGCGATGCTGACAGGAATCGTATTCTTTTTAATGACAATCGTGACGTTCGTTCTCATTCATTATGTCGAACCAATCATCGGTCTCGTTGACTATTGGTCTCTCAGCGAAAAGACGTATGAGACCTCAAATGCATTTTCGTTCTTGGCGGACATTCATCCGTTACTCTATGCCGTCCTCTATGCTGCTTGGATTGGACTCAACGGAGCCGCGTATGCGACGCTGGCTTATCTGTTGATTTTGGCGCTCGAACAAGTCTATCTCGCAATTTCGTTACCATTCGTCGCTTATCATATCTTCAATTTTGTCGCGGGTATCATGCAAGCACCACAGTTCTCCCCTGTCAGTACGGTCTTTCCGTTCAATATCACGGAACAACCGCTTTGGACGGTGTTCGTGCCGTTTGCTATTTTGGTTGTCGTTAACATTACGCTCTATCTGACGATGATTCGACCGAAACCGGAGTGGATCTTCCAATCATGAAGAGGACACGAAACATTTCGATTGTACTGAATAGTCTATTCATCCTCGTGATCAGCTACGTCGCATGGTATAGACGACAAGTAGTTCTGTCCGAGGCACAAGAATTCGGCAAAGACGTCAACGCGTGGGACATCACATTTGCGATTCAAAATAATATGTACCTAATACTCTTTTTCCTGATGCCATTACTGCTGTTCCTCTCGTTTCGAACGATTGAACAGCAGTATGAACCGACGATTTTGATTCGGGTTGGCTCATTTCGGAACTGGGTGTACTACTCGACAAAACGGTATGTACGCGCTGTCCTGACACTGTTCGGATTCGTCTTGTTGCTGAGTCTTCTTAGTGCCGTTGATCAACCGTTTACGTTGCAGTGGAGTCCATACAGTCAACTTGCAACGAGTGGTAACAACAGTCATCATCTCATTGCGACTTTCCATTCACCCCTGTCAGTGATTTTATTACAACCGATTCTGTGGTTGCTTGTGAGCATTGTCCTACATGGATTGATGTGTCTTATGTTTCTGTTGCACGAAAAGCGTAATGGCTTGTTGCTTCAGGCGGCAGGGGTAGTGATTTGGTGTATCTTTAGTTTTAAATCATCGTTTGGAGTAGGGGAGTTCTTTTCACCCGCCACGTATTTCTCTGTTGGGTCTATATCCTTCAGAATGCAACCCTGGGTGGCACTCGTTGGTCTCAGTCTTGCGATCGCGCTGATCTATCTACTAACACAATGGATTCAATCGCTCCGTCAACTATTGACTTCGCGAAAGGAATTATTACCGTATCTCGTCTATGCGATGCTTGCTAGTCTGTACATCTTCCTCAGTAGTAGTCGAGCGTCAACTGAGCTGCAAACGATTGGTGATCTGTTCGTCGTCGTGTTTTACGGTGTCAGTGCGGAGGACAGTTCGTTTCTGCAACTCGTGTCACATCTGATACTTTTCTTCGGACTCGCTTACTTAAGTCAATTGCGTCTGCAGGAACAAATGACGGCAATCGGACCATACACGTGGATGCGTTACCAACGACTCGAAAAATGGGCACTCCATGTCTTCGTAAAAGAAGGGCGTTTTTATCTACTTGCTCTCTCACTTCTGATCCTCGGAACGATGGTAATCGGAATGCTGCAAGGCGTATCGCTATCGCTTTCGACTAGCCTTTTATCGATTTCACCGATGCAATTATTGCTGCAACTGTTTGGCATCTCGATGCTACAATTAATGCTTTATTCTCTTTTCAGCTTCATCTTGCTGTGGCAATTCCCAGATGGATACGCGATGCTCGGTTTGTTCGGCGTCTTATCGGTTTTCTTACTGCCCAACTTCAATCGGTATGGCATCTTTCCTTCCGGATTGAATGGATTCGCCCAGTTGCAGTCGTTTAGTCTGATGCATCTCATGATCGTTTTGTTAATTTATGTTGGGCTTTCACTTGTCTGGTTATATGTTCTGTTTCAAAAAAGCATACGAATATAAGGAGGACGTATCATGGAAATGCTCAAGCTCGAGCAGGTCACGAAAGGGTATCAAGGCAATCCGTTATTCGCAGACGTCGATTTGACGATTCAAAAAGGAGACATCGTCGGCATCACGGGACCGAATGGTTCAGGAAAGTCCGTCTTATTCAAGATGATTTGCGGCTTCATCCATCCGGACGCGGGAACGATCACCGTCCGGAATGAACAGCTTGGTCCGACACGACGCTTTCCGGAAAACGTCGGCGTCATCATTGATCGACCGGGTTATATCGCCCATAAATCAGGGTTTGAGAACTTAAAGCAACTCGCAGCAATCCGAAAAGTGATCACAGATGCTGACATCGAACAAGCGATGCGGACCGTCGGCTTACAGCCTGGCAATCGTCAGAAGGTCAAACAATATTCGCTCGGAATGAAACAAAAGCTCGCAATCGCGCAAGCCATCATGGAACAGCAGGACATTTTAATCTTGGATGAGGCATTCAACGCACTCGATCACGATAGTGTCTTGCGTCTGCGGGAACTTTTGTTGTCGTTCAAAAAAGAAGGGAAGACGATCATCTTGACGAGTCACAATCAACAGGACATCGACGCACTTTGTGACTCTGTCTACCGAATCAATCAAGGTCGGCTCGAACAGGTCGGCTAACACAAACAGGGAGTGGATCAACGGATCCACTCCCTGTTGCATTACGATCGATTATTTTCCTGGCTTTGTCTTGTAGAAGCTGTAGAAGACGCTAATCAAGATGACGAGGACGATCGTACCGAGCGACATCCAGATTGGCATTTTGTAGACATCACCGAGAATCATCTTCGCTCCGATAAAGACGAGCATGAAGCTGAGACCGTGTTTCAAATAGTAGAAACGATCAATCAAGTTCGCGAGGACGAAGTAGAGACTCCGGAGTCCGAGGATCGCCATGATGTTCGCATAGAAGATGATGAACGGATCACGCGAGTACGCGAAGCTTGCTGCAACGGAGTCGACGGCGAAGACGATATCCGATACTTCAATGAAGAGTAGAGCAATCAAGAGCGGCGTGAAGAACAGTTTCCCATCAATTCGTTTTGCGAACTTACCAGACGAGATGTCTTGCGTGATCGGTAAACGTTTCTCTAACCAACGAATCGTTTTGTTCTCTTCGAGCGACGTCTCTTGACCGATGTTTTTATACATCATCCAACCCGTGTAGACGAGGAACGCTCCGAAGATGTAGTAGACCCAAGCGAAATTCTCAAGCAACGAAACACCAGCGACGATGAAGATGACGCGGAAGAAGATTGCACCAAGAATACCCCAGAATAAGACTTTGTGCTGGTACTTCAATGGAATCGCGAAGTATGCGAAGACGAGTGAGAAGACGAAGACGTTATCAATCGCGAGAGCCTTCTCGATGAAATAAACGCTCGTATATTCGATCGCAGCGGAACTTCCTTGATCGAAGTAGAGCCAGCCACCGAAGGCGACGGCAATCGCGATCCAGACGAACGTCCACGTCCAGGCCTCCCGAAGCGAAACTTCATGTGCCTTACGATGGAAGACTCCAAGGTCAAGGGCGAGCATGATGAAAACGATGGCTAGAAAAGCAATGAGTAGTGTCAACAGCGCTTCCTCCTTTAAGGTAATTGTTATCTTGAATTTATTATAAGGTCATAAGAACTCAAAAGTAAAGAGATAAATGTTCGGAATGTGCAATTGGTTAAAAAACAATGCCCGAAAGTGGACGAATGTATTCGACGTGATGTGCAAAGAAACGACATAAAACCCAGTTCCGAAAAGGGACTGGGTTTCATGCAAATTATAAAGTGATTTGTAAGGCATTATGATAAGGGAGGGAAATGCGGCACGACGTACGTTCCGAGTTCATCGATGACATCTTCCGCTGATCGCTCACCGTCGAATAGGGCGAAGAACAGATGATTGACGCCAAGCTCACGATACAATTCCAGCAACTCGATCAGTCGATTGCGTCCGATCCGAAAACCGAGTCGAATCGGTGTCGCTTCTTCATTTGGATCAGCGGATAAATCAAGATGCATCGGCATCGAAAACGGACGAAACGTTGTATTACCGGCTGCTTGACTCGCTGCACGCCATTGTTCGATGGCACGTGCTTGTTCGAACGGTCCTTGCGGATAATACATCCAGCCGTCGCCGTTTTTTGCGAGCCAGTCCATATCCTGCTGTGCGAAACCAGTGATCATCGTTGGGATTTTTTTCTTTGGTCGTGGCACGAGTGTCGCACCACGGACTTCCCCGTACGTCGAATTGATTTGCGAATAATCTTCATATAAAGCTTGCTCCATCACTTGCAGTGCTTCCTTGAACTGAGCACCACGGCTCGGATGATCGACACCAAGTCCATGGAAGTCGGCTTGCCGGTCACCGGACGAGACACCGAGAATCAAACGTTCCGGGAACAGCGCATTAATCGTCGCGACTTCTTTCGCAGAGCGTAACGGGTGACGGAGTGGCAGGACAAGTGCTGACGTCCCGAGGGCGATCTGTTTCGTCTGACTGAGGAGGTGCGTCCCGTATATCAGCATGTCATGAATCTGTCCGACAGCCGGATCAAGAAAATAAGGATCCTTCAATAAGACGTCGCGTAACCAGAGGGTCGTAAAACCATAGTTCTCTGCTTTTTGTGCGAGCTCGACTTGATTGGCAAGCGTCGGTGTTCGCATCTTGAAATTTTCAAGCGGGACGTGGAGACCGAGCGTGAGCTCGCCCTCCCGGTACATCCGCTGATAACTTGCATGATCGTTCAACATAGTAGTCCTCCTTATTGATGTTCGAGACGACGCGAGACACCAGTCAAGATGACGGCAAGGATAACCATGATCCCGCCGACCCATGGTGTGTGGACGAGACCGATCGTATCGGTGACGAGACCACCAATCGTTGCTCCGAGTGCGATCCCGATGTTGAAGGCTGCGATATTCAAAGCAGACGCAACATCGACTGCAGCTGGGACATATTTTTCAGCCAACTGAACGATATAGAGCTGGAGTCCAGGGACGTTCATGAACGCAAGGAGTCCCATTAAGATGATACCGATGATACCGGCAACCTTGAACGGAATCATGAACGAGAGGGCGATCATGACGATGGCATGGATGATGAACATATAGAACAACGCTTTGATCGGATTACCGTTCGCGAGTTTTCCGCCGACCGTGTTCCCAATCGCAACCGCGATTCCGTAGACGAGCAGAATGATACTGATCAAGCTCGGGCTGATTTTCGTGACGTCCTGCATGATTGGTGTCAAGTACGTAAAGGCGACGAACGTTCCACCGTAACCGAGGGCAGTGATCAAGAAGCCGAGCATCAAGCGTCCGTTCGTCAACAATTTGAACATGTCGGAGAACTTAGCAGGTGGTGATTGTTTCAAGTCTTTTGGAATCAAGAAGAAGCTTGCGATGATCGCAATGATACCGAGTGCAGCAACCGCGAAGAACGTCGCGCGCCAGCCGAACGATTGACCGATGAATGTTCCAAGTGGTACACCTGTGACCGTTGCGACTGTCAGACCTGTGAACATCAAGGCGATGGCACTCGCTTTTTTATGCTCCGGTACGAGCTGGACGGCAATCGTCGCACCGATCGAGAAGAAGACACCGTGTGAGAAAGCAGTGATGAAACGGGCGACGATCAACAATTCAAACGTCGGTGAAATCGCTGAGACGAGGTTACCAGCGATGAAGACGACCATTAATGCCATCAGTAACGTTTTCCGATTCATTCGGTTCGTTAGTGCTGTCAAGATCGGAGCACCGACAGCGACACCGATCGCGTAACCAGAGATGATGAGACCAGCGAGTGTGATCCCGATATTTAAGTCACCAGCGATCGCTGCGAGCAGTCCGACGGGAACGAATTCCGTCGTACCGATCCCAAAGGCGCTGATTGCTAAGGCAAGTAGGGCAAGTCCGCCGTTTCTTGGGAACTGTTCCTCCTGGATCTGTGAGTTTAATTGATTCATGGGGATTCCTCCTAAAAATGATTTCAGTAGGGATCGTGTTCAGTGGGCCCGACCGAACATGATCCGATTGACATGACCCCAGCATAACCGGGGTGTTTCATTTCGGGAAGTACGTACTTTAAAGTGCGATAGGCACTAAAAAGTACCCTACTCCTTCATTTAGATGCAAGGTCTAAAAGGAGGTTGTACTTTCCGTTGACAATTGCTATCATATAGCCAGCTAATCTGCTTGGGAAGTACGCACTTTCAAGTACGATAGGCACTAAAAAGTACCTATGCCCTTAACGGAATCACGAAAGGATGGAACATATATGCCATACAATATCCCGGTCGAAGCAACACTTGAAGTCATCGGTGGAAAGTGGAAGGTCGTCATCATGTGTCATTTGATTAAAGGCGAGCGTCGGACGAGTGAGCTCCGCAAGCTGATGCCGACAATCACTCAAAAAATGCTGACGCAACAATTGCGCGAGTTAGAAGAAGACGGCGTCATCATCCGGACGGTCTTTGAACAAGTCCCACCGAAAGTCGTCTATTCGTTATCCGAGTACGGCTGGTCGCTGAAGCCGATTCTTGACGCGATGTGCGCATGGGGAGAAGGACATATCGATTTGACGGGTGGAGAAGTCGTCTCGTCATGACGAACAAAAGTGAGTCTCGCTCGAGGCTCACTTTTTTGAATACATATACAAGGTGGGGAAAAAAGATGGAGCAATCAATCGTTCAGTTCGATTCGATTACCGTTAGTTTTGAGGATAAAGCAGGTAGACGCCAGTCAATCGAGGAGTTTGCACAAGGATTCGAGCATGGCATCTTATTTTTCGGTCATCCGCCGGAAACCAATGATATCAAAGTCGTCCTTGATTTGAAGACGAACTTTGGTGAACGGACGTTTCGGTTTAACTTTTGCCGAATGGACCGGGCAATCGGCCATTATCTAATCGATGGGTTGGTCTGGAAATGGGTCATCTTGTGGGAATGGTATTACCAGGAGAGTTATCAAACGGGTAAGTCCTACCATATCAATCGTCCAAAGGAAGGACTTCGTGATTTTTATCGACAAATCGATGTACAAAATGAGACCTGTTCGAATGATTATTTAGAGTCAGGCATTCACGAGGAGGACGTATCGTGTACGGATAGTTATACAAATTTTGAGAACCTAGATTGGGTTACCGAAGGAGATCCGATTAATACATTAGAACGGATGCGGAACCAAGGTGTCTTTTTCGAGTATTATTTTAAAACCTGGATTGATTTAGAGCATTCATTGCCCGCGATTCGACGCGTCATGGATGAATTGGATGTACATACACCTGAATAACATTTGAATGAAACGAGCACCGCTCCCTCTGTCGTCGACAGAAGGAGCGGTGCTTTGGTTAGAACGCTTTACGTTGACCTTTTAGAATCGTCTGTTGCAGAGGTCCAAAGTCCCCTGGAACCGTCCGTTCCATGAACAGGTACGGTTTTCCATCGACGATGAATTTTCGATCTCCAAGATACTCGAAGTGGCGACCGTCATCCTTTAATCTTCGCTTAACAGCTTGAATATGGTCTTCATGATGGATGAACCGCTCGTTAAACGTCATGACGATATTTCCTTTTTTGAATCCGAGTAAGAAGACATAGTAGAACCAATAGCCAACGAGACAAATACCAACGGCCAATAACAAATCATACATGTGTGTCGAGCTCCTTTCGTGTATACAGATTTTTACGAATATTTCTGTAAAAAGATTCAATCAATTTCAATTAAAAGTAAAAAAGTATTCATCCGAAGATGAATACTCGTTATTTTTGAGCGATATATCTCTTTTGATCGAAATCATATTTAAATTCAACGATCATCCAATCATCACCCGTTGGATTCCGATACGAGTAAAAGAGCGATGTCTGTTTTTCTGGATACACGACTGTACTGTCATCAAAAGCTTTTCCAATCTTAGAGTAATCTTCTGTGCGGTGAGCCGTCATGACACCTAGCCCCTTACCAGAAAGAATATGATCGAATTCAGCTATCGTCATGCCTGGTTTAAATTTCTTTCCTGGCAAGAGTCGTTTTTTCGAAGGCGTTTTAGGGGTGTATTCCTTTTGCGCAAGATATAACGTGTGACCTTCTTGTATCGTTTTGAAGATCAGATGCATGCGCTGTAAAGACCAATGATCGTTTTTTTCATCGTACGGATAAAATGAGAAAGCGTATAAAGCATAGTCGTCTTTGATTTCATTCAATACTACATCATGATTGAGTGTCGTGACGCCATGTTCTTTTTTTATGTATTTCTTATATGATTTTCCGTAGAGCGACTTTGCGACGTCTGTCGCGGTCATGCCGAGTTTTAGCTTTTTGTAAGATGTATACTCCTTAGTCGCTGCATCGACAGAATGAGGTGCGAAAACAGCACCAATCATCGAGAGCGTGATCAGAAGCGCGAAGAGTACCTTCAACTGAATAAGGTGTAATTTTTTCGTACGTGCCATCATGATTGTGTCTCCTTTGACAAACTTATTAAAAACCGTGCGATTCTTTTCGTTTGAGATACCAGAGTAGTCCTAGGGTAATACAAAAACCAATCGCACCTATGATTCCGATGAAAAACAAACCGGTGATTTCATCACCATAACTTCTTTGAAAAAAATAGGATGAACCGAAGATGAGGCTCATGCTCATGAAAATATTGCGTAGATGGCGGAGTACTGGAACAATCATGGATAATCCCTCTTTCTTATTTTTTCGTTCGACGGATCTCGGTCGCGACAATCGAGTCCTTTGCAAATGTCACTTGAATCGTGTCACCCGTCTGAATGGCAGACGTGTTATCCGTTTTGCCATACACGATCGTGTCCGTTGTGACGCGAATCTCTGTCAATGCATACTGCTCGTCCGGATGTTGTTCACTTGAAGCAACGAATAACGTATCCCCTGTAACTTTCTCGACGATACGTGCATCATTCTCGTGTGTACAGGCACTAAGCGGTATACAAAGGAATAGAATAAAAGCAAAAAGCCAACGACGTGTCGGCATGAACCAAGCACCTGCTTTCGTCAGTTAATAGGGTTAGATGAAATCGTATTATTATATAAATTTTACCAGTTGTGATACTGATTGATGCGAATTTAAAAAACTTTCTTACTCCAAAACAACAGGAATTCAGATTGAAATCGGCGTATGATTAAAGGAATACCATCATCTCGATCAGAGGAGGAAATACGATGAAGGCAGCCATCTGTACCCGCTACGGACCCCCTGACGTCTTGCACATCACAGAGGTACCACGCCCGGTTCCAAAATCAAACGATCTACTCATTAAAGTACATGCATCTGCCGTCCATTCCGGAGATCGTCGCATGCGTTCGCTCGATGTTCCACTGTTGGGGAAGCTTCCAATGCGTCTGGCTGTCGGCTTCAAGCGACCGAGACAACCGATCCTTGGCGTCGTTCTTGCCGGTGAAGTCGTCGAAGTCGGTCAGGACGTCAAGCAGTTTCAAGTCGGAGACCGCATTCATGCCTTGACCGGATTTGGCTTCGGTGGATACGCCGAATATGCGTGCGTGTCTGAGAAACGTTGCATTGCAAAAATACCGCAGCACGCATCGTACACGGAAGCGGTCTGTCTCCCGTTCGGTGGTACGACGTCGCTTCATTTCTTCCGGAAACTCCAAATCGATCAGATGAAGACAATCTTGATTTACGGTGCGTCGGGCGCTGTCGGGACGGCTGCCGTTCAGATCGCCAAAGCAAAAGGGCTGCAGGTGACGGCTGTCTGTAGTGGACGAAACGCGGAGCGGGTCAAAGCGCTCGGTGCCGATCACGTCATCGATTATACAAAGGACGGCTACGATGGATTGTTGCTGAAGTACGATGCCGTCTTCGATGCGTCCGGAAAGATCAATAAGACGCAAGCGAAACGGCACGTCAAACAAAACGGTGCCTTTGTATCTGTCGCGGGGCAAGGTGTGGCGAGAGAACGGAAAGAGGATCTACACTATTTGAATGAACTGTTTGAAGCGGGACGATTTAAAGCCGTTATCGACCATATCTATTCCCTTGATGAGATCGTCGAAGCCCATCGTTACGTTGACTCCGGACAAAAATTTGGTAACGTCGTCGTGTTAATAGCAAACGAATGATTCATCGAACCACCTGGGTCAGGTGGTTTTTTTATGTTTATCCAATATATGTTAAAATGAAATCGTATTTTTTTGATGGAGGGTGATAGAGAACATGAAACAACTGTTTGCGTTTGAGACAAAAACGGACTATGACAAATACGAAGCGGTCACGCATCGCTTTCAAGCACGGTTAGACGAGTATCAAACAATCTTACAAGAGAAGTATCAACTGATCGACGTGCCGAAAGGAATCATTTGGACGTCAGCGGAACTCGCGACGACCGTCTTCTCGGACATTCCGATTCCAGCATTTACGAATAAGGACTTGATCTACATATCACCAGACGTTGCAGAGTGGCGAACGTTATTTTTGTCTCAACTCGACGGGAAGGACGTACCGCATATTCGAGCGTTCTACGAAACACTCGCGGAAGATCACGTCTTGTCGATTGCTGGTCATGAACTGACGCATCACTTGGATTTGTTCGTTGATGAATTCGACGATGAGAGAGCAGACGGGATCTGGTTCGAAGAGGGAATGTGTGAGTACCTGCCCCGAAAGCATTTGTTGTCGGACGAAGCATTCAAGCGAATTACGACAATTGAGACAGAATTGGTCGAGCTCTTTCAGGAGGAGTATGGAGCGCGCTCGATTGATCAATTTGGGAGTGCCTCCTATACCGGTAGTCTGTCGAGTATCATGTTTGATTATTGGCGGAGCTTTCTCGCGATCCACCATCTTATCGAGGAACGGTATGACGGGGACGTCTTACGTGTTTTTGAAGCATATCGGAACTGGCATGAACAGGGGCGGATCGTGCCGCTATCGGAATACTTCAATCTTCAGACGGTAAGACGCTAAGCTGTGTTTGTAGTGGAGGAGGGCTTATGAATCGTTACAGTATTTTTTCGTTAGCTGCATTCATCTGTTTTTGTTTCTTATTTTTCCTGATGAAGAGCGGAGTCAGTCTGAAAGGGTTTGGAACTGTCTATATCCTGCTTCTGTTTATCGTTCCGTTAGTCGGCGTATACACAGGGTACAAAACGAAGCATCGAATACTCAAGTGGGGATTCGTCGGCATCCATCTCATTACGTTCTGTATGATGTCATATTTACTGTTACTGGCTTACGGTATTTCGGAGTCATAAAACAGATTAAATAAAAAAGTCAGCTGATTCCATCTAAAAAAGGAATCAGCTGACTTTTCATGTTATGTAGTGAGAAACAAGTTATCATCGCGAACTCTAGTTTCGCTTCGGCAAACTAGTCGTCGTGCCCATCTCGACGACTCGGTCGTCTTGAAGACGATATAGCAAGTATTCCTCTTTTTGGAGCCCTTGCCCCTGTACTTTTACGGCAATCTTATAGCGTTTTTCCTTATCGCGGTGTTTGTCGTCGTAAGCAGAGTGGAGTGAGACGACACGAGCTGGACCGTATTTTTTCTCGACATAAGTCTCAACCTTAGTGCTGACGTGCTGCTCGAATCGTTCATCGTATCGGACTTCTAAGTAAAATAGCAGTCCTCCTAATAAGAGTGAGACAATTAAAACGTTCATTCCGACTTTTTTCAATTCATCACTTCCGATCGTTCCACAGCATTAAACCTAGAAAAGCTGTTACAGATGATCGAAAGACGATGCATCATAACAGCGATTGAATCATTAATTTGAAAATCTACATCATTTGAGTGATTGCTTTAGAGATCTACTCCAACTAATTTAAGAATGATGACGATCGTGATAGCTGAGAGCGCAAAAGAACCGGCAAAAGCAAGTTGTTTTTTCAAATAGATCTCCTCCTTATGAAAAGGTTACCATTATTATGCCATTAAATAATGTGTCTGTAAAATTAATTCCAAATAATAACGTAATTACTTAGCACAATGTTTCATTTAAAAATGACAACATCCCTACTTCCTTGGTTCGACAAGGAAGTAGGGATGTTGTTTTCATGTCCACCAATCCGGTGGAGTATATCTCGTTAAAAAATCTTTCTCGACGAGTCGCTGATTCACATAAGACGTGACGCTTGGAAGTAGCGCATCCATGTTGGCAGGGTGCACCATGACCTCAACAGATGAACCGGGTGTGATTGAATCAAGTGTTGCATACGAAACGCCCTCTCCATAAAACCGATCATCAAAGCGATTTGTTAGCCAGAGATCCTGGTGTTTCGCGTTCCCCGTAGCACGAAATGTTGTTTGATATTCTTTTGCGAGCTCGATGATGACAGAGTTGATCGCGGACCAGCCGTGGATATGATGATGACTGTCTAGATGGTGCAGCGGCAGACCTGTAGCGAGAAAAGCCTCGATCTGGGCTTTCCATTCCAGGTAGACGTCTTCAGGATCCGGTGGCACTTCCTTCAAAAAGCGACTTGTGAAACGGAATGTTCCATCCTCCTTCGTTAACGACTGACTTGTCGACGCGAGCGGTTTTCCCCAAGAGAGCACGAGATGTACGCCGACATGTAGGTTGGGGTGTTGCTGAGAAAGTCGAACGGCGTCTTCGACCGCATGTCCGTTCATCATCAGCGTCGTCGAATGGACGGGACCGTTGAGATGACTCTCGATGATGCCTTGGTTAATACCCGTCGTCAAACCGAAATCGTCCGCATTGACGATTACACGCGTTTTAGGCATGTGCCGTGCCGGTCAGCGAGAGTGCTTGATCAAGCACTTGATCGCCCTTCATCAACCCGTATGCCATGTTGTCAATCACAGCAACCGGCACGTTAACTGCTGAACGGATTTTATTCTCGAGGTAGCGGACTTGTGGACCGATCAAGATGACGTCCATCGTCGTATGTTCTTTTAGTCGCGATTCGGGTACTGCTTCGATTGTTGCGTCAAGCCCTCGTGCTATAGCTTCCGTGCGCATTTTTTCTACTAAGATCGAAGTGGACATGCCCGCTGAGCAGACGAGTAAGATGTTCATGTTGTTTCCTCCAGTCGGTTGATTTTCGTGATCATGTCGATCATCTCAGTCGCCAGTTCCTTGACCGTCATCGCTGTCATCAGGTGATCTTGAGCGTGGACGAGTAGGACGCTCATCTCCTTGCTCGTTCCTCGTGCTTCTTCTTGCAAAAGTTCTGTCTGAAGTTTGTGTGCCTCAAGAAACGAAGTCTCAGCTTCCTCGAGTTT
Source organism: Exiguobacterium sp. MH3 (assembly GCF_000496635.1). Classification (NCBI taxonomy): domain Bacteria; kingdom Bacillati; phylum Bacillota; class Bacilli; order Caryophanales; genus Exiguobacterium; species Exiguobacterium sp. MH3. Next base: position 1,407,874 of record NC_022794.1, read on the forward strand.
CGCTTGGACAAGTGCTTCGTCACTGCGTTTGGCAGCAGCAATCGCCTCAAAAGCACTCGAGCGTGCATTTCCGGCATGTAAGATGATCATGAACGATAGTTGTTGGATTGATTCTGTCTTCAACTGATTTTCTCTCCTTCGTGGATGCTGTCTTTGTTTCGATTGATTTCGGCAGTCATGGCGCGAGCTCCTGCTACGACGAACGGGATGTAAATGAGCGTCGCGAGCGTCAAGTTGAACACCTGAAGCAGGACACCGCGGATGCTGCCACCGGTGACAAGATACCCGCTGATGATCGGTGGTGTCGTCCATGGTACGATGGCGACCGTCTTTGGAACCATTCCGGTTGATAGTGCAACATATGAGACGACCGTCAAGACGACCGGTGCAAGAATGAATGGAATCAACATGACCGGGTTGAGCACGATCGGCATGCCGAAGATGACCGGTTCGTTGATGTTGAACAGACCAGCTGGAGCGGATAGCTTAGCGACTTGATGATAGGGATGATTGCGCTGTTTCCTTATGACGATGAAGATCGCAAGTAGAAGTGACAATGTCGTACCAGAGCCACCCATGAAGACGAACGCATCGAGAAACGGTTTCGTTACCGTGTACGGGACGTCATAGGCGGAGGCGCCAGCTTGAAATGCAGCTAAGTTCTGTTCGATCAGCGGCAGGTAGATCGGCTCGATGACCGAACCGATGATGTTCGTGCCGTGTAATCCGAAGAACCAGAGGACATGGTTCAATAGGGCGATGATCAGACCAGCGGCAAGCGAATCACCGAAGCCTTGAAGCGGTTGCTGGATCGCCTTGAAGATGACTTCGAAAATGCTGAGTTCGAGTTTTATTTGAATGAACAACTGGATTGCAGCAACGATCGTCAAGATGATCATTGAAGGAATCAATGCTTGGAACGATCGGGTGACACCACCGGGCACACCGTCCGGCATCCGGATCGTCAGCTTCGTATGGATGAGAAGGCGGAACGCTTCCGTCACGAGGAGCGAGACGATGATGGCAACGAATAAGCCTTGTGCGCCGAGCCAAGCGAAGCTAAGTCCCCAGTCCTTCGTGACCGGAACAAGCATGACGTAAGACGCGATCGACAGGATACCAGCGGCAAGACCGTCGATATCGTAGGACCGTGCCAAGTTATAGGCAATCGAGAAAGCGACCAATAAGCCGAGGATCGCGAAGGAGGCATTCCAGATGTTGCCACCGAGCCGTTGCCAACTGCCTTCACCAAAAGCGTTGTTCATCGAGCCGACGAAGTCGAGCGACCAGCTGCCGAGCTGGATGGCAGGGAAGTTATTGATCAGGATCGCGAGCGAACCGACGATGATGAGCGGCATGACGGAGACGAACCCGTCACGGATGGCGACGAGATGGCGCTGGGAACCGATCCGTCCGGCGATTTCAATGAACTTGTTCATGAGAGAACCTCCTTAAGTTGGAATTGGGGTAAGTACAGGTGATGCGCGCGAAACAGCTCTTCAAGTAAAGCGTCGATTCGTTTTTCGTCTTGGATCAATGGGTTCATCAGGGCAGCGAGGTAAGCATCCTCGTACTTCCCGGATACGGCGGCTTGAATCGTCAGTTGCTCGAATGTCTTTAAGTTCGTGATCAGTCCACGCACGTGGAGTGGTAAGCTACCGATCGACAGAGGTCGCGGTCCGGCTTTTGTGATGACGGCGTTGACCTCGATGACCGCCTCTTCCGGTAAGTCACGGATCGTCCCTTGATTCAGCGTATTGATGGTTTGGATATCACCACGGTCGTTATAGAGCGAGTCCATTAAGTTACACGCTGCATCCGAGTAGTAGGCTCCACCGCGTTGCTCAAGCTCCTTCGGTTTTACATCGAGCGATACGTCTTGGTATTGCTCGAACAGTCGGCGCTCGACTTCTTGGACGACTTCAGCGCGTGTCCCATTCTCTTCGTAAGCCTGTAAATCTTTAGCGAGCACGTCACGCGTTTGGAAATAATACTGATGGTACGGGTTCGGCAACATTTTAATTGAATTCAGGAACGACTCCGACCAGCCGAGTCCGACGATATTCGCTGGTGAGTAGTCATTCCCTTGATTCAATGCAGCAAGAACGTCTGCCGTCCGGTCCACACCATTCACTAAGACTTGTCGACCGAAGATGAAGTGATTCAATCCGATGAATTCGATCGAGACGTGCTCGACGGGGGCGTGCAGGATTTCAGCAACGGAGTTCCGCATGTTGAACGGGATGTTACAGACACCGATCACCTTCTGATGCTTGGAATGTTTCAATAGTGCTTCGGTCACGATTCCTGCAGGATTGGTGAAATTGATTAACCAGGCGTTGGGGCAAAGTTCCGCCATCTCGTCAGCGAGCTCAAGTAAGACGGGAATCGTCCGGAACGCCTTGAACATACCGCCAGCGCCATTCGTCTCTTGCCCGATGAAGCCATGCTTCAGTGGGATGCGCTCGTCAAGCGCACGTGCCGCAAGACCCCCGACCCGAATTTGCGTCGAAACGAAGTCGGCTCCGCGGAGCGCTTCTCTTCGATCGAGTGTCCAACGAAGTGCGATCTTCACGTTAGACTTGTCAATCATCCGTTGTGCGAGTTTGCCAACGGTTTCGAGCTTCTCTTTTCCTTCTTCGATATCGACAAGTACGACCTCGTCGACCGGAAAGGAATGGTGACGCAAGATGAAACCTTCGATGATTTCCGGTGTATAGCTGGAGCCTCCACCGATGATGACAACCTTGAGTGGCATGTTGTGAATTCCTCCTCATGAAAGCGATTTCTTTTTGTTGTAACAAATGTAACAAATAATACAACTTAGGGCAATATAAAAATACAAATAAAACAAATTATGATTTGTATTTGCATTTGTATGGTGTCTGTATCACAATAAAGGCACAAAGGACTAGAGGAAGAGGTGGGGGTATGTCGCAATCGACGTTACAGACGGCAATCAAGGAAGAGTTACTGTCGCGAATCAAGAGAGGCTATTACGAAGAAGGGAAGAAGTTCCCGACCGAGTATGTACTTTGTGAGGAATTTGATGTCAGTAGGACGACCGTTCGAGGTGCGTTGAACCAGTTGACGCTTGAAGGGTATCTGATTCGACAGCAAGGGCGTGGGACGTTCGTCGCCGGTAAAAAAGTGCGGCAGACATTGTCGCATACACCGAACAACTACGCCGCTCAGTTAGCGGTGCAGGGAAAGCGGGGCGAGGTGTCGTTGATACAATTATCCGTCGTCTCAGCGACCGACGTCTTGACGGAAGTCTTCCCTGTAAAAGAACAAGCACCCATCCAGAAAATTGAACGGATTCGTCATGCTGACGGTGAACCGACACAATATGAGATCTCATATATCCCGTGGTCGATTGCTCCAGGGATCACAAAGGAACAAGCAGAACATTCGTTGTTTGATACGCTATCGAAGGTCTTCAATATCCAAGTGGCGAAAACGACGGAGTCACTCGAAATCGTCCTTGCGGATGAATCCATCAGTAGTCATCTCAAATGTCCGATCAATGCGCCATGTTTTTATATCGAGACGGTGACAGAGGATCAGGAAGGTCGGATCATTGAATATTCACGATCTTACTTCCGCGGGGATAAGACGAACTTCGTAATTGAACGTTCGTATCGATAAATTCATAAGTTGACAAAAACATATATATTTACAATCTATTTGTTTCGAGTGGAAGATTTAAAAAATGAAAAAAGATGTCGTCAACTCTTTCATACCAAGAGGATGACGGCATCTTTTCATGTAGAGAACGGTTACACGGGATGAATTAAGAGTCGTGGAGTCGCTAACGATGAAGCGTCCTGTACGTAGCAATATCGTGTTAATGATGCATCATGGATTCGACAAAGTGTAAGCTGACGCTTTTGAAAATCGATCTCCTCGATATACACGTGTTCCGATATAGGTTCGGCATCTTCTGTTGTCTGCAAATACAATGGAATCCGTTCGCGCAACACGATAAACAGGACGATTTCGATTTGGTTAGTACTGGGTGTAGAGGACGTGTCGTGAAAGAAAAGGAGTTCGTTCATCGAAAGACTGAGGGTTGAGTATAACGTGTGTTGAGAAATTGAATATGTCGGGTTGGTATGAAGGTGCTGCATGATGGACCTCCTCATAATAAGAACGTATGTTCATATTATGAGGGATGGAATGAATTTTCGCAATCTTATTTAAAGCGGATATGAGAGACCTCGTAAATAGTAGAAGGAACAACCACCTAAATAATGGTATGATTAAAAAGGAGAATTATGCTAAAGATGAAGGGGTTGACTGTATGTTTTCTGCGCTTGAAAAACAGATTCAGGAAGAACTGGTCTCTCAATCCATTCCCGGGTTTTCAATGGCGATCGTCCGAGGACGGGAAGTCGTCTACGCCAACGGCTTCGGTGTAACGAACAAGGAGGAGGGTGGCGTTCCTGTCACGGCAAACACGCTCTTTCGAATTGGATCGTTAAGTAAACCGTTGACGGCGACCGCAATCATGAGACTCGTTGATTTAGGAAAATTGAATATAGATGTTCCAATCCAATCGTATGTTCCATTTTTTACGTTACAAGACGCGGCAGCTGCTCAGACTATCACGTTAAGAATGCTCCTAAGTCATACCGCCGGGCTACCGGATGGTACGGACATGGTCGGCAGTCGTGACTTGGATGCTTTGGAACAGTACATCAAACAAGATGTGCCACAGCTAACATTAATTGCTCCACCAGGACTGATTTTTTCCTACAGCAATCATGGATATAACATCGCAGGGTATGTTGCCGAATACGTGACGAAAACGTATTTCCCGGATTTGATGCAGGAAATCTTGTTTAAGCCGTTAGGCATGTTGCGGACGTTCTATGATCCGCTGATGGCGATGACATTTCCTTTGGCATTAGGTCATGAGCGAACAGAATCAAGCGAAGTCGTCGTCAGACCCTTCTATGACAATGCAGCGAACTATCCCTCTTGGTTTGCGATGTCTACAGCGGTAGACTATGCGAAGTTTTTGTTGCTACATCTGCAAGCGGGACGAATAGACGATCAGCCAATACTTACTGCCTCTGCCATTGACGAGATGCAGACGTCACAAGTGAGTCGATATAACCTGCAACAACTCGGATGTGGATTATCGTTCATCACGGAACGATACAAGGGAATACAAACGATTCGTCATGGCGGAGCGATCGGTACATATACGAGTTTCATGTTGGCTGCACCTGAGCAGGACCTTGCGATCGTCACGATGTCGAGTCAGGATTACGGTATCGATTTAGCATACGATATCCTGGATCAGTTACTCGAAACTGAATCGAGCCAAGAGATACTGCCAAAGAAGACGCCAAATCGCTCGAAATGGAAGTCCTACACCGGTCATTACTTAGGAAATCTGAACGGATTAGCGGAGATCTTCGCGGACGGTCATCATCTCAAGATACGTCTGAATGGAACTGAACTGATGTTACATGCTTTTGACGAAAATCTTTACTTTACACAGAATGCAGACGGGGAACCAGATATGACAGTTGGTTTTGTAATCGACGAGGAAGAGGAGACTCCGTTCATCGTACTGAACGGTCAGACCTGTAAACGGATGGACTCCGAACAGCTGATGCAACCTCGAATAAACGTCTCTTCTTTTGAAGGAGTGTATTCGAACGGAGCGATTTCGTTTGGTCTGACAGTCAAAGGAGATCAGCTACTTCTGCTGGATGAAGATCAAGAGTATTACTGTCAGCCGTTATTTGGTCACTTCTTCTATACGAATGAACAGGGACTACTGGAAGTCCGAGAAATCGAGCGTCAGAGAACACTCATCATTCAAGGAAGTTGGTCGTTTGAGGCGGTTGAGTCAAGTAAGGTACAAAGATGAAAAATGAATGGAACGGCGCATGACGGCCGCTCCATTCATTTTTATGTTTCAGCAGACGAGATTACTTCGCTACTTTTACGCGATGGTACGTCGTTTTTGTTCCATTCATGATGCTATACGCTAGTACACCGTCATGGTAAAGAGGAATGGAAACCAACTCTTCAAAGTCCGTCAGAGGAGCGACGGTCTTCGCTTTTAAGTCCGCATACATCAACTGATGGATGCCTTCGCGGAAGATGACTTGTGTATTTGAGAGGAACTGAATGCCGTCGATCGTCGTCTGGGCGCTCGAAGCAGAATAGTTCAGCGCCTGTTCGTCCAATCCGATGGGTTGGAACATGGCGTCGCCTTCTGTTCCAAGAGCGAGATAGGTACCGTTGCGACTGAAATCAATTAATCCGGATATCTCTTTTTTGTAGGCACCATCCAGCGTCTCAAGCACACGGACGTTCTTTCCGTTGTTAAAGTGAGACGTGAATAAAGTAACCCCGTCATCGCTATCGCGGTGCTCGTATGTGAATAGACCGTCTCGTGCCTTTCCTGTTTTTAAGATAAAGGACTGGAGTGGTGTGATCTTTCCGGTTTTTAACGAATACGACTTTAATGTGGAAACCGTTTTTTGTGCAGTCGCTTCTTGCGTGATCCAGGACGCGCGAGTTGACGTGACATCGATTCTCGGAGGAGATGTATCGAAGCGACTTTTTCCAGTATCCAGCGTCGTCACCTGATTCGTCGTAATGTTCAATTGACGAATCGACCATTTGACTCCGGTTTTTGTCGGCTGTTCTGTTTCGACCCATAGTAAAAACGCACCTGTACCCGTCATCATCGGGATTGCATTCTTCGTCGCATGGACGATTTTGTTGTGCTGTCGTTTCGTATCGTATGTATAGATGACACTCTTGTTTTCTTGTAGGTCAAAGTAGAAGATCTGGTTTTGATAGAAATACTGCGGATCAATCGAGACACGGTGTTTGCTTAATAAGGAAGAAAGGTCGTACGTTTTCGTTTGACCTAACGTGACGCGCTCCGTTTGCTTTTCTAATTCGATTGCTTGTTGGTTCTTGGAGTCGGTCGTTGCTTTCTTCAAGGAAGTGTTCACTTGTTCAGGTGATGCGACATTTTTTTGTGCTACATGCGGTGTTGCTTGTTCTTCCATCATGGTACAACCCGCTGTCGTCCAAACGATGGTCGACAGACAAAAAACGGATGCGAATCGATGTAATTTCATATCGGATAGCTCCTTTAAAGGTTTTCAGAAATGTAGTTCATTGCTGTACCTCATGTGAAGAGGGACTCGGACGACGGGTGTGAAGAAACACGAGATACCACCACTTTAATGTGTAGGCGAACAAGAAGACACACATCCATGCCCACGGTCGCAGTGTCGTCAATCCTTCGTAAAAATGTCTGAACTCTGTAATGTCAAGACGGTACAAAGAGTTCCAAATGAATAGTGCATACAGAAAAAGCATGGCTACCATCGCTCGGATCGACGCTTTTCTCAAGGCTGGATGCTTGATCGCGACGAAGATTGCACTGATAAGCGTGATGAAAAAGAAAGCATAGAATAATACCCACACCCACATGTCATTGGTTGGTCCCATATGTATTTTCCTCCTCAGTTAATCATGGATGCGTCTAGACGATCTTCTAAACAAAACAGAAAGAATGACATCAATCAGTAACCCGATCAAGAACCAACTGATCAAGGTCAGGATGTAGATCAGGAACAGCGGGACATGGAAGGAATCTAGCCATGTTCCAAGAAAAGATTGTGATTCAAGAAGCCAGAAAAAAGGGCTCGTCAGAAACAACAAGATATTTTTGTCGTCGTAGTCGAAGGCATTGAACAGACAGACGGCAAGTGAGAGCAAGGGAAGCCAGAGTCGAAAACCTTTACGCATTATTATTCATCTCCCGTTTGAGTGGGTGGGTTTCATCGGACTTGAATCAAAAAGGCGGATAGACCGTCACCATGTTCGTTCCATCGCGCAATGACCTCATAGGTATACGTACCTTGAGCAGAAGGTGCGATAAGAATGTCGTTTTTTAATGAAACCTGTTCACTTTTCGTTTTCGAATCCCAGCGTACGACTTCGAGCGTATCGGGTTTACGATCAAACGAGAGATGAATTTTGTCAGAGGGTGAGACGATGATGGGTTTACTTTTTTCAGTCATGTGTAAAGCATCCACATAGATCATGTCCGCACATTGAGCACTGAATAAACTAGACCAGCAATAAGAACCTTGGACAGTCGGAATTGGTTTACCGTTTACTTCGACGTCGGGGTCGTAGGGTTCAATACGGAATGGCTCAAAATAGATAAAAAAAGCAATCACGGCAAGTAGTGAGCCAATCAAAATGAATTTAAGGATACCAGCTCCTCCTTTATTGAATAAATAATAGTGTTAAATCGGAAATTAAAATCAATCAAGTCATATATCATGCAAAAGAATCTTCATATAGAATCATTTTCCACAATAAACTATCAAATCCCTTCAAATGGATGAAGGGATTATGAATGAGGCACACGTGTCTCTTTGAGACGACTAGGTTTTGAGGAAGTCATTTTCCTTTTACGAAGAATGGAGGAATCAATGCTTCTCCCAGTGGGCTTGATAATCGAGAATATATTGACTTAGGGGAATCGGCTCGGTACCAGTCACCTCGCGGAACTGACTGTTCGTTCGTTTCGTGAGTCCAAGACTAATCGGGAGGTGTAACATGATGACTTCATTGACGTAGCTTTTCGGATATCCTTTTTGAACCATCTTCATTTGGAAGAATGGAATCGAAGGGTTCGTGTAACGGATCGTCTTTCCTAGGAGTAGCGTCATCAGACTTGCGACCTCATGGAAACCGAAAACTTCCTCGCCATGCAACGTATAGACACGATTGAAATGGGGAGCAGGATGTTCGAGGCAATGGATGACGAACGTCGCGATATCGCGGATGTCGATCATGCTTGTCTTCCCAAGACCAGCTGGCGTAACGATTTGCTCGTGAAAACGGATGTCATCACGCATGAAGAGATTCAAATTTTGCATGTAGTATCCGGGACGGATGATCGTAAACGGGATGCCGGTCTCTTGAATGATCTTTTCGATTGTATGGTGAGGTGTCAGCGGAAAGACTGGAACATCTTTGAACGAGAGATAAACAATGTGCCGGACTGAGGTGAAGCGCAAATAGCGCAGAAAGAGATGGAACTGTCGTGTTGATACTTGGGACGGATACATCAAAAAGAGTTGATCGACGCCTTTTAACGCTTGTGAAAACGTTAAGATATCGGCGTAGTCCAGGTGACGATAGTGAAAAGCATTGCCGAATTTCTCTGAAGCAGCTGCTGGATCGATGACAGCCGCATGAAAGGGAATATGTCGCTTCATCATTGCATGACCGACGGCTAGTCCAACGTTTCCTGTGAATCCTGTTACTAAAATCGTCATGTGTAACGTCCTTCCTGTACACTTGACTGAACTGCTGTTTGATGAGAAGTAAATCATGATATGTCTAAGAAAAAGTGAGGTGGTAAATCGTCCGCTAATTGCTTTATCGTAACTTGATTGAGCGTATTAAAGAACGAAATCAGTGCAACATCTAATAGTTGATCTAACGCACGTACCTGATAACGCGTTCCCGGGAAAAGCGGACGTTCGAATAACGCGACGACATCTCCGACCCGGACAGTATGACTCAATGGGAGAAGTTGAACACCGCCTTCTCGTCCAGCATGGGTTCGTAAAAGACCTGCTTTTCCTAAAATTGAAATGATTTTCGTGAGATGCTCGTACGAGATGTTACATTGAAGCGAAATGTCTCTCGTCTTTACGTATTCTCCTCTTCGTGTCATCGATTTTGAGGTGTGTTCCAAAAAAAGTAATGTCAGTAAGCCGTGTTCCGTAGCACGTTTCAACCGCACGACCGCATCTCCTTTCAATTTTGACTGACGATGATATTAGACAATCAAAAGACAATATCGCGTCATGGAGGAAAAGGGCGCTTTCGTCATGTAAACATGCGTGTAGGAATCATCGAAAGTGATTAAAGCAGAAATGAGGTGTGCGCGAATGTACCGACAGGAGAGGCTTCGCCGTTGAGGCGTAATCAGTTCATCTCTTCGAGAATCGAAGTCGAGCAACAATTGCAATGGGTACTCTGTGAATATTGTCACCTGACAATGAATGCCGAGCCGGTGATAATAATCGACGATGCATTGACGAACGAACAGCGCTCGTTCATGAGTAATCATATGCTTTGCCCTCCTCTTCATTTACCCAATCGGATAGGTGGTCTTTTATATATTGGCGAAGGGTGATCGGGCGTTCACCAATCAGTTCTAAAAAGTGGTTATCCGTCTCATCCGCTAGACCTAATAAGATCGGCACATGAAGTTTGATGATTTCATTGGTTTCTTCGTAAGACAATCCATGTTGCATCATAAAGGACCGGAAAAAATCAATCGACGGGTTCGTATACATGATCTCTGTTTCAAGTTCTTCTCCGAGAAGCCGGGCGACTTCGTAAAAATTGTAAGCCGCTTCACCGCTGATCGTATAGATTTTATTGAAGTGAGTGGCTGGGTTTTCAAGACACGTCATCACGACGGTCGCTACGTCACGGGCATCAATCATGCACGTCTTACCAATTCCTGCCGGTGCGAAGAGGTGTGCATGATCTCGTAACATATCTCGCATGAACATGTTTAAATGCTGCATGTAGTAGCTAGGACGAATGATCGTGTAGGGAATGTCGGTTTGGCGAATGACGACTTCAATACGATGATGTGGCGTGAACGGGAGGGATAGAGCGTCTTTGGCTGAGAGGTAGACGATGTGTTGCAGGGCAGTCTGTCTGAGATAATGAATAAAATATTCGAATGTTTCCAAGTCCGCGTTTGCAGGAAATTCGAGAAAGATTTGATCGCATCCTGCGAGTGCTTCTACGAACGTCGAGGCATCCTGGACATCGAATCGACGAAAGTCAAAATGCTCTCCATATAATTCGGAAGCGGCTTGTGGATCGGATACCCCGATGCAAAAAGGCTGTTCTTCCGTGCGCATACGTTGGCTGACGAGCTGCCCGATCGGTGAAGAAAAGTCCGTAATGAAAATCATGGGAAAATTCCTTTCCTCTCTTAGATGAGCGAGGCATCACTGATGTTGGAAAGTGGTAAATAAAATACTTGTATTAGTTATATAATACCCTAATTATCCTTCAAATACCGGATAGATGATAGTTCCTGCTAAAAACATAATTAAGTAATCCATTTATTCAATATATGAACCTTAATATTCAAAAAAATTAATTATTAATACTTATGTTTACATATCTAGGTTTATTATGAATATTACCCGACGTACTTGTCGTGAAAGCTATTGTAAAGTTCCGCGTATGTTTCCTTGAGTGACTTAATCGCAGTCGCATCGCCAATGATATCCACTACATCAGTCGACACATACAAAAGAAAAACTGAGTCATAGAAGACGATGTAAGCTGGCGTGTACCCTCTATAGACTTTTGTGCAATAAGAAATGATTTCATTGAGCTCTATATCTTTCACATGCGCATATACGACACCCGTATGAGCTCCTTCATCTTCCACGATATACTCTTTCCAGTTTCGAATCGTGATCGATGATCCTACTCGAGCCTTTGCTAAGTAGCGCCGATGATGATGGATGTATGCAGCAACGAATAGAAGATGGATGGATCTGTCTTCTTGAAAAATCGTCTGAAGAATTTCTTTTAACTGCGAAGCAGTTAGGTCTTCCATTAAAAAGCGGATACGGCGTTCTGGTGTTGACTGAAAATAGGGTGTTGGCTTCCTGATATCAAGTTCGATCTGGAACTGAGATAAATCAAGCATATAGAAGTCTCCGCATTCTATTAAAGTTTTGGTGACGAATAGGGAATGTGACGGATGAAGGCATCCAGCTGAATGTCGAAGTACGCTTCAAGATCGAATCGCAGTTGCCTTTCTAAATCAGACAAGCATGTCACTAAGGTGTCGAGAGGAAAAACAGTGTTCATCCGTTCATCGCTCCAAATCGATTGAATATTTCCTTGATCAGCAGAAGGGGCCATCGATACGATTGCCCCTTCTTCATCATGGTCAAACTCCACCGAATAATAATAAAAGGCAGGAATACATGAAGGCGTCACCAATCTTTTCCACCGATACAACGATTCATAAAACTCGAAGATGGCTAACGATGTTTCAAGATATAGTGCATGATTAATGATGTTTTTGACATTCGCTTCAATCGACAGAATCGTGGGGATATCCTTTGCTGAAGCATTTGAAATAGCGTTCGGTGAATTTAAAAAATCATACGTATATCTGATTTGAGAAGACACGTTCATCACTCCGGTTCATGAATTGACATTAGCTGAATACTTTATTTCGTTGCCGAAACGGACGAATCCCTAGAGCAATCGAAGCCCCGATGCAACTAAATAGACACCCGATGATTAAAGGAAGAGATAGCGTCGATTCACCGATCAATACTGAAGCAACACCGCCAATTAGCGGAAATAGTGCTACCATATAGCCGCTCTTCGCACCACCGATCCGTTCGACGAGTTTCAAATAAAACAGCCAGGCAAGAAACGATGCAATCACAGTTAAATACAGTAAGGCAGAAAGATAGGTAACTGTTGTCGGGAGCGTAAGCGGTGTTCCTTGAATCATGACGATTGCGCCCATCACTAAACTCGCGACAGTGAATCCGATCGCATTGGCATGAACCGGATTGATTCGTTGCTTGGCGTTCCGCGCTGAACTGGCGTCACCTACTGACGTCAATAGCGTGCCGACTAGAGCAATCAAGACACCTTTTAAATCGGTCAGTCCATGGATGCTACCTAGACTCGGAACAATCAGGACACCGACGCCGATGATACCAAAACATCCCCCAATCCAAACGCGCGCATGGAGGGTCTCTTTTAAAAACAAGCGCAGAGCGATTGGTGTCAGAATGACCTTGAGTGAGAAAATCAATGTCACGATCGCAGCAGAGCTTAACATCGTCGCGTAATAGAGACATAAGTAACTCAGAGCGAAGTTACAGACACCGAATACGACGATGAAAGGCATGTCCGTCGCGGTAGGTTTGTTCGTTCGTTTAACGAATAACGCGAATAGAATGAAAAGAACAGCGGTCATCGCTAATCGATAGGTCAGGGATACTTCCAAGGCGACAGGTGTTCCTTGGATTTTGACAGCAATGAAATTCAGTCCCCAGACGATTAAACAAAATAAATACATGAAATATGTCATGGTTAATCCTCGTTTACGTATTTTCATTTCCAAATCTTTTCCTGTCTATCATCTTAACAAATATGAACGTCTAGAAAGAAGATTCCGTGAAAATCTTATTCTGGCACAAAAAAATCACTGATCGTCTGCAGGCAGTCAGTGATGGGAAACGCTAAATCGAAAAATACAATAAATTAGAAAATAATCACTTATCGTCAGCTTCGACGATTGATTTTAAAGCAAAGAGTTAATTCCATTTCCGCATAACAATCTCATCAAACGAAATCCCTTGATAGGGTACAGTATCAGGAATCGTTTCTACGATGTGAAAGCCAACTTTTTTATACGCAGCGATGGCTCGCTCATTATGTGAAAACACTTCAAGTTCAAGTTGATGAAGTCGAAGTTCCTCGAAACAAAATTGGAAGATGCAGGAGATCGCCTCTGTCCCGTAACCTTGACTGGTCCAGGGGAGGGCACGCATCGAAATACGAAACCCCGCTTGTTTCAAGTCTGCATCAATGTCTAAAATGGAACACTCACCGATTATTTCACCGGAGTTCAAACAGAGGGCGAAATCGAAGCGCGATGGATCAGCTTGAATCGAAAGAATGTGCTGTTCGATCTGTTCAATCGAAAACGTTGCTGTCGTACCAGTCAAATAACGTAATGTCTCATCCTGGGTTTGTTCGAATAAGACGTGTGCATCGGTCACGTCAATCGGACGGAGGAAAATTCGTTTTGCGGTCAGGTTCATGAATACCTTCCTTTCTCATGACGAAAGCTTGATTGTCTCGTCCGTTTCCGTCGTAAAATAATGCCGTTTCGTTCGATCCTGGACGATCCAAGCAATCCATCCACCGATGAACAGAAAGCTGACTGCAGCGACGGTATACGTCAAGCGGATTGAGGTCTCCGCATAGAAACCAATCAACGCCGTCAAGAGAATGACACCAGCTGACTGGACGGCGTGGATGCTACTGAGAAATCGTCCCATCGTTTCGACCGGAATGTGCGTTTGAGCGAACGTCATGAAGCCGGTGTTCGCAAAAGCAAGGGCGAACGTCAGCAAGAAAAAGCCGATTGCTGCCGTCAGGAACGATGTCGCTGTGGCAAAGATCAAATATCCGATCGGTGTCATCAGTGCTCCAAATTGAATCAAGAAGCGGAGCGACAAGCGACGTGTGAAGGTCGCATTGACGGCAGAACCACAGATGATACCGATTCCGGCGATACTGACGAGAAATCCATACGTACTCTCATCCAGCTGCAGAACAATCGTCGCAAACGAGGCTTCGAGCGAATCGAGTCCGCTCATCAGGACGATCATCAGCGCATAGAAGGCGTAGACGAGCGTGATATAGCGCCGCGTCCGTGCAAACTGAAGCGTCTCTTTCCAGTCCGCGAGAATCACTTTGAGTGAGAAGGTGGTCGCTGGAGTCATCGCCTGGCGGACGTCGGGCAAGACGAATAGTAAGGCAGCAGAACACAACAGCGCTCCCGCATTCAGGACGATTGCCGTCTCCGGAGAACCAATCAAAAATAAGAATCCAGCAATCGACGGTCCGAGAATAAAACCTGCTGACTGAATGAAATTCTTTAACGCATTGAACCGTTGGCGGCTGTTCTCCGGGACGAGCTTCGTCATGTAGATCAACGACGATGTCTCAAACAGCGTGTTGCCGATGTTCAGGATAAAGACAAGCGCATAGAGGACATACAACGAATCGATCAGTGTCAGTGAAAAGACGAGCGCGGCACGCGCGACGTCAAGCATGACGAGCAAGCGGCGCTGATTGATGCGATCAACGACACTACCAGACCAGAGGCTCGTCAACAGTGCAGAGATTGGCAACAGAATATAGAGAACGGAGACGGCGAACGCTGATCCCGTTCGTTCAAAGACAATTAAATTCAAGGCGATGAAGTAGACCCATGCGCCGATGTTCGAGACACCGACACCAAGTAATAGCAATCCAGGGTATTTCCAATTCGACATATGACACACTCCTTTTTATTGTTTTTTAAGCCAATAAAAAAATCCCACCTCCAAGACGTTGGTCTTGGGGACGAGACTGTGCGTGTCGTGGTGCCACCCCTGTTCGCGAGACCGTCACCGGTATCGCCTTCATCGGTACGACCGTTTTCAAACGGCAAATACCTGAGCTCGATAACGGGAGCACCCGTCACGATATCCCCGATTCGGTTCCACCGTGCTGCTCAGAGGCTTGGTTCGGTCAATGGCTGATGCTCCTTCCCACCAATCGGAGCTCTCTAGGAAAAGCCGAGATGACGTACTGTTCTCTTCGACGCGTTTGAATCATGTAATTTTTACCATCCTATCATGAGTTTCCTGAACCTGTAAATAAGAACATGAAATGAATCAGTTGACAACGGAAAGCAAGGATTGTAAATTAGGAGCATGAATTTAAATGTTTAAACGTTTAAACGGAGGCGCTATGAGAAAAAATGAACAGGATGTACAAGCTCTAGACGCAGCGGTAGGGTATTTTCAAGATGCGATTCCGATCTTTCAAGTCTTATCGGATGTCAATCGTCAAGCGATCATCATTGAATTGGCACGGTACGATCGTTTGAACGTCAGTCAATTGGATGAAAAAATTTCGTTATCTCGACCAGCGATTTCGCATCACCTGAAAGTATTGCGGGCAGCAGGAATCGTCGCTTCTGAGAAAGTCGGTACGGAGAACTACTATTATCTGACTTTACAAGAAGCGGTCAACGTCTTGAAAACATTGACGGCAGCCATCGAAGAAGATTGTATCCTACGCTGACCGAGGCTCTTTTCTCACACATGAGAAGAGAGTTTGATTTTACACTAAACGTTTAAATGTTTAAACGAAAGAACATAAAGAAAGTGAGCGATGAATGATGCAACACTTAACCATGATTTTACAAGATCAAGCCGTAACCGAAGAAGTTTATAGTGGGAAACGTGCATTTTTTGATGCAGGGAAGACGAAGACGATCGATTTTCGATTACAACAGCTCGAACGGCTGGAACAGTTAATCCGATCGAACGAAGAACGGATTCTCGTAGCATTAGCAAAGGATTTAGGAAAACCGACATTTGAAGCTTACACGTCAGAAATCGGCGTGCTCTATCAAGAGCTACGTGAAGCGAAAAAACAGTTAGCGCGCTGGATGGAGCCGAAGCGAGTCGCAACACCACTCGTCCTGCAGCCGTCAAAGAGCTTCATCCGACACGATCCGCTCGGCGTCGTCTTGATCATCGGACCATGGAATTACCCGTTCCAGTTGTTGCTTGCACCCGTCATCGGGGCAATCGCAGCCGGGAATTGCATCGTCTTGAAACCGTCGGATTTGACACCGCATACGTCGGGCTTGATTGCAGAGCTCATCGCAACGACGTTCGATCCAGACTATATCAGTGTCGTTCTCGGCGATGGGGCAGTCGTCGGTGACCAATTACTCGATCGATTCCGTTTCGACCATGTCTTCTTTACGGGAAGCCCGGGTGTCGGACGACATATCGCCATGAAGACGGCTGCCAAACTGGTACCGACGACACTTGAGCTTGGCGGGAAGAGTCCCGTCATCGTCGATAAGAGTGCCAATCTGCAGATAACAGCGAAACGGATCGTCTGGTCGAAATTTTTCAATGCTGGTCAAACGTGTGTCTGTCCGGATTATCTGCTCGTTGAAGAGACGGTCAAGGATGCGTTGATCCAGTTGCTAAAAGCAGAAATCAGACGTGCTTTCGGAGCGGATCCACAAATGAGTGAAAGTTATGGACGCATCATCAATGAGCGCCGCGTACACGCTCTGCAACGTCTGATGCAACAAGGCACGATCGTTCACGGAGGACGAATCGATTTAGCGGATCGCTACGTGGAGCCAACATTGCTTGACGCTGTATCGCTTGAGGACGACATCATGAAAGAAGAAATCTTCGGTCCGTTACTTCCGATCGTATCGTTCAGCTCACCGGAACAAGCTGTCTCGATCATTCGCCGCAACCGTTATCCACTCGCCTTATATCTCTATACGGAATCACTGGAGATGGAATCCTACTTCTTGGAGCACGTCGAGTTCGGAGGAGGATGTATCAACAATGGCATGGTGCATCTGATGAACGCTGAACTGCCGTTTGGTGGAGTCGGTAGTAGCGGGATGGGGGCGTATCACGGCAGACACACCTTTGAGACGTTCTCGCATGCGAAGAGCATCGTCAAAACTTCGACGAAACTTGATCCATCGTTACGCTACGCGCCGTACACATCGAAAAAAATGACCATCGCAAAACGTTATTTTGCACGCTAAGTCAAACTACAAAGGAGAATTCACAATGAAACAAAAGAAAACGATCGTCATCACGGGAGCATCTAGCGGAATCGGACGGGCAACCGTCGAACGGTTCAGTCAGGAAGGATGGCAAGTCGCAGCAAAGATGCGAAAGCCGGAGACGTCAAGTGACCTCGCCTCATTACCAGGTGTTCGCTTGTATGCACTGGATGTCACGGACGAGAGGAGCATTCGTCTAGCCTTTGAAGCTATCACGAACGATTTCGGTACGATCGACGTCCTGTTGAACAATGCAGGGTACGGTGCGGTCGGCATCTTCGAGGAGGCGACACCGGAGCAAATCAAGCGTCAATTCGATACGAACGTCTTCGGCGTCATGAACGTGACGCGTCAGGCATTGCCGCTCTTTCGAAAACAGCGAAAGGGGAAGATCGTGACCGTGACATCCGTCGGGGGACAAGTCACGTTTCCAATCTATAGCCTGTACCACAGCTCGAAATGGGCTGTCGAGGGATTCATGGAATCGTTGCATTATGAGCTTGCTCCGCTCGGGATCGCCGTCAAACTGATCGAACCAGGACCGATCAAGACCGACTTCTACGGACGGTCGCAAGATCTCGTGCAAACGGACATCGCGGATTACGCCACCTATATGAAAACGGCACTCAAAAATTCGAACGCAGCAGGAGAAGAAGCCGAAGGACCGGAAGTCGTCGCGGGTGCGATTCACCGTGCCGTGATGGATGACTCGAAAAAGATGCGTTATCCTGTCGGTAAGAACGCAGCGAACTTAATTCGATTGAAACGATTTTTGCCGCACGCGGTCTTTTTCCGGATCGTCCGTCGTGTCATCGAAAAAGCATGATTAGTCGAGACTGACGCAAAAAGAATGCGGTAAGGGTGGCAGATCATCATTCTGCCATCCTTATTTTTATAGAGACTGACTTTTGAATTAGCCTCGTTAACCGATTGATCCGTTGACAAGCGATCGGTCGCTTCATATAGTTTAGTTAACTTAACTATAAGGAAAGGGAGTCTGATTCATGGCAGTGCTGAGGAATCAACGCTTTGTCTTCATGTGGTTGTCCGGTATGACATTAACGCTCGGTTTTGCAATCTTCTTCTTGAGTGTGTCGTGGTTGACGATTGATGTCTTGCGACAGCCCGCTTTGCTTGGTCTGATATTAACTGCCGTGTCGTTGCCCCGAGTCATCATGATGGTGTTTGGTGGCGTGTTCGCGGATCGATTCCAAAAAAGCCGTCTTCTCTTTTGGACGAATCTCGGACAGGCGTTCTTGATGCTCGGTGTCGTTCTTTTACATTACGCTGATGCGTACTCGGTCGGGACACTCTTGTTGATTTCTGTCGTGTTTGGCATTTTGGATGGCATGTCTTATCCTGCTTTATCGTCCTTGTTGCCGTCTCTGGTTCCTGCGTCGCAATTACAGCGGGCGAATTCCTTATTTCAAGGATCACTCGAATTGATGTTCGTCTTCGGTCCGTTTCTCGCAGGACTTCTGCTAACGCAAGGGGGATTTGGACTGAGCTTCGGGACAGCGATGATCTTAATCTTTATTGCAGCCGTACTGGTCCTGCCGCGGCTAATTCGCGATCCTATTCCTGATACCTCCGTCCTCTCGATACGTCAGGTCTTACGCGACTTGCGTGAAGGGATTCGATATGTCAAAGAGACGCCCGTCTTACGTGCCGGTACGTTGTCGATTGCCATCGTCAATCTATTCGTCATGGGACCGTTGATCATGAGCATCCCGATTCTCGTCGGCGCAGCGAAAGGGTCAGCAGCGGATCTCAGTCTCATCGAAGGTGGTCTTGCTGTCGGGACATTTGTTGCCAGTGTCGTCGTGTTGTTTCTAAGGTCGATTCATCGCGGTCGGTTCGTCTTTCGTGCGCTGTTTTTGACGTTAGGTGCTTTCTTGCTGTACACCCAGGTGGCATCGATTCCGTTACTTGCTTTCACGGCGGCGATGAGTGGATTTTTGTTGATGCTCGTCTATCTGCCGACCGTGACGATTTTACAGGAGCGGAGTGATCCGGATAAGATCGGACGCGTCATGAGCATCATGGCGCTTGCCGCTTCCGGTCTAGAACCGATTGCGTTCGCGGTCTTATCGCTGCTAGTCGCGATCGAAATTCCTATCCAGTTCCTACTGATTGCGTTCGCAGTGATTGGTGTCGTCTGTGGTCTGTTACTCTATCGCAGAAGTCGAGATTTTCGGAACATTTCATGACAGGAGGAAAACAATGGAAGGATCAAAAAAACAGGACATCTTGACGATGTATCGGCGTATCGATGAACTAGATCTTCAGCTGGCGAAGTTTTTCGCAGCGTTGAATCCGTTTGCTTTGAGTCAACAACAGGAACAGCTACTGCTATTGTTCAAACGAAAAGACTCCTGGACGTCGACGGAAATCGCACGAACGATGGGAATCTCGAAGAGTGCGGTCAGTCAAGTACTCAAGATTTTGGAAGAACGTACATTCATCAAGCGTCGAAAGAATCCAGCAAACTTAAGGGAAAGTTTCATCCAACTCGATACGAATGGGGTAGCCTATTTGCGAAAGATGGATGAGATTGAAGAGCAATTGGCGGAGGAGATGACGACGATTCTTGACGAAATGGAACTGGATATCATCAATCGTTCCCTTGTGCTCATGATTGATCGATTTCAGGAACTCCATCGATCGTAAGTAAACGGATTTTCATAATCAGAACGAATCAAATGGGAAAATCCTGGAATGATTTGTATGATACGCTAAGTCATAAGTGATTCAGAAACACCTTTTATATTGATTCACTGAAAGGAGAATGACAGTGAAATTCTTTATACTTAGCGTATTGCCACTACTTGTCGTACTCAGCACGCCACTCTTCTCGATGACGGAGCCAATCTCACAAACGCTCTACTTTTTGGTAGTGTTCTTACTGACATGTCTGTCGGCGATGATGCTCGTTGAGCGACAACGTTTTTTCAAGCGTCTGAATACAGTACGACCGCTATACGGTATCGTGATCGGAATTCTTGGGCTTGCTAGTTTTATTGGGATACTGATTTGGCTCTCGCCATTTTTGTTGCAGACTGGTCTTGGAGGTCGCATCCTGACGTTCATATTGATGTATCTTGGAATCTTGATTCTTGGTTTCATCACCGGTTGTTTCTTCGAAGGCATTACGCGCCAACCGAAGGATCAATTGATTCGCCCGGTCTTTCTGTTCATCGGGACAGGGTATATAATCTTGACTGTCTTTGGCATTTTGCAACTTTATCACCAAGCAGGATGAAATAACCCCCTTGACGTCATCGTACGTCAAGGGGGTTATTGTTTCACTGCACTTTCAGTAAGAATCCGAATTGTCCGTCTCCTTGTTTCCAGCGCGAGTTTAGTTCGTACGTATAGAGACCAGGTTCTGTCGGGACGTTGAATTGGTCATCTTTCAATACAACAGGAGATTTCTTTTTCTGTTCGTCCCATTGTGTTAGCTTAACTTCTTCTGGATTGCCTGATAATTTGACGCGAACGGATGCGCCGGCAGAAACATTAACTGCTTTTTGTCCATTTGCCATATCGAGTCCATCGCGGTAAATTTTATCACCGCATCGACTGCGAAGTAAGCTATCCCAGCAGAAAGACCCTTGGACGGTCGGAACATCCTTTCCGTTTGCCTCGACTTCGGGATTCGGTGGCGCACCACGGAACGGTTCGAAAACGATGATGCAGACGACAAGGATCAGTAGGACGGTTAACGTAAAAGCACGTTTCATGAGGCACCTCCAGTTGGTTTGCTTTATTTTACCAAAAATAGAGCGAACCGAGTGAAGAGGTTTTTTAAGGAAAGACTATTTATTTCTTACACTTTACGAGTGCACTTGTCATCTTTTTTCAGAGAACAGTTGTAGTCGCTTGTTCAACAACTCCGCGACATAAATCGTTCCATCCGAACCGACCGCGATGTCGTGCGCGATCCGGAGTTGTCCCGCTTCTTTGCCCCATGTACCGAATCGTTTCTCGATCTTTCCTTGTTTGTTCAAGATGACGATTTGGCTTTGCGCGTTCTTTTTTTGTCCATTAAGATAGTTTCCACCATCGGCGACGTAGACTTTACCGTTCGCACCGACTTCGATCCCGTACGGTCGACCGAGTTCTTTTGACGACCACGTATCGATGTGTTTGCCGTTTTGATTAAAGATTTGGACCCGGGCGTTGTCCCGGTCCGCCACATAGAGATTCATCTCATCGTCGCTACTGATCCCATGCGGAAGATTGAACTGTCCGTCTTGTTTGCCGAGTTCATTGACTTCCCATTTGACTGTTCCTTTTGGATCGAACATGACGATGCGACTATTCCGATAGCCGTCAGATACGGCGAACGAGCCGTCCTTGAAAACGGTGACGTCTGTCGGACGAGCGAACGTCTTTTCATCTAGCTGTAGCGGGATGCTTGGCAAGACGTTTCGGATACGCAGACCGACTTCCGTGAACGGACCATATGCGTTTCCGAACGTTTGCAAGACTTTACCGGACGCATCGAGCTTGAAGACTTGGTTCAGACTGATGTCGGTAATCCAGATATTGTTTTGGTCATCGACTTCGAGACCGTGCGGTGACTTGAATAGTCCTGCACCTAACCGCTTCTTCACCTGCATCGTCTTTCCGTCGAGCACGATCAATGTCGGTTCTGTGATGTAGGTGTCATCCCCGTATGAATTACTACCTCGGTGTAAATAGTAGACGTCATCGTTCGGAGCAACAGCGACGCCGCTTGCTTCACCGGCAATCGAACGATCGCGCGTTTCTAGTGGCCAAGCGACCTGTCCGCGATACGTCGTATCTTTTGGGATGGGTGGATAGTTGTCTTTCATGACGGGATCTGCGCCACCTCTCGACCAGGAAATACCCAGTACCGTGATGGTTGCTAAAGTCCCTATAAAGATCAATCGTTTTTTCATGCATCGTTCCTCCAGACGTGAATTCGTATCCATATTATATCTAGATATTAAACGAGGACGAATCGTTCTATAGGAGGAGACAGCGGGTTACGGAAGCAGGATATTAAAATCAGGATGAAGGGGTAAAGAAGAGAGATACCATATGGAAGAAAGAAAGTGAGGCAAAAACATGAAGGCAGTCACCGTAACGGGGCATGGTGGGCTTGAGCAGCTCGCCTATATCGATCAAGAGACACCACAACCGAAACAAGGCGAGGTACTGATTGAAATCAAAGCTTGCGCCTTGAATAATACAGAAATTTGGATGCGGGAAGGCGCATATGGTGCGGAGAGTGAATCAGGCTGGAAAGCAGAAGGGGTCAAGTTCCCCCGGATTCCCGGTTCAGACATCAGCGGACGGATCGTCGCGGTCGGAGACGGTGTCGCCGAGACGGAAATCGGACGCGACGTCGTCTTGTTCCCGTTCACGGCGAGTGGAGAAATCGCTGACGAACAGAGTGCCGAGGACTTATCGTTCATCGGTTCCGAGTACGACGGCGGATACGCGGAGTATGTCTGCTGGCCGCTCGAACTCTGTTACGACATGCCGCTTGCTTCCTATACGGACAGTGCGGTCTTCTCGGTCAGTGGATTGACGGCGTGGCACATGGTCGAACAACTTGACTTACAACAAGGACAGACGTTACTTGTAACAGGTGCCAGTGGTGGTGTCGGCTCACTCAACGTCCAGATTGCGAAACAGGTCTTCGGCGCCCGTGTCGTCGCACTCGTCGGTGACTTGAAGCTGACGGATCAATTGCAAGAACTCGGGGCGGACCTGGTCGTTTCCTACCGTGAGCCGGACTGGGATCAGCAGGTCATGCAAGAAGTCGGTCCGGTCGATGCGATTCTCGACGTCGTCGGCGATGCCGTGTTCAAACAAGGACTGGATCTGCTAAAGCGCGGCGGAACGTACTGTATATCCGGATCGTCCGGGGGACAGGTGACTTCGCTCGATTTTCGGACGCTTTACTTGAAGCATATCCGTCTACAAGGATCTGTCCTTGGCAATCGCCATGATTATGAGAAATTACTGGAGGCCGTTCGGACGCAGACGATTCATCCCGTCATCGACCGGACGTTCCCGCTCGCTGAAGCGCGAGAAGCCCAAGCGTACTTCAAACGAGCTGGCAAATTCGGCAAGGTCGTCTTGCTACCATAAGAGAAACCGAACAAAACGAGCTATCCTCTTCCTGTGATGGAAAGGATAGCTCGTTTTCGTATCGTTAACGATTTGGCAAGATGTAAAAAAGCGTGACGGTCGAGCTGACAGGCTCCTCTTCCGTATAATCGATGAATTCCTCCTGTGATTCATGAATCGTATACCGGTTGCCCGGCAAGAGTTCGGTTACCCAGGTCGGAACGTGTGAAGCGAGAGGGAACGACTGAATCCGCTCAAGTGGGAATGGGGTTCCGTCCGGATTCGTCGAGTGGACATGTAGTGCGTCTTGTGAAGCATCCTCGAGGACAATCGTTATGTAAAGCTGATGTTCAATCTGTTTTTCCGCTAGTTTTTGTTGCATGTCCTGCATAGCGCTCAATGCAATCCGAAGATGTGCTTTACGAATACGCAGACTCGCGTTGCCATGTCCATAAAAGTCAGGATGCTCGTGCCAGTCGTTAAACCAAACGTCTGAATCAATATAGGCTGGAGAAGAAAAACTGTTGAATTCAAGCTCGAGATTTTTAAAGTAACGGCGTTTGCCGCGGAATTTTTTCATGAGCAATGTATCTTTCAGTTAAGGGATTTTTATTTTTCATATGGGAAATAAGGCGAACACACTAAAAACGGGTAAATAAAAACCAATGACTTAAATGTTGTGACTCGTTTTTAAGTGACGAACTGATTGCGCGGACGTTCCCGGTGTCGTAATCGCCACCGCCTTGTTGACAATGGTCTATACGATTGATTACGCCATTATGAATCAGAACATGACCTACGCGCTCGGTGCAGATATCTGTTTCTGATCAACTGTAGTTTTATTTTGATCGCGACGTTGATCGGTGTCAAATAGCTCCTACGGACGGATTAAAGTTTACAGATCCAGTCATCAAAACGAATCGATTATTTCCTGATCTCTGACTTGAATCAACTTGATCCTGACCAACTAGAGAAATTGTTCAATGAACGTGTGCCGTAATGACGGAACTGAGGAGGAGAGAGCATGCTGGCGTTCTTTATTTTGATCCGAAATTTTTTTCATGTCATTCGTATCTTATTCAAGCAAGAAGAACAGAAGGCATTGATGATCATGGTCGGGGCACTTTTTTTGATTGGAACGGTCTTCTATCACAATGTCGAACAGTTCAGTATTCTGGACGCCTTTTATTTCTCCGTCATGACGCTCGCGACGGTCGGATACGGGGATCTCGTCCCACAGACAGCGTTCGGTAAATTGTTTTCGATCGTGTATGTCATGCTTGGCGTCGGTGTTCTCAGTGCCGTCATCGTGAACGTCAATATGGCATTAAAACAATATCACCGGGAGAAGAAAAAGAAAGAAGAGCAGAAATGAAATCAGATTTGACGCTTTTCTTGCAATGATCCGCGGAGCAATCGTTGAGTTCTAAATAGAGAAACTTCTAACGAAGCATTATGGAAATCCTCTGTCATTATCCGATAAATAAATTTATGACTTACTAAATTATTCGTTATTTGTCTTATAGATTGAATGAATCTATACTTTTTAAGAAGACCAAGCAAAAGGAGAAACCACATGATTGATTTTGAATGGTATCGCAGTTTCATTCATGTTTACCAACAGCGTTCCGTCTCGGCAGCGGCAAGAATTCGTTTTTTGACGCAACCGGCGGTCAGCCAGCATATCGCGGCACTAGAAGCAGAACTGGAGACATCCTTGTTCATCCGTGCGCCACGGCAAATGATTCCGACGGACGCGGGAACAGCCCTCTATACACAAGTCGTCGGATTGATTGATCGGCTCGAGGAATTATCACTTGAGATGAAGTACGAAGCAGGGGAACAACCTCGTCCGGTCTTGAAATTCGGGGGACCTACGGAATTCGTCACGCATGGGATCGTGCCGAAGCTACCGCTCGATGTCGCACAGTTCACGGCAGTCTTTGATTTGACGGCTCCTCTTTTGCAACGCTTGCTTGCGAATGAGCTCGACTTCATCATCGCAACGAAGCGGATCGATGAGCCGGGCGTCCAGTACGTCCCGATTGCTGACGAACGCTTTCATTTGATCGCCCCGATTGGCTACGATGCTCCGGAAGCGGATCTAAAGGAGTGGATGGACCGTCAGCGCTGGATTAGCTACGGACTTGAGCTGCCGATCATTCGTCGGTACTATCAGACGCAGTTCGGAGAACGACCTGGGATCCGTCCGGAAATGATCTTACCGAACGTCGATGCGATACTAAAAGCGATCGAAGCAGGACACGGGATTAGCGTTTTGCCCGATTATCTCGTCGAGGCAGCGGTCAGTGCTGGACGAGTACAGCGGATTGCGCCGGAACGATTCGCGACGAATCAGTTATATGTCGCCTATCGAACGGACTCGCGCCACAATCCGGTTTTGCAACAGGTGATTAAGGCGTTAGGTTGAATCGTATGAAAAAAGTCCAATCCACAAGCAAATGCTGAGAGGATTGGACTTTTTTGTATGAAATATACATTACTTTGATACGTCATCTAAGAACGTCACGTTTCGATCAACGACGAGATTGGCACTGTCTGCTCGATAGGCTTGATAGTGCGGTGATGCGACATGCTGATCGAAAGCGTCTTGATCACGCCATTGTTCATAAAAGTAGAAGACGTTCGGATTGTCGATGGCGCGATGTGTCTGATACGTCAGGCACCCTTCTTCTGCACGCGAAGGTACGATCACACCTTCGATGATAGAAGCGAGCTGTTCGCCTTGATTCGGATGCGCTTCGATTCGGGCAATCAGTTGAATCATCGATAGAACCTCCTATGAAAAGAGATCCTTCATCCAAAGGATCCCTTGTTTTGATTAGTTGAGTGTATTGATGACGGCTTTCGCGACCGCAATCGTAGATTGTGGATTTTGACCCGTGACAAGGTTTCCGTCGACTTGGACGTTTTCCGTGAAGTTGTCAGCCGTGATGATATTCGCACCGAGTTCACGAAGACGTGTCTCGAGCAAGAATGGCATGTAGACGTCAAGACCTGTCGCGCGTTCTTCTTCATCCGTGAACGTTGCGATCGTCTTTCCAGCGACGAGTGGTGTTCCGTCTGAGAGTGTCGCACTGACGAGTCCAGCGGGTCCGTGGCAGACCGCAGCGACCGTCTTATTCGCTTCAAACAATGTCCGAAGAGCGTTGTTCAAGGCATCACTTTGTGGCAAGTCGAACATCGTACCGTGTCCACCTGGCATGAAGATTGCATCGAATGCTGAGAAATCCTGGATTGCTTTTAAATCAAGTGTCTCTTTCAAGAGTGGAGCTGTCGCTTGAATCTCAGCTGGGACTTCGTCTTCAAGGCTCCGAGCGTCGATTGGTGATTCGCCGCCGTTCGGGCTTGCGACCGTTACCGTATATCCTGCGTTCTTGAATTCGATGTACGCTTCCGCGAACTCAGACAACCAAAGTCCAGTTGCGTGACCTTCCTTCATTTCTTTTGCGTTCGTGACGACCATTAAGATGTGTTTACTCATGATATGTTCCTCCTTTTTCGTTTGCCGATTGGCTACGTGATTAGAATACGCCCGCATGAATCAAAAAACAAATTAATAAAAATGAGCTTATCGATAAATAAATTTATACATAAAATAACCAGATGATTAGCACCATCTGGTTGATCATGTTTCGGACGAGGGACGTAAAAGTGTCGTCCAATAATACATCCCCTGAAAGAGGATTAGAAGTAAGGTCAGGAGCATCACGAGTAGCAACAAGAGGGGAGGGAGAATGAAGAAACTTCCGATGAGTAGGCATGTCAGCAAGAGACGGAGTTGGAGGAAGCGTCTCGTCATTCGAACAGACACGGTATCTTTTTGGCCAGTCAATCCGATACCACCGGTCGTCCAAATGAACAGCAGAGTCGCGCTGAAAAAGAGCAGAACAGCATCCGGATCAGTTGCGACATAACCTGAAAAAGCGCTACGGACGAGCAATAAAGATATCACGATACCAAGGTTCCACATTCCCCACCAATAGACGTGCCAGGCGGTCGGATGATACAGGCGGTAGATGACTTGATCGTAGTAGATCCAAAAACAGCAGACGAGATAGAGGAAGAGTAAGAACGGGAACAATAAATCTTCTCCTGCTGCCAGCAAGTCGATCACGCCAAGGACACCTTCTCCAAGGACAAGCATCGTAAACAAGCCAAACCGCTCAGGCAAGTGATTGCGTGTCAACTCGGGAAGTTGTTCGTGAGCACGTAACGTCCACAGCGTCTGAAATAACTCAATGAGTAAAGCAAGCAGGACGAGCGGTAAAAATGCAACCCAATAACTGAATGTGACGAGGAGCATCGCCGTGCCATGTCCGAGCAATAAAATACGGAAGGTTCTTCTTTGTGCCTCTTCCGTCATTCGGACAGTACCCCACATGAATAAGAGCCAAAGACGTGAGAGGATAAAGCTTAGGACGAACCAGCCGACATGTCCTTCGACGACATGGTGAATAGAGTAAGCGAACAAGCCAATCGGCATCATCAAGGCGATCAAGAGAAGACGATGGCGGCTTGTATTTTCCTCATAGCGATCGGAATAGAACGTCGTACTCCGCCAGACGATCCAAGGTGCGATGAAAAATACCAAGAAGAGTAGAAGCGTCGACATGATGCCTTCGGATAGATGCGCTTCAACGAAATGAATCGCTTCGACGAGAGAAGCGATGAAAAAAGATCAAAGAACAGTTCAATCCACGACGCCTGTCGGTGCCCAGTCGTCGTATGAATCGTTGGTCGTGACCATTCGTGCATGTTCAGACCCCCTTATGCTTCAAGCAATTCGATGACACGCATTGCGACTTCCTGTCCCGATTCTTGCTGTTGCCCGGTGATGAGATGTCCATCGACGACTGAAAACGGTGTCCACGGGGAGGCGGAGACGAACACCGCACCAAGACGCTTCGCTTCCTCCTCGATGCGAAACGGCATGACACGCATGCCTGTTGCTTGATCAGCTAGAGCTTCTTCCGCGTTCGTAAAGCCGGTCATGCGTTTGTCTTTGACGAACGGGCGCGCGCCATCCTTTAGATAAAGTAATAGACTCGTACCGTGACATAGTGCCGCTGATGGTTTTCCTGCACCATAAAAGGCGAGAAAGGCTTCATGGAGTGAAGTGGCTTGTTCAAACGTAAACATCGGGGCTTGACCACCAGCGACGAGAATGGCATCAAATCCGGTGAGGTCCAGATCATCGATGCGCGGTGTCGTTGACAGGCGTGTCAAAAATTCAGGGTTATCCCGATACGACAGTGAGAGCTGATCATGAGCCGAGTATCCGCTTGGATCAGTAGGATCACTGAGTGCATCCCAGTCAACTTTACCGCCATCTGGACTTGCAATCGTTACGTGATACCCGTGTTTTTGAAACGTTTCCAGCGGATGGGTCAACTCTGATAACCAAAACCCGACCGGCCATTGTGTTGTCGATGAGACGGTTGTATTCGAGACGACGAGTAAGATCGTTTTCATGAAAAAATCCTCCTGTTCGTGGTGTGATGGATGACTTAATGTCATCGTATCAAACACGTTCAGAAGGACAAGTACGCACATTAAGGTGAGTGGGGTGCTTTATACTGCATTCCCCATTGTTGCAAGGCACGTAGAATCGGCTCGAGGTCACGTCCCTGATCCGTCAGACCGTATTCGACGTGCGGTGGGTTCTCATGATAGTCGTGACGGAAGATGAATCGTTCCTCTTCAAGCACCTTTAACGTATCCGATAAGACTTTATGGCTTATGCCGGGAACGAGACGTTTCAATTCACCATACCGACGATTTTTTAAGAACAGTTGCCATAAGACTAACACTTTCCACTTGCCCATCAAGACGGTCATGCTGAGCTGGACCGGACAGTCGAATTCACGTGTCTGGTAGAGAAAACGTGCCATGTGAGACCTCACTTTCGGATGGGAACTTGAAGTGTCTGTTCGATGAGAGATGCCGTTGCCTTTGCTAATGCTTCATCGGATAAGGTGCGGACGCCGGACAAAATGTACGGGGGTAAAAACGTCATCCCCGTCAAATTCGCCATCGCTTGAAACGGTGTCGTCAATTGATCAAACGTGAAGCGATTTAAACCCGACGGTTGGTAAGCTTCCGCTGGACCGCCCGTTGAAAAAGCGAGTAACAGTTCCTTCCCATGCAATCGTGTACCAGCTTGACCATAAGCCCAGCCGTAAGCAAGTACCTCGTCTTGCCATAGTTTCAGTAAAGCGGGGCTGCTATACCAAAAGAACGGAAACTGGAGTACGATCCGGTCGTGTGCCATCAATAACTCTTGTTCCCGTTTTACATCAATCTTAAAATCGGGATAGGCGGCGTACAAATCATGAACCATCACGTTTTCTTGCTGTTGAAACGCGTGCATCCACGTTCGATTGATACGAGAGTTTGTTAGATCCGGCTGGGCGACGATAACGAGTGTCTTCATTGTTGTTCCTCCTTGTAAATGCGTTCGATAGCTCGATCTTGACGAAGCTCATGTAAGGCTTGCGCGATATGCTGTGGTGCAAAGTAGGTTCCTTCTTTGACGAAACCGGCGATCGTCAACGTTCCGACATGGATCGATTGTTCCTTCAACTCGTCATGCAAGCTATACGCTAGATTTCGGAGTGCCGCTTTACCGAGCGATAAAGAAGCGACTTCGGCAATAGGTGAGAGCCCAAGTCCACCACCTGTCAGGAGGATCGATGCGTCAGGTGATAAGTACGGGAGTGCTGCATTGACGCTGTTGAGTGCACCGATGACATTGACTTCGAAGTCCGCGCGTAAATTTTCTGCGCGTAACACTGTTGGACGACCTGGCGTGTTAGCTAGCGCATTATAAAGCAGGACATCAATCGAGCCATGAATCTGTTTAATGACTTCAAATTGCGCCGCAAGCGAGACGGTAGTTCGTACATCCGCGACATGAGCGGTCGCATCGTATCCTTGATCTGTCAGGCGAGTGACGAGTGATTGAAGACGTTGTTCATCCCGCGCCATCAGTGCGATGCGATAGCCGTCCTGTGCGAAACGAAGTGCCGTATGATATCCGATTCCGGGACCGGCGCCAATGATTACTATGGTCTGTTGTGTAGTCATGAAAACACTCCTCAATAGTTGTATATACAAACGTTAGGGCAAAAAAACTCAAGCACGCTCAAGTTTTTCATTTGCATCCCGAAGTGATTTGCTCAGTTGCTTACTCTCGTCCTTGCCAAGAATCGCCGCATAATCAGCGAATAACTGCTTCAACGATTGACGAAACGAGCCGTAAACTTCTTCCCCCTCTGTCGTCAAGCGGACGTGAGATTGTTTCCCGCGTGACGTACGATGAATCCATCCTAGTGCTTCGAGTTTGTCTAAGAACCGTGTGCTCGTTGAGGGTGCGAGTGATAAGCGCTGACTCAATTCCTTTTGTGTGATGTCTGGATGGAAATGGACGACGAGCATCATGTAGTAATAAGAGGGTGCGAGCTCACCATCGATGGCTTGATCAGCCAATTTTGCGATATTACGGGCAAAGCGGCTCGATGTGAAATAGAGACAGTAGGTCAATAAGTCTTCCTCTTCCTGAATCAATGACATGAATCATGCTCCTTCCATAACGTTTGTATATACAACTTAAAACGATAAAAGCAGGATGTCAAGAGAGACATCCTGCTCAGGTAGTCGATTCACTTTAAGACAGGTTGGAACGTCGTACTCCGCGTAGCGACGATGACACTAGCAAGACTTGCGACTGTTCCAAGGACAGCGACGATGATCGTCGAGGATCCATTCGGAATCAAGAAGCTGACGGGCATCAGTCCGACGAAACTGAAGACGATCAAGGATTGATAGACGACATTGATGATCTTCAGGACAGGATGTTCGAAAAATGATAGGACGAGCAGTGGTAAGAATAAGAAGACAATTAGTCCAATCGCGAGGTAAACCGATAATGGCTCTTCAAACGAAATGGTGTTTCCAGTTGAGTGGCGTGCTGCGACAAGGGTAGCGACGATCGCGACGCATAAGGTCACACAATCGAACGTTAACCGTTTTAACATATGAACCCCTTCTTTTTACTCTTATTCCATAATAAACTATTTTTTCGAATGGAAGACAATATTTTTCCGGACGTCCAGTAGTGACGAATCGCTTTGATGATTATGTCAGGACGATCCCAGTGTAATAGATGTCCTGTCTCCGGAACGAAATGGACCGTTGCTTGCGTCATCTCATGTAATCGGTTCGTTGCCTGCTGACGGATCGATGCTTGATCCGTCGGTAACGTTGCGACGTACAACTGAATGTCCGCTGGTGGAACGTCCGGGAGGAAATCAAGAACATCCTCGTGGTGAAGCGCGCGTACGATCGCAGCAGCCGTCTCTCCTCGCGCATGCCAGTGGAATCGTCCTTCCTCCATCCGAAGGAGATCGGCACCAGCTAAATCGAGGGAGTGCGAGCGACGTGCATCCGGAGCATAGACAGCAACGTCTAAAAATTCGTCCCATGTCGAAACGGAATCCTCGAAATCTTGTTCATAAAAGACGACTTCTTCCTCTACGGAAAGACCGTAAAGCCGTTTACTATGATAGCCGCCGTCAATCAGAATCGTGCCGAGCACACGATCCGCATGTTCAATCAAATAATACAGTGACAGAACACTTCCCCATGAGTGCGACAAGGCATAGAACCGCTTGATATCAAGGATGTGTAAGACTTCGTCGATCCAGTCCGTAAAGGGTTTCATGCGATAGTGTAGAGGATCTAAGAAAGCTGGTGTTTTGCCGTGACCGGGTAAATCAATCGCAATCAGACGGAATTCATCAGCGAGCGCTTCGGCGATTTCGATGAAGCTGAGACTCGTACTGCCGAGTCCATGAAAGCAGACAATCGTCGGAAGCTGTTCGGTTCCCCATTCCGTAATGTGGACGGATTGTTGCTGACAGGTGATCGTATAACGTTTCATTTGCCGTCTCCTTTTTTCTTTTACTGTACCATGAGGAGAATGTTGGGAATTGAAAAATAAGGAAAATTTCTTTAAGGAGTAGCGTAGAGTAAGATAACACGTCATTTACATAGAGGAGAATTCACATGGAAACCATCTTCACGATGCTCTTAACAGCCGTTACCTTATATGGACTCGGTGTCCTTGTCACGAAAGTAAAACAACGCTTGCGTTAATCAAAAATATGTCCAAAGGAGTCCGTCATGTTTCCAATCGTAAAACAAGAATTCACGAGCAGCTTCAAAAGCATCAAAGCGATTCTATTGATTCTTTTTCTGACGATCACGTCCGTCTTCACAGCATCGTATTTGACGAGGCATCCGGAACTGCTTGCTGGCGTTAATCAACCGTCTGCCTATACTTCAAGCATTAAGTTCTTCATCCTGTTCTTCGGTTTTCTGTTCGTGGCTGCGTTATCACACGACATCATCAATCGTGAAATCGAGACACGGACGATTCGTTTACTGGTCACGAAGACGTCGCGTCTGCGAATCGTTTTGGAGAAGTTTCTCGGATCATTGTTATTCTGGTGCGCGACGCTTACGATCAATTTCCTGATTGTCTCGCTCTACGCGCAGCAATGGTTCTGGATCGATTATCTGACGGTTCTGATCGTCATCCTATACATCACCAGTTTCAACATCTTTTTATCTACGATGATTGCGAAGCCTGGTTTGACGATGTTTCTCGGTATATTTCTCGGGATTGTCGTCCCGATCATCGGTCTCTGGTCAGCGTTCTCGGAAAAATGGTACCTGGTACCGTTTCAATACATCTTGCCGTACCACGCTGTCATAATGTCTGGGACGTTATTACTGTTACCTGTTTTATGGAGTGGGTTGTTTTTGACAGTCTCCTATCTCACGTTAAAGCGAAAGGATTTGTAATATGAGTGCGATTGAAGTAAATGGGTTGAAGAAATCGTTCGGTGCGAAGGAAGTCTTACGAGAAGTGAATTTGACGGTCGAACGAGGAGAAATCTTTGGTTTTTTAGGTCGTAATGGTGCTGGGAAATCGACGTTCATTCAGATTATGACCGGAATCACACAAGCGACAGGCGGAACCGTCGCACTTCTCGGTGAATCCGCTGATCGTCTGGATGCCATCAAACAACGGATCGGGGTCATGCCGGATACATCGAATCTGTATCATGATATGACGGCACGTGCGTTTCTTAACTATATGTCAGGATTATCAGGAGTTCGCATCACGAAGCAAGAAGTTAGAAGATTGCTTGAACAAGTCGGATTAAGCGGGACGGAGCGACAAAAAATCGGGAGCTTCTCGTTCGGGATGAAGAAAAAGATCAGTATCGCACAAGCGCTCACCGGAAATCCGGAATTACTCTTTTTAGATGAACCGACGTCCGGTCTTGATCCAGAATCGGCGATCGAGATCCAGCGATTGTTGCTTGCATTAAAAGCGGACGGAAAAACGATTTTCTTAACCTCGCATAACTTGAATGAGATCGAAAAGATGTGTGACCGTGTCGCCATCATGACGGAGGGAAGAATCGTCCGCTGTGGAACCGTTGCGTCCTTACAAGAAGCAATGAGGCAGGAGATTCAAATCCGTATTCGGACTTTTCCGCGATTAGCGCCATCGCATCTGCCAGCATACGCTCGGCTTTTGTCGCAAACCGATGATTGTACACGGCTTGATTTATCGACGGAAGAGGATATTCCAGAGTTACTCGTCATGCTTGCGGAACAAGACGTCAAAGTCTACGAGGTGCAGATCGAACGTCAATCGTTAGAAGAGATTTTCTTAGCGGTCTGACCGACTAGCCTCTGATTCCGTCTCCGGAACATCTTCGAGTAAAAGACGACCCCCGTCATTCCACTGACCGTACATCTGATTCCGTTTCGTTTTTTCAATCAACGTCTGCAGACGTTTTTCATAGAGAACGGGATCCTTGCGTACACTTTGAATCGTATCGATCCGGATGCGTCGATAGAGCTCCGGGAAGTCATTAAACTGTTCATAGACGACCGGGTCTTCTTGTAGGCGCGCTTGGATCGTGTCATCAATGACGAACGCATCAGCACACATGTCTGGTAGAACCTGTCGTCCGGACGGTTGCATCAAGCCGAGGCGCTCTAAGCGACGGACTCGTTCCTTGTTCAGTTCGGTCCAGTTGCTGTTTTTTCGACGCGGGGTGAATCGTTGCGCCAGTTCGCCGTCTTCGGTCTTCTTTGCAATTCCATCAATCCAGCCGAAGCAAAGTGCCTCTTCGACGGCATCGAGATAAAGTAAACCGTCCCCGATTTGTTTTCGACTGAGAATCACCCAACAGAAGGTCGCGCGATTCGCGTGTTTCGTCAGCCACTGTCGAAAGCCATCGCGATCGGTAAAGCGTAAGACATTCGTGATTTCCACGTTCGTTCCTCCATTTCAGATAGCAGTGCCCCCTCCACGTCACGCGAGGGGGCACTTTTCGTATTCATCGCAACGGGTCATGATGAAAGACACAATTCCGACCACTCTTCTTCGCTTGATAGAGGGCAGCGTCTGCCTGCTGGATCGTCTGCAGAAAATTATGGGTCTCAGACGGTTGATGAGTTTGGCGAGACACCCCAATCGATAACGTCACTTGCAACGGTTCCGTCGCTGATAACTCATACGTCCGTTTGGCACTGGCTTCACAGATTTGTTCCGCGAGTCGACGCGTCTCCGGCAACGAATGCTCCGGCAACAGCATCATGAACTCTTCACCGCCGAATCGTCCGAGCACACAAGTTGGGGGACAATACGATGCTAGCAAAGAGCTGATTTGCCGTAAAATATGATCGCCGCGGTCATGACCGTAAGTATCATTGACCTGTTTGAAATGATCGACATCGATGATCATGATTGAAAAGTCCGTCTGTTGTGATTTGTAACGTAGGACGGTCTCTTCTAAACGACGTCGATTATCAAGCCCTGTCAACGTATCCGTCAAGGCAAGACGCCGATGCATCCGGACTTGAGTGAAGTGCCAGCGGACTTGATGCAAGATGCTGTGCAAGAGGAGACCGGCGCAACCATTCCCGACGAGAAAGATCGTCATCGCTGTCACGTCATTCGGTTGAACATGTTGAACGTATGGTAAACAGAGAATGAGTGCAATGCCGAAAATGATTGGAAACGAGATGAATCGATCCGGTGCTTCATTTTGTAAGTACAAGACAACGATGCTGACAATCAGATACGTACCGATCAGCCAATAGGCATGAGCGGAATCAAAAACGAACGTTTGAAGGGAAGCGAAGACGAGGGTCGTGATGAAGCCGCTACTAATACCTCCATAAATGAAGGCGACGACAATCAAGGTAATCGATAAATCGAATTGAAATCCCTCATAGGTGATGGCATTATGGATGACCCAGTAGCCGGCACCTGTCGCAAGAATCAGTACTAACAGATTTTTCTTCAGCCAACTGTCGAGCGTGTTTCGAAACTGAAATCGTTTAAAAAAGAACAGGGAGATGAGCACGAAGAAAAAGGTCAGAGCGACGTTGAGGATAAGATGGTTCAGTGTATTCCACATGTTCGTGTTCCTCTCAAATGAGTTCTGAAAAATAACTACAAAAAAATGCTTCATTCAGTGAATATTTATTCTTTATAGCCAATCATACCCTAAAGATGTATGAGAATATCTTGATTTCCGTATCTTTTAAAAAAGATCAAATTTCTTTTTCAAAATCAATAATACTCTGAGATTTTCTCACGTGAAGACTCGACGAGATAATCAAGTGAGACGAAATTACGAATGAATGCATACGAGCCAATTTCCTCGATGGATACGCCTAATCTCTCTGCCTGGTGGCTGCGGTCGTCTTCTTGCGATTGCAGCATCTCGAAGCCTGCTGCTTGCATCCGCTCTCCGTCGAATTCGAGCGTAACGACATCTCCATCCTGCCAATCATTTTTTAATTGATGAAAGTGCGTTTGATACGCTGCGCTTGGAGGATCGACTTCAAAGGCGATCCAGCCTGTTGGTGCATCGATTTGAAATGTCGGTGACAATCCACCGCGCGTCACGATTGATTTCATGTGATGCCGATGTGTCATATGGCGTAATAGCATGGTCAGACCACTCCTTTTTTTATCTATTATTACGCGACAGCGTCAGAATATCGAGAAAAATTTTCAAAAGAGATGGAAGACTCTTGGATTTTTCTGGTATACTACGTTTTCGGAAAGCGTTTGCACAAAAGGGGGAGAATACATGCAACCATATGCCGTCAAAGCAACAGGACTGACGAAACACTATCAAATCCTAGAACGGGAACCGGGACTACGCGGAGCGATCAAAGCGTTATTTCACCGGACGTACCGGACGAAAGAGGCGGTCAAAGCGATTGATTTGACGATCGCGCCAGGAGAACGGGTCGGCTATATCGGTTTCAACGGTGCCGGGAAATCGACGACGATCAAGATGCTCGCTGGTGTCCTGCGTCCGGACGCGGGGAACGTCCGGGTATTCGGACTTGATCCACATGCCGACCGCGTCAAGAACGCGTCACAAATCGGAGCCGTCTTCGGTCAGCGGACACAACTGTTCTGGGACATTCCGGTCCAAGAATCGTTTGAGCTGTTAAAGGAAATCTATCAAGTGCCGACGTCCGAGTTTGCCGAGACGCTCGCGTGGTTTCGGGAGAAGCTTGATCTGGCACCGCTCTTAGACGTACCAGTCCGACAACTGTCGCTCGGACAAAAGATGCGCTGTGAACTAGCCGCAGCCTTCCTGCATCGACCAAAAGTCGTCTATCTCGACGAACCGACGATCGGGCTTGATATCGAGATCAAGGAGACGATCCGTCATTTCATCCGCGAGATGAGTGATCGCTGGGGGACGACCGTCATCTTGACGACGCACGACATGCAGGATATCGAGGAAGTCTGTGACCGGGTGATCGTCCTAGACGACGGTAAAATCATCTATGACGATACGATCGATCAGTTGAAGGCATCCTTCAGTCACGAGCGGACACTTCGAATCACGCTCGAAGAACCGGTGCCGTTCGCTTTACCGACAGCGTTGATCAATCGTGTGATTGTGTTTGAGACGGATGAACTAACGTATGAGCTCGCCTTCGACGACCGAGAACTGTCAAGCGGTCAAGTCATCAAGGAAATCGTTTCGCTGTACGCCGTTCGGGACGTCTCCGTGTCCGTCCCGAAGATGGAGACGTTAATCCGTAAGCTCTACCAAGCGGGGATCAGCGCATGAGAATCCGTAAATATACCGCATTGATGCGGTCCCAAATCAAGGTTGATCTCGCCTACACGGCCTGGTACTGGGCAAGCATGTTCAGCGTGACGATGCGCTTGTTCATCCTCTATTTCTTCTGGCAAGCCGTGTATGCCAATAAGACCGATGTCTCCGGTATCTCACTGTCGACGATGCTGACGTATGCGGTGCTTGCGACGATGATCGATCAGTTCCGCGGGGGTGCCGGACGTGATCTCGCCCGGATGATCAAACAAGGGGCAATCGCAGTCGAGTTACTCCGTCCGTATCACTTGCTTGATAAACTACTCGCTCAAGATATCGGCTCAAAAGTCTCGGTCTTGTTCCGCTCGATTCTGCCACTCGTCCTCGTCTCGATCTTGTTCATCGGCGTGGATCGACCACAGTCGTGGTTGGCTGGCATCGCCTTCGTTGGTAGTGTCCTTTGTGCCGTGTTGCTCGCGACATTGATTGACTTGCTCGTCGGCATCTTCGCGTTCTATACCGTCAACATTTGGGGACTATCCGTCTTACAGGACGCCGTCATCACGATCATGTCCGGTGCGATCGTTCCGTTGACGCTGTTCCCGGACTGGTTTCAGACGATTAGTCTATACTTACCATTCGCTTCACTCGTCTACGTCCCGGTTGCGATCTATACGGGAGAGATCGGCGCAAGCGGCATCCTGCAAGCGTTACTGATTCAAATCGGCTGGTTGATTGGATTCTTTGTCATCTTGCGAATCACGTTCGCGCTCGCGATCCGGAAAGTGACGGTGTTCGGTGGATGAAACGATACATAAAACTCTACTGGCTATATGCCAAAAGTCATTTTAAGGTCATGATGGAATACCGAATTGACTTCCTGATCGGTGTCTTGTCGGTCTTCGGTCAACAGTTCGCCTCACTCTTTTTCCTGTCGGTCGTCTTTCAGCATATCGAGACGTTAAACGGCTGGGACTTTTACGAGATTCTATTCATTTACGGGATCGCTTTTTTAGGACGAGCCTTACACCATATCTTCTTTGATAACTTGTGGACGATCGGCTGGCAGTACATTCGGACCGGGAATCTGGATCGGTTGTTGATGCGACCAGTCAATCCGTTGTTTCAAATCATCGCGGAGCGTGTCCAGCAAGACGGGTTCGGTCAACTGTTGATTGGTGGTGGGGTGCTCTATGTTGCTTCCGATCACCTCGACATGATCTGGAGCTTCGGTGATGTCTTGATGCTGATCGTACTTGTTCTTTCGAGCGGAATGCTCTATATCGCGATCAATCTGTTTTTTGCGACGTTCTCGTTTTGGATGGTCGACAGTTTACCGATCGTCTCAGCAGTTTTCAGTTTGAGTGATTTCGCTCGTTACCCGATGACGATCTACTCGAAGGTGTTGATGTTCGTCTTGACTTACATCATCCCGTTCGGCTTCACTGCCTTTTATCCGGCGATGTATTTCTTTGACGGAAGAGGCTATGGCGTAATGGCGATTGCGACACCACTTGTCGCGATCATCGCCTGTTTGATTGCTTATCGGTTCTGGTTGTTTGGACTGAAGGCATTCGCGAGTACGGGATCATGAAAGAAGGAGAACCTTGAAGTGTTGCGACGCTTCAAGGTTCTTTTTGTTTCTAATCAATTTAGATATGGATTTCTTTATGTAAAATATGAAACTTTTGTTATTAAATGACAGTATGAAATATTGAGACATGAATCTGAGGGAGGGGTTATATTGAAAAAAGGATGGCTCGTATTACTCTGTTTGATATTGCTTACCTTATCGGGGTGTACCGTTTGGGAAAGGGCAGAAAACTTCTTTTCACAAAACGACGAAACGATTAAAAATAAGACGATCAAGATTGGTCAAGATGATCAGGTCAAGATCGTTCCGCTCTATACGCAATACAATCAGTACTTAGAAGAAGCGATGCAGACAGGGAACTCAGACGACAACACGAACAGTTACCTAAAACATGTCTTAGGTTACATCGATGAAATTGGTGAGCAACAGAATCTTGATCTAACATATATGAAAAGTTACTTTATGCTACAAGCAACTGAGTATAAAGAACAATTACTAAGTCGGACGAAAGAGCTGATGAAACAAGATACAGAGATCAAAACAATCATTGAAAAAAGTTACACTGCTTCACATCGGGCATTACCAAAGCAAACGAATACGATATTCATCGTGCCTGTTAACACGGAATTCATGGAGCGTATGGATGTCATGGGAGGTGTCGCAGGACTGGCAACTAGAGATTGCTTCATGCTATTCCTTACCGCTGACTACGATCAGAAAATGTTAGATTATGCGGTAGCCCATGAATATCATCATACTGCTTTGTATGATCGGATGAAGCTAGATACATCCTTAGAAGATGAAGCTAGTCCACTGATCCATTCACTCCTTCTTGAAGGAAAAGCGGATCAGTTCGCGAAACACGTGGTTAAAGGAGTGACACCAGCTTGGGTCGAGCCATTAGAAGAAGAGACGAAACAGCGTGTTCTACGTTTAATGAAAAATGGTGAGTTAACGCAAGATGATATCATGGACGGCAATAAGGAACAGGATATACCTATGTGGAGTATGTACCGATTAGGTAAAGATATCATGGACGCATATCTTGAAAAACATCCTTCAGAATCGATAGCAGATTGGACGATTAAAGACGCGGAAACAATCTTGAAGGATTACAAATATAAAAACGATCTTTTTTGATTCAAAATAATGTAAAAAATGGTATTATGTATAGGGAAGCAACCTATCACTAACAGGAATATTATTTCTTTCAAAACTGTAATGAAGTATTCTTTTGAAGTGGATTCATCTTAAACGCAATACGTCCGGATTTCCTATGACTTAGGACATCCGGACGTATTTTTTAGAAGACATCATTTAAGCGAGTGAACGGATCGCGTTTGACATGGCAGGGGAGACAGGATGAATCTGTTCGATGTAATCGAGGATCACTAGTGCAGCCGTTTTATTATGCGAATAGCCTGGCATCATCTCTGAGAATCGGTTGACCATTTCTGGGAAACGTTGCTCAATCCGACGTTCCGGAGCAAACGGATCAACAGATGTCGCTTCCTCTTTTTCAAATGAGGACAGAACGTGTAACAATTGACCAACGGCAAATTGTTGAATCAAACGGAAAGCTGATAAGGTTTCACCACGTGCTTCGCGACAGAGCCCGACATATAGGTTCGTCAGTGCTTCATGGATGGCGTAATCGACGGATGGATGTTCGCTCGAACTGTTACGTGGTTGTGGGACTAAGCGTTCAAACGCGTCGAAGGAAGGATCGCACCACACGATACGACCAGCGGAAAATGCAATTTCAGAAAGTTCATCTAGTTCGAAGATCGCGAATTCGGCGTAGATACCGT
Organism: Exiguobacterium sp. MH3; assembly: GCF_000496635.1. Classification (NCBI taxonomy): domain Bacteria; kingdom Bacillati; phylum Bacillota; class Bacilli; order Caryophanales; genus Exiguobacterium; species Exiguobacterium sp. MH3. Next base: position 1,449,070 of record NC_022794.1, read on the forward strand.
CGTCAAACATGACTTTATGTCCATCCTGCGTATTTTGAAATTGAAAGTGTAAAGGGTATGTGTTTTCTAACCAGTCGAGTTGCTCGATGAATCGAGCCTTTTTACCGGGCTTTGCGATGACGAAAAAGTCTAAGTCCGAATAGTCATCGAGTCGTTCAAGTTCTTGACCGACTGAACCTAGTCCGAGCAGGACAAGCGCATCATCTGTTTGTGCAATCGTTTGCCCGATTGCGTCTAATCGTTCCAATAATACGTCTCTATGTGTCATCTCTGTTACTCCCTTGTTTTAGTGTCTCTATGTAAAAAACGCGGACGCCTCGATAGAAAAGAGTCCGCGGTTATCGGAAGTACGATCAAAAATGATCGCTTTGCATCTTATGGAGCAATTGGTCGAACGTCTCGTGGTCCTTTGATGTAAAGGCACGGAAATAACGATCATCAATCTCTTCGATCTCGGGAGCTGACGTTTGAATCAGCGCTGCACCATCTTCCGTCAAGAGAATCCGTTTTTCCCGGTTGATTCGTTTTCGGATGACGAGGTGTTCCGCGAGTAACTTCTTTACCGTTTGCGAAATGGCACCGCTTGAGAGTTCGAGCGTGCGTTCAAGTGATTTTTGTGTCGCACTCTCTTGATGATACAAGGTCATCAATAAATCGAATTGGGATTTTGAGAGTCCTTTTGGTTTCAATACATCGTTGACTTCTTTCGAATAACGAGAATGGATCCGCTGAATGGCGTTCCAATGTTGCATTGAAGATTCGAATGTGAAGGTCATGATTTTTCCTCCTCTTCTGTCACGCAGGATTGAGCTTATCGAAGAAACGGATTAATTCTTCCTGTTGTCGAGCCGTCAAAGCGGCGAATTGTTCCTGTTGAAAACGTTCATAGGCAGGCAACACTTCTTGCAGAATGGCTGTTCCTTTTTCCGTCAAGAGCAAATAGTTCGTCTTCCATTTGCGCTTACGGGTGATAAGTTGCCGATCGAATAAGCGTTTGATTCCGTGTGAAATCGTGCCATCGGTCACTTGGATCCGTTCCGCGATTTCCTTCTGGCTCGTGCATGAGGTTGTCTGTAGGCAACGCAATACTTCAAGATTCGTATGGGAGAGATCCCATTGTTTCAAGAACGCATTGACGTGCTTGATTTGTTGGTTGTGATACGTCGAAATCGTCTGCCAGCATGTCATGGGGTATGTCTCTGTCATTATTGTCATGAGGAACCTCTTAAATGTAGAATGTACTGCTGATGAATTACTTTTACCATACCATATTAAAAATATGTAGTGCTACTAGTTTGAACGCAAACCCATCACTTCCCATCATTACCTAGGAACTGTACAAAAAAAGACCTGAACGTGTCAGGTCGGTTCAGGAAGGAATCCCATTCGAAAGCGTGAGATAGGAATCCGTTAACTGGAATCCATATTTCGTAAAACATTGATCTGAGACGCGTCCTTGTAAGGTGATTGTCGCATAATCGCCACGAATCGCGTAATGAGTGTACTTTTTTTCGATGTCATGAATCAACGACTCAAGTAACAGACCACGCTCGCCGAGTCCTTCTTCCCGAACGTTGATCTCAAGTAAACAGAATGTACCGTATTCGGTGAGGGATGTGCGCTTCGTTCGTTCATGAAGCACGGTTAAGAACGAACGTTTTGAAATAAGGGATCGACTATGGGGTGGTTCTAGAATCGTGACGTAATAACTGAGAGCTGGTGGACGTAAATTACGCGTGACTTCGACGACTTGCCGCTGATTGTTGTACGCGAGACCAACGAATTGTTCCTGCGGATGATGCGGCACGGTCAGTCCTTCTTGCTCACAAACGGTTTGCCACTCGGCTTCTGGAATCCAGACAGCCTCTTCGGTTTTCGCTAAAGCTTTAAAGAACTTCACGTTAAACGGATGACCTCCTATAGGGTATGTAAAATGACTATTCCTATCATGCCTGATGGCCAGACAAAAAACGAGTTACAATCTGACGACAAATGCTCTTCCTTTGCTATAAGTATACCGTGAAATTTCATTTTAAAACAGACTACACCTGAATGAATTGACTGTCTATACTGAATGTATCCAGTCAGGAGGCGAGCATATGAAACCAGTCGAAGGTCCGTTTTTCCATGGCACGAAAGCCACGTTGCAAATCGGTGACAAATTGAAACCAGGGCATGCATCGAATTTTCGTGAACGACCGCTCCAGCACGTCTATTTCACGGCAACACTTGATGCAGCGAAGTGGGGCGCGGAGCTCGCACAATCTGATGCTCCGGAACGTATCTACCTCGTTGAGCCACTCGGAGCGTATGAGGATGATCCGAACTTGACGAACCAGCGTATCCAAGGCAATCCGACCCGGTCGTATCGTTCGACGGAACCCGTGAAGATCATCGCTGAACTCGGAACGTGGGAACGACATACCGATGAAGAGATTGAGACGATGAAAGCATCCCTGCAGCGGTTACGCGCAGAAGGGAAGGATACAATCATCGACTAAACGAACGGGGGAGAAGACTTGCCTGTATATGATTTTAAATCGATCCAACCGACGAACGTGAACGTCATTGATCAATTATTAGTTAATCACTTACATGCCATCCGCCTGAATCAAGACGACGAGCGATGGATCACGATCCTCGAAGATCCATTCGTTCCACCCATTGAAACGATTGTTGGAGTCTATTGTGTCTACCGAAAATCAATTCTTGATCTGTTGCAAGGTAGGATTGCCTCCATCGAATCGTATGACTTTCAGAATGCATCTGCGAACGACAAACTCATGACAGTAGAAGGCGTCGATGGAGTGCTTGATATGGCGACATTCGTCGTCATCGCATCAGAAGACGATACCTATATGTCTCACTACTTCATCGGCAGTGAGGCAGAGAAACTTAATTCGATCTTAAATGTATGCTTTGGTCATCCGAATTTGATTGACGATCAATCGACGGAACGTTCCATCAAACGCTTCGAGCAGGATGTTTTGATCGCTGAAAAGATGGGGTTCATGAAATTGCTTCGAAATGAATAGAGAAACGAATTGAATGTAAGATAAGCACTACCACGGATTCTTTTTGACAAAATGTACTGCAAGGTGAATATAGAATGGTACAATATGTAAAAAGGGGGTCGTTTATATGTCTCGCTTCAAACATGAAAAGAAACAATCACTCGATCATCTCCGCGATGGTGTCGATCAAGGTCTCGGTAGTGCCGTACCCCGTGGGCAAAACGACGGAATGCGTGGTCTAGAGATGCTCGCGGTGCTTGTCGTCCTCGGTGGAGGATATCTACTGTATCAATGGTTCATGTAATGTAAAACGCATCATCCTGTATAGGACGATGCGTTTCATTATGTATTCATGTATTATTGAAGTTCTTTCTTGATTTTTCGAAGTGAGATACGAGATAAGACCCATTCAACCAACTGCATTGCTAGGAAAGCACAACAAAACTTAACAGGGATCTCCATCCATCCCATTAGATCATGTGGCAAACCATCATGAACCGTCGTGATGATCGATAAGAATAAGCTGATCATTAAATGTTCTAACGTGTGTTTTCTCATTTTCTTCTTAAAGGATGTCTCATCATAAATATCTTGATCGTATACTCCAGCGAACGCCATTCGAATGATGCCATACACAAGATATGCTCCTATTATGAAAAAGCTAAACCCCCACTCAGCCATCGGACGATCTAACACCATCCCGCGTACGATGATATCGAGTATCGCTATGCAGAAGACGAAGATTCCTGCTTCGAAAAACACTTTTGTCCCCTGTTGTTGAACCCGTTCATCCGTTTCTTTTTTGATACCAAAGAATTCTAACCACTTACTCATGCTGTTCCTCCCAAAATAATGTATTTAAATCCGTTTCTAAGGCGTGTGCGATATCTAAACAAAGTCTAAGACTCGGATTGAACTTATTCGCTTCAATCAAGGCGATCGTTTGTCGCGTGACGTGTACTTTCTCTGCTAGTTGACCTTGTGTTAAGCCTTGCTGCATGCGAAGTTGTTTCATCGGACTCAACGATGTAGACATACCTATCCACTCCTTTACAAATATTCCCTCAGTTAGTATGTCATATATAGATGACATATGCAATGTATATATGACAAAAAAACATCGCCCTTATGAGGACGATGCTTCTTTTTGTTCGATTTCACTGACGATATCATCTAGAGTGACGTGAGCGAGTACCTTTTCAAGCGCGGATTGTGCGAGCTCAAAGATTGGTGTGACCGTCGATTGGATGTTTCGTCCGACTGGGCAATCTGGATTCGGTGCAGCATGGACGCCGAACAGTTCCTTATCCGGAACGACAGCAACGGCGTGATAGACGTCAAGCAGCGTAATGCGAGACAACGGGCGGGCGAGTCGCGCACCAGCGACACCCGGACGGACCTCAATCAAATCAGCTTTTTTCAACATGCTCATGATTTTACGGATGACGACCGGATTCGTATTGACGCTGCCAGCAATCAAGTCGGATGTCATCTTCTCGTCGGTTGCGATCAACGAGAGAATATGGATGCCGACGGAAAAACGAGTACTGATGGCCAACGGATGACCCTCCTTCTTAAAAACTTTGTTCTCTCATTATACGCTGTATCGTTCATTTGGCAAGAAACGGGGAATAGGAACAACACTGTTGACAAATAAAGTGTTTGTAACTATATTGGTTACATGTAATCAATATAGTTACATATCAAAAGGAGGAATCATCATGAACATCGGAATCATCGGCGCAACAGGAAAAGCAGGGCAGTTGATTTTACAAGAAGCAATCAAACGCGGACATGACGTCACGGCAATCGTCCGTAACGCGGCAAAAGTGACCGCAGACGTCACGATTCTCGAGCGTGATGTGCTTGCGCTGACGAAAGACGATCTGAACGGATTTGACGCCATCGTCAATGCGTTTAACGCAGCACCGGGTGAGGAAACGAAACATATCGAAGTCGGACGTCATTTAATCAACGTGTTAGCAGGAAGTAAGACACGACTATTCGTTGTCGGTGGTGCGGGAAGCCTATTCGTTGATGCCGAGCATACAGTACGTGTCATGGAAACACCGGATTTCCCGGAAGCGTATTATCCGACAGCTTCGAACATGGGGAAAAACTTGATCGAACTGCAAGGGCAACACGACGTGACGTGGACGTATCTCAGCCCCGCTGGATTCTTTGATCCGAGCGGTCAACGAACAGGAACGTATACGATCGGCGGCGAGCAGATGATTCTAAACGCAAAAGGGGAAAGCTACATCAGTTACGCGGATTACGCCATCGCTGTAGTCGATGAGCTAGAAAACGCGCAACATCTCAACGAGCGGTTCTCGGTCGTTGGCGAACAAGGGTGATGGTGTAAGACCGACTTACGTAGTCGGTCTTTTTTAATGGGCGGAGCGAGAGATACAGCGGAGGACGGATGGCATAATAGCATAGTTTGTTTAATATGAGGATAGAAACGACTAAAGGAGTATAAATCATGATGCGACGAGTTTTTAGTATCATCAGTCTGTTAGCTGTCTTGATCGTCTGTACGACGTCGACGCAACCGTCCCGGTTCGAACGTTCGAAACCGGTCGCGACGATCGAGGATCATTACGAGGGACAAATCAATTGGCCGAGTGAAAGTGATCCGTTGCTGGAGCTTAACGCCAAACCGTGATCTACATATTTTGCCGACCAAAGCCCGTCTCCTTGAAGAAGACGGGCTTTTTGGTGACGTTAGATGACAGTCATTGCGTTCAAGAAGACGAAGAAGAACATGATGCCGCTCGTCAAAATCAAAAAGGGGAGGACGATCAATAATTCAAGATGCGGACGAACGCCATGGTAGAACAGAAAGAACAGTGACAAACAGGCGGTCGTGATCGTCAGCGCAAGTGAAACGATCAATTGGTGAAGGGGTTCGATGAATGGAATGAGAGACGAACCTGTGACCGTATCGAAGGCGAAACCGAAGGACAAGAAAATGAGTAAGTACAAAATTGATTTTTGACGAAACATGCGGCATGTCTCCTTTACTGAACGATACATTCAGTATAGTGCCTAGCCTGTCATTCTTACCTAACAAAAATGTAAGAATGTGGCTGATTTCAAACAGCTGAATCGTTTTTGTATAGTAATGTCAAACGTGTCATCAAAAAATAGAGAAAAGCGGCGCTACTCGCAATTGCCTGAAAATAGAGCGGTTGAAACAGACCATTGAAGACGATTAATAAGATGCCACCAATAAGTAAGGCGATGCCTTGATTCAGGAAGAGATGTGATGTAAAGGAAAGTAGACGCGTTCGGAAGCGGAAGTAACGAATTGCGTCAGTCAGGATGCCGCCAACCGTGATGACAATCATAAACGATAGTAATGTCTCAAAAACACCTGAATAATACCCAGCGTCCGTCTCGGGCATAAGCCGCGGTGACGACGGGAGATGTTGATACAGCATCAAAAAAATCCAATTAGTCATCAGTAGTCGAAATGACAGACGGATCATGGTGTTCCTCCTTCCCGGTTTTCATGACGATGAATAGACGGGTGACCATTACATATAAAATGGCAGCGACTACGTTTCCGGTAAAACATACTGCAGGAAGCGAAGTGAACAAAATGAATGCGCCAGCAAACACGAAGACCGTACCTTGATGAACGAGGAGATGCGTAGTCCACGGTAGCGAACGTTTCGTAAAACGAACAGCTAACAGCAAGTCAGCCATCGCGATGCTGCTGAAGAACAGTAGCATGACAGCGTCCAACTGTTCATTGACCAACTGCTCCGTGTAGGACAAAAACGGCACCATCATCGTCATCGAACCAAACAAGTGGAGAAATAAAAAGAAGCTGAGGACGGTCCGAGCAAGCCACCCGAATAGATAGGGGAGGAATGCCGGATACTTCCGTGCTGATTCGGAGACAAGAAGATACACCAATGCTACTCCAGAACAGAACAAGACAAAATAGAACGAAAATGGATTGGGTTGCACAAGTAGATAGAGGACGATACTTGCGAACAACGCGACGACTTGATTGAGGATGATCCGTTGTGCGAATGAGATAGTAGAACGGAATAACAGGCGCGGCAGCCCTTCTGTTAAGAGTGCGCCGATTAGGATGACTGGACCGGCAAACAGTAGACCAATCAGGAAGAAGTCGGTAAAGGACGTGCCGTATAGTGCTGGATTCCCCATCTCAAGCCCAGCAATCAGTGCGTACAAGAAAGCAAACAATATCGCAGAAATGAAACTGCTCTTTACGATCGATACCATGAGATAAGTCCTTTCCGTTTGTTGCTCAAAATAGTTTGTACCAATACAGCGTCAGATTGATGTCTGGATTGGCGAATTGTTTTAGGCTATCGACTCCACCAAGCACGAAGCCTTCCCGCTCGTAAAACCGGCAAGCCATCAGATTATCGTCCTGTGCTTCAAGGGATAGACCGATCAACTCACGTTGCTGTGCCCACTTCGTCGCAGCGGCGAGCAGTTGGTGTCCAACGCCTAGTTTACGAAACGTTTGTTTGACGGCGATATTCTCGATGTAGGCGAAACGGTTCCAGTCACGAACGAGACGAATCTGACCGATACAAGAAGTGCCGGAGAAGGCGAGGAGGACGATACGATCTTGATGATCAATATAAGTAGACCAATCGAGACGATCGTCTGGGAAATGCGTTTCAGTAGCTGTTTCATAAAGTTCTTCCGTATAGGACCAGGCGGTACCGGAAAACTGTGGAACGATGCGTCCGATGATCGGAAACGCGTCGTTGGCTTCATTGACGAGTGGAATGCTCTCGGGCGAGAGCGGGCGAATCGTCAGCTGTTTCGTCTCTTTCATCGTTATTCTCCTTTATGTCTATTGAGATATCCTTCACTCTCTTCATCATCTCCTAAATACTGAGAACTGTCACGAGGAGAGATACGAGAACAGGTCAATTTTTAGCTGAAAACGGGTTTTAATTTTTCTAAAAAAGGAATTGCATGAACAGGAACGAATACATAGTCAGAAGACGATGAAACATTACAGAGAGACAGCAGTAGAGGACGTGACAACATGAACATGGATACGGTCAACCAGTATCTCGATGCCTATGGATATGGCGTTATTTTCATCTTTTTATTTTTTGGCATCGTCGGGATTCCGGCACCGGAAGAATCGCTACTCGTCCTGATTGGAATCTTAAGTGGTCAGAACGAAGAACGTTTGATTTATTCAATGTTAACGGCATACGCCGGGACGTTCGTCGGTATGTTGACGGCATATAGCGCGGGGCGCTTCTTCGGACCGACCGTCTTACGATACGGTCGTTTCATCGGATTGACGAGAGAACGCTGGGAGCGGGTGTCGAACGGCTACATGGGACGGATTAATCGGACGATCATCGCCGGTCTTTATATTCCGGGCGTGCGGCAAATCAATCCGTATTTTGCAGGCATGAAGCGAATTCCGTTCGGTCGGTATTTCTGGGTGTCGGCACTTGGTTCCGCGCTATGGGTCGTTCCTTTCGTCTTACTCGGTCACTTTGCCGGAAAGACGTTTCATATCAAGCCGGAAGTCGTACCGTATTTCGGACTTGCCTTACTCGTATTGTTCCTGCTCGGTGTACTCGTCAAATGGATTAAGCGTAAACGGCTCGAAAAACGCGTCGTTTCAGGGAAAAACCAAGCGGGAAAAGAAGACTAAGCGATACTTCTTTTTAAAGGATTTTTGCGGATAGTTTGAAGGAGTGGACATACGATGCAAAAAATAGTGATCTTTCCTTTTTTAAGGATGCGATCCGGTCATCATCTCGTCGCGGAAGCCATCGCCGAACGATTGCAGGGACCAGATGTTGAAGTCAAGGAAGTAGAGTTACTCAGTACAATCAGCCCGTTCGCGGAATGGGTGACATCGAAGTTTTATCTGAACTGGATCCGACATTTCTCAAACGGTTATAGTCGTTTTTATCATCGGCATATTGCCGGGCGTTCGAGTAACGCGCGCTCGACCGGATGGACGTCGCATTATTTCCAACAACAGATGTTACGAATCATCCGAACGGAACAACCGGATGTCATCATCTGTACGCATGCGTTTCCATCTTATCTCTTGAATCAATTGAAGGAACGAAACCTTTGTGATGTACCCGTCATCAATGCCTATACCGATCTATTCGTCAGTCGCGTCTGGGGAAAGACGCACATCGAGTATCACTTGTTGCCGAATCGTGAGGCGAGGCGGGAATTACACGCGCATCATGCCGTACCAGAAGAGCGGTTGTTCGTGACGGGAATTCCTGTCCATCCAGCCATTTTTGGTGGTTCGATCATTCGTTCGACGCAGTCACGCAAACAAATTCTGGTTGCGGGCGGAAACGGTGGACTCGGTCAACTCGAGACGTTGCTGACGCAAATCGAACAGTGTGCAGAAGCTGATTTTCATGTCTTGTGCGGGAACAATCAGACGCTCTATAAACGGTTAGCTTCGCGACGTCATCCACATATTCATCCACTCGCCTATATCGATTCACGAGATGAGATGAATCAACTGTATGAACGGATGGATGCGATCGTCACGAAGCCGGGAGGCGTGACGGTCAGCGAAGCATTCGAAAAACGTGTTCCGCTGTTCATTCAACACGTCCTACCGGGGCAAGAAGAGATCAATCGTACGTATTTGATGGAGAAAGGGCTTGCGTTCTCCTTTAATCAAACGGATTCACTCGCGGATGTCATCCGTCGGACGCTTGAGAATCCGGACGTCATGCATGCTTGGCAACAGGCGGTCACGCAGTATCAAAATGATTGCGTCATGGCCGATCAGCGGTTTTTCGCGGAACGAATTGCGGGTTGCCTGCAAGATCGTCGTCAAAAAGTAAATGGATAATAAGGGAGTTAGTTTACATGCGTTCACGTCTTGTCACAGCGGGAGTTCTCGCGACACTTGCTTATACGGTCGTTCCGTATATGGCGTCACGCGTCTTCGGATGGCGCGTGACGAAATCACTGGACTCACGATCCATCGCCTTGACGTTCGATGACGGTCCAGATCCTGTCTATACGACAGAACTGCTGGATCTCTTACAACAAGAAGGCATTCACGCGACGTTTTTCGTCGTGGGTCATAAAGCAGAAGCACATCCGGACCTCATTCACCGGATGCACGAAGAAGGGCATCAACTCGGGATCCACAATTATGTCCATCGACCGAACTGGTCGATGCGACCGTCGACAGTCCGGACAGGCATCGAACGGACAGCAGCAATCATTGAACGGATCACGGGCGAACGTCCGACGGTCTACCGTCCACCGTGGGGCGCACTCAATGCTGGAGATGTCCTCTGTCCTCCTTCTTACGAAATGATTCTCTGGTCGAAGATGGCGGAGGACTGGAAGCTAGAGGGCGGGAAGGCGAAAATCAAACGGCTGCTATCAAATGTGTCAGAAGGAGACATCATCTTGCTCCATGATAATGGGGATACGTTCGGTGCGGATCCACAAGCACCCATGCAGACGATCGCGGCGCTGAAAGAACTCTTACCGGAGTGGAAAGCACGTGGCTTACAGTTTCGGCGAATCGATCAAGCGTAAAGAAAGAGGACTTACCGGTTTCATGGTAAGTCCTCTTTTGCATGGATGAAGCATTGCGTGACATGTCGTCCTCGTCTGCATGACGATGATGGAGGATCTGTTTTTGCATCATCCAGCGCAGTCTACTCAATAATCGAATGCGTATGATAAAGATTAAGAACGGACCGGTTCACGGTCTTGCGTCGTCATCGCCGCCTCAGCATCGACCTCGTACAGAATGACACGGTTCCGCCCTTGTTCCTTGGCGGCATATAACGCTTCGTCGGCAAGGATATTCATCCGCTGAGCAGCGACGTGTTTCCCATGGGAGATGCCAACGGACGCTGTGATCGAGATGGCGGGAAAGCCGTCGAGCTGAAAGCGCGTGTTCGCGATCCGCTCCCGGATTCGGTTGGCGACCTTCGCGACTTTCGAAGGCGTCAAATCATAGATGAGGACCATGAATTCCTCTCCCCCGATGCGCGCCGTGATATCATGCGGACGCGTTTCTTCCTGTAAGATCCGTGCGAACTGTTGCAAGACGAGATCCCCGTTTGCATGCCCGTATGTATCGTTGACATGCTTGAAGTGGTCGATGTCGAGTGCGAGCACATTGTAGACACGTCCTTCTTCTTCGAGCAACGCCGTCCGTTCGTCCCAAACCCGGCGATTGTACAGTCCCGTCAAATGATCGAGTTCCGCTGATTGTTTGTAGCGCTGCACTTGTTCGTTGAGCAACTGAAAATCAATCGTCAATAGACTCGATAACAGTCCGACCGCCAGTCCGATCGTCCATGTCGAAGCGAGCAAACGAAGAGCGGCGTCACTAAAGCCGAGATTGATCGAGACGGCAATCGTAATCATGAACAACGCCCAGACGTTCATGATGAGATTTTGCAAGAATGGTCGGTGGAGCAACCGTTTATGGATGAAGTACATCCCGGTGCTGATACCAAGGACTGCAAGAAACGCGACGATCGCTTGTGGTGTCCAGCCGAAGTAGAACCGGGAGCAGCCGATGATCAGCGTTGCGATGATCAGAGGCGAACGGACGCCATAAAAAGCGAGCAGGACGAGCGGTAAATGACGCAAATCCATCCGTAACGACTCGTTGACGGCGATCCCCTTAAACATCAATAGCACCCCGAGCAGCCCGGTCGCAAGACCGACGATGAGGGATTTCAAGCTACTTGACGCGAGACGTTGACTATAAATGATTTTGGCGATCAAATAAAAGCCGGTGAAGGCGATGCAAGCATTCAATAACAACTCGGCAATGAACATCGGTTCCACATCCTTGAGTATGATACTTTCACGATAGCAGTTTGTTAAAGGATGTCAACGAGAGAGTCTCAAAATTTTAAAGATTCAGGTAAAGACTTGCTCAAACAAATTTATTTGGTAAAATTAGAGAGCTTTAGGGAAGGAGTGGGGTGAGAATGGAACTACAGCATGTCACGATGGAAGCGCGAAAATTTGATGGACGTCCGCACTATTCATGGGACGGCTATGTCCTTGAACAGACGGAAGCGTATCTGCTCGTCGCGAATACGCCCGGGCGGACTCTTTTGCATCATCGTCGCGAAGCGGTTTATACATATGACAATTATAGTCTCGAATTCTATCCGCTTGATGCGGATTTTACGGTCGGTCTCGATTTAGAGCGGACGGGAGAGGTGACGTACTACTGTAACATTTGCTTACCGCCAGTTCTTCAAGGAAATACCTTATCGTTCATTGATCTGGATCTCGATCTCGTCCATCGCGAGGAAGTGTGGACGGTCGTCGACGAGGACGAATTTTTAGAGAACCAACAATTGTACGATTATCCGACTGATGTGATTGAACGAGCCCGTGCATCGTTACTGAACCTCCAAGAACGAATCGCGCAGCAACAGTTTCCGTTTGACGGCTTTTTGGATTCATTCATCCCGACCGTCCTACAACAGATGAAGAGAAGGGGGAATGACACATGAAGACGATTCGTTGCCACCGGGCATTTGGTGTCTATGGATTATTGATGAAGGAGGATGCCTTACTCGTCATCGACAAGAATGGTGGACCGTATATCAATCGCTATGACTTACCAGGGGGAAGCCTCGAAGAAGGAGAGACGCTCGCTACGGCGATGCGCCGGGAATTCACGGAAGAGACAGGGCTCGAAGTGGCACTCGAACGACAGATCGGCGTCGCGGACTTCAAGCTTCCGTGGGATTGGCGCGAGTTCGAAGAAGTCCATCACATCGCTGTCTTTTATCTCGTCCGACAGACGGGTGGTGTGCTTAGTATCCCCGAACAATTCGTCGGACAAGACTCACTCGGTGCGCGCTGGGTCAATGCGAGTGACGTCTCGATTGATAACGCGTCACCGCTCGTACTCGAAGCGTTTCGCTGGATCGAGGAACAGCAACTCGATCTCGAGGCACGACACTTCTCGAATTGGGACGTCTTAAAATGAACAGGAGCGCTCTTCGTTGACGGAGAGCGCTTTTTCTTATGAGTGATTCGCTAACGCAGCATCAAGCCGTCGTTTTTGATGGCGATGGTGGGCGAGATGATACGTGACGAGAGCATACCACTCGGCGGCATTCAACCATCCCATCCCACCGTGGTGCGTCTTTTGGTCAGGGGCTGTCGACTGGGCGACCATGGCAAGTGATGCGTGACGATCGGTCAACTCAAGCCAACGCGTCCGCAATCGGTCGACGTGAGCCGTCTCGTCCGGTGGTGCGTTCATCGCATCCGGTAATCGAATCGGTGTCGCCGGAAACGCACCGACAGCAAACAGCCTTTCGCCAAACGGTGACTTTCCGGACGTAGTCACGGGTGCGAACTGGCACGACTCGACCTCATCTAAATACTCATGACTGACGACGATCAGATGGTCGTACATCTGGCTGATCGACCATGTGTCATGATCCAGATGATAGATCAAAGCATTCGGCTGATAGTGATCAAGCTCCTGTAGATAATAGGTGAATAGTTCGTCCATCCTGTCACTCCTCTCAAAAAACATCTCCCTATTCTTTTCGAACAATCATCGACTTCTTCCTGTCATATGTCCTAGAAAGGAGGAATCACCATGCAAGCCCCATATCTTCCGGTTCCCCATACGCTCTTACGGAGCGGGACGGCATTTGCGTCCGTCCATGAAAAGATGATTTACCTGATTCTTGAGAGCTTCAGCGGTCAGGATGGTCAAGCGTTCCCGTCCTATCAGACGATCGCCGACGCTGTTCCGTGCAGTAAATCGACGGTCAAGTCGTGTATCCAGTCCTTGATTGCAAGCGGTCGGATCGAGAAAGTCGAACGCTTCACGAAACACGGGGGACAGACCTCGAATGCTTACCGTGTCCTGCCCCGTGTCGAGACACCTTCCCCGGCGAGTCACGAGACGACTGCCCCCGAGGTTTCTGCTGACTCCGAAGAAGAAGTCTTGAAGAAAACGACTTTAAAAAAGGAACTGGTGCAGCAGTACGAGACGAATCTCGGCAAGGCGACACCACGAATCGAGCAAGAATTGCTACAGCTGGCAACAGACCATCCGATCGATCGCATCCTGTATGCAATCGAAGAAGCGGCGCGAGCGAACAGTCGTCATTTTGGCTACATCGAGCAAGTCGTCAAGCGTCTTGCGACTGGATTACCGGCTGAACGGCGGAAACGAATAACCAAACGTTCAAGAAGAGACACTTCATTATTTCAATTACCGAATTGGATGGAACGAGAAAAAGCAGCGCAACGAGCATATGAAGCACACCATAAAGAGAAACAGACCATACCTGACGACGTCGAAATTGCTGAACTATTACAAGGACTGGCAAGGGAGGGAGCCTGATGCAACTGGAAGAATTACTCCGACGTGCCAATCAAAAACTATCCGTTCCTGGCATGCATCCGTCTGTCGTCCGGATCGCGCGTGACGCGATTCGAGAGCTGTATCCGCATGGGATCAAACTCGGTATAGCACAAAGCTTTCGAAGCATCGCGGAACAGAATGCGTTGTATGCAAAAGGACGGACGACACCAGGACCCATCGTGACGCAAGCCCGCGGAGGACAATCAAACCATAATTTCGGTGTCGCAATCGACGTCTTTCTATATCAGGATGGAGCATTGTTCCTTTCTCCGCCAGACGCGCGACTCCGGCGGATCGTTGCAGCGATGAAACGACGCGGAATGGACTGGGGAGGGGATTGGTCTCGTTTTCCCGACTACCCACACTTTGAACTGTACGATCATGTCAGTCTAGCGCGTCATCACGTTCCAAAACAAGGACGCTATCTCCGGGAAAAAATCCAAGCACCGGAACTCGTCCGAGCCCTTGAAAAACGCTTGGGACTTGTGGTGACGGGAGTCTTTGATGCCCGATTGACGCACGCCGTTCGAACGTTCCAACAGACGTGTCGTCTAGTCGCTGACGGGATCGTTGGTCCGCAAACATGGCGTCGTCTCTTTCCGGTGTCCCCATGATTCGTCTTCAGGCGTGGATCCGCCTCTTGATTCCTCTCTATGTTTTTCTTGAGTTACTCTTACCGACGCTCGGTTTTACAGCATTGCCAGTATCGTCAAGTGACGTCGAACGGTTCGTGACGGGTCTGATCGGACTGGTCGGTCTACTCGTCGCTT
Organism: Exiguobacterium sp. MH3; assembly: GCF_000496635.1. Classification (NCBI taxonomy): domain Bacteria; kingdom Bacillati; phylum Bacillota; class Bacilli; order Caryophanales; genus Exiguobacterium; species Exiguobacterium sp. MH3. The sequence continues at coordinate 1,464,255 of NC_022794.1, forward strand.
GGTGGAAGAACAATGATGTGACAGAACGAGCACTGAGACGAAGGCAGTCACAGGAACAGCTGGAAAACACATCCCTGACCGATTAAGAAGGCTGGAAGCGTTTGGAATGTGCTAGCAACGGGCATTATTTCATACAAACGACTAACAGTTTGATTTCAAGACACCGATAGAAGGGATAGACTTTAGTCAATTAGAAAGAGAAAGAAAGGTCGGTCTTTTTGTGAAATGGTCAACGTTGCAGCGCTATTTGTTTTTGGCACTCTGTGCGCTATTGTTTACAAGCGTCTGGAGTTATCAAGCTTTCCTGAAAATCGAACGAGAAAATGCACGCATCTTAAACGAGGCGATTCCGATCTCGACGGAAGCAGCGGAGTTGTTTCCGGCGTTACTAAATCTTGAACTGGTCGTTCGCAGTTACATCCTCTCACCGAACGAGGCGGATCTAGCGCAGTATGATCGGACGATTGATCGGCTAGATCAAACGGTCGAACGACTCAATCAACTCGATGAGAATCATCCGATCATGCGAAAGCTCGTCCGAACGGAAGCGATTCCCCGGATCGAGACAGCCATCCGATTTTATGATGCCCAACTGGCACTCGTTCGAAACGGGGATCAAGCAGCCGCTGAGGCAAAGCGTTATCAAGGGATGCAGTTCATCGAGACGTTTCGCCCGATTGATGCCCGTCTACGGACGGACGTCAACCGAATCATCGCCGAAGCAACGAATCGTTCCGAGCAAGCATCGAGTGCTGCGAAATGGGTCATCGTCGTTGTCGCAAGCATTGCCGTTCTTGTCTTGATTGCCTTCATCCAGACGTTTCGGATGGAACGCAGTAAACGAGCCTTGATTCATCGTTCGCTTCACGACGCCTTGACCGGTATCCCGAATCGGCGGGCGTTCGATGAACGATTAGAACATCTTCTCGAAGAAGCCAAACAACAGCAGACACCACTCTCCCTGATTTTGATCGATGTCGATGCCTTTAAATCGTATAATGATACGTATGGTCATTTAAAAGGGGATGAATGTTTAAAGGAAGTCGCCCGCGTCTTGAAGCGTCAAGCACGGCATGGGCAAGTCGCACGGTACGGTGGGGAGGAGTTCACGGTCCTGTTGTCGCGTGGAGCAGAAGAAACCCGGCACATTGCAGAACGAATTCGTCAGGACATTCTCGATTTGAATATCGTACATGAACGGTATGAACCACTTTGCCGGGTCAGTGTCAGTCTTGGCTTGACGTCGCTCGTACCTGGAGCAGAGACGACGGAAAAAGAGGTGATCGACCAAGCCGATCAAGCGTTGTATCGGGCGAAAGAGAACGGTCGAAACCAAATCGGTGACATGGCAGGGTAATGCATAATCAGATGGGAATGAAGAATGGTGATACAGGTAGGATTTGTTTTTGAAAAAACGGAAAACATGGAAAACGCTGCTCGAACGGTCTTGGATGCATTTCATTCAGACATACGAGTTCTCGGATACAGTTACGCGACGGATATTGATGGATCACATTGGGGCGAGGAAAAAGGTCTTCCGAAAGACTGGCGTCCATTGCTGAGTCATCATTACGGGAATGCCTCGCTCGTTTTCTTTGCGTATCATGGTTTAACGACAATACCTGTTCGAATGACGATTGAAAAAGAACCAGACTGTTTCGGTTTTCAATTCGGTTTTCAAGAAGAGAATTTAACTGCGTGGTCACTCGATCAGCAGGAGACGATTTTCATGGAAGATATGCAGAGGATTGCCAATCGATCGAATGCTTTATATGCCTTTTGTGATTTTGATGCAGAAATCGAGCATTTGATAACAGAACGGGAACGCATCAATCAAGAATATGCGATTGTCTATTGGTCCAAGGAGCAGACTTTTTTAAAGAACGCATGGAAAATCGATGGTTTTACAGACCGATGAACACAAAAATACCCCGCGTGAGAGTTTGCTTCTCATACGGGGTATTTTAAAGTTCATTGTAAGATGACGCAATACGATCGATCGGAAATGAGAGGAGCCGATATGATGTAGACCGTTTTGACGGGAACACCCCCGACACGTGCATCGAGTTGTGTGAGCTGAGACCGAATCTTGCGGCTTAAACCATAGCGAATTTCAGTACTAAGTTCATCGACATCTTCTTGTACGTGTAAGAGAAGTTGGAACGGTTCAAGCGAAAAGATTGAAAAATCACAGGAAATCCGCGGATCTACAAATTTCTCATTCAATTCGTTCTTAATGTAATAGGCTTCTTGGGCACTGATCATCTTCTCTCACCTCACTCTCCTAATTGAAAAATTTTTCTCTACTATAGTCTATATTACCCAGTTTTCTGGCAACTAATCGTCTGATTTTGAAAAAAAGTCAATTCAGTCTGTAAAGTCCTCTAAAATCTTTTTTCAAGAGCAATCACATCTGTAAACACAAAAAAACCGCCAAGCTTCAATGCGCAAGGCGACTAGATTCAAGAAATTGATGACTGGACTTGGCAGTTCCGAAGATATCGCTCCATCGCTTGAACGAAGAAGGTCAATTGATGTGTCGAGATGACCGGCATTTTCCCATATCGCACTTCAAAGTAGAGCGGATCAACAGGAGATGGAAACGCAATCCGGTCGAACCATTCTGTTACTGTCTCGTGGGTCCGGCGTCGCAAGGAAAGCGGCAATTGTGCATTAAAGTGAGCGAGTTGTTTTCGAATCGAGTCAGCAGGCAGGTCTTTTGTCTCATAAATGAAGATTGGAAATCGTGGCGGAAGCACATACCCTGATGGATCGATACGCGGTCGACGCAACCACTGGAGATATTGCCAGAAAAACCAGCTACAAAACAGGAGAACGAGACATAGTACGAGAAGATAAGGAGGTGTCGTCACCGAAGAATCGAACCCTGTCCGGAACCATGGAGCTGGTGGATCGACTTCGCTCATCGTGACCGTGCTTTCACCATAAGACGTTCCTTCTTCGATCGTATCGAAGATCGATTCCTTTGGACCGCAACGGTCGACGCAATATGTATTCGTTGCTGAATCAATTCGTCCAAGAAGTGACGTATAGAGCGACGGGACGAATTGTTGCACGGTAAGTAGTAGTAGACAGACAAGTGGAATAAGAAGTAATAGGCGAGTGCGAAGCGTTTTCACGATAGGGACACCTCCTTTGACGAGTACGTTTAACAGACTTTCGCTACACAGTATAGCAAAAGTGGAGAGGGAATATTTTGATTTTTTCAAAAAATAGTCATTGATTTAGAAGGGAATGAAAGAGATGGATTTACGAACGAGTTACCAAGAAACGACGAAACGTTTAGATGGACATGGTAGTCGGACGGTCGGCGTGTTACAAGAAGCGTTGCAGGGCGTTGCTGCCGATCAAATGAGCGATATCTATGGTAACGGCGAATTAATCAAGACGTTTGAGCGCAAGATGGTAGACTTACTCGGACACGACGATGCGGTCTTTTTCCCGAGTGGCACGATGGCGCAACAGATTGCGCTACGTATCTGGTCGGATGAACAGAACAATCGTAAGGTCGCTTATCACCCGCTCTGTCACCTTGAGATTCATGAACAGGACGGCTTAAAGAAATTGCACGGGATAGAACCAATACTAGTCGGAGAAGCCGATCGGATGATGACGATAGACGACGTCAAAGCTTTGCCGGACGTCAGCTGTCTGTTACTCGAACTACCACAACGCGAACTCGGCGGATTGCTTCCGTCGCGTGAAGAACTCGAAGTGATTTGTGCGTATGCCCGCAAACAGAATATCCGTCTTCACTTGGACGGTGCCCGTTTACTTGAGGTCTTACCGTATTATGAGGCAGAAGCTAAGGACATCGCGCAACTGTTTGACAGTGTCTATATCTCTTTTTATAAGGGACTCGGCGGTGTCGCAGGAGCAATCTTAGCTGGACCAGAACCGTTTTGCCAAGAGGCACGGATCTGGAAACGTCGCTACGGCGGTGACTTGATCAGTCTATATCCGTATATTCTGTCTGCCGATTTTTATTATGAACAACGAAAAGACCGCATGGCAGAGTACCATGCAGCCGCAAAGGAGCTTGCGAGCAGATTGAATGCGATTTCGGGCATCTCGACTCGTCCCCAAGAGCCAGTCTCGAACATGTTTCATCTCTACTTCAAGGTAGAAAAAGCAGTCGTCGAGGAAAAATTGGTTGAAATCCAGTCGCACGGAAAAGTAGGTATCGCTGGTTATCTAGTTGAGAAAGAGAGCGGCTGCGCGACGGAAGTCAACATCGGCGATAGTTTTCTTACGTTGACGCCTGACGAACGTGAAACAGTCTATCGTCAATTGACGGAGGCGTTCTCCGAGGATTGAACAACATCAGGAGCGGGAATTGTAGGATGGAGGCGACGATAGGTGTCGACTTTTTCTGCAATCATTCGCTCCGTTTCTTGTAATGCTGCCAGTTGTGCTAAGACGTTCGCATGGTGGGCTTCAAGCAACGCGAGCCGTTCTTGTGTCGTATCCTGCTCGCCGTGAGCAAGGAACAGCGTCACGTAAGAACGGATTTGCTCGATTGGCATATGCGTTTCGCGCAAGCGGAGGACGAACCGAAGCCACGTCACATCTGGGTCGTCGTATCGACGTTGACCGTTCTGGCGCTTCGGAAACAGTAGCCCTTCTTTTTCGTAATAGCGGATCGTATGGGCACTCGTATCGGTCAATCGACTGATTTCAGAAATCGTATACATACATCTCACCTTTCTGCTTGACTTAGAGTTCACTCTAAGGATTAGACTCTCACTATACCAAATCAAAAAGGGGATATGCTACATGAAGTACACGGTCATTACAGGAGCAAGTTCAGGAATTGGATATGAGACAGCAAAACTACTCGCAGGAAAAGGAAAATCACTCGTCCTCGTCGCACGGCGGACGTCTGAGCTCGAAAAACTTCGGGATGAAGTCAAACAAATCTCACCAGATAGTGATGTCATCCTCAAGTCGGTCGATCTCGCAGATAACCAAAATGTCCATGATTTATATGAGGGACTAAAGGAACTCGACATCGAGACGTGGATCAACAATGCTGGATTCGGCGATTTTGATCTCGTCCAGGACATTGAGCTCGGGAAAATCGAGAAAATGCTCCGCTTGAACATCGAGGCGCTGACGATTCTATCGAGTCTGTTCGTCCGCGATCATCATGACATCGAAGGAACGACACTCGTCAATATCTCGTCAGCAGGTGGCTACCGGATCGTTCCGAACGCGGTCACGTATTGCGCGACGAAGTTCTATGTCAGTGCCTATACGGAAGGGCTAGCGCAAGAACTGCAAAAAGGCGGGGCAAAACTCCGGGCGAAAGTACTGGCACCAGCTGCGACTGAGACAGAGTTTGCGGATCGTTCGCGCGGCGAAGCAGGGTTCGACTACAGCAAGAACGTCAAAAAGTACCATACGGCGGCTGAGATGGCAGGCTTCTTGCATCAGTTGATCGAAAGTGACGCGATCGTCGGCATCGTCGACGGTGAGACGTATGAGTTCGAATTGCGTGGTCCGTTGTTCAACTACGCAGGATAAAATAGAACAAGGTCCCTTTTTCGAATGAGAAAGGGACCTTGTTTATGTAAGCATAATTGATACGAATTTCAGCAATGAATCAAAAAGGGACATCCATCATTTATTTTTTAAAGAGTTTTTTCCTAATTTCCATACGACATAGACGACTGCGCCAATGATCAGAAGATTCATCAAGGCGCCGAAAATCATGAATTGCCCCACGAGTTAACCACCTTTACGTACTTTTTTTAGAGCGATAAGCATCCTATTTACGTTTTCGCTTTGAAAATCTCAAGCTGATAAAAAATAACGCCATCAGCACGATAGCGATGTTCACGGCTAACGTTAATCGCTCATTTTCAATCATTCGACCATTCAAGAGATTCAAGATGATAACAAGTAACATAAATGACAATAAAAAGTATTTTATGGATTTTTTTATCATAAATAACTTCCTTTTTTTGTGATCTTATATTAGTTTATACATATCTAGTTTTTAAAACAAGGGGAATGGAATCTGGAAATACGATATTTTTCTTATTTCTACTCGGGAGTGATGGTATGAAACGAATTTATGTATGGATTACGATAGTGATGATTCTAGGAGTGGGCATCATCGGTGCTTCTGCCTATAAATCGTTTTACTATGATGAAAAACAAGAAGTCACTCAGGCAATCGATCATTATCTGAAGCAACAGGATTATATGACATATGTGAAGAACAAGGAAATTCGATACGATACGAGCACGGGTGAATTCATTGCGCAGGTCGTGTTCCAAGATGAACCGGAAAATGAATATGAGATTTATCGATCGGGATCTCATCGCTTTAAAGTCACGGGATTCAAAGACGGCGAACAAATTACGAACAAACAAGAAGGACGGTATATTTCAGAGTATTGACAGCAAGGAGTCAAGAATGGAAGTGAGATGACAAAATGAAAAACATGATCTTTTTAGGAAGCGTCGTTGCGCTACTCATGGTACTCTTTTCACTTCATTACGGATTTCACGTAACCAGTGATACAACGCTTAAAATATCTTTATTGGCTTCTCTGATCGTTGTATTGATCGCGCGGAACAAATGGAAGATTTCGTTTTAATGGGAGATTGAATCGGATGACAAAAGATTGTTTGGAGGAAAAGATAAGTGAACGTCAGTGAATTTTTTGACTGGAAAATCAACTTAGATGATGAACTGTATGCTGTCATTGATGAGAAGGCGAGAAAAATGGTAGTGATGGGGGACTTCATCGAACTGACTGCGGTCTTGTGGTTGGATCGAAATGATGTCCTTCAGTTAAAGCCGACATGGGATTGTGTCATATCCATCGATGATGCTACAAAACAAATTACGATTCGCTCGGCAGAATCACTGAACATGAAAGAAGAATGTTAAGAGGTACATAAATCGAGTTCATTCGTGCGATTGCTGAATGGGCTCGATTGTTATTTAAAATACGATATCTATTTTAATTCATGTTGAACGGAGCCAATCACTTCAACATGATGCTGGTCGTATACAGTCGTCAGTACATGATCTTCAACGATTTCATAGTTGTATGTATAGTCTGGTTCATTCGTGTATTTGATTTCCGACACGTATCTTCCGGTCTTCGACTCAAAGATCGTTTCTTTTTTTGAAATATCTTGGTCGTATCCTGATTCAACTAACATTCGTTCAATCTTGATTTCAGTCATCGTTTTAGAAACGAAGAGGTAAGTCGGATAGGCAGTTATCAAGATGACGAGAACGATAAGTGTATAGATGAGTGGACGTACTTCTTTTTTCATACAATCATATCCGTTTCGATGAAATGAATAGAGAAGCTAGGTTTTCTATATTGAAGATGAGGAGAGATATGTGATGGGAAAAAACAAAGACGAGATACCGTACTATATGAGGAACGTTCCGTTCTTCTTCCTAACGGCACTCCTCGCACCCGTCGCGGTACTACTTGTACTGCTCAATTGGGATAAGCTCTCTACACAAATGAGAAATAACCATTTAACGTTTTCAATCCTAATGACTATGTTATATATCTCAAAAATACTGCCTGACGGCTTATTTAAAATCATATTCGCGGTTTTTACGTGGATGTTGATTCTTTTTGTGACATACATCTACTTCGGTGGCGGAAGAAAAGGAGGGAAACCATGAGTAAGTATCATTTATCAAGCATTCGGTTAGTACTTATCGTCGTCATTACGTCGTCGATCTTATATTTCGGCTTCGACTGGGAACTCGGGTATGGCATTATCTGGTTGATTGGTTTAGTAGGATTTACGATTTATCGCAACTTTGAGGCTGCTCGGAACGAAAAAATCGAAGCGCAAACGAAGAACGATTGATTTCATATGAAGTCCATCGTTCTTTTTAAATATGACCCCACCGAACTAAATCTTCAAGGTAATCACGATACGATTCCTCGACTTCTACTTCCGTCAATTCTCGCGCACGAATGACGAGGTCTCTTACGTCAGAATCGGCAAAATATGCACCGCCGACGAGAGCATATAAGTAAGAGCCGATTACTTCGGATTGATTCCGGACTAAAAAACCGGTGATGTGTGTACCATCGAGACTCTCTAAGACGATATCAATCCGGCGTCCTTCCATCTCATCGAGAATCAATTGATTATAATCTGCTTCTTTCTGAGTAGCATATCGGTATCGTCGGTTTCTCCTTTTGTTATCTTGAATCTCCCACTCGAAATCCTCTAATTCCTTAGGCGTGAAAAGCGAATCCAAGATAGCAGCGTCATCAATCTTCAAGCAGCAAAAGATGGCATCGTATTCGAGTTGATCATCATTCACTAAATCCGAGATGTCGTCTTTCGGGATTTCGATTGCATTATAACGCCGGCATACGCGCTCGATGACCGTTTCTTTTTTTAACGTCAACTGTTGCTTTCGGTGTTGGAACTTGTGAGATGCTTTTTCATAATCCATGCTGGTCACCTCCGATGATAGTCTGTTCTTCTCCAATATATTTGTGTTCGACTGTATTTTAACACAAATAGACCGTTGGATTAGTCCGACGGTCTACGCTCGTTATTTGTCGTCCTGTAGAACACATTTCATCGCCTCAGATCATTTTATATCCCATTCGCCTCGCCTCGATGAAAGCAGAAGCAAGAAAGGCGAATACTCCCCAAAGAATCCATGCTGCCCCACGTCCGACGAGTAAGGGATCCGTTCCATATAGCGATGTGCCCCACGTTAGAACGATTCCGTCTAAGAACGTAGCCACTAACAGTCCGAGACTGACACCTGGCACCATCTGTTCAGCATTCAAGCATGCAACTTTTTTTATGATGATGACGGAAATCCACGAAACCGGTAAACCAATCAGGAAGGCAATCACGTTTCCAACATTTTCGAACATGCCGATTCCAGATCCGAATCTGACTGACAGGGCACCGACGAACCAAAATGCTGCACCAAGTACGACCAAGACGATAGATTGTCCTTTCGAGAATAGAGGGGGCTTATCATGTGTCATTTGTATTTCCTCCTTAAATATGTAGTATTTACTACATAAATAAATGTAGCATCTGCTACGCTTTTTGACAATGCCATGGTGTATCGATTGTAACTGTCACAATATTTTTATCGAAGTGATTTCGTTTTCGTGAAAAACAACTTGAATAATCGCCGATTCAGCTATAAAAAAGGTCAATCGATGACGATAGATAGGTACAGATTGTTCTTTTGAAAAACTGTCTTAGTACATGAACGATACATAGAAGGAGTTAATGACACCATGAATGAAACCTTACCGAGACCGCTACGCTCACCAGCGATTTTGTCGAGCCTTGAAGCAAACGTCGCGATGATCTGTTTTGATCGCCAACGACGCGTCGTCGACGTCAATGACTTGTTTGCGAAAACGATGAAATATAAACGAGACGAGATGATTGGCTTACAGCACCATACGTTTTGCACACCAGAATTCGCGAACAGCCGTGAGTATCAGGACTTTTGGACACGTCTGTTTTCGGGCTTCAGTACAGCGGATAAAATCAAACGAGTCGATGCCCGGGGCGACATCTTGTGGCTTGAAGCAACCTACATGCCGATTTTTGAAGGAGAAGAGGTCGTCGGTGTCGTCAAGATTGCGAGTAACATTACGGACCGGATCGACCGCGTGCAAGGATATGCGAAAAGCTTCCAGACGCTTGCTGAAGGACTGAATTTGCAATCGGTTCAAGGATCGAAAGAGGGCAACCAGCTTCAAGAGACGATGACTACGATCGCGAGTGAAACGGCAGAAAACCAACAGACGTTCGAAACACTGTATGACCAAGCCATCGAGATCACGAAGATTGCTGATACGATCAAGGAGATTGCGGCCCGGACGAATTTATTGTCTTTGAATGCGGCAATCGAAGCGGCACGGGCTGGGGAACACGGTAAAGGCTTTACCGTCGTTGCCAGTGAAGTCAAAAACTTATCGGATTTAGTCGGCAGTGCAGTCGTCGAAGTACGCACGAATACGGAAACGATGAACCGTCAAATCATGGCGATGATGAAAAAGATTGAAGCGTCCCATCTCGAAGTTGCGTCGAGCCTTGTGACGGTAAAAGAAACGATGCAACGCTTTACTGCGATCGAAGAGGTCGCACGACAACTCGAGCAGCAAACAGAGGATTTTCGGTCGTTTATTTGAAATGGATATGGAAAAAGCGATGGTAATGAGCCATCGTTTTTTTGTTTAGTCAGATGAGTCGTTTTAGAAGAGTAAAGGCGTGGGATATAACAGATGAGCCCGTTGACCACAGAACGGAGGCACGTTATAATTCAAATATACGTTTGAATGTAAGGTAAAAGGAGGCAACGTCATGGCACATGATCATCACCACCACCATCATCATACCGACAATAAAAAGGTACTGCTCTTATCGTTCCTGATCATCACCGCGTTCCTGATCGTCGAAGTCATCGGCGGGATTTGGACGAATAGTCTCGCGTTGTTATCGGACGCAGGGCACATGTTAAGTGATTCGATTTCACTCGCGATCGCCCTGTTAGCCTTCCAGTTCTCGAGTCAAGCACCGGATGCGAGTAAGACATTCGGTTCAAAACGCTTTGAAATCTTAGCCGCTATCATAAATGGTGTGACGCTGATCGTCATCGCCCTTTATATTTTCATTGAAGCCATCCAGCGCTTCATCGATCCACCCGCTGTCGCAACGACCGGGATGCTGATCATCAGTGTCCTCGGGTTGCTCGTCAACATTCTCGTTGCCTGGATCATGACGCGCGGCGGTGGACATGAACACAACCTCAACATGCGCGGTGCGTATCTACATGTGTTAAGTGACATGCTCGGATCGGTCGGTGCGATTGCAGCTGCTCTTCTGATCATGTTCTTCGGTTGGGGATGGGCGGATCCACTGGCAAGTGTCATCGTTGCGATCCTCGTCTTACGGAGCGGCTATTACGTGACGAAGGCATCCGTTCACGTCTTGATGGAAGGAACGCCGAGCGACGTCGATATCGATGAGGTCGTTTCGACGATTCAGACGAACGAAGCCGTCCTCGGATTACATGATCTACACATCTGGTCGATCACGAGTGGGTATAACGCATTATCGTGTCACGTCGTCGTCAAGGAGGACATGACCGTCCGGGAATCGGAGTCGATTCGCGAACAGATTGATCACGATTTAAAACACGTCGGGATTAACCATGCAACGATCCAGGTCGAAACGGATCAGCATGCTCACGGGAATACGTTGTATTGTGACGGTAAACACGAATCGCATACGCATTAAAAAAAACGAGCACGCGTCCAAGTCGGACGTGTGCTCGTTTGCTTATGCTCAAATGATCGGCACCGTTGGTAGAAACAGCGTCGCGAACAGACTGATACTCAAAAACATCGAGTATCCGAAAAAGGTCGTTTTGGCATTTCCAGCAGCTCGGTTACCTAAGTACATGAAAAAGACGATGGATAAGAACGTCAAACCCGTCAATACGGACGAGTGGTGTTGATCCGGCGAAGGAGCAAGCGACTGGACAAGATGCGCGAGACCAAGCGGCAGGACGATCAAAAGAAAGTAGTAGCCTAGACGTGCCTCGGATGGGACGTCGACCTGTTCCTGTTCGGTTTCATAGTCATAACGCGTTTGCGTTTTCATGGATCTTCACCTCCCTATGCGTTTTAGTATAGCGAATGAACATGTCGGCTCTGTTACAGACGGGTAAGAATGCCTTAACAGACGATGACGATGTGATGACGAAAAAAGAATGGGCAGCAATTGAGAAAAATTGTAAGATGGACAAGAAGTCGTTTTAGGAAAGGAATAAAGCATCATGTCACGTGCGTTTCGTTTTATGTATGTCTCGGATTTGTTATCGACCGTCGGGACGAGTTTCGTCTATATCGCGATCTACTGGTTGAGTGCGGAACAGATCAGTGCTTCTGGCGTTGCCTTGCTTGCGACCGGTGTCTTTTTAATTCGTTTTCTTGTCTCAACGTTCGTCGGACCATGGATCGACCGATTCGTCAGTGCATCGTTGTACCAAACGTCGCTACTCATTCGCTTGCTTGCACATGGGATCACGTTAGCGGGAATCGGTCTGACGGACGTCGTCCTACCGTGGTTACTCGGCTTACTCGTCGTGCAGACGATTCTGCAAATCATTGGTGGCAATGCTGTCTTCACGTGGGTCGTTGATCTAGTCGAAGATGACCAATTGCCGCAAGCGAATGCTTATCTTGCAACGATTGAGCGGATTGGTACGTTGAGCGGATTCTTGCTCGGTGGGATGATAGTCGCTCATTTCTCGATCGCGAGTATCTTATGGCTTGACCTTGGATTGCATCTCGTCGCCTGGTTACTCGTTCGACATATGACAGGGCAAGTCGCAGAAGGGGCGCGTCAAGGATCGTACCGCGAAGCGTTGCTCGAAGGGATTCATCACGTTGTCCATGACGGTCGCCTGAAATGGATCCTCGGTTGTGCGATCCTCGCCAACTGGATGATCACACCAATGAATACTTTACTTGCGCCATATGCCAAGAATGTCTTATCGGGAAATGCCCAGACGTTTTCTGCACTCGAACTATCGACGGTGATCGGGGGAATCGCGATGTCGCTCCTTTACGGAAAATGGGTCGCCTCCGTACGACAGGATAAGCTGTTTCGTTTTGCCGTCGTCTTGCAAGGTCTCGCGATTGCGATCGTCGCTTATGTCTCATTCGTCCCAGTGGCTGTTGGCGGTTTCGTCTTGCTCGGGATGGCGCTGACGTTATTCGGGATTCCGTTTGCGACCTTGTTGCAGCGCTCGACGCCTGCGCATTTGCTCGGCCGGGTCCGGACGGCGATGGTCGCAGCATCAACGGCGTGTTCCGCGCTCTGTTACGGATTGTCGTCGTACTTGACATCGTTCTTTAGCATCTCATTCGTTTTCCTGTTCTTTGCCTTAAGTGGTCTTGTGATGACCAGTGTCTGGTTACTTCTTCATCGTACCGTTTCCTTTACTGAGGTACGACAGGACAAGGTCGGATGAAATATCCGCCTTGAGGTGGAGGTAAGCGGTTTCGCGCTTATGTACACTAGAGATAGAAATGAACGATGAGGAGTGGAGTCGATGGAGAGTTTATGGATCACAGCGTTATTGTTTTTGATTCCGATTAGTGGGATGACGGTCTTTTTGAATGTACTGTGGCGCCGAATGGAAACGGAAGGCGTTTCGGAGTAAGGATGAACTAACTAAACAGTGCGTCTGCTTACCAATTTTAGATTGGACAGCGGACGTTTTTTTCATTTGAGGCATAAATGGTCGTAGAAGAATGACCTCAGATTCGTTAAATCAACACTTCCCGTGTAAACTGATGTAGTAAGTAGTTTTATGATGTTTCGATTGAACATAAGGGGGATGAATCACCATGAAAGCGATCACTACAGGTATGAATGGAACAGTAGCACCCGTCGTTGCGGACGTCTTAGCAAAGCACGACATCAAGACAGTCGCCTGGGACCGGACGAAAGTCTCGACGACTGACGAATCTCAGATGCGAACGTTTTTTGAATCGGAACGACCAGATTATTTCTTACATATCGGGATGGGATCCGTCAGTTGGACGGAAGCGCTCGTTCGCTTGTGCCAGGAATACAAGATTCCGTTTTTCTTCACGAGTACGGTGTCTGTTTTCTCGGACGACGTGCCGGCACCGATTGACAAGGACGCTGTTCCGGATGCGACCGATGAATATGGTGCTTATAAGATTGCTTGCGAACAAGCGATTCAAGCGCTCGATCCACAAGCGAAGATCGTCCGGATCGGCTGGCAGATCGGAACGGAAGCTGGTTCGAACAATATGGTCGATTTCTTCACGAACGAGATGAACCAGCACGGCGTCATTCGGGCGAGTCAAAACTGGTATCCGTCGAGTTCAGTGCTTGAAGATACGGCAGAAGCGCTCGTTACGATTTTACTTGAACAGGAAGCGGGGCTCTATCAGTTGAACGGTAACGAGCGTTATTCGATGTACGACTTAGCGCGTGCCTTGAATACGCTTCATGCGAAAAACTGGACGATTGAACCGGTCGATGAACCACGCCGTGATAACCGAATGGCGACGGACGTCGTCTTGGTCCGTCCATTGTCAGAACGATTGCCCCTCTAATCAAACATCCCGCTCTCCTTGACGTGTGTCAAAGAGAGCGGGATGTTTTTTATTGTGCAACTGGAGTTTCTGCTGCAAAAGCAAGCGTTGGTCCAAAGATTTCGTAATGCAGTTTGTCGGGTGACGCCGTGAAGTGTTCGATCACATATTGAATCATTGCTTCCGGACCACAGACGTATGTCGAATCCGTGATACCTGCGATAACGTCTTTCGGCAGGCGACCCGCTTGATCCATTGCCTGGTGTTCTGCGTAACGAATGACGCGTGCGCCACGTTGCTCAAGCAAGGCAAGTTGCTCGTTAAATGGACGATTGCGTTCGTCTTGGACAGCGTGATGTAACGTGACCTGTCGACCAGCAGCTAACGCTTCGTCAGCCATCGCAAGCATCGCTGTGATCCCGATCCCACCGGCAATCAGCACGACTGGTTCGTCTGACGCATCGAGTGTAAAAGCACCCGCCGGCGCACTAATGAACACCGTGTCACCGACTTGCGCTGCATGTAAATAGTCCGAGACGATGCCTTCTCGTTTGACACCAATCGTATATGTCTCCGTGTTCGATGCCGTCGTCAGACTGTATTGACGATTGTGCCATAAGCCATCTTTGTCTTGAATCCGCACCGTGATGTATTGTCCGGCTCGATAAGCGGGGAGTGGACCGTCCGTGCGGAAGGTCAAGGCGCGAATCCCATCCGCTTGCTCCTCGACATCCGAAATCTCGACTGTCTGATATCCGGAAAATCCTTTTGCTTGTTCATCCTGTGCGTAAAGTTCGGCTTCAAGCGTGATGAACAGATTGGCAATCTCCCCATATGCTTCTCCCCACGCGCGCAAGATGTCTGGCGTTGCGGCTTCTCCTAAGACATCTTGCATCGCCCCGAGTAATTCGTGCCCGACGATGGGATACATCTCCGGTTTGATTTGTAGACTGCGGTGTTTATGGAGCACAGGTAATAAGACCGGCTTTAACGTCTCGAGTTGATCGATGTGAGCAGCAGCGGCATACACGGCGGTCGCGAGTGCTTGCGATTGACGGTCGCTTCGTTGATTCGATTGATTGAAGACGTGTTTCAGTTCCGGATGAGCCTGAAACAAGCGCTGATAAAAGACTTTCGTGATCGCGGCACCGTGCGACGCGAGGACTGGAACAGTCGATTGAACGATTTGAATGGTAGAGGTTGATAACATAAGACCACTTCCTTTTCTCTAAGTAATGAAGACAGTCTTAGTATTTCGCAGCCTCACCTTTAATACAACATTTAAAATACTAGATTAAAGGATACCGTGCGTTTTGTCACAAGCAGGTCAAGATTTCGTCAACGATTCGTCACGATTGGTTGGAGATCCAGAGCTTCGAGAAATCAAAGTAACCGAACGAGTCAATCGTGATGTTTTGCAATTCGATCGGATACGGAATCAGTCGTGTATCGTGATAGAACGGGATGAAGTACGATTCGTCGATCAAGTAACGCTCGATCGTTTGATGGATCGGAAGCCAGTCTTCGAACGGTGTCGCGTCATATTGTTCGATCGATTTCAACATCTCTGGTATCTGCTGAAACAGTCGGATCGGTGGTGAGAACGTGTTCGTCATGAACTGATAAAAGGCGTACTGGATATTTCGCTCGAACACTTCGGCATGGATGGCGAGATCGATCGTATCGTAGGCATGAAAATCCGTGATGCTCTCTTCAAATCCGACCTCGACGAACTCATACGGAATCCCGTCTTGATCAAATCGCTGACAGAGCCAGCGTGTTACCTTGTCCGTAAAGTCAGTCAGCTTGATTCGGATCGGTTGCGTGAAAAAGACGGCAGGACCATCCGGGACAGTATACGGTTGACTATAGGACTCAAGAAAACCACAGTCGTTCGGTTGTGCCCGTTCATGGAAGTCATGAATGCCACCACGGACTTCCGCGACGAGCCGGTGGATATAATGACGCGCGGCTTTTGATTCAAACGGACCACCGGCGCGTGGATGGAGCAAGACAAGACCAAACCCGGATTGCGTTGCGATCGTATCAATCGGACTAGAATCAGAAGCCGATGTCCGGTAGACCGGGTCATATTGCTCCGGCATCTGGATGAACTCAATCCGGTCGAGCAGGGCACGGATGCCAAAGTAATTCGGGAACGCTGTCAGAACGGTCTTCTTGTCGTCATGTTGCGTCAGTTGGAACGGTCCCGTCCCAATGCCGTCCTTGATGATACTCGTATGTATCGAGGCAAGTTGCGGCAAAATTGAACTCCGACGCTGATCGAGTGTGAGGTCGACCCGGTACGGACCGTTCGAGACGATGTGTTTTACGTGCCGGTAGGAATAAGCGTAAGCCGGATAGGCAATCAAAGCACGCAGGCTCTTCGTCACTTCCTTACTCGTCAGGAGCGAGCCGTCATGAAAGCGGACGTCCTTCCGTAAGAAGAGACTGAGCGTCGTCCCGTTCCAAATATAATGATGGGCGAGTTCACCCTGGATGTTGCCGTCAACATCGATCGTAAACAGCCGGTTGAAGACGTTCTGGACGAGGTGGGCACTATGGATATCGGCTGCTTCTAACGGGTGTGTCGTCAGGAAGTTCCGTTTTCGCGGAATCAATAACGCATCAGCCGTCGTCTGTGTATAGCCGAATTTTCGTTCCAGTTGCCGCATGAAGCGTCCTGCTTGCGCCGGCGACCAGTCCCACGTCAATTCCTCCGTCACCGACTCGATCGAGTCGCGATCGATCCGTTCGAGCATCCGTTTCGCATACTCTCGTTCGACGTGGCGTAACCAGACGAGTTCACTTAAGTTGCCCCGTCCGCGACCACTCGTGTAACCAATCCAACCGTCTTCCTGCCATTTATTGAGATATCGTTTCGTTTGTTTAGGACTGAGATGGATGGCGTCGGCAAGCGTCGCAATCGAGTAGTGTCCATTTCGGCAAGTCTTCCATAACATAAAAAGATAAGCATCCATCGTCCTTCTCCTCCTTAAAAGGGGACATCTTTTTTGAATGACGTCCATTTTTCCTGTGTCTTGTCTTGTTTATGATACAGGTAGAGAATGGAAGGTGACAATATGAAATGGAAAGAAATACCGAAACCAATTAAAGTACGTCTTATCACATCGTTTTTCAACCGGGCTGTCTCGTTCTCCATCATGCCGTTCATGGCCCTCTTGTTCGTCCAGGCATTCAACGAAGTCATCGCCGGTGCATTTTTGATCGCGATGGTCTTCGTCAGCTTCATCACGAATCTACTCGGCGGATATCTTGCCGACCGCTTTTCCCGCAAACGTCTGCTCGTCACGACTTCTGCGCTCACAGCGCTGACGTTCATCACGATGACGATCTCATTGACACTCGACTGGATGCTGTTGTTCATGGTCATTTACGCTGTCTTCTCGGTGACAAGTAATCTTGGTCGGCCGGCAATGGGGGCGATTATCATCGATGCAACGACGAAGGAAAACCGCCAAGCGGTTTATGCGCTCGACTACTGGCTGATCAATCTCTCGATCGCCATCGGTACGGCGCTCGGGGGCTGGCTCTACGTCAGTAACCAACTGCTGTTGTTCGGGATATTAAGCTTCACGTCGTCCGTTTTACCGATTGCCTATTATCTGTTTCTTGACGACACACCACGGACGTGGCAGCGTCAAAAACTACGTGGTGTCCTCACGGATATCTTCACGAGCTATCAACTCGCTTGGCGGGATCGTCCGTTCGTCAAGGTCGTTTTCGGTTCGATGTGTATCTTAGCGGCTGAGTTTTCGATGGGCAGTTACGTCGCCGTCCGACTCGCCGATTCGTTCGAACCGCTATCATTTGCCGGGTGGTCGATCAACGGGGTCCGGATGATGAGTATCATCAACATCGAAAATACGTTGCTCGTCGTCACGTTGACGTTCATCGTCCAGCGATTAGCGAAGCGTTTGTCTCCGCGCCGGACGCTCGCTGCGGGTCTCATGCTGTACACGATCGGCTACGTCGTCGTGACGAGTGCCAACAGCATGACGGCACTGATGGTCTTCATCTTCATCGCAACGATCGGCGAGTTGCTCTACTCTCCGGTCTTGAACACACAAAAAGCGAACATGATGCCAGCCGATCAACGTGGGGCGTACTCAGCGTTCGCGGGAACGTCGTTTGCTGGAGCGGATTTACTTTCTCGGTCGACGATTCTCGTCGGGACCTTCTTGATTCCGTCGATGATGAGTGTATACCTCGGATTGATCCTCCTAACGGGCTTTGGATTAGTTTATACGAGTCTGTTCGTGAAGGAATCTGTCGAGCGAGAGCGAAACGTATCTTAATAAGGGGGAATATAGATGAACTTACCAGATACTATTGAAACGCCACGGCACCTGTTACGCCGTTGGCAAGACGACGATGCAGAAGCATTGTATGCTTACGCGAAGGATCCAAATGTTGGACCAAAAGCAGGCTGGGCGCCGCACGCGTCACTTGACGAAAGCCAAGAAGTGATCGGCATTTTCCAAGCGTCACCTGGCGAATATGCAGTGACCGATAAGGAAACTGGTGAAGTGATCGGTAGCTTCGGTTTTCACTTCAATCGTCGTCCGGACGATTCAATCACCCATGACCGTCAAGTTGAGATCGGCTATGTCCTCGCGCCTGATTACTGGGGAGAAGGGCGGATGCCGGAAATCGTCGAAGCAATACTTGATTTCATCTTCCGGGAACTGCCGATCGATGTCGTCTGGTGCGGGCACTTTGATTTTAATGACCAATCACGCCGTGTCGTTGAGAAACTCGGTTTTACCCCTGTTCTTGACCGACCATTCGTCTTAGAACGAATCGACGGTCGGACCGTGACGAGTCATGTCTACAACTGGACGCGTGAGCGGTATGAAGCAAAGCGTGAAATAACGAACACGTAATTGAAACCGACACAAGTAATCAGCGAACTTCTCTTAATCTGAGAATTTCGCTTTTTATTTGATTTGATGTGTAAAAAAAACTTTACTTTAAGTCAAAAAAACTTTACTGTTTATTTATGGTAATAAATATAGTGTGATGAAAGGAGAGATGGTTTGGGCATCAAGAGTGATGGATTCATTAAGAATCGATTAGCGGTTTTAAGAGCTGAAAAAGGATGGTCGCAAAAAGAATTGGCAGAGAAGGTCGGAGTCAGTAGACAAACCATTATTTCTTTAGAAGGAAGTCGCTACAGCCCTTCGTTGATTCTGGCGTTTGAAATTGCATATTTATTTGATAAGGATATTAACGAATTATTTCAATATGAACGAGAAGGTGAGGGAAAAGGGTGATTATAAACATAATAGTAATACCGATTTTTCTATTGAGCTTATTCGTATCGCTACCGTTTATTTTCGGTGAGGAAGGAAAAGATGAGCGGGGAAGACGAATTGTTTCAAGCGCATATACGTATACTTTTCCGATTTTTCCGATTGGTTGGTTACTGTTAGAAACCTATCATCGTAATTACGCTGACCTGACGTTTGTCGATTATCGAAATATATTAGGATTACTTATTCCTCTAACGTTCATTGTTTTAGGTGGTGTGATTTTTACATTAAAAAGACGAGTGTAAATCATTGATCCACTCAAATAACTCAAGATGTGAAAGGTGTGAAAAGTCATAAGACAAAGCAGCGACGTTTTCAAGGTGAGAGAACGTCGCTGCTTTGTCTAATTTTCTACTTAATGATTAAGTGATTAATCTGCCTGACTGTTCTTAGATGAACAGATAAAAGTAACTGCAATCGTAATCGAGGTCAAAACATAACTCACGAGGACGGCGGTAATCTCTGACAAATTAAATACAAACAAAAGCAGCAGTTGAGGCACGAAAAAGACGAACACTGCAATCGGTAAAATCCATGTCTTCGTCTTCCATGCCGTGACGAGAATCCAGGCAATTAGAAGGGCACCAATTAACCAACCAACGCTCGGAGATAACGTGATTTTGGGCGAATCAATGAGTCCGTTGACGATCAACAGTCCGACGATCAGAAGAAGATGAACACTCCCATGAATCCCGTAACGCAGGAGGCGTGGTCGAGCAGTATCGCGTAAGGCGTCTTTGCGGAACAACAATGCAAGTGTCGTCAAATAAACAGCGCTTATCAGTAAGAAGCCACCGACGAGCAGGATACTGTAAGTCATCGTGCCATTCAAGAGATTTTGTAAGTATAGAAAGCTGGAAGCACCAAGATACACTTGCATGATCGTCCAAAAGGCTTGTTTTGAATCAAATGCCATCTCGTGTGAGATCGACTGGATGTAGGCAGCAGGACTGTCACCCGTGATGGAACGAACCGATTTGCCATCCGCTTCCGCTTCAATCAGATGGTCTTCGAGTTCAAGGACGATCTCGTTCGTCGCTTGTTCATTTTTTCCCGAAGCAAGCAGGTAGACCTTCAAGTCTTCCAAAAATCGGGTTGATTCCGTTGATAGGGTCATCTCAATCATCCTCCTTTAAAATACTTTCAACACTTGTCGAAAGGTGTTGCCATCTTTCCTTGAATGCGGTGAGTTCTTCTGCACCGCTCGTCGTGATCGAATAATACTTCCGTTTCGGACCGGACGGAGAGACGCGTGAAGTCGCTTCGATCCAGCCCAGTTTTTGCATCCGGATCAACAATGGATAGATCGTTCCTTCGCTGATGTCAGAGAAACCGTATGCTTTCAGTTTCGTCGCTAGTTCATAACCATAAATCTCTTCTTCCGCGATCAGTGCAAGTAAACAACCGTCGAGAATCCCCTTTAACATTTGCGTCGATGACATCCACATCATCCTTTCGCTACTTGGTATTACAAGGTAATGATATACCAAGCTATTTTGTATTACAAGGTAGCTGGAGGAAAAAGATTCATTTCCCTGAAAAAAAGGTAAACAAATCATAAAGTAGATACGTCGCTTGTTTAGAAAAGGGAGGTATTGATCGTGGATAAGCGGAATACTGTCGTCTCGGCGACCGTCGTCTTCATCATCATGGGTATCGTCATGGCTGTCTCTGCGTTTGGTTTCGGCATTCGTTATGGTGAACCGGAGTTGTTACGTATCGCGATCTTCGGTGAAGTCGTTACAGCGATTTTTCTCGTCTGGTACATTCGTCGACATGCCACGTTTGCTGCCATCGGGTTTTCGAAACTGCAGTCGCGGGGTCTGATCTGGTACATTCCGTTACTGCTGATCGTTATCGTTCAAGTCGGATTGATCGTCAATGCGATGCTCACGACCTCGATTTCATCATCGGCACTCCAACTTGTCGGAATCGTCTTCCTGACGACCTTATTCGTTGGTTTCAATGAGGAAGTCTTGTTTCGAGGCATCATCTTACGTTACCTTCGACCGAACGAACATCCGTATCGTGCCGTCCTCATCAGTGCGCTCCTATTCTCATCTTTCCACTTGCTTAATTTGATCGCCTTGATTCCCCCAGCAGCGATGTTGTTCCAACTTGCGAATACATTCGTCTTTGGTGTGTTCTTAGCGATCATCGCACTCAAGCTGAATACTCTTTGGCCATTGATCATTTTTCATGCGTTATGGGATTTCGCGAGCATCGCAGCGGATGTCGTGAACGTCAATTTAGGCATCACTCCTCTTTTGACACAAGCTTATCTACTCGTCGCGATTGTCATTCAATTGATCTTGTTGAAACGGCACGATCTCAGTCACCTGAATGGACCGATGAATCCACGTAACGTTTGAATAGTTGACTCCTCGTTGTTTGACGGGGAGTTTTTTTGAATAAAGCTAGTATCAATGATTAATATGTAATATATTACTTGTATGAAACCTACAGATGATTTAGCCATTGCACGACTTCCTCTCAGTGAGGAAGTATATCGACGCTTACAGCATCACATCATCACTTTACGCCTCGCCCCAGGTGAGAAGGTGAACGATCAAGCGCTCGCGGAAATGTTCGGTGTCAGCCGGACGCCGGTTCGCGAAGCCTTGAAACGACTCGAGGAGGAGGGATTGATTTTTGCGAAACGGGGCTCGCGGACGATCGTGACGGAGCTTGATGCTGAACAAGCACAGCAAACCTATCCAATCATCGCGACGCTGCACGGGCTGGCAGCGCGTCTAGCCGGACCGCAATTGACGGAAGACGACTTGATGGAACTTCAGACGATCCATCAACAGTTCACGACGGCAATCGATCAACAGGAGACGGAGACAGCACTGACGTTAGACGATGCCTTTCACGATGTCTTTGTGTTGCGCAGTCAGAACGCTCAGCTACGAGAAACGATTCGCCGATTAACACCGCTGATCCACCGGCTTGAATACGCCCAGTTCGATCGACTCGGACGCCAATCGATTGCCGATCATGCGGCGATTTTGATCGCGTGCCAACAACGGGATATCGAACAGCTCGTCCAAGCGACGGAACACAACTGGAACGGACTCGGACGTCTACTCGTCTCGACCCTAAAGGAGGAGCGCTGATGCGACCGATCATGTATGGCATCCTAGCGGCGATGTTCTTTGCCGTCACCTTCATCTTGAATCAATCGATGCAAGGAGCAGGGGGGCACTGGATTTACAGTGCGTCGCTTCGCTTCTTCTTGATGTTGCCGTTCTTTATCGTCATCGTCTTGATGCGCCGAGGCATCGGGCGCGTCATACAAGCACTGCGAGCAGACATCGGCTTTTGGTTACTATACGGAACGATAGGTTTCGGATTGTTTTACGGTAGCATCTGTCTTGCTTCCGATCATGCGCCAGGCTGGTTGATTGCCGGAACGTGGCAATTGACGATCCTAGCCGGACCGCTCCTTGCACCGTTGTTCAAGCAACGGATTCCGTGGTCGGCCCTTAAGTATTCCGTCTTGATCGTCCTTGGCGTCGTCGTCATGCAGTTATCCGTCGCAGGAAGTCTATCGCTACAATCCTTACTGTTCGGTGCCTTGCCGGTGCTCGTCGCTGCGATTGCCTATCCGCTCGGGAACCGGAAGATGATGGAACGGTATGGTAACGAGCTCGACGTGTTTGAACGGATCCTTGGGATGACGATCGCGAGTCTACCGTTTTGGATCGTGCTCTCCGTAATTGCTTACATACAAGTCGGATTACCAAGTGTCAGTCAAGTGACCCAGTCCGGCTTCGTCGCCTTATTCTCAGGCGTCATCGCGACATCGCTCTTCTTCTACGCGACGTCACTCGTCCGGACGGAACCGGTCCGGTTAGCCGCGATCGAGGCGACCCAGTCGTTTGAGATCGTCTTCACCGTTCTCGGGGAGATTTTGTTTCTCCATGCGGCACTACCGACGGGACTCGCGACATTCGGGATCATCCTCGTCATGCTCGGGATGACGTTGCATAGCTTGAATCAGGTGGAGCGGACGGTCGTCCGTCCTGCGAAACGAAAAATCAATTGAGAAAGTAGGCTGTCAGATGGTTTTAACAGGTACACTCGTCAATACCGTCCTGATCATCGTCGGGACGTTGCTCGGATTGATGTTCCACCGGATTCCGGAACGGATGAAGGAGACGGTCTTGCAAGCGATTGGTCTAGCCGTCGTCGTCCTCGGGATCCAGATGGGAATGAAAAGCACGAACTTTTTGATCGTCATCGGTAGTCTCGTTCTCGGAGGTACGATCGGGGAATGGTTCCGTCTCGATGAGAAGCTCGACCGGATGGGGGCATGGCTCGAACGTAAAATCAGTCGCGGTCGACCATCGAATATCGCCGAAGGCTTCGTTACCGCGACGTTGATTTTCGTCATTGGAGCGATGGGTGTTCTCGGTGCGCTCGACGGTGGACTACGTCAGGATCACGACGTCCTCTATACGAAGGGATTGATTGACGGCTTCACGGCGCTCGTCCTCAGTTCAACGCTCGGGATCGGCGTCATGTTCTCAGCGATTCCCGTCTTTCTGTATCAAGGAGCGATCGCACTGAGTGCCGTTGCGATCACGAAGTTCATTCCCGACGCCGCCTTGCAAGAATTCATCTTGGAGATGACGGCGACCGGTGGAGTGATGATTGCAGCGATCGGTCTTAATCTCGCCGGAATCACGAAGATCCGCGTCGCGAACTTGTTACCGGGCATCGTCATCGTCGCTGTCATCGTGACGGGCTTACATTTATTCTAACGAAACATCCCCGCCTGTCCGAAAGGACGAGCGGGGATGTTGTGTTATGTCTCAATTAATTCATGTGTCTCGTATGCCGTGATCGTATGGGCATCGTAATGGAAGTCATGCAGTAACGGGTGTTCGGTCGACAGAGCAATCGGTAGGTAGTGCCGGAGGTTGCTGATGATACCCATGTTATCGTCGCTTAAAATCCAGTCGAGTGATTTCCAATCGAGGATTCCTTCAACTGTCATGACCGGTGTCGGAAATGGACGATTTTCTAAATCAGCCAGGTAGAGGTACATGCCAGAAGTCTCTTCCCCATGTAAGCGGACGATGCCTTTTGATGTCACTGAGGTGAGCGTGATACCTGTCTCTTCAAACGTCTCGCGGATGACGGCAGCTTCCGGTGTCTCGCCCGGTTCGATCTTACCACCGACACCATTCCACATGCCCATCGCCGGACGTTTTTGCCGATTGACGAGTAAAAAGTGGTCCGCATGGCGGATTAAACAAAGCGTATAACGATCCATGATTTACGACTCCCGTCCTAAAAAGTGTGTATTGTACAGCATGTCGAATTGGGCGGGACCTGCGACCGGTAACTCGGTCGTCGTCGTTTCTTCAATCCGTAACGTCCGCTCAGTCAACGTCTTTTGTCCGCGCGGCGTCCGCATCGCGACGAGGCGACCTTTATTGAATGGCGAAGCGTCGCTCTGCTGGATGATCTGTTCCATCTTCGATAAGTCATCTGTTGTAATGGATGTCTCGCGGTCGAACCGGTAGCCAGTCACAAACTCCGCTTGTCCCGTTCGCTTCATCACAAGTGTGTCATTATTGATGATCCGGTAACTGCCGCTAGCGGAATGAACGGTCTCCCCATTCAACGGAACAGGAACGAGCGGTAAATTGACGCCGAAGCCGGTATCGAGCAAGTGCGTTTCATTCCAAATGATCGCAACATGGGTCGGTCCGGTCGCTGACCAGGCGTCCGACTTCGTATCGTAAACAGTCGCTTGAACGAGTCGAACGGGACAATTCAGTTCCTGCAGGACCCGGTGCAGCAGTCCGTTCAGGTCGTAACAGACACCACCGCGTCGCTCCGTCAAGAATGTTTCGATGAAGCGCTCGTCGCTAAACGGACGGATGCGTTTCTCAAGGACGGTCGTATTCTCGAACGGTAACTGGTAGGCGAAGGCTTCGAGTAAGTCAGGTAATTGATCAAACGTGATTGCATCGAGCGGAAACTCAATTCGCTGTCCTAAGTCTTTCATCCAATCCATCTCTGATCCCTCCTTTATTCACTACCTGATTATCCCATATTGCTTCAGAAAATGTGGATTTCAGTCTATATTATCTGAAAATAAGGATTTCCCTTTTGTTCGATGGAAATCTTTGATATGCTGAGACAGGATTAATTAAGAATGATTCTCAATGTCGAATCACGAATCAAAGGAGGTCTCACCATGAGACGGAAAACTTGGATGACAGCGTTGACGCTCCTCGTGTTGAGCAGTTTGATGCTTGCGGCTTGTTCTAGTCAAGCAGAGCAATCGAACGAAAAGACGCGGACGATCACGCACGAAGCAGGAAAAACGAAAGTACCGGAAAAGCCGAAGAAGGTCGTCGCGCTCGAATTCTCGTTCGTTGATGCATTAGATGAACTCGGCATCACACCAGTCGGGATTGCACAAGAAAACAAGACCGATGTCTCCGGATTACTCGGAAAAGACATCTCGTTCACGGAAGTCGGTACACGCCAACAACCGAATCTTGAAGTGATCAGTTCCTTGCAACCGGACTTGATCATCGGCGACTTCAATCGTCATAAAGGGATTTACAAGCAATTACAAGAAATTGCACCGACGATCATCTTGAAGAGTCGCAATGCAACATATGAAGAGAACATCGATTCGTTCAAGACGATTGCTGAAGCGGTCGGCAAAACGAAACAGATGGACGATCGCCTTGCGCTTCATGAAGAGCGCTTGCAGGCAGCGAAGAAGAAGGTTGATCCAAAAGATGACCGGAAAGTCATGGTCGGTGTCTTCCGCGCCGATTCACTGACAGCACACGGTGAGACGTCGTTTGACGGTGAGTTGCTCGAGAAGATTGGTATCGAGAATGCCGTTACGAAAACAGCGGAACCGACCGTGACGATCACGTTAGAGCAGATGGTCAAGTGGGATCCGGATGTCATCTTCATGGCGGAAGCCGATCCGAAGTTACTGAAAGAGTGGAAGGATAATCCGCTCTGGAATCAGATCACAGCGGTCAAAAACGGAGAAGTCTATGAAGTCAATCGTGACCTCTGGACACGTTACCGTGGTCTGGACGCTGCTGAACAAATCGTTGACGAAGCAATTCAATTGCTCAAACAGAAATAACGAACGACAAAAAGCCGGAGCAATCTGGCTTTTCGTCTTGATGAAAGGGGAAAGATCCGGTGCAGCGGAAACGTCTGATTTTCGTACTTATCTTACTCAGTGGCTTGGCCGTTTATAGTAGCTTGTTCTTTGGTATCACACAGATGAATCCGGTCCACTTAGTGCAGGAGTGGATCAGTGGCACGACCTCTAAAGCGGGACTCGTCCTGACGAATCTGCGCCTGCCGCGTCTCTTACTCGGATTGTTGCTCGGAGCAAACCTTGCTGTCGCTGGAGCGATCATGCAAGCTGTGACACGGAATCCGCTCGCTTCACCACAAGTCTTTGGGGTCAATGCTGGTGCGTCGTTTCTCGTCGTCTTAAGCCTACTCATCTTTCCGTCACTCGGAACGGCGAACTTGCTTTACTTCGCTTTTGCCGGTGCCTTACTCGGTGGCGTGCTCGTCTTTTCATTCGCTTCGATTCGCGGAATGACGGCGTTAAAACTTGCCCTCGTTGGGATGGCGATCCATCTCTTATTGACGTCGCTAACGAAAGGCTTGATCTTGTTCAACGATCGAATTACGAACGTGTTGTATTGGTTGTCCGGTTCGCTCAGTGAAGCAAGCTGGCTCGAACTCCGGATCGTCTTACCGTGGTCGCTCGCCGGTTTGATTCTTGCGGCAAGTCTTGCGAAGTCGCTCGCCGTTTTCCAACTCGGGCAAGACGTCGCGGTCGGACTCGGACAAAAAGTGACGCGGATCCGTCTGCTTGCCGGCATCAGTGTCGTGTTACTCGCAGGGGTGACGGTTGCCGTCGCCGGAGCAATCGGCTTCATCGGTTTGATGGTGCCGCATATTACGCGTCGCCTCGTTGGTGAGGACTACCGGATCGTCTTACCCGTCTCTGCCGTCATCGGTGGTCTGTTGTTGACGTACGCCGATGTCCTCGCGCGCTTCATTGCCTATCCGTATGAATCACCGGTCGGCATCGTGACGTCATTACTCGGAGCACCCTTCTTCCTTCTGCTGGCACGCCGTCAGATGAAAGGGGGATTACGATGAGAGAGATGCGTCGGATTCTACTTGTCGCAGTAATCGTTTTCGTCACAAGCTTCGCCTTACTGTCGGTCGGTTCGATTCAGTTGTCGGTAACGGAACTCTGGCAGTCGTTCTTCGGTGGAAAGGATGCCTTCATCGTCCAAAATTACCGCTTGCCGCGAACGGTCCTTGCCTTTTTAGCAGGTGCGAGTTTCGCTCTTGCTGGAGTCATCTTACAAAGTGTCATCCGCAATCCATTGATCTCACCGGACGTGATTGGGGTGACGAATGGAGCGTCTCTGTTCGCTGTTTTGACGATTGCCCTCGTGCCGGACGGTCCGCTCTTGTTGACACCGCTCGCCGCCTTTATCGGAGCAGCACTCGTCATGTTAGCGTTGATGATGCTTGAGCGGGGTGGAAACGTCTCACGCAGTTCGTTTGCGTTACTTGGTATCGCCGTTAGTGCGATCTGTGCTTCAGGAACAGAATACCTGTTGATTAAATTTCCACTCCAGACGAACGATTCACTCGTCTGGCTTGCTGGAAGTCTGTTCGGGAAAGGGTGGCAGGAAGTGTTGATCTTAGCGCCGGTGCTCGTCGTGATTGGTGCGATCCTCTTCTATCGCCATCATCAACTCGATGTCTTATCACTTAGTGAGGAAGTCAGCATTGGTCTCGGGTTACCGATTCAGCGGACGCGGCACGTCTTCTTAGCGCTCGCTGTTGTTCTAGCGGGTGTTGCCGTCGCGACGGTCGGTGCAATCGGCTTCATCGGTCTGATTGCTCCACATATGGCACGGCGTCTCGTCGGACATAAACATCTCGCCGTTTTACCGATGGCGCTGTTACTCGGCGGTGGGCTGCTCGTCGTCGCCGATGCGCTCGGTCGCGGGATTCATCCGCCGCTTGAAGTACCAGCCGGATTGATCACAGCAATCATCGGTGTACCGTACTTCCTGTATCTCTTACGAAGAGAGCGGGCTTCATGAACAGATAGCAGAAAATAAAAATAATCCCCCTCATTTCATAAGTGGAATGGGGGGGATGTTGTATAAAAGTTTTTGTTTGATTCATCATGAGGCAAGTTATTCACTTTATGCCGAGCGAATTTCTGAACCTAAATTCAAGAAGATCTCTTCCAACGACGCTTCCTCGACTTCGAGTCGATACACGTTAACGTGTTGCGAGACGAGGTAGCTATTGATCGTAGCAATATCGTGTTCACTTTGGACGATGAACGTCGAGTGAGTAGAGGAGACGATGACGTCTTTCGCAAGTGTCGACAACTTGGTCTGCAGATGTTGTTGTGTATCATTGTCGAGCGGTGCATGTTTTACGTGAACGGTGATGTTCTTCTCATGTTGTTCCCGTAACTCCTCCATCGTGCCTTGCGTCTGAATCGTTCCGTCCTGCATGATCGCGATCTCCGTACACAGTTTTTCGACCTCGTCTAAGTTATGAGACGTTAAGAAAATCGTCGTTCCGTCTGCTGCGATCTTGCGAATCAAAGTATGAATCCCGAGAATCGAGTTGGCATCAACGCCAGACGTCGGTTCATCTAAAAATAGGATTTCCGGTCGATTAATCAGGGCTTGGGCGATCCCGAGCTTTTTTTTCATCCCAAAGGAGTAGTTCTTCGTTTTCACATCGATGGCGTCTTCAAGTTGGACATCACGGAGGAGTTGTTTTAATTCGTCCGTCGTCGTCTTCAGACCGAGGACTTTACTGAAATACTTCAAGTGATCGTGCGCCGTGAAGTTTTCGTAAAAGGTCGAGTAATCCGGCAGGACGCCGATTCGGGTCCGGACGTCCTTCAAGGAATCATTCGGTGCTCCGAGTAACTCGAACGTTCCGGATGTCGGACGGACAAGACCTGTGATCATGTTGATGAATGTTGATTTACCGGCGCCATTTTGACCAAGGAAGCCGAAGATGGCCCCTTGTTTGATTTCGAGATTCAACTGGTTGACGACGGTCTTATTGCCGTACTGTTTCGTTAGATTGGTTGCGCGAAGGGCTAGCATCATAAATCTCTCCTTTTAAAGATCATCAAGCTCGCGATGACGAAGACGGCGATATGGATCAAGACAAGATAAGTGTATGCAGTGTTTTCTTGCGTATAGTAATAATAGGGCGTCAAGTAAGACAACGTATCAACGATGACATTCTTCGAAATAAGACTCCACATCCCAATGACCGGAAGCGCGATCGAGATGAAGATGCCGACGAACATCGTCATTGCAGAGCTGTTGACGACTGTCGAAAGAAACAGCGACAGACCGATGAAGTAAGAGACGAAGATGATGCTTTGGATCAAATCGACGATCGAGAACGATTTTGAAAACGGAACGATTAACAAGAGGGCAACTGTCAGACAGAGGACCCAAAACGAGACGTTGCCTAAAAACTTTCCAAAAATGATGTTCTCACGAGATGTTTTCGTCGCAAGAAAACGAATCGTCTTCGATTCAATCTCTTTGTTGACGCTACTATGAGAAATACTCGTCACGAATAAAGGAGATGCTAAGAACAAAAGCAGCATCAAACCGATGATATAGGCGTTGTCACCTAGACCGAGATCACTGAGTTGTTCTTTGAACTGGCTGACAAGCTTAGCTGAACCAATCGACACACCGAACAAGACGACGATGATCAGGATGGCTCGAATACTTTGGAAAAGCGATTTAAATTCTCGAAGTGTAATCGCGAACATATCGACACACCTTTCTGTTTGAGTTTAGTATTGCCGTGCTATCTTTTTATTCTTCGTGACGTTAGTGATACCGGCGATCAAATAAGCGATTGAACCAAAGACACCGGCGAGTAATGTGAAGATCCCACCGAGAATTGCAGTAATGATCAACATCTTTCCTGCTGAACCGTTTTTGCGAATCCGGACGATCGAGACGATTCCGCCTATCGTACATAAGAGAGAGACGGCACCAAGGTATAAGAAGAATTGTTGGAAGGATGTGAGGATTTGGGTAGACGTGACATCCGTAATGTTCTCATCTTGAATGAATTGATCGACCAACTCCCTCATGCCAGCGTGATCCGCAATCGATCCAGACAATAGAAACCCACCTAAACATAATGATCCAAACAAGACGATACCGATGACAGCAAATATGTATTCCGTTGTTCTTTTCAAGTAAAACACTCCTTTTCCTTATTTTTCCGATTTTACAAACCTAAACTACCATGACTTGAATCACTATGACAAGCGAAATAATGAATATATTTTAATGATTTATTGGTTAAATGTTTAATTAATATCAAAAATACTTTAACTTTATTTAAATGAATGCTATTGTAGTGACATGGGAGGGAAATGGGAAATGAAAAAAGATGATGTTCCAGATTGGGTTTTATCTCTAGAATTGGAAGAGATGGAATTCGTTAAATAATTCATCGTAAGCTCGGGTTCTTTGAAGGAACTGGCGAAACATTATGATGTCTCCTATCCCACAGTTCGGATTCGCGTCGATCGGATCATTCAGAAAATCGAAGTGAATGAGAAAATCGAGAATGAACCGTTCATCGCATACATTAAACAAATGGCCATTGAAGATCGCATTACGATTGAGGATGCCAAAAAAATCATCGAAAAATATCGACTTGAGAGGGGTAACAACGAATGAACTTTATCATTTCTGCTTTATTCATCACCGTTGGATTAGGATTACAGCAACTATTAGCGAGTCGAAATAATCCGTATCTTGGCGTCATTATGCCGCTTCTATTGACAATCGTCATGACATGGCGATACCTCAATGGTGGGTACAATAGTTTTCTAGCTTATGCATTAATTTTAGGATTCGGTTGGATTGTACTTTCAGTTGAATGGTCGAATGGCCGGAAATCTTTTAAAAAGAACCAAGAAAAAGAACTAGAACGGATGCGCGTCCACGATACACTATGATGGAAAGCGTACATCTTTTCTAAAGGAAGACGATCTCAAAAGAGGTCGTTTTTTTAATGACCAGAAAAGAGAGGTACTGCAGTTCATTTCGTACATCAATATAAAGCAATGATTGGCAAAAGGAGCAAATGACTTTAACTTCCTCATCACAGAATCTGTGAATAAATAATGGTCTAAGTCACATCACGCTGAATTCATAAATTTCAATTCGAAAATAACTATAAAATTGAAGTGTGATTAAGAATAGAAAAACAGACGGTGAAAGTATAGGAAAAGAACAAATAACGTGATAATTTGAGAATATATTACATAATCTAAAAAAAGTGAGTGGAAAAAATGAAGCGTAAAACGATGACGTTCTTAACAGCATTGAGTGTTACCTTAACTAGCTCCTTTATGTACGAGGCATTTGCAGAGGGAAAACAAAAGGCACTGACTCCACAACAAAAAAACCAATATTATCAGCAGTATGCGGTTATTCTTCGTACTATTAATTCGCATCATCCAGATACAGATTTAGAACTCGTCGATCAAAAATCCTTTAAGGAAAAGGATTGGGTGACGCCGAACCGTTTTCGAAAGATAGCGGAAGATCGAGTCAAAGTAAAGTTCGCATCGACGTTCGATTTCTCAAAGAAAGAATCCACATCTAAATCAAAAACGATTCATGCGAAGGGGACAACATTTGCCATTTCGATCACTGGTACATTTGATACCGCACTTCGTGAGGAGGCAGAAAGGCAAGTCTTTAAAACTATCACGTCTATGACGTCAACCGCTTCATCGAGTAAGGGGACATGGAGACAGCTTGGATATACCGCTACTTTGATGGATGGCGGAAGAACATACGATGTGACGGTCGGTGGAGAATTCATTCAACATGGTATTTCTTCCACACACAACATTCCTCTGGAGTTTTATTGTAGTGCAGAAGGTGTGATTAATTAGTTCAAAGTAGCAGGGGAAGAGACATTGATATGTATCCTATAAAGCAGTAAAAAAGAAGCTTACATGATGTGTAAGTGTCTTTTTACTGCTTTTGTACGTGGAGGAGAAGATTCAATCGACACGTGACTTCGACATTTTTTCACAAAAATCATACGTATGATATACTAATTTATGTAAAATTGTAAAAGAGGTGAATGACATGGATGATAAAACACAAAAGATCTTACGGATATGGCTGAGTATTCCTAGATGCATGCGTATTTTCGTTCCGGTTCTCCTATCTTTACTTGTTGTACTCGGTGCCATTTTTAAAGGGATAGAGATGCTGATTCATCCTACTTCACTCTCGATCTCACTCTCGGATCTACTGATTTGTTTCATCCCGTCCATTGTTTTAGCTGTAGTGATTATTAAAAATACGAAGTAATCGACAGAACACTCATATGTATAAAGGAGATGAGACGATGGATCCGCGTAAGAAAAAAGTATATTTTGTTGGATATATTCTCTTTTTAATCGTGCTATTGATAGATTATTTGTTCGTCCCGAATACAGCATTTTATTCTGTCTTGTGGGTACTGCTTGGTCTTTTTTTGGTATTTAACATTTTTCTGTTCTTCCTTAAACCCAAAACGGATTGAGAACGAGCTGAAGTCATTTTTAGCAATTCGCTGCTCTAAAAAATAGCTATATTCGAATAGATAGGATGTATACAAAGAGGGTGATCCATTTCAATAACGGAATGGATCACCCTCTTTGCTTTGATTAAATAAGGTAAGTGATGTGTTGCTTACTCTACTTCATCTAGAGCAGCAGCTCCGATGACGCCTGCCTGTCCTTTCAATTCGGCAAGACGGATATCGACCTTTGAACGAAGGGAAGGATATACGAGTTCGCGAACACGTTCCTGTAACGCTTCCCAGTATAAATCAGCAGATCCCGTAACACCTCCTCCAACGACGATGACTTCCGGATCAATCGTGTGAATGATGTTTGCAAGTCCAGTTGCTAAATGATTAGTAAAACGATCCCTCTCTTGCGGATGGGCGAGTAATCGCTCGATGGACGAGGCGTGTCGTTCGTTAGCTCGTGACTGTAGTGCTGTACCACTGGCATATCCTTCGAGAGAACCTTTGTTCAACACAGGATGCAGTGGACCCGATGAGTCGATAATCGTATTGCCAATCTCACCAGCGTATCCATTTGCTCCACGGATTAGTTGTTTCATATAGACATAACCTCCACCGATTCCTGTACTGACGGTCACATAGTAGACAGATGATGAGTGACGTCCCGCGCCGTATAACGCTTCACCGAGAGCCGCGGCATTGGCATCGTTCTCGAGAAAGACGGGTAAGTCGAATGCGGAGGAAAGTGGGGTAACCAAGTCGACTTCATCCCATCCTGGTAAATTTGGTGGAGATAACAGAAGTCCAGTCTTCGTATCGAGTGGACCAGGCGCGGCAATTCCGATGTTCGACAGGTGAAATTCCTCTGAAAAAACTTGAATGGCGTACTCGATATTTGAAAGCGTCTGGGATGGACCTGCTTTAGGATTGGTCGGAAACGACAATTGTTTAACGATTTTATGTTGATTGATCACAGCGACACGTGTTTGCGTTCCACCGAGGTCGATACCGATTCGATGAGGCGTTGTCATTTTAAGAGAAGGACCAGTGATCAAGACGAGACCGTTTCCTTTGATGAGAAAGGTGCTATTTGCCGGAAGAATCGCAGTCGCTCCGACAGACAGGAGGACGTGGTCCAATTCAATCGTACCTTCGATGACCGTGATGACGCGAAACAGACGGCTTACCTCTAAGATATGTGTCTGCCTGATCGACCACTCTTCGACAAAGAAGTCGGGTGTTTGTGTCAATCTTTTACGAAAAGGAGTGAGCGTGACGGCAGGTTCCGTGTACTGGAAATGAGGAAAACGAATGATACGACGGGCTTGTTCAAGATGAAGCGGGCGTACCTTTCCCGTCACCGGATCAGACCGGTCGTAATCAAATAGTCGATAGGTCGTATCTGAATTTTGTTGAATTTCAAGGACGACACATCCTTTTGTTAACGCGTGTACTGTGCCAGCAGGTACATAGATAAAATCACCTTTAGCGATTGGCACATGCTGAAGAGACTGCAATAAAGTACCCTGATGAATGGTCTCATCAAAGTTGTTTAAGGAGGTTAACGAATGACCATAGATAAGGACGGCGTCTTCTGGACAATCTAAGATGTACCAGCATTCATTTTTACCAAATGGCTGCTTTTCAAAACGATTGGCATCCTTGTCGTTTGGATGGACTTGAACGGATAAATCCTCCGAGGCATCGATCCATTTTACCAATAGTGGAAAATCAGAGTCGGTCTCCATACCAAAAATTTCAGGGTGATTTGACCATAGTTTTTCTAAGGTGAGTCCCGTCATTGGTCCAGTCTGGACGCGTGACATGCCGTTTGGATGACTTGCTACTGTCCAGACTTCTCCCGTCCGTTGTTCTTTAGGTATCGAAAATCCATACTCTTGAAGCTTCTGTCCGCCCCAAATTCGTTCTTTTGAAAGGGGAGTAAGATAAATCGGTTTTGTCATACAAATTCCTCCTTCATCTTATTTTCAATAACAACTCTACACTTTTATAAAATAAAAATAAACAAATTAATTATCAAGTATAGACATGAATGAATTAATCCGTATAATCAAATGTGTAAGCGATTACAAATGAGGAGGGAATTGTAGATGAGAAAAATCATGTTGGCGTGTAGTTCAGGAATGTCGACGAGCATTTTGGTGTCGAAGATGCAAGAACATGCGAAGGGACTCGGAGAAGAAGCTAAAATTTGGGCAGTCGGACAAGATCAGGCGATGAAGGAGATGTCTGGTGCAGATGTCATCTTGATTGGACCACAAATGCGATTTCTATTATCAAAATTTCAGCAAGCGACAGACAAACCGGTCGAAGTCATCGATATGATGGCGTATGGAATGGCAGACGGAAAAGCAGCTTACGAACAAGCTGTGAAGTTGATGGGGTGATCGATATGCAGACGAATGAACAGACGATGGAGCAAATTGCTTTCACGATGATCTTACACAGTGGAAATGCGAGAAGTACGATTCGTGAAGCGATCGAAGTGTATAAAGATGGCACGTTTGAAGACTTCGACCAATTATTATCAAATGCAAGATCGCAATTACAAGAAGCGCATCAAGTTCACTTTAGTCAGGTCCAAAAGGAAGCAAACGGTGAGCCAACGACGCTCTCCTTATTGTTATTACATGCAGAAGATCACCTGATGTCGACGCAGACGATGCTTGATTTAACGACCGGACTCATCGAACTCATGGAACATAAGTTTTCCCAAAAATGATAAGGAGTGTTTAAGATGACTGAGAATAGTAAGTGGTTTGATTTGCTAAGTCGTTTTTTGATGCCGATGGCGGCATTTTTAAACAATAGTCGATATTTGCAGACATTACGTGATGCATTCATGCTTGCTTTTCCGATTACGATGTTTGGTTCCTTAATTGTCGTCGTCGCGAATTTACCGTTCCTTGATAAGTTCATGTCTCCGGGTGTACTAGATGCCTTTAAGACATCACTTGGAAACGCTCCATCCGCCACAATGGGCATCATGTCATTGTTCGTCGTATTCGGTATCGGTTATTATCTGTCTAAAAGTTATGAGGTCGAAGCTGTTTTCGGTGGCGTCATCGCACTTGTTTCGTTTTTATTACTTACTCCTTTCTTTGTTTCAGTCGAAAATGTCGCCGATCCAGTCGGCAATGTCATTCCACTCGACCGTCTCGGCGCAAAAGGCATGTTCCTAGCCATGATCACGGGATTCATAGCAGGAGAGATCTATCGCTTCATCGTTCAAAAAAACTGGACGATCAAAATGCCTGCCGGTGTGCCGACAGCTGTCGCCAAATCATTCTCAGCACTCGTCCCGGCATTACTTACGCTCACCGTATTCCTTGGCATTAACATTGCCGTCACTTCACTGTTAGATACGAACT
Source organism: Exiguobacterium sp. MH3 (assembly GCF_000496635.1). Lineage (NCBI taxonomy): Bacteria > Bacillati > Bacillota > Bacilli > Caryophanales > Exiguobacterium > Exiguobacterium sp. MH3. The sequence continues at coordinate 1,500,786 of NC_022794.1, forward strand.
TACACGATCTCATTTTCAATCTTGTTCAAAAACCACTTGTTAATCTAGGGAACGGACTCTTCCCGACGTTAATCGCCATCTTCTTCGTGCAACTATTCTGGTTTTTTGGACTGCACGGACAAGTCATCGTCAACTCGGTCATGGACCCGATTTGGAACACACTCTCTCTTGAAAACTTGAATGCGTACACGTCGAACGGAGAAATCCCGAACATCATCAGTAAACAATTCATCGAGATCTATACGGTTGGGATCGGGGGTTCCGGTTCAACACTCGCTGTCGTTGTTGCCATCTTGTTATTCATGCGATCGAAACAAATGAAACAAATCGGAAAACTGTCAATTGGACCTGGTATTTTCAACGTTAATGAACCCATGATCTTTGGACTTCCTATCGTCATGAACCCATTGATCATGATTCCATGGATCGTCGCACCGCTGATTACGGTGACCGTGACGTACTTCGCGATGTCAACGGGGATCGTCCCACCTCCGACCGGTGTTGCGGTACCGTGGACTGTCCCGATGTTCATCAGTGGAATGATGGCAACCAATTCGTTAGCTGGTGGATTGCTACAATTAGTCAACTTTGCAATCATCATGGCAGTCTGGTTCCCGTTCCTCGTCTTCATTGACCGTTTGAATTTGAAGAAAGAACGGGAAGAAGCGAATACTACTCAAGAGAAAAATCAACAGATCGGATAAAGTATACCGGATGAGTGAAAAATGAGAGATAGGATGTGCTAATGATGAATCAGATAGAGAACAAGACGACTACGATTAAAAAGTATGATTTTCCGACGGATTTCTGGTGGGGGACAGCTGCCTCTGCGACACAAACGGAAGGAGCCGCCTATGAAGGTGGAAAAGGTCCGAACATTTGGGATCACTGGTACGAGGTCGAACCGAACCGCTTCTTTGATGGTGTCAGTGCTTCAGTAGCATCTGACTTTTACTATCAATACAAACAAGACATTGCCTTGATGAAAGAGCTCGGGCACAATTCGTTTCGACTATCGATTTCTTGGTCGCGTCTATTTCCAACGGGAGAAGGAACCATCAATCCGGAAGCGGTCGATTTCTACAATCGTGTCATTGACGCGTTGATTGAAGCTGGGATCGAACCGTTCGTTAATTTATATCATTTTGATATGCCGCTTGCCTTACAAGAAAAGGGAGGATGGGAGAGCAGGGAAGTCGTGATGCATTATGTTGCGTATGCCAAAACCTGCTTTGAACTGTTCGGTGACCGTGTCGGCAAATGGTTCACCCATAACGAACCAATCGTCCCGGTCGAGGGGGGATACTTGTACGATTTTCATTATCCGAACGTCGTAGATTTTAAACGAGCGGTCCAGGTCGCCTATCATTCGATTCTATCAAGTGCCCTTGCAATCGAAGCATACAGAGATACACGACAAACAGGAAAAATCGGAATTATTCTCAACCTGACTCCCTCTTATCCGAGAAGTCAAAATGAAGCGGATCGACAAGCAGCGTATCTAGCGGACATCTTGTTCAATCGTTCTTTCCTCGATCCGTCCGTTTTAGGTACTTTCCCTGCTGAATTAATCGAACTGTTAAAAGAGCAGGATGCCCTCCCGGCGATGGGTGAAACGGACCGAAAAAAAATCGAGACGTACACCGTTGATATCCTCGGCATCAACTACTATCAGCCGAGACGTATCAAAGTAAAAGAACATCTTCCGAATCCGAAAGCACCGTTCATGCCAGAGCATCTTTTCGATTATTATGAAATGCCGGGACGCAAGATGAATCGACATCGTGGTTGGGAAATTTACGAAAAGGGTGTGTATGACATCCTGACGAACTTACGTGAGAATTATGGAAACATCGAGTGCTTCATTTCAGAAAACGGGATGGGAGTGGAAGGAGAAGAACGCTACCGAGACACGGACGGTAGTATCCAGGATGATTACCGGATTGACTTCATCGCGGAACATTTGAAATGGGTGCATCATGCATTAGAGGAAGGATCGAACGTCAAAGGATATCACCTTTGGACGTTCATGGACAATTGGTCGTGGAGTAATGCCTATAAGAACCGATATGGTTTCGTCGGTGTCGATTTGACGAATCAAACGCGTACAGTAAAAAAGAGTGGTTACTGGTTCAAGCATCTCATCGAAGAAAATGGATTCGAAGGATAAGAAGAAAGGATCGGGGTATATCTAGCCCTGATCCTTATTTTTTGTTATATTATATGTATATGTCTATACATGGGGTGTTGTCATGTCTAATAAAAAGAAACCAAAGTATGAAAAAATTGCAGATGAATTACGAGAACGGATTCTTCATGGCGGATACAATGTGGAAGAAGCGATGCCAGACGAGATTCAACTAGCAGAAGAGTTTGAGGTCAGCCGGATGACCATGAAACGTGCTCTAGAAATCCTCGTACTCGAGGGGATCATCTATCGACAACGAGGACAAGGGACGTTCATTTTACCGTCAAGCTTTTCCCAAGGAAGAATCAATGTATTAAACAAAGAGTCACAAGGGTTGACAAAGCTGCTCGGAGAGCGGGCTGTCAGAAGTGAAGTTCTTCAGTTCGAGGTTCGTTTTCCGGAAGCCGAGGTCGCACGCCATCTGATGATCGAGAAGACCGATCCCGTTTATGAGATACGGCGTGTTCGATATGTTGACGACGAACCATACGTGATCGAACACACGTTTATGCCGTCTTCATTAATTACCGGAGTAACGCGAGAAGTTCTTGATAGTTCGATTTACCGGTATATCCAAGAAGAACTCGGTTATACGATCACGAGCTCGCATAAGATGATTCGGGCAGACAAGCCGAATCAATGGGATCATGAATATCTCGGGAACGAGGAGACCGATCCTGTCATCGAAGTAGAGCAAGTCGTATTCCTTGGTAACGGAAAACCGTTCGAGTATTCGTTTTCACGCCATCGTTATGATAAGTTCGTCTTTACGTCTGTCCATATCGGCAGATGATAAGATTTAATCTGTTTGAGATTAAAGCGATACGTGATCATGTCAATCATTCAAAAGATATGTTACTTTTTCATCAGGAACAAAATGGTTTATATCGATTTGATGATCAGCTAACGTTAATGGATTATAAACTGAAACAAGTGCTCGATCGTGACGGTCATTCACGGGAGATCATGCAATTTGTTCTTGGATCAGCTACGATTATGAAGCATGATCAGTTCGAGTCGGAACGTCATTTGAAGAGTAGTGTAATAATTGAAGATTCGCTTGAAAATTTAAAAATATGGCTCTTCAAGATACGTCGACAAGAGATGAGTCGATTTCAAGTCAAACAAATAAAGGTCAGAAAACAATCAGAAGCGATTAAAGTATATGCATGAAAGAGAGCGGCAGGAATATGCGAAGTATATGGACGATCTGAACTATTTGAAGCGAGTCACGTGTATAAATTTTCGGATGGTGACCCTGATCATACTGAACATGTCGTAGCAATTTGTCCGCACTGTCATGCTCGCATTCATCGCTGAATAGATGGTAGTACGTATAATCAGAAATTAATAAAAAAATTGATGCAAAGGAAAATTCTTTTCGATTCAGACGAATTTATTAAGATAATTTTATACGAAAGGAATAAACTGATGGGCATCTAAATTTCATCAAAAAAGTCTGCATCTGTACAAGATGTAGACTTTTTTGATGAACGTTATATTAGTTTTTCAATACGTAACACGTGTTTAAGTGTATGCCATGTTTCTTCTAACTCAGGTTTTTCAAAAATATAAATAATTAATCCATCTCGATTTCTCGTCAAAATGACACGATAGGCATCATTTGGAATGGAATGCTGTAAGGCTTGCGAAAACTGATGTTGATCGATCTGTAAAAAATCTTGAATCGTACCACTCCATCCAACTGACATGTTTAACACTCCAAACGATGAGAATTTTAGAAAAACAAATGTATACGTAGATAACGTTATAGGTTCTTAAAAATGGTCTATGAACAAACTGAAACTTACTTTTTTATGGATAGATGGAAAATAAATCTATATAATTATTTTATAAGCGTTATACGATACAATCATTTCAACAATAAGGTGGTAAATAATTTTGAGAATACGTCTAGCGTTCTTTTTATCAATACTCATTTGTTGTGTATCAGGATGTACATCCCAACCGACGCAGTCGACTGAGAAACCCAAGTCCACTATTCGAGAAGTTGAACTAGCAAAAGACCAGCATGCAAAAATCATTACATTGTACCCAGCCTATATCGACTACTTCACAAAAGTTCAGAAAAAGATGAAGGACACAAACGTCACGGACGAGGACCTACAGCGAATCTTCGATAAAACCGTCCGTCGGGAACTGGATCGCATTCAGAAAGAGCAGGATATCTTTCTTGATTTCAAGGGGTTCAATGACGTTTTTTCCGCCACTTCTTATTTGAACGATTTAAAAAGATTGACGAAACGTTTGATGCATGAAGAGAAAGAAAATATGAAAGCTGTTCATGAGGCACTCCGAAAATCAGCTGACCACCTTCCTGGTAAAGATAAGATTATCCTGATGCTACCCTTATCGGAAGAGCATCGATACGCCGCAAAGGCGACGAGCGGGCTGATTGGTTTTACGATGAGCGATGGTAGTATGGTGATTATGTTAGGTGAAGAGTATACGCATGAGATACTGGAGTACGTTGTTGCGCATGAGTATAATCATTCCGTAGTGAACGAACATCCTGAAATCAGACAACCAAGTTCCATCGACTATCTCATATTCGAAGGTAAAGCGGAGGTGTTTGCGAAGGAACTTTATCCTAAAGCGCCCCCTATAGAAACAGAAAAGATGGCTTTCAACGATAAAAAGAAGATACTCGAACAGGTTAAGAACAACTCCTTAAGCTACGAAGAACTTAGCACTGGAAGTGAAGCGAAGGATGTCCCTCGATTAACTGTTTACAGTTTAGGAACGGAGTTAATGTCAGATTTCCGACAAAAAAAATCTGAGCAGACACTGCAAGAGTTTTCATTAACACCAGTTTCAGATGTCATTCATGAAGGAAAGTTTAAATTGATTCTTGAGTAAAGAGGAGAAGGTGCATAAAAAACACTGACGTTTGAAGCGAAAAAGTAAATACTTTCAATCTAGAAGGTCAAAACGCCAAAAGCAACCGAAGATATAATAGAGAATGTGAAGAGCATACTCTCAGATAAAGTTATGCTGAAATGACTGCGTGACGATCTATTGGATATATAAGAATGTTTTCTCTCTTACATATACTCTGAGGGAGCGTTCTTATTGGACTGTCACATCTTTGTAAGAGCTTAGACATTCGTTATCCAATTCGATCGATTCGATTTTATGCGAAAATCCCTAAAAAATTCAAGACAGATAGTACAAATAAAATTAAAAGAACCATCATTAAAATAAAAGCTAACATTTTGCCTATACCTCGATTACTAAAGATAGCAGCTAATAAAGCAAGGACCAGACCACCAATGAGGATGGCGTCGCCCCAAAATCCATTAATCGGGAATGTAAAAAGTACCAAGAAAGTAAGAACCATTAATCCGATAGAAATCCAGCCAAGTTTTGCTCTCAAGAGAAGACCCCCTTTTATTTGTATAAATTTCATTATCAGTATACAAAAAATGGGATGTTATTCAAGCAATTAGAGGTGTACGTCTCTCTTCTAAACGCCTGTCATCCTATCTCACTTACTTAATGATAACTATGAATCATCCTCTTATACGTATCGTAAATTTTGATTAGGTTAGTTTTTTTATTAGGTTAGTTTTTTTATATTGATAAGCATTTTTGGTGAAAATCCTTAAAGTAAACTTACTTTTTAGTACAAATATAAGGTCGTATGGTAGAGTGATGATTGTCAACTATTAGCTATGAATAAAGGAGATTTGAAGATGTTATCTTGGCTCGGTATACATAAAGTAGAGAAACAAAGACATCAATTTTTTGGGAATATCGAAAAGCGGACTATAACTTTAGTTTTACTGACGTCCGTGTTGGTTTCATATGGAATCAAGATGTTGTTTACGTATGTAATTCCATTCGCATATTTGAAGGATCCCATCGTTGCTGTTTTGCCGGGAATAATTGGAGTATTGTTTGCTGTAATATACGTATTAGTTCTAGAGAGACGACTTCAAGAGAAACACGATGAAAACATGAAGCAAGGCTGACGAATTAATAACATAAATTGATAGATTCATGCTTGGAGGTACTTATCATGTTTACAGTCGAAAACTATATTGATTCAATTAAGATCCATCTTGAAAAGCAGTCAGGTTTAGTGGAGGACCAACTCCAGAAAATCTTTTCTTATCCGTTCTCTAAGGACATCGAAGTACTGGACTTCACAGCATTCATTGAACCGACTAGATTCGAACTTTCGGTCATCATGTTCTCAATGGATAAAGAAGCAAATGAAGTATTTAACGAAGGAAACGATTCAACTGTTTTTGCTGGGAGCGAAGATGTATTACAAGAAGTCGAATATCATCAAATGAACGACAGTCAACTCGAGGTTTTTTTTGAGTTTCATGAGCAAAATGAAGAAAAGTTAATTCCACAAGAACAAAGCGTTTTTGCACAATGGTTCAGATTGTGCTGGGAAAAAGCTGGTGGAGCGTCACTAAATCTTCCATCGTACTTTACGATACACGATAGTGATGATTCTCTTGATTTAAAAAACAATTGTTGGATGGATGCTGAAGAAAAATGGTCTTGATGAAATAAGAATGGTAAGCTTCCTAAAAAAGTAGACAGCTTTGATATTTCAACTGTCTACTTTTTTAGGAAGCTTTTACTATAGCTACATCTAGATTTTGATAGGTCAAAAACAATACATCATTTTCGTCACGATGGGTGAGGATGGAATTAAGTCAATCGCCTCGCTCTTCGAGTTTTCAGTCACGCCCTTGAATAGTTGAAGGACAAAATATCGCATGGGAGTATTCTCTACATTTGATAATCGAACAAAGTGGACACGCTAACCAGAAGAACTAAGGATGAAAGCTTTACATGCGGTTCTGACTCAAAAGCAATCGCTCTCTAGCGCTAAAGTATTTTTGGTAGGAATCATATAGTAGAACGATGTTCAGCTCACTATCTTGGTTGATCACTGCGGTCTTTGCTCTTACTTGATCACTTGAGTGTTATTCCTTACACGCAGATAGAATCAATAAAGGGATACAGATAATGGGTACGATTAAGAGTTTCAACATACGATTGTTCTTTCGGTCATTTACTAAATCAACATATTACTGTGGTAGTGTACTTATGATATTTTATGAAACGCAGACTGCTTATAGAACGTAAATGGATAAATAACATGATATCTATTAAAACAGGAGAAAGGAGCAACGACCTTGAACGATTCCATCGTGTATGTCGTGATTTTAATCCCCATGCTAGTGTTTGCGATCGTTTTATCAAGAGGAAAGGGTGCCTCATTGCTTGCAGGATATAATACGATGTCAGAGAGTAAAAAGGAAACATATGACGAAGTCGCCCTGTGTAAATTCATGGGAAAGATCATGTATGGGATTAGCTTTAGCCTATTATTGATCGCATTCAGTGAGATATCTGGATATTCGTTTTTATTCGTAGTAGGCTTCGTTCTACTCGTGTTTTTTATAATTTTTGCAGGCGTCTATACGAATACGAAGAATCGATTTAAAAAAGGACTGTAAATTCGTCTAAGTCAGTATGTCCTTAGTCGTTTAAATCATAATTTAATTTAGAGAAAGGGCGACTAATCTTAAAATCGAAGTCAATCAACGTCTGTATATCATTTTTTTGACGATAAAGTTCTCTCATGAATTGTAAGAAGATGTAGCGACATGTGTATAAATCGTCTCCTGTATCTTCTCGCATCGCTCCGTAATTAATCTCCTCACCAAGCGAATCATACACGATCGTCTCAAACTCCAGATTCGTATGCCACATGAAATCTAAAAACCCATGCAGGACTGCTTTTTTATAGGTCTCTAGTGAAAAAGTAGCCAAGAGTTGATTTTGATAATGAAATTCTACTTGTTTTTTTCGATAGAAAAATCGAATCATGAACTGGTTAGAAATTTCTTCGTTTTCATATGGAAGTGACCAATCGAACTTTTCGATGTCATGCAAATCATTCGTGGTCACACTTTTTATTAACGCATGCCAAAATTGGAATAGCTCGCTCACGTGTGCGTTAAAAGGGAGAGGCATTCCCTCTATACAAAAGACGACTTTTCCAGCAGGATAGCCGCCAGCTCGACCAAAAGCATAGTTAAAGATATCGTTGTCGATCGTATGGGTCATCTCTACGAATCCTGGATAAGTGTGATTCACATCATGCTCTTCTTTTTCAGGCGGAATTTCAAGATAGCTTTTAATTTCGAGATTCATAAAAACGTCCTTTCTGTTATCTCATAAGAGTAAAGCTTTAATAGTTGCTGTTGTCGCTCACTAGAACGAATGAAGCGTCATCAATATTATAAGCGAAAATATACATGGGTGAATTCGTCGTCTCAATCGCCTCAACTAAAGTCCATCCTAATTTTTTATAATATGCTGAAGCGTTTTCTGTTTTTAAATAGATTGTTGTGATCTGTCGTGATTTGGCGTAAACGATTAATTGATTGATCAGTTGCTGCGCGATCCCTTGATTCCGATAGACTTTTTCAACGAATAAAGAAGCGAGCCAAGGCGTATAGGCTGGTCGTTCCTTCAAGTCATTTTCAAAGAGAGAGACGGTTCCGATACACGTGACATCATCTAAGGCAATCAACGTCACAGGATACGACTCATCTGATTTTTTGTCCAAAAAGGCTTTTATTTGTTCATAGGGTGTCGTTCCTTTTTTCTTTTGAACGAATTCGGTATGAATCATTGTGGCAACTACTTCTAATTGTTCAGGATGATTCGATAATGTATCAATGATCATCTTTTCATCCTCCTTTCTACAATTGTTATATCGATCCGTCCTGCAACAGTTATTTAAAACAATACATCTGTCCTCATCAGAATAAAGGAGTTTTAAAATGAACTTAGAACAATACTTGCAACAACATTTTGGGAAGGTGAACTTATTTGATCGTTCCTTTGTCAAGAAGGATTTAGTATTCCACGTAGATTTAGTGAAGGATCTTTATCAGCTAAAGGATAATTTAGATGAAATCAATGAAGAATACTTCAAACAGGTATACAAAAAATCAAACGAACTGTTTGAAGATGTATTCCGAGAAGAGGAGTCCCTTTATTTAATTGTGCATGTGAGAAGTGAGCGCGGTAAGTATCAACAGTCAGCGACGAAAGTATTCCGTCACTTAAAAAGAAGAGAAGATCAATACAACATAAAGTTTGTAGAGAAAGTGATGGATGAGGAAGAGCAAGTGATCGAATATGCCGTGTTATTACCGAACAAAAACGCATTAGATTACAAGCGTTTAATCAAAGCGATTTGCCATCAGGATTTCCCACCGCTGCAACCAAGATTTCGTCAAACATATACATACTATCCGGAAGTCTTTTTCGTGAACGTAGATCGAAAAATCGTCATGAATATCTATGATGATCGCGGTTGTTTCCTACTGTTCGGTGATTCAGCAACGTATGACGTGTTCAAGAAGAAATATCGTAATGATATCAGCTAATCGAATGTAATCGCTTCTAGAAATACTTAAGCTAGTGCCAAGAAGCCGATCACTGAAAAAATAAAAAGCACCAATAGAGAAGTGAGTAATGTTAACGCAATGATTTTCCCCGTATTTCTTAGACTTATGATGGCGCACACTAGCGCAAGCAATAGTCCAGCTAACATATAGTTCGTACCCCAAAAACCATTGAACGGTAAGAGCTTAACAGTGAGGAAAGTGAAAACCACAATACCGATTGAGATCCATCCTAGGTGCTTTCGCATACACGAGTCTCCTTTAATAAGCAGAATATATAGCCATAATTTGGCTTGAATTAATCATATCATTACAAATATTGGGATATAAAGAGTTTTCAATAGATGCTTGAATATAGGACGCATTACATTCTTATCATGCAAAGGTTTAACGAAATAATCCTTAATTTCAAATCAACTGATGCATTACATGATTTGTTAATTGCAGTGGTGTCAATGTTTTACAAAACTATACGTTATGTTAAGATAGGTGAATCGAAGGATAAAGACAGTAGGAACCTCAGTTCATAGAGGCTTTTACTGTCTTTTACTATTTTCGAAAGGGGTAGGCATCTATGAAAAAGCAAGTATTGCAAAAAATGAAGGCAATTCTGTTGATGAGTCTTCATTTTGGATTCATCTATTTATTGATGAATCCAGTGAACCTCGGGAGTGTTGAAGAAAATCTGTTCATGACGATCTTCGTTCTGATCGAGGTTTATGTCGTAACGGTCTTTTATACGAGTTTGATTTTTTTAGGGATCGGGACACCGTTATCATTAGGGATTGAATATATCGTGAGTCAGCAAAAGCATAAGCGTAGATGGTCGATTGTCCTGCACCTGCTGTTAGGAGGAGTTCTGTCGTTAATAATTCTTCTTCTATTTGGCATTTTGCCACCATTTTCAGCGTGGATGGATACGGAGATTCTATTGAAAGTTGTCTTCTTATTGTTCTATCCAGTAGGGTCTCTTTTCGTATTTGAACGATTGATCGATCGTCGGAAATCAACTCGTCACGAAACATACCAACAAGCAGGAAACCATTGAGCATTCATCGAGCAACAAACAATCCCTCACTCTAATCAGAATGAGGGATTGTTTCGTTTCATCCTTAGATTGTCAACTCGATCACATTACCTTCCGGGTCTGCGACCGTACTTTCGTAATACCCGTCACCCGTCGTCCGGGGACCGTCAAGATGTTGTACACCTGCGTTCTGTAACCGAGCCGTCCAGTCGTCGACCGCTTGTTTGCTGCCGAGCGAAAAGGCGAAGTGGGCATACCCGAGCGCATTCATCGTCCGTTCCGTGATATCCGTCCGTTGCATCAACTCAAGACGCGCACCACTCGAGAACGTCAGGAAATACGACATGAACCCTTTCGCCGGATTATGATACCGCTCGCCTGCCGTTGCATCAAAGTGTGTTTCGTAGAATTGACGCATCCCGTCAAGGTCTGCCACCCAGAGGGCGATATGTTCAATCTTCATCTCCATTCCTCCTTTTTTCAAGACGCTTTTGCCAATCGCTGTCTGAACAACATCCGGTTCAACCCTTCCGTAGCGACCAGCATCAAGAAGATGAGACTGATCGTAAACCAATGGAACAACGATAAGGAATAGGACGTCGCCAGCCATCCGAACAATGGCGGCATGAAGGTACTACCGGTATAGGCGAATGCCATTTGTACCCCCATCAGCCGTTGCGCCGCAGCTTCTCCGAAGCGAACCGGCGTCTCATGGAGCATTGCCGGATAAATCGGTGCGAGACCAAGCCCGACAAGTACGAAACCAAGCGGCATCCAGGCAGCGGGTGCGAGGATGAAACAGGCGGCTCCGACGAATGCCGTCCATTGACCGACACGAATCAAACGACGATTCGACCAGCGCAGCGACAGAAAACCACTGATGAATCGACCCACGGTGATACTTCCGTAGTAGACGGAAATCCACGTCGCTGCTGATGTTACGGAAAAGGACCGGACTTGGACAAGATAACTACTGCCCCACAGCCCGACGACGGCCTCGACGCCGCAATATAAGCAAAACGCTGCGAGAGCGGCAATCAATCCACGTGGTTTTCCAGAAGACGTATTCACGGTCTGAACCTGTTCGGACACCTGTTTCGGAGCCCGCTTCCAGAGTGGTAAGCTGACGATCAAGATGATCATCAAAACGAGTTGCAATACGCCGACGACGAGGTAACCAACACGCCAACCGGAATCGAGCAATACGCCAGCCATGATGAGTGGACCAGCTGTCGCACCAATGCCCCAGAAGCAATGGAGCCAGTTCATATGATGCGCTTGATAATGGGTGGCAACAAAATGATTCAACGCCGCGTCGACGACTCCAGCACCCAGTCCAAGCGGGATCGCAAGGACGAAGAGCCAAATCAAGGACGGAGCAACGTAAAAACCAATCAATGCCAGTGCCGTCAAACCGGCAGAAGCTGCCGTGATCGGACCCGTTGAATAACGTTCGATCAGACGACCGCTAAACAGACTCGAGACGATCGTTCCGGCAGCAATCGTCATGAAGAGCCAACCTGCCATGTCGAGCGGTGCGTCGAGATCGAGCCGCATCACGGGCCACGCCGTACCGAGTAACGCATCCGGCAGACCGAGACTGATAAAAGCGAGATAAATCAAAGGTAATAGTAGACGGGTCATCGGGCTAGACCTCCTAACGGAATTTGTTCAATGAATGACTGGATGCTCAGTTGCATCAAACCATCTAAATAATCGGTTTCCCAGTCGCCTTGCCGCAACTGAGGTAATTTGTCGAGCGGAAAGCGCTTGGCGCATCGTTCCGTCAGCCGAGCTAATCCGTCATCCGAGACATCGGACGACGTAAATAAGATGGCATCCGGATTCAAGGTGACGCTAAACGAGAGGATGATCCGACTTAACGCTTCATACCAGTCGTCAGAGTGTGGTGTAGTCGTCGCGAGGACTTGTCCGACATTTCGCTTGTCGTCAAACGGGATGAACGAGATCTCTCCAGCGAAGTGATGCGCTCCGCGGATGACATGACCGGAAACGGCGACGCCGGCTCCCGGTCCGTTCGTTCCGAGATACACATAGACAGTCGTCTCGTTATCAGAAGCTTGGGCACGAACCGCAGCGTTCATATCATTTTCGATGACGACGGGTCGCCCGAACCGTTCCGTCAGTTCTTGTTGCAAGGGGCGACCGTCTAGCGTCGGATAATCCGGGGCGAACAGGATCGTGCCGGTGGTATCAACGGCACCGGCAACACCAATCGCAAGCGTTTGAACATCTGGATGATCGTCGAGTAATGTTGATAGCGTTTTCAATAAATGAGATCCATGATCCGTCGAATCGAAGTTCAGGCGATCCGTTGCGATCAGATGACCACCGACGTCGTGGATGCGATACTGCAGATACGTGCGTTCGAGATAAAGAGCGAGTCCGTGGAAGTGATCCGCGCGATAGCGATACCGTTTTGCCGGACGCCCTCCGCGAACCAATTCAAGTGGTGTCTCTTCAATTTCCTGTGCAGCGATCATCTGATCGATCTGTTTGCTCGCAGTCGGAAAACTGACATCCAAAACGTGACGAATCGCAGGGATCGTATCGAGATGGTCAACTAAAAAAGCGTGACGTGTACGTGAAATGAGTTCAGTCAAACAAAGACCTCCAAACTAGTTTACTTATTAAAAAAGTTTAATAAGTTTTGATTTGAGTATATCAGGTTGGGAACAAAAGACAAGTTTAAAAAAGAGGTGTAGGATATGAATATTTAGAAAAATCACGTTTCATTCCATCGCTGTCTGGCTATATGTAAAGAAGATAAAAAAATTTTAGTCATATATCTTTAATTCATACTATTCCGATTTGTAATATCTTGGATAGCCTGCAACGGGAGGTAGATGACGAGAGGAGTTTGTAATCATGACCACCCAACTTTCAACCAACCTAGGATCCCAAGATATTTTAGCCTCCCTGCAAGATAATGTCGCAATGATTCGATTCGACCGGCAACGTCGTGTCGTCGACGTCAATGGTTTATTCGCAAAGACGATGAAATATAAACGAGAAGAGATGATCGGGATGCAACATCACCTCTTCTGCACGACGGAGTTTGCAATGAGTGACAGTTACCAAGCATTTTGGCAGAAGCTGTTTAGTGGCTTCAGTACGGCAGATAAAATTGAACGCATCGATGCGCATGGTCAATCGATTTGGCTAGAAGCAACCTATATGCCGATTTACGATGGAACGGAAGTGACCGGTGTCTTGAAGATTGCTTCCGATATTACTGATCGTCAGCAGACGATTCAAAAGTTCGCGACTTCGTTTGACACGATTGCTAGTGATTTGAATACTCGGTCGACGCATGGCGAGCAGGAAAGCGAAGCGTTACGGCGAACGATCGAACAGATGGCCGAGACGACTCGTGATAACCATCAGACGATTGAACGGCTGCAACGCCAGGCGCAGGACATCGCTCAAGTGACGGAGACGATCAAAACAATTGCGTCACAGACGAATCTCTTGTCACTCAATGCATCGATCGAGGCAGCGCGAGCCGGAGAACACGGCAAAGGATTCAATGTCGTCGCGACTGAAGTCCGAAATCTCTCAAAGCTCGTCGAACAAGCCGTCGTCGACGTCCGACAGACGACGCAGCGAATGAATGATGAACTGCAGCGGATTGCCCGTGCGATGACGCAAGCAACGTCGGATGCACAAGCAAGCGTCACGGTCGTCGCAGAAACGGTCGATCGCTTCCATGACGTTCAGAGTGCGGCATCGACGTTAACGGAGACAGCGCGAGACTTTACAAAAGCAATTTAAGTGAGAGACGGCATTCCGGTAACGGAGTGCCTTTTTGTATAAAAAAGTATCTCTACACTTTGGAATAATATGTTAATATACTACAAAACGGAAAGGGAGCGAACTACTGATGAATATCCGCACTGCTCGACCTGACGATTTTCAGGCATTGATTCCATTGTTCCAGCAAATCCACGATCAACACGTCGCCATACGACCTGATCATTACCGTCCGCACGAGATGCCGGTTTCGGAAGACTTATTTCTGTCGCAACTCGAGAATCCGGATTATGCATTACTCGTTGCGGAACAAGATGGGCTTGCCGGTGTGATCGTCCTAAAGGAAGACATCGTCGAAGGAAGCGGCTTCGTCTTCGATAAGCATTACTTACGCGTCATCAGTCTCGTCGTTGCGGATACGCATCAAAAACAAGGCGTCGGGAGACGATTGATGCAAGCCGCTTACGCGCACGCGGAAACGATCGGCTGTGACAAAATCGAACTCGGCGTCGATGACGCCAATCAGGAAGCGATCGCCTTTTACGAGGCACTCGGAATGGCTGTCCGCTCGAGACGAATGGAATGGAACGTGACGTCAAGCAGGGAAACGACGACGTGATGTCAAACAACAGGTACTAGAAAGGGGAGAGGTCATGTTCAGATTACAAGTATCCGATCACGTATCGCTTCAATTGATCGAACGGCACCATGCGGAAGGATTGTTCGCCCTCGTCGATGCCAATCGCCCCCATCTCCGCGAATGGCTCGGTTGGGTCGATGGTGCAACAGAGGCAAGTACATATCAGGAGAGCGTCATTCCAGCATGGCTGCAACAGTTCGCCGATGGTAACGGCTTTACATGCGGCATCTATCTTGAGGACGAGCTCATTGGAACGATCAGTTTACATGAAATTAATCGGCATCTCGGGCAAACGTCGATCGGCTATTATCTAGGAGAAAAGGGCCTACGAAAAGGTGTCATGACGGACGTCGTCCGGTTCGTCACGAACTATTGTTTCGAGACACTCGGCTTAAACCGTGTCGTCATTGAGTGTGCGACTGGAAACGTCCGGAGCAGACGAATCCCGGAACGACTCGGCTTCACGGAAGAAGGCGTCTTACGGGACGCTGAGAAATTATACGGGACGTATCACGACATCCAGGTCTATGCGATGTTACGACGGGACTGGACGAAAACGCAGGAGGTGGCAGCATGCGCATCGAGCCAATGAATCAAGCGACCTATGAGTCGTATCTACCGGTAGCAATCGAGGAATATGCGGCAGATAAGTGTCGCGCTGGTACGTGGTCAGAGAACGAGTCGCTTGAGAAGGCGACTGAAGAGTTCGCGGCGCTGTTGCCAGAAGGTCTGAAAACGAAGGATCATTATTTGTTTACGTTTCGTGATGAGACAGATAGCGACATCGGGATGGTTTGGGTCCATGTGACGGAAGAATCACGCGGACGTTCCGCCTTCATCTTCGACGTCAAGATTACGTCCGACAAGCAGAACCAAGGCTACGGCAAGAAAGCGCTCCGATCACTAGAAGTGATATTAAAACGGATGAACGTCAAGAAAATCTCCTTACATGTCTTCGCGCATAACGAACGGGCGATTCATGTGTATGACTCGCTTGGGTACGAGAAGACGGATTATCATATGTCGAAACGTCTCGATGTCAGCCATTAAAAAGCTTCCTCTTGCGCAAGCAGGAGGAAGCTTTTTCGTTTAACGCCACGTCTGTAATGTATTCGCGAACTGAATGTTCGTCTCCAGTTCACCTGTGATCTCGCTTGCTGTGAAGTCATTGCCAGCGAGCCAGTCGGCAAAGTCGAATGTGACCGGTTCCTGATCACCACCGAGCGCAAACCAGACCTTCAACTCTTCCGGAAAGTAGGCAGACGTATGAATCGTTCCCGCCCACTGGGCATATAAATCAGCGAAGACGCCTTTATCGGTATCGTTGAGTAGTCGGAAAGCGGACTCCGCATCTTGAATCATGTGTTGATGGGTCTTCAACTCCATCATCCGACGTTTCGAGTCATCCAGATGATAGCGGTTTTCGTGTTGCAGCAAATCGAAGTGATTGGTGCACATGTTCGATTCCCGCACTTGGACGTCGCGTGCCGTCGCCTCGATGACGAACGAACGCGCCGATTTATCGTGGACGACGTACGTGAACGATCCGCGATGCGGAATTTCCTTGACGAGTGAAATCGCGTCGTCGACCGACGTGCACATCTCGAGGATGATCCGCCCGATCATGAAACTGACGAACCCATCGCCCGGACGGCGACGGTTGATAAAGTTATAGCCCATTGCAAGCCCATGTTCATTCATCCCGTCCATCCGACCGGTCACCCGCGATGCGGGACCGATGATTGCTGAGCCACCATCATTCGGTTGAAAGACGGAAAATCGACCATCATATGTCATCGGATGGTAATCATAGTTACGGACGAGGAAATTATCACCGGTCATGATCGAACAACCACTTTTCGGTCCTTCGACCCGGTAATGCCCGAAATGGAGTAACGTATCCGGAAGCGACAGTTCAAGTTCGTCCTGGAGTCCAAGTAACTCGTCCCAAATATGCGGGGCGTACCGGAGAAACATCTCCTTCGTCTCGACCGGATCGACTTGAAAGCGCGGAACACGGATCTTCCAGTTGTCCTCCCGGTTATGGAGCAACTGGTTTCGTTTGACGTAACGCCCTTGTTCGCGACCGAACTCATAATGACTGCCGCGGAATTGTGTGATCTCATTGGCTACACGTTGCATGGAATCCATCCTTTCTTCACCTGCTGTATGCTGATTATATCGAACACGAGAGAGAAAGTCGTACGGCAGGGCTTTGCTTGAGCACATCAAAATATAGGAATATTGAAAAATCAATCAACTATTTTAATCCTGAACCGATAAAAAAACGGGAGGGGATGGAATGAAACACATGTCAGTCAGACGGAAGATTCAAGTATTGATTGCGACAGCAATCATCTCAATGCTCTTAATCGCAGGAGCAGGACTCTATTTCTTGAATCAGATGTCGAATGCTTCACGCACGATGTATCAAGAAAATCTGATACCAATTCAAGAGGTGGCACAGATCCGAATCGATACACGGGCACTCGATTCCTTTTTAGTCGAGATGATTTTGACGAAGGACGAGACTCGAATCGGTGAACTGCAGGCGGATATCGATACGCGACAAGCGCAAATCCGTTCATCGCTCAATAAGGTAGAAGATACAGGACGATTTACCGCACAGTCAAAAAAACAATTAGAAGACTTAAAGGATAACGTCCTAGCCTATGATAACGGGATGAGCCTCGTCCAAGATGCCGCGACGCGAAATGAGAACGAAGAGGCTTATAAAGCCTACTCGGATAGTTTGGAGCAAGTCCGGGACAATGTTGCCAGTTCAGCGAAGTCGTTGATGGCTTCGATGACGAGACAGGCGAAGGATCTGAACGCTCAAAATCAGTCAGAAAAACAGACCGCCTTTTACTTAATGCTCGGGATTATCTTGTTAGGTGTCGTCCTATTCGTGGGACTTGCTTTATACATCACGCGTCTGATTACCCGTCCGATTCGTCGATTACAAGGCTGGATGGACCAATCGGGTAACGGTGATTTGACGGTTCGTGGCGATTATGATTCTAAAGACGAACTCGGTCAATTGACGACGTCCTTTAATGAGATGATCGCGTCACAACAACAAGTCGTTTTAGAATTGACGGGAACAGCAGAGCGTGTCGCTGTTGCTTCAGATGAACTCAGCGTCAACGCAGAGTCGACGACGAAAGCAACCGAGATGGTCGCTGTGACGATGGAAGAGATGGCAAGTGGTGCGAGTCAGCAGCTGCACCAAGTGTCCGATGCTTCACGGACGATCGAAGAGTTAACGACGTCGGTCCGTTACGTCGCTGGCAATGCGCAGCAGATGACGGAACGCACGGCAGAGGCGATGGAAAAAGTTTCGCTCGGTGGTCAGGTCGTCGGAACACTCGGGACACAGATGGGACGGATTCAGGAAGACGTCTCGCGTCTCAGCCACGTCATCGATGGTCTCGGTAACCGATCGCAGGAAATCGGACAAATTACGGATTCGATCAAAGGTGTCGCGGCGCAGACGAACTTACTCGCGTTAAACGCAGCAATCGAAGCAGCGCGCGCCGGTGAACAAGGACGCGGATTCGCCGTTGTCGCAGCGGAAGTCAAAACGCTCGCTGAGCAGTCGGCAGTCTCGGCAAAACAGATCGAGTCGTTGATTCGTGTCATCCAACAAGAGACGGAAGCATCGGTTGTCTCGATGGAAAAAGTCTCAACCGAGATGACGAGTGGAATCGCTGTCGTCGATCGGGCAGGTGCCTCATTCTCAGAAATTGAGACAGCCATCACCGACGTGACAGGGCACGTCGAGGAGGTATCCGGTGCCGTTCAGGAAATGGCGGCGGCGAGTGAACAGATCGCATCTGTCATGCGGACGATTCAAGCAGTGACGGAAGGAACTGCTGCCGGAACGCAAAACATCTCCGCTTCAACCGAGGAACAGATGGCGTCGATGGAAGAGATTGCATCCGCGTCCCAATCACTCGCAACGATGGCGGATGATTTGAAACACGTTACCGGACGATTTACCGTATAAGATTAAAAACGACCTCGATGGAGACATGATCGAGGTCGTTTTTATGTAGGGATAAATGGGAAAAGAAGGTGATTCATGGAGACGCGTCGTATGTATCTGAATACTATATTTTAGGAGGCATACATATGAACTTTCAATCGTTATCGACAAATAGGCTGGATTTGATTCGCGTTACGGAAAGTCACGTCAATGATTTCTATACGATCTTATCTGATTCACGCGTGACTCAATATTATGGCATTGATCCGCTCACGTCTCTTGAGGAAGCAAGTCAGATCATCCATTCATTTGATCAAACGTTTTCTATGAAACGGGGAATCCGATGGGGCATGATCGACCGTTCGACAGGGCGGTTCATTGGAACGGTCGGACTCAATAACTGGAGTCCATATGCGAAAAAAGCCGAACTTGGATTCGAATTACATCCAGATTTTTGGCGACGAGGCTATGTATCGGAAGCTGTTCAAGAAGTCATCCGGTTTTCGTTCAAAGAATTGGCGCTTCATCGGTTAGGTGCGGTGACATTTCTTGAGAACGAAGCATCCTATCGCTTACTCGAAAAACTCGGATTTACGTTTGAAGGCGTCTTACGCGGCTATCTCTATCAAGGCGAAAGGTCGCATGATGCACGGATGTACGGTCGGTTACGAACGGACGTTATCACGCCTCAGGTAAAGATTGAAGAAACTGTTTGACAGCACGACGGGACGTCAAATGAATGATTTGTTTATTGGACGTCGCTTTAAGCGTTGAGAGGATACTCGGTCGTTTATCGATCGGGAACCGCCAAATCCATTTCAAAAAATCAAACGATAGTTTCTCCGGACAGTCTGCTGCCATATCCGGTCGACCGGTCTTGCGGTAGCGCCACGTCCGTTTCAGTGCTCGGTACAGACAGATCGTCCGCGGTAGATCAAGGAAGATGATCGTATCTGCGGCTTTGATTCGTAAATCAAGCGTTCCACCGTAGTTGCCGTCGATGATCCACGTGTCGCGCGACGTGAGCATGTGTTGAATCTGGCGTTGCTCCTCACGCGAAACCGCCTCCCAGTTCGGACGCCATAATAAGGTGTCGAGATGATCGACGGGATAACCGAGTTTTTTGCCCATCGCACGAGCAAGCGTCGATTTACCGGATCCACCGGAACCGATCAGGATGATTTTTCGCATCATAGACCTCCTATTTTTTGTCATAGGAATTGATCATACCACGGTTTTCTAGTCGAGGATAGAACGAAAGGAGTGGATAAGATGGTACCGAATTTCATAATCGAAGGGATGACGATTGCTTTTCTATTACTCGTACTGGGATGTGGTGTGATTTGTCTTCCGAAACGGTGGAAGCGCTATGGCTTGATTTTACTTGGTTTGGTGGCGATCGGGTGCAGTTCCTTTTGGTACATCCGACCGACGCTCGTCAATCAACAGATTGCTGAGAATGAGAAATTGCTTAAGATGGAACTAGCACGTCAATTCCCTGATGAAGTATACACTACAAAAACAAAAATTTTCGTATGAGTCTTCGGCGAATCCGGCTTCAATCGAAGTCGAATTTGCAAATGAACCTAACGTAACTTATTTTCTAGATATGGATGGGAAAAGGATTAGGCTGTCAAGTTTTATCTTTAAAAACGGAGGATTTCCACAGGATTTACAGCATGAATTCAAATAAAGACCGGATGCTCAAAACATCCGGTCTTTTGATTAAGTCGATTTTAAATTTTTCGTAGCAGACATCGTTTTGACGGCAAAGAAGGCAATCAGACCGAATCCGACCTTGTTGATCAAGTCAGCGAAGTTATAGATCAATTCGCGGACGAGTTGCACCTCGATACCGGGTGCAAACAAGGTGACCGCGTAACCGACCGGATAGATCGCCCATCCAATCAAGATGAACAAGCGCATCTGCAGCAAGGCTTTACGAATCGGTGCAGGCTTATCTTCAGCGGCTTTCGTGACGTTCGTGAACAGCAGATAAATGATATAAAACCATGCGACACAACCAACGACGTATGCCCAAAGACCGAGTTGTGTGAAGCCACCCGCTAGATTGATCGACGACTCGCCGATATACCCACCGATGATCATGATGATGTCGGCGATAACGAGTTTCGTCAGAAGGGAACGCCCTTTCCCCCCCTTTAAACCGAGTAACAGCGGAAACTTAATCAGCAAGAGAGGCGTCGTCACAAGCCAATCGATGTAGCGGATTTCAGTCGGAAAGCCATCAATCTCCGACAACAAACCTGATTCCCCGACAGCTTGCTTCATGAAATAGTAATGAATCGCAGCGACGAACGTGACGAGAGCAGCGACTGTTGCGGTCGAGCGGTATTCCGGGGCGAGGGAATTTCGTTCGACGAGAAAATAGAGCGTACCGGCGGCCATTCCGACGAATCCGACCCAGAACATGTACTGGGTCGCAAGAACGAGAAGGTTGACGTCTTCCATGTTGTTTCGACTCCTTTTCGTAAGTGGACACGACCTTTCATACTTTTATTTTACTGACGATACAAACTTCAGACACCACGTCGAAACGCTCTTGATGTGCGGTCTATCAACGGTTTGACAACATTTCGACACACTTGAGGAGGAGTGACGGATGCCGAGTAAACGAATGGATCATATCAGTCTGAACGTCGTGAACCTAGAAGAAGCGATTCACTTTTTTTCGCTTTGTGGCCTCGAAGTACGCGGACGATGGGAGATGAAAGGAGAGTTACTCGATCGTTTATTAAATTTAGAGGGAGCGGAGACGGAGTGTGTTGCACTCGGATTACCAGGTGAAGCAATCTGGCTTGAACTCGTTCGATTTAAACACCCGCGTGACACGGCTTCCGTGATCCAATCCGTCCACGCAGGTGGATTGCGTCATCTCTGTTTTGAAGTAACGGCACTCGCCGCGCTCGTCGAACGTTTAGCGGACAATGGATATCAGTCGATTGGCGACGTCGCGAATTACGAAAATGAATATCGCCTATGTTACGTAAGAGGACCAGAAGGCGTGATCATTGAGTTGGCAGAAAAAATCGGACCTGTCTAAGACTGGTCCGATGTATATTGTTAAGAACAACAGGAAGTCGATGATTGTGGCAGGGAAACGTTGCACACACCCGTCTCTGGTAATGATAACTTGACCTGCTTCGCACGTGCCTCGTCTCCGACAAGAAAAGCAACGATTGATCGAACTTGTTCATAACCGGTCGCAAGCAGGAAGGTCGGAGCACGACCGTAACTTTTTGCACCGACCAAATAAAGTCCAAGATCTGGATGACGTAACTCCGCTTCTCCATGTGGACGGACAGTTCCGCAGCTATGAAGGTTCGGATCAATCAGAGGAGCAAGTATTCGACTACTCTCGGTGACAGGGTCGATATCAAGCCGTACTTCCTCGAGGAACGAAAAGTCGGGTCGACTTCCTGCATTGACGATCAGCTGATCGATCTGATGAAGGGACCGACCATCTTGAGCAGTGATGTCAAACGACTTTCCTTTCGATTCAATGGATTGGGTCTTGAAGCTGGAGTGAACCCTAATCTGATCTCGTTCAACGAGCTGACGGAGACGCGAACCGAGTGCTCCGCGACCTTCCAGTGCATCCTTTTCTTCTCCGCCGTAGGCTTGAACCGGGTCCGATTTGCGAAGGATCCAATGAATCTCCGTTTCAGGGTGGTGCGCTTTAATAGAAACGAGTTCAAGGAGCGAGTTCAAAGCAGAGTGCCCGCTACCGATGACAGCGACGGATTGATTCGCGAAAACAACAGTATCACGTTTCGCATCTACGATCGAATACCGGACAGGTAAGTTCTGCTCGATTTCGACTCGATGACCAGAACTGATTGCAGGATTTGGTCGCCCGAGGACGCCAGACGCATCGATGACCGCGCGAGCGAGAATATGTTTACGTCCGTTCGGCGTGTCTATGACTAATTCGAACGGTGTTACATCACGTGAGGCATTCGTCATCTTGTCTAGACCTGCCCGTGAGATCGAGAGAATCTCATGTTGGAAATATAGAGAGGGAGCAATTTCCGGTAATGCAGCAAGTGGGGCAAGGTATTGTTTGATCAATTCAGTTCCGGTCGGCACAGTATCGTTTGCTGGTGCAATCCAGTCCGTCAGCTCGAGCAAGTGACGTGCTGCGTCACTAATATTGTATTGCCACGTCGAAAACATCCGAACGTGTTCCCATTGTTTGATATGGTGGGCAATCGAAGGACCTTTCTCAAATAGTAAAAACGATTGACCTTCCACTACAAGTTGAGCTGCAGCCGCAAGACCGATCGGACCGGCACCGATGATGACGATGGGGTGGGAAGAACCGTATGACATGAATAAAACCTCCTTTTATTTGTAAAATGCAAGTATTAGAGACATGGTTTACAGCAGACGTCACTCTCGCCCATCTTCGTGTTTAGCAAGTCGATTGCCTGGAGGACATGTGCTTTTTCGAAGGAAGTCATTGATGAGAAGATCGAATCAAGATACGTGTTCATCTCTTCGTCAATGGCTTGAGCAACACGTAATCCTTTCTCGGACAGGCGAAGTAGGTGAATTCGCCGATCGTTGATCGCGGGACGCTTTACGAGTAGGTCCCGCTTAATCAATGTTTGTACTTGTCTGCTGAACGTAGTGATATCAAGAGCGAGTTGGTCCGCAATTTCTTGCATTGCGGAGTCAGGATGTTTGGCAACCTGATACAGCAGATGACTTTGAACGAGAGATATCTCTTCATCTAGGACGGCACAACAATTCTTATTCAATAATCCGAAGCGCCGAGTGAACGTTTGAAATAATTCACGCGTTTCATTCATGTATAGCTCTCCCTTCTCTATTTTGCTTATGAATCAGTTATACGATACAAACTTGCAAATTGCAAATAATCAATATATGATTTTCTCATATTCAATTGTAAATAAGGAAAGGGGGGAAATTGGATGCTTGTTCGTTCGATGGAAGAGAAAGATCGTAGCACTGTGTTAGCCATCTATCGTCAAGGAGTAGAAGAAGGGAACGCGACGTTCGAGACGATGATTCATGAGCAAGAGTGGTGGAGAACGCTGACGCAATCTGAACGATTCGTTCTAGCGCAAGGTGGAAAAGTGATTGGCTGGGCTAAACTGGGACGTATTTCTGAACGTCATGTCTATCGTGGCGTTCGAGAAATCAGTATATATCTAGAGCGTTCCGCTCGAGGACTCGGCGGTGGACGATTCTTAATGGAGGCATTGATCACCTATGCGGACGCCAACGGGATCTGGACGCTTCAATCACACATGTTCCCAGAAAACATCGCAAGCAGACGGCTGCATGAGCGACTTGGATTCGAATTAGTCGGTCGACGACGTGCCATCGCACAGCATCATGGTGTCTGGCGAGACACGTTGTTATTTGAGCGACGAAATGACCTTAGGTAATGAAGTGATCTTTACACGCTTGATTTTTCAATTCAATTCTTCTACAATGATCTGCCTTCGCTGAAGCGAAGGTTTTTTAGTTTATCCGTCGATGGAAGAAGGGAAGTATTAAAGACGAATGATACTACCTAAAATGACAGAGGAGGATGGACGGATGTTGCATGCCTTATTCTTGAACTGCACCTTAAAAGCATCACGTGAACCATCGAATACGGAGGCGCTGATCCGTGACGTGATTGCATATTGGAAACAGGAGGACGTCACTTCAGAAATTGTCCGCATCGTCGATCACCAAGTGGCGTTCGGCGTCACGGAAGACGAAGGCAACGGGGATGAATGGCCCGTGATTTTCGAAAAGGTGAAACGAGCCGACATCGTCGTCATCGGAACACCGCTCTGGCTGGGGGAAAAAAGTAGTGTTGCGACGCAAGTCATTGAACGATTATACGGAGGAAGCGGCTTGACGAACGAGCTTGGACAAGCGATCTACTACAACAAGGTCGGTGGCGTCATCGTCACGGGGAATGAAGATGGAGCTAAACATGCGTCCGCTTCCATCTTGTACGGTCTGTCGCACATTGGCTTTACGATTCCGCCGAACGTCGATGCTTACTGGGTCGGTGAAGCGGGACCAGGACCATCGTACATCGAAGCAGGACGGAACAACGACTTTACGAAGCGACACGCACAGTTTTTAGCTGCCAACCTATACCATTTTGCGAAGATGTTACATGAACATCCGATTCCAGCAGAAGGGAATGTGATGGAATGAAAAAACAACGTTTAACAGGATACGGTGTCGCCACATTGTTCGCGATGAGTTTAGTGCTTGCGGGTTGCGGAAACGACGAAGCGTCGACGGACAAGGTTGAAGAAGGATCAACGAATTCGAACACGACCGACGACACGATGCAGGACAAGGATACGGTAACGAAAAATGCCGACACGGATTATGGCTTCAACAGTCTGTCGATTGAAGCGGACGTTGAAGGGAATAACGATGCCATTGATATCAGCTATGATCGGGATAATGACGGAACGGAAGCGGAATATCGCTATAAAGGGGAGCAAAAGCAAGGAGACGACGCGATGGCGGAACTCGACGCGAAGTTCAAGAACTTAAAGATTGATGCGGATACATCTGAAAATGAGGTCATCAGTGAGGTTGAGCGTGTGTTTGCGATTCAAGATGCTTCCCGCTTAGAGGTTGAAATCGAATTCTCGGACGGAACTGAAAAAGAATATAAAAAATAAACAATAGGTCTGCGCCCGTAACGGGTGTAGACCTGTTGTCTTAGTGTAGCGTCACATGAGCGAGGACACCGTAATGATCGCTCGGTATAAGGTGATGCGGCAGTCGATGTTCGCCGATCAGCTGAACGTGCTGTAAGGTCACAGGTAGAGGCGAACGCTGACAGAGTAACCAATCGTACCGGGAAGGTGTCGTGACGCCGTCATTCTTCTTGGCATAAGGGTTTGTCACGGGATTTAAAGTCGTTGCAGCAAGTTGACCGGTTCGCGTCGCGTAACTGTCAGCAAGATCGACCCACTCCTTAAGCGCAGCTTGATGCAAAACAGAGTTTGGACCATCATTAAAGTCGCCGCCTAAGAACTCGATCGTCGTATCATCCGTCTGTGAGGCAATCCATTCGTTGACGAATCGAAGTTGATCGAGTCTAATGTCTGAAGCACGCCAATTGAAATGAATGTTCGTCATGGCAAAACGAATACCGTCAATCGAAAACGGGATCCGAATCGCACAGTGGTGGTTGATGTTTGCTGTCGTAGCGGCACTCGAATCCGTTCGTTCAAACGGCAATTTCGTCAGGATGGCAAGTCCTTCATCCGGTGAATCCATATAAGGATCCATCATCATATACGGATAACCGGTCGCCTCTGCGAGGTGCTCGGCGATCGAAATAAATGGTTCATCCGGATGAAATGTCGACATGACTTCTTGTAGGAGGAGAATGTCCGGTTGGTGTTGCTTGATCTCCGCGCACAACGCCTCGAACCGTTCTTGTCGTTTGTGCGGATGATGCCAAATGTTATATGTCGCAATCGATAACGAAAGACTCATAGCTGTAAGCCCATCAGAACCGTATCGTAAAAGCAACCGTCCGATAGTAACCGGTCATGACGCAGTCGTCCTTCTTCTTGAAATCCATGTCGCTGATAGAGGCGAATGGCGCCGAGGTTCGTCTCGACGACCTCGAGCTGAATTTTTTGCAGGGATTGCGCTTTTGCCCAAGCAATCATTCGTTCCAGCAGTTGGGTACCGATTCCTTGCCCCCAGTCGGATTGAAGTACACCGAGTCCAAATGATGCCTTGTGCGCGAAACGTTTTAAATGATAACCACGAGATCGGGCGTAGGCGATGAGTCGTCCATCGCGCTCGACGACGAGGATACGATCCGGAACCGAGGAATCGCGCAACTGATCTGCGAAATCCGTCGCGGTCATCACGTCCTCACCAGGCATTCGGTCGAAGTATTCCGTTTCCGCATCGAGTATTTGGCGGAGTTCAGCGAGGGCTTCAGCGTCACTGAGTCGAGCCGGTCGAATCTGGTACCGTTGTGTATCGAACGAGTGGTGCATCGTCTGCATATGTAATCCTCCGTTCTAGATGGAATATGCTATCATTATGGCAGGGATGGTATCATTTGTAAATTTAAGGAGAGAAGAAATGAAAATTCAAACTGGAACGAAGGAAGATAGGACATTCATCCGCGAGCAATTGATTGCCTACAATCGGCAACATGTTCCTAAAGCCTTATATGAACAATCGGAAGAACTTTGTTTTACAGCATCTAACGAGAAGGGCGAATGCATCGGAGGAATTACCGCGTCTTACGGTTGGCAACATATTCATGTCCAGTTCCTTTGGGTGAGCGATACAGCACGACAGGCAGGTGTCGGAACCCGCCTGCTGCAAGCTATCGAAGGATATGCGAAGGAAGCAAGGTGTACGAAAGTCCTTTTGGACACGTTTGATTTTCAAGCACCAGACTTTTACCGCAAGCATGGTTATGAAGAGTATGGACGACTGACCGATCATCCATCGATTGGACAATCTCAATACTTCTTCGTCAAGCGACTTTAACGCCGGACGTGCACAATCCAAGCCGACATGTACGTAAGTGTTCCGATCGATAAGACAAGAGCAATCGCATAGAACGGAAACGCTGGATACAGTTGAAGTAACGGTTGCTCGAACAAAAAGGCAATCATTAGGACGGGAAGGCTGATCATGAAAGCAACATACGCTGCACGAGTTGCTTTACCGGTGATCAGTGCCTCACGTTCATCGGAGTCGGAAAATTCTGCTGTTGCGAACGAACGCGAACGCTCTTCTCGTAAGAAATAGCTGACAATCGAGAGGACTATCGCAATCACTAGCACTGGAAGGACACCCATTACATCTAATTTCAGCGACAATCCCGTACCGGATACAGGATCATCTTGAAATAACTGCAGATTAGCATGAATGGCACTAATGAGATAAGCAGCTAAAAAGTAGAGACAACAATTAAGTAAAGATTGAGTGACGACACGTTTCATCAGGATTCCTCCTCTAATTGAAATAGTTCCTCGATCGGGCAATCAAAGACGCGAGCAATCTGCATCGCGAGTAAGAGCGACGGCGTATAGCTTCCTTTTTCAAGTGAGATGACAGTTTGTCGTGTCACACCGATTCGTTCAGCGAACTGCTCTTGTGTCCACTTGTGCTGTTGACGATAGAGGCGGACATGGTTCGTCAGTTTCATCTGACGACCTCCTTTCCAGTTGTTTACATTGTAAAGTTGGGTTTACATTTTGTAAAGTAGACTTTACGTCATATATGTAAAAAATGGAGCTGACTCAAAAGTCAACTCCTCAGACTGAAGACAAAGCGTAATTTTTCTTTTAACAAAAAGGATTGCGCTTTTTTTTGTTCATCTCGAATCGTTTTCCTGGGACAAGCATCGCGCCGCTTCGCTTCGCTGCAGGGTCGCTCCTGCTTGTTTTTCCCTAGGAAGCGATGTCGAGTGAACAAAACGCTTCTCTGATCCTTCTTCCGGATATAAAAAAATGACGCATTACACGCCACTCCTACAGGAAAAAGCGCGATTTTGCGCTGTCAGAGACAAACAAGACCCGTTTTCCTGCTCGAACGGAGCGGGAAAACTGACTTGTGTCTCGCTTGAGGAAAGGGCGTGAAAAGACGCGTCATTTTTTGGGATCAGTCATTTGAAGCCTACGTGAACATTAAAATACGTAAGGTGTCAAAATGACAGCCATGAGACAGACGAACGTCGTCCATCCCTGATGATGACGTAAGGATAAGAAAAGCGTGACCAGCCCAGTGATCATCATACCGGATAAAATCCATCCTAGCCAAAAATCCGTGCTATTCGAAGCAATCGGGATGCTTAATATGTAAGCTGTCGTGTGCGGAAAGAAGCCGATGGCATCTAAAATGATACCGCCAAAGACACCAGTTAGCAACAAGCCGATCGACAGACGAAATAGTGCGTTATGTTTAATCATATGCATACTCCTATTCTGTTTGGTTGACGCAAGAAATCCTATTGTTGCACCTATTCAATATGTTTCTACAAAAAGCGATGAATTCCTTTCTGTTATCTATCCCTGAACTTTATCAAAAATCCTCGCTTCTGCACATCAATCGGAATATTCAGATAGTTATGGGGTATTCTGTTGAAAACGCCATCGCCGATTCAGTGGAAAGGAGAAGAGAAGATGATGCCTGAACTGATACCGGATGACCGGGAGCTCGAACGAAGGATTCGGATCGTCCATCTGTTGCGAAAACTGGG
This sequence comes from Exiguobacterium sp. MH3, assembly GCF_000496635.1. NCBI lineage: Bacteria > Bacillati > Bacillota > Bacilli > Caryophanales > Exiguobacterium > Exiguobacterium sp. MH3. Next base: position 1,530,133 of record NC_022794.1, read on the forward strand.
GAAGACGGACGAAGCGATTGCCCGATCCTTGTATGTTCCGATCGAATGGGTTCAATCAATTGGTGAAGAAGACGACTGGCAGCAAATGCAATCATCCTAAGGCAAGGACGTCACGTCCTTGTTTTTTCGCGTGTTCCGGTATACTAAAACAAGCATCTCAAATCGAGAGGATGAAGTAAAATGAACGTTGCCATCATTGGAGCAGGAATCAGTGGTTTATATCTCGCGACGCGTATGCAGGAGCTTGGACACGACGTGACGATCTATGAAGCACGCGACCGAATCGGTGGGAGAATTGAGACGGTCGATTTCGACCTAGCCGGACAAGCATATGCGTTTGATCTTGGACCGACTTGGTTTTGGCCGGACAGTGAACCACTGATGGTTGATTTGATCCATCGATTCGATTTACCGACACTGGAACAATACACGACGGGTGCGCTTCGACTCGAACGGGCTGACGGAATCGAGTCGCATGTGGTTGCGAATCAACCGACGGCGCTTCGCCTTCGTGACGGAATCCGCTCTGTTCCTACGGCACTTGCTGCACGACTCAGACCGGGAACGATTCGACTCAAGTCTCCGATCAGTCAGATTGATGTCACGAACCGGAGGGTCATCAGTTCAGGAAGGAAGAGTCAACCGTTCGATGAGATCGTTCTCGCACTCCCACCACGTTTAGCGGCAAGACTATCGTATGTGCCAGCTTTACCTGAAGCAGTCCTGGATGAACTCGAAGCATTACCGACCTGGATGGCGCAGCAAGCAAAATGTCTTGTTCTTTACGAAAGACCGTTTTGGCGTGATTCGGGCTGGTCCGGTCAGGCAATCAGCTGGACTGGGATGGTGCAGGAGATTCATGACGCTTCCCCACAAGATGGATCAGGAGCGTTGTTCGGTTTTTTCCGGACACCGGCACGTGAACGACAGTTATTGACCGAGGCGGAAATCAAGGAAACGGTACTCGCGCAGCTGGTTCGTCTGTTCGGTGAACAAGCGCGTCAGTCGATTGGTTGGGCGTATAAAGACTGGTCGACGGATAGTTGGACAGCAACACGAGCTGATGCAGCACCGCTCGTGGATTTCCCGGCATATCATGCTATCAATCTCGGAGTGGAGCATGCAGCGATTTCACTGATTGGGACAGAGACCGATCCGAGTCATGGTGGACACTTAGAAGGGGCCATACGATCCGTTGAACGCTATTTAGAAAAGAGAGGAGTAAAAAAATGATCGAGACGCTACATTATGATGTGTTCACGACGACGCCAGGAAGCGGTAATCCAGCTGGGGTCGTCTTAGACGCCGATCAATTGACTGAGTCGGAAATGCAACGAATCGCGCGTACGAATGGCTTTACCGAGACGACGTTCGTCTTGTCATCCGAGCAAGCGGACTACCGCATGCGCTACTTTGCACCGGAACGGGAAATGGACTTATGCGGACATGGTACGATTGCCGCATTGACGGCACTTGATTCAAAGATCCGTTTATCTACGGCATGTCAGATCGAGACAAAGTCAGGCATCTTGCCCGTGATGCGTTTAGCGAACGGAATGTTTCGCTTGCAACAGGGACAACCACAATTACATCAGTTTGACGGTGACATAAAGCACGTTCTAGCCGCGATTGGTCTCGAATTGACACATCTCGATGACCGATGGCCAATCGTATACGGCAGTACTGGGAACTGGACACTGCTCCTCCCGATTCGTCGACTTGAGGACTTTCACCGGATGGTGCCGGATAACCAACGCTTTACCACCGTGTTGACCGACTTCCCACAAGCCTCGATTCATCCGATTTGTCTCGATACATATGACCGACAAGCGACGATGCACGGACGTCACTTCTCAGCAACGGGGGCAGGTAGCGTCGAAGATCCGGTTACGGGAACGGCGAGTGGTGTGATGGGTGTCTATTATCGAAAATTCATCCAGCCACTTGAAACGGAAACAGCGATCATCGTCGAACAAGGACACGAGATGGGTCGTCCCGGGCAGGTCGGAATCCGTATTTCTGGCGAAGGTCTTGATCATAGCAAATGGAAAGTCGAGATGGACGGGCAAGCCGTCTTTGTCGGCGTCAAGAGAGTGGGAGAGGAAGAGGCAGATGTTGAAACATTTCATTTGGGATTTTGACGGCACCTTGTTTGATACGTATCCGGTGTTAGTCGATGTGTTCGTGGAATTACTCGAGCGTGAGGGGCGAACGGTCGAACGCGAGCAAGTAGCAGAGCTGATGGCGATTTCAGCAAAAACGACGTATGAGGCGTTTGGTGTGTCCGAAGCGTTCATTGCGAACTACAAACAACAAAAGATGAACATCGAACAAAAACAGTCTGAACCGTTTCCCGGAATCCGTGAACTGTTAGAGGCGTTATCGACGAGAGGTGCGACGCATCATATCGTCACCCATCGCGGAACATCGATTCATGCGTTGCTTGCAAAACACGAGTTGACGCATCATTTTCAAGACGTGTTGACGGCACCGGATGGATTCGCCCGAAAACCGGATCCGGAAGCTGTCACGTACTTGATCGATCGGCACCAGATGGCACGAGACGAGACGATCATGATTGGAGACCGGGAACTCGATGTCTTAGCCGGACATCGTGCCGGTATCAAGACGTGTTTGATAAGCGAACATGCGAGTCAGACCGTTGCGACGTATACCATAACGTCGCCCGGTCGATTAAAGGAATTGTTACTGACATAACGACAGCCCCGCTTCCAGTGATGGAAACGGGGCTGTTTTTTAAGAAGACAACCGATCTGCTTCGGTTGCTTCAGCGCGTGGTGCACGCCAGAAATACGTCAGGAAAATACCGACTGCGAGCATGGCTGTCGCAAAATAGAACGGATAGTTCAAATTGACGTCAAAGAGTAGTCCACCAACGATCGGTCCGAGAATGTTGCCGATGCTCGTAAACATCGAGTTCATTCCGCCGACGAATCCCTGTTCATTTCCGGCAATCTTCGAAAGATAGGTCGTGACAGCGGGGCGCATCAAGTCGAAACCGACGAAGACGACCATCGTCACGAGAATGATCGAGAGATAGTTCGTCACGAACGTCATCAAGACGACGAGCAGTGTCGAACCGATCAAGCTGTAACGAATCAAGCGAATCTCACCGAACCAGCGTGTCAAACGGTCGAACAGTCCTACTTGGACGATGACGCCGACGATCGCACCGAGAGAAATCGCAAGCGCGATATCCTTCGCTGTGAAGCCGAACTTCCGGTCGACGAACAAGGCGAACAACGACTCGAATGAGGCGAGACCGAACGATGAGATCAATAGGACAAGAAAAGCGATGAAATAGAGCGGACTGAAGACTTTCCGGAAACCCGTCTGTTGTTTGACCGTCGTTGTCTCGTAGTGACGTTCCGGTTCCTTAAGCGTAAAGACGGATAACACCATCGCTGTTAAACCGAACGCAGCAGCAAAAAAGAACGGTGTCCGCGAGCCGAGGTCAGCGAGGAACCCACCAATCCCCGGTCCGATGATGAAACCGGTCGAGATGGCAGCAGACATATATCCGAGCGCTTTCGGACGAGTTTCGTTCGTCGTGATATCAGCGATGAATGCCGTGACGGCTGGCATGATGAAAGCAGCGCTGACACCACCGAGAATCCGTGACGCGAACAGGACTTCGACGCTTTGACCGAGACCGAATAAGAGCTCGGACATGCTGAAGATGAATAAACCGATGATAATCATCGGTTTACGTCCGTACTTGTCAACGGCACGTCCCGCGAGTGGTGAAAGAATTAGTTGCGCAAAGGCGAAGGCGGAAACCATGTAACCGACTGTCGCCCCGGAGATGTTCAACTCGTTCATGATTGTCGGTGTGACGGGAATGACGAGTCCGATACCTAAAAAGGCAATGAATAAGTTGAGCAGGAGTGTACTTAAAATCAATGTATTGTTTTGCATAGTTCACCTCAATAGAATTAAATCGTTTTTGACATACCGCGCCAGACGATCGGCCAGACAGCTTGCTGTCGAGCGTGAAACGCGTCGACACCGTTGTAGACGAGTTCCGTCAGCGTACCTTCAGCAACCGTCAGATAGGCGAGAGCGGCACTTTTGTAATCCGTCGAATAGAGAATCTGTTCCGTTCGGTCTCGTTCGCGTAGTAATCGCGTTAATAGATCGTGCAGTGAATCGAAAAACGGATTGAAGCGGTCCGTCATTTCTTGTTCGAGCTTCTCCGGTGGAAAATAGGCAGCCCGAAGGATGAATCGCATCAGGATATCGTCTTGCTGTTCCGAAATGAACCAATCGAAGAAGCCGTGCAGCGATTGCTCGAGCGGCTGCTGCCGCGTACTCGTGAAATACGTCGCAAAGCGGCGCTTTTGTTCTTGCAAGGCGTACGTCGTCGCTTGCAGGAACAGGTCGTCCTTCCCTTTATAGTGCGCATAGATCGATGGCTTTTTTATGCCAACCTCTGTCGCGATCTCTTGCAACGATGCCCCTTCATAGCCGTGCGCAGCAAAATGATGGATGCTCGTCTGTAACAATTGTTGGGCTTTCAGATGAATCACCTTCCTAACGGTCGTTAGGTAACACTGTAACAGCAAATTTCAAATGTAGTCAATCAGATTGTCTTACCGCACAAAAAAACTGACTCCGCGAAGGCGGAATCAGTTAAGGAAGAATCATTATTTATTCATGACACGACCGCGTGTTGCGACGCGTGAGCCGACGATTCCTGCGAATGACGTGAAGATAAGAGTCAGAAGCAGTCCGACGAACGCCCAGATCGAAACTTTTGACGCCGTTTGTGTCGCTTGTTCCGTTTGCTCGCGGACATCTTGGACTGTTTTCTTCAAGTCAGCGGATGTCTCATCAAGCGTTTGTTTGGCGTTTTCGATTTGTTGCGTCGTTTCTTTTGTTGCCGTGTTGAGACCATCGACGATATTTTGTGTCGCTTCTTCCGCTTCAGCACCTGTCAAATCGGTGTTTTTCGCGACTGCATCAGCGATTTTGTCTTCATCGACTGATTTCTCGATTTTTTCAGCTCGTGCTGTCAACGAATCACCAAGATCCTGGACGATCGTATCGAAGTTTTCTGGTTTCGTGATCGCTTCCTTACCAGCAGCCGTGACGTCTTCTTGAACAGCGTCAAGTTCGTTCTGCAAGTAACCTGGTTGCAATTCTTTGATGTCCGTATCTTTTAAGATTTCGTCGACGTTCCCTTCAAGTTCTTTCGTATCAACTTGTGACACGTTTTTCGTAATCGAATCGAATCCTTTCGTCGCAGCGTCTTGCGCCGTCGAAGCAACGGATCCGATACCGTTACCAGCCGCACCACCGACCGTACCGAGTAGTGAGCCGACCGATTGTAACGTATTGACCGTCGTGAACGTCAAGAGAGCGAACAAGAGGATGACGCTCGTCGACCATGTCAAGAAACCGTGGACGAGACCGGCAAGTGCCGACGTCACACCGGAGACGAATCCAGCAACGAACAGCGAGATGAGCAATGAAAGGATTGCCCAGATGATCAAGCCAGTTCCAACACCATCGAACGGGTTATTTGACGTGACGTCCGTGACGCCGAGACCGATCGCTGAACCGATTAAACTAAATAAGATCAATAAAGATAGAAATGATACCACACCTGCAAAAATCGAGCTCCATGAGATGTTACGACCTGCTCCGTCCGCTTCCGCTCGGAAATGCGACGAAAAGCCTCTGTTTGTCTTTTCCATAATAAGCACTACCTCTCCCCAAATTGGTCTTTCAAGTTCGAGATGTTCATGAATGTAAAAGCTTCATCTCAAGTTTCTTACGCGCATAGCTCTTATATAACCGGTAACTAAATAAGAGAAACCTAGTATTACAGGTACATGATTAATGGTCGCCTGAACTTCAACGAAGTGATATTGGTTGCGTTTGAAGAAAAAGCATCGTACACTCTTATCAAGTGTCACGTTATACTGTACAGTTTAAAATCAAAAGGAGGTGATCCCCCACTTTTAGGGGGATACAAGTTGGACATCGTCTTAACACTGAATTTGTTGTTGCTCGTCGTATTGATTGGTTTGACCGCGTTTTTCGTCGGTTCGGAATTTGCTGTCGTTAAAGTCCGGATGTCACGTCTCGACCAGATGGTGCAAGAAGGAAAAAAGGGAGCAGTACTTGCGAAGAAGGTCGCAGGAGATCTCGATTATTACTTGTCGGCCTGTCAGCTCGGTATCACGATCACTGCACTTGGTCTGGGTGCACTCGGGAAACCGACCGTCGAGAAATTGTTGACACCGGTCTTTGATGAACTTGGTGTCGCCGTTGCGCTGTCAACGATTCTCTCATACAGTATCGCTTTCATCTTCGTGACGTTTCTCCACGTCGTCATCGGAGAACTTGCACCGAAGACGCTCGCGATCCAGTATGCGGAACGGATGACGTTACTGCTAGCTCCTTCACTCTATGTATTCGGAAAAGTCATGTATCCGTTCATCTGGATCATGAACGGTTCGGCCCGTGTCCTCTTGCGGATGTTCGGTGTGAAACCTGCCGGTCACGAACAAGCCCATTCCGAAGAAGAGTTGAAGATCATCATGGCACAAAGTTTTCAAAGTGGTGAGATCAATCAATCGGAACTCGCCTTGATGCAAAACGTCTTTGCGTTTGATGAGCGTGTCACGCGCGACATCATGGTGCCACGGATGAACATGATGGTCATTTCGGACGAGATGAGTTGGGAAAATCTATTACAGACGATGTCTGATAATCCGTATACACGTTACCCGGTCAGTGAAGGAACGGATAAGGATCGGATTAGTGGTTATATCAACGTCAAGGAAGTGCTCGCCCATCACGCGGTACAAGACGAACGAGAACTTGCATCGTTCCTTAAACCGTTGCCGGTCGTTTCGGAATTGACACCGCTGCAAGAAACACTCTTGAAGATGAAGCAGACACGGTCACACATCGCTCTCGTCATCGACGAGTATGGTGGGACATCCGGTTTGATCACGATGGAGGATATTTTGGAGGAAATCGTCGGTGATATCCGTGATGAATTCGATGAAGCGGAGCAAGCCGAAATCGAACAGTTACTGGACGGCTCGTACCGCTTAGCGGGTACTGTCCTATTAGTTGAAATTGAAGAACGATTTGGTCTTCGGTTCACTGAAGCAGAGGCGGTCGACACGATCGGTGGATATATCCAATCACGGACGGCTGCTTTTGAAGAGGGAACGATCGTCACAGATGAGGCGTTTACGCTTGAGATCTTGCGTTCTGCCCAATATCAGATTCAGGATGTCAAGTTGACCTTGCCGTCAAGCTAACAGAAAGACCCGTTTTACTTAGTAGTTCAATCTACTAAGCAGGCGGGTCTTGTTTAATGGACCGAGGACTTATCGCGTTCATCAAAAAAGTAAAAAAGTGTCATTTGATCAATGATGAACATGGTGATAATTCTGACCGACGAGATCACGAATCGATAAGATATGGCGATAAGCTAACGTATATCTACTAGATGTTAGGGAAAAAGGCTAACTTCAATCAATAAAACAATCTAGATCAACCATAATTATTGTGATTTTCCATTCAATTGTCAGAGAATCTAGACGATATAAGGAACGAAGTTCACAAATGAATGAGGGAGAGAAGCATATGAAATGGTTCGCGAAATCAGCATCACCGTCCTTCGATGCGCGCATCGAAGACGAACGCGCTCATGTCGTGTTGAACGTTCCGACATCCTTACATGAACAATTACGTTTAATCGGTCTAGAAGCAGTCGATTTACAAATTGTCCGGGTCATCCGCGAAGATGTATCCCGTTGGATGCCGAGCATGGTCGACGCGTTCTACGAGGAGCTGGTTCGTGTTCCATCTCTCCGGCATTTGATTGAACAGCATTCGACGCTCGAACGATTGAAAGGCACTCTCGCTCGGCACATCCTACAAATGTTCGATGGTCAGGTGACGATGGACTACATCGAAGCCCGGCGCCGGATTGCTGAACGGCATGTTCAAATTGGGTTGCATAATAAATGGTATATTGCTGCCTTTCAAAAAGTCTGGAACGTCCTCAGTGAACAGATTGACGGCAGTGATTGGCCGGAAGTAGAACGTGTCCGGATCATGCGGGCAGCGGGGAAACTCTTCAACCTCGAGCAACAGATCGTCATGACGATGTATGAGGATCAAATCGATGAGGAACGCCAAGCGATCGCGACAGCCAAACGGCACGTCGGAGATGGCGTACAAAAATCAACGGAAGAACTTGCTGCGATGAGTGAAGAGTCGTCAGCGAACTTCCAGGAGATTGAACGGCACGCCAAACACGTCTCGACGACGACAGACGCAATTTCGATCCAGTTGACGGAAGCGGTCGGTGAAGCAGAAGCAGGTGTCGTCCTCGTCGAAGAGGAGACACGTCGCTTTGAACATGTCGTTGCAGATTTATCACGGACGACCGAACAAGTCGCTGAACTGTCTCGTCTGTCGCAGGAAATCGAGCGAATCGCCGGGATGGTGACGACGATTTCTGATCAGACGAACCTTCTCAGCTTGAACGCCTCAATCGAAGCGGCGCGTGCCGGGGAGATGGGGCGCGGGTTTACCGTCGTTGCGCAAGAAATTCGGAAACTCGCTGAAGAGAGTAAACAGTCGGCAGCCGAGACGTCGCGGATCGCCCAAGAAATCACGCAAAAGATGCTCGTCGTCTCAGAGCGGATGGGAACGACGGAGACAGCGGTTGTCCGAACGACGACGGAGATGCAACAAGTCGTCCGTGCCTTTTCACGGATTTCGGAACAGACGGATGCGGTCTCGCGGCAAATTCATGAACTATCGACCGATACGAAGGATGTCGCCGGAACGATCGAAGGTATGCGTAAGATTGCAGAAGCGATTGCTGAGACAGCGGATGACTTACAAGAAGTCGCAGCAACTCTATAAGTGATCCCTCCTTTCTACGTGAAAGGAGGATTTTTTGTCGCTTTATGGAAAAATGAAAGTGGAGGTGTGAATGGTTTATGGTTCAGAGTATAATACTGATTGTCTTATGCTTTTTCGCTTTGATTGGACATTATTTGATGACAGGGGAACTCGCTCCACGTGAGTTGTACGGATTACTCGGTTTAACGGGCGTCGCTTTCGTGATCGGTGGAGTCGAATGGTGGCAAATCCGTTGCGATTTACGTTATCGAGGAGTAGAAGAGGGAGTATCCGTTCGATTAGCGGACAGGGCGAGCCGAAAGATGAATACGGTCTTTCTCGCGCATGAACGATGGCTAACGTTCTCACGTCGATACGCCACATGGTGGCAGGCAATCCTTGCGCGCTTCGAAAAGTTCGAATCATTTTTCCTCGACGTGACGTTCGAAGGAGACGGGGAACAATTACAAATTAAAGAGACGAAGACGGAGTGGCTTCGCAATACGACACATTTTGCGATTCGTAAAGACGGACGCGATGTCGGAACGATTCGCACGGATGCGGCACTTCGTCAGCAACTGCAGCTGAAAGAAGTCTTACTCGTCTCGTATGCCGGTCAGGAGTATCAGATTCGGTCCTCGACAGTCACGAGAAAAATCGGCGTTTATCAAAACGGCGATTGCATCGCAACAGGGTCACGGCACGGGGCGCAACTCGTCTTTGACTGTGACACGAAGGAACGTCTCTTAGCCGTCGCCAGTATGATCGTCTTTCGACTTGTTTATTCGAAGTGACTTTATTTCACCGACCGTATAAATGATTTTAATGTTTACAGACCAAAAATCACTAAGACAGGTCATTTGCCTATTAGATTCTATGGCTACATACAAAAAGCGCGCTGATTCTCTTTTATAGAGATCCAGCGCGCTTTTTCGTTAACCGGTCTTTCGGATCGATTCGAATAATCGTCCCTTATAGACGTCGGCAATCGTATTGAGGAACGTCTCGCTCAACTTTTTCGGGAAGAACGGTTTTGCATACACATAATGATACGCCTTCTTCAAATCATCCCATTGTGTACACGGTTCCGTTTGACGGAACCGAGCGACGTCGATGATCCGTGTTCCGTTAGCGGTCAAAAGGATATTGCGTAAATGGATGTCTGATGGGTTCAAACCGACGGATCGTGCTTGTGCTAAAGCCGTATCGACTGTCGTTAAGACGGATTCTGGGATGAACGTCCCGCTGACGAGACATTCGAATAACGTTTGACCTTCAATGTATTCAAGCACGATATAATCGGCACCGTATTCGTAGACTTGCGCATACGTCGGAAAATCAGTCAACTGTGCGTAGATGCTCCCTTCGAGATCAGCGAGCGTTCGAAACGACGGGTAAAATTTCTTGATGACGCGATCTGTTCCGCGGATGCGAAAGACGAACGCACTTCGTCCTGTCCCGATTAAGTCAAGTTCACTCGGAAGATGCTCGATCGTACAAACGAAGCCTGTTTCTTTCAATTGGATCAATTGCGCTAACTCAGCGTCAGTTTTCAATGGTGTCACTTCCTTTCCTCCTTCATTTCTTATACCCATTATACGCTCATCTGACAGGAAAAGTTTCAAAAATCACTTGTGTGTGAAAGTTTTGAACATTATGTGATATGCTAAAAATGTTACACTGTTACATACTTCAAGGGGGTTTTTAATCATGTCAACGACACAACAATGGCGCGACCATTTCGATGGTCTTCGCGCATACGAAGAAGCCGTCGCATTACTTTACTGGGACATGCGGACATACATGCCGGATCAAGGCGCAGCAAACCGTTCCGCGTCGATCGGATTCCTCTCGACAGAGAGCTTCCGTCGCCGGACAGGCGAAACATACCAACAATTACTAGCAGCAATGGAGCAAGAGACGCTGACGGGCATCGAAGCGATCTCGTTCGCAAAAGCAAAAGAGGCATTCGATCGCGACTCGAAGATTCCAGAAGCCGAGTACCAAACGTTCATCACGTTGATCTCTGAGGCAGAGAGCGTCTGGGAAAAGGCGAAGGACGCAAACGATTGGTCGATGTTCGAACCATACCTCGAGAAAATCGTCGCGATGGAGCGCCAGTTCGTCGAGTACTGGGGCTATGACGCGCACCCATATGACGCATTGCTCCATGATTATGAGCCGGGGATGACGGTCGCGACACTTGATCCGTTGTTCGCAGAACTTCGTCAAGCAATCATTGGTTTGCTCGGTCAGCTCGAAGGAAAAGACTTCCCGACGCTTGATTGGTCAGCGGACCGCGAGACACAGATCGCCTTGAACCAAGAGTGGCTCCGCGATATCGGCTATGACTTCACGTCTGGTCGCTTGGATGAGACGGTTCATCCGTTCCAGACGACGATCAACCGGAAGGACGCACGTATCACGACGAAATACGATGAGAACGACTACCGGAACTCTGTCTTCGGCACGATGCACGAAGCCGGACACGCGACGTATGAGCAAGGGATCGAACCGGAACTCGATTCACTCGGTCTTGGTGACGGGGCTTCGATGGGGATTCACGAATCACAATCACTGTTCTTTGAGAACTTCATCGGACGCAACCAAGGTTTCCTCGACGCACGTTATCATGGCTTACAACAAGCGATTCCGTCACTGGCTGACGTTCCGTTCGAACGCTTCTATGCCGCGGTCAATGAAGTCAAACCGTCACTGATTCGGATCGAAGCCGATGAATTGACGTATGCGCTTCATATCATCATCCGCTATGAGCTGGAAAAACGCTTGATGACGAAAGAGCTCGAAGTCAAGGATCTTCCGCAAGAATGGAACCGCCTCTATAAAGAGTATCTCGGTGTGGATGTGCCGAGTGACGCAAAAGGCGTCTTACAGGACGTCCATTGGTCAGGTGGCTCGTTCGGTTACTTCCCAAGTTACGCGCTCGGTCTCGTCTATGCGGCACAGCTCAACGAAGCGCTTCGTCGTGACGTCGATAACGTCGATGGTCTGATCGCGGCGGGAACACTCGCTCCAATCAAAGGCTGGCTGAAAGAGAACATTCACCGTCACGGGAAATCGAAGACACCGGCTGAACTGATCGAAGCAGCAACGGGGCAATCGATCTCTGTCGCACCACTCGTCAACTACTTGACGAAGAAATACACGCGTGTCGTCGAGGCACTCTGATGTTGTGGTTTGCACACCGCGGCGTCAGTGACCGTTTTCCGGAGAACACGCTCGAAGCCATCGCTGCTGCGATTGAAGACGACGTCGATGGGGTCGAATTCGATGTCCATTTCTCAAAGGACGGTGTCGGTGTCATTATTCACGATGAGACCGTCAACCGGACGACGAACGGGACAGGACGTGTCATCGACATGACGGTTGCTGAACTGCAGGCTCTGGATGCTGGAGCACGATTCAAAGGGGAACCGATCAAGACGAAGATTCCGACGCTTGACGAAGTCCTCGCAATCCTTGCACCAGTGACCCTGCGGCTCAACATCGAGCTGAAGACGGATACGATCCGCTATGACGGGCTTGAAGCGTATGTCCTTGAACGCTGTGCAGCACACGGCATCGCGACCGACCGATTGTTATTCAGTTCGTTCAACCATTATTCGGTTGCCTTGATCCAAAAGCTCGACCCACGCGTTGAGACAGCGATTCTCTATCCGTATCCGATCTATCATCCGGAAGAACAAGCCCTCCGAATTGGTGCGACCGGTATCCATCCCGATTATCGACGGGTGACGGAAGCGGACGTTGCGTTCGCTCACGCGCAAGACGTCACGGTCCGGGTTTACACTCCGAAGACGGTCGAGGATGTCCGGCAGATGCAGCGGATCGGTGTCGACGCCGTCATCGTCAATGATCCAAAAGGGATGCGCGACACATTCGAAGGATGAGGAGGAGGAAGGGATGCGCAAGGAATACGTATTCGTCATCAGTTTGTCGCTCGTCGCTTTATTCGTCGGACTTCAGCTTGGCTTTGCCCGCTTGCCGGAACCAAAACCGAAGCAAGTGACGACGACACCGATGCGCCCTGCGGATTATCAGGCAGGACTTGCGTCAGCGAAACGGGAACTGAAGCAGATTCAGCGCTTCACCTTGAAAAGCACCCTTCCTGCGGATGGAACGACGGTGACCTGGATTTATGAGACCCCATCCGATGAACGAATTGCGGTCGATTGGTATTACGTCGAGAGTTATCCGGAAGAACAAGTCCAGATGACACGAAACGAGACATCCCGGATCATCTCGTATGAACGCTATTTAATCGTCATTCGACCGATTTACGGAACGGTCGTCGATAGTGAACTCGAACAGTTCGCTCTTCGCTTTACAGGTTACTTCACGACACAACAACAGGGGGAAAACGATGTCAGGTAAAATCATTCTCTTGATTGGTGGATCGGGCAGCGGAAAGTCCTCCCTGATCAAACGTCTGCGAACGGAATACGCGCACGTCCGGTTCATCCCGTCGGTGACGACCCGACCGAAACGACCGACAGAGATTGATGGAGCAAGCTATCATTTCGTCGACGTCAAGACGTTCCAACAATTGATCCAAGACGACGGCTTCATCGAATACGCCCACGTCCACCGGGCGTGGTACGGGACACCGCGTCAAGCGTATGTCGATGTCCTCGAACAGGATCAAATCGTCATCAAGGACATTGATCCGAAAGGGGCGGCGAACTTCAAGCGTTTGTTTGGCGACCAAGTGATCACGATTTTCGTCTCGGTCCCACCCGACTTGATGAAGGAACGACTGTTGATGCGCGGGGATACACCGGAGTTTGAAGCGCGACTCGTCGATTACGAGGAAGCGTGGAAAGAACGCGATCATTATGATTATATGATTGAAAACATCGATTTTGAGACAGCGTATGCCGATCTGCTTGAGATCATTGCTGGCTACATTCCACAGGCATGACGAAGAGGACGCAAGATGCGTCCTCTTTTTAATGTCAGAAAGGAGTCTTCATGTTACCTTTGCATCCCTTACTCACGCACGTTGTAAGCAAAAGACAGTTATCTGGTCGATCGCGCCAAGCCGTCTGGTCCGTCAAGACGGCAACAGCGCACTACATCGTCAAGGTCGTGACGGATCCGTCTAGTCGTCAATTTGAACGAGAAGCCGCTGTCGCGATCCCAAAACAAGAGGGAATCTCTCATGCCTTACCGCTAGCGACCGGACGGACCGCAACGACCGCTTACGGTATCTATCCCTACCTCCCCGGACAAACCGTTCGAAGCGTACTCAAGGAGACACCGGAATTAGCACCCCGACTCGGTCAGGAGACAGGGCAAGCGTTGAGACGCATTCATGACGTCACTGCACCGAGCGAAATGACGTCTTGGAGCGAACGTTGCCAGACGAAACATGACCGCTACCGCGCAGCGATTGACGGGTTGCTTGAGCCAACGTGGATCGAGCGTCTTGATCGATTCATTAGCGAGCGGATTCCGTTACTTCAGACACGTCCGAACCAGTTGCAACATGATGACGTTCATCTCGATAATCTCCTTGTCGAGGATGGGCATCTTTCCGCATTCCTTGATTACGGGAATCATGATTATGGCGATCCGTGGCATGATTTCGTCAAATGTGGTCTGTTTCAGGTCGAGACGAGTCCGGTATTTGCCCGTCACTTGATCGAGGGGTATTTCGAGACCGAAGTACCATCCGACTTTTGGCGAATGTATAGTCTTTACATGGCGATGGTCGTCTTTTCAGCACTCGTCTGGACGAAGCGGTTCGATGCAGACGGAATGCAAGCAATGCAAAAACGCGTTCAGCGAATCATTCAGGATCATGCTGGTTTTCAGCGAGACATCCCGCTTTGGTATGAGACTTGAACAGCAAGGACAATAAAAACATGATGCGTTCGTCTCTCTTGACTGAGAAACGAACGCATCATGTTTGGTCTGAATCATATATTCGAAGCGATACTTACCACTCGAAGCCTTCTTCACTATACTTGCCGTTTGAATTGAAGAATCGTTCTTCTGTTTTACCGTTTACCGTACTCGTATAAATGACGTAGACGTCGAGATGATCATTCTGATCCGCCATCTTTTTAGCAGCTTTCTTAGCATCGGCTTCATTCGTATATGTCTCTGACTTGCTTGCCTTGCCGTGTTTTTCTTGCCCTTGTTCTTCATAACCTTCTACTGTCCATACTTTTTTTGATGACATCCTTAACTTCCTTTCCTGCCAAAAGCGAGTCCGCTTGGCTGTTACATTATGCTGTGCAAAACGAGCACTCGTCAACCGTTGCCGTTCATTCTTTGACGATCTCGTCCAAATGATCGGCATAATAACGGATTGCTCGGTCAAATGTCTGGATCGAGGCGTCCGACGACGTCGTAGCAAGACTCTTCAGCAACCGACCGACTGCCTGATCGGCTTGACCGAGATTGTATTCCGTCATCGCGAGGAAGGCTTGCAGGGCATGGGCGTCCGGAAACTCACGGAGCGCACGATGGAACACGTCTGACGCAACTTCGAACTGACCGATGACACGATATGTACTGCCGAGTCCGATATATGCCTGCAGACGGTCCTCACCTGTAAGACCGAGCGCTAGTGCTTGTTCATAATAGGGAACTGCAGCCTGTTCCTCACCGAGACTATCATGACACCACGCCATCTGATAGAGGACGATCGGGTCGTTAGGTGCCGTCTCGACATACTGACGGACGACTGCCTTCGCTTTTTCATATTGTCCCGTCTGTCGTAACTGTTGCACCGATTCGAAATCAAACATCGTGTTTCCTCCTCCTTAATTTACTAAAAAACGGATCCGGTCGTCCTGACCGGATCCGTTCGATTGAACAGCTTAGATTGTTTTTTCAAGCTTCGTCAAGAGCGTCCGGAACAGTTCGAGTTCCTGATCCGAGAAGTCCTCGAAGACGTCTGCGAGGTAATCCATCTTCATCGATTCGAGTTTTTCATAGAGCTCGATGCCTTTTGGAGTGGCGCGAAGTTCGACGACACGACGATCGAGTTCGCTTCGTTCACGCGAGATCAACTCTTTTTTCGTCAATTCGTCTGCTAATGCCGTGATCATGCTCGCTGAGAATTGGAACTCCTGCGAGAGGGCAGAGGCGATTTGCGGACTGTTCGCACAAAGGGACTTCAAGATGAAGAATTCATTGCGTGTCAAGTACGTCGTGAACATGCTACGCACGTCCTTCTTGATCGCGCGGTAGTTCATCCGTAATCCTTTTTCTGTATCAACGATCAACTGATCGCGTTGTGCTACTTCTAGTGTAGTTGCCATGTATCGTTCACTCTTTCTATACCGTAGTTTCTTTCACTCGTGATTTAGTATAGTGAAAAATTTTAGTTTAATCAATATTTTTCTCTTGAATCATCTGTTTCGACGACGCGGGCGACTTGGGCGACGATCTCTTCGACGTTGCGCAGTTCTGGATAGAAGCGACGGAAGAAGTAGTCGATCCGGTGTGTATCTTCGCCAGCAATTGTCAGCGCCATGCAGATATAGGCGATGCCGATTCCTTGACGAGGCAGGAACGGATTCGGCATGACCTTCGCACAGCGTAAGGTGAGCGGACTGTGCGTCGTCACGGCTTCAATCAACTCTCCGTACGTCCGGATATCGACATAATGGAACATCCGAATCAGTTCGTTGATCAGTTGTTGATCGGAATCGAGCATCATTTGCGATGTAACGAGTCGTTTATCGAGCTCGTTGATGACCGGGGAGTGATCGATGAAGTAGTTCAAGTTATCTGCAGTGATCCGGACTTGATGGGGATCAGACAAGATTTGTTGAACGGTCTCGTCTTCAAATTGTTTCAACTGTTTCTTGATGTTGACGAACTCCTGATCGGCGATTTCGAGTAATCCTGCCACCCGACTGAAGCTGCGCCGGACTTCTGCTGGGACACTGTTCGGATTTTTATATCCGAGATCATGTTCGATCTCCGCCCACGCGTGTTGCAGGATCGAGCGGATTTGGATCTCAGCCGTGTAGTCCTTAAAACGTCCATACTCGCTCAGAGCAAGCCGCTGATCGCTCAGTGAAGCGACGAAGTGGACCGAAAGATAACCGAATTCCGTTGTATCGAGCAACGTTGACTTATCGACCGATTGATCGCGATCGATCGCGAACTCATTCTCGATGATGCGTGCCGCTTCCCGGACATCGTCATGGAAATAAGTGACGATCCGGATCCCGGTCAAGTCATGGACGTCCTTAAGTGAACGGTATTTGTTCGGTTGCCGTAAGACTTTTTGATACAGACTCTCGGAGTCCTTCGTCCGGGCGACGATCGAGTGGTATTTGATGCCTGCCGCGTCGAGCAACTCGGACAAGAGCATCTTCAACTTGTCGGCGTAGGCATCGTATTCTTCCTTATCGTTGACATATTCGAGCATCATCGTATTTAAATCTTGTGATTGCACCGTTTCGCACCTTCCTCATCCTGTAGTCATCTAGCCATATTGTAGCACTCTGCTTCGTTAAACGCACAGCAAGACCCTGTTTGAAGCAGTACGATTCGTGGGAAAAAGACAAGTAGTACGTGTCCGGGAGGAGATTAATCATGGAAATAGTGGATGCCCGTGCTTTACCCGCCGATCATATGGATGTCTTGCATGTCACACCATCGTCGATCTATTTTCGACGTCGTCTCGATGACGCCCGTTACCACATCAGCCGGTATGATCTTGAAGATCAAGAACAGGTCGATCTAACGCCAGAAGCCTTGACGGATCACGGACCAACCCGACCGTTCGTGCGGCACGGAAGAGTCTATTGTTTGAATGAACATACGCAAGAGCAGGGCGGGGAGACGGAAGTGCTCGTCATCGATCTCTTGTCCGGTAAACGGGAGCAGATTGCGTCGTTTTATGTCGAAGGGGATTTGACGCTCTACTGGGTGCTCAATGAGAACTATCTCGTATTCTTACAAACGACGGATACGACGTCTGCGTTTTTGTATGACGTTAAGGATGAAACGCGGCAGACGATTCGTGATCCACGGCTCTACGGGATGACGGAGAATTACCGGGAACTCTATTTCTTTCTCGTCACGCTCGAAGAGAAGGAGTATATCGTCTGTAATGCCCGGCTCGATGAGTTCTCGTTCTATGATGCCCTTGAAAGTGGTGTCATCTCACCAGAAGATCCGATCGACCACTCGGAAAGTCTGTTGATTGCCCCACTACCGACCTTGATCGAGGAGATCGAACGTGGTGTTGAGCACTTATCGTTCGCAACCTTGTTGAAGTTAGAAGGGGAAGGGGATACCGTTCAGTATCTCGGAGAACAGGAAGGGCATCTGATCTTCAGTGCCTATACCGATCGTTTGAACGAAGAAATCTTTTACCGGATTGATACGGAAGCGAGTGTCGAAGAGGTTGCCCGGATTCAGTGGAGTGACTATGAACCGCTCGACTTCACGTACGATGACGTCGAGTCGACGATCTTCATCGTCAATGACCGGTCCGAGCACCATCATGAAGTGATCAACTTACGCAACGGTGCCCGATTCCTCGATAAGGAGCCGTTCGAACGTGTCTTACGTGGACGCTTTTATCTACACGAAGCGATCGGAGACGACGCGGAACCAATGGTCACGGTCTATGACGCAGAACACAATGAACGCTATCGGTTCGAGGATGCCTATTATGTCACCGTATCCGGGGAACTCGTCATCTTATCGGTCCATCAACTATGAAAAAAGAGCGGTTGTTCTTTTCGTGAGAGCAACCGTTCATCATCAAGAATGCAATTATTTCAACTACCGAATTCATTATAAAAACAAAAAACCAGCCGAGAGTGAACCTCGGGCTGGCTAGAAATGCTACACTTATTCTGCGTCAGTCGTACGTGTGTAGACGTCGACTTGGATGTTTCCAGCAGTTGCACGTGAGTAAGGGCAGACCGTATGCGCGACTTTCGCAAGTTCAGCCGCCGCTTCTTCCGAGATCCCACGGACGAGAACATCGAGTTCGACGGAAAGCATGAATCCGTCAGCTGCTTCGTTTAATGTCACGTGTGCTGTGACTTCACTGCCATCGTGTTTGATCCCTTGTTTGCGAGCGACCATGTTCAAGGCAGAGTCGAAGCAAGCAGAATATCCTGCAGCAAAGAGTTGTTCTGGGTTCGTTGCTTGTTTTTTCGATCCTGGTACCGGCATTGCGAGGGCGACGTCAAGAATACCGTCCTCCGATACGACGCGTCCGTCGCGACCTCCGACAGCTGTTGCAGATGATGTGAACATTGGTTTCATGTGTGTAACTCCCTTTCGTTGTTAGATTCAAATAAGTAGCTTACAATTAGATTGTATACAATTTAAATCGAAATGCAACTCGTTTGCTCACGATAGGAGGAATTTTTTATGAACCCGTTAGCTTTAGATGAACAACTCTGTTTTCCGTTTTATGCGATTTCGCGTGAGATCACGCGTCGTTATCGTCCGTTACTTGAACCACTTGGTCTGACGTATCCGCAATATCTCGTCATGCTCGTCGTCTGGGAAGAGGAGGGACAATCACTCAAAGCCATCGGTGAACGGCTCCATCTTGATTCGGGAACGTTGACGCCGTTACTGAAGAAACTCGAAGCGGCAGATCTGTTGCGACGCGTCCGTAAGCCGGAAGACGAACGGCACATCCAGATCTTTTTAACGGATGCTGGTCGTGCGTTACGGAAACAAGCAGAGACTGTTCCGCTTGATCTCGTCCAGACACTCGACGTCGACGAAGAAGACTTACGCGTCGTCAAAGCGGCACTGAATCGTCTCGTCATGAAAATGAGCGACCCGGATTAACCGGATCGCTCATTGTCTTATTTACGGCGGAAACCTTCTTCTTCAAGATAGTTCGCTGCTTCCTTATACGAGTTGAATGCACCGTCTAAAAGATCACCAGCGTAGACGAGCCACGTGTCGATGTCTTCATTGAGCAACGTTAATTCGAACTGGTTATCGTTGACCCATGTTTCTTCGAGTGTTTCGACCGATTGGACCGTCGAGAGTGCTTTGATTGCATCTTCTAATAAGAGAATTAGAGCAGGCTCTGAAAATTCACGGATATTGACGAATCCTTTTTCGTCCGTTTCATAACCTGGTAGACCAGCGGCATAGACGAAGCCGTTTCCGTTCGGATGCAAATGATAGACGAGATTCTTCTTCTCATACTGACTGTCCGGGAATTGGAAATTGACGCGTTTTAGCGAGACATCTTTGCGGACGAGCTGTGGGAAAGTCTCGATAATTCGTAGTTTTTCTTCAAAAGTTAACATGGTTCCTCCTTGGTGTTACAGTTCTTCACTTCTATATATGCGATGAAATCAAACAAAATGTCAACCGCTGTCTGAAACCAAGCGACGTTTTTAACCGTAAATGGAAACGAAAGGAAGTGTTTTTTTGATGTCTACTGTACAATGGCATACGCTGCCAGAACGATCGATTCGAGCAGAACGGCTCGGATTGTTGCCGTTACACGGCTTGATCGCCGTCATTTTGATCGGAACGACGATTACCCAAGTCATGTGGCTCGACCTGACACCTTGGTGGATGGGCATCGCCGGTCTGCTTTGGCTGATCTATTTCATTCCCCGTATCGTCTACATACCCGTTCTTCGCTTGAAGTATATGCGTTATCGCATCGATGAGGAATTTCTCGTCGTCCGCAACGGCATCTTCTTCCGCCGCGAAGTCACCGTGCCGCTCGTCAAGGTGCAATTGATCGATAGCCAAACGGGACCGATCCTGCGTCGCTATGATTTGATCACACTTGATATTCGAACGGCATCCGGCTTCGTCACGTTGTCACGACTCGATCGTGCGCAAGGAGACGCGCTACGCACACAAGTCGAACGCTTTGCGAAACTCGAGGAACGGGAGGAGGAATCGTTATGACCCGGCGCGTCCACCCGCTGTTCATCGTGATGTCGAGTATCTCGATCATCCGCTCGCTCCTGATTCCGTTCGCCGCCTTGATTTTAAATGCGATCCGCAAAGGCGAGATCAACACCTATACGTGGATCGGGATCAGTGTTGGGATTGTGTTCGTCCTCTTATATGGGATCGCCTCCTGGTATTTCTATACGTTCACGATTGATGCCGAGACGATTCGGGTCCGCAAAGGAATTCTCCAAAAAAGTGAACGGACGACGCAACGTAAACGGATCGAGTCGATCGGCATTCAGCAAAACGTCATCGAACGACTGCTGCGTCTTGCGACGTTGACCGTCGAGACGTCGTCTGAGAGCGGAACACCAGAAGTCGAACTAAAAGGGATCCGTCTTGATTTTGCGAAAGAACTAAAGTCTTCGATCAAAAACGAGGGGCAACTCGTCGTCGAAGAACAGCAGGCGGAAGTCGCCTATACGATCCCTGTCCGCGATTTGGTATTAGCTGGTGCCTTGTCGGGACGCGTCGGACTAGCGCTCGTCGGGATCGGGACCGCCTATCAATTCATCGATCAGTTCATTGAACGTTATGTCGATCGACTGTTCTCGGAACTCGCTCATTTATCGTTGTTCGTCTTGACGGGACTTGGCGTCCTCGTCTTACTCGTCATCTATATCGGCTCGATCATCGTCTATATCTTGAAATACGGTTCGTACCGTGCCGTCTTGCAACACAACCGATTATTGATCGGGTACGGAATGTTGAACCGGACCGAGGTCGCGTTTCATGCTGATAAGATTCAAGCCCTCGTCATTCAGGAAAGCTGGATTCAGCGGTTGATTGGACGGGCTAGCCTGTCCTTGCACATCATCTCGGCGACTGGAGAAAAGGAGCGACTGTTGCTCCATCCATTCATCCGGACGAACGAGATTGATCCGTTCCTAGCGACATATCTGCCGCGCTTTCGTCAGTTCAGTCCGCAGCATGAAGTCGCACCGATTGGCTTTCGCTACCGGGTTCGTTGGCCGTTACTCGGTTATGCGCTGTTGTTTACGGCACTAAGCAGTGTCGTCATCATCGTCCTTGATTCCTCATGGCGCTTCTTGATCTTGCTTCTGTTCATCTGGTTACCGTTCTATTACTTCGCTGTGCGCAGCGGTTACCGAAAGACCCGTTTCGGAACCGGTCACGATCTCTTGATGTTACGCAAACAATGGGTCCAAAAAGAGACCGTCTATACGCCACGACTGAAAATTGAGGAATTGACCTGGTCCGTTTCTCGCTGGCTCGAAGCAAAGGAGATTGCCCGGATTGAGATTCAACTACGGGGCAATACTGCTTTTAACGCGCTTTATTTTGAACGAACGGATATCGATACCTTACAGCGCTGGTATAAACAATCGTTCCTTTCGACCCCGTTAGCAGGGGAAGTGAAAACCGACGACGAATAAGGAAAGACTCACTGTCGGAAAGGAAGCGAAGCACATGCGCAAATGGGGAATCGGCATCGTGTTGCTCGTCACGTGTCTGCTATTGTTCATCGTCTATGATGGATACCGGATGCAAGAAACATTGATCGGTCAGTCGGACGCTTCTCCGATTCTGAAGACGACAAGAAACGGACAAGTGACGAACGACGAGACATGGTTCAAACAAACGAGCGAGACGCAGCAATGGTCGAAGGACGGGATCGTCCGCTTCGGACGTTATCTACCGGTTGACGGTAGCAAACAGACGGTCCTCCTCGTTCCGGATGAGATGATGTTTTCACAGACCGGTGTTTATGCGCTTGCCCGTTATTACCATGAGGCTAATTTCAATGTCTTACTCATCGAACGGCGTGGGCAGGATCGAAGCGGTGGCGTCCGGAATTACGGTTGGCTCGATCGACTGGATGTCTTGGAATGGACGAAACGCCTGCTTGCTGAAAACGAAGACGATACACGAATCGTCTATCACGGACTCGGTGTCGGCGCAGCGACCGTCTTACTCGCTTCTGGCGAGACCGTACCAACCCAAGTCCGGGCGATCGTCGCTGAAGGAGCTTACGCCCGACTCGACGACTGGCTCAGTCTACTTGCGGACGAACAGATCCGTTACCCGGCACTTCCGTCTCTGACGATCGCGAGCATGTGGAACAAGGGCGAGCAAGATTTCTTTTATGGTGACGTCTCGGTGACCCGTCAAGCAACGAAGAGTCGGGTTCCGACGATGTTCATTCATGGAATGAAGGACGAACTCGTTCCGGTTCGGATGATGTACGAACTGTATCAAGCAAAAACGGGATTAAAACAATTGTATCCAGTTCGCGATGCCGGTCATGACGAGACGTACACGATGGACCCGGATAACTACGAAAAACGATTACGCTTATTCTTGCAACCGTACTTGCGGGAGATGTAAAGAAGGGAAGACTGATGCATGCAGACGACACATCCATCCTACTTCTGGGTCGGATCCGACGAACCTTTCGTCGACACGAAGCAGATTGACCAGATTGGTCGAGTGACGCTCGGACGATTCGGAGGCTGCTCAAGAAGCGGTCAATATAAAAACGAAGACGGGGCTGCCATCTTAATCGGCGACGATTGGGAGATGACCGTCGTCTTAGACGCTCATAAGACAGCGGATAGTGCGGCACTTGTCTTACAGCAGTTAGCACAACACGAGTCGCGCATTCGGACTGATCTTGATGCCCCACTTACGGACGCATTCCAACGAATCGAGACGACCGTGCTGGATCTATTTCAAGATCCGGACTTTTTAGCGGCGTGTGCGACGTTGCAAGGAGAAACCGCTTGTTTGATTGCCGTCCGGAAAGGGCGCTTCATCTGGTGGTTCTCGGTCGGTGACGTCGTCTTGTATCTGTTTCACCCGGAGCTGATGAAGATGGGACAAGCCGCCTTGAACCAGCGTCAATTCTATGAATGGATCGGACGCGCGAACACGTTTGCGTTACCGGTCCCGAGTTACGCGCGAGGGATCCGCGAATTGCGCCAAGGCGAGAATCAGTTGTTCGTGACGACGGATGGTTTGCTTGAGTGCCCGGGAACCCCATATGCTGACGCGATGCAGATCGAGGAAACTTTACGATCAGGTGGTGTCAAAGAACTTCTCTCGACAATCGAGGCACAGGGTGTTCGTGACAGTACGACGGTCGTTACATGGACCGTCACGATTGACGAACGCGTCACCCAACCTAGTGATACATGAAATAACCCGCGCTCCTGCTTGAGCGCGGGTTATTGTTATTCTGTTTCAGGCGTTTGTTCCTGTTGCTGATCGAGTTCGACCGGTTCTTGGTCTACGGGTGGCTTCGCTTCAGCCAACGGGAAGGCGATGCCCGCACTTGTCAGCAAGGTGATCAAGGCGGCGCTCGTCAATGTTTGACGCATGATCCGACACGTCCTTTCTGTCTGATTCCGACACTATATTTTAATAATTCTGAACATTCTTCATCGTTTCGTCAAGCAATCTTTTACTTCCACTACGTATTTTTCCCAAAAACCCAGTATACTTAAACATGAAAAAGGGGGAAATCGATTGAAATTAACGAAAGCCAACACACGTCTATTAGAAACCGTTTTACCACGCTTGAACCTGAATGTCGCAGAACCGGACCGGACGGAGATTGAAGACCGTCTGCGGGCAGATATCTATGAAGCCCAGCGGAAACAGCGTCCATTCGAAGAGATTCACGGACTATCGGTCGAAGCACGCCTCGATCAGATGATTGCTGAATTACCACAACGACACCGGATGGAGACACAAAAACGCTGGACGCGAAACTATGTCTCGTCGATCCTGATGTTCATCTTCATCGAAGGGATCGATGGATTGTTCCAATTCGCTTTGATTGACTACTTATTCTTCTCGATCATCGCTCTATTCTTGATCGACGCGATGTCACAAGTCATCACGGCACCGAAGCTTAAACAAGTCAAACCGCGGGTGTGGATTCAATTCGTCATCAGCTTCATTTTATTTTCAACCTACAAGGCACTGCTCGTGACGGTCTTCCCGGCACCAGACGTCTTAATTCAAGTCAGCGGAACGCCGTCTTATCTCATCGGCATCGCGGGACTCGTTGGTCTCTACATCTACTGGTCAAAGAATCCGTTACGAAAGCGCGGCGCATAATTCGCGAGAGGAGAGGATTGCGTGGAGTTCACACATTGGAAACGACGGCTGCAAGATCATTTCGAACGAATGGGCTTTTCCCTACTGACGGAACGATTAGCATCGCAGGACATGGTCAAGCTCGAAGCGACACATGGTGCCTTCCTGTTCTTTCCGGTGACGATCCATCTGTATGAGCGTTCCGGCTGGAAGATGGTCGCCTTCGAGGCAAAGACGGAGGAGGAGCCGCAACTCGTCGAGCAGCAGATCGCCTCGTTATTCCAACTCTTAATGGTGACGTTCCAAGAAGAAGAGCGCGAGTTCCTACTCGGATTTCATGCGAATACCGGTCGTTACCTGACGGACCGTAATGCACCCGTCGGACGGCTCGTCCGTCTGATCGAAGAGTGTTGGTATGACGGTGACGTCCTGCGAGTCGACACATTCGATCCGTTTCCGGGACTGTTCGTCGCGCCACCTTTTGCCCATCAAAGTTATGCCTTCATGCCGGAAGATCGGACGTGGCGCTTATCCGTCGGGCGTACTGGACGTCCGGCGAACGATTATCGATTCGACGGAACGATCTTGTCCCTACACCGCTTACCGGAATCGGAATTATTCACCGTGACACCAAAGACGGTCCCGTTAGAGGATGAAGAGGCGATCCGGACCTTACTGGAAACAGAACGACAGACGATCGCTAAGTTCCATGATCGCGCCATGGCGACGATTCGGGCGTACGATCCATCATTTGGTTTTGCTTGGCGCGGGACGCAGACATTTTTCCACGGTGTTCCGGTCAATCCATTCGCACAGCGCTTGTGGCTCGAGAACGGCGTGACGCGATACCGGATTCTACAACAAGGATCGACGCGATTGCTTGCTTCCGGTGAGACGTGTGACGCTGTCATCGAAATGCTCGATGATGCCGTCAGCAGTGAAGAACCGGATGGTCAATCCGTCAGTCCGATTGGTCAACTGATTCTCGGGATTTGGCAACAGATCGAGTCGGACGAAGCGACGTATATCACGAACGTCGATTGCCGCGGCATCTCGCGTACACAAGCCGATAACCGGATCCGCCACGCGCTAGCAAGGCAAGAGACGATCGAGTGGGTGCACCGGGCACCGAACGAAGATGATATTTGTCGCTTTGCCGGTCTGACGTTGACCTTCCCGCATCGTCCACCGGGTGTCATCACGATTGAACGAACGGAAGCAGAATAACACGAACAGGCACGTCCGCGAGTAAGCAGACGTGCCTGTTCGTTTTTTTAGTGCGCGTGCTGTGACAATCGATTAAAGACGACGGACAGACTGTAATAGATCATTGCTGTCAGAGTAGCGATCGTAAAAGAAAGCGGCAGGTCAAATTCGTCCTTCGTCGTCAAGAGAATCAGGAGACTCGCAATCACGATGCCGTACATCCCATAACCAACGACTGTCGGCACATACGCTAGTGTCGTTGAAGAACGATTAATGATCATGCCGATGATAAAGTCGAGTAAAAAGCCGGACAGCAAGATGATTGGCAAGGCGAATAAGACGTATGACAAAAATGTTGAACCGAATGAATCATACATCGTATTCGCTTCCCTCTCTGTAATCGGTGTATAGGATATGTACGTCAGCACAGTGCAAACGAGACCGGTTGTCATAATAACGGCAAGCAATCGCTTCAACATGAATTTTCCTCCTTTATTTTCCTTATTGAGTATACCAATCCACACCAAAAAACACACCCTACTGGAGGATGTGTAAAGAACGACCTATAACCCGAGCGACACGATTAGCCGTCGAACATCCTGATCCGCTTGTTTAGGTGTCAAAATCAACAGTTGATCGTCTACGAGGACACGTGTCTGACCACGCGGCGTCAGAATTTCATCTTCACGAATGATTGCAACGACGAGCACATCCTGGGGCATCTCGATATCCTGTAGCGTTTTTCCGGCAATCACACTGTTTGTCGAGACCCTGACCTCGATGATCTCCGCTTGTGGATGGGTGACGGTCATGAATTTCAGGAACGGTTCGACCGTCGTGTCGTGCTGTGTCTCAAGCCCCATTCGCCGGACGATCCACGGCAAGGCCGTTCCTTGCAAGAGAGCAGACGTCATGACGGTGAAGAAAACGATATTGAAAAGAAGCGGCGCTTCCGCGAGACCACTGGAAAGCGGATAGGTCGCGAGAATGATCGGAACGGCGCCCCGTAATCCGGCTGCCGTGATGACACTCTGTTCTTTGACCGTGTATCGAAACGGCAGCAACGACAAGACGACGGCAAGTGGACGAGCAAGCAGGATCAAGGTCAGAACGATGACGGCCGAGACGAACAAGGTCCGAGGATCGAGTAATTGTTTTGGAAAGACGAGCAGTCCGAGCATGATGAACATGCCGATCTCTGCTAAATGCGACAAGCTGCCACTGAATCGTTTGAGCGTCTCGCGGTAGATCATGTCATGATTGTTGATCCAGATCCCGGTCAAATAGACGGCGAGAAACCCACTGGCGTGCAAAATCGTCGCGAGACCATACGAGAAGAGCGCCCCACTGAACAGAAGCGTCGGATAAAGGGCGGACGATGGCAACTCGATCCGGTTCAGCAGTTGTGTGACGAGATACCCGATCGCAAGACCAACTAGCGTCCCGAGTCCCATCTCGTAGATGAAGGAAAGAATACCCGCACCGATCGAGAACGATTCCGGCGCTAACGCAAACGATGTGAACAAGATTGTCAGGAAGACGGCCATCGGATCATTCGTTCCGGACTCCGCTTCGAGCGTATGTTTGACTTTGGCATCGACCGGTCGTCCACTGAGCAGGGAAAAAACAGCAGCCGCATCAGTCGAGCCGACGAGCGCGCCGATCAATAGCGCGACCGGCCAAGAAAAATCAAGTAATAGATACGCAACGATGGCAATGATCCCGGTCGTTGCCAGGACCCCGACGGTCGCAAGCGACAGGGCAGCGGGGAGAATTTTCCGGAAGTGTGTCCACTTCGTATGCAAGCCACCGTCAAACAGAATCAGCACGAGCGCCATCGTCCCAAAGAGACGAGCTTGCTCGAAATCACCAAAGTTGATGATTCCTGTGACATCTGACCCTGCCACAATCCCGACGACGACGAACAGGATCAACGTCGGTACATTTAACCGGACGGCAAACTTCGTCGTGATGATCGCAATCAATAGTAACGTTCCTGCGACGAATAAGATCGTCCCTTCTTCCATCCGACCACCTCTTTCGTGATAACATGTTCTCCTTTTAGTATACGTTACTTTTTGAAAATTTCGAAAAATAACGTCAAAACAAGGTGTACAAACGAAAAGAAAAAGGAAAACTAGAAACAGAACTAGTTGCGTTCAATACGGAACACAAGGAGGAAAAGGGATGAACATCTGTATCGTCACGGGTGCCAACTCCGGCATGGGGATGGTCACGATTCAAGAATTATTGGAACGAGGAGATCGGGTCATCGCTACCGTCCGTTCGCAGAAAAAAGCGACGGCACTCGTGCAACTACTGCGGGAACATGGTGTATCGCATACGCACCTGGAAATCGAGATCGTCCAACTCGATCAACTGGACTCCGTCCGTCGCTTCGCGGATCGTCTGTTTGATTTAGTGGGTCGCATCGACCGCTTGATTTTAAACGCCGGTGTCATGGTACCGCCGTATCATGTCACGAAGGACGGCTTCGAATCACAATTCCAGGTCAACTACTTGAGTCATTTCTATTTGATTGAGCGCTTATTGCCGTTACTTGAGAAAGGGAACGACCCGCGCGTCATCTCGATTTCGTCGCTCGCAGGTGAAGGTGGCTTGATTCGGACCGACGTCGAACTCGAGGCGATCGCCCACGTCAAAAAAGAACACTATAGCCCGATGCGTTCTTATCGCGAATCGAAGCTCCTGCAAATGATTCATATGCGTGAACTGGCTGAAAAACACGGTGACCGGATCACGTTCGTCAGCGTCCACCCAGGGATCGTCAATACGGATCTATTCTATCGCGGCAAGTACGGCAAAGTGATGAAGACGTTACTCAAACCGGTCGCGCAAGTCGGGTACTGGACCGGAAAACTCTATACGCCGGAATACGGCGCAAAGACGGCACTCTATCTCGCAACAACCGACGATCCGCTTGACAACGGCGGCTACTATGCGGATTCCGCTCCACGACTCAGCAATCCGATCGTCGAAGACGACGAGTACCGGGCACAAGCACGGAATCTGTCGCGCCGCTGGGTCGAACTCGCCTGAATGACAAAAAAAACGACCGGCTCGTGGGAAGCCGGTCGTTTACCGTTGTGACGACTGGGGGTCAGATCACTCCTAAAGGATACGTTACATTGAAATAAAATTGTGGAATATGAAAAAAATCACAAAATAATGGGGAACGATGAAATCTTGAAGCAAAAAGGTTTTCTTCTCGCTGTACATTCGTTAGGATAGAGAAGAATTTTTTTGTAACAGGAGGAATAACATGATACGACAAGCTACATCAAAAGACGTTCGAAACATCGCAACCCTACTTGAGCAAAAAGCGCTCTCCCTCAAAGCCAGTGGCAGTAGCCAGTGGTCTGCTTATCTGGAGCAAGACATCGAACAACTCGTCGCGCGAGATTTAGAAGCCGGCCGCCTGTATGTCTTTGAGGATCAGAACGAGCTGCTTGGTTCCGTTGCCCTGCTTCCTTCGCTCGAATGGGATCAATCCTTGTGGGATGATGTAGAAGGTCTGTATATCCATCGAATCGTCGTCAGCGACCGCGCAAAAGGACGTGGTGTCGGTCGAAAACTACTGGAACACGCGATTGCAGTGACAGAGGATGAAGGAGAAATCCTACGACTCGACTGTGTCGCTTCAAACGAGTTTCTCAACGCGTATTACACGTCTTTCGGATTCGTCCATCAAGGAACACGGGACGGCTTCTCGATTTATGAGTATGAACGCATCGAAGCGACGGCTTGAAGCGGTTCAATCAAGACAACGGTCGTTTCGTTTGGTATGGTAATAGAAAAAGAACGGTTCAAGGAGTGATCGGATGCGATTGAATATCGGCTTCATCGGCTTTGGCAAAAGTACGACCCGTTACCATTTACCGTACGTGATGATCGAGGACAACTATCACGTCACCTGGATTTACAATCGGAAGGAAAAACCGGAGCTGTTCGCATCCTATCAGGATCGACTGCCGGATGCCCGTTTTACGACGGATCTGTCCGAAATGCTCGCTGACCCGGCACTTGATGTCGTCGTCATCAATACACCACCGGCGACACATTTCGAATACGCGTTGCTCGCGCTGCAACATCAAAAGCACGTTCTCGTCGAAAAGCCATTTACGGTGACGGAAGAGGAGACGAAGCGTCTATTTGCAGAAGCACATGCGCAAGGCGTCAAGATTCTCGCCTATCAAAACCGACGTTACGACAGCGACTTCCAAGTCGTCGCGCAAATCATCCGGTCCGGGAAACTTGGTCGTCTCGTCGAGGTCGTCTCGCAATTTGATCTATTCCGCCCAGAAGCGGCGTCAGCTGATGCGCGTCACGAAAACGGTGCGCTTTACGGACTCGGCGTCCATACGCTCGATCAAATCATCGCTTTGTTCGGAAAACCGGACAAGGTCGCCTTTGACGTGCGCAGTGTTCGACTGCCGCATAATCCAGACGACGCGTTTGCGATTGATCTCTATTATCCGGAGCTCAAGGTCAGCGTCCGGACGAGTCATGTCGCACTTGCCCCGGCACCCCGGTGGATGTTGCACGGCACGAACGGCACGTTCATCAAACAACACGTCGACCGGCAAGAGCTCGACCTGAAAGCGAACTACTTCCCGGGAGAAGAGGGGTTCGGTGAGGATTCAGAAGACGATTATGGGCGTTTGATCTATCACGACGAACACGGTCATCTGCAAGACGTCCGGATTCCAAGTCCTGTTGGCGATTACGGTAAAATGTATCGCGCCTTTTACCGTAGTATCGTCGAGGACGCGCCGCTACCAGTCAAGGAAGAGGATACCTTGTTCGTCGCTCATCTGCTCGAACAAGCATTTGCGCAACCATCACCATATATTTTAACGATTAAAAATTAAATTTTATTTTGATTTCAGAAAGATGACAACTCGACTGTGCCCGTAGGCATGATCGAGTTTTTTTGATATAACGAACAAGGACGTTCCTTATTTTTCAGATTTTTCTAAAGAAATGTTGATTATTTTTTCAAAAAGTTGGGAAAAGGGGAACGAGTCACCAAATTACACCATAGGGGGTCTATCATGAAACGTTTTTTCTCCGTACTGCTGATTGCAGTCATCTTCGTTGGCGTACTCAGTCCTTCGCTCATTGCTGAAGCAGCAACGAAATTAACCGTGACGACGGATGTTTTGCGCGTTCGCGAAAAACCGTCGACATCGAGTAAGATTCTCGGTAACGTCTACAAAGGGAATGTCTACACATCAAAGGGAACGTCCGGCAGCTGGTATAAAATCAGCTACAAATCCCGCACAGGCTACATACACAAAAACTACGTCAAATCGTCCTCGTCGAAATACACGTCGACGGGTACGAAGTATACGACGGTCGGCACGCTCAACGTCCGGACGGGTGCCGGAACGAAGTATAAGGTCGTAGGGCAGCTGAATAAAGGGGTTGCCGTCGCGACATACGGCACGTCAGGGAGCTGGACACGGATTCTCTATAAGGGAAGCTACCGCTATATCTCGACGCAATACGTCTCGAAGTCGAAACCATCGACGACGACGAAGAAGCTAAACGTCCCGTACTACAACCAATATTCACTCGGGTATCCATCTGGCTGTGAGTTCGTCTCGTTGAAGATGGCACTCGAATACAAGAAAAAAGCCGTCTCTGCTGCGTCACTCTATAAGCAAATGCCAAAAAGTATGAAGAACGCGACGTATAAGAACGGGAAGTATTACTGGGCAGATCCAGAAAAAATGTTCACGGGGAATCCAGCCGGAACGCTCGATTACTACAAGAACTGGGGCATCTACCCGAAAGGGATCCTACCACTCGCGAAAAAATACCGCAGTGGTGCCGTTGATATCTCGAAACAAGGCGTCTCGAAAATTGAGAGTGAGATTCGTAGCGGTAACCCGGTCATCGTCTGGGCAACGGTCGATTTCAAGAATCCATATGGCTACTTCTCTTGGATCAAACCGGACGGTAAAACATTCACAGGTTACCGGAACTATCACGTCATGCTAGTGACAGGTGTCTCAAGCGGTTCGTTCTACGTCTCGGACCCATACCGCGGCAAGTACAGTGTCAGTCGCTCGCAGTTCACATCCGTTTTCAATCAAACGGGACAATATGCGTTATCTGTTCGTTAAACCCTCATCCGGTCGCTCCCACGCGACCGGATTTTTGTCATTTTCAGGCATATCGATACGAAATCTACTGTAAAATGAAGGAGTTCACCTGCTAGGTGTGTAAAAGAATGACAATGTATTCATGAAAGGAAGTGAAGAGATGGAAGATCCACGGATCACGCGTCTCGAGCAGGAGGTCGCGGCGTTACGACAACGAGTAGCTGCCCTTGAAGGACAGCACACTTCGCCTGTCGCACCTGAACCGAGCGAACCAGAAGTGAGTACGGTCGCTCGCCCAGCCCCGCGCCCTGCTTATACGAAACGAAAACCGGTTGTTCCTCAACCAACATTTAAGGAAAAACGCTCCCGCGAAGAATGGGAACAGGTCATCGCGACCGTCTGGTTACCCCGGATTGGAGCGATATTCGCTGCACTCGGGGCCTTGTTCCTGTTCTCCTACGCCTCGGTTGCCGGTCTGATCAGTCCGCCTGTCCGCATCGGAAGTGGGGTATTGATCGGTCTACTCGTCATCGCCCTTGGAGAATACCAGTATGAGAAGAAACGACGCGAGCTCGGGGTCGGACTCGTCGCGACCGGTACGATCGTCGCCTTGGCGGCACTGTTCGCCGGGATGGCCTTATATCAATTCTATCCACCGTCTTTAGCTTTCTTACTTGAGCTCGTCGTCGTCTTCATCGCGTACGGTTTGATGCTCTGGATGCGATCGCAAGCCTTGCTCGTCCTCGTATCCATCACCGGTTTCTTATTACCGTATCTACAATTATCAGACGAGCCGAACTTGCCGCTCTTCTTATTGTACGAAGTCGTCTTGTTCGCAGTGATCTTCTTTGCCGTTGACCGACTGAAGGCAAAAAAGGCGTTCGTCTTCGCTTGGATGATCTTTACGATCGCACTCGCGTTCGGTCTACTCTCGTTAGAGCTCTACTGGCTTGATGAACAGGTACCACGACTTGATGAGTGGTCGGTCTTACTTGCAGCACTCTTTGGTTACGGTGCGACGTCGTTCGTCGGCCGACGCATCCAGTTTCAGCCAAACGTCCCAAGCTGGCTTGCCGGAATTGTCGTCTTACTGACGTTACTGATCCTTGATTGGTCGTTCGGAATGCTAGTAGCGATTCTGTTCGCCGGAATTGCCTACGTGCTTGCGGAACGATTAAAGGATCCCGCTCAAAACGGCGTCGGTCACGTTGCCTTACTCGTCGCCGTCCTCTTGATTCCGGCAGATGCCCTCAGCTGGACGTATCAACTACGCTACTTCTTGATTGCCGGATTGATCGCCGCATTTTGGTTCGTTCCGCGGGCGCGCATGCCGCATCAACGGTTGTTTAACGTCGGCTTGTATGTCGTCTTTAACTTTTCAGCCGTCGTTGATTATGAATCCTATCAAAACATAGGTTTGTCCTACGCTTTGACTGTTCTCGCGATGGTCGTCGCTTCAACGGCATTCGTCTTGCTCCTCGTTCAGACACATCGTGATCCGCTCTGGAAAGGGTCATGGCAACTTGTCCTCGTTTTAGCCGCAATCGGGGTTTTTACGACCTACACGTTGATCATCATGGAGTTACCATTCTACCGCGGTCTTGAAGAGACGGCGCGTAGTACGACGTTGTCCGCTGCCTATATTGTCCTCGCACTCGTCCTTGTCGCGATCGGTCGGATGCGGACGTCGTCGACGTGGCGATTGTCCGGATTGTTGCTACTGACCATCAGTGCCGTCAAGCTCTTACTGTTCGATTTGTCGTTCCTGAGCTTATTCCAAAAAGCGTTCGTCTTCATTGGCTTCGGGATTGTCACGTTCATCATTTCACGGACGTACTTCAAAAAACGCAAAGAACAAGCCTGATAGAGCGCTTGAATCGGTTGAAATAAACCGGTTCAAGCTTTTTTTTATTGCAAAAAATTTTTATTGATAACGATTATCATTGTCGTCTATACTATTTAAGGAACTGACTTAATTAGTAACAGGGGGAACCATACATGAAACAAGCATTATTGATGACAGGGGCGCTCGCCGTCGTTTTAGCAGGTTGCAGTGAAGCGAAACAGGCGGAGACACCAGCACCGAAAAAAGAGAATTTTGACCAGGTCGTTGAGGATTACCGGACGTATGCGATTAACGAAATCGATACGTTCGTCCGCGAGACGGAAAAATTCACCGATGCCGTACAGGCTGGCAAGCTTGAAGAAGCGAAAGCATTGTACGCACCAACACGGATGTATTACGAACGCGCAGAACCAATCGCGGAAGTGTTCGGTGACCTTGATCCGAAGATCGATGCGCGAGCAGGCGACGTGAAAGCGTCGGAATGGGGTGGTTACCACCGGATCGAGCAAGGGTTATTTGAAAAAGGAACGACAAAAGGTTATGAAGCGTACGCGAAACAATTGATGAAGGACGTCCACTTACTTCGGGCAAAGGTCGAGACGGTCGAGGTGACACCAGAATTACTCGTCACGGGGGCGACTGATTTATTGAACGAGGTCTCGACGTCAAAAGTGACAGGGGAAGAAGACCGTTATTCGCATACTGATTTATATGACTTCGCGGCAAACGTCGAAGGGGCTGAAAAAATTTACGAACTATTGAACCCGGCGCTGAAAAAACAAGATGCGGCGTTATCAAAAGAGATTGCGGCTCGCTTCAAGGATGTCCATGCGTTACTCGACGCGAAGAAAAAGGGCGATGGCTATGTCCTTTATACGAGTCTCTCGAAACAAGATGTCAAACAGATGAGTGTCGCCATCAATGAACTCGCGGAACCGCTCTCGAAGATGGGCATCGTACTGGAGGGATAAGCATGAAACCAATCCAAGAAGGTGTCACGCGGCGTGACGTTCTTAAGGTCGCGGGCTTGACGAGTCTCGGTGCTGCCCTGTATGCCAGTGGTCTTGAAAAGTTTCTTCCGCGGACATTGACTGTTGAAGCCAGTGATCAAGAGCCGTTCTACGGTACGTATCAAGCGGGAATTCTGACTCCACCACAAAATCACGTCCAAGTCGTAGCGTTTGATATCAAGACGGACCGACGCGACGAACTCGTTGATTTACTAAAGCGTTGGACGCGATTATGCGCCAGACTTGCGGCCGGGTTACCATATGGCGACTCTGAGTCCCGTTATGTTCCACCGGAAGATACGGGGGAAGCGGATGGATTATCTGCCGGACACTTGACGTTTACGTTCGGGTGCGGTCCAAGTCTATTTGACGGTCGCTTCGGCATCCGTCATAAACGACCGGATGCCCTTAAACCGTTGCCGACGTTCGATCTCGATCGTCTGGACGAAAAATGGAGCGGTGGCGACCTCGTCGTCCAAGTGTGTGGTGATGATGCCCAAGTCGTCTTCCATGCGATCCGTAACCTCGTCCGTGTCGGGCGTGGGACGGTCGCGATGCGTTGGTCGCAAGCTGGTTTCCAGCGCAGTAAAGCAGCAGATGCCTCTGGTGGGACGCCGCGTAATCTGTTCGGCTTCAAGGACGGCACGGGGAATCCTGACGTCTCGAAGAAGCAGGTCCGGAAAGACTCTCTCTTTTGTCAGTGGCAAGACGGGACACCATGGTTGACGAACGGCTCGTTCCTTGTCGTCCGTCGCATCCAGATGCATCTTGAAGTCTGGGACCGGACGATTCTAAAAGAGCAAGAACGGACCTTCGGACGCGAACGTGCTTCCGGGGCTCCGCTTGGCTCAACAGACGAGTTCGCTTCCGTCACACCAGCGAAACGACAGGCTCGTGGCGAAGCCGCCTTACCGGTTGACTCGCATACCGCTGTCGCACACGGGGACGGGAAGACAGCGATCTTACGCCGTTCCTACTCGTATCAAGACGGCATCGATGAAAAGACGGGTGCCCTTGATGCCGGACTGCTGTTTTTATCGTATCAGCGTTCACCGAAACAATTCATCGAGATTCAGCGTCGTCTTGCCGCACAGGACCGATTGAATGAATACATCACGCACCGTGGAAGTGCCATCTTCGCTTGCTTCGGTGGAATCTCGAAAGGAGGCTACATCGGTGATGCGTTATTTGCGTAATCTCGTCCTTGTATTTGTACTCCTTATAGCCGGTCAACACGCGGTGCCCGTCCATGCTGCATCGACGGATGATCTCTATGTCGCAATCGGACAAGCCCTGTCTGCCGTCGCAAGTGAAGATCGCGCGGCACTGAATCAAGCGATTGATGAACTGAATCAAGCATCCAAAGACTTACCTGATCAACAAGCGGCAATCACGAAAGCCGTCAAACAGGTCGATGCGAAACGATCGGCAGCGTTTCCGGAAGTCCGCGAGCAACTGACAGCTCTCTCTGCTGCCGTCCGGAAGCAGGAAGAAGCAACGAAACCGAAGACAGACCCAGTTGCGAAGTCAAAAGTAAAACAATTGCTTTCGTTGACGAAAGAGATGCGGCAGGTCAAGGCGAGCGACCGTCCGGCAGCGGAGCAACGATTGTTGACCGCATGGGCGACGCACGAGAGTCTTGTTCGCAATGACAGTGTCGGTCACTATGGCAACATCGAGATGGCGCTCGCGTCGATCCGGATCGCGGCGGCGCGTGATTCCGCGGATACGAAGGAATGGCAAGCCGCACTTGATCAGTTCGATACGGCCGTTCAGTCTTTCCTCGACGGAGAGAAAGTCCAGGCGAAGAAAACGGGACTGCAGTCGCTGCTGACGCCACTCGAGGAGGCGCAAACCGCACTAGCTGCAAATGATTTACCGAAAGCGAAACAAGCACTCGAATCGTTTCTGAAGACTTGGCCACGTGCGGAAGGCGAGGTCCGGACACGTAATGAAGGTCTCTATTCCCAGCTTGAATCAGATGTACCACTGTTACTTGCCCGCCTGACGCCGGAAACGCGGGAAAAGACGGCACAAGAACTCCAGTCGTTTGAGAATGCTATCGCACAATTACAAACGAAGACGCATTATACGTTTGTTGATGCAATGCTCGTCATGCTGCGGGAAGGTCTCGAAGCGTTACTGATCGTCAGTGCGCTCGTTGCTTTCGCACGGAAAAGTCGTTCAAAACAAGAAGGGAAGGTCTGGGCAGGCGCTGGGCTTGGTCTGATCGCAAGCGGTCTGTTAGCGCTCATCCTCCAGACGGTCTTTCAGGCCTCGTTCGCGGCGACGGGTCGGGAACAAATTGAAGGCTACACGGGCATCGTTGCAGTCGTCGTCATGTTGTTCGTCGGCTATTGGTTGCACTCGAAAAGCGCCGTTGCGAAACGAAAACACTTTTTATCAACGCTTTCGACGACGTCCTTGTTCTTCGTCAGCTTCTTGACGATCTTCCGAGAAGGCGCCGAGACGTTGTTATTTTATATCGGAATGGCACCAGCGATGACGAAAACTGCCTTATTATCTGGAATCGGTCTCGCGATCATCATCATCGGTCTCGTCTCGTATGCGGTCATCCAGATTGGTGTCCGTTTACCGATCCATCGTCTGTTCCAAGTCGCGTCGTGGTTAATCTATCTAATGGCGTTCAAGATTCTTGGTACGAGTCTGCACGCGTTGCAGCTGACGAACGTCTTACCGATTCATCCGATCAATGGACTCGGAACTGCCGGGTGGATTGGTTTCTACCCAACGCTCGAGACGCTTATCCCACAAGTCGTCCTGATGATTCTGATTGCCTTGTTTACGATCTGGCAAAAGCGGCGTGCGTCTTCAATCCAGACTGCTGCTTGATCCATTTTTCAATTTCAGGTTTCAACTATTATGTTCCGGGTATAACTTCTTATCAGCA
The DNA here is from genome assembly GCF_000496635.1 of Exiguobacterium sp. MH3. Classification (NCBI taxonomy): domain Bacteria; kingdom Bacillati; phylum Bacillota; class Bacilli; order Caryophanales; genus Exiguobacterium; species Exiguobacterium sp. MH3. Next base: position 1,568,161 of record NC_022794.1, read on the forward strand.
GCTTGCTGCATGAAAGAGAGGGATTTTTATGCTTGAAACACGCATCGTACGAAACATGACCGCTGTCGACGCAGAAGTGACGAGCCTCAAATCAAGTGGCTATTCGAATAAACAGATTTACATCTTTGCCAAAGACGAAGAACTCGCGGAACGGATCGCGAATGACACACAGACGTTACCATACCGCGTGACGAAGAAGTCGTTCTTTGAGACGTTATTATCAGCCGTCCGGAGTAACCGAAATGACCGGATTGCTCAGTTGTCCGAGCTTGGCATGACGAAGGATGTCGCTGAGGATCTAGAAGATGAAGTCCGACACGGGCGGATCGTCATCGTCGGTTCGAAGTCCGATTTACTGAATCCAGCGTTCGCGGCGTCTTACGTGACGGATGAAGCAACCGATTATGGTGCTGGAGTTCCGAAACTTGAAGACGAGGAAACGACGACGACGTTACCAGCCGATCAAAACGTCAAGTTAAAAGATGAATGATACATAAGCCTCCTGTTTCTCAGCGTAGAGACAAGAGGCTTTTGTTTAGCCTTCTCATGGAAGGGAATGGGAAAATTGAGAGGAGGAAAGACAATGCAATTCTTATACGTTGGTTATTATGATGCAGACCGAATGGATGTTTTATCGAAGGAAGAGATCGATGCTTTGATGTCGCGTTGTGATGCGTTGATGAACACCTTCAATGAACAAGTCGATGTCCTATCAGACTGGCACCCGGGTCTTACGACACAAGCATTTTACTGGCAAGATGGGGTCGTACAGAAGAAAGTAGAGCCGGATCGAGCGCATGGAGAGCAGATTGGCAGTTTGATTGTCTTTGAAGCACGTGATTTGGATCATGCGATGGAACTGGCTTCCCTTCATCCGACGACTCAAGTCGCAGAAGGGGAATCTTACGGTTGGCGCGCAGAAGTCCGTCCATTATCAGGTACCTCTTGATGTATGGATTATGGACGACATTTACGACTCAAACCGGACAACGCGACCACGTCATCGCCCTGTTACTTGAAGCTGCGGCTTCTTTAGAGACTCATCCGAGTTGTCTGCACTACATCATCAGTATTTCTGACGAACCGGATGTGCTACATGTCCGTGAAATCTGGACGGATGCCGCTGCACACCTCGCGTCTTTAGAGTTACCGGTGACGCGGCGTTTGATTACGCAAGCGCGTCCATTGCTCGAGCATGTTGAACGCGTGCTCGAAGACCACCCGCTCGGTGGCAAAGGACTCATGTAAACCAAAAACCCCTCCTCTAGTCGAGAAGGGGTTACATGCTGTTAGGTTGTCGTCCACTGGATATCGATGACGTCCGACGATCGCACCATCCGGCGCATACCTGTCGATGTGACGAGTTCAATCGTTCCGCGGTCATGAAAAATCGCTTGGATCGAACCGGATACCGTATCGAGTTGTTTTAATCGGACGTGGACCGTCTGTCCGGTCCGGACTGCACGTTCCATGATGTGTTGTAAGGAGAGGCGATCACGAACGATCGTCTCTTCGCGTGATTGATACAGATGTTCAAGATGAAGGATATGCTGGCGTGAAGTCAGTTGTTTCCACTTGCGATTCGATCGTTTTTTAGATGCGAACATGGCTGACCACCTCCTGAATTGAGTCGTACGCTAGATAGTCGTGCGCTCTGCTTCAGTTATTTCCCTTCACGAACAGTGCTTAAACACGTGCTCCTGACATTTTTTCACGAAACGCCTCGATTGCGGCAATCGCCTCTTGATCGTGCTCGACCTCACCTGGTGCATTCCCTTCGGCAAGAATCGCTGTCTCAAGCGTTGCGCCAAGGAACGATGCGATATGCTCGAACTGCGTGACGAGTGCTTGTCCTTTGACGCGTGGATTATCTCCTCCGACCGCAATCAAGTGGAATCGTTTCCCTGCCATCCGACGTTTGAATTCAAGTTCTTCATCGCGCAGTGACTCGCTGAATCGGTCAATGAATAATTTCATCTTCGTCGACATCGAGTACCAGTAAATCGGAGTGATGAACAGGATGTCATCGTGTTCAAGCATCTCTTTGACGATCCGGCGATAGTCATCGCCAATCGGCAAAAAGCCTCCGTGATGACGGCGGTCTTCAATCGGCTGAATCGAGACGTTCGCCAAATCGACAGCAACATGAGGGATTCCTTTCAATGCTTGTTCCCCGAGCCATTCACTGTTTCCTTTACGTGAGCTACCAAAAATCGTATACATATCGTGCATCTCCTTTTGAATTCGATTGTTCTATTCTATTCCAAACTGCACTGTCAATACACCGATATGCTCACAATTGGTTTTGAATAAGGGTTTTGCGGAAAAAGACAAGAAGACGAAAAACAAATAGGGGAGGAACAGTCGAATGGAGAGAAGCACGCTCATTGCGCTAGAAAAACACTTATATGCCATCCACCTCGAGATGGATGGACTGGCGCGCCTCATTACGAAACAATTAATTCATTTGAGCCAAGTGGCTGCATCCGTCGAACATTTTCGACGGATGAGCTTTGATATCTATAAAAATCGGACGTCACTCGAGCAGATTCCGTCACAAGTCTTGTATGAGACGGCACTCGACTACGAAGACTGGCTCGAGGAAGAGTTTGATGAGATTCCTGCTAGCTGGCAGCTGGCAACGAAAGAAGAAGAGGCACTCGAGCAGCTTTGGTGGTTCGAATTCTCACGAATTCAAGCGGAGCTTGAAGAATGGCTCAGTCTCTATCTGATTCGCCGGATTCGAGAAGACGTTCGTTACATGCCACCGGTGATCGAGAAAAATGCCTATGCTTTATCAGAGGATGCCCGCCATGTCTTTTGGCGCCTCTTACAACGCTCCGTCGCGAAGCCTTCATCAAAGATTAAGGCGAACCAACTGTCATGTCGGATGGGCATCGCTGAGATTGCCCGCTGTGCCCGACTTAATCAAGACCGGACGCGTCGTGCGATTGGTGAACTGACGCGTCGTGGTCTGATTGCGATCGAGGAAGATGATGAGAAGCTAAAAATGCGGCTCCGCCTTCAAGTTATCTGATTGAAGGCGATGAATCGTTCGATCATCCGTTCATCTCGACGTGCGGATGGACCAATCCAAATCAGGTGACCGGGACTTTTCGATTCAATGAACTGCGCGTGAGGAATACTCCGTCGTGCGTGTTCGGCATGCTCGAACGGAACAGCACGGTCTGACTTCGAATGGACGATCAAGACGGGACACGTGACGGCTTCAAGCCGTTCTCGTTCGATGTCTTGTGTGATATCAAACAAGACACCTCGCCCAGGACCATTTTGAAGACCAACTTCATATAATAACGACGCATCCGTCTCACTAATGTGGGTACGGATTGTTTCGCGTGGTAACAGACTCGTCATCTCGACCATCCGAACTGCTGCTTCTTCAGGAAACTTGCGTATCTTATCCTTCACATACGTCCAAAGCCCCCACTGGATGAACTGTAAAGGACGTTGTAAGACCGGTTGGATCAGAAGACGATGGTACGGCAGGGAAATCCGGTGCGTCATCGCACACGCTAAGACAAGGGCATGGACGCCTGGATCCATTCCAGCAAGCGCGATTGCCGTCGGTCCGCCGGCAGAGATGCCATAAACGGTGTACTGTTTAATCTGACGGGAAGCTAGCCACTTAGAATAGAATGTTGCGAGCGCCTCTGGACTATCAGCGAGCTGAAGTGGGGTTTGTCCGTACCCGGGGCGTGACGGTACGATGACGCGATATCCTGCCGCGATTAACTTCTCGACATGGTAGACTTCTCGGTAATCAGATTGTGTACCATGAATTAATAAAATGACGGGACCACTCCCGCTATCCCGGTATTCAAAACGCTGACCGTTCCATTCTGCGATATAATGCATCCCAATTCTCCTATCTCTTAATTTTTACCATTTTATTGTTAATCTCGTGTTTATTTTCATGTATACTGTAAAGTATAACCAAACCATTGTGACTTAGGAAATGAGGATGCGTAGTGTCTAACGAAAAATTAACGAACCGTGACCGCTTACTTGCTGTACGAGAAATCTTCGAACGTCAGTCGGATGAAGACCATACGTTGACGCTTGAGCAATTGAGCACGGAACTCTCGAAACGAGGACTGATCGAGAAGCTATCCCGAAAATCGTTGAAGGATGATATTGCGGCACTTGCCAAATCAGGTTTTGACGTCGTGGCGGAAGAGACGAAGAATGGACTTGCCATTCCGTATCATCTCGTCAGTCGTCCCTTTGAGCATCATCAACTCCGATTGCTGGTCGATGCCATCGCCAGTGCGAAGTTTATCTCGGAAAGTGAGACGACGTCGCTCGTTCAGACGATTCAGTCGTTGACGAGTGATAAGATGGCGGAGTCTCTCCAGCCGGTACTACATACTGTCAAAAAACCAAAAGGAATGACGTCGCGCTCGATTGATACGATCCAGAAAGCTATCAGTGATGAGTTCGTCATCAGTTTCCAGTACCAAGGAAAGTTTAACGAACGGACGCGAAAGTTCGAGTTACGGAAAGATGGCGAGCATTACCTCGTTTCTCCGGCTCACCTGTTGATGGATAACGGAAATTACTATTTGATTGGACGTGATGAGCGGATCAAAGAGATTCGGACGTACCGGGTCGACCGAATCGTCAATTGTAAAGCGTTTGAACCGATGGAAGAACCGGTCCATGTCGAGCCGAGTTACTTAAGTAACATGTTCAACATGTATGGGGGAGAGAACGAGCAATTGACGCTTAAATTTCAGGAAAGTCTAATGCCGACCGTCGTCGACCGGTTCGGAACGGATATCCGCTGCCGTCGTCTCGATGACCTCTGGTTCGAAGTCAAGGTCGATGCGCTCTTTTCCGACGGGTTCATGATGTGGCTGATTCAATTCGGCAATCAGGCGGAAATCATTGCGCCTGTCGAACGCCGGGAGACATTCAAGAACAAGGTGGCAGGTCTTGCGACGATGTATCAAGTCGAAACACCTGCTCTTTAAGAGTTGAAGCAAGGTTCACTTGACCGTGGATCTTGCTTTTTTTAATTGTCGAGAAAAAAACTTTTTGTCGTTTTTTGTCGGATATTCATATTTGAATATTTTAAGCGAATAGTTCCAGTTACTATTAAGGATATCTGATACTTATGTAGGAGGAACGACATGCAACAGATGGAAAAAAGCCAATCAAACGGGATGCGGAAACTAGCTACTTTCCTCTTCTTCGTTTGTCTATCCTATACATCGTGGTACTTATTCTCACTTTTTGTCTTTCATCTCGTGTTTCCAGAAGATGTCGTGACATCCTTAGATATCGTCGTATTCGGATTCAGTCCGGTCGTCGCTCTTGTCGTCACCATCGGCTCGTTACGCTTGATCGAACGACGCATGAAACCTAAATTCACACCGCTTTTATTGATCGGATACATCCTTTCGACAAGTGTGCTGATTTATTACTCACTTGCTAACGAACTTCTGCCCCGACTGTGACTTGCAACTCCCTAACAATTGGCATATGCTACGCTTATAGCTTGCTAGGTAAGGGGGGATACGATGAACGCACAGTATATCCTCGACTGGATGCCGCTCGTGATTCCTGTCGGTGCCATCGTCTTTATTGTCGTCATTGCGCGTAAGGCTTCAAAAATCGATGCTGAAAAGTAAGGAGACTCCATTCAGGGAGTCTTTTTTTATTGGATCCTGTTGGTACTTTATTCGGCACGATTTCCCTATTGTGCAAAAACATAATGTCACCCATTTCTATGGTATAAAGGAACTAAGCGAAAGACCTAATATTAGGAAATCATGGAGGGACAGATGAGACAAAGAACCGTCATGACTTTACTTGCACTCAGTTTACTGCTTACCGTATGTATGATGAAAAAAACAACGTTGACGCCAAAGGCCAGTACCATCAATCTCACCATCGCTGTCGTCGGAACGGCTCCAGTACTTACGCAATCCCCGAACTTCCACTCGATTGATCTGCAAGAAATCAAAGGGGATTTACGACGATACGATGCCGTCATGATCATGCCGGAGTACTTACATCAGGCATCGGGACGTGACTATGCCACCGTCTACCGGAAAGCACAGATTCCGTTTTTCTTCATCGGCTCTCAAAAATCCGTCGAACCGTTTCTTGATCCGAGTCTCTCCTATGAGGAAAGCATCTCGGTGCCGAATCCGACGTTTGCGGCTGGTATGCTCTATGACGATACACAAGAGACGACCTGGTTGTTCGGTGAGGGGATCGAACGACCGAATCGTTCAGAGCAACTCCAAATCTATCGATCAATCTTTCAAACGATTGAACAGAGTCACCTAATAAAGTAACGCTTACATGAAAATAGACCGAAGCGCTCGGAAGTACATCCATTTCCGAGCGCTTCGGTCTATTATTCGTCAATCGACTTGTTTCGTCGGGGCTAAGACGATTTCTCGAATATTGACGTGTTGTGGTTGCTCGAAGGCGAATAAGACGGTGTCCGCGACGATTTGCGGATCGAGACCACCGTCAATCGACTGTTTCCATTCGTTGTAGCCGCCCTTAATCGCGTCACTTGTCGTATGACCGAGTAATTCCGTCTCGACGACTCCTGGTGCGATCGTCATGACGCGTACACCGTGAGAGGCGACTTCACCCCGGACGTTCTCACTCATCGAGTGGACGGCGAATTTCGTGCCGACGTATGCGGCATGGTCGGCGAACGTCTTTTTACCGGCAATCGAACTGATATTGATGATCGTACCGGTCTTGCGCTCTACCATCGAGGGAAGGACGGCTTGCATCCCGTGTAAGACACCGAGCGCATTGACGTCAAACATCTCTTCCCATTCTTCCGCTCCTTGCGTCTCGATTTGACCGAGTAACATCCGTCCTGCATTGTTGATGATCGCTTCGACCGGTCCGAACGCTTCCGTCGCGTCTGCTAAAGCAGCATCGAGGGCAACTCGGTCGGTGGCTGCGACTTGGCGAATTAAGACATCGTCTGAAGCAAGGCTCGCCAGACGATCAATTCGTCGTCCGAGCAATAAGACACGGTATCCTTTCTGAATGAATGTTTGAGCAGTCGCATGCCCGATTCCTGACGTGGCACCTGTGATGGCAATGAATCCTGTTTTCATGATATCGTCTCCTTATTTGATATGATAGATTGAAGATAACAGAGGGAAACTGTTCCGAGAAGTACGCACTTTTAGGTCAGTCGGTTACCTTTTGGTAAGGGAGGGAACGGTATGCCATATCTAAATGAGTTCGATGCGACGATGCGTCAGATTCAAGGCAAGTGGAAAGTTATGATCTTGTACGAGCTGCACGAAGAAGGGACAGTACGTTTTAATACACTGGAGCGTTATATCCAGGACGTCTCACCAAAGACGCTGACGCAACAGTTGAAACAACTCGAACAAGATGGCTTGATTACACGGACCGTTTACCCGGAGATTCCACCCCGCGTCGAATATGCCTTGAGCGAAAAAGGAATCTCTTTGATTCCCTTACTTGATGCGATTTGCGACTGGGGTCTTGCGACGACACCACGCAACCAATTGATGCGCACGTTATGCGACGAGGAAGCCCCCGCTCCATGAGCAGGGGCTTTTTGTTAACGTTCGATTTGTTCCCGTACTTGACGGCGGAACGTCTGGATGTCGTAAGCTGGTTCACTTGGACTGAACTCGATTCCGTCAATCAGACGCGCGTTTGGTGACGCATCCGGGAACTCGATCCGTGTCAGCCATTCAAGCGTCGTCTCTTCATGGCGTCTTGGGAAGGCTTGCTCGAGTTGAGAGGCAATCTTCAGAAGCGGATGATGACTATGCCGCTTTGGCGCATGCGCCCGTACCTGCTTGGAGTGCTTGACGGTTTGTTCTCTTTCGATTGCTATGACTTTTCGCTTCCGGATGACATAAAGCGTAACCGCAACTAAGATCACGGTCAGAAGCGTCGTTGCGATCCAAATCCAATCCGGTGTTCCTGCCTGGACGGCAGCTTGATCCACGTCTTGAACACCTTTGATATTCTTTAGCCCCATTGCCCGGTTCGTCATCGTGTCCGCTTCTCGACCAAGTGGTTCCGTCCAAAGGAATAATGAACCGAATGCTTCAAATAGCGGACGAATCGCACTCGTGACGGATCCGACGAGCGCTTCTTTCGTGAGCCGGAAGACGACAGCGATGATCAGCCCCGCGCTGAGGACTAACGCGATCGTCGGTAAGATACGCCGCCATTCTGTCATGTACGTGACGACGAATGGATACGCAATGACGAAGACCAAAATTAAAAATGCGCCAATCGGTGGTGTCACTCCTGGGAACAATACCATCACGACGCCGATGACCATCGCACTCGTAGCGTATCGCCACGGCGAATCGACCGTATCAAGAAACGCGGTCCAGGCGACGAAGACGAGCGCTAAGACGCTAGCTACGGGAGAGAGGAAATATAAGGACCCCGCTACGAGTAGCTGTAATCCGATGCGAAGCGAACGATGCGGCACGAAGGCAAGTGCCGGAAGAGCGAGCGCGAGATAGAACGGAACCGGTAACAGACTCGCAAGGAATATCCACCAGAGAATCATGCGCTCACTCCTTTCTGCCGGTGACCGAGATGGATCTCCGCCGTCGTCGACGGTACACTACGTTGCAATCGTTTCGTGAAGTACCGGCGTTCGAGCGGTAGATCGTATTCGGAAATCCGAGCAAGGCATTCCATCGTCCGTAGGAATTGATGTTTTCCCATACCAGACGGAACATGGTACCACTGCCCGGATCGGTTGACCATCGAAATCCAGAGGCTGTAGGAAGCCCCTTGTTTCTCGAGTTCACGGATGATCGTCGCGGCACGCGATAATAGTTTCTCGAAGTCCGAGCGGAGAGCGAGTCCGTCTGCGGACAAGCCATCGACGATGACGGCATAATCATGGTTACGTTTCCGGTCATATTGATACGAGTACAGTTCATTCGTCTTCGCATAAGCGGACCAGTAGATCGACTTCGCATCTCCGGAGTAGGGAACGACGGAGTGGAAACTCGAGCGATCGGTGAACGGACTCGAGCGATCAATCGTCTCACCGGGAATCATCCGTTCATTCCACTCGACCGACGCTGGTGCAAAGTCAGGGAAGACGTGACCCAGCTCTTGGATATTAAGCGTCACATAGATTGTGATCAAATGAAACGGATCCGAGATCATGACGTCAAACGACTGAATTCGAATCGTTCCCCGGTGAGCGGCAACGACATCGATTGAAAACGGCACAATCGTCTGTTTGCTGACATATAAGTGTTGACGCCAAAATTGACTACTCGCATCAGGAAGCTTGATCTGATCCCCGAGCAAGCCAGAAATCGTGATGCGACCGAGTGGTAACTTCGTTGGGTTCGATAACTCGAACGGTATCTGGATCGTTTCCTCTCGAAAAGCGCGAACGGTCTCAAGGAGGCGGACGCGAATCCGCTTCGCAACGTATTCGAGATAATACGGCATCACCCAGCCATATAATGTATAGGCGAGTAATAAAGCCGCAATCCAGACAGGACCATAGAGACCGACGATGACGCCGCTTGCACCTGTCATCGTAAGAATGATGAGGTTAAAGCCTTTTGGTATGATCAATTGCATGATTACACCTCAGTTGGAACAGTGAGTGAATCGAGGACTTGCTCGACGAGACGTTCGTTCGATAGCTTCAGCGTCGCTTCGAGCGTCAAGACGAGACGGTGGGCAAGCAATGGCGTCGCCAAGTGCTTGACGTCCTCTGGTGTGACGTACGTCCGCTCCTGCATCCAGGCCCGTGCTTTCGCGGCTTTTAAGAGTGCGAGCGTCGCTCGTGGACTCGGTCCAATCTCTACGTCACGATGGGCGCGGAGTGCGTCACAGACATCGAGTAAGTAGTTTTCGACGCTATCTTCGATCGAGACGGCGATGACTTCCTCTTTCCAGTCATTGAGTTGTTCGAGCGGAATCTGTAGTTCGGCTGCTGTTAAGTGTGCTCCACGTAATAATGCCTTCTCCGCCTGACGTGTCAGCGGAGCGAACGACAACTTGAACAAGAAACGGTCGAGTTGGGCATGCGGCAGTGGGAATGTGCCGTGTCCATCGAATGGATTTTGTGTCGCGATGACAAGAAAGTGTTGCGGTAACGTATAGGAGGTATCCCCGATCGTCACTTGTCCTTCCGCCATTGCCTCGAGCAATGCTGACTGTGTCCGTGGCGTCGTCCGGTTAATCTCATCGACGAGGACGATGTTCGCAAACAGCGGACCAAACCGTTGTTCGAACGATCCTGTCAGCGGGTTGAACAGCTCCATCCCAAGTAGATCGGTCGGTAACGTATCCGCTGTACATTGAATACGTGAGAACTTCGCTTCGAGTGTCTGCGCTAGTGCTTTTGCTAGTGTCGTCTTACCGGTCCCCGGACGGTCTTCGAGCAACACATGACCTTCTGCGAGCAAGCCCATCAATAAATGATCAATCACATCGTCCTGACCAAGGACAGATTGTTTGAGTGATGTACGTAACGTTTGAAACATAGATGATTCCCCCTTTAAGATGCATCGTATTTCTAAAGTGTACGAAAATTCAGAAAAAACTGCTAGTGATTTTCCAGGAATCACGCATAAAGAAATACGTCTATCTTTTATACTACCAGTTTCATCCAAAAGTTTCGTGAAATATCAAAAAAATTGAAACAGGATTATGAAGTTACTTAGCGAATAGATATAGAAGGATATAGTCATTAAATCATTAGAATAGGGGGGATGGACAGATGAAACTACATACTACCGAATCGAACTCTACTCTAAACCAGCAACAGGACGTTGCTCACAGTCCTATCGACGAGTATCAACGGATTGTTGCTGGAGGACCTCCGAATCGCCGAGCCTTTGCCGCGATTCGTCGGCTCCCATTCGCATTACGTTTGCTGACGTATACGATCGGTTCCTTATTCACAGCAGGCATCCTCGCTGGACTCGTCATCAGTCTACTCGGTTAAAAAAGACTCCCTCAGCATTCCGAGGGAGTCTCATCATTCTTCAAAGAGATCATCCATCAACTCGGAGATCTCTTTTTTACGTGCGTTCGTCTCATCGCGTAAGATCCGAATCGAACGTCCGGTCCAGTCAAGTCGGTCGCCGATCGTTGCCTGGCGCGGTAAACGACTTTTCGGTAACGTGATTGTCTCGCGTTCGTCGGTTTCGCAAATCGCTAGATCGTCTTCAAAATCTGCTAGGGTCAATCGCATCTGATGCACCTCCACGTCTCGTTATTCCGGTCGTAAATCGGTCCGGTTCGATTCCTTGATGCCGTCACCGGTCGAAATATACTGAATCGTTCCACTTTGATCGGTCCGGTCAATCGTAATCCGTTCTGCTTTCAGTTCCTGTAAAACGGAGGGACGTGGGTGACGATAAGCATTATCCTGCCCGGCTGAGATCAAGGCTCGCTTCGGATCAACGGCTTGTAGGAAGGGCAGGGAGGACGATGTGTCTGCTCCGTGATGCCCAAGCTTCAAGACATCGGCGCTAAGATCGGCATCCGACTCGAGCAATTGTCGTTCCGTCCGGATCGGAGCGTCACCCATGAAGAGGAACCGGTCCTGTCCATGTTCGACCCGCAGAACGGCACTCCAACTGTTGAGATCCTGCGTTCCGTCCGTTAGAGGCGCAAGGAACGTAAAGCGTGCGGCTTCACTCGGTATCTTAAGACCCGCTTTGACGGCTTTAATTGTCACCCCTTCGCGTTTGACGGCTAGAAGGAAATCGCGGTATGTCTCTGTCGTATGCGTGACACGCGGGGCATAGACGCTATCGACTGGAAAGGCATCGAGGACGGTATCGAGTCCACCGATATGATCGGCGTCCGGATGTGTCGCGATGACTGCTGTTAAGCGTTTGACACCCAATTCTTGCAGGTAGCGGACGACATCCTCACCTTTGCCGTTATTCCCGCCGTCAATCAAGATTGCGTCTTCCTTCGTCCGGATGAACGTGCTATCTCCTTGACCGACGTCAAAACCGTAGACCTCCATTTGTCCCTCTGTTGGGGCAGGGGGCTCTTCGTCCCGTGTCGTATAGAAGATGACGATCAGGCAGAGTGCTAACAGAATCGTTGATCCCCATTTCAACATGTCGGTTCCTCTTTCTCGAACAGATAGAGCATGCCGTTACGCGGATGACCGAACCGTGGCCCCCGGTAACCGCGCCGTTTCAAGGCAGCACGCATCAAAATCATCATACCGCCATGCCCGACGAGTAAGACCCGTTCATCATCCTCGAACATCAGTTGATTCAACAGGACCTCAATCCGTTCATTCGCTTCCTTGATCTCCGCTTGAATCCGTTTGCTGAACGGGGCTGCGAGTCGACCGAGGACCGCCCAGCCAAGAAACGGTAACCGTAGATTCGACTGAATCGTCGGAAACGGTACTTCCCGTAGTAGATCCGTCACGATGATCTCTTTATCGTAGACACTCTTCGCCGTCTGGACGGCGCGTGGCATGCTACTGGCATAACAGACCGTCCAGTCGATCTGACCGAGCTCGACCGGTTGAATATCGATGTCTGACGTATCATACCGTTCAATCCATTTTTCAATATCGCTGGCGCTGATCCAGCCTTTCGTCGGGTATCCTTCCGTCACCCGGTGATGTCTCACTAATCCAATTTGTTTCATACTTCGTGCGACGGTCAAGACCGTCTCCCTCACTTTCATTCATCGTTTAGAGTGCGACGCGAATCGCGAGTCCGCATAAAATCGCACCTAAGATACTGAGCAAGCTCCCGATGATGTAATATTCCGCAAAGCGGCGATCTTCAAACTGTTTAAAACGGGCCAGTGCCTTCAAAGCAATGATGAAGCCAATCGCTCCGGTTGCGTTCGTGACGACGAGCAGGGTAATGATCGCACGTTCGACGAGACCGATATAACGCCCGATTCCGTTTAATTCCGTCGTATAACTGCGCGCAGAATCTTCGACTTCATGTGTGACGGTCCGCGAAACGCCGTCGAGTTGCTCCTTACGTGTCACTTTTCGCTCGAAATGCGCTTCGATCAAGCGCGGAGCAAATGGTGCGAGCATTAAAGCAATCCCGTGACCGAGTAACTCCGTCGTCACTAAACTAAAGCACAGAATCCAGAGGACCTGCTCGGGTCGCGCGAACGACAATGACCAATCAATCGGAACGAACACCCATGTCAAGGCAATGATGGCAGCGATATGTAACGCTTGATCGATCCAGTACGCCGCCGCTTGCTTGACGCGACGTTTGAGCGGGGAAGCATCGAGTAGGGCGTGAAACACGAGAATGCTCCCTCCTAGCCATCCGGCGATGTCGAGGGTCAACTGCCCTCGGATGACGAAGAACGCGAGGACAAGTAGCATCAGAGACGCATGGACGGCAAGATGTTGGAACAAGATGCGTCGGTGTCGATGTTTCAGTTGCGCCATCCGTCTCGTCTGTAATGGAAAATCAGCAAGTAAGTGGACAAGGATAAGGCTAAGTAAGACAGTCACCGAATCGCCTCCCAGACTTGGAATTGCTCCAGTGCCTGTGCCAAGGCAGCTTCAAGTCGCTTGCGTTGCTTACGCTGCGAGCGAGAGACGAGTTTTGCGACATTCGCGCGAGCATCTTGTTCCTTAAAGCCCATCTTCAGACCGATCTCTTCATACGTATCATCCGGATATTGATCCATCAACCGGTGCAACTCAATCTGACGGTCCGTCTTCCCGAAATACGCCGGATAGAGCATCTCAAGATAACCATTCAGCAGGGCGGTCGGTAAGTAGGGCGGTCCAACAAAGGCGATCCGTGACGGAAGCGTCTTCGCCAATTCCTGTGCTTCAAAGGCATGAATGATCGCACTGCCATTGGCTTCTTCAGCTTGGGTCGTCGAAATCGTCTCATATTGACCAAATCCGATCCCGATGTAACCTGGTAATTCTTGATTCAATAAGTGCAGCATGACCGGATAACTGACCGGATAATCCGCAAATACCGCCAGTAAGCTATCACCGGATTTGATTTGGAACGGAACGATACTCGTAGGAAATGCCGTATTCAGATCGTTCGCGAGTTCTCGGAGCGCTTGAAGTAATGCTTCTTTGCTCGGATAATCGCGGGAGCCTTTGACATCAAACGACAAGGCAACAGCTTGCATGACGATTCCTCCTGTTCATTTGTTGCCACAATCATGGAAACATTTGATTTGTTACCGTTAAAAAGGTAACATTCGCAGTGTTACTGTTATTAGAGTAACAAAGAATGAAGAAGAAGACCAACAGGACGATAGACCGATTTTTAGATGACAGGGGGGATGAATGAATCTGACCAGAAAATCATTTTTTTATTTAAGTTAACATAACATATATTATCAATAGTTATAAGATTTTGTCTCATAATCAGGGTAAACTTAAGATAGTGAGACAAAACAAAAAAACACGGAATTAACCGTGTTTTCGACAATCATACGGACGTGTCCGTTCCAATCGATGAATCAAACGATCCAGGAATATATGATGGCGGCGTTCAAGTTGCGTGATCCGATCAAGTGGCAACCACGCGAAATCAAAGAAATCACCGCAATCCTGACCGTCACCAGCCACACAATGCGTCCAGCGGTTCTCTTGGCATTCGATGTGCGCATGGTAGAAATACGTGTAATGCACCCGCATTCGCTCCGGATAGCGCATCTCTTCTTCGCCGATGTACTGGACGGATGCTAACGAGAGACCACTTTCCTCAAGCGTCTCACGGACAGCCGCTTCTTTTGCGATTTCAGCATCTTCGATCGTACCTGCGGGGATCTGCCAATCACTCTCAGGAGCCGATTGTGGATGAAAAACAAGTAGTTCCCATCCGTTAGGTTTTTCCCGAGTGATATAGATTGCTACTTTTTCGCGACGTCTGAATTTCATCTTCATCACCTCTCCAAGGTCGGCAGATTGCACAACAAGCAGCTAAAGGGACGGTCCCGTAGCTGCTTGATCAATTGACGCTATAAGCAAAGCTGCGGAGACGCGTGACCCGACGCTTGTTCGTGACGAATCGTGACCTGACTATTTCTTCTATTGTAGCCGTTATTGATCAGTGTTTCAATTTGTAAACGATATTTATAGCGATAAATCTCAAAATTCCGAGCATTCGTCTCAAAATTCCCCCTCTCCTGCCCCGCTAAATCTAAAAAAGCTCCCCCGTTATCCGGAGGAGCCTCGTCTTATCGTGTATACCAGTCGAGTAAGGGACCGAATTTCTCTTCATCGTAGGCAAATGAACCGTTCGATAAGCGGTCGAGGAACGATAACGAACCGATTTGGATCGTTTTTTCCTGCTCTTTTCCGCTGAGGACCAATTCTTTCGCTTGTGTGACGTCGATCAATGCTGCGACTTGGTGTGGTTTCGATTTCAAGTCACGGAGCAACTGTAAGCCACGGAGCGCACGGCTCGAGACTTGGAACTGATCCGCGAGGCGCATCTTCTTCAAGGCACCCCGTTGCGTCAAGAGGACGATCTGTGGTGCTTCCTTGAAGCCAATTGCACCCGCGACGACATCCTGATCCTTCAGGTTGATCGCTTTAACACCAGCAGCCCGGACACCGACGACTGGAACGTCGTCTTCTGTGAACCAGAGACCGAAACCGTTCTGTGTTGCAAGGAACAGCTCCGTTTGACCCGTTGAGACCTGAGCATACAAGACTTCGTCGTCTGCCTTCAAACGGACACCTTGAAGTGGTTTTGACTTCCGCTGGGCGTTGTAGTCACTCAGTTTCGAGCGTTTGACCATCCCTTGACGAGTCACGAACAAGCAATGCTGTGCTTCGTCGAACGAGCGGACGAGATCCGCTGAGAGAACCCGGTCACCCGGTTCAAGTGGGACGAGGTTCGCGACGTGTTGACCGCCATCCTTCCATTTCGTATCCGGTAATTGGTGGACCGGAATCAGCAAGTAATTCCCGCGAACGGTCCAGACGATCAAGTGGTCGGTCGTCATCGCTTGCCCTTGGAGCAACGGACGATCCTGTTCCTTCAAGTCCGGTAAGTCGTTCGAGGCACCGAATGAACGGAGCGACGAACGTTTGACGTAACCGTTTTTCGATAGGAAGACCATCGTTTCTTCGACAGCGATCATGACTTCCGTCTTCAGCTTCAGTTCTTCAACTTCCGCTTCGATCGTCGAGCGACGTTTGTCCGCGACTTGTTCCTTCAAGACTGTCAATTCCTTGATGATCAGACGATTCCGTGTCTTTTCATCGTTGAGGATCTTCTCGAGACGAGCGATCTCCTTCTCGAGTTTCGCTGCTTCTTCCTGCAACTCAACGATATCGGTGTTCGTTAACCGGTAAAGTTGAAGCATAACGACGGCTTCCGCTTGACGGTCCGTAAAGTTGAAGCGCGCGATCAGCTTGTCTTTCGCGTCCGCTTTGTTCGACGCAGAACGGATCAAGGCAAGCGTCTCATCGAGAACAGAGATTGCTGTCATCAAGGCAGAAACGACTTCCTGACGGCGTTTCGCTTGTTCGAGGTCAAACGCTGTCCGGCGGATGACGACTTCTTTGACGTGTGCGAGATAGGCATCGAGGAGTGTCAAGACGCCCATTTGCCGCGGTGTCCGCTCATGGATCGCGACCATATTGTAGTTATAAGCAATTTGTAAGTCAGTCTGTTTGAGGTAGAAGTGTAAGACACCTTCTGCGTCCGCTTCCTTCTTCAACTCGATGACGACGCGTAAGCCGTCGCGGTCGGTCTCATCACGAACTTCCGCAACCCCTTCAACCTTTTTGTCGAGACGGAGTTCTTCCATCCGTTTGACGAGATTCGCTTTATTGACCTCATACGGGAGCTCCGTGATGACGATTTGCTGACGACCGCCCCGCAGTGTCTCAATCGTTGAGCGCGAGCGGATGATGACTTTCCCGCGTCCTGTCTCGAACGCCTTCTTGATGCCGTCAAGCCCTTGGACGACACCACCAGTCGGGAAATCTGGACCTTGCATGTGCGTCAACAAGTCATCGACGTTCTGGACCGTACCGGAAATACGACCGATTGCAGCATCGAGGACTTCTCCCGCGTGGTGCGGTGGAATCTCGGTTGCGTAACCGGCGGAAATCCCCGTCGAACCGTTCATCAGCAAGTTCGGCAGGAGTGACGGTAAGACGAGTGGTTCTTCCGTCGTATCATCGAAGTTCAGCGTGTAATCGACGGTTTGTTTGTTGATCCCGTCGAGAATCAGACTCGAAACTTTTGATAAACGGGCTTCCGTATACCGCATCGCTGCCGCGCTATCGCCGTCGATTGACCCATTATTACCTTGCATATCGATCAGCGGGTAACGGAGTTTCCACTCTTGGCTCAAGCGGACCATTGCTTCATAGACCGATGAATCACCGTGCGGGTGATAGTTACCGATGACGACACCGACCGTCTTCGCTGATTTCCGGTAAGCCCGGTCGAACAGGTTCCCTTCCGTATGCATCGCATACAAGATTCGGCGTTGAACTGGTTTGAGACCATCCCGGGCATCCGGTAAGGCACGATCTTGGATGATATATTTCGAATAACGACCAAACCGGTCGCCGACAACTTGCTCGAGCGACAGGTTCAGGATGTTTTGTAGATTAGACATGTTCGTTCACACTCTCTTTCGTCACGTGCTCATTCTCGATGATCGAGAGGTCTTCCGCGAGACCGAAGGCGACATTGTCCTCGATCCATGTCCGGCGGTGCCCGACATTATCGCCCATGAGGACTGAAACGCGCTTTTCGGCAACAGCAGCATCGTCGATCGTGACCCGAATCAACGTCCGTGTCTCAGGATCCATCGTCGTTTCCCAGAGCTGTGGTGCATTCATCTCTCCAAGTCCTTTGTAACGCTGGATCATATAACCTTTACCGAACTTCTTCGTCGTTTTCTTGAGCGTCTCTTCGTCCCAGACATATTCGAACTTCTCCGATTTGCCTTTCCCTTTGGAGACACGATAGAGCGGTGGTAAGGCAACGAAAACCTTCCCAGCGTCGATCAACGGGCGCATGTAGCGGAAGAAGAACGTCAACAGCAAGACTTGGATGTGCGCGCCATCGGTATCGGCATCGGTCATGATGATGACTTTATCGAAATTACAATCCGACAAGTCAAAATCGGCTCCGACACCGCCACCAATCGCATGAATGATCGTATTGATCTCTTCATTTTTCATGATGTCAGCGAGTTTCGCTTTTTCCGTGTTCAAGACCTTACCACGGAGTGGAAGAATCGCTTGGAACGTCCGGTTTCGTCCTTGTTTCGCAGAACCACCGGCAGAATCACCCTCGACGAGGAACAATTCATTCTTGTCTGCGTTTTTCGAAGCAGCAGGTGTCAGTTTTCCGTTCAAGATGCTCGAACGTTTCTTTTTTTTCCCATTTCGTGCTTCTTCGCGGGCTTTACGTGCTGCTTCACGCGCTTGCGCTGCGCGGATCGCTTTTTTGATCAACAGCGTCGCCGTTTGCGGGTTCTCTTCCAAGTACGTCGAGAGACGACGACTGATGACAGCGTCACAGCTCGTCCGCGCTTCCGGTGAACCGAGTTTCGACTTCGTTTGTCCTTCGAACTGAAGGAATTCTTCCGGAATTCGGATCGAGACGATCATGGTCAACCCTTCGCGGATATCATTTCCGTCAAGGTTCTTATCCTTTTCCTTCAAGAGCGTGTTTTTTCGGGCATATTCATTCATGACCCGTGTCATCGCCGTCTTCGCACCAACTTCGTGTGTTCCACCGTCGCGTGTCCGGACGTTGTTGACGAACGACAGGACGTTTTCCGAGTACGCATCCGTGAACTGGAAGGCGATATCGACTTCGATCTCGTTTTCCGTGCCTTCGAACGCGACCGTCGGATGCAGTGTATCTTTATCATCATTCAAGTACTGGACGAATTCGCTGACACCGTCTTGGTACTGGAAGATATCTTGTTTATCAGACCGTTCGTCCGTCAGCGTAATCTTCAGACCTTTCAGCAAGAAAGCGGATTCGCGTAAGCGTTCCGCGAGCGTATCGTAGTTGTATGTCAACGTACTGAAGATCGAGCCATCTGGTTTAAAGTAAACGCTCGTTCCTTTTTGACGCGTCGTACCCGTTTCAAGCAACGTCGTCTTCGGCATCCCACCGTTTTCAAACGTTTGCTCATATTGTTTCCCGTCACGGAAGATCGTCACTTTCAGATCCGTTGACAAGGCGTTAACGACCGACGCCCCGACGCCGTGTAAGCCACCAGACGTCTTATAGCCACCTTGACCGAACTTACCACCAGCGTGAAGGACTGTGAAGATGACTTCAGCAGTCGGTTTTCCAGACGCATGCATCCCCGTTGGCATCCCACGTCCATGGTCACGGACGGTGATTGCATTATCTTTATGGATCGTAACGTCAATTTGTTCCCCGAACCCTGCGAGTGCCTCATCGATCGCGTTATCGACGATCTCGTAGACGAGATGGTGAAGTCCACGGTGATCGGTTGAACCGATATACATACCTGGGCGCTTCCGGACTGCTTCGAGTCCTTCGAGCACCTGTATGGCATCATCATTGTAGTTATTTAAGTCTGTCGCCATTCATTTCACCTCAAAATTCGAAAGTACGACGTCGTTTTTACAAACGTTCGTTCGTTATTTCGAGTAGTCTGTCTCTAATTGTAGGCATCTTCTTGCTTCCTGACAAGCATAACCTGTAAAGCGCATGAAAAAAGACACCTTCACGAACGGGTGAAGATGCCTGAAATCGTACGATGACTCACAGATATTGATGCTCGATTTTGATGCAACGATTCTCAATATATGGAATACCAGCACCAAGTGCGAGACTTTCTGCTTCGACACTCGAGAGACCAAGCTGATTCCAAATCATCCCGACGTCACCGTGAGCAACAGCATCTTTGGCGACATCCGCTAAAAACTCAGACCGACGGAAGACATCGACGATATCGATGTGTCCTGGAATACTTGCGACGCTCGGATAGACTTTTTGACCGTTCCACTCGTTTAATGTCGGATTGACTGGAATGACTTCGTATCCGTGTTGGACTAAGTAGTCAGCAATCCAGTTCGCGGTCTTTCCGGAATCACTCGAGACGCCGACGACGGCAATGCGTTTCGCATCCTTCAAATATTGACGTGCTTGTTGATCGGTAATCATCTAGAACTCCCCCTTATGAAAATAACTCTTACCTAACACTCTATACCCGAACCGAGATGAAGTATGCGAAATCGAGCACGTTTTCGACGTTTTTCAGAAATCGTCTTGAAATCAAATGAGTCGACCGATGACCCGTCGAACGACTTCTCGATGCAACTGAGAGCGAAATTGAATATTCATTCTTTTTTGTTGATTTAGGTGACATAATACTATTATTGTCATTAAAGAGAATGTTGTAGCTCAAAAACCATAAAATTAGGCTAAATCCTCACATGCATCGAGTTGACCAACGACCCGTCTGGTGCGTTGTCGATGCAACTGAGCGCTCCCTGTCTGACAATTTAACGTTGCGTGAAATAACTATTTCACGCAAACAAGTGTCTGCTGTATCAACGTTTGGTATACTACCACTAGAGGGGTGATTGTCGGATGAGTTTATTTAAAAACCTAGGAAAAACGATACATAAAACGACCGTTTCGGCTACAGTACCAGCGATTCCCGGTTATGAGCGGATGCCACGCTTCATTCAGTCCTATTTGGATCAGTTAGCAGCAAAACATTTCTCGTTAGCGACGATGCGTCGCTACGTTTACGACTACGAAGCGTTCTTTCAATTTGTTGCTACAGCGTCCGGAGAAGAAGTAACAGCACGGGATATTCCACTCGAAGCATTTGTCGAGATCGATGCAGCAGGAATTGAAGCTTACGCTGAATACCTTGCCTTAACGAAACAAAATGCACCAAGCGTCATCAACCGGAAATTATCAGCATTACAGTCGTTATTCCGTTATTTGGTCGATACAGGTCAGCTGTCGGAAAATCCAGTTGCAAAAGTCAATCGACCAAAACAAGCAAAACGGGAACCGATTTACCTGACGAAACGCGAATGGGATGAATTGATTCAGTTGTTACCATCAAACGTTGAGATGAATGCCCGAGAAGCATCACATTATGAACGAGACCGCGTCCGCGACGTGACGTTGTTCCAACTGCTCGGTTATAGCGGGATGCGCCTCAGTGAGATGACCCAACTCGTCTGGAACGATGTTGATTTTCACGAAAACACGCTTCGCGTCATCGGGAAAGGTAACAAAGAACGACTGATTCCACTCGCGAAACCAGCTCGGATTGCATTGCGCAAATACGCGATTCATTATCAGATGCCAACGAGCGGCGCCGTGCCTGTCTTCCAAAAACACGGAAAACCACTCAGTCCACGGGCAGTCCAGCATATTTTGCAGCGGCACACGGAACGATTGAAACCAGTCCTGCCCTTTTTAGAGCGCAAAAAAATTACACCGCATAAATTGCGGCATACGTTTGCGACACGTCTTGCGACCGGTGGGGTCGACGTCCTGACGATCCAGCAGTTACTTGGTCACGAATCCGTCGCGACAACACAAGTCTATGCCCATATCGGTGATTCCGAGAAAAAACGCGCCGTCGATTTATTCGATGGTGAACGATAATAACATTATGTCAACTAAAGGAGGAATAGCATGAATTATGGGCTCAGTGAACGCAAAATCAAACAAATGTCTGATGCCTATGCCTTTCGACGGGGAAAGAAGTATGTCGCCGCCCGCAAGGTCACGTTGCACAATTACCGAATGGGCGACGAGCTGATCGAAGCGAGTGTCGACGGTGAGGAACGATTCACGGTGACGGTTCGCGTCAAGGCGCACGGTGTCGACGCCGGCTGTAATTGTCCGTCGCTTGCGATGGATACGTCATTTTGCGGACATATCGTCGCCGTTTTACTAGCGATGCATCATGTTCAGGCGCATGGTACACCGACACCGCTATCGCCGCAGATCCGTCCGTTCACGGCGATCCAAGTCGATGACGCTGGCGCGCGCCATTATTTACGCAGTCTCACACCGGATCGTCGGGTAGCGATTCATTTCGAACTGACCGGACCCGTCGTGACGCTCAAACGACTGACGGACAAGCAACAGCATCAACTGTCCCTGCCCTACTTCGATCGTCTGCTTGGACAGACAGAGTATTTGCAGCAAGTCGCCGATGTTTCGTTCAGTCCTGATTTGCAAGAACGAATCGTTTCCGGGACACCAATCGTCAAACTCCATCTCGACCGAACGGCTCAAGAAGTCGAAGTCCGCGTGTCGTTTGATTATCAAGGGATTCAGCTGAATCCGCTCGACGAGACGATTTACGCTGGTCGCGATCAAGTAACGGAGCAAAGTGTCTTACGCTTCTTACGTGAATTCCAAGCAACGCCACGTGACACGCGCTACATCATTACGCGTGACGCCGCGCAATATGCCTTTCTGCGGAGCCTGCTTGACGAACGGATTGCGCTCGGTCAACTGGAGTTATTTGCAACACAAGCGATCCGGACGACGTTACCAAAAGGACCGTTTCATCCGCGGATCGAAGTCGACGTGACGGACCGCCTCGACTGGCTCATCTTTAACTTTTCAATGGACGGGATTCCAGAAGATGAGCTGAAACGTGTCCTGAAGTCGCTCGTCTTACAAAAACGGTACCACCGCTTGAAATCTGGACAGTTCGTTTCTTTAGAAACAAGGGCTTTTCAGCAGTTACAACGGGTCCTCGCTCAGATGGAAGCAAGTGAACGCGACTTACGCGATGGACGAATCGTCTTACCTGCCGTCCGGAACATGAAGCATCTGATCGGCGCCTCCGTCCTCCATCTTCACGCTGATTTGCTCGAGAAATGGCTTGAATTAAAATCCGGACAAGGATTCCGGCTCGACTTGCCGAATTCGTTAGAGTCACGACTCTATCCGTATCAACGGACGGGCATCCAGTTTCTGAAGAATTTGGACGCACAAGGATGTCACGGGATCCTAGCCGATGAGATGGGGCTCGGGAAGACGATTCAAGCGATTGGTTATATCGCGACGATTCCTGACCGTCGTGCGCTCATCGTCGCGCCGGCGTCACTGCTCCGCAACTGGGAAGCAGAACTGAAACGCTTTTTACCCAATCGACCGGTTCATGTCGTCACTGGTTCTCAAACTAGCCGACTCCGCGAACTGGAGCACTTACCTGACGATACGGTGACGATCGTCTCCTATACGACGCTTCGGACCGACGTCCGTCGCCACCCTGTATATGACGTCGTCTTCTTTGATGAAGCACAGCACTTGAAGAATCCGCAGTCGCAAACAGTCAGTCAACTACGGCATCTGCAAGCAAAACGCCGTTTCGCCTTAACGGGAACACCGCTCGAGAATCGACCGCGTGATATCTGGTCGATCTTCCATGTCTTGTTTCCAGAGCTACTGCCGGATCTAATGACGTTTGAGAAATGGTCGTTTGACGATATGCAACGGTTCATCCAACCGTTCTTATTACGGCGTGAGAAACAAGATGTCTTACAGGATTTACCGAAGAAACAGATCGAACATCATTATGTCGAGCTCGGTCCGAACCAAAAACGCTTATATGCGTCGTATCTTGCCAAATTGCAATTCGAGACGCTGCAACACTTAGACGAGATGAAACGCGAAGATCGTTTGAAGTTACTGGCTGGGTTAACGCGTTTGCGGCAAATTTGCAACGATCCGGGATTATTCGTCGAGGGATACAGAGGAGAAGCAACAAAACGAACGCGTCTGCTCTCATTGATTGCCGAAAAACGGGCAGCCGGAAAGCGGATCTTGATTTTCTCGCAGTATACACAAATGCTCGAGCGTATTCGCTCGGATCTCGCGCAACGTCACCTCCCCCACTTCCTGTTGACGGGTGAGACACCACTCGAAGACCGGGTGGCGTTATGCGATCGGTTCAATGACGGTGAAGTCGATCTCTTCTTGATTTCCCTGAAAGCCGGCGGAACGGGACTGAATCTCGCGTCTGCTGATACCGTCATCCTCTTTGACAGCTGGTGGAATCCCGCAGTCGAACAGCAAGCTGCCGATCGTGCCCACCGGCTTGGACAACAATCCGACGTGACGGTCATCAAATTGCTGACACGCGGGACGATCGAAGAAAAGATGACGGAATTACAAGATCGAAAAGCCCAGATGGTCGATGCCGTCCTGACGGCTCCAGACAGTGATGCCTTGACCGTCAAAGAACTCGTTCATCTCGTAGAAACAAAGGAGGAACATCGGTGATCCTTGATCTTCTGCTTGGTTACCTTATCGGCAGTATTCTGGGCGGTACGCTCTGGAAGTACGTCAGTCGAACCGATTTGGCTCAGGTCGGTTCCGGAAACATCGGTGCTCGCAACGCCCATCGTGCCGGTGGGCTCCCGGCCTTTTTATTCGTGTATCTGTTTGATGCCGCGAAGACCGTTCTTGCACTACAGATCACAGACGCATTTTATCCCGTTGCTCTTGCCGTGCTCATCGGTCACTTGTTTCCGTTGTTTCATCCGCGACGCGGCGGTAAAGGGTATGCCGTATTTTCCGGAATTGTCTTCGCCATCACGCCGTGGGCATATCTTGCCGGACTAGGCATACTCGGTCTGTCTTATCTCGTAACGAAAGATAGCGTCAAAGCAGGGCTGATTCCGGTTGTTCTGCTCCCGTTACTCCCCGTCTACTTTGACGCAGGACCCATCAATATCTTGTGTACCGTTGCCGTAAGTCTACTTGTCCTGTGGGCTCATGATGCACTTCACAAGCTAGTCATTACATAAGGAGGACATCTCATGATCGACTTTTCCATTGCCACCGCTTCGGACGCGGAAGCAATCCATGAACTGAACTACCTCACCTTCACGGAAGAGATTCCGCAACATCAACCGAACACCGAACGGAAACGGATTGACCGGTTTCATGATCAAAATACTTATCTGATCGGCAAGGAAGACGATCGACTCGTCGCGATGATTGCTATTCGGAAGCATCGCCCTTTTTCACTTGAGGAAAAAGGCGTGACGTTAGATGAGACATTGACGGACCCAGCGGAAATCCGTTTACTCAGCGTTCGTCCCGAATACCGCAATAGTCGTACGTTCATGCAATTGATGCGCTTTTTGATGGTCTACTTGGAACGGGAAACGATTGATCATGTCTATATCAGTGGTACGACACGGGAAGCTAAACTATATGCGCGGTTCGGCTTCACACCAATCGCAGCGACGCTCGGTAGTGGTGACGCCCAGTTCGTACCGATGTTGTTGTCGCGCGCGACATACGAACGATCCGTCATCGCGGACGTTTTACGTCCTCTGCATTTTCTAGCCGGTCCGGTCGAAGTCGCTCCGACGGTCCGTCAAGCGGCGCAACAAGCACCGCGCCCGCATCGGACGGCATCGATGCGTCAGCTCGATCAAAATTTACGGGACCGAATGTGTCAGTTGCTGGATTTGCCACATGTCTCGATGGCTGTCGGCAGTGGTACGCTCGCCAACGATATCGTCGCACAACAACTGAGTGGACATGGGTTGATCCTAAACGGTGGTGAGTTCGGTCAACGCTTGATCGATCACGCAGCACGAGCAGGAAAGTCCTTTGATGTCCACTCGCTTCCATCCGGTCACCCGATCGACTTGGAACAACTCGCGAGTCAACTGCATCAAACGGAATACGACTGGATCTGGTTGACGCATTGTGAGACGTCAACGGGCGTCCTCTACGATCTCGATGCGGTAAAAGCGCTGTTAGAACAACGAATCGCACTCATCGTCGATGCGATCAGCGCCGTCGGAACCGGGCGTTTCTCGTATGCCGGCTGCAGATTCGTCACGACCGTCTCCGGAAAAGCAATTGGGGGTTTACCGGGTCTTGCGTTCATCGGTCACGTAGATCGCGTCCTACCTTCTCCACGTATTCCACGTTATCTAGATCTCGGACTCTATGCGGAAGGCGTCGCCTTTTCCGGTTCCTCGAACTTGTTGCTGGCTTGTCAGGCAGCGCTCGATGCCCTTGATCTCGATCAAGCCGCTATCAAGATGACCTATCTCGAACAGGCCGTTCGCGCGAATGGTTTTAACCTGCTTGCGACGCAAGAAGCACAAGCGCCGGGAATTCTGACGATCGTCCATCCGTCGGCAACCGCTTTAGGAGACGCTCTCCGGATCCAAGGCTATCATGTTCAATATGAAAGCGACTATCTCGTCCATAATCAATGGCTCCAAATCTCAACGATGGGACAGACGACGATGCGGCACATCGAACGTCTCGTCCGCGTGCTGGTTCGTGAAAACCAACGCATCACCATAAAAAATGAAAAAAACGAAAGACCTCTCAACCCTTGATTTCAAGCGGTTTGGAGGTCTTTCGACTTTAAAAAATAAAAAATAGAGGTTTAAGGATTTAAAACATAGGGGTATAAACTCACTAGCACCGCATCAAACGGTGACTTACTCACACATGTTTCTCAATATCAGCGTAATGACCTGGGAGAGAAATGCAAAGTCACGAAAGCGTCAGATTCAAAAGAGTCTGAAACCGATTGTCTTAGCATATTTAAATTGTTCAGGACTTGTCCTGCTCCTACATTCATTACCTTTTGAGGGCTATACCAAATTCAAGGGGGAAATGAACATGTCAGTTAAATTAACAGCCGAAAAACGCGAGGTACGTCCACGCTCACTCCGTAAACAATTACGTCATGAAGGAAAAGCTCTTGGTGTCGTGTATGGTTACAAAGTGGAAAGTACACCAATCGCATTCGAAGAAAAAGAATTGCTTAAAATCGTTCGAGAAAACGGTGAGAACGTCTTGATTTCACTGAAACTCGACGGTAAAAATATTAACGTCTTGATCAACCGTCGTGATATGGATGTCTTCACACCAACTGTCGATCACGTTGAATTCATCGCTGTTAAAATGGATGAAGAGACAGAAGTCGAAGCAGACGTCGTACTCGTCGGCGAAGCAGCTGGCGCTAAAGTCGGCGGATTCCTGTCACAGACACTCTTTAAAGTAACAGTCGCAGCAACACCAGATAAATTGCCAGAGAACGTCGAAGTCGACGTCACGAACCTCGAAATCGGCGATTCGATCTCTGTAGCTGATCTTCCGGAACAAAAAGATTTCCGTATCGTCACTGAAGGCGACATTCAAGTCGCAGCTGTCGTCGAATCAACGCTTGAACAAGAGCTTGAGGAAATCGAAGAAGCAGAAGCTGAGGCACAAGCGGAAGCTGGTGAAGACAACGAAGCGGAAGCTACGGAAGAGTCTTCAGAAGAAGCAAAAGAAGAGAACGAAGACAACAAATAAGTCGTTTGACGATACGCCCTTCGTGGCGTATCGTTTTTTTGTGTCTTGACAATAGACAGAAGATTGCCTAAAGTGAACAGCGTATCACCTATTACCATATCCACTAGGGGAGCCCATTTGGCTGAGACGATTCACTTCGGACCCTTCGAACCTGATCTAGTTCATACTAGCGTAGGAAAGTGGAGCGATCACATCCAATGACTCCTGCTGCGCGCAGTTTTTCTGAGGACCGCTCTCTTTTTTACGGAGGGCGGTCTTTTTTGGCGTCTCCCCCATTCTAAGGAGGACGTACCTAATGCAAAACTGGAAAATGAAAGAAATCATGGTCATGATGATGCTCGCCGTCGCTTGCGGGGTCATCTATCTTGGTTGGTCAACACTCTGGTTACCGATGTCTGCGATCTTCGGACCTGTCGGTGCCAACTGGATGTTTGGGATCTGGATCATCGCGAGCCCGCTCGTCGCAGCAATCATTCAAAAACCAGGTGCCGCTCTCATCGCGGAAATCGTCGCGGCAGCCGTCGAGCTGTTCACGGGTAGTCACTTTGGTTTATCGGCTCTTCTAATCGGGGTATGCCAAGGGCTTGGTGCGGAACTCGTCTTTGCGATGACGCGTTATCGCCGTTATGACACCTGGACATTGATGTTATCGGGTGTTGGAGCCGCGATTGGTAGCATTGTCTATAGTCTGATCGCGAACGGATTCGGTTACTACACGACGACGACGTTGCTTGCGACAACTGGCTTACAATTAATTAGTGGCGCATTACTGGGCGGCTTGCTTGCAGCGATTCTCGTCCGTCGCCTTGTTGCGACCGGTGTCTTGAACGGGTTTGCGGCAGGACGTGCGAAACGGGAAGTCGCATGATTACTGTCGACGACCTCAGCATCCGCTACCCCGGTCAGATGAAGTCGGTGCTCGATCATGTATCGCTGACGATCGAGCAAGGAACGACCCTTCTGCTCGGACGAAGCGGGAGTGGCAAGACGACACTGCTTCATGCCCTAGCCGGACTGACACCAGAGACGATTGAAGTCGAACAGACGGGAACCGTTACCCGGTCCGGTTCGGTCGGAGTGCTATTCCAAAACCCAGAAGAACAGTTCTGCATGGAAACGATCGGACGCGAAATCGCTTTTAGCTTAGAAAACCGGTCGATTCCACGCGAAGAGATGGAGGAACGAATTGAACGCTTACTCGCACTCGTTGGTCTCCCTCTCCCCTTCTCGACACCAATCGCGAGTCTATCCGGGGGGATGAAACAACGCCTCGCGCTCGCTGCGGTCCTGGCACTTGAGCCGACGATCTTATTACTCGATGAACCAACGGCTCAGATTGACCCGATCGGGCAACACGAGCTGATGGCGTTGATCTTTCAGATTCAGAAAGAACATGATTTAACGATCGTCTTGATCGAACACCAACTCGATGTCTGTTTACCTTACATCGACAAAATCGTCTTACTTGAGGACGGATCGGTGACTGCAACGGCGCATCCGCAGGATTTGTTCCCGCAGGCGTATACGGATCTTCAATCGAAAGGGATCGCTGTTCCCTCTTTGTATCCGTACACGTTAGAGACGTTACCCATAGATGGACCACAAGCAGCGCGACTTCATGTGCTTCCTCCAGTCGCTACTGCAGGCATTCCCTTGTTACACGTCGCTGCATTATCGACGAAAGCACCTTACCCGCTGACCGATGCGACATTTTCCCTGAAGACGGGAGAATGGGTGATGCTGCTCGGGGCAAACGGCTCCGGGAAAAGTACGTTGCTTGCAACACTCGGTCGGTTGCTCTCGCATCGTGGAACATACCGGTTCCAGGAACGTTCGGCTCAGCGTTACTCCCGGCGACGCTTTTATGAGCACGTTGGTTATGTCTTTCAACAACCGGATCTGCAGTTTCTCAAACTGACAGTCGAAGCGGAAATCGACTGGAGTCACCGGGCAGCGACGAGTGATGAGCGCACAGCGTTGCTCGAACGACTGGAACTCGCATCTGTCAAACAGCAGTCACCGCTTGCGCTTAGTACGGGGCAACAACGACGGCTCAGCGTCGCGACGATGCTCGGGCAGACGAAGGATTTATTGTTGCTCGATGAACCGACGTTCGGACAGGATGGATTGACGACACGGCGGCTCATGGAACAGTTGTTGACGGAACAACAAAACGGAACGACGCTCGTCATGGCAACACACGATATGGAACTCGTTGCCCGATACGCGGATCGTGTCCTCGTCATGGAGCAAGGCCGGATTGCCTTTGACGGACGTCCGAGCGAATTATTCGCTGACGTTCCGTTACTCGAACGCTGTCAGCTACAACGTCCACTTTCGTACCAATTCCAGGAGGTGAAGCGCAATGCAGACGAACGCGTCACCGTTCGCTAAACTCAATCCTGTCATCAAAGGTAGCGGATTGGTTTTGATCATGTTTGCCTTGATTGCAACGAACGACTGGGTCAAGACGTTGGTGTTCCTGAGTTTTGCTATCGCGCTGCTACTCCTCTCCGGGTGGGGTCCTCACGATTTCTTGAAACGACTCGCACCTTACAGTCTATTATTCTTATTGACGTTCTGGATGATGGCAGCCTTCGGCAAAGGAACGAATCCTCTATGGTCGTTTGGTTGGTTTCATGTCACGTCGGAAAGTGTCATGCACGGCTGGTTACTTGCCTTACGGATGGCAACGTTCGTCTGCTTAAGTTTCGCTTTCGTCACGACGACCGATGCGACCCGGTTCGTGATGAGCTTGATTCACCAAGCAAAGGTGTCGCCTCGCTTCGCGTACGGATTTCTTGCCGGGATCCGCTTTCTTCCACATTTGATCGAAGAAGTTCGCGTCTTACGGCAAGTTCGGATGATTCGGAACGTTCACAGTCGCTTTCCTGGTGATGCGTTCCTATCAATCGGCTTACCGCTCTTCTCGCGATCGATCCAGCGGGCAGAACGGATGGCGATCGCTTTCGAAGCCCGTCATTTTTCAGCGGAACGGACATATTATGAAGTGCCAGTCGTTCAGCGCCAGGATGTTATCTATCTCATGGTCATCCTCCTGTTCATCAGTCTTGTCTTTTGGCTATGATTACCGCCACCCGTATCCGGGTACATTCTAGCAAGACAGATTGAAGGAGAACGACATGAAACGAATCCTCTTGATTGGTGCAGGACACGCTCACCTGCATTGCATTACCAATGGACCAACAGAAGACGTCGAGTGGCTGATTTTAAATGCCTCGACGTACCAATATTACTCGGGCATGTACTCCGGACTTGCTGACGGAACGTACGATATCGATGAGATCCGTATCGACGTCGCCGCACTGTGTCGCGCCAATGATAAACAGTTCATCGAAGAGACCGTCATCAAAATCGACCCCGATGAAAAGCTCGTCTTCGGTGCATCCGGCAGACGCTACACCTATGACGTCGTCTCGACGAATATTGGCTCGTTCGATTGGGCGGAAGATACGACACGATTATCGATTAAACCGAACTACCGGTTACCCGATACATTAAAGCGTCTGCAACAAGCAAAGCGTCCAGTCTTGATTGGAAGTGGTGCAGCGGCCGTCGAGATGGCGGCGTCCTTAAAAGCAGCGGGTGTACCGATCACACTGATCACGGATCCAGAGTTACTTTCAGGACACCCCGCAGCGGAAGCGATTGCGAGACGGTTAAAAGAACTCGATGTATATTGGATCCGGGAACGTCCAATAGATGACGAACCACCACTCCGCTTCAAGCATCACCCTCCAATCGAGTCGGATGCGATCATCCGCTTAACGGGTGCGAAAGCACCGGCATTGTTTGCAGACAGCAAGCTCTATACGGAAGACGGGTTCCTACTCGTCAATGAACAGTTGCAAGCGCTCGATCATCCGAGTCTGTTTGCTGCGGGTGACGCGGCGACCCTCGTCGCTTATCCCGATATTCCAAAGAATGGCGTCACAGCTGTCCGGCAAGCACCGATCTTACTGGCAAACCTCTTACGGTACGTCCAGGAAGAGACACTGCAAACCTATCGTCCGCAAACGAACTATTTGACGATTTTATCGATGGGATCGCGTCATGCGATTTCCCTGTATGGCAATCAGTATTCGACTCACCCGTTCGGTTGGTACCTGAAGCGCTGGATTGATCAACGGTTCATGCGGAAGTATCGCCCTTAAAAGTGTGCGCCGGCGCACACTTTTTTTTGTACACAAAAACAAGCCATGGACGGGTGTCCATGGCTTGTTGGATTAGACGGTTTGATTTCCTTTAACGTACGAGAGTAACGTTTCGTTGAACTTCTCTTGTTCATCAAGCAACATACCGTGCCCACTCTCTTCGAAGACTTCAAGTCGTGCATGTGGAATTTCCTTTTGCATTTCTTCCGCGAACTCGAACGGACAGACTTGGTCTTTTTTACCGTGGATAATTAACGTATCGACTTTGATGTCTCCGAGTTTCCCACGTAAGTCTTCGTCACGTAAGGCGATCGCTGACTGAATCGTACCGTGGGACGAAGCGGCGATACTAAGTCCATGGAACCATTGTTGAAGTGGTTCTGGATGTTCTTTCGCAAAGAAGATTTCCCCGAATCCTTTAAGCATCGACGGACGATCTTGTTTCGTATCGGCAATCAACGCATCGACTTCTTCTTTTGTCATTCCGTATGGATAGCCGTCTCGCTGTGTAAAGACAGGTGCTGCAGCTCCTGCGAGAACGAGCTTACTGACTTTTGAATCCCCGTATTGCAAGAGATAGGACAAGGCGATTCCTCCTCCCATCGAGAAGCCAAGCAACGTGACGTTCGATAATTTCAGCTGTTCGATGACTTCATTGATATCGGACGCCATCGTCTTATAATCGTATCCCGTTGCCGGCGCATCTGATTTGCCATAACCGCGATAATCGATCCCGACGTAACGGTACCCTTCTTCGACGAGCAGGTTCTTTTGATACTCGAACATATTGTTGTTTGCTGGCCAGCCGTGTAGAAAGACGACTGGTTGACCCGATCCGACATCCTCGACATAAATCTTCGTGCCATCAACTGCTTGAATGAATGTACCCATCATAAAACCCCCATAGTAATAGATTGACCGTGCATGCATCTATTATTCCCGACTCAAGAGATGTCAAACATCTTGATGTTAAAGTGTTATAGAAAATTCTGTCTATTCTTGAAATTATGGTAAAATATAGTCATTAGGATGAAGGAGGGTTTTCATGAGACGCTATATACATACCGGTATTCTCGCAGGCGCAGTCCTACTTGCCGGATGCGGTAAAGAACAATACTTAGACCTTACATATGATGCCAATTACTGGGGCGGTATTTCGACTACTTTTGATGGGCAAGAGATACCGGATCTCCCGAAAAAACAAACCGCTGCTTTGTTGAAGGTTTGTCAGCAAAAACCTGATATGAAGCACTTACCTGATCGATATGTGCAACACGAAGGATTTGACTTATACTTCCTGCCCCGGAGTGTTCAAGGACGCGAGTTCCAACACGTCCGTTTCCTGTCAGACGAAAAAAAGGACTATCTGGCCTGTCAGCCGATTCGCCATGCGGATTATACGGTTCATCAGATCAAGCGAAGTGATTATCCATTCGTCGATTGGTCAAAACAACCGGTTAAAGCTAAATCGACGATTGTCCGCTTTAAACCTGTACCAAAAAAAGTAATGGATCAGCAAAAACAGGAAAATGAAGAAAGTAAGCAATCGAAAGAGATGGGACATTACCTCTTCCCGTCCTACCAGCTGTCCTTACCACCGGAAGGTCAATTCGTTCTTTTCATGAAAGACAAAAGTAAGGACGACGAACAAACACTCTTTGAGACGACCGAATCCCTATCCGGTTCCGAATTGAATTTAGCTTTTCGTGTCATTCCGAATAGTGGTTTGCAACATACATCAATCGAACTAATGACCAGTGGTGATCGTATCGGAATTCCATCCGTCATTCAAGATCATGTGATGGGGCAATCGTATCAAATCGAACGAAAACAACTTCCTGATACACTTTCAGTGGGACAGACGGTTCCTTTTGCGACTGTTCGGAAGAAAGAAGAAGGCAAAATCATTCAGGAAACATCGATTTATATGCGTCTCAATCCGACTTACGAAAAACCCGCGAATTACAAATACGTATTCTTTGATACATCGCCAACCAGCTATGTCGGTTTTATCCATCAATCACCGAAACAGCTCGTCGAGAGCGATTATAAGTTTGTCTCGGCAATACCGGATAAATTAGCGAAAAAAATCGCTCAGGAATTAAAAGAGACCGATGTCATGGAGCCACAGGGCACGAAACTAAATCAGAAAAAATTAACATTGATGCGCCAAGGAAAAAGCCAAACGTTCGAGCTATTTGAACGCAAACGCGCCAAAAAGCTTGAAATCTATGTCGTCAAAAAGGGAACAAAGAACGGTGCTAAGCTGTCGGGTACGACAAGTGAAGCACTCAGTGAGGTGCTTAACAAATGAACAAACGTTACTGGATCGGACTCACACTTGCAGCAACGCTCGCGTTAAGCGGTTGTCAAAGTGATGCGCCGAATTTCAAATGGGATTACTTATCGAAATTGTATGATGGAGCGCGGTTTAAAGGCAAAGAACCTCCGAAGATGTTATCGGAAAAGGAAATGAGTGTCATCATGGAGGAGTGTCGATCAAAAGCGGTAAAAGCTCCAAAAAATTATTCTTACGGTGACACGTTCTCCGTCGTGATGACGGCACCATTTGAAGATTACTTAGGACAAATGGCTCGTTATGTCCAGTCCGGAGAACAAACATATCTGTATTGTCAGAATATGGCTGACAGCGAGTATCACCTGTTATCAACCAAACAAGATGTCTTCGCGAAAACGAAGCTGGTTGAACATCCGAACGAGTTAGAAGTCCATCCAGACACCATTAAAAAAGAGGACTGGTTCTCACGTGATGATAACATCATAAACGGTTCTGTTCGAAAATTAGCGCTACCTGGATCAGGTTACCTGGTGATGAAAGCGACTGATGTAACGAAAAAAGACGAACGAAAGACATTCGTCGTCTATGCAGAAGCCCTTACTCCCTTTACTGAAGATACGAAGCTTTATCTGACGTACAATGAGAAATATAATGAGAATGACGATATATCGTATAACTCCTTTGTACGCATACCGCAATTGATCAGTGGACAGCAGATGGAGACGTCGATCCATGCGATGAAACAGCCCGGAAAAGTCCGCTTCATTCCTGGTGACGGCACACCGGAACATTACGGCACGCTTATCGCAACAGAAAAAAACGGACACCAATTCCGCTACGAATTGTCGATTCAGCACACGATGGAACGTCCGTCTGAGCTTGCTCGACAGGACTTATCGGAAGAAGATGTTCTATCCACTATCAATGACATAACACTCTTCCATCAAAAGCAGTTCAAGCATTATCTTTATGATCAAAGCGATTCTTCTAAAGATCGTCTTAAAGTCGAGGATACGATCATGATGACGAGTGATGAGTCCGGGAAATTGCAAAAAGCAATCAAGACAAGTGAACAGGCTGACGTACGAGGAAAACGGGCGAAGTGGAAATACTTGACGTTCCGAAAAGGAGTGAAAGGACAACAATACGAAGTTTATCTCGACAAGCGTGTCAAAAAGACCGATATTTACTTGAAGGATCCGAAACGTGACGTGTCGATTCACTTATCAGCATCAGGTCGTGACATCATCCTTTCCTTATTTGAGCTATACGAAAAATGACTCACACCATAAAGATGAGATGTTGGAGCAAATAAATCAAGGAACACCAGAAGATAAAGGCAATCCCCTCGCGTAACCACTCTTTACGCGTCAACGGTTCACGTAAAAAGGACACGCAAGCGAATAGTAAGACGAAGAAGTAGAGATAAATGAAGCTACCGCTCGTCAAGAAACCAAAGAGCAGGATCATACCACCGAGGACGGACAGGCTAGAGACGACAGGTTTACGATAGACCATGCGGTGTCACCTCGTTTCATCTAGTTTGTTAGAATATACCCAGATTACGGGAAAACATTCTAATCTATCATTACAAACAACACCCCTGAGAGAAGTCTTCTCAGGGGTGTTAGTGTTTAGTCCACGACGGCACTGTGATCAGCGACGATCGCATATTCCGTGACGGTATTCGACGTCACGAGCGGTTTGACTTCCGACGTTCCGTTATCCCGCTTATGGTGCACGCCTTTGTACGCTTGACTCTCTTGCCATGCATGGAATGCCGCTTGATTCAACCATGTCGTCATGATCGTGACGATGTCTTCTTCTGCCTGACTGATATCGACGAGGACTTGCATCCGGTGGAACCCTTCCATTCGTTCAATTCCTTTCGTCGTCTTAAAACGCGCTGCGACCTGATCTGCTGCACCTTTGACGACGTGTAACTGGTTCATGACGATCCACATGTTCTTCTCCCCCTTTTTTCGTCTTCAGTATACTAAAAGTCATTCCGGGTTGAAAACGCGGATGCGTTATCGCTTGGTAACGTCAATCGTTGGATCGTCTCTTTTCCGTCTACGCTCGTCGCGATCATCTCGAAATAGAGCGAATGCGGGAAGGCATCCGGTAACGGTTGGACAGTATGGAAACGTTCCTGATCTGCTACCGACAATGAGCGTTGCATCGGACGAAGCGGCGCTTCGCCATCAGCCGTCGTCTTATACGGCTCGAACCGGATCGATTTCATTTGTTTCGAACCGTTCATGCCGTAGGCGACAAGGTATCGACCTTCGTCCGTCGTCAACAAACGACCTTCAAACCAATCCGACTCCCTCGTCTGTTTCGAACGAATGATTCGGTCGATTCGTTGTGACTCATCGGTTTGTTGCAGGAGCAAAAACAAGCGGTCGTGCTTCGCTTCAAGATACGCGACGGCGTAATGGTCAGACAGTCGTTCGACGAAGTAGACGTCGCGCGCTTCAATCGGCGTGTTCGTCATCTGTGTATATAACTGGGCGACTTGCTTCGCCGTAAAGGAAACGGTCTCTTGACGTGGCTGTATCCCCGTCAGCGTTCCGAGCACGAGACCGAACAATAAGATGAGGAAAAGACGCCGTTTCATCAGTCAACCTGTTTGACGAGCAGATGATAGCTCATCCCTGGTGGATAGTCATCGATTCGTCCGACTTCGACGAATCCCTGCCGCTCATAAAACGGAAGCGCTTGAAACGAGAACGTCTCGACGCGGATTCGCTGAACACCCGCTGTTCGTGCCCATTCCTCCAGTTGACGGAATAACTGAGTACCGAGCCCACTTCCCCGTTCTTCTTCGGCAACGAAGAACCATTCAATATGTAACCAGCCCCAGTACATTTCCCCTGAAATGCCGCCAATCGGTTGATCACTACGCGTCGCAAGTAATGTGACGGCTTGTGTTCCCTCGGAGCGTTTCGTCGCATGAAGCGGTGAACGTTCGACATTATATTGACGCACTTGCTGCCTAAGCCAGTCCTGTCCGTCCTCATTTTCATTAAGTTGAAATTGCAGCATGTCCAAACTCCTTTCTTGTTATAGTAGTAGTGGAGGTGAATCCGATGGAGCCTACGTTCCAGATTGATTGTACGAAGTGTTTTGGTTTATGTTGTACCGCACTCGCTTTTTCGAAATCCAGTGATTTTGGTCATGACAAACCGGAAGCAACACCGTGTCGTAATCTTGACGCCGATTACAGCTGCCGCATTCATGACCGGTTACGCGATAACGGCTACAAAGGCTGCACCGTTTATGATTGTTTTGGTGCCGGACAACATCTATCACAGCGGACATTCGAAGGCGATGATGCACCTAAGCGACGCCAAGCGATCTATGCTGCCT
The DNA here is from genome assembly GCF_000496635.1 of Exiguobacterium sp. MH3. NCBI lineage: Bacteria > Bacillati > Bacillota > Bacilli > Caryophanales > Exiguobacterium > Exiguobacterium sp. MH3. The sequence continues at coordinate 1,605,333 of NC_022794.1, forward strand.
TCCCGAAGATGGTTCATTTGTTTGAAATGATGTGGTACATAACCGACGGGAAACGTGATGTCACGCGTGACATCCACGATCAACTCGATGAGACGCTTGCCGCACTGACTCGGTACGCGGCATTACCAGCCGATCAATTTGAACGACTTGACTTGATACCGGTTCGTCAAACCGTCCGACCACTCCTTGAAATGATTGCATCGCGTGTTCAAGCTCAGTATAGCGGAAGACGCGACCAGACACCACGCGACTGGGTCGGAAAACAGTTACCAAGACGTGATTTCTCAGGTGCCAGTGTTCAGAACCAGTGGTTGCTCGCGACGAACTTATCGCACAGTAACCTGCGCGGAGTCAACTTTCTCGGGGCGGATTTGCGAGACTGTAACGTCAAAGACGCCGATCTGACGGATGCACTCTTTTTGACACAGGCACAAATCAATGCGGCAATCGGCAATGCAGCGACGCAGTTACCGCGTCGCTTACTCCGTCCGTCCCATTGGCGTTAAACAGAAGCGAACGATAAGGAGGCACGTTTTCGGTCGATTGATCCGAAAGCGTACCTCCTTTTGCTTGTTATCGTTTACCGAGCGTAAAGCCGTCAAAATAACGCCCGCCGAATGGTGCGAGATAATCATCGACTAACGCGACGACCTCTCGTCGGTCATCCGATTGATAATACAACTCGAATGCCAGCGTATGTCGACTAGCATAGTCTTCGTCAAACTCCGCAAGAGCACGAATCGCCCACTTTCCTTGTCCGATGAAGCGACGATTGGCACGAAGAACGAACTCGATGCTCTGTTCATATAAACGTGACGCAATCGCTAAACCTTCCGCGCGGTTCGTTACACTCTCGAAATCGTCGAGCACATCACTTAAAAAATACCGTGCGCGCTCTTGTTCCGAAGTCGTCCACACAACAGGTCCGTCCGCCAATTGTTGAACGGCTTCCTGACGGATAGATGCAAGGTCTGGATGGTCCTCGATCGTCCAACTGTCAGCAATCATTCGTTGCAGGGACGGGCGACCACGTTCCCGGTCACTCTCGAAAAACGACTGAATCGTCTCAAAGGAATGGACGAATGCTTCGACCGGGACACCATCATGAACGAACGATTCCCGGTACGCCTGACCTCGACTCACTTCAAAGATGATCACATCGACATCTGATTGTGCGGTCGCTTGCCCACGCGTATGACTGCCGGCAAGTAAAACAGCACAGTGATTCGGATACCGTGACGCAACGAGCGGCATGATCCAGTCGCACCACTCCATGCGTGTCCACTTAGTCTTCAACTTGTTCACCGATGCCGGAGAAGACGGCCAGTTCGTCACCCGGTACGGCAACGATCGTCGCGTCGGCTCGGTGTGGCGCGAGACCGATACCGATCGCCCACGATTCATAATATGTATCCGATCCGTTCAGGACGAGCGTTTGTCCGTTGCTAAACGTTAGGAATAAGTGGGGTGCCGTCTTTCCGATCCGGACACCGGTGATGCGTTCCGCGTGAAGCGAGACGATCAAGTGTAACATCTCTTCCTTCGTCGCATGGCGGACGACCCAGTCCTGTGTCGTCTCGACATCGCCATAAAACAGACGATCCGTCTCGATCCGAAGTCGTAGTTCAGGCGCAGTCGTATCGAACAAATTGATGAATTCGAGCGTGACGTAGCCTGCGACATGGACCGTGGCTAATTGTGTACCGATGAAATAGGTCGTCAAAAGCTGACGGGCGAGTTGATGATCTTCTTTGTTCATGATGAGCACCTCATTTAAAAAGAATGAATGGTATCGGGATGAGTCCGAGAAACTTACTTCCACTCAATTTACCACAAATTAGTCGATACGAACATGAGAAGAAAGGCTTGTTTTCGGTTTTCTGCGGCACGGAGGTGAGAATACGGTATACTGATGAGGAACTGACGTCGATCGTGATCGACAGAGAGGAGCTCCATCCATGCAATATTTCTACATGAGACCCTATCCGGATGATCCAGACTGTTCTACGCAACAAGCGGAAGCCGACAAGATGAATGTGACGACACGTGTCATCGAGACGCATGATTCAGCGAAACGACGGACGGAATTAGAACAGATGCTCGAGACCCTTCAGACGGGAGACGAAGTCATCGTCACGCATCTCTACATCTTAGCAGACTCGACGCGGCACTTGATCGAGATGCTCGAGCACATGGAGACACGCGGTGCGACGCTGTGGTCACTCCGCGAACAGATTCGGACGAGCGAGCGTGCTTCCTTGTCGTTTCTTGAAACGGCACGCCACCTGGTCCAGCTGCAAAGTGACGTCATCAGCATGTCGACGCGTGCCGGACTCTCAAAAGCAAAAGAACAAGGAAAGCAGACCGGTCGACCGCGGAAGCCGGATGAAAATGTCCGCCGCGCGATCGCGATGTATCAAAGTAAAAACTATTCGCTCGCTGATATCCGAGAACAGACCGGTATTAGTAAAAGTACGTTGTACCGATATCTCGAAAGCGAGACAATCGATACAGATAAAGGCTGACTCCATCATGGAATCAGCCTTTTTTTTAGCTATTTTGCTTTAAGGTGTTGCCGAGCCATTTTTGGAGGGCTTTTCCGCCTTCATAGAACGAGCTGTCTCGTAATTCATACGTATGACCGCCTTGTTCGATCAAGTCGAGGAACGTATTCCCGACGTCCCGGTTTTCCCATTTCCGCTGATCCGTCAAATACTTGAAACCGAAGTTACATTCGACGTTGAAGATGATATGGAACGGTTCCTTGAACGATTGGACGGCGCGAATCATCTCGATCAAGATCATCCGTTTCGGTGATGACGCTTCGAACGTATCGAACAGCGTTGTCCGGCGTCCGTGAAACTCGATGACGCGGATCGCGCGACCGGTATCCGCTTTAAAATCATAACTCGTCCGGATCGAGACGATGATCTCGCGTTGGTCTGGTTGTACTGGCATGGTGTATCGCTTCCTTTCTCTCGGTCGATTATAGCATGGAGCTGCTTGAATTTAATAGATGTCAACGACTCGGTCTTAAGAAGGATTGTCGTAACCCAAAATTTGTCTTATACTAAAATTACCAAATACATAAAGGAGCGTTTTCGTGAAACATCTATTTTCGATACTCCTCTCGGCGAGTCTTTTGTTCACGGGTTGCTACTGCACCCTCGACGAACGGACGGACGAGCCACACTTCAAATCGCGTGCCCGCTCCATCTCCTCGTACCATACCTTCGACATCGAATATGCGAAAGGATTACGGAAGGAGCAAGTCTCAAACCGAACAGTCACCGTGACGGATTCGAACGGTGAGCGGATGCAAACGGAGATTGAAGTCCTTGACGGCAAAGAGATCCGAATTAAACCGCCACGTACGGGATATAAAAAAGGACGTCGCTACATCATCCACATTCGGGATTCGATCGACGCCCGCAAACAAGTTCATACGAATACGATTCGGGAACGAACCTTCACTGTCGACCGCTGACAGACAAGGTTCGTTTTTTTATTTGGATCGAGCCGGAAAGACCGTATAACTCATCGAGATGACCCCATCGATCACGAGGACGAGTCCCCACAATTGTAACGTCCGTAAGAGACTCTCCGTCTGCTTCGCATCTCCCAGCCACAGAATCATCGCACCGAGTAACGCTCCACCAATCAAAAAGGCCAGCACGTGCCGATAGAACCCGTTTCGCTCTTTACGTGCCTTTGAAATGCGCTCCCGTGATACTTGTTCTCTCAGGATGAACCGGCGATACATCCCGTCCGCCCAGGCAATCATCTGTTTTCCAAAGGCGAGTGAGACGCCGATATAGATCGCAGCAAGTCCGTGCGCGATCGTCGCTGTGCTGCCGCGACTTAAGTCAAACACCGTTAAGACCAGTAAGACAATATCAATGACCGGTGACATCGCCATCAATCGAAAACCAAGCTTCTCTCGTCTGAATCCATAACGCACGATTAGTCCAGCGACGATGAATACCCAAAATAGAATCTCACAACAGACGATTGCCCACGCGACAAGTTGCATATCAATCCTCTCCTTTTTAATACGACTGTATCATAAAGATAACACCTCTTTTGTAGCTTGACTAGTCTTTTTAATACATTCGTGCTAAAAAGATGATATAATCGAGGTATGCCAAAACAAGTCAATCACGAAGAACGCAAACGCCTCATCGCGGAAGCGACGTGGCGCACGATTTCTCAAGTCGGTATTGAACAAGCCAGTGTCCGGACGATCGCCAAGGAAGCGGGACTCTCACTGGGTGCCTTGCGATATTACTTCACGACCCAGGACGAGTTGCTCCGCTTCTCGATGGACCTCGTCCAAGAACGGGTCCAAGCACGCATCACAACCATTTTCGAGAAAGGAGGAACCCCGGAAGAAACGTTATGTGACGTCTTACTTGAGGTCTTACCTTATGCACCCGAGCATCAGCTCGAGATGCAGGTCTGGTTTCAATTCATGATGTCCGCGTATACGTCGCATGCGACAGAAAATCCGGATGATATCTACCATATGGTCCAGGTACTGTTGACACAGATTCCGGACGGTACACTCCGCGCGGGCTTAGACATTGAGCTTGAGAGTGAACGGCTCGCAGCACTCGTTGACGGGTTAGCCTTTCATGCTCTGTTTCGACCAGAACGATTACCAAAAGAACGCCTGCGTCATGTGCTCGTCCATCACTTGAACACCCTCTTCGTCCGTCCTTTAGCGATCGACGACAAATAACCCGCTGTTCCCTTCACGCACGAGGGAAACAGCGGGTTTTCATCGTCTTGCTTCTACGAGAATCAACGATAAGGAACGAATCAAGAAGAACGTCAAAAACGCTGCCCAGACACCCTGATTTTCAAAAGCCGGTGTCAGCAGGATGACGACCGCAAAACCAATGCCTGCTTGAATCATCGAATTTCGGACGGGTGTTGCTTCAACTCGCCCGGCAAAGATGCCTTCATAAATCATCGCCCAACCGGCGAGAAGCGGTAGGATGATGATCCAGAAGTAATAATCGCGCGCTGCGTCTAAGATTGCCTCTTCTGAAGTGAACAATTGAAGGAGCGGTGTCTCAAGGAAGAGAAGCACTAGTGACCAGAAGACGACCGAGTAGAATCCGAACGTCCGTGCCAAACGGACACTCGTCCGGTATCCTGCCTGATCTTGATGCCCTCTCGCCCGACCGACGAGAACCGTTGACGCATGACCGAGTCCACCGAACCAGTACGAAATCAGATACTGGATTTGTAGCAGGATCGCGTTGGCTGCGAGGACATCCGGTCCGAATTGTCCTCCAGCACGTGTGAACCAGCCGGTGACGAGTAGAAGGAAAATCGTGCGAATGAACAAGTCACGATTGACTTGAAAGAATTGACGGTACGCCTGCCATGCCGTCAAGGCACGCCATTCATCACGCGTCATCGTCAAATGACCACGGATCAGGTACAGAGCACAGACGACGATGCTGATCTCCGCGATGACGGTCGCAACCGCAATTCCAGCAACACCGGCATCCAATCCGTAGACGAATCCGATATCGAGAACGACATTGACTCCTGTACTGAACAATTGGACGAACAAGGCATGCTTGACCTGACCGGTACCAATCAACCAGCCGAGTAACGCATAACCCATCAACACGAACGGTGCGCCAATCATCCGGTATGAGATATACGTCTTGACCGCACCGAGCAAGTCAGCGGGTGGTGCCAGTAAGTACAGTCCGATTTGCTCGAGCGGCTGTCGAAACAACAGGATAAGCAGACCGATACAAGCTGCTAGAAACAGCGGTCGGTAAAGTGACGTCCGTAAAGCATGTACGTCATTCGCCCCACTTGCTTGGGCGCTGAATCCTGTCGTACTGACTTTTAAGAAACCAAACAACCAGTAAATCGTATTGAAGAAGACGGCTCCGACGGCGATGCCGCCGATCGCCCGCGGATCACCGGATTGACCGATGACGACGGTATCGGTTACACCAAGTAAGGGTGTTGCAATACTTGAGAGAATCAGCGGATAAGCGAGTAACCAGTACGTTTTGTGGGTCGGTTGTGCGTTCACCATGTTCCGGCCTCGACGAATCGTTGGGTATACGCGCTACCTGATTCCAATCGATCAATCAAATCAACAGCGCGACCGTCACGTAAGACAAGTGTTTTTGAACAGAGACGCCGGATGAAGTCGATATCGTGCGAGATCAATACAAGACTGACACCGAGTGTCTGCTGCAGGCGTTCTAGTAGTTCGATGATCTGTGCGCGAGAGACGACATCAAGTCCCGTCGTCGGCTCATCCATCACGATGATGTCGGGTTCAATCGAAATCGCGCGGGCAATCGCGGCACGCTGTATTTGTCCCCCACTCAATTGATGGGGCAATTGATCGAATAACCGTTCCTCGACCCCGACAGCAAACGCGAGAGCTGTAATAAGATCCTCTTCTGACGTCGCTGGGAAATGCTGCAAAATCGGACGATGCTGACGAAACGGTTCAAGAATCGATTCCCGCACCGTCCATTCTGGATTAAAGGAAGCGAGAGGATGTTGAAAGACGGCTTGAATAGCTCGTCGCTCGTTTCGTTGCCCACTCGGAAATACCTTTCCATGTAAGGAAATCAAACCATGTGTAGGTTTAAGCAGACCGAGGATCAATCGTCCGAGTGTCGTCTTGCCACTCCCACTTTCCCCGATGATGCCAAGTGACGCCTTTTTCGTTACGTGAAAGGAGATATTCGACAAGAGGGACTGATCCTTTATCTGATAAGTAAGATCTGTTACGGATAAGACTGGTGGCATGAACTCTTCCTTTCTTCCAGTGACGTACGATGTGCTTGCATCAAGCTAGTCGTGAACGGATGACGACTTTGCTCGATCATCTGTGGTGTTCCTGTCTCGACGATTCGTCCATCCTGCATTAAGATGAGTTGCTCCCCGTAATGTAAAGCAGGTCCTAATTCGTGGGTGACGAACACAATCGTTGCCCCGTACTGGTGTTGGTACTCGGTCAACCAGTCGAGTAAACGACGTGTCAAGACGGGATCGAGTGCTGTCGTTAATTCATCCGCTAAAATCAACCGTGGTTTTAAGGCAACGGCAAACAGGATCGCAAACCGTTGTAATTGCCCACCGCTCAACTCTCCTGGATACCGATCCAACCAGGTCGGGTCCAACTCAAGTGTTCGCAAGACGTCATCGATATAAGGATGATCAATCTTGCGCCCATGTGCGCGATACGTATCCCGTAACATCTGACGCATCGTTAAAAACGGAAGAAACGCATCGGTATACTGCTGTGGTATGTAACCAATATCGAGACCACGCCGAAGAGCTTCGTCCGAGATGACTTCTCCGCTCGACGACATCCCGTCCGGCAATCGATCCAGTAATCGTTTAAGCAAGAGCGTCTTACCGCTCCCGCTCGCTCCGACGAGACAGATGAATCGATGAGCTGGTAACGATAGATTCATGTCATGCAGAAGGACGTGTTTCGCCCGAACGTGTAAGTTCCGAATCTGAATCATTTACTTGTCCTCCTTTTTTCTTCATCCACCGTGTCCATCCCATCGTCACAACGACGGTCAAGACGATGCACGCACCTGGCAAAAGCATGAGCCGGGGTGCGGAACTGAAATAAGGACGTCCTTCGTTCAACATTGCTCCCCACTCTGGCAGTGGTGCTTGGACACCAAGCCCGATATAAGAGAATGCCGATAAGAATAAGATGACTTTGCCGACATCCAAACTCATTAACACGACGACTTGTCGGATGATGGGCGGCAAGATATGGCGTCGTAAGATCATACTGTCTGTTAACCCGTTGATGCGTGCCATGCTGATGTATGGCTTTTGCATCGTCTCGGTCACGAGTGTCTCGCTTAATAGCGCGTAGGAAATCCATTTGATGAGTAAAATCGCAAAGATCAAACTTTGAGGACTGGCACCAAATAATCCGGCGATGACAAGTGCTAGAACGGTGTCAGGGAAAATCACGAGACCATCTTCTAATCGATGAATCAAGTGCTTGAGTCGTCCATCATAAAAACCGGCTAGACAACCAAGACAGGTACCGATGCACGCTGTGAGCAACACCGTAAGCAGGCTGAAACCTAAGGATATCAAACCAGCTAAAAAAAGACGAGCTGCGAAATCTCGTCCTAAACCGTCTGTTCCGAGCCAATGTTCGAATGAAGCAGGCTCAAGTCTTTTCGCTACGCTTGTATCAAATGGATTAACGTATACGGTATATGAAATAAATAGTAGGAGACATCCTCCGAAAATGAGCCATCTTTTTTTCATGTGTGTGTTCCCTTCTGCCAATCTGGTCGTAACGCCCGGTTTAGCGACCGGATACCTTGATGCAAGACAAGAATGATGCCTGTCGTCAGCAAGATGTAGCCTTGAATCAGTGGATAATCGCGTTGCAAAATCGCATCGACCATTAACTTTCCGACACCGGGATACGCGAACAGGACTTCGAGGACGACGACACCCCCGGCAAGACTGCCGAGCGTCAGACCGAACACGGACAGGACCGGTGGCAAACTGCCGCGTAACGCATAACGCCAAAGAATCGTCCGCTCGGATATACCACGCATCCGTGCCAACTCAATGTACGGTTGGTTCAATTCACGGCGTAGATTCAGTCGAATCAATGGAATATAAACGCTCGCAAGTGGAAAGCCGAGCGATAGAGCCGGGAGGACAAGTGACGTCATCCCCTCCCGTCCCATCACAGGTAACCATCCGAGACGGACGGCAAACAGGTCGACGAGCAACAGACCGATCCAAAAACCAGGCACGGTCGCTCCGCTCATGCTGACAAGGTGCGCAAGACGGACGACGCTTCGGCGCGTCATCAAGGCGCTACCGATTCCTAGGGGTAAGGCGATCAATAAGGCAATCAAAATACCGCCAAGTGCCAGCTCCGCTGTCACGAGATAACTCTCTAACAACATCTCGATGACCGGTCGCCCCGTCTGTAACGAGTTTCCGAGACGTAAGGTGAGGATGTCTTGCAGCCAACGGACGTACTGGACGAGCAACGGCTGATCGTATCCTAATTCACGGCGCGCGGCCTCGATTTGTTCGGGCGTTGCTGATAATTCATCGATATTCAATAACGTCAAGACCGGATCACCCGGCAGTAACCGTAACAAGACAAAACAACTGAACGTGATGAGTAGAGTGAATAGACTCAGCGATAGCAGTCGTTTGACGATCGAATGCATCAATCGGTCACCTGCAACGTGATCGTGATCATGTAGTATTCACTCTTTTCCGTTTTCCATCCTTTGACGCGTTTGCTGTCATAGGCGACGAGTGTTGAAGGATGGAGCAAGAAGCTATTGTAGCGTTTCTCGTCGACATATCGCGCGATCTGCTCCGCAAGCCGTGATCGCTCCTCGATCTGAATCGTTTCATTTAACGTCTCGATCTGTTTCGTCAACTTCGGATCCGCGACACGACTGAAGTTCAGTCCCCCGTTCGGATGATAGGTCGCGTTCAAATAATATCCAGCATCCCCACGCGGAGCTGTCAGATTGCTGTACGTCGCGATATCCCAGTCCCGGTTACTTGCCATGTATTCTTCTGGGACATCGATTTGTTTAATCGTGATCGCGACACCAATCTTTTTCGCGTCATCTTGAATGACTTGAGCGATCAACGGCAGGTCTGGTCGAGCCGCATACGTCAATAACGTCAGCTTTAAAGGACGACCGTCCTTTTGCATCCGTCCGTTTTGTTTTGTATAACCGGCTTGTTTGAGCCATTCCTCAGGCGTCTTCTGCACTTGTTGCGGATAGTTCGGAGCAAATGGGAATGACGATAGGAACGGACCACGTGCTGGCACCGCATATCCTTGGAGGACGTGATCGACGAGTTGCTTTCGATTGATTAAAGCATCCATTGCCTGTCGGACTTCAAGCGATTGCATCGGACCGTTCGCGACATTCATTGTCAACTGATGGACACGGAAAGTATCCGTCGCTTGGACTGTTAATCCTTCAGACTTCAACTGCTTGACACTCTCGATTTCCGGTCGATAGACGATATCCGCCTGTCCGGCACGCAAAGCGTTCGTCCGTGCGCCAGCATCTTCGTTGAAGACAAAATCAACGGAATCAAGTTTCGCTTGTTCTTGCCAATAGGACTTGAAACGTTTTAACTCGACTTTTGTTCCCGGAGCGAACCGCTCGACTTGGAACGGACCGGTTCCCATCGGTTCCTTCGTTACCCCGCTCGCTTTCGTGTCGATGATTGCTGTGTTCGGATTGACGAGTTCCGAGATGAACTCTGGATATGTCGTCTTCGTTTGAATGAGCAAATCGGGTCCGTCCGTTTTGATCGTCTCGATATTCAAGGCATTCTTGACACCTGGATTTTCGTCGATTGAGCGTTCGAGAGACGATTTGACGGCTGCCGCATCAAGTTGTTTCCCATTATGGAACGTCACGTCTTCCTGTAAGACGATCCGCCATGTTCGCTTTCCTTCGTAGGACCATTTTTTCGCAAGCCACGGCTCGACCGTCAATCGTTCGTCATCAAGACGGACGAGCGTCTCCGTCACCCCTGCGCGAAGCGGAACATAACTGCTGTCGCGATGCGGATCGAGCGATTGTGTCGCGAAGTTATAGACGAACGTCAAATGGTTTTGCTCTTGTGGCTTATCAGAAGCAGCACAACCGGCAAGTGTCAAACCGAGGAAGACACTACCGATAAGGCTAGCAGTTTTATATGTAGACATTGTTCTCCACCTTTAATTCGGAATAATTACGTTTTACATCATATCGTAACGATTCCGATTTAACAAGCGTCTTTTCTATTTCTCTATATTGAATTTGCCATCAAAAAAAATACCGAATCAACTACAAGCGAACAGCTCGTGTGATTCGGTAGCGGTGTATTTCTTATAAGACGTCGACGAATTGTTTTGCCTGACGCTCGAGTTGTTTCGCTGAATCAGCCAATTGATCGAACTCACTGACCGTATGTTCGAGTTGCCCCGTACTGTCCTTGACCTTAGACGAAATCCGCTCGATGCTGTGTGAAACATCTTCAATCCGCTCAACGATCCCTTCAATGTTGTTCTTGATTTCTCCGATTGAGTGCGACACTTTGTTCGACAGGTTTCGGACTTCGGTCGCGACGACATCGAACCCACGTCCATGTTCACCAGCACGTGCCGCCTCGATCGCCGCATTCAAGGCGAGCAGATTCGTCTGCGCTGCAATATCACGGATCGTCTTGACGATGTCGGTGATCGAGTTCGCATCCTTTCGTAAGGCAACAAGGCTCGACAGATTCTCGACGGATTCCGCCTCGACTTGTTGGACGGTCGCCAGCACGTTCAGACCATCCTGACGACCACTCTCCGATTTGACCGTCAAGAACGCGGATGTCTCGTTGAGTTCAGCCGCCATCCGTAAGACGTCCTGTTGGCGAATCGTAATGTCCGATGCAATTTTTGAGACACCGACGACCCGGCGCCCGTCATCCGAATAGATCGGCATATAGGTCGCTTCGAGCCATTTCTGTTGCCCATCAGCAGCCCGGCGTTCAATCTTGTCCTGATAGGTGATGCCTTGCATCAATTTGCGCCAAAACAACTCATAATCCGGACTGTTGACGTACGCTGGAAAGCAAAGATCACGGTGGTATTTACCGATTAGCTCTTCCACTTCATACCCCATCGTCCGGGCAAACAACTCGTTGACATATGCGACTTTCCGTCGATCGTCGAAGCGAATGATTGCCAGATTTTGCTCGATTGCTCGAATGACTTGTGTGTCGGTGACGTGTGCTGCTTGTTCCTGCATCGACATGCCGATTCCTCCCTGGATTCAAACTCAAGGTCATAATGCTCCTATTGTCATATTATCCCTTATATCGACAGGTTCCTGCCATTTTAAACTGTAATCTAGTAAATAATATACGATTTTTAATACGCACTCCATCCACCATCGGCGACGACGATTGCCCCGTTAACAAAACTCGCCTCGTCAGACACGAGGAACATTGCCAATTTTGCGACCTCATCCGGCTGACCGGCACGTGGATTGAGTCCCATGCCGAGCATCGCCCGTCCCATTCCGAATTCATTCAGGTTCGTCATCGATTGCCCGATGTTCGTCTCGACGGCTCCAGGAGCGATGCCGTTACAGCGGATCCCCTCTCCGGCGTAAAAGAAGGCGGTATTCTTCGTCAAACCAATGACGGCATGTTTGGAAGCGGTATAGGCTGCTCCTGCTCGGGCACCGTTCAGACCGCCAATCGAGATGTTATTCAAAATGACACCACCTTTTACTTCCTTGAAATGCTTGACCGCTTCGCGCATCAGACGCATCGTTCCCGTCGTATTGACGGCGAGAACATGATCCCAGCGTTCATCGGAGATGTCTTCCACTCCCTCCATTCCGTCCATGATTCCCGCATTGTTGACGAGAACGTCCAGTTTGCCGTAAGCCTCAAGCGCTTGTTGGACGAGTTCTGTTGCTGCCTTTGGTTTGGCGATATCACTCGCAACAGCGATCGCTTCTCCCCCTGCTTCCTTGATGTCAGAGACGACCCGTTCCACGGTTTCCAACCGAATGTCCGCTGCGACGATCCGTGCGCCTTCTTGTGCAAACAATTTGACCATGGCTTCACCCATTCCTGAGCCAGCTCCCGTGACGATGATCGTTTTACCTGTTAGTCGCATCATGAATCATCCTTTCGTTTATCGTGATACTAATCTATTCCCGAAAAAGGCTCTAGTTTAGTCAAACGTCGTGTCAATTCCATGAAAAAAAGACCCGACGATTTTCGTCAGGTCCTGCAGTTAATGCGTTGCAATTGTTTCAATGCGACATCAACGTTGAGCCGTTTTCCGGATTTCTCCGATTCTCGGAACTTGCTCGGATCAAATAATTTAAATTGATGATTGATCCAGTTTTGTCGATAGATTTCGTGTGCTTGTTTTATGATTTCTTCGTCTGACAACTGTTTCATGTCTATTTCCACGCAGTCGAAATCATTTACACCGAACTCAAAACCACAGCATGGACAAATTTCGTTACTCCCCGCAAAGTGTTCATAATATGGTGGATCTTCAAGTTTATCGCACCCACACACAGGACAGATATAATACGGATCGTTTGGTTTCAAAGATACGATGCCTCCTTAGCTAATGATCATTCTTATATCTATCGTACCCTATCTAATCGTTACTTTTGAGATGGAGTCATGTTATGACCACATAAAAAAGACCCGACGAGTTCGTCGGATCTTTGGACTTGCTTATTGCAGTTCGCGGCTCTTTTCTTCTTGTTCGTTGTTCGATTTATTTTTTGCTTCAAATTCAGCGCGTGTCATAACGTCCTCGACGTGCATGTTGACTTCGACGACTTCAAGTCCTGTCATGTCGCTGATCGATTTTTTAATTTTAGCGACCGTCTCTTGGAAGATTGACGGAATGTTTTTACCGTATTCGACGATGACTTTCAAATCGAGTGCGACTTGGCGTTCGCCGACTTCCGCACCGATTCCTTTCGTGATGTCTTCCGAACTCCGGAGACGATCCGTCAGTCCACTCATGAATCCACCACTCATTGACAAGATGCCTGTCACTTCATTCGACGCGATCCCTGCGATTTTTTTGATGACTTGATCTTCGAACGTCAATTTATTCTCGCGTACCACTTCGTTTTCAGTTGTTGTGTTTACTTCGTTTGCCATTTGAAATCTCTCCTTTTGAATGTGTAGTTAAATATATATGAATCAGTCCCGTTGAAAGAACTGAATCCACCCTTCGATATCGAGCGCACCATCGCGCCACTTCCCAAGCAAGAATCCGATCGCTGCGAAGGCAACGATGAGAATTGTCGGACCAAAGCCAATCGTCAAGAATAAGATGGCGAGGATTAGACCGACAAGTCCTCCGATCAGTCGGAACCGATACGGGTAAAGTGCTTCCCTTGTCTTCATGTTCCCTCTCCTCTCTTAGACGACACGTTCCGATGTTTTTGTTTTCGTGTCACTGATTGTGACCTTCGTACTCGTTACCGGCAACTCGAGTAAGGATTCGACGGCTTGTTTAGCGCGTTCTTGAATATCCTTCGCGATCGTCGGCAGTCCTTCTTGTCCGAAGACCGAGCAGTCGACTTTTAAAGCAACCGTCTCTTTTTTCGAATGGATGTCGGCATGGACACGCGGTGTCCGTACGCCACCAATCCCACGAATCGACTCCAGTGCCGTCCGTTCGATCGTTTCCTTCGAAATCGTGATCGTTCCGTCACCCGTTTGAATCAACAGACGTTGACCTTTTGAGCGGCTGAACAATCCTGTGAATAATAGAATGACGAATACGAATGCTAAAAAACCTCCGATGGATAGAACGGTATAGCTATACCATTGCTGATCCTGCCACTGCTCGATTAACGAACTGAGCCGTGGAACATCATACACACCGAGCACAAGCAGCCCGACACTGACGAGTCCGAGTATGCCTATGATGACGAGTAAGAATCGATTGAACCCATTCATCTGCACCTCTCCTTTACGATTGTTAACTTCTTTCACCTAGGTGATTCAACACATGAACTATTATGTGTATGGTGCTTTTATTCCCGTTCATTCGAACCCGAAACATTTACATACACTTTTGTTAAAATGTTCATATATTCTGATTTTTCAGACTATAGTTAGTGAAACAAGTGGATTATTTACTATATTTAACGGAAATAGACCTCTTTCAACTAAAAAGAGGTCAACAATCTAATCCATTTATCATTTCCCGTATACTTCGTCAATACGTTTTTTTAAAATGATCATTCCACTTCGATTGGAATGGCAAAATAACCGTTTCCTTCTTCCCACCCTGCTCTAATCTGATAGACATATTTTCCATGGGTCGTTGGCAAAGTGATATTTTCTGCGTCCTGAAACGTTCTAAGCTTTTTTCCATTTGTAACGGACCATAACTCAACGGTAACAGTTTTTGGATGCGGACCATCTCGAAAAAGAATCGACATCTGTTCTTCCGGTGCAACGCGTTCACCTTGTTTCTTTTTTACTTGTTCAACTGGTCCAACCTTTGCATCAGCCGTCTCTCCTAAAAAGAGACCCGACCACGTATAGGTTCCTAAGTACACCTTTGCTTCACGATTTTCAATCGTCACGTCGGGTGCTGGTGGTTGATGGCGGAAAGGATCCAGCGAGAAGAGTAACCCTAAACTAATCAGCACTATACCAATAAACGTTTGTTGTTTCACGAGGCAACCTCCTACACAATGTTTTCAAATCAATAAAAGCGGCAATACCTTTCAAGGAGTACGTTATTCAAAAGGAGGAGTTCAGATGATTCAGGATAAAGTCGTCATCATTACAGGAGCATCAAGCGGGATTGGGGAAGCAACCGCAAAGGAACTTGCGAAACAAGGAGCAAAACTCGTTCTTGCTGCACGCCGGGAAGATCGTTTGCAAGAACTCGTCAAAGCCGTTGAAGCAGAAGGTGGTCAAGCCGTCTACCAAGTGACGGACGTGACGGATCGCGAGCAAGTCGATGCACTCGCTAAGCTTGCAAAAGACAAGTTTGGCTCAGTTGATGTCATCGTCAATAACGCGGGATTGATGCCACTGTCACACCTCCATAAGAATCAACAGGATGAATGGAACACGATGGTCGACGTCAACATCAAAGGTGTTCTCCATGGAATCGGAGCCGTCTTGCCGTACATGCGCGAACAAAAAAGCGGACATGTCATCAACATCTCGTCCGTAGCAGGTCACGAAGTCATGCCGTCGAGCGCCGTCTATAGCGGTACGAAATTCGCCGTTCGCGCGATTACGGAAGGTCTCCGCAAGGAAGAATCGGTCGACAATCACATCCGTGCAACGATCATCTCACCGGGAGCGGTCGATACAGAATTGAAGGACCATATCTCGGATGACGAGATCAAACAAGGGATCGGTGACTTGAAAGCGATCGATGCGAGCGCGATTGCGCGTGCCATCGCATATGCCGTCAACGAACCAGAGGATGTCGCGATCAACGAGATCTTGATTCGTCCAACCGCTCAACGTTAATTATTTGTAGATTTGTAGACAGGACCCCTCATTTGCCAAACAGCTAACGAGGGGTCCTGTTCTGTTTAGAGTAGTCGTTCCGCGATGAGCTGGTACGACTGCAATCGTTTTTCTTGATCAAAGGCATTGTTGATTAGTAAAAATTGATCCGTTTGATAACGGGTTGCTAATACCTCTAGTTCACGCTCAACCACATCCGGTGTTCCGACAATCGCTCGTCGGCGATCTTTGCGAATCCGTTCTACTTGCACGTCATTCCAGACCTTTGATTCTGTCGTCTTAAATGACGGAACGATTGAATTCCCGAGTCGGACACCTTGAATCCAGGCATCCTGTGTTCGAGCGAGACGTTCTGCTTCTTCTTGTGTCGGAGCACAGATAACGAAAACACAGACGATGACGTTCTTCCCGCCCGCCTCGCGATATGTCGAGAGCGTCTCTTCCCAACGATCCGGATTGATGAAGTGACCAAACACGAGACCACGGTCTTGTTCAGCTGCAATCCGCGCGCTACGTGGTGACAGACCTAGGATCGAAATCGGTGACGGTTTCCGGTCACGTGGTGTCGTCTTGACGATCCGGTACGGGTGTCGATTCGATAGACTGTCTGTTAAAAAGCCCGCCGTCTCATCGACGAGTCGACTAAACTCCGCCGCCCGGTTTTCTTCTCCATCCGTCAACGCAAGTCGTGTCCGTTCGCTCCCGCCCGGCGAATTACCGATCCCGAGTTCGATTCGTCCCGGATAAAACGCATCGAGCGTCGCAAAGCTCTCGGCGACTTTCAGCGGATGATACTGCGGCAACAACACGCCACCTGAACCAAGCTTGATTTTTGACGTCTTCGCACC
Source organism: Exiguobacterium sp. MH3 (assembly GCF_000496635.1). Lineage (NCBI taxonomy): Bacteria > Bacillati > Bacillota > Bacilli > Caryophanales > Exiguobacterium > Exiguobacterium sp. MH3. Next base: position 1,622,249 of record NC_022794.1, read on the forward strand.
CATTCGGGCGATGAACAGTTCCGGTGCCGCACTGAGCAACCCGTTCGTATTATGATGTTCGGCGAACCAGTACCGTTCGTAACCGAGTCGCTCGGCTTCTAAGACGAGTCGTTCCGTCGCTTCCATCGTCGCTTCGACCGTATCGCCCTCGTGTAACGGCACTTGATCCAGTATTCCTAGTCGCATCACGCATTCCTCCTCTACCCTTTCAGTGTAAAGCGTGGAGGAACGGAGTTCAAAAACGAGGCTCAGACACGCACGAGACGATCTTCGATGATGACGCCATCTCGCATCTCGATCGTTCGGTTCGCCCGTTCGGCGAGTGCCGGATCGTGGGTGACGAACAAGACGCCGCAGCCTTTCTCTTCGTTTAATGACCGTAAGAGATTGAAGATGATTTCTCCCGTATCCGTATCGAGGTTCCCTGTCGGCTCATCGGCAAGCAACCATTTCGGTTCATGAACAAGTGCTCGGGCAACGGCGACCCGTTGCTGTTGTCCACCGGAAAGTTGCGACGGCAAACTGCCTGCTTTATCGGCGAGACCGACTTGCGCGAGTAACTGCTCAGCGCGTTCTTTTTTATCGTATGGTACTTTTCGACCGAACAAAGGCGCCATGACATTCTCAAGCGCTGTCAGCGTTGGAATCAAATGAAACTGCTGGAAGATGAAGCCGATGTTCTCGAACCGGAAGTCGGATAGTTCTTTGCTATTTAGTTTGTTGATTGGTTTTCCGTCGTAATGCAACTCTCCGCTCGTCGGACGATCGAGCGTTCCGATTAGACTGAGTAACGTCGACTTTCCAGAACCTGATGGTCCGATGATTGAGATGAAGTCACCTGCTTCAAGCGTCACTTCGATGTCTTGTAACGCATGTGTCTCGACACCGTCTCCCGAAAATGATTTTCCCATCTGTTTGCATTGAAATGTTCCTTCCATATGTAACCCTCCAAAATTCGTGATAACGTATAATTCAAGAATTTATTGGGAATTCCTTCTAAATGAAAGGAAATAAAAAACAGCACTCTTGAGGAACAAGAATACTGTCAAGAAACACGTGGTTGAATGGAAACGAAATTTTTACGATAGACGATCTCATACGGTAAAACGAATAATAGACAAGCAAGAGCCGTGAACTGAATCATGCTTCCGGTTGGTGGTAGCGGAGACAGCGATGCATCATGCCACGCTTCATATAAACCAATGAAAAGAAACAGAACGACACTACTCGTCGTCACGTAAATGAGTAAACGAAGGGTCAATGGATAATGGCGGACGATCCATAACATCGGTAAACCAAAGATAAAATAGGATAACGTCATCGCAAACGTTCCGAACTGATAGACGATCTCAAAGTCGATCGTCGTCAAGAACGAATATGCTGTGAACGCTAAGAACGAAAGAATCGTCACAACAGCCGCATAACTGATCCAGCGCATACGGTTGGGCTCCTCTCCTAAATGTCGTTCCTGTACGCGCGATCGCAACAGAAACCGTATATGTACAATTAGTGTAGGCAGTCCGATTTCATTTGTCAATTGTCTTCAGATTGACTTATTCAGTCACTAAACGATTGCACTGGAAGCGTATTCATAGAATAATGGAAAAAATGGACTAGGAAAGTGAGGTTTTACCGATGGAGGACCAATTCACGAATTTTCGTGATCGTTTTGAAGCTACTCCTGATCGCCACGAGGGTCTTTCGTATGACGAGGTCGAGTCTCGCCTGACGTCATCCAAACGAACAGCCCTCGCTTGGATGGAACAAACAGGCGGCGATCCGAATGTCGTAGCTCTTAATGGACGACTCGTCATCGTCGACACTGCCAAAGAGAGTCCAGCTGGTCGTCGAAGTGTCTGTTTTGATGAATCTGCTCGACTTAGTCGCAAGAAAAATGCGCCCGCAGCAAGTGTCGAATCGATGATTGAGATGCTAGAGGTGCACCTCTTAACACCAGAACAGTATCAAGAACTACAGACGCAGTTTTCGTTTGACGAAAAAACCTCCAGCTGGCTTAAGACGCCAGACCTGATCCGTCAAAAAGGTGGCGCTTTGTTCGGAGATCGTCGTTATGAGACGACGTTCATCTATCACAACGGAGCGGATTCCTATTATGCGAGCCGAGGATTTCGTGTCTGCATTGAGCTTGATTAATCCAAAAACACTTTACGATTGAAGTAGAGTGTTTTTTGTAAATTATAGGTAATAAAACCCAATTATGATATGATGGTCGATGAGTAGAGGAGGTGGACGTCATATTTGTATTGGGATTGATTGTAGGTGGTCTTATCATGTTGATCAGTTTCCGGTTATTCCGCCAGCAACAGCCGGATACGATCGCATTGTGTAAAGATATCTTCTACGTGTTCGAAGTGCAGCCGGAATATCGGTTTCGTTATATCAGTCCTTCCCTCGATGACCATATGGGGAAAGGCGTGGCAGCAGCCAGCTACATGGATCCGGACGAGTGTTTCGCGCGGATTCATCCGGAAGACATCGAAGTCTTGATGTCGAAGATTTCGGGCGATTGTGATTACGATCAGCCGTTTCGGCAACGCTGGCGGACCAATGACGGAACGTACGTCTGGTTTGAAGAATATGCGACACCCATTTGCGAAAATGGGCAGATCGTCGCCATCCAAGGGGTGATCCGTAACATTGACGAACAGTTGAAATCACAACAGGCATTGCTCGATCAATACCGGATCGATGCCTTGACTGGTCTAGGGAATCGCCATGCCTTCAACGAGGCTGTCCACACACTCGATCAAGAGAAGACGGCGTATGGGGTGATTCTGCTTGACTTGAATGAACTAAAAGAGCTCAACGACCGGTTCGGTCACGCGGTCGGTGATGCCTTGCTTGAACAAACAGGACTTTGCATCCGCCGCTTGACAGACCATGGCTACCGGATCGGTGGTGATGAATTCGTCTTGATCGATGAGAGTCCGTCGATTGAGCTGTTTGAGGGATTCGTCGAACACGTCCGCTCGACGTTCGCGACACACGAAATCGGGCTCGCAATCGGCGCCGTACATACGACAACAGGACGCCGTGTCGACGACGTCCTGCATGAGGCAGATGAGCAGATGTATCAAGAAAAGATGAATGATCGCTTAAGTCGTCAGCATGGATTGATGCGCTTGAAGCAATAAGGTGTTGAAGCGTTCCGGTTGATCGAGATTCGCCGTATGCCCGGCTCCCTCGACCGGTAAGACGATGACGTTCGGCACGTGTTCCGCAACGAACGCGGTTGCGTCGACTTCGTATGTTTCATTCGTTCCGTTTAGGATGACGACCGGTAAGGTGATCGACTGCAGCATCGTTTCCGTTAATGCCGGAAAACGGAACGTCATCAAATCGAGGACTGCCCGCGCCGTCGTTTTCCAGGCAGGACCATGCAACTGTTCGAACTGGTCGGCAATTTCCGGTGCTTGTTGTTCGAGGTCGAGGAAGAACTCTCGTTGCTTGCGCATCAGCGGCTCCATCGCTTTAGGAATGAATGGTGAAAAACCCGTGATACATACCCCTTCGAGTTCGTCCGGTGGATCGAGTGCCAGTTGCATCGCAAGCGTTGCGCCAAGCGACAACCCGAGAATCCATCCTGGACCTTCCTGTGCCATCCGTTCGCGGATGGCACGTGTTGCTTGTGATAAGTAATCTTCCGTTGCCGGTCCCGTCGTCATTCCGTGACCAGGCAGATCAATCGGAATGAACGTAAAATCATCCGCTAAAGCGGATAGCTGTGGTGCAAAGTGTGTTGCTGCCGTTCCCATTAAACCATGTAGTACATACATACGTGTCATACGGTAAACTCCTTAAATTGATGTAGTGTCAATATCGCGTCTACGATGACGTCCGGACGATCGCGATGCATCAGGTGTGATGTTCCCGGAACGAACGTCACGTTCGCCTGATCGGATAGATTCGCCTGTCGCTGAATCAATTCCTGCCATTTTCCTTCCATCTGCTCCAGTTCGTCTTTTGGAAAACCAGCAGCGCTCATCGTTTCGATCGACTGCGCTTTGTCCCGTCCAAGAACGGTCAACGGAACACCGAGATCGCGCATGCGTGGTTGAAGATCTTTCGCATCAGCTTTCCACTGCGAGATGATCGCATGCATCGACCGGTAATACGCCGGGTTCCAATCCGTGCGGTCATCCCCGTCCGGGAAACGGTCACGTAAATCAGTTGCTTTTGATAGTTCTTCGAACCGATCGATCCAGACGGCGTCATCCCCTTCCCGGTCGAGCATCGGTGTATCCAGCTGATCGAGTTCTGCTAAATCAACGGACGTCGCATCCACGAGAACGAGACCGGCGACACGTTCTGGATGATGTAGAGCAAAAGCTTGCGCAACAAGACCACCGTAGGAATGACCGACGAGTGTGACCGGAGTCGCAATATTCGTCGCGTTAAGAAACTGATTGATTTGCCGTAAGATGCCGGTCGTCCCGTCGATGTAATCCTCCGACCATTCGTGCGGATGAAAGCTGACGACCCGGTAGTCCGGTGTCAGTTTCGTCAGAATGTCCGCCCAGTCCTGATACGTCCCACCGAGCGAGGGGAGGAGTAACAACGGTCGACCTTTCGAACCGTCGTCATAATACGTCACTTGTTTTCCCTGATGTTGCATAATTCGTTCCATTATAATCACTCCTCTAAACTTTGAAAGATGGTGTTTACCTTGATTCGTGCCCTATTGTTTGATTTAGACGAGACGTTACATGACCGGTCCGGTTCTCTTCCCTATTTCCTTCGGGATCAGCATCAACGTTTTCGTGAAGTTGCGCATGTTCCGATCGACGACTACATCACGACGTTCTTGGCGCTTGATCAAGAAGGACGCGTCTGGAAGGACGTCGTCTATACGGAAATGATTCGTCGCTTCCAGTTGTCGCTTTCTGTTGAAGTACTGCTACACGACTACGTGACGCGTTATCCGATCTTCGCACGGAGCTTTCCGGGAGTCGACGCCTTTTTTGCGCAATTACCGCCTGAGCTACCCATCGGCTTACTGTCGAACGGTCGGACGACGTTTCAACGTGCTGTCTGTGACTTAATCGGACTGTCTCCCTCTTTTACGCAGATCGGGATTTCGGAACAAGAAGGCGTCCGTAAACCGGATCCGGCATTTTTCTTGCGCTTAACGGACCGTTTAGGTGTTCGCCCGGACGAAGTCCTTTATGTCGGCGACAATTACGACCACGACATCTTACCGGCGCGCGCCCTCGGCATGCAGGCGATTTGGAAGCGCACAGGCGATGTTCCATTGACCGACACGCAATTTTCGGACTGGTGCCAGTTACCTGCTCCACTCCAAGACCTGATACGAAAGGAGAACCAGCCATGACGGAACAGATTCGCCGTTTCCAGCCTGACGATTTTGAGCAGATTCATCGATTGAACGCATTAGAAGGATGGCAGGATCTCGTCGCTGATCAAGAGCGGACTCGCAACGCGTGGATGAATGCAAATGCCGCTTTCGTCCTTGAGTCTGACGGAGAAATCCTTGCCTATGTCCGCGCTTTAACGGACGGTTCAGTGACGACGTTCGTCTGTGAGCTCCTCGTCAGCCGAAACGCACGCAAGCGTGGGTACGGACAACAGTTACTCGATCACTTGCAACTTACCTATCCGACGCGGATCGATCTCCTGGCAACCCGTCAAGCTGCTTCTTTTTATGAACAACAAGGATTTCGTGCTTTCCATGGTTTCCGTAAATCACGATGAAGCGAGTGATTTCGAATAACTCGTGCTCGTCACGCTGTAGCCCATCGATTGATAAAAGTGATGGGCTGCTTCGCGTTCCGGTCGATTACCACTGTTCAGCAAGACGGCAGTTGCTCCTCTTGCGTGCGCCCAGTCTTCCGCTGCTCGGATCAAGCGGCGTCCGATTCCCTGCCGACGATATTTCGCGTTGACGACGAACGCGACGATTCGGACATAGGTCGTATCGTGCTCAAACGCTTGCGCCTGAAACAGACCGACGCAGCCGAGAAGCATATCGTCGTCTTCTAACACAAGCAATTCATAATCCGGATGACGGGTGACCCGTGTAAACCGTTCGCGTAACACATTCTCGCTTGCCGGATACCCGAGCTGCGTCATCAAACCGACCAATTGCGGTAGATCGTCTGTTGTCCAAGACCGGATGTTCATCTCCCTTTCCCCCTTCTACTGTTCTGGTGACAGAATCATCACCCGTTCTCTTCCCTCTTCCTGACCAACGACCAGCACGTGCTCAGATACCGGATCATCCTTGATTTGATAGACGGTAAACGCATCGAGGTTCGACGCAAAATCAGATGTGTCCTGTTCCAGTTGCGTATCGGTCAAGACATCATCCGTGACGCCGAGTCGCTTCCCTTTCAGCTGTTGCCAGTCTAAATTCGTCATCTCTTTTGATACTTTGTAAAACTGTTCATCATAATACATGCCGACCCTCATCGATTGCGATGATTGTTCGGGAACGGTCTCATGCAAGGAACTAAAGCCGATGATCGTCAGACCTGCAGCAAGGCAAACAGCTTGTACCGAGCGCCGGCGCCGTTTCGCTTTGCGGATACCTTGGATTGTCCGTTGCCTGACAGATGACGGTACATCGATCAAGATTTTTGGCTCGTGATTCATAGACTCATCCCCTTCTGTCGTCGTACTTTCTCGAGTGCGCGGTACAACGTGCTTTTGATCGTACTCAGTGGCACATTGAATGCTTGCGCAATCTCTTGCAATGACAAATCTTCTTCATACCGGAAGTAGACGATTGATCGCTCGGTCGGCTCGAGGACATCCAGTAAATCGTCCAAGTACAAGCGATCGACGAGACGCTCTTCAAACGAAGTCGTTTGACTCGGTTCGATCGCGAGCGGCTGAAACGACGCTCGATGTTGCTGGAAAGCGCAATTCATCGTGATGCGCGTCAACCACGTCTTAAAATACGAAGCATCCCGTAAACTCTTTCGCCCACGCCATGCCCGGTACGCGACCTCTTGGACGTTCTCAAGCGCTGCCGCCTCCTCTTTCAGATAAATGAAGGAAATACGGTACACATAGTCTTCTTCTGCGAATAAAGCTGCTTCAAAAGCAGCGTCGGATAATGCTGCACCTGACTTTCGAAACACATCGGCATCCTCCTTTTTGGCAATCACTCCCCTATTAGATACGCGACACGTTTAAAAAGTTTCATTTTTTTCAAATTTTTCTTATAATTCCCTTTTCTTACATGAATGAATTCGATAGGATGGGAAACAGAGAGGATGATGAACGTGTACAAGAAACTCATTGCTTTACCGGAGCTTATGCATCTCGAAGGGGCGGTCTCCATCCACCAGCAAGGTGAACAAATCTTTAGTCATGCTAACGGATTCGCACATCAGGGCTACCGTGTATTGAATAAAGAAACGACGCGATTCGGAATTGCCTCTGGTGCAAAACTTTTCACGGCGGTCGCTATCTTACGGTTAGTCGAGGCAGGAAAGGTTGCACTCGACGAACGCGTCGCGACGATTCTACCGGACATAGGAATCGATCTAGACAGCGTGACCATACATCATCTGTTAACTCATACGTCAGGCATCGGTGATTATTTTGACGAAGCGACGATGACCGATTTCGAGGAGGTCTTTCAAGATCTCCCAATGTACCGTTTGCGTCGTCCCATCGATTTTTTACCGTTGTTTCAGGACCAAAAAAGACAGTTCACTGCGGGCGAACGTTTTCATTACAACAATGCGGGATACATCCTGCTCGGTCTCGTGATCGAACAATTGACGAAACAACCCTTCTCGGATTACGTGACGAACGAATTATTCGCTCATGCGCAAATGACACAGTCTGGTTACTTCCGACTCGACTCGCTACCGGCGGATACAGCCACAGGCCACATCGAGAATGAAGACGGAACGTGGCGAACGAATCACTATGCGTTACCGATCATTGGTGGACCAGATGGCGGTGCCTTCCTCACAGCATCAGACATGGAACGTTTCTGGCGAAGCCTTCTGACGCATCAGTTGCTGTCCGAATCGATGACCACGCAACTGTTTCATCCCCACGTCAAAGTCAACGATGTTGCGTCTTATGGTTACGGCGTCTGGCTGAAACGACTCGATGCCACACACGAGAAGTGGCACATCATGGGTTACGACCCGGGTGTCAGCTTTCATTCCGCCTATTATCCACAATCGGAAACGATCGTCACCGTCTTATCGAATACGTCTGACGGAGCCTACGCGCTCGTTCAGGCCATCGAACTACTTTTACTTGAGAAAGGAATCCATACATGAACCTTTATATCGCTTCTCGCTTTGATCACACGTTGACCGTCCGCTGGCTCCGCGATGAACTCCGCTTGCGTGGACACGATGTAACATACGACTGGACGATGAATGATCGGGCAGAGGATCCTGAAGCATTACGAAAGATTGGTCTTGCTGAATTCGAAGCCGTACAACAAGCGGACGCCTTCGTCCTCGTGTTACCAGCAGGAAAAAGTAGTCACGTCGAACTCGGGATTGCGCTCGCGACGAATCGCCCGATTTACTTATGTATGCCGGATGCGACCTACTTCACCGGACCATTGGCCAGTACGTTTTATCATATCGGACAGACGACCTCTTGCTTCGGAACGAAAGAAGATTGGCTCGCGCAGATTCTCGCTGATCGCTTACCGGAAGAACAACTGACGTCATGAGGACCGTCCTGTTGACGATCGGACCGACCCATGCCGGGAAAACGACGTTCGCACGACAGCTTGCTCAACGTCTACCAGCAAGCCTTGTCATCGATCAGGATCTTCAAGCACGCTTTTTGCTCGAACATTATCCGGACCTCGTTCCAACAGAAGGACCGAATCAGATCAAACATGACTTGACGGGATGGTTGATCGAACAGGCAATCACGTCTTCCGTCGAGACGATCATCTTATGTAACGCCAACACCACGCGGATTGGTCGGAAACAATTATTAGATCCATTCTCCCGATCGACGTTCCGCTCGATCCTCGTCTGGTTCGATTTACCCGAAGCCACTTTTTTAAATCGACTGACTCACTCCAAACGCGATGGACGAGAGATTCGTGGCGACTCGTCGTACTACGACATCTATCAGCGGCAACGAATCGAGTCGCCAGTTACAGGTGAAGCGGACAAAATCGTTCGTCTTCGTTCGACGGAAGACGTTGACACATTCCTCGATCATGTCACGAATCCGACGCTTGACGCTCTCTTCGATGCGGTGTCGACTGATTGAAGAACATGACAATCGTGCATAAAGCACCCGCTTCTTCATCAACGAATGCAAAAAGACCAACCGATATGTAACCGATTACATAAAGAAAGAAGGAACACTCATGTCTGAAGAACAACGATTGACAGGCGGAAATGTCTCCGCTGTCTATCAAAAAGGTGAGCATGTCTATCGCTCACAAAAAGAGAACAGCAACAACGTCCAACGGTTATTATGCCACTTAGAAGCGAAACGCCTATCCGGTGTTCCGCGTTTCGTCGGCATCGACGAACAAAATCGAGAGATCCTGACCTTCCTCCCTGGTGAAACGGCCGATTATCCGCTAAAAGCATACATGTGGCATGACGACGTATTGGACGATGTCGCACGTCTGATGCGCCAGTATCATGACGCGACAGTCGACTTCGACGTCTCACCGGACTGGGCACCGTTGCTCAATACCCCGACTCCACACGAAGTCATCTGCCACAACGATTTTGCCGTCTACAATACGATTTTTCAGGATCAAAAACTGAGTGGCGTGATTGACTTTGACCTCGCAGCACCCGGTCCACGTGCTTGGGATATCGTCTATGCTCTCTATACGTTCGTTCCGCTTAGCAGCAGACGACAAGCACCTGACGGATCCGTTCTTGCTTATTCACCAGAGCAAGATGACACACGTTTCGCCAAGCGAGTGAGTCGGTTCCTTGATGCGTATGGCTATGAAGGACCGCGTTCCGAACTCCTATCCATGTTATTGTTACGCGTCGAAGCCCTCTATCTGTTGATTGATCAAAGAGCTGCGGACGGTGATGCTGCCTTCATCAAGATGAAAGAAGAGGGTCACGACACACATTACCGCGCGGAATACCGTTTCATCACGGAACATGGGGAGAAGTGGTTCATCGATAAATCTTCGATAACATAATGTTCGACGACATCGATCATCACAAAGGAGTGATTTTTTTGAAGATTATTGATCTCGATTTTTTACTGACGACTGAAGAATACGATGTCGTTAAAGGCAAACGACCATTACGCGATTGATTTCTATTTTTATGGCGCTGACGAAACATTCAAGCTTTTGATTGACGATCCTTCGCGCGATTACTTTTTGATGCGTTTCGAAAAGTACGCCGTTTTCCTAGGAACGTTGCAATAGCATGGCATCATCGACGACAGACTCCGGAATCCTTATCCAGTCGTGAGGTCAAAAGAATCGATCTTGGGAGAGTTCGCTGCGAAGTATATGAAAACGAAGGAAATTTATACGGAACGGGGAGACTTGCACTTATTTGCCATCAGGACACATGAACAGGATTTTTACATTTTATCCTACAGTGATCCAATCATCATTGATCATATGGCGAAAGAGGATTAATTGAACAGCAGATGTTGTTACACCCTAAAAAAGAGGGGGATGAACGTATCTTGAAAAAATTACTGATATTTTTTTTAACTGCTCCCTTTCTGCTTTTATCCGCTTGTACAGAAGAGCAAAAGACATCACAGCCTACTACTCAACTGATGTCAAAGAGTGAAAAAATACAATCCGAATCTATAAAAATTGATGACGAAAGTAAATTGAACATTGTTTTTCTCTATGAACCGTACAAAAAATATCTACAAGCGTCTTTAAAAAACAATGATCCTGAAATAGATAAAAAGAATTATGCGAAGTATGTCTTGAACTATATCGACAAAGTCGGGGAAAAGGAGGAGTTCGCGACAGGCGACTTGAAAGGTTTCCTGATGTTGCAATCAACCGTATACGAACAAGAGCTACTCGATAAAGTCGAGAACTTGATGAAACAGCAGGACAACATTAAAAAAATTATCCAAAAAAATTACATCGCTTCACATAAGATTCTTCCCAAAAAGAAAAGTACCATTTTTATCGCTCCCATTAATCCTGAATCCTCTTTCGATATCCAGCCGATGAAAGGTGTTACAGGAGCCGCCTATAAAGACGCATTCGTTCTCTACCTGGATCCAAACTACGATCAAGACGTCTTAGCATATACGACGGCACATGAATATCATCACTTAGTCCTCATGGATACACCCGATTTTAGTTTAAATACGACTCTTAATTCCGTCATTGTCGAAGGAAAGGCAGATGCCTTTGCCGAGCGAATCGTCAAAGACGTTTCCATTCCTTGGAATGTTGATATGGATGAAGCAACAAAGAAACATGTCGTGCATCTCGTCAACAGCCATGAAGTATCACAACTCGACTTCGTTGTAGGTAACGAACAAAAAGAGATTCCTCGCTGGAGTAACTACATGTTAGGGCGTGATATCCTCAATCATTATTTTGAATTGCATCCAGATCAGTCCATTGCTGACTGGACCTATACGAATCAAACAGATATCTTAAAAGGATACAAGTATCAAAAGATTCTTGAGCAATGAGGTGTTTTCATGAAATACACATGTCCCGTCTATGGATATAACCGAATGGACGACGTTGCTTATTATGAAAATGGTGACGCCTCGTTCGAACTTTGTTCTTGTTGTGGCTTTCAGTTCGGAGTAGACGATGATGTCGAAATCGAGGATGGTATCTTCTTATCAAGAAGTGAAGCACACGACTTGTATCGTGCGAACTGGCTTAAGGACGGTGCTAAAATCTTTAGTGGTTATGCCTTTGAGCGTGGGCAAGCAAAAGGTGAACCTTTAGCGCGAACAGTTTTGGAAAGTCAATTACAAAATCTACAAGTCATACGAAAGAATCAAACACAAAAATAATGGTAGTTAAGAGGGATATGTGATGTTGATTCAAATAATCGGTATCTTTTCAATCATCTTTATACTTGGCTTAATTTTTACAAACCAACCATTGAAAAGAATCATTGTCGTTTTATTCGCAAGTTCTATCATCATTTTCGTTGCACGTATTTTAACGACACAACAATCGATTGCAGAAGCGTTTTTTAATTCGTTTGGCTTTTTAACGATTTTAGCATTCGTAATAGTCATTATTCAGTTTTATAAGAAGCAGTCTACCAAAAAAAGTAACCCATAACTCGAAATCGACACCCTTAACGACTACATGCTAAAAACAACTTAAAAGAGCGCGGACTTTCACGATGACACCTTGAAAGTCTGCGCTCCTTTTCGTCTGTCATCATTCACGCGTCTCGTGCGCCGTTAACGTAACGGTCACGATTGCGCCTTGCTCCGAATGGTTCTTAATCGTTAACTCACCGTCATGTAAATCGATGATTCGTTTAACGATCGATAATCCAAGACCATGTCCTTCATTCGCTCGTGACTGTTCGCCCTGATAAAAGCGATCGAACACATACGGTAAGTCCTGTTCTGCGATTCCCGGTCCTTCATCGCGGATCGTGACGCGAAAGTTCTCTCCTTCACTTAAGGTCACTTCTAACACTCCCGATTCCGGCGAAAACCGAATCGCGTTCTCAAGCAGATTGAGCCAGACGTGCTGCATCAGTTCCTCTTCCCACTCGACGGACACTTCTGGTAAATCAAGCTCCAGTCGAAGTGATTTCTCCGTCCACTGTCGCTCCAGCAACAACAGGCACGTCCGAAGTTGTTCATCAAGGCGATACCGTTTCCGCTCGATGATCGTCTGATGATCAAGCCGCGATAAGCGGACGAGATTTGACGTCAAGCGTGATAGACGGGTGCTCTCTTGCTCCATGATCGTCAAGTACTGCTGCCGTTTATCCGAGTTTTCTTCTGTCTGTAACAACCTAGAAAATCCTTGAATCGAAGCAATCGGTGTCTTCAGCTCATGCGAAATCGAGGCGACGAGATCCTTTGCGAGATGGTCGTTTCGTCGCAGCGCTTCGGTCATGTGGTTGAAGTTTTCAACGAGGAGTGCGACCTCATCATTTCCACCTTCCTTGATCGAGACATCATAGTTCCCGTTCGTCACTTCAATCGCCGCTTCACTGATGCTACGAATCCGTCGTGTCACGAGCGTGACAGCGAGCCAGGTCAGGATGAAGGCGACGCCGATCGTGATGACGATACCGATTCCAGCTGACGTTCGTAATCCGTCAAGGATGCGTTGTCCGGCAATCGGTGTCGAGACGAGATATCCTGTCTCCGTCTGGCGAATGTATTGCGACGGTTCGAGCCACGTCCCATCGATCGTAATTTCTCCTTTTTGCTGTAATTGGTCACGTTCTGACGATGACAATGATTGTACTTGATTGAGCGACGTGTATTGTGTCGTTTGAATCAAAGACTGATCCATGTACTGACTCGCCTCAGCGAACGACAGATTTTGGTCTTGCATTAATCGTTCAATCTGATCCGTTCGTTGTTGCAATTGATTATTTAGGTCTTGATCGACTTCTTGGAACTGGAACCAGATCGTCATGATGAATGGTAACAGCAGTGGTAGTAACAATAAACCGAAGAGGATGACGAAAAAGCGACCAGAGATCGAGCGGACGAAGCGTTTCACTGAATCACTCCCTTATAACCGAGTCCCCAGACCGTCTCGATCGTAAAATCATCATAGGCGCTGAACTTGTCACGCAACCGCTTGATGTGGACATCGACCGTCCGACTGTCGCTCTCGACATCATATCCCCAAATTTCGTCCATCAACTGCTGACGCGTAAAAATCTGCTTCGGATGTGCGAGCAAGCGATAGAGCAGTTGAAACTCCTTTTGTGGTAACGGTATCTCACCATGAGGCGTTACGACCGTCGCGTCCGTCATCCGTAGTTGCAGGGCGCCCACGATTAATTCTTGCGCTGCTACGATCTTTGACCGTCGTAACAGCGCTCGGATCCGAAGTAACAGTTCGTCCAAATCAACCGGCTTGACCATATAATCATCAGCACCGGTCGTGAACCCGGCTTCCTTATCCTGAAAGGAATCCAGCACTGTCAACATCAAGACAGGTTGTTCATATCCTGATTCACGCAGCAGCTCAACCAGTTCGATTCCTGAAACGTGCGGCATCATCACATCCGTTACGACGAGATCGACGTGTTGTTGATCCAGTTGGTCGAGTGCGTCTTTCCCGTCTCTCGATTCAATCACCGTAAAGCCGGCGGACCGGAGTGTCTCGCCTAATAGTAGACGGACATTCCGGTCATCTTCGGCAATCAAAATCGTTACCATCGTCCTCCTCCTTCACTTAAACATTTCGTAAGGCTTCGATCGGATTCAAACGAGATGCCTTTCGCGCTGGCATGTAACCGAACAAGACACCGACACCGATCGAGAATCCGGCGGCAAGCAGAATCGTGCTCACGGAGAGTGTGAACGGTGTACTAATCATCAGACTGACGCCAAATGCGAGCATCGCTCCGACAAGAATGCCGATCACTCCACCCATCAAGGACAGCAGAATCGATTCCAAGAGGAACTGAAGGCGAATCGTACGTGGTTTCGCACCGAGTGCTTTTCGTAAGCCAATCTCCGTCGTTCGTTCCGTGACCGAGACGAGCATCATGTTCATGATGCCGATCCCACCGACGATCAAGGAAATCGACGCAATACCCGTCAACAAGAGCGAGAGCATCGTATTGATTTGGTCAATCGAATCGAGTGCTTCATCCAAGCTGACGACGTCATACGTATCGTCGCGTCCGTTATAGAACTGGTACAGCTTTGCCGTGACATCCCGTTTGACGGTCGCGACGTCAGCTGCGTCCGTCTTGAAGATATCCACTTGCTTAACGGCTGTCACCCCAAGCGTCCGCAGGGCCGTCGTATAGGGAATGACGATTTGATCGCCATCCGCGTCACTGACACCGACGATCCGGTAATTGAGTCCATCGAGCTTGATCGTCTTACCGATTGCGACCTGACCCGGATAGAGTGTTCGGGCGACGGATGGACTGACGACGGCGACATGCGTCTGTTGTTTTACATCACTGATGACGATGCCACGTCCTTGCGGGACATCTTCAGATTCCCGGTAATAGATGTGATTTCGCCCTTCGATCGTCACTTGGTCAAGTGAATGATTTTCGACACGGATGTCCCGGACAGTCGAGACGGTCGGTGAGACACCGCGTGTTCCTTTAATCGTGTTTAATTCTTCCAGTTGTGCAGGTGATAATCCTTCTTTCAACGGCGTCTCTGTCGTTTGGACCGTTAATTTATTGGCACCGAACGACGCGACCTCTTCATTGATTGAGGCTGTCGCGCCGTTGACGATTGAAATCAAGGCGATGATCGATGCGACACCGATGATGACACCAAGCGTCGTCAAGAACGACCGCATCTTATGATGCCAGATATTCGACCATGCCATCCGTAACGTTTCGCGAATCATGTCGTCACCTCCGTCACCTGACCATCTTCGATTCGGATAATCCGGCGAGCTTGCTTAGCAATATTGACATCGTGTGTGATCATGATGATCGTCTTCCCTTCCTCTGAGAGGCTCTCGAACAACTCCATGATTTGTTTCCCTGTCTTTTGATCGAGCGCTCCGGTCGGCTCATCGGCGAGTAAGATCGTCGGTCGCGTCACGAGCGCCCGCGCAATCGCAACCCGTTGTTGTTGACCACCGGACAATTGACTCGGTAAGGCATCGGCTTTATCTGTCAATCCGACACGTTCCAGGAGCTCAAGCGATCGTGCGCGGCGCTCTTTGCGCGAGACGCCGGCATAGATGAGCGGTAATTCGACGTTTTGTAAGACGCTCATGCGCGGTAGCAACTGGAACTGTTGAAAGATGAAGCCAATTTCTTCGTTGCGAATCGTCGCTAGCTGATCCTCGGATAGATCGTGGACGAGCTGCTCCTGCAAACGATAGACGCCGTTTGAAGCGACATCGAGGCAACCGATGATGTTCATCAGCGTTGATTTTCCTGAACCCGAAGGTCCGAGGATCGTCACATATTCACCAGCCTCGATCGTCAGCGATACTCGATCGAGGACGATGTGACGATTGGTTCCTTCGCCGTAAGTTTTTTGGATTTCTTGCAAGTCAACGACCGGCATCAGGACGCACCTCCTGGTGGAGTCGGAAGAAGACCGGAACCACCGTCTTCACTCGGCAGGAAGACTTCGTCTCCGGCGGACAATCCGTCCTTGATTTCAATATCCTGTCCGTCCGTCACCCCCGTCTCGATGTATTGACGAGTCGTTTCCCCGTCTTTTTTCACATATACATACGGACGATCCGACTTCGAATACGAAATGACATCGAGCGATAAGACAGGTACATCTTGTGCGAGTTGATATGGTAAACGTCCCTCGACCGTCATGCCGTGTAACCAGTTTGACGAGCTCGGTACCGATACCTTTGCATTGAAATACGTACTTCCATTTTCCGTCACAGCTTCCGGACTAATCGATTCGACCTTCCCTTTGATGGTTTTATCAGATGCATCCGTCTGTAATTCAATCGTATCTTCAACTTCAATCCGTTCGATATCTTGCTCATCAATTTTCAGACGAGCGATCAATTCTTTGTTGTCTGCAACAACGAAGAGGACGGTATTCGGGGCATAAACTTCGCCTTCCGTGACGTCAAGACGAACGAGTTGTCCAGAGCGAGGTGCCTTGAAATCTTCTCCTCCTTCGACGCTGACGATCGTTTGACCCGACTTAACGGTATCTCCTTCTTCAAAGCGAACGTCGGTGACACGGACATCACGATCACTGATGACCGTCTGTCGATCTTTCGCTTCAAGCGTGCCCGAGAAGTAGAAGAATGTTTTTAATGTCTTTGACTCGACGACCTCCTTCGTTCCTTGTGCCTCTCCTCGTCCTAAAAAGAGCGTGGAACCGATTAACAGGAGTACCAGGATGATCCCTCCACTGATCCATAACCATTTCTTGCGTGTTCGTTTCATGTTAAATGCCTCCCTTGATTGGTGTTAATCCGATCATAGGGAGAAGTTATGAACCAACTATGAACAAATATTAAAAAAGTGATTGGATCAGAAATAAAAACGCAATAGACAAAATTTTCTAAAAATAATACACTGAACATAACCAAATTATGTAAAAGGAGTGGTCATATGGATATTACCTTTCAAGATATTTCGCATACATTCGAACGAAGCGGTGTCCGGACCGATGTCTTGCATCAACTAAACGGTCAGTTTTCGCAAAGTGAGGTGACGGCACTCGTCGGTCCATCCGGTTCTGGAAAATCAACGTTCCTGAGTCTCCTTGGTTCGCTTGATCGTCCGACGTCCGGTCAAATCCTCTATGACGGGCAGGACATCACGTCTTGGAAGAACAAACGGTTATCGCAATTCCGCTCGCAAGAGATCGGCTTCATCTTCCAGCAGTTTCACTTATTACCGGCACTGACGGTGTCTGAGAACTTAAAGGTCGCCTTATTAAAGCAAAAGACCTCCTTCAATCAAGAGGAGCGGATTCTCGAGCTGCTCGAACGGGTTGGACTCGACGATAAACGGAATGCTTTACCGGCTCAATTATCCGGTGGACAACAACAACGGGTCGCGATCGCCCGTGCCCTGCTTCACCATCCGCAATGGATTCTCGCGGACGAGCCGACCGGTAATCTCGATTCCGTGACCGGTGACGCAATCTTCGAGTTGTTACTAGAGCTGCATCGTGAAGCTAAGTGTGGCGTTTTATTTGTCACACACGACCTAGAACTCGCCGAACGTGCTGACCGGATTCTCTTCATGCAGGATGGACGAATCGTTGAAGACCGCCGGAAGCGTACGGTGCAAAGTGTCTAAGTATTGTTAATGAGGAGGTGTCTCGCGTTGCACACGTTTCGTGCCAAATTAATCACGAGCTTTATCGGCTCACTTGTCGTTTTTCTGTTGCTGTCGGTATCGACGCAATCCGCGTATGAAGCGTTTCAAAATGCTGACTTCTCGGAACAGGAGACGACGATCGTACGAGATTGTAATCATGATGACTTATCAAAACTTATTTTCAAAAAAAACAGTTGTACACTCGATAACACAATCGACGAAAATTCTGAAGGTGAAATTTTAGGTATAAGTACAGGTAAAACGGAAAAAGTGGATGGAACAGCACGTGGAAAAGCCAATGCTACCAAGTCGCCAGGCTTTTTGGAATCAGCAGAAGAAAAGGCAGGCTCTAGTTTTTCGATTATCCTTCTCTTGTTGCTTCTTGTCGGAAGTTTCATCATTTATTTTGTAATCAAAAAACGAAAGCGACTCACAGGAAAACATACTTTAGAGAGTGCGGAGGATACGCAAGATCAATCAAACTTTTCTTTCAAGAATAAAACTTCTTCTACAATCACTCAGTCGATACCTACTCCTCCTATCGAATCACTGCGCCTGATGTTGTTTGATTTTAATCAACGATTACCACGTGCCCTCAAACGGCGAAGTCATGAATCGTTGACAGACTGGACAGAGCGCATTCATCTGGTGACGCCACTCTCTCCTTACTTCGTCACCCGCTACGCAGCGCAAGCAGAAGTAGAAGCACTCGATGCACAAGCGATTCACCATTTCGAACAAGATCTTACACATTATTTAAAGACGCAAATCTCCCAATAACAAGCAAAGGAGACTACATATGCTTCGTTTCGTCATCAATCAATGGCGCCGGCAGCGCGGGAAATTCATCCTGACGCTCGTCGGTGCGCTCATCATCAGCGCTGGACTCAGTCTGATGTTCAACTTGACCGATTCGAGTCAGGGAACGGTCGAACAAACATTACAAAAGAAATGGTCGTCTGCGTATGACATCGTCGTACGACCGAAAGGCAGTCAGCTTGCAAGTGAGTCGAACGATTTACTGGAACCGAACTATTTGAATGGAATCGATGGTGGGATTTCCTTCAAACAATACGAAACCATCAAGAAAATGAAGGACATTGAAATTGCAGCTCCGGTTGCTGTTATGGGATATGTAAACTCTGTTACTTCGTTTAAAAATGTATTGAAGTTTCCAAGCGAACCCGGTATGTATCGTCTAACAGAAACGAATTTTATCGAAAATGGTTTTTCGAGAGAACGTCAATCGCATAGCGTCATCCATATCTCTCAAGGTACGAAAGTAAATGTTCCGAAAAATGCTTCTTTTTTCAATGAACCCATTGAAACGTTTAAAAATGCAATTGCAAGAAACCCAGTATTGATTGTTGGAATCGACCCTGTCGAGGAAGCTCGACTTGTCGGATTAGATAAAAGTGTTCGCTTAAATAAAAAGTCTCGATATTTCAACAGCACAGATCAACATCAATCCGGTAATTATTCGGACGAACATATTATACCCGTCATAATCAATCCGAACTCCTTTAACAAAGGAAGCTATGAATACACAATCGAAAAATTAGATGCCCCCTTTAAAACAGAGCAGGATCAACAGAAGTTGATTGATGGTCTAGTAAAAAAACAACCGAAGCGTTCAGTTCTTCATTCAGCGTTAACTACGTATCCTGCAAAAAAAATACAGCACCTTGAAATTCCAGCATCTAAAGTGGAAGAAAACTATCTTCAAACACTTATAGAAAAGACAAATTCTACGTATGTTGATATGACAAGCGCTGAAGGAGCCCAACTACTTTATAAATCTGGACAACTCTCGTTTAAGCCAGCCAATAGTCCATATCCAAGTCGCTGGAAGACTGCCTATGAAGTATCGGCTTCGCCAACTAAGATCAAAAATTGGACATTTGGAAAACAATTTTTACCTACAAAAGGTTTCCGTTCCCTTGAATCCGCCGGACGTAAGGTCAAAAAGCCAAAACCAGGAGAGTTGGATACGGTCTTCCCATACCTTGCATTCAAGGTCGTCGGCTTATATGATCCGAATAACATCAAGGTCTCAAAGGACCCGCTAAACGAGTTACCGATGGAAACTTATCGTCCCTC
Organism: Exiguobacterium sp. MH3; assembly: GCF_000496635.1. NCBI lineage: Bacteria > Bacillati > Bacillota > Bacilli > Caryophanales > Exiguobacterium > Exiguobacterium sp. MH3. Next base: position 1,642,270 of record NC_022794.1, read on the forward strand.
GTCTGCAGATCTTGTTTTAGATGCAAAGGGCGAACCCGTCAACCCTGCAAAATCAATTGATACATCTGGTAATCCTGTTGGTCTTTTGACAAGTTCACCAAATATCTTAACGACGATCGATAGTGCACGGGCAATCAATGGCGAACAAGCTATTTCTTCGATTCGTCTGAAAGTCAAAGGTGCAACGACCGTCAGTGAAGAGTCAGAACAACTGCTTCAAGATGTGAAACAACAAATTGAACAAGAAACTGGATTGATCGCCACCATTACAAAAGGTTCATCTCCTCAACCCGTCGTCACGAAAGTCGTCGATGACGGCAAAACACTCGGTTGGATCGAACAACCATGGATCCACATCGGTGCCGCGATGACGATCTTCCGCGAGACGAGCGTCGGGTTCTCCGGTGTCATCTTCGCGATGCTCGCTGTCGCGATCGTCTATGTCCTCGCGACGAGTTATGTCTCGATGCTCGCCCGCCGGAAAGAGTTCGCCGTCTTACTCGCACTCGGCTGGCGGACGAAGGATCTCTACAAAATCGTCTTGATCGAGGCGTCGATCCTCGCCGGATTCGTCTCAACAGTCGCCTTGATCGTCGAAGGGATCTTCTCGCTCGTTCGGAGCGAAGCGATGAACGGCTGGAGTCTCGTCTGGATCGCACTGTTCAGTCTCGTCATTTACCTCGCTGGCGCCGCTTGGTCAGCGTGGACGATTCGCCGCATCTCACCGTACGAAGCGATTAAGACCGGCGAATACGCGAAAGCCGCTCGTGTCGGGCTGAAGCTTCGTTCGACCGCGACACTCGCACTAAAGGAACTGATCGGGAAATGGAAGCGCAATAGCCTGTCCGTCCTCTCGATTGCTTTACCAACAGCTCTCTTGACCTTCTTCCTGTTCGTGACGTTCCATTTACAGGGTGTCCTTTACACGTCGTGGCTTGGTCAGTTCGTTGCCCTGCAAGTCGGTCCAATGCATTACGTGACGATGGGTGTTGCGATCACGATCGCCATTTTGACGACGGGGGAAATCATGTGGCAAAACGTCACCGATCGTCGCGCTTCACTCGCTGTCTTAAAAGCACTCGGCTGGACGAACGGCGCGATCCGTCAGCTAATTGTCCTTGAAGGATTCCTGGTCGGCCTAATTTCCGGAGTCATTGGACTGATTGTTGCTTACACGACGATTTATGTCTTGTACGATCTCGTACCTTGGAATGAACCGTTGTTGATTGGCGTATCGCTCGCCTTACCGATTCTATTCGGTGTTATCGCGGCGTTCATCCCAGCACAACTGGCCGCTCGTGTTCAACCGTACCAAGAACTGAAAGATGCATCTTAATATTTGGCGGAGGGGCAACATACGTTGTCCCTCTCTTCACAGGAGGAAGTCTATGTTACCGACATCGATTTATTCGTTATCAGCAGGAGCGGTCGTCTTGAATGACCAAAACGAGATTCTTTTGATCCAAGGACCGGATCGTGGCTGGGAGTTTCCGGGCGGCATCGTCGAGCCTGGGGAAAGTGCAGCTGACGGTATCATTCGCGAAGTCAAAGAAGAGTCTGGAATTGAAATTGAAATCGTGAAATTTTGCGGCATCTATCAAAACCTCGATGCGAATGTCTGTGCGACCTGTTGGCTTGCAAAAGCGATTGGTGGTCAACCGCAGACGAGCAGTGAAAGTTTAGCAGTCGGTTTTTTCCCGCTCGAAGAAGTGTTACGACGCGTAACGTGGTCGAACTTCAGCGAACGAATCTTACATATCTTAGATGAACAGTCTCATCCATTTTTCGTAGCCTTTACCCCATAAAAGGAGGAATGACGATGTTCCGTTTTGTCTTAAATCAATGGCGCCGGCAGCGCGGGAAATTCATCCTGACGCTTGTCGGTGCACTGATCATCAGTGCCGGGCTCAGTTTAATGTTCAACTTGACGGACTCCAGTCAAGGAACGGTCGAACAGACGTTACAAAAGAAATGGTCGTCTGCGTATGATATCGTCGTGCGACCGAAAGGCAGTCAGATGACGACGGAATCAAATAAGTTACTCGAACCGAATTATCTCAATGGAATCAATGGTGGGATTTCGTATAAACAATATCAACAAATCAAACAAATGGATGCGATTGATATCGCAGCCCCTGTGGCTGTCATGGGATACGCTAATATCGGCATCTCGATTCCAAATCAAATCCACTTTCCGGACGATCCTGGTATTTATCGACTGAGTAATTCACATTATGGTGCTGGTGGATTTTCGAAAGAACTCATTGCACAGGATGGTGCCTACTTTTCAACTATGGAAGAGCCGCTCGTTCCTCCGAATACACGATTGATCCATCTTCAAGATCCGAAAGGTTTTTCATCCATACAACCCTTTACCTATAGTCTTATCGTCGGAATCGATCCGGAGGCGGAAGCGCAACTCGTCGGTTTGGATAAGAGCATCCTGAATCAAAAGAAGTTTCGTTACTTCAACCAGAAGGATGTCCCCTCAGCCAGCAAGAAGAGTTCCAATGAATTCAATATCCCGGTATTGATTAATCCAAAATCCTTCAATACGGGATATAGTCAATTTAAGTTAGAACAAGTTAACGTCGATCTGAAAACGAAACAAGCACGCGACACATTTTATCAACGACTAGCTCAATCGAACGCTCCTCAACCTCTCGATCAAGAAAAACGAAAGATCATCCAAGACATTAAAGTCGATGCCTCTAAAGTCGAGAGCGCTTTTTTTGATTCCCTACTCGGTCAAAAAACTAAGGTACTTCCGCATTCGGAAGCAAATACTAACGCTCAACTCGTCGCCCAGACAGGCTCATTGACTTATCAAACGGTGAAGAGTCCGTTCCCTACACGATGGGAGAATGCTTATGAAGTACACACAGCACCTACTGCATTCAAAAATGCTATATTACCATCCTCTTATCTTCCGAAGCGTGGCTTCCGGACGGTAGATTCTTATGAAATAAAAATGAAAAAATCGGATGGATCTGCTTTTAAGTCAATGAATCCTTATCTGACGTTTAATGTCGTCGGTTTGTATGATCCGAACAAGATCAATGTCTCCAAAGATCCATTAAACGAATTACCGATGGAGACCTATCGACCCTCGGCTGCGAGTATCGTACTTGACTCAAAAAATGAACCGGTCAATCCTTCCCAACCGATCAACACGACCGGGAATCCAATTGGTCTGTTGACGAACTCTCCAAACGTTCTTACGACAGTCGATAGTGTCCAAAAGGTGATGGGCGATCAATCGATTTCATCGATCCGGTTAAAAGTAAAGGGTGCTTCTTCTGTCGGTGAACAATCAGATAAAACCTTACAACGTATCAAGTCGGAAATCGAACGAGAGACTGGTCTTATCGCTACGATCACCAAAGGTTCCTCTCCTCAACCCGTCGTTACGAAGGTTGTCGATGACGGGAAGACGCTCGGTTGGATCGAACAACCATGGATCCACATTGGTGCTGCGATCACGATCTTCCGTGAGACGAGCGTCGGGTTCTCAGGTGTCATCTTTGCGATGCTCGCCGTCGCCATCGTCTATGTCCTCGCGACGAGTTATGTCTCGATGCTCGCCCGCCGGAAAGAGTTCGCTGTTTTACTGGCACTTGGCTGGCGGACGAAGGACCTCTACAAAATCGTCTTGATCGAAGCGGTGATCCTCGCCGGATTCGTCTCAACGATTGCATTGATTGTCGAAAGCATCTTCTCATATGTCCGTAATGAAGCGATGAACGGCTGGAGTCTTCTTTGGATCGCGCTGTTCAGCCTCTTCATCTACCTGGCTGGTGCAATCTGGTCAGCGTGGACGATTCGCCGGATCTCGCCGTATGAAGCAATCAAGACCGGTGAATACGCGAAAGCAGCTCGTGTCGGGCTGAAACTTCGTTCGACGGTGACACTCGCACTGAAGGAATTGATTGGGAAATGGAAACGAAACAGTTTGTCGGTCCTCTCGATTGCTCTACCGACGGCACTGCTGACGTTCTTCTTATTCGTGACGTTCCATTTACAGGGTGTTCTTTACACATCGTGGCTCGGTCAATTCGTTGCCTTGCAAGTCGGTCCGATGCATTACGTGACGATGGGTGTTGCGATCACGATCGCTATTTTGACGACCGGAGAGATTATGTGGCAAAACGTCACCGATCGCCGCGCCTCACTCGCCGTCTTAAAAGCACTCGGCTGGACGAACGGCGCGATCCGTCAATTGATCGTCCTTGAAGGTTTCTTTATCGGTTTCTTTTCCGGTATCGGCGGACTTTTAATCGCTTACACGACAATTTATACACTATACGATCTTGTTCCGTGGAATGAACCGTTATTGATAGCCGTATCGCTTGCCCTACCGATTCTGTTCGGTGTCATCGCAGCTTTCATGCCAGCACAACTAGCAGCACGTGTGCAACCATACCAAGAACTAAAAGATGCTTCCTAAACTAAGGAGTTGTACACATGGATTCTATTCAAGCAATATTTCTTGACCGAGACGGAACGATTGGCGGAGATGCCACCGTCCACTACCCTGGAACGTTTGCGTTATTTCCTTACGTTCCTTCGCTAATCGAACGCTTACGTTATCATGGGATTTTACTGATTGCGTTTACGAATCAACCTGGTATCTCAAAAGGATTCGCGCGTGAAGAAGATTTTCAAACAGAATTACAGGGCTTCGGCTTTGATGATACGCTGATTTGTCCGCATGCAGCGGAAGATCACTGCACCTGTCGCAAACCATCACCAAATTTATTATGGCAAGCACAAGTAAAACACAATCTCCGACTCGATCAATGTGTCGTCATCGGGGACCGATGGAGTGATATGGTGGCAGCTGCGCACGCCGGGTGTATCAAAATCTTAGTCCGAACCGGTGCCGGGGAGAGCTCCATTCGTGATTACGCTGACCGGGTGGAACAAGCAAACGTCGACTATATTGCCGACGACTTGACGGACGCGATCGCTTGGCTCGATACGCAAAACTAAACAAACAAAAAGGCGCGCTTCCACAATCGGAAGTAGCGCCTTTGTTATTTCTTCGAACGTTTTGGTTGAGAAGATGCGTAGACACTAACCGATAACACAAATAAGATTGCAAACCATGTCCAAAATGACATGTTATCGCCTCCTTTAAATAATGCGTAGGTACTTTAACTATCTTCTTTTTATTACCAATAAATCCCTGCAATCATTTATTAGCAATTTTTCGTAATAGATAAAGCGCGTAGATGATCTATGGAACAGCCATCGCTATGAAGATGATATGGACACTTCCGAATAACACGTTCATAGCTAGATTAAAATCTGACAATTTTGTTTCCTCCTATATTTCAATAGTTCTCTGTATTTATTCTACTATAATAATGCATTCACTATATTTTGAACTCTTACAATTATGTAATAATTTTCAATTACCCTTCCTTATGAAGGGATTCACGTTACACTGAACGTACGAAACAGAGGTGAACATGTTGCAATTAACATTTGAGTACATGCCTTATCATTACGATGATGATCTTCAATTGATTCTAAATGATTTTTCAGACCCTGATAATCTGCGCTTCGTCATCGAACAAGACTACATGTCAGCTTTTAGCATCTTTACGAATCCAGACGATGAATCCTCCTCGTTTGAAAGTTCATTTCTTGAGCAGTGGTTTCATCGATTACAAGCTTTCCCACTATTCGTCTGTGTAGAGGTGAATCGTTATGACGAAGAAGAGTTTGAAGCGTTATGTCGCTTTTGTTCGATTACATATAATGATTTAACACCACTTGCGGACAAACGTTTCATCGTCGTTGAGCTGCAGCATGTTACCGATTTTCAACACCTGTATTCTTACTTACATTCCCACGTGAGTTGGAATGATCTTGTCATCTGGTCGACCAAACCAAATGTCTTCCGGATTGAATACCGAACGCACTACTACTCCGGGAGACCAGAAAAAACGGTCATCGTCTCCATGCAGGAAAACATGTCTATCTTTGCGTTCAGCTACGATGCAGATGTCGTGAATGTTGTTTCAAATCAACCGTTTTTCGAGACAGCCGATCGCTTATTCCAAACCTTACCTGACTTCGTCATTCCAACCTTAGTTGACGACACGGAGGACATACAAAAAAAGGAGTGAACGGCTTGCATGCCCTAACAAAACAGCTAACTGAATACATGCTCGAGAAATATCGGTTAACCAATTATATACTCCATGAATCGTACTACGATCGACACAAACTGAACGACCAAACCGTTTACTCTTTTGAAACGTTTTGGATTCCCTCTGGTACATCGATCATCGAGGAAGAGGATGGCGTGATGCTTCCTAAAGGAACCGTGCAGATTACAATTGAACCTGTCACGAAACGAACGACGACGTTATCCTTACACGGTCCGACCTATCTCCATTCCGTGCCTGACGATTTACGTGATCCAACCACTCGGATCGCTTGGCTCGAATCAGAGACCGACATGATCCATGGTACGCATTTTATGCTCGAAGAAGAAAACGACACTTTTTTCAGTTATGTGAGTTGTCACGAAGGGATTCGGCTGTCTCCCGGTTGTTTCATTCATCTGACGTTAACGGAAAACGGTCAGCTCGATGAGTTGTTCCTATATGGTCCTCATCCGCTTGATCATCGTGTGAATCAGGAACCTTTCACTTTAACGCTCGAGGACATCGACTCGCTAGCTAAACAACAAATAAAGTGGTTCTCCTATACAAAACCAGGACATCAATACGCGCATACTGTCGTCGAGACGATCGTGACGCAAGAAGGATCAAGCCTTGTGCCTAGTAAACTGGATTTCACGTCGTCTATCGAAGTGAATGATGTGTTATCTTGGACAGGTTTACCGTCAAAGATGCATGAACGGTATCCGTATCAGTCTGGAGAAACCGTGACGGCAAATGACGTGATCACGCAGACCGAACATCCTGATTTTCGTCCAATCCAGCAAGAGACGGTGAACGCTTGTCGCATCGTGATTAAAGACATCATTCAAAGCGAGTACCCTGCCGATTCAGGACAATGGATGATTCGTCACATCTACCGGCAACATCCCTACCTTGCTGTCACATTGTCACGCGCGCATCCGACGTCCTATGTTGATCAGCATCGGCGCGTCACGATTTTCCTTGACGAAAAGACGCTTCACTGGATTAGCTTGACCGACGATCAGGAACTCCATACCGTGTTCGATTCCGTTAGCGCACCGGAGCTCGAGGATGAGCAGCAAGACATCATCTTCAACGCATTACGTCCGTACCTTTTACTCACGCCGCGTTATGTGTTTGCCGCTTCAAAAGGTCAATACGTTCTTTGTGGCTTGCTTGATTCAAATCATGCTTACTTACCGGCAACAAATGAAGTCGTTTTATTGCGCAATCTATAAAGTGAAGATAGATACGAAGGAGTGAACGAGTTGCATCCATTAACGAAAGATTTAATCTCCCATATTCAAGATAAATATCAACTGAACGATTATGTTTTACATGAATCCTTCTATCACCGCGAAAAATTTCATGGTGAAACGCAGTATTCGTTTGAGACATGTTGGTTCCCCATCAATCACGGTCCATGGTCTGAAGACGAGAGTTATCCAGACGGTACGATTGAGATCCAAGTCGATACAGTTACACGACGAACGACATCAATCAACAAACATGGTGATGTCACAATTTATTCTCTTCCAGAGGACTTGCGTGATTCAGACACACAGACTTCCTGGCTAGAGCAAGAGTTAGGAATGACGTTCGACCAGGAGTTCATGTTACTGAAGCACCAAGATTCGCTGTATCAGTATGTCAGCTGCCAAAACGGAATTCGCCTCTTCCCTGGTTTTTTCATTTCGCTTGAATTGACGGACGACGGAGCGCTTGATTTTTTCAGTGTGTATGGAACCCCCGCCCTGAGCAACAAGTATCCGACTGAATCGTTTTCACTGGCACCTGTTCAAATCACACCGATCATTACAGAACAGATACGGTTCTTTTCAGCTCCTGGTGATCAACAACGAATACAGGCGCATACAATCGAGGAAATCTTTGTTTCTCAAAACGACTCGCTCACGTATCCCTTTAGTGATCCAGACACTTCGTCCGTTGCCATGAACGAGATCGTGACATGAGACAAACCATCTACGTTCTCCTACACGCGCAAATTGATTAAGCGGAGAGACGCCGTCACGGCACGCGATGCCGAAGCTCAAACGCCACACCCGGATTACCGACCGTTGACCGATGGGACATTGATGACTTGTAAGTCAATTGCTGTAGACCTCATCGCTGCAGAGTATCCTAAGGAGTCAGGAGCGTGGACGATTCAGGAAATCTATCGGGATTTTCCATTCATTAACGTGAAAGTACGCCGGACTCATGACGACCCAAATCTCGCTCATAAACGTCGTTTGACGATTCTCCTGATTGAAGAAACTTATGAAGTCAGCCTAATCGTTGATAACGAGTCGATTATCGCGCTCTACCATGACTCGTTACAACCGTTGCCTAATAGCGTGCCCAAAGAAGCCATACGTGACGCACTCATGCCTTATCTAACATTAAAGCCATATTATGTCTTCGACCAGGCGCTCGATCAGTACGTCCTCTGCGGACTACTCGACTCCGTTCATGCTTACTTACCGGCAACGAACGAAGTCGTTTTATTGCGCGACTTATGAGTTAGTTCAGCCATTGATCTATCCGATTCCTTATTGCTTTTGGAAGAACGATTCGTCTCAGCTGTTCCAGTCGCTCATGGTCCACTTCCTGTTTCGTGAGATACTGTTCAATCATCGCGACCTTTTGTTCCCGTCCCGGAATCAGATGATAGATGACGTACCAATCGATGAGTGCCATGAACGGACGTCCAGTTGAATCGATTGATTGTTCATCAAACGGATAGATGAACACGCCCTCACCATGACGAATCTGCAGTCCGCTCATCAAATCGATATCGATTCCTTCGATGATAAATTCCTGGAACACTTCCGTCGCATAAAGTGACGTCTTGTCTTGTTCGACGACAGTCCCCATGTCCGCCAACAGTTGGACTGCTCGTTCGGCGTCCGCTAATGCGACGACGAGATCAATGTCGAGAGGAGTGACAGGCAGTCCATGGTGGTGTAACAATAATGAACCACCGATCCCAAACTGAATCCGTTCTTGCTGCAAACACGCGACGACTTTTTCTAAGACTTGCTCAAGACTCATCGCCGGAACCCCGCTGCTCGAAACGGTCCTTCCATCGAAATCGTAAAGATGATTCGAGCAATTTCATCCGGTGATGTCTCGTTTGGGTGGCTCAACCAGGATTCGATGACACCGAGATGGGCGGCTGAGAGATAGGCAATGAGATAATTTTCTGGAACAAGGCGTTCTCCTTGTTCCGGTAGTCCCGAGAACAGAATCTGTTGCATGTAATCACGGACCTGCTTCCGAAACATCCCGTCACTCGTCGGACTGAGTAAGATCCGCATCAGCGTCCGGTGTTCATAAAGAAACGTTAGAAACGGGATGATTCGTCGGTATGGTGAGTCCTCCGTTTTGTTGATCAGGACGAATGGAATCTCGCGTTCGAACGTCGCTTCGATCTTTTCAAAAACCTCATTCGTCATCCGCTCGAGCAGTTCGTATTTATCCGCGTAATGATGGTAGAACGTCCCGCGATTGACTTCCGCCCGTTCCGTCAACAACTTAATTGTCACGGCGTCAAATCCAACTTCGTCGATCAGCTGAAGGAACGTCTCGCGTATCCTCCGGTCGGTCCGGATAACGCGTAAATCCTGTTTTTTCATCGAAATCGCCTCTTTCTTCAACATTTTATCGAGATGTGTCGCTTAAGCGACAGATGAACGTTAACTGGTCATTGCTCCCAGTTTCTCTCCCTTTTATAATGAAATTAATCAACACGTTGTTCAATAATTATTTCATAAAAGGAGGGAGAATACGATGGATCTACGATTACAAGGTGTATCAAAATCATTTCATCAACAGAACGTCCTCCAACAGATTGATCTTTTGATTCCGTCCGGTGAAATTTGTGGTTTGCTCGGTCCGTCAGGTTCCGGAAAGACGACATTGATTCGTTTAATGATTGGTGCAATCCAAGCAGACGCAGGTTCGATTCAGATTGGCGACACTTCGATACCAAATTTCAAGATGTTATCGCAGATTGGTTTCATGCCACAAAACGATGCCTTATACGAGGATTTATCTGGCCTTGCGAACCTGCAATTTTTCGGTTCCTTATACAATATGTCCCGTCAGGATTTAGCAAAACGAATCGACGAGGTCTTGACACTCGTCGATTTAACGAATGATCGAAAAAAGCTCGTTCGCCATTATTCCGGCGGGATGAAGAAACGATTGTCCCTCGCCATTTCGATCCTGCATCGCCCTAGCGTCCTATTTCTGGATGAGCCGACCGTCGGGATCGATCCCGTGTTACGTCGCCAGATTTGGAATCAATTCCAAGCGATCCGTACGCAAGGAACGACGATCGTCGTTTCGACCCACGTCATGGATGAAATCAACGAATGCGACCGGGCAGCACTGATCTATAACGGTCGGATCATCGCCTACGATCCGCTCGACCGTTTACTTGCGCAGACTGAAAACGGTCAAATCGAGGAACTGTTCCTGCTCGCTGGAAAGGACGTGACGTAATGTGGCAACTCGCACGACGGGTCATCCGTCAAACGTTGAACGATAAACGAAGCGTCGGACTGATTTTGCTTGCTCCATTACTAATCTTCACCTTGATCTATTTCCTACTTGGAAACGATGATTACACGCCTGTCGTCGCTATCAGTCAAGATGTACCGGCTCCAGTCTCTCAAGCGATCGAAAAACAGGATTTGTCGATCAAAACGTATAATGGCAGCGATGCTGACGCCTATCTCAAGAATCATGAAACGGTCGACGTCGTCTTAGAGATGAGCGACAATCAGCTGTCCTTAAGTCTCCGCGAACCATCGACGAAAAGTTCGAAAGCACTACGAGAAATCCAAACTGGATTGGCATCGCTGCAACCGACGATGCAACTCGAGACGAACTATCTGTACGGAGATGTTGATCAATCGACCTTTGATGCGCTTGGCTTCGTCTTTTTATCGCTGTTCTCATTCTTCTTCGTCTTTATCTTGTCAGCAATGGCTCTCGTCAAGGAACGCAGTGGTGGAACGCTCGAGCGGTTGATGATGACACCGATTCGCCAAACCGACGTCATCTTCGGCTATACGCTCGGTTATAGCGTCTTCGCCTCCATCCAGGCAATTCTTGTCGTCCTGTACGCGACAACCGTTCTTGACTTACCGTCTGAAGGTTCGATCATCTGGGTCTTCCTGACGATGCTTGGACTTGCCGTCGTCGCGGTCTTGTTCGGCGCAACAATTTCGATCTTTGCCCAGTCTGAATTACAAGTCGTCCAATTGATTCCTTTTACGATCATTCCGCAGATTTTCTTCTCGGGTTTGATTCCGCTCGATCTAATCCCGTACGGACTCGGTAACATCGGATATATCACCCCAATTTTCTACGGAGCGAGTGCGATCAAAGAGGTGCTCGTCTACGGCAATGGGTGGTCAAGTATCTGGCCGTACTGGCTCGGACTATTCCTTTATGGAGCAGCACTGTTCCTCTTAAACATGCTCGCCCTTAACAAGTATCGCGGACACCAAAAAAGACACGGCTGATTACACAAGCCGTGTCTGAGTTTGCTCAAGCTGTTCAAGGAAAACAGTCCGTCGAGAGGAATCGAGTGTCTGCTCCGGAATATCAGCATACCGAACGAGCTGATACATCTCTTGCGGAACCGAGACCTCTAAACGTATAAACCACTCCGTCAGCGTCTCATATGTCCGCCGTTGTTGCGCTGGAGTAAGTGACCGATTGAAAGCGCGCACCGCTTCACGAATTTTTGAATCAAGAATGCGTTCTTCTGATGAGGACTGGACTTCAGGCGTAAGCGGAAGCGATAGAGCAGTTCGCTTCGGTCGATGACTTGATGAGAATAACCACTGCATGCGGTTGAATCGTTGTCGACGATTCAGGTAGAAGATGATCACTAAAGCGACCATCCAAGGAGCTATACGTGCAATTTGATTAATCGTATCTGTCAAGAAACCTTTCCCAAGCTCAATCGGTTTTTTCTTTTTAGGTTCTTTCCGATATCCTTCGTGCCCGCTTTTGGAAGAATCCGGTTGTTTGATGATGTGTTCTTCTTTCACATAGATGACTTTTTTAGTCGATAAAATCTTGCCCGGAATATATACCCAGTTTCCTGTCGATTGATCAATCGGCGGATCGATCAATGCTTGATACGATAATTTTACACCCATGACGCCTAAAAATAGGACTAGGCACGTCAAAAAAGTCATTCCAATGATTCGACGTCTCATTTCATACTGCACCTCCAAACCGACTTAAAATCCTTGACACAAGACCTTTTCCCATATGTTACCATGAAAGGAGGCGATTCAGATGAGTTACGAAAAAGTATTTCAAATGCCGATGCAGCAGCTGTATCAGGTATACCGTCAAAAAGTCGAGCGCAAACAACGGACGCAAGACGAGCTTGATGACGTGCTGTTCTGGTTGACCGGACACACGCAATCAACTCTTGAACAAGCCATACAAACCCAAACTGTCGCAGCCTTTTTCGAGCACGCACCCGACCTGAACGAACGCCGATTTTTAGTCACTGGCGTCATCTGCGGGATTCGTGTGGAACATCTAACGGATCCGCACATTCGTAACATCCGGATTCTCGACAAACTCGTCGATGAGTTGGCGAAAGGAAAAGCGTTAGCTAAAATCTTACGATAAGGAGGAATGCTGATGTCTACTTTACTCAGTACACTGGCGATCCTCGTCATGGTGACCAGTGTGACCTATTTCATCGTCTATCAAGTCAAACGAAATAAAGGAACCCATCGTTCACCCGTCTATCGACTTGCTTTTAGTGGTCTGTTGGTCGGCTTGATGGTCAGTTATTTTTTGTTGACGTGAGTCGTGATTTTTAGTTTTTGATTTAAACAATAAAATCATCAATACAGTATTTGAAATAATGAAGGGGGTATACGCTTGAAACTTCGAAAATGGATTCTTCCACTTTTATTGCTCACCTGTCTCGCATCACCGAATGCTGCGACGTCGTATGTAAAATGGACGGTCGCTCCAACGGGTCACTATCTCGAACGTCTTCAAGCGGCTGACATTCCTTATAAAGTCCGCCAACACACGCTTTACATTCAAGAAAAGGATCTGCGCCGCGTCACGTCGTGTTGTACGTAACAGCCATCCAAAAACCCCTCATTTCGAGATGAAATGAGGGGTTTTTATAGTAACTAATTAGCGGATTGTTTTTAACGCCGTTGCCCACGGAATGACTTGATCGAGCATTTGGTTGACCGATGTTTCTTGAACGGCTGCCGCTTTTAAGACCGATCCGTTCTCGAAATCCGTGAACAAGGATAACGCCGGATGCACCCGGACATCAGCAATCAATAATTCACCGAGGATACCGCGCAGGTGTTCTGCTGCCCGCGCTCCACCGACGGAACCGTAAGAGACGATCCCTGCCGCTTTATTGTTCCATTCGACTCGTAAATAATCGAGCGCATTCTTGAGTGACGCTGCGATTGAGTGGTTGTATTCCTGGACGATGAAGACGAATCCGTCTTGTGCCGCGACATCCTTCGACCAATCAGCAGCACCAGACGCATCCCCGTCCTTTTCACCTAGGAGCGGTAATTTGTAGTCGGCGATATCAAGAATCGTATAGTTCGCATCCCCCCGTTGATCCGCGAGTTGTTTGACCCAGTTCCCGACTTGTGGGCTGAGGCGTCCTTCACGTGTGGATCCTAAGATGATACCAATGTTTAATTTCTCCATTTTCATTTCCTCCTCTTGTTTAGATGCGGTTAGTTACGTTATCGTAATGTTCTCTTATAGGTATTCTTTTTCGATCTTGCGCGTACTCCGGACCGTATCGATCGGACGGACCATTTGTTCGATCTGTGCCCGTTGTGGCTCGAGGAACGGTGGTAACGACAATTTCTCCCCGACCGTTTCGTATGGCTCATCACCCATGAAACCAGGACCATCTGTTGCCCATTCGAACAAAACACCGCGCGCGACACGAGCGTAGAGCGATTCGAAGAAAAAGCGATCGACGTAACCGGACGTGTTGAAGCGTAGCTGTTGCATCCGCTCGATCCATTCTTGTAAGGCAGCCGTATCTTCAACGCGGAAGGCGACGTGGTGCACCGTTCCGAATCCTTGACGTCCGCTTGGTAGAACGACGTTATGCTCAACGATGACTTGGGCACCATTTCCGCCTTCACCCATCTCGAACAAGTGCAGGGAACCCGCTTGATCGACTTCGCGCATCAACATCGCTTGTTCAAGTACCGCTTTTAAATTGTCGAATTCCGCGATCCGGATGTGAATTGGACCGAGTCCCGTGATCGCGAACTCGAGGGGTACCGGACCGTTTTGCCACGGTGTGCCGGAAGCGACACCTTGATTATGCTCGTCAGAGATCAACATGTATTGTTGCTCATCGAAATCGACGAACGAGAGCGTCTGCTTGCCGAATTGTTCTTTGATACCACGGTGCTTGACGTCGTATTTGTCAAAGCGTTTAATCCAGTATTCGAGTGCGGCATTCGTCGGAACACGGAACGCTGTCTTAAAGATTTCATTCGTTCCGTGTGACCCTTTTTGAATACCAGGGAAATCAAAGAACGTCATATCCGTGCCGGCAGATCCTTTATCATCGGCGAAGAATAAATGGTACGTTTGAATGTCATCTTGATTGACGGTCTTCTTGACCAATCGCATTCCTAAGACGTTCGTAAAGAAGTCATAGTTTTTTTCAGCACTGCTCGTAATCGCTGTCACGTGGTGGATTCCTTTTAGTTCATTCATGAAAAATCGCTCCTTTAATGGTTATTATCTCGAATTCGAGATATCAGTCTAAAAAATTTTTATTGTTTTTTTGCTTGATAGCCGATCGTTTTGGCTGTCTCGATGAATGCTTCGAGGTCTGACGGGGCTATTCCTTGAAATACTTGATTGATTGCTTGCTCGTGCTCCGGAAAAATCGTTTCCATCAATTGTTGCCCTTCAGAGGTCAGTTCCGCAAATGTCACACGCCGATCCTCTGGACATGCTTTTCGGACAACGTAATTCTTCTTTTCGAGCTTATCGATGACATAGGTGATGCTACTGCTCGTGATCAAGACTTTTTTCCCAATCAATTGAATCGGTTGCCTGCCCCTGTGAAACAGCAACTCAAGAACCGAAAAATCCGTCGGGTTCAACCCCCATTGCGCAACATCCTTCTTGATGACTTCATGTAACGCATCGACTGCGCGCACCATGACCGTCAATGCTTTCAAGTTCGGATTCGGTCGTGTCATTTCGTTCACCTCTTTTGTATCTTTAATTCATATATCTTTAATTCGAGATAAATATACCATCCTGATTTTTGTTCGTCAACTGTTTTGGCTACTATTTATATAAACTTGATGCGTAACAAACTAAAAAAAACTGAGCCGAAGAAAAATTTCGGCTCAGATGGGATGAATCACATGGTTTTTAAAATAGCTTGAATGTTAGACCCAATCAACGAGATCAGCGATGGCTTGACGCGTTTGCGCATGCGCCGGTGCTGCATTTCGGTAACCGAACGCGACCATGACGGCGACATTCAGATTATCCGTCAGGTGTCCTTCATCACGTAACAGCTGTTCGACGGCTTTTTGGTCGAATCCTTCCATCGGGCACGAATCAATCCCGATCTGTGCCGCACTGGTCATCATGTTACCGAGCGCAATGTATGTTTGTTTTGCCGACCAATCCCGCATGGCGCGCTTGGATGACACAAGATCGAAGTCGGCTTCCTGGAACTGCCGATAAAATGAATGACGACCTTTCTGTGCTTCAGGCGTTAATCCGATCACATCTTGCATCATATGGTTGATGTAAGGCGCGTCAAAATGCATGTCCTGTTCATTTCGAGCCAAGAGGATGACGAAGTGGCTCGCTGTCTCGAGTTGTCCGGTAGCGCCCCACGCAAACGGTGCAAGACGCGCACGAAGTGACTCATCTTGAATGATAAGAAAACGCCACGGTTCGTAGCCAAACGATGACGGTGAAAGACGTCCCGTTTCGAGAATGAAAGCAAAATCATCTTCCGGAATCTGTTTGTCCGCAAATCGTTTTGTCGCGTGACGGAAGGCGAATGCCTCGAGAATCTGTTGTTTTCGTAAATCGGTAGTCGTTTTAGTTAACATGTTCTAGCCTCATTTCGTATGATAGTGACATCTGAAGTGTATGCCGCTTCCTAACAAGCGACAAGTACGCACTTTGAAGTGACATACTATCAATCATGTAACTAAAGGAGACGATCCACATGCCAATCGAAGACAGTTGTGTCTTTCTGAATACCTATTCTTGCGCGACGGCAGCGACGGTTGAAGTGATCGGTGGAAAATGGAAAGCCATCCTGATCTATCAATTGCTTGACGGTCCGCTTCGCTTTTCAGAACTATTGAAGACCTCCGAATCCATTAGTCCGCGTATCTTGACCTTACAATTACGAGAACTCGAGTACGATGGGCTGATCCAACGTGTGACATACGCAGAAGTGCCACCTCGGGTCGAGTATTCGCTTACCCCACTCGGTGAGACCCTTCGTCCACTCGTCCTGATGATGAAACAATGGGCGACCGAACACATGTCTAGCGTGCTCGAACATCGTGCTACAGGAGAACTCGTTCGATGACGTTCTCACTATATGAAGCGCATCTACCGGTAACTGATTTACATCGATCGATTGTATTTTACGAATCACTCGGATTAACCTTTGATCATACCGTTGACGATCGAATCGCATTCTTATGGATTGAACCTGGAAAAAGTTGGCTTGGACTTTGGCTTAGCGAGCATGCGAACACACCGTATCATCCTTCCATCCGACACATCGCTTTAACTGTCGATATCGACTTTTTACGGAATGCTCCGAATTGGTTGCGCGAGCGTCAAATCGAACCACGCGCTGCATTTGGATTTGGACCAGATGAGCCCTTCGTGATGACACATACGGATTACGCCCATGCCAAACTGCATTTCAATGATCCGGATGGCAATAGTCTTGAATTCATCTGTCACTTACCGAATCTGAAACGACTATCGAAGAAGATGTCACTCTTAGAGTTCGAGACGCTAACGTTCACTTAATGTAACATCCATACAACGCGTGTCCTTCGCCTAATCGATAGTAATCGGTCCCAGAAAGAATATACGCCGTATCGTTAGGTAATCCGATGGCATGATCCATTTGAGGCAGGTGTTCCTGAAATCGGGTTGCCCGTTTTTCCTGGTTCAAGTGCGGACAGAGACAACCGCTCAGCCAGCCTTGCCCCGTATCCAGGCTATAGTCCGTTCCGTCCTCACTCGTACGGATTCCGTATTCCATCGCATAGATTGCTCCAGCGCTGACACCGACGTACCATGTTCCACGCTTAACGGCTTGTTCAAGCAATACATCCATACCTTTTAGAGCAAGCGTCTGAACGAGTAACGGGTAATTGCCACCCCCGACATAAAGAATGTCGGCACGTTCTATTAATCGTCGTTGCGTCGCCATGGATTGTTCGTCGTCAAACAGCGTGACGACCGAGATGATCGCTCCAAGTGCTTCATATGTATCTCGAAATTGGTATTGGTATAACGATTCATCTCGACTTGCCGTCGGCAGGAAGACGATATGTGGCGCGTGTTTCGTCAGTTGAACGACATGTCGATTGATGAATTGGTGAGACGGAGCAACCAGTTGACCGCCTCCGATTAGCATGAGGTTCATCTTTTTTCTCCTCTGTAGCGACTTTTTAGAAAAAGGAATACAGTCCGTGTTCGTAATAATCAAATTCTCGTTTAGTCAGTCGCTCAAGACGGTAGCCTTCGTAAAAGGCATCAAGGGCTCGCGGATCATCGATGATTGGACTGATCGCAAGAGCGATATCATACCGCCGATCGCCCGGTCTCATCGCCCCGACATCAATGAACGACAGCGTTCCGTCCGTCGCGATTAACAGATTGTCCGTCGTACAGTCTCCATGAATCCAACTGGCAGTTATCGGCTCCGGACAGGAGGACTTTAATCATTTCAGTAAATCCATCGTGCCGGACGTCCAAGCAGATGCGACATAACGTTCCGCTGTCATAAGTCGTTCCGTTAACCACTCCTGTGACGTTCCCCCTGTCATGCGTTGATGAAACTGGAAAAGATACCTTCCGAACGATTGCCACAGCTGAATCCGTTGCTCGCTTGTCGCCTGTCTTAAGGCTGTCGTCAACGTCATCCCGTCTCGCCACTGCATCAAGAGATGGCTTTGCTGTTCCATCTTAAAAAAACCAACGTACTCAGGTAGGAACCCTGGTTCTCGTTGCATCCATTCGTCTAAGACAATTGCTTCTTCTGCGAGCCATCCTTGGTATCTCGCTTTCGTAGCAGTCTTTAGTAAGTAACTCCCTTTCTTTGCTTCAATCCGATACACAATCGAAGTTCCCCCTTGCTCACAAAGCTTTTCGACGTGCTCGATATCTCCCGTCAGTTGTTCAATCCGTACACGTGTCGCTTCCGTCATACCGTATATCCCGTGAACGGCACTGGCGTCGACAGTCGAATCCAGGTCGACGGTTTGCCGTAGACCGATGCGTCATCGAGGAAACGCTCCAGTGTTGTAACGGACGCGGTTTGCAACTTGACCATGAAATTATAGCTACCGGTCAAGCGGTGACACTCGACGACTTCTGGATGTCCTTTACAAAATTCAATCAAACCTGCGCAACGTGTCTCTTCGAACATGACAATCGCGAGTAACCCTTGCGCGAGTGCTTCTGGATTAATGACAGCACGGAACCCTTCGATGATTCCCGCGTCCTCCATTTTTCGGACCCGTTCGATGACGGCAGGTGCCGATAATCCGATCTGACGTCCGAGTTCCGACCATGGAATCCGGGCATCGTCTTGCAGAATCCGGACAATCTGTTGATCAATTTGGTCCATTTTTCATCTTCCCTTCGAATTAAAACCACTTTCTTCAAATTAACATGGAATCAAAGGAAAATATAGCCTTTTACTTTATTCTCCTCCTGTGTTCATCGAGGAGTATTTCTTATACTACTAACAGGAGGTGATACTTATGGAACCAACCTGTGTCCGGTGCCAAGAGACGATTGAAACGACAGTCTATCAATGCTCGCACGCTTGTACATTTTGCGAACCGTGTACGAAAACGCTCGATCATATTTGCCAAAACTGCGGGGAGATGCTCGAACCCGTCACACCATTCGCGACTTAAAAAGACGGATGCCTCGGCACCCGTCTTTTGTCTATTTAGATCGTCTCTTGTGATTGCCGCTCGGCTAAGCGCCCTTTTGCTTGTTCTTGATGCGGCTTGATCGCCGACTCCCCGAGTGCTTTCGCTAGACCTCGTGTTGGAAGATTGACATACATCGACTCATAATTGCTGACTTCGAACGTCTCATGGAAGATCCCGACCGCTTCTGATGTCCGTGCCTTCTGATTGAATCGTTTCCACGCCGTCAAATGACGGGAACCATGGGCATATGCCATCAATTCTTCCATCGAACGCCAATACTGAATCAACGTCACGGAACGCCAACCGACAAGTGACTCATGCGAAATCAGACCGACATCGTTTTCATAACATTCTTGTAGCATCGGTCCCATCGCCTGGACCGTCGGCAACCATTGCCGGACGGAACGCAAGCGATTGATTCGTAAACCGATGATGAACACGACGACGTCTTTGTTCGGAGTCGCAATGATCCGTTTCATGTCAATTTCCTCCTTCAAGGGTCTCAAGGGAAGCGTCACACCAATCGAGTAAAGCTCGTGTTTTCCGAATGCCATAATCAAGCGTCAATAACCAATAGACGGCATCATTCGAGTCCGGATAAGAACGAATCATCGCATCGATCGCTTGATACGTCTCAAGCCGTTCTTCGAGCAATCGCGCGTGCTCCTGAATTTTCTGCAAGGTGACCTCTTTTGAAGCATGTCGAGCGAAGTACAGCTTCAACAATAGGTCGTTCCGTTGCACCGGCAGTTCGACGGACGGTTCAGCGACCCACCGTGCGAGCTCCGCATGCCCGTTTTTCGTCAGGGCGAATTGTTTCCGTTCCCCATCCGTGACCTCTTCAACGATCAACCCTTCCGCCTCTAACCGTTTCAGCGTTGGATAGACTTGTCCGAAGCTGATTTTCCAAAAGTGATTCAAGCTCGTATCGATCGTATGTTTCATCTCATAACCAGACGTACATCCGCTTGCAAGAAGTCCGAGAATCGCATAACGGGTCATGTTTTCTTTTGGCATCGGTCCCTCCTATATCTAAAAGATACTATCTTTTAGATATAGTTCCCGTTCATTCAAATGCCAAACAGGAAATTTACTGGATGAAGCAGGAATTCTCGTTTTAAATTCGAATTCTTGTTTACATACTTAATTAAAAAGGAGTTCACATATGACATACGCTAAAGCTTCTCTCTTCTTTAGTTTGCTCGGTCTGCTCATCGCCTCTATGATTTTCCCACCGCTCAACTGGTCGTTCGGACCGAACTCGATGCTTACGATACCAATCGGACTTGTCATTTATCTGTTTGGAATCGGACTTGGGATCGTCGCCATCAAACGACGCGAATTGGGAATCCTCAAATACGTCAGTCTCGCCTGTGCCGTTCCGCTTGGTGTGTTATTACTGCTCTTTCTCGGTTTCATCTTCAGCGGACAGATTTAATCATTTTACAATAGTTGTTCATGAGACGTTTTCCTGCCTGCATCGAATGTCAGCTGATGGATTGCTGGACTCCCCATCGCGCCCAGCCATTCATTTGCCGGTCGTCCAGTGTAGTGTTCGAGCACTAACGCCAACACGAGACCATGCGTCGCGACGACCACTCGGTGGTGCGGATGGGTTTTACGTAGCTGATCGATGGCTGTTAGAGCACGATTACGTGCTATTTGATTCGACTCTCCACCACTTTGCGTGTAATCGTCATTTTGGAATGATCGCTTCAACAGTTCTTCTAGCCGTTCAGGCGATAAACGTTCGTCTGTTTCCTGAAAACGCCGTTCCTGAAACGCTGCCTCGTAGATCGGCAAACCTCGTTGCTCAGCAAGTGGGCGAACGGAGTCCATCGCTCGTTGCATCGGACTCGAATAGATGGCGTCAATCGGTATCACTTCAAAGAACGCCACTAGTTCCTGTGCTTGTTCTTGACCTGCATCCCTTAATCCTCGTCCTCGATCACTACCTGTTTTGATTGATTCGCAATGGCGAATGAAATAGATCGTCCTCATCGCAACTGGACCCACGTTCCTTCAGAAATCACGTCTACGTTCGAACCGATGACACGGATCGCTGTCGCGTCATCGATTGCGTACGCCGGATTCGTTAATGTCTCAGCCCAAGACTTGGCAGCTTGTAAACGATTGTCTGGTAACTGCGGATGATCGAGATGCGGGAAGATTGAAAAATCAACGAGACCTAATGTTGCGTCCGATTGTTCCGGCGTCTTTTTCCACCCAACGAAATCTGTTCCGATTCGTGGCGTAAGCACCATGCTACCGGCGCTCATCCCGACATAAACACCGGTCAGTTGCGGTAATAGTCGATCGAAGCCCGATTCGACGAACCAGTGATGTAGAAAGAGTGGATCACCACCATTAACGAGAATGACATCCGCTTGTTCGACCGCTGGTTGCCAAATAGTTGGATCAATTACCGAGACCGCTGATAATTCCAACAGACCGACTGACTTCCATCCTAAATCCACCATCGGTGCCTCATCTTTTCCTTGAATGAAGTTGACAGCGAGGTCCGTTCCTCTGCCAAATGCGTAGGAAGCTGTCGTGATCGCGATGGCATGGCATTCTTCAATCGGTTTTCCAAGCATCTCACGTAACGCTTTATGAATCGATGGATTTTGTATCCCACCGGACGTTAATAAATAGTCCATCATCGTACCTCCTGTCCTTTGCTTCAATTTACAATATTTGTGTGTTTCTGGTATTCTTACTTTTATTAACAACTTACTTCATCAGGAACTTTTCTCCATTTTCTTTCGTATCAAAACATACAGGCTCATATTTTGACCAATTTTTGTGAACGGGAGGCACATATGTATTCGATTCCTAGCTACTTTACACTCTACTTAAGAATCATGCTGACGGATAAGATTCCGGTCTTTTGGTCGTTGATTTTCCCGTTGATTCTCGCCTTTGTCTTCGGGTCACGCCTCGACTTCACCGAGAACAGTTTCCTCTCATTCCTCGCGCTCTTTTGGGGCTATATCTTGCTCTCGATTTACGTGAATGGCATCGGTCTCCAACTTGCCCGGATGCGGGAGCATGGTTTGATGAAGACGTATATCATGATTTCCGGTAGTAAGATTGGTTGTATTCTCGCACTCGTACTCGTTCAGCTCGTGTTTGCAGCCGTTAGTTTGTCGGTCTTTACGACGATCCTGATGCTTGTATTCGGCTTCTTCTCACCTTTGACGTTGTTACTCGCTTATCTCGTCTTGTTGCTCAGCATCCCGCTTGCTTTTGCAAGTATCGCCTTGACGATGCTTCCAGCAAAGATTTCGAGTATGTCGACATTGATCAACATCGTCATGTATCCCCTGTTCTTGTTCGCAAGTAACCAACCGGATCGTTGGTACAGTTACTTGAATCCTTTTTATGTCATGAAAACACTCGGTCTCGCCGTCTCTGAGCACGTTACGGGAGCATCGTTACTTATCTTGACCGTCGTACTCGTCGTTTATCTGTTACTTGGTCTATTCTCTGTCAAACGCTTTAATCTCATGTCATTACTGACCCGATAGGAGGATTCAGATGCACGTTCAACACGTTCGCTTCAACTATCCGAAATCACCTGATCTGTTACACGATGTCTCCTTTTCGCTTGTTCCCGGGAAACTGAACGTCTTGATCGGGATGAACGGTGCCGGGAAAACGACACTGTTTGATTGCATGACCGGTGCTTTACCGATCACGTCCGGAGAACTGGACTTACCCGATATTTCGGACATTCTCTATTTGACGCAATTCATCTATTACTCTGATGAATTAAAGGGCAAGGATGTCGCTGTCTTCGTCGGTCGGCTCGCCCGTTTGAAAGCATATCGCAAACAAGAAACCTATACACGTCACCTGAAACAGCCACGAGAGCTCGATCTATTCGCTCATCTGTGGGAAATGAAAATCGGTAAGATGTCCGCTGGCGAAAAGAAATGGTTGTTCGTGACCCTGTTGACGACAGTACCACGTTCGCTCTACATCTTTGACGAGCCAACGAGCGGGGTCGATCCGGCAACACGCCTTCATATCATGCGACGCTTCGAGCAGATGACAGCTAACGGTCAAACGTGCCTCTTCTCGACGCATCAATTACACGATCTATTACATACCGATGCCCACGTCATCTTCCTCCATCAAGGTCGTATTTTGTACGAAGGCGACTTCAAGGATTGGTTGAACCGATTCGAGACGACGGATCCGGACGTCGCGTTCGTTCAAATGTTGGAATTAGCAGGTTAATGGATTCTAAAAAACCGTTCAGGATACTCGTATTTCCTAAGTGGAACACAAGTATCCTGAACGGTTTTTATTGCATGTTTATTTTTTCGACTCCGCATACGCCTTGAACCGATCAAGGATCGCCTGCCAGCCCGCTTGTTGCATCTCAGACGGGTTCATCGTTTCGGCATCAAACGATTCGATGACTTCGGTCTGTTCCCCGTTCCGAGAGAAGTCGATCGTCACCTGACGACCATCCTCGAGGACATACGCAATGCGTTCGTAAGGAACGATTGTCTCGTATGTACCCGTGAAATCAAATCCCATGCTACCGTCTTTTGCTTCCATTCGATTCGTGAATTGACCACCGACCGTCAAATCATTCGTTGACGCTGTCGTATGCCAATCGTCAGACGCTGCGTTCCAGCGTTTGATGTCTTCCGGTGCGTTCCAAATCTCCCACACGGTCTCGATCGGACGGTCAATCACGGCTTGAATCGTTAGTTTCGTCATCTTTCTTCCTCCTTACTAATTGAAGTTCCCTCCCTATTTCGAGGACGACTAAATGAATTCCTTGTTATTTTCGATTAATTCAAGTGTTAATTTGAACGCTTTGTTTTCCATACCATGAACAATAGAATCGCCGGAACGAGACAGATGATCGCATCGGTAACGGTCGGCAGGCGTAACGCCGGACTGGTTAAAAACCGAACGCCTTCCACTGTCCAGATCGTTAGCATACAGGCGGTCAACGCTGCAAGCCGCCAGCGTCTCGGAATCCGGATCCAGTAAGCGAGGAGTCGTTCCGATAACTTCATTCTCATTCCACCTTTCGGACCGCTTTCAAGAAGCTTTGTTCCGTTTTATAGGAGGCGTCGCGCCACATGAAACGTTTCGTATGCTTGAACGTATTTTTTTCAAACTGGTTGCCAGAACTCGTTTTGAAGTAGTGGGCGACACTTAACGAACCGTCGAATGTGTTCCCGATGATTTTGTTGTCATGGACATCATGCTGGACGAGCAATTGACCACCCTCGAGCCTTTTCGTATCATTCCCGATCAGCTGATTTTGCTCGATCCGGACGCGTTTTGTACCACCTCGCTTCGTATCATACCCACCGATTGAAATCCCGGTGTAAACATTTTGCCGTACATCATTCTGGCGGACGATGACATCTTCTGCGTACCGTCCGGCATGTTCACTCGTCACCTCAATTCCGATATCACTCGCTTCGACGAGATTCTTCTCGATCGTCAAATTTTTCCCACCATCGACATAGATACCGGCTGCGCTGTATTCCTTCCCGTAAGCAGGATTGCCGTAGCTTGACGTCCGGTAAACACGATTTTCTGACACGACGCCCTCACGGACGTAGTCGTCTTTCTTCGATCGAGCAATCCCTTCATGTCCAATCAAATCAATGCCGATGTTGTCGTTATCCCGTACGACGTTCTTCGTCACGTGGAAATGTTTGACGTTTCCGTTTAAGACGAGGGCTTCGCTGAAACCAAGACGATTTTGTTCGACTCGGTTACCGGTGATCGACAGGTGACGAATCGCTCCCGTTCCGTAGACAGCGATGCCGTGTGCATTCCCGTCCCTCGCGAGCGTCTTGATGTCGCGAACCGTATTATCCTTCAACGTGATGTGGGATCCTGATCCTGTGACCAAAATGCCGATCGGTGTCGCGTCCGTTCGTTTCGACTGAACGGCTTCGATCGTCAGTCCTTGGATTGTCACATATTTTCGATTTTTTACCTGAACGATCGGTAAAGTTGCATCCCGATCTTTAATGTTTTCCCCATTTAAGACGACTCGTTCTTGTTTATAATTCCGAAAGACGATTGGATGTTGTTTCGTTCCACTTTGTCTGACGTTCAGCGTCTCGTGATACGTTCCCTTTCGCAAGTAAACCGTCGTACCCGCAGTCGCTTTTTGTGTCGCCTGTCGAATCGTTTTAAACGGCTGTTTCAACGTACCGGTATTTTTATCACTGCCGTTCGGTGCGACGTATAACGATTTTGCCGTCGATTCGGCCTCTTCACCCGTCGAGGCACAACCGACGAGCAGGACGGTTGCTAATAACCATTTGCCTTTCATGATTTCCTCCTTTATTTAGCGAGAACATTGTTGGTATAATCTAGGTATCATTTCTAATTTTTTTGAATATTTTAATTTTATCCCGATTCACTATGACTATGGAAAAGAGGAACACGTCATGAAATATGCGCTTTTATTCACCCTTCCCTTCTTGCTTGCTGGTTGCACAACGGAAGCAACCGTCCTTCCAAAAGAAACCGTCAAGATCAAGAAGTCTTCCTTTTCGATCACACCTTCTACCGCGAAGGACGAGTCGCAGCAACAGCAGACATTTTTCTTAACTGGTACACTCGATCGCCCCCTCCAGCTCAAAGCGATTCAATTTGACGATACAGAACCATCAGAGGTGCTGATCGACAAATCGATTCCTGCCGGTACATATGATCGCACGCCGTTCCAGTTGACGTATGATTTGAACCTACTCAACGATTCGCATGCCTTCACCTATTCGCTTGATGCGAAGAATGGTATTCCTGAGACGAAAACGGCCTATACCTTACCTCAAAACGTCCAGACTGACAGCGGTCAATTCAATGATCAAAAACAGACGAATGCTTCGTTCTATCCCTTACTCCTCAAACGCTATACGACAGGAGAATCGATCATCGGTCGCTCAATCGACACGTTATCCTCTCCTCACCTAAAGGTCAGAAAACAAGAAGGCGCGATTTTGATCTATTTGGCGAAATCACGATAAGGAGAACGGCGGACCGAGAAAAATTCCGCCGTTTTTTTAGTCCGCTATGACATGCGACATGTCAGCTTCTAATCGAATCACGGCTTCCCCATCCCTGTATTCGACGATCGTCAAACTCGTTCCATGAATGAACGGCGGATCCCATAAGGTCGCGAACGGCTTACGTTGAAGATATGTCAGCAAGATGTTAAGGAAGATGCCGTGGGTGACGATTAAGATGTTTTCGTCTTCTTCATGATCTGCCAGTCGTTCCAAAAACGATAGGATGCGCTCGCGGACCGCGTCAAAGGATTCTCCACTCTCCGGTATGTACGTATGCGGCGTTTGCCAAAATGCAGCATGAGCAAGCGGATGCGCGACTTCAATTTCCGCCGCCGTCCGTCCTTCCCAGGTTCCCATGTGCATTTCACGTAATCGATCGTCGATGGTGACCGGAATCGCTGGATCGAGATCCATCATTCGAACTGTTTCTCGGACGCGACCAATCGGGCTGATATAGAGGTGATCCAGATGAATTTCACGTAAGCGGTGACCAAGGTCCCGCGCATTTTGTCTGCCCTTTGCTGTCAGAGGAGAGTCTTCCCAGCCTTGCATTCGTTTTTCTAAGTTCCATTCCGTCTCGCCATGACGCGTAATGTAAAGTGTTGGCATCTGTTCCATCCTTTCGATTTCTAATTTCTTTCAAAAGTGTATCAAACTCTGGCTGCTTTTTCCTACGACTAGAGAAAACGAATCCAGAAGAGCAATTCACCAATCCGTTCGGTATGATGAAGATAGACCTAAAGGAGGAATTCGATGAATCGCCAAGAGATGATTGACCTTGCCAAACAAATCCGCTCAGATGAGGAACGTCCTCAAGTCACACCTCCGCATCCACCGCAAGCGACCACGACTACGCTACACGTGCCGACTTCAGTCGGAGATGTTCGAGTGTTGCGTCACTCACCGATTGATGCAGTAGAACCATTACCTGGATTCATCAGTTTCCATGGTGGTGGTTTCATCACCGGAACGCCAGAGATGGATGAACCATGGAATCTGTTTCTCGCTGAGACCGCCAACTGTCATGTTCTCAATATTGAGTATCCGTTAGCGCCGGAACATCCATTTCCTGTTCCGGTCCACGTCGCCTATGAAGTCGTTCAGTGGATTTTCCAACATGCTGATACGCTACGCCTCGATTCTTCACGCATCGCAATCGGAGGGCATAGTGCCGGTGGCAATCTCGCGACTGCCGTATCGTTATGGAACGCTGATCAGACAGATCCTGTGCCGCTCATCGCTCAAATTCTAGACTACCCTCCGCTTGATCTCGCGACGGATCCCGCGGATAAACCATTCTTTGAGGAAGCGATCCCCGCTGAACAGGCACGGCAGTTCAATGCGATGTACATCGCTCGTGCGGAAGACGCGTATCATCACCTCGCTTCGCCACTCTATGCGGCTCAACTCGATGCGTTACCACAGACTCTCGTCCTGACAGCGGAGCACGACTCGCTGGCGCAGGAGGCACGGCAGTATGCAAATCGCCTTCAGGCGGCAGGTGTCGTTGTTGAGCACCAGGAATTCGCTGGTCAAGCTCATGCCTTTACACACCACGGTGACTTAGACGTGGCGTTTCAGGCTTGGCACCGTATCGCGGATTACCTCAAGTCCGTCTATCGTTCGTAAGTATAAGAGGCTGACTCAAAAATCCGTTTCCATAAAGGTAATGGTGGCAGAATGATGATCTGCCACCCTTACCTCGTAACAAAAAGAATGACGCGTTTCACGCAACTCCTACAGGAAAATACGCCTCTTTGCGCTGTCAGAGACAAATAAGATCTGCTTTCTTGCTTGAATAAGGCAGAAAAGCTCCTTGTGTCTCGCCTGAGGGAAGGGCGTGAACAGACGCGTCGTTCTTTTTTGGAGTCAGCCTCTTTGTCTATTCAGTCTGCTTAATTGTTTACTCAGTGAGAAGCGAGTCAATCGGACTTTCTGGTGATCGCTGAATCAACCGCATGGTTGTCTCTTCCGGTCGATCACTGACGATCCACATCACGTCTGTTCTATTTTGGTAGGCAAGATTGAGCTGTTTCCCTTGCTTTTGAACGTGTACCTTCAATCCGTTGATGGTACGTAGCCGTTTTCCAAATCGTGCCGGAATCTGCTCACTTTTCAGTCGTGTCTCCATTACCGTATAATGACGATTCGTTACAAGTTGCGTCGTCATTTTTTTCTTGTTTCCTTCCCACGCTAGACTCCCTTCGATCGACTCGCCTTTCGTGGATTGATCTCGAATGAGATCCATCGAACTGCGTAACATCCAGTTCGACTTCTTTTCATAAATCATCAGCGAATCGTATCGTCCATCGATTACGCTTGCTAGCAGTAAATTATAGTCACCGAATCGCGCGTCCACTCGGAAATCGTCTTGCTTTAACGTATAGGTGGACTTGTCACTCAAGTCATATTTAAACTGATGTTCGGCCGTCTCTACAGCAGTCGGATAAGAGCCACTGTTGAACAAACTCGTACCATCAACGTGAATCTTTTCTTTCACCTCAACATTATTTTCCGGTGCGCACCCGCTGAGAAAAAGGAGTCCTAACATGAAAAGAGTGATCTGTTTTTTAGGTTTGATTCGTTTGATCGTTTAATCTCCCTCTTATTTCATGTACATATATGTAGACCTGGGTCGTCTTGCCATCCTTTTTCGATCACACGTCGCTGAAAAATCGAATGACGCGCGGTACCGATTTGAAAAAGTGGCGTCGGTCGAATGATGCGATCAGCGAAATCGTTCGCACCATAAGGAAGATACAATTCGAAGTCTGGTCGTTTCGTCACTCCGATCGACGTGACGGTCTCGGGGAACTGTAAAATCGCATCCTTCGCGGACTTATATGGTGGTAATCCATTGATCAGATGCATGCGCGCTTGATTTTTAACGGACCACGGTATATCCGACAAGCGTCTTAGCTGCCCTTCATGACGCTTTTCCGTTACCTCCGAAAGATCGATAGGATCGAAATAAACGATATCGATATCCGGTCGTTCATATCGATTCTCCTCCCATACGATAGAGCGGACATATCCCGCGCACATCCACCAATCAGGTAATTCTAATGTTGCCACTAGCGTTAACATCTCTTGTAACTCAAGATTGTCTCGTAGTCGTTGATTAATCTCTTCTTCACTCAATCTCGTCTCCTCCGATTCGTAGGACGATTTTTCCTTGATACTGTCGAGATTCCATCAACCGATGCGCTTTTTGCACTTCCTCTAATGGGAACTCATGAATCATTGGCATCTTCAATTTATTTTCTTCAAACAACGTCAAGACATAGGATGCAGCAGTTCGAATACGTTCTGGATCCAGTTGACGTGTCGTGCCAAGACTAAATCCACGAATCGTCCGGCAACTCGCATGAACGTCTGTCGTCGAGAGTTCACCCGCTTCTCCACTACTATTACCGAATTGTACGAGTGTTCCGTAATACGCGAGACAGTCAAGACTTTTTCGTGTCACGTAACCCGCGACAGAGTCAAAGATAACATCCGCTCCCTTATCGACCGTCAATTCCTTCACTTTTTCAGAAAAATCATTATATGTAAAGACATTCTGAATACCAAGTGCATGAACATAAGGTATTTTATCAGCATGTCCAACAGTAGCAATCAATCGTGTCATTCCTTTTAATCGCGCCAATTGAATCAACATCGATCCGACACCTCCAGCGGCACTGTGGATGACGATTGTATCCTTCAGTTTCACTTGTGCGATCTGCGTCAACAATATCTCGCTTAAAATCGAAGTCAACATTCCTGCAGCAGCATCACGTAATGAAATCGTTTCAGGTAAACTGTAAACTAACCGTTCGTCGGCACGGACTACTTCCTTATATGATCCATCTAATACAAATGCCATGACTCGATCCCCTACTTTGATCGCGGAAGATGGATCCGCATCGACGACGATACCTGACACATCCACTCCGAGAACAAATGGAAAGGTTCCAGTCGCCTTGCCACCACGTCGTTGTTTGATATCCGTGAAATTGACTCCGGTCCATACCGCACGAATTAAGACTTCTCCAGATTGTCGAATCGGCATCACGACATCATCCATCTGTAGCACGTTTACATCACCGTATTGTTTTTGAATGACTGCTCTCATAATTCTTCCCCTTTCACTTCACTAAGGTTATTTTACCTTATTTTATCAATCGGGTAACCGTTTCCTTATTTTTACACTATTTTCTCCATTTAGCTTGTTTCCATTCCTTGTAAATAGTATATTTTATATAAATATTCTGACTATTCTATCGAAAAGGAGTGTTTTTATGCCACAAGCTCGTAAAGCGATTCCCCTAGTAATTACTTCTCTTGCCCTGATCGGTGGTGGCGGTTGGTATTGGTCATCCCATCAGGAGAAACCTATCAATGTCTCATCACAAACAAAATTAGCTGGTGTAAACGAGACGCAGGAGAATCGCATCTTAAACATTGACGAGTTGATGAAACAGGGACTCGTCAAGACATATCCGGGTGATCCTAAACTAAAAGCGAAGACATTCCGTGCCGAGGCACTTCTTTCCTCTCCTCCAAAAGAATTAAACCTGAAAGATAAACCAGGTTATCGTTATGTCACGATTCCGCTCGTCATGCATGACACGTCCGATAATTTCGGAGCTTACAGTGTCTATAAACCAAACTTATTCGTTCTCAATGATGGCAAAGGACACGAGTACGACGTCGTCGATTACGTCAATCATAATCCGAAGGCGTGGAAGAACAGTCATCAATATTATTCTCCACATCGCGCTCAAATCGATTTAGTCTATCAAGTACCAGAAGAAGCGAAGACGTTCGTCTTATTCGCTGCTTCCGATGCATTCCCGAAAACGCATACGATTAAAATCGAACTGTGATCCATTGCGCTTGCATGAATGTGCAAGCGTTTTTTACATAAGAATACGATGAGAAAGGATGTATGGTATCATGCTACGTTTCATCTGGAATTCGTGGTGGCGCAACAAGGAACGATTCATTTTATTACTCGTCGGCGTTCTCGTCGTCAGTACCGGTTTGAGTTATTTGATCGGGACGACACAAGCAAATAACGGAACAGTCGTCGACGAACTGCAAAAACGTTGGAAGTCTTCCTACGATATCGTCGTGCGTCCCCCAAATAGCCGAAGCGTGACGGAAGACCTCAAACTACTCGAACCGAACTATATGAGTAGTCTAGATGGTGGAATCACGATGAAGCAATATAAGACGATCCAAGATATCTCGGACGTCGAAGTCGCAGCTCCGATTGCGATGATTGGAAACCACTCTACAAATGCACCTGTTGGTACGCATCGGTTTGACGATTACGGTGTCTATAAGTTGACGATCACCGATAAACAGAATACCGGCTTGAACGTCGAAAAGTACTCTACCGTTAATTATCTCGCTGCCGGATGGACACCAGATGAAAATGCAACACGTTCCGGCGTCTCACCTGCTGTTCTGGGTGAAGATCCGTTATTAGAATTCGGAAGTGCGACGATGGTTGCCGGAATTGATCCCGAAGCAGAAGCCCGCTTGATCGGACTAGATAACGCGACGATCAGCGGAAAACATAGTCGCTACTTTGACAAACAAGACAAAGCAAACGTCGTCGATCCTGAACTCGGAACGGTTGAGATGCCTATTTTGATGAGCGAACGGGAATATGTCGATGCGTCACGGACGTATACGTATGAGAAAATAGACCTCCCGCTTATTAATGACTCGATACAAGAGACGATTCAAGATGTTACGAAGCGTGGTGGTGCAAAGTTTCTAAATATGCTACAGACGACTGACGATCCTGCAAAGACGTATTCAGTCACAACGCAGGACGTTCAAAAAACACTGCTAAAACAGATCATGACGGACTCGTTTCCTGAGCTGCCGTCAGGAAATTCCGAATGGCTGATCCTAAAGCCGTCACCGATTAGTTATCAGTCTATCTCTAGCCCCTTTGCGTCGCGCTGGCCGTTCAGTTACCAAGTTGAACCGAAGAAAGTCGATCCGGATTCGTTACTTGCGAAACGGACGATGTACCGGGAAGCACGCATGTTTGGGAAGACGAGTGATGATTGGCCAAGAGTTCGCTTAAACTACATCGGAGTCTTCAATCCGAAGAAATTGAATATATCGAAGGATCCCTTGACGGAACTACCGATGGAAACGTATTTCCCTGCAAAGGCGCAATGGGTCATGGATAAAAATGATCGTCCGGTTAACCCCGTCAAGGATGTCAAACCGACGAATGATCCGTATGACTTCCTGACGAAACCCCCTTCGATGTTGACGACGCTTGATGCCGCCTTCAAGATTCGCGGCGAAAAAGCAATCTCTGTCATTCGCGTCAATGTCAAAGGCGTCGATCAGATGAATGGAGCGAGTGAGCAAAAGCTCCAAGACGTCGCGAACGAAATTGAGGAGAAGACTGGTCTGATCACGGACATCACACTTGGTTCCTCTCCGCAGCTCGCTTTGACGTACTTACCAGGACTTGAAAAACAATCGGCCCTCGGTTGGGTCCAACAACCGTGGATCAAACTCGGTTCTTCAATGACGATTTTCCAAGAGGCGAAGGTCGGTATGTCTGGCGTCATCGCTAGCGTCATCGCGGTTGCGCTCGTCTATGTCTTTAGTTCAAATATCATTCTACTCTATGCACGCAAAAAGGAATTCGCGATTCTATTGTCTCTCGGCTGGCGTCCGCGTCAACTCTCGAAGTTGCTGTTCCTTGAAGCGACGCTACTCGGATCTCTCGTAGCGTTAATCGCTTGGTCGATTCTCGGTACGTTTTGGTTAACGACTGATCATCCGATCGCTTTAGGACGAATTCTGTTAATCGGTCTTGCTGGTCTACTCATTTACTGGGGTGGGACGCTCGTTCCGATGGCATTGATTCGTAGAATCAAACCATATGAGAGCATGCGATCCGGTGAAGTCTCACGTTCGCGACGATTCGTTCGGTCACAATCGATTCTTGGTATGAGCATGAACCAACTCTTTACGTACTGGCAACGAACAATCCTTTCGATTATCGCCATCGCCTTGCCGACGAGTCTGTTCATCTTCTTCCTCTTCGTGACATTCCGCTTAAAAGGGGTGCTCTATGCGACGTGGCTTGGTGAATATGTCGCCTTAGAAGTCGGCACGATGCATTATGTCGCGATGGGTGTTGCCCTATTGATCGCCATCTTGACGAC
This sequence comes from Exiguobacterium sp. MH3, assembly GCF_000496635.1. Taxonomy (NCBI): domain Bacteria; kingdom Bacillati; phylum Bacillota; class Bacilli; order Caryophanales; genus Exiguobacterium; species Exiguobacterium sp. MH3. The sequence continues at coordinate 1,675,929 of NC_022794.1, forward strand.
GACGGAAATTCTTTGGCAAAACGTCAATGAACGTCGCAGTCAACTCGCTGTCTTAAAAGCGACAGGGTGGCAAGACGGGTTGATTCGACGCCTCGTCTTATTAGAAGGTTTGCTGACAGGGTTACTAGCTGGAATCGTCGGACTTCTCTTTGCGCTAGTGATGATTTGGCAAGTATACCGCCAATTCCCGACGACGGAACTCGGTTTCTTGTCTGCAACGATTCTAATTCCACTGTTGACAGGGATCATCGGTGCAATTTTACCAGCACAGCGCGCTGTCCGTATCGTTCCGAATGCTGCAATCAGCAGCGTCAATGCTAACTCAAAAGAAACCGAACGACGCTTTAAACTTGCTCTCTCATCTATCGGAGCCGTGTTATTCGTCGGTGTCCTTTCCCTCTTCCTGTTTGCAACGAATGAACAACCTGCCAAACAGACGTCTGTTGCGAAAGCTCCAAAAGTCATCACGACGGGAAGCAAAATTTCCGATGGTCTTACGGGTGCAAAGCGACAGCTCGAGACGACGAAAAAAGAATCATCCGGTGTCATCGAAGAGACGATGGCAAAAGGAACGATTAAGACGTTCCCAGGAGATCCGGCTGTTAAAGATACAAGTTTCTGGATCGGAAAATTGTTGAAGCAACCGCCTGCTTCCCTGAAACTAAAAGAGAAAGAGGGGTATCAGTACATCACGGTTCCGACGTTTTATCAAGATCTCTACTATCGAGATGCTGGGGAAGAAAGTTACTATTTCCCGAATCGTTTCCAAGTGACGGGAGTCAGTGGTGTCTATGAACCGATTGATTATGAAAACAAAAACGAAAAAACATGGAAACAGGGTATGAAGTATGTTGCACCGGGTCGGTCACATGTGAACCTTGTCTATCAAGTACCTGCAGATGAGACAGAATTCGTCATGTTCGTCTCAGGGGATATTTTCGCAAAGACGATTACCGTTAAAATTGATTTAAAGAAATGACCGAAGACAGCTCGTTCTCAACGTATGCCACCATACGTTCGAACGAGCTGTTTTTAAATGCGTATCAACACAATACCGCTAAGCATGACAAGTAGACTGACGATCTGCACACCTGTGACCGGTTGTTTCTTTGCACCGAACCAGCCGAAACGGTCAATCAATAGGCTGCCGGTCAGAAGACCGATCGTGACAATGACGACAGCGAGTCCTGTACCAACGAGCGGAACGATGAAGGCATTACCGGCAACGAACAATGCACCAATCAATCCCCCGATCCAAATCCAAGCAGGTAAGGGTTGCGACCGATCGATGTGCCACTTAGTTCGGAGGATCAGATTCAGCAATAACAAGGTGATCGTACCGATGACGAATGAAATCAAGGCGCCTTTGACGGCTGACCCGAGAACACTTCCGAGATGACCATTGATCGCCGTCTGGGCAGCACTCATCATACCGGTCAGAATCCCGAGCAGACGCCAGACAAGCACCGAGTTTTCTGATGATGCCACCTGTTGCTTCCGCCGTCGTGCGAAATAGTCACCGAGCGCGACCGTCCCGACGACACCGAGTAACACAAGCACTGCACCGATGACCCGTGTCAGTGAAAGTGTCGTGACGTTCGCTTCAAACAATCCAAAATGATCGATCAACAGTCCCATGATGACTTGACCGAAAATCGGCATGATGACCGTTTGGACACCACCGAGTCGCGGAAACAGCAAGATGTTCCCAGTCAAATAGATGACGCCAAGCAGTCCCCCACCCCAAATCCAGAGCGGTTCATCGGCAGTAGCTGTAAGACCTGTGAGATTCCCATCGACGACCAACACCAGAATCAGTAAGAAGAGTGAGCCGATCGAAAAGGAAATTAGCGAAGCGAGGAACGGCGATCCCACGACGCCCCGTAGCCGTGTATTGACACTCGTTTGAACCGGTACGAGCAGACCGATGATAAATCCAATAATGATTGCAAGCATACGAGGACCTCCTTCTTCATGTGCCCCTTCATCATACGGCAGTCGAACACGCTGAAGCGACCGGAATGCTCAAAAAGGAGCCGGTTCATCGACCGGCTCCACGAATTAGATCTTTTTCCACGACTTCGGATACGTCCTTAACTCCTTCTTCGTCGGATGCTCAGCATCAAGACGTTTTCCGTTTCGTTCAAGCAACATATCGGATACGAGCAAAACAATCGCAAGGACGACATAGACGGCAAAACTGAGGAAGAATGGCAAGTCGAATACGATGATCAGTGGGAAAAATAATCCCATTAAGATCACGAACAAAAAATCAGTCACATACTGCCATTGAATGATTTTTTTCATCTGTGGTTTTACCGTTAATGCCATATCACGTTCGACTTCTTGCGAGTGAATCCGCGCAATCCAGACCAATGCTACAAGTAAAAAGAACAATGGCCAGTACACGTCGCGATTGGCGACGACTAATAAGATACTGACGCCGTACAGCAACGAGCTGTATAAACGTGGTTTGACGAGTTGACGCTTTTCTTCTTGAATGAACGCGATGCGCTCGGCTTTCGTTTTCATCTAAATCCCCCAACTGATGTGACGTATCTTTTTAATCTGATCGAACCGTCCGTGATCGACCGATGTACTCGACTTTATTTTGAAGTACACGATACATCCGGTATTCTCCCGTTGGTGCCGACTTCAGCTGAACGGCAATCTGATGACGTCGTGATTTCGATGATTCGGACGCTACGAAGTACGGTTTGACTGACGCGATATCATCACGTCCGAACTGCTTCGTCACGTGTCTTACGACTTGCACTTCAACAATCTGTTCATAGGTCGCATCCCGTTCATCTGCGATCATCCACCAGCCGACACCGCTAATTACTATGAGTAATAGAATCGCCCCGATCGTTTTTCGCATTTCGATCCCCCCGGTTCTCGTGCCCTTACTTACTGTTTCAATTCGTGAACGAGGTTTTCCTGCTTTCGTCGGGTGACGAACCAAGCAATGCTTAGGACAAGCACTATCAAACCGGCAATGGTTCCGGCAATCGTCGGTACGTTAAAGTAAAATGCCCCCCTATCATCGATCCGTGTCACGAAGAAAGTCGCACCAAGACCACTAATCAGCCCAAAGGTGATGCCACTCCCAACGAATAAGAGCATTTGAATGAGTGTCAGCTGCCGGAGCTTGTTCCGTGTCAACGCAATCGTTCGTAGCAAGGCATACTCGCCTCGTTTTCCACTCACGAAACTGAGTAAGGCGTTCGCAAGTCCGAACCAGACGGATCCACTCATGACGACAAGCGCAATCAAGAAGACGAACCAGCGTTCCGTCGTTTGTTGCTTTGCATCGCGAAGCGCGTCAGATAGTCGATTCACTTGCAATGTCGGATAACTTTCTGTGATCTCTAATAATGTTGTGGTCACTTGAGTCTTTTTTAACTCGGACGGAACGTCGATAAAGACATTCAAGATGTGATCGTTTGGTTGCCGCAGTTGCTCGTTCCGCCAATCCACGAGGACGTCTGGTGCTATCTTCTTTTCAATTCCAACGATTCGGAATTGACCGACCGAAACGCTTCGTTCTTGTTCCCCGTCCCATCGCCCGAGCGGCAACGTATCACCTTTTTCGAGACTATGTTTTTTAGCGAAGGTACGTGAGACGATGATTCCTTCTGTGTCACTCGTCTGTTCTCCCTTTAAAACGTCAAGACGACGATAGTCCGTTACTTCGTATTCGATCGAGACATCTTCTTGAGACGATTGATATTCGAGTGAATTTCGAGACGACAGGAAGGTCGCTTTTGCGCCAGGTAGGTCCGTTTCAATTTGCCGAATCAATTGTAGCGGGTCTCCTTGCGATCCTTCATCTAAACGACTCTTTAGGACGACCTCCGTCGGATATTGGCTGATGATGTACTTCCGTTCGTTTTGTTGCACCGTCTCAAGGAACGTCGAGCCGATGACGACGATGATCATCAAGACTTGAACAATCAGCATCAACCAGGCATTTTTCCGAAGTTGCGGTAACACGCCCCGGAAGGCGACGAAACTTGTCGGTCCCGCTAACCGACGAACGATCGGTTCCGCTCGATGCAGCACTCCCTTCAAGAGGAGTGGCGTCGCAAGATACATCGTCAGTAAAAAGGCGACGGTTGCACCGAGCCAGGCGATTGCCCGTGCCCCCTCCGTACTGGCAATCACTTCAGCGAACAACACCAAACTGACGGTCAATCCACTACTGAACAGGACGAGACGTTTTCGCCGGGTCGGTCGTGACGCCGTTTTCAGATTTTCTCGCAAGACGTGGAGTGGTAACACATCCCGTTTTCGGTAAGCCGTACTCGCGAGCAACAGCAGAATCAACAAAGCACTACCGAACGTTACGAGCACCAAGAACGCTCCCTGTTCGATCATGAGGGAGACAATCATTTTACCCTCTGTCGGCCATACGAGTTGACCGAGTAACGGGAAGCAAATACTGCCTAGAATCGTAAGCACCATGCCCGCTAAGACAATCAATCCAGATTGAACGAAGAACAGCTGAAACAGTTGCCGTGTCGTCGCCCCAAGCGTCCGCATGATGGCAAATTGGACAGCATGTTTACGTAAATACAAGTCGAAATTCGCCATCAAGATGAAGCCGGACACGACAAGGATCAGTACTGACAAGATTCCGATGTAACCGTTCAGCGCCGGTGAGAGCGTTTGCCCTTCCGAAAGTTCAATCCGGAGCTTCGGATTCGCTTTGACGAGTGTATCGGCATAGTGGACGAGATCCGCCTCTTTTTTTAGATTGAGCAAGACGGCTTTCGTTTCGATCGGATGATACTTCTTCAGATCAGCATACGAAAGAAAGACTTGATCTTGCGTAGCTTCAGATGTTGTCGCACTTGGTAAAATCTCACGGATTCGATACGTCGCTTCTCCGACGCGAAGCGTTTGCCCGACACTACGATCAAGCGACGTCGCGAGTCTAGCTGACACGATCGCTTCTCCCTGTTTCAAATCGTTCGTGAAATGATACCGACTTTTCGTCAGGGCATCCGAATGAACTCCTATCGTCTCCACGTCGGCCATCGTTTGACCAGCTACGCGCGCTGTCGTCTGTATGATCGACTCTGCGCCCAAGACATCGTGATCCTTTTTAAGTTGCTCAAACACGGACTGATCCGTCCGCTCGTCTTCAGGTGTATATTTGACCGTCAGATCGACTTGACCATATCTTTGTACACGATCTGTCTCGATAGCGGCTTGATTATGTAATAAAAAAATGACCATCGTCAAGACAAGACCAATCGAAATCATGACGCTTCCGATTGAGGTCACTAAAATCATCGGACTTTTACGGTACAGTCGGTGGGAAAGACGGAAGAGATGTTGTCGTTTCATACAGCCCCCACGAATTGCTCGTATGTCTCTAAGATCGGCGCCACGTCTCCGGTTGACAGCTGATCGGCAACGATCTGTCCGTCATGGAAATACAGCACACGTTTCGCATGAGCAGCTACGGTCGCATCATGAGTCACGAGCAGGATGCTCGTTAATTGTTCGCGATTGAGTTCTTGAAGTAACTGCATGATTTCAGCAGATGTCTTGAAATCGAGGTTCCCCGTCGGCTCATCCGCTAAGATGATCGGTGGTCGACTGATCAAGGCACGTGCGATGGCGACACGTTGTTGTTGTCCACCCGACAGCTCTTGCGGTCGATGATTGTTCCACTTCGTCAGTCCGACTCGCTTGAGCCAAGTGTCCACCTCTTGATTGATCGTTTTATCATCCATCCCCTTCAGCATCAATGGTAAAGCGATGTTCTCCTGAACTGTCAAATCATCGAGCAGATGAAACGATTGAAAGATGAACCCGATTTGCTGTTGTCGGTATAACGTCGCAGCAGGTTCAGTGAAGATGTCGCGTTGCCGTTTTTCCTTTAAGGTCAACGTTCCGCCGGTTGGTGCGTCAAGCGCTCCCAGGATATTCAACAGTGTACTTTTCCCGGAGCCACTCGTGCCCATGATGGCGATGAACCCTCCTTCCTCTAACGTAAAGCTGACTTGCTTCAATGCATGGATCGTCTCCGTTCCACGTATGTAAGTTTTTGATAACCGTTCGACTTCTAATAAAGCTGACACACGCATCCCTCCTTAGTTATTCCGTCTTTATCATAACCATAATAAGGATTATTTAGAAGTAAATGCAAAAAACTCCTCATCCAAACGACGAGGAGTTACTGGTTATTGTCGAACATATTTCAAAGGAATCAAATCCGCAATCCGGACTTTCGTCAATTCTTCGTCAAGATTCAAGAGGACAAACGCGTCCGGTGCATAGTCGGAAATCAATTCGCGACACATGCCGCACGGACTGACGACACGAATCGTTCGGTCCGCCTCATCCGAATAGGGATGTCGGACGGCGACGATCGTCTCAAAATCCGTCAATCCATCCGTGATGGCGGAACCGATCGTGATGGCTTCCGCGCACACCGTCACCCGTCCGATATAGGCTTCGACATGAACACCCGTTTTCGTCGCGCCATCTTTTGTCCGCAACGCAGCTGCGACGTGATGTTTATCGTCGGCGTAACGGCTTTGAATCGTTTCAGTTGCTCGTTCGACCAGTTGCAGGTCGGCTTCTGTAATCGGATAAGTCTGCATAATGTGCTCCTTACGTGTCTTTTTTCTTATAGGTCAAACCGATGAATTGTGCTTTTTCATTGAATAGTCGACGGTAGGATAGAAAACCAACGAGGACCGATGCCATCGCCGCCGTCGTCAAGATCAGGAATAGAATCAATAGTTGATAAAGGACCGCTTCCATTGGATCGGCGCCACCGATGATCAACCCACTCATCATCCCTGGCAGTTGGACGAGCCCCATCGTTTTTTGCGCTTCGATTGTTGGAATCATACTTGTCCGGATTGCGCCTTTTAAGCTCGTATCAATCGCTGTCTTCGCATCTCCACCGAGTGAAAGAATCAGTTCGATGACCTCGTCGCTTCGTTCGACCTCGTCCTTGAACTTATTGAGAAACAATAAAGACAAGATCATACAGTTTCCGATGACCATCCCGCTGATTGGAATGACTTGCTGGGCTTCGAACGGAATGATTCGTAACCCGAGCAAAATCCCCATCGTCAATGCTTCGACCGCAATTAATGTCAACAAGATGATCCACTGGATCCCGGGAATCCCGTCCCCTTTACGGATGACGTTCAGTGTCGCTGCACCGATCATCAACAAAATCATGAGTAACATGAAAATTGGACTGCCGCTTTCAAAGACGAACGTCAGAATATAACCGATGATCAAGAGTTGAACGATTGATCGAACGGTTGCGATGAGGATGTCCTTCTCTAGACCAAGCCGTAACGTCCGCGCTAAGACGAGGGGGATCAAAATAAAGATGAGCGAAGTTGCCAGTTGGAGGTAACTCATACCGATTCCCCCTTCAAGAACGCTTGTGTCTCTGCTTGACCACTTGAAACGAGTTCCTTGAATGCACCAGACTCGATCAATCGTCCTTCCTTTAAAAACCAGACGTCGTCGCTGACCCGCTTGGCTTGCTCTAAGTCATGCGTAATCCAAATGATCGTCGTCTGTAACTTCTGCTGTAAATCAAGAATCAGCTTCTCAATCTCCTGTACCATCCGGTAATCGAGACTTGCCGTAATTTCGTCAAGCAACAGGACGTCCGGTCGATTGACAAGTGTCCGCGCGATTCCAAGTCGGCTTCGTTCACCACCCGACAAATCTTTGACCGGTCGCTCAAGTTCGACGGATAGGTCAACTTGTTGTAGCAAGCATTCCGCCTCTTCGCGCGGTAACGATTCACCGAAGATCGATTTCGGTAAATTGATATTATCGTAGACGGTACCTGGAATCATCGGCGCACTTTGGAACGCCATTCCGATCCTTTTGCGGACATCGAGCAGATTCATCTGCTCAAGTGGTTCGCCTCGAAAACGAATTTCGCCGCGATCGGGAGAAATTAATCCATTGATGTGTTTCAATGTCGTCGATTTCCCGGCACCACTCGGTCCGACGAGCGTCGTAATGACGCCTTCGCGGAACTCACCTGTTATTTCGTGTAAGATGTGTTGATAGCTGACTTCGTGAAACGTAAGAATCGACATACCGTGTGTTCACCTGACTTTCTACAAGTTTCGGGTAATGCTCCTGTAGTGTTGTACCCGAAAATCCGTCACGTTAGTACGTCAAGCGACACTTCCTTACGAGTGGATGATCTCTCCGGCAAAATCATAAGGTACCGTTCGACCAGCAAAGAGCGATTCTTTTGATGCTTCCGGTAAATTGAGGTGTTTGAACGCTTCTTCACGATCCATCCAGACGAGTCCGGAAATTTCTTCTGGAACATTCGTCTTTAATTGACCGGAAGTGATTTCTCCCGCGAAGAAGAAAAAGAGACAATGTTCCCCCGCTTGCGGGAAGAATGCTTCTGCAAGATGGACGATGTCACTTGGTATGATTGTAAATCCTGTCTCTTCCAGAACTTCACGCGTGATTGCCGTATGTAGCGTTTCGTCGCGCTCGACTGTCCCACCGGGCAATGTATAGTAGTCACCGTGATCGCCACGATTCTCGACCATCAATAATTGATCGCCGGTTTCATTAAATAATGTCGCATAGACGATGTTTTTACGGATATTCATGTTCGTCCTCCTATCGTTTTGTACATCTGCTATTTCTGATCAAAGCGTGTTGTTTTTATTATGTCTTTTCTAGCTCATTTGTCCAAATTTCAATTTGACCCTGTAGGAACGCCATCAACTCTTTCATTTCCGCATCACTTGGTAAGAAGGATACGCCCGCTCTCGCATAGACGGTTTGGATCGAATGGGTTTGACTAAGCGCTAAAGCTGCGATGAAATCTTTCAGCGTTTGGTCAGGGTCTTTCGTGAAACGGTGATAAACCTGGAGAGCGGCGATTTGAGCAATCGCGTACTCGATGTAATAAAAAGGTGTCTCAAAGAGATGGATGACACTCATCCATGCGTGACCTTTCCAATCGGGTGTTTCCGACCAATCAATGACGTCCGTATCGTATGATTCTCGGAGATCGGCATAATAGGCATGTCGTTCTGTCGGATCATGATCGGGGTAAGCATAGAGCCATGATTGAAAACGATCGACGATGATCGTCTCGGGTAAGAACTCGACAATGGAACGAATCTGTTCCAGTTTCGCCCGGGCAACGTCTTTTTTATCCGAAATCACCTGATGCCATTCGTTCATCGTCAACAACTCGAGCGACATGGCAGCGAACTCCCCTACTTCGAGCGGAATCGGTTGTAGTCCGTCGTACGTTTCTTTCATCGCATCATGATGGACGGCATGGCCGATCTCATGCATAAAGATGACGAGATCATCGAAGGTATGGATGCGATTCATGAATAAGAACGATTGTTGTTCGACCGGTAAATACTCACAAAACCCTCCGCCTGCTTTGTTCGACCGGGCATCGATATCGAGATGATTTATCTGTCGCATGTCTTTTAATACTTCAGCAAAATAGGGGTGAACGCTCTTGAGGATGGCTTGAGTCTGATCTAAGAATGAAGTATCGGAATCGGTCACGTGATGATCAATCTGTGTATAGGCCGATTGCCGGACGTCCCACGGATGGAGCGCATGTTTGCCGAGAAACGTTTGTTGTTCGCGCTGAAATTGCCGTTTGACCGGTAGAAATTCGGATTGAATGATGGCGGCGTAGTGATTGACATCTTGACTCGTATAATCGACGCGTCCGAGTTCTGCAAAAGCTAGTTCTTCGAATCCGATCTTACCACTTGCAGTGGCACGCGCTTGTCGTAACTCAACGAGTCGTGAAAACAACGGTTGAATGACGGATTCTTTCATGCGGAATGCTTCCTCAATCGATAAGAGCGCTTGTTTTCGAGTGGATTCATCCGCGTCAAATAAAGCAGCATGCAGATCGGAAACCGCCTCTCCCGATTTTGTCAGCATCGTCGCCTCAATTCGGAGATAGTCTTGAATAAGACAAGCTTCCTCTTCTGTCACACTTGTTGCTCTGAGTGATTGTTCAAAACGTGCTCTCGTTCGAAGTGTGATGTCATCACGCGAGACGAGATCCATTTTTACGGAACGTCTCAACGTATCGAGCTTATCCGATAGCTGCTGACGCCCTTGTTCGTATTCAGAAGTGGTACCGGGGTCTGTGACGTCCTGGAGATACGCGATTTTTTGTTTGAGCAATGTCTCTTCCATTTGGAGAATCGAAGCAATCTGGTGCGTAACATTCTCATCATGATAAATAACGTTATTTACAGATGACTGAGATTTCATCGACGGATTTCACATCTCCTTTCAACTTATTCCAGTATACAGTTTATGCCAACGATATGATTATTTTACGAATAAATGACTATTATATTGTCTTATTTGACTATTATCGTTGTCATAAAGACAATGATAAGTTACATTATATAGGAGGTGAATCCCCATATGAAATCCAGGTTAAAAGAATTACGTGCCCGTCACGGGTGGAATCAGTCTGAACTAGCACGGCGTGCGAACATTTCGCGCCAGACGATCAGCTTAATCGAACGCGAAGAATTCATGCCGTCGCTATTGATTGCTGTCAAAATTTCTCGTGTGTTTGATACGCCGCTAGAAGATATCTTTTATTTCGATGAGGAGGAATTAACATGAACAAGGAAGCAGTCAAGGTCATCATCGCAGCATTACTCGGTGGCATCAGCAGTTATTTCGTCATGTTTGTCCTAAAAAATACCCATTTGTCACAGTTTGAACGATCGCTCTATCTTGATTACATATTCATTGGTCTTTTCGTTATCTTGACGATCTTGACTCTCAGTTACATCGTACGCTATTTGCAAATTCGCCAATTAACTCAACACTCTGTTTCTTCCGACGAAGAGGACGCAATCGATGATCAATTGAATCGATACTATGCAGATGGCATGATGATGGTTCAGGTTTCTACTCTTCTCAGCATCGGGCTCGCATCATTTAGCATCATTGAAAACCAGTTCGGACTTCATTTGATACTGATCGGACTCTTTTTTATCATCAGTAGTCTTGCCTCTGTTTTTTATCTTAATCTCATGCATCATATATATCCGGACCGTCAGTTCCCGAAGTACTCGGAAACAAACTATATCAAAAAGCTGTTCGCTGCTTCAGATGACGGCGAACGTCACGTCATGTTAGAGGGACTCATCCGTTCACAGTCTTCTTTGCAACTCCTATTGATGGGGATTATCGTCGTATTGGTCGTGTATTCGTATGAGACCGGTCAGTCTCAGATCTTTGCAATCAGCTTATTGATTATCGCCTTGATCTGGAGCAACGCAAAATATTTTCTCCATGTACGCAATCGCTAAAAAGGAGCATTCAGTCAATGGACTGGATGCTCCTTTACATGCCTTCAAAAATCACGATGATTTTGTTGTTGATGGACATCATGCTGGTTCAGTGTATATTCCTGATCGTCGAGCGAGCGATGTTTCGATTGACTCCGCGCTGAAATGAACCAGACGACTCCACCAACGGCGAGAAAGATCGCAATGAAGATCATGGAAACCCTCCTTTAGATTCCTTTTTTACTTTATTCTTCCAACACCCTGGTTTTTCCTTTACGATAAGATAGAAGATATGAATTTATAGGGGGCGTTAGGATGTTCGGCAAAGAACCGACATGTATGCATTGCGGCAAAACGATTGAAGGAAACGAAAAAGTCTACATCCAGATGCGCTATCCGAAACATCGCGGGATGACGGAAGTCAAAGCATACCTAAAAAGCGAAGGACGTTTCATTTGTGAGCAGTGTTTCGCAGAAAAGACAGAGTCAAAGGGGTAAGCATCCATGAATCTGAAAGAGAGTACGATTTTAGTTACAGGAATGACCGGAACGCTTGGCTCTCGTGTTGCGCGACGTTTTCTTGAAGAAGCGCGTGAAGTGCGCGGTTTGTATCGCTCTCAGGAACAAGCGGATCAATACGCTTTCAAAGATGTCCACGCAGTCATCGGTGAGCTCGGTGATCCGGATTCGCTTCTAACAGCACTTCAAGGCGTCGATCTGTTGATTCACTGTGCTGCCTATCTCGGAGATGATCCCGATTTAGCACAGGAAGCAAATGTCACAGGTGTACAACATCTCGCGGATGCTGCGACAAAAGCTCGTGTCAAGCGCATCGTTCACATCTCGACGACTTCCGTGTACGGCGAAGTCGTGAGTGGACATTTTACGGAAACGTCACCACTCCTACCGTCCGAACACGTCTACATTCATACAAAACAGGAATCCGAACGCCTGTTACAGGAAAACACACCCAATTCCGATTTAATCATCTTACGCCCAGGATCAATTTGTGCCGAGAAGCAGTCCTACTGGGGGGATCGTCAAGTCGAGCGGATGAAGGAGGCGGAAGTGATTACCTGGGTGCATCCGGACGATGTCGTCCCGTGGGTCCATACCGATAATCTAGTCGAGATGATCGTCATCGCCGCAAAAAATGCGCATAATGGGGACACCTTTAATGCGATTGATGCGAATCTACCTGAGACGGATTTTCGGATGAAGTTGATCACAGCAAGTGACAAGCCGTACCAAACACCGAATCGTTCGGCGGAATGCGCTACTTTCTCAAACGAACGAATCAAACGACTCGGATATGTTCCGATTCGTACTCCTGAATCAACTATTGAACAGTTGGTCAAATCGTTTTAATAACGAAGAGGCATCGAATCGAGTGATTCGGTGCCTCTTTTTATGCTTATCTTACCGACATCCACTTGATCCAGCGATTCCGGTCGTGCGCTCGTAATTCTTTCATCGTTAAAAGGATTTGTTCTGTTCCAAGTACTCGTTCTGCCTCAAGGATTCCACTTTTCCCAAGTGAGCGATTGAGATTAAAATTCAGCCAGTCTAGCTTTCCTTGAACACTGCTATCGATGACGTGCGTCCAGTCGACATCAGGCAAACGTTGTTTTGTCGCGTAACCGTCAAGAAATGCGTTAAATCGAACGCTGTCAAACGTATTGTTTTCCTGCTTCGACCAATAACAGGCTGTCTCGAACACGTCGACGGCTCGATGGATCAGACCCGCAGACTCCCAGTCAATCAGGACTGGACCCGTTGGTGTCCAGAGGATGTTCTTTGGATCGAGATCACGATGACTGACGATCCAGTCTACTGGCAGTTGTTTTTGCGCTCCCTGTGCTAATCTTTCTATTCGTTGCAGCTGTTCCTGCTCTTCCATGAATAGCTGCAGCCACTTTGCTTGCTGCCGTTTTCCTTCTTCTAAATGACCGTCCCAATCGATTGAAGTACTCGAGGTATCCGGCTTTAAAAAACCAGTTGTCGCTACCGTAAGTCCATGCAACCGTCCTAATTGAACTCCGATTTGTCGTGCATGTGCCGATCGAAGCTGGTCGGTTGATAACGTCTTGCCATCGATCCAGTCAAACAAAAGGTAATCCGAGCCGTCAATCGTTTGTACCGCTTGGTCTTTGATGCGACGTGCCGGTAATGCTGCTAAGTGAAATGACGCTTGCACGGCGACATCTTCTGACATCTTAAAATTATTTCGTGCTTCAGGGCGTTGCATGATGTCCGGATTCAATCGTTTTAAGACGTAAGATCCAGTCGTCGTCTGTAATCGCCATGTCTCATGCATGAGTCCGCCAGTCAATCGTACAGGTTCGCTAATCATTTGTCCTATTGTAAAACGTTCACAAATCAAATTCATCGTTTGTTGCATCCTATTCTCCATTTCGTTCGTTCCAACCGATCCATGAAATGCTACACTAGTTTTGCATGATTTCATTGAACACGAAGGAAGGTTTTAGTATGAAACAAATTCATCACATCTGCATTCAGACGACGGACTATGCTGCGTCTAAACATTTTTATGAACAACTTGGATTCTCCCTCGTTCAAGAGTCACCTGGTTTTCACGACCGCGCCTTTAACAGCTGGTTACGTCTCGGTGACTTCTATATCGAATTGCAAACACCCAAATCGGGTCAGCCGTTCACTGATTATACGAAACAAGCAGCTGGTCCCGTCCATTTCGCACTTTACGTTGACGACTTGCAAGAAGAAGTAGCACGCCTCGAACGACTCGGGATGCCTTTCCTACCGAAACACGGCGGAAACATCTACTTCGTCGTCGATGGTCATCTTAGCAAATTAAAAGCACCCGAAGGAACAATCATCGAATTACGGGATACGTTTGCAATCTCTTAATTTCGATTCAACCGCCCATAATAAGGCGGTTTTTATATTGTCCAAACCAGTACTTTGTGTTACTATATAGTGGTAGTCATTAATACTAAGTAGCTGATTTATTAAGTATCGAGGTGAATAATTTGGAAAATATCACAGAATTGCTCAAAGGTATACTTGAAGGATGTGTACTTGAGATCATCAGCCGCGGTGAAACTTATGGTTATGAAATCACTCAACAGTTACGTCAACTCGGATTCTCAGATGTCGTGGAAGGTACAGTCTATACAATCACGATGCGCTTAGAAAAGCAGCAGCTCGTTCATATCGAAAAAAAAGCATCAACAATGGGACCTCCTCGAAAATTTTATACGCTAAACGAAGCAGGACACGATCGTTTACGTATCTTTTGGGAAAAATGGGCGTTCGTATCTGACAAAATGCAAGAACTGCAGCAGTTAAAACAAGAAGGGAGTACGAGATGATGAGAATATTCGAGCGGATCACCGGTAGTATGGAAGCTAAACGAGAATGGCGGGCGATGGAGAAGCGGGCTAAATCTCTTCCTCCTCGCTACTATGAGGCTTATCAAGCGATTCAACGCTATTTAAATGTCACGGGTGGACTAACGAGCTGGCAAAGTAGTCATCGTGTACTGACCGTCGTCCTCGAGTTGATGGAACAAGCCGCCTTCGAGCAAAAACCAGTGACAGATTTCACTGGAGAGGATGTTGCTGCGTTTTGTGATGAGTTAGTGAAGGACGAGCAGTCTTGGCAAACATCGTACCGTCATAAATTGAATGAAACCATTCGTCAGAATTCATGATGACGTATGGAGTAAAGGGATGTGTCAAACACATCCCTTTTTTTGTATTCATCAAATCCGTCGATTGACAAATATTAATACGATTGGAAAGAACAGGATTTGCCCTCCTAATACTAGCAACAGAGCAAATTGAATGTCTTTTATGATCGACAGATTGACGAGAATCAAGATCAAGAAAAGATATCCGATGCTTACGAGATAAGCGATATGTCCACTACGAATTTTAACAATTCCTTGGCGCTCATCATACGGTTCCGTTGGCGAGAATACCGTTCCTGTGATACGTGACGTGACGCCAGCTAAAACGAGGATGATCCCGAGAGTTTTAGCCGCCGGATCTGTCATCGTTAAGTACAGACCTACTCCAATTAAAATGATGTCTAGTAACATATTGACTCGCTTCATTCTATTCCCTCCTCGTTCGTTCGATTCGGTGTAAAGATGTCTTCGATTCGCCGTTCAAACAGATCAGCTAGTGAAAACGCGAGGTCGAGTGACGGATTATACCGTTCTTTTTCGATGGAAATGACCGTCTGACGCGACACGTTCAATCGTTTTGCCAGTTCGCCTTGTGACCAACCTCGTTCTTCGCGCATCTCCTTGACCTTATTTTTCATGATTTCACCTCGTAGTCCCACTATATGTAAATAACATACCACCTGTCAAGTTTCCTTTACACCCTCTTCATACGCTCCCACATGATATATTGATTGTCGCTCCCGACCTGCATCAATCCCGCTTTTTCGAGTACTCGGATTGATGCTTGATTCGTCGACTCCGTCTTCGCAAGTACCCCTGTCACTTCCGTTTGTTCAAACGCCCATTCAATCAATGCTTGAACTGCTTCCGTCGCAAACCCTTGATTGAGATACGCTGGTAACAGACCATAACCGATTTCGACCGCTTGTCGTATGTCCGGCTTCCCCTTGAATCCGATATCCCCGATTACTTAACCATCCTTTGTCATGACGAACCAGCTGCACCAGTATAATAGCGAGGAATCTGACGCTATTGACATCAAATGCTGCTGAACTTCCGGTCCGTTATCGTAGTGCTGTTGTTGTAAATGTGTCACGTCATTCGCTGTACACGGATGAATCGTCAATCGCTTTGTTTGAAGGGTTATCATTACTTTGTCTCCTTTTTTAGGTTTGCCACCACTGTTGTAGGTAACGTTGGATATACCAACAAACGATAAAAAGACTTGTTGCACCGAGTACACTGTAAAAAACAGGAATACCTAAGCGGATCAATCCATATAAGACGGCAAGCAATAAGAACGTCGCTGGTAATCCGAGTAACACACTCTTTAAGAATGTACTCAGTTCTGCCCGTTCACTTCCCTGTTTAACGAGCCAGGCAAAACTGATCAGACTGACGACGGGCAATGCAGACAACACACCACCCAGTGACGGTGAACGCCGAGCGACTTCCGTGACGAGACCGATGACCAGTGCGCTCGACAGCACTTTAACGAGAAAAGTAGTCATCTGCCGCCTCCCGCAACAATCGAAACGCCTGTTCAATCGCCTGTTGGTCTGTTTTTGACATCGTAGCAAGGACTTGATTTAACCGTTCAGGATCGAGTTCCGTATGACGACGAACGATTGTATCCCCCAAGTCTGTCAAACCAATTGTCACTTGGCGCTGGTCTTCTGGATTCCGTTTTTTTTCGATATAGCCTAATCCCTCCAACTTTTTGACGTGCTCAGACGTCGTATTATGTGAGAGGCGAAATGCCTCGGCAATCTGCTTGATCGTCGGATTCATCGCAAATTGGATGTATTGCAAAATACGCACACTTTGGTGAGACAGGTTTTCTTCGAACCGTGGATGTAATTGATAATAAATTTTTGCAAAATCAGCTGAAATCATAATGCTCCCCCTTATATCGTATAATCCGAATATATCGTAAATTACGATATATAACCAGAGAAAGAGGTATTTTCATGAAAAAAGTGTTAGCTACTATCGTATTGGTCATTCTTTTTCTCAGTGGATGCTTAGCGGAGACGACGATGACAACGACGGACCTCATCGCGGCGGAAGCCATTGAACAAGATCAAGACGTCATCCGCTTGAACGATCGCGTGTACCGACTAGATCAGGTAGTAACCGTCTCGAGTCTTTCTTTGACTCCTGGTCCACGTGTCCAAAAAATAGCATCCGAAAAGACGCTCAAGGACGGCATGGCAACTCGTCTTAAGAGCGGTACGGTCATCTATCAAGAAAAAGATGATACGATGTTTTTATATGTGCAGCGAAACAAGAAGTGGTATCGCTATCAATCCATCCCTGAAGGATGAGGAGGAGGAAGACAGATGAAGTATCCAACGACATTGGGCACGAAAAATGGCTACATCCACAATCCAACTTCCGCTGAAGCGATTCCTGTCCGTTATCGTGCCGTGATTCAGGACGTCGTCGCCTATGTACAAACCTTATCCGCGTTTCATGGCGTGTACTTGTATGGCAGCGTCGCCAAAGGAACGGCGCGTTCCTTTGAATCCGACCTCGATTTTACACTGATTTTGACAGAGCCGTTGACGGAAGAAGAACACATGCAGTTAGATGAACGGACAGAAGACTGGTTGAAGGACTATCCATTCGTCACCAAAATCGATTATGACATCGGTCTGCTTGGCGACGTCATACGGGATGACGAAGCACTTCGTTGGGGCGTCTGGTTGAAATCCGTCAACTTGTTTCTGGCAGGCGAAAATCTCCAAAGTCGATTTCCGTCCCTTCGTCCGACACGCGCTCTTGGCTTCGCATTAAACAGTGGGCTATCCGAGCAGTTGAGGTCTGATCTATCACGTCTAGAGAAAGGGCAAGTCACCTTGCTTGATTCGGATTCGATCGTGAAACGGATTGTTCGGAGCGCCTATCACCTCATCTTAGAGGAAGATCAAAGCTTCGTGCATGACCTCGAGACACTCCGCCCGATCCTGCTTCATTATTTCCCTGACGAACCGCGCTTTTTGTCACTGTTCGCCGCATACGATACAGACCAAATCGTTTCGCTAGAAGATGTCCACTACTTTGTGGACTGGTTCGCGTCTCGAATGCCGGACGAATCAATTCTTTAATCGAAACAGACCAGTCCACAGTCCAGCATGACCAAATAATGCCTCTGGATTGTCGACGGGTTTCATTTCCGTTAGTTCGATGACGTCGAATGCATCGAATATGGAGAGTAATCGCTCTTTCGTATAGCCGAGTCCGCCTTGGAGACTATTTTCTTGATAGACTTCCCAGTCTGTCAACGTCGCCCCGCCAAGCGGACCGCCCGCAACAAAACACGTTAATCCGAAATATCCTCCTGGTCGCAACATCTCCTTCATTCGCGTCACGTAGGTCAAACGTCGATGTGGCGCCATATGGTGAAAACAGCCTGAATCGTAAATGAAATCATATGTATTCTGTTCTGTCGTCTCTAGAAAATCTTGCTTTCGAAACGCAACGTGCGCTCCAGTCTGTTGTGCTTGTTCCGTTGCCCATTCTAACGCGGTTGATGAGAGATCCAGTCCTGTCATCGAGAAACCGTGTGCTGCGAGATAGATCGCATTTCGCCCCTGTCCTGTTCCGAGATCTAACGCGTCACCTGGCGAGATCCAGCCCTGTTCGACGTAGCGAACTAAGTTCTCGTCAGGAATGTTTTTAAAAAACGGGATCGGTTTCGTCCGATCTTCATAAAACTTGTCCCAAAACGGTTCTGGTTCACGCAATCGCGCATCAAGCATCTTTAAAATATCCTCCATCGTATCAATCGTCTGTGTTTCTGTCATTGATCAGTTCCCCCTCTTTTCTTCTATAATATTGTATTCGTGTTCAACCTCTTATTTTCCTGTATTTCTCGGATGAAAATGCGCTATTTTTCTTACCTTACGATATTGTTAGTATGTTCTCGCAATCGCCCATGCTACACTAGCCTTTAATTGAAACAACCATTCAAAAGGGAGATATCTTGCATGCGTCAACATCCGACTTCCACTTCCACCTTAGCAACGGATGAGAAGATCATCCGCTTGATTCAAGGTCTTCATCAAATGCACCATTCACCTATGAAAGCTACCCATTATCAAAAGTTAGCAGCTCAACTTCCTTATCCTTCTCTTGAAGAGATCAATGCCCGATTCGGTTCGTGGGCACACCTGTTAGAACGAGCTGGAATCGTCAAGACTTCCCATTTATCGACGAAAGAACGCATGACGTTAAACCGTCCCGCCGCGGTTAAGCGAACGAAACGGTGGTCGATCGAAGAGAGCGTCGCCTTTTATGTCGCACAAAAAGGAACGAACATGACGATTCGCTCCTACACAGAATTACGAGATTTACACCCAGAGATGCTAAGCGCAAATACGATCATTCGTCGTTTCGGCACGTGGAAAAATGCCTTAGCGCACTTCGACCTCACCTCGAACGGCTTCTTCACCGATCAAGACTGCTTAGACGCTCTTCAACAAGCTGCAGCCACACATGGACCACTTCTGACGAGTCAACAATATGCTAAGTGGGCGCGTGCGCATCAAGCACCTTCACTGACGTTGTTGATTGAACGCTTCTCCAGTTGGCGCGAAGCCTTGCGTCGTCTCGACAGCGAATAAAAAGGATCGTGCCCGCTGATTGATTCGACGGGACACGATCCTTTTTGATTATTGTTTTAGCAATCGTAAGAGCTCATGATCCGCCCCTTCAGCGCATTGGCGTAACGTATAGACCGACTGTTCCTTCTCGCTTGTCTTGACGAGTCTCTTACAGACTTCGTTTTTACGATCATCGTCTGTTGTACCGAATTGATCACGCGATGAATCAGACGTGTATTGATACGACTTTCCGTCATACTTGACGTCATACAATACTGGGTCTCCTTCAGTCGTAAATGCCGTGATGCGAATCTGATCTGATTTGCCTTGCGTTGACTTCTTTAAAAAGGACTCGAATCGGTCGCTGTTCGTAACATCCTTCTGGACGATGATGTCGCCGTTCTCCTTCGCCTCTTCCATCGTATACTTTCCGCAACCGGCTAAACAAAGCATACATACTATAAGACTGAGCTTCCGCATCCTTACCGACTCCTTCTCAACGTTTCGTTAATAAGCGATCAAGGCGATGCAGTTGCGACGTAAAGCCTTCCTTCATCCCCATACCGAGCACTTCTTGCACGGCTGCTTCTGTCTCATAGGTCGACTCGAAGACGATCAACGTCGTCTCCCCGTGGTCGAGGAATGTCGTGACATTCTCGCTTCCTGGTAAATGTTCTGAGATCGCCCCTGACGCGTCCGAGAAATAATCGGCATGACTATACGTGTTCGGAGCATCGATGTGTCTGAAAATCGCTTTCCCCCACGACTCCATGCCATAAAAGTCACCTTGCGCCGGATCAACACAGCGCATGCAATAATGCCATACGCCACCCGGTTGAAACTCAAACGTCTTGATCGTCGTTTCCCAGCCTTCCGGACCCCACCACGTTTCAAGCTGCTCTTTTTCTGTGAATGCAGCAAAGACGCTATCTCGTGGCGCCTCGCACGTCCATTCCATTCGTAAAGTCTTCCCCTCAATCGAGGTCTTCAATTCCTTTTTCATTCGTCCCGTCTCCCTTCACGTTCGACTGAATCTGCTTCAAATGTGCGTCTAGACGATGCATACGGGCTTCCATTTGCGCAAGCGAGTTGCTCCACATGACGAGCTCTCGAAACGCTTCTGGGCGAAGGCTATACAGGCGACGATTCGCCTGCCGTTCGACAGTGATCAGTTCCGCGTCAAGCAACAGCTTCAAATGCTTCGAGGTTTGCGGTTGGCGTAAGTGTAGTTGTTCAGCCAACTCATTGACGGAGCGAGGACCGTTTCGTAACGCTTCAATAAGTTGGAGCCGTGTCGCGTCTCCGAGTGCTGAGAATCGTATTGGTATCCGATCGTTCATATCCGTTCACCTCTTTATTTTGTATATTCCCATTTTAGAATATTCCAAACCAAGAATATAAAAAGTGCAAAATGATTGTCAGATGCGTTCAAATGACGTACGTTCTAGACAACCTGTATGAAAAGAGCGTGAACCAATGAAGACCGAATGGATGGAAGCATTCCTCGTCACCGCGGAGACCGGTAGCCTGACGAAAGCAAGCGAAGTACTGCATATGACGCAACCGGCGTTAAGTAAACAAATCAAAAGCCTTGAGAGTGCACTCGACGTCTCGCTGTTACACCGTTCGGCACATGGTGTCACGTTGACGACAGCTGGCGAAATCGTCTTTGAAGAGAGCCGTGAACTGCTTGACCGGATCGATCAGATGAAACGACGGATCGGTACGATCGACGAACGGACGACCCTGACGCTCGGATCATGGCCAAGCGTCGCGATGACGTATCTCCCGCGTCACGTCTCGCGTCAAGCGACGGCCCCGGATCTCAAATTAAAGACGGCGCATACGACGATCGATTTGATGCAAGGTCTTGAAGAACGCCGATACGATGCTGTCTTACTCGACGATCGTCACCATGTCCATCCGTATCATACAACGCATTTGTATACGGAGAACTTTTTACTTTATGTCCATCAAGACGACGAACGATTTATAGGCTGTACGTCTGTGGCGTTTGAGCAAATTCGTGACGCCTCTTTCTTGTCGCTTCCGATCGATTGCGATTCAACGAACATCCTAAAGGACGCGTTCATCGAGCGAGGTGCCGTCTACCAAGCAGAAAACGAGATGGAATTCGGTTCAAGCGTCCTCGGTTTCATCCGTGCAGGGCTCGGTATTGCCCTGTTGCCGGAGATTTTCCAAGACGGACTATCCCCAGAAATCAAGACGTTACCGGTCGACGGGTTTGATGTCGTCCGTGAATTGTCACTCGTCTCACGGGACGTCTCTCATCATGCGATTCTGCTTGATTTACTTGGTCAGTCGCGCTGAAGGTGCACTTGTAGTTCATGCCTCAGCCCATCGACTTGATCTTGTGAAATCGCCGAATCCGGTGTGTCACCGTACCGGACGAGATGGTAGATCGATGGATCAAGCGTGACATCAATCCGTTGTAACCATTCGCCGACCGTCTCTTCGGAGCGGCGGCGTTTTTGTCGTGTCAGTTGCCGATCGAACGTTTGTAACAGACGGCGAATCTCTGACTCTGATTCTTCACCAACAAGTGTTTGTCGTGTCGAACGATTTGGGGAAAACACCGGCGGCGGCTGCATTAAATCGTCGATTACATTCTCTCGTTTGCGTCGTTTTCGCAAACGCTTCAAGAAATAACGCACACTAAAGATGACAATCAGTAGTATGACAAGACCGATGACGCCGTAAAAGGTAGCAACACCTAAGGCATCCTTATCCGCAAATCCCCCGCTTTGGATGTCCATTTTTTGCTTGGTCGGTTTTCCTTCTTCTTTCCCGCCTCCATCAACCATAAATCGGGCTTGATAGGTTGCCGGATCATAAAAGAAATAACGATAGACTTCTGTACCGACTAGTTGAATAGCAGCAAGGCTCACGAGTGTTATACATAATGTCACAACTAAACCACGCTTCATCTCATCCCTCCTTTTCAATATTTTACCATCCCCACTCTACCTTGGAGTGATTTTTCTTTCTTTTCAGTCAATTTTTCATTAGAGTAAGTGATGACTCTCAATAAAAGGACGTGACATCATGTATCTTCCAAGTTTTTCGTTAACCGATCAGACATTTCTCATCACAGGAGCTGGTCGAGGCATCGGACGTGCACTCGCCATCGGAATGGCAGAAGCCGGTGCCGACATCATTCTCGTCGCCCGGACGGAACGCGATTTGAAGGAGACGGCACAAGAAATCGAACGACTCGGTCGAACGGCTTACATATTCCCGTGCGACATCACTGACCGGAAACAAGTCGTCGAGACGGTAGCTCGTGCTTACGAACAAGTACTGCAGATTGATGGGCTCGTCAACAATGCCGGAATGAACATTCGTTCGAAGGCACTCGATGTGACGGAAGACGAGTGGGAAACGATCCAACAGACCAATCTGAAATCCGCTTTCTTCTTTGCTCAAGAAATTGGTAAACGGATGCAGGAGACAGGTGGAAGCATTCTGAATATCGCCTCGGTTGCTGGTCACGTCGCCTTACGGACCGGCGTCGTGTATGCGACGACGAAAGCGGCAATGATTCAGATGACAAAAGTACTGGCGCTTGAATGGGGACCACGAAACATTCGTGTCAATGCGATCGGACCGTGGTATTTTAAGACACCATTAACGGAACCATTACTGAAAGATCCTACATACCTGCAAGAGATCGTTGACGTGACACCGCTCGGTCGGGTCGGTGAATTAGAAGAACTGGTTGGACCAGCTGTCTTCTTATCGTCTGCTGCAGCCCGTTACGTGACCGGGCAAACGCTTTATGTCGATGGTGGGATGACGATTAAAGGTTTTTAAAGACAGAAGAAGACGGATGCGCATCTGCCCATCCGTCTTCTCGTATCTGAAAGGAGTTTCATCATGTCAAAACGGATTGCACTCGTCGCTGGCGCCTCGCGTGGTGCCGGACGTGGCATCGCTTATGCCTTGGGTGACGCTGGAACGATCGTCTACGTCACGGGACGGAGTACGAATGAACAGACAACGGACAACCGTAGAGAGACGATCGAAGAGACGGCTACTGGTGTCACGGCACGCGGCGGACTCGGCATACCGGTCGTTTGTGACCATACGAATCAAACGGACATTGATCTTCTGATTCAGCAGATTCAGCACCAACATGGTTGAATCGATCTCCTCGTCAATTGTGTGTTCGGTGGTTCGGAAAGCCACTTACCGTCCGGAACTGGACGACGGTTTTGGGAGCGACCACCGGAACATTGGGACGCGATGATGTCTGCCGGACCAAAAGCGTATTTGTGGACGATTCGGGCTGCGATGCCCTTGTTGCAACAAAGTCCAGCTGCGCTCGTCATCAATGTGACGTCATTCACTCCAGATCAGGTGGCTGGAAATCTTTATTATGATTTGGCGATGCAAACGATTAATCGAATGACACACGTCATGGCGCAGGAGTTAGCTCAGACGACCATTTCTGTCATCGCGCTCTGCCCCGGTTTCATGCGGACGGAACGGGTCGTCGATGCTGGATTCGCGAGTGCCGCGACTGAATCGACGACCTATATCGGACGAGCCGTTACAGCGCTGATGGCGGATGACGATGTTAGCCGTTATTCTGGACAAGCCATCTTCGTTGCCGATCTCGCGAAGACCTATCACTTTACGGATCAGGACGGAACGCAGCCACTACCTTTTTAATTGCTTTAATCGATGAATTAACTAGTTTTCAATCACTCACTTCCGTTCCGGTCGTGCTGGATCAAAGACTTCTTTCGCATCAAAGAATGGATCGAGCATGCTCGTATTTCCAGCAACTGCTTGACGTAAACGAATCCCATCAACGTTGATTCGAGCTTGGCGGAAGTAGTCGGGTCCAACTTGCTTCCACGCATGTTGACTCGCATCGACATTGAAGAAATAACGGAAACCGCTATCGATGAGCAAACGATATTTCTCACCCGAATACTCATGCCAATCCCCGACATCACTGCCATATGGATAAATCAGTTGCGTCGTTTTTCCGATCAGCGGAGCAACGTCCTGTTTGTAGCGTTTAAGATCCGCGCGAATCGTCGTGACTGATTCTTTCCCGACCCAAATATGTCCGTACGTATGACTCGCGAACTGCCAGCCGTCCTCTTTTAATGCGACGGCGGTCTGTTTCGCTTGTTTTCGTGCCGTTTCGACCTGTTTATTGTGTCCGTATTGGTTGTAGGAGGAACGATACCCGAGCACCCCATTATAACCTGTAATACCGAGCAACCCTTTTGCTCCTTTATAGGAAAAGTCAGGATGAGACTGGACGAACGCATCGACGATTGGTACGAGATCATAAGCACCATCGGGTTTTCCGACCATCGTGTTGACGATTTTTCCATCCTTCACTTTTAAATTCTTCGCAAATCCGTCGCCTTCCATGTATTCGTAATAATTGACGTCGTCCTGCGACAACACGAGCGGTTGCTTTCCTTTTGGTAAACGGACGGGTGTCTCGACGATCTTCCCGTTCACCTCTTTTGCTAAATCTGTTGGTCGGACGAGTACGTAGTTGTTTTTGTACAACGCATCCAAGATCCGTTCGAACTCCTGTTGTGTCACCATGTAATCATCGTATCCCGCTTCCTTCCGGTCGCCATCAAATGCTTGGTTTGGATCAGCAATCAATGAATGGAAAAAGAGATGTGGCACAGGTTTCGTCACAGGCAGGAGCGCCTGCTTTTTCTGTTCGTATTCCTCTTCCCTCTGTTTCGTCTCTTTTGCGCGGACGGGTTTCAACACTTTGATCGCCCGGTCATAATCGTACTGGGCAGCGTAACGATCAGCACGCTGTATCGTCTTTTCTATGTATGCCTGTTGCGAAGCTTGTCTTTTTTGCTGTGTCTCTCGTGTTTTTTCCGACTTTTTCTCGCTGACTTCGCTTTCCCCACATCCACTTAGTAGCAGACTCAGCGCCACACCGCCAATGATCCAGTTCCGTCTCATGTTTTTCGACTCCTTCATCAATTTTGACGTTTTCATTCCCCTCTATTCTAACTGTTCCCGATTGTTCAGTCGATTAACTACTTTTTTGAGTCATTCCGTTTCGTTATGACTGTCCATCCAAAGCGGAACTTCCGCTCACTCGTCTTGAGGTGTTTAATAAAGGACGTAATGAAATTCACGGAGGTGCAACAAGATGATTGAAAAGAACTTAATTAATGGTGAATGGTACGATACGACAGAAACGATTCCGGTCTACGACCCAGCAACGAAAGCATTGCTCGGACATGTTCCAGCAAGTTCAGCGGAAGACGCACAACGTTCCGTTGACGCAGCGAGCGAAGCATTCGTTAAGTGGTCAAATGAAACAGCAGACACACGCGCGAATTTAGTCGACGCCTGGTATCGCTTGATCAACGAAAACCGAGAGGAACTCGCCCGCATCATGACGACGGAACAAGGGAAACCGTACGTCGAAGCACTTGGCGAAGTCGATTACGGCAATCAATACGTCCGTTGGTACGCTGAAGAAGCACGTCGGATTTACGGTGAAACGATTCCGGCTTCTGTTCCAGGGAAACGACTCTTCGTCGAAAAAGAACCGGTCGGTGTCGTCGCAGCGATCACACCATGGAACTTCCCAGCAGCAATGATCACACGCAAACTCGCACCGGCTCTTGCAGCAGGTTGTACAATCGTCCTTAAACCATCAGAAGAGACACCGTTTACGGCACTTCGCCTCGTTGAACTAGCAGAAGAAGCAGGTATCCCTAAAGGGGTCATCAACGTCCTAACAGGTGACGCAGCAACAATCAGTGGCGTCTGGCAAGCGGATTCTCGCGTCCGGAAAATCACGTTCACAGGTTCAACAGCCGTCGGGAAATTGATCATGCGTCAAGCAGCTGATACGATGAAAAAATTGTCACTTGAACTCGGTGGACATGCACCCTTCATCGTCACGGAAAATGCGGATCTCGACAAAGCTGTCGAAGGCGCGATGCGCTCGAAATTCCGAAACGGTGGTCAAGCGTGTGTCGCGACGAACCGCTTCTACGTGCAAGCATCTGTCCTTAATGAGTTTACGGAAAAATTCACAGCTGCCGTCAAACAACTGCAAGTCGGTAACGGGATGGACGCCGACTCGACAGTTGGTCCATTAATCAATGCGAAAGCCGTCGCAAAAGTCAAAGCACACATCGATGACGCTGTCGCAAAAGGGGCAACGATCCTGACTGGTGGTACGATTGACGAATCTGTCGGCTACTTCGTCACTCCAACCGTGCTTGCAAATGTCACAGAAGACATGCTCTGCATGCAGGAAGAAACGTTTGGTCCGCTCGCACCGATCTCTGTCTTTGAGACACTCGATGAAGTCATCGAACGGGCGAACAACACACCATACGGACTTGCAGCTTACGCGTTCTCTGAACGCATCGATGAAGCATTGATGCTCGGAAAACGACTCGAATACGGGATTGTCGGTCTGAACGATGGCGCACCATCTGCTGCACAAGCTCCATTTGGTGGCTATAAAGAGAGTGGTCTTGGCCGTGAAGGTGGCGTCTACGGCATCGAAGATTATCTCGAAGTCAAATACTTGTCGCTCGGTTAATCAATTAAACATTTCGTTTGAAACAAACGATCTTTACCCATAGGTCACCCCTCATTTCTTGAGTGAAATGAGGGGTTTTTGTTTGGCATGCTTACATACTATTTTGTAAGGTATGATTGAATTCAAATGATTATACGAAAAGGAGTGATTTAAGAATGGATGTCATCACCTTCGGGCAACAAGAACAGAACCAACACTACATAACAAGACCTGCTGTTTATGCGGTCATGCGCGACTCTCAAACAGGTAAAATTGCCGTCATTCAAAAAAAGGACGGTAAGTTGTTTCTTCCAGGTGGCGGTATCGAGACCTATGAGACGTATGAAGACTGTCTTAAAAGAGAGGTACTAGAAGAAACGGGGATGGACATCGAAATCGGTGATTTCATCGGACGAGCCAATCAACATTTCTATTCACAAAACGAAACGGCATATTATTTGAACGAAGGGCAGTTCTATCGTTGTGATGCTGGGCAGAAAGTACAAGATCCGATTGAGGATGATCATGCCTTACGATGGATCGACCCGGTTGAAGCAATCGAACATCTATTTCACGACCATCAACGCTACGCAGTCCAAAAGACGCTATACATGATTTAAATCAAGACGCACAAAAGGAGCACGATTCTCTTTTTCAGAGAAAACGTGCTCCTTTTAAATATGTGACAAACGAACAGTCTCGTTGTTATTCGACGTATTCGTAGAGAACGACACTCTCGATGTAGTGAATGAAGCGACGTAATTCCTTCTCCTCTTCGTTCGAGAGATCCCCTTCTTTCGACATATTCGCGATTTCAAGACGCTGAACTTCGATCGCTTTCAAGCAAAGTTCTTCTTTTTGCTGATCGACGTCCTTGCCACCGATTGGTGACGACCAACGCGTATGTTTGAAGCGAAGTCGTTTATAGAATTCCAGCACACTTTGAACGACGTCTGGTGGGTACGATGAGCGGCAATTCTCGAGACGTTCGATCACTGTGCCCATTACCTTTTCATACAGTTCATGCTCGACTTGTGTCATTTGAATCAACGCGTCAGATGACATGTTCGATCGTTTCCGCTTCCACCACAATTTTCGAATCGGTTGGACGATTTGGAAACGCGAATCCTTGCCGATCGCCTTACGACGGTTTTCGATCGAGCGGAAGACATCCTTCTTCAACAGATCCGGCACCTTGTGCTCAGCGACGAAACGTTTTGATTCTTCCTTTTCCCACTGGACGGCTTCCAGTCGCAGTGCTTTCAATTGATCATTGAATTGATCGAGCTCTTCCTGACTTTTTTCCTGTGCCCGAAGCAACCGAAGCATGACATGATACTCATTAAGGAGATCAAACGCAACGACCGCATTGTCTTCGTCCGTCACTTGTTTGATTTCTGAGATTGCACGGCGAATCATCCGTTGTTTTTGGGCATTCAGGTCGAGTGCGATCGGTGTAGCCGCTTCTCCCCGGTTCAAGACCGGTAAGAGAATCGTTGCGAGAACAAGTGTATAGATGATGACTCCCGCTGCAAGGAAGATGATCAATGAGCGTTCCGGGAAGGCTTCGCCGGACTCCGTCAAGAACGGTAATGACAAGACCCCGACCATCGTGATCGTTCCGCGAACCCCGACCAGTGTCGTGATTAAATCTTGTTTGAAGGACGGTCGACGATGATCGCGGTCCTCTTTTTTAAAGAACCGATGATCGAACCAATTGAAGAACATCGTCCAGACGAGACGGATCGCGAGAATGAATGAACCGATTTCGATGACATATAGCATGAGACGCCAGTTGTTGATCGCATCATCTGCAAAAATCTCGCGTGTCGCTTCCGGCAACGTCAAACCGAGCAATAAGAAGATAATCCCGTTTAACGTATACGCAATCATCGTCCAGATGTTATCCGTCAACGTCTGCTCTTGTGCAAAGAACGTTTCCGTCCGTTCTTTGATCAAGGCATGCAAGATACCACCTGTCACGACGGCGATGACGCCTGACGCGTGAAACCCTTCTTCGGCGATGAAGAAGATGATGAATGGCGTTAAAATTTGCAATAAGGCATAAAAGACAACATCTTCAATGCCGGCGCGACGCAAGCGAACCTTGAGAAAGTTCATCGCGAGCGAAATCGTCAATCCGATCAATGCTCCGACGATGAACATGTAGAAGAACTCCGTCGTTGCACTTTGAAGCGAGAAATACCCTGTGACGACAGCAGCGACCGCATAACTGAACGCAACTAATCCTGAAGCGTCATTGATCAGTGATTCTCCACGGACGAGTGTCAGAATCTGTTCTGGAATCTGGACACGTTTCGCGATCCCGTTGACGGCAATCGGATCGGTCGGCGATAAAATCGCAGCTAAAGCAAAGGCAGCAGCGACTGGAATAACTGGAATCAACCAGTTGATGAAGTACCCTCCGACGATCGTCGTCAACAAGACGAGAATGATCGCGTTCCCGAAGATCGCTGTCCGCATCCGCCATAAATCTTCTCGTGGGAAGTGAGAACTATCGTTGTAAAGTAACGGTGCGATGAATAAGAGGAGGAACCACTCGGATTCGACCTCGATTGTCAAACCACTCATCAGGAGAGCGGCGACGGTTCCGGCAATGATTTGAATCAAAGCCGTTGGGATGAAACGGATGTAATGTCCGATGACTTGCGTCAATAAGATGAGGGCAAGCATCAATAAAATCAATGATAGTGTTTCCATGGAAGACCCCTTCCTCTATTGTTTCTTTCTACCTATATCCTAACATAGTTTTTTAATCAATCCTGTCCGAGCGCCTTATCGGATCGTTGCACAGCAATTATTTCTGCTGCTTGACGAATCAACTGCTCCCGGAGTTCGAGTGGTTCAAGGACTCGCACTTCCGGACCGAGCCGCATCAATTGGCGTCCGAGATTCGGCAGTTCGGTTTCCGGAACCAACCATGTTCGTTCCGACTGAATCGGTAAAATCCCCTCTAGCAACCGTTCGCCTAATGGTGATACTTCCAGTTTTACCGTCGTCATCGGTACACGTGTCATGTCTTGTTCCAAATCTGAAAAGGTTAACACGGTTGCTGGCAACTCATGAAGCGTCACGTCTTTGATCCGATCAACACGGAACTGGCGATACCCTCGATTCGTCTGTCCATAGAAGTACCAGCGTTCCTGTTCGAACGATAAACCAATCGGATCTACGACGATCATGCGTCGTCCTTTTGTCGTCTCATAAAGAATATTCCCCATCCGTCCGCTCTCTAACAAGTTGAGTAACGCAGGATTTTGCGGCGACGGTGGTGTATCGACCGCTTGAAAGCGAAAGCGGTCTTTCCATTTTACGATCTGTTGCTCCGTTATTTTCGGTAACTCGTTCGCATAGCGTTCAGCGACTTCCTGACGAATCGTTCCGAATGGAAAATCAGGAATCTGACTAATCCATTCCAGAAGGATGAAGAAGACAATCGTCTCTTCATCCGTCAAAACGAGTGGCGGCATGTTCCGATGTGGCAACATCCGGTACCCCCCTGCCACGCCAGGTTCGCTGTAGATCGGATAACCATTTGCTTCAAGTACCGTCATGTCTCGTTGAATCGTCCGGATCGACACCTGACATTCTTCCGCGAGCATCCGTGCAGAGAAGTGTTCGCCCCGGTTTAACAAGCGTACTAAACGCCATTGTCTCGTATTCATACAGTTCCTCCTATAATGACGACATCTTTTGTCGTCATTATACGCTAAGATGAAGTCACACGATGCAAAAGGAGGAATTATGGATGTCACAACCTACGACCGTTCTTTATATCGCTTGTAGTCTTGACGGGAAAATTGCCAGACTCGATGGTTCACTTGATTGGTTATTTGCCGTTGCCGGAGACGGGGATAATGGTTATCAAGCGTTCTATGATCAAGTCGGTGCCGTCATCATGGGACGAAAAACATATGATGAAGTCCTACAACTCAGCGAGACATACCCTTACGCAGATATTCCGAGTTATATCTATAGCCGGACGCAACGAACGTCTGAGACGGTCACCTATACGGATGAACCGCTCGATCAACTGCTCGACCGGATTTCGCCAACGATCGAAGGTAACGTTTGGCTGATCGGTGGTGGCGAGTTGATTCAAGAAGCGTTGCGCTTAAAGCGCATCCGCTCGATTGAACTGGCGATCGCCCCTGTCATCCTTGGAACAGGTATCCCGCTGTTTCCGGAAGGAACGAGTGAAACCAATCTTCGTTTGACAGCGAGTCGCCATTCGGGACAATTCCTGATGGCGACGTATGAAGTCTTGACTTAAACAACAACAACCGGTTCGGGAAAGCGAACCGGTTGTTCGTTTATATCAGTCAGGCATTTTTCTTCGTCTTTTTCGCTTTTGGTTCCGTCCACTTGAAGATTTTATTCATGACGTTGTAAATCCGTTTTGATTCCTTCGTCATCAACGGTCCGAGAATGGCGAGAATCAAGACGTATAAAGCAGAGAATGGTGACAAGATGTCCATCAACCCACCAGCGATTCCGAGATTCGCGACGATGATCGAGAATTCCCCACGCGAGACAATCGTCAAGCCGATGTTCGAGGATGCTTTGTGTGACAAGCCTGCTTTACGCCCCGCAATCATACCGGCCACGTAGTTCCCGATGATCGTGATGACGACGGCACCGAGTGCGAGCCAGACGGCGTCAAGTAACATCGTCGGATCGATGCTCAATCCGAAACTGAAGAAGAAGATCGCACCGAAGAAATCACGGAATGGTACGACGAGATGTTCGATCCGCTCACCTTGGTCGGTTTCTGAGAAGACGAGGCCGAGTAACAACGCCCCGATTGCTTCTGCAACATGAATCGTTTCCGAGAATCCGGCGATGAAGAACAAGGCAGCAAAGACGACGATGATGAAGACTTCATCCGAGGCGATCTTCAGCATCTTATTCAAAAGCGGTGTTGCCTTCCGAGCGACGATGAAGAACAACAACATATAGCCGAGGGCGATCAAGATCGATGTGAGGGATGCGAGTAATGTCGTCCCACCACCGAGAAGCAGTCCCGATAAGACCGACAAGTAGACAGCGAGGAAAATGTCCTCGAACATGATGATTCCAAGAATCAATTCCGTCTCCGTGTTACCAGTCCGGCGGAGATCAACGAGGACTTTCGCCACGATCGCACTCGAGGAGATCGTAATGATTCCGGCGATGACGAGTACTTCATAGAGTGGGAATCCGGCGATGAATCCATAGAGTAAACCACCTGTAAAGTTAATCGATAAATAGATCGTTCCGCTCGTGACGATCGATTTTCCAGACCGGATCAACTTACCGATCGAGAACTCGAGTCCGAGATAGAACAAGAGGAATAGGACGCCAATTCGTCCGAGGAAACTGATGAACTCAGCACTTTCAATGAACTTGAAGTCTAGTATCCCGATTGTCGGAGCGTGCGGTCCAACAATCATCCCGAGAATAATCAGAAACGGGATGATTGAGAAATTGAGTCTGTTCGCGAGCACTGCCGCGATCGCCACTAAGATAAGCGCGGTACCGACTTCAAATATGAGATGATCCATATATTATCCGCCTCCTTCGATTGAGAATAATGCTTTCGTGATGTGACGGACGTTTTGACGTTCTCCTGACAGGACAATCGTATCTCCCGCTTCAAGGCGCGTTTCTGGTCCAGGATTTAACGATTTCGAACGGTCATGTTTAAGCACTGCAATGATCGAGATGTCATATTGGTTACGGACATCGAGTTCCCCAATCGTTCGATTGTTGACCTTTGAATCCTGACCGACTTTGAACCACTCGATGACGAGATCATCAAACGCGAGTTCAATTTTTTCAAGATCCTTTGGCTTATAAGATAATCCTCCGAGAATCCCTGCCATCTGACGAGCTTCTGCATCATTGAACGTCACGCTCGAGATGCTCTCATCAAAATCATCGTCATCATAATGATGCATTTCGCGTCGTCCGTCGTCATGGACGATGACGACCACCTTATCTCCTCGTGTCGTGATGCCTTCGAACTTCCGTCCGATTCCTGGTAAATCTACTTCGCGCATATCCATCTGTTATTTCCTCCTTTTTATTTTTTACAAATGATGATTCGCTTTGTGGATGAGCGTCTTGAACGTCTCATCGCTCAATATATCTTGAAGGTCATGCAGCTGTTTCAAATCCGCTTTCGCCATGATGACAAACCCGTCCTCCTCAATGAATGCCACGCGATCTCCTTCCTCCACTTGCAAGGCCTGCCGAATTTTTTTGGGGATGGTGATCTGTCCTTTTGACGTTAACTTTGATAGCTCCATCACGAACTTCCTTCTTTCTGTGTTTTTCTTGTATTCCTTACTTCCTTACTTTTCTTATTACCATCTTAGCATAGATTTAAACTTATTCCGAGTGTTTTGCTTTGAATTAAAATTAAAAAAACGATTTTCTTTTTGTTCAACCATATTCATACGATTATTTTCAAGACATCTTACAATAAACATAGAAAAACGCATCCTAGTCTAAATGGATGCGTTCTTTGTCTTATTGTTATTTGGAGGTGATTTTATGTCGCAATTATTTTTAATTGCGTTTGTAATCTATATTTTATCGTTGAACGTGGCAGCGATCTACCTTGTCTATAAACGAGTCGTACCAGCTGTAGTCGCCGGCTTAACAATTCTCTTCTTGATTCCAACCGTCAGTTGGACCGTCATGGTACTTTTTGTATTCGCTTTATTCGTTACACCAGTCATGGATTGGTTTGAAGGTTTAGAAAGTCTGATTAACTTGATGTGGATTGGTCTGCTGAACGGATGTTGCTACATCTTATTCGGAACCGTTAGATGGATCATTTCAATGATTCGGAGATGATTCTTTGGCTGGATTAATCTTTAGCCCTTTTTCACCTAGGTGATGGATGGACCGTTCAATCGCTGTTTCGATGTATCCGTCCAATTGATGCGGCAACAAGATATCATATTCTTGTGGCAGAACGGTTCGTCGATCTTCCTCTACTTCTCTAATGAAATGCGGAAGTGCTTTCCATCTCGACTGCACACTGACTTCATGAAGCGCTCCGTTGATCGCTTGTTCATTCCAGTTCACGAACGGAGCAATGCGTGTATTGTACCGCCTAAAGTCATCATGATATCTTGAACCGATTGAAGCGTCGGCTATGATCGCTTGCCGCAACCAGGTCATATAAAAGCCGCGTAACCAAATATCGTCCGCTATCAGATGGACGTAATAGCCACTTCGAAAAGATGGATCCCAAGACGTCGAGTCTCTCCAAAATGCTTCGTAGTCAATTGTTCGTGTCCCGTTCGCTAATTCACCCGTATAATAGTGGGCTTGCTCCTTCTCGTCATAGCGCGCATCAGGAGCGATCGTACCGAGAAGAAATCGAGCGGGGTCTAGTTCCGGAAGTAACGTAATTAATCGTTGTCCGATGTAGGCATGCATCAGTCGTGAACCCATCGCTTACTTCCCTTCGTAATCGCTACGCGTGATCGCGTAAATTTTTAAGTCCCAGAAACGCTCTTTAACGAATAAAGCACTCCGCGAGATCCCTTCAAACGTCATACCGATCTTTTCCATGACACGAGCAGATCCATCATTCGCAACAAAACAACGGGCTTGAATGCGCTCGAGTCCGAGTGTCTCAAAACCGTACTGTACGAGACGCGCTGCTGCTTCCGGCATCAAACACTTCCCCCAGTAATCGCGCGACAGCGCATAACCAAGTTCTGCTTGCTGTTGCTCAAACGAGACTTTGATGAAATCAATCGTTCCGATGACTCGTCCGCTCGTTTTGTCTTCGATTGCCCATGGTGCCGGATTCCCTTGTTCGTATTGACGAAGGATGTAATCGACGAATTGCTCAGAGTCCTTGAGGCTTTTATGCGCATGCCAGCTGACATAACGCGCCGTCTCTTCATCTTTCGTGTAGGCATAGATATCTGCTGCATCTTCTGTGCGAACTGGTCGTAAACGGAGTCGTTCCGTTTCAAGTACAGGCAATGCGTGATATAAATCGATGGTCGTTAGCATGATCGAACCCTTCTTCCTTTTATTTTTTCCAAGTATACCCACTCTTCCATAAAAAGTATAGAGATATACGAAAACGTTATTAGAATTTTCTGGTATACTATTGGAAAATGATGTAAGAAAGGGTGCTGTCATGTCTTCTCGGGAACGAATACTCTTAAGTGCGCTCGGTATTTCACAGTTTGGTGACTTCATTTATCTCGTTGCGATCAACGTATATATCTATCGCTTGACCGGCTCAGCGTCAGCCGTTGCTGCGCTGTGGATCATCAGTCCGGTCGTCGCTCTCATCATCAAGTCGTTCGCAGGAAGTTGGGTCGACCGATCCGACTTACTTCGACTGTTGATTCAGACTGATTTGTTGCGTGCTTTCTTAATCGGGATCATGCCATTTTTACCATTATCGTTGCTTTACATCGATTTGATCGCCTTAGCTATCATCAAAGCGGTCGTTGAACCGGCAACGTTGACCTACATCACGACGCTTGTTTCACAAAACGATCGGACGTCGTTTAATGCCTATCGTAGTCTGATCACGTCTGGTGCCTTTTTAGTTGGTCCGGCTCTCGCTGGAGGACTGCTCTATGTTGCTTCTGCCGACGTTGCCATTTGGCTCAACGCTGTCTCGTTTCTCGGATCAGCTGTCCTGCTGATGCGCTTGCCGCGTTTTACCGCTTCGGTCGAACGAGGGATGCGGCTGCAAGACATTATATCCGATTGGCGGCTTGTCTATCAGTTCAGCAAAAGCGCACGCTACGTGACCGGATTATACATCCTCGCGATGCTGATGATGATCGCGACACTTGCACTTGATACGCAAGAAGTCGTCTTTTTACAGCGAAGCATCGGCTTATCGGAAACCGATTATGGTTTACTGATGAGTCTGACTGGGATTGGTTCCGTCGCCGGCAGCTGGGTCGTCGCCCGCTACGCCAAAACACTCTCCGTTCGGATGATGCTGACGATCGGCTATGTATTCGTCGCCGTCGGTTACATGCTGTATGCAAGTGCGAATTCGTTTTCAATCGTCTGTATCGGTTTCTTGTTGCTCGGTTGTTTCCACGCATTTGCGGGGACCGGTTTCCTAACGTTCCAACAGACGAATATCCCACTCCACTTAATGGGGCGCTTTACGAGTCTTTACGGAGTCGGTGTCAGTTTGCTACAGATTCTAGCGATCGTCGCGATCGGTCTGCTCGGTGATATCTGGTCGATTCGCTTCAGTACGATTCTATTTGCCGGTCTCCTTGTAATTGTAACGATCTTTTTTCTTGGATTGGTTCTCCTCCCGAGCAAGCAACAGTATTTCGCAACGAACGAGATTAACGAAGAACGACATGCCTAAAAAACAGGGAACCCCGTCAACGCGGTGTTCCCTGTTTAAGTTGCTGTTTTATCACTTTTGCGTGTGCGACGAGCGGAAAAGATCCATCTTGTAGTTGTTTTTGCAGTCGCTTCGCTTCTGCCCAAGCGAGCGCATATTCCGCTTCTGAGACAATCCCTTGATCCCGTGCTGCTTCTAGTTCGTCCGTGTCGATTAACAAAACTTGTCCTGATGGCAAGGCGATGAGATCGAGAAACAAATCCTCCCAGTAAATACGTTCGTCCTCCACTCCAGTACGAAGACAGATATCGATATAGGTTTGTACCAACTGACCTGTGGCGTCAAACATCGAGGTCACGGCATGATGGGCATCGCTTGGGAATTGTTGTACCCAAACGTAACCAGCGTCAGCGATTCGAATCGTTTCGTCACCATAACGGACATCTAACGGTGAAGCGACTTCAATCAATTGAAGGAGTGTCACATGTCCTTTGAACACTTCGTTGTCTACTTGTTCATGAACATAGTGGCGTTGTGTGATGCGACGCCAGTCATGTCGATCGGCATAGCGTTTTTTGATCATTTACCTGTCCCCCGTTTTTTCCTTAGTGTGCCATACCCAACTTCTTTTTCATTCTAATTCTTTTAAAAAAGGGGCAACGGATTTTTTCCGTTGCCCCTTACTTCATCATTTTGCCGTCTCTGAACCGTGTAACGCAGCACCATTTGTCTCGATGACGTGACGATACCAATCGAACGAATCCTTTTTCATCCGTTCCATCGATCCGTGACCTTCGTTATCCCGATCGACGTAGATCATGCCGTAGCGTTTTTTCATCTCCCCTGTCGTAAAGGAGACGATGTCGATGACGCCCCACGGCGTGTAACCAATCAACTCGACACCATCTTCGAGTACAGCTGCTTTGAATGCTTCGATATGCGCACGCAAGTAATCAATTCGCGCCGTGTCATGAATCTGACCATCCTCGATCGTATCGATTGCACCAAAGCCATTTTCGACGATGAACAACGGAATCTGGTAACGATCGTATAGACGATTCATCGCATAGCGCAGACCAACCGGATCAATCGCCCAACCCCAATCACTCGACTGGATGTATGGGTTCTCAACGCCGTTCGCGAGACCACCGTTGACGATATTTCCCGTGTTATTGACGACAGCATCATGTTTGACGGTCGTCGACATATAGTAACTGAATCCAAGATAGTCGACTGTTCCGTTTCGTAAGATTTCTGCGTCACCGTCTAGGAGCGGAATATCATACCCTTTCCGTTTGAACTCATTCAACGCATAAGACGGGTAGTAGCCGCGGACTTGGACGTCTGGGAAGAAGTAGCGCTGACGCATCGATGTCTCAGCGAGCAGAATATCTTCCGGATGCGATGAGTACGGATAGATCGGTACGTGTGAGACCATTGCTCCGATTTCGAAGTCCGGGTTGATCGCTTTCCCTTTCGCGACGGCAAGTGCACTCGCGAGCAACTCGTGGTGACCCGTTTGATACATGACTTCCATCGCGTTCTCTTCCGGATCAAGGAGGACACCGGAATTCGTCCAGAGGAATAATGGATTGCTGACATCCATCTTGTTGTTGATTTCATTGAATGTCATCCAGTACTTGACCTTGTCTTTGTAACGCGTGAAACAGACTTCCGCGAATTTTTCGAAGAACAGCGCTACTTTCCGGTTGCGGAAACCGCCATATTCACGCGCAAGATGGAGGGGCATCTCAAAATGCGACAACGTGATGATCGGCTCGATGTCGTATTTCAGTAATTCGTCGAAGACGTCATCATAAAACTTCAGTCCTTCTTCGTTCGGTTCCGCTTCGTCTCCGTTTGGGAAAATCCGACTCCAACCGATTGACGTCCGGAGACACTTTAGTCCCATCTCAGCAAACAGGGCGATGTCCTCTTTATAACGGTGATAAAAATCAATCGCCTCGTGATTCGGATAAAATTCATTCTCCTCTACCTGATCCGTGATACGTCGTGCAACGCCGTGTGCTCCTGCCGTCAATACATCAACGACGCTCGGTCCTTTTCCACCAGCATTCCAGCCACCTTCGAATTGATGCGCTGCTAACGCACCGCCCCATAAGAAATCGTTTGGTAATGTCTTCATCTTCATGTCCTCCTTCTTTTTCTCTTACTTGATGATCGTCAAAATCTGTGTATTTGCCGTCGTGACCGTCTCGTCCGTCGGTAGGATTTGTGCATAACTCTGAGTGTTCGTGATAATGATTGGCGTGATCGTCTCGAGTCCATGCGCTTCAATCGCTGTCGCATCAAACGTTACGAGTAGATCGCCTGTCGTCACGGATTCGCCTTCTTTGACGTGAAGCGTAAACGGTTTACCGTCGAGCGTCACGGTCTCAAGACCGACATGGATCAAAACTTCGACACCACTCGTCGAGCGTAATCCGATCGCGTGACCTGACGGAGCGACCATGACGACGGTACCGTCAAACGGAGCCGTGACCCGGTTGTTCGTCGGACGAATCGCTACCCCTTGTCCCATCGCACCGGAAGCAAATACAGGATCCGGTACATCTGATAAAGCAACAATCGTTCCTTCAAGTGGTGCGCGAAGCGTCTCTTCGTTTGTCAGAGTTGCGCTGACTTCCTGTTTTGCAACTGGTGTCGCTGTACTTTCAGGTGCTACGACCGGAGCAGCCTGCTCCCCAAAACCGAACACTTGAATCAAAACGATGGGTAGAATCAAGGCAATCGCCGTTCCGATCAATAAGCCGATGATCGACGATGGATAGTCGGAATCGATGCCGTTGACGAGCGTCAATGGTCCCGGTAATCCGGCGTAGGCAAAGTAATACGGTTTAAAGAAACTTGCCGTGACTGCGCCGATTGCTCCCGAGATACAGCCATAGATAAACGGTTTTTTAAAACGGAGCGTCACCCCATAGATGGCTGGTTCCGTGATACCGAAGATGCCCGTCAGTCCGGCTGAGACCCCGACTTTTTTCGTTTCTTTGTTGCGTGCTTTCAAGATGACTCCGATGACAGCACCGATTTGGGCGATGACGGCAATCGTTTGGTAGGCTTGGAACGAGTCGCGACCATATTGCTCAAAGTTTGCGAGCACCATCGGCGTGACACCCCAGTGGACACCGAAGATAACTATGACTTGCCAGAAGCCACCGATGATGAGACCAGCTACCGCAGGAGCATTCTCCGCTAAGTAGTTATACCCGTTTGCGATCCCTTCTGCACCAAGCGTCGTGATCGGCCCGATCAAGAGAATCGTAAGCGGCACCATCAACACCATACTGAAGAATGGAACGAACAACGGACGAATGACTTCATGAATCGTCTTGTTCAGGAATCGCTCAACATAGGACAAAATCCAGACGAGGAATAATGGCGGTAAGACCGATGACGTATACGTCGTACCGGATAAAGCGATTCCTAGGAACGTGATGGATTCACCGGCAGTGATGCGTGCTGCGATATCTGCCCATGTTGGACTGACAAGTGCCGCACTACAGGCGACCGCGATGAAGGCGTTGACCTTAAAATGATTCGCTGCCGTGATAGCAATGAAGATCGGCAAGAACGTAAACGGTGCCCATGAGATGAAGCTAAAGACTTCATAAGTACCCGTCTTCGCAAATGCTGGAAAAGCGAGCGTCGTCAAAATCAAAGTTCCCTGCAGAATCCCCGCTGCAGCTAAGATGTAGACGAACGGTGCAAAGACGGCTGACATCGTCGCAATAATTCGGTTGAGGACCGTCCCTTTCGGCGCCTCTTCCGTTTCTGGTTGCTCCAAATCGACGAGCTTCAAAAATTCTTGATGGACTTCCCCAACGTGTTGACCAATGACGACTTGAAACTGCCCGCCAGACTCAACGACCGTAATGACGCCAGGTAATGCACTGACTGTTTCCTTGGCTGACGAATCCGATCGTTTCAAGACAAGACGAAGTCGTGTGGCACATCGGACGGCGCTGATGACGTTGTCTTCTCCCCCGACGGCTTCTAAAATCGAATGCGCCAATTGTTGATAATCGCGAACCTTGCCCATATCGTTTACCTCCCCTGAATATGACGCGTTGAATACCCTTTCATTTTAATTGTACATGCACAATTAATCAATACATAAATAATTTAATTTACCATGTTATTAATCAGGAGATGGCTTATGCTATACTGAAGAAAGAAAAAGTTCGCAAGAAAAGAAGGTGTCCTATGCTGAAATACCAACAGACGGCCGATGAAATCGAACGATACATAGAACAACATGAGTTGAAACAAGGGGACAAACTACCGATTCTCGAAGAGTTGATCCGGCAGTTCGCTGTCAGTAAGACGACGATGACAAAGTCACTTGAGTTACTTGAACGAAAAGGAATCATTTTTCAAGTGCGTGGAAGCGGAATTTTTGTCCGGAAGACGAATCGCACCGGCTATATTCGCCTGTTCTCGACCCAAGGATTCAAGCAGAATCTCGTCGGTCATACGATTGAGTCAACCGTTCTCGCACTCGAACCAACTACTGCAACCGATAACATCGCGAAGAATCTCGGGATCGAGGCAGGTGAGACGGTTTATTACGTCAAGCGAATCCGCTACATCGATGGCAAGATCCTCTGTCTCGAAGAGTCTTATTATCGCCAATCGATCGTTCCGTATTTAAATCGTGAAATCGTCGAGCAGTCGATCTTCGAATACTTAGAGACGGCACTCCAATTGAATATTGGGTTCTCGGATATGTACATGCACGTCGGGAAGTTAAGCGCTGAGTCGGCTCGTCATCTGGATCTCACCGAGGGCGATCCTGGATTAACGATCGAGACAGTATTTCATTTGACGAACGGTCGTCCGTTCGACTATTCCATCATCACATACCATTATGAACATTCGCATTTCGTCGTTCAGGCGAATGGACTATATTTATGAAGAACGGAGCTAAATCAAATGAATCGTGAACTCATTCTGTATTACGGAATGCTTATACTCGGAATCATTACACTTTTTGGTGGCATCTTCTTTACGATTGATACATGGAAAGACTCGACAGAAACATTTAAAGACAAACTTCAGTTCATCTTCATCACGTTACTTGGATTTGGACTACTTTACTGGACGGTCCCTAGCCTATCGCAAATCGTCTTCAAGGACTACGCTGTCATCAAAGGTGACTGTTATGTAGAGGAAAACTCAGGAAAGACACAATCCATGTCTATTATTTTCGACTCAACCGAAGATTATGAGGATTTTACCTTTCAAGATTATCCGGAATTAGGAGCGTACGGAGAAGACGTGCCCTATTTCTGTCGCGTCATTTCAACAAAGAACCATCGATTTCCGATTTCCTATAAAATTTACGATTCTAAGACACATAAACAACTCTCCTCTTCCGAAGATGATTAAAACAAAAAGGATTGCATGAGCTGAT
The DNA here is from genome assembly GCF_000496635.1 of Exiguobacterium sp. MH3. Classification (NCBI taxonomy): domain Bacteria; kingdom Bacillati; phylum Bacillota; class Bacilli; order Caryophanales; genus Exiguobacterium; species Exiguobacterium sp. MH3. Next base: position 1,717,907 of record NC_022794.1, read on the forward strand.
GCCCATGCAATCCTTTTGAAGTGCTTACAGTAATGAGACAAGCCAATCGTTGTCTCATTTCATTGTGTTATAACCGAATCTTTTCTTTACTCGAATTTTCGAGATACAGTTCCCCATCAAACGTCGTCAAGGCAATCACCTTCCCGTCTTTTTCATACCACGCCGTCGTTCCTTCACGATCGAGTTCTTTCCAACCGGCTTGGCGAATCCGAGTCCCATAGAGTAAACCCGGTCCGTCAGTTTCAGAGACTAGACGGGTTTTGATTTTCCACTCGCCTTGTTTTTCAACTGCCGTAGCAAATCGCGGCATCGGAAAACCGGATACTTTTGATTCTTGAAATCCAGCATACCAACCACCGACGACTACAATGAGCCCAAGACATACAATGGCGATCCATTTCTTCTTCATAAGCATTCTCCTTTACTTTCCACCCTCATTTTAAAAATTACCAAAATATAGTTTTCTTTCCCTCATCCTAAAGACGGATTACTGATTTTTTCGTTGTGAAAACACATGAAAATTGTTTCGAATTTATGAAAACATCCAAAAAATTTTCAATTTTTTTCATAAAAAATGCACACCTTTGTTCGTCCTTAGAGTCGCAACGGTTTGACAACTCCAGGCACAGAGCCATTTTCAGTCATTTCCAAGTGGTTAAGCACATTAGCAACTTGACTTCATTTCCTGCTATGGTACGATACGAACTTATTAAAGGGAGTGAACAGAACTTATGAAATTCAGAAAAGAAAAAGTCAATGTCGTTGACATGCAGCAAACCAAAAAGAGTGTCTACGCGACCGGAATTGGGAATGCGATGGAATGGTTCGATTTTGGTCTTTATTCCTATCTCGCAATCATCATCAGTCAAAACTTCTTTAGCGCTGTTGAAAATGATGAACTGAAGCTCGTCTTTACGTTTGCGACGTTTGCGATCGCTTTTTTAATGCGACCAATCGGCGGAATCGTCTTTGGACGAATTGGAGATCGACTCGGTCGGAAGGTCGTCTTAACAACGACGATCGTCATGATGGCCGGTTCCACGCTCATCATTGGTCTATTACCAACTTACGATCAAATCGGAATTTGGGCACCGATCCTGTTATTGTTAGCCCGGATCTTACAAGGATTCTCGACTGGCGGTGAATATGCCGGCGCAATGGTCTACATCGCTGAGTCATCACCAGATAACAAACGGAGTGCCCTCGGAAGTGGACTTGAAATCGGTACACTCGGTGGATATATTCTCGCATCATTACTGGCTACAACACTTTTTGTCACCTTATCGGATGATCAAATGGCATCTTGGGGATGGCGGATTCCCTTCATTCTTGGGGCACCACTCGGTTTATTTGGTCTCTATTTACGTCGCCACTTGGATGAATCACCGATCTTCGAAAATGAGATCAATGAAAATACAGAAGAACCCGCGACATTCCGCGAAATCCTGCGTGACCACAAACGTGATATCATCGTTTGTTTCATCGCTGTCGCCTTCTTCAACATTACGAACTACATGCTCTTGTCCTACATGCCATCGTACCTCGATGAAGTCATCGGCATGTCAAGTTCGACAAGTACGATTCTCATCACCGGTGTCATGGTGATCATGATTCCGCTCGCTTACTTCTTCGGGAAGCTTAGTGACAAAAAAGGAAATCGCAATATCGTTCTTTTCGCGTTAGCCGGACTATCGTTGCTTTCAATCTTGTCGTTCTTCTTGATTGGTCTTAAACCACTCTTGTTCGTCGGGATCGGAATCTTCATCCTTGGCTTCTTCTTGGCGATCTTTGAAGGAACGATGCCAAGTCTTCTACCGAGTATCTTCTATACGGATGTCCGATACCGGACGCTATCCGTGACGTTCAACGTCTCTGTCTCGATCTTCGGTGGAACGACGCCACTCGTTTCGACGTGGCTCGTCCATACGACACAAAACCCGCTCGCTCCTGCTTTCTATTTAACAGCAGTCAGCGTCATCGGCTTCGTTACGTTCTTCTTCTTCTTTAAGAATACAGCTGGTAAGGCACTGAAAGGGTCGCATCCGACTGTATCGAGTGAAAAAGAAGTCGCGTCGATCGCGAAGAAACCAGACGACGCCCTCTGGTGGGCAGAATAATTGCTATAAGTAAAAGGGAGGACAGATCATCAATCTGTCCTCCCTTATCTCGTAATAAAAAAAAATGACGCGTCACACGCCACTCCTACAGGAAAAACGCATTTATGCGTTGTAAGAGACGAACAAGACCCGTTTTCCTGCTTCAACAAAGCAGGAAAACTGGCTTGTGTCTCGCCTGAGGAAAGGGCGTGAAAAGACGCGTCATTCTTTTTTTGGAGTCAGCCCCCTTTTTTAGTAGACAGCACTCAACTCTTTTACGACGCGGTCCGCGACTGCGAGTTCCTGCTCTTGCGCAAAATCGAAATGACAACCGATTGCAGCGAGTCCGTTCGCATGCGCCGCTTTGAAATCAGATAAGCGGTCACCGACAACGTAGCCCGACGAGATGTCGTGCGTCTTACAAATCTCCCGTACGAGTGCTGATTTATCACCGGAACGGATGTCTTCGATACTATAGACATGATCGATATAGGCTTCGAGTCCATACGTCGTCACGATCGCTGACAAGTAGGATGGCCACCCATTACTGGCGATATAGACAGAGTGATCCGCTTGTTTCAAACGACTTAGCAACTCGACCGTTCCTGGATATAAGCAACCGTGCCCCGCCTTGACTGCCTGCTCCAGGCTGTTTCGAAATTTTTGATCCGCAGCCTGTTGATCTGTGGCTGAAAAGTCCGGCAGCAACGTCTGCCAGACTTCCGGTAACGAGACGCCCATGATCTGCTGATAGAGGGCGACTGGTGTCTCTCCCTCCCAGCGCCCCGTCTGACGCAACTCATGAAAGACATCTTCTAGCGCATGCGCAAGCACGGCATTCGTTTGAAACAACGTTCCATCCATGTCAAAAATGTAGTGTGTCATTCGCTCTCCCCTTTTTGCTCTTGTTTTATTTTCTGAATCATGGCTTCTATCGATGTATCCTCAGCAATCAGACGATCCGTCGGGCGGTGATCCCGATCAATCCACCAGCGTTTCATATCCGTCTCAGAAAACTCCGTCGGCTGGCGCATCGCATGGCGACGAATGGTTTCTTCGAATGAGACGTCAAAATAATACGCCGCGTACCGTGACGTAAAGCGACGTTCCAACCGGTCAATCATCTCACCGTACCAATCCTGTGCAAGAATGCCTTCCAGCAGAATCGTCGCGTGGCGTCCGTCAGCAAGTCCGACCAACTCCTCGATCCAGCGAATCGCCGGATTTCCTGGTCCATCTTTTACGTTCAACATCTCTCTGCGGATAACATCTTGTGAAAACAAGATGCTATCCGGTAAGACCGATCGTAACCCTTTGGCAAGCGTCGTTTTTCCACTACCAGAATTCCCGCGAATGACGATCAAGCGCGACTTCATGTCGTGAACCAGTCCCCGTTCAAGGCAGCAATGTACCGCTCTGCAGAGCGCACTACTGCTTCAGACGAACCGGTTTCGATTTTCCGATGAAAAGCGTCATATAATTTTTCAAATTGCAGCGGACGTAACGTTTCTGCCATTCGCGCGACCGTCTTTGCCGGAAGCGGAATCACATTCGGATAGCTGTACATGAAACTGACCCATGCCCGATCGGCAACGATCCGAATGATGTCCCCTGTCAACAATAGACCCGCTGATGCGTCTTTTCGTTCACAGATGACTGCTCCTTTGAAGTGACCACCGACGCGATGTAACATCACATCTTCTGCCAATTCCAAGCGTTCACCACTCCAGAAGACGATGCGTTCGCTTGGTCGCGTCACGAACGACGCATCATCTTCATGAATATAGATCGGCACGTCAAAAGTCTCCGCCCATTCGACTTGTGTCGCGTAATAATGCGGATGTGATAAAGCAATCGCCTGAATCCCGCCTAATTCGTCAAGTTGCTCTTTCGTTGTTGAATCAAGATATGTAATGCAGTCCCATAACAGGTTGAACGATTTTCCTTTTACAAGATATGCCGTCTGACCGATCCCGAACGCCGGTGTCGTCTGAATCGCATAGACGCCTGCTCCGTCGTCACTAATGACGTTTTGATACGTTCCTGACGTTTGCATGGCAGCGAGCGTCGTCCACGTTTGACCAGTTGGATTGACATACTGTCGTTCCTCTAAGCAAATCGGACACGTTTCGCGCTCTGGATTGATTTGTTCGACGCCACACGTCGTACAAATGATGGTTTCCATATCATCATTCCTTTCCAATTCGTAAATGATTTTCCTGATACATCATAACATATTCCATTTATAGGGATTGAAGGAATTAAGAGGCGTTTACCGAAAGAAACATGTATGAAAAAAGGAGGAGATGCTCATGTCAATTTCGACACACCTCATTGCACCTCGCATGAACGCTGTATTTTTGCATGTTCAGGATGTGAAACGTGCCGCCGTTTGGTATCACCAGTTACTACAGTTGCCGTTTGATGTGTCGCGTGTCTCGTCACCTGTTTACAATCTCCCACTCGAAGGTCCAACGAGTTTGACGCTCGATGATCATTCGAATGACGCAACGTACCAACATCGTCCCTCCCCACATGCCTTATTTAATTTTTACACGACGGACATCGATGCCTCCTATCAGTTCGTCTTATCACTACAAGCACCTATCATTCGTGACATCGAACGTTTCGATGACTTTGCTTACTTTACGTTTGCAGATCCCGACGGCAACGTCTTGATGCTCTGTACAGGGTAAGACAAAAGCAGGCCGAACCACTGATGTGGCTCGACCTGCTTCGTTTAGGATGACGCTTTGACAGCTTCAGGTCGTAATTTCAATCAACCCGTGTTGGCGCCATTAGATCAATCAACGTGTAAGCACTTAACGTTTCTTTGAAGGACGAAAATGCCCGATCGAATGCACGACGCGTATTTTGTAAACTGCTATTGTCATGTGTTACAGACACGGTTTCCAGATAAGATACTTCTTCAAAAAGGTGAACGATTTCTCCCAGTGTGATCGTGTCCGGTGATTTTGCTAATCTAAAGCCACCATTACGACCTTGCACGGAAATGATGAGACCAAACTTACTCAATGCATGAACGATCTTCATTAGGTGGTTCTTAGAGATATCATAATATGTTGCCACTTCTTGAATTTGTACGAGCCGAGTCGGATGGGACGCCGCAAAAATCAGTACACGAATGGCATAGTCCGTAGAGCGATTCATCTTCATGCATTTCACCTTCTTTTCTAATCCTTCATAATGAAAGAGCGAGAACTCATTCTTCTCAAGAGCCTTCAAATGAACCTTAATTTAAATCAAACGTGCATCTGCACATATATCGACTATCTTAAAGGATTGGAAGGACTGAAATCTACAATTTTTTTCAGAAGTAGGTAGAACGATTTTTTAATGATCCTAATCTGTATGCTTAACGAGAAAAAATCCATGTACTTAATAAAACCGCGACCGATTCGTCGCGGTTTTTCATCTTTAGTCGTGAAATCGAGCTCGCGTCTCCGGAGACGGTAACGCGCACTGCTGCTTTTGTCCAAACCAGCGATGACGATTGTTCGCAACGAAATCATAGACGCGATCTCGAAGTGAACGTGGAACAATCTGAAACACACTCAACAGACGCCATCCACCTTTTAAATGACGGGCAATCCGTAACGCTGCATCTGATTTGATATAGGGTACACCACGGTCAATCACAACGACACTGTCGATCGTTTCCGAAAGATGATGACGGCGGACGATTTCTTGTCCTGTTTCCCCTTGCAACGAAGCAAAATCATGATAACCTTGGTCTCGTTTCAAAATGAACTGGACACTCGCGTCACAGAGATTACATTCTCCGTCGAATAAGACGATTGCTTTCATGATCGATTCATCCTTCCCCACCTGTTTAACGATTAATTTCGTACACTTTTTCTTTACCACGTTTCAAGTCAAAACATGCATTTAATCAGTATGTTAAATCATGATAACGCTTCCGTTCATTGTCTTTCTTACGCTATACTGTTTTTGTAAACATTTGGAACCATTCATTTATTTGAATGTATCTATGTAAAGGAGCGTACATATGACGAAACGACCGATTGCCATCGTGACCGGTGCCAGTCAGACACGCGACATCGGAGCTGCGATTTGCCGCCAGCTTGCCTCGTCTGGACATGACCTGGTCTTTACTTATTTTAAAACAACAGCGGATTGGGCGGCTAGTTTTACGACCGAACTTGAAAATCAAGGTGCCCGCGTCCTTGCGATTGAACTTGATTTAGGTCAAGCAGATGCCGCTGATGATTTATTCGATCAGGTAGAAGACTTTGGAACACCAAATATCCTGATCAATAACGCTGCCCATTCGACGATGACGGATTGGCGAACACTTGATGCAGCCAGTCTTGATCAACACTATGCCGTCAATCTCCGGGCACCGTTGTTGCTCGCGACACGTTTCACGAAACAATTCGTTGAAGCACATCTAACGTCCGGTCGTATCATTCAACTGACGTCCGGACAGGATCTCGGTCCGATGCCTGACGAGATTGCTTACGCGACGACAAAAGGTGCCTTGTCGACGTTTACGAAGACTTACGCGGCAGCCGTGGCAGCGCTTGGCATCACCGTCAATGCGGTTAATCCGGGTCCGACAGACTCGACTTGGATGGATGAAGCAACCCGGACGGCGCTTAAACCTAGTTTTCCGTTCGGGCGAATCGGTGCGCCGGAAGACGTCGCACGATTGATCCAATTCCTCGTCAGTCCTGACGGTGGCTGGGTGACCGGGCAAGTCATCCATTCCGAAGGTGGCTTTGAACGCTGAATATGTCGCATGTAAAAACATCCCTCTGACGTTAAAATCAGAAGGATGTTTTGCATTATCGAAAGACCGGACCCGTTTCCGTCAAAAAATCGTTCCAGGCTGTTTGATGCAGTTCGCTATAGAGCTCTGGCATTTGGTCTCTTTCAAAAAAAGCAACGTCGAGTGATTCATCGGAATCAATCGTCAATTGCCCCCCATTGATTCGGCAAACGAAAAAATGGACGATCGGCTGGACGACATCCCCGTTTGGATACATCTCTTCGTATTTCGAATAGACACCACTCAAACGTTCGATCGTGACATGAAAACCGGTCTCTTCAAAAATCTCACGCTGTGCGGCTTCAACGAGCGACTCTCCCAGTTCCAGTGCGCCGCCGGGAAAGCCCCATGCTTGTTGCTCCCACCGTTTTTGAAGAAGAACGCGCCCCTCCTCGTCGATGACGATGCCATCCGCAAAGTTCAACATCACTTTTTCTTGACCAACCTTACTGCGAAGAAAGCGTATGTAGTCCATCTGTCGCCCCTTGAAGTTTGACGTGCTTCAGCCATGTGATCAGTTGCTTGATCATAGCATCAGTCACGGTATGATTGATATCTGGAAAAACATCTAAAATAGTCGTTTGTGCCCTACCTGCTTGAACAGCGGTTGCGTGATAGAACTGCTGGATTGATAGTGGAATGATGTCATCGGCATCCCCGTGCAGGAGCAACCGCGGACGCTCATCCATCACACTGATTGGATCGAGCTTCCATGGTACATCCACCTGTTTGATGGCAGGTCGCCCGTCGCGAACGCGGAATTGACGTTCCGCTTCAAGATAGGCACCGCCCCCATTGATCGCAACGAGTGCTTTAATCGGCTGACGCGACATGATCCCGTGGGCAATGAACCCACCCATCGAGACGCCGATCGCTATCACGTCTGAAACATGCCAGCCTGATTGTTCGATGATAGCTGTCGCTTCCGTAATCGATTGTTCGACGACGGACCAAAAATAGGTCGTCGTTATTTCTGGATCAAATGGATGATCAAGCGGTTCACGCTGGTCATGTCGAAGAAGTTCCGGGATGAAGACATCGTATCCTTCGTCAGATAATTGTCGCGCAAACTCTAGATAAGAAACAGCCGTTCCGCCCCAACCATGGTAGAGCAGAATGGCTCCCGTTGGTTGAGAGGCACGGACACAATGAACATGAAAATCAAGCTTCATTATTTAGCTTCTCCTGATTCAAGCGGACGATCGTTCTCGCGAAGTCATCTTCCGGTAATCGTTGTCCGTTCTCAAGAAACGGTTTCCAATACGGTCGAATCTTAAATAGCGAGACCGTATCACGATAGACTGTTCGGCGGACAATTTGTTTTGTCGTCAACGGCAATCCGTTCTCGCTTTCAACCTGGATGCCGCAAATCCGACCACCAATCGTTTTCCCGTTCAACAGTTTTAATTGCGCGACTTCTCCTAGAAAACTGATTGTCGGTTGTGTCACGACAGCGTGAACGACTTCTGACTTCACACGTCGTAACACCGTTTTTTCGATGACGAAGGAAAGTCCGAAATAAACAGCTTGGTTGATGATATACGCACCGATTCGTCGTTTAGTCGTTAAATGCATGGGTGGTCCTCCTTATACGTTGAAATAGACGACAGCGCCAAGTCCACTGACGGCAATCAAATAAAAGACGATTGCGAGTCGTTTGTTTGCAGCAGAGATATCCTTTCGGACGAGGATCTTACTATACCGATACGTCAAGAATGCGAACACGAGCAATGCCAAAATCAATAATGGTTCCATTCGATTCCCTCCTTTTCTTTCTTATTCTACATCATTTCTGGTTTCGAATTGTTATATTTTACAAGTAAAGTGGTATATGCTTGATCCATATGTCATCAATCCAACAATGAAATGAGGTTTACATGTTGAACACTACAACGATTTGCTGTCTTGTGGAGTCGAAGACACCTGGTTATCTTGTTCGGGAACTGCCGCCGCTTGGCATCCATGACGTCCACGTCCGCACCTTAGCCGGTGCCATCAGTATTGGTGCCGAACTTCCCCAATGGCTGGAACAAGATATGACCGAAACCAGCTATGACTATCCGCTCGAGACCGGATATGAAAGCTACGGCGAAGTGCTTGCAGTTGGTGACGCCGTCCAAATCGTCAAGCCCGGTGATCGGGTCGTCAGCTTCTATGGTCATCAAGATCAGGCGATCGTTCCTGTATCGAAGGTCATCCCGGTTCCTGCTCATATCTCACCGCGCGAAGCCCTACTGTTGATTCTGTCCTGTGACGCGGCAAAAGGCGTCCGAAAGCTGACATTGACACCCGACACAAGCGTCTTAGTTTCTGGAATGGGTACGCTCGGTTTGCTGACGGTACATTACTTACGGCATTATATCAACGTTCGTCAGATTGATATCATCGAGCCGCTTACGTCCCGAGCGGAGTTAGCACGTCAATTAGGTGCACGTGTCGTCACACCGGATTCAAGTATGTATGACGCCGCCATCGAATGTTCCGGACGCCAAGCGGCCTTTGCCGAACTTCAGTCTGCTGTCCGTCCTCATGGTTCAATCTGCGTCTTATCGGACGGCAACCGGGAATCCTTGGCGTTGACGCCCGCTTTTCACGCGAAAGAACTTCAGATCGTTGCATCGAGTGACGGCTGGGACTACCGCAAGCACGCAGACTGGCTCTTTGCAGACGAGCGTCACGCGACATTGCCCGCTTTGTTCGAACACGAGACTTCGTTTTCGGAGCTCGCCAGTTGCTTCGCTGCCTTAATGGAAACACCAGATCTCCCGATTAAAGTATTCGTTGATTATGAGCAGACGAGCTGAACACCGTTCGGATCCGTACCTACGAGCGATACGTCGGAAAAGACTGCTTCTTGCAAGACGGTCTTCTCTCCGCGGACGGTTTGGATTTGTGACATCGGTCGATTGAACAGTTTCGCTAAATCCGCCTCTAATCCTTCTCGTGGCGTCGCCAGAACGAGACGCTCAAGTGTCGTTCCATCAGTATCCGCAATCGCATCTTCATGGACTTGCAGTTCAATCCGTAATCCGTATGGTGTCTGCAAGAACGTCCGACGCTCGTTCGCTTGGACCGTGAACGATAACGTTTCTGCGCGGTCGAGAATCGTTTGCACGTCACCAGGCTGAATCAAAAATCCGATGTGATCGAAGCGAACCGTTTTTCCGAATCCGATCGTCACGTTGACCGCCCCCCGTTTCATTTCGATGATTCGGAATAAAATTTGATCCGCTCGAAAATCATTCCATGACAGAGGTGGATTAAACGACGAAAATTCTCCGTCCTTCTTCCCGATGCGCTGGGAAACGTGAAACCCGCGTGCCGTGTACCAGGCTTCTGTTTCTTCCAAATGTGGTGTCCAGATATGGTAGTGAAATAGCATTTACATACACTCCTTTTTGTTGTTCCAATCGTTCCACGTCATCACTTCGACTTGGTTCGATTCATTCAAATATTGTCGTAATAACGGGAGGTGCGCAGCACCGTACAAACAGACGATTCGTTCGTTCGCCTGAGCGAGGTGCAGTAAACGATTTGCGATCTTTTGATTGCGGACTCGCCAGTAGCGTTCAACCCAAATCCGACCACTCTCCAGTCGTTCGATTTGATCATAGATTCTAGCCGACGCTGCAATCGTTTCTTCAGCGTGCAATCGATCGAGCCATTCGGAGAATGATGACTGCTCCATCGCGTGCTCTAACTGTTCTGTCCGCTTCATCTCAGCCGCGACGATCGTCTCAAAGGCTTCCGGATGATGTGAACGGACGATTCCTAAATCCGGTACGCCGGGTACGATTTCGTTCCAATCGACCCCATGGAGATGTGCTACTCCCGCCATCCGGGCTAATCGAAAGCCAATTTGTTGCCGTTCATTTTCGGTTAAATCGCTCTCATGTTGATAGGTGTCATATGTATGTTGCAGGTCACTCATGCGTTCAGGTGCCGTCTCAAGGGCAACGCATGTCGGTCGAAATGCGTTCAATCGAGCGACGACTTCTTGGATTTCTCGTTGCCTTCTCTCTGACGCGATATCAAAAATTGCTGGACGAATCATGTCACCATTTGCCGGGCGATCGAGATGGAACATGCCTAACAGTAAAATCTGAGGTTTCATCTATCTCCCTCCTTTTCCTGATTTTACCTTATACTTGGTAAAAGAATCGACTATTACCTATCATGAATTTACGTTCCTATTCAACGAATACTCATATAAGGAGGTTCCGATGAAAAAGATATTCGTCATTGTGTTCATTGGATTTTTATTCGGATGCAGTCAAACCGGTACAGAGGACGAAGTTAGTCATGCCATGATCGTCATTGTGAATAACAAAGAGTATAACGGAACAGAAGTTGAATTGGATGCATCTATGCAACAAGGAGAAAAAATGAGCACGATACTAAAGAAAACAAAAGCATATGAAATGCCCCAAGCGAACAGTCAATCGAATCTTTTTTCAGTCGGGTCCACCATCTATTCTGTTAAAGGAACAGAAGATTTTATCATCGTAAAAGACAAAGAAAATAAAAAATGGCTTTTACAAAAGGTAAGAGATATCAAAAACCATTTGAATTAATGAGGTACTTAACACTTTTAACGTGGTACCTCTTTAGAAGTACTAACAACGGAGATGTTTTGTACTTTTACACGAGGTATGGTGAAAAGTAATTAAAAGGGGCTGACTCAAAAAAGAATGACGCGTCTTTTCACGCCTTTTCCTCAGGCGAGACACAAGCCAGTTTTCCTGCTTCATTCAAGCAGGAAAGCGGGTCTTGTTCGTCTCTGACAGCGCATAAATGCGCTTGTTCCTGTAGGAGTGGCGTGTGACGCGTCATTCTTTTTGTTACGAGATAAGGATGGCAGATCATCATTCTGCCATCCTTATCTTTGTAGAGACTGACTTTTGAGTCAGCCCTTTTTTTATCCTGTTAAACTTGATTTAACGAGCAAAATCTTACCACTTTCCTCGGCATCGATATAAGATACGGCTTGTACATCGAGATGGATATCGCGACCGAACAAACGATACAGCCGTTCCATTAGAAGGTGTTCGTCTGATTGACTGAACCGATCTGCGTCCGGAACGTAGTAGATCGATACGCTATTTGTCGTCATTTGAACATATTGAATACGCTCGATACTGTTCGGCAAATGTTTGACGAGACTCGACAGTTGCGCTTCAAAAATCTTTTGTCCATCCGATTTTTGGATGAAGGCCCGCCCCCTGCCGTCAATCGATTCGATGATTGGTCCCGGATGACCACAGGAACAGGTGCGCTGACTGAGCGTCATCCGATCTCCGACCCGGTAACGAATGAGGGGGGTGCCGTGTGTATCAAAACTCGTCACGAGAATCTCCCCGTCTGTATCGAGTTCGATGATCCCCATCTCATGATGCAGATGTTTTTGACCAAACCGGCATTCCGAAACGATTGGTGCCCCTTCAGACGATGCATATTGATCAAAGACTGGTCCGTGAAACACTTCTTCGATGACTTGGCGCTCTTCCGCGTCGATCCGTTCAGCCGTCGGAAAAATCGCAATCGGTTGACACGTCAAGCGGATCCCTTCTCGCTTCGCGAACCGGGCGAGCTCAATCATCGCTGACGGAAGACCATCGATCGTTTCTGGTTGAAAACGTTCGATGGCTTCAAGATAAGCTGCCATCGTCCTTGGGGATAATCGTTTTACCGTGAACAAGAGTTGATTCGCCGCTCGATTCATTCGCCAGTAGACGTCCACCTGTTGACGCTCGGGTACGAGATCCTGTGCCGTAAAGCTGATTCGTCGCATGCCACGGTAGACACCGTGGGTCGCCTTGAAATAATCCAGATGGGCCATGCGAATTTGCATATCCGGTATCGTATATCGTACTTGCAGTGACGTGCCTGTCGTTCCGCCCGTTTTCCCTATGATTGGCGCAGCGACATCTGTTTGAATGTCCTCCATGTGTGTTCGTAATTTTTCTTTTGATAGTACAGGAATATGTTTTAGTTCGGATAAGTCCGTTAACGGTAGGCGAATGCCATGTGAAGTGAAGAGCTGACGGTAATAGGGACTGTGTTCCGTACAGAAGCGAAGGAAGTCATTTAAACGATCAAGTTGTTCCGCTTTGACGTCGATCGTCGTATGTTCTCGTTCGAGGAGCATCCGGAACCGTTCTTGATAGACCGGTCCATAACGTTCGCGATGCAATTGATACCCATAGAGGGTTGTGAAGAAGTGCTGGAGAAATAGAGGAGAGCGATTGTAGATCTGCTCTTTGATACCCATGTCATCACGTCCTTTCGCAAGGGAAGTAACGGTTTCGATGACTCTACGATAGCCTATGTACCTGACAGGAATATGACAAAAATAAGGGAACATGCCTCCTGACAAATTGCTATCACCTTGGACAGGTCCGACGATCATCGCTCTACTATACTGAAAACAAGGAGGTGACAAGATGTGGCTCGAATCGATTCAACGCGTTATTGACTATATCGAAGATCATTTAGAAGACTCGCTCGATCTCAACGTTTTGACAAAAGTCGCTCAGATGCAGGCTTATCCTTTACAACGGGCGTTTTCGTTACTTGCGATGATGACGTTACCGGAATACATCCGAGGACGACGTCTGACGCTCGCTGCCCAACAATTGACACAGACGGACCAAAAAATCATCGATCTCGCCTTACGTTTTGGTTATGAGACGCCGGAAGCTTTCACAAAAGCTTTCAAACGTCAGCATGGTTGTTCGCCAACGTTGATGCGAAACGAGCGACGTCCGATTCACGCCTATAACCGCCTGAGCATTCAGGTGACCTTGAAGGGACTGGAGCAAATGGATTACCAACTCATCGAACGACCGGCTTTACAAATTTCAGGATGGCGAAAACATTTCCCGACGCAAGATGGTGCCCAACAACAACTGATTCCGTTGTTTTGGAATGATGTGAATCATTCTGGTCAAGATGCTACCTTGTTTAAACAAAATGACGGTCAGATTGAAGGTGTGATTGGTGTCTGCTCCAATTTCACCGAAGCATCGATGGATTATTGGATCGCGACGACGACAACGGAAGTTCTGCCCGGTCAGGAAACGATGACGATTCCGGCGAGTCTTTGGGCGACGTTTCCGGTCGTTGGTCCGATGCCGCATGCCATTCAAGAGATGTGGCAGCGTATCTATCAAGAGTGGATCCCATCGCATGGATATGATCCTCTACCTCACGCTGAACTCGAAGTTTATTCGGCAGGCGACCCGTCTGCCGCCGATTATCAATCTGCCATCTGGATTCCGGTGCGACCACGCGACTGACAGTTTCAGGACATACGAAAAAGCGAGATCATCGGTGACCTCGCCTTTTCATGTGTCATGCATACTGTTGTTTAATCAGTAACGTTTTTCCACTGATTTCTTTCGGAATTTCGGGTACCGCGCGCATGACGACATTCAATTGTCCGTCAAACAGTCGGTCAAGAACGAAAAAGAGTTTCTTCTCATGTTCTTTCTCGAAGCATCGTTCATCCGGAACATATAATAAAACAATCTCATCCCGCGTCTCTTGAATGTATTGCACGCGTTCGATACAGTTCGGGAACGCTCGAACGATTCCCGCAAGTTCGCCTTCAAAGACACGGTGCCCGTTTCTGAGTTGAATGAAGCTTCTCCCCCGTCCGTCGATCGAAGCGATGATCGGACCTTGATGACCACAGGGACACGTTTCCTGACTGAGCGTCATCCGATCGCCAACGCGGTAACGGACAAGTGGTGTACCATGCGTATCGAAGCTCGTCACAAGGATTTCACCGTCCTCATCACGTTCAATGATTCCCATCTCATAATGTAAATGTTTTTTCCCATACGGACATTCGGCGACGATCGGCGCCCCTTCTGACGACGCATACTGATCATAGATTGGCGCATGGAAGACTTCTTCGACGAGCGTTCGTTCTTCTGCCGTCATCATCTCAGCCGTCGGGAAGATTGCTTTGGGACGAAACGTACAGGTCATCCCATATTTTTTAGCATATCGTGCGACTTCGATCATTCCTGAAGGCAAACCATCAATCGATTCCGGCTGAAACCGATTCAGTTGTTCGATGTATGCAGCGGCGGTTTTCGGATTGATGTTTTTGATCGAGAACAACATCTGATTGATGACTTTATTCGTCCGCCAATAAACCGGTGCCTTTTGTTGCGGGGAAGCAAGCGTTTGACCGGTAAAACTTGCACGGCGCATCCCTTGATCGACTCCATGGGTCCACTTGAAGAAGTCAAGATGTGCCATCCGGATTTGCATGTCTTCCTTTGTATAATGCACTTGAATCGATTTACCGGTCGTACCGCCCGTTTTTCCGAGAATCGGGGCATGGACGTGCGCATGGACGTCCTCATTTTGTTGGCGTAAGATTTCTTTCGTCAAAGGGGGAATCTGTTTTAGTTCGTCAATCGATTTTAGCGGGAGCTCTAGTGCAATGGTAGAAAACAATTCCTGATAGTATGGACTATGTGTTTGGCAAAAAGAAAGGAAGTCGTTTAATCGATGCAATTGTTCTGCTCGAACGTCATGCGGTCGTCCTAACTTCTGTTTCAGTTCTTGTAAACGTTGCTGATAGGCGGGACCGTATCGTTCATGGAACAGGCGACGTCCTTGTAAAGTCGTCAACAAGTTTTGGATGAAAATCGGTGAGTGAAAGTAGATCGATTCTTTGAGCTGCATGATGTCACTCCTTCCATAGTTAGACCACCTTTTACTGATACTTTCATCTTATTTCCAGTCGCCGCCCATCTCAATTAGTTCTTCGTGAATAAACTTAGCTTTTATTTTCATGGCGATTTATTTTAATGAACTCTGATTCACGAACATCTTCTTACCGATTCTTGAACTTACAACTTTTCTTCCCTCACAAAAAATCCGATTGATGAAGAGGAGTTTCTTCATCAATCGGATTCATACGAGTGGCATTACGATTTCGCACCTTTTTGTAACATCTGACATCCGTATGCCCGCAATTTAATCGCTTCGAGTACGAGCGACATCTGTTGCTCATCCAATCGTTCAATCAGCTCGATGATTGTGATCGTCGTTCGTCCATTATACAATTGGACGATCAAGTGAATGATCGCTTCTAACGCTGGACTCGGATAGGGTTCAGCTAGAAATTCACGATCAAAAAACTCACCGCTATCCGGAAAGAAGTAATCCGAGAACCGTTCGAGCACTTGTGGCTGTCCTGTCGCAAGGTACAGCATCGAGACCATCGCTGCATCTTCTCGTTGTTTCGGCTTTAATCGTCTCCACAACAGATCGAATCGTCGTTCATGTCCCTCTTGCATGAATTGTATCGTCTGCATGGTTGAAGCCCCCTTTGTTTTCATACTTCCTGTTGGTTCTTTTCCATATGTTACTATTCCCTATTCCATTCAACTGAATCGTCTCAGCATATCCTCTTGCGATTGAACCGACTCGATTGGGGGTACATTACAACAGATATAAGAGAGGAGTTTACATCCATGCCAACGCGCCTAGCTTTAGCCGGAGCCACCGGATACATTGGTCACAATTTACTGAACGAACTAAAGAAAAAATATGACGTCATCGCCCTTTCACGAAATGGTGACGACAAGGATAATGAGGAACGCGTCGAATGGCGATCGTGCGACCTCTTTTCTCTAGACGATACGATCGCTGGTATGAAAGGAGCGGACATCGCTGTCTACCTCGTCCATTCGATGATGCCATCTGCTAAATTGACACAAGGATCGTTTGAGAATATGGACTTATTGTTAGCCGATAACTTCGCCCGTGCCGCAAAAGAAAACGGCATCCGGCAAATCATCTACTTAAGTGGTATCATCCCCGAGGAAACAGAAAATCTATCGCGTCACTTAAAGAGTCGACTTGAAGTCGAACGCGTTCTCGGTGCGTACGGAACACCGGTGACGACGATCCGTGCTGCGTTAATCGTTGGTCCTAAAGGTTCATCGTTCCCAATATTATCGAAACTCGTCAAACGCTTACCCGTCATGGCACTCCCACGATGGACACGTAACAAGACACATCCTGTCGCCTTACCCGACGTCATTCATGCTCTTGGTGAAAGTGTCGATCGCGATGATGTCAAAGACCGGGCCATCGATATCGGTGGTCCAGAAGCGATGACCTACAAAGAGATGATCCTTAAAACAGCCGACATCATGGGTAAACGACAACCGACGATCGATATTCCTTTATTGACCGTTAAATTATCCCGCCTTTGGGTGACACTCGTGTCCGGAGAACCAAAAGAAACCGTCTATCCACTCGTTGAAAGCATGGTCCATGAGATGGTTGCGGATCCAGAAAAAATGATTCCCGGCATCAGTGACGGCAAAATCACATTCGAACAATCAGTCCGAGATGCGTTAAAAGAGGAGGAGGAACAAAAAGGATCTTCTTCCTCGTCGTCTTCGACACCAGACGTCCTTGACGTCCGATCGGTACAACGTGTTCTTTTGCCAAAGGATCGCGATGCCGACTGGGCAGCTGAAGATTATATGAACTGGTTGTCATCATTTGCTCGCCCTTTCCTATCGTCAACCGTGCAAGATCAAGTCGTTCGGATCCACATTCCGTTTTACGAACAACCGCTGCTGGAATTGACGAAGGAACCGGTTCACGATCGACACATGGCGACGTACCGGATTACCGGCGGATTGTTCGCAAAAGTCGAGCAAGACAGCCGTGGTCGGATTGAATTCCGGCAAATTCCCGGTACGCAGGAATGTATCATCGCCATCCATGAATTCGTCCCTACGCTACCGTGGATACTCTACAAGGCAACACAGGCGAACGTTCACCTGCTCGTGATGTATCTCTTCAAATTACACTTGTTGCGCCGGATTCATTCGACGGAACAAGAATCGACACGTGCGGACGAAATCGTTCCGTCGTCTTGATGCCAATCAAAACGATTCGCCTCTTCCTTGGCGAATCGTTTTTTGACGTTTACAGAAGGATGACGAAATGGAAAAAATCGTGATACACTGGACGATGACTGAAAGAAAGGGGTTTCATCGCATGCGCTCATTTGAGGAACGATTATCGAACCAACTCGAGGCGACGGCTTCACTCGCCACATTGATTCAACCTTCAACGGATCAACTCCGTTTAGATAAACTAGATAAATTCGCTAGCAAACTATTAAAACGAGAGTTCACGATTGCGTTTGCCGGTCACTTTTCAGCTGGAAAATCGAGCATGATCAACGCCTTGACGGGTGAATCGGTCTTACCGACGAGTCCGATTCCGACGAGTGCGAACATCGTGACACTTCAGCAAGGTGAGACGGATTCAGCAATCGTTCACTTTCATGAACAGCCCTCTGTTCGTCTGACAGCAGCAGAGCAAGAGGAGCATCTTCAATCGCTTGGGAAAAGTGGTGATGTCCGACAAATCGATTTGACGCATGCCGCGTCCGCGCTGCCTCCTGGTCTCGTCTTGATGGATACGCCAGGCGTCGACTCGGTCGATGATGCCCACCGGGTCTCAACGGAGTCTTCCCTTCACTTGGCTGACATCTTGTTTTACGTCATGGATTACAATCATGTTCAATCCGAATTGAACTTCATGGTGACGGATGAATTACAAGCTGCCGTGCCGGAATTATATTTAATCGTCAATCAAATCGATAAACATCGTGACGATGAACTATCATTCGACGCCTTCCGTCGTTCGGTTCATGCGTCCTTCGCCGAACACGGTGTCGTACCGAAAGGTATTTTCTTTACGAGCCTACGGGACCCAGCCCATCCGCATAACGATTTCACGGAAGTCGAACAACTCGTCAAACAAAGCATTCGCGACGCTCAACCGAAGTTGTTGACTTCTGCCGCTCTGACACTTGAAAGTCTTCACCAGGAGCATACACGTTATCTCACACGTCTCGTCTCAGAAACCTACGAGACGATGGCTGAGCAATTGAATGACACTGAACAACGGGATCCGGCGAAAATCGAAACCGAATTAGCGCGTGTCTCGCAACAGTTAGAAGCACGTCAACCGGACCGCTGGGTACAGACGTTTTCGCTTCATCGGGATCAACTTTTGAAAAATGCGACATTGATGCCGTTTGAATTACGCGAGAAGATGCGCCGCTTCCTCGAGTCACGTCAGCGTGATTTCAAGATTGGATTATTCCGTAGCGCGAAAAAAACGGAAGCGGCTCAAGCAGAGATCGCACAAGACGTGCTCCGTGCCTATCAGACAGTGACCGCTTCTGAAATTTCGCTTCATTTACGTAACTTGATGAAACAATCGTTACGTGACCTTGGTCTCCTACAGGATACGCACATCGTCGCAATCGATCAGCTCTCACTTGACCCACCGCTTTCCGTACTCGAAAGTGCCTTGCCAACCGGTATTACGATCACAGGTGAATCAGTGCTCCAGTTCACGAATCGTGTCGCCGAACAGACACAAGCGTGGTTCGTCAAGGAAACGAACGCATGGCGTGAGCTTATTCGTCAAGAGTTGACGGCAACTTTCCCGAAAGAGCAAGCTGAGCTATTGCAACAACAGACGTCACTACAGCATAAATGGAATAGCGTTCAAGCATGGCAACAGGCTACCGTAGCACTCGAGCGATATGAGCATGGCGTTGCGAGTCCATCCGATCAACAACTCGAACAGGCTCGGACGCAAGTCTCAGTTTGGGAGGAGCAATTGATTCAGCAAGAAGCGGCGATCGTTTCCTTTACCGGATATGAATCGGTGACAGAAACTACTGCGTTTGAAGTTGCGACGACGATCAGTGAGCAACAAGCCGTCCGTTATGCACCGGAAGACGTCGCTCAAATCCGTCAGCATCTAAATGGTCTTCAAGGTTTTGAAGATGCCGTCGCTTATTTGAATGACAAATTGGACCGACTGACACACCAATCGTTCACGATTGCCTTATTCGGTGCCTTCAGTGCCGGAAAATCATCGTTTTGCAATGCCTTACTCGGAGACAAGGTCCTTCCGGTCTCTCCGAATCCGACGACGGCATCGATCAACCGAATTCACCCTGTTGACGCTGCACACCCGCACGGCGTGGCAGAAGTCACGTTCAAGTCGGAAGCAGCGATGCTTGAGGACTTAAATGAAGCGATGGTCGGAACGATGACGTTCGAGTCAACGAAACAGGCATACGATATGCTCTTATCACGTGCCGCGTCACTGACGGACCCGTTCTTGCGTGCTTTCTTGAAAGGATTCCCTACCGTCCAATCCTTCATCGGTACCGCTCAGACGGTCGATCAAGACGCTTTTAAACAGTATGTCGCGCAGGAAGAACGAAGCTGTTTCGTAGATGTTATCGATTTCTATTACGATAGTCCGTTAACACGTCTCGGCGTGACGCTCGTCGATACGCCAGGAGCAGATTCAATCAATGCCCGTCATACTGATGTCGCTTTTGATTACATCAAGAACGCGGATGCGATCTTGTTCGTCACGTACTTCAATCATGCCTTTGCCCGCGCTGACCGTGAATTCTTGATTCAACTCGGTCGTGTCAAAGACGCCTTCGAACTCGATAAGATGTTCTTCCTCGTCAATGCGATTGATCTCGCTGCTTCAGATAGCGAACGTCAAGATGTCTTGAACTATGTCGCGACGGAATTGCAACGCTTCGGGATTCGATCGCCTCGACTGTATGGAGTCTCGAGCTTACAAGGACTCACGGAAAAGCAACAAGAGCGATCAGATTCAACTTCCGGTTTACCTGAATTCGAGGAGGCATTCCATCACTTCCTAGCGGAGGATTTGACCGGTCTCGCTAAAGTATCGTTGTCTGAGCAAACGGAAAAGACCGTCCAGCGACTCGAACGATTTATCGCTGCGACTGAAGCGAATCTGTTGCGAAAAGAAGAACGGTTGGCTGAGCTATCTGCTCTAGAACAGCAGGTCACGGATCGTTTCGAAGACAATCGCGCCGCTGTGATCGAACCTGCACTCAAAGCAGAGATCCATGAGCTATTGCACCATGTCGTACAACGCATTTATTACCGTTTCCCTGACTTTTTCAAGGAAGCCTATAACCCTGTTCGTTTTGCTCAAACTGGCAAAGGAGCAGCATTACAAGATGCGTTAACGGAACTGTTGACGTTCCTTCGGTTCGATTTTGAGCAAGAGCTCCGTGTCACGCATTTCCGTGTCGATCAATGGCTCGAAGCGTCCTTGATCCGGCGTCAACAAGAGGAGCAACAGTTGCTAGAGCAATGGAACGAATCCTTCCAGCTCGCTCCTGTTACGGTCTCTCGATTAAACGAAATGACGTTCGATGGTCCATTCGAAGATGCAACGCCTTATGTCGGCGTCAAACGCCACTTCCGGAATGCGAAAGCCTTCTTTGAGAAAAATGAGAAGGAGCAGTTGAAGGAGGAGCTTGCGACATTAACTAAGCAAGAAGCACTCGCGTATACTGCCACTCAAGAAGAACGCTTGCTTGCAGTCGCGTCGGCACATCTGGACACTTCTTTGACAGCCGTTTCAGAGCACCTATTACGCCAAACACTCGAGCAACTTGAGAGTGAACGCGCGACGTTACAGGCACAAGAGACGCTGACTCCTTATAAACAAGCAGCAAAGCAGATTCGCAGTCTGACGCAACACGTCACTTCATAAAATACAATCGTTCAACACAAAAGACCGGAGCGCGATGCGTTCCGGTCTTTTTTCTTCATCGCGCAGGCGTTGGCCAATACGACTGAAAATAGTGGACGATGTATTGGTGGACGTGCCGGACAACAGGACGTAATTCCGTCCCGACGAGTCGGTTCAACGAGACATCCCATAACATCGGTGGGTCGAACGGGATGATTTTAATGTCATCCGCATGATGAAACCGTAGTATCGGCTCCGGTAGGATTGAGATGACGTCAAGTTCTTGGACCATCCCGATCAACAAGTCCCATGCCCCTGACATGAAGAAGATATTCGGCTCTTGCTGCACTTTACGAAACTCCGATAGTATTTGATGATGTAACATGAATCGATCGTTCAAGATGACAAGTGGTTCATTTCCGATATCACGATACGACAACGCTTCTTTGGCTTGAAACGGGTGATTCGGACGCACGGCGACGACGACCTCATCTTCGATCAATCGAAAACGTTCGATACCATAGGATTCGCCCGGTTCAATCAAAATGGCCAAGTCGAGTTCTTCAAGTAACAGTCGACGCTTGAGTTCAAACGCCCCCTCTTCGATGATTTCGAGTTCGATGCCTGGATGTTCCGCCATGAACTTCGGAATCAACTGCGAAAATAAAACAGGGAGGATGACGGGTGGGATGCCGAGACGGACCTTTCCTCGGACGACGTTCGAACGTTCACGCAGATGACCCATCAATGCTTGATGACGTGTCAGAACGATCTTCGCATCCTCATACAATTGACGTCCTGTTTCCGATAATCCTGTCAACCGTCCGTGCTTTCGAATGAACAGTTCTACTTGCTCCAGCTGTTCGAAGTCGCGGATCATCTGACTAAGCGCCGGTTGCGAGATTGACAAGTGCTTCGAAGCACGCGTTAAATTATAGCCTTGCTCGACGATCGTCGTAAAAAAGAGCAATTGTCGAATATCCACTTACATCCCCCCTTATTCATCAAACCAGCGATTTTTTTTGAAGAACAGAATCATTCCTAAAGCGAGGAGTCCCATTGCCCCTAACGTTACGAAATAACCATACTGGGTCGTCAGTTCTGGCATGTGTTCGAAGTTCATACCATATATACCTGCGATGAACGTCAACGGCATGAAAATCGTCGTGAAGATCGTCAATGTCTTCATGATACTATTCATCCGGTACGAGTTGAGAGAGATGAAATTATCCCGAAACTCAGATGTCATCAATCGATTGTATTCGATCATTTCCGATAACTTCAGTAAGTGATCGTACAAATCGCGAAAGAATGCCTGTTTCTTTGGATGAATCGATAAACGCTTTGATTCGACGACACGATACAGTAAGTCCCGCATCGGCATGACCGTCCGCGAGATTCGAAGTAACCGCGCGCGTAGTTCGAAAATCTCCTCCATCAACCGACGATCATTGCCACGCGTTCGGTAGCGTTCCTCAAGCGCAAACAATTCATCTTCCGTTGCATGAACGATCGGAAAATACCCGTCGACGATCTTATCCATGATTTTATGTACGAGGTCGACTGTTTCTTGTTTGTCGAGGCGTTGGCTACACTGTTCAAACACGATATCAATTTCTGGTGAAGATTGCTCATGGTAGCTAACGAGATGCCGATCACTTGCGAACAAATTGATTTCACGACTCGTCAATGTTCCTTCATCGAGCGCATGAAGGACAAAAAAGCTATGTTCTGTATAATATTCAAGCTTTGGGCGTTGCAAGTAATGAAAACAATCTTCAATCGCCAGTGGATGAAAATCAAAAACCTCAATCAATTTTTGCTTCTCTACGTCTGTCGGTTGATCGAAATCAACGAAATAACGTTTCATGCCCGACTCCTGTGTCCGACTTACATCATCGGTCAAAATGATTGTGTCATTCGCATCGATCAGTATACAACGAATCAACTTTTTCTCCCCCTTTTCCTATGTAAGCGTACTATATTTTTTAGTATGCAACAAAAAAAGGATTTCCTCGAAGAGAAATCCTTTCAGATTGTAGACAAATGAACTGACTCAAAAAATGACACACCTTTTCACGCCTTTTCCTCAGGCGAGACACAAGCCAGAGCGACCCTGCAGCGAAGCGAAGCTTGTCCCAGGAAAACGATGCGAGTCGAACAAAAAAAGCGCAATCCTTCTCGTTAGAGAACAATTGCACTTGTCTTCAGTCTCAAAAGATTTCCCCAAAGAGAAATCCGTTTCAAATAGCAATCAACCATGTTCAATATAAAATCCGCTCCAATAAACCTGACGATACGTAAACTCTTTTCCACTCTTCGTCGTCACAAGCATTTCATCTTCTGCCATGACGGCAATTTTAATGGGTACTTCACCGTGATCCGTCAAATAATTGAGGATCTCAAGATGCCGATTCAACCAAAGACGACGGCGGAACCAACGAAAACGACTGAATGCCGCACTGAAGTGGAGTAAAGCGAGCGCAAGGATAATTAAAGCAAACGGAAGTGGAATGTCGAACAACGCAATCAAATATACATCTGCAATCAGCAAGGATAACGAGAGACCCATTTCCGTCATCTCCATGAAAGATGCTTTATAGGTCGCGAAGTAGGTCATCACACGAAAAAGGAAGATGACCGTGAGGTACGGTACGAAGTACATTTGAAACACATGGTCCGTGCCGCTGTTGACGAACATGAGCAACGGCAGGAAGAATAGCAATTTCCAGATTAGGATGGCGGAATAAAATAAAGTATGATCCGTGTAGCGTCTGCGTACGATGGCTTGACTCATATTCATTGCCTTCCCCTCCTTCATGATGGACCGTTTCAAAGTCGATGATGACAGGACATGATGCCTATAAGGGTATGTTTCCGAATTCAGCTGTTTCTAATCGTCTAATTCACAGTTTTTAGAAACTGTATATTTAGTATACGTCATGACGCGCCAAATGGTTCACTTTCCCCATCATTTCCCATCATTCGATGTGCTACAGATTGGAAACCCGCTCTTGCTAGTCGTCCGGATCTTCTACTGCTACAATATAAGATATTCCAATTGAACAGAATCGAGTTGAATCTCTCATGTACACCCATATCATCATCGGCGCCGGCATTCTCGGTGCCTCGACTGCCTATCATTTATCGAAGGCTGGTGAACGCGTCTTACTCGTCGATCGGAAGGAACCTGGTCGAGCCTCTCATGCGGCAGCCGGCATTATCTGTCCATGGATGACACAGCGACGAAATAAGGCATGGTACAAATTAGCGAATAACGGGGCTCATTTTTACAAGACATTGATTCCTGAACTCGAAGCACTCGGTGAGACGAGTACGGGTTATCAGCAAGTTGGCACGATCGCCTTACACGAAACATCAAAAATCGAAAAGATGGAGACGATTGCGCAAAACCGTTTTCCGGAAGCACCTGCCATCGAACGTATCGAACGACTGGACCAAGATCGTGTCAAAACGCTCTTTCCACTCGTCGAACAGATCGAAGATGCCTTATTCGTTTCCGGTGGTGCCCGCGTTGACGGACGTGCCTTGTGTGCTGCACTGATTCGTGGCGCTGTCGAACACGGTGCGACCGTCCTAGAAGGAGATGCTTCTCTTATCGTAGACAAGGGAGTCGTCACCGGTATAACCATGGAAAATGAACAGTACTCGGCAGAACAGTTCATTTTAACGGCGGGTGTTTGGTTAAATGACCTGCTCCGTCCACTTGAGCTTAAAATCGATTTGCATCCGGAGAAGGGACAGATCCTGCAACTCGATTTGACGGATTCTACATCAACGACTTGGCCCGTCGTCATGGGACAACGCGGATTATATCTCGTCTCTATCCACGAAGGGAAACTGATCGTCGGTTCAACACACGAAAAACAGACCGACTACGACTTGAAACCAACCGTTAAGGGGATGTATGCCTTATTGAATCGGGCTTTACCTGTCTTACCGCGTCTCGAAGAAACAACGATTGATGAACTGCGTATCGGCTTACGCCCGTATACGAAAAACTCCCTGCCGGTGATTGGACCGCTTCAAAATCATCCGAACGTGTTCCTAGCGAACGGACTCGGTGCATCTGGTTTGACGATCGGACCCTATCTCGGTAGCCAATTAGCGAAGCTTGCACGTCATCAAGCGCCTGATATCGAATGGACGACTTATGAGCCGACCTATGTCTCTCTCGACTCCTGACCCACTCTATGCTTCACTTTGAAAGGAAGTACACCATTGTCCATGAAACCAATCGTTCCTCTTGAATTATTCGATGCTTTAGATATACGTGTTGGTACAATCCAGTCGCTTTCGGATCTTACCGATGGCTCAATTCAGCTTGAACTACAATTCGACGGATTTACGCGTTTATTCTCACTCGACTGGGAATCACTGCGACCCGATGTCCATGAATTGCTTGGAAAACAAGCGATTGCCGTACTCAATATACCTGGTCGTACGCCTGAAGAGTCCGGGCGGTTGCTTGAGATCGGACGTTCGGAACAATGGATGCCGATCCTCGTCGTACCGGAACATCCGATTCCGGAAGGCGCTCGAATCGAATAAACGCTTTCACCCACAAAAATACTCCCCTGCATCGCTTCTACACAGAAGCTTACAAGCGGGAGTATTTTTAGTTTTTTCGCCGTTACATTTTTTCTAAATAATGCACGCTGAATCGTTCATCGTCATCGATCCAGCAATTGACTGAATGAAAACCACTTTGACGGGCAAGTGTCTCAAACTCTTCTTTACTATACTTATAGGAGTTTTCCGTATGAATCGTTTCCCCTTGTTTAAACGGAACCGTCACATCTCCAACTTGCACGAGTTGATCGAGTTGACTCCGAAGATGCATTTCGATTCGTCCTTTTTCTTCATTATAAAAAGCATGATGTTCGAATCGTGTCACATCAAACGTTCCCTCGAGCATCTGATTCAAATGCGTCAACATGTTCAAATTGAATGCTGCTGTGACACCTGCTGCATCATTATAAGCCCGTTCAAGCACATCAACAGACTTTTTCAGATCGACACCGATCAAGAATCCATCTCCCGTTTCAAGAATTCGTGAGGAATGACGTAAGAAGCGCATCGCTTCCTCCGGTTCAAAGTTACCAATCGTCGATCCCGGGAAAAAGATGACTCGTTTTTGAGACTCCTCGACCGGTAAAGAAATCGATTGTGAGTAATCCCCACAGACCGCTTTAATATGCAGCGCAGGATACCGTTCCGACAATTGGCGTGCAGATTCCATCAGGAAGTCTTTTGAGATATCAATTGGCATATACGTGTCGAGATGTGTAAATGTCTCCAGTAATATCTGGATTTTACGACTGCTGCCACTTCCATATTCAATCAGTGTATGCACATCGCCGATACTTCGTGCGATCTCCGCTCGATGCTGCTCCAAGATGGCGAGTTCTGTCCGTGTCGGATAATATTCCGGTTGTTGCGTAATCTGTTCGAACAACTGGGATCCGATATGATCATAAAAATATTTTGCCGGTAAGACCTTTTGTTCTCGCATCAGACCTTCGATGACTTCTAAACGCATGTTTTGTTGCGGCGTATATAAATCGTACCCAATGACTGTCTCTCGCATCACATGTCACCTGCCAATCGGAAGCCGCCAAATAACCAACGTTTATCAGGCGGGAAGAAGTTGCGGTATGTCTCGCGAATGTGATCGTCAGGCGTCACGCACGCTCCTCCACGCAGTACCATTTGATTACACATGAACTTCGCATTGTATTCCCCGAGTGCTCCTTCGAGCGGTTTACTGCCTGGATATGAACTATAAGCGCTCGACGTCCACTCCCAGACGTTTCCGAACATGCTCGCAAGCGTCGTCTCTGACTCTTCGACGGCTACCGGATGGAAGGTTCCGCTTCCCATCATATTACGCTTCGTGACAGAATCGACTTGGCGAGAAGCCCATTCCCATTCCGCTTCTGTCGGCAAGCGTTTCCCTATAAAGCGACTATAAGCGTCCGCCTCATAAAAACTGACATGACAGACCGGTTCATCGAGACGAAGTGGTTCGACACCGTTCATCGTAAAGATCGTCCACTCTCCCGCGTCATCCTTCATCCAATATAACGGGGCTTTCCAGCCTTCTTTTTGCACCGTCGCAAAGCCGTCAGATAACCAATACTCTGATTTTTCATAGCCCCCTGCTTCAATGAACGCCAAATACTCACCGTTCGTGACAGGACGCGTCGCGAGTTCAAATGGATGCAGCCACGTTTTATGACGTGGACTTTCGTTGTCGAACGCAAATCCGTCTCCTGTATGACCGATTTCGACGAGTCCTTCCTCGAATTGGATAAACGATGTTTCCTTGACTGCATTTTCAGGCACATCTGATGCCAACGACTTTGATTGATAAGCAGGTAACAGTGGATTCGTGAAAAAGTTATACTTCACGTCCATCAAGATCAATTCCTGGTGTTGTTGCTCGTGTTGTAGTCCCATCTCGACTAATGTTTCGATTTTTCGTTGGTCTTCTGGAGTCCGTTCTTCCTTCAAGAACTCGACCATTTGTCCATCGACATATGCCCGGTAAGCAATGATGTCCTCGACGGTCGGACGTGATAACATCCCTCGTTGTTGACGAGGCTGGTAAGCACCAATCGAGTTGTAGTACGAATTGAACAGATAATTGTACTTCGGATGGAAGACGCGATAGCCTTCACTATATTCTTGTAGTATCATTCGTTCAAAAAACCAAGTCGTATGGGCGATATGCCATTTCGGCGGACTCACGTCCGAACTCGCTTGAATGATGAAGTCTTCTGCTTCGAGCGGTTCAATCAAGGCAATTGTTTGGTTACGAACAGTGGCAAATTTTTCGATTAAGTACGATGTCGTTTCAAATAGCATGTCAATCACTCCCTATCCAAAATATTCCGAATCTTTTGGTCCATTTGATGTATACCCCTCCTATGGAAGAGTTATGCTAAAGAAACAAAAAAAGTCCGCTCCGTTAAGAGCGAACTGATCACTTTAATATACTTTATCGCCGTTGAAGATCGAGTTCTTGACGACGACGTAGTCGACCGTCCGAATCGCTTGCAATTTGTTCCCGCCAGCGTACGAAATTGCCGATTGCAAATCTTGCTCCATCTCGATCAACGTATCCGCTAGACTTCCTTTATGCTCGACGAACATCTTCTTTCCTTCGACGTTCTTGCGTTCCCCTTTTTGGAACTCAGAAGCAGAACCGAAGTATTCCTTGACGAGCACCCCATCTACTTCATGCGTCTCACCAGGCGATTCCTCGTGCCCTGCGAAGAGTGAACCGATCATGACCATCGAAGCACCGAACCGAACCGACTTCGCGATGTCGCCATGCGTCCGAATCCCGCCATCCGCGATGATCGGTTTACTTGCTGCTTTTGCACACCAACGAAGTGCCGCGAGTTGCCAACCACCTGTACCGAATCCTGTCTTAATCTTCGTAATACACACTTTACCTGGTCCGATCCCGACTTTTGTTGCGTCGGCTCCCGCATTCTCAAGTTCGCGCACCGCTTCTGGCGTACCAACGTTACCCGCGATGACGAAACTTGCTGGTAGAAGCGACTTGATGTGACGAATCATCTGAATGACGGCTTCCGAATGACCGTGTGCGATATCAATCGTGATGTATTCAGGAGTTAGGCCCTCTGCCGCAAGCTGTTCGATCAGCTGATATTCTTCTTCCTTGACACCGACGCTGATTGAAGCGAACAGTTGACGTTCTTGCATCATACGTACGAATGCCAAACGACGAGCCGGTTCGAATCGATGCATGATATAAAAATAATCGCCTTCCGCTAAGAACAAAGCAATCGATTCATCAATGATCGTTTGCATGTTTGCCGGTACGACCGGAAGCTTGAAACGTCTACCACCGAACTCGACTGACGTATCACATTCCGAACGACTACCAACGATTGATTTTGCTGGAATTAATTGAATATCTTCATAATCGAATACTACATCCATGAATAACACCTCTAATTACGAATATTTTTTAATATATTGGCGATAATCATTCGCCCCTTGACTACTATAACGAACTGTCATCATAGTGTCAAAGAAATTTTCGCATTTTTAAGGTTTTTCAAGAACTTTATTCCGTTATCAGCAATTTAATGTTCGGTTTTTTACCGATTTTGTTGTTGTAAATCTGTCAACCAGTGCTCTTCCCAGTCAAAATAGCTCGTTGCTTCGGATGCTTCAAACACGTGATCAGGATAAGGCAGTGCTAAAGGAGGACGATCCTGTTTCGGAAAATACGCCAGTTGCTTTGATTCGTCATCGATGGCTTCGAGCGTTCCGCCGACTACCTTACACTCGAATACCGTCGCTACATATTCAACTTCGTTTCCATCTGGGTACGTCAAACGGAACGACTCTCCACCGAAGGTCGCAATCAGACGGACCGGTCGGACGAATAGACCCGTCTCTTCATAGACTTCGCGAATGACTGCCTGTGCCGGTGATTCCCCCAGTTCGATTGCTCCAGCAGGCAAACTCCAAAACGGACCTCCTGGATCCTGAAAGAGGATGTGACCTGCTTCGTTTCGAATGATCGCTGCGACGCATGGTGTAAAAAGACGCTGCGTTCCGACAAGTTGGCGCAGATTGGCATAATAATTAGAGATTGGCATGACGTGACTCCTTTCGGTCTTCTTTTAATAGGGCAAACAAAACAAAGTCTTCCCAGGCATCGTTGATGAAGAGATTTTGTTTCGCGATTCCTTCTTTACGAAATCCGACTTTTTCAAGGACACGGATCGAGCCGATATTCTCTGGCATGACTTCAGCTCGGATCCGGTGAAACTGGTGGATATCAAATAAATGATCCACGAACAATCCGACCGCTTGTGCCATATATCCTCGTCCTGAAAAGGCGGCATCCAACTGGTAGCCAATCATGCACGTCTCCGCTGGTCCACGTTGAACGAACATCGCCGAAACATCCCCAATCAACTGGTCCGTCTCGGATAAAAAAACACCATACGCATAATAAGCATCTTGACGCATCAACTCTAGATGACGATGAATCCGTTCTCGTTGCCCTTCTATCGTGTATTGTTCAGGTGACGGCTTGATTGGCATCCAGTATTCAAAGTGATCACGGTTTCGCAAATTCACCTCAAGGATCTCCGCTGCATCCTCCAAGATGTACGGGCGTATGTATATAGGAAGCATATAACGTTCCTCCATTTCCATTATTATCTTTAGTTCAAGAAGTTTGGGTGTTTCATAATTCATATAGCGGGAATCTACATAATAGTTTCATTACATTACAGTGACAGCATACTATAGAGAAAACTGTCGAAGAAGGAGTGACCTATGTATTCAGACATTGATTTGCTCAATCAAATCAAACAACGCGATTCCGTCGCGTTAGAACGATTATACGATCGTTACGAAAAAACACTCTTTCTTCTATTCCGTCGCACACAAGTCGAGGATGCACTCATTTATGCCGCGATGACGCAATTGTTTCGTACCGTTTGGGAACAACCGACACGTTATCCGAACTTCCAAGGATTCATTTTGCATACATTACGACAACTTAGTAGTAAAAGAGAACATATTCCGACTCGTTGAAAGAATCAGTTATACTCTTTCGACACAAGTAGAATGAACCCTTTAATTGCATGCTTTATTCAGAGAAGAACAGCTTCGTTTGTTCTTTTTTTGTTTTGTCCTTTCTTTTTCGATTCAGGCATGCTATATTATTAAGTAATTATTGTTGTTCGGTGGAGATACGAAGTGTTTCACTTTATATTCGATGAAATTGATCACGGTAGTAATAATCAGTGTGCCAGTCACACGCAGGAGGCAATACACATGGAACAAGGTAAAGTAAAATGGTTTAACGCAGAAAAAGGATTCGGCTTCATCGAGCGCGAAAGCGGAGACGACGTATTCGTACACTTCTCAGCAATCCAATCTGAAGGTTTCAAATCACTTGACGAAGGTCAAGAGGTTTCTTTCGAAGTTGAAGAAGGTCAACGTGGACCACAAGCAACTAACGTTGTAAAACTTTAATTTCTTTTAGACCCTGCTCACGCAGGGTCTTTTTTTGTGTTTATATATGCTACACTAGCGATTCAGGAAGAAAGGAGATGTAACATGACACTCGAACAAACGATGCAACACCTTCAAGACGCTATGCTAAAAGGAGATTTATCACAAGTCTCGCATCTATTATCTCCTGAATTCACGTTCATCGATGCGTTAGGGCGGTCATTCGATGCCGAGACCTACCTCGATCATTACGTGGATCCTGCAAACATCCGCTGGTTATCCCGGACCGATGATTTTTCATACATTGATCATTTCGAAGATACGGCAATCCAATATAGTTTGACAGAAGATCGATTTGAATACGGAACAACTCAATACGTTGGTCGTTTCCGGATCGTATCCATCTATCGTGCTACGTCAGATGGTTGGAAATGGCACTTTGGTCAATTGACATCTCTTGATCCGTCGTAACGGATTCAAGGGATGTTTTTGTTTTCATTTTCCATTCATCGTCAGTTGGAATTGCTTCTCATTTTTCATTCCGTTACACTTGAGTGGTACATATTTTCTGAAAATTCAAGAAGGAGTGTTCCTCATGACGGTTTATAACTTCTCTGCCGGTCCAGCAGTCCTTCCTGCCCCGGTCCTATTGAAGGCTCAATCCGAGCTACTCGATTATGAAAATTCAGGACAATCCGTTCTTGAAATGAGTCATCGTTCGCCAATCTTCGAATCGATTCGGGAGGCAGCTGAACAATCCTTACGGAGACTGATGTCGATTCCCGATTCGTACTCCGTATTGTTTCTTCAAGGAGGAGCTACACTTCAGTTCACGATGTTACCGCAAAATCTGGCGACGAAGACCGGACGGATTGATTTCATCGATACCGGCGGCTGGTCGACGAAGGCGATTGCAGATGCCAAACTGTACGCCACGGTCAACGTGCTCGCCTCTTCCGCTGATCACGGGTATCGCTTCATCCCAGAAGGTCCGTTCACGTCAACGGCCGACTATTTGCACATCACTTGGAACAATACCCTCGAAGGGACGACGTATCAGACACCGCCACATGTCGATGTGCCACTCGTCGCTGATGTCTCGTCTTCGATTTTGTCTGAACCATTGCCAATCGAGTCATTCGATGTGTTGTATGCTGGTGCTCAAAAAAACCTTGGTGTCGCTGGTTTAACGGTCGTCATCGTGAAGAACGAGTTGCTTGATCGTGTTCCTGACACGATTGGTGCCTACTTACGGTATGACATCCATGCCAAACAGCGGTCTCTTTATAACACGCCACCGACGTTTAGTCTTTATATGACGAAATTAGTGCTCGATTGGATTGAAGAGACGGGACTCGAGACGATCGCGGCACGAAACGTCTCACAAGCGCGCATGTTATATGAAGCAATTGATCAATCCGATCTATTTCATAACCATGTAGCCGTCAAGGATCGAAGCCGGATGAACATTCCATTCTCGACCGGAAGCGAATCGAAAGACGCTGCTTTCTTGAACTTTGCTGCGCGTCACGATTTAATCAACCTTGCCGGTCACCGCTCGATTGGTGGAATGCGCGCGAGTCTTTACAATGCGATGCCGACCGAAGGAGTTACGGCACTGATTCACATCATGCACCGTTTTGAACAGGGGGAACGTTAAATGTATCAAATTCAACTATGGAATGATCTATCAGACAAAGGATTAAAACGATTTACAGACGACTATCACGTCCAGCGGGAAACGGAGCAACCAGACGCCTTTCTCGTCCGCAGCAAGGATTTACATGACATGCGCTTTCCAGATAGTCTCAAAGCCGTCGCCCGAGCTGGCGTCGGTGTCAATACGATTCCACTCGATCAACTCGCGAACCGCGGGATTCCCGTCTTTTCGACACCAGGTGCCAATGCGAATGCCGTCAAGGAACTTGTCATCGGTAGTTTGTTCCTGACGGCGCGAAAACTCGTCCCGAGTCTGCTTTGGACGAACAACTTGCGCGGACCGGATATTCCGGAGCGGATCGAAGCGAACAAAAAACAATTCGTCGGAACGGAGTTACTCGGGAAACGAATCGGGATCGTTGGACTTGGGGCGATCGGGGCAAACTTAGCCAACACCCTTCACGAGCTCGGCATGACCGTCACAGGCTATGATCCACACATGTCCGTCGAGTCCGCTTGGCGCGTCTCGAATCAGATTCAGCGGGCGACACAGCTTGAGGATCTTCTCGCGACAAGTGACTATATCACGTTGCACCTGCCGCTCGTTGACGCAACGACAGGTTTACTCAATGCATCACTTTTCTCGAAGATGAAACATGGCGCGACCCTACTCAACTTCTCGCGTGGTGAACTCGTCGATGAACAAGCGTTAGCAGACGTACTCCGGTCCGGTCGCCTGGCGAACTATGTGACGGATTTCCCGAACGCCTTCATCTTGTCCCTCCCCCGAGTCATTGCCTTACCACATATCGGGGCATCAACGAGTGAAGCGGAAGAAAACTGTGCCATCATGGCGGTCGATCAACTGCGTCTGTTCCTTGAGACAGGAAACGTCCGCAATGCTGTCAATTTTCCAGCTGTCGAGTTACCGTTCACTGGAAAACGACGGATTACGATTGCTCACCACAATATTCCGAACATGGTCGGTCAAATCGCCTCCGTGTTAGCACAAGAGTCGATCAATATCGCGAATATGATCAACGGTAGTAAAGATGCGATTGCCTATACAATCATCGATATCGATAACCATGCGGACGAATCGATATCGCTCGACCGACTGAATCAGATTCCTGGCGTCTTGAAAACACGTCTACTTTAAAAGGAGTGAACCCCATGCCAACTTTCGAACCTTTTGCGGCGTTACGACCGGACTCAAAATATGCGGCAGAATTTGCTGCCTTACCGTATGATGTTTATTCGCGCGAAGAAGCACGTTCTGAGATCCGACGTCATCCGCTGTCTTTTTTGCGGATCGATAAAGCAGAAGCCACCCTTCCGTCATTGATCGCTGAAGATGACCCACGCGTTTATCAGCAAGCAGCGCTTGCCTTCGAAGAGAGTCAAACAAACGGCATCTTACAGCTCGATGCAGACGAGACGTATTACATTTATCAATTGTCAGATGGAACACATACGCAATCCGGTTTCGTCGGATGTGTTGCCGTCAGTGATTATGGGACGAATCAAATTCGTAAACATGAGTTCACACGTCCTGATAAAGAGCGCGACCGTGTCCGACACGTCGAACAGTTACAAGCACATACGGGTCCGATTTTACTTGCGCATCAAACCGATGCACAACTCGAAGCAATCGTCACGACGATTACTGCTGGCGATCCCCTATATGATTTCACCGTCGATGGAGTGACGCATCGAATTTATAAAATCACCGATCGTAATCATCTATTGACGATCGGGAGCCAGTTCGCCCGTCACGATGCTCTCTATATCGCTGATGGTCACCACCGCGCTGCAGCAGCAGCCATCGTTGCCAGTCGGACGGACCAGGAGGAAGCACAACGTTTTCTTGGCGTCTCCTTCCCGCAGGATCAATTACGAATCCTTGGCTACCATCGTGTCGTTGAAGATTTGTACGGGCAATCCGTCGTTGATTTCCTCGAGCGATTAGCCCATCGCTTTACGATCACAAAAGGACGTGCCGAACAAACGAAGCCTCACCAAATCGAGATGTATCTCAACCGGCAATGGTATACCCTTTCGTACGATTCTGAACGAACAGGGACGAAAGCGAATCTCGACGTCTCGATTTTACAAGAAGAGTTGTTGACACCGTTACTCGGTATCGAAGATCCACGGACGGACGCACGGATCCAGTTCGTCGGTGGTCATAAGGGGTATGCCGGTCTTGAGCAGATCGTGGACTCTGGACATGCCGCTGTCGCCTTCCACTTGCATCCGACTTCGATCGAAGATTTAATGGCTGTGGCTGATGCGGGAGAAGTGATGCCGCCGAAGTCGACTTGGTTCGAACCGAAGCTTCGGAGCGGTTTACTGATCCATCCGTTTGATTCATAATGCACACGCACTAAAAAAGCAAGTCGCGGATTCGATATCCACGACTTGCTTTTTCTTATACGTGTCGCAAAAGAAGAGCCGACACAGCTTCTACTTGAATAGTTCCCGACAACGTCGTTGCATTTAACAGACTTTCATACGTTCCCTCAAGCGAAAGAGATTGTGCCTCTTCACTTACGTTGACCACGAGCAAGTAAATCTGTTCACCCTGACGTCGCTCGACGACAAATGTCTGTTTTGTATCATCGATCCTTTGGAAATGATACGTTCCGGCATTTGCTAAAACCGGATGCTGTTTTCGAAGAGCGATCAACTGTGCAACGTGATCGAACAACTCACGGTTCTGCTTCGTCTCATCCCATTCCATACACGCACGGTTTGCCGGGTCTTGCCCCCCAGTCATTCCAATCTCATCGCCATAGTAGATGACGGGTGAACCCGGAAACGTCAACAGTGTAGTGAAGAGTAACTTCATTCGATCGATATTCCCTTTCGCACGCGTTAGAGCACGCGGCGTATCATGCGAGTCAATCAAATTGAACATGACCTCGTTGACATTTTGAGAATGCCAGTTTAAATTCCGGCTGACTGCATGTGAGAAATCACGAACGCTCGTCTCGCCCGTCGCAAAACAAGTCAAAAAGCTCTCTGTCAAACCGTAATTCATGACGGCATCAAATTGATCGCCGAGGAGCCATGGTTGCGAATCCGTCCAGCATTCGCCGACGATATAACATGTTCCGTTCGCAGCCCGGACTTCCTTTCGAAACTCACGCCAAAACGCATGATCGACTTCACTAGCGACATCCAGACGCCAGCCGTCAATTCCGAATTCCTCGACCCAGTAACGTCCGACGTGAAGCAAATAGTCTTTGACGTCCGGATGGGCAGTATTCAACTTCGGCATGTTTCGTTCAAATGCAAACACTTCATAGTTTGGAATCGATGGATCGACCGGGAAGGAATCAATCGTAAACCAGTTGGCGTATTTTGAGTCTTGTCCCTTTTCTAAGACATCTTGAAATGCTGGGTGCTCTTCACTAATATGATTAAAGACGGCATCGAGTAATACGCGGATACCGTTCTCATGTAGCACATCGATCATCTTGCGGAACGTTTTCTCGTCACCGAACGCAGGATCAAGCTTCAAGTAATCAAGCGTATCGTATTTATGATTGGATGGTGCTTCAAAGACTGGGCAGAAGTAGACACCCGTGACGCCGAGACGTTGTAAATGATCGACGTGATCAATGACCCCTTGAAAATCTCCACCGAAGAAATTCTGAAAAGCCGGTGCTTCACTTCCCCACTCCTTCGTTCCCGCTGGATCATTCGTCGTGTCACCATTCGCAAATCGTTCCGGGAAAATTTGATACCAGACCGTATCCTTCACCCAATCCGGTGTATCAAAGACATCCGTCGCATGAACATATGGCACAGAAAAATAATAGCCTGGATGATCGAGTGGTGCTTCGTCATACCAGCCGCGCTCGGTTAAAACGGCTATCTTATCGCCATGAACCTCAAACCCATACCGTACCCGCTTCCGTTCTGGACGGATTGCAATGAACCAATAGTCATACGTCGCATCACTTCCATTGTGTTGCATCGGCGTCCGTTTCACTTTCCATGATTTTTCTTTCTCCGGATCAAAATTCCAATCTCGGTCTTCTTCTTTTTCCGCTTCCCATTCATACGGATCACCATATATCAATTCAACTTTTTCAATATCGCCTTTAGCCGTCATGAGTCGGACATGGACGGTTTCTTGATCATAGGCATAAACGAACGGTGATAATGCGCGATGAACTACTCCAGCCTGATTCAAATTCTGCCACTCTCCCTTAAATTGATATTTCTCTATCGGTAAAGTTCCTTTCTTCCGCATCGCTTAAACGTATTTAGTAGAAATTCAACTGTTCCACCGACATTTTAGTTCAGTCTGTCAGGTAGTTTAAGGTATACTGATAACGCATAGGAAATCAGGGATTTCTGATATTACGGAAAGAGAGTGGATACGAAATGGGTCGTAAATGGAACAACATCAAGGAAAAAAAAGCATCAAAAGACAAAAATACGAGTCGGATCTACGCAAAGTTCGGTCGTGAGATTTATGTAGCGGCTAAACAAGGTGAACCCGATCCAGAATCAAACCAAGCATTAAAGGTCGTTCTCGAACGAGCGAAGACATACAACGTGCCACGTGCCATCGTCGATCGGGCGATTGAAAAAGCAAAAGGTGGAGCGGAAGAAAACTACGATGTCTTACGTTATGAAGGATTCGGTCCAAGCGGTTCAATGGTCATCGTCGAAACGTTGACGAACAACGTTAACCGGACGGCTTCTGACGTCCGTGCTGCATTCGGAAAAAATGGCGGAAACATGGGCGTGAGCGGATCCGTCGCTTATATGTTCGATGCGACGGCAATCTTTGCCTTCGAAGGTAAAACTGCAGATGACGTTCTCGAGTTGATGATGGAAGCGGATATTGATGTGCGCGATATCCTCGAAGAAGACGAATCTGTCATCATCTACGCTGAGCCGGAACAATTCCATGCTGTGCAAGAAGCGTTGAAAGCTGCAGGGATCACCGAGTTCTCACTTGCCGAACTCGTCATGCTCGCTCAAAACGAAGTCGCGTTGTCTGAAGACGACGTCGCACAATTCGAGAAAATGATCGATGCACTGGAAGATCTTGAGGATGTGCAACAGGTCTACCACAACGTAGAACTATAATCAAAAAGACAAGGGGATGGTCACGACCATCCCCTTGTCTTTTTGATTATAGTTTCTGTATCGGTTAACACCCAGAATCGGTCACGCACCGTCTGTATTCATCATAAAGTATGAAACGCGTTTCATAACAAGAACTAAAAAAGATTCATTTATGATGTTTATTTCTTGAATTTAATGGGAATAGTAATATTCGGAGTTGATTATAACTTATTTTGCTTTGAAGAAATAAAAGGAGGAACGAACGATGACATATTCTTTAATTGAAACATTCAAACACATCGTAAGCGAGGCAACTAGCTTTAAGCGCGTTGATTTCGGAGGATACGATATTTATATGCAGACAACAGATGGACGAACGATTACGGCACACATCCGCTATGATGGTGGTGGAACAGACTTCAATGAAGCTTATTTAATGCTAGAATCGAGTACCGGTCAACGTCGCACAGCGACCTTAACGCTTTATCAATTCGAACATCTTTCTTCTTATACTGCACACAGTGAACGGACACGTGCCCTAGTCACAACAAGTGCTTAATGACTATAAAACACGCCTCTCATTCGAGAGACGTGTTTTTTTAATTTTCTTCTCGCTCGAGGCGTTCGAGTTCTGCGTGCGTTTGTGGGAATCCATTCGCTTGCCAATCTGCCCGATGAATGGAATCAAGTTGTGTCAGTCCGACTTCAGCCGGATCGCGTTTCGCGTCGACACTTGGACGATGATCAATATCGTCTGAAGTCGTTTTTCGTTGTTGGTATTGTTGATAGGCGATTGTCGCAATCGCCGCTAGACCACCTAAAATGACACCTGTCTTGAATGTTGCTCGCATGAAAGTTCCCCCTCTATGGTCATTAGTTGTGCTCTAGGTAGATGTACCCGAGTTACTTGAATTTGAATCATTCTTCTCATGGATCAACGTGTTATTTGAAAAAAATCAAAAAAAATTTCAGCCTATTTCTGCCGTGTTCCTACATATTTAATAATCAAGAGAGAAAATGGCTCTATCCCTTATGCTTCAACGCTTCACGTCATGCAAGAAGGAAAAAAGTACGCTATACTTGATTCAGAAACATCTTCGACGAACAAAATGAATCGTGTCTTCTACTGGACAGTTCCGAGCTTCAACAGCTTGCGTTCGCGTCCCTTTTTCATTTTTGGTCGTCGATGTCACAAAGGAGGGAATTTCGTGTCCGTGATGCACGGGGCTATTTTACTGCCCATATTGATCAGTCTTTTCATTCCGCTTCTAGCGAAACGCCTTCCGAACATTCATACCGGTTGGTTTGTACTTGTCGTACCTGTACTGCTCGTTTCGTATTTCAGCCGCTTTCTCGCTGGTACGATGTCAGGTGAGACCTTTACGGCACGCATGCCGTGGATACCATCGCTCGGTATCGATTTCGTCACGTATCTCGACGGACTCGGCTTATTGTTCGCACTATTGATCACAGGAATCGGCTCACTCGTCGTTCTTTATTCGATTTTTTATTTAGATGCGAAAAAAGAATCACTCGGAACATTTTATGTTTATCTGTTGATGTTCATGACCGCCATGCTTGGCGTCGTGCTGTCAGATAACATGATCGTCCTCTATCTGTTCTGGGAATTAACGTCGATTTCGTCGTTCTTATTGATCGCCTATTGGTACGAGCGGGAACGTTCTCGTTACGGCGCTCAAAAATCGATGCTGATCACCGTCTTCGGTGGACTAGCGATGCTTGGGGGAATCGCGATTCTCTCAACACTCAGTGGATCGTTAAGTATTCGTGAGACCTATGCGTCGCTTGAATCGATTCAAGGTGAACCCTTCTTTTCGGTCGCCCTCGTTTTATTCTTGCTAGCTGCCTTCACGAAATCGGCTCAATTTCCGTTCCACATCTGGTTACCGGATGCGATGGAAGCACCGACCCCTGTCAGCGCCTACTTGCACTCGGCAACGATGGTCAAGGCAGGGTTGTATCTTGTCGCTCGTTTCAGTCCGATTTTTGCGGATGAGTCGCTCTGGTTCTATCTCGTCTCATCTGTCGGAATATTCACCTTATTCTGGGGTTCACTCAATGCGGTGAAACAACATGATTTGAAAGGAATCCTTGCTTACTCGACGATTTCTCAGCTTGGATTGATCATGTCCTTGCTCGGACTCGGAGCAGCCGCCTTGCACGTCGACGCGTTAGATGACGGATTATATACGATTGCGACAGTCGCTGCGATCTTCCACCTGATCAACCACGCGACGTTTAAAGGCAGTCTCTTCATGATGGCGGGAATCGTCGATCACGAGACTGGTACTCGCGACATTCGGAAGCTCGGTGGTCTTGCGCAACTCATGCCGATTTCGATGACGATTGCGATGATCGGGACCCTTTCGATGGCGGGGATTCCACCATTCAATGGTTTCTTAAGTAAAGAGATGTTCTTGACAGGTGTACTTGAAGTTTCAGGATCTGACTTGTTCCACTTACCGTCTTACGGTTGGATTATTCCTGTACTCGCCGTCGTCGGAAGTATCTTTACATTCGTCTATAGCATCTTGATCGTCCGCAGAACGTTCTTCGGTAAGCGTCAAGACGACAAGTTACCGAAAACACCACACGAGGCACCGATTGGCATGTTGATTCCACCTCTCGTCCTCGTCTCGCTCGTCGTCATCATCGGACTCTTCCCGAATATATTATCGGATACGTTGATTCGACCGGCAGTCGAAGCGATCTTACCGCAAGTCGTTGATGCGGGTGGCAAGATTGATGTGCATATTTCAATGTGGCATGGATTCAATACTGAATTATTCCTGACACTCGTGATCATCAGTGCTGGCGTAATCTTGTATAAAACACTCCCACGTTGGCAATCGCTTTACAACCGGATGCCACGTGCCGTCTCCTTGAATCATCAATATGACGCCTTGTTACGTCGTGGTGAACAGACATCGACAAAGATCCATGATACGGTCATGACCGGATACATGCGGTCGTATCTCGTCTACATCTTCGGATTCATCGTCATCTTGATCTTGACGGCATTATACGGGTTTAATGCCTTCCGCTTCGCGGTTGATCCAATCAGCTCGATTGACGCGTATGAGATCATCCTTGCACTCGTTCTCGTTTCGAGTGCCCTCTCGATCACCTTTGCGCGTTCACGACTGACATCGATCATCTTGCTCGGTGTGACAGGTTATACGGTCGCTCTGTTCTTCGTCTTGTTCCGAGCGCCAGACCTTGCCTTGACGCAACTCGTCATCGAGACAGTATCGGTCGCTCTGTTCCTGCTCGTTTTCTATCGTTTACCGGAAATCAGCCGGAAAGAAGAGCGCATTCCGTTCAAGCTCGGCAACGCCTTGATTTCGGCACTCGTCGGACTGACGGTGACACTCGTCGCACTTGCTTCTCTCAGCCAACGATCGTTTACTTCAATCGCCAAATATTACATCGATAATGTCGCTGATCTTGCCGCTGGCGGTAATATGGTCAACGTCATTCTCGTCGACTTCCGTGGCTTCGATACGTTGTTTGAGATTGCCGTTCTCGCACTTGCCGGAATCGGAATTTACACGATGATTAAATTCAGACGAACAGGAGGGATGGATAAATGAAAAAGCAGACAAAAAAGCATACGAATGACGTCATCTTAGAGTCCGCGACTTCCTTTATCACGTTCATCATCTTCCTGTTTGCTGTCTACTTGTTCTTTGCTGGACACTATACGCCAGGTGGCGGTTTCATTGGTGGTCTTGTGACGGCGTCTGCTCTTGTCTTGATCTTACTTGCTTACGACATCAAGACGTTACGCCGGATTTTGCCATTCGACTACAAATGGATCACGGCTCTTGGCATGTTGATTGCCGTACTGACGGCTTCAGGAGCGCTTGTCTTTAACGTCCCGTTCTTCACACATGCACATGACTATTTCAACCTACCGTTATTCGGTAAGACATCACTTCATACTGCGATGTTGTTTGATCTTGGTGTTTATCTTGTTGTCGTCGGTGTGACGATGACGATTATTCAAACGATTGGGGAGAGTGATTAATATGGAAATCATCATGGCGATCGCCGCAGGCATCCTGACGATGTGTGCCATTTATCTCATTCTTTCGAAAAGTATTCTTCGCATTATCATCGGAACAGGGTTGCTCAGCCACGCTGCCCATCTACTCGTCATGACGATGGGTGGATTAAAACGAGGCGCGGCTCCGGTCTTAAAGGACGGCGTGACTTCCTATACGGATCCACTACCGCAAGCACTCGTCTTGACCGCCATCGTCATCAGCTTTGGTGTCACTGCCTTTTTCTTGGTACTCGCTTATCGTGCCTATCAAGAACTCGGAACCGATAATATCGAAGAGATGAAAGGAACCGATTCGAATGATTAACTTACCGCTACTACCAATCATCATCCCTTTGTTGACGGGTGTCCTCTTGATGTTTTTCCCGCGACACCTCAAAGGACAACGAATCGTTTCCCTCTTTTCGACGATTTTGACTGTCTGTGCCTCCATCTATCTCGTGCTGACTGTCCGGTCGAACGGCATCTTAACAGTCACACTCGGTAGCTGGCCAGCACCTTTTGGTATTACGCTCGTCTCAGACATGCTATCCGCTTTACTCGTCACGACGACGAGCATTCTTGTTCTTTGTATCATCTGGTATGCCATTGTCTACTTGAGCGTTTCCTATCAACGGTACTACTATTTCATCGCCGTTCAATTCCTGCTCGTTGGTGTCAATGGTGCCTTTACGACAGGTGATATCTTTAACATGTTCGTCTTCTTCGAAGTCTTCCTGATTTCGTCTTATGTCTTGATCGTTCTCGGCGGGAAACCGGCACAATTACGAGAATCGCTGAAGTATCTTTTGATCAACGTCATCTCGTCCGCATTATTCGTCATGACGGTGGCCTTCTTGTACGGAATCATCGGATCACTCAGCATGGCGGATATCAGTCAAAAGATTTCAGAGGTCGGACAGCCGGCAATCCTCAACGTCATCGCCTTGTTATTCCTGATCGTCTTCGGATTAAAAGGTGCGATCTTCCCGCTCTACTTCTGGTTACCTGGTTCTTATCAAGTACCGCCGACGCCTGTTCTTGCTCTGTTCGGTGCCTTGCTGACGAAGGTCGGGGTCTACGGGATTTTACGGACGTATAGTTTGTTCTTCTCAAATGAGATTGGAACGATTCATCAAATCTTAAGTATCCTTGCTCTCAGTACGATCATCATCGGGGTGATCGGTGCGCTTGCGACACGGGATGCGAAGCAAATCATCATCTACAACATCATCGTCGCAGTCGGGGTCATCTTGTACGGGGTTTCCCTCATGACACCGCAAGCACTAGAAGGTGCGATTTTCTACCTTCTTCATGATATGTTGATCAAAGCCGCTTTATTTCTTCTCGTAGGGATCATGGTCGGAATTGCCGGCTCGAGTAAACTGAAAGATATGGGAGGGATGATCAAAACCTATCCTGTACTAGGTTGGACGTTCTTCATCGCGGCGTTATCACTTGCCGGGATTCCACCGCTCAGCGGGTTCATTGGGAAATTCCTGATTGTTCGTGGTGGTATTGAAGCTGGTGAGTTGATTGGACCGATCATCGTCTTACTATCAAGTCTGCTCGTCTTGTATTCCGTCGTTCAATTGTTCATGCGTGCCTTTTGGGGAACACCGAAGACCTACTCGGGTGATAAACAAGCGCTTGTTCCCAAGCTGCTAGTTCCTACGATTGTCTTAGTTGCGCTCAGCGTTCTCTATGGAGTAGGTGCTGAGGCGATGCGTCCACTGATTCAACAAGCCGTCGAACCGTTGACGAATCCAACGCTCTATATCGATGCCGTACTAAAAGGAGGTCGTTAATTCATGGCATTTCAAGTCTTGCTCAACTTATTTCTTGCATTCTTGTGGATGTTTCTCTCAAACAATTTCTCGGCCTCCGGTTTCGTCATCGGTTACGCGCTAGGGCTGATTGCGATGTTCGCTTTCCGTCGCGGCTTCAAAGGTCGCTTTTATCTCGGACCTGTCGTCGCACTCGTCCTATTGTTTTTCCGCTTTCTCTACGAGCTTGTCGTCGCGAACATCGATGTCTTGAAAATCATTTTAAAGCCGAAGTTAGATATTCAACCTGGTATCTTCGCCTATGAGACCGAACTCGATCAACCGTGGCAAATCACGTTGCTGTCAATGCTGATCACGCTGACACCGGGAACGCTTGTCGTTGATATCTCGGATGATAATAAGACACTCTACATTCATGCACTCCACATGCCAGAGGT
This sequence comes from Exiguobacterium sp. MH3, assembly GCF_000496635.1. NCBI lineage: Bacteria > Bacillati > Bacillota > Bacilli > Caryophanales > Exiguobacterium > Exiguobacterium sp. MH3. Next base: position 1,762,504 of record NC_022794.1, read on the forward strand.
CGATGAAGCGGTCGCTTCGATTCGCGATAGTTTTGAGAAAGCCATTCTGGAGGTGAGTCGGTGATGTTCGATATTTTAATCTATATCGCACTCGGGGGTGTCTTTCTCTCGATGCTTGGTCTGTTTTACCGGGTCATCAAAGGACCAAGTATTGCGGATCGTGTCATCGCGCTTGATTCAATTGGTATCAGCTTGATTTCAATCGTTGGACTTGTCTCGATCATCTTACGGACGAGCGACTACCTCGAAGTCATCCTGTTGATTGGTATACTCGCCTTCATCGGTACAGTTGCCTTTTCAAAATATATCGAGAAAGGAGAGATCATCGAACGTGATCGCAACCAATGAATTGATCGTCGCGGTCTTCGCCTTGCTCGGTATGGGATTTAGTCTCGTCACCGCGCTTGGTCTGATCCGCTTACCGGATGTCTATACGCGTGCTCACGCTGCATCTAAAAGCGCGACATTAGGTGTCATGTCGATTTTAATCGGCGTCATCATCTATTTCGTCACTGAAGATGGATTCTTCTCCTCTCGTGTCGTTCTCGGCATCCTGTTCGTGCTCATCACAGCACCGATTGGAGGACATCTGATCGCTCGTGCTGCATATTACAGCAATGTTCCGTTGTGGAAATCGTCTGTTCGTGACGACTTGTCCCAGAATAAAGAACATGTGGAACCAAAGAAACGCCAAGATGACGTATAAGTATCGATCTGACAAAACCCTCGCTTCCATTCACGGAAACGAGGGTTTTTTGATTAGGAACGCTGTAAAGATGAGGCAGCAAACAAGAGTGCCAACTCATCACGATTATCTAGCAATTCTTCTAATGTATGCTGTTCCAGTTCCCGGATAAAAGCTCGAAGCGCTCGTCCGAGCACACCTTTTAGACGGCATCCTGGTTCGATGACACAATGACCGTTGCTTCCAAAACACTCGACGATATCCATCGGTTCCATCTCCCGAACGACTTTCCCGATGTTGATGTCTTTTGGCTCACGAATCAAACGGAGTCCGCCTGACCGACCTCTTGTTGATTCGACATAGCCAAGTTTCGCTAATTGTTGTGTTACCTTCATTAAATGGTTGGATGAGATGCCATAATGCTTGGCAATCTGCGGCATTGGTGTGATAACATCCCGGTGCACCCCGAGATACATCAACACACGTAGTCCATAATCCGTATACTGTGTAATTCTCACGATCCTCACTCCATTCCTTCCCAAAACTGCACTGTTATCGTACCATGAAATACGAAACTGACTACATTGTTTTGTCTCATGATTCGAAATTCTGATAAACCTCTATAGGGTTTACGTATGGAATGAAATATTGGATTTAAAATACGAGTTTTAAAAACAAAAAACTATTCCTCCTTTCCTGTTCGAAAGAAGAAATAGTACTGTTTCGTTTTTACTTTATTTTTTGTACAGCCCTTTCACGACATCATTGAAACGGTCGGCATAGTTCGTAAAGACACCTGTAACACCATAATCAAGCATACGTACCATATCCGCTTTTTCATTGACAGTATACGGGTGAAGTAATAAATCATGCGCGCGAATCGCTGAGACGTTCTCACGTGTCAACGCTTTGAAGGAAGGACCGACACCGACTGCATACTGACGGATTGCAGTCAATCGATCATCCGTCAATGCCTTGACTTCGTTCGCTTCCATCAACTGAATAAGCGGTACATTCGGATCCATGGCTTTGACTTTTTGAAGGCTTGCTTCACTGAACGATTGAATTAAGACTTGACCCGGTTTTACACGATCACTCGATAAACCATAAGCTTTTAAGGTATTCAATAACTTCTCTTCCATACCTGGATAAACCTCTGGCGATTTTGTTTCAATATAATAGTTCGCATGCTTTCCATATGTCGAGAAAATTTCTTCAAGTGTCGGCACTTTTAATCCAGCGTACTCTTTTCGAGCAAGTGAAGGGTTTACTTCATTGAACCAGCTTCCTGCATCAAGCTTCTTGATTTCTTCAAGTGTCTTGTCTTTGACAGCACCCGTCCCATCTGTCGTCCGATCAACCGTTTCATCGTGCATCGCAATCAATTGACCATCTTTTGTCATCTGTAAGTCAATCTCGATGTAATCTGCTTTAAATTTCTTATGTCCCATTTCATAAGCTGGCATCGTATGCTCTGGTGCATACCCGGAAGCTCCGCGGTGAGCGACGTTGATGATTCGATTTGGATCGAGCAATGATTTTCCTTTTGATTGTGCACCGACATCTTCTGTCGGAAAACCTGTACTTAATATCGCGCCTGCAGCCATCGTTAACCCAAATTGTTTCAACATAATTGATTCCCCCTTGAAATATTCTTACAATACCTATCCTAAGTCGTATGTATGAAGCTGATATAGAGAAAATGTAAATGTCATTTCGTGATTTGATGACAAAGTGTTATTACGACATAGAAAAAGACCCGTTCGATCAAACGGGTCTTCTTGAAACTTACGCTTCGAAAATCAATGACTCTGGATCTTCAAGCAAATCTTTGATGTGCTTCAGGAACGTAACGGCTTCTTTTCCATCAACGATTCGGTGGTCGTAGGAGAGTGCGACATACATCATCGGACGGTTTTCCATCCGTTCAGCATCAATCGCGACAGGACGCAAGTTGATTGCATGCATCCCTAGAATCGCGACTTGTGGACCGTTTAAGATCGGTGTCGACATGAGTGAACCGAACGTACCACCATTCGTGATCGTGAACGTACCACCCGTCAAGTCAGATAGACCGAGTTTGTTGTCACGCGCTTTGACAGCGAGTTGAATGATATCTTTTTCAATCTCAGCGAAGTTCTTCTTGTCCGCATCACGTACGACAGGAACGACGAGACCGTCCGGTGCTGAGACCGCAATCCCGATATCGTAGAATTTCTTCAGGACGATTTCATCCCCTTGAATCTCAGCATTCAAGTATGGCATCTTCTTCAGTGCTGCGACTGCTGCTTTTGTAAAGAATGACATGAAGCCGAGCTTGACTTCGTTTTCCTTCACAAATTTCTCTTGGCGACGTTTACGTAGTGCCATGACCGCTGACATATCGATCTCATTGAATGTCGTCAACATCGCTGCCGTTTGTTGAACTTCAACGAGTCGGTTCGCAATCGTCTTACGACGGCGTGACATCTTGATTCGCTCTTCCGGTTTCCCAGGAGCGGCTGCAGGTGCTGGTGCCGGTGTAGCGGGTTTCGTAGGAGCCGGTTTTGCTTGCTCACGTGGTGCTACTTCAAACGTCGCGACGTCTTGGACGCGGATGCGACCAAGTGGATCTTGCGTCGCCACTTGTGCTAAATCGATTCCTTTTTCACGAGCCAGTTTACGGGCAGCAGGTGAAGCAATCGGACGATCCGCAACAGATGTACTTTCAGTCGCTGCTGCAGCCACCGGTTGTTCCGCTTTTTCTTCTGCTTTTGGCGTTTCTTGTACTGGTTCTGCCGCAGCCGGTTTTGAAGCCTCGCCACCAGCAGAGATGACAGCAATCGTTTCCCCGACGCGAACTGTATCTCCTTCAGCAGCCATCACTTCCGTCAACGTACCTGCTTCATCTGACGGTACTTCGATGTTGACTTTATCTGTCTCGAGCTCAACGATGGCTTCCCCTTTTTCCACGTGATCACCTGGTTGTTTTAACCAAGACGCCACCGTTCCTTCAGTAATTGATTCGGCAAGTTCTGGTACTTTGATTTCCATCGTATTCTCCCCCTATGACTCGATTCTATCTTAAGTTATAATGTGTGATTTGATACGTGTGATGGTGCTGTTGGAGTAGAAACAGTCGCTGTGAGTGCATCATTGATGATACGTGCCTGCTCTACTTTATGACCTGACGGGTCACCTTCTGCTGTACTAGAACGACGACGACGACCGATGTAACGGACGGTTTGGATGCCGTTCGGTGCGACTGTCTCAAGTCGAGGTTCCATGAAGGACCAAGCCCCCATGTTTTTCGGTTCTTCTTGTACCCAGACCATCTCTTCGACGGCTTCATAGCGCGCGATGACTTCTTGTAAGGCTTTCGCCGGGAACGGATACAACTCCTCGACCCGGACGATTTGTAGCCAATCGAGATTCTCATCTGATTTTGAAACGGCTTCTGCTAGATCGATTGCCATCTTACCAGAACAGAACACAAGACGTTTAACACGATCTGGTGCTTCGCCAAGTCCAGCTTGTTCGATGACACGTTGGAAACTACCTTCCGTCAACTCAGAGACATCGGATGTTGCAAGCGGATGACGCAAGAGACTCTTCGGCGTCATGACGACGAGCGGTCGGACTTCCTCTTTCCCGAGAATCGCTGCTTGTCGGCGCAACAGGTGGAAGTACTGGGCAGCACTTGACACGTTCGCGACCGTCCAGTTTTTCTCACCCGATAACGTCAAGAAACGTTCTAAACGACCACTCGAGTGTTCTGGTCCTTGCCCCTCATAACCATGCGGAAGCAACATGACGAGACCTGACGTTTGTCCCCATTTTGCTCGGCTAGCTGAGATGAACTGGTCGAAGATGACTTGACCTGAGTTCGCAAAGTCCCCATATTGCGCTTCCCATAATACAAGTGTTTCCGGAGCGAAGACGTTATAACCGTATTCAAAACCAAGTACACCTGCTTCAGACAACGGACTGTTGTAGACCGAGAATGATGCAGTTGCCGTTGACAAGGCATGGAGTGGCGAGAAGCCTTCTCCTGTTTTCACATCATGAAGATTAATGTTCCGTTGTGCGAACGTTCCCCGTTCAGAATCTTGACCGCTCAAGCGGATGGGTGTTCCATCTGAGAGAATCGAAGCGAACGCCAATGTTTCGGCATGTCCCCAGTCAATTCCGTTCTTCGTTGAGAACGCATCCGTCCGGCGCTTCAGGACCTTCTCAAGTTTATGGAACACTTGGAAGCCGTCCGGCCACTGTAATAATTCTTCATTGTACGCCGTCAATGTTTCAATCGAGACCCCTGTCTCGATGGTCGGAACGCCTTTAAAGACGACGTCCGGCATGACCCCACCGTACTCTTTCTCGACGTTTGGTACTTTTTCACGAGCTGCTTTCATCTGGTCATTGATCGATGTTTCAATCGATTGAATTTCGTCAGCTGTCGCATCCCCGTTCGCGACAAGTGTTTTCCCGTACAAGACACGAATTGGATCATGTTTATGAATCAAATCGTATAAGACCGGGTTCGTATTCATCGGTTCATCCATTTCGTTATGACCAAAACGACGATATCCGATCAAATCAATCATGACATCCTTCTTAAACGTTGCCCGGTACTCGCTCGCGAGCAACGCGACAGCGAGACAGCTTTCCGGCTCATCCGCATTGACGTGGAAGACTGGGATCTCATATCCTTTGGCAAGATCACTCGAGTAACGCGTCGAACGGGAGTCCGTCGGCTCCGTCGTGAAGCCGATCGTGTTGTTCGCGATGATATGAATCGTTCCGCCGGTGTTATATCCTTTGAGATTCGCTAAGTTCAATGTTTCAGCCACGATTCCTTGACCTGGGAACGCTGCATCACCGTGGATCAGGATCGCAGCAGCAGCCGCTTGCTCTTGGCGTGGTGCTCCTTTTTGTGAGCGATCATCTTGTGCCGCACGTGTGAAGCCTTCGACGACTGGGTCGACGAACTCAAGGTGCGACGGATTGTTCGCAAGCGTCATCCGCACGTTACGTGTCTCTTGCTCAAGTTTTCGGTTTAAACCGAGGTGATACTTCACGTCGCCCGTCCAACCGTACGTGATCCCAATCGAGCCTTCAGATGGTACGAGGTCGTGGTTTGGTGCATGCTGGAACTCAGCAAAGATCATTTCATACGGCTTCCCGAGTACGTGCGCCAAAACGTTCAACCGTCCACGGTGTGCCATTCCGATATTGATCGTCTCCGACCCGTTCGAGATGAGGTGTCCGACGATTGTGTCGAGCAATGGCACCATCGCGTCAAGTCCTTCAATCGAGAAGCGTTTTTGACCGACGTATGTTTTGTGCAAGTATTTTTCGAAGAGGTCCGTTTCAGCTAAGCGTTTGAACAACTGTTTCTTTTGTTCAGCATCTAGCGTCGCTGTCAAAGCACCTTGCTCGATTTTCTGACGGAGCCATTTCTTTTCATCGAGATCGTCGACATGCTGGAACTCAACTGCGGCTGCTCCCGTGTACTGCGCTTTTAAATGTTCGATGCCTTCAAATGCGTCCTGTACACCAGTTGGTGGTTCAGGACAGACGAGTGAGACTGGCATTTTTCGAAGATCTGCTTCTGTCAATCCGTACTGACTCAATTCAAATAATCCTGTTTCTCGCGGATGGTCCTTCAGCGGATAGATATCCGCCGCAAGATGTCCTTTTGCACGAATTTGTTCCGCTAAACGATTCGCCGCAAGATATTTTTCGAAATCTCCTGTCTCGACTTGCATCGGTACAACTGGTTCCGTCACGGGTGCACCATGCTCTTCGAAGTAAGCACGTGTCTCCTCATCAACGGATGTTTTGTCTTCTAAAAAACGCTCGTACAATTCAATGATGTAGCCAAGGTTTGGTCCATAGAATGCTTGTTGATCTTGCTCGTGGCCTGCCATGTACGGTTCCCCCCGTTTCTATATTTCTCCCCACACATCCAGTGGATACTCGATGTGTTTCCAGCCCTCTACCTGTTAGCGCTTTCAAAAGGAATTGCATGAATAAAACGCTGAACGTCATGAGAAGGAATGATCGTGTCATTCTTCCATGAAAGTGCCTTCGTTACTATATTACTACTCTTTTCCTGTGTGTGCATTTCGAATTCCCAAATTCTTGCGCTTAAATGTATAAGTTTTTCTTATGAGCGCTTAGCCAGTTATTTATGATTCGTCAAAAAACCGGCGTATCCGCATTTAGATACGCCGGTTCCATCATAAGACTTTACTAAGGAACGATTGCGTCCGTTCGTGTTGTGGAGAATCAAACAATGCTTGTGGCACGTTCTCTTCGACGATATAGCCACCATCCATGAATAAGACGCGATCTCCAACCTCTCGAGCAAATCCCATCTCATGGGTCACGACGACCATCGTCATGCCTTCAAGGGCAAGCTGTTTCATGACGGCAAGCACGTCACCGACCATTTCCGGGTCAAGCGCTGACGTTGGCTCATCAAACAACATGATTTTCGGATTCATCGCAAGCGCGCGGGCAATAGCGACCCGCTGTTTTTGACCTCCAGATAATTCACCTGGATAATTATCCGCTTTTTCACGTAATCCGACTTTATCGAGTAGTTCAAGTGCCCGCTGTTTCGCCTGTTCTTTATCCGATTTACGCACTTTAATCGGTGCGAGCGTGACGTTTTCTAGCACGGTCTTATGTGGGAAGAGATTAAAATGTTGAAAGACCATCCCGACTTCTTCCCGGACCTTGTTGATATCGACCTTTGGACTCGTAATGTCGAAATCATCGACGATGACCGTGCCACCCGTGATCTCTTCCAATCGATTCAAACAGCGTAAAAACGTACTTTTCCCAGATCCCGACGGACCGATGACACAAACGACTTCTTTTTCTGCAATCGAGACGTTGATGTCTTTTAAGACTTCATTCGAACCGAAGGATTTTTTTAAGTTCTTCACTTCAATGATACTCATCGTAATGTAAACCTCCGTTCCAAGAACTTCGCCACTAAGGACAAGAGATAAATGATGACGAAGTACATCAATCCGACGACAGACCAGACGATAAATGGTTCGAACGTCGTCGATTGCTGAACCTGACCTTGTTGCGTCAAGTCAGCGATTCCGATGATCGACAGCAACGATGTATCTTTTAAGCTGATGATCGATTGGTTCGTAATCGTTGGTAACATCCGTCGGAATGCTTGCGGTAAGATGATCTGTACCATCGTTTGACGCCCTGTCATCCCGAGTGAACGCGCAGCTTCTGTTTGTCCTTTATCAATCGACTGGATACCAGCTCGAATGATCTCCGCAAAATAAGCACCGGCATTGATTGCGACCGTCAATATCCCTGCATACATCCGGTCCATCGATAACCATTCGAGCGAATTGAGTCCAAAATAGATGAAGAATAACTGAACGATGAACGGCGTTCCGCGAATGACATCAATATAGACAATTGCGATCCCGTTTAAGATTTTTGATGGTGATAACCGCATCAATGCGACGACTAAGCCAATCAGAAAGCCGACGATGACCGCGATGATGAAAATATACAATGTGACTTGAAGCCCTTCCAAGAAAAATGGAAATGCGGTTTTGACCACTTCCATTGGCTATCCCACTCCCTTATCGCCTTGCGACTTATTTCAGATACGTGTCAACGATTTTATCGTATTCACCGTTTTCTTTCAGATTCGCAAGCCCTTTGTTGATTTTCTTCATCAGATCCTCGTTCTCACCTTTTAAGACAGCGATTCCGTAGTTGTCCCCGTTGAGACGGTCTCCGACAAGTTTTAATCCAAGGTTTTGTTGTTTGTTTGCATATGAGATGACAGGATAATCTTCAATCAAAGCAGCAGCGTTACCATTCTTCACTTCTTGGAACATCGCTGGACTGTCATTGAACTGTGTGACTGTAAAGCCCAGTTTATCTGCGTTATCCGTTGCATATTTCGCACCCGTCGTTCCCTTTTTGACGGCTACTTTTTTCCCTTTTAAATCGTTGACAGATTTAATACCATTCTCATCTTCTTTGACGACTAGAATAAGACCAGCTTTGAAGTATGGATCCGAGAATGTGACGACTTTCTTCCGTTCTGGCGTAATACTCATACCGGCAATGGCAACGTCCAATTGATTTGCTTGAAGTGCCGGAATGATGCCGCTAAAGTCCATCGCCTCAAATTGAATCTTGAAGTTCTGATCCTTCGCAATTGCTTTCATGAGATCGATGTCGATTCCTTTGTACGTATCCCCGTCTTTATATTCGAATGGTGGATACGTGACGTCAATGCCGACCTTATAAGTCTTTCCTTCAGACGACTCTTCTTCTTTCGAACCGATGCTACATGCACCAAGTACGAGAACACAGCTCATCAAGAGCGCTAGCAAGATACTCCCTTTTTTCATGTTTGTTTCCCCTCTCCTATGTGTTAAAGATTGTCTACTTCACTTAGTACTTTCCCTGAAGAGTACCCTCTTTAAAACGTATTTTACCAGAAAAATTCTAAAAAGATAAATATTTCTGAATTTTTATTCGTTGTAATCGTTTTCTATTCAGCAATAAAAAAAGGGCAACCCCCTGCTGGGATTGCCTCCTTCAATCATTTATGCCGCCGAGAGGACTTGAACCTCCACGGTGTTGCCACCACTAGATTCTGAGTCTAGCGCGTCTACCAGTTCCGCCACGACGACGTTGATTTATGATATTAATATAGCGGGTAAAGAACGGAGTTGTCAATCATTTCGCAAGATGTTGCGAACGAACTTCTCGACGACATCATCATACAATGCTGGATCCTCAAAATAGGCCATCGCATGAGCGGCATTTGGAATGACGACGAGCTCTTTTTCCGTTGGACAAGCTTCATACAGCTCATACACCATGTCTGTCGGTACGAATGTATCCGCCCCACCATGGATGAACAAAATCGGTACTTGTGCCTTTTTGACCTGTTTCAGCGCAGATGCTTCACGGAACGTATAACCAGCCTTTAGCTTCGTCAATACGCTCGTCATGCCTAAGAACGGAAAGTGTGGTAGACGGTACATCCGCTTCATCTGATACGCAAGGACTGCATTAACGGACGTATAGGCACAATCAGAAATGATTCCTTTGATTTGTGGTGGGAGTTGTTCGCCACTCGTCATCAATACGGTCGCCCCTCCCATCGATACGCCATGCAGGAATAGTTTCGCCTCCTGTCCGATCCGTTCAATCAGATAGTTCGACCAACTGAGACAATCTTCCCGATCATGCCATCCGAATCCGATGTAGTGACCGTCACTCATTCCGTGTCCACGATTATCGGGCATCATGACATGGAAACCGGCCTGATGGTACAGATAGGCGAATCCGGCTAAATCCGTTCCGACGCCTCCGTACCCGTGCACGAGAATGACGATCCGATTTGACGGAACAGGTGACGGAAGAAAATGCCCGCGTAACGTTAAACCGTCTTTCGCTTCAATCTCGATCCGCTCAAGCGGTTGCTCCTTGATCCATGTCTGACCAGGTTGCATCAATCGGACCATCTCGTCACTTAGATCTCGATTATTCGATAAGAATGGCTTTGGATTCGTAGCGATTGCCATCTCGTAAAAATAATAACTCGCTGCTACTAATCCGGATCCGATGACTCCGATTCCAATTTTTGTTCTGCGACGCATCTGCCCCACTCCTTCTTTCCGTTATAACTCGATCTTCAGTTGAGCAGCATGGTCATCCTCTTCATCCTGCAAGACTTGTTGACGTAATCGCTGTTCTTGTTGCTGACGCCGGTAGGCAAATTCTTGGACGAGCTCTGTACCCGTGAATCCATCTTCTACGAGTTCGCTCAATAAATCTGTTTCTGTCTCGACGACCTCCCCCGGACGTCGCATGACGAGAACATCTCCGACTTGTGCAATCAGCAATTCATCTTCTAGACGAAGTGCATCGTAAAATGGTTCCGGTAACGTCATCCGACGTGTCTCCGGATTGATATGGACGCGTTTATAAACGCCTAATGCTTGAAACTTACGACGTGCCATTGCGTGCTCTCCTTTTTAGTTGAACGTCAGATCGATTCGTGAATCTTTTCCTTGAATACGAACCGTACCCGTCGCTCCATTGATTAACGTCACCTGCGGCGGCTGATGACCGATGTCAAGATCGTATAAGACTGGTAAGCCTGTCTCATCCGCTAGATATTGATACACGTTTAGCCATGTCAGGTCTTCTGTAATCCTTGCAGACGTGCGCCCGAATAAAAAGCCAGCCGCATGGTTGAACCAGCCAGCATACGCCATTTGTCGCAGCGTCCGGTGCACCTCTGCCGAATTCGCTTCAGACACCTCAAAGTACCAGAGTATCGGTTCTCCGTTGATCTCTTCACGCTGGAAACGCTGCACATCTCCATACGGTGTCCCAATCAGATGGCGAATCGTCTCTAGGCACCCACCAAGTATACGTCCGGTCACTTCTGTTCGCTCATCAAGTGCTTTCCATTCCGTCGCTTCCGTTAGCTGAAATAACGAACCTGCTGGACGTTCTTCATCAGTCCATTTGGATTGATAACGATCGGAAGCCCACTGTGTAACGGTTCCTCCAGTTGGCGTCGCAAGTACTCGTCGCCAGGCACTTGTCGTCTCGTCCCATTCTTCACTTCGAAGCTCAACGAAATTCGGACCATGTGCTGTTGCAATTCCCGTCTGAAGCGTCAGACTGAGCAATAGCGTACTGATATCGGAATAGCCAAGCAACCATTTTGTTTGGTAAGTAGCTAGCGTCAACTCAGGTAAAAGATCAATGGCGCGTTCCCCGCCAAATGGCGGGATGACGGCATCAATCGTCTCATCCGTCATCATGCGGTTCAATTCTTCGGCCCGTTGTTTAGCCGGTGCACTCTCAGCATGTTGATGCGACCAAATCGTTTCGCCTAAACGGACGTTCATTTGTCGTGCTTGTACCTGTTCAACTGCTCGTTCGACCCATTCCTGTTGCTGTTCACTTAATCCGGAGGAGGGCGCCGTCACTCCGATCGTTTGACCTGTCCAACCTAAAAATGGATATTTCATGGTGACCCCCTATAATGTCATAGTGTGAAACTATCTTCTCGTCAAAATATGAGTTCATTATACCGTTCTTATGCCGCATTACCAACTTTTATCCTGTTCGAACGTCGTGATACGAACAAAAAACACGATTCCGTACGAGCGACCTGAATGAACAAGTCACCTCGACGAAACCGTGTTTGATTCCTTAGCTTGATGCTGATAGTTCAGCGTATTCCTCTTGCGTGAACGCACGGGAGCGTGTCAAAAAACGTTTCCCTTCGACACCTTCAAGAGAGAACATTCCGCCTCGACCATCCACGACATCAATGATGAGTTGCGTATGTTTCCAGTACTCATATTGATCTTCATGAATATAAAACGGACAACCACCGATCTCTCCCAGTTTTTTATCCTGATCTCCCAGGAATAGATCACCCTGCGCAAAACACATCGGGGAACTGCCATCGCAACAACCACCAGATTGATGAAACATCAACGGACCGTGTTTTTCTCTCAACTGGTCGATTAACTCTAGACAAGCTGCTGTCGCCTGAACACGTTCCACCATTTGCATCCACGTCCTTTCCGACTTAGAAGAAACCGAGTTTATTCGGGTTGTAGCTAACGAGTAGGTTTTTCGTCCGTTGGTAATGGTTGAGCATCATCTTATGGTTTTCACGTCCGATCCCTGACATTTTGTAACCACCAAACGCCGCGTGAGCTGGATATTGGTGATAACAGTTCGTCCAGACACGTCCTGCTTCGATTGCACGACCAAACCGGTAAGCACGGTTCATATCGCGTGTCCAGACGCCGGCACCAAGACCATATAACGTATCATTCGCAATTTCGAGTGCTTCTTCTTCCGTTTTGAATGTCGTGACCGATAGAACCGGTCCGAAAATTTCTTCTTGGAAGATTCGCATCTTGTTATGCCCTTTGAAGATCGTTGGTTGGATGTAATATCCTTCGGCAAGATCCCCTTCAAGCATGTTACGCTCTCCACCGATGAGACACTCTGCGCCTTCCGACTTACCGATTTCAAGATATGAAAGGATTTTCTCCATCTGTTCGTTCGAAGCTTGAGCCCCCATCATGACGTCCGAATCAAGAGGATTTCCGATCTTGATGGCTTTGACACGCTCAAGAACACGTTCCATGAACGGCTCGTAAATTGATTCTTGAATCAAGGCACGCGACGGACACGTACAGACTTCTCCTTGGTTCAACGCAAACATCAGTAATCCTTCGATTGCTTTATCGAAGAAAGCATCATCTGCCTGCATGATATCTTCGAAGAAGATGTTCGGTGATTTCCCACCGAGCTCGAGGGTGACCGGAATCAAGTTTTGCGATGCGTACTGCATGATCAAACGTCCTGTCGTTGTCTCACCCGTAAAGGCGATTTTGGCAATCCGTTTGCTCGACGCGAGCGGTTTCCCTGCTTCAAGACCAAAACCGTTGACGATGTTAAGAACACCCGGTGGGAGTAAATCCTCAATGAGCTCAACGAGTACCATGATGCTCGCTGGTGTTTGTTCTGCTGGTTTTAAGACGACACAGTTTCCTGCTGCGAGAGCCGGTGCCAGCTTCCAGACAGCCATCAGGAGAGGGAAGTTCCACGGAATGATTTGACCAACGACGCCAAGTGGCTCATGGAAGTGGTACGCTACCGTGTCTTGATCGAGTTCGCCGACCGAACCTTCTTGGGCACGGATGACGCCGGCGAAATAACGGAAGTGATCGATTGCGAGCGGTAGATCGGCGTTGAGTGTCTCACGGACCGCTTTCCCGTTCTCAAGTGTCTCTGCATAAGCGAGCATCTCAAGGTTTTCTTCCATCCGATTCGCGATTTTATTTAAAATGTTTGAGCGTTCCGTTACAGACGTTTTTCCCCATGCTTCTTTTGCCGCGTGTGCTGCATCAAGAGCCAGTTCGATGTCTTCCTTACCGGAACGAGCGACTTGGCACAATACTTTACCAGTGACAGGTGTGACATTATCAAAATATTCTCCCCCGACAGGTGCCGTCCACTTTCCATTGATGTAATTTTCATACCGTTCCTTGTACTGTACTTTTGACCCTTGCTTGTTCGGAATGTCATAAATCATGCGTTATTTCCTCCCTCAACTAAAATGGTCAAGCAGTGAGACGGATGCTTGTATGCGCTTACATTTTAATATAGGCTAAAACAGCCCCCTCGATACCATCGTACCAAAATTATATGAAAAGTCAAAAAATTCCGGTAAATATCTGTGATTTTTTTCGAGAAAAAACATCTCCATTTTCGGGAGATGTTTTGCCGGTCAAGACCGTGTCGGGTCAATTCCGTCTTCTTGGTCAGACGGTGTATCGGAACTACCGAAATCACTTACTTTCGAGAATCCATCCGTATCACCGTCGATGTCTTTCCCGCGGGCTGTAACAGATGGATCCAGTACATCTTCTTCACTTGGTCGCGAATTCGGATCGTTCTCGTTTTGTTCTGCTTCTTCTTTTGCATGCTCGATACATAATAGCGTTTCCGGAATGATATCAAGACGCTCAATCTCAATCTCTTTTCCACAGACCTTACAAATGCCATACGTTCCGTCCTCGATCGCTTTTAGGGCACGATCCACATCAGAGAGCATATCCTCTTGCATGTCCGTGATCGCTTGATCGCGTTCCCGTAAGAATAATTCATCGCCGGAATCGGCAGGATGATTATCGTAACTCGACAATTCACCTTCATCGTAATCGGTATCGCGTTGTTCGATGTTTGATGTCGTCTTTTCTTTTTCCTTTAATAATCGTTGCTTGAATTCTTCCGTCTGTTGTTTAGATAACATGATTGTTCGACTCCCCTTCGTTAGAACCTCTGTTAAGAATGTAGCCTATTCGAAGAAGAGTTAAACCATCACGAACACTTATAAGAACGAATTGATCCATGAAGATCACAGATAACCGTCATGCATTCATTCCCATCGTTAAAACAAATCTGATGTGATCGTCCGTTCTTGGATGTCGTGATGTCATCGATCCACAGTTGCGAAGCATCTGCCGAAGACAGCATCGCGATTTTGTCACGAATCATGAATAAATCAAACGGTAACAGATTCAAGGATTGAATCGTTAACCCATGTTTACGGAAAAGTGGATCAAGCTGGTATTGCGAGAGACTATATAAAGACTTTTCCGTCCCACCAATCAGTAGTTGAATCGAATGTGACGGTTCATGACTGTCGATTCGTTCCTTATGCAGGATGATTCGTCCTCGAACACCAGACTCATTGAATATTCGTTGCGTATCCTCTTGTGACAGTCGTGGTCCACCTTCCTTGACCTTTAAGACGATGTGGGCGAATTCCGCAAAATCCGGTTTTCCGATTTCAAGCGCTGGGATATGACGGACTTCTTCTCGTTCAATGATTTCAATCAAGTCACGCTCTACTTTGACACTGACCGTATCTGTTGAAAAGACACGAACGTCGATCACAAATTGATCAAGTACTGCATTTACTTCGATCGTGTAAGTCAAATCAAGGTTTTTTTCTTGTTCAACCAATAGTCGATTCAAGATGAGTTGATGCAATAAATGGACTGGTGTACGTGAAGAAAATTGACTCGAATAAATCAAATGTTTTGGTCCGGTTCCTTTTGTTGCTTTTGGTCGTGCTCCGTTTAATCTATATACGTTCACTTTATAATTCAACATATTATCACCTTCTCTTACCTGAAAAATCGGAATAGAGATGTTCCGTTCATATAGCGTACAATGTATTTTAATCGCTAAATATTCGTTTTCGAATATTCCAAATTGAATATACAAATTGTAATCAAATTGTGATAGAAGATTTGCAAAAACTGATTATTTCGATGACGATGCGCTACGTGTTATTAGATATACAAAACCACCCTTCACGTAACGTGAAAGGTGGTGCGCACACTTATTCTCAAGCAATCGAATTGACTTGTTGTTGCATCGCTTCATAATGTTCGATGATTCGAGATCCAAGTGGATCCGTTGCTGACAGTTTTAGATATGCGTTTAACGCATCTTCAATTCCATGTTTCGTGATATATGCATTTAATTCAGAAGATTCTGAATCATTTGGATCGAAATAGGTCAGTGCTGCTGCGATTCCGCGCGCTAATCCATCTGCTTCAATCCCGCGCTCCATCAATTCCTTCGCTGGTTTGACGAGTCGGTCACTTGGACTCAGTTTACGAATCGGTGAACGAGCGACACGAATGATTTCATCATGAATTCGCGGGTTTTCAAAGCGTTTCATATTCTTTTGGATATACGCACTATGGTCGACGGGGTTAAAGCCGTACTTTTCAAGTAACAACCACCCTGTTTCGTAAAGTGCTGTCTGGACACCACGACGGATGCGTGGATCCGTTAGACTTTCAGCGATTGTCTCTTTATGAAAGAGTGCTCCGAGGTACGAAGCGATCGCATGTCCCGTATTAACGGTGAACAGTTTCCGCTCGATGAACGGTTCGATGTTTTCGACATAGGTAACACCTTTAATCCGTGGATAGGCTTCCGGTAGTCCAGTCGTCTCAATCACCCATTCGAAGAATTCTTCCACTTCGACGTACAACGGGTCTTCATGATGCTGAAGCGGCACGATCCGGTCAACCGCTGCATTCGGGAAATACCAGTTCTCCGCTACCGTCTGATGTTTCGCTACCTCCGCTTGCAAGTGTTTTGACCCACCGATCATATTCTCACACGCAATGACGTAGACAGGTGTCTGTTGATCACGTTGACGTAACCCTTCCGCGATCAAAGGAGCTACTTTCGACAACAAGCTCGGACCGACAGCTGTCGTAATCACATCTGCATCGCGAATCGCTGCAATGACCTGATCCGGTTCAGACAAACTGTTGAGCGCCGTCACGCCGTCGACCCGTTCACGTCCTCCTTGTTCAGAGGCATAACCGACCTCATAGGTATGTCGTGATTTTAATGCATCGACGACCGTCGTATTGACATCTACGAAACAGACTTCGTAACCCGTCTTGACGAGTTGTAAGCCGATGAAACCACGTCCAATGTTACCGGCACCAAAATGAATGGCTTTCATGCTTACACCTCCGCTGTCAATAAGGCAATGATTTCTTCTTTTGATTTCGCTGCCACGATACGCTCGACGTTCTCCTCATCGGAGCAAATGACTGCGATATTCGATAACAACTCGAGGTGTTCGTCCCCAACACCAGCGATACCGATGACGAGTCGTGCTTGTTCCGTTCCGAACGCTACGCCTTGCGGTACTTGTAGAATCGATAGCCCCGTTTTCTTGACTTGTGATTTAGCCGACTCTGTTCCGTGGGGAATTGCGACATGGTTGCCGATATAAACCGTTGATAAAGCGTGACGCTCCTGCATTGAATCGATATAACCCGCTTCGACATATCCATGGTCGACGAGGAGTTGACCGGCAGCCGTAATGGCTGCCGTCTCGTCTGCGAATTGTTGATCCAGTAATACGAGTTCCGGTGAAAGGTTCATTGTCGTTGTCATGTTTATTCCTCCTTGAATATCTCTATCTTTATTTTTAAGAAATCTTATTTCGTGCTGTTTCAATCTCATGAACGAGTTGGTCATAATAACCGGCATTCAAGAAATTATCGACTGATCGGTGTTCTGCCGTTGGAACCTGTTCCTTCGCTCGCTCCGTCAAATCACGATGCGTGATGATCAGTTCGGCGTTTTGCGGCAATTGACTGATTGACGTATTCGTTACCTTGATCGGTAAGCCCGCTTTGTTGATTTTATTGCGAAGGACGGATGCTCCCATCGCACTTGATCCCATACCAGCGTCACAAGCGAAAATGATATGTTCGACTTCCGCAAGTGGTTTAGCATCAGCTGAAACGAGTGTCGAGGCAATCGATTGTTTGCCTTTCATCGCACTGACGTTCGCGCTTGCTTCTTCAAGCGATGTCTCTTTTGCTTTGCTTGTTTTCAATAAGACAGTCGAGACAACGAATGTCACAGACGCTGAAACAAGGACACCGGCGATCAATCCGATGTAAGAGCCGCGGGATGCCATCGCAAGAACCGCAATGATACTACCTGGCGAAGCAGGTGCGACTAAACCGACATCAAATAGGACGAATGTGAGAATTCCACTCATACCACCTGCGATCATCGCAAGCAATAAGACCGGCTTCATCAAGACATACGGGAAGTAAATTTCGTGAATCCCACCGATGAACTGAATGAACGCGGCACCCGGTGCTGTTTTCTTTGCTGCACCAGAACCGAAGAACGAGTACGCGAGTAACAATCCGAGACCCGGACCCGGGTTAGCTTCGAGTAGGAACAGTACCGATTTTCCTGCTTCATTCACTTGATCGAGACCAAGTGGGCTTAAGATACCGTGGTTGATGGCGTTATTTAAGAACAAAATTTTCGCTGGTTCGATGAATAAACTAGCAAGCGGTAATAAGTGCGCACTGACGATTGCACCAACTGCTGCAGCCATGATGTCGTCAAGACCTGTCATGAGTGGTCCGAATAACTTGAACCCACCGAGCATCAACAAACCACCAATGATTCCGACCGAGAAATTGTTGACGAGCATCTCGAGACCCGGTTTGACTTTTCCTTCGATCAACTGATCGAACTTTTTGATGACGTATCCACCAAGTGGTCCCATGATCATGGCACCGAGGAACATCGGAATCTCTGTGCCGACGATGACCCCCATCGTCGCGAGCGTCCCGACGACACCCCCTCTGACGTCATGCATTAATTTCCCGCCTGTGTATCCGATCAGCAACGGTAAGAGATAGGTGATCGTCGGACCGACGAGTTCACCGAGTTCCTTATTTGGTGCCCATCCAGTTGGGATGAACAGTGCCGTGATGATCCCCCAGGCGATGAATGCACCGATGTTCGGCATGACCATACCGCTTAAAAAGCTTCCGAACCGTTGAACTTGTACACGGATGCCCCGTGCTCCATTTTGAGCTGTCGCCATTGTGTTAGCCTCCATTTCGTGTATGAGTTGATAAGATGATTGCTTTGCTATGACCTTATTGTAAGAGTACTGCAAGCGCTTACTCAATCTTTCCTAGTTCAGTCTTTGTCCAAGAAGTTGGACAGACTGGAAAGAAGCCTGCTTGACATAAAAAAATCCCTGTCACTTCAGGAATGGAGTGACAGGGATTTTTTTAAGTGTGACCGAGGAACTGATCAATGACCGTTCGAAACGTTCGATTCAATAGCAGACGAATCGTCTGTTCCTCCCCGAACTCGAATTGATCCATTTGTTCGGGACTCTCGATGATCGCAGCACTGATCGAACTGAGTAATTCAAGCAGTTCGTTCGAGGTCTCTTCCGGTGCGACCAAGACGAGGAGCCGTTCGACGGATTGTAACTGTTGATCCATTCCGAGCAAGTCGATCGGTTCAGGCAATTCAAAGATGAGGAATCCCCCTCGTTGAATCGTCGCATCGCGTCCGTGAAACAGCGCAAGCCGCGTTCCCGGAATACCAAGACCTGACATCTCATGACGACGTAGCAATTGTCCAGAGAGCGAAACAGCTGACTTCGCCAATCCTTGCTCGACCATGCGTGTACTGATCTCAAACAAGAGCGATTCAATCCCATCGCCCACCCGCTCTAACCGTTCCATTCGGAATCCGTCCGATACTTGAATGGACGACGCAACGAGCCGATGCAATTGCTCAAGTTCGAGCCATTCCGTTTTCGTCTTTCGCGGTGCCGGTTGAAAGGATTTAGGCAAGGCGAGAATTAATTTCCGAATCCGTTCGACCTCATCCTGAGGAAGCAATGGGTTGACGAGAAGATGTGGTGGACGAATGTCAGGCAATGGCACAGTCGACAATACAAAGTCGTACGAGTCGATTGGTAACCGTTCGATGCCAAACAGGGACGAGTTATCGATGTGCTCGAGTTCAGCGAATTCTTGCCGTAGCCGATTCATCAACAACTTCGAGGAACCGAGTCCAGCAGAGCAGACGACTAGAACACGATATGGGAGTTTTGGTGTCGGTTTGCTGAGCACGGCACCGAAATGCATGACCCAAAATGCTAAATCTACGTCTTCAAATGTCGCATCGGTGAAGATCGACAGTGCTGTTTGTTTGACCGCATCAAACAAGCGCGGATATTCCCGTTCGATTTGTTTGATGACATAGGACGGATTGACGCTATTTTGACGTGTGTACGATTGAATATGCGAGACGAGTCCGCGTTCTAGCGCGTGATCCTTCGTAAAGTTCGTTCCATATAATAAGGAGACATGCTCAATCAATCGTTTTACACGAAGGCGCGTGACGAGTTCCTCCGTATCTCCTGCGTCCGATTGAAAGAAAGCACGCAATTCTTCTGATAACCATTGGCGTTCGGCAATCGACAACGTGTCAGGTAAACGCTCTTCGACGCGTTCCACCCATTTGAGGATTTCGACCGGATACGCTTTTAACTCGTAACGCATCGGAAACTGATCTTTGCGTAACGCTTGTAAAGCTAAGCTGAGTGTCGCACGCATGATTTGTCGGTCATTGAGACGCCCTTCTTTCGTCAATGGCGCTATGACCGCGTACGCTTGATTGATCATCTCAAGCCAGGATGTTCGATTCATGCGTAACAGATGAGGTAATTGCCCGGCGTCGCCTTGTAACAACCGATAGAAAGCGAGAACATCCCATTGCGTAAAGATCAATGAAATCAGTAAACGGCGTTTGTTGATTTCTTCGCCGATGACTTCGGCACCAATACCTTTTTTGCGCTTGATTTCAAGGTCATATTGTAGAAACCATTCATCAATCCGTTCTAAATCCTGGCTAACGGTGCTCGGAGCCACATACATCGCATGGGCGATTGCCTGTAATTTGACCATCCCTTCTTCTTGTAGTAGCCGATACGCTAACTCGACTTGGCGATCTTCAGCGTTCGGTAATTGTTTATGTGACAATAAGAGTTGGTCCCGTAATGCATGTTTGGCTTCGTCCGTTCCCTCAATTAAGAGACCTCTGCCGCGAACATATGTCAAACGCAAATTATGATCTTCTAAAGACTGGGCAAGACGATCGCGTTCACGTTGAATCGTTCGTTCCGATGTCTCGAGCGTTTCCGCAATCTCTTGTATTTGAACAGGTTCCTCGCGTGATAAGAGGAAAAATAAGATATCATGTTCCCGTGGTGTAAATTCAGTCATGCAGCCTCACTCTTTTCTGCCAAGATTCGAGGATGACGTCATATGCAGTCGGATCAAGAATCCGATCGACTGGATGAACCGAACAATGTGTTTTCCATACGTGTCGATGGACGAGTTGCGTTTCTCCGACGATAAAAGCTGCTTGATCAGGTAGTTCTGCGATCCGACATGTCTTGACGTCTGTCGTAATACCACATTCAAGTAAGCGCTTTCTTAAAATCGTAGCCCCCATGATACTACTCGCCATTCCACTCTCGCATACGAAATAGATGATTTCTGAATTCATCTGTCATACCTCCTCTTCATTTTATAAGAATAGCAGAAATATTTTCGGTGTTTCACCTTGAAACAAAATCAATAGTTATTTTTGAACTGGCAGATTTCTTTGCCAAACACAAAAAAGCCTGGATTTCCGATGATGCCAGAAAATCCAGACGATGTGATTTAGCCTGTTTGTTGCATTGCTTTTAAATATTGTCCAACGGCTTCTGCTACTTCACGACCTTCGCGAATCGCCCAGACGATCAATGATTGACCACGTCTTGCGTCACCTGCGGCAAATACGCCTGGACGGTTCGTCGCGTAACGTGTCGTCTTGATTTTCCCACGTTCCGAGGCGACTGCTAAATGTTCGAGTACGTTCTCTTCGACACCACTGAATCCAATGGCAATCCAGACTTGATCGACTGGGAAGTAACGATCGCTCCCTTCGATCTCCTCAAAGATCACTGTACCCGATTCAGTTTTTGTTTTCGTCGTTTGAATCGTCCAGACACCGGTGACTTGACCCGATTCACTTGTTGTGAATCGCTTGATCGCGATCAAGTATTCACGAGGATCCCGACCGAATTGTTGCAACGCTTCTGCGTACCCATAATCGATGGAGTAGAGTGACGGTGTATCCGGCCACATGTTTCCTGTTGCACGCGTCGTACCCGGTTGTTCATGTTTACCGAATTGGACGACGGAGCGACAGCGTTGACGGAGTGCTGTTGCCACACAGTCCGCTCCGGTATCGCCTCCACCGATGACGAGAATATCTTTATCTTTCGCATCGTGATCAGCAGACAACGGTTCTTGCGAGAGCACGTGACGTGTCACCCCTGTCAAATAATCCATCGCATAACCAACCCCACGCGTTGGCGCATCCGTTAATTTGCGTGGTTCCGTCGCGCCGACACATAAGATAACGGCGTCATACTCCGCTTCAAGTGTCTCGAGAGTGATATCTGCACCGATCGTGACGTTCGTCCGGAAGTGGATCCCTTCTGCTTCAAGCAAATCAACACGGCGCTGTACGACCTCTTTATCAAGTTTCATGGCTGGTATACCGTACGTGAGTAATCCGCCAATCCGATCTTCCCGCTCGTAGACCGTCACTTGGTGACCGGCTTGATTCAGCTGATCGGCAGCCGCAAGACCGGCAGGACCAGATCCAACGATGGCAATCGAACGTGTCGATCGTATTGCTGGAATTCGGGGCACGACCCATCCTTTTTCGAAGCCAATGTCGATGATTGTCCGTTCGATATCTTTGATCGCGACCGCAGGTTCATGAATCGACAACGTACACGATCCTTCACATGGCGCTGGGCAGACACGACCCGTGAATTCCGGGAAATTGTTCGTCTCAAGAAGGCGATCGAGTGCCTCTTGAAAACGTCCTTCTTCTACGAGCAAGTTCCATTCTGGAATCAAGTTATAGACTGGACAACCAATCTTCACTTGATCAAATACTTCCCCTACATGGCAAAACGGGGTGCCACAATCCATACATCGACTTGCTTGTTGACTCGCTTCCGCTTCCGTCAAAGCCGTCTTATATTCCTTAAAATCACCCACCCGTTCGCTTGGATGTCGTTCCGTTCCACCCGAACGAGCAACTGTCATGAATTGATCGCGTCGTTTCATCGTACCCCTCCTGTTCTGCGCCCTAGATGTGTCTCAAATGCGAGCAACATCGCTTCTTCGGTGTTGTGTCCTTGTTTTGCGAAATCAGCCATCAACGTCGTCACTTTCTCATACGTCGAAGGAATGACGCGGATGAACGAATGAATGACATGATCCCAGTTCGCTAGAATCGCATCGCCCTGCTCACTACCGGTCCGTGCGACGTGACGTTCGATGAACGTCTTCAGTCGCGCAATCTCTTCGACATGCGTGACAGGTCCCGTCGAAACGAGTTCGCGGTTGACACGTTGTAAAAATTGTTCAGGATGACGCGGCAAGACATAAGCGACACCACCTGACATACCGGCAGCAAAGTTTTTTCCGACATCGCCAAGGACGACAACGGATCCACCGGTCATATACTCGAGTCCATGGTTACCGATTCCTTCGACGACAGCGACGGCTCCACTGTTTCGAACCGCAAATCGCTCACCTGCCTGACCGTTGACATAGAGTTCTCCACTCGTCGCCCCGTAAAGTGCGACGTTACCAATGATCGACTGATCGGACGAGACGAACGAAATCGAACGTGGAGGATGAACGGCGATGATACCTCCGGACAATCCTTTCCCGACGTAATCATTCGCTTCTCCCGTGACATCAAGCGTTACTCCGCGTGGTAAATACGCACCTAAACTTTGTCCGGCAGATCCATTCAGTTCGAGTTTCAATCGATCCGTTGGCAGACCAAGGGCCCCAAACCGTCTTGTTAGCATGGCACCGGTCTGCGTTCCGATCGCACGGTCTGTATTTTGAATCGTTAAACGTAGTGTCTGAGGCTGACTGAAATCTGCCGCCTCCAAATACGGCGAGATTTCACGCGCGTCAAAGGAACGCTCGACATGATGCTGTTGTTGTTCAGCCGGACCGTGTGTCACGTGAACGAGGAGACGCGAAAAATCAAGACTCTTCGCCTTCCAATGCGTCCGTTGTCGCTCCGATGGTTCGAGTAGGTCCGTCCGCCCTACGAGATCTTGTAGTCGGCTAACTCCGAGCTTCGCTAAATGTTCTCGTACTTCCTCTGCGATGAACGTCATGAAATGGACGACGTCATCGGCAGATCCCGTGAATTTCTTACGGAGCTCTGGATCTTGCGTCGCGACACCAACAGGACACGTATCGAGATGACAAGCACGCATCATGATACATCCGACGGCGATGAGCGGAGCTGTCGCAAACCCATACTCATTCGCTCCGAGCATCGCGGCGAGGATGACGTCGCGACCAGTCAATAGCTTTCCGTCGGTTTCAAGGACGACACGCTCGCGCAACCCGTTTAATGTCAACGTTTGGTGCGTCTCAGCAAGACCAAGCTCCCATGGCAGTCCGGCATGTTGAATACTCGTCTTCGGCGAGGCACCCGTGCCGCCGTCATGACCACTGATGACAATGACGTCCGCAAGCCCCTTCGCAACTCCAGCCGCGATCGTCCCAACGCCACCTTTTGCGACAAGTTTGACGCTAATCCGGGCTTGATCATTGGCACGTTTTAAGTCATGAATTAACTGGGCCAAATCTTCAATCGAATAGATATCATGGTGTGGTGGTGGGGAAATCAATCCAACACCCGGTGTCGATGCACGCACCCGTGCGATCCACGGATAGACTTTTTCACCAGGCAATTGACCACCTTCTCCGGGCTTCGCACCTTGTGCCACCTTGATTTGTAATTCGTCCGCGTGAACGAGGTAATGACTTGTCACCCCAAAACGACCAGAGGCGATCTGCTTGATTCGGCTCATCCGGAAGTCACCATTTTCATCCCGTTCGTATCGTTCCTCCTCTTCACCGCCTTCACCACTATTACTCTTTCCGCCTAAGCGGTTCATCGCGATCGCAAGCGTCTCGTGCGCTTCTTTTGATAACGAGCCGTATGACATCGCACCCGTCTTGAAGTATTTGACGATTTCGCTGACAGGCTCAACTTCTTCAATTGGGATCGCCTTCGTCTCCTTGAACGTCAACAGATGTCGTAGCACCGTTGCCGGCTCCTCCTGAATGCGTTGAGCGTACTTTTGATAAAGCCGGTAATCATTCGTACGGCATGCGTGTTGCAACAAATGAATCGTTGCTGGGTTAAAGGCATGATGTTCTCCTGCTTGACGGTACCGGAAGACACTACCGGACTCTAAATAAATCCGTTCATCTGCAACCTGTTGTGCTCGTCGGACTTCTTCTTCCATCAGTTCAAGCGTCATCCCGCTCAATTGAGAGACCGTACCAGTGAAATGCTGGTCGATGACGGAGCGATCGATTCCGACTGCTTCAAAGATTTGCGCACCACGGTAGCTGAAGACCGTCGAAATGCCCATCTTCGACATGACTTTGACGACGCCTTCCGTGACTGCTTTTTGGTAACGTTTGTCTACATCCGTAAAACGATCCCCTACCGCTTCTTCAAGCGTCGCATATGCCAGGTACGGATAAATCGCATCCGCACCATATCCGAGCAACGTCGCGACATGGTGGACTTCACGAATCTCTCCCCCTTCAACGATCAAGCTGAGATTTGTACGTAATCCCTTGCGGATCAGCGCATGATGAATCGCACTCGTCACTAAGAGGATTGGCATCGGCAATGTGCCGGGGCGTACGAGACGATCCGATAATGTCAATAATTCATACCCGTTTCGTGCAGCGGTCACAGCCTCATCAACGATCATGTCGAGCGCTTCTGCAAGCGAGTCGGTGAACGTCGTCGAAATCGTTTTTTGCTTAAGTCCACTTTGTTTAAGCGCATGGGCTTCGTCTGGTCGCAGAATCGGGGTCTCTAAGCGAACACGACGACAGTTCGCGCGGTTCGGCGTCAGCAGTTCCCCTTGTCGACCAAGCCATGTCAGCGTCGAGGTGACGATCTCTTCGCGTAACGCGTCAATTGGTGGATTCGTGACTTGTGCGAACAGTTGCTTGAAATATCGGAACAAGGATTGAGGGCGTTCACTTAAGACCGCTAGCGGTATATCCGTCCCCATCGCACCTAACGGATCCTTTTGTTCTTCGACGAGCGGGATCAAGTATTGATCGATATCTTCACGCGTATATCCGAAGTGTCGTTGTTTCGTTCCAAGTTCAACGAGTGTTTCCTTGAAGTCGTTACTTGAAAGGGAAACGACTTCTTGCGCGAGCCACTCCGCGTAGGGATGACGTGTCGCTAGCTCCCGTTTAATCTCTTCGTCTGCGATCAACTGACCGGACGCAAAGTCGAGTAAAAGCAGTTCACCCGGTGCTAATCGTTTTTTGTACAGGATGTCTTGTTCACGAAGAGGGAGTACTCCTGCTTCTGACGACAACATGAAGTGACCATCGCGTAACAATACATATCGCGCTGGACGTAAACCGTTTCGGTCAAGCGTCGCACCAATCTGTTTTCCGTTCGTAAAGACAATCGCAGACGGACCATCCCATGGCTCCATCATGCTACTGTGGTACTCATAATATGCGCGCTTAGCCGGTCTGATCTCAGCATGTTCGAATGGTTCCGGTACGAGCATCAGTGCTGTCTCAGCGAGCGAGAGTCCGGACAGATGAAGAAACTCAAACGCATTATCAAGCATCGACGAGTCACTACCTGTCTCATCTAGAATCGGTAACACTTCCTCTGCCCGATTACCATACGTCGTCTCGGCCAGTCGACGTTCTCGACCGCGCATCGCCCGAATATTTCCTTGCAACGTGTTGATTTCACCGTTGTGAATCAAATAACGGTTCGGGTGAGCACGTTTCCAACTTGGGAACGTATTCGTACTAAAACGCGAATGCACGATACCAAATCCTGATTGATAGCGCTCATCTCGTAAGTCATCGAAGTACGCGCGCAATTGATCCGTCGTCACGAGTCCTTTGTAAACGATCGTTTCACTCGAGCTACTCAAGACGTATTGTTCAAGACCGAGTTGTTCTGATTCACGTTCAAATGCGCGACGAATCAAAAAGAGTGTTCGTTCAAATGTCAATCCTTCCATCGCCTTTGCACCAATGAAACATTGACGAATGACTGGCTCCGTGCGGCGGGCACCCGACCCAAGCACTTCTGACTGAACAGGTACAGTACGCCATCCTAAGACGTCTTGTCCTTCTGTCAAGATGATGGATTCTAATGTTCGTTCGAGTCGCATCCGTTCCCGTTCCTCACGTGGTAAGAACATCATGAAAACGCCATAATCCCCTTTTTTAGGGAAGGAAATGTGGCGAACCGTTTCACGAAACAAACGATCTGGTAATTGCGTTAAAATACCCGCCCCGTCTCCCGTCTTCGCATCGCTTCCTTGTCCACCACGATGTTCCATTTGACAAAGCATGGCCAATGCATGTTCAACAATTTCATGACTCGCTCGTCCTGTTTGATGTGCGTAAACCCCGATCCCACACGCATCATGTTCCATACGAGGGTCGTATAATCCCTGCTGTTCAGGGTACTGATGAAATGTCATGGTAGCACTCTCCTTGCCTTCTTAATTTTCTGTATATTCAGTTAAATTATACTTTACACTCTTTTATGTTTATTCGCTACTATGCATAATCACCATTTTATTTAACCTTTGAAGATAGAAATACCATATATCAACATTGATAACGCTTACATAAATATGGATATTCATTCAATATTTTTTTTAGTTGAATTCTACACTTTGTGCGCGTATTACTTTGCCCGAACATAAGATTCCGTGGTATTTTTAACTATGAAAAGAGTTATTGATCATGGAAGTAGAGAGAGGAATAATACGATGAAAAAAACAATGCAATTTACGGGTCTCTTGATCGCAGGAAGCTCGATCTTATTAAGCGCATGTGGTCAGCAAGAGGAGAAGGCAACCGCATATGACAAGATTCAAAAAGATGGCACAATTGTTGTCGCGACGGCTGGTACACTTTTCCCGACATCTTACCATGAAGAGAAAAACAATAAGTTGACTGGATTTGATGTCGAAGTCGTCAAAGAAGTAGCAAAGCGTCTTGATTTGAAAGTGAAATTCAAAGAGATGTCATTCGACGGTATGTTGACAAGCGTCAATACAGGTCAAGTCGATCTTGCTGCTAACGACATTACGATTACCGATGATCGTAAAGAAAAATTCGCGTTCTCAAAACCATATAAATATACGTATGGTACGGCAATCGTCCGTAAAAGTGATTTATCAGGCATCAAGTCTCTTGAAGACTTGAAAGGGAAAAAAGCTGCCGGAGAAGCTACAACGACATATATGCAGATTGCTAAAAAATACGGTGCAAAAGAAGTCACGTACGATAACGCGACGAACGATCAGTATCTACGAGATGTCTCAAATGGTCGAACAGACGTCATCTTGAATGATTACTACTTGCAAACACTCGCTGTCGATTTCTTCAAGGACTTCGATATTACGATTCACCCTGATATCGCTTATAATCCAAGTCAGGTTGGTTTAATCATGGATTTAGATAACAAGGAACTTCAATCCAACATTAACGAACAACTCGATAAAATGAAGGAAGATGGCACATTAAAGGAAATTTCGAAGCAATTCTATGCTGGAAAAGATGTCTCTCAAATGCCTGACGTCAAAACGACGATCGTCGATGTGAATTAACGATGTCTTCGATTGATTGGCGGTCCGTCTTCAATCCGGAATTGGCGGTTGAATCGTTTCCTTATATTTTGAGTGGACTGGGACAGACGCTATGGATTTCCTTGCTCAGCATGGCCATTGGTCTTGGAATTGGTTTGCTCCTTGCCCTTTGTCGTCTGTCTAGGCTTCGACTTTTACGTATCGGAGCGAGCGCCTACATCTCGTTCATGCGAGGTGTTCCGATTCTCGTGTTGCTGTTCATGTTGTATTTCGGACTGCCGGTCATCAATATTCAACTGGACGCGTTAACAGCAGCAATTACCGGTTTTAGTTTGAATAGTGCTGCGTACATGGCAGAGATCATTCGTTCTTCCTTACTATCGATTGATCGTGGTCAGGAAGAAGCGGCAGCTTCGCTTGGTTTATCGCGATATCGAACGTTCGTTGGTATTATTTTGCCACAAGCGATCCGAATCGCCATCCCACCGCTTTCAAACGTCTTGCTTGATCTCGTCAAAGCCTCGTCGCTTGCTGCCATGATTACTGTCCCTGAAATATTTCAAAAGGCAAAAATCGTTGGTGGGCGTGAATTTGATTATATGACCGTTTACTTTGTCGTTGCGTTCATTTACTGGGGAATTTGTTCCTGTATCGCAGTCATCCAAGAGATTCTCGAGCGTCGTTTTGCACGGTATCTCTGATTCATTATTTCGCAAACTGTTATACAAACAGGCGATGGACCATGTCCATCGCCTGTTTGCTTTTTAAATTTTTACTGATTGGTTACCCTTCCCGATACATCGCTAAAAAATGTTCGAGTTGCCGCGGTTGTAGCGGTCGATGGAAGAGGTACCCTTGCAACGTATGACATCCTAACCGCTCGAGCAACGCTGCCTCTTCTTCTAGTTCGATTCCTTCTGCGACGATCGTCATATCTAATCGTTTCCCTAATTGAATGATTGTCTCGATCATCGCTCGTTTTTTTTCAGAATGAATCGCTTCTTGAACGATTTCTTTCGGAATCTTCAATTGATCGAATGGAAGTTCAACGAGAGGCTGCATAGAGGAAAAACCGGTTCCGAAATCATCGAGTGCAATTCGAATTCCGTATAAATGGAGCGCATTCAATGTCTCAATGATTTGTTCCGTTCCCTCGATGAAGATGTGTTCTGTCATCTCGATTTCAAGGAGTGATGGTGGAAAACCTGTTTGTTTTAAGGTCGTCAGTACTCGATCTGTAAAATCAGGTTGTCGCAATTCCCAAGGCGAAACATTCACTGAAATCGTTATAGGTTCCTTCCCTTCTTCCAACCATACTTTTCCTTGTAAGCAAGCTTGTCGCATGACCCAGCTTCCAAGCGTTTCAATGAAACGTGTCCGTTCCGCAAGTGGAATGAACTCATTTGGCGGAACGAGACCATACTCCGGGTGATTCCAACGAATTAATGCTTCCACTCCTGTGATTTGACGCGTTCGTGCATTGACTTGAGGTTGAAATAAAACGAAGAAATCACGATCCAACTCTGCATCGTACAAATCGCGTGTTAATTGAAGCGCTCGCTTTCGTTCATTTTGAGTCGCTAAATCTGTAATCGCATACGTATTTTTTCGATTTGCCTTTGCTGTAAATAATGCAATCTCTGCATCGTTAATGACATGGTCTGTTGTTTCATCGTTCATGTATGAAACACCGATACTTGCAGTTACATTAATCTGCTTAAAATCGATTTGTACACGTTCTGCTACACTCGACAAAATATCATCACAGAGCACGCGTGCATCGTAATGGTGTGGTGCATGCAATAAAAAAGCACTTCCACTTGCTTTCGCAATTGTACAGTCCGGAAAGTGATTCATCAATCGCCGGCCAATGATGTGTAACGAGCGGTCTCCAGTTCGGTATCCGAATGCATCGTTGACTGTTTTGAAATCGTCCAGATCAACGAGACAAATCATATCACCTTCTCGTTTCTTCTTATCTACTTCAATCACAAATGAAGATCGGTTTGATAAACCTGTCACAGGATCCGTGAATGCTTGTTCTTGTAAACGGGCTAGGTAGTCAATATTACGTTCAAGACGGGTGACGTATTGATTATGAATCAATAAACTAATGATCGTCGCAATCAAGATAAGTCCAATGCGCGCGATGTGATCGGATGCAAACATCGTGGCATTTTCAAAAGATGGAGTATGATACCAAATATAGAGAAGAGAAATCGTCGTAATGCTCGTTGCATACAGCAACATTGTCCGATTAATGACGACTAATGACGCTAAAATGAAAAGAAGTGCACATGCCCAAACCGTTTGGACACCACGATCGATGAACGGATAATAAATGTATGGAATCAACAAAAAAACACTCGACATTATATGTGGCTTTAGCCGATCTGACAGTGTACTTTTACCAATGAAGTATTGTGCTATTCCAGCACTCGCAATGACGAGAGCGCGAATCCAATCCTCCCCATTTAAACCAGAACGACTAAACAGGTTAGCAACGATATATAAAATGGCACCACAACTCGTCAATACAAAAATGATCATCCCGAACAACTGATAATTTGCCCGGATTTCTCGATGATATTGCAAACTATTGGAAGAACGTCGCTGTGTGTTCACCGCCATCCCCTCTTTCTAGTTCCTGTCGGTTATTTTCCTTATCAGAACCAAAACAAAACCTGAATTTTCTAAAAATAATAAAATAATGGGAAGTCATGATTTTGATTAGAATGGGAATAGATAGGTATAGAAAGGAGCGATTAACTATGTCTCATCTACTGTTTATTGAAGCCAACGATAGCACACATCAAAAAAAAGGCATTAGTTCTGAATTGAACGATGCTTTCCTAAATGCGTATCGTGAGCATCATCCTGGCGATACAATCACGGTTTTGAATTTATTCGAGGAACGTCTCCCCTTCTTTGATTTAAAGCTTGCGAATGCGGCAGGTCGACTATTTAAAGGAGAGGAATTAACGGGAGATGATGCGATCCACGCACAACGGCTTCAAGAATATTTAAACGGATTCTTAGATGCCGATAAGGTCGTCTTTTCATTTCCGATGTGGAACTTAACAGTTCCTGCACCGCTTCACAACTATATGGATTATCTCGCACAGGCTGGTCAAACGTTTCGTTACACAGCTGAAGGTTCGATCGGACTGGTTGAAAACAAACAAGTGTTGTTGATTCATTCACGCGGTGGCGATTACTCGACAAAAGAGAAAGCACCAAGTGAACACGCTGTTCGCTACATGTTAGACTTATTAGCATTTTTCGGAATTGATGATGTATCGACAGTCATTTTAGAAGGGCATCAACAATACCCCGATCGTGCATCTGAATTGATTGAACAGGCACTTCTTGCATGTAAAAAGACAGGTGAACGATTCTAAATACGAAATAAAACAAATGAACTATTTTTTTCAAGTAAGATTTTTTCATGAACAGGTAGATTAAAGGTACGGAATAATGAGTACGCCATTGTAAAGTCTTTTTGGATGTCAGAGGGGTTACGATTCAAAATTTTTTTGAAGTAACCTCTTTGATAATATAGTTGACCTAAAAGTTGACCATCTTCAATTTGCAAGCTCTCTTGAATGCCTTGTTCAGTAATCTCTAATCCAAGTTGATTTCGATTTTGTTCAGATAGTTGTTTTGCATAGTTATAAAGAATCTTAATACGAACTTTTTTCAGTTCAGTTGTGTCATAGTTAAACCGAAGCAATTCTTGAAAGCTATTTTCTGCTGAATCAAAATCCTCATGCTCAATAAAAGAAATCGCGATTGCCATATGAATTCTTAAATAAAGCGTTGGAGATTTGAATTGTAATGACGTATGCATCAATAATTGTTTAAATTCACCAATGGTTTCAAGATAAGTTCTAAAATTTCGTTTTTCATGAATGATAATTTCATAATACATTGCTAAAAATTTTATCTCATCGTAGTCTATTTTGTTTTTTATATCATCAATAATCATGCGGGCTTCTTCAAATTGATGACTTTGTAACAACCTCAATAATTGTTGATCATAAGATGTAAACATATCACTCCGAAGATGATCTTCAAACAACATGGAGAGCGGTACCTTAAGACGTTTTGCAACTTGTTGTAACCAATCAATTGTTGGTGAATTTTTACCATTTTCTACTTTACTAATTTCGGCTTGACTACATATTCCCTTACATAATTCAGCTTGAGTCATATTTTTCTCTTTTCGAATCCGTTTAATTTCATATCCTATTGATGAAGATAAATGACTCATACGATCTCCTCCTTCATCTATTTTAAAGTTCAAAGTATAAAAAATCACGTTTACCATTTAATACTAGTTCAGCGTGATTTCTATTGTCTAACGCGTGAAATATGGTATACGCGTGAGTAAATGCTTCTTGAATGTCCTTACGTGGATAATCTAACTTTTCATAAAAACAACCTCGTTGATAAAAAAAATGACCTAACAATGACGTATCTTTTCTTTCTAGAGATGATTGAATGCCTTTTTCCGTTATCTTCAGTCCCATTTCAAAATCTGATTGAAAGTACAGTTGCTGCGCATAGTTATACATAATTTTAGATTTTAGTTTTATCAAATCATATGTCATATAATCATACTCTAATAATTCTTCATATATTTTTCGCGCATATTGATATTGGTGATTTAAATAATAATAGTTTGCGACAGACATTTTAATTCTTAAGAAAATAGATGGGTATTCGATTTCCATTTGTTCTTGATCTGATAAGTAAAGTAATTGAGAAATACAAGTACGGTAGTCAATATCTTTTTTACCCTCACGAGCTACCCACTCAAAATAACGAATTAATAATTGAACAGAAGAAGGTAAATCATTTGGTGTTTGTTTAATGAAATCAAGCATGTCATCATAACGATGTCGTCTAGAAAAGTCAGACAATTGTCTATCAAATTGATGAAATAGACTGGTCTCATTCGCATCAATGAAGAGATGAGCCGTTGAAGTATGGAGCTTTTGGGATAACCGTTGAACAATATCTATCGTCGGCATGATTTTTCCATTTTCGATTTTACTCAATTCCGCTTGGCTACATACATCTCTTGCTAATTCTGTTTGCGTTAAATTTCTTTCGACACGTAGTTGTTTAATATGTTGACCAAATGCTTCGATTTCCAAAATTTCTGCTCCTTTCTTGTAGTTTCATTTTCACTTAACAGCGTGTTTATTATTTGATTAAGTATACGGAGAAATCAGTTTTTGATTCCGAAAAATTTTTCTTAACAGATAAAGAAGATAGCGAATTTTATGCACTCTAAAAAACAAGATATAGTATAAGATTTCGCATTGGGACAAGCGCCTATATAGGATTACTTTTAAGTCTACTCAAAAGTAAATAATAAGTGTTCCTCTTTTAGATCAACAACTTTTTGTTTAGTCGATTTAAGCTCTAATGCATGCAACAATGTATACGCAACTGTATATGTTTTTTGAAATGAATCTATTCCTACCGCTTCTTGATAGTTACCTAATTGAAAATACAAATGCCCTAAAAGAAAAGTTTGCTGATGAAGTAAACATAATTCAATTCCTTTTTGAATATATATTTTTGATTCTTCAAACAGATCTTGATACAAAAGGATTTGGGCATGATTAAAATAAATTTTGATTAAAGAGGTGACATATAATGAGCTATTAAGACTCTCTAACAAAATTTCGATATCCAAATAAGAATTCGTCGTTAAATGGAATAGCTTATGTTCAGCATATAAATTGGCAATCGCGGTTTTGATTCGAATGAACAAAGTGATTGATTCGTTTTGAACATCCCGTTCAATTAGAAGGTTATTTAATAGGAAAGTCGCGGTCCTAAAATCATACTGATCCTGTTTCAAGTCGACGATGATTCGAAAATATGCATTTAATATGACTAACTCAATATTTTCATTATTATTGTGCTTAGAAATGTATCTCTTGATTTGCTCATACTTTTCATCTCGAAGTAGCGCTGAAACAGTCTGATCAAAGCGTTCCATTTCTTCGTTTTCTTGAAGTTCTTCGAATAAAAGTGCAATTGGAACTTTTAATCGAGTGGCAATTTGCTTCATTAAATCTACAGTGGGTGAATTCAAACCATTTTCAATTTTACTAATCTCAGCTTGGCTACAAATACCATTACACAGTTCGTTTTGTGTCATCTGCTTTTCAATACGCAACTGTTTTATTTTTGTACCAATCGATGAAGTTAGTGAATTCATCTTCATCATTTTTCACTCACTTTCATCTATTGGGAATAGCAATAGTTCTGCTAAATGCACTTCAAGAATTTTTTGGTAAGCATGATTATTTGTTGCAATAAAAAAGGAATAGGCAATGGTATATGCCTCTCTAATATCATTATTTGCAGCATATAATGATTCTAAAAAGAAACCTTTTTGATAATAAAAGTGACCAAGATATGTTAAATCTTGTAGTCTTTTTGTCTCTTCAATTACTTGTTCAACTTCTTGCAATCCTTCTTCAAATCGCTTTAGTCTATACAAATTTCTTAAATAATTGTACATGATTTTCATTTTAATTTTTTTATATTCACAGGTCTGATATGGCATTTTTAATAAATCTTCATAAATTTGGTGAGAATGCGCATATTCCTTATTATTCGTATAGAGAACAGCAATTGCCATTTGAATTCGAATATAAAGAAGAGACGACTGTTCCATGATTTTCTTTTGCGCAACTAATTGAAGTAAGGATGTAATGCATGAACGAAAATCAATATTTCCTCTTTCATATTCAAGCAGGACTTGATAATAATGAATAAAAATTCTAATTTCAAATATGGTTGTAGAGTTAGAATATTGAACTAACTCTGCTGACATTTCCCCATACGTTTTTTCTCTAAAATGCCGTAACATTTTTTGGTCAATTTCGTTCAACTTTTGCGAGACCTGTTCATCCGCAAAAAATAAAGAAATGGGTATTCGTAGTTTTCTAGAAATTTGTTGTAATAAATCAATTGTTGGAATGTTTCTTCCATTCTCGATTTTACTAATCTCAGCTTGACTACAAATATCCTCACACAGTTCCTTTTGAGTCATCCGTTTTTCTAATCGTAACATCTTAATTTTTTTACCAATCGATGAAGTTGGTAAATCTATCATTTTTTGTTCACTCACTTTCATTAATCGGAAATAAGAGGTGATCAGAAAAATAGGTTTCAAGGATTTTTAGATAAGAGTGATTCTGAGTAGCAATGAAAAAAGAATAAGCGGTCGTATACGCTTCTTTTGTTTCTGATTCAGATGCTTTTAACGCCTCTAATAAGATTCCTTTTTGAAAATAAAACTGTCCGAGATACGTTAAATCCTGCAATTGTTTTGTCTCTTCGATGACCTTCTCAACTTCCTGCAACCCTTCTTCGAATCGTTCAAACTCTACTAAATTACGTATGAAATTATACATGATCTTCATTCGAATTTTTTTATATTCTCTTGTTTGATAAGGTAAGTCTAATAGTTCTTTATAGATTTGATGGGCACGACTATATTCTTCGTGGTTCGTATACAGAACAGCAATTACCATCTGAATTCGTGTATAAAGAAGAAATGATTTGTCTTTGATCTGTTCCTGTCTGACAACTTGTAATAAAGAGGCGATACATGTCCGAAAATCAATATTTCCTCTTTCATAGTCTAGTAATTCTTGATGGTAGCGAATTAAAATTTGAGTTTCAACCGCATTATTGACGTTCTCATATTTTGCTAAGTCTTTTGCCATATCTGAGTACGTTTTTTCACGCAAATGCCGAATCATTCGTTGGTCTATTTCATTTAATTTTTGTGAGACGATTTCATCTTCAAAAAACAATGAAATCGGGATGCGTAGTCTTCGACAAATCTGCTGTAACAAATCAATCGTTGGGGAATTTCGACCATTTTCGATTTTACTGATTTCAGCCTGACTACAAATTCCTTCACAAAGTGCTTTTTGTGTCATTCCTTGTTTTTTTCGTTCTTGTTTGATTTTATCACCAACAGAATGAATGACTGGATGCATAGAGGTCACTCCTCAAATCAAAAATATCGAACTCATGAAAAAAGTCTTCCGTTTCAAGTATATATCACTTGAGACGGAAGACGTGTCTATGCTTCCGGCGAGAATCGAACTCGCACTGCAGCATTACCATTGCTGAGGTCTGCCATTAACCTACGGAAGCTTGTAAAACCTAATTTTAGTATAACTTATAGAAAAAGACAAAACAAGAAGTCGATGCTTTTCAGCTCAACTTCTTGTCACTCATTTACAGTGTAGTTTTCGTTAGCGAGTTATCATAGACGACTAAAACTGAATAATGTTCATCCGCTTTAGACGCAACGAATGTTGAAAATTTTAATGTAATGATGGCGTTTGATCCGACCCCATTATTTTCAAAAAATTCATTAAGTCTTTCCTCTAATTCCTCAGGCGATCGCCCGACGACTACTTTAGAATGCAACATGATCATCACTCCGTTTCATTATGGTAGGTTCGAGTTTAGTAATTGCCTGATCGTATAAATGTTAAACCTTTATTTTTTCGACTTGCCCCACTCTCTCTCTATCCGCTATGGTGAAATGGAGTCATTCAACTATTGAAGAACAGGAGTGAAGTCTGATGGAACAAATCAATTTTGATGAAACGATCGAGAAACGAAATACAGGATCCGTCAAGTGGGACGGGCTCCCTTCGCTATATGGATCAGATGAGCTGATTCCAATGTGGGTCGCCGACATGGACGTCCGTCCACCCCACAATTTGACAGAACGATTGACTAGACGTGCTGCTACAGGTCATTTCGGTTACTCGATGTTTGAAGACGAAGCCAAACGAGCAATTCAACAATGGTTTCAAAAGCGATATGACGTCACAATCACTACTGATTCCATTCTCTACTCAAGTGGTGTTGTTCCAGGACTTGCACATACTGTCCTCGCACTGACGGAACCGAGTGATGAAATCATCATCCAGACACCGGTCTATCCTCCATTTCATCAAATCATTCAGTCTAATCAACGACAACTCATTGAAAATCCGCTTCTTTTAGACGGTGAGACGTACCAGACTGACTTTTCACTTCTCGAACGGCAAATGCGAACAGCACGTATGATGATTCTTTGTAGCCCGCATAATCCAAGCGGTAAAGTCTATCCGAGAGAAGAATTACAACAAATCGTCGAACTCGCGAAGCAACATGATGTTTATCTTGTATCCGATGAGATTCATGCGGACCTCGTCTATACAGGTTCCGTGCACACGCCCATTCTCGGTTTGGATTATGAAAAACTCATTTTAGTGAGTGCCCCATCCAAAACGTTCAATATTCCGGGTCTCTATGCGTCTTATCTAATCGTACCTGACATCTCGATTCGTCAACAAATCGAACGTGTCCAACAACGTCATTTCGTTCACCCGAATGCATTGGCTTCGACTGCGATTTCAGCAGCGTATGGTGATGCTATGAGTGAACAATGGCTGTCACAATTACTTGTGTATTTAGAAGGAAATCGTGACCATGCCATCCGTCGGATTCGCCAAGAGATGCCAAAATTAGACGTTGTCATTCCAGAAGCAACTTTCTTGTTGTGGATCGACTTCAAAGCACTCAAACTGGATAGTAAAACACGAGCAGATTGGCTCGTCAAGGAGGCAAAAATCGCTCTAACACATGGTTCTTCGTTCGGATCTGGCGGAGAAACATTTGAACGGTTAAATATCGGGTGTCCTCGTGCACAATTAGATCAGGCATTAGACCGTTTAAGCTCCGCATACCAACAGTTTTGGACCCATTAACATGACACGAATGATCCTAATTTATTAGGGTCATTTATTTTTCATTTAATTATTCTGAACATTCGAACTAGTAGAACTTCAACAGGGACTAAAACCGTCCCAATCCCTTAAGGCACTAGGCGTAGCGGTACTTTTCATGAATTTGACGTGACTTGCAAAGTCGTTTTATCCCCTGTAAGGTGGGGAACATATCATTTGGCGAATGAGTCAATACATGCTTGATCGCTGAAAAAAACTATTGCATTTGGAGGATTTAACTTTATGACGCAAGAATGGATTTCAATCATCCTGTATCTTGTTCTCATGTTGGCAATCGGTTATTTTGCCTACAAGCGAACGACGAATACAGAAGATTACATGTTAGGCGGACGCGATCTCGGTCCAGGTGTCACAGCACTCTCTGCTGGTGCATCGGATATGAGTGGATGGATGCTCATGGGACTTCCCGGCGCCATGTACGCGACAGGTGTTTCAGCACTCTGGCTCGCACTCGGATTATTGATTGGATGTTACGTAAACTATTTAGTACTCGCACCACGTTTTCGACTTTATACGGAAATGGCGAACGACTCGATTACGATCCCTGATTTCTTAGAGAATCGTTTTGAAGACAAATCACGTGTGCTTCGTACTGTATCAGCACTCGTCATCATCATCTTCTTCACGTTCTACACATCAGCTGGAATCGTCTCAGGTGGAAAATTATTTGTCAGCTCATTCGGATTTGATTACCACTATGGTATGCTCTTGACGATTGCGGTCGTAATCGCCTACACGTTATTTGGCGGTTTTCTCGCAGTTAGTTGGACCGACTTCGTCCAGGGCTGTATCATGTTCATCGCACTCGTGCTTGTTCCTGTCGTCGCATTGACAGACGTCGGCGGAGTCGATGGTGCATACAACTACGCTGAAAAATTAGACCCTTCGTTGTTTGATCCACTTAAAGGAACAACAGTTCTTGGAATCATCGGATTCCTTGCCTGGGGACTTGGTTACTTCGGTCAACCACACATCATCGTCCGTTTCATGGCGATTCGCTCAGTCAAGGATTTAAAAAGCGCCCGTCGTATCGGGATCGGATGGATGTTCATCTCGATTCTTGGTGCGATGATGACAGGACTCGTCGGAATCGCCTATTTCGAAGGTCAAGGGAACGGACTTGGCGACCCGGAAACGGTCTTTATCCGCTTCTCTGACGTACTGTTCCACCCTTATATCACTGGGTTCTTGATGGCTGCGATTCTTGCAGCAATCATGTCGACGATTTCATCACAGTTGCTCGTTACTTCGAGTGCGTTGACAGAAGATTTTTATAAAACGTTCTTGAAAAAGGATGCAACGGATAAACAACTCGTCTTTACTGGTCGAATCTCTGTGCTTCTCGTAGCAATCGTTGCAAGTGTACTCGCTTGGAATCCGTCAGCGACGATTCTTGCACTTGTCGGTTATGCATGGGCTGGATTCGGTTCTGCCTTTGGTCCGATCATCTTGCTTTCTCTCTACTGGAAACGGATGACGAAACAAGGTGCACTGGCTGGTATCATCTCAGGTGCCTTGACTGTCATCATCTGGGTTCAACTCGGACTTAGTACGACGCTTTACGAAATGGTACCTGGATTCTTCACAAGCTTGATCTTTACGGTCGTTGTCAGCTTGATGACGAAACAACCAGTCAATGCCGTTCAGGAAACGTTTGAAGAGATGGAAGACGAATTAAAAGACGCTGTTCAATAATCAGCGAATAACGAGTAAGACCTCTGCCGTATGATTGGCAGAGGTCTTTTTTTGATCTACAGTTCAATCACGCCATAATGCAACTTCGACGTTTTACGCTTTGTTCGTTCGAACCCAAACCGTTCAAACAAGGGGCTCTCATAATGTGCTTTTAAAACGATACGCTGACGTGCCACACGCTTCGCCTCCACCATCGCTTCCACAGATAAAGCTTCATAGTTCGCAAGCGTTCGTAAAGCGTCGAGATGCGTCGATTCTTCGACGGTCTGTTCGAACATAGGATCAAAGTAGATGACATCAAAGGAGTTATCCGGACATTCTTTCAAAAAGGCTAAATGGTGTTTGACTTTCACTTCGATTCGTCGCATCGCTTGATTGATCGGTTCGTAAGATTCTTCCCACCGTTTTAATCCATTCTTGACGACAAATGCTGTCTCAACCCGGCTTTCTAACCCGATGATCCGCCCCCGC
The DNA here is from genome assembly GCF_000496635.1 of Exiguobacterium sp. MH3. NCBI lineage: Bacteria > Bacillati > Bacillota > Bacilli > Caryophanales > Exiguobacterium > Exiguobacterium sp. MH3. The sequence goes on from NC_022794.1 coordinate 1,802,909, forward strand.
TCTCCGATGGAATGACTCATGACAATGGCATCTGCTCCAAGACCAAGTGTGCAGTCAAGCACACGCATCCCTTCCGATAAGCGTCCGATTGTAACGAGAGGATCGCCTCCTCCTGCATCAATTTGTTTGATGCGAAACACCGCACTTGAAGGATGGAAAAAGAACGATGTGGTCTCACCTAGTGGATATAAATCAAGCCGTTGTTTATCGACGACAAGCACCGGTAATCCTGTCTCCTGTTGCAAGTGTTCTATGCTTTTTTTCTGACGCACGACATAGATAAAATGTATCGTCTCATCCGCTAACAACTGCTTCACACGATGATGCACGTCGTCAGTCGGACGAAGACATGTCGTCAGTCCAATGGTTGGTTTCATAATGCGTTCCTCCATAAAAAAATAAGCTAGCCGGAGCTAGCTTATTTCTTTTTCTTCAATAATCCTTCGATATCTTCAATCAATGCTTTTTTCGAAATTAGGTCTTCTTGCTTTTCCTGTTCGACTTTTGCATCGACCGTGGTCCGCTTCATGAGTGCCTGAAGCGTTTCATCGATGCTTGACTTCAAATGATCGCGGTCTTCTTTATTAAGGGAAAGATCATGTTGAACTTCATCCCCTTGTTCATCTAATTGGCGTAAGCGTTCCGTCAATTGTTTCGCTTCACGATTCAAGTCCGAATACAATCGTTCGATTTGCTCTAGACGCAATTTGATTCCGTCACGTTCTGTGAACACGTTTTCCAGCCCCTTCCAGTATGCAGTTGTCTACATCATTACTTTACCATATTCCACGGGAATTAAAACAATCACAAGATGATTACAGAATGACTTTTTTTATATTTGTCACTACGCATCGGCTTTAGTTAATTTTTGCAATTGCACGGAGGGTATCGCTATAATGTAAACGAAGCATCAATTGGGATGAGGGAGGATTTTGTGATGGAATTGAGACGTCGAACATTACGTCATGTCGATCAAGCTGAGTACGATCATTTCTTGAAGTATGGCGAGCAAGCATATGGACTGACTCCGCAAGAAATCAAAGGGTATGACCATGAGCTTGGAGAAGAGCGGGCTTTTGATTCCGTCGAGCACAGCTATCCTGAAGATTATTACTTTGATATCGTTGAAGCGGATACGATCATGGGGCGGGTTCTGCTCTTAAAAATGGGTCACTACTTCCAACTCGACTTCATGGTGTTTGATCCCTATACGCGTCGGGGTCTAGCTACTCAAGCAGTTGCTGAAGCATTGACGTATTCTGGGGTACTAGATCGTCACGAAGTACGCGCGCGTGTCCTTGAACAATCACCACACGCTTCGTTTGCAAAACGCATTTTGGAAGCGAATGATTTTACGTCGACAGAGAACTATTACGTCAAAGGAAGACGTCGTCGGTACTCTCTGCAACGAATGGGCTAAAGACCATCCGAAAGACCATGAAACTCATGGTCTTTTTTTAATGCCCCTCATCGCTTCGTCACCTTTGACAGTTGATGAATTTCAGCGTACAATTTTCATCTGTATGAACAGAAAGGAGTACATCTCATGAACGAATGGTTATGGATCCCTTCCATTTTTTTAACGATGGGATTATTGATTTTCAGTTATTATTTATTTGGTAAGACAGGATTGTTGATGTGGATTGCCATCGCAACAATCATTGCAAACATCCAAGTCACACAAACCGTCGATATTTTTGGTTTCGTCTTCACGTTAGGGAACGTCGTGTATGGCAGTTGTTATCTAGCGACAGATATCCTCAATGAAAAATACGGAAAACAGGTCGCTCGTAAAGGCGTCTATATGGGGTTCTTCTCCCTGATCACGACGACCGTCCTCATGCAGTTCAGTCTCTTGTATACACCACTTGCTGATAAGGCTGCACTCGAAACATCCGATTCCTTGCATTTATTGTTTGGACTCTTACCATGGATTGCTGTTGGTAGTCTTGCCGCTTATCTCGTCTCGCAACTATTCGATGTCTTTATCTATTCAAAGATCCGTCAGAAGACAGGCGAACGTAAGCTTTGGTTACGGACGACAGGGTCAACCGTATTAAGTCAATTGCTTGATACGTTGACGTTTTGTGCGATTGCCTTTCACGATATGCCCTTCTCCATCTGGTGGCAAATCTTCATTACGACGTATCTTGCGAAATTCGTCGTCGCTTGGTTCGCGACACCATTCATGTATTTAGCAAAACGTATCCACCCAACGAAACAATCGTCAGACGCTGCTGCATGATCTAAAAAAAACTAGAAGACTTGACGAAATTGTCGGATAATGGGAGTGGAGGTGCCTACATGAAAATTAAACGGAATGAACCCTTTCGATATACGCTGAAAAAACCAATAACAGGTGAATTTCATTTATTGAAAAATGACCAGCGTACTCCTAAAGGGCTGATGAAAATTCATAATATCTCACCGAACGGACTAGCAATCAGCACAGAACTAAAACTTCCACTCCTCAAATCAATGAAAATCGTGGTTGAGTTCTCATTGATCGAGGGTCAAGAACCTTTGTGCATCGAAGGTCAGTTATTGCACGAGAAGCCAGTGGGTCCCGAAAGACTGTATGGCATCCGCCTCAATCCATCAACGACTGATCGTGATACAATCATCGCTCAGGTTAAACAAGTCGCTCAATTGGAGCGATAATTTATAAAGAAAGGGTGGCAGAATGATGATCTGCCACCCTTTTCTCGTAAAAAATGACGCGTCACACGCAACTTCTATAGGAAACAGCGCATTTATGCGCTTCAGAGACAAACAAGACCCGCTTTCCTGCTTGAATGAAGTAGGAAAGCGGGCTTAGTGTCTCGCCTGAGAAAGGGGCGTGAAAAGACGCGTCATTCTTTTTTTGAGTCAGCCCTCTGTTTTATGGCTAGATGAATCAACCTTCAAACGTACGGAAGACGACTGCCTCATAAGGTCGAAGTGTGAGTTCGTCGGTAATGACGGACTCTTCATAGTTTCCGATGACCCGATCTGACGTATCATGCGTAGACGGAATATTCACATCATGATCCGCAAACGAACAGTAGACATACCATGTCTCCCCTTCAAGCGTTCGTGAGTAGGCGTAAACTTCTGGATGATCTTCGAGTAAGAGTTGATAGCGACCATAGACGACGAGCTCATGGTCATGTCGTAGACGAATCAACTGTTGATAGTAATAAAAGATGGATTGCTCATCTGCAAGCGCCTGTTCGACGTTGATTTCCGGATAGTTTGGATTGACCTTCAACCACGGTGTTCCCGTTGAGAAACCAGCGTTCTCCGACGCATCCCACTGCATCGGTGTCCGCGCATTGTCTCGTCCTTTGATATGGATGGAACGTAGTAGTTCAGCCGGTGATGCCCCTTGTTCCGTACGTTCTTTCCACATGTTTCGAATTTCGATATCTTCATAGTCCGCGATGTCTTCAAAAGCGACGTTCGTCATGCCGATTTCCTCGCCTTGATAGATATATGGCGTCCCTTTTAACAAATGCAACAATGTAGCAAGCATTTTAGCTGACTCGACGCGGTACGTCGTGTCATTTCCGAATCGACTAACGACACGGGGTTGATCGTGGTTGTTCCAATAGAGCGAGTTCCAACCCGTCTCATGTAAGGCCGTCTGCCATTTGGTGAAGTTTTGCTTGAGTTTAAGTAAATCAAACGGAATGACGTCCCATTTCCCATTCGGACCTGAATCGAGATCCATATGTTCGAACGTAAAGACCATGTTGACCTCTTTACGTGCCGGATCCGTGTAAAGAATGGCATCATCCGTCGTCGCTCCTGGCATCTCACCGACTGTCAGGACATCGTATTTACCGAAGGAGTCTTCGTTCATCTCGTGTAAAAACTCATGGACACGCGGTCCGTTGATATAATGTTCTCCACCATCTCCATACAGTGCTCCTGGATGGACCGTCGCATCTGGTAAGCCGGGTGTCTTCGAAATCAAGTTGATGACATCCATTCGGAAACCATCAATCCCTCGATCCAACCACCGACGAATCATCCCGTACACATCATGACGCATCTGCTCATTTTCCCAGTTCAAGTCAGGCTGCTTCTTCGAGAATAAGTGTAAGTAATACTCATTCGTTGTTTCATCATATTCCCAGGCAGGTCCAGAGAAAATCGATCCCCAGTTGTTTGGTAGCGAACCGTCTGGATTTGCCGGGCGCCACATATAATAATCCCGATATGGATTGTCCTTGCTTTGACGCGACTCCGCGAACCACTGATGTTCATCTGACGAATGATTGATGACGAGGTCCATGACGATTTTGATATCTCGTGCATGTGCCTCATCTAGAAGACGATCAAAATCATCCATCGTCCCGAATTCCTTCATGATGGCTTCATAATCACGGATATCATAGCCATTATCGTCATTCGGTGAATCATAGACAGGACTTAGCCAAATGACGTCGATACCAAGTGTCTTCAAATAATCCAACTTTTCGATGATTCCGTTCAAGTCACCGATTCCATCCCCATTCGAATCATTATAACTACGTGGGTAAATTTGATAAACGACACTATCATGCCACCATTTACGTTCCATCCTCAACACTCTCCTCTTTTATGTACGTAACGTGCTACATATTGAGCAAACGATTGCATCAATTTGTAAAAGCGCTTTCAATTCTCACAACGTCATCTTAACATGTCCATGAGAGGTGCTCAAGCAAGAACCTTAACATATTTGATATCATGAAATATGAAATGCAAGTGTTTACTACATCCAAGATGATGGGAAAGAAAGGTATGAGAAAGGAGTGTGGACAAATGTATCGTCGATATTTGCTCTTCCTTGTCTGGGCGATTGCTATTGTCTTCATCTTATTATTTGGAAATAATCGTGTCTTTCCAGAAGGTTTCTTGATGTCGTTTTTACGTTTCGACCAAAGTCAATTTGATACATCCGCGTTAAGTTTATTTGCCTTACTCGGTATTTATCCGTTCGCTTTCTTTTTACTATTTCTAGATGAGAAACGATTCATGCGCCCCGGACCGCTCGTCGCAAGTATTGGATCGTTCTTCTTAGGTGCCTTCGTGTTGATGCCTTATGTCGCCCTCGCTATTCCAAGGAAAACGTTTCTTCCTTTTCGTCGTCGCGGGTGGATTCCTACCGTCGTCGCCTTACTCAGCGTCGTGACGACATTATTGCTTTGGATTGCTCTTGCTCGGTCTGATTGGAGTATATTCCGCATCTACTTTGAGACCAATCAATTCGTTCGAACGATGACCGTCGATTTGTTATTATTCTACATTCTGCAAGTCTATCTGCTCCGGCGCATTCGTGTTCGGAATGCACAATCACTAGAGTGGCAAGACGTGATTCCGCTCTTTGGCTTATTCCGTTATCTATTCGCAAGACATTTACCGACATCCTCAAAATCTTAATTTATGGTACAATGAAATTTGGATTTTTCGAAAAGGAGATGTCATCCGATGGAACAATATCATGCACTTTGCGAACACATTTTGGAACACGGAACAAAAAAGGAAGACCGGACGGGAACGGGAACACTCAGCGTGTTTGGTCACCAAATGCGCTTCTCCCTTCAAGATGGTTTTCCTCTCATTACGACGAAAAAGTTACATATGAAGTCGATCATCCATGAGTTGATTTGGTTCATCTCGGGTGATACGAATATTCGTTATCTACAGGAAAATGGTGTGCGGATTTGGAACGAATGGGCCGATGAGAACGGAAATCTAGGTCCTGTTTACGGGGCACAATGGCGCTCTTTTCCACGTCCAGATGGTACGACGGTCGATCAGCTAGCACAAGTCATTGAACAGATTAAGACGAATCCGGATTCTCGTCGTTTGATCGTCAGTGCTTGGAATCCTGGACAAGTCGATGAGATGGCTTTACCACCTTGTCATCTCTTGTTCCAATTTTATGTCGCTGACGGAAAACTATCATGCCAATTGTATCAACGTTCAGCTGATGTTTTCCTAGGCGTACCATTTAATATTGCATCTTATGCGTTACTGACACATATGATTGCTCATGTGTGTGGACTTGAGGTTGGTGACTTCGTTCATACGCTCGGTGACGCTCATATCTATTCAAATCATATTGAACAAGTTAATCTTCAGTTGACGCGTACCCCGAAAAAATTACCGACGCTGCGCTTCGCTCGAACAGTCGATCGTATTGAAGACTTCCGCTTCGAAGACATCATCATTGAAGGCTATGATCCTGATCCGCACATTAAAGGTGTGGTAGCCGTATGATCACACATATCGTAGCGTTTACAAAAAATCATGTCATCGGTCGTGACAATGCGATGCCTTGGCACCTTCCAGCTGATTTAGCTCACTTCAAGCGTACGACGATTGGCAAACCGATCATCATGGGACGAAAGACGTTCGAATCCATCGGACGACCGTTGCCCGGTCGAGAGAACATCGTCATTACGCGCGATCAGACGTTTGCAGCCGAAGGTGTAACGGTATGGCATGATTTATCTGCTTTACAACCATACGTCGATTCAGAAGAAGAAGTCTTTTTAATTGGTGGTGGAGAGTTGTTTGCTCAAACGCTTCCTCTTGCTCGCCGCTTGTATGTCACCGAAATTGATGCGGTTCTTTCTGGAGATGTACATTATCCCGAAATCCCGTCTTCATTTCAGATTACTTCCGAAATACATTATGATGCGGTCGAGGGAAACGATTATCCGTTCATCATTCGTCGATATGATCAGTAACTAAAAAACAGCCACATTGCTCCGTATGATGGACGAATGTGGCTGTTTTTTTAAGGAATTTGCATGATCCATTCAGCAATCCATTCCTCCATATCAGAATCGATCTGTGAGGTCATGATATAGTCTGTCGCACCGCATGATAGCGCATTGGCTAAACGATCGTCTTCTTGATCCGTCACGACCAAAGCATCAATGATCGATTCCCGTTGTTGTCTCCACTCCTCTAATCGTACAAAGTTCTCGCTTGCTAACTGATCGAGTGAAAGAATCGCCAATTGTATTGGCGACGTCCGTTGATCATCTAGCGGAATCACCTCAATATGGTATTTCGGATGACCCGGCATATCAAGCGTATGTACCTGTTTAAGGAATCCTTCCTCGACACGGATATAGACTGGTATTTTTTCGATCGATATCGCTGTCGAATAGGACACCACTTGATTACGACCATTACGTTTCGCTTGATACAGAGCTTCATCTGCCTCTGCTGTTGCTTGCGCCAGGGATGTGAGGAGATCAAAAGCAAAGGAGAGACCAATCGAAACCGTTACTTTTAATCCGTTCGCAAAAATATGGCGCTCGACACGCTCGCGAATTTTATTCATACTCGCAACGGCTTGCGGTACTGTTTCTGCTGAAAACAATAAGATGAATTCCTCACCACCGAAACGAATGAATTCATCATCGAGACGAGCGGCTTGTTGAACGATGGTAGCTAGTTCGGAGAGGACCAAATCCCCCGTTGGATGTCCATGTAAATCATTGATCCTCTTAAAATGATCGATATCAAAAATCGCTAACCCAAATGTCCGCTGTTCACGTTCGAGACGTGCTACGCGACGATCAAAGGCATTTTGGAGGTATTTCCGGTTATAAGCTCCCGTCAGTTCATCGACCAAGATCGTCGAAGATACGACCCTTAATTTTCGTAATAGTCTCGCTAGACGAACATGTCGTTCTTCATTCGTCACTGTCTCATCCCAGTAGTCATCGGCTCCCATCTCATAGCTGACTTGACGAATATCAGACCGGTTTGGACCTACGATGATGACGGGAACGAATGCTGACTCCATTTGTTTGATCAGTTTTTGGAACAACTCCAATGATTCCACGATAGATGAATGGTCGATAATGACGGCATCCATAGCAATATCATGTGATATCGACAACGTGTCTTCCACCGAACTGAAGAATCGTGACATATAGCGCTCCTGTTCGAGCGATTTTTTCCATTTGATATTCTCAAGAAAACGTCTTGTCACAGTGACGACCAATTCTTTTCGAATCCGGTTGGCGCGTGAACGGTCCGACAACTGATCGACGATTGGCTGCAGTAATTCTTTAACGATTGGCTGCGTGATGACCGCATTCATTTGTTCCCACGTCGCTTTTTCCCGACTCACTTGATCGGCAAGTCCTCTGAACAGTTCCTCTCTCCCGAGTCCTTCAAGCCAGCTTGCCAATGCGAGTAGTTCTGTTCGTGGCACGGCCGGCATCCGAAGTAACGTCTCGACCATGATGATCGTCTGTTGCAGTTGTTTTTCTATTCGTTTTCGACTTCGTTCCATCCAATCCCCTCTCTTTCTATACATCCGAAGAACAATCCTCGGATAAAGAGAAAGCGAGGGAAATCCCCCGCTTTTTCAACTCACGCTTTTAAGTTCGGACGGACCATATCTGCTGGTACGATCCATTGATCATATTGTTCTTCTGTTAGTAGACCAGTCGCAAGTGCTGCTTCTTTTAAGGTTGACCCGGATTGATGCGCTGCCTTTGCAATTTTCGCCGCATTCTCATATCCGATATGCGGGTTGAGTGCAGTGACGAGCATCAACGAACGTTCGACGTTCTCAGCGATGACGGACTGTTCTGGTTCGATTCCGATCGCACAGTGTTCATTGAACGAATGCAAGGCATCTGTCAGTAAACGAACCGATTGTATGAAGTTATACATGATGACCGGCTTGAAGACGTTTAGTTCGAAGTTTCCTTGACTTGCAGCAAAACCAATCGTCGCATCGTTTCCAAGGACTTGCGCTGCGACCATCGTCAACGCTTCACTTTGAGTCGGATTGACTTTCCCCGGCATGATTGAGCTTCCCGGCTCATTTTCTGGAATCGTAATTTCGCCGATTCCTGCTCGTGGACCTGACGCGAGCCAGCGAACGTCGTTTGCGATCTTCATCGCGTCCATCGCTAACGCTTTGACCGCACCATGCGTAAAGACGAGTTGATCGTGGCTGGTTAGGGCGTGGAATTTGTTTTCCGCGCTCGTGAATTCATATCCCGTCTCCTCGCTCATCTTTTGCGCAGCCAAATCACCGAAGTCCGGATGTGCGTTGATGCCCGTTCCAACAGCCGTACCTCCGATTGCTAATTCTGTTAACGGATCAAGCGTCCGTTCGATCATCTGCTTCGAAAGTGCAAGCATCCGGACCCAACCGCTGATTTCTTGACCGAGTGTGATCGGTGTAGCATCTTGCAAGTGTGTCCGTCCAATCTTGACGATATCCGCAAACGCGTTCGCTTTTTCGTCAAGTGTCGCATGCAACGCATCGATTGCTGGGAATAGTGATTCCAGCAAGACTGTCTTCGCTGCTAAGTGCATCGCTGTCGGATATGTATCATTTGAACTTTGTGATTTGTTGACGTCATCATTCGGATGAATCGTCGTCTCACTGCCTTGTTCTTTCAACTTACGTGTCGCGACCCGAGCGATCACTTCATTGACGTTCATATTCGACTGTGTACCTGAACCCGTTTGCCAAACGACAAGCGGAAACTCATCATCGAATTTCCCCGCGATGATCTCGTCACATACTTCAGCGATGACACCCGCTTTTTCTGCCTCAAGCACGCCTAAGTCGCGGTTCGCAAGCGCCGCTCCTTTTTTCAGGACTGCAAAGGCACGAATAACTTCAATCGGCATTTTTTCCGTTCCGATCTTAAAGTTTTCTAGACTACGTTGTGTTTGTGCGCCCCATTCCTGCGCTTCTGGTACACGAATTTCCCCCATCGTGTCACGTTCTACACGGTATTCCATAAACAAATTCCCCCTTTTGATTATTTCTCTTTTAGTTTAACGCAAAAGTAGACAGAATGGGAATGAGAGAGACAGTTTTCGGGAATAGTTTATTATCGAAAAAAGGAGTGAAGATTTCATGTGGTTGATTAACTTAACGATTGTACTGCTTTTGATTCTAGCAAACGGTATTTTTGCGATGACTGAACTCGCTTTGCTTTCCTCTAAACGGTCCAAATTAGAGAAAGCAGCGAATGATGGCAAAAAGTCAGCCCATGTTGCGTTAGAGTTACTCGATCGACCAACCGATCTGTTATCGACTGTTCAAGTCGGCATCACGTTAATCGGAATCGTCAATGGTGCCTTTGGTGGTGCTGCTCTCTCAGGACCGGTCATCAAGTGGCTTGCTCAATTCGCGTGGCTCGCTCCTTATGCCAGTACGATCGGTTATATTCTCGTCGTAACGATCATCACCTATATTTCGCTCGTCATCGGTGAACTCGTTCCTAAGCGTATCGCCCTTGTCAGTCCAGAACGGGTCACGATGTGGCTTGCCCCACCGATGCGTTTTTTCTCGATTGTGCTTCGACCATTCATTTGGGTTCTAAGTAAGTCGACGAGTTCCATCTTCCGTTTGATTGGTCTGGATCGCCTGCAAACAGAAGACGAGACGGAAGACGAAGTCCGGCAATTACTGATTCGTGGTACGCAAGAGGGCACCTTCAATCGATCTGAAGCAGAGCAAGTCTCTCGTGTGTTTGATTTTCATGATTTGTACGCGTACGAACTGATGGAGCCGCGTACCGTTACCGAATGGATTGACTTAGCGGATGACTCCGACACGATCTTACAAGAGCTCCGGCAAGCGCGACATCGAAACTTACCGGTTGGTCATGGTGACCTGGATCACTTCGTCGGTTTCATCGATGCGAAAGAGGTGCTATCAACGGAACGACCTATCCAGGAACTTGAACGACTGATTCAGTCGCCACTGATCGTTCCCCGTCAATTGAAAGCAACCGTCTTGCTTGAACGGATGCGCAAAGAGACGGTATCCATCGCCTTTGTTCTTGATGAATACGGTGGTTTCCTCGGCATGATCACCTTATTCGACATCCTCGAAGCATTCGTTGGCGAAATTTCAAGCGTCGAGGAAGAACCGGAACTCGTCATGCGAAAGGATGGCTCCTTCCTCGCGGATGGTCTATTGCACATTGATGATTTAAAGCGGACGCTCGGTTATACAGAAGACTTACCCGGTGAACAGTTGAACGCCTATCATACGGTTGCTGGTTTGATTCTATATACGTTAGGTGATGTACCCTCCCGTGGAAGTACTGTCGAAATTGGACCGTACCGGTTTGAAGTCGTTGATTTAGACGGACGACGCGTCGACCAAATTCTGATCGAGCGCATCGAACATGAACAAACACCCCTACCGTGAGGATAGGGGTGTTTGTCGTCAATCATGCTTCGTATAATCGTAACGCTTCTCGTGCGACACGATCTGCTTTGTTCTCCGACCGTGGAATCCACTTCACGAAAGCGAGTGGTAAGAGTTGATAACGCGCAAAGGCAGGATCAAAAATCGTCTGTGTTCGTTTGTTCTTGACGAATTCGCGTTCGACTGCGAGTGCAACCGCTTCTGAATCCGTCCGAAACGAAATGACGCTCTCGCCTTGTGCAATCAGTTCGTGCGCCCAATCGACGGCTTTCGCAAAAGCAATAAATTCTGCTTCATGATTATTGATCGCTTGAATTTGATACATTTTTTCCGTGACTTCTCCCTCGGAATTTTTACTGAAAAGCCCAACCGCCGCTTCATCATTTGAAGGACGGACCGTACCGTCAAAATAAAGTTCAACCATGTTCAATTGCCGCCTCGATTCCTTTTCGTATCGCTTGTTCATCTAGCCCTTTCCCAATGAAGACGAGCGTCGTCTTTGGTTGTTCGCTAAATGGTTCTCTGATTGCTGTGCCGTAAATCATGCCAGTACCTTGTAAAATAACCTTTCGATCCGTATCTGCAAAATGAATGATTCCTTTATAGCGATAGAGATCTTCCGCATACGCTTCTAACACCTCACGTAGGACCATTCCGAATCGATTTCGGTTCAAGGGTCGTTCCTCGACGATCGTCAATGCCGTGAAATCCTCAACCGACTGATGAATCTGATCCGTTTGTTGACTGAGTCGTACTTGCTCTTCTTTTGGAAAATGGAACGTTTCAAACAGTCGGTCCGATTCAAGTTGAGCCTGTTCCGTTTCAATGATAGCTGCAGAAGGATTTCGTTCGCGCAGTAAAGCGGACAACGTTTCGCGCTTTGACTCGTCAATCAAATCCATTTTATTCAAGATCAGGACGTCAGCAAAGCCGATTTGTTTCACATTTTCTTGGAACGTCAGTTGACGTTCCAAGTGGTACGCATCGATGACTGTGACAACACTTGAAATCTGATAGGACTGTTCAACAGCCGGCTCAAAGTAGAATGTCTGTAGAATCGGTCCTGGGTCCGCAACGCCTGTCGTCTCAATCAATAATCGATCAAACGATAACTCCCCATCTCGACGGCGTTTTGCGATCCGTAGCAACGCATCCCGTAAATCGCCGCGAATCGAACAACAAATGCAGCCATTCGTCAATTCGATCATCTCTTCGTCACTTCGTTCAATCAATGCTTCATCAATATGAACAGAACCTACTTCATTGACGAGCAAGGCAAATTTTTCTGTCGGTTGAGAAACGAGATGATTGAGTAGCGTAGTTTTACCGGCACCTAAAAAACCAGTGATGACGGTCGTACGTATTTTGTCTTGCATGATTTCACTCCTTAGCGTCCTTGTTGCTGACGCCATTTTTCTTTTCGTGCATCGAGTAGATCAATCGCATGAAGATACCAAGCATCTGTCGTTTGCGGCGTAACACTTGATCCCCACTCGCGTTTACCATGGTGTGATAATACCATATGCATGAGACGGTGATAAACAGCACGCGGTAATCGGATATCTTCTTCTCGAAGTGTTTGTTCAAGAACAAAACAACCATATGGCATATGACCCATCAATACACCGTCCGGATCAAGCGCAATACCTGCCAGTTCTTCCTCTTCCTCTGTTACGTGCAACAGTCTTGAAAAACGATCTGTCGATGCACCCGCATGCGTATACTCCCATAGCTTTCCGATGTCGTGCAATAAAATACCGAGCAACAACTCATTCGGATTCGGTCGTTGATCTAACAGAGCAATCCCTTTTGCCGCTTGATAGAGGGCATCAAAACTGTCATCCCAAGAAAATTGACGTATCTCTCGTTCAGCTGCTTGGAAGAGTTCATTTTTATGATCGGCTTCTGCTTCTTGAATACATTTGAGTAGCGTCAAGTATGGTTGTTCACTATCACAGATTCCTCGACCAATCGTCATCATACAAGCAGTATGTTTCAGCAACCCACCGATATAGGCATGGTGATGAAACAGAGCAGCCGGTCGTGTTGAAAAATCCGCCCAGTACTGTCGCAGAATCGATAGTGCGATTTCTTGGTAAGGAGAATCAAGTTGATCGATTAGTCCAAACAACTGATCACGATACGTTTCAAGGGATTCATCTGCCGGTAATTGCGGCAAGAACTGCGTCGGTGAGGCATCATGAATCGGAGTGACGCGCTGAACGGTCAATGACTTGTTTCCGGATTGCGGCGGATATTCCTCTACCTTCGCCTCGACCCGAACGATTCGTGTTTCGAAATATGGACGAAGTGCTTCTTCTGCCGTTCCTTGATTGATCCACTGTTTTCCCTTACAAGATCCAGCGGGCGAATTGAACGTGAACTGTAACCATTCTCTCCCGGTTTGACCAGTACGGATTTCACCAGAGGCAACGAGTAACACTTCTTCGATTCGTTCACCCGGAACAAGCGTCTCTATCGAAAGTCCAATCGGTTGATTCGATTGATGGATGGAAAAAGCATCATTTCCATAAGAAGGCATTGTCACTTCCGGAAGTGCTTTGAATAATTGAATCACGTCATCTCACTCCTTTTTCTTCACTCATATCATAGCAGACACGATTTCATCACGACTACTAATAAACAGATATTGTAAGCGTTTTCTAAATGAATTATGATGAAACTGGAAGTCCATTTATGCTTAAGGAGGAGAAACGATGATTCGACCACTTACTCAACTATACAGTGAAGCTGTTGGCACACTCGATCAATGGACGGTATCCGAAATCGTGACACGCGATCAAATTCGGCAAGCTGTCCAGGTGTACGATCCATATCAAATGCATACGTCGTATGCTTTGGAACATTTGTTGATTCATGAATTGCGTGAGGCTTGTCATCATGTCCAAGAACAAGGGCTAACGTTGGCTGATGCGCAAACAGAGCTTCTCATCCTCTCTGCTTTCCAAAGTGATGCTGGCTACCAAGCAGAGGAAATTCAAGATATGTCTCCCACTGCAATCAAACGGCACTTGTCTTCGCTAGACGCCGCCTTCAACCGACTATTACATCAACTGTTTTTACATCAATCGCAACCAGACATCCTCTGTCAGCGATTCATGACGATCCTCTCAGGTGCGGTCGCCACAAAATGCGCAATCCGTGCTAAACGCCTCAAGGAAGCGACACTTGTTCATCCATAAAAAAAATCCTGACTCATGTGAGTCAGGATTTTTCATTCAACGACCTGGCATTCCAGCTCCTTGATTGGTTTTGTATGAAAATGCGGCGTTCCGCTTCGTCATATTCTATAGTCATCATGCCAAACTATTCAAGTCCTGTCAATTCTTTTCTAAAAAAAAAGTGGACCGATTTTCGATTGAAAATCAGTCCGAATGGAAGAGTGAATAATTACCATGGCAATGCTTGATTTCATCATACAATGCTATGGAAGCGTTTACAACCCTTTTTCGTTAAATTTTTTCAAGAAAATATTCGTTTGCGAGTGGCAAGTGGATGACTTCGATTCCACTTTGTCGCATCAGGTTCAGTCCGTCCCCATACTCATACCCTGTCGAATAAACGACACGATCGATTTTAGAAGCGATGAGCGCTAAACTACACGCATGACACGGACTATGTGTGACATAAGCTGTTGCATGACGCGCGCTCGTCGAATCAGCTGCTAGCTTACCGAGCGCGTTGATTTCAGCATGAATCTCATGTTGCTTCGACCATTCATGGTGTTCTTCCTGATTTTCGCACCGATAAAAGAGAGTTCCGTTTCGTTCAACCGATTCTTCAACAATCGGGTGGTCAGGACGTGATGTATAGAGAATACCATCTTGCTTTAAGTAAATTTCGTTGCAATTCACATGCTGACTAGGTGTTCCGTTTATTCCGATCGAAATTGGCTTTTCATCTTTAACGATGACACAGGCAACGGATTTTGAGGCACATTTTGAATGACGGTCTGCCATCATCCGTGCGAATAATAACCATGTCGTATCCCATTTCAACTGCTTCTCTTCATTATTCATTCAAACTCTCCTTTCATGAAGGAAAGGAACACGAAATGTCGTGTTCCTTAGTATGGTCGATTCGGTAATTCTCTGCTTTTTGAGGCGACTTCGATGACTTTTTGTTTCAATTCATTCTCCATTCGCTCTAGTTCATGCTCTGCGTCGCGGCGTTTTTGTTTTCCTTCTTGTTGGATGCGTAATGTCTCATCCAGTGTCTCGATCAAGTTTTGGTGCGCTACTTTTAACGATTCGACGGATACGATGCCTTTTTCGTTTTCTTCCGCAATTTCAATCGACGATTCCTTCAGCAACTTCGAATTTTGCTCAAGTAACTGGTTCGTCGTATTGGTGACATCCTTCTGCATTTCAAGTGCTGCTTTTTGACGCGACAGACTCAAAGATAGGACAACTTGGTTCTTCCAAAGTGGAATCGTATTGACGACTGCTGATTCAATTTTTTCCGCTAGAATTTGGTTATTTTGTTGAATGACACGAATTTGCGGTGCCATCTGCAAGCTAATTGTTCGGGATAATTTTAAATCATGGATTTTCTTTTCAAAACGATCCGTCAATTGAATCAAGTCATTCAATTCCTGTAACTTCGTTTGATCCCGCGATACCTCGACTTCCGTTCGTAACGGTTCGATTTCATGTTGACGAACGTGAGCGATTTTCGTCTCGCCAGCTGCAATATAGACGTTTAATTCCTCAAAATAACGCTTGTTCTTTTGATACATTTGATCGAGTAACGTGATGTCTTTCATCAATCCAAATTTTGATCGATCAAGATTGTGTACGACTTCTTCGAGATAAGCGCTCATTTTCTCGTATTGCAAGAAATACGTTTCCGCTTTTTTCTTCGCCCGACCGATGACCGGCACGTTCGACCAGAAGCTCTTTTTTTCTTGAAGCGTATCTGGATCCATTTGGCGGACACGCTGCATTAAGTCACTCAGTAATTTCCCTGCTTCCCCGCCGTCCTTCATCTTCACTTCACTTAAGACTTGATCAGAGAATTGGGATAGTTCACGCTGAACGGGCGCCCCGAATTGCATGACGGCATCCGTTTTTTGTAGATCGATCACCTGCAGTAGACGTTCAATCTTTTGTCGTTGTTCTGCCGGAACATCCGAAGGAATCATTTCTTCGACAGGGCGAGCCGGCATTTTGGGCGGTGTCTCCGCTACGTTTAAGTCGACCGACGGATCAGAAATCGTCGGTTGATCTTGCTCATCAGGCCATTGTTGCCATGTATCTTTATCAGAATGGGTCATGTCGGTAACTCTCCTCCTGTTTTCGTTGTTCAGTCTCTTGCGTCAATACCTTTTCAATCGTTAAGAGTTCCCGTTCTAAATCAACGGTATCCCCTTCAAGCAACAAGGTTTGTTGTTGCTTTAATTTTTGTCCGATCATTTTCAAGTTCGAAATCAATTGATTTTTCGTATCCAATTGAACTTGAGCGCCACGGCGTTCCAAATCGGCATATTTTTCTGAAATCGACAGTAAGGAATCCAGATAGAACGTAAAGAAGTCCCGAACTTTTTTGACGTCGCGTGGACTTTCATATAACTCCTCGAACAAGACATGTGCTTCCCGTGAGACGATGCGCATCTCACTTCTGATTTCACTATCTCGAATAGAGGGAACGATTTGATCGTACGTCTGGATTTTTGTGAATCCTTCTTCGATCGTCCGTTGCAATACTTGAAGTTCTAAATCATCCGTCTCTTCAAATCGGCGTGTCGCCCGTTCCGGTTTTAAAATGACACTTCCGACGAACTCATCTTCGTCATCAAGTAGTAATTTCTTTTTCACATTTTTCCGCTTGATTTCGGTCGATTTCCGTTCTGTCCGATATCGTCGACCTGGTTTTGTTCGATAACCGCTCCAAATGAACCACAAACCAAGAGCGATGAAGATTCCCGAGAAGTTGAACGTATCGGCCAATTGTAGAAATACGAACATCATACCGATGGAACCAAATATCCACCATGAAGACTTCATGTCATCCCCTCTTCCTTCGTACTGATTCTTCTATCAGGTTTACGTGTCTTTATTTTAACATTACGTAACGTCTAACAAAAAGTTTCCCGTTTTTCCGAAATGTTACGCCTCGTGTATTTATATTTCAACATACTTTTAAAAATATCGCATCAGACCGAAGAATGAACTATTCGTTCTTTCTTTCGCATGATTCTTTTGACAACAAATAAGGTAGTCGACAAAATTGTCGACTACCCAAAAAAAGTGATCTATTATCCGAACATTGGCCATACAAGGATGATCAAAATTGCGATCGGACTCAAGTAACAAACACTCACACGCCACACAGGCACGATTTTTTTCATGAATGGACTCGTCACGAGTTCCTGTTCGACAAGAGCTCGATCGAGCTTGTACCCAGCAAAAATCGAAATCAGTAAAGCACCAATCGGCATTAAAATATTCGAGACAAGGAAATCAACGCTGTCAAAGAACGTTTTCCCCATGAATTGAGCATCACTCAACATACCGAACGAGAGTGCGGACGGAATTCCGACGATCGCAATCGCAAGTGTCGCAAGCCATGTCGTCCGCTTTTTATCACGCGATGTCGCATTCTCCTTACGATCCGTTAATGAAGCAACAACGACCTCAAGCATAGCAATCGATGAAGTGATCGATGCGAAAGCAAACAGAAGGAAGAAAAGTGTTAAGAACAACGAGCCAAACTGGATCTGACTGAAAACAGTCGGCAATACGATGAAAAGCAATGCCGGTCCTTCTGCAGGGTCAAGACCCGAAGCAAAAACAGCTGGGAAAATCGCGAATCCAGCTAATAATGAGACCGCGACATTCATCGCGACGATCCATGCGGCGGAACGATTAATCTCGCCACGTTCCTTCATGTAGGAAGCATACGTCAGCATCGCTGATACACCGAGCGATAAGGAGAAGAACGCTTGGCCAAGCGCACTCAGGACAGAAGTTCGGTTGAGGACCGAAAAATCAGGCTGTATGAAGAATTTAACACCTTCCATTGCACCATCAAGTGTCAATGATCGAACGACAAGGATGATGAAGCACACGAATAATAATGGCATCATGATTTTACTCATTTTTTCAATACCGGATTGAACACCACGTAAGACGATCCAACATGTCAAAGCGAGGAAAATCAATTGCCCTGAAATGACATATAACGGTGAGGCGGAAATCGTTCCGAACAATTCACCAAGCGCACCACTGTCCATCGTCGTCAGGCGACCTGTGAAACCAAGAATGGTATAAATCAAAACCCATCCTCCGATGACGCTGTAGAAAGAGAGCAACAAGAAACAGGCGATGACACCCAGTACACCAATGAATGTGAACTTCTTATGACCAAGTGCCGAGAACGCTTGAAGTGCTGTTTTTCCACTCGTACGACCGATTAAAAACTCGGCAATTAAAACGGGCAGTCCAAGTAATAAGGTAAACACGAGGAACAAGAGTAAAAACGCGCCTCCTCCGTTCGTTCCAGTCGTGTACGGGAATTTCCAGATGGCCCCCAGACCAATGGCGGATCCCGCTGCTGCTAAAATAAATCCTACTTTTGAAGCCCATGCGTTTCCTTTCATGGTGCTCCACCTCCTTTTCAAAATACTTTTTCATTGTACAGAAAGAATCATTGAAAGTCATCCTTTATCAAATATTTTCTTTAAAGCGTCAAAGCATAACCGCATATATGTACTGAAAGATAAAAAAGAAGACCGTTTTTTATGACGACCTTCTTTTCATTCATTACTTTATATTATTGTGTGCCTCCATACATGCGCAGATACTCCGGCAATACTTTAACTGTAACCGGTGTATGGATGGCTTTTTCACCATCTGTATCGATCACTTTTGTGTCTTTTGTTTTCAACTGAAACCCACTCGTCAAGATATGTGTAAAGGAAGGATCATTGGCAAGACCAATTTTTTGAAGGATCACATCTCGAATGGTTGTTAAATTTACTTCATCGACGATCACTAAATCAAGTTTCCCGTCATTATAGGCTCCATCTGATAAGTTCGTCTCGATTCCACCGAGCGATTCTCCGTTTGCCGCAAGAATGAGAACCGCTTCGCCGGTCATGTGACGACCTTCATCTAAAATCAGTTCATATTCGAAGGGTTGTGCTTCTAGACTTGAGCGAATCGTCGATAGATAATATCCCATCTTCCCGAGGCGTGCTTTTTCTTCTGTATCGATGCCAATCGATGCCTCTGCGACAAGACCGACACCAAGGAAATTCAAGAAATAGCTATTTTCGACTTGTCCGAGATCGACCTGAACAACGTGTTGCATCGCGATCGCTTCTGCAGCAAGCCGAGGAGCCATCGGTAAGCCAAGCGTTCGAGCGAAGTCGTTACAGGTCCCTCCAGGAATGATACCGAGTATCGGGCGATCATCCAGTTTTGCGACCCCGTTGATTGTCTCAAACACCGTTCCATCTCCACCGATGACGACGACCGCATCAAATGCGGATGAATCTTCCGCAAATTGCATCGCATCTCCAGCTTGCTTCGTATTCTTGATGACGATTTCATCGAATAATGTACTTAATGGTTCGATGACTTCTCCAAGTAATCCGGTGCCGTTCGTCCCAGCTGTCGGGTTACTGATCAGTAAAAGTTTCATTGAATGACGCCTTCCTTCTTCAGGTAATCACGAGCGACCTCATTCGCCGTCTTTCCGCCGTATGCGACAGCTTCATTCATTTTTGACATCTCTTCATCTGAAATTTTACCTGATAATTGCTCAAGTGCTTGTTTTACTTCTGGATACTCCTCGATCGTCTCTTGTCGCAGAAGAGGAGCTCCTTCATATGGAGGAAATAGTTGCTGATCGTCTTTTAAGACGACCATGTCGTATTTCGCAATCTCCGGATCTGTCGAGTAAGCATCAATGACATCGATCTCACCTGACTCGATTGCTTTATAGCGCAATTTTGGTTCCATCGTGACGACTTTCTGGAAATTAACATCATATTTATCTTGAATCCCTTTATACCCATCCTGTCGATCCTTAAATTCTAACGTGAATCCAGCCGTCAACTGATTCGCGACCTGTTTTAAATCAGAGATCGTCTTCAAATCGTAACGGTCTGCTAATTTCTTTGGAACAGCTACAGCATAGGTATTGTTATAGTTCATCGGTGGTAGCAAGGCTAAATCTTGTTTTTCAAGACCGGCTTTTGCCTGTTCATACACTTCTTTTGCATCATTCGACTTCGGTTTTTCATTCGTCAAACTAGCGAGCACCGTTCCTGTAAACTCTGGATACGCATCGATATCACCTGATTCGAGCGCCTTATAGACGAAGGTCGTCTTCCCGAAGTTCGGTTTGACTTGTACCGTCAAATCCGTTTCATCTTCAATGACAATCTTATACATGTTCATTAAAATTTCCGGTTCTACACCTAGTTTTCCAGCGACGACGAGATCTGGTCGTTCACTGCGACCGACAGCAAAAGGTGCGACGACGATCGCAACCATCAAGACGACTGCCGTTACGAGACGTGCTGTTTGTCGTTTACGAGTCGCTACTTCCGTTTGACGTAATAAGCCGTCAAATAAAAGCGCGAGCAGTGCTGCTGGAATCGCACCGAGCAATAATAGATAGTTATCATTACGGTCAATCCCGAGAAGAATGATCGAGCCTAATCCTCCAGCACCAATCAGGGCGGCAATCGTCGCCGTACCAATGATCAGTACCATCGCGGTCCGAATCCCGGCCATCATAACAGGTAAAGCTAGTGGGAGCTCGACTTTCCAAAGGCTCTGCATCGGAGTCATCCCACATGCGCGTGCCGCTTCCTTAATCGAAGGATCAACTTCGGCAAGCCCTGTATAAGTGTTTCGAACGATCGGTAATAAAGAATACAAGACAAGTGCAATAATGGACGGGACTGTACCGATTCCGACAAGTGGTATCATCAGACCGAGTAACGCGAGTGATGGAATCGTCTGGATGACAGAGGTTACACCAATCGACCACTCACTCAGACGTTTATTGCGTGATAAGTAAATCCCCAGTGGAATAGCGATCACACATGCGATCAGCAAGGAAATGACCGATAATTGAATATGCTCGATTAGCGCTTGAAGCAATTCAGTCTTCCGGTCTTGATACGTTTCGATCAATCCATTCATTCGACACTCCCCCTGACTTGACGCATGAATTCTTGAACGAACGGATCGTTACTGGCTAGTACCTCGTCCTTCGTACCGATGAAAGCAATCTCTCCAGCGTTCATCAGACAGATGCGACTCCCTAGTTTCAACGCTTCATTCATGTCATGCGTGACGAACAAAATTGTTTTACCAAGCTCTTCGTTTAGATGCAACAAATCATTTTGTAATTGTTCCCGTGAAATGGGATCAAGAGCAGAAAATGGTTCGTCCATCAAGATGACGTCTTGTTCTGCTGCGAGTGCCCGCATAACCCCAACACGTTGTTGCTGTCCACCAGAGAGTTCACTTGGATATTTTTTCTTAAGTGAGGTGTTTAACCCAGTCAACCGAAATAATTCATCGACCCGTTGTACTACTTTCTCCTTATTCCACTTCAATAACTCAGGTACGACGCTGACGTTCTCCTCAATCGTCATATGTGGAAAGAGGGCAATCTGTTGTAAGACGTAGCCAATTCGCCGACGGAGTTCATGTTCATTGATCGACATGATTGGTTCACCATCGATCCAAATTTGTCCTTCCGTATGATCAATCAATCGATTAACCATTTTCATCGTCGTTGTTTTACCGCACCCTGAAGGACCGATCAAACAAAAAATCTCGCCTTGTTCAACCGTAAAATTCACGTGTTGCACTGCCTTTGTTCCGTCTGCATACGTTTTGCCGACATCCTTGAATTCAATCACGAACCATCCCTCGTTTCCCGGTTTATTATCTTTGTAAAATTCCCCTTTCTTGGACATTCTAAAACCTATTCCGTCCACTCTTTCCCCTGTTTTCTAAATCCAACATCGAACAGATCGTTTTTTTATCCTTCCTCAAAACAAAAAAGACGATGGAAACTATCCATCGCCTAACCGTATACTGCTCTTATTCGAACGTCACCGTGACTTGACGGCGACCCCATTCTAAAGCTTCTTGTTTTGAACCGACAAGAAGATCCATGATTTTCCCGCGAATCGCACCACCTGTATCGAGCGCAATTGCGTCGCCGAAACCTTCTACATGTACCTTAGTTCCAAGCGGTACGACCGATGGATCGACAGCAACGATGCGACGTCCTTCGTATGTAATCGTATTCGTGACGTCATAACCCGATGCTGTTAAGGCACGACCATTATACAAACGGCTTCCATTGTTTTCTGGATTCGTCGTATATGCTGTCGTCTCAAACGTTTCCGTACGCTTTGTGGAACGGTTAGCGTTTGCTTGTGTTCGACTTTGTTTCTTTACCTGTCGTGTTTCCTTTTTGGCTTCTTGTGCTGCTTTTGCTTTTTGCTCTGCGTCTGCTTTTTGCTTAGCCAAGGCTTTTAGACGCGCTTGTTTTTTCGCCTCTGCTTGTTCACGCTTCTCTTGAGCAGCTTGACGCTTCATCTCTAATGGATTTTGTACGATCGTTTTCTCCGTACCGATCCCGATTTGTGCTGCCGACGCTTCATGATGCGGCAAAAGAATAAATATGAATCCCGCTAAACAAAGGGATAAAAGGAATGATGTTCGTTTCATGTTGATGCCAACCTTTCTCGCCGTTTTACGACCCGCACAACGTATCACGGTGACAAATAGTTTGAAAAGCGAACACCATGAATTGAAATATATCTGTTAAAAAGTAACGAAATGGTTACACGCTTACAAAAAACGCTCTCAATCGTTGTATATCAACGTTTTTATATTTTGTAACCGTTCTGTTACGAATTAATCTTTGTTACTCTTTTGTAATAAATGTATCTTTTCGATGTTTTCAGTCATTTTGTCCAATTCTTCAAAAATCAAAAGAATGTAGGATTTCATTATTATTCAGTTCGCTGGATGAACATAAAAAAACACACCAACATGTGGTGTGCTTTCATGTGTTACTTTGTTTTACGTTCTAACAATTCAATCTCTGACTTTAATAAGACTTGTTTTTCAAACTCTAATCCGAGTGCCTCAAAGTTTTTCGTGTGGGATACATCACCAACGACCGTATTTGTCAATACTGCCGTTACTTCCGCTACCCAGCCTTCTTTCGTTTTTACCATATCGCCAACGATATAATCGAATAACTCTTCTGTTTCTTCCATTTGACTCATCTCCTGACACGTTCAATTACAGTTAATCATATAAAATAACGACCGAAAAAGCTAGTCACGCGTCAATTGAGCTAAGAACTGGCGCAAGATTTTAGCGGTTAATCCCCAAATCAGATAATCCCCGTGCTCATAAAAGTGCTCCGTGACTGTATACGTACGATCCAGATAGGCTTCTCGATTCGCCATGCGTTCGGTTGGCACTTCCTTACCGGGGCGGATCCGCCACTCCATATCTCCTTTAATCGGCTTCGAAGTCATCAATTCCGTTAATGACACGAGAAACACATGATCGACTTCGGCCGGCGAAGGATTAAAGTCCGTCGCATGAAGAATACCAAGATACGGGTAAATGATCGACCGGTTCGGTGTCACGAGTGGTTCAAGCGTTCCAATCACTTCAATCTCAGAAGCACTGACATTTAATTCTTCGACCGTTTCACGGACAGCTGCTGCTTTCGGTAATTCACCACCATCGATCCGACCACCTGGAAAAGCGATTTCACCTGGTTGCGAACGTAGTGTCTTAGCTCTCACTTGAAATAACAAATAGACTTCGCCATCTTGCTCGACTAATGGAACGAGTACAGCTGCCGCATGACGAGGTAAACGTTCTTCAGAATCTACGTAATGCTTTCGGATATCGGCTAAGTTCACCTGTTTCATCGCCCTTCTTGTGCAACGTGTTGGTACGCCTCTTCCAGATGGCGCATACGGACGATGAGATCCGCATTCTTAGCAATCCGGTCCGATAAAATCGATCCTGCTACCGTCTTGTAATAGGCGTTTAACGCATGTCGTTTCGTCAGATGTGCCTCATTCTGACGGATATATTCTTTAAAATTCGCAATCAATCGTTCTGTCGTAAAAAGTTGTTCGTTCACAAGTTTCATCCTTTCACACGTCAAGCGTGTCATCAATAGTTTAATGGTAACGAGTTTTGGCTAAGATGTAAATTAAGGGGGGTTATCCGTGAATAAAAAATTAGATGTCCTCATTATCGGTGCCGGACCAACCGGTTTAACACTCGCACTCGCACTCTCACGCTATGGATTATCCTTTCGCATCGTCGAACGTGCAAGCGGACCATCTGTCGTCTCAAAAGCGATCGGGATTCAAGCGCGTTCTCTGGAGTTGTTCGCAAGGCTTGGTGTTGCAGAAGACTTGATGGAGAATGCAATCAAAATCAATCAAGGAAACCTCTATGTCAATGGTGCATGGCAGGCAAAACTTGATTTTACGGATTTGAATACACCTTTTCCGTTCGTCACGCTGTTGCCTCAAAGTGAGACGGAACGGATTCTCGAAGCGCAACTCGCCAAATATGGACACGTAGTCGAGCGCGAAACAGAATTAACAGGGTTTGCTCAATTTCCAACATTCGTTACAGCATCCTTACAACATAAAGGAGAAACAGAGACGGTCGACGCTTCCTTCATCATCGGAGCAGATGGTGCAAACAGTTTCGTCCGTCGTGAGCTCGGGCTTCCGTTCAGCGGGAAGTCGTTTAAAGAATCGTGGGCACTGGCTGACATCGAGGTCGACTGGCCGCTCTCTTCTGAGGAGGTTCATATCTTTTTCTCTGATCATGGCGTTATCGAGTCGTTCCCTCTCCAGTCGAACTTGTTCCGGATTACCGGCAATCTAACGAGCGGACCTGTTCCGACCGACCATAAAGCGATTGACGATTTTTTACAAAATCGAGCCAAAGTACCGTTTGAGCTCAAAAAAGTCCATTGGTATTCGATGTTTCGCGTCCATAACCGGATTATCGAGAAATTCGGACACCACCGGATTTATTTGATCGGGGATGCAGCACACATCAATTCACCCGTCGGTGGTCAAGGAATGAATACCGGAATTGCTGATGCGATGAACCTCGCTTGGAAACTATGGTGTGTCCATCAGTTCAAGGCGAGTTTTCCGTTACTTGATTCTTACAGCGTCGAACGCCGAGAAGCGGCACAAGGGATTTTACGATCAACCAATCTTGCAACGGAACTCTTGCAAATCAATATTCCCTTTTTATTACCCTTGCAGGAAAAAGTCATTCGTAATAGCCTCAAGATCGCACCCTTACATCATTTCGTGACGAACCGGATTGCACAGCTCAACAGCCACTACCCAGCGAGTTCGACCTTCGTCACACAAGGACACTTTAGTCCATTGACACCAAAACCAGGTGAACCGATGCCTTACAGTGAAGTCGTTCACCCGCGGACGAAAAAGAACGAACTATTGTTACGTCGTGCCGATCGGAATTTCTTATTACTACTGTTCTTACCAAAAAATGCAACCGATGATCTTCTTGAGCCATTCAAGGAACTCGCCTATACCTATCCCGATCTATTTGAGACAGTACCGATCCATCAATCCCTTAAAGAGGATGGTGTCGTCGATCAAGGTGGTGAACTGGCACGACGCTTTGGCATCAAGCAATCTGGATTATATTTAATTCGCCCTGACGGTTATATCGCGTATCGCCAACAAGGTTTGAAAAGTAAATCGTTCGCCCGCTATGTTGAACGTTTACTTTATGCGCGTTAACTCGGTATGATAGTAGGTGAGGTGAAGGCAAAGATGGATATACAGCTAGTTCGAACGGTTTTAATCATTCTTTTAGTCATTGCATTTCTCGTCATCGTCAGCAGACGAACGAAGGAAAACCTTCGATGGTCACTGATCGGGGAAGCATTTGGTGAAAAAGGAGAAGATTTATTAAAGGACGCTGCGCGACTCGAAGCAGCTGACTTAGAGATTCGAGTCGAACGCGGCGTCAAGACTTCGTTTTTATTCCGACGTTTCAGTAAAGACTTGGATGATCGCGTAGCGGTGTATGTCTTGAAAGAAGACTTGGATCAAGCTGAAGACATTCTTGCGTCTCGACCAAGACGATGAATTCAAACGAAAAGGCAGTGAAGCGAGCGCTTCACTGCCTTTGTTCATTCCTGTTGCTGCGCGAGATAAAACGCAACTTGTTTTCGTTCTTGCTCTTGAACAGGGGAGGATTTCTTTGAGACGATGAACGCCCGCACATCTTTAAAGCTGTTCCCCGTCGGGAATTTAATTCGTTCCGTCCGCATCTGTGGTGCATTCGGAAAAAGTGTAATGCCATGAATCGGAATGATGATCCCTTGTTCTTTTAGCGTTTTTCGAACCGCTTGAACGATTTGTTTCGACTGATGGATGGGATGAGGTGCAAACACTTTTCTTCCATGCTCATCATCCATGACATGGCAAGATTCCTCCGTCATCCATTCTACGACCGCATCGTTTTGTAACACGAGGAATAATCCTTTTGGTCCAATCAGCGCAAAAGGAATGACTATCGTGTCAGAAAGACGAATCCGATCAAACAACATCCAATCAAAACGACAAACATGACGGATTTCATTACAGAGTGCATCCGTTTCACTCGTCGTCGTACTCACTTGTTTACTTGCAAAAAAACGACGGCGCGGTGGTTGAGGAACAGAAGCAGTCATGACTTGTAACATGGTTCATCATCCTTTGTAGTATGTATTATTAGTTATCTTAACACCGTTTTCACTCAGATGACGATTCTTTCAAAAAAGAAGGAAATAAAAAAAGACACTTCTGATCTGACAGAAATGTCTTTTTTGATGCGTCAATCTTGGTGCGGACGTCCGAAAACGGCCTTCTCTAAATTTGAAATACGACGTAACATGTCATAGTTCGATGAACTTGATACTTGTGGCTCCGCTTGCTCGACGCGGCGCTCTTCACGTTTTACCGGTTGTGCTGGTGCTTGTTTTAACGCCTCGTTCTCTTTCTTCAGACGTTCGATCTCACGTTCGAATCCTTCATAATCTTTAATGATTTGATCCAAATATCCATCGACATCTTCGATGACATAGCCACGGAGGCCGGTTTTGAATTCCTTTTTGTAAATATCGTCCGCTGTCAACAATGGCTTATACATCCTCTTCACTCCCACTGATCATTGTATTGTAATTCTTGTTCGAGCCAAGATAAATCATCTTGTGTAATTAAAAACAACTGATAATCGGATTGTTCCATTTCTATTCTAGCACGCTCTACTAAAAATTTCGCTGATCCTCCATGTTCTTCATCAAAAACCGACAATAATCCTTGGCTTTTTTGAATCATGAACTCGGTTTTATTACGTAACTGCGATGGATCCGTATACGGTTTCTGGCTGATTGCTTCGACGAAGTCAGCTTGTTCAAGAATGGAAAGGTACTGCGCTTGAACTGGCTCTTTCCAGCGTGCTTCCTGTTCCAAGAACGGCAACAGAATACCGAGACGAATATGGGGATACTCTTCCTTTAATTCAAGTACGACCTCGCATGCCCAGATTTCGCAACCCGGTGAGGCATTCGTGATAAACCACTCTGTGCCTCGATCCTCAATTAAGCGAATCATCCGCTCTCGATATGCTGCCTTTAAGACCCGGATCCCAGGGTGTTTTTGATCAAAGATACCTAGTTCATTGGGTTTATATCCTGTGATGGCGACAACTTTCACACGTCACACTTCCTTTTCAACCGACGTCCTCGATGATCCAGCTCTGCCAAAATTCGTTCTTTTTTCGTAATCAACCAATGATGGCGCTCGACGTGTTGTCGTGCTCGTTCCGTATAATCATAAGCAAGCACCGGATCTTTTGCAATGTGCTCTGCCCACTTCGCAAGCTCGACATACCCTAAATAACTGTCGCTCTTCAAGAAACACTCTCGAGCTTGTTCATGGTTCTTCATTTTTTTATGCAAATATCCTTGGCGCAACCATCCTTCTGCTGATAGTTCTTTGACTTGCTGAAAATGAGCGTGTGATCCTTCATGAATTCCGAGATCTGCCAGCCAAATCGCGATGTTTTCTTGAATTGGGGAAGGCGCCTCCGCTCGATGTGTGACGAGTCGGTTGCACGCATCATAGAGTCCGACAAGCGTCAGACAATCATCCAGATGATGTTGCAAGACCCCTGTCATGATATCCGGATGCTGGTGTTCGACGTACTGGAAATAATGCATCGGTGCCAAAAATCCAGGTAGATCCCCTTCCCGCTCAAATCCGATTCGCTCTTCCATCGCTGTCAATCGATAGGAATCATACATTCCTTTAAAGATTCGCCGCGCGACATGAAGTAAATCGAGATGACCGACTTTCGGTAATCGCGGAACCCGTTCCCGAACAAAGACATGACGTGTCTTGATTTGCGGCCAATCAAAGCTTTTCCCGTTATAGGTCACAAAGCGGACATCATCTCCGATATCATGCAGGAAGTGATGGTAAAAAGCAGCTTCAAAGTGAGGATGTGGTAAGAAATACTGTCGCATCAGCAATCCACCCTTCTCAAAGCGCGCGAACCCGAGTAAAAAGATCGTCGTTCCGGTTCCTCGTAATCCTGTCGTCTCCGTATCAAAGAAAATGACTTGCTCAAGTGGAACATCCAGTGCAAGCGGTGGATGAGGAAGCTGTAAGGACTCATACACTTCGGCAAAACTCCGATCTCCATGCCGATCTATTAATGCATATCGCTTGTCGATCCTGACGATCCACTCTTCCTCGAACGTCAAGATATCGGCCCCACGATCAATCCAGGCTTGCTGTTCGTCAGTCCATCCGGTTGGTGCCTTCAGCGTTTCCACTTCAGGTGCGGAAGACACTTGATTCTCTGGTACGGCGTCTGATGTAGATTTCAGCATACGTCTAAGACGATTTTTCATGATAATTCCTTCTCCATTTCTGCCAACAACTGAATCGTTCGTTCTTTTTCGTCAGCTACGCCAACCATACCGATACAAGCTGGACAACCGTCCTGACAAGGACATGTGACGATCGAATCACGGGCGGCACGCAACATGACACCACGTTGCTTATATATCGACTCCGCGAGACCGACACCTCCAGGGTAACGATCATATAGATAAACAGTTGGCTGTTGCGTGTGTGTCGCCTTGACTTGTGGCACGACGAAGACATCACTGGCATCACACATCAAATAAAGCGGTGCGACACGTCTGAGACTATTCGCGACTCCTTCTAGCACTTGTTCGAGCTCTGTCGAAGAGCGTGCGTGATCGGGTAACGTGAACCAGACACCTGTCGTATGAATTTCTCGTTCCGGTAAGTGAATCGGACCAGAGCCGATGTTCTCATGCGTACCGAACTTAATCTTCTTGAACATCGTCGCCATCCCCCGAACACTGACATCTCCACGCGCAACACTGTATTCTCCCTCTGCATACTGTTCATCTTCTTCGAGAACGGAAAGGTCGACTGAAAAATTAGCATCCGTATAATAATCAACGTCTACTGCACGGACGAATGCTTTTTTCTCTTCGAAATCCAAATGCTCAACTTGGTATTGATCAGCTCCGTGAAGATAAATGGCCTCGTCATGTAACAATGTCATCGCACTAAACGTATCCATTTCACCGATGACTCGATTCGGTACCTCGGTCTGATCGACGATGATGACGTTCTCTTGATCACTCGACCGAAGTGATATTCCATGAGCCGGAAACGCATCGTTCATCCAATAAAATCGATCGCCCCGTTCGTGCAGGACACGCTCTTCGACTAAGTATTCGAGGATATCTTCCGTCTCGAGCGTTCCAAATGATTCTCCTTTCGTAAAAGGCAGTTCAAACGCTGCACATTTGACGTGATCGACGGCAATGATCAGATTATCTGGATCGAGTCGGGCTGCTTCCGGGGATTGATTCAAGAATAACTCTGGTCGTTCTGCGACATATTGATCGAGCATACCGGAAGAAGCGACAAGAATGATTAACGCATCATCTTGACGGCGCCCCGCTCGTCCTGCTTGTTGCCAAAGCGAAGCAATTGTTCCCGGATAACCATTCATGATACAGACTTGCAGTTGACCGATGTCGACACCAAGTTCGAGAGCGTTCGTCGAGACGATACCGGTGATCTCTCCTTGACGTAACCGTCGTTCGATATCGCGACGCTCACTCGGCAAATAACCGCCCCGGTACCCTTCGATCGATCTCGGACCGAGCTCATGCGGATAGATGCTTCTTAGATACGTCAGTAAGACTTCAACGCGAACGCGTGACCGTGCAAAGACGATCGTTTGGAACTTTTTCTTGATGAAACGCATCGCCAGTTGTTTCGTCTCAAGCGTCGCAGAACGTCGAATGCCGAGTTGTGCGTTGACGATCGGTGGTTGATAGACAAGAAAATGTTTACGTCCTGTTGGCGCACCGTTGTCATCAATCAAACCGACTGTTTTTTCCGTCAGACGTTCTGCCAGTTCCTTGGGATTGGCAATCGTCGCACTCGTCATGATGAAGACGGGATCACTACCATAATACCGACAAATCCGTCGTAAGCGACGAATGACATTGGCGACATGACTACCAAACACGCCACGATAGGTGTGAAGCTCATCGATGACGATATACTTCAAGTTCTCGAACAGTTCGATCCATTTCGTATGGTGTGGTAGGATGCCGGAATGTAGCATATCCGGATTCGTGATGACGATATTACCAGCTTTTCGTACTTTTGTTCGAATCGTCGGTGACGTATCTCCGTCATAGGTAAAACATCGGATCGGCGCCTCTAATTGATCGATCAGTTCAAGTAATTCACTATTTTGATCCTGTGCGAGGGCCTTTGTCGGATAGAGATATAATGCCCGCGCGTTCGGATGCTCGAGCAGGTGCGATAAGACCGGTAAGTTAAAACAATAGGTCTTTCCGGAGGCAGTCGGTGTGACGATGACCGTCGATTCTCCCGCTTGTACACGTTCAAACGCTAACCCTTGGTGACGATACAATTGTGTGATCCCACGTGTGCGAAGGGCTTGTCGTAAACGCTCCGGGAGTCGTTCTGGAAAATCGACATAACGCCCAGCTGTCGCTTCCATCGTTTTCATATACGTAATCCGCTCCATGAACGAGCGGTCCTGTTTCAATTCTTCGAGAAATGCAACGAGCGTTTGTTTCGCTTGCATGCCTTCACTTCCTTCCACTTCTCATTATACAAAAAAAGAGGCAAGACCAAAGAACGAACTACTCGTCTTTGGTCTTGTCTACTTTACAAGTGACGCTCCTTTATTAATCTTCAGAGTCGTCTCCACTGTTATTCGGATTGTTCGGATTGTTGTTTCGTTCCGCTGGTACATTTGAGTTATTTTGAGCATTCGCCCCATCATTCGATGACGGTTCATCCGTCGTCGGCTCGTCCGTTGATGGTTCATCCGTCGTCGGTTCGTCCGTCGTCGGCTCGTCCGTTGATGGTTCATCCGTCGTCGGCTCATCCGTCGTCGGTTCATCCGTCGTCGGTTCATCCGTCGTCGGTTCGTCCGTCGTCGGTTCGTCCGTCGTCGGTTCGTCCGTTGTCGGTTCGTCCGTTGTCGGTTCGTCCGTTGTCGGTTCTTCTGCTTCAGGATCCGTGACCGTTACTGTCGTCGAAACCGGACCTGATTTTTCTCCGGAAGCCTTCGCGACGACTTGGAATGTCGAGCGACCTGGCTTCAATCCACTGATCGCAATTCGATTCGTCGAGCTCGTTCCGACTGTCGATGATTGACCATCAGCATCCGTCATTGTCACTTCAAACGAGACATCGTCATACCCATTGGCACGAAGCGCAGCATCATTATAGTTCCAAGTCAGTTCACCGCTCTTTGTGTCTTCATCGTAAGATGCTTGTAATCCAGTCGGAGCGGGTACCGTCTTTTTTTCAACGACAGGTTCCTTCGTCCCTTTCACGTACAATTCGTTTCCGATACTGAGGACAGAACTAGGTTGTTCAAATGGTGCCGGCGTACGATCACGTGTCTTCGTGATGAAATCTTTCCAGATTTGTTGCGCCATCGTACTGTTATACGGACCACTGAGCCCTGCACCATTGTTATTGCCGGACTTCGTAGTTCCTGTCCATACACTGATTGAAACGTCTGATGTGTATCCAGCAAACCAGACATCTTTGTAAGCATTCGTCGTCCCAGTTTTTCCAGCTGCGTCAAACGATAATCCAGCGCTTGGGAACGTACCGCCTGGTTTCAAGACATCACGCAACATGTCCGTCAACATATACGCCGTGTAGTCTTCCATTGCTTTTTTCGATTTGACTGGTGATTTGATTTTTGATCCATCACTGTATTCAATCGATTTGATCAGATGCGGTTTGATATAATCGCCACCGTTTCCGAGTGTCGCATAAGCCCCAGCCATTTGAGTCGTATTGAAACCATGTTTCATCCCACCAATCGCATAAGCTGGTGAAATCGACTCATCGTCTTCTAATTTCAAACCTGATTTTTCAGCGAATGCTTGAACTGGGTCACCACCGATTTCTTGATACGTTTGGATGGCCGGTGTGTTCGCTGAAATTTTTAACCAGTGGCGTATCGTATTCGTACCACGGTATCCATCATAATAGTTACCAATCTCTTTTCCATTGACTTCTGTTGGTTTATCCGTCAATTGCTTCGCAGTCGACCATTTATCGTTCTCGATCGCTGGACCATACGCGAAGAATGGTTTTGCGGACGATCCCGGTTGGTGCGGTTCATTTGCGTAGTTTCGTCTCGCTGTTCCCTTACCCGGATTTTTTCCGTCTACGACAGCTAAAATCTCACCCGTTTGTGTATTCACTGCCGAAGCAGCTGTCTCTGCATATTCAGGCATTTTAACGATTTGGTCTTTTTTGATGGCTTCGTTCATATAATCGTGCATCGGTTTATCGATCGATGTATAGATTTTTAAACCTTGACCATAGATGTCTTTTCCTTCCAAGCCAAAATCATCTTCTAACTCTTTTGATACCATATCGAAGATGACACTATCGTAAGATTCATCCTTTGTTGACTTCGGTGCCGGATTGATCAATTTTGAGATTGGCTGCTTCACTGCTTTATCTCGTTGTGCTTCTGTAATGACGCCTGTCGTCTGCATCGCATTGAGTACTTGCGTCTGACGCCATTTCGTTAACTTCGGATCTCCTTTAATTGGATCGTATGCCGTCGGACGCTGTGGGAGTCCTGCGAGCATCGCGGCTTCCGCATAATTCAATTTATTTACAGGCTTATTGAAGTATGCTTTTGAAGCGGTTTGGATGCCAAATGAATTTTGACCATAGTAGTTTTTGTTCAAGTACATCTCTAAAATTTGATCTTTTGTATAGTCCTGTTCTAAACGAATCGCGAGCCATTGCTCTTGGACTTTCCGTGTAATCGTCTTATCAAAAGTCAGGAACGACTGTTTGACGACCTGTTGCGTGATTGTCGAAGCCCCTTCAGAACCAAATCCGTCCGTCACGTTCGCGATGATGGCTCCGCCAAGACGACGGAAATCGATTCCATTGTGCTGATAGAAACGACGGTCCTCAATCGAAATGAATGCGTCCTTGACGACTTCAGGGACTTCATCAATCGAGACGTATTCCCGACTCGTTCCACCTTTCGTAATTTCCTTCTTATTACTTGCGTAAATTTTTAGCGGCAAAGCATCACGTAATTCTGCTTCATCCAGCTCAGGAGCAGTAGCTACGGCATATGCTGCAAAACCGCCACCAATCAGCATCATTAAGATGAATAGACCGGTAGCAATCAGTAATAACTTTTTCCAAAGTGGACCTTTCCCACCGGAACCTCCACCTGACTTTTTCTTTTGGGGACGTTTCGTCCGTTTCATCTTTTTCTCAGATGACTTCGTCTCTTCACGACGTGCGACACGACTTCTTTCCATATGCTATCCTTCTCCTTCAATCAAAAAGTGTCTGAATTGAAATATAGTTCGTCCACTGCCTTTAAATAATCGATGGCAGGGTACGCGCCAGTCTCGACTTTGATACCGTCTCGTTCAATGACCGTCAGCGGAATAGATTTTCGTCCGCTTTCTAGCTGATCCCACCAGGGGAACACGTGCTCGACTGAAAGCACATATTGCACATTATACAGACTGAAACGAATGATGACAAAACAAATTCCTCCATGTTCGACACATTGGCGCATGTGTGCGATTTGATGGGGGTGAAAATTTTTTATCGGGAAGGATGTTTTATTCGTCGTCTCCTTCGCTTCGAAATCAATATATTTTCCGCGATAAACACCGTTATAGTCCGTCGTCGACGGTTGCTTGAAATAGGCTTCCTTGACGACCGCTGCCGACCGTTTTGGATAATCGACTTGGACGATTTGTAACGGAGTGGGTTTCTTGTGAATGATTGCCCGATTATGGGTCAGGTAAAACGTATTACTTTCATTCAATAATTTTTCGAGCGTCATCCCTCGATTCGAAAAGGTCGAATCGGTTGATCGCGCCTTCTTGATTCGGGTTCCATGCGACTCGAGTGGCTTTTGAAATTTTTTCCCGTTCGGGTAATTCAAAACGATTCCCCTCCTATCGCGTTTATTGTACCATGATATGTGATTGTACCGTATCGGCCGAGAGGAGTAGTTAAAAACCAATGACAATTGAACCGTTATTACAAGAGATTGAACGTATTTATCAAGAAGGACGTGCCGGAACCGAATATGACTTCAATCGTGACGTCGTACCGTTCGTTGAACGAGCGGATCAACTGATTGCACAGTGGCAAACGAATGCCCAGGATAGTCCTTACTTACGACCTAGCATGGTCGAAAGCGCCGTGGATCAACTAAAGCAAATTTCCGTTCAAGCATTTCAGCCAAAAACGAGTCTGAAACGCTTCAATGAAACGATTAAATCCGTTCGTTATATCGATCGCTTGATGAATGGTGAAGAATAACGATTAAAAAACAGGAATTATCTTCCTTAAGTCGAACACCTAATCATACGAGAGAATGTTTCTACGGTTTCACTTATCAGGCTATAGCTTTTCAGCCGCCTAGCGTGTAAAGTGGCATCAAGAGCATTTCTTTCGAAAAGACTGTGTAATTATTGTGCAATTGGAGGAGATTCATTTGAACAAACGGGTACAATCGAACGTCAAAGGCGTTGACGTCAAAGGATTTCCTAAGAATTCAACCCCTGCCCCGAAGAAATACATCATGTTCGTCGATGAAACTGGGACACCGAAAGGGAATACACAATTCAACTTAACGGGTGTCTTGATGGAATATAAATATGCCATCGATTCGGATGAGACCGGTGAACCAAGTCCGCTTCGTCAACGTTTGATGGATTTTAAGGCAAAAGTTTTTGAAGATCCACATATTCCGCTTCATTTGAAGGAGATTTTAAAAGCGGAGCATCCGTACGGTAAAGAAGATGGCATCACGATCGATATGTTACGACATTTCTGGATCGCCTTGCCGGAATTTTTAGTTGATATTGATTGTACGATCGTCAGCGTCGAAGTCGATAAACAGAAGCTACAAGACTTCTTCTCGACACCGAAGGATCCGTATGTCGTTGCCTTCGCTCATTTGATGAAGTCGTTTTATTCCTTCCTCGATGAGACAGAAGCAACGAGTGCGCGTGTTGTTCTTGAAAGCCGTGATGATTATCAAAACTTGCTCATTCAAAAGGCGTTCTTCGATATCTTCAATTCGGGAACGGTCCATCTCGACGTCGAAAAAAGTCGTCAAAAAATCAAAGGCTTCATCTTTGCTGAAAAAGACAGCGACCTCTACCAATCTGGTCTTGAGATTGCCGACTTGGTCTGCTTACCTTTATCTCGCGTTCGTCGTGGTGTCATCGAGGTAAAACCCCGGTTTGTCCATTATGGGGACGAAAACCGGATTTTTAAAGCCATCAAAGATAAGATTTACATTCGCCGTGATAGTCCGGACCAAGATTTCCGAAACTGGGGATTCAAAAAAGTACCGATCACGAAAAAGCGTCGTGAATGGTCCGATACTCCTTGGAATGGATGATATGCAAAAAAAGTGGATCCGGTATCGGATCCACTTTTTTTATGGTGTAGCTAGTCCTTTTGTCCGCTTTTTCCCCTCTCGACACATGTCGAGTAACGGGCACGCTTCACAGTTCGGACGTTGTGCCTTGCAGTGATAACGTCCAAAGAAGATGAATTGGTGATGAAGCTTTGACCAACGCTCCCGTTTGAAGCGACGCATCAGTGTCGCTTCAACCTGCGTGACATTATCCTTCCAGCGACAGATCCCGAGGCGCTTCGAAACACGTTCGACATGCGTATCAACCGCAAATGCCGGTACATCGAAAGCGACAGACAAGACGACGTTCGCCGTCTTGCGTCCAACGCCAGGTAAGGCTTCGAGCCCGGCGCGTTCCGTCGGGACTTCTCCGTCGTGTTGCGCAAGGAGTTGTGCCGCAAGCGCTTTGATGTTTTTGGCTTTATTTCGGTACAATCCCAGTCGTTTGATTTTATCCTCGATTTCCTCAACGGGTGCCGCAGCAAGCGAAGCAGGATCCGGATACGCTGCGAACAACCCAGGCGTCACCTGATTGACAAGTACGTCGGTCGCTTGTGCACTGAGTGCAACCGCTACGACCAGCTCAAACGGGTTGCGATGAATCAACTCACAAAATGCATCCGGAAACATCTCTTCTAACGTTGCTTCAATCCGATCGATTTCTGCCTTTCGTAACATCTCCTTAACCTCCCCGCCCTGCGAGATCCTCAAGCGTCTTGATCCCTTCACGTTCCCATGTCCGCAGAATTTGATTGATATAGGTCATTTTGCGGACATTATGATAGACTGCTTCTCGAAGTGCGGCAAGCACTAGCTCTTCCGAAATGTTCTCGATCGTCAACCACTGAATGATCTGCTCCATCTGAAACGGTGACATCATCCCGAGTTCCCGTTCGAATTGTTGGAAGACGGACGGGTTGATCGTATCAAAGTTCGGTGCTTCCTGTTCCGGTGGTGCCATCAGCTTTTCGTAAAGCGGAACAAGCGAATAACGTTCAGACCCATTGACGTTCTCCATTGCCAATAATCCTTTTTGTAATAAACCGAGTGTCGTCTCGATTGTTTCCGTCTCGGATAGTCCAAGTCGATTACTTAACTCTTCCGGTGACGGCATCTCCATACCTTCTGCCCGGCAAGCAAACAGTTGACCAATCAATGTGAACTCGACAAAACTGATGCCTAACCGTTTTGCCTCGGTGAACAATCGTTTCGGTAAGACGACCGTCCCTTCCTCGAATAATTGCACTAAATTATGATTCATCGTATTTCCTCGATTCTCTAGTCTAAACAAGAAATCGACCCGTCGAGACGATGGGTCGATGTTTTTCCTTACTGCTTATGGATAGAGGCGGTTTAGCAAACGTGGGAACGGAATTGTTTCCCGAACGTGCTCGACACCTGTGATCCAAGCGACTGTCCGCTCTAAACCAAGACCGAAGCCACTGTGTGGAACAGAACCGTATTGGCGTGTTTCGAGATACCATTTATAAGCACCTGTCTCGTCAAGACCATGTTTCTTCATCTCAGCGAGGAGTTTTTCGTGATCTTCTTCACGTTGTGAACCACCGACGATTTCCCCGTATCCTTCAGGGGCAATCAAATCATCACACAAGACGAAGTCTGGGTTTTCCGGATCTTCTTTCATGTAGAACGGTTTGATTGCTTTTGGCCAATGCGTGATGAAGACAGGACGTGCGAAGCTGTTTGCGATTGCTGTCTCGTGTGGTGCACCAAAGTCATCGCCGAATTCGATATCATCGAATCCTTGCTCCTTGAGCATATCGATTGCTTCCGTGTACTTGACGCGCGGGAACGGTGCTTTAATGTTTTCAAGGACCGTCAAGTCACGTCCAAGCAACTCAAGTTCTGCACGACAGTTTTTCAGTGCTGATTGCACAAGGTGCGAAACATAGTTTTCTTGGACTTCGAGGTTCATCTCGTGATCGTGGAATGCCATCTCAGGCTCCATCATCCAGAATTCGATCAAGTGACGACGTGTTTTTGATTTTTCAGCACGGAACGTTGGACCGAACGAGAAGACCTTTCCAAGTGCCATTGCTGCCGCTTCCATGTAAAGCTGACCCGATTGTGAAAGATACGCATCTTCATCGAAATATTTCGTATGGAACAATTCTGTTGTTCCTTCTGGTGCGCTACCTGTCAAGATTGGCGGATCCACTTTAATGAATCCTTCTTGGTTAAAGAATTCGTACGTTGCACGAATCAATTCGTTTCGAACGACCATGACCGCATGCTGGCGCTTTGAACGCAACCAGAGGTGACGGTTATCCATTAAGAAGTCCGTTCCGTGTGCTTTTGGTGTGATCGGATAATCGATTGCTTCATGGATGACTTCGATTTTTGAAATTTCCATTTCATGACCAATCGCTGTCCGACCGCCATCTGATTTGATGACACCTGTCACCCATAGTGATGATTCCTGCGTTAAGCCTTTTGCTTGTTTGAATAAGTCTTCGCCGACTGTTTCTTTGACGACGACACCCTGCATGAATCCAGAGCCATCCCGAAGTTGGAGGAAGGCGATCTTACCGCTTGAGCGTTTGTTTGCTAACCAACACCCGATCGTCACTTCTTCTCCTACATATTTGTTTACATCCCGAATCATTGCTTTCAACAGTCAACATCCTCTCTCTATTAAACGGCCGTATGTGCCGTGATGAATCCTTCAATCCGGTCGAGTGCCTCTAGGACACGTGCCGGATCCGTCGCGTAAGATAGGCGGACATAGTCCGGTGCACCAAATCCTGAACCTGGAATCAAGGCGACCTTCGCTTCAGATAAAACAGCTGTACACCAGTCATCGACATTATCGAATCCACACATCTCGGCAGCTTGCTTTGCATGTGGGAACAAGTAGAAAGCCCCTTCTGGCTTCAGACACGTCAATCCTTTGATTTCAATGAGTCGTGCATAGATTTTCTCAAGTCGTTCCTCAAAGATGACACGCATCGCTTCGACCGGTGCATCGCCTTCTGCATACGCAGCAACCGATGCTGCTTGCGCAATCGATGTCGGGTTCGACGTCGAATGGCTCGCTAAGTTCGTCATCGCTGAGATGATCTCTTTCGGTCCGATTGCATACCCGATCCGCCAGCCTGTCATCGCATGGGACTTCGAGACACCATTGATGATGACCGTCCGTTCGCGCATCTCTGGCAAGGACGCGATCGAAATATGTGTCGCACCGTTATAGAGCAACTTTTCATAAATCTCGTCACTGATGACGAGTAGATCGTGCTTGATCGCAACATCTGCTACCATCTCGAGCTCTTCTTTCGAATAGACCATTCCTGTCGGATTCGATGGTGAGTTCAAGACGAGTGCTTTCGTTTTTGGGGTAATGTGTTGCTCGAGCAATTCCCGTGTCACTTTGAAGCGAGACGATTCGTCCGTTTCTAAAATGACCGGTATGCCGTCACTGAGTTTAATTTGCTCTGGATAACTGACCCAGTATGGTGCTGGGACGATGACTTCATCGCCTGGATCGAGAATCGCTTGGAACAACGTTGATAGTGCATGCTTTGCGCCTGAAGCGACCATGACTTCTGAGCGTTCGTATGGCATCCATAAGTCACGGCGTGTCTTTTCGATGATCGCATCCTTTAAGGCAACCGTTCCGCCAGACGGCGTATACTTCGTATCGCCCGCTTCTGCTGCCTCGAATGCTGCTTGGATGATGAATTCCGGTGTATTGAAGTCGGGCTCTCCCGCACCTAAACCGATGATGTCTTGACCTTCTTCACGTAGTGCCTTGGCTTTCGCTGTGATGGCTAGCGTCGTAGATGGTGTCAATTGTCGTACGCGTTTCGATAACATGTCGCCCACTCCCTTTACTTGATTCGTAATCGCTTGATGAAAGAACCTTCTTGATACGTGTAATACGAATAATCATAGCCTGTCGTCGTCTTTGAAACGATCTCGATGACGGCACGATCCTCAAAGCCGTACTTAGCAGACACGATGTCTCCTAGTTCCGGATGATCCGCGATGACCGTTTTGATGGCAATACCATCAGCAACTGGTCGTGTCTCAATCGTTCCTTTTTTCGGAACGAACGCCCGTACCGCCTGTCCATTCTGCTTCATCGTAAAAACGACATATTGACGTTTCCCGTTAAAGACTGATTCGAACCGGACGTCCGTTGGTTTGAGTTCTTTTTTCAGACGCGCCTCTGCTTGTTCGGCGACGCTCTGTTCCCGGTCTTTTGCCTCAGCGATCGTCACCTGATAAACGGCGGTGCCAAGTACAGTCAAAAGGATGAGTGCACTTAGCAGACCAAGCGTGATTTTCCACTTCATGTGCGGTAGATGGTAAAGACCATCTGCTCCTTGTCTTTTTCATCGAGAGCAAGACCGAACATTAAATCTTCCGTTTTCAGTGTCCGATTCAACAAGTCGACGATTTTATACGTATCGTCATGGCGGTTCACTTTGACGGTCGCAAGTGTTTCAATTTTTGAATCCATCTGTATGTCCTCCCTCATTTTTCTCTATCTATTATAATGCGATAGGGTTTATCTGAATAGACTTAATCGCCATCATTCAAGAACAATTCTAGTTCTGCCGTCAGTTCATCAAGCGGTTTTGATAAAACAGGCACTTTCGGCAGACTCGTGACGAACCGTTTTCCATAACGCGTCGTCTCAATCCGGCGATCAAGTACGAAGACGACACCTCGGTCGTTCGTCGTCCGGATCAAGCGACCAAAGCCTTGCTTAAAGCGAATGATCGCTTGCGGTAAGCTGTATTCGAAAAATGATGATTTCCCGAGTTTTTCGATCCGTTCCGAGCGTGCCTGGACGATCGGTTGATCCGGTGGCGCGAACGGTAGTCGGACGATGACGAGACAACTGAGATCATCTCCTGGGATATCGACCCCTTCCCAAAAGCTAGCCGTCCCGAACAAGATACAGGCGTCGAGTTGCTTGAACTGTTTCATCAGTCGTTGCCGTGAACCTTGCGTGACCCCTTGCGAGAGTAACGTAAACCGTTCAGGTAACAGCGGTTTCGTCGCTTCATGCGTCAGTCTTAGCAAGTCATTTGAGGTAAACAAGACGAGCATCCGTCCTTCCGTCACCTCTGCGATTTGTAAGATGGCTTCCGCAATCGTCTCTGCGAATTCCGGCAATGGTACATCCTGTAGGAGCGGGAGATCCGTCGGAATCATCAATCGCACGTTATCGGCATATCCGAACGGCGACGGAACGACGAAACGACGTGTCTCGAACGCATCGAGCCCTAAACGGTTCTCAATGAACTGGAACTTGTTCGAGACAGTCAGCGTCGCAGACGTCAGGATACACGTCCGTTTCGAAAAGACATCGCGTCGCAGTCGCTCTGAAATGTCGATTGGTTGTGTGTAGACCCGTGTTAGTTTCCGGTTCTTAACAGACGTCTCGATCCAAGATACCGTCTCATCGTGCGGGGCAAGCATCGTCTCGAAGATGGCGAGCTCCGCTTCTTCGATTTGTGACGTGATCGCTTTTAAATCTGCGACGAGTGAACGTTCGCGATAACTCATCTGCTCCCGGTGTTCATGGAATAGTTTATGAATCGCCCGGATTGCTTGACGCAAACGCCGCAACACCAATTCAACCCGCTTGGCACTTTCCTGGACGGCACGCATCGAACGGTCGAGTCGCTTGAAGCGAATGCTGACCATTCCTTCCCGTCGTGCTTTGCGGGAAGCCAGTTCGAGCCCGTATGCTTGAATAATCATCAATAGACCGTCTGCCTCTTCGAGCAACGTCGTCAGTGCCTCATCGACCGTCTCACTATGGGCTTCGACCATCTCGGCGATGTCCCATTCTTCCGACAGATCGAGCAAGCGGTGTAATAATTTTTTATCGGACGAATACCCGAGTTGTCGGAACAGACGATCAAACGTATGTCCATCAAAGACGAGACCAAAATGATGGCTCGCGACCTCTTCGATTTGATGTGCCTCGTCAAGAATCAACGGACTTCCTTTCGGTAAGACCCCGGCTTCGAACTGCAGATCACTAAACAACAAGGCATGGTTCGTGACGATGATCGTTGCATCCTTTGCTTGGCGAATCGCATGTTGGAAGAAGTCCCGGCTGTACCACGGGTCAAACCGCCCGAGTTGCGATTGGCTATCAGAC
This sequence comes from Exiguobacterium sp. MH3, assembly GCF_000496635.1. Classification (NCBI taxonomy): domain Bacteria; kingdom Bacillati; phylum Bacillota; class Bacilli; order Caryophanales; genus Exiguobacterium; species Exiguobacterium sp. MH3. The sequence continues at coordinate 1,845,381 of NC_022794.1, forward strand.
TGGATCAACTGTTTGATCCCGATATTGCCTTGCGCTGCACCGCCTGGTAAGCTGACTTCTTCTAAATCTCCCGTTTCCGTCTCCGTCAACCAGACGAGTAGAATTGCTTTTGCGAGCGTGAAGTTGTAAGCATCCTCTTGATCATTCAAGAAAAATTCGAATTTCCGTAAATCAATATAGTTACTCCGTCCCTTAAGCAATGCAATCTGGACCGGCGCATCGAACAGTTGACGCAAGAGCGGTAAATCACGCGCGAATAGTTGCTCCTGCAATTGAATCGTGTGCGTACTGACGACAATCGGGACTTCATGTTCAAGTGCGTAATGCGCTGCCGGAACAAGATAACCGAGCGATTTTCCTGTTCCTGTTCCCGCTTCGACGAGTAACGGTGTTTCTTGATCGAGCGATTGATAGACATGACGCATCATCTCGAGCTGCCCACGTCGCTCTTCATATCCTTCGAATAGACGAGGGAACGTAACGGTGTTCAATTCATCAACGAATGGTCCGAACGGTTCAAGAACGGGCGGATGTGCCAACCGCTCTATCGTCTGGCGCTTTTTCAAAGCGATTTTACGGAAACGATCAAACTGTGAATCCTCCTCGATGCCGACTAAACGAATCGCATGGTCGATTTCCTCTTCGATGGCACTGAACAGGCGTGGTGATAAACGTCTTAAGTGCTTCAATGTCTCAAGCGGCAACGTATGTAGTCGTTTGAGTAGTTCAAGCAACAATTCAGCCGTCGCCGAAGCGTCACTCCCTGCCCGGTGCGCCTCTTGATGGGCAAGTTGTAATGACTCTGACAGATGCGACAGCGCGTGGCTTTCTGCTGTCGGAAGTAAGATTCGTGCGAGTTCGACCGTATCGATGACAGGACCTGTGTACGGCAAGTATCCTTCCTCTTCTAACGCATCGTTTAAGAAGTTTAAATCGAACTGCACATTATGTGCGACGAAGACACCACCGTCGAGCAATGATAAGACACGCGGTGCGATGACATCGAATGTCTCGGCCTCTTTGACATCCTCATCCGTGATGCCCGTCAACTGGGAAATGAATGGAGGAATCGGTTGGGTCGGACGCACGAAGGCAGACAATTGTTCTGTCAACTGTCCATCTTCAATGACCGCCATGCCGATCTCAATCATCTCATCGCCAGCCTTTATGGAATGACCTGTCGTTTCCAGGTCGACTACGACGTACTTTTTCTTCAACACTGATCCTCCACCTTTTATCCATCCTCTCCATGACCGGATGGCATTTCATTCTTCATCTTAACAAAAAAAGAGACCCGCTGACATGATCGGGTCTCTAAAATTTCATAAGATCGTGTGGGCGATTTCTTGAGACAACATTTGTTTGATGTCGTTCTGTTCATTTAGAACAGCCACTTTTGGAACATGTGTCGCGATTTCTTCCGTCGATAGTTGCGCGTACGCCATGATGATGACCTCATCCCCGACTTGGAAATGGCGTGCTGCCGCACCGTTCAAACAGATGACACCTGAACCACGAGCACCTTTAATCGCATACGTTTCAATCCGTGCACCGTTCTGATTGTTCGTCACTTGGACTTTTTCATTTTCAAGAATCCCGACAGCATCGAGTAAATCCTCATCGATCGTAATCGAACCAACATAGTGTAAGTTCGCCTCGGTGACCCGGGCCTTGTGTAGTTTAGCGTGCATGAATGTGCGTAACATCGTCATGCTCCTCTCGTATATAGTAAATTATCGATCAAGCGTGCCGATGCAAACTGCACGGCGACTGCTAAGAGAATCGTAGTCGTTTGTTCAGTGACGGGTCTTAGTGACGGGTAGTCGACGGCTTCGACGTAATCGATTGTCGTCCCTTCGAATCGAAGTGCTTCGCGCGTCCGCTCGAGAACCGTTTCAACAGGCACCCCTTGATCGAGTGCTTGTTTCGCTTGTTGCAACGCCTGCTGAATTCCTGGTGCTTGCGCCCGCTCCGTTTCCGAAAGATAGACATTGCGTGACGATTTTGCTAGACCATCCGCTTCGCGAATGATCGGGCAACGGACGATCTCAACCGGAACGAAGTAATCAGCGACATACGCTTCAATCAATGCGAGCTGTTGTGCGTCCTTTAAGCCGAAATAAGCACGGGTTGGACGGACGACGTTCAATAGTTTGCTGACGACCGTCAACACACCATCAAAATGTCCTGGTCGTGATGCGCCGCATAAGACATCATCACCGGAGCGGACCGTAACACGGGCCATATCCAGCGGATACATCGTCTCGTTCGTCGGATAGAACAGATAATCGACCCCTTCTGCCTCCGCGATTTTCTGATCGCGTTCCGCGTCTCGTGGATAACGATCCAAATCTTCGTTTGGTCCGAATTGTGTCGGGTTGACGAAAATACTCAAGACGACGACATCATTCTCTTGTCGTGCTTGTTTGAGCAAGGAGGCATGCCCTTCATGCAAGAATCCCATCGTCGGTACAAAACCGATTGAACCGGCTCCCGCTAAACATTCGCGTAACGTCTGGACGTCCTGAATGATCTTCATTCCTTAGTCCCTCCATAAAGCGCACCAATCAGTTCTTCGTCCATCTGGAACGAGTGTGCTAGTTCAGGGAAAGCACCGGCTTTGACGTCTTTGACGTAAGCAGCGATTGCTTCCGTTCCTGAAGTATTCCAGTCCGTGTACGCTTTGACGAACTTCGGTAAACGACCGACACCATACGTCAAGATGTCATGATAGACAAGTACTTGACCGGCGACGTCTGCACCGGCACCGATGCCGATGACCGGAATCGAGAGGAGCTCTTGAATGCGTTTCGCGAGCGGATGCGGCACACATTCGAGGACGAGCATCTTCGCTCCGGCACGCTCTGCTTCCAAACTGTCTGCAATCAGTTGTTCGGCTGCTTCTAATGATTTCCCTTGGACTTTGAATCCTTCAAGGACACCAACGGATTGTGGTGTTAATCCGAGATGCGCGACGCAAGGCATCCCAGCGTCCGTCAAACGACGAATCGTCTTTAAGATCTCCCCTGCCCCTTCCAGCTTCAAGGCATCTGCCTGCGACTCTTGAAAGATACGCGCCGCTGATTCAAGCGTGCGATCAAATGAACCGTGATAGCTTGCGAACGGCATATCGACGATCATGAACGTCTGTGGTGCGCCGCGGCGTACCGCACGCGCATGATGAACCATGTCATCGACCGTGACGGCAATCGTTGAGTCATAGCCGAGGATGACGTTTCCGAGGGAATCGCCAACGAGCAACATATCAACTCCTGCTGCCTCCGATAGTTTTGCTGAAGGATAATCATACGCCGTCAACATGACGAGCTTCTCTCCAGCTTGTTGTTTTTTGAGTATTGGACCCATTGTGTGCATCGTGTTCTCTCCTTACGTGTGTAGGGAGGACAAAAGGAAAACGCCTTCTTCTCCAAAATAAATGCATGCGGAAAAGAAGGCGGAATAATTGAATATCGTCCTTCTGTCCCTGTCCGTTAAGATCAAGGCAGTTGAAACAGCTAAAACTGGCACCTGTCAATTCGGTATGGTTCCGGCAAGCGGATACCATCCGTGGCTTTATTATACATGACGGGAAAAGCTCTCTGCAAACCGTCTGATTCAAACCTTTATTCTTTTTCCCAGTAAATCAGCTCTGCCGAATGGAAACGGGTTTCCCCCGTTTCCGTCTCAATCCGAATCGTGCCCGTCTCGTCAATACCGAGCAATGTTCCGGAAGCGGTCATCTGACGTGTCCGTAGCGTCACTCGTTCATGTAAGCGATCTGCGAGTGTTTCCCACTCGGAGACGAAAGATCCGAACCCTAGCTCGAGCCACTGTGTGTATAGTCGTTCAAATCGATTCAAAAACGTCGCGACGACCTCCGCACGTCGGAAAGTTCTTCCTGATTCTCGGACGAGCGAGGTAGCACGGTCTTTGATCCCTTCCGGAAACTGCTCGTGATGCACATTGATGCCGATGCCAATGATGACTGAACTGATTCGGTCCGCCTCGGTCTGCATTTCCGTCAAAATGCCTGCCACCTTACGACCGTTGATTAAGATATCGTTCGGCCATTTAATCGTAACCGGAACATCGAATGTCCGGAGAGACTGGGCAAGTGCAATACCTGCTACGAGCGTTAATTGACCTGCTTGGTGCATCGGTACATCTGGTCGGACGAGTAGACTCATCGCGATGCCCTCATTTTTCGCCTCATGCCACGTTCTCCCTAGCTGTCCGCGTCCATTCGTCTGGTGATCGCATACGACGAGTGTTCCTTCCTGCGCTTGCTGTTGCGCTTGCTCATGTGCAATCCGCTGCGTCGTGTCCAGTTCTTCGAAATGAAGGATGTGGCGACCAAGGCGCGCTGTCGTTAACCATTGTTCAATCGCAATCGGTGTCAGCAAATCGCCTTCATCGACTAATTGATAGCCTTGTTTTTTATTCGAGATGATCTGGTATCCTTCTTCCTTCAAGGTTTGCATATGTTTCCAAATAGCGGTACGTGAAATATTTAGTGTCTCTGCTAATTCCTGTCCGGAGTACCACGTTCGCTGACGAAGTGCGATCAAGATTTGTTCTCGGACTGAGTGCGCCATCGCTCTACCTCCTTCAATAATGTCACGCGGTCGTTTAGGCAAGCGCGCGTGACGACACTGTATTCCAAATGCAAAAGTGCTTCTTTGATCTGTTGTTTTTGAAGACCGAGGCGGATCATGTCTTTTCCGTCGACAGCGAGCTCTTTACGACTGCGAATCGGTAAGTCTGATCGCTCTGGATAATCCGTTCCGGTCATTTCCCGAAGGATCATCAGTTCCTCGTCCGACAATCGATAACGATCCCAGTCTTGTAACGGTCGGTGTAACAGAGGTATTAAACGCGTTGCGAGCTGCACTTGATGTTTCGATCGTTTCCAGCGCGTCAATTGATCTTTCGCGAGACCGGCATCGAGTACGAGTGTCCAGACGGCATCCTTTGAAACACCCTGAAACGACTGCTGCGCGAGTCCTTTGACGATTTCTGAAGTCATGCCGGGAAGGTAGCGTTCGATTCCTATCCGGAGCATCGCCTGTAACGCCCGCTGTTTTCCAGGACCAAGTAAGAGCTTCTCGAACTCGATCGCGATCCGCTCAATCGCAACGGCCGCTAGATGCGGAGCGAGTTTAACGATTGCTTGTTCAGTTGCTTCGTCAAGCGAGAAATCCAGTTGGCTCATGAAGCGGAACGCCCGCATCATTCGAAGTGCATCTTCATTAAAACGTTCGGCTGGTTCGCCGACCGTCCGGATGATCCGCTCTTCGATGTCACGCGCTCCTCCAAACAGATCGACACGACCTGATGGTCTGAGTGCCATCGCGTTGATCGTAAAGTCACGCCGGGTCAAATCCTCTTCCAAACTAACGCCAAGCGTCACCTCGTCCGGTCGCCGGCGATCGCTGTACGTTGCTTCTGAGCGAAACGTCGTGATCTCGTACGGCACGTGGTTGAGAACGACCGTCACGGTTCCATGCTCGAGTCCTGTCGGAATGACAACAGGGAATAAATCGATGATCTGTTCCGGTAACATCGAGCTCGCTAAATCATAGTCTCCTGGTGTCCGGTCGAGCAACATATCACGAACGGCACCACCGACGATATACGCTTCACCACCGGCCTCCTCGATCGTCTGAATGATATGATGTGCGCCTTCAAGCAAGTTCATGACGCGCACACACCCGTTCATAGACTTGTTCATAACGACGAACAATCTCATTCGAATCAAAACGACGACGCGTATCGCGAATGCCCTCTTCTGCCATCCGTTCCCGTAACATCGGATCATCCGCGAGTTCACCGATTCGTGCCGCAGCCATTTTGACATCGTAGGTCGGAACGATATATCCGGTTACGCCGTCTTGTATGACTTCCGGTAAGCCACCTGCTGTCGAGACGACACTCGGGACGCCAATTGCCATCGCCTCAAGAACGACGAGCCCGAACGCTTCTTTTTCAGACAACAGGACATGAATATCACTAATGGCGAGCAATTGCGCGACGTGTTCCTGTTTACCGGCAAAGATCACTTTGTCATAAATGCCGAGTTCCTTTGCGCGACGTCTCGTTTGTCCCATCTCTGGACCATCCCCGACGAGCAACAGACGCATCTTCCGGTCTTTCGCTGCAATGGCGAACGCCGCAAGCGTATCATCGATTCGTTTGACCGGTCGGAAGTTCGAGATGTGAATGACGACGACTTCGTCCGCTTCGATGCCGTAATGCCGCTTCAAGCGTTCATCCCGCATCGGATAATAGACACTCTCATCAATCGAGTTCGCAATGACATCGATGTCGTAGTGTGCGTTGAGCGTCGCATTCGTCTCAATCGCTAGACTCTCGGAGACGGCCGTGACCGCGTCTGATCGTTCGATGCCGTACCGGATTGCCGGTTGCATCTCTAAATCTTGCCCGATGACGGTGATGTCCGTTCCGTGTAACGTCGTCACGACGGCGACACCTTTTTTCTTTGCCATGTTTCGCCCGAGATCTGCACAGACCGCGTGCGGAACGGCGTAATGGGCATGGATGACATCAAGATCGAATAAATCAATGATTTCTGCCACTTTTGACGCTAACGTAATGTCGTATGGTGGATATTTAAAAACGGAATACTGGTTGACTTCAACCAAATGGACCGTGATGTTTGGCCGATATTCCGTCAAGCGAAACGGCATGCTCGATGTAATGAAGTGGACATCATGTCCACGATCCGCTAATTTCATACCAAGCTCCGTCGCGACGACCCCACTCCCGCCGACGGATGGATAACAAAGAATCCCAATTGCTTTTTTCATAATAAAACCACACTCTCTTTATGACTTCTATTCGTCTCTATTCTAAGCAATATCAATCGGAATGACCATACTGATCACTTTTCGACTGATTTTTATAGGAAAAGCTAGTCTTTTTCCGACCGTGCCGTTACCCTAGAGAAAGAGTCTTGATTTGAAAGGAGCATACGGAAATGGCACCTCCATTCCAATTTCCGATTCGGATCCAGAACATTTTCTGGATTTTGATCGGATCATTCATCTTTGCTTTTGGTATTTATCATTTTAACGTTCAAAATGAGTTAGCAGAAGGCGGTTTTACTGGGATTACCTTGATCTTAAAAGGACTGTTCGGATGGTCTCCATCGATCACAAACTTAGTGTTGAATGTCCCACTTTTTTTCGTCAGTTATAAGATTCTTGGTCGGACGACCTTCGTCTACACGTTGATCGGTACATTCAGTTTTTCCTTCTGGTATGGATTGATTGCCAAGTATTCACCACTCGTCATCGACTTGCGCGACGATATGGTGCTTGCTGCGCTCTTTGCCGGTGTCTTCATCGGTGTTGGTCTTGGCATCATCTTCAACAACGGTGGTACGACAGGTGGTGTCGATATCATCGCGCGTTTGACGAAGCGCTACTTCGGTTGGTCGATCGGTCGAACGTTCTTAGTCTTTGATTTCTTCGTCATCGTCGCATCCTTGACGTATCTCGATTATAAGCAGGCAATGTATACGTTACTTGCCGTCTACGTCGGCGCCCGCGTCATCGATTGGATGCAAGAGGGCACGTATGCCGGTAAAGCAGCGATGATCATCAGTGATCACCGGACAGAAATTGCCGACGGTATTCATGCGACGATGAACCGTGGCACGACCCGTCTAATCGCAAAAGGCGGTTACTCCGGACGGGATCTCGAAGTATTGTACGTCGTCGTCGCTCGCAATGAAATCAATCGCTTGAAGACGCTCGTTAAAAGTGTCGACCAGCACGCCTTCATCACGTTGCATGATGTCTATGAAGTAACAGGAGAAGGATTCACGTTCGATGAAAATCGAGTCCCAATCAAAGAAACGTAAAAAAAACACGGATCGCTCAAACGAGCAATCCGTGTTTTTCGTTTTAGTCATCACTTGACGGGTTGAAGACGAGCAGTGCGAGACGAAGGAACTCGGCGACAGCAACGAGTGTTGCTGCGACGTACGTCCAAGCCGCTGCGTTTAAGACACGACGTGAACCACGTTCTTCTTCGGCATCAATGATTCCGTGTTCCGTCAACTGCGCCATCGCTCGATTCGAGGCGTCAAACTCGACCGGTAACGTGACGAGTTGGAAGATAACGGCACCGAGCATCAAGACGACACCAAGCATCGCAAGACCACTGAAACCGGCAAATAGACCAATCAACAACAGTGGGAACGATAAGTTCGATGTGATTGACGCGACAGGTGCGATCCGGTGACGGACACGCATCATATTGTAATCCGTCGCATCTTGAATGACGTGGCCGATTTCGTGTGCTGCGATCGAAACGGCTGAGACCGTCGAACCGTAATAGACGTCTTCCGACAAACGAACGACTTTGTTCGTTGGGTCATAATGGTCGGACATCGTTCCACCGATTGGCTCGAGACGGACGTTCGTGATCCCGTTCTGCTTCATGATGAAGTCTGCGACCTGCGCTCCCGTCACCCCACTCTGAATCGGAACATCTTGATATTTTTTATAGGTGCTCCGCACCCGCATCTGAGCCCAGATCGGGACGATGATGATGATCGCGAGATAGATCAAATAGTTTGCCACGAGACATCGTTCCTTTCTTTTTTTGATTATAGGTCTATTTTATGTTCAAGTGATCTTATTGTCAATTGAATCGCGCGCAACAAGCAGATATCCCATCAAAAGACATAATCCGGTCAACCAGAAGGAGCCATAGCCGATCCACTGGATATGCTCCGCAAGCGCTGGGTAACGCGGCCACTGACCGAGGACGTAATCCACGACATCGTTATGAATGACCCAGATGGCGACGAGGACGAGTTCCTTGACGCGAAACGTCATCAGCGGACTGTATAACAACGCCTGGAACGCCATCGCTCCGTGCGATACCATCAACATCAGTGCCATTGCTGTTAAGAACGAATCCCCCGTTCCAAGTTGATTTAACATCAAGGCGTTCATGACGACTGCCCAGACCCCATATTTGATCAATGTCACGAACGCGAGCGCTTCAAACAGTCGGGAACGTCGTCCGAAAATCCAAAGAAAGACGATAATCGTAAAGAAGAGGGATGCTGTCGGGCTATCTGGAATGAACGGATAGTAATACCACTTCGATGTCGCAAGTTGTGGTTCATACCAGTAGTAACCGTATAAAGTACCTGCTAAGTTGATCAATCCGACAATCCAGAGTACGGCTTTATGTCGGAGTAATGTCAAAATACCTTGCAATCGTTTCACCTCATCATCGACAAAAGCCGGAGGATTGCTCCCCCGGCTTTTGGCTTATTTATTGTTTTCGCCGCCTTCACCGTATGAAGCGATGAATTTCGCGAGTTCTTTACGATCCGCGTCTGATCCTTTGTACTGACCAGCAGGCATCGAACCGACACCTTTATCTGCGATTTCATAAATCTCTTCTTCTGTCTTCTTCGTACCAACGAGTGCCGGAGCTGCTGCTCCACCCTCGAGGTTCTTACCATGACAGTTGACACATGACTGGTTCGAATAAATTTCGTATCCTTTTGCCGATGTATCAATTTTTGGTCCTTCGTTCATCGTCAACTCACCTTGTTTATGGATTGTATCCCAGTGAGTCGTTTGAACAGATTCCCATGTCAAGAAGACGATTGAGACGACTGCGAGAAGCATCATGCTGACTGCGATCGGACGTTTCGCAGGACGACGTTCAAGACCTTGGTCGAGCCATGGCGCGACGAGAAGTGCTGTGAACGCAAGACCTGGGAGGATGACCGTTCCCATCAAGATGTACGGACCTGCAGCGAATTGGTATTTCAAGAGCTGATAGAGGAATAGGAAGTACCAGTCCGGAAGCGGAATGTACGACGTATTCGTCGGATCGGCAATGTTTTGAAGTGGTGCTGCTTCTACGATTGTCAATGTCATGAAGCCGATCAAGAAGACCGCTCCAACCATCCATTCGCGAAGTAAGAAGTTTGGCCAGAACGCTTCCGTTCGACCTGGATATTCCGAATAATCTTTCGACTTGTTCGGCATCCGGTTGTTGATCGACACCCGTGAATCGGTGACGAATTTCATTCCTTTACCACGATGCATCGTGTTCTCCCCCTTTTTTGTTGTCTAGATGATAGTCGGTTTAAAGTGGTCCAGAGATCCCTTGTTTACGGATCATCATGAAGTGGGCCCCGAGCAAGACGAACAATGCTGCAGGAAGGAAGAAGACGTGAATCGCAAAGAATCGAGCGATTGTACTTGCGCCGACGATTTCTCCACCCGCAAGGAGGGTCTTCGCGATACCACCGATGACCGGAATACTTTCAGCAATCTGAATCGTAACTTTTGTCGCGAACAATGCTTTCATGTCCCAAGGCAATAGGTATCCTGTCAGACCGAGAGCTAAGACGACGAAGAACAAGAGAACTCCGACGACCCAGTTCAATTCACGTGGTTTTTTGTATGAACCAGTGAAGAAGACACGTAATGTATGTAGGAACAACATTACGATAACGACCGACGCACCCCAGTGGTGCATACCACGAACGATTTGTCCGTGTGCGACTTCATTTTGAAGATAGTAGACGGACGCGTGTGCGTTGATGATGTCCGGTACATAATACATCGTCAAGAACATCCCCGAAAGAATCTGGATGACGATCGTAAAGAACGTCAATCCGCCAAAACAATAAACGAAAGCTGAAAAGTTATGTGCCGGGTTGACGTGCTCCGGTACTTCATGGTCGGCGATATCTCGCCAGAGCGGCGTAATGTCAACGCGCTCATCAATCCAATCATAGATTTTTTGCATCATCGCTTACGCACCTCTTTCGACTGGTTTACCAAGGTAGAGGAAACCATCTTTCTGCTGCATTTCATAACCATCGAGTGGTTTCGTCGGAGGCGTTCCTGGAACGTTGACGCCATCTTTCGTGTACCGACCGAAGTGACATGGGCAATAGAATTGCTCCGGGTGCGTCGGATCTGAACCGAAGCTGACTTGGCAACCTAAGTGTTTACAAATTGGTGAGAGGGCTAAAATTTCTCCCTTATCATCTTTGAACACCCAAGCTGACAACGTTTCTTCGAACTCATACCATGCATCTTGCGTTTGTTTCTTGAAGTCGACCCGTTTTGGTTCTGTCGTGATATCCGACAACTTCATTACTTTTACTTTATCGCCTGCTCCTGATTTCTTCAGGACTGGATCAACTGCGAAGTTGACCATCGGCATGACCATCGTCGCCGCCATGAAACCGCCGACGCCTGTCAATGTATACGTCAAGAACTGACGACGTGTTACGTTAGACCCGTTTTGAGCCATCTCGATCCCCCCTTGTGATGTACGCTGTGCCCCAAGACGACAGTACTTCACACAAATTTCTCACATGGTAATAGTATCTTAATAAAATCATTGCGTCAACCGCTTCATAGCGCGGTCCAACGGTTTCCTAACTGTTCGAGAACTTGTCCTACGAAATTCCCGACCATCTGACCTTGTTGGTCACGACTCATCGTCTCAAGAGCTAGACGTGGCACGTAGATAATCTCTTCGGCGGCAGTCTCCTTCCACCTTAAATCAGCAGTGATGAAGGTGATGAAACGGAATTGCCCGGAAGCAGCCGCTTGACGCCATCCTTCCAACTGTTCGATCGACGGTGCATCGATATAGGTCAGAGCAGGAACGAGCAACGCCCGTCCGGATAGCTGGCGTTCGACTTCGGACGCCACCGTCAATGTCATGTCTGCGCATTCCGCGTAAGCATGCATCGCCTCATCGAAACCGACCGGAAGCAAAGGCACGATCAGCGTATCGATGTACGCTTGCTCGCTTCGTGTCCGCTGTACGTCGGATGGTTTGAAACGCAAGTCATTTCCCCCTTTCTTCGTACTTACAATTCGTCACATTTAATGTATCATATCCGCATTTCCTCCTACTCTCTTAATGTGAACGTTTTATGAAATTCCACTCTATTTTTCTTCATATTTTGCACAAATCTTCACATACGAAAGGACCCTACCGCCTGCACTGGGCAATAGAGTCCTTCTGTTAAGGAAGTTGACTTCGAACGAGCCGTAACTGTTCGGAAAGAGAGTGGAATCGATGTTGATCGCGTGCATCCAGCGCTTCATCAATCAAACGGACTAAACGTTCTTCTTCCTGCCGATTGACCGTGACCGCGATGAAATGTGTCGCTTCATCCGCTAAGCGCGGTTCAACAGCAACTTCTGGGCGAAACGGATTTTCCTCGAGTAAAGATAAATACTCGTCATCCATCATCATACCTTGGAAGTTCAACTCGATATAGATATCTTCCGATGTCAGGCGAATATCATGATACGCTTTTTCTGGATCTAGCGTCGTGACATTCCCTTTTTTGAAGAGAAATGGTTCCGCATCGAATCCGTATGTCGTCATGATGATTGCCTTCGGAGCGAAGGTCGCATTTTGAACGAAGTGTACCTGCTCAAGTTTTGCCTCATTGCGCAACCAATAATCGATGATCCATTTCGCTTCCCGTCGCTTTAACGTGTAATAGGTCAAGATGCGGCGTAAGAATCGCTGCTTTCTCTCTATCATCTCAATCCTACTCCCTTCTCCCGTGAAGTCATCCATCCATTCGTTCAACATAGTCGACAAGTTCGTTATCTTCTGGTGTCAACATAGCAGCGCGACGGAGAAGACGTTGTCCTTCTTCACGCCGTCCTTCCTCGACGAGTGCGAATCCGTACTCTTTCAAGAAGAGCGCATCTTCCGTGAATGCACCTTCGACTATCGCATAATTCTCCATCGCTTGCGTGTATTCCTCTAAGGCATACAAAGCGCGTGCCCGGTACCATGTCAGAATCGGAGCAGTGACGTGTTCTTCGATGGCAGAGATCGTCTCGATCATCGCTTCGTGGTCCTCGTCTTCAGCAAGCAACGACAGCAAACGTTCCGCTGCGACGATTGATTCCGGATTCAAGGCAAGTGCTTCACGCAACGCTTGGACGCTTCCAGCGCGATCGCCGAGTTTTAGAAGGAACAAGGCTTCCATCGTCCGCAACTCATCATTGTAATCGTCGCGCTCCATTCCCTGTTTGATGACGTTCAGCGCTTCTTTTGTCAAACCAAGTTCGGCTTGGCTTTCCGCGTATGGTACGTACGCCGACGTATAGTCCGGATCCTGTGCAATCAATTGCTGGAATGTCTCGACCGCTTTTTGGTGTTGACCGACACGGTGAGCCGTCATCGCAAGACCAAACAGTGTATGCAAGTCGGAGCGTTCTGCGACAGCACGTTCGTACAGTGGAATCGCATCTTCAAATTGTCCTGTCATCGCGAGTGATTCCGCGTAAAGGGCATCGAGCGGCAATTCAGCACGTAACTCTGGTCGCTCCGCGATTTCGGCGAATAACGGTACCGCCTGATCAAACGCACCGAGCGTCATGTAGAGCTCAGCCAAACCGTATGCCAGTAACGGTTCGTCCGGTGCAAGGTTACGCGCTTCCTTCAGTTTCGCTAACGCTACTTCGTCAAGACCTTGCGACTGATAGAGGTCAGCGAGTAATACGAGAGAACGTGGACCATATTCCATGTCAGTTGTGTCGACCTGCTCGAGGACGGAGATTGCTTCTTCTTCGCGATCCAAATCGATATAACACTCTGCTAGTAACAAGGCGACTCCCGCATTACCCGCATATTCGACGTAAAGTGGCGCCAAGAGATCGACCGCCCGGTCAGACAATCCGAGTTCGATATAGAGATCGGCAACGGCGAGGCGGTCCTCATCCGTTCCTGTCTTTTCGAGTTTTTCTAATGCTGCTAACGCTTCTGAGGTGTGACCGTGTTCCAATTCTTCGATGATGCCATTCAATAGTTGTTCATTCAAGGCAAACGCCCCACTTTCTGTCATCCGCCTCTTGCTTACTCAAATTGGTCGGATTGAAGTTTCTTTAAATCATCATAGAACGTTGGGTAGCTGACTTCAACTACTTCGCGTCCATGAACCATAATTTCTGGATTGATCGTCGCCGCAATCGTCAACATCATCGCAAGCCGGTGATCACCTGCACTGTCGACTTCCGCTGCTTGCAGAGGTGTCGGTCCTTCGATGATCATGCCGTCATCCGTTGCCTCGATATTCGCTCCAAGACGCTGTAATGCCGTCACGACGGTCTCGATCCGATCCGTTTCCTTGACACGAAGCTCTTGTGCATCACGAATGATCGTTTTTCCTTCCGCTTGCGTCGCAAGCAAAGCGAGTAGCGGGATCTCATCAATCAAGGATGGAATCTGGTCACCTTCGACCGTGATTGCTTGTAACGATGTCGTCTCGACGGTCACATCTGCCGTCTCCTCTCCACCGTCTTCTGAGCGATGATTGATTTCGACACTTGCACCCATCTGGCGTAACGTCTGTAAAAAACCAATCCGTGTCGGATTCATCAAGACGTGGGTCGTCGTGATGCGACTATCCTGCCCGATCGCTGCCGCCGTCCACCAAAACGCTGCTGACGATGGATCCCCTGGAATGTCGAGTGACGTTGCTTGTAAGCGTACAGGACCTTGAACACGAATGTGCCGACCATCCTCATGTTCAACGATTGCTACGTCAACGCCGAACTGCGGCAACATCCGTTCCGTATGGTCGCGTGACAGGATCGGCTCGATGATCGTCGTCTCACCCGTCGCATGCAGACCTGCGAGCAACACGGCGCTTTTCACCTGTGCACTTGCGACTGGTAACGTATACGTCGTTCCGACAAGCGGCGTTCCTGTAATGTGAAGCGGCGCCGTCTCACCTGTGATGTTCGCTCCGAACAACGCAAGCGGTTCCGTGATCCGTTTCATCGGACGTCTACGTAAGGAAGCGTCGCCATCGAGCGCGTACGTCGCTTGACCGCCTGCTAGGATACCGCTCAAGAGACGAATCGTTGTCCCCGAGTTTCCGCAATCAATTGTCGCTTCTTGGAACGTATCCGTTCCGGTAATCCGAATTTCCTCTGGTGTTCGATCGATTTGTGCACCAAGCGCCTGCATCGCTTCTAGTGAAGCAAGACAATCGGCCCCTTCAAGTGCGTTTCTGACACGTGTCGTTCCCTCGGCGATTCCGCCGAACAGGAAAGCGCGGTGCGTCATTGATTTATCGCCTGGTACTTGTACTGTTCCTCTTAAGCCCATTCTAGACACCTCACTGTTTGATTGAATGCTTGGCGCAATCGTTCTTCACTAATCGCTTCTAAAATGAAGCGCCCTTCTTTTTCAAGGACGAATCGAATCATTGCTTGGTGGTTCTTCTTGTCGCGACGCATCAGTTCAAGATAGGTCTTAAACGATTGTCGATTCGGTAATTCCGTTCCAAGACGGTGGAGCAATTGCCCGAGCTGCTTCGCCTGTCCGTCATTTCCTTCCAAGAACTTGACGAAGACAAGTCCGATCCCTACTGCCTCGCCATGCGCAAGACCAGGACTCGCATATTCAACGGCATGACCGAATGTATGTCCATAATTCAAGAACGCACGCATCCCTTGCTCCGTCTCATCTTGTTCGACGATATCCCGTTTCACATTGATCCCCCGTGCGAGCCAGTCTTCTAAGTCGAGTCCTTTGACAGCATCCAGCGAAATATCGAGTAACGAATCCGCAAATGATGGTCGCGCAAGGAACCCATGCTTGACTAACTCAAAGAAGCCACTTCGCCATTCCCGGTCTGGTAATGTCTGAAGGAGCGTTAAATCATATACGACACCACTTGGCTGATAAAATGCACCGACTAAGTTTTTACCGAGGGAGAGGTTGAGACCAACCTTTCCACCAACACTTGAATCATGCGCTAACAGTGTCGTCGGAATTTGAAGGAACGGGATGCCGCGCAAAAAGGTTGCCGCGACGAATCCCGCTAAATCACCAATCATTCCACCACCGAACGCAAGGATCAGGCTATGACGTGTCATCCCGTACCGAACCCCTTCTTCGAGTAGAGCGCCATAGACGGCAAGCGACTTACTGTTCTCCCCTGGCGCAACAGTGCTGATATGAACATCGATCGACGGCGATACATCCGCTAATGCAGCCTGCAATCGATCCATCTGCAAGTGATGTACTGTTTCATCCGTGATGACCCAAATGCGGTCCGCCTCGTTCAGAGCGGAAAGATGCGATAACCGGGCTAATGCCCCATTTCCGATAAGTACTGGATATGACGTGTTCAACCGGATATCAAATTCGATCAAAACGTCCGGACCTCCTCTTTGTAAGCAGCGACGGCAGCCTGAAGGCGATCGAGTGTCGATGTCCCGAACATTTCAAGGATAGCGACCGCAATCTCAAACGCGACGACGGCTTCTAGAACAACCGATGCGGCCGGAACGGCACAGGCATCACTTCGTTCGATTTGTGCCGTGAATGCTTCCTTCGTCTCGATATCGACTGATTGTAGTGGACGATAGAGCGTCGGAATCGGCTTCATCGCAATTTGGACGCGAATCGGCATGCCTGTCGACATTCCACCTTCGATTCCGCCTAGATGGTTCGTCCGCCGATGATAGCCGGATGCATCATGAACGATTTCATCTTGGACGGTACTCCCCTTGCGACGACCGAGTTCATATCCGTCACCAAAACCGACTGATTTCATCGCATTGACGCTGATGACAGCTTGCGCAATTCGACTGTCGAGCTTTAAATCGTTTTGAGTGAAGGATCCGACTCCTGGCATCATGCCCGTCACGACGACTTCGATTTCACCGCCGAGTGTATCCCCTTCTTTTTTGGCCGCATCAATTTCCTCCATCATCCGTTGCCCTGCTTGTTCGTCAGCACAGCGAACGGGTGAAGCGTCAATCGTTTCCTGATGTTCGACGGGATCTTTCAACGGTGCATCGATGCCACCAATCGACCGTACGTGCGAGAACACTTCAATCCCGAGTTCATTCAGTAATTGTTTAGCGAAGGCGCCGACGGCAACACGTGCTGCCGTCTCACGAGCGGAAGAACGTTCTAGTACATCGCGTAAATCGCGATGACCGTACTTCAATCCACCAACGAGATCCGCATGTCCGGGGCGTGGACGCGTCAACGTCCGCGGGCGCTCCAACTGTTCTTCGAGCGGTTCCGCTTGCATGACTTGTGTCCAGTGCGTATGATCCTTATTCTCGATGAACAAACTGATCGGTGATCCTGTCGTGTATCCATGACGGATCCCGCCACGCGCATCGATTTGATCCTGTTCGATTTGCATGCGTCGTCCGCGTCCGTATCCGCCTTGGCGACGTGTCATTTCACGCTGGATGGCTTCGAAATCAATCGTGAGTCCTGCTGGCATCCCATCGATGATGACGGTCAACCCTTTTCCATGTGATTCTCCTGCTGTCATGTAACGCATTCGCTTCATCCCTTCCTGATCAACCGATTTTTTCGTAAAAGAAGCTCTGTTTCATCTTTAACCCAAACCGTTCGGGTTGGAAAATTTGTTCCGTTCCACCAACGAATAAGATTCCGCCTGGCTTTAAGGCCTCGACGAACGAACGATAGACGTGCGCTTTCGCTTCTTCTGTAAAATAAATCAGCACGTTGCGGCAGATGATTAAATCAAACCCCGTATCGTACCGGTCTCCTAGCAGATTATGTTTACTGAAACGAACGAGTCGTTTGATTTCCGGAACGACTTCGAACGTTTGCTC
Organism: Exiguobacterium sp. MH3; assembly: GCF_000496635.1. Lineage (NCBI taxonomy): Bacteria > Bacillati > Bacillota > Bacilli > Caryophanales > Exiguobacterium > Exiguobacterium sp. MH3. Next base: position 1,863,047 of record NC_022794.1, read on the forward strand.
TTGCTCAATGAAGTATTTCTTTTTACGCGCTTCGACGACTTCATTCAATGCAGAAGCTCCGTATCGACCAAGCTTGGCTTTTTCTAGGACGAGTTCATCCAAATCTGTTGCTTGAATCGTAAAGGCGGATGGATCGAGCCGTTCACTTAAAATCATCGCAAGGGAGTATGGTTCTTCTCCGGTCGAACAAGCTGCGCTCCACGTCCGGATTCGTCCATGTGCTCGCGACTCTAGGATCGGTAAGATATCTTGTTCCAATTGTTGCCAACGAATCGGATTACGGAAAAATTCACTGACATTGATCGTCATTCGATCTAAAAACTCGTCGTATAACGATGTGTCCTTATCCATTGCCTGCATATAAGAAGCAAATGTACTATATCCTTTTTTGTCACGTAACGCCGTCAATCGCCGTTTCATCTGTGCTTCTTTATACTGACCGAGATCAATCCCTGATTTGGTCTTGAATCGTTGAATAAAAAGTTCATAATCTTCCAATTGGCACACCTCGCTCACTCTCGATATCGAATGGTCATCTCCATGACCGGTTCAACTTATTTTCTATAGTAGCATAAAGCTATAGGCATTCCAAAAAGCAATTCGACAATTGGGTCATTCCGTTTTACAAGAACACGACAAAAGGGATTCGATCAAATCGAATCCCTTCCCCGTTGTCTTTCTATTCATGAATTACGCGTTGACTGGCTGTCCTTGAAACCAGAGGGCAAGCTCACGCTCCGCACTCTCGACACTATCTGAACCATGGATGACGTTCTCACTCATCGTGTTCGCGAAATCACCACGGATCGTTCCAGGTGCTGCTTCAAGTGGTTTTGTTTTCCCGATCATCAAACGCGAGACGGCAACGACGTCTGCACCCTCGACACGAAGTGCAACGACAGGACCTGATGTGAGGAAAGTGACCAACTCTCCAAAGAACGGTTTCTCCGCGTGCTCTTCGTAATGTGCTTTTGCTAACTCTTCTGTGACGTTCATCATTTTCATTTCACGAATGATGAATCCTTTGCGTTCGATCCGTCCAATGATTTCCCCAATCAATCCACGTTCTACGCCATCCGGTTTGACCATCAAAAATGTCTGTTCCATCTCTAGTTCCCCCTATGAAATGCTTTTAGAAAAGCGCTTACATAGTCAGTTTACTGGCTTTTAAGAAGAACAGCAAGAAATTTTTGACAATCTTCAACCTTTTCGTTTTCCAACGTAGCGCGCGACTTCTTCAAGCGATCGCTTCGCAGAGGATTTAGGTAATGGTTCGAGACGTTTGATGGCACGATGGATGTAATGATCGACTGTTTGTTGCGTTCGTTCGAGAGCACCCGAAGTTTGAAGAAACGACAATAAAGGTGCGACTTCTTCATGTGTTGGCATACTCTCGATTTTTGAAAGACGTTCATAAAAGACAGCATCTTCTGCACCATAAAAGACAGGTAATGTTTTGTGTCCATGACGCAAATCCTCTGCTACGGGCTTACCAAGTTCTGTGCGATTCGCTGTGAAATCAAGCAAATCGTCAGCAATTTGAAACGCAAGTCCGATATCTCGTCCAAACAACCGTAACGCTTTCGTATCGGCTGCAGAACAGTTCGCAACAATGGCACCTAGGTGACAACTCGCTTCGATGAGAATGGCTGTTTTTCGTTCGATCCGTTTGATGTAGCGTTTAATCGACTGTTCCCAATCATATTGGTCATAGATTTGTTCAATCTCACCTTCGCAAATTTCACGCATCGTATGGACCATCACTTGGACAAGTTCCGGCTTTCCGACTTCACCAATCAATCGAATCGCCTCTCCAAACAGATAGTTCCCGGAATACAGTGCGACTTCTTCATCAAAGTATTGCATGACAGTCGGTTTCCCTCGTCGTAGTTCCGCGTCATCAATGACATCGTCATGAACGAGTGATGCCATATGGACGAGCTCAAGACTGGCCGCCACACGAATCAGCTCATCCCGATCTGCTTCACCGAATTTAGACGCTAACAATACGAATGCCGGTCGAATCCGTTTTCCACCAGCCTTCAACAGTTGCTTTCCTGCCGCATCGATCGTTGGTTCCTCAGAAGCGATGTGACTGATCAGAAAACGATCGACTAAATTAACTTCCTTCGTGACATCACGGTATATGGAATGCAGTGACATCTCACCACTTCTTCCCAAGGTGCATCGCAGCAGCCCCACCCGCGAATGCCTTGACTTCCACTTGCATGAAGCCTGCCTGTTCGAAGAGTTGTTTCAGTTCGACGCGGTCGAGGAACACTTCCGTCGATTCTTGTAGCCAGTTGTATTGATCGTATGATTTCGCAAGCAATCGCCCGACTTGTGGCATGATTTTTCCGAAATACAATGAATATGCCTCGCGGAAAATCGGTGCCGTCGGTTGACTCGTCTCGAGACAGACGACCGTTCCACCTGGTTTTAAGACACGATGCATCTCTTTGATGACCTGTAGATAATCCGGTACGTTTCGTAGACCAAACCCGATCGTCACATAATCGAACGAGTTATCACCGAACGGTAGATCCATCGCATTTCCGTGAATCAATTCGATGTTTTTCATATCGAGCGCTTCTACTTTCTCCACGCCGACTCTTAGCATGTTCTCTGAAAAATCAAGTCCTTTGATGACACCTGTCGGACCGGCTGCTTTCGCTAGTTGAATCGTCCAGTCCGCTGTTCCACAACAAAGATCGAGACATTTAGCACCCGGGAAGACTTGCATCCGGCGCATCGTCTCGCGTCTCCATAGTTTATGCAGTCGGAAGCTGATGACTGAATTCATTTGATCATAGTTCGTTGATATCGATTGAAACACTTCATATACTTTTTTTTCTTTATCTTTTGCCTGCACACCGCTCACCCTTTCCAAGATCTCATGCTACCGCCATCTGCTCGAGATGCGATAACAGTAATTTCTGTGCGACCAGATCCAATTGTTCTGCCTGTTGTTGAATGATCTGCCGTCCCTGTCGTGTCAGCCATTCTCGTTTCGTGATTGCTGCGAGTCCTTGCATTAATCCGAACTCTGCTGTTAACCATAAGAGAACTCGTTCTTCCGTCGATGCATAATTCATTTCGTGAAGGGCACACTTTGCCTCGTTGACCCGTTGAATCGTCCGTCCGAGTGAAACGAGAATCTCTTTTGGTAACCCAGCTAGCTGTTCGAAAAAGTAGCTCGAGAATAAATCTCCTGCTAATACAAGCAACTGTCGCTCCTTCGAACCGCGTAGGGTTTCATTGACACGCTCATGCAGACGTAGCGCTACTTGTGCGAAATGAATCGCTTTGACGAGTGCTTCCGTATCCAGCGTGTCATGTTGAGCGACATCAATCAACCAACTGATCTGTTCACGATCGATGGAAGGGAAATCCACATGTCGAGCCAATCGTGTCGTTTGTTTAGTGGTGAGTGCAGTGATGATTTCATCCACGCGCAGCTCATGTTGTTCCATGCTTTTACCCCCCGATCTCCAGTGCCATCTCGTTGATGGACGTTCTTCTTTTTTAATATACCATAATCGGCGGGCTTTCACGCTTCTGAATGTCCACAAAAAAGCCGCCCGAGAAAATCTCGGGCGACTATGTAGCCGGATTACTTCACAGCATCTTTCAATGCTTTACCTGGTTTGAAGGCAGGTACTTTACTTGCTGGAATCTCGATATCTTCTTTCGTACGTGGGTTGCGACCTTTACGGGCTGCACGCTCACGGACTTCGAAGTTACCAAATCCAATCAATTGGACTTTTTCTCCAGACTGAAGTGTCTCAGTGATCGATTCGAATGTTGATTCAACAACTTTCGTCACGTCTTTTTTTGTAAGACCTGATTTTTCGACGACTGCTTGAATGAGTTCAGTTTTGTTCATTACTTTCACCCCCTCCCAATCACTTCTTCGAGGGTAATCATACCCCATAAACGTTGCTATTACAACATTTTCGTGTAAATAACGTTCAATTTTCAGATTCTTCGCTCGATTTCTCTGAAAACACAGGTTCGCCTTTTTCGTTTATCGTGTAGCTTTGAGAATAGGCAGGAACAAAAGGTTGATCTTCATAGAGCAAATACCGAATATCTTGACCGACTTTCGGCTTTTTCTTCGCAGTTTGAACAGCTTTCTTCAACTCTGGTAAATAGTTGATGAAGAGGCGTCCTTGACCATCGACATAGATTGACAACTTTTCACCTGAATACGGACTTGGGACAGTCGGTTCTTTTTTGATGAATAGTTTTTTATAGTCAAGCGTAAACTGGTTTTTTCCGAACGATCCTTTAAACGGATACTTTTCGTTCTTCTTCCGATACGCATCAATCCGAACTTGGAGCTTCTGTAACTCTTCTGCAACAAGTAAATCCATCAACTTAACAGTTGGTTTCGTGTCGACATCAACTAACAGATAGATGAATGTTCCGCCACCTTCAAAACTGTTTGATGGTGGGTCACTCATATAACGCGGAATGAGCCGCCCTAATTCGATTTGATAACGCTCCATGAGCGGAGTGTCCGCTTCCATCGTCTTAATGGGCAAAACACCCGTGTCTTTTTGATACGCATCGACAGCATCCTGTACGGTACGTAACTGTTGCGGATACGGTACGCGGTTCGACGGTTTCTGACTGTCTGGAAATAGACAACCTGATAACAACGTCACCGGAATGAGCATGAGGATCACGAACCACTTCTTCATGCGCTTGGTCCCGCCATGACGATGAACACCATGATGATCGATGCGACGATGAAACAGACGAATGCCAAAGTCGATACGAGAATCTGCCATATCCCTTTCAATTTCGTCCGACTGACCGTGACCAGCAAGACACTGATCGCAAAGAGTCCGATGCCAGCGAACGAGATCCACATTTTTATTAATCCTGGACTCAAGGTTTCCACCCCACTCCGTTAATCTTTCGTCGTGAAGAGATGCTCGATTTCATTTTTTTGTGGTCGTTGCATCAACTTTTTGACTTCTTCTTCCGGCGTATGACCATCGAAAAGAACGTGGTATAACGCAGAAGTGATTGGCAGTTCGCACTGCTTCGTCTCCGCTAAATCATAGGCGGCTTGTGTCGCACGAACACCTTCGACGACCATTCCCATGTTTTCTAGCACCGTTTCTAACTTTTCACCGCGACCGATGGCATTCCCCGCACGCCAATTGCGACTATGGACCGATGTACAAGTAACGATCAAGTCACCCATTCCCGTCAATCCAGTAAACGTCATCGGTTTAGCTCCAAGCATCGTACCGAGACGCGCCATTTCGACCATTCCACGCGTTATCAAAGCAGCTTTCGCGTTGTCACCATAACCAAGACCATCCGTCATCCCGGCGGCAAGCGCGATGATGTTCTTCAAAGCACCACCGAGTTCTGCGCCAATGATATCCGCATTCAGATAGACACGGAAGTTTTCATTCGTGAACAGCTCTTGAACACGACCTGCTTCTTCTAAATCTTCTGAAGCAATCGTTACCGTCGTCGGTTTACGTAATGCGACCTCTTCAGCATGGGATGGACCCGTCAAGACACAAATCGCTTTACGCTTCGCTGGATCGACCTCTGCTTCGATTAATTCTGACAATCGAAGATGTGTCTTTGGCTCGATTCCTTTCGATGCATGGATCAAAACGACAGGTTCCGTCAGCAACTCATTTAGTTGACGAGAAACCGCTCGAATCGCAGAGGATGGTGTGACGATCAAGATATGCGTCGCCCCTTCGACCGCTTCTTTAAGATCCGTCGTTGCCTTTAATGCTTTTGGTAACGCAACACCTGGCAAGAACTGCGTATTTTCATGATGCTCATTGATGCGGTCGACATTCATTTGTTCACGACCGTAAAGAATGACTTCTTGATCATTATCAGCTAAGACGAGCGAGAGGGCTGTTCCCCAGCTCCCTGCTCCGATGACTGCGATTTTGGTCATACTGACTCACCTCATTATTGTTTTTGACGGGCTAAAATCCGGATTGGTGTACCTGTGAAGTCAAATGCCTCCCGGATCCGGTTCTCAAGATATCGTTTATAAGAGAAGTGCAGCAATTCTGGATCATTGACGAACAAGACGAACGTTGGCGGACGTGACGCGACTTGAGTCGCATAGTTGATCCGAAGACGAACCCCTTTATCCGTCGGCGCCGGGTTCATCGCGACAGCGTCAACGATGACATCGTTCAAGACACTTGTCTGAATCCGTTGTGCATGACTGTGTGCTGCTTGTTGAATGACCGGTAACAACGTCTGCAAACGACGTTTTGTTTTTGCTGAGACGAAGACGATCGGTGCATAGTCAAGGAAACGGAATTCTTCCCGGATCTCTTCTTGCATCTTTTTCATCGTCTTATCATCTTTTTCGACAGCATCCCATTTATTGACGACAATGATGACCGCGCGACCTGCTTCATGCGCATATCCCGCCACTTTTTTATCTTGCTCGATGATGCCTTCTTCGCCATCAAGAACGACACAGACGACATCTGCCCGTTCGATTGCTTTTTGAGCACGCATGACGCTAAAACGTTCTGTTGATTCATAGACTTTCCCGCGTTTTCGCATCCCGGCCGTATCGATGATGACGTATTCTTGATCATCCCGTGTAAACGGTGTATCGATCGCATCGCGTGTCGTACCAGCGATGTTTGAGACGATGACACGTTCTTCACCGAGAATCGAGTTCGTCATACTTGATTTCCCGACGTTCGGACGACCAATCAAGGCAAACTTGATCGTACTTTCGTCATATTCTAATTCTTCTTTATCTGGTGCGAGTTCAAGGACACGGTCAAGTAAATCACCGAGACCAAGACCATGTGTACCAGAAATCGGGAACAAGTCTCCGAATCCAAGGGAGTAAAATTCATACATTAAATCACGCATTTCAAAGTTATCGACTTTGTTGACAGCGACGACGACCGGTTTATTCGAACGGAATAACATGTTCGCGACTTCCTCATCCGCTGCTGTAATTCCTTCGCGTCCGTTCACCATGAAAATGATGACATCCGCTTCATCAATGGCGAGCTCCGCCTGATGACGCATCATTTGAAGTAGGGGCTCATCCCCGACTTCGATTCCACCTGTATCAATCAAATGAAAATGACGATTCAGCCATTCTCCAGTTCCGTAAATACGGTCGCGGGTAACGCCTGGCTTGTCTTCTACGATTGAAACCCGATCTCCAATCACCCGGTTAAAAATCGTCGACTTTCCGATATTTGGGCGACCTACGATCGCCACGACTGGAATTGCCATCCCAACACCTTCTTTCTCTTCTCTCGCTTCATAGCCGTTCTATTGTATCAAATCAAACTGTCATATACCATAACAAACCGCATATAAAAAGCGGACACGCTTGTGTCCGCTTTGTGTCATTACTTATTCTTTCTGATCAGAATCGTCTTCAGTCAAGTCAGCGACTGAGAATCCTTCTGATTGATTCGTATAATCCGAATAATCGTCAGCGGATGATTCTTCCTCTTCAAGGACACGTGTTGATAGCGAAATCTTATGCTCATCAAGACGCACTTCGAGTACTTTCGCCTCAATTTCCTGTCCTTCTTCGAGTACTTCCGAAGGTGAACCGATGTGACGGTTCGCGATTTGCGAAATGTGTAAAAGTCCTTCTACTTGTGGCGCAAGTTCGATGAAAGCCCCGAACTGAACGAGACGACGTACACGTCCTTTGACGATATCGCCAGCTTCGATCTTCCCTTCCATTTGTTGCCATGGACCAGGTTGTGTTTCCTTGATCGATAACTTCACCTTTTCCGTATCACGGTCGACACCAAGTACTTTGACTTCGACTTTTTGACCTTCCGTGACGATATCCGAAGGACGTTCGACACGGTGGTGTGCCATCTCCGAGATATGAACGAGACCGTCGACGCCACCGATATCAACGAAAGCACCAAAGTCAGTTAAACGTTGGACTGTACCTTCGAGGATTTGACCTACTTCTAAATTTTCGAGTGTCTCTTTTTTCTTCGCGTTCAATTCGCCTTCAACGACCGCTTTATGCGAGAGAATGACACGGTTCTTCTCTTGATCGAGTTCAACGACCTTGACTTCGATCGAACGACCGATGTAATCCGAGAAATCCTCGACATAATGCCGTTCGACGAGTGACGCCGGAATGAATCCGCGGACACCGATATCAACGACGAGTCCACCTTTGACGATGTCCTTGACGACAACTTCAAAGATCTCACCTGATTTATACTTCTCTTCTACTTGCTCCCACGCTTTGAGCGCGTCGATTTCTCGTTTCGAGACGACGACCTCTTCATCCGTGATTTTCTTGACCTTCACTTGTAGTTCATCTCCGACGTTCAGCACGCCGCGAATATCATCGAGATGAAGACTCGATACTTCGCTGATCGGTAAGATGGCTTCTGTTTTATATCCGATATCAATGAGTGCTTGCTTGTCTTCAATTTTCACGACCATTCCGGTAACTACCTGGTCCCGATGAATTTCAAAATCAGGCATATCTTTCATTTCTTCGACCATTCCAAAACAACCTCCTCACGATGAGTACAAGAAACGCCTGACACATGTCAATGCGTTTATCCTGCTTCTAACTTCTTACAATTCTGACTATTTGTCAAGGTATTAAGCGTGATTGAAGTAGACGGATTTGATTTCGTCCATGATTCGGTCAGAAATCGATTTCGCCGCGCCCCGCTGGTCACGTAAATCCGAGATATCAACCGGTTTTCCGATCGCAACATGCATCCGTTTGAACGGGCGGTATGATCCGATGATTGCAATCGGTAAAATCTGAGCATTCGATCGTAACGCAAAGAAGCCGACACCTGGTTGTGCTGATGTGAATTCACCTGGCGCAGATCGCGTTCCTTCTGGGAAAATACCGACCGTCTCATCCGTATTCAAGAGCTCAATCGTCCGTTTCAAAGCTTGACGATCGCCTTGACCGCGACCGACAGGATATGTTCCTGCCGCAATCATTAATTGTTTTAAGGCAGGAACTTTGAACAGTTCTTCTTTTGCCATGTAACGAACCGCGCGTTTTGGCGGAATCGCGCTGACGAGGAAGACTGGGTCCCAGTTCGAGCTGTGGTTGGCACAGACAAGTAAGGAACCGTCTTTCGGAATGTTCTCTTGCCCAGTCACTTTCAATCGGAAGACTGTTTTCGCAATGACCCAGACGACAAACCGCGCAATCCGGTAAATGGTATCTTGACGTTTCATTTTAGGACACCCTCTGCTAGCTCCATCAATCGGACGACGACTTCATCAATCGTCATCTCTGTCGTATCGAGATATAGTGCATCGTCAGCTTGGCGTAATGGCGAGACTTCACGCTCACTGTCGCGCTTATCACGCAGTGCGATCTCTTCTTGAAGAATCGTGATGTCACTGTCCATTCCACGCGCGATATTTTCACGATGTCTTCGAGCTGCACGCTCTTCCACAGTTGCCGTTAAAAAGACTTTTAATTCTGCATCCGGCAATACGACTGTACCGATATCACGTCCATCCATGACGATTCCGCCGCGTTCAGCTAATTTTCGCTGTGCCGTGACGAGTGCAGCCCGGACTTCTTTTTGACGAGCGACGAACGAGACATTATTCGTGATTTCGATGGAACGAATCGCATCCGTCACTTCGCGATCACCAATAAAGACACGTTGCCCGTTTTCGCCTGGTGTTAAACGAATATCAAGCGATTTCATTAATTCTCCGAGCGCTTCCCCATTATTGAGATCAAGCGATTGTTCAAGTGCTGCCAACGTCACGGCCCGGTACATAGCTCCTGTATCAATGTATACATAATCAAGGCGTGCTGCCAATTGTTTTGCGATCGTACTTTTCCCAGCACCCGCTGGTCCATCTAAAGCGATTTGAATCTTTTTCATCATCCATCCAATCCTTCCATCTTCCCTATGATTGATAGGGATTCATTCTTCCGAACGTTATCATAGCAAAAAAATGCGGTCAGGTGAATGGATTCATGCCCCTTCTTGAACTTTTCATTTGCATTTGATAACAGTGACGCAATACAAGTTCACGACTTCTGTCGGGAATCATCGTAAATTGAAAGGCTAATTCATACCTTTCTTCCCGTCGATCGATTCGAACAAGTTCAGCCACGACGTCTAGTGTACTTGATACCCCATCACCCGTAGGTAAGATGAATGTCATCTCCACTTCTTCATCTTTTGCAATCGGTAATTGATCTGACAAGATCATCATTCCACCAGCCGATAAATCAAGCGTCACCGTCGTAAACGGCTCGAAATGCGCTTTATGAGGATGTACAGCGACATCGAGTATTTGCGGCACTCGAACGAACTGACGTCGTTGGATGCGTTCGATTTGATCATCCTTTGGTCGTTTCAAAGCATAACGTTGACCACGAAGTGGATCATTTTGTCGTTCAACGACGACCGTATCAAATCCAAATAATTTGCCTTTCTCCTTAAAAAAATAAAATGAAACTTCTTCTTGCTCTGACAAGATGAATGTTTTAAGTGTCGCGACCTCACTTGGCGCTTCAATCCAAATCAAACGGTTCGTCACGGCCGTCACTTTTGAGCGACCTTGTCGATCCTCACTATTCGAAAGCATTACCAAATCCCCGATTTCCATCATGTTACTCCGCTCCTACTCTCTATTCGATACCATCTGAATGTTGTTTTTTCCGTTTAAATCGTCGATTCAAACGATTGGCACCTCGTACTTGAAATAATCCAATCGTCCATAAGATAACCATAAAGACGATTGGCAAAAAGGATATACCACCATTTTCCAATATTAACAAATTAAATAAGATATGCGCAAATACCGGAAGCGCAATCGAGAGGGATAGCCAACGATAAGGATGAGGCGAGAATTTCGCCATCCCCATGAAGAATCCCATGATGACAGCAAACAATGCATGCCCAGATACGGGTAAGAGTGCCCGGAAGAGCATATGTTCGACAGTTCCATTCACCATCAGATATAAAATATTCTCAAGCGTTGCGAACCCAAGTGAACAGGCTACCGCGTAGATGATCCCGTCGTAATAATCATTAAACCGTTGATGAATATAGACCGTATAAAAGACGACAAACCATTTGGCGAATTCTTCCGTAACGGCTGTTCGAATCAACTGCACCTCTTCACGCCCACCAAATTCGGTCTGGACGATATAGTCGATGAACATCAAGGGAAAGACCAGTAAAATACCAAAAATGAAACTTCGAAGGATATAGCCGACTGGCTCCGACTCATGTTCGTGACGGAGATAAAAATAAGTTAGGAGTGCGATGCCTGGGGCAACTCCGGAGAAAACGATTTGAACCACGCTTCCTCTCCCCCTTTCTTCCTCATTTATAAGAATAAAGGTTTCTTGGAAAAAAGAAAACGTCCTCGTTGTTTCAAGAGTGAAAAAGGTTACAATATGGGAGAACGAACCGAATCCGTCATAGAAAGTAGGTGAAGGTCTTCTGTCTGTAGACAAGGACCCTTTAGCATGAAATCATTATTACTCATTCATACGGGTGGAACGATCGCCATGGCACAGGATCATGCTGGTCATGTCTTACCAAATGATATCAATCCACTCGATGCTTCACTCCCGCGAGCAACAGATATTGCCAACATCACGACGCGTCACTTCGCAAACTTACCTTCTCCGCACATGACACCTGACATCATGTTGCGTCTAGCCCATTTCATCGAGAGTGAGCTCAAGAAGGAACATTACGACGGCGTCGTTATCACTCACGGCACAGACACACTGGAAGAGACGGCTTATTTCTTACATTTGACGCTTGGCGCACCTGTTCCGATCGTTTTGACAGGAGCTATGCGTTCTTCCAATGAGGTCGGATCCGATGGTGAGTTTAATCTGATTACGGCACTTCGTGTCGCTGTCAGTGAAGCTGCGCGCGGAAAAGGTGTCCTCGTCGTCTTCAACGGGGAAATTCATTCGGCATTCAACGTCACAAAAACGCATACGTCATCCGTCGATACGTTCAAATCCGTTCATTTCGGAAACCTTGGGATGGTAACGAAGGATCATGTCTACTTATTCAATACACCGCTCTTAAAACAAACACACATGGTGACTTCGCTCTCAAAACGGGTCGCCGTTCTCAAAGTCTATGCCGGTATGGAACCCGACTTATTACTTGCTGTGAAACAACTCGGCTATGATGGACTCGTCCTTGAAGTCCTCGGTCAAGGAAATGTACCACCAAGTATCGTGGATGCGATCGCTGAATTGATTACCGTCATGCCGATCGTCATCGTCAGCCGTTGTTTCAACGGAATCGTTCAAGACGTCTACGGATATACGGGTGGCGGACAACAATTAAAAGAACTCGGCGTCATTTTCTCAAATGGACTGAATTCACAAAAAGCGCGGCTTAAACTGATGGTCGAACTTGAAATCGATGCTTCGCAACTAGAACTCGAAGAATCATTCCGCGTTGAATAAATGAAAAAACCTCTTGATTCGGAAATTTTCCTTCCAAATCAAGAGGTTTTGTTTAGGCTTGTATCGATACACCACGTAACCGTTCAACGAGATGATTGGCAATGCTTGCACCGTGAAAACGTCCATTTTCAATGAATATTTTATTGGCGTCAAATCCTGCTGCCACGACACCTGCGATATAGATGCCCGGGACATTCGACTCCATCGTCTCTTCGTCATGACTTGGAATACCTGTTTTACGATCAATCGTAATGCCTGTGTCAGCGAACAATCCGACATCGGGTGTGTAACCTGTCATCGCAAACACAAAATCAGCACGGACGGTCTGTTTATCTCCATCTATTTGATAAACCACCTCTTGCTCCGTAATTTCTTCGATTGACGCTCCAAAAATCATCTTGACCTTTTCCGAACGAACGAGAGATTCGAAGTTCGGCAACACCCATGGTTTGATGGATGGACTATACTCCGGTCCACGGTAAAGGACTGTCACACGTGCTCCCGCTTTTTCAAGTTCAATCGCTGCATCGACGCTCGAGTTTTTTCCACCGATAACGACGACATCTTGATCAAAATACGGATGTCCTTCCGTAAAGTAGTGCGAGACATGAGGTAATTCCTCTCCAGGAACATCCATTCGGTTCGGTAAACCATAATAACCTGTCGCAAGCACGACGGAGCGAGCTTCTCGGCTTCTTTTTTCCCCGGAACGCTCCGAATGGATAATAAAATGATCCGCTTGACGTTCAATCCGCTCAACCGTCTCAAACGGACGAATCGTCAACTGTTTTCGTTTGACGACTTCTCGATAATAGACGAGCGCGTCGAGACGTCGCGGTTTTAATTCTTTATTGATAAACGGTATACCACCAATTTCTAACTTCTCACTACTTGAAAAGAACGTTTGATGCGTCGGATAACGATAGATCGCTTCGACGATATTTCCCTTTTCGAGCACTTCGACGTCTAGTCCCCGATCTTGCATTTCGATCGCTGCCGATAACCCACACGGTCCTGCACCGATTACGATACAATCTAACATTCGAATATCTCCTCTTCCGGTTGCTTTTTTTATATCTTAGCAAATCTCTACCATAGACGAAAGAAATTGCAATGCAAAACGCCCGCTCTTCGTAAAGAAGAAGCGGACGTTCATCTTAATATTAGACCCAGCCACGGAAACGAGATGCTTCCGCCATCTTCCGGACACCTACCATATAAGCGGCAAGTCGCATGTCGACATTTCGCGTCTGCGCTGTCTGATAGACTTGGTTGAACGAGTTCACGAGTACTTTTTCAAGTTTCTCGTGTACTTCCTCTTCCGTCCAGTAATATCCTTGGTTGTTCTGTACCCATTCGAAGTAAGAAACCGTTACGCCACCACTCGAAGCAAGAACATCCGGAACGATCAAAATGTCACGTTCAGCGAGAATTTTCGTCGCTTCGTTCGTCGTCGGACCGTTAGCCGCTTCAACGACGATCGCTGCTTTGATATCGTGCGCATTGTCTTCTGTGATTTGATTCTCGATTGCTGCCGGAACAAGAATATCACATTCAAGTTCAAGCAATTCTTTATTCGAGATCGTATTTTTGAACAATGTCGTCACGGTACCGAACGAGTCACGACGGTCGAGTAGGTATGGAATATCGAGACCGTTTGGATCATGGAGTGCCCCGTACGCATCGCTGATCGCGATGACTTTTGCACCTAAATCATACATGAATTTCGATAAGAAACTTCCGGCGTTGCCGAATCCTTGAACGACGACACGTGCGCCTTCGAGCGAGATACCCTTTTTAGCAGCCGCTTCCCGAATCATGATTGCGACACCTTTCGCCGTCGCTGTCTCACGACCGTGTGAGCCACCGAGGACGAGCGGTTTCCCTGTAATGAAACCAGGTGAGTTGAATTCATCGATTCGACTGTATTCGTCCATCATCCATGCCATGATTTGCGAGTTCGTGAAGACGTCAGGTGCTGGAATATCCTTCGTCGGTCCAACGATTTGACTGATAGCACGGACATACCCACGGCTGAGACGTTCGATTTCACGGAAGCTCATCTCACGTGGATCACAGATGATTCCGCCTTTCCCGCCGCCGTATGGTAAGTCAACGATACCTGCCTTCAGACTCATCCAGACGGATAATGCTTTGACTTCGACTTCCGTCACGTTCGGGTGGAAACGAATTCCACCTTTCGTTGGTCCAACGGCATCGTTATGTTGCGCACGATATCCTGTGAAGATTTTCGTCGAACCATCATCCATCCGTACCGGAATCCGGACTGTCAACATCCGGAGTGGTTCTTTAAGTAATTCGTACATCTCGTCTGGATAACCAAGTTTCCCTAGTGCCTCCTTGACGATTTCTTGTGTCGCTTCCAGTACGTTCTTGCGATGATTCGCATGTTGTTGGTCAGTGATCATTCCAACGTTCCTCCCCATAAGTGGCATCCCCTATGCCGTTTCCTTGTTCGGATAAAGTATACTCTTTTCTCGAACGTAATGAAAGGGGTTACGCCTATATTTGTAAGCGCTTTCTCACTTCTTTTCCTAGGATATCATTGATTTGGTTGTTTTGTTTGACGATGTCGTTCGATCGCAAGTTCCATGAAATATTCGACCAATTCCGGATATTCAATTCCCACTGCTCGTGCACCGTCCGGGAATAGACTAGTCGAAGTCATACCAGGAAGTGTATTCGTCTCCAAGATGACTGGATTTCCGGATTCCGGCACAAGGAAATCAGATCGCGAGTATCCTGCACAGCCAAGGACTTGATGCGCTTTAACAGCCCATTCTTGAAGTTTTTCTGTCGTTGCTTCATCCAGTTCAGCAGGACAAATATGCTCCGAACCACCGATGGCATATTTGGATTCATAGTCATAAAAGGCGTTCTTCGGAATGATCTCGATGACAGGTAGTGCTTTTTCTGCCCCTTTATGACCGACGACCGGGACTGTCACTTCACGCCCTTTAATGAATTGTTCAACAAGCACTGCATCGTCCGCTTCGAACGCCTTCGCGATTCCTTCACGTAACATCTTCTCGTCTTGAGCAATCGTCAATCCGTTTGATGAGCCTTCTTGTGCTGGTTTGACGACACAAGGAAATTGACCATCCCACTCTGCGATTTTCGCTTCGATATCAGCTCCACGCTCTAACAGCACATCACGGGCGATCGTAATGCCTGCTTTATCAAAGTGAACTTTCGAACGTGCCTTATCCATCGCAAGCGCTGACGCTAACACACCTGAACCTGTATATGGAATGTCTGCCAGTTCAAGCAATGCTTGTACGCGTCCATCTTCACCAATTTTCCCGTGAAGAGCGATGACAGCCACATCTACATCCAGCTGGAAGAGTTCATGCGCTTGATCAGGATGGAAATCAACAGCCGTGACCTCATGCCCTTTACTGTTTAATGCTTCCATGATCGACTTTCCACTGTTTAATGAAACCTCCCGTTCTCCTGAAGTCCCACCGTATAATACTGCCACTTTCATCCTACTTCACTCCTTCTTCTTACGTTCAATGATTATCATACCATCCTTCTGACGATGAAAAAATACAAAATGGTGCCACTTCCAGCAGAAGACAAAAAGGTGCGGCATCCCCCTATGATGGAATGTCGCACCTGATGTTTTACATATTAAACTGTTCGGCTATCGTTGCGACGGCATGTTCCGCCTGAATCGTTTTCCCATACTCCGCCATGACGAGTGGACTTTTCGGGCTCGGCTCACCGTATTCAGACAAAATCGTCGTCACCGTCTGCTCGAGCGCCTCATTCATTCGTTCTTGGAAATAGAGATAGTAGCTTCCCTCGAAGAAGTAGAGGCTACCACCTGTCTCTGTCCGAGGCATATGTCGCAATAATCCATGACTCGCTTGAATGACGTCTTCTAGCGAGTGTAGAGCATATAAGACGTGATGGACGATATCGACTGTCATGCGGATTTCGACTTGATCGAACTCCTCGTTCATCTCTTCTGGCAAATCGCCTTCACGACGTACATCAACGAGCATCCCGTCATTTGGAAAGAATGTAACGAAAAATTCGAGTGTTCCCGCTGCTTGAAAACCAAAATTCGATTCGGCTTCTTCTAATAGATTACGCAATAAAGCTTGTCCCTTCCCGATAGCCAACGTTTCTGGTCGGACGTCGTGAAGCGATAACTCTTGCTTTGTGATGAAGACACGAAGGTGTCCTTGTTTCATTTGTTCAAACCTCATAATAGACTCCTCCAGTCAAAACCGGAAACACAGATGTCTCCGTTCGTTATGAACCATACTATACACCAGTTGTCGGAGTGAGTCGACTTAACCAACTTTTCCAAGATTGATCGTCTGCACCAAGTAAATGTGGACCATATCGTTCCGGGAGCTGATCGACCGCATAACCACCAAGACCAATCTCAAGATCCGGAAAATCAGACATTAGACGTGCTAACGCTTCATCAAGTAACGGTAAATGATCGGATAACGTGCAGGAAAGAATAACGGCTTTCGGTTGCAACTGATGCGTGACAGTCACTAAGTCCTGAACCGGTATACCGGAACCGAGGAAAATGACATCAAATCCAGATTGACGTAAGTAAAGCGTGAAGAAAAGTAGCCCAAGTTCGTGTTCTTCTTCCGGCGCGCAGACACAGACGATTCGCGGTAAAAATGGATTGATCGGCATCTGTAACGACAGTGTCGAGAGGCGAGCTCTTAGAAATGCCGTCGCAAAATGCTCATGCGCAATCGTAATCTCTCCCGACTCCCACTTCACTCCAATCTCATGTAAGAGCGGACCGACGATGTCCTGAATGACTTTATCGAAGCTAAACATCGAGAATGCTTTATTCATAATGTCGTGCGCATGTCGTTCTTCAAAGTTCGTCAATGCCTGGAACAACTGATCTCGCAGTTCGACTCCATAATCGTGCGGTACCTCAGCCCGATTAACAGGCATCTCATACAACTGGATTGCTTTAGAGACAGACAATCCCTCTTTTTGTTTATCGACGATCCAGCGTAATTTCGCGACGTCGTTATCACTATAAATGCGATGTCCGGATTCACTTCGATCCGGATCGAGCACCTGATATCTCCGCTCCCAAGCACGAATGGTCGTCGGGTTGAGTCCCACTAACGCAGCGACTGCTTTGATATTATATTTCCCACGATCCATGCATCGTGCCTCCTTCCCCTTCCTTTCTAGTATACGCTGAAAGGAAAAAAATCTCCGTTCACAATGTGCCCTTACATCATGAAACCGATGGAGACGAAGGCGATGATGATCGTGATCATGAGTACCGTCAGCGTGATTGCTAGCGGATTTTTTCGAAACGGTTGTTTCAATCGCTCGTTACGAACGTGTTCGATACGCGAAGAACGCGGTGGCAATGACTGATCCTCTTCGTTCTGATGCAACCGTCGTTGATCTTGTTTACTCAATGTTTATCACCTTTTCTTGAAAAATATAACGATATTGTCTAGTTTACACCGAATCTAGTGATGAAAAAAAGACTTGTTCTAAACGCATTTTCCAATCTACCGGTTGATGGGTCTTTCTCTTCACCGGATTTTCCCATTCAATCGTTCCGCACACATCACAACACCGTGGTTGTACGATTGCCTGCTCATCAAAATGATGCAACAACATCGTACGGCGACATTCGTTCCGATGAATGTAGTCCATCATCAGGTTGACCTCTTGTCTTTTTAATTGTTTACGTTCCGTTTGCCACTGGATGATGCGTTCCTTCGACCACCCGTTCTCGAGTTGCGATTTGAGTAATCGATATGCCGGATCTTCCGGATTAAGACGAAGACGATTTTCCATCTTGGCATAGGATTCGCCTTGATTCATCCCTTGTTGCAATTGATCGATCCATAAGACGGGTGCATATTGCGTGTCGATCAAGTACGTCTGTAATTGTTCATCTTGAGCAGCGTAGAGTAAAATCGCCGTTGCCTCTTTACCATCACGACCAGCACGTCCGACTTCCTGCATATAGGCTTCAATCGTCGCAGGCATCGTATAGTGAATGACCGTTCGGACGTTACCTTTATCGACACCCATTCCGAACGCACTCGTACACACGAGACAGTCCATCTCATCATGAAGAAACTGTTGTTGAACAAGTTGGCGATCTTCTATCGTCAACCCAGCATGATAATAGGTCGCACCGTCAATGATTCCAGCAATTCGTTCCGCTTCTTTACGGGTCGTCGTATAGATGACGCATGGGCGAACGATGCGTTCCATCCACCGAGCAACTGCCGCATCTTTTTCTTCTCGATCAACGCGATCGACAACATATTGGATTTCTGGTCGGTTGACAGAACGACGGATGATTTGTGGCTCATGCATACGCAGTTGTGTTCGAATATCTTGCTCGACAGCACGAGTTGCTGTTGCCGTTAAGGCGAGACATGGTGGAAGGCCGAGTTCTTGTCGAATGTGACCAAGTCTTGCATACTCCGGTCGAAATTCGTGACCCCATTGGGAGATACAATGCGCCTCATCTACGACGAAGAGCGCAATCTTTACCTGTTTTAGCCGAGCCCGAATCTGCGGCAGCGCGAGTTGCTCCGGTGATAAGTAAAGATATCGTAGATGTTCAAGTACAGATAAAATCTGTTCTTTCTCTTCTCGCGTCTCGACAGATGTTAATTTAGCGACAGATCGCTCTCCTCGGCGCTTGATTTGCATGACCTGGTCTTCAATCAACGAGAGTAACGGAGACAAAATCAACGTCAGCCCTTCATTTTGTACATAAGAAGGAAATTGATAACAGACAGACTTTCCTCCACCTGTCGGCAAAATTGCTAGTGTATCTGTTCCGTTTAGGATGGCATCGATGATTTGGCGTTGCCCTGGTCGAAATGCTTCGTAACCAAAATGACGATGCAATAACGCTTCCATTACATTCCCTCCCATTTACTACGTGCTAACACCAATCGAATTTGAAAATAAGATATATCGGATTGCATCTCACTCTTGATTCGCTTTAGCGCGTAGGTTCCGAGTCGCTGTGCAATCTGTCGTACCTCTTCTTGCTGAGATGGCGTGACAAAATGATCCAGCGGAAACGAAGGAGCATACATCGCAATCTCAACGAGATGATCTTCCATCGTACTATTTTTTAATCGTCTTCGGATCGCAACCGCTTCAACGGTTAACCCCTGTTGCAATAACTCCCATGTCGTTTGCGCAGACTGCGTCATTTTTGTCGTGTGTAGATCAGCGCCTATTTGCTTTAAAAGTGGTGTTTTTTCCAAGTCATCGATGCACTTTCGCCAAGCGATCGTAAATTCGTATTGGACAGTCTCCACATCTGTTTTCATCATTTGAGCTAATTGTGGATAAGACCATCCTGCTTGCACGCCAGACAAGCGGTAACTAATTAATGTCGCATCTCGTTCTGATAAGCGCTCAAGGAGAAATATCAACTCTTGCTGCATATCATGTAACCATTCTGCTCGATTCGAGATGGTCGGAAGAACACTTTTTACCCATTCACGGACGATGGTTTCCTGTTGCACAGGAATGAACGGCTGTTTTGCTTCCAAGCAAATCATCGTTTGAACCAAAAGGCTGAGTCGTTTCCACATCATCTCAGCATAACCACGAAGTTCTCCACCTAGTTGATCAATGATCGCACGATCCGTTTGATTTATTAGTCGTGCGCCTTCGTGCGTCAGTCGCAAGGTCTCTTGCCGCTCAATCCAATTCTTCTGCGCGAGTTCAGCCAAGATTGTTTCGAATCGTTGTTTACTGACTAATACAGTACCGAACACCGATTCCAAATCATAAAAATGGGCATCTTGCAGAGAAGTCGCTGATTTCTTTCCTTGAAAAACATGATAAAGACTCCGGTCTGATCGTTCATTTCGAAGGCGCTGAATCGATTCCAGAAAAATACGCTCGAGTAAAGAAACTTCCATATGTCACGCTCCCTTCTAATGTAAATTGTTTATCAATTTGAAGATGATTTCCCATCCTTTTTCTTTTCGTTACGTTTTAGACATACTATTTGCGGGCATGTGATGATATATACATTTTCTGTTGTCACTTACGCTTCGTCATTGAAATGCAACGATGAGTCCGATACAATGACATATAGATGAGAACAGCGTGTTTCAATAATGTTTTCGTATAGAGAGGAGACCGTTCAATGGCTAAATTTACGATTGTCGACAAAGATACTTGCATCGCTTGTGGTGCTTGTGGAGCAGCGGCACCAGATATCTATGATTATGATGATGAGGGTTTGGCGTATGTCATTCTTGATGATAACAATGGTACTGCCGAAATTCCAGAAGCATTATTCGACGATATGATTGATGCATTCGAAGGTTGCCCGACGGATTCAATCAAAGTAGCAGATGAATCGTTCGATGGCGATGCGTTAAAATTCGAATAAGTGAATAAAAAAAGATGTTTCCTCGCGAAGCATCTTTTTTTATTGGACTTTTTCTCATTCAATCTATCGATTATCTAAAAAAACCGGACATCGCCAATTGGCAACATCCGGTCTATGATTAGTAAAAATTTAGCGTTTTCCTTTGATATACGGTACACCGACAGCTTTTGGTGCATCCGCACGACCAACGACACCAGCAAGTGCTAAGATCGTCAATAAATACGGCGCAATCAACAGATACACTTGTGGAATTTGATCGAGTAACGGCAATTGCTGACCGATGATCGAAATCGCTTGAGCGAACCCGAAGAAGAGGGCTGCCCCCATGGCACCGAGCGGATTCCATTTTCCGAAGATCATCGCCGCAATCGCGAGGAAGCCTTGACCGAGAATCGTCGTCACACTGAAGTTCAATGAAATCGACGTCGCGTAGACAGCACCAGCAAGACCACCGAAACCACCAGAGATCATAACACCGATGAAACGCATCTTCGTGACGTTGATTCCCATCGTGTCCGCTGCCATCGGGTGTTCCCCGACAGAACGTAAACGAAGACCAAATGGTGTCTTGAAGATGATGTACCAGGCGACGAACGCGAGAACGATCGCGATATACGATGTGTAGTAGACGTTCGCGAAGAACATCTTCAAGACTGGAATATCAGACAAGAATGGTACATTTTCTTTCGAAATCCGGTTTGGAATCGAATCCGTCTGTCCTTTACTGTAAAGTGCCCGGACAAGGAAGATCGCAAGACCGACCGCAAGCAAGTTGATCGCTACTCCAAGAACCGTTTGGTCTGCTCGGAAGAGGATTGCTGGAATCGCAAGGAACAGTGAGAAAACTGCCCCAACGACGATCGCGATGAGCATCGCAAGCCAAGGACTCGCAGCACCTAAGCCCATTTTCGATAAAGTCAATGCCGTGACGACACCTGTGAAGGCACCCATGACCATTAATCCTTCTAACGCGATGTTGACGACGCCAGAACGCTCACTGAAAATGCCGCCAAGTGCTGCAATGATTAACGGAGCCGAATAGGCGAGTGCGATTGGCACGATGATATAAAGTACTTCAAGAAAGCCCATTATTGACCGGCTCCTTTCGCTTTTTTAGATTCTTTCTTAACCGTGAACTTCTCGATGACGAGACGAATCGCGTAACCCGAAGCCACGAAGATGATGATGAATGCGATGATGATTTTGATCAGTTCCGGTGGAATACCAATCTGTTGCATCGACAGACCACCGATGTTGAGTCCTGCAAACAGTAACGCCGCGAGAACGACACCGATCGGGTTATTCGCACCTAACAAGGCAACCGCGATTCCGTCGAATCCAACACCTGTGAAGGACGCGTTCAATGTCATGTTTTGGAACGTCCCAAGACCTTCCATCGCTCCAGCGAGACCTGCGAACACACCTGAGATGACGAACGATAAGATGATGTTTCGGTTAACGCCCATCCCTGCATATTCTGCAGCATTTTTATTGAATCCAACTGCTCGGAGTTCATAACCAAGCGTTGTTTTCCACAAAATGAACCAGAAGACGAGGGCAGCGATGACTGCGATGAAAATCCCGTTATGCAAACGTGAAAAATCCGTGATCTCTTGTAAGAACGGTGACGCAAGGGATGCTGATTCCTTGACTGACTCCGTCCGCTCGTTCGTAATACCGATGACGTGACGTAAAATATCATTCGTCACATACAACGCGATATAGTTCATCATGATTGACGTGATGACTTCATGCACGTGGAACTTCGCTTTTAAGATACCAGGAATCGATGCCCAAAGTGCACCTGCTAAACCTGCTCCAATTAGAGCAAGCGGTAAATGAATCGCCATCGGTAGATCAAACTCAATCCCGATCCAAACTGCGACCATCCACCCGACGAGAACCTGACCTTCAACCCCGATGTTAAAGAGTCCAGTTCGGAAAGCAAATGCGACAGCAAGACCGGCAAAGATCAACGGAGCTGCTGCTCGCAATGTTTCACCGATGCTGTATGGTTCGCCAAAAATACCATAGAATAACTGATCAAAACCGGCAATCGGATCATACCCGCCGATGACCATGACGATCGCCCCGACGACCATTCCAAGGATGATGGAAAGAATCGGAATGAGGATGCCGTAAAAACGCTCTAACTTCATGAATGACCTACCTCCTCTTTCTTACCGCCGGCCATCAAGAAGCCAAGCTCGATCTCATTCGTTTCTTTTGGATCCAAGAAGGCAACTGTTTTTCCTTCATAAAGAACGGCAATCCGATCTGATACTTGAAGAATTTCTTCGAGTTCGAATGAAATCAACAAGACAGCGCGACCTTTTTCGCGTTCAAGAACCAACTGTTCATGAATGAACTCGATTGCTCCGACATCCAGACCACGTGTCGGCTGTGCTGCAATCAATAGGTCTGGTGAACGATCCACTTCACGCGCAATGATCGCTTTTTGCTGGTTACCACCTGACAAGGCACGAGCAAACGTCTCTGGACTTGGAGTTCGGACGTCGAACTTCTCGATGAGCGTTTTTGCTTTTTCCATGACTTGTTTATAGTTCATGATGCCTGCTTTTGAATACGGTTGTTTGTAATACGTTTGTAAAACCATGTTATGTCCGATTGAATAATCGAGGACAAGTCCATGTTTATGACGGTCTTGCGGAATGTGACCGACACCTGATTCCGTCACTTTACGTGGCTTCAAGTTTTTGATCGATTTATTGTTGAGGAAGATTTCCCCACTATCCGCTTTACGAAGACCAGTGATGGCTTCAATCAATTCCGTCTGCCCGTTTCCGTCGATTCCGGCAATTCCGACGATCTCTCCAGCACGAATGTCGAGATTTAATCCATCGACGGCTTTGATGCCACGACTGTCCTTGACGACTAAGTCCTTGATGTCGAGAACGAGTTCTTGTGGAGTTGCCTTGGAATACTCCGCATTAAAGTTGACTTCACGACCTACCATCATTTCAGCAAGACGCGACTGTGTCATCGTCTCATCGATATCGACCGTTCCGATATACTTACCACGGCGAATCGTCGTACAGCGATCAGCTACTTCCATGATTTCTTTCAGTTTATGCGTGATGAGGATGATCGACTTTCCTTCTGCGATCAAACGATTCATGATCTGAATCAATTCCTTGATCTCTTGTGGTGTCAAGACAGCAGATGGTTCATCGAAGATCAAGATGTCTGCACCACGGTACAACGTCTTTAAAATTTCAACACGCTGTTGCATTCCGACTGAGATATCCTCGATTTTTGCATCAGGATCAACAGCAAGACCATACTGTTCAGAAATCTGGCGTACCTTCTCACGTGCAGTTGCACGGTCGATCTTAATTCCGGCACGTGGCTCTGCACCTAAAATGATGTTTTCAGTAACAGTGAAATTTTGAACGAGCATGAAGTGTTGGTGCACCATACCGATTCCAAGATCGTTCGCGACGTTCGGACTCGTTATATTGACTTTTTCACCACGTACACGAATTTCTCCAGCCTCAGGCTGATACAAACCAAATAAGACGTTCATCAGCGTCGATTTTCCGGCACCGTTTTCACCAAGTAAAGCGTGAATCTCACCTTTCCGAAGCTGGAGCGTGATGTTATCATTTGCGACGAAACTGCCAAACTCTTTTCTGATGTTTAGCATCTCAATGACGTATTCCAAGAAAATCCACTCCCATGTTTAGTTTAAAAGGGGGAGCCGCAATGCTAGCGACCCCCGCTTTCATTATTATTTCAGTGACGCTTCGTATTCTTTGTACTCGTCGTCTGTCGCTGGGACTTTGATGTCGCCATCGATGATTTGTTTTTTGTACTCTTCGACTTTGTCGAGCGCTTCTTTCGAAACGTTGTCTTTTGAAGGTGCGATATCAACACCGCCGTCTTTCAAACCGAACTCAACGACTTTACCTGCTGGGAAGTTGCCGTCTTTCGTATCTTTCGCGACTTGTTCAACTGCTGTATCAACGCGTTTGACCATTGACGTCAATGTGACGTTCTCTGGCATACCTTCTTCGACTTGGTCACGGTCTACACCGATAACCCAAACATCTTCACCGTTTTTCTTACGGTTTTTCGCTTCTGTGAATACCCCTTGTCCTGTACCACCAGCTGCATGATAGATGACGTCGACTTTTTTACCGTACATACCTGAAGCGATTGCTTGTCCTTTTTCAGCAGCGTTGAAGTCTTCTGCATATTGAACTTCGATGTCAGCGTCTGGGTTGACTGCTTTAACACCTGCTTTGAATCCACTTTCGAACTTCTTGATCAAGTCAGAGTTAACGCCGCCGACGAATCCGACTTTATCTGATTTCGTTGTCAAACCAGCAACGACACCAACAAGGAATGATCCTTCATTTTCTTTGAAGACGATTGACGCGACGTTTGGCTTGTCAACGACCATATCGACGAGTGCGAAGTTGTTCTTTTTGAACTGATCCGCTACTTTACCGATATCTTCAGCCATCAAGAATCCGATACCGAGGATCAAGTCGTATTTAGCACGAGCTAATTGCTGAAGGTTTGGTTGGTAATCCGATTGTTTTGCAGATTGAAGATATTTGTAGCCAGTACCTTCTTTTAAGTCGTTGTCTTTTCCGAACTTCTGGATACCTTCCCAAGCAGATTGGTTGAATGATTTATCATCCACGCCGCCTGTATCTGTAACCATACCTACTTTAAAGCCTTCTGATTTGCTACCGCTACCTGAATCTTTTGAATCGTCGTTGCCACCACATGCTGCAAGGACCGAACTCATTGCTAAACCTGTTGCTGCTAATGCGAGAAGTGACTTCTTTTTCATCTGGAAAATCCCCTTTCGAATATGGTCATACAAAGTTCAAGACTACGTCTAGCACCCGAGGCTGGCGATGAGGAGCGTTACGTAGGTTATGACGGAAAGCGCTTTCAGTATTCATCCTAAAACAATGGC
This sequence comes from Exiguobacterium sp. MH3, assembly GCF_000496635.1. NCBI lineage: Bacteria > Bacillati > Bacillota > Bacilli > Caryophanales > Exiguobacterium > Exiguobacterium sp. MH3. The sequence continues at coordinate 1,888,889 of NC_022794.1, forward strand.
TCACACACGTTTACGGATGACGTGGAAATCAAACTTATCTGCTCGAAAATAGTTCGCTGAAAAAAGAACGGAACGGTCGAGCTCATCATAATGCGTTTGACGCAAAGCGAGCAGAGGTTGGTCCGTATGTAATTGTTCAGCGATTTTCGGATCAATACGTGGCTCGATGTGCGTCACGGCATGCGTGACACGTCGTCCAAGTTCTTTTTCTAAAGCATCAAATAATGATGTCGAAGAGGTGAACTGCTCTTCATTTTTAATATAATGGCTTGGAATCTTATCGATACAATAGACGACAGGAACATCCCCTGCGAGTCGGATTCGTTCGATTCGATAAACCAATTCATCCGGACCAAGTTGAAAACGCTCTCGGTCGCGCTCAGTCGGTTGGACCATCTCGGATGATAACACTTCTGATGTCGGAACCATACCTGCGCGCGCAATCATTTCTGTTACGCTGTACAATTCTTCGATTCCAGAAGTAAACGGTGGTCTTGCATTGATAAACGTACCGACACCGTGTTTACGGATGACGATGTTCTCATCTTCAAGAATTCGTAATGCCTCTCGAAGAGTAGCTCGACTGACGCCAAGTTGCTTTGAAAGTTCAAACTCTGAAGGGAGCTTCTCGCCTTCCTTGTAAACGCCGTCATCGATGTCAGACTTGATCTTTTCAATCACACGTAAATAAAGCAAACGATGATCTAATTTAATCGACATGACGCATCTCCATCCTCTATCTAGTTGTAACCAGTGCTCAGACTTCTGACGTATGAGAACTCCAGCCAAGATAAGTATATGACGCCCAACACAATCCTGCAATCATTTTGTAACAGGTTAGAAGTCTGACTTCTGGCGCTTTTGTAACCCTTTTCATAACGCAATCAATAATGGAAGAAAATAGGGCATTCTACCTAAGAATGCCCCTTCTTTTTTCAACGCTTATTGCTCAGGTACTTCGATTTTTCCAGAAACGACATCTGATTTTGCTTTCTCAAGCGCAGTCAACGTCTTCTTCGAAATCTTTTCAGATGGTACGATATCAACTCCATCTTCTTTCAGACCATAACGAATCGTTTTGCCGCCCTCGAGTTTACCATCCTTCGCTGCGTTTGCTGTATCTTCGACTGCACGGTCGACACGTTTGATGACAGAAGTTAATGTAACGTCTTCCGGCATACCCTCTTCTTTTTGGTCTCGGTCGACACCGATGACTGAGACGTTTTCACCGTTTTTCTTGCGGTTTTTCGCCTCTGTGAAGACACCGTTTCCTGTACCACCTGCTGCTGGGAAGATGATATCTGCGCCTTTACCATACATTCCAGCTGCGATCGCTTGACCTTTTTCTGGAGCTGCGAAGTCTTCTGCGTATTGGATATCGATTTTAATCTTCGGATTGACGGACTTAGCACCTGCTTCGAAACCGGCACGGAAACGCTCGATGACGTCCATCTTCATCCCACCAACGAAACCGATATGATCTTTTTTCGTCTCCATTGCAGCAACAATCCCTGCAAGATATGCTCCTTCATTTTCCTTGAATGTGATCGACGTGACGTTCTTTCCTTCAACGACGTTATCGATGATTGCGAATTGTGTGTCTTTGAATTGATCAGCAACTGTTTTGATATCCTCATTGAACGTGTTCCCGATTCCGAAAACTAAATCTTCTCCCCCACGAGCAAGACGCGATAGATTCGGTTGATAATCTTGTTGCGATTTAGATTGTAGATAAGAGAACCCTTCATTCTTTTGAAGTTTGTTGTCTTTACCGTACGCTTGCAGACCTTCCCAAGCGGATTGGTTGAACGATTTATCATCGATCCCACCCTTATCGGCTACCATCGCAACAGAGAATTGATCTTTTTGATCGGCTTTCTCACCTGAACCACCACAAGCAGCAAGACCAACTGTCGCTACTGACATCATCGATACGATTACCTGTTTCTTCTTCATTTCATCCATCTCCTCTGCAATTATGAGAGCGCTTTCATTATCTATTTGTGAAAAAGCCGCTCCCAGCCCTCGTGTTGAAGGTCGGTCACTCATATGACTGAGTATGCCAAAAACACTACTGAAAATCAACAGACGTCTGACAACTATTTTCATGAAAGCGATTTTATTTTTGATGCCTTCATTAATTTTTCCAGTCATTTCTATTTTTACAAAATCATCATGTCTTTTTTCATATGTCTTTTACTTTTTTCGAGATACCGGGGCTTCTCTATACATTTTTCTAGAAAAGAAAAGGAAGCCTTGGAATATTCCACGACTTCCTTTCTACTCGATTAACGTCCCATGACGCGACGTGGTTTAGATCCTTCAGATGGACCAATCAGACCGTTTTCTTCTAACGCATCAATAAGACGGGCAGCTCGGTTGTAACCGATGCGGTACTTTCGTTGAATCATCGACGTTGATGCCGTCTCTTGTGTCAGAATGAACTGGACGACCTCATCGTAAAGTGGATCGTCGACCTCTGTTTCGCCCTCTGGTACATCTTTTGGAATCATCGCTTCAACATACTGTGCCTTTTGCTGACTGATGACATGATTGACGACCTTCTCGACTTCTTCGTCCGATAAAAAGGCTCCTTGTACGCGGACCGGTTTGTTCATGCCGTTACCAAGTAACAACATATCTCCTCGTCCGAGCAATTTATCAGCGCCTCCCGTATCAAGAATCGTCCGCGAGTCAGTCGCACTCGATACACTGAATGCGATCCGCGACGGGATATTCGCCTTGATGACACCGGTGATGATGTCAACACTCGGACGCTGCGTCGCAATGACCATATGAATTCCTGCTGCTCGCGCCATTTGTGCAAGTCGCATGATCGCATCTTCGACTTCGTTTGACGCGACCATCATCAAGTCAGCTAACTCATCGACGATGACAACGATGTACGGTAATCGTTGATGCACTTTCTCCTCTGCGTTCATCTTATCAATGAGTGCATTGTAGCCTTCGATGTTGCGCGCTCCGTTTTGACTGAAGATCTCATAACGGCGTTCCATTTCCGAGACAACCTGTTTTAATGCCTGTGCCGCTTTTTTAGGATCGGTGACGACGGGCGCTAAGAGGTGCGGAATGCCGTTGTAGACGTTCAATTCGACCATTTTCGGGTCAATCATCATCAAGCGGACTTCATCCGGTCGTGCCCGCATCAATATCGAGACAATCATCCCATTGATACAGACCGATTTACCGGAACCCGTCGAACCGGCAACTAAGACGTGTGGCATCTTATTCAACTTCGCTGTCACCGTCTCACCAGAAATGCTTCGTCCGAGTGCGACGAGCAAACGATCGCTGTCCGATTGGACGCTCTCCGCTCCTAGTACTTCTCGAAGTGATACCATGGCGACTTCACGGTTCGGCACCTCGATTCCAACAGCCGCTTTACCCGGAATCGGTGCTTCGATCCGAATATCTTTTGCGGCTAACGCTAGCGCTAAGTCATCGGCGAGTCCCGTGATTCGACTAAGCTTGATTCCTTGTTTTGGTTCAATCTCGTACTTCGTGACACTAGGTCCGAGATGAATCTTTAAAACTTTTGCTCCGATCCCGAACGACTTTAAGGTCGCGATTAATTTCGTCGCATTGTCCTTCAATCGTTTGTTCTCACCGGACAAGTCTTTTGATGTTGGTTCTGCTAACAAATCAAGCGACGGCAATTGATAACCGTCGGGTGTCTCTGTCATCGTCAACGGTCCTTGTGTCTCCGCTGCTTGCGGTTCAACGTGATCCGTGAAACCGATGATCGGAACGTCTTGAATGTTGACGGAAGGATCTTCTGCTTCTTGTTCCGTTTCGATCGGTTCCTCGATAGTTGCTGGTCGCAATGTCTTCGTTTTTTTCTCACGAACCGGTTTCGCTTTCAACTCTTTTTCGACACGAGGACGTGGTGTCCGTTCACGATTGTGAAACTCTTCTGCACGTTCTCGGAGCCCAAGCCACAGCTCTCCATAAAACGATGGGTTTAGTATATGAACGGCCGTTCCGATGAAGAACAGACCAATCAAGAAGGCACCCACGCTCGAAATATAATAAGCTGCGTTTTGATAGAGCCATCCATTGAGAATACCACGTGGTGCTCCGAGCAATAGATCAATCCAGACGACTGAACCCATCAGTAACATCGACCATGCCCATTTTTGAGCACGCGACGCATTCGAGAGGAGTAAAAGTAGCACAGCACCGATTCCACCATATAATAAGGAACCGAACTGACCAATTAACCGCTCTCCTCCATCAGCTAGCGTCAGTCCGACTTTCCCGAACTCCCCGAAAGCGAGAACGAAAGCTAATAATGAGACGATTGCGATGATGGTCGCATATGTACGATACGCAATCGGCTGACGTTGTTTCTTCGCTGCCGGTCGTTTCCGTGGCGGCGTTTTTTTTCGTACAGGTTTTCGTTTCGTCGTCGCCATACGTCATCCCTCCTGATAAAAAAACGGCTCAGTGGACCAGGTATTGGTCAATCTGAGCCGCTCGTTTGTTAAATCTCCATGATGATTGGAAGAATCATCGGGCGGCGTTTCGTCTGTTCATAGAGATAAGCACTCAGTTTATCTCGAATCAACGACTTCATCTCCGTCCAATCCAATTCTCCGTTTAATTTACCTTGTAGTTGTTTCGCAACGATTCGGTTTGCTTCGTTGATCATATCCTCTGATTCACGCATGTAGACGAATCCGCGAGAGATGATTTCTGGTCCCGATACGATCGTTTTGTTTTTCCGGCTGATCGTAATGACACAAAGGACGACACCGTCTTGCGATAACAAGCGACGATCACGAAGGACGATGTTTCCGACATCACCCACACCGATTCCGTCGATCAAGACGTTTCCAGCGTTCACTTTGCGTGACATCCGTGCTTTGCGCTTCTCGAACTCAACGACATCCCCATTCTCGATGATGAAGATGTTGTTCGCATTCACGCCAACCGTCTGTGCGAGACGACTGTGTGCCTTTTGCATCCGGAATTCTCCGTGAATCGGTAGGAAGAATTTCGGTTTGATCAAGTTGAGCATCAACTTCAGATCTTCCGCATGACCGTGACCGGACACGTGTACTTTCCGTTGGTTGTAAATGACATTCGCACCAGCACGGAACAAAAGATCGATCGTTTTCGAAACCGACTTTTCGTTACCCGGAATCGGCGAAGCCGCAACGACGACCGTATCGTTCAAGCGAATATTGACTTGCTTATGTGCGTTACGCGCCATTCGTGTCAAGGCTGCCATCGGCTCACCTTGCGATCCTGTCGTCAAGATGACGACTTGGTTGTCGTCGAGGCGGTTGATGTCAGATAGATCAATCAATGTTTTCTGTTTGAAGCGTAAGTAATTCAAACGCTGTGCCACTTCGACGTTATTGACCATGCTACGACCAACGACCGCTACTTTTCGATTGTTCGCTTCTGCTGCCGCAAACACTTGTTGTAGACGATGAATGTTCGAAGCAAATGAAGCGACGATGACACGACCTGGTGCCTCATAGATGACGTCGTTCAGTTCAGAACCGACGATCGATTCTGATCCAGACATCCCTGGTCGCTCTGCATTCGTTGAGTCAGACAGTAAGCAAAGCACTCCCCGTTGACCAATTGCTGCAATCTTCCCGAAATCCGCCTGTTTTCCATCAACTGGTGTGTAATCGAACTTGAAATCCCCTGTATGGACGATCGCACCTTGAGATGTTTGAATACATACCCCGACTGCATCCGGAATCGAGTGGTTGACCCGGAAGAACGTAATAAAATGACCTGCAACGGTTAATTTCGTCTTGGCATCAATTGGACGAAGATCTGCCTTTTTCAATAAACCGGCTTCTTTTAATTTGTGTTCAATCAAACCGAGCGTCAAACGCGTTCCGTAAACCGGTACTTTTAAGTCACGCAAGACGTAACTGAGTGCCCCGATATGATCCTCGTGACCATGGGTAATGAAAATCCCTTGAATCCGCTCTTTGTTTTCTTTTAAATAACTGATGTCTGGAATGACTTTATCGATTCCAAGCATCTCGTCTCCTGGGAACATTAATCCGGCATCGATGACGAAGATGTCCTCGTCGAGTTCGACGACGTACATGTTCTTCCCGATCTCACCGGCGCCACCAAGAGCAAAGACGCTTACTTTTTCCGTCTTCTTCTTTGACACAACATGACCTCCTATAATTCATATTCACTTTTCGTGAGCCGTCCACTTATCACTATCACTATTCTAGCCGAATTTTCACAATCTGCCAACAATCGGACTAGGAAATCTAAAAAAAACGTCATTCCTGCCACATTACTCCAGGAATGACGTTGATCACGTATTCAACAAATCTTCGACTTCTTCCGTTCGTTTCGCTTTTTCCGAACGGCTTGGACGTTCACCAGCCTTCAGTTCGTCGAGCGAATACCCGAACGTCATCTCAAAATGAGGATAGTCGACGAATCGTTTCCAATCGCCTCCCCATTCAAAACCGAGCGCTTTTCCGATATCCGCGACTTCACGCCAATCACTTTTCCCTGACCGATTCCCATCATACTCAAGATCATATGAAATCTCTCCATTCACGAGCTGAACGAAATCGACAGCGAGTCCATAATTGTGCATCGATTCACCACCACGTGCATTCGTGACGACTTCCCCTGCCTTAGAACGTCCTTGTTCATAAAGCGCGTTCTGTTGCTGAATCGAGCGGTATCCTTGCGTAATCTTGATATCGATATTGTAGCACGAATGCGCAACACGGATCAGATCCTTTGCCCCTGCTTCGACAGCTGGGTGGAGACGCTTCAGGTTCGTCTCGCTTGCATTGATTAAGCGATCTTCCCCCGCTACATCTCGTGGACAACTATCAATCCCGAGCTCCGGTTGATCCATTAAAATCGTCGGCATCCGATTCATGGATGCCGCAAGAAACAATCCAATCGCAAACATCGTCAATAAAAATACGATCCAACCGAAGATTGTTCCCCGTTTCATCAGCGGCGAAGCTTCTTCCGAAGTTTTTGTAAAATCGGTAACCCAGTCTCAAGCAACAGATAGAGCGGACGATTGAGTACATAATCGAACTCACCGATTTTTTCAATCATCCGGCTACCCCAACCAGATTTAAAGGCATAGAGTCCCGCGTAATGATCATCCGGGTCTGTCGAACCACTGACTCCACCGAAGTCATAGGAGAGCGCACCATGTTCTTTCGCATATTGCATCATCGTCCACTGCATCAAGTGGTTCGGCATGAATTCCCGGTACTCGTTCGATGAAGCGCCGTATAAGTAATACGAGCGACGACCAGCAAGCGTCAAAAGACCACCAGACAGGATGACACCGTTTGGATGTTTGGCAGCAATCGTCATCAGTTCCGTCTTCGACTTCTCGGCTTTTTCGATTTGTGCTGTCGTCTGCTCCAAGCGATTGTTTAAGCTCTTTAACTTTTTCTCAGCCGTCTCTTTCTCAAGCTGACGATGAATCTTCGAGAGTTCCTTATCGGCTTGAAGTAATAAGGCTTCTGTATTCTCAAGCGCACGTACGACATCGAGTTTCGTCAAAAACAAGACCGCATCACCTTTTGGATGGAGATGATCGTACAGATTCTCGAAATAATCCAGACCGCGGATCGAGAAACCATCCCGTTCGCCCGTCTCGATCATCAGTTTCGCAAATGTCTTTAGCCCTTCACGATCCGCTTGTTCGCATACGATACCTTTGCGTTCAGCAAGGCGGACGTTGTAGCGGAACTTCGAATGGAAACCGTCGAAGATCTCTTTTTCTGTCCCTACAAGACTCGTCTCCATCGTAAAGCGTGGCTGCGCGTAGTCAAAACCGCCACCGAAGCCATTATGTTTAAAGCCAAGTCCTTGCATCTCCTGCAACAGACCAGGATATTCTTCCCGCTCGACGTTTGGATCAAATTTAATCGCAATTGCCTTCTGTTGTTTTGCGACACGAATCGCTTCGTCACGAAGGGCGCGAAGTGCGTCCGTATCCGTATAATCGACGACGAAACCGCGCGGTGCATAACAAAGCGTGAACGGTAGCTTCGGTACTTTCTTGAACAAAAGAAGACCAACTCCGGCAATCTCACCGGAAGCCGTTCCGACCGCGATCCGTTCATGTGTCCATCCTGTCGCGCTTTTGACTTCTCCCCATGCTGGAAGCTGGAGTAAGTCGCCTTTGGGATGTGTTTTTACGAATGTTTCAAATTGATCTATGGTTACAACGATTGGTTGATAAGTCACTTCTGTTCCTCCATTTGCCGTATCATCTCTTTGACGATGATTTCCTCATCGAGCGGGAATTTCTCATCCCCAATGATTTGATATTTTTCATGGCCCTTACCGGCTAAGATGACGATATTATCTGGTCGTGCGAGTCGTGCTGCGTAACGCACAGCCTCTTCCCGATCACCGATTTCAACGAACTGATCGTGGGTCATCCCTTTGGCGATGCCGGATGTAATCGACTCATATGCTTCATATCGTGGATCATCCGTTGTGATGACAACGGTTCCTGCGTACGTCGAAGCGAGTTCGCCCATCTTTGGTCGTTTCGTCACATCGCGATTTCCACCTGTCCCGATCAGGAAGACGATCTTTTCCTTCGGTACGTCAACGAGTGCTTTCAGACACTGTTCGATGCCGTCAGGCGTATGCGCATAGTCGACATACACGTTATATCCTTCAATCGGCAAGCGTTGCATCCGACCTTTTGCCGGACGGATTGCTGAAATCGCGCCTGCAATCGTCGCTAGCTCATATCCGCAAGATAAGAGGATCCCTGTCGCAAGCAACAGATTGTAGACGTTGAAGCGACCGATGAAATTCGCCGTGACATCGACTTGTTCTTCCTTGTACAGCATCGTGAACGTCGTTTGTTGAAGCGACTGTTCAATCGCTGTTGCTCGAAGATCAGCTGCGTTGTCGATGCCGTATGTCATGACACGAGCACCTGTCATCATCTCATACAGCTCACTCGTCGGATCATCCGCATTCAAGACCGCGACTTTCTCTGTCGACAGCCGTTGACCGAGTTGTGCAAACAACAATCCTTTGGCACGCGCATAGTTTTCAAACGTTTTGTGGAAATCAAGGTGATCATGCGTCAGATTCGTGAATCCCGCAACGTCGTAATCGACACCCGTTACCCGACCAAGCTCTAATCCATGTGAAGAGACTTCCATGATGACATCTTGGACATCTTCTTCGTGCATCTGATACAGAAAGGCTTGTAACTCGGAGCTTTGTGGTGTCGTATTGCGACTTGGCACGACGCGGTCACCAATCTTGACTTCAACCGTACCGATGATGCCCGTCTTCCGACCAAGGTGCGCTAATATATCACGGACGATCGTCGTCGTCGTCGTTTTCCCATTCGTTCCCGTAATACCAATCATCCGCATCTTTTCAGAAGGATAATCATAGAATTTGCCAGCCAACTCGGCAATGGCACGTGATGTACTACGAACAAGAATGACAGGAATCGACACGTCGACCGGTTGTTCCGCGACGATTGCGACCGCTCCTTGTGCTTCCGCCTGTTTAGCATAGTCGTGTCCATCAACAGTATATCCTTTGATGGCGACGAACAATGTTCCCGGTTTAACATCCCGTGAATCGGTCGTAATGGACGTAACGTCCACTTCTACCATTCGTTCGATTTTTTGCGTCTGTATGACTTGAATCAATTCAGCTAAATTCAACGGTATTCCTTCTTTCTCGACATCGTCATTTCATATGTTTCATCTATTCCGTTCTGCTATCATGCTTCCTCTTCTTCGTCTGCCGGAAGAATATAGGCCTTTGCCGGTTCCTCCGAAAAGATGTGCTCAATCAGCCCTTCGATATCCGATGGACGAATCCGTTCGACATCCGCTAACACTTCTTCAAGTGATGGATGGCGATGTAGATGCAACTCATTTCGGGCGTTTCGATTCATGTGACTCGATGTGCCTTCGTTGCCTAGAATCAGAGAACCTTTCAGCTGTTCAATCCCATCTTCGAGTTCCTTCGTCGATAATCCATCCCGCTTCAAGCGATCGATTTCAGCAGCGAGGACCTGTTCGACCTCTTCGACCGATTCCGGAGACGTGCCGACATAGATCGTGAACGTTCCATGATCGTCAAACGTCGTGTAATAGGAAAAGACTGAATAGGCAAGACCGCGTTCCTCTCGGATGGATTGGAACAAGCGACTCGACATCGTCGCACCGAATGCATTATTGAGTAAGGCGAGGGCAGGCAAACGTGGGTCAGCAGAAGGAATCGCACGGAAATTATAACAAATATGAGCCTGCTCCGTATCCTTTTCCTTACGAATCACACCATTTTGTAACCTTGGCTCTGTCGTCTCGCGTGTCTTCGATCGTGATTCGAGAATCGACATCCGCTCTTGAATCTGCGCAATCAACTCGTCTGAGACGTTTCCGGCAACGGAAATGACGATTTGATCCGGAGCATACGCTTCTTCGAGATATCGTCCGATCATCGCACGATCAATCCGAAGCACACTCTCTTCCGTTCCAAGAATCGGTCGAGCCATGACATCTTCTCCGTAAGCCGCAACAGCTAATAACTCATGGACGAGATCATCCGGTGTGTCATCGTACATCTTGATCTCTTCAATGACGACCTTTTTCTCTTTTTCCAGTTCATCCGCGTCAAACGTCGATTCAAGGAACATGTCCGCCAATACGTGAAAGGCTTCGCCTGCATGTTCATCTAGTGTCTTGACGTAATAACACGTTTGATCCTTACTCGTGAACGCATTAATATTTCCACCAAGTCGGTCAAAGTAAACCGCAATCTCTTTTGCCGTATGGCGTTTTGTTCCTTTAAACATCATATGCTCGATGAGATGACTGATACCATGCTCCTCGATCTGTTCCGTCCGACTTCCTGCTTGAATGAAGATTCCGGTCGCGACGCTGCGTGCTTCCGGCATCCGTTCAACGATCAGTCGAACTCCGTTTTCTAATTGTATCCGTTCGATCATAGTAATTCCTCCAAATATAGGAAACAAGGTGGCTCTCGTTGCATTCTCTGCACCGTCGAGCCACCTTGGATTCATTAGTTACGACGTGGTGGACGTTGTCCGTCACGTGGTGGGCGTGAACCCTGATCCCGACGTGGCGGGCGGTTCTCACGCTCTGTCTTTTTCTTTTCTTCGTATGCAGCACGATCTTCTTCACTTAAGCCTTCGACGAGCAGGACTTTGTGTGAAGCGTTGACGCGTCCTTTGTCATCGATTTCCGTGACACGGACTTTTAGCTTATCTCCAAGTTTGACGACATCTTCCGTTTGACCGACACGGTTAAGTGCGAGTTCCGAAATGTGGACGAGTGCGTCTTTTCCTTTGAACAATTCGACGAATGCACCGAATTTCTCAACACGACGAACTGTTCCATCGAACTCTTCACCGACGACGACTTCACGGACGATATCTTCGACCAATTGACGGGCACGATCGATGCCGGCTTGATCCGTCGAAGCGATAAAGACGGTTCCGTCTTGATCGATGTCGATCTTGACGCCTGTCTCATCGATGATACCGTTGATGACTTTACCACCAGGTCCGATGACATCACGGATTTTATCTGGATTGATTTTGAGTGTGACGATTTTTGGTGCGTATTGTGACAATTCGACACGTGGTTCAGCGATGACCGTTTGCATATGCTCAAGAATGTGCAGACGACCAAGACGTGCTTGCTCGAGTGCTTCTTCGAGGATTTGACGCGTGATTCCGCCAATTTTCATATCCATTTGCAGAGCTGTGACACCTTCGTGAGTTCCAGCGACTTTAAAGTCCATATCTCCGAGATGATCTTCCATCCCTTGGATATCCGTCAAGATCGAGTAATTGTCGCCTTCCATGATCAAGCCCATCGCAATACCAGCGACAGGTGCTTTAAGTGGAACACCAGCATCCATCATGGCAAGAATCGAACCACAGATTGAAGCCTGTGATGAAGAACCGTTCGACTCAAGGACTTCTGACACGAGACGAATCGTGTACGGGAAATCGACTTCATTCGGAAGAACTGGTAAGAGTGCGCGTTCTCCAAGTGCCCCGTGACCAATTTCACGACGACCTGGTGCACGCATCGGACGTGCTTCCCCGACTGAGAATGGCGGGAAGTTATAGTGGTGCATGAAACGCTTCTCTTCCTTCAGACCCAGTCCATCGATGATTTGAGCGTCACCCGCAACACCGAGTGTCGCAACAGACAAGACTTGTGTCTGACCGCGAGTGAACAAACCTGAACCGTGTGCACGTGGTAAGAGACCGACTTCTGAATCAAGTGGACGGATCTCAGCAAGACCACGACCATCTGGACGGACTTTATCTTCTGTGATCAGACGGCGGACTTCGTCTTTGACGAACTTGTTGAGAACGCCTGATACTTCTGCTAGTTGTTCTGCTGTGACTGACTCGTCAGCTGCATACAACTCGATGTATTTTGCGATGACTTCGTTGATGGCAACGTCACGTGCTTGTTTTTCTTCGACTTGAACTGCTTGTGTGACTTCTGCCAATGCTTCTGCTTTCAGGCGATTGACGATTGTCTCATCGAAGCTTGATACCGTGTAGTCGAACTTCTCTTTACCGACTTGTGCGACGATTTCTTCTTGGAACGCGATCATTTCCTTGATGACATCGTGTCCGAGCAAGATCGCTTCAAGCATTGCTTGTTCCGATACTTCCTTCGCACCTGCTTCAACCATGTTGACGGCATGTTTTGTCCCGGCAACTTGAAGGTCGATGTCGCTGACTTCCATTTGCGCTGAAGTCGGGTTCACGACGAACTCTCCGTCGACGCGACCGATTGTCACGCCTGCGATTGGACCGTCGAATGGAATATCCGAGATCGAAAGCGCAATCGAAGCTCCGATCATCGCAGCGACTTCTGGTGAATTGTCAGCATCTGACGAAAGAACCGTCGTCGCGACTTGAACGTCGTGACGGAAACCGTCCGGGAATAGTGGACGGATCGGACGGTCGATCAGACGCGAAGTCAAGATCGCGCTCTCTCCAGGGCGTCCTTCACGTTTGAGGAATCCACCTGGGATTTTCCCTGCCGCATATAATTTTTCTTCATAGTTCACTGTTAATGGGAAGAAATCTAAGTCCTTCGGTTGTTTTGATGCAACGACCGTAGCAAGAACGGCTGTATCGCCGTAACGAATCAATGCTGCTCCGTTCGCTTGTTTTGCTAATTGACCGATTTCAATCGTTAATGGACGTCCACCGAGTTCGGTCGAAAACGTCTGTTTTGTTTGTGACATGCACAAATCTCCTCTCACTGCTATCCGTTTTTTCATTCAAATCTAATTATGTAGGTTCTTGCGCAAAAAGTCCATGAATCGGCAAAAAAAAGAAACAGGAGACGATGCTCCTGCTTCCCTACCTCGTTCTCGTCGGGATTAGCGACGGAGACCAAGACGCTCGATCAACGAACGGTAACGTGCAACATCCTTGTTACGAAGGTATGTGAGCAAGTTACGGCGACGACCGACCATTTTCAAGAGACCACGACGTGAGTGGTGATCCTTTTTGTGTGTACGTAAGTGATCGTTCAAAGTTGTGATCTGTTCAGTTAAAACAGCAACTTGTACTTCCGGCGAACCAGTATCGCCTTGTTTCGTAGCATATGCTTCGATGATTTCGTTTTTACGTTCTTTTGTGAGTGCCATTGTCACTCCACCTCCATCTTATGAATGACCGTATTCCCGAGCATCGGATGGTGAGACCAGATGCCAAGTGAATCGGCTGTACGTAATCGTACTGACCTATCATAACGAACCCTGTCCGTACTGTCAAACGCTTAATCGTGTATTTGCCTCTTCGCGGTCTCGTGTCAACTGTTCTTTCAATTGATCGATACCATTGAAGGCTTTTTCATCGCGTAAATAAGCAATCCATTCAAGCGTCAATTCTTGACCATAAAGATCCTCATCAAAGTCAAGAAGATGTGTCTCAATACTGACGTCTCCCGTCTCATAAAACGTCGGGCGTCTGCCGACGTTCGTCATCGCTTTGAATCGACGACCGTCCGCTAAGCGAACGAATGTCGCATACACACCAAGTTTCGGTATGACGTAAGAAAATTCCGGACGCATGTTGGCTGTCGGGAAGCCAATTTGTCGACCGCGTGCGTCACCGTGAATGATCGTGCCTTTGATTTGGTAGGGTTCTCCGAGTAAACGTGCAGCCGGTTCGACTTCTCCTGCAGCAAGTAAACGACGAATCCGGGTTGAGCTGATTTTTTCTGCTTCTTCTTGGAACTCTGCTACAACGGTGTGCGTGAACGTGCCCCGACTATGAAAATCAAGCGTCGTCATTTTGCCAGCTCCGAAGCGACCGTAGGAATAATCAAATCCAGCGACGACATGCTCTGCACCGGACGCAATCAGATATTCATCGACGAAAGCTTGCGGTGACAATTCCGAGAAAGGAATCGTGAACTCAATGACGTAAACACGATCGACACCAAGGCGTTCGATTTTCTCTAATTTACGTTCAAGCGGCGTGATGTAGCGGACCGGTTCATCCCCTTTACCAAGTACTTGTTTCGGATGTGGATCAAAGGTCATGACAGCCAAAGGCAGGCGACGAGCCTCCGCTTCTTTCCGTGCTGCTGCGATGACTTGCTGATGTCCGAGATGTACACCGTCAAAAAAGCCAAGTGCGATGACAGCAGGGGCTTTTTGAGGCTGTTCCGGATATGTCAAATGTATGATGTCCATGATGCTCTCTCCGATCTTAATCGATTTGTAGCATGACCTCGACGCGTGCTACCTGTTCTTCTGGAAGACGTCGATATAGCGCTAAAGGTACGTCCTCTTCATTATAGACAGTAAACAGCTCGAATTCGACTGGAATGCTTGTCAGCTTTGCTCCGTTCAAGACACGTTGCGCTGTTGCTGCATCAACCGTCAATCGTGGCCATTTTTGGATGACGTGTTCGATCGGAAGGACGTGTTGCATCCGCTCTTCGACTGTCTCATACGATTCGAGTGTCTCGAGTGTGACGGTGTCCGTCTCAGCAATCGCACCAGAACCTGTCCGGCGTAAGTCGCTCATGTGTGCGGCATAACCGAGTCGTTCTCCGATTTCGACTGCTAGTGTCCGGATATAGGTCCCTTTTCCACATGCGATATCAAGGCGGAAGCGACAAAGACCATCTTCGAACACAAGGTCCGATGTCCGTTCCAATCGATCGATACGGACGATCCGTGTCGGTCGCTCGACTTCAATCCCTTTTCGTGCATATTCGTATAGTTTCTTCCCGTTCACTTTGACTGCTGAATAATACGGTGGCGTCTGTTCGATTTCTCCTGTCAAGGCGCTCAGAATATCAGCGATCGCCTCTTCAGTAATACTTTCGGGTTCGACCGGTGTTTCACGAACGATCTCTCCGTGTGCATCTTCTGTCGTCGTTGCAAAACCGATCGTCACTTCCGCCGCGTAACGTTTTCCTTCATCCGTGATGAAACGGGCAAGTTTCGTCGCTCGACCGAGACAAATCGGTAAGACACCTGTTACTTCTGGGTCAAGCGTCCCTGTATGTCCGACTTTTTTCGTCTGAAACAAGCGACGTAGACGAAAGACACAATCATGACTCGTCATGCCGGCTGGTTTATCTAGTGGTAATACTCCGATGGGTTCCACGTGATGTCCTCCTTGAAAAAAGGCAACCACACGCGTGGTTGCCTTAGGTGTTAATCTTTGTTCAAATTCCGAAGCAACTCATCAATGCGTGATCCGTATTCGACAGAAGAATCGACCTCGAACAATAGTTCAGGTGTTTTCCGCAGACGAATCCGCGATCCGATTTCCTTACGCATGAAGCCTTTTGATTTTTCAAGACCGATGCGCGCATCCTCACGTGCTTTTTCGTCACCGAGGACTGAATAGAAGATCGTCGCTTGTTGCAAGTCTCCTGTCACTTCGACACCTGTGACGGTAATCGGCTTGACGCGTGGATCCTTGACATCCTTGATGAGCAGTTGCGTAATTTCCTTACGCACCTGTTCGGCGACACGATTCGAGCGTAAACTCATGTTTGTTCCCTCCAGTTCGGAAGAATGGATTCCGTTCTGTTACTTCCGTTTGACTTCTTCCATGATGAACGCTTCGATGACATCATCGACTTTTACGTCATCATAACGTTCGATCTTAATACCACACTCGTAACCAGCAGCGACTTCTTTGACATCATCTTTGAAGCGGCGAAGTGTATCGAGTTTTCCTTCGTAGATGACAATGCTGTCACGAACGACACGGACACCTGCATCACGCGTTAACTTACCTTCCGTGACATATCCACCCGCGATCGTACCAACTTTCGATACTTTGATGACATCGCGGACTTCAGCTTGACCGATGATTTTCTCGACGAATTCAGGATCAAGGAGACCTTTCATCGCTTGCTCGATTTCTTCAATCGCGTTATAGATGATCCGGTGAAGACGAATTTCAACCTTCTCCTGATCCGCCATTGATTTCGCGTTACCATCCGGACGAACGTTGAATCCGATGATGATCGCATTTGCTGCCGAGGCGAGGATGACGTCACCTTCCGTGATCGCACCAACACCTGAGTGTACGATGTTAATTTTAACACCTTCGACATCAATTTTCTTCAATGAACCGGCTAAGGCTTCAACTGAACCTTGGACATCACCTTTGATGATGATGTTGAGGTCCTTGACTTCGCCTTCTTTGATGCGGTCGAAGAGATCTTCTAAGCTAACTTTCGCTGAATCGCGACGTTGTGCTTCGATTTCACGTTGGTAACGTGCTTCACCGATTTGGCGTGCTTTTTTCTCATCTTCGAATGCGAAGAATTGATCGCCCGCTTTCGGGACATCGTTTAGACCTGTGATTTCGATTGGCGTCGATGGTCCGACTTCTTTGACACGACGACCGATATCGTTGACCATTGCCCGGATACGACCGAACGTGTGACCGACAACGATCGGGTCACCAACGCGAAGTGTTCCGTGTTGAACGAGAAGTGTAGCGACTGGACCGCGTCCTTTATCGAGTTTCGCCTCGATGACTGTTCCGCGACCGTTCATGTCTGGTGTTGATTTGTATTCTTGAACTTCTGAGACGAGAAGGATCATCTCGAGCAATTCGTCGATGCCGTCTCCTTTAAGAGCTGAAACCGGTACGAAGATCGTATCGCCGCCCCAGTCCTCTGCAACGAGTTCGAACTCTGTCAATTCTTGTTTGACACGGTCAGGGTTCGCACCCTCTTTATCCATCTTGTTGACAGCGACGATGATTGGAACGCCAGCTGCTTTCGCGTGGCTGATCGCTTCTTCCGTCTGCGGCATGACACCGTCATCGGCTGCAACGACGATGATTGCGATATCCGTGACATCTGCTCCACGTGCACGCATCGTCGTGAACGCCGCGTGACCTGGTGTATCAAGGAACGTGATCTTCTTGCCGTCGATCTCAACTTGGTAAGCACCGATGTGCTGCGTGATCCCGCCGGCTTCGCCTGCAGTGACCTTCGTGTTACGGATCGAATCGAGCAATGTCGTTTTACCGTGGTCGACGTGTCCCATGATCGTAACGACCGGTGGACGCTCAGACAATTCGTACTGGTCAAGGTTCAATTCGTATTGATCAAAGTCCGTCTCATCGACTTGGACAGTCTTTTCGACTTCAAAACCAAACTCTGTCGCGAGCAGTTCGACTGTCTCGTCATCAAGATCTTGGTTGATCGTCGCCATGACACCGAGACCCATCAATTTCATGATCAGTTCATTCGGTTTTTTCGCCATTTTTTCAGCGAGTTCACCGACTGTCAAGTTGTCAGAGTATTGAACGACATTTGCCATCGCCTCTTCTTGCGCCCGGCGAGCTGCTTTCCGTTGACTCGACTTCGAGTTCGGATCCGCAACTTCAAGTTTGCGTGGTTCTGCTTTCTTTTGGTTCGGACGACGTTTGCCGCCACGGTTGTTACGGTTGCCGAATTCTGGGCGTCCGCCTTTGCTGTTACGTGATTGGTTACCTGCTGGTTTGTTTGTACTTCCTGGTCGGTTCGGTTTATTATCTGATTTCACTTGTTTTGGAGCCTCCGTCTTTTGAGCCCGATATTTTTCGGGATTAAATACTTGATCGAGTTGCTGTACTGTCTGTTCATCTAATACTGCCATATGATTCTTGACTGGTTTCTCCAGCTTTTCGAGCTGGGTGATGACCTGCTTACTTGTTACGTTTTGTTCCTTGGCGAATTCGTATACACGTTTACCCAAAGGATCCACCTCCAATTAGTCGTTCGAGAGGAGTTCAGTTAGCTTTTTCGCAAATCCGGCTTCATTGACTGACACGACAACACGCGCATCCTTTCCTAATGCTTGACCGAGAATCGTCCGGTCGGCGACTTCTAGGTAAGGAACCTGATAACTCGTACATTTATCTGTGACTTTCTTACGCGTGGCAGCCCCCGCATCTGCTGCTAAAAGAACAAGCTTCGCTTGTCCTCCTCGTACTTCTTTCAGTACGAGTTCTTCTCCCGTCGTCACTTTTCTAGCTCGATTCGCGAGACCGAGAAGGGATTCCCATTTACTCATTTGTACCTCCCGCGATTTCAAGCAATTCATCGTATAAGGCATCTGTCGTCTTGACCTTCAAATGATGATCAAGCGTCCGTTTTTTCTTCGCCGTCGCAATGACTGCCGCATCTTTCGATAAATAGGCACCTCGCCCATTCATCTTACCATTTAAATCGATGACGACCTCTTGTTCAGGTGTCCGGACGACACGAATTAATTCTTTTTTCGGTTTCATTTCTTGTGTGATGACACACTTACGTAATGGTACCTTTTTTTGCACGAATTATTCCTCGCCTTCGACTTGGACCGCTTCTACTGCCGGCTCTTCCGTCGCGAAGACATCTTCGAGATCCATTGCTTCCGCTTCAGACTCGCTCTTGATGTCGATTTTCCATCCTGTCAATTTCGCTGCGAGACGCGCGTTTTGACCACGTTTCCCGATTGCAAGCGACAATTGGAAATCTGGAACGACGACGATTGTCGCTTTCGCTGGTTCGTTCACATAGACCGCAACGACTTGAGCTGGGCTGAGTGCGTTCGCGACATATTCTTTCGGATCATCCGAGTAACGGACGATATCGATTTTTTCCCCGTTTAAATCATTGACGATGCGTTGAACACGCGCCCCTTTTTGTCCGACACATGCACCGACTGGATCGATGTCATCCGCCGCGACTGCGATTTTCGAACGGTCGCCCGCTTCACGCGCCACAGACTTGACTTCGACTTCGCCACTTGAAATCTCTGGTACTTCGATTTCAAAGAGACGTTTTAAGAGACCTGGATGTGTCCGTGATACAAGAATCGATGCCCCTGATCCTTTGACCATTGGATCAACTTTCGTGACGTACACCTTGATGCGATCACGAATCCCGAAACGCTCGTTCGGCATTTGCTCGTGTGTCGTCAAGACAGCTTCGATACCTTCTAGGTTGACGTACAAGTTGCGTGCATCTTGACGCTCGACGATACCTGTCATGATCTCATCTTCACGATCCGCGAAGTGATTGTAGATGCGTTCGCGTTCTGCTTCACGCATTTTTTGTGTGACGATCTGTTTCGCTGTTTGTGCTGCAACACGACCGAAGTCGCCTGGCGTCACTTCGACTTTATGGAAATCGCCGAGTTCATATGTCGGATCGATCTCGTGCGCTTCTTCAAGCGAAAGTTGCTCTTCTGGTTGTGTCAATCGTTCGACGACTTCCTTAAGCGCAAAGACACGGATGTCTCCTGTCTGCTGGTCGAATTCGACCTTTACAGCCTCCGATTCTTTTCCGAAGTTGCGTCGGTACGCTGAAATCAATGCCTGTTCGAGCGCATCGATGATGATGTTCTTGTCAATTTCCTTCTCTTTCGCGATTTGATTGATCGCCTCGAGTAACTGTGGTCCCATCGTTCTCTTCCTTTCCGTCAGAACATTACCGCAAGTCGCGCAAGTGAAATCTTGTCGACCGGTATCTCAATTTTCAATTTTCTTGTTTTGACACGCACTTCGATTTCAAGCATCTCAGGTGTGTACGCGAGCAACGTTCCTTCGAATTCAACCGCATTCTTTACTGGATCGTGCGTTTTGATGTACACATGTTTCCCAATCGCCTTTTCGAAGTCCTCGTCTTTCTTCAGTGGACGTTCCGCTCCTGGACTAGCGACGTCGAGGTAATACGGCTCGTCGATCGGATCATTGTCATTCAATGCTTCCGATAACTGTTCATTGATTTTGACGCAGTCTTCAAGATCTACGCCACCCTCTTTGTCGATGGAGACACGTAGGAACCAATCCGCCCCTTCTTTGACGAATTCAACGTCGACTAGCTCCATCCCCTCTCGTTCGACGATTGGTTTTGCGAGCGCTTCGACCTTTTCCGTTACGTTCGTCATCTTCATCCTCCTTCAAAAAACAAACAAGAAAGGAGCAGGTCCCCCTACTCCTTCCAAGTCGTAGTATAAAAAACATTTCCTCACTCAATATAGCATAGGAAAGCGCTCAAAGCAAGTGTTCCTAAGGGCTTACAAGTCGAACAAGGAGAGCTGATTCTCGTCCGGTAACCCTTCGAGACAGCCTAGGTTATCGAGCGTCTCAATGATCGATTTCGATAACTTAGCGCGTTTTTGGAGGTCTTCCTTCGAGAGGAATTCGCCGCCTTTACGTGCTTCGACGATCTGCTTCGCTGCATTCGTCCCGAGACCTGTCACGGCATTAAACGGTGGTAACAACGTATCTCCATCAATGAGGAATTCCGTTGCACTTGAGCGGTAGAGATCGACCTTTTGGAACGTAAAGCCACGTTCGATCATCTCAAGCGCGATTTCAAGAACCGTATACAGCCCTTTATCCTTCGCCGTCGCTTCAAATCCTTTATCCTTGATGTCTTGCAAGACTTTCCGAACGGCAGCAGAGCCTTTATTCATCGCACCGATATCAAAGTCACCCGCACGAACCGTAAAGTACGAAGCGTAGTAATACATCGGATGGTGGACCTTATAGTAAGCAATCCGGACAGCCATCAAGACGTAGGCGGCAGCATGGGCTTTCGGGAACATGTACTTGATTTTCTTACAAGAATCGATATACCAGAGCGGTACATCGTTCTCGATCATCGCCTCTTCCATGTCAATCGAGAGTCCTTTCCCTTTTCGGACCGACTCCATGATTTTAAAGGCAAGCGACGGTTCAAGACCGGCGTAGATCAAGTAGACCATGATGTCATCTCGACAACCGATGACGTCTTTTAGTTCACACGTTCCGTTGTAGATCAATTCGCTGGCGTTTCCGAGCCAGACATCCGTTCCGTGCGAGAGTCCTGAAATCTGAACGAGCTCTGAGAACGTCGTCGGTTTCGTCTCTTCTAACATTTGGCGGACGAACTTTGTTCCAAACTCCGGAATGCCGAGCGTTCCTGTTTTTGAATCAATCTGTTCCGGCGTTACACCGATCGATTCCGTCGAACTGAAGATTTTCATGACTTCTGGGTCATCGACCGGAATCGTCTTCGGATCACGTCCTGACAGATCTTGTAGCATCCGGATCATTGTCGGGTCATCGTGACCGAGGATATCGAGTTTGAGTAAGTTATCGTGAATCGAGTGGAAGTCAAAGTGTGTCGTCTTCCATTCAGAACCCATATCGTCTGCCGGATACTGAATCGGACTAATATCGTAAATATCCATATAGTCCGGTACAACGATGATCCCACCCGGGTGTTGTCCGGTCGTCCGTTTGACACCGGTGACACCACTGACGAGACGATCGACTTCCGCATTCCGATACGTCAACTCATTCTCCGACTGATACCCTTTGACGTAGCCATACGCTGTCTTCTCAGCGATCGTACCGATCGTTCCGGCACGGTAGACGTAATCGTCACCGAACAGGACTTTCGTATAGGCGTGTGCTTGTGGCTGGTATTCTCCACTGAAGTTCAAATCGATATCCGGTACTTTATCCCCTTTAAATCCGAGGAACGTCTCGAACGGAATATCATGACCATCCTTAAACAATGGGACATCACATTTCGAACAAGACTTATCCGGTAAATCGAATCCCGAACCGACGGAACCGTCATCGAAGAACTCCGATTCCTTACAATTCGGACAGACGTAATGCGGTGGCAATGGATTGACTTCCGTGATCTCGGTCATCGTCGCAACGAGACTTGATCCGACCGATCCTCGTGAACCGACCAAATAGCCGTCGTCAAGCGACTTTTTAACGAGTTTATGGGAAATCAGATAGATGACGGCGAATCCGTGACCGATGATCGACTTCAACTCTTTTTCGAGGCGGGCTTCGACGATCTCCGGTAACGTGTCGCCGTAAATCCGGTGCGCCATATCGTACGACAAGTTCCGTACTTCTTCATCTGCCCCTTCGATCTTCGGTGTATAGAGATCCTTTGGAATGATGTCGATGTTCTCGAACTGTTCCGCGACGGCTTGACTGTTCGTGATGACGAGACGTTCCGACACATCCGGTCCGAGGAACTTGAAGTCATCCATCATTTCCTTCGTCGTCCGGAAGTGTGCCGGTGGCAATTGTTTTCGCATGTTCAGCATGTTCGCTCCACCTTGCGTCCGGATCAAGATCTCCCGGTACGTCGCGTCATGTTGATCGAGGTAATGCACATTCCCTGTCGCGACTGGTAAGATATCATGTTCTTCCGCGACGCGGATGATCTTTTTGATCAGTTCGCGCAGTTCGAGTTCATTCTGAACGATTTCCCGTTCAATCAAATGACCATACATTGCGGGTGGCTGAATCTCGATGAAATCATAGAACTGCATCACTTTTGCTAAATCTTCGTCCGACTTGTTCAAGGCAGCATCAAACACCTCGCCATTATCGCAAGCTGATCCAATGATCAATCCATCCCGATGCGCGACGAGTTGCGAGCGTGGTGTGCGGACGACACGGTGCACGTGTTTCGTGTGAGCAATCGAAATCAATTGGTACAGATTCTTCAAGCCCGTCCGGTTCTTCGCATAGACCGTCGCGTGGTATGGCCGTGCCCGCGAGATATCTTTCCCCATCTCCCGGTTGAGCGAAGCGTGTGTCTTCATGTCGAACATCTCATCTGCCATTTGCAGCAATTTGACCATCAAATAGCCTGTCGCTTCCGCGTCATAGATGGCGCGGTGATGCTGCGTCAATTCGATGTCAAATCGTTTCGCGAGTGTGTTCAATCGATGGTTTTTTAGCGTCGGCATCAAAACACGGGCTAGCTCAAGCGTATCAATGACTGGCAAGACCGATTCATCGTGTCCACCGGAACGGAGTGTCGCATTCAAGAATCCGATATCGAATGAGGCATTATGGGCAACGAGAATCGAATCGCCGACCCAGTCCATAAATTCCTTGACGACTTGTTCCGGGTCTGGTTTTCCGCGGACCATATCATCGGTGATTCCTGTCAAATCAATCGTCGTCGCCGACAATAGATGCTTCGGATCCGCGAACGCTTCGAACTTATCGATGATATCACCGTCGTGGATCTTGACGGCTGCAAGTTCGATGATCTTGTTGTACATCGCCGATAGACCCGTCGTCTCGACGTCAAAGACAACGAATGTCGCGTCATCTAAGTTACGGTCCACGGGATGATAGGCGACTTGCACCCCGTCATCGACGACATTCGCTTCGATTCCATACAATACCTTGATATCGTTTTTCTTTCCGGCATAGTAGGCATCCGGGAAACTTTGGGCACCCGCGTGATCCGTGATCGCAACAGCAGGATGACCCCATTTCGCCGCGCGTTCAACGTATTTCGTCACGTTCATGACGGCGTCCATTTGACTCATTTGCGAGTGTGCATGTAACTCGACACGCTTCTCGCCTGCCCAAGGGTCAGCAGGGGCTTCCATCTTCACCTCTGACAGTTGGGCAATCATCATACAAAGATCGCGCAGGAACGTATCGAACTCAACGCGACCTGCCGCTTGAATCCACATCCCTTTTTTGATCGCAGAGAGTATCTTGACGTCTGTTTCGTCACGCGCAAACATCTTGACGACGAGGGAGTCCGTATAATCCGTCATTTTGAACGTAAAGATTGTCTTTCCACTTCGTAGTTCACGACTCTCTGCCGAGAAGACGAGACCACGAATCGCAATCCGTCGTTCCTCATCTTGGATCGTCTTAATCGGGACAATCTCATCTTGAATTGGTTTCCCGATCCGAATCTCAACCGGTCCTTCATCGTCATCCCGCGATTGTTCTCGTTTGAACTGCAACTCGAGCATCCGTTTTGCTTCTTCCATGTCTTCCTGTTTTACCTGATTGCGCAACGCTTCTTGTTTCGATTCGTTGATTTGAACAATCGGTTCACAGTTGAATTTCGGAAATCCGTAAGCACTATAAAGTAACTGCAATTCCCCACATAAGCTACTTTTTAAGAATCCTGCTTCCGGTTCACTTCGGACTGGAATGAATAATTTCTGTTCTTTGAACTCCGGTAAGACACGTCCGAGTTGTGTCCGCAGCGCCGATGAAACGTCGGCGAGATCTTGCACGACATATGGCCAGTAATCATGATATAGGCGTTCGTCTGGTCGACTATCCGCGTATAGGATAACTTTGACTTCGGCGAATTGCTGATACCGACTTATCAAACGACTCGTAAAGAGTTGATAGACGTTTTGGGGCAAAACCTGTGGCAAGCGGATTTCAAATGTCCAGGTTGCTTTTGCTTTATTGACGCGAAGCTTCTCAAGAACTGCTTCGTTAAAGTATTCTTCAATGATACCGTTCGGTAATTCCAAGTCACTCAGCAACAGTGACATGCGTTGTTGTGTATCCACTCGCAATTGTGCTGTCTGATCGCTTCACACCGTGACAGCAACTCCTCCTCCTCTTGCGGATTGCCCAAGGGGCGAATGGGTGTGAGACAAGAAAACAGTCACTTTATGAAAAGTGACCGTCTCCATTCTTTATTCTAAACCTTCATAGAGTGAACGAACAGCCTCAACGACTTGTTCTTGTCCAATTTCTTCTGCATCGCCACCGCGACGAGCTTTTAATTCGACGATTCCTTCTGCCGCTTTTTTGCCGACGTTCAAGCGAACCGGTAGACCAATCAAATCCGCATCGGCGAATTTGACGCCTGCTCGTTCTTTCCGGTCGTCAAGCAGGACGCTGAATCCTGCAGCTGTCAATTCACGGTATAGTGTTTCTCCGAGTTCAAGCTGTTCTGCATTTTTACCATTGACGACAATCAAATGGACATCGTATGGTGCGATCGCTTTTGGCCAAATGATTCCGCGCTCATCATAATGTTGTTCGACGACTGCCGACAATGTCCGCGAGACACCGATGCCGTAACATCCCATGATGAGCGGTTGTGCTTTACCGCCTTCATCAAGGAACGTCGCTCCCATTCCTTCAGAGTAACGTGTTCCGAGTTTGAAGACTTGACCGACTTCGATGCCACGTGCGAATTTAACGTTTCCGTTGCCGTCTGGTGACGCGTCACCTTCTTCGACGAAGCGCAAGTCCGTATAGTCTGCTTCGAAATCACGGCTTGGATCGACATGGATATAATGTGTTTCCGCTTTGTTTGCACCACAGACAGCGTTCGTCAAGGCACGTACCGCGTAATCGGCGACGATCTTCATGTCTGCCCCGATCGGTCCGAGTGTTCCAGGCGTTGAGTGAAGCGCTGCTTCAATCTCTTCGTCGCTCGCCATCGTGATGTCGAGTGCGCCCAGATAGTTTTTCAATTTGATATCGTTGACTTCGTGATCGCCCCGGACGAGTGCCATGACAAGTCCTTGTTCCGTTTTGAAAATGACGGTCTTGATCGATTCATTTGCTGGTAAGTTCAGATGTGCACTGACCGCTTCAATCGTCTTCGCATCTGCCGTATGCACTTCTTCAAGTGCTTCTGGTGCTTTGTCTTGCTTCGGATAGGCATCGATCGACTCTGCCATCTCTAAGTTCGCTGCATAATCCGATTGGTCCGAGTAGACGATCGTGTCTTCACCGATTGCTGCTAACGCATGGAACTCATGTGTTCCACTACCACCGATTGCACCCGAGTCAGCGACGACTGGACGGAACTCAAGACCCACACGTGAGAAAATCCGCGAATACGTATCAAACATGTTTTGATACTCTTCGTCTAAGCTCTCTTGTGACGAATGGAACGAGTAGGCATCTTTCATGATGAACTCACGACCACGTAATAAACCGAAACGTGGGCGACGTTCGTCACGGTATTTCATTTGAATCTGGAAGAGATTGACCGGTAACTTTTTGTACGAGTTCAATTCATCACGAACGATTGAAGTGATCAGTTCCTCGTGCGTCGCTCCGAGCGCGAACCGGCGATCATGACGATCCGTCAAGCGCATTAATTCAGGTCCATAGATATCCCAGCGTCCTGTTTCTTCCCATAGTTCAGCTGGTTGAATCGCTGGCATCAGTAATTCTTGCGCACCCGCTGCCTCTAATTCCTCGCGAATGATTGTCTCGATGTTTGCGAGAACCCGTTTTGCGAGTGGGAGATACGAATAGATTCCAGCGGCATTTTGACGCATGAATCCTGCACGAAGCAAGAGTTGGTGACTGATGGCTTCTGCATCAGATGGTACTTCACGCAACGTTGGCATGAATAGTTTTGATTGTTTCATAATGAGTCACGAACTCCTTTGACTGAGTGATTAATTAAAAGAATTTTTGAATGTCGTTCCAAGTAACGACGAGCATGAGTAACATCAAAAGCGCAAAACCGACGAAGTGAACCAATCCTTCTTTTTGAGGATCGACCGGTTTACCGCGTAAGGCTTCAAGGAAGAGGAACAGCAAGCGTCCTCCGTCAAGTGCTGGAAGTGGCAACAAGTTGAAGACTGCTAAGTTCACGGACAACAGTGCCGTCCATGTCAAGAGCATCGAGAACCCACTATCTGCGACCTGATCGGTCATCTTGACGATCCCGACTGGCCCTGATAATTGATCGACGCCAACGACACCGGTCACGAGATCTCCAACCGCTCCGACGATGAGCGTCGACATCCGCCATGTTTCTGAAACGCCCGTTTGTAGTGCTGTTCCGAATGATTTTTCTGTCTCATTCGTAACACCAATGATGCCGACCTTCTGTTCTCCTTGCTGTTGCACTTTTGGCGTGATCTCAGTTGTCGTCTCTTTCCCATCACGCTCATATTTTACTTCTGTCGCTTTCCCAGCACGATCTTGGAATCCAGCACGTAAATCCGTCCATTTGGCTGTATCCTGTCCGTTGACTGAGATGATCCGGTCACCTTCAACAAGTCCTGCTTGATCGGCAGGTGAACCTTTTTGTACTGTTCCGATGACGCTTTCCCCTGTCGGAGAGCCATTATATAAGGCAAGACCGAATAAAATGACGAACGCGAGGACAAAGTTCATGAACGGTCCTGCAGCAATCGCAAGGACGCGTTTCCAAACGGATTTCGAACCAAATGTGCGGTCATACGGCGCAATTTGTGTCCGTGTCTGACCTTCGACAAGAAATGCTGTCGGGGAGACAGGGTATCGGACCGAGGTCTCATCCTGTAACCCAACGAGTTCGAGTTGACGCAACAAGTCAATCCGCTCGACAGTAACGACTTGGTCGACTTGTGGCTGATCTGCATCGAAATAAATCGTCTCGATGACACCGTCTTTTAACTGTAATCCGACGGTTTGACCTGATTTGATCTCAACGAGTTCAGGTTCTTCACCCGCCATCTTGACATAACCGCCAATCGGCAACAGGCGCACCGTATACAACGTCTCATTTTTAAACACTGAAAAGATCTTCGGTCCAAATCCAATCGCGAATTCCCGACAGAGAATACCTGCCCTCTTCGCCATTACGAGATGACCCCATTCATGGACGGCGACGAGTACACCGAACATCAGTACGATTGAAATAAAGGTCGTCATTACTTATCCCATCCTTAGTTAGCGAATGTAAGAGACGATACGAACTCACGCGCCCATCGATCGGCTTCAAGGATTTGATCCAAGGAAGGCTCGTCGATAAGGGTGTGAGCTTGAAGCGCCGCCTCAACGCTCGCTTCGATTTCTAAAAAGCGAATGTCCCCTTTTAAAAAACGGTCCACTGCTTGTTCGTTCGCAGCATTGAGTACTGATGGCATCGAACCACCGGCTTGACCCGCTTCAAAAGCAAGTCGTAACAACGGATAACGTTCGAATGAAGCATCAGCAAAGTGTAAGCGTCCGATTTCCTTTAAGTTTAACCGTTCTCCCCCTTGAATTTCAAGGCGGGACGGATATGTAAGAGCGTACTGAATCGGCTCCCGCATGTCGGGCATACCAAGCTGCGCCATGACGGCACCATCGTTGAACTCAACCATCGAGT
Organism: Exiguobacterium sp. MH3; assembly: GCF_000496635.1. Taxonomy (NCBI): domain Bacteria; kingdom Bacillati; phylum Bacillota; class Bacilli; order Caryophanales; genus Exiguobacterium; species Exiguobacterium sp. MH3. Next base: position 1,917,310 of record NC_022794.1, read on the forward strand.
GGATGATCGATTCACGATGAATGACGACATCGATATCCGCATAGTCGACATCAAATAACCAGTGCGCTTCAATGACTTCGAACCCTTTGTTCATCATCGTCGCCGAATCAATCGTGATTTTTGCTCCCATCGACCAGTTCGGATGCGCCAGTGCTTGTTCGACCGTCACGTCTGCCAGATCTTCCCGTGATTGATCACGGAAGCTTCCGCCTGACGCCGTTAAGATGATTTGACGCACATCTTCTCGCCGCTCCCCGTTCAAACATTGGAAAATCGCCGCATGTTCACTATCAACGGGTAAAATCGTCACGTTTTTTTCGCGTGCAATCTTCATGACAAGGTGCCCTGCCGTGACGAGTGTTTCTTTGTTCGCAAGACCAATCGTTTTACCCGCCTCGATTGCAGCAAGTGTTGGACGTAAGCCAACGGCTCCTACGACCGCTGTAATGACTGTATCGACTTCAGGATGCGTCACGATATCAAGCAATCCTTCTTCACCGATGACGATCGTCGGCTGATAGGTCAACTGCTGCTCGAGTTCTTGACGCGTTGTCTCATCTTGAACGCCGACAAGCATCGGTTGCAAACGATTCAACCACGGTACGGCGACCGTTGTGTTGCGACCAAATGCAAAACTCGTCAATTCAAAAAGATCTGGATTAGCCGCAATGACATCAAGCGTCTGCGTACCAATCGATCCCGTTCCACCGATGATACTGATTTTCTTCATAATGAAGCGCCTCCTCAAGCAAAGATATCGAGTACGACGAGGACCGTAAAGACGATCATCATGCTGTCGAACCGATCTAGAATACCACCATGGCCCGGTAGTAACGTTCCAGAATCCTTCACACCATAATGGCGTTTGTAAGCGGACTGGACCAAGTCACCAAGTTGCCCAACGACGGCAACGATGATGGCAAGGACAATGACTTTCCCAAAACCGACTGTCGGTTCGATACTTTCAAACACGACACCGAGTAAGATGGCAAGTAGCACGCCACCGACTGCCCCTTCAATCGTTTTGTTCGGGCTGATTGACGGCCACAGTTTATTCTTACCAAATCGTTTCCCGACGAAGTACGCCCCTGAATCCGTAAACCAGATCAAGAGAATGATCAAGAGCGACCACGTTAATCCATGTTCGAGTAAGCGGATGTAGGCGAACGATGCAAAACCGACACCAACATAAACCGCAGTCAGCAGTAAAAAGGCGACATCATCGAACGTAAAGACATTTTTCGAAAACACGTTCCAAAAGAGACCGATCAATAAAATGATCATTGCCCAAGCGATTGGTGAAAGTCCGATTGGGAGTGTCCGATCGACTGCCTCTTCATAGATACCGACGAATGGTAATAACGTACCGATCCCGAATAAAATCCGTGGAATGCGCGAGCCGCTCCATTGTCGCATCCGGACGAGCTCGGTATAACCGAGAATCGTTAGTACTGCCATAAACGCTAAAAAGGGAAGTCCACCGATGTACAAAAGCGCCAAAAAGATGGCGCCTGCCCATATCCCTGTGATAATCCGAGTTTTCATAAGCTAGTTCCTCATTTAATCAGACGCCGCCAAATCGGCGTGTCCGTTGATTGTAATCTTCAATTGCTGCCAAGAAAGCATCCCGACGAAACTCTGGCCACAAGACATCTGTAAAATAAAACTCTGCGTACGCCGCTTGCCAAAGTAAGAAGTTCGATAACCGTTGTTCGCCACTCGTTCGAATCACGAAATCGACATCGGTTACGGATCCTGTCATTAGCTCGCGCTCGATCGTCTCCGGTGTAATCGCATCCGGTGACAATGTTCCTGCCTGAACCTGTGCGCCCAGTTTTTGCATGACTTGCACGAGTTCATCGCGTCCTCCATAATTCAGAGCGAAAATCAGACGAAGTCCTGTATTGTGTTGCGTATCCAGTTTCGCTTGTTCGACCGCCTCACGCGTGAAATGAGGGAGGCGAGATACTTCACCTGCTACCTCGACCTTAACATTTTGGGCATCGAGTTCTTTCAAATCTGATTCTAAAAACTGAGCTGGGAGCTTCATCAAAAAATTAACTTCTTCTTCTGGACGCGTCCAGTTTTCAGTTGAAAAGGCATATAGTGTCAAGCTTCTGATACCAAGCTCATTTGCAACTCGAACGACTTCTCGAATCGATTTCATCCCTTCACGATGTCCCATAATTCGCGGAAGCCCACGTTTTTTTGCCCATCGTCCATTTCCATCCATGATGATCGCAACATGTTCTGGCACCCGTTCATAGGTTTCGGTTTCTTTCGTCTGATTCAACCATTGAAACATTCGCACTTCCTCCTCTCTCAATTATGAAGAAAGGGACTCTTCGTGTGACAAAGAGTCCCCCACATGACGATCCGTCGCGTCATACTTCCATGATTTCTTGTTCTTTTTCCGTTGCCGTTTGATCAAGTTGTTTGACGAACTTGTCTGTCAACGTCTGAACATCTTCTGTATAACCACGTAGATCATCTTCTGTCAATGCACCATCTTTTTCTTGTTTCTTCAACTGTTCGTTCGTGTCACGACGAATGTTACGGAGGGCAACCTTGCCTTCTTCCGTATACTTCTTGACGAGTTTAACCAGTTCCTTCCGACGCTCTTCCGTTAATGGTGGAATCGCAAGACGGATGACCGTACCATCAGATGATGGTGCAAGACCAAGATCAGCACGTTGAATCGCTTTTTCAATCTCACTCACCATTGACTTATCCCAAGGAGTGATCAAGATTAGGCGTGCCTCTGGTGTGTTGACATTCGCTACTTGATTCAGCGGTGTTGGTGAACCATAGTATTCGACTTGAACGGGATCCAAAATCGCAACGTTCGCACGACCTGCACGGAGTGTCGCAAGTTCCTTCTTAAGTGAAAGATGTGCTTTTTCCATCCGTTCTTCGGCTTGTTTTAAGATTTCTTTTGACATATTAGTTCCCCCTTACGATTGTCCCGATTTCGTCACCGATGACGACACGTTTGATGTTACCTTCTTCCATCAACGAGAAGACGATGAGCGGGATGTCATTGTCCATACAAAGTGATGTAGCTGTAGAATCCATGACTTGGAGTCCATCTTTTAAGACATCCAAGTAAGAGAGCGTCTCGAATTTTTTCGCTTCTGGATCAACGTTCGGATCCGCTGAGTACACACCATCGACATTGTTTTTCGCCATCAAGATGACTTCTGCTTCGATTTCTGCTGCACGAAGAGCAGCCGTTGTGTCAGTTGAGAAATAAGGATTTCCGGTACCTGCTGCAAAAATAACAACTCGTCCTTTTTCAAGATGACGCATTGCACGGCGACGAATATATGGTTCTGCTACTTGGCGCATCTCGATCGATGTTTGAACACGTGTTTCAACACCTACATCTTCTAAACTGTCTTGAAGCGCAAGCGAGTTCATGACTGTCGCTAGCATCCCCATATAATCGGCATTGGCCCGGTCCATCCCAAGTTCTGCACCTGTTTTACCACGCCAAATATTTCCAGCTCCGACAACGACCGCTACTTCAACATTTAATTCAATCAATTCGCGAATCTGTTCCGAGATGGATTTGACGATGACAGGATTAATCCCAAACCCTTGATCTCCTGCGAGCGCTTCTCCGCTCAATTTTAACACAATCCGGTTATATTTCGGTTGCATGACTATGTCCCCCTTGCTAAATTCCGTAAAAAAGGAACACGAACCACTTCCACACGAAAGTGGATTGAAGCATACGTGTTCCTTCTCTTGTCATCAGGATGATCCCGATTCTTATTTTTTAAGTTGGTTCATAACTTCTTCAGCGAAGTTCTCTTCGCGTTTTTCCATACCTTCTCCAACTTCGAAGCGTACGAATGACACGACTTTACCGCCTTTAGATTCTACATATTTACCAACTTTGAAGTCTGGATCCTTAACGAACGTTTGATCGACGAGGCAGATTTCCTCGAAGAACTTGTTCATACGACCAACGATCATTTTTTCAACGATGTTAGCTGGTTTTCCTTCGTTCAATGCTTGCTCAGTGAGGACTTTTTCTTCACGTGCTTTTTCTTCTTCTGTGACAGAAGTACGGTCAACGTAAAGTGGACGTGCTGCTGCGATGTGCATTGCAACGTCTTTTGCAACTGTTTCGTCTGTTGTACCTTCGATAACGACGACTGAACCGATGCGACCACCCATGTGGAGGTAAGAACCGAAGACTGCATCATCTGCTTTTGTGAAGAGCGCTACGCGACGGAGTGAGATTTTCTCTCCGATTGTTGAAGCTTCTTCTGAGATGTATGTGTCGATTGTTTTGCCTGCTTCGTATTCAGAAGCAAGAGCAGCTTCTGCTGTCTCAGAACCGTTACGGAGAACAGCGTCTGCGATGTTTTGAACGAGTGTTTGGAAACGTTCGTTTTTCGCAACGAAGTCTGTTTCTGAGTTGATTTCAACGAGTGCCGCTTTGTTGCCGTCAACTGCAACTGCAGTCAACCCTTCAGCTGCGATACGATCGCCTTTTGCTGCTGCTTTAGCGATCCCTTTTTCACGCAAGAAATCTACTGCTGCGTTCATGTCACCGTCAGTTTCAACGAGTGCTTTTTTGCAGTCGAGCATACCTGCACCTGTTTTTTCACGAAGTTCTTTAACCATTGCTGCTGTAATAGCCATTCGATATTCCTCCTTATAACATCCTTAGTTTCAAAAAAAAGGTGATAAAAGGTCGATTCCCTTTATCACCTGGCATCACGAATTACTCAGCGTCTGCTACTACTTCTTCAGTAGTTTCAGGTGCTACGTTATCTTCGCCTTGTTTAACTTCGAGGATTGCGTCAGCCATTTTACCAGTGAGCAATTTGACTGCACGGATCGCATCGTCGTTCGCTGGGATGACGTAGTCGATTTCGTCTGGATCACAGTTCGTATCAACAATCGCAACGATTGGGATGTTGAGTTTGTGTGCTTCTGCAATCGCGATACGCTCTTTGCGTGGGTCAACGATGAAGAGTGCATCCGGAACGCCTGGCATATCTTTGATACCGCCGAGGAATTTCTCAAGACGAGTCATTTCTTTTTTAAGAATGATGACTTCTTTTTTAGGAAGAACTTCGAATGTACCGTTCTCTTCCATTTTTTCAAGTTGTTTCAAACGGTTGATACGTTTTTTGATTGTAGAGAAGTTCGTGAGAGTTCCACCCAACCAACGTTCGTTGATGAAGTATTGACCTGCACGGATCGCTTCTTCTTTCACAGTGTCTTGAGCTTGTTTTTTCGTACCAACGAAAAGAACGTTTCCGCCTTCAGACGCTACTTCACGGATGAAGTTGTATGCTTCGTCTACTTTTTTGACCGTTTTTTGAAGGTCGATGATGTAGATTCCGTTCCGTTCTGTGAAGATGTATTTCGCCATTTTTGGGTTCCAACGGCGTGTTTGGTGACCGAAGTGTACACCAGCTTCTAACAATTGTTTCATCGAGATTACTGCCATGATGAATTCCTCCTTTTGGGTTTTGGATGTCCTCCGCGATGATCGTCTGTCCAGCTAACCTATTAAAGGCACCGCAGCTGGCGATACATGCGTGCGTAATTAACACCGTAGACTAATATAGCATAAAGATTAACGAGGAGCAACCTTCGTTTGACGAGAAAGTTTAGCAATTAAAGCGACCTCACCCGTTCCCCGGTTCAAAGAACGAGCGAGTGTCTCAAGATCTGTTCCTTCGCGTAAAGCCTGCTCCACATCTGTTAAGACCTGTTCTTCGTTCTGTACTTCAGAAGGAACTGGTGTTTCAATATATGATTCAGCTCGTTCATTTTGTACACCATTTTCCTCAGGTAAAACTGATTCTATTGATGGATTCTGATATGTTTCATTTATAGGATTAGATGATACCTCAGATTTTACGTTCTGCTCGGTCATTTCATTTACTTGCTCCATAAAGCTTAATAAAACTTGCTCTGTTTCGCTTTTTTCAAGCTCTAAACGGGATATACGATCTTTTAAATCCGCTTGCTGACGAAACAGCACAAGTAGTGCGTAGCATATAAGAGCTGCTAAGAGTATATACACGACTGTCATGATTGATTTCCTTTCACATTGCGACACGATCTGCTAAGTAGGCACTTCCCAATGCATTTTTTAATTTACGGAGAGCCTTAGAGTGGATTTGAGAAATTCGAGATGTTGACAATTCAAGGATTTCGCCAATCTCAGTCAATGTTAATTCTTCATAGTAGAACAAGGAAACGACGAGTTGTTCTTTTTCTGACAGCTCTTTAACTTCCTCTGCTAATTTAGCAATCAACTCACGCATTAATAACATGTCTTCCGGAGTCGCAGTATCAGGGTCTAGATAGGAAACGGTCATTGCTTTCCCTTCATCTTGTAAAGTGACGGCTTCGTCAATCGATAATATATTTGCAAAATAACTTTCAGCTAACGCACTCTTCACTTCATCTGTAGACATTTCTACAATCGAAGATACTTCTTCAATCGTCGGAGTTCTTTGAAGAGATTGCTCTAGTATTTCAACAGCTGCTTCGACCCGCTTTGCTTTTTCTCGTAAAGAACGTGGTAACCAATCGATTTTTCGCAATCCGTCTAAAATTGCTCCTCGAATCCGAAAGGCGGCATACGTGTCGAATTTATTATTATGATTTTGATCGAATTTTTGAAGAGCATCGTACAATCCCATCATCCCTAAACTTTTCAATTCATCCCGATCGACACTTTTAGGTAATGTTGCACTTAGTCGTTGAACATGATACTGAACGAGAGGCTCGTAATTCAAAAGTAATTCATCTGCTACCGTGATATCACGTGTCGATAGCCATCGATCCCAAAGTTGTTGTAATTCCTCACGCATGACCATTCCTCCTCTATATTTCCAACGTCCCGACATTTACTGTCCGGATAACGAGACGTCCTGACTTTGAGTGGAACTCGATCGTCCGCCCATTCGTGCCACCTACATCTTCTGCAACGAGTGGGATTCCTGTCTTTTGTAACATATCTTTGACGGACGCAATGTTTCGTTCTCCAATTCGCATCGATTCATGTTCGTATTTGAATTGGAACATCTGTGCACCACCAGCAATCTTAGCACGTAAGCGTAATGCACCATTTGCTCGTAAGCGTTTTACGATTTCTAAAATAGCAGTATCTGCAAACTTACCGATTTCTGCCTCGCGATTACGACTAATGGCCGAATCTGGCAACATCACGTGTGCCATGCTTGATAACCCTCGCTCTTGATCATAGATGACGACCCCAACGCAAGAACCAAGACCAGCAGTGCGAAGAATGACAGGCTGTTTGCTGATTGCGTATTCTGCAATTCCAATACGTATGAGTTCATCCATCAATGTCCACACCCAATCGCTGAAAAACTGTCTGAAACGCATTTGCTTCTGGAAGGAGAAGCAAGTGTCCAGTCAATTCATTCCCGGCACTAGAAAGATGAGTGTCGATATACAAAGCCATATTTCCCGGTGTTGAAGATTCAAGCAATGCCACCTCGAGAAGTGCGCCAACCATATCAAATGCAGAAGCAGGAACACTGACTTGGAGGGACAAATCCAACCAATCTGAAATCGATCGTGCATATGCCCCAATTAGTATATTCCCGATTTCCTCCCAGGCAGAAACCCCCATTTCATGAGAATCAGAGAAAAATTGGAATTCAGATTTCATTAGCTGTCCAATTAACTTTTCTGCATCATGGAGTGGCATCAAAAAAAGCAAGGTCGCTCGAATATCACCTGAAAACCGTAACAATGCGCCAGCCGTGTAAGCTTCTGCACCGCCCACACGATCTATGATCGTTGTAAACGATTCTAATTCGGCAGAAGGCACTTCGATTTCAATTGGTTTCCCTAAAAGTGTAGACAATGCTGTAGCAGCATGACCTGCTCCGATATTTCCAATTTCTCTGAAAATATCTTTTTGATCTGAATTAAGCATGAACGATATCCTCAAATAATCGATTTGGTTCGATTAAAGAAAACAGTTGGTCTTCTCCTTTTGCGACTGCCGTTAGGTAAGATGCATCTTCCTGTTTTTGTTCGCCCAAAGGCTCGATTCTAACTTCAGAAGATTCTACGACTTCATTCGCTCGATCAACGATGAATCCAGCGTCTCCGTGCTCAAGTGTTGCAATGATGATCCGTGTTTCTTCTGTTTCTTCGATCACGTCAAAACCTAAACGTGAACGTAAATCAATCACAGGTGTTACGACTCCACGCAAATTAATTACACCTTTAACGTAAGAAGCAGCATTTGGAATTCGTGTGATGGGAATGAGACGTTCAATTGAACGAACAGATTGTACGTCAATCCCATATGAATTCTCTTCTAGTTGAAAAACAACCCACTTTTGTTCCATCTTCAATTCCCTCACTTTCGTAATAGAGCGTTACTGTCAATGATTAATGCCACTTGCCCATCGCCAAGTATAGTTGCTCCGGAAATAGCCCGAATACCTTCGAGATAACTACCTAGCGGCTTCATGACAATTTCTTGTTGTCCAATCAATTCAGAAACGATTAAACCTGCCAGCTTTTCACCACTACGAACAACAACAACGGAGTAAGCCTCCGCCTCATGTTGCGGCAATCCATAGACTTCATTTAATGAGATCAATGGAACCAATTGTCCACGGAAATCGAATACTTTCTCGCGATGCGCCTGTAAGATCGAAGAGCTTCTTAATGATGTTGTCTCAATGATTGCCGTCAACGGAATAGCATACGTTTCTTTACCAAGTTCAACCAACATTGCTGAAATGATAGATAACGTAAGTGGTAGACTAATTCGGAAAATAGTACCTTCACCACGACGTGTTTCTACAAATACTTCCCCACCAAGAGATTCAATCTTGGATTTCACAACATCGAGTCCTACACCTCGCCCGGACAAATCTGTCACCGTTTCTGCTGTCGAAAAACCTGGAGCGAATAATAACATCGATGCTTCTTCAATTGTTAATAGTGCCGCCTCTTCTTCCGTAATTAGCCCCTTTTCAATCGCGATTCGTGTGACGCGCTCGTGGTTAATTCCAGCACCATCATCTTCGATTTCAATGAAGACTCGATTTCCCGAATGATAGGCGCGTAATGATAAATTCCCTTCAACAGGTTTTCCAGCAAGAATTCGGTCCGCTTTGTTTTCGATTCCATGATCGATTGCATTACGAATCAAGTGAACTAATGGATCTCCGATCTCATCGATGACTGTTCGATCCAACTCTGTCTCAGCACCAGTGATATGAAGTTTTATGTGTTTTCCGACATCTTTCGATACAGAACGTACCATTCGTGGGAAACGATTAAATACTTGTTCAATTGGCATCATACGTAAAGTCAATACGAGAGACTGTAATTCGTTCGTCCCACGCTTAATTCGCTCAACAGTATCCGTCAATTCAGGAGAACCTACTTCTGCCGCAATTCGTTCTAAGCGACCTCGATCGATGATGAACTCCTCAAATAAGTTCATGAGGCGGTCAATCCGTTCAAGATTGACACGGATCGTTTTTGAAGCGACTGGTGCAGTGACATCCATTGGTTCACTCGTCGTAGAAGTCGCCTCTTTTTGAATCTCTTCAGTAACAGGTTCTTGTTGCAACGTAGAAGTGGCAACTTCTGCTTCTGACGTCGTCTCAAAAGGGACGATGGAAACATTCGCCACTTCTGATACGGCTTCAACTGCTTCTCGAATCGTCTCTTTTTCACTTTGTGTTACGAATAAAATCTCAAATGATGTATCAAAATGTTCTTGCTCTAAGTCATCTGAAGTCGGATTTGATAAAATGACGTCCCCCAGTGATTGAAGACGATCAAACACCATATAAACGCGAGCAGCTTTTAAGATGACATCAGCTGATAGTTCGACTGATAACACGTATGCTTGATAGCCTGCTGCAATCGATTGTTGGACAACCGCTTTTGAATAGACATCACATTCAAAATTCTGTTGCGTAGTAGGTAGAACATTCGTTTCAACTTGTACATCATTCGGTTGAATGAATCGCTTCAATCGATTAACCGTCTCCGTTACATCTAACTTTCCTTTTCCGCCTCGACTAATATCTTCAACCATCGTTTCAAGTTGTTCTGCCGCGACGAATAATACATCAATCAGTTCGGAAGTAGCTGGTTGTTTTTTAGAGCGAACTAAATCGAGAGCACTCTCCATTTCATGCGTTAAGTCAGCGATAGCATCATACCCCATCGTTCCTGCCATTCCTTTGAGTGTGTGAGCTGACCGGAAAATTTGATCAATGACAGCTTCGTCATCCATACGTTGTTCGAAATCCAATAAGCTTGTATTGATTGCTTGAAGGTGCTCCATTGATTCATCAAGGAACAATCCTACATATTCATTTAAGTCCATGAATGATTTCCTCCTTTATTTCCAACTTAATGGACATGATCTTTCCCATGCTTTAGCCGACTTAATAATCGATCTAAAAACTTTCGTTCTTTTACGCGAACACCCGTCAATGAAGTAGTAATGTGATCCATTCGCCAACTGACATGACTTTTTCGATCCATGATATAAAATGGCATTTGGGCTTTGACCGCTTTCACTACTGTTTGATCTTCAGGTAGAAAACCAATGAAACGTAGTGATTTTCTTAAAAATTGAGAGCTGACTAATTCGAGTCGATCAAATGTTTCAAGAGCTTCTTCACCATTCGTAGCTCGATTAACAATCACGGAAACAGGCAATTCATTCGCATGATGATGGGCTAATTTTACAAACGCGTACCCATCCATGATGGAAGTAGGTTCTGGTGTAACAACTAGCCATGCTTCATCTGCACTACCAATGAAATCAAACGTTTGATGATTAGCACCGGCACCTAGATCAAGTAATACATAATCATATTCATAGAAGAATCGAAATTCACGTAATAAAAAGGTAATGTCATCACTCGTGAAATTCGTCAATTCAGCAAATCCACTTCCCCCATGAATGAACTGAAGGGTTGGTGAATATTCTACAATTGACTGTTGTAGTGATTCTCTTTTCTTCACACATTCCATCAGTGATAACTTAGAAGATTTACCGAGTAAAATACCAATGTTGGCCATACCGATATCTAAATCGATAATAAGTACCTTCTTGTTTTGAAGAGATAGAGCAACACCTAAGTTGACAGCGACGTTCGTTTTCCCAACGCCACCTTTACCACTAACAATAGCAATCGTTTTAGTTTCATTTACGGATAACTTAGAGCGTAGGACTCGAGCTTGATCTTCTTGCATCATCCCATTCCTCTCTCGACGATCATCTGGGATATCTCTTCTACAGAACTAAACAAGATATCTTCAGGTACCTCTTGACCAGTGGTTATACAATAGATGGGTACATCACTTTCTTCCGCGAGACCAACGATTGACCATAATTCACTTGTCTCGTCCGCTTTTGAGAAAATAATTCCAGATACAGGTACGGATTGAAAGCGATCATACATACGAAGTAGATCTTGATATTTCGCAGTCAGACTGAGTACGAGAAATACATCCGTCTCTTCAAAAGTATGCCGACTTTTTAATTGTTCAACATACCCGACATCAAGGAAATTCCTACCCGCTGTGTCAATCAGAACGATATCGCATGATTGTAATGCTTCTTTCGCTTGTTCAAAGTCATTCAGATCGTATGCAACATGAATCGGGATACCTAGTATATCTGCATATGTGTTTAATTGTTCAATGGCAGATATCCGATATGTATCCGTCGTAATAAGACCGACTCGTTTTTTTTCTGTTAACGTAAAATGTGCTGCTAGTTTTGCAATCGTAGTCGTCTTTCCGACACCTGTAGGACCTGTTAACATAATGAATTTCGAATGCGTCGTTTTCGTCCGAATCTTCGCTTGAACCTCTTCGAGTAATACCGTGTTCAATTCAGCTTGCTGCGTTTGATAATAAGTTGACACAAGTTTCTCGTGTAGGTGTTCTGCCAACTGATTCAACGCTGGCTCCACAAGTAACTTAGCGTACTGTCTTAGTTCTCTTGGTAATGGTCTTTCCCCTGTCGTAATAATTGTAGGGCGTTCTACGATTGATCGCTGTTCTATTTGGTTTACATGAAGGTTCACTCTATTCGGCTGTTCTACTTTAACAGTCCTTTTATCCTCTACATGTTCATCCACCGAACCGACCAATTCTACTTTTCGTTTTGCAAAAACCCCGAAAATACCACCGACTTTTATATGCCGTGTATTCAAGATGATAGCTTCTTCGCCTAACTCCTGTTTAACTCGCTCCATTGCTTCAGCCACCGTATCTGCTACGATTTTTTTCACTATCATTGCTTATATCACCCCAATACTCTTCACTTCGATCGTCGGCATCAATTCGTTATACGATAAGACCGGAATATCCGGGAAGTATCGTTCCGTCAACTGACGAACGAACATTCGAATACTTGGAGAAGTCAGAATGATTGGATGTGCGCCATAGCGTTCAAACTCCATCGTCCGTTCTTGCAGCGTTTCGATGAAGCGACTCGCTTTTTCGGGATCAAGCGCTAAATAATTACCAAACTCTGTCTTCTGGATCGCCGACTGGATATCGAGTTCCATCTCACTTGAGACTGTTACGACGTGTAACACCTCTCCTTGCATGACTTGTTCAGTGATTTGACGTGATAAGGATTGGCGAACATACTCTGCTAGTAATTCACTATCCTTGGTTACTGCGGCATAATCAGCAAGCGTTTCAAAAATTAAAGGTAAATTTCGAATCGATATTTTCTCTTTTAGTAATTGAACGAACACTTTTTGCAAATCCCCAATCGAAAGTAGTTGCGGCGTAACTTCTTCCACTAAAATCGGATGAGATTCTTTTAAATGATCGACCAATTGTTTCGTTTCTTCTCGACCAAGTAATTCAGCAGCATGTTTCTTTAAGAGTTCTGTTAAGTGCGTAGCAACGACAGATGGTGGATCAACGACCGTATAGCCTGACATTTCTGCTCGGCTCCGTGTCTGTTCATCAATCCAGAGTGCCGGCATACCAAATGCCGGTTCAACTGTCTCGATCCCTCGAATCTCTGGATCGTCGACACCCGGACTCATCGCTAAGTAATGATCAAGTAACAGTTCGCCGGTTGCCATCTCACTTCCGCGAATCTTAATCCGGTACTGATTCGGTGATAACTGTAAGTGATCCCGAATCCGAACGGTCGGAAGAACGAATCCGAGTTCAAGAGCTAGTTGCCTACGAATCATGACGACACGATCGAGTAAATCGCCACCTTGCGCTTCATCAGCAAGCGGAATCAAACCATAACCGAATTCGAATTCAATCGTATCAACATTCAGTAAGGAAATAACTGATTCGCTTGATCGTAAATTTTCGCTTGGTGCTTCTTCGACAGCAACTTCTTCTTGCATCGTCTTCGTCGCCTGCTTCATTCGCCAAGCAAAGAATCCAAACAGTGCAGCGATCGGCATCGTGACGTAATCCGGAATCGCCGTGAACAGTCCAAGTAAGAAGATAGCTCCTGCTGCAATTCCAACGAGGAGTGGTGTCCGTGTCAATTGACCGATGACATCCTCTCCAAGATTTCCATCAGACGTTGAACGTGTGACGATAATACCGGTCGCAACCGATATCAAAAGGGCTGGAATCTGACTGACAAGACCGTCACCAACTGTTAGCAACGTATACAAATTGACGGATTCCATCATCGGTAAACCCTGCTGGACAACACCGATGATCATCCCGAAAATCAAGTTGATGATGACGATGATGATGCCTGCGATTGCATCTCCTTTAACGAACTTCGACGCCCCATCCATCGCACCATAAAAATCCGCTTCCGACTGAATTTTTTGGCGACGAGTCCGGGCTTGCAATTCGTCAATCATGCCGGAGTTCAAATCAGCATCGATCGCCATTTGTTTCCCTGGCATCGCATCGAGCGTAAAACGTGCCGAGACTTCCGAGACTCGTTCTGAACCCTTTGTGATGACAAGAAACTGGATTAAGACGAGAATCAAGAAGACGACGAAGCCGACAAGCGCGTTACCTCCGACAACAAAACTACCGAAAGCCTCGATGACTTCGCCACCGTTTCCGTTTGATAAAATCGCCCGTGTCGTTGAGACATTGAGCGCAAGACGAAACAGCGTAACGATCAGTAACAATGTCGGAAATACAGAAAACTCAAGTGCCTCTTTGGCATTCATCGCAACGAGTAGTACCATCAAGGCAATTAAAATATTGATGATGATTAAAAAATCGAGCATGATAGCGGGCAGTGGAATGACGAGCATGAAGACGATCATGATGACGCCTAGCAGAACCGTTAAATCTCGTGTTGATATACTCATGATGCTTCATCCTTTCATTTTGCTTGTTTCAGTTGATAGACAAAGGCGAGTGTTTCAGCGAGCGCCTGATAGAACGTTTCATCCACTGCCATACCAATTTCTGATTGAGCGAACAACGCCCGCGCCAGCGGACGATTTTCAACAATCGGGACATCAGCTGCTGTCGCCTTCTCCCGAATCCGGAACGCGACAGCATCTACGCCTTTAGCAACGACAATCGGTGCCATATGTTTTCCGTCATCGTATTGAATCGCTACCGCATAATGGGTTGGGTTCGTGATGACGACGTCGGCATTTGGTATTTCTTGCATCATCCGCCGCATCGCCATCTCCCGTTGTTGTTGTTTGATTTTCCCTTTGATTTGAGGGTCACCCTCTGTGTTTTTATGCTCATCTTTTAAATCCTGTTTACTCATTCGGATCGACTTCTCGAAATCAAATTTTTGATAAGCGAAGTCCAAAATGGCTAATGCAATCAAAGCGATACTAACAGATAAACCGAGTAAAAATGTTAAATGACCAATGATAGCTAATGCATCACCGATTGGTTCCGAAGTCAACCGTGAAATTTCGACCTTGTTATTCCATAAGACCGTGCCGCTCGTCACACCGATGACAAGCAGTTTAAAGACCGATTTTAAAAATTCGACGAGCGCTTTGACACTAACAATTCGTTTGACGCCTTGTAGTGGATTAATCCGATCCAGTTTCGGTTGGATCGCCTCGCCACTCAAAAGTACACCAATTTGAACAAAATTCCCGAGAACACCGATGACGACCGCTGTTAAAAAGAACGGTGCGACGAGAATTCCCATTTGAATCAGCATCTCGACTAATATCTGTTCAATTCGTCCCTCCTCAACAGCCTGCAACACTTGACTTGCACTTAGACCATCTTGTAGAACGAGGACGAATCGTCGTCCTAGAAATGGACCAAAAAAATAGAGGACGAGGAACATCGCGAATAACATAAAACTACTTGTCAGATCCGCTGATTTTGCGACTTGCCCCTTCTTGCGGGAATCATCCCGCTTTCGAGGTGTCGCCTTCTCCGTCTTCTCACCAGCGAAGTACTGAAGGTCAAGGCGTAATCGATATGAATGCATGTCCTCAACCTCCTAGTAATCGAATGGCATCTGCAAGTACATCTTGTAGTAATGGAACGAATCGACCGATTCCTGTGATCGTCGCTCCTGCTAATAAAAACAGAATCGCGTATCCCATCAATAGTTTGACGGAAAAACCAATCGCAAAAATGTTGAATTGGGGAGCCGTTTTCGCTAGGAAACCGAGCGCGAGATCAACTAAAAAGAGTGAAACGACGAGTGGCATCGCCATTTGTAAGGCAGTCAACATCGCAAGCCCAACGACACGGATGACAAGGCTCATTCCTGCGTCGCCCGATACCGCAATCAGGCTACCTGGTGGAAAGATTTGAAAACTCGTGTAGATGCCGTCAAGTAAAATCAGGTGCATATCAGAAGCGAGCAAGACGAGTAATGTCAGCATGTAATAAAAACGACCAACGATGGGAGACTGTCCACCAAACATCGGGTCATAAGCGGAAGCCATTGCAAGCCCCATTTGCAAATCAATGATGGAACCGGCAATTTGTGGCGCATACAATAAAAAACTGGCAAGTAACCCAAGTGCTAGACCGACTAAAACTTCTGTTCCCATTCGAAAGAAAAAATCGAAATCTTCTACGCGGACATCTGTTTTGACGGCATAACTTGCAAAGTAAGCTAGGCCTGCCGCCAATGCTAATTTATGTTGTGCTGGTAGTTGCTTTGAAGAAAACAACGGAGCTGCAACGAGAAATCCGACGATCCGACCAAAGATGAGTAAAAAAACACTCAAGAAAGAAAGTAACGTCATTTGCGGGAAACCTCAGCGATTTGTTTGAATAGATCAATCGTAAAGGTCTGTAGCTCCTGCATGATCCAAGGACCAAAAAAGACGAGTGCTAAAAATACGGCAACGATCTTTGGAACGAACGATAACGTCTGTTCCTGAATTTGCGTCGTCGCCTGCAAAATACTAACGAGCAGACCTACGACGAGCGAGACGAGTAGCAAGGGAGCCGATACCTTGAGTAATGTCCAGACGGCAGAACTTGCAAGCTGTATGATCATTTCTTGAGTCATTCGGATCCCTCCCTAACGCATACTGACGAGCAACGATTCAACGATCAGGTGCCAGCCGTCAACTAAAATAAATAACAATAATTTAAACGGTAACGCAATCATGACCGGCGGCAACATCATCATTCCCATCGACATCAGGACACTTGAGACGACCATATCGATGACAAGAAAAGGTATGAAGATCATGAACCCGATTTGAAAGGCCGTTTTTAATTCACTGATCGCATAAGCTGGAACAAGTGCGACAAGTGGAATATCTTCAATTTTTTCTGGTTTTTCATAATTACCGTACTTTAAAAACAACTCTAAATCGTTTGTTCGCGTGTGTTTCGACATGAACCGTTTCATCGTATCTCCCGCTTTATCAAACGCTTCATCTTGACTGATTTTATCTGCCATATATGGTTTTAAGGCCGTCGTGTTTAATTCAGATAAAACAGGCGACATAACGAATAATGTAATGAACAAAGCGAGTCCAACGAGGAGCTGGTTTGGTGGCGTCTGTTGTGTTCCAAGAGCAGAACGGACAAAAGACAACACAACGACAACACGCGTAAAGCAGGTCATCAAAATGAGCAGTGACGGCGCAAGTGATAACAACGTCAGTAACACAAGTAGCTTAATCGATGTCGCTGTTCCTGACGGAGTATCAAGTGATATCAGATTCTCAATCGTATTCATGAGCGACCTCGATTCTTTTGCAGTTGTTCGAGTTGTTGTTTAAACGTCTCAAGAAACGGCGAAGGTGAGGATTTCGGGGAAGACTCTTCAAAATCCGTTGGTTCATATCCTTCCAGATCATCCAATGTATCTAATAATTGTACGTTTTCACCGACACCGACGACGTAAATCTTATCTTGTATCTTGACTAACTGAACCGATCGATCTTTCCCGAGTGGTACTCCACCTAAATGGGTCAATCGTCCGGAATGTCTGACACCTCGCGTTCGTTCGTGAATGAATCGTGTCACAAGGATGAATCCGCCGATCAAGACGATAAGAACGACGACTCCTTTAAAAATAGTCAACGCCATGGAAGGACTCTCATCGACTTGCTGAGTCGCCGGTGCATCGTTCTGAGTTGGATTTAATTTTTCTTCGACTGTTTCTGCACTTACGGGAACCGAAAGCAAAAACAGCAGACAAATCAGCAAAGTCACTTTTTTCATGACGAGACAGTTTTCGAAACCGCTTCTAGTACACGATCTGCTTGGAACGGTTTAACGATGAAATCTTTAGCACCTGCTTGAATAGCATCGATAACCATTGACTGTTGTCCCATTGCTGAACACATGATGACTTTAGCAGCCGGATTAATTGCTTTAATTTCCTTTAAAGCAGAGATTCCGTCCATTTCTGGCATCGTGATATCGAGTGTGACGAGATCTGGTGTTAATTCCTTATACTTTGAAACAGCCTCTAATCCATTCTCCGCTTCGCCAACGACATCGTAGCCATTCTTCGATAAAATTTCCTTGATCATCATTCGCATGAAAGCAGCGTCATCTACGATTAATACTTTTGCACTCATTTTATAGTTCCTCCTTAGAACATCCGAAGACGTTCTTTTGTATTTACGATTTCTGTAATGCGTACTCCGAAGTTTTCTTCAATGACTACAACTTCTCCGGTTGCAATCAACGTGTTGTTTACAAATACATCTACTGGTTCACCTGCTAATTTATCAAGTTCAATGATGGAACCTTGCGTCAGTTCTAGGATATCTCTAACCGATCGTCGTGTACGTCCTAGTTCAACCGTGACGTTCAACGGTACGTCATACAACATCCCAATATTAGCCGGCGTACCGTCTACTTGTGCATCACTTAATTGACCGAATTGGACAGGACTGACAGCAACACTTTCTTTCACTACTTGTTCCTGAACTGGAGCAGGTTTTGCTGGCGGTGGAGAAGCTTCAACGGCTGGTGACGGTTTAGGTTGAGTTTGTGCTGCAGGTTGAGCCGGTGAAGGCTCATTTGATACTTCAGTACTCGCTAAGAACAACTTTTGAATGAGTTGTTTAGAAAACTCGAGCGGTGCCAACTGTACGATTTTCGAATCAATCAATGTCCCGATTTTCAAATCGAACTCAATGATGACCATACTGTCCCAAAGAGAGAAACTATCTACGATACTTTTCTCTTGCGAAAAATCAAAAATTTCAACAGCTGGAGGTGAGATATCAATTCTCATGGAGAATACCGTGGACATCGATGTAGCGGCAGCTCCCATCATTTGGTTCATTGCTTCTTGTACAGCTGAAAGCGCAATCGGCTCCATCTCAGCAGTTTCATCAATGACACCATCTCCGCCCATCATTAAGTTCGCAATAATGGAGGCATCCCGTTGTGTTAAGATGAGGACATTTTCACCTTTAAAACCTTCTGTATATCCAACGCGTAAGGCAACATGCGGAATGGGATAACGACTTCTTAATTCATCCATCGTAATCATTCGAACATGTGGCGTCGTAATTTCTACTTTTTGATTCAACAATGCGGATAAAGCGGTAGCTGAATTTCCTAATGAAATATTCCCTACTTCTCCAAGCGCATCGATTTCCATCTCATCTAAAACTTCTTCATTTGATTGGGTATCGCTTGCATCATCAGAATCAGATGGTGTTCCTCTTAATAAAGCATCGATCTCATCTTGCGAAAGCATATCGCTCATGTTATTCCTCCTCAATTCGTTGTATGACTTGTAAAGCGAGATGCTTCCCATTTAGACCTGGTCGCGCCTTGAACATTTTACGATCATCGACGAACAGTTCAACCGGATCAGATGTACGTGTCTTCAGGGATAGACAGTCGCCAACTTCGAGGTGTAACAACTCACCAAACGACAGATCCGTCTGGCCAAGCACTGCTTTCAAATCGACGACAGAACTCATTAATTGAGTCTGCATATGTTCAGACGCTTGATCATTGATTGACTTACGCTTATCTTGTTGCATCCAAAAATGACTGGATAGTTTAGGTAAAATCGGTTCTAATGTGACGAAAGGTAAACATACATTTAATGTGCCACTCACTTCACCGACCGTTACATAAATGGACACAAGAATAACCGTTTCATTTGGAGAGACGAGCTGGAGAAATTGTGGATTGATCTCAAGATCATCGTATTCAGCTTCTAATTCTGTAATCGATTCCCAAGCCGCTCCATATTGCACAAATGCTCGTTTAAACAGCTGCGTCAAAATACGTGTTTCAATTTCAGTTAAGTTCTCAATTTTGTTCATTCCTTCGCCCGGTCCACCAAGCAGACGATCTAACATTGCATACGCAATATTTGGATTCACTTCGAAAATGACTTTCCCGTCTAATGGTTGAAGGTTGACCAAATTGATTAATGTCATATTTGGAATAGAATGAATGAATTCGTCATAAGGCAGTTGTTCCACTGTATTCACTGTGAACTGGACATATGTTCTTAACTGAGCTGAAAAATGAGTCGTTAGCACTCGAGCAAATTGCTCATGAATGCGCGTTAAGTTTCGTAATTGGTCTTTAGAGAAACGAAGGGCACGTTTGAAATCATATACCTTAACGCGCCGCTCTTCTTCTTGACTCCTGATTTCCTCAACTTCCATATCTCCACTTGAAATAGCTGATAGCAAGGCGTCAATTTCATGTTGTGATAATACTTCGCTCATGCTGCCACCTCACTGGATGATTTTTTTCGTAGTGTAGACACGTTGGACATCACCCTCTTGGATGAGTTTTTTGAACTGGACACGTAATTTTTCTTCCAGTTTCTCCATGTCGGCTTTCGAATCCAAATCCGATTTTTTCATGGTAGATAAATCCCCAAGAATGATATTGTTAATTTGGAATTTACGTAATTCTAAATCATCCCGTGTTTTTTGGTCATCGGTTACGATTGTAAATTGTACATTCAAGAAACGTTCGTCTGAGATGTTCGTCGTCAAATCATCAGTCTGAAGACTACGTGCATCAAGCTCTTCTCCAGTCGGCTGTTCTACTTTTGCTTTCGTTTCATCTGGAGCAATCAAATATTTCATTACCATGTACCCAGCTCCAACCATCATGAGAGCAACGATGACCATGATCAATGGTAATTTAAGCTTACTTTTCTTTTTCTCTTCTTCCGCCATCATCGATCCTCCTTACACTCGTCAAACCGGTCAATCCGATTTGACGATAAAATTGAATTGCTGCCTCCGTCACTTCCTCCATCGATTCTTGTACGACATACGTTTGTCCACCAATGAGGTGAATCGTCGTATCAGGAGTCGAACGAATGGATTCAATCAAGCTGGCATTAATGACTAATGGTGTTTTCCGTAACGTCGTTAACTGAATCATCGTTTCAGATTGACGAGTTCTTCTAACACTTGGTCACTCGTTGTAATGATTCGTGTGTTTGCCTGGAAACCGCGCTGTGCAATGATCATTTCCGTAAATTCTTCTGACAAATCGACGTTTGACATCTCGAGTGTTCCAGATGTCAATTGACCGAGACCGTTTGTACTAGGGGTTCCGGTTGCTGCTGCACCAGAGTTTTGAGAAGAAGCAAATAAATTTACACCAGACTTTTCAAGACCACCTGGGTTAGGGAAGTTTGCTAATGTAATATACCCTACCGTAGTTAGCGCACCCGTATTATTTACATAAGTGACTAATCCATCTTTCCCAATCGATAAGTTTCGTGCATCAGTAGGGATTTTTAATTTTTGATAACCTGGAGTCGGCGCTGCAGGTGGAACAGAACCATTCGGTAAGTTATTAGGAACAGGACCTGTTGGAACAGCAGCTGTTCCAGTACCAACAACGTAGTTTCCATCACCAGTAACGATGTTTCCGTCTAAATCCGTATAGAAGTTTCCAGATCTCGTATAGCGAATACCTTCCGCTGTCATGACTTGATAGAATCCTTCACCAGAAATCCCGACGTCAAGCGTCCGACCGGTATTTTGAAGTGCTCCTTGGTTGTAGACGTTATCGACTGTTGACATCGATGCCCCAAGACCGACTTGTTTCGGGTTCGTTCCCCCGACGCCGCCACCCGCACCAGAAGCAGATCCGACAGATTGGTTAACTAAATCCTTGAACGTAACACGCCCTTTTTTGTAACCGAATGTATTGACGTTTGCGATGTTATTACCGACGACATCCAATTTCGTTTGGAAGTTTTTCAACCCACTGATTCCTGAATACATTGAACGTAACATTATTTTTCCTCCTTAGATTTGATTTGCGTCAGGTCATACACACTGACCCGTTTACCGTTCGATAATTCAGCGATGACATCCACACCATCTCGTTTGACACTTAGTACAGTTGCTGTCTCTTCCGTTGAAGACGTTTCATCCTCAGCGTTAGCAGACGGTGTATAACTGACATCTTTCCCAATCAGGTTACTGTACGTCATCAACGCACCCGCATGCTGATTTAGGATCATCGTTTCCATCCCTTTTCCAATCGATTGCATCTGTTCTAACGAAGAAAACTGAGCCATTTGGGCAATGAACTCTTTATCTTCCATCGGAGCTGTTGGATCTTGGTTCGATAACTGGGCGATTAAAATTTTCATGAACATATCTTTATCCATCGAGTTGTTGGATACGGTTTGCTTTTTTTCAGGTAACTGAAACGAAGAACCGTCATTTTTAATCCCTTCCGTCATCTTCTTCCTCCTCTCGCTCTTCTTCTTGCTGATGTGAAGAAGATTCCTGTTTTTCCTGTTCACGTCGTTCTGAAGAGAATCCTTGTTCAAATTCTCTTGCAGCAGTCGCAATGATACCTGTTTCGATTTTCACAACCGGACTCTGTTGATGTAGTGTCGTATGTAGTTTTCCGAGTTGTTGTTCGATCAATTGCTTCGTTTGCTCATTCGCCATGAAAAGCTTAATCGTAAGTTCATTTCCTTTTCGATCTACTTGAACGACTAGTTCACCTAACTGTTCAGGATATAAACGAATAGAGATTTTTGAAGAACCATCTTTACCGTTTATAAAAGGTGCTTGCTTTAACGCCGCTTCGATTCGATTCATGATTTGCTCATCGACCGGTAAAAATGGAACTGTGCGATTCACGCTATTGAAAAGGAGCGCATGATTCATTCGATTTACACTTACTGCCGGTGCTGCTGTATTCGCTTTAATATCTTGTTCCAGTGCTGAGGAGGGCTCTTGACTTTGTTTCTGAATAACATTCACTATTTTATTCTGACCCGTTTCCATGAACTTTTCTTTCGACGACATCAGTTCATTTTTGACGGGTAAAATCAACTTCTCCATGTTTTCTTCTACTGGAGCCGTTCCAATACTTTGCACGGAATTTACTTCTGGCTTCAATTGCTGATTCTGTTTCTGTAATACATTTCCGATTAACGCATTAATTTGAGCGGGAGTGATGGATGATTGATCGAGTAGCTGAACAGCAGATTCGATATTTCCATCTTGAATCGCCTTTAAAATCTGAACAATCTCTCGATGCTTCACCGAATGAATTGGAAGGCTACTGACCTCAGGTTGCTCCAGCACTTCTAAAATCATTTCTGGATGATCCATAAGCGACTGGATATTTTGAAGCAATACAGCCTTTTCAGATTTTCCATCTACATCTACACGTTCCAAATCTTTTAGTGATACATCCGGTATTCCTTGATTTACAGTCAACTCATTGCTCGTTAGAAATTGTAAAAGTGTCGCAAACTTACCTGTTGCATCTGTTGCGTTCCCCATCTCATCGGTACCTATCGCTGTTCCTTGTACCGGATTCATTTGAAGATCTGAAATATTCATGATCTCACCTCTATTCCGAAGCTAATAATTGAGTTAATGCTGCTGCTTTTTTGGCATCCATTTTGGCAATGATTGCAGCTTGCTGTTCTGCATCGATGTTTTCAATGATCGAAACCACTTCAGTTGGGCTGAGTTCATTAAAGATTAACGCCGCTTCTTTAGGTGACATTTCTGCATATACATCAGATACTGGTGTTTTCTTAGTTTTCTTCTCACTCGTAGAAGTAGTTGAAGCAGCAGGAGTTGATGCTTTTTTTAACTGATCCCGTTCTGAGATTAGTTTCGTGATTTCTTGTTCTTTCACTTGCAACGTTTGCTTTTGTTCTTCTTTTTCATTGCGTAATTTCTTAATTTCGTTGTTTGCTACTTTTAAACGTTTGACCAACTCTTGGTCATTAGAGGTAGCAGTAGATTTTGCTGTTTTTTCTGTATCGAACGGTAAAGATAATAATGGTCTTCCGTTCGCATAATTCAACACGAAGTATGCTGTCAGCAAGATGATGATAAACGGGATGATCACTAATGGTAATATCCACTGCTTTGACGTCTTTTGTTCACTCATATCGTTTGACCTCTTTTAAAATGTAGAAGAGATAGCTCATCTAGTTGATTTTGTTCTACTATTGCAAGTTCTCGCCGTACTTCAATAAAATGATTTTCTTGTAGTTTGGTGAATTTTTTCTCTTCGATCATGGCTTCTTTTAATGCCAATTGCGCTTTTTCATAAACGTTCTTAGCTTGCGTGACGAACAACTGTTGTCTCTCGATTTGTTGCTTCACTACATCCCTGGCTCTTTCACGATATTGTGAATCAACCAACTCAATCCGTCCGATTTGATCCTGTTCTTTCAAAAACGTTTCGTACCGGACTAACAGTTGATACAGCTTCTGCATTTCCTCTTCATAACGCATCTTTTTTTCAGCTGTTTCTTTTGAGACTCGATCCTTTTCCGCTTCAGCGAGCGGAATGATTCGTTCATATATCGTTCGCATGTCCGCTCCCCTTATGGAATAATCTGAAATAGTCTTTCAATTGCGGCATCTAAGTCACTCACTTCATGGACAGACTGTTTTAGAAATTCGATGAGTTGTGGATAGATTTGAATGGCCCGATCGATTTCTGGATTTGTTCCGCTTTTATACGCTCCAATGTTAATCAAATCTTCCGCATCTAAATAAGTAGAGAGAAGCTGACGAAAAACGATGGCCTTTTGTTTATGCTCTTCTGAAGTGATTTGATTCATGACACGACTGATGGAGCGTAATACATGAATCGCAGGATATTGTCCTTTGTTCGCTAAATTCCGATCCAGTACAAAGTGACCATCCAAAATTCCGCGTACAGCATCTGCAATCGGTTCATTCATATCATCCCCATCAACCAAGACGGTATAGAATGCTGTGATCGAGCCTTTTTCAGTCTTACCGCTTCGCTCCAAAAGTTGTGGGAGTAGCGCAAAGACACTTGGTGTATATCCTTTTGAAGCGGGAGGTTCACCTGTTGCTAGTCCGATTTCACGTTGTGCCATTGCAAATCGTGTAACGGAGTCCATCATCAGGACGACATTTTTCCCTTGATCCCGAAAGTACTCAGCAATCGCTGTTGCAGTGTAAGCACCTTTAAGTCGTACAAGGGGCGATTGATCACTCGTTGCTACAACGATGATCGACCGACTCATTCCTTCCTCACCTAACTCCGCTTCGATAAACTCTTTGACTTCACGTCCACGCTCTCCAATTAAAGCAATCACGTTGATATCCGCTGTTGACCGTTTCGCAATCATTCCTAAAAGTGTGGACTTTCCGACGCCTGATCCTGCAAATAACCCAACACGCTGTCCTTCACCTACTGTTAATAACGTATCAATTGCTCGTATCCCAGTTGAGAGTACTTCGCTAATACGTGGGCGACTAAGCGGACTTGGTGGCTTTCTAACAATGGATGTTGTTTTTAAATCCTCTAGGTTTTCACCGTCTAATGGTCTGCCTAGTCCATCTAACACTTGACCTATCAACTCTTCGCCTACAGGAACGTGTAACGGTTTACCTGAAGCAACAACGATGGACCCTGGAGCGATTGCTGTCGTTTCACCATAAGGCATAAGTAGAACATGCCCCTCTTTAAAGCCAACGACCTCTGCTTCAATTTCATGGTGTGCGTTCAATTGAATAAAACAGCGCTCTCCAATTGATACAGCAGTAGGTCCTCTCGATTCGATCATCAAACCAATAACTTGGACTACTTTACCTGAATGTCGAAGCAGATCATCAAATTTAATGTCTTGAATCGCTTCTTGCAAATGTTGAACTTTATACATCCGTCAACACCTCAAAAATCTTTTTCTCAAGATGTTTAAAACTGGAGTGTAACCCACCCGTAATCGCTCCATTTTCAGAATCGATTCTAAAATCACGTGGTGACAATTCTGGATCTAACCGGAGTTGGACACTGACTGTCGCTCCGAGAATAGATTGAATCTTATCTTCCATCATGACTAAGCGTTCAAAATCTTGAGGCGATGCATAGACAAATAATTTCTCGCGATCTCTAAACTGAATCAATAGTTTATGAATCATCTTATACAATGTCTCTTCATCGGAATCTAATAGATTTTCTAGAAATAAATGTGTCGTTTGAAGAGCAGCTACACATAGATCATGTTCCATCATCATAAGTTTCTCTTGAAAACGTTGCTCTAATTTCTCACTTAACGCATTTAAGTCAGACATTGCCTTATCATATGTTGCGAAGCCGCTTGATTGTCCTTCAACAAACCCTGCTTCATACCCTTGCAGCGTTGCCGCCTCGAGGGTTCTTAACTTTTCTTCTTCCAATTGCGCTAGTCTTGATTCGTGTTCTTCCATCAAACGCTTTTCTAAAAGTGTCAATTGATTCTGACGTTCTAACCATTCTTCTTCATAGGAAATCGTAACGAGATTACTGTCATGATCAACGTTTTCAGACGATGCTACTGGCTGATGAATCAAACGCTGCGATTTAGACAAGACACTCTGCCGTTTAATGACGTTAGACAACGATATCATCTCCTCCACCGCGTGCGACGACGATCTCACCCATATCTTCTAAACGACGAATGATACCGACAATTCGACTTTGTGCTTCTTCGACATCGCGTAATCGAACAGGACCCATGAACTCCATATCTTCTTTGAACGACTCGACCATCCGCTGAGACATATTTCGATACACCATGTCTTTGACGTCATCAGATGATACTTTCAATGCTAAAAGAAGATCCTCATTTGAAACTTCACGAATGATACGTTGAATTGCACGTGCATCCAATGTGACAATATCCTCAAATACGAACATCCGCTTTTTAATTTCCTCAGCGAGTTCAGGATCTTGAATTTCAAGCGTATCCAAAATCGTTCGTTCTGTCGTTCGGTCAACACCATTCAACACTTGAACCACTGCTTCAATCCCGCCTGACTGAGCATAGTCTTGCATTCCTGCTTGAGACAGGTTACGTTCTAAAATCAACTCAACTTCACTAATGATTTCCGGATTCATTCGATCCATCGTAGCAATTCGTCTCGCTACATCCGACTGTGCCTCTGCCGGAAGCTCAGAAAGGATTTGTCCTGACTTCGCTGGATCCAAATGAGCAAGGACTAGAGCAATCGTTTGCGGATGTTCATTTTGAATAAAATTCAATAATTGTTTTGAATCTGCTTTTCGTGCAAACTCGAAAGGACGTACTTGAAGTGTTGATGTGAGGCGATGAATCAATTCCATCGCCTTTTCTTCACCAACAGCTTTTTCTAATACGGATTTCGCAAAACCGATACCACCTTGCGTGATATAGTTCTGTGCCATTGCTAAATCATGAAATTCATCCAGAACACCTGCTTTATCTTCAGGGTCAATTCGTTTCATGCTTGAGATTTGTAACGTCAACCATTCCATCTCTTCTTCACTTAGATGCTTATATACGTTCGCCGCGACTTCTGGACCTAATGAAATCATTAGAACGGCAGCCTTTTCACGACTATTCATCTCTAATTTCTTCATAGGATCAATCCTCCGCTAACCAAGTTCTAAGCAGTTTTGCAAATTCGTCTGGATTTGACGCTGCTAATTTTTCTAGTTGTTTTCGTTTTTGTGCTTCATTGCTATTATCTTCAGTCGATAACTCAGGGATTTCTGTTTCGATCGGTGTCCATTCCTCTAAGCTTTCCTCTTCTTCTTTTTTACGTTTACGAACCATGAAGAAAATCATGCCTATGATGACTAAAGCTGCTGCACCTAATGCAAACCAAACCCACATCGGAATTGTTTCTGAAGTAGCGGTCTGTTTAGTTGTCGTGTTAGCAAATGGTCGAGACATGACAACTACTTTATTTGTCAGTTCCGCATCTGTTAACGTCGTTTTAGCATCTTGTTTTGTAATGGACGTACGAATGATAGAATACATCATCGTCTGTAAGTCCGTTTGTAACTGCGGATCAATTTGTGTCTGACCCTTTGGTGGTTCTACAATGATTTGAATACCTAAGTCACGAATTTCATATGGTGCCCCAGAAATCTGTTTCGTGATTCGATTTACTTCATAGTTAATAATATCGTGTGTTTTTTCACTCGTATCTCCAGCTTCACCATTTCCTGTCGGGAAATTGATTGTTTCATTTTCGCCAGTCCCAGCAGTTCCTTGATTCGCTGCACCAGTGTATGCTTCAGCTACTTTTTCAGCAGATGTGACGATTCCTTCGATTTTATCTGGATCTACTGGTTCTACTAATTTTTGTTCTTCCTGACGTTTCGTAACATCTACGTCCGCTGTGACCGATACGAGTGCTTTTTGCGGTCCAAGAACAACGGAAAGCATTTGTTGGATCTGTTTCCGTAAATCGTTCTCTGTTGCTTTTTTAAGCGCCATCGGATCTGTTCCACCTGCTGTCTGCGTCGCATTGCCCGGTTCATAGTACGTGAAGTACTGATCCATGATCGTAATGTTTTCTTCTTTAAGATTTGGAATACTTTTAGCGATCAAATGATACAGACCTTGAACCGTTTGATTATTCAAGTTACTACCTGCGCTAGAGGTCAATACGACCGATACTGTTGAAGATTCTTTCTCATCCGATAAAAAGACACTCTTTTCTGGGAGCGTAATCATGACTTTAGCTGACTCGATTCCATTGACTTGTGTAATCAAGTTTTCGAGTTCCGTCTGCATCGTGTCGCGTTCCAAGATGTTCATTTCTTTATCCGTCGTTCCGAAACCCGCGTTTTCACTAAAGAAGGAATAATCAATTTGACCAGACTTTGGAATACCAGCTGTTGCTAATTCGACTTTCAAATTCTCAACATTCGCCTCTGGAACAAGAATGGTCACGCCATTAGCTTCACTAACAACTTCAGACTGAATACCGTCCTCGTTTAGTTTTTCCGTCACTTGTCCGGCTTCTTGTGGTGATAATTTTGAATAAAGGGGTGTCATCGTTGGTTTAGATAACCAGAGAATAGCGACGATCAACGCTGCTAAAACGACGATAATACTTCCAAGAATCATCGCCTTTTTAGCGAGTGACCATGATTTCCACGTTGTATTAATGGTGTTCCATCTTGCTTTTAATCCTTCGTTCATTCAACATCTCCCACGCTTTCCTTAACATTCACAGTTGCATACGCATCATTTCTTGGTATGCTTCGATGCCCTTATTACGGACCTCAATGGCGAGTTGCATAGAGAGAGATGCTTCTTCTGTTTTAATCATAATATTATGTAGATCTGTTGACTTTCCCGTCGCCAAATCTACTCGTGCTTGAGATGAAGCGCTTTGTGTCGCATTTAATCCATTCATTGCTTGACTTAACACTTCGCTAAAGTCACTTGGTGTTGTTTTAGGAGTCATTTGATTTTGAAGAATGGGTTGTAATCCCTGAATTGCTTGAATTGCCATGGTCATTCATCATCCCTTCATTCTTACTTACCGATCTCCATCGCTTTAACAAGCATTGCTTTCGTCGCGTTAAGAGCTGTCACGTTTGCTTCATAAGATCGTGTCGCGCCCATCATATCGACCATTTCTTTTAAAATGTCGACATTCGGCATTTTGACGTATCCAAGCTCGTCTGCATCCGGATGACTTGGGTTGTATTCTAATTTAAAAGGCTCTTCATCTTTTCGAAGTTCGCTAACCGTTACACCGTTAGCCGTTTCCTTAAGTACTGCTAATTTACGAGCGTAGGGTTGCCATTGACCATCTACAAGTTCTCCCCGTGTCGTTTGAGCATTTGCAATATTTGCTGAAACCGTATCAAGCCGGAGACGTTGTGCAGTTAACCCTGATGCAGAAGTATGAAATCCACCGAACATACTCACTTTTATCTGCCTCCTCTAATTACTGATTGGATTCCTGAAAATTTCCGATTCAGCTGTTCTACTAATGCCTCATACTCGATTTGATTGCGTGATAATTCAGACATCTCAAAATCAATATCGACACCATTTCCATCGTTACGCATAGAAGTCGATTGCTCAACGATCGAACCTTGCGCATCAATTTGAGCATGACGCTTTAGACTCATTTTCATTTGAGAGTCTAGTACATCCGAAAACACTAAACGTTGTGCTTTGTATCCAGGTGTATCAACATTCGCAATATTTTTAGATATTACTTTTTGAGAATCTACAGTACGATTGACTGCTTTAGTGAGTAAAGAATAATCGGAACCTAACCAATCCATTTATCCGCCCTCCATCTATGAATAGTTTGGAATTGAAGAATATTAAAACTAGTAAGTCATTAGTAACATATCTGAAATAATTGAAACAAATAGGTCAATGTTTGAAAAGGATAAATTTTAAAAAAAGGGTAATGAGATGTTCATTTTTCACCTTTAATTACCATTTTGTTCAAAAATGATAAATATTACCTATGCATCTACGAATAGAAAAAAGTTTAATTAATAAAAATGGACTAATTTATGATTTACAGAAAATGTCTAAACTAAGATTTAAAATATTTCATTCATGAGCAACAGAATTGATTATACATCTAATACAGAATGAAAAAAACACCAAATTGTAATTTCTTTGAATAAATATAAAAATAGTTCCTTCTCTTTTAACTTTTTTATCCACCCCTTTTCTTGGTATTTTTCATTGATACTCTACGATAACCATTTAAAGAAGAGTGGATCTGCATTGCTTCTTCTATCACCTGATGGATGTTTGTAAGAAATCGTCTTTAACAAAAAAAGCGATTCTTCTCACATTGAAGAAGAATCGCTTATCTAATACAGACGTTAAAAACGATTAACGAAAAATACGCTGTATCTCATTATTTTTTTAGTTCGATTTAATACGCTCTAACTCATAAAGGAAATTGTCGTTCAAAATTTTAATGTAAGTTCCTTTCATTCCAAGTGAACGCGACTCGATGACGCCTGCACTTTCGAGTTTACGCAGTGCGTTGACAATGACAGAACGCGTGATACCGACGCGATCGGCAATCTTGGAAGCGACGAGTAGTCCTTCATTTCCTTCCAGCTCTTCGAAGATATGTTCAATCGCTTCAAGTTCTGAATAAGACAACGAATTGATCGCCATCTGAACGACCGCTTTCTTCCGTGCTTTATCTTCCGCCTCATGTGCCTTCTCACGAAGGATTTCCATCCCGACGACTGTCGCACCATACTCTGCAAGCACGAGGTCTTCTTCGTTGAAGTCTTCCACCATACGACCGAGAACCAGTGTACCAAGGCGTTCGCCACCACCGATGATCGGTACGATCGTCGTTTTCGACGTTTCGAACGTATCACGGTTGTCGACTGGGAATGCCGTATGTTCACTATCGATGGCAATGTTTGCTGTCGTTTCCGTGACGTTAAATAATTTTTTCGTGTAATCTTCCGGGAATTGACGTTCTTCTAAGAAACCACGGACCCGGTCATTTTCGATTTGTTGCTTGATTGCGATACCTAGTAACTTACCGCGCCGACTTACGATGAATGTGTTCGATTCCATGACTTCGCTGAGTCGATCAGCCATGACCTTGAAATCAACATGTGTGCTCGCTTCTTGTTGTAACATCGTATTCAGCTTCCGCGTTTTCGCCAATAAATTCATTTTTTCTTCCTCCACTTTATAAGATGAACTGACTTAAGTCTCGATCATCTGCTACTTTTCCAACTCGTTCCGTCACGTATTGTGGCGTGATCGTCACATCCGTCTCCGGCATGTCTGCTGCTTCGAAGGATAATTCTTCAAGGACGCGCTCCATGATCGTATACAAGCGTCGTGCTCCAATATTATCCGTCTCATCGTTTACCTGTGCAGCAATCCGCGCGATTTCACGAATGGCTTCTTCTGTAAAGGTGACATGAACGTGCTCTGCCCCTAATAATGCTTTATATTGTTTGAGTAATGCTTGATTCGGTTCAGTTAAAATCTTAACAAAGTCATCTTCTGTCAAACTATCGAGTTCGACACGAATTGGGAAACGACCTTGGAGTTCAGGAATCAGATCAGATGGTTTCGCCATATGGAATGCACCCGCAGCGATGAACAAGATGTGATCCGTCTTGACTGGACCATATTTCGTAACGATCGTCGATCCTTCAACGATCGGTAAGATGTCTCGTTGAACACCCTCTCGTGAAACACCAGCTGAATCATGTCCTTTTGTCGCGATCTTATCGATCTCATCGACGAAGATGATCCCCATCTGTTCTGCGCGACGAACCGCTTCGTCATGGACTTCGTTCAAGTCGAGCAACCGCTCCGCTTCTTCCGCCGTCAGGATTGGTCGTGCTTCCTTGACTGTGAGCTGACGCTTCTTCGTTTTCTTCGGCATGACTTGTCCGAGCATATCCTGAAGATTCGCGAGTCCCTCCATGCCTTGTTGCCCAGAGAATAAATCCACTTGGCGTTCTTCAACATCGACCTCAATCATGCGATCCTCAAGTTGCCCTGTCAGTAATTGCTGACGAAGTAACGAACGGTCGGCTGTCGCTTCCGATGTATCCGGCTCTTGTTGCTTCTGGTTCCCTCCAAACAACATCTCAAACGGATTCGTTCCACCACCGAGACCAGATGACGCTTTTTTACCAGATAACGCATCGACGATTCGTTCGTTCGCCACTGCTTCCGCTCGATCTTTGAGCGCTTCTTTTTTCTCATCTTTGACAAGACGTAGAGACGCTTCCACGAGATCCCGCACCATTGACTCCACATCACGACCGACGTACCCTACTTCCGTGAACTTCGTCGCTTCAATCTTGACGAACGGCGCACGGACGAGTTTCGCGAGGCGTCGCGCAATTTCAGTCTTTCCGACTCCGGTCGGTCCGATCATCAGGATATTCTTCGGTGTGACTTCATCCCGCATCGATGCATCGAGTAATTGTCGACGGTACCGATTACGTAAAGCAATCGCCACCGCACGTTTAGCATCCGCTTGTCCGATGACATGTTCATTTAACTTCTCGACGATTTGTCTTGGCGTCAATTCATGCATGGTCATTGCCTCCGATCGTTTCTAGGATGATTTGATCGTTCGTAAAGACACAGAGTTCACCAGCCGTCTCAAGCGCTGCGCGGGCGATCTCCTCTGCTGTGAGATGACTTGCATGTCGAGCTAACGCGCGACCTGCTGCAAGCGCATAATTACCACCTGAACCGATTGCGAGAATGCCGTCATCCGGTTCGATGACTTCCCCGTTTCCGGATACAAGTAAGAGATGTGTTCCATCCATGACAAGTAAGAGTGCTTCAAGTTGACGCAACATCTTATCGCCTCGCCATTCCTTCGCCAGCTCAACTGCTGCCCGTTGTAAGTTCCCGTTATACATTTCAAGCTTCGCTTCGAATTTTTCAAAGAGTGTGAACGCGTCCGCGACACTTCCAGCAAATCCGGCAATGACTTTGCCACCATAGAGGCGCCGTACTTTTTTCGCACTTTTCTTCATGATGACTTGGTTTCCGAAAGTCACCTGTCCGTCTCCGCTCATCGCGGATTGTCCGTTATGTTGAATCGCAAAAATCGTCGTTGCATGAAACATCAATGTTTCCTCCCTTAGGCACGAGGATGTGCTTGTTGATAAACATGTCGTAATCGTTCCGTCGTTACGTGTGTATACTGACCGGTCGTCGACAGCGATGCGTGTCCAAGTAACTCCTGGACCGCTCGCAAATCGGCGCCTCTTTCCAGTAAATCTGTCGCGAAACTATGACGAAGCGCATGTGGTGTCACATGTTTCCCAACGAGTTGTTCCCCTTTTTTCATGATTTTCCGAATCGCATCCGTCGTCAATCGACGCCCTGAATGAGACAAGAACAACGCTTGCTCATGACCTGCGACTGGATCTCGTGATGGTAAGTACAGTTCTAATGCATCTTTAGCAAAGGTTCCGATTGGTGCGATGCGTTCCTTCCCACCTTTTCCATACACATGGACGTAGGAGTGATCAGTCGCGAGATCACGAAGATCCAGTTGAACGACCTCGCTGACCCGCATACCCGTCGCATATAAAAGTTCTACTAACGCCACATTCCGGTTGCCAAGCGTATCACTCGATCGAAAGGCATCGAGGAAACGTTCATATTCCGTTGGGACGAGGAATGTCGGAAGTCCTTGTTGTCGTTTTGGTGCTTTTAATCCATCGAAGGGATTAGGCTCATCGGTGTCACGTGTCAAAAAACGACCAAATTGTTTGAGGCAGGAAACTTTTTGTGCAATCGTCGCCCGCGCCAGCTCCTGATCGTAAAGAGCATACAAATAACGCCGTGCACTTGCCAATTCAATCGATCGTAACTGATGATCGCGGCAAAAAGCGGCGTATTGTCGAAGTGTTTGATCATAAGAGCGACCTGTATTCGGAGATAATTGACGTTCAATATGAACATACCGCATGAAATCTTCTAGCAGTCGCTCAAAAGCAGTGTCTATCCCCATGAATGCGCCCCCTTCTGACCATTTCATTCTCGAATCGCCCTTAGCATAGCACAGACCAAGTAGTCTGACAATAGACCAAAAACCGAAAAATTAACGAAATTATCACGCTTTTATGACAAATTAAGAAATGGGGAGAAAGAGCGCTAAATCACGCCTTTCTCCCCATCAAAAATCACATATCCGTGAAATCTTTGATTGCTTCAAGTGCTCGCTCTGCGTAGAGCGCATACTTCTCAGGTTTTTTCATCCGAACCGGATGACCGACGAGTGCTGGTACCAATCCGAAGTTGGCATTCATTGGCTGGAAGTTCTTCCCTTCCGTCGTCGTGATATAGTGCGACATCGCACCCATCATCGTTTCCTGCGGGAACGTAACCGGTTCCGCCTCATTGACGAGACGTGCCGCATTGATTCCTGCCGTCAAACCGGACGCTGCTGACTCGACGTACCCTTCGACACCTGTCATTTGACCAGCAAAGAACAAGTCGTCACGTGTACGTGTCTGATACGTTGGTTTCAATAAATTCGGTGAGTTGACGAACGTGTTACGGTGCATGACACCATAACGGACGATTTCTGCATTCTCAAGACCAGGAATCAAGCGAATGATCCGCTTTTGTTCGCCCCATTTCAAATGTGTCTGGAAGCCGACAAGGTTGAACAATGTTCCAGCTGAGTTATCCTGACGCAATTGAACGACAGCATATGGTCGTTTGCCTGTCTTCGGATCTTCAAGTCCAACTGGCTTCATCGGTCCAAACAAGAGTGTTTTCGGTCCGCGTGAAGCGAGAACTTCAAATGGCATACAGCCCTCGAAGTAAATCTCTTTTTCAAATTCCTTCAATGGAACGACTTCCGCATTGATCAGCTCATCATAGAAGAGCTGGAATTCTTCTTCCGTCATTGGACAATTCAAGTAGGCAGCTTCGCCTTTATCATATCGTGATTTCAGGTAAACCTTCTCACGATCGATCGTGTCTCCATCGAGAATCGGTGCCGCTGCATCGAAGAAGTATAGGTAATCTTCACCTGTGAATTGTTTAAGTGATTCCGATAATGCCGCACTCGTCAACGGACCCGTCGCGACGATCGTCGGACCATCTGGAATCGCTTCGATTTCTTCATGATGGACGGTAACGTTCGGGTGGTTTTTCAACGTTTCCGTCACATATCCTGCGAAGTCGTGCCGATCGACAGCAAGTGCTCCACCTGCTGGAACGCTCGCTAAGTCTGCTGCTTTCATGATCAAGGAATCGAGCTGACGCATCTCTTCCTTTAAGACACCAACTGCGTTCGTTAACTGGTTCGCTCGAAGTGAGTTCGAACAGACGAGTTCAGCGAATTGGTCTGTATGGTGC
This sequence comes from Exiguobacterium sp. MH3, assembly GCF_000496635.1. Classification (NCBI taxonomy): domain Bacteria; kingdom Bacillati; phylum Bacillota; class Bacilli; order Caryophanales; genus Exiguobacterium; species Exiguobacterium sp. MH3. The sequence continues at coordinate 1,952,852 of NC_022794.1, forward strand.
GCGGGTGTCTGTTTGACAGGCCGCATTTCATATAAATCTACTTGTACGCCGCGTTTTGCAAGTTGCCATGCTGCTTCAGAACCTGCAAGTCCCGCGCCGATTACCGTTACACGTTTCAACGGTCATTCCTCCTCTTGCTCCTGATCGATGCGTGTTTCATGATGTCCACAAGATGTACATTCTACTTTCACACCGTTCTTGATTTTCTTTTGTACCATCATACTACTACATACCGGACATGGTTCTTCGACCGGTTTATCCCATGAGACGAACTCACACTCCGGATAGTTCGAACAACCGTAGAACAAACGTCCTTTTTTACTACGACGTTCGACGATGTCGCCCGTTCCACATGTCGGACACTTCACACCGATCTCGACTTGGATCGGTTTCGTATTACGACACTCTGGGAAGTTCGAGCACGCCATGAACTTGCCATAACGTCCCATCTTGATGACCATCGGGTGACCACAGACTTCACAATCTTCTCCAGCCGGTTCATCTTTGATTTCAATCTTCTCGATTTCTGCTTCTGCTCGTGTCAGACGCTTTGCAAAGGACTTATAGATTGGATCGACGACTTCCGTCCACTGCATGTCACCTTTTTCGATCGCATCGAGTAAAGCTTCCATGTCTGCCGTGAACTGGACAGTGATGAACTCTTGGAAATAGTCGCTGATCATATCGATGACGAGTTCACCGAGTTCCGTTGGTAAGAATTTCTTCTCTTCAAGCGTCACGTAACCCCGCTTTTGAATCGTATCGAGCGTCGGCGCATACGTCGACGGACGACCGATACCGAGCTCTTCCATCGCCCGGACAAGACGTGCTTCCGTATAACGTGGTGGTGGTTGTGTGAAGTGTTGTTTCGGTTCGATTGCTGATTGTTTCAACTCTTCCCCTTCATCGAGTGGAGGAAGTAGTCCTTCCTTGACGTCTGAAACCGCCTCATCGTCCGTATCTTCGATGTAGACCTTCATGAAGCCCGGGAATTTAACGGTCGACCCGTTCGCACGGAACGTGACGTCGTTCGAGACGAGATCGATTTTGACAGTATCGAGAATCGCTGGCGCCATCTGGCTTGCGACGAACCGTTCCCAAATTAGTTTATATAAGCGGAACTGATCACGCGATAAATACGATTTGACGAGTTGCGGCTCGCGCATCGTCGAAGTTGGACGAACCGCTTCGTGTGCGTCTTGTGAGTTCGCTGATTTCTTTTCTTTACGTTTCTCGCTTGCGATGTATTCTTTTCCGTACGCCTGCTCAATGAACCCGTGTGCTTCTAGGTTCGCCGAATCTGACGTCCGTGTCGAATCGGTACGCATATACGTGATCAAACCGACTGTACCTTCTTTTCCAATTTCGATTCCTTCGTATAGCTGTTGTGCGATCATCATCGTCTTCTTCGCTCGGAAGTTCAGCTTACGTGCTGCTTCCTGTTGCAAAGAACTCGTCGTAAACGGTAACGCCGGATTCCGTTTCCGCTCTTTTTTCGTGACGGAATCAACTGTAAAGTCTTCTGAGAGTTGATTCAAGATTTGATCGACTTCTTCTTGCGAATGAAGTTCACGCTTCTTGCCATCGACTCCGTAGAAGTTCGCTTCGAGCTTTTCACCGTTTGCATCGAGTTCGAGTTTGATCGTCCAGTATTCTTCAGGCATGAACGCATTGATTTCTTGTTCACGATCGATGATCATCTTGACGGCAACGGATTGAACGCGTCCCGCAGATAACCCTTTTTTAATCTTTTTCCATAATAACGGACTCATGCTGTAACCAACAAGGCGGTCCAAGATACGACGGGCTTGCTGCGCATCGACAAGATCATAGTTGAGCTTGCGTGGTCGCTTGAACGAATCCTTGATGGCATCTTTCGTGATTTCATTGAAGACGACGCGGCACTCCGTTGATTCATCAACGCCTAATGCTTTAGCTAAATGCCATGCGATCGCTTCCCCTTCACGGTCGGGGTCGGCTGCGAGATAGATTTTTTGTGCTTTTTTCGCAGCTGTCTTGAGTTCTTTTAAGACCGGACCTTTACCACGGATCGTGATATATTTCGGTTCATAGTCATGTTCGACGTCGACTCCCATTTGGCTTTTCGGCAAGTCAATGACGTGCCCATCGACGCTTTCACGGTATAGTTGGATCCGAGATAACGTTTAATGGTTTTTGCCTTAGCGGGTGACTCGACGATTACTAGATATTTTGCCATTGCAATCGCTCCCTATTAGAGGCGTACTCGTATTTTAATCTCACTTATCATAGTAGTCTCGATTCCCATTTGTCAACGTTCAGCCGAATACTTTTTGAAACTTCTTCCGGATCAAGGAGTGGAATCGCTCCTTCTGCGATCAATTGATTCGTTCCGGTAAAGAACGATTCCGTGGGACAACCCGGCAAACAATAGACATCTTTTCCTTGGTCAAGCGCATGACTGGCAGTATTCATCGTACCGCTTCGTTTCGCCGCTTCGACGATGATCAATGATGAAGATAATCCAGCAATGATCCGATTCCGTTCTAGAAATTGAAAATTTTGAATAGGAGTTCCGGGTGGATATTCAGAGAGAAGAAGACCGTTCGAGAGGATGCGTTCAAAAAGAGAAGCATGGGAAGTAGGATATAGACGATCAAGTCCGCCAGCGAGAACCGCAATCGTTGTCTGCTGATGTTTTAAGGATAGACGATGGACGAGGGCATCGATACCATAGGCACCTCCGGAAACGGTGGCGAGATCTGGATGAAAGAAGGGTTGCAAGAAACGCATACGGGAAAGATGGTGCGGTGAGGGGGTTCGACTACCGATGATACTGACGCGTGGAAGTGTTAAGCGGGACGGATCACCGCGGTAAAAGAGGGCATAGACCGGTTGAGGGATCGTCAGTAACACAGTCGTAAACAGTGGATCTCCTTTGACTAGAATCGACTCTTCGATCCAATCAAGCTGTAATGCTTGTTCATACCGTTTTCGAAGACGCGTCGAAACGGGTAATTCATGACTGGGAACGATTCCGAATTGCTCAATCAATCGGACGATCGTGTACGGTACCTGACACATGGCGAAGCGGACATACAGTTCACGTTTCATGAGATCAGCGCTCCTTATTTAAGCTTCTTATTTATATAGAAGAAAGCCGTCCTGATTTGATCAGGACAGCTTCTTTTTTTGATTTATTTGACTGTGCTGTTCGTCACGCACTCGTCATAGATCCCTGCTTCTTTGATGACACGGATTAACGTCTCACCAATGACAGCTGGTGTTTCTGCCACTTCAATTCCGTTTGCACGGAGTGTCTTGATTTTTTCAGCAGCTGTTCCTTTACCGCCAGAGATGATCGCACCTGCGTGACCCATCCGTTTGCCGGCAGGAGCTGTTTGACCACCGATGAAACCAATGACTGGTTTCGTCATGTTCGCTTTGACCCACTCAGCCGCTTCTTCTTCAGCTGTTCCACCGATTTCCCCTAACATGATGACGGCTTTTGTTTCTGGATCTTCATTGAATGCTTTGAGCGTATCGATGAAGTCCGTTCCATTGACCGGGTCACCCCCGATACCAACAGCTGTCGATTGACCGATACCAGCAGTCGTCAATTGATGGACAGCTTCATATGTCAAAGTCCCAGAACGTGAGACGATACCGACATGACCTGGTGTATGGATGTATCCTGGCATGATACCAAGTTTCGCGACACCTGGAGTGATGACGCCCGGGCAGTTCGGTCCGATGAGACGAACTGGTTTGCCTTCGAGGTAACGTTTTACTTTGACCATATCAAGAACTGGAATACCTTCCGTGATACAGATGATCAACGCGATGTTCGCATCTGCTGCTTCCATGATTGCATCCGCTGCGAATGCTGGTGGTACGTAGATGATCGATGCGTTCGCACCCGTTTTTTCGACCGCTTGCGCGACCGTATCAAAGACAGGAACACCACCGAGTACTTCCGTACCGCCTTTTCCTGGTGTGACACCGCCTACGAGGTTTGTGCCGTAGTCGATCATCTGTTCACCATGGAACATCCCTTGGTTACCAGTAATCCCTTGAATAATGACTTTCGTCGATTCGTTCACCCAAATACTCATCTTTAGCTCCCCCTTACTTCACGAGCGCAGCGATTTTTTCTGCGCCGTCTGCCATTGATGTAGCTGCTGTAATCGCTAGACCTGAATCTTTGAGAATTTGTTTCCCTGCATCAACGTTCGTACCTTCAAGACGAACGACGAGTGGCAATTCGAGACCGACTTCTTTTGTCGCCGCAACGATACCTTCTGCGATAACGTCACATTTCATGATTCCACCGAAGATGTTGACGAAAATCCCTTTGACGTTCTCATCCGATAAGATCAGTTTGAAGGCTTCTGTTACTTTTTCCTTCGTCGCACCACCACCGACATCGAGGAAGTTCGCAGGATCACCACTGAAGTGTTTGATGATATCCATCGTTGCCATGGCAAGACCAGCACCATTGACGAGGCAACCGATGTTTCCATCGAGCGCGATGTAGTTCAAATCACTCTTTGATGCTTCGACTTCGCGTGGATCTTCTTCTGTTTCATCACGTAACGCCACGATGTCCGCATGACGATACAATGCATTTGAGTCGAAGTTCAACTTCGCATCCAGTGCGAGGACTTCGCCATCCTTCGTCGTAACGAGTGGGTTGATTTCTGCGATCGAACAATCCTTGTCGACGAAGAAGTTGTAGAGTTTCGTGACCATGCCGACGAACTTGTTGACGAGCTTCACAGGAACACCCATTGCGAACGCAAGTTTACGCGCTTGGAATCCTTGAAGACCAACTGCAGGATCGACGACTTCCTTGATGATTTTTTCTGGTGTCGCTTCCGCTACCTCTTCGATGTCCATACCACCTTCGCTTGATCCCATGATGACGACACGTCCTGTCACACGATCAAGTACGATTCCAAGATAGTATTCTTTGTCAATCGCACACCCTTCTTCGACGAGAAGACGTTGAACGACTTTTCCTTCTGGACCTGTTTGGTGCGTGACGAGCGTTTTGCCGAGTAACTCCGTCGCATATTCTTTCACTTCTTCTTGCGATTTCGCAAGCTTGACGCCACCTGCTTTACCGCGTCCCCCCGCGTGAATTTGAGCTTTGACGACTTTAATCGGGCCTGACAATTGTTCTGATGCATCGACCGCCTCTTCGACGGTGAAGGCTGCGATTCCGTTTGGTACGGGTACACCGTACGAACGAAGTAATTCTTTTGCCTGATACTCATGTACATTCATGAAAAAATCCCCCTTAACCCCTTTAGTTTCGGCTCTTTCATTGTAGTTAAAATTGGAAGCGCTGTCTATCGTTATCGACCGAAAGCTTTATTTTTTCAGAATTTCATCTTGATCGAGACGATATAAAAAGGCAAATAACTCGGCAATGACACCGTATAATTCTTCCGGAATCTGTTCTGATACTTGAACAGCATCTAGTAACGTCATCAACGTTTCGTCCTGCCGGATCGGAATATCATGTTTTAATGCCTCTTCTAAAATCCGTTCTGCGATGTGTTCCGATCCCTTAGCAACGACTTTTGGGGCATGCATCTGTTCTTCGTATGATAGAGCTATTGCTTTTTTCATATATGAAGATCCACCCTTCCGTTACGCGTTGAGATATCATGCGGTACGCGCTCTTTCGTCTGTTCGACCCAATCGAATCGCGTCAATGCATAGCCTTGTTCCTCAAGACGAGTCTGAATTTGCGGTGTGTAGGCTTGCATGAACGTATTGACGTGCGCATTCGGATGAAAGACGGAAATCGAAACATTCCGGTCTGCAATCAAGACATCAACAGCGACCTCACCGAGCGTCGGTAATTGAAGATATAAGACGACACGGGCATGATTTGGATCAAACGTCCGTTCGAACGGTGCTTCCATCATGAGATCCACATCTTCGAACGGTCCAAATTGAGGTAATTGAAATAAATAGACTCCTTTCCCCGCTTCGTTCGTTGCTTGAACGAGTTGTTGCGCTAAAATCTGATCACTCGTCTTTCGATCAAGCGTTCGACCTGTCTCATCACCCTTTGCCAGTTGAACGAGTTCGGTAAGGGCGTGTTTTAACTGCTTCGCTTCTCCTTCCGTCACCGGTTGACCAATTTGCCTTAGGAGTTCCCGTGTTTCCGCAGTCGGTACCGTCTGGCGTTGTAAAAAGGAGTCGAGTAACTGGGGGAGAGCCGACTTTTGCGGAACAGACTCGGTCGAGATGATTTTTAAAACCGGTTGTCCCTCTGCTGAAACGACTTGAAAGCGATACATGTTCCCTTCTTTTAGTTCAGCTGTCGTCCCTGCCGTCAAGACGCGTTGACCGACTTGGAGTTCCATTAATCCGTCCGGCAACAGCTTTAAAACTTTACCGACGATGTTTGCGCCTTCCCGTAACGGTAGGTTCGCATGATCGATGATTTTAAATGGAAGTAAGGCGCGATGTTCGATTTGCATGCTCGATTCCTCCTAAAGACGTTCTTTGACAGGACGGAATGTTTTCCGGTGAATCGGTGTGACGCCCAGTGTATCGAGCGCTTGTAAATGTAAGGGTGTTCCGTAACCTGCGTGTGTTTCAAATCCATATCCCGGATACTCGATCGCGTATTGTTCCATCATCGCATCTCGTGTCTCTTTCGCAACGACACTTGCAGCAGCAATGGAGACACTCCGCGCATCTCCTTTGATAAGAGAGAGTTGTGGTGTATCGTCGTCGAGTGTCATCGCATCGACAAGTAAGGCATCTGGTTTGAGTTGACGAACTGCGTCTTGCATTGCCCGTTTCGATGCTTGATAGATATTAATTTCGTCGATTTCAGCCGGTTCGATGATGCCGATCGCAATCTCAGCAACTTCTTGCAAATGCTTCAGTGCCGCTTGCCGCTGTACTTTACTCATCTGTTTGGAATCCGTTAGTCCTGGATGATAGAATCCGTCTGGTAAGATGACCGCTGCTGCGACGACTGGACCAGCTAGTGGACCTCGCCCGACTTCGTCCACTCCTGCAATTCGAACGTATCCTTGCTGACGATACTCGTCTTCAAATGCGAGTCGTTTCTTGAAATCGATCCGTTGCTGCTCTTCGAGTGCAAATCGTCGTTCTGTCTGACGAAACAGCGTATGCACCCCTTTTCGCGTATCTGAAGCCAGTTCCTGCTTCAATTGAATAAATTCTTCTAGTGTTGCTTTTTGCAATCGTTCTTTTACTTCTGCTATCTTCATACATCCTGCTCCTTTGAAAAAAACTTGGACATCAAAGGATGTCCAAGTCCGTTATGCATGCGTTTCCCATTCTTCGACTGTTTCAAGCGTCACCCGACCGAGCTTTTCCGTTCGTAGCTCATGCAGGAGCATTTCGCTCGTCCGCTCGAAATCGACATAGCCACCTGAGACGAAACCACGTTTTTTACCGATTGCTTCAAGTACATCAACCGCTTCTCCCGATACTTCGTCGAGTCGATAGCGCTCACGTAACTGCTCCGGATACCGTGTCTTTAGCTCACGAAGGGCAAATAGCGCGATATCGTCGATGTTTAAGATGTCATCCTTGATCGCTCCTGTCGCTGCTAACCGATATCCGACGACTTGATCGTCGAACTTCGGCCAGAGGATACCTGGTGTATCAAGTAATTCCATCTCACCTGTCTTCATCTTGATCCACTGCTGGCGTTTCGTCACACCCGGACGGTCACCCGTGATAGCGATATTTCGGCCAGCAAGTCGATTGATGAGCGTCGATTTCCCGACGTTCGGAATGCCGATGATCAAGGCACGGATCGCACTCGGATTCCGCCCTTTCTCCCGCATCCGTGCGTGTTTTTCTTTCATTAGTCGTAAAGCACCCTCATGGATTTGATTCAATCCTTTATTGTGCTTCGCGTCAACCGCAACGACATCAACACCATCTGCTCGTAATGCCTGCATCCATTGCTCCGTCACTCGTTTATCCGCCATATCCGCCTTGTTGAGGACAATCAGTCGCGGCTTACCTGCCGTGATCTGTTCGACCATCGGGTTACGGCTCGACATCGGAAGACGGGCATCGACGAGTTCGATCACCACATCGATCAACTTTAGTTTTTCTGTGACTTCCCGACGTGCTTTGGCCATGTGACCGGGGAACCATTGAATCGTCATATCCTTCACCTCGTTCATATATTCCTGGACTTCTTGCTGATCATACGATACATGAAAAAACATCCACTCCCTAGTATACGCAACTTCAGACAAGAAAAGAAGATGAGCTGCTTACTTTTAACGGCAAGCGTCTCATCTTCGTTCGTTTTAATCGACAGAGCGTACATCATTGAATGGATAGAAGACGAAGTTCGTCGTTCCGACGATTTGATCTTCATCCACAAAACCGATATCACGACTATCTTTTGAATTTTGACGATTATCTCCCATGACGAATACTTTTCCTTTTGGAACAGTCGTCTCTCCTGTTCGCTCTTCAAGCGTGAAGTCTTCCGTCAATGGCACACCACTCATCTGGGCTTTGTATTCTTTCAAATACGGTTCGGCGACTTTCTTATCGTTGACATACAATGTATCATCTTTGTAATACATCGTATCTCCCGGAACAGCGATGACCCGTTTGATGTAGTCTCGTGTTTCCGTTGCATGGAAGACGACGATATCGCCTCTTTCTGGTTCATTAAAATAGTATGGGATCTTATTGACGATCATTCGATCCGCATTGTGTAAGGTTGGCATCATCGATTCCCCATCAACGATGACGGGTACGAACAGAAACGTTCGAATGATGAACGCGATGACGAGCGCTACGACGAGCGCCTTTACCCAACTGAATAACTCCTTCACGAATTCCACTCCCTTGATAAACGCAATTTCTTCCTAAGGACTAGTATACGCATAAACAGCAAAAAAAAGAAGCTTGTCCGGAGACAAGCCACTTTTTCACATGATTAACGACGAATTTCTTTAATACGCGCCGCTTTACCACGAAGGTTACGGAGGTAGTAAAGTTTCGCACGACGGACTTTACCGTAGCGAACGACTTCGATTTGTGCAACACGTGGTGAGTGGAGCGGGAAAGCACGCTCAACGCCAACTCCGTAAGAAATTTTACGGACTGTGAATGTTTCACTGATGCCGCCACCGTGACGTTTGATGACTACGCCTTCGAAGAGCTGAATACGCTCACGCGTACCCTCGACGACTTTAACGTGTACACGGACTGTATCCCCAGGACGGAACGCAGGGACGTCTGACTTGATTTGTTCTTGTGTAAGTTCACGGAACAATTGTTGTGTGTTCATGAATGATTTCTCCTTTTTTCACCAATGTTCTTATCTTCATTTGCTTCAAGCATCCGACAGCGGAACATCGTTAATGGGTGGCTTTTGCCACATGTTTTAACTTATCATAGATTCAGTCGTTTGACAATCCTGAAATCGAGTCTAAATAACGCTGATCTTCATCCGTTAACGATGCATCCACGAGAAGATCAGGGCGCCGCTCATATGTCCGCTTCAGCGACTGTTCCCGTCGCCACTTTTCAATCCGGGCATGGTTGCCTGATAACAAAACATCGGGTACTCGGTACCCTTTATATTCTGCCGGACGTGTATAGTGCGGGTATTCGAGAAGTCCTGTTGAGAAGGAATCATCTTCGTGACTCGCAGACGCACCGAGGACGTCCGGTAAGAGGCGGACGACGGCGTCAATCATCGTCATCGCAGCGAGTTCTCCTCCCGTCAAGACGAAATCTCCGAGCGAGACCTCATCCGTCACCAACTGATCATGGATTCGCTGATCAAACCCCTCATAGTGACCACATAAGAAGACCAATTCTTCTTCGTTTGCCCACTCTTCCGCCATTCGTTGCGAAAACCGTTTACCGGTCGGTGTCATGACGATGATTCGTCGTTTTCGTTCCGGTAGACTTGCCATCGCATCGAAGACGGGTTGAGGTGTCAACAGCATGCCCGCTCCTCCACCATACGGATAATCATCGACCTTACCATGTCGATTCGTTGAAAAATCTCGAAAATTGATGGTTTCAAGTATGACGTGTTGATCGTCTTGCGCTCGCTTGACAATCGAATGGTCAAGCGCTGAAAACATTTCTGGAAACAACGTCAATACACGGATGTTCATTCTTCGATCAGTCCCGGAAGCGGCGTGATCTGAATGCGTTTCTGTTCGACGTCGACGGAAGCGACGACTTGTTCGATATACGGAATCAGGACGTCTTTTTTTCCGTCACGTTTGATCGTCCAGACGTCATTTGCGCCCGTTTCGAGAATGTCGGATACGACTCCGATTTTCGTCTCACCGTCATAAACCGTACAACCGATGATCTCATGATAGTAAAATTCATGCTCGTCTAAGTCCTGTAAGTCTTCTGCATGGACATAGAGTTTCAATCCTTTGTACTTCTCGACGTCATTGATATGATGCATGCCTTTGAACGTCACCATGATGAATTGTTTATGCTTCCGGTAGCCACTGATCGTTACCGGTGTATACGTGCCTTCAGAGCCGAGAAAGACTTCTTTTCCGACCTTAAAGCGTTCTTCCGGGAAATCCGTGCTTGCAAGTAACTTCAATTCCCCTTTTAGACCGTGCGTGTTGGCGATTTTCGCAATTTCCAACCATTCCATTCGTTTCACTTCCTTTCTTGAATTAAAAAAAGGAGGTAAGCTTTCGCTCACCTCCTAACGTCTTACTTCGCGAGTTTCGCGTTGTGGAATTTCTCCATGATACCAGCTTGTGAGAAGAGGTTACGAACTGTGTCCGAAGGTTTAGCACCTTCAGAGAGCCATTTAAGAGCTAGCTCTTCGTTGATTTTAACTTCTGCTTCTGGTTTAGCAACTGGATTGTAGTATCCGATTTGCTCGATGAAACGACCATCACGTGGTGCACGTGAGTCTGCTACTACCACACGGTAGAAAGGTGATTTTTTTGCGCCCATGCGCTTAAGACGAATTTTAACTGCCATTCGTAAGTCCCTCCAAATAATAAATGATTTTTTCGTTTAGTCAAATTGACAACTTCATTAGTATACAACGTTACAGCAAAAGAGAAAAGACTTTTAAAAGAATGGAAGACCAAAGCCTTTCTTTTTCCCTTTGCCCATCTGTCCGGAAAATTGTTTCATCATTTTCCGCATGTCTTCGAACTGTTTAATGAGGCGGTTGACTTCTTGGATACTGCGTCCGCTACCACGGGCAATCCGCTTCCGACGGCTCGCATTCAAGATTTCAGGTTCAGTCCGCTCTCGTTTCGTCATCGATTGGATGATCGCTTCGACATACACGAGTTGCTTCTCATCGATTTGGGCGTTTTTCAACCCCTTCATCTTCCCTTTACCTGCCCCAGGGATCATTCCCAACAGTTCGTCGAGTGGACCCATCTGTTTCACTTGCTGCAACTGCTCGATGAAATCATCGAATGTAAACGATGCATCGCGCATTTTGCTTTCTAACTCTTTGGCACGCGTAGCGTCCATTTGTGACTCTGCTTTTTCAATCAGTGTCAGCATGTCTCCCATGCCTAGAATCCGAGACGCCATCCGCTCGGGATAGAATGGTTCGATGGCATCGAGCTTCTCTCCAAGACCGACGAACTTAATCGGTGCTCCGGTGACTGCCTTGATGGAGAGTGCTGCACCACCTCGCGTATCTCCGTCGAGCTTCGTCAGAACGACTCCCGTTACGCCAAGCTTCTCGTTGAAGCTCTCTGCGACGTTGACGGCATCCTGACCCGTCATCGAATCGACGACAAGGAAGATTTCATGCGGTTTGGCGATCTCCTTAACATCAACGAGTTCCTGCATCAGTTCCTCATCGACGTGTAAGCGACCTGCCGTATCGATCAACACGATATCGTGATGATGCTCTTTTGCATAATCGAGTGCACCGGTAACGATTTCTTGTGGACTAACCTGATCTCCCATCGAGAAGACCGGTAACTCCAATTGTTTTCCGAGTGTCTCTAATTGTTTGATTGCTGCCGGACGATAAATATCCGCCGCAACAAGCAAAGGACTACGATTATGTTTTTTACGTAAATGATTGGCAAGTTTACCCGTTGTCGTTGTTTTACCTGCCCCTTGCAGACCGGTCATCATGATGACGGTCGGAGGACGGTTCGCAAGCGTCAATGGTGACACTTCTGCACCCATCAGATTCGTCAATTCATCGTGGACGATTTTGACGACTTGTTGTCCTGGCGTCAAAGACGTCATGACATCCTGTCCGACGGCGCGTTCCTTTACATCATTTACGAATTGTTTGACGACCTTGAAGTTGACGTCGGCTTCGAGTAGCGCTAAGCGAACTTCGCGCATCATCTCTTTGACGTCTGCTTCAGAAATCTTACCTTTACCTCGCATTTTAGCGAGACTGGCTTGAAGCCGTTCCGATAATCCTTCGAATGCCATTAAGAATGCCTCCTACTCTAATTGCTCCAATGTCTCAATGATCACTAGGGCTTCACCCGGAAGGTCGCATTGCTTCAGCTGATCGAGTAACTGCTTTCGCCGTTCGTGTTTCTTGAACAGCGATAGTCGTTCTTCATACTGCTCGAGCATGGCTTCCGTGCGTTTTATGTTGTCGTAGACTGCTTGTCGGCTGACTTCAAACTCATCGGCGATCTCACCTAAGGAAAAGTCATCTAAGTAATAGAGTGACATGTAATTCCGTTGTTTTGGCGTCAAAAGCTCCTGATAAAAGTCAATCAGATAATTCATCCGGTTCGTTTTATCAAGTGTCATTTGAGCACCTCCGCAATGTTAAGTGAAATTCCTTTACAGATAGTATAGTACAGCCCTCACAGTGTGTTGTCAAGTTTTTTTCTTTACATGAAACGTCGCTTATTCCGCGCTTTCTTCCGTGTCGACGTTTTCTTTTTCTTCAAAGACATCGCCGAACAGTCCATATACGAATTGTTCTGCGTCAAACGGTTGTAAATCATCGATCTTTTCACCGAGACCCACGAACTTCACCGGTAGATTCAGCTCGTTCTTGATCGCAAGAACAATCCCGCCTTTTGCTGTGCCATCAAGCTTCGTCAAGACGATTCCGCTGACGTTCGTCGCTTGTTTGAAGGCTTTTGCCTGCACCATCGCGTTTTGCCCTGTTGTCGCGTCAAGCGCCAACAATACTTCATGGGGTGCACCAGGAATTTCACGTTCGATGACGCGTTTGACCTTTTCGAGCTCGTTCATCAAATTGACCTTGTTTTGTAGGCGTCCTGCCGTATCACAAATCAGGACGTCGACCTTACGTGCTTTCGCTGCTTGGACGGCGTCATAAACGACAGCAGCCGGATCGGAGCCTTCGCCTTGACGAATGACCGGTACACCGGAGCGTTCGCCCCAGACTTGCAGTTGATCGATCGCACCAGCCCGGAACGTATCCCCCGCTGCTAACATGACGCTCTTGCCTTCTTGTTTTAAGCGGTTCGCAAGTTTTCCGATCGTCGTCGTCTTACCGACCCCGTTGACACCAACGAAGAGGATGACATTCAGCTCATGATCAAGATCAAGGGCTGTCTCTTCTTCTTCGACTAACATGTTCGCGACGACTTCAACGAGGACATCCCGGACTTGTTTTGGATCCTTGACGTTACGTCGTTTGACTTCTGTCTTTAGTTCCTCGACCAAATCCATCGTCGTCGTCACACCGACGTCGGCTTGGATCAACACTTCTTCTAACTCTTCGAAAAAGTCTTCATCGACTTCACGGAAGCGGTAGACGAGATCATTGACGGCACTCGCTAATCCGTCGCGTGTCTTCGTCAAGCCTTCCGTAAATTTAGTCGTGACTTCTTGTGTCGAAGTCGTCAAGCGGTCTTTCAGTTTTTTAAAGAAACTCATCGTTTAATCTCCTTTGGTTCTTCACTTAATGTACGTCGTGCCTCTTCTAGTTTAACGGATAACACTTCAGATATCCCGTTTTGCTGCATCGTGACGCCGTAAAGGACATCTGCCGCCTCCATCGTTCCTTTCCGATGGGTGATGATGACGAACTGTGTCTCGCGTGCTAGCTGATGTACGAACTCGCCGAATCGCGCGACGTTCGCTTCGTCAAGCGCCGCCTCGACCTCATCGAGGACACAGAACGGGACAGGACGTGTCTTTAGAATCGCAAATAATAAGGCGATTGCTGTCAAGGCACGCTCTCCACCGGACAAGAGCGACAAATTCTGCAGCTTCTTACCAGGCGGTTTCGCAACGATATCAATTCCACTCGTCAACAGATCACTCGGGTCAACGAGGACTAGATCGGCTTCACCGCCCCCGAATAACTCGCGGAATGTTTCCCGGAAGTGTTCTCGGACAGCATCATACGTTTGACGGAACAATCGAATGACTTCTCGGTCCATCTCTTCGATGACGCCATAGAGATCGGTTTTAGCAGCGACGAGATCATCCCGTTGCGCGGATAGGAACGTAAACCGTTCATCTACCTCTGCGAATTCCTCAATCGCACCGATGTTGACGATGCCGATTTCTTCGAGTTGGCGTTTGAGCAGATGAATTTCCTCTTTTGCCTCTTCATACGATAGATCAAGTGGTGCAATCAGTTCGAGCAGTAATCCCATCTCTTCCAGCATTTCTTGTCTTGTCTCAAGACGCGTGCTCGTTTTCCCTTGCGAGAGTCGTAGTTGCTCGAGTGCCTGTTTCGTCGTTTGTTGATCGTCCTTCGTTTTCGCTTCGCGGATCCGGATCAAGCGTAGGGATTCTGCTTGTACTTGAATCCGTTGTCCGATCGCGGCGAGTTCGGTCTCGACCCGTTGTTGTTCCTGTTCCTGTTCACGCTGTTCCGCGTGCAAGGCATCAATCTTCGCTTCGTCGAATCCTTCAAGGACATGACGCAAGTCACGGCGTTTATGACCACGTTCAAGCTTCGCGTGACTGACCTGTTCCGTCAGGCGTTCGATCTCTTGCGAAAGCTGCGCTTGTTTCATTTGGATCGTCCGCTCTTCGAGAACTGCTTCCGCTTGTTCCTTCTTCAGTTCGTCCATCGTGACGGCACCACGGGCTTGCGCATCCTTAAGACGATCTAAGGCTTGTCTGAGCTCTGTTTGACGCTCCGTCCATTTTGCGATCTCGACTTCCGACGTCTCGATGATCCGACGTGCTTCCTGTTCTTGTTCGAGTACACGTGCCATCTGTCGATCTTCAACCGACAATTCAGACGTCATGACAGCGAGATGACGGTTCGCATCTGCTAACGTATCGCGCGATTGTTCGAGTTGCCCTTGTAATGCTTGAATCGTTTCTGTCCGTGTCCGAGCCGTAGCATCAAGAGTCTGGATCGCCGCTCTCAGATCTTCTAAGCGGCGCATCTGCTCCCGAATGACCGCTTGCCCGCGCGTCAGTCCCTCTTTTAACTCGTCAAGTTCGCGCGATTGACTGAACAGTGGTGTACCTTTTTTCCGGCTTCCACCAGTCATCGTACCGCCGACGTTGACGACATCTCCTTCGAGCGTGACGAGACGATAGCGATGTCCTGTCGAACGGGCGATTTGGTTCGCCTGTTCAAGTGACTCGACGACGAGTGTCGTACCGAGCAAGTTCATCTTTAATTTCGTCAGCGTTTCGTCTGTCGTCACGAGATCACTTGCGATCCCGACGAATCCAGACATCCCTCCGACTTGTTCTCGCACTGAACGATTGACTTCGCGTGCTTGGAGTGAGGCGAGCGGCATGAACGTCGCTCGACCGGCATTTAATCGTCGAAGCTCCTGGATCAGACGACGTCCTGTCGCATCGGTATCAACGACGATATTTTGCATCGCACCACCAAGCGCTGTCTCGATTGCCGCTTCAAAGCGCGCCGGAACCGAAATCAACTCCGCGACCGCTCCGTGGATACCTGGGTGCTGATCTCGTTGTTTTAAAATCGTCTTCACAGCACCGAAATAACCGCTATAGTCGGCTTTGACGGATTCAAGGAATTCAATTCGGTCTTCCGTCTTATGCCGACGTCGCTCTAAATCCGCAACGGACTGTTCGACTTGGCGTAACGCATGTTGTTGTTCATTTCGTGCTGCAAGTGCCGTTGTCTCTTCTTCTGTTGCTTGGTCCAACTTCGTCCGGATTGAAGCGACATCCGCTTCTAGTCGAGCGACGTCTTCCTCGAGTTGACGACGCGTCGATTGTTTCGTACCGCTGTCCGCCGTAAATGAACGTTGTTGTTCTTCTGCCTGCATGAGATCTTGCTTCGCCCGGTTATAGGCATTATTCGTCGCAGCTAATCGACTCGCCACTTCAAAGGCTTCCGAACGTAATACTTCGGCTTCCTTATCAAAATCACGATCGGTTTGTGTCAGCGCTTGATCGGCTCTTTCCCGTTCAGCCGTGATCCGTTTTGCTTCCTGATCGACTTCTGCTTGGCGTTCCTGTAAAGCGGTCAGTTCGAGTTCCAGTTCCTTGACGCGTTCTTCGACGACGGCAACCTCTTGTTCGAGTCGCTCTTTCGTCTCGGTCCCGTGTTTTTCACGCTCTTTCGCTAGGTTAAGGGCACCTTGGATTTCAACCAGTCGCGTCGAGACATGTCGAAGTTGCTCCTGCAACGCGTTTTCTTGTTGTCGTTCTTCTTCAAGCGCCGATTCTTGATTCTCTCGGGACACGACGGTCTCTTCGTAAGTCGTCTTTTGAGACGCAAGGCGTTCTTCACATTGTGCGATGTCACGCGCTAGTGTTTCGAGCTCCGTCTGATACGTCGTGATTTCATGCGCCAAGATACCACGCTCGAGGACATCATGCCGTTCTCGAGCGACGAGATACTCTTTCGCGAGCGCCGCTTGTTCACGTAACGGCTCGATTCGTCCGCCAAGTTCATATAAAATATCATCGACACGCGATAGATTCGCTTCCGTATCACTTAATTTCCGCTCGGCTTGCTTCTTGCGATGACGATACTTCAAAACGCCTGCTGCTTCCTCGATAACAGCACGACGTTCTTCCGGTTTACCGGAGATGACTTGTTCAACTCGCCCTTGTCCGATGATCGCAAACGCATCACGCGACAAGCCTGTGTCCATGAACAGATCAAGAACATCCTTCAGGCGACATGGTTTTTTATTTAAAAAATAATCGCTGTCTCCGTTGCGGCTGACACGCCGCGTGACGCTGATCTCCTGATACGGCAACGCAACCGTTCCCGACTCGTTGTCTAAGACGAGCGTCACCTCGGCAAATTGTTTCCGGTGTTCAGACAGACTGCCGGCAAAAATGACGTCTTCCATCTTCGCCCCACGCAGTGACTTCGCAGATTGTTCTCCGAGCACCCAACGGACAGCGTCCGATATATTTGATTTCCCACTTCCGTTCGGTCCGACGACTGCCGTGACACCCGGAAGGAATTCTAGTTCAGTTCGACTGGCAAATGATTTGAAGCCATTGATTTCAATTCGTTTTAAGTACATCTTGATCACCCGTATGTTTAAATTTCTTTTGAATTTCTTTCAGTTTACCATAGCCGAAACGCGAGCAACATGATAGGTTTTAAGGTAGTATCACGCGAAACAAGAAGAAGAGGAGCGAATAACACGATGACGATTGAACAAATGATTGAAGCGATCTTAGATAAATTGAACATCATCAACAAAGGGGTCATTAAAGCAGAACAATTCGACGGTTCAAAAAATGAGGACTTAAAAGAGATTTATGAGTTCGTCATGATGCGCGACTCGTTATCACTGGCAGAGGTCGACGCGATCGTCGACGAACTGAAATCCCTTAAGACTGTCTAATCAAGCGAACTTCACACGATAAAGGCCGATCATCTCTCACGCATTCGAGAGATGGTCGGCCTTTTGTTGCTTAAAACTGTTTCTTTAATTCAAGTAAGGCTTGTTTTGCTGCCTGTTGCTCTGCCTCTTTTTTCGATCGGCCTGTCCCGATCCCTTCCAGCTCATCCGCGACTTGGACACGCGAGATGAATTCCCGACTATGCGCCGGACCGCGCTCCTCGATGATTTCATACTCGATGACACCTAAGCCGACACGTTGAATGGCTTCCTGTAATTGACTCTTAAAATCTGTCTGTTCTTCAAAAAAGCCTGTCGCCACTTTCGGAAAAACCGCTTCGGCGAGGAATCGTTCGGCTGCTTCGATGCCTTGGTCAAGATACAAGGCGCCAATGAAGGATTCGAAGACATCCGCAAGTAAGGCTGGACGATTCCGACCACCGGTCAGTTCTTCCCCCTTACCTAACAGAATCATATCGGAAAACTGATAGTGATTCGCAAATTGGACGAGTGACGGTTCACAGACGATTGCCGCTCGCAATTTCGTTAATTCCCCCTCGGAACGTTCCGGGTAGTGTTCGAATAGATAGCGTGACACCGTCAACTCTAAGACAGCGTCCCCTAAAAATTCTAGACGTTCGTTATCCCCTTCCGACTCGCGTTGTTCATTGACGAACGAAGAGTGCGTGAAGGCCTGTTTTAATAGCTCGACATTAGAAAACGTGATATTCAGGCGCTCTTGTAACGCTTCGAATTTCTGCTCAATTTGAGCGAGCGTCCGAGCATCCTTGCGTCGTTTTACATAAGGTCCTTTTCGGACACGACGTCCTTTTTGATTCGTCATAGTTCCTCCTAAACAGCTAAAGCCCACCGCAAATTGCGGTGGGTCAGCTTCAATGATCAGACTTGTGTTTCGATGTAGTTGACGACATCGCCGACAGTCTTCAAGTTTTCTGCTTGCTCATCTTCGATCGTGATTTCGAACTTGTCTTCTAAGTCCATGACGAGTTCCATGACTTCGAGAGAGTCAGCACCGAGGTCGTCTTTGAACGATTTATCAAGTGTGATTTCACTTTGTTCTTTTCCTAATTTTTCTGCGATTGCTTCTTGTACGTCTACTAAGATTTGTTCTTTTGTCATTTTAAAATCCCTCCATGAGTTGAGTATATAAGATGATTGCCGATTTGGCAAAGTACTACCGTTAGTTGTGTTACATCGTCATGCCGCCATCGACGGCAAGAGTTTGTCCTGTGATGTATCGTGCTTCATCTGAAGCGATGAAACTGACGAGTGAAGCGATATCGTCCGTTTGACCGAAGCGTTTCAACGGAATTTGCCCGAGTGACAGGTTCCGCTGTTCTTCCGTCAATTCATCCGTCATGTCCGTCTCGATGAAGCCTGGACAGATGGCATTGACTGTGACACCTTTACTCGCGAGTTCACGTGCGACGGATTTCGTCAGCCCGATCAGACCCGCTTTCGCTGCGACATAGTTCGCTTGCCCTGGATTTCCGGAAATACCGACGACTGATGCGATGTTGATGATACGACCGCTTGTTTTTAACAATGGACGTGTCGCAGCTTGCGTGACGAGAAACGCACCTTTCAGATTCGTATCGATGACAGCATCGAAATCCGCTTCCTTCATGCGCATCAGCAAACCATCACGCGTGATGCCGGCATTATTGACGACACAATCCAGTTGACCGAACGTGTCGATCGTCTGTTTGATCATCTGTTTGACAGCATCTGCTTCAGCGACATTCGCTTGAATCGCGAATGCCTCTCCGCCTGCTTCCTTGATTTCACGGACGACTGCTTCCGCCTTGTCCGTGCTTCCTGCATAGTTGACGACGACACGGAAACCATCTGTTGCCAATCGCTTCGCGATGGCAGCTCCGATGCCGCGTGACGCGCCAGTGACGAGTGCTACTTTACTCAACGAATTCCCTCCGCTTCCAATTGCTCAAGTGTCGTGATGCTGATGATCTTCGCATCTTTTTTGATTCGTTTCACGAGACCGCTAAGCGGAGACGATGGACCAAACTCGATGAATGTATCCGCACCTTCTTCGATCAGACGCTCAACGCATGATTCGAATCGAACCGGTGAGTAGAGCTGCTGAACGAGCAAACGAATCAATTCGTCTGGTTGATCGTGGAACGCACTGTCGACGTTCGAGATGAATTTCGTCTTCGCCGCTTCAAACGGTGACGAGACGAGAATATCTTCGAATCGTGGTGCGAATGGTGTCATGAGCGACGAATGGAACGCACCTGATACATCAAGCGGTAAGACACGTTTTGCTCCGAGCTCTTTTAACTTCGCTGTAGCGGATTCGACCGCTGCGATTTGTCCAGAGATGACGAATTGCCCAGGACAGTTGTAGTTGGCGATCTGTACGATCTCTCCCGTTGCCGCAATCGATTCGACCGCGTGATGAGCTGCCTCGACATCATTCATGCCGATGACCGCCGCCATCGTTCCACCCGTGACTTGATTCATGAGTTTTCCGCGTTCGCGGACGAGATAGACGGCTTCAGACGGTGTGATGACAGAAGCTGCGACGAGCGCGCTATATTCTCCAACACTGTGTCCGAGTACGAAATCAGGTGTATGTCCTTGTGCTGCGTACTGCTGTGCGAGTAATGCACTGTGTGCGACGATGGCTGGTTGAGCGATATCTGTTGCTTTCAATTCATCCTTCGTCCCTGTCGTCATCAGCGTCGTCAGATCCAGACCAATTCGCGTTCCGAGGTCAGCGAGTGATTGGCGTGTCTCGTCTTGCGTGATGAGCGTCTGTCCCATTCCAGGCGTCTGTGACCCTTGTCCCGGAAACATCCAAACTGTTTTCCCCATCTCGTCTCACTCCTTCTTAACGTGCTTCTGTTGCCTTCGCTTGAACGATTTTAGCAACGACTTCTTGTTCGACCATCTTCTCAGCTTGAACGAGCGCTCGGCTGAAGGCGTAGGCATTACTTGAACCATGCGCCTTAATGACCGGAGCCGCAATCCCGAATAGTCCGGCACCGCCATATTCTTCATAAGCGAGCAACTGCTTCATTTTTTTCAACTTCGGTTTTAGTACGAGAGCGGCGAGCTTTGATGTCCAAGAGCTCATGAATTGTTCTTTCATGACACCCATGATCATACTGGCAGCCCCTTCTGTACTCTTAAGTAACGTATTGCCGGCAAAACCTTCCGTGACGATGACATCGACGTCACCGCTCATCGCTTCTCTCGCCTCGACGTTCCCAACGAAATGAATCGGTGCTGTCTCAAGTAGCGGATACGTTTCCTTCGTCAGTGCATTCCCTTTACCGGCTTCTGATCCGATATTCAGGAGTCCGACTTTCGGACGTGTGATGCCGCGAACTTGTTCTGCGTAGACAGACCCCATGATGGCATAATCGAGCAGATGCTCTGCCTTCGCATCTGGGTTGGCGCCAACATCTAAGATGACGACACCTTTCCCATTACGTGTCGGGAAAGTCGGGGCCAGTGCAGGACGGTCAACTCCTTCGATTCGACCGATGACGAACAATCCGGCAGTCATGAGCGCTCCCGTGTTGCCTGCTGAAATCAAGGCATCTGCCTCTCCTGATTTCACCAGGTTTGCAGCCACAACGAGTGAGCTATCTTTCTTGCGGCGAATCGCACGTACCGGTTCATCTTCTCCAGTGATGACGGATGCCGCGTGGACGATCGTCACGCGCGGATCCTCGATTGTGTATGAGCGTAATTTCAACTCATCTCCGACTAGTCGGATATCGATGTTTTCGTTTGGATGTTCTGCCAAATAGGCAACGACCCCTTCTACGATGGCACGGGGTGCGTGATCGCCCCCCATAGCGTCAACTGCTAAAATCATTTCGATTCCTCCTTACTACTTCGATACACCGTGAACTCACCGATGAAGACACATTCTTCACCGACATAACTCTCCACCGTGATGTCAGAACGACCATCTTGACGATGGGAACTGACGAATGCCTTCGCAACGACGCGTTCTCCGACGTGAACGGAGCGTGTGAACTGAACGTTCGCACGTGTCGTCAACGCGAGTTCATCGTCGATGAGCGCAATCGCAAGCGAGTTTGCCTGCGCGAACAAAATATGTCCGCGGGCGATTGCATTCCGACTAAACGCATGTTCCGGCAAAATCTCAAGGATCGAGATCGCAGATGTATCGAGTTTCAGGTCAATCATATCACCAATGACTTCATTTTCAGTCAACGTACGCACATCATCCAGCCGTTCGGTCGCGACGTGTTTAATTCGCTCCCGTAATTCCGGAATCTTTAATTCCATCCGGTCGAGACGAATCGTCTGGATACTGACACGGAATCGTGTCGCCAGCGCTTCATCCGTGATGAACGGATTTTGCTCGATCGTCTGTAATAATTCTTGTTGTCTCTCTTTTTTAGGTACCCGCATGTATGTTCCTCCCACAAGAAGGATGACCACTATTATTACCTGGTACTAACAGTAGTATATATCCCTTGTTGTTCACTTTCAAGTATTATTCGATTCTTTCTCCTTCAAGTAGCCCTTGTCGTTCGATATAGTCACGTAAGACATCGTATTCCGGTGCCTGCCAAAATGCGTCCGATCGCAGTAAGCGGACTGCATCTTGTCGTGCGGTTTCCATGACTTGTATATCGAGCGCAGGATCAGTCAAGACGAAGCGCGGTAATCCACTTTGTTCGGTACCGAAGAAATTTCCGGCTCCGCGCAGTTTCAAATCCTTTTCCGCTAGCTTGAAGCCATCGTTCGTCTCCGTCATCGTCTTGATCCGTTCTTTTCCCGTATCGGAAGAGGGATCGGCGATTAGAATACAGTAAGACTGGGCATCGCCTCGACCGACGCGCCCTCTTAATTGGTGTAATTGCGCAAGACCGAAGCGTTCTGCATCATGAATGACGATGATCGACGCGTTCGGAACGTTCACGCCGACCTCGACGACCGTCGTTGAAACAAGGATTTGAACAGTATTCTCCTTAAACGCCTGCATGACCTCGTCTTTTTCAGAAGAAGTCAAGCGCCCATGCATCAAACCGACATGATAGGGCTTGAACCGCTCAGTCAATGTCGCATGTAATTCAATCGCATTTTGAACTTCGAGTGATTCGGATTCCTCGATCAATGGCGTGATGACGTAGGCTTGTCGACCTTGCGACAATTCTTTCTCGACGAACCCGAAAACGCGTTCCATCTGTTGCGGTTTCGCCCAGTAGGTCTCGATTTCCTTTCGTCCAGCCGGCATCTCATCGATGATCGAAACATCCATATCTCCAAAGACCGATATCGCAAGCGTACGCGGAATCGGTGTCGCTGTCATATATAATACATCTGCCTGTTCGGCTTTCGCGCGCAATCGCTTCCGTTGTTCGACACCGAAGCGATGTTGTTCATCGGTGATGACGAGGTGTAATGCCTTGAACTGGACGGTGTCTTGAATCAGCGCATGTGTTCCGACCAAGACGTCGATTTCTCCTGTTGCGAGGGCTTCGAGCAAGTGTGCGCGCGCTTTCCCTTTAACGGAACTCGTCAGTAGACCGACTCGGATCCCAAGTGGTTCAAGCAATGGGGCGAGCGACGCTGCATGCTGTTCCGCTAAAATTTCGGTCGGCACCATTAAGGCGCCTTGTCTTCCGGCACGAACCGTCGCGAATAAGGCGATGGCTGCGATGACGGTCTTTCCGCTTCCGACATCTCCTTGCAACAACCGATTCATTCGTTCGGCGCGACCGATGTCGTCTAGGATCTCTTTTGTCACACGTTGCTGTGCACCTGTCAGCGGAAACGGCAGGCTCTTGATGAAATTGGCAATATCCGTTTCATGTAAAGGCAAGGCAATCCCTTGACCTTTCCGTCGTCCAAGACGTAACGCCTGTAATTTCAGTTGGAAATAGAGGCACTCCTCGTAGACATAACTGCGACGAGCAGCCGTTAACTCTTGTCGATTCGTTGGGAAATGAAGCGACTTCAACATCGTCATCCGGTCTTGCAACCGATACGTCTTCCGGATGCTATCCGGGATTCGTTCAGCTAATGCCTCAGTCTCCTTGAACGCCAAGTCGACGACGCGTCGGAATGTCTTCATCCGCATGTCACCCCGGAGCGAGTAAACGGGTGTCAATTCGCCTTCGATTGCCCCGAATTGCAATTCCGTCGCAGAGATCGTCATCCGGTGTAAATCCCACTTGCCACTGACCGTCACTTCTGCTCCAAGTTGCAATTGGTCTTTGTAGAATGCCCGGTTGAACATCGTTACGGTCACACTATACCGTTCTTCAACGAGCAGACGGAACGTTAAACGATTCTTTCCTTTGCCGTAATAGCGCACAAGTGGTTCAGACTGGACTTGACCTGTGAACTTGACTTTATTCTCATGGATTGCTTCCGTTAGACTTCCCGTCACGAAGTCGTCATAACGAAACGGGACGTGCTCGAGCACGTCCGCAACGGTGAGAATATTCATCTCTTCTAGTTTTTTCGCTAAATCCCGTCCGACACCTTTTAATGTCTTGACGTCACGTGATGGATTCATTCGATAACTCTCCGAAGATTTTCGCTTCGAGCCAGCGACCCGTCGGCGTATTCGCGAGTCCACCTTTTGCTGTCTCGCGAAGCGCAGACGGCATCATCTGACCAATCTCATGCATGGCTGAGATGACTTCATCACACGGAATCCGTGACGTGATTCCAGCGAGTGCCATGTCGGCAGCGACAACAGCATTCGCCCCACCCATCGCATTGCGTTTCACGCATGGCACTTCGACGAGTCCTGCAACAGGATCACAGACGAGTCCAAGCATGTTTTTCAGCGCGATTGCAAAAGCATGCGCTGACTGATCCGGTGTTCCGCCCGCCATCTCAACGATGGCAGCTGCTGCCATCGCTGTTGCCGAACCAACTTCTGCTTGACAGCCACCAGCCGCTCCAGAAATCGATGCATTGTTCGCGACGACGAAACCAAACGCACCGGATGTGAACAAGAAGCGTAACATCTGCTCACGCGTTGGGTTTAACCGATCTTTGACAGCAAATAGTGTACCTGGTACGACGCCGGCACTCCCTGCCGTTGGTGTCGCACAAATTTTTCCCATCGCAGCATTGACTTCATTCGTTCCGATTGCCTTACTAACGGCGTCCAGTAATAAATCACCGGATAATCCTTTACCTGAAGCACGGTACCGTTGAAGCAAGACAGCATCCCCACCGGTCAGTCCTGTCACCGACTGGACACCGTCACCATCAAGTGAACGAGCGACTGCTTCTTCCATCACTTGTAGGTTTCGTTCCATCATCGCATAGACTTCATCTCGCTCTAAATGACGAACCGTCATCTCTTGCTCGATCATGACTTCCGAAATCGGAATATTTCGTTCCGTCGCGATGGCGACGAGTTCTTTTACGGATTTAAACATGTCTTCACTCTCCCATCATGACGGCACGCTCGACTTGAGGTAACCGATCGATTTCTTCCAACACTTCTGCCGTTATCCGGTCATCAATCTCAATTGCCATGAGTGCTTGTTTTCCTTTTTCATGCCGTGACACTTCCATATGCCCGATGTTGATTTCGTAATCAGCCAAAATGCTCGTCACGGCTGCAATCGCACCAAAGCGGTCATGGTGCAAGACGACGAGTGCCGGTCCCCCACCGGACAAACGAAGCGGTACACCATTTAATTCCGTGATCTCAATCGTTCCCCCACCAATTGAAATACCGACCAATTCAAACTCTTCTACTCCATTCGTCAAATGGACACGAGCCGTATTCGGATGATCCGTCAACGCTTCACTCGTCTCGAAATGAATCTCAATCCCTTTCGACTTCGCGATATCGATTGATTGTGGAATCCGGTCGTCAAACGTATCGTATCCGAGAACACCGCCGATGATGGCGACATCCGTTCCATGTCCACGATACGTATCCGCGAATGAACCGTAAAACGTGATGTGGATGACAGTAGGCGTTTCCCCGAATAATTTACCCGCCATCAATCCAATCCGTGCAGCTCCCGCTGTATGCGAGCTCGATGGACCAACCATGACTGGTCCGATGATGTCAAAGACGCTACGATATTTCATTTCTTTTCCCCTCTCTATGAAACAAACGAAATCCCACCTCTATTATCGCAGATGGTGGGATTCGTGAAAAGGCTAGTCGCCCTTTTTCAGTATGATGGTTTTATTCGACGCTTAAAATGTACGAATAAAGTGGTTGTTTGCCGTCGTGGACTTCCACTTCAGCATCCGGATTAACCGATTCGATGTACGCAACGAGGTCGTCGACTTCTTCTGTCGAAACGCCTTCACCGTAAAGAACCGTGATGATTTCGTCGTCCTCCGTGACGAGTGTATCGACGAGTTTCTTGACTGCACCAAGACTTGAAGCGTCCGTAGCGACGATTTGTTTTTCAGCAATCGCCATATGGTCGTCTTTCTTGATTTCTACACCATCGATGTTCGTATCACGTACGGCATATGTGACTTGTCCCGACTTAACGGCTGCAATCGCATCTGCCATATGCGCTTCGTTCTCTTCGACAGTCGCTTCTGGATTATAGACGATTGTTGCTGCTAAACCTTGTGGGACTGTTTTTGATTTCACGACCGTCACACCACAATTCGCGACAGATGCTGCTTGTTCAGCGGCCATGATGATGTTCGAGTTGTTTGGATAGACATAAACGTGTTCAGCATGTGCATCCTCGATCGCCTTAACGATATCTTCCGTCGACGGGTTCATCGTTTGTCCGCCTTCGATGACGACACTGACACCGAGTGATTTAAAGAGTTCGCTGATTCCTTCACCCATTGCGACTGTCACGAGGGCTGCTTTCGCTTTTGCCTTCGGTGCAGCGACTGGAGTGACTTGGTTCGCACCTTCTTCTTCAAGGATCGTCGAGTGTTGTTGACGCATGTTTTCAATCTTAACAGCGACGAGTTCACCGAAACGTTGTCCTTTTGTGATGACTTCTCCTGGTGTTTCAACGTGGACGTGAACTTTCAACAGTTCTTCATCCGCTACGACGAGCAATGAATCACCGAATTCCGCTAATTCGTTACGGAAGTCTTCTTCGCTAAATGGTGCATTCGCAAGCTTGTCATCTTGGAAACGAACCATGATTTCCGTACAGTAACCGTAATGGATTTCTTCTGTCGACATGAAGCTTTGAGCCGTTTTATGATGCTCTGCTTCGACGAGTGCTTCCATGACAGGCGCATGCGGTTTGTCGAGTTCTTTTCCTTCGAGTGTTGCGAGGAATCCTTCATAGATACAAACGAGACCTTGACCACCAGAGTCAACGACGCCGACTTCTTTTAATACCGGAAGAAGTTCTGGTGTTCCGTCGAGCGATACTTTCGAAGCTTCGACGAGTTGACGCATCAACTCTAAGAAATCCGTCGTCGTCTCAGATTGTGCGATAGCAGCGACCGCTGTTTCACGGGCAACCGTCAAGATTGTTCCTTCAACCGGTTTCATGACTGCTTTGTATGCTGTATCGACACCTTTTTGTAACGCATCTGCGAATTCCTTCGTATCAATCGTTGTTTTGCCTTCGATTGATTTCGAGAATCCACGGAACAATTGACTTAAGATGACGCCAGAGTTTCCGCGCGCCCCCATCAATAATCCACGTGCGAAGACGTTCGCGACTTCCGATACAGAATCCGAAGTTGATTTACCTGCTTCTTTCGCACCTGAAGTCATCGTCAAATTCATGTTCGTTCCCGTATCACCATCTGGCACAGGGAAGACGTTCAATGAATCGACGAAATCTGCATTTTGATAGAGATTCGCCGCGCCATTTTGAATCATCTTGACTAACTGCGCTCCTGTTAAACGATCTACACTCACTAAAGTTTCCTCCTCTATTCCCGCCTTAGACATTCGTCAAGCGGACTCCTTGGACAAAGATGTTCACAGATGTCACATCAAGACCTAGTGCCTGACTGAGCGTGTATTTCACGCGACTCTGTACGTTATTCGCCACCTCTGAGATTTTCGTTCCATAACTTACGATGATATGCATATCGATATGGACCTGCTCTGAAGCCTGTCGAACGATGACACCGCGTGCAAAGTTCTCACGTTTTAAGAGTTCAGCAAGACCATCCTTGATTTGAGACTGGGATGCCATACCAACGACACCAAAACATTCCATTGCCGCGCCGCCCGCAAGTTGCGCGACGACATCATTATCTACATCAATCTTTCCATAGGTCGTTTTCATCTCGATCGCCACCTGAGTAGCCCCCTTTGAATATTGTATTCTTCTCATAATTCTACTATAAGGACCTACTATTGAAAAGTCGCCGTACTGACTATACAATGAATAAGTGAAAAATAGTAGCGGTCAAATGAACTTTTACCATCATCCTCATCCATTATTTTAAATTTCGAGGTTGTCTGTCAAGTTTTTTTCTTGTCAGCTACTTTTTTTATGTTGCAACCGCCCTGACACCATGCTAAGATAGCAAAGTGTCTATTAGGACGAACGCAAAACAACATAAAAGGAGGCGGAACGCATGGCACGTAAATGCTACGTTACTGGGAAATCGCCAAAGTCGGGTAACAACCGTTCACACGCATTGAACAAAACAAAACGTACTTGGGGAGTCAACGTACAAAAAGTACGTATCCTCGTCGACGGTAAGCCGAAAAAGGTTTGGGTTTCAGCTCGAGCTCTTAAATCAGGTAAAGTCGAACGCGTATAAGGCGCAACCACCGGATGGGAATCTTCCCTTCCGGTTTTTTTATGCCCTCATTTATTTTTCTCATAAACTAATTGTCGCTTTTATTGAAAACGCTTACAATAGGAACGTACTTTATTTTGTCAGAATTGGGGGAAGTCATCATGCAACTCAAACGAGAGATGACGAGTCGACATCTGTTCATGATTTCACTTGGCGGAATCATCGGAACAGGCTTATTTTTAGGGTCAGGATTAACGATTTCACAAGCAGGACCTCTCGGGGCGGTCCTCAGTTACATCGTGGGTGGGACCATCATGTATCTGACAATGTTATGTCTAGGGGAATTAGCGGTCTATCTGCCGGTCTCGGGGTCATTTCAGACCTATACGACCCGCTTCATCGGACCAGGGATCGGCTTTGCCGTCGGTTGGATTTATTGGCTCGGCTGGGCCGTGACGGTGGCACTCGAAATCACAGCTGCCGGCAGTTTAATGGACCGCTGGTTTCCGAATGTACCCGTCGTCGTCTGGTGTACCGCCTTTACGGTCTTGCTGTTCGGTCTGAATGCCGTCTCCGCCAAAGCATTCGGTGAAGCTGAATTCTGGTTCTCGAGTTTGAAGGTCCTCGCGATCCTATTCTTCATCATTTTAGGTGGCGCTGCTTGGTTCGGCTGGTTACCGATGGAAGCAGATCGCCCAACATCGTTATTTGCGAACTTTACGGCAAGCGGTTGGTTTCCAAACGGGATTCTTGGTGTCTTGACGACGATGATCGCCGTCAACTTCGCCTTCCAAGGAACGGAATTGATCGGTGTTGCGGCTGGGGAGTCCGACACGCCAGAAAAATCGATTCCAAAAGCGATCCGCAATACAGTCTGGCGGACGTTCATCTTCTTCGTCTTATCGATTACGATCGTTGGTGCATTAATTCCGTATGAGACGGCTGGCGGAGTCAGCAGTCCGTTCATCATGGTCTTTGATGCGATCGGCATTCCGTACGCTGCTGATTTGATGAATATCGTCGTCTTGACGGCACTATTATCCGTCGGAAACTCCGGATTATATGCGGCGACTCGGATGTTATGGGCAATGGCGCAAGAAGGGATGATTTCAAAGAAATTATCTTACGTCAATGCACGTGGTGTGCCAATGCGTGCTTTACTCTTTACGATGATGTTCGCGATGTTATCGCTTCTGACCGCATTTTTCGCAGAAGATACCGTCTTCATTTGGCTCTTGTCCTTAGCCGGACTCGGGGCTCAAGTCGGCTGGATTTCGATCTCTGCTTCTCAGCTTGCATTTCGTCGTCAGTTCGTCCGAAACGGACACGATGTATCCGAACTGAAATTCAAGACACCACTCTATCCGGTGTTACCACTGATTTCGTTGACACTTAACGTCGTCGTCCTCGTCAGTCTTGCGTTTCAAGCGGATCAACGAATCGCTCTATACATCGGTGTTCCTTTCTTCCTTGTCATGTGGGGAAGTTATCATCTCTTCGTCAAAGGAAAACATCTATCCGCTCAAAGCGACATCCGTGTCGCCCCTTCTCAACTCGAAGAATAATTTCACACAAAAAGAGGTCGCGGAGTCATCCACGGCCTCTTTCCTATGATTGTGCTATTCCTTAAGCGTCCGCATCATCAATAGTTCTCCTTGATGGAGCTCTACCTTCGCTTCTGACGCACACCATTCATTACTGACGGTCAAGGAACCTCCGACCGGTACTGGATGTGCATCAAGTGGATATTTGACTCCGGATAAGCTTAAAGTCGATGGTACGAGTGGAATGAACGAAAGATAATAATAGCTCCCTGCTTCGACTGTATACGTTCCCTCAGCCAAGTATCGTACCTCTTCTCGTTTCGTCACGAGTCGTGCCTCTGGGTATCGCTTCAATAAATATACATTTTGGACGGTCATGTCGAGCCGCCCACCTGTCGCCCCGATAATGAAGGTATCCTCAAACTGTTTCTTCTCTGAGACTGTACGAAGTGCCAGTTCGAGATCCGTTTCATCTTTCTCGGCCGGATGAACGATTGCCCCTTCTGGTACATAACCAAGCGAATCAAAATCACCAATCGTCAGGTCGCATGTCAGCCCAAACGATTCAATCGTCTGAACACCACCGTCAACACCGACGATAAAATCACCTGGCTGACAAAACGTCCGTAAATCCGGCGCTTCTTCTCGCGGACCGGCACAGACGAGAATCGCCCGCATCTCAGACGCCTCGTGCCGAATAACGGAGTAAGCGTGGCGCAGTCGTGAATAAAAGACCCGCAACGACACCACAAAGAACGTAAGACGGTACCATGTATGTCGCGTTATAAATCAATGAATACGGTACGACTGGACCTTCGGCATACTCGGCAAAAAAGACGATTCCACTGATGACATGACAGATATAACGGAGTCCTGCGCCTAATAACGTCGCCAGGAGAACGAACGCCATCAAGCTTTTCTTTTGTCCATTGCGCGCGGCTAGTCTGACTTGACGCGCGAACAGACCACTTAATCCGACGACACCATACGCAATCGTATAGTCAAGCATCGGTTGAACGATCGTCAAGACTTGTGGAGCGAACATCAATTGAATCGTACCGACAAGCGCTCCCGTAACGACCCCTCCAACGACACCGTGGCGAAATGCCATGACGAAGATCGGTAACATCGCTAAGCTGATTGAGCCTCCTTGTGGCATTTTGAATGGAATCAGTAAATCAAAGACGACTCCGAGACTGGCAAAGATGGCAATTTCCATCATCATTTGTAACCGTTTCATGCTATTTTCCTCCTTCATTGTACGAGAGGACGCAAAAAGGCAGTACGACGAACGCCGTACTGCCTGCGTGCGCCACATCCCTACGTCCGTTTGAACGGAACAGGTTCGAAGGGTTAAAGTCTAAAAGACTCCTCTCAGCCGCTTTTCAAGCGACACCCCTTGCGGTCATCATATTTCGTTTTCTCGTTCTTATTATACGGCAGCCCCTTGACGAATGCTAGTGATCGCTTCCGCATAATCTGGTGCATTGTAGATTGCTGATCCTGCGACGAGAACGTTCGCACCGTTATCGATGCAAAGCTTTGCCGTTTCCGGATTGACGCCACCGTCAATCTCGATTTCAAATGTCAGACCACGATCTGCTTTCACTTGCGCAAGTGCTGCGAGTTTCGGCATGACACGCTCGATGAAGGCTTGTCCACCGAAGCCCGGATTGACCGTCATCAATAAAACCATATCGACATCCTCAAGGACGTGTTCAATCGTTGATAATGGCGTATGGGGATTCAAGACGACTCCTGCCTTTGCGCCCGCTGCTTTGATTTGTTGCAAGACACGATGGACATGATTCGTCGCTTCGATGTGGAACGTCACGATGTCCGCCCCTGCTTTGACGAAATCCTCGACGAAACGTTCTGGCTGGTCGATCATCAAATGGACATCGAGAATCATATCCGTCTTTTGACGTAAGCTGCTAAGCACAGGTAATCCAAATGAGATGTTCGGTACGAACTGACCGTCCATGACATCAAAATGGATATAGTCCGCGCCTGCTGCTTCGACTGCTTTAACATCGCGTTCGAGATTCGCAAAATCTGCTGATAAGATAGATGGTGCAATTTTAATCATCTTCAATACCTCCGGGCTCGATTCTTGATTTCGTCTATAAACATACCATAGTTCTCATAACGAGAGGACATGATTTCTTGGGCTTCGACGGCTTCCTTGACGGCACAACCGGGTTCATTCAAATGCAAGCAACCTCGGTATTTGCAATCATCTTGTACAGCCACGAATTCAGGGAAACTCCACCGTACATCCTCGATTTCCATATCATACGGAAAATCGAGGTTCGAGAAACCTGGCGTATCGGCAATCAATCCTTCGGCAAGCGGCATCAATGTGACGTGGCGCGTCGTATGACGTCCGCGTCCGAGTGATTTCGAGATCGCACTTGTTTCTAAATCAAGAGAGGGCTCCAGTGCATTGAGCAATGAACTTTTCCCGACACCGGATTGTCCGGCGAGAACGCTCGTTTTTCCAGCAAGTAACGGACGGACTTGCTCAACACCCGTCAACGTCTCACTTGATGTCTCGATGACCGTATACCCAATCTTCCGGTAAGCGGCAATCGCCTCTCGGACAGCCGGTCCTTTGACTTCGTCAAGTAAATCCATCTTCGTTAACAGGATGACGGGTTGGATTTCCTTCGCTTCGATCAAGACGAGAAATCGGTCGAGTAGATGCGCTGAAAAATCAGGTTCTGCCGCCGAGACGACAAGCAACGCTTGATCGATATTCGCGACAGGCGGGCGTACTAAAAAGTTGTCCCGCTCCTTCACTTCGAGAATGTACCCGGTCTCACTTTCGATATGAAGCACGACTTCATCTCCGACGACTGGACTGATGCCGCGTTTTCGGAAATTTCCTCTTGCTCGTGAACGAACTTCTCCTTCTGGTGTCATGACATCATAAAAGCCGCCCTGCAGGCGTATGATCGTTCCTTCTCGATTCTCTTCGATGCGTTGTTCCGTCATCCTATGCACTCCTCTTTTATCACATTCATTGTGCGTCTTTTGCTTGATTGTACGTGATGGTTTTTGAACGATACACCGTATCGTCTTTATAGATCGTAATTTTGCCTTCTTCACCCGGATCAATCGTTAATGGCACGTCGAATGTCTCATCTTGATCAATTGATTCCTCGATGACGGTCCGCTTCCCTTTCGCGTCTTCCGTCTCGATTCGGATGACTTGTTTCGGCGGAGCCTCTTCTTCATCTTCACTAACAGCATCATAGACGACCTTTTCAGGGAACGTCGCCGTCACTGTTTTTTCTTCCTCACCTTTAGAGATGAAGACCGTCACGGAGTCGTTCGGCTCGACTTGTGCGCCAGCTTGCGGGAACTGACGGATGACTTGATCGAGTTTGACATCGCTAGAAAATTCTTGTTCGAACGTTCCGTCTAATCCTACTTTATCGAGATAAGCTTTTGCTTCATCACTCGATAAATTCGTCAAATCCTTCAACTCGAAAGAAGACGTCCCCTCAGATACAGTAATCGTAATCGTTTGTTCTTTCGCAATGACCTCCGTTCCAGCAGAAATTGACTGTCGAATCACATTTCCTCGATCGATCTCATCCGACTTCTCTCGCTCGACTTCGACTTTTGCGAATCCTGCTTCTTTTAGCGTTGCAATTGCTTCTTTTTCAGCTTCATCCGTCACATCCGGTACCTCAACCGGAGCGCTACCAGTAGAAACGACCAAATTGACTGTCGAGCCCTTCTTGACCTGTGCTTTTTCACGAGGCGTTTGACTGATGACATCGCCTTCTTCGACCGTATCGCTACTCCGTTCCGTTGTCTCGACGACAAATCCAAGTTTCTCAAGCTTCGTTTCCGCATCGTCTCCATCCGTCTTGACGACAGATGGTACGGTGACCGTTGGATCCGGCCACATCGCGAACGTCGTAGCCGCCCCACCCAGTAAAAGGAGTAACAAGAGGACGATCCACCAGCGTTTTTTCTTTTTCTTTTCCGGTGTTTTCGGTTGAACGGTCGTGACAGCGGGTGATTCTAGTTCCGCTTTTGATTCTTCTGGCACTTGTACAGGCGATAAGACCATCGTCTTTTCCATCTCATCCTCTTCTGCACCACGGATGCCTTCACTTGCTCGTTCGTCAGACAACGCCGTCACCATATCTGTCTTAAACGCTGCGACGGACTGTTGGCGGTCATGCGGTGCTTTTGCGAGCGCCTGCATGATACAGTTCTCAAGCGCTTGTGGCACTTTCGGATTCAAGACGGATGGACGCCGCGGTGTATCTTGCAGATGCTTTAAAGCGATCGCAACCGGTGAATCACCTTCGAACGGGACTTGTCCTGTAACAAGTTCGTATAAGACAGCACCAAGCGAATAGATATCCGACTTCTCATCCGCAAATTTACCTTTTGCTTGTTCCGGTGAAAAGTAATGGACGGACCCAAGAACGGACATCGTATGCGTCAGCGTCGCATTCGACATCGCCACAGCGATTCCGAAATCCGTTACTTTGACGGTACCATCTTCTCGAATCAACATGTTTTGCGGTTTGATATCGCGATGGATGATCCGGTGTGCATGGGCGTGATCAATCGCATCACAAATTTGAGCGATGATATCGACGGCCTGCGGCACAGGTAATGCTTGATTTTCACAAAATGTTTTTAATGTCATACCATCGATATACTCCATGACGATGTAATAGATGGCATCTTCTTCGCCTACATCATAGACGGCAACGATGTTTGGATGATTCAAGCTGGTAGCAGCATGCGCTTCACGTTCGAATCGACGAATGAACTGTTCGTCATGCGAAAATTCAGTCCGTAAAATCTTAATGGCAACATGACGCTTTAAAATCTCATCATAGGCTTGATAGACATTCGCCATCCCGCCACTTCCAACTAGCCGTTCTATGCGGTAGCGGTCATTTAATCGATCTCCGTATCGCATATTCAGACCCTCTTTCTTTCTTTGAACCGGATGGCGGCAATCGTAATATTATCCGCGCCTCCTCGAGCATTCGCTTCTTTCACCAATCGTCCAACGATCTCATCAAGCGGCTCATCCTGTAAGATGATCTGTTCGATGACATCATCTGGCACTTCATCGGTCAATCCGTCACTACAGACGAGGACGAGGTCATAGTCTGGAGCATCTCTGACTTGAATGTCGACTTCGACTGTTTCGTTCGAGCCGACCGACCGTGTGATGACATTCTTACGTGGATGATTTTCGACTTCCTCATCCGAAAGTTCCCCCATTTGTCGTAACATGTTGACGTAAGAATGATCATCCGTCAATTGTTTTAACGCCGTACCTTCAAGGGCATAGACCCTACTATCTCCAACATGACCGATGACGAGCAAATCTTCGACCCAGCATACGCAGGCAATGGTCGTTCCGACGATTGCAAGTTGCTCGTCTTTTGAAAACTGAAGAATCCGGGCATTTGCCTCGGCTACACGTTGTTCTATCCATTCAGACAATTCCATCGGACGATTTGGCATGAGTGAAAAGGATGCTTCAAATACCTCGCGAACGATCGCACTTGCGATATCGCCAGCAGCATGACCTCCCATACCGTCCGCAACGACGGCAAGACCACGTTCGGCGTTCCCGACGAGTAATACCGTATCCTCATTTTTAGTCCTGACTTTCCCAGTAGTCGAAAGGTGAGCTAGCTCCATGACAGTCCTCCGTTCGTGTCAATCTTCTCGTTTTTTAAACGCGGCAATATAGAAGCCGTCCGTTCCGACTGTCGTCGGTAACAACTTGAGTTCTGCTCGATCCCCAATCAGATGTCGCACGGATTCTGGCATGCGTGCCGCGAAGGATGTGTCAAAATCGAACCCTTGATCGAGAATGAACGCTGTCTGCTCCTCGTTCTCGGTCGGATCAATCGTACAAGTCGAATAGACGAAGGTTCCACCCTTTTTAACGAGTGGTAAGACAGATGTCAGAATATCTCGTTGAATTTTCGGGAGTTGCTCGAGTTGTTCCGGACGTTTCGTCCATTTGATATCTGGTTTTCTCCGAATGACACCGAGTCCTGAACAAGGTGCGTCGACAAGAATCCGATCAAAGGATTCTATTTCGAAGCGTTCCCCTGCTTTACGGGCATCTAACGCTTCTGCTTGAACAGTCGTAAGACCTAATCGTGTTGCTTGCTGTTCAATTAATTTAATCTTATGTGGATGAAGATCAAGTGCCTGTAGTGTTCCCGTTGTCAAACCTTCAGCAATATGCATCGCTTTCCCACCAGGTGCGGCACAGCTGTCAAGTACATGATCAGATGTTTCTGCACCGAGTGCACGGGCGACGAGCATTGAGCTCTCATCCTGCAGAGAAAGATACCCACGGTCAATCAGATCCGTTTTTTGAACACTTCCTCGTTCGATTTCGAGACCGTCTGGCGCGACCGTAGATGGTTTTGCCGTCACACCTTGGTCGAGTAGAAGCTCGATCGCTTCCTCTCGCGTCGTCTTCGTCCGATTGATGCGAACCGTGACCGGTGCAGGTGTGTTATTCAATTGACAGATTTGAAGCGTTTCTTCCGGACCAAACAGTTCAATCCAGCGTTCGACGAGCCACTGCGGATGACTCGTTTCGATGCTGATTCGTTTTGCGACAGGCTCAATCTCAGCGAAGTGAGGCATTCCCGCCCGTAATACATTCCGGAGCACTCCGTTGACGACTTTCGAGACGTGGACTTTTCCACGTTTTTTAGCAATCTCGACAGCTTCATGGATGACGGCATGATCCGGTACACGATCAAGATAAAACAATTGATACACACTCATCCGTAACAACGGACGCATGAATGGGTCAAGTTTTTTCTGTTTTGCTAGATACGGCTCCAAAATATAATCCAGTGTCAATTCACGACTGAGCGTCCCGTAGACGAGTTCCGTGAACAAGCCGACATCTGTTGCTGAGATAGCACGCTTTTCAAGCATCTGGTGGACGGTGATTGTCGAGAAGGCACCACCTTGACCAATTTTCATCAGTGTCGTTACTGCTGCGTCACGTACATTCATGCGTTCTCACCTACTTGTTGTCCGAGTTCAAGCGATTGACCGATCCCGCGCATGAACGTAGCACCGTCCATCCGTTTTTTTCCGGACGGCTGTAAGTCGATCAGCTTCAACGCTGTCTCCGAACCTGTCGCGATGACGGGACCATCCGCTTCTAAAGCGATGATTTCGCCTGGTCGTCCCGTTCCTTTGACTTTCGTCGCGAAAAAGACTTTCAATCGGTCATCACCAAGCATCGTGTACGTACTTGGGAAAGGATTCATTCCTCGGATTTGATCATAGAGTGTCTCACCCGGTAACGTAAAATCAAGCCGTTCCCGTTCACGTGAGATATTCGGTGCAAACGTCGCTTCTCCCTCGACTTGTGCTTCCGGTGTCAATTCACCTGCGAACAAACGCGGTAACGTCTCAAGCAACAGACGCGCTCCTGCGTCCGCTAATTTTTCAAACATCGTTCCAACTGTATCGTTCTCTTCAATCGGAACGATGATTTTTGACAACATATCACCGGCATCCAATCGATCGACCATGTACATGATCGTCACACCTGTCTCTTTTTCACCATCGATGATTGCTTGATGAATCGGTGCACCGCCACGATATTTCGGTAAGAGTGACGCATGGACATTGATCGCCCCAAAACGTGGTGCTTCCAAAATCACCGTTGGTACGATCTGACCGTAAGCTGCCGTGATGATGAGATCTGGTTTTAAATCGAGAACATCTTGATAATCCTCGCGAATCCGTTTCGGTTGCAACACAGGAATATCGTGCTCCATCGCGACGAGTTTCACTGGTGTCGGTTTGACTTCCCGTTTTCGTCCGACCGGCTTATCGGGTTGTGAGACGACACCGACGACGTCATATCCGGCATCGATCACTTCACGCAGTGTTCCTGCCGCAAACTCAGGCGTCCCCATGAAGACGACGCGCGGTTTTTCTTGCTCGACGAGTTTATCCGTGAACAGGACACCGTCTAAATGATCCATCTCATGCTGGATGGCACGTGCAAAAAAGCCGTTTGCTTTGATTTTGACCGTTCGTCCGAGTCGATCCTGCGACTTGACGACGATGCGGTCGAACCGTTCGACAGGACCAAAGATGCCGGGCATGCTGAGGCATCCTTCGTCATCGATTTGTGAACCGTCGGCTTCGATGATTTCCGGATTGATCAGCTCGATCGGTCCCGTCTCATCATCCGTATGGACGACCGCAACACGGATCGGTTGATTGATTTGCGGTGCCGCTAAGCCGACACCATCATATTCATACATCGTATCGAACATCCGGTCGATCATCTTACCAAGTTTTTTATCGAACTTCGTGACAGGTTCACAAACCTGTCGTAATACATCGTTGGGTACTTCTACTACTTTATACATACAGACACCTCACATGAATACAAATGGATTCAAGTCGATCGCGACTTGTGTTTTTGACTTTTGACGAAGGGCTAAGATATCACGGAGATGTGTCCGGACATCTTCCTGCCCTTTATGTTTAATTAAGACCTGTTGTCGGTACATATTCTTCAGTCGAGCAAGTGGCGCATCGAACGGTCCATTGACGACTAAATCCTCCGATTCGAAAGCCCGCAGCTCGGAAGCGATTTGTTGCGCTTCTGCTTGTGCTTCAAGTGGATGTGTCGCCGAGACCGTGATCAGACCAAGGAACCAGAATGGAGGGTGTCCCCCGAGTTTGCGCAACTGCATCTCCCGCTTATAGAACGTTTCGAAATCATGCTGTTTT
Source organism: Exiguobacterium sp. MH3 (assembly GCF_000496635.1). Lineage (NCBI taxonomy): Bacteria > Bacillati > Bacillota > Bacilli > Caryophanales > Exiguobacterium > Exiguobacterium sp. MH3. Next base: position 1,991,652 of record NC_022794.1, read on the forward strand.
GCCGTCTGAATGACGTAGTGTTCCGGATTATAGGTCTGGATGATCGACTGTCCGGCGAGTTGCCCCCGCCCGGCACGACCCGACACTTGCGTGATCAACTGAAATGTTCGCTCACTTGCCCGAAAATCCGGAATACCGAGCGTCGCATCGGCAGCGAGCACCCCAACGAGCGTGACATTTGGAAAGTCGAGACCTTTTGCGATCATCTGTGTCCCGAGAAGAATGTTTCCTTCCTTACGCTCGAAGGCATCGAGTAACTTCTCGTGTGCGCCTTTACGAGACGTCGTATCTTGATCCATCCGGATAATGCGCGCTTCCGGAATCAAATGCGCCAACTCTTCCTCGATCTTTTGTGTCCCCGTTCCGAACTGACGAATCTTCGTCGATTCACAGGACGGACAAGTTTTCGGCATCGCTGCCTCAAATCCACAATAGTGGCACTTTAAGCGATTTTCATGTTGATGATACGTTAAATTGACGGCACAATGCGGACATTGAAGCGTCTCCCCGCAATCCCGACATAAGACGAAGGTCGTGTATCCACGACGGTTCAAAAGTAATACCGTCTGTTCCCCACGCTCGATTCGTTCTTTGATGCCTTCGATGAGCGCGAGGCTGAACGGAGTCCGATTGCCCCGTTCAAGTTCCTTACGCATATCAACGATGTCGACCGGAGGCAGTTCTCCACCGAATCGTTCACGAAGCGGTAAGTAGCGATAGACCCCTTTTTGTGCCCGCGCATATGTCTCGAGTAACGGCGTCGCGCTTCCGAGCACGACAGGACATCGATGATAGGCCGCTCGCCATTTTGCAACATCACGCGTATGATAGCGCGGATTCTCTTCTTGTTTATAGGTTGTTTCATGTTCTTCATCGAGAATGATGATTCCGATATTCGTCAGCGGTGCGAACACGGCGGATCGTGCACCGACGACGACATCAACCTCACCTTGTGCGATTTTGCGCCACTCATCATACTTTTCTCCGAGCGATAGACCGCTATGCAAGACAGCGACCCGTTCTCCGAAACGACGTTTGAACCGTTTGACCATCATCGGTGTCAGACTGATTTCAGGGACGAGCAAGATCGCTTGTCTACCGCGTTCGAGTTGTGCATGAATCGATTCAAGATAGACTTCTGTCTTACCGCTTCCTGTTACGCCATGTAACAAAAACGTTCCGGTCTCCGCTTCAGCTGTTATCGCCGAGACGGCTTCCTGTTGCTTTTCCGTCAAAGAAGACGGCACAAAGATGTCTTGGACGAGATGCTCGTAAGGATTTCGCCGTACATCAATCGTCTCGACTTCAATGATGCCCTTTTTCTCGAGGGCGTTCAATGTTGCGCTCGTTGCGCCTGTCGCCTGCTTGATTTCACTCCAAAGCGCATTCGGAAATTCTTCGATATACGAGTAAAGTGCCACTTGTTGGCTCGCTTGTTTCGTAAAAGTTGCCTGTTCCTCGAGGAGACGAATCCGTTTATCCGTCTTAGACGTCTTTTTCTCACGAATGACCGGTTGAAGCGTCACGTCAGCTTGTTTCGCCGCTGTTAAGATGATTTGTTGGACTTCCGTTGGTAATTGACTCATTTTCTTACCATGATATGCCCGAAGTGGGCCCGACTCGACTATGACCAGTTTATCATAACTCACCTTCAAGGCAGCCGGCAGCATCGCAAGCAACGCCGTCGCCTGAAAACACAATGTCGTTTCTGATAGATAAGCCGACAGCTCGAGTAATTCCTGCGTATAGGTCGGCGTCTCATCTAAGACACGAACGATCGATTTGACGTTCGTCAGATCAGATGTGGCTTTCGTCCCGACGACGATCCCAAGCAACGCACGTGGACCGAACGGAACCTCGACGCGCATCCCGGGAACGATCAGCTCCTGCCAAAGTTCCGGCACGGCATAATCAAATGGACGATCGACAGTGGCCGCTGCGACATCGACGATGACTTCAGCTATCATGCCAATGCCTCCGCAAATTGGCGCATGAGCGCTTTAGCGAGCGTCGATTTCAATTGTTGATCGTATCGCGTGACGGAATCATTCTTCCCGAAGACGACGACCTCATTTTCGTCGCTGACAAATCCGATGTCAGAACGAGAGACATCATTCGCGACAATGAAATCCGCCTTCTTTCGGACGAGTTTCTGTTTCGCGAACGTCTCGACGTCCGTCGTCTCCGCTGCAAATCCAACTAATACCTGATGTTGTTTCTGCTCACCGAGCGTCTTCAGAATATCCGTCGTCTCCTCGAGTTCAATCCGCAATGGTCCGTGAATTTTCTTCTGCTTCTGATCGTACTGGACAGACGGTCGATAGTCAGCTACGGCAGCGGACATGATGACGATGTCTTGCGTCTCATAGTCACGTAACATGGCTTCAAGCATCTCTTCCCCTGATTCAACAGCAATCGTCGCCATCCCGGTCGGTAATCCGATCCGAAGGGGACCATGGACGAGCGTGACATCTGCTCCTGCGTCTCGTGCCGCCTCTGCTAGCGCAATTCCAGTTTTCCCTGAAGAATCATTCGTCAAATAACGGACCGGGTCAATCCGTTCAACGGTCGGACCTGCACTGATCAAAACTTTTCGCCCAGCTAGATATTTTTCTTCAAAGAACGTTGAGAGTGTTGCGACCAAATCTTCTGGTTCCGGTAAACGACCTTTTCCGACCCAACCACATGCGAGATTTCCGACTCCCGGTGCAATCACCTGGACACCATCCTGCTTGAGTTGTTCGATATTGCGGACAGTCGCCGGATGTTCGAGCATGTTGACATTCATCGCCGGTGCGACGATGACGGGACACGTTGCTGCAAGGATCGTCGTCGTAATGAAGTCATCTGCGATCCCGTGCGCGAGTTTTGCAATCAAGTTCGCGGTCGCTGGTGCGACGACGATCAAGTCCGCTTCGTCCGCTAAATCGATATGGGCGATTTTTGACGGATCATGCTCGATGAAGACGTCATCATAGACCGCTTTTCGCGTCAGTGCTTCAAACGTCGTCTTACCGACGAATTGTTGCGCATTACGCGTCATCGCGACTTGAACGTGTGCGCCTGCTTGGACGAGTTTTGAAGCGAGTGCTGCTGATTTATAGGAAGCGATTCCACCGCCGACACACAGTAGAATGTTTCGGTTGGTTAACATGTAGGTGTCCTCCTTATTGAAAAAAACAGCCACGATGACAAGTGGCTGCTTCAAAATTAGTCTTGCGGTTGGTTCGTGACGGATACTTCTTCGAAATAAAGCTCTTCTAAAGCTTTCCCGACCGGTTTATGCGATTTTGGGTTCGTGACTCTCACGCGTTTCCCGTCTTGGATTTGACGCGCACGCTTAGCGGCAACTGTAACGATCGTATATTTCGATGGCACTTTCTTTTGAAGCTTATCAACTGATGGATATAACATATCACTTAACCTCCATGGCTTTTTTATATAGGGACGCGACACGTTCCCGACTGCAATGTTCCGCTGTGACGATCGCTTGAATTCGATCACAGGCTTTATGAATTTCGTCGTTCGTCACGACATAGTCATACGCATCCATCATCTCAATCTCTTCCTTAGCGACGAGAAGACGTTGCTTGATGACTTCCTCCGATTCCGTTCCACGCCCTACGAGGCGGTTCCGCAATTCTTGGAGGCTTGGAGGTGCAAGGAATAAGAAGACAGCTTCCGGAAAATGTTCTTTGACCTGCATGGCCCCTTGAACTTCGATTTCGAGAATGACGTCTTTTCCTTCATCTAGGATCTGGTTTACCCATTCGACAGGCGTTCCATAATAATTCCCTACGAATTCAGCATATTCCAAGAGTTGATTGTTCGCAATCATCTCTTCGAATTCTTCACGCGATTTAAAGAAATAGTGGACACCATCTACTTCTCCTTCACGCGGTTGGCGCGTCGTACAGGATACCGAGTAATGCAGATCGTTATCCTGATCTTCGCGCAAGGCACGACAGACCGTTCCCTTTCCGACACCACTTGGACCTGATAATACGAGTAATAAGCCACGCTCTTTGAAAATCACTTCAAAACCCCTCCATCTCACAAACTTCACATTGTTTCATATTAGCAGTAGAGACGGGAAGTTCGCAAGTCATCTTTTTTAGCTCGACTGCTTTATCATACCATAACGATGCTATTTCTGTTACCTTTAGAAAGTGAGAACGAAATCAAGAAAGAAGGTAATCGTATGGCTTTTGACGGATTGATGACGACACGCGTCGTCGAAGAACTCCAACCGCTCGTCGGAGGACGGATCAATAAGGTATACCAACCGTATACATTGGATTTAGTATTCCAGGTCCGGGCCGAGCGAAAAAACGTATTATTGCTCGCCTCTGCGAATGCCATGTATGCACGAATGCACATTACGTCGGAAGCGGTTAGCAACCCGAGTGAACCCCCACTCTTCTGTATGATGCTCCGTAAACATGTCGAAGGCGGGTTCATCGAGTCAATCGAACAACTCGAACGCGACCGGATCATCGTCTTGCGCGTCCGCTCCCGGAACGAACTTGGCGATGAGGAAGCGAAAAAAATCTATATCGAATTGATGGGACGTCACTCGAACATCATTTTGACCGATGGACAAGATAAGATCCTCGATGCGATCAAACACTTACCACTCAGTCAAAATACCTTCCGGACGATCATGCCAGGGATGACATACCAGCTTCCGCCGGCACAGGATAAAGTTGATCCGCTCACAGGAGATATCGAAAAGGCGCTTCACCGGATTGACTGGAACGCTGGGAAGCTCGATCGTCAGTTACTTGGTCTCTTCAGTGGTCTGTCCCCGCAAATCGCAAAAGAAATCGTCTCGCGAGCAGGTCTAGCCAACCGGACGACTCTCGCGTCTGCCTTTCAAGAAGTCCTGAAGGAACTCGATGGCCCTTATGTGTTGCAACGGATGGATGGCGGGAAGGAACGTTTCGCCCCTATCCGCTTGACGGAAGGATCCATCATCGATGAGAAGACGTTCGAGACGAGTGGTCAAGTCCTCGACGCCTTCTTCCATCAAAAGGCGAACCGCGATCGCGTCAAACAACAAGCAGTCGATCTCGAACGGTTCATCAAAAGTGAATATGATAAAAATATTCTAAAACGCTCGAAACTCGAAAAAGATTTAGAAGCGACGTTACGGATGGATGAGTGGAAACATAAAGGGGAATTACTGACGACCTATCTGTATCAGCTCGAACGCGGGATGAAGGAAGCGACAGTCGTCGATTACTATGACCCAGACGGCGCTGAGATAACGATTTCGCTCGATCCTCGCTTTTCACCGAATGAGAACGCGCAGCGCTACTACAAACGGTACAACAAATTAAAAACCGCCAAAGTCGAAGTCGCGCGTCAGCTCGAGAAGAACCAAGCTGAGATTGCGTACTTCGAAGGCTTACTTGCGCAACTCGATGTCGCATCCCCAGAAGACATCCGGGAAATGCGCGAGGAACTCGTCGAAGAAGGTTATCTGCGCGAACGACAAAAGAAGAAAAAGAAACCGCAGCTCCCACAACTCGAAGCATACCGTTCTTCGACTGGTCTTCCATTCTTCGTAGGAAAGAACAATAAACAAAATGATTACGCGACGTTCAAGTTCGGACGCAGGTCCGATACGTGGTTACACACGAAGGATATCCCGGGATCGCACGTCATCATTCAAAGTGATGCACCGGACGAGACGACGTTGAAGGAAGCAGCGATCGTCGCGGCTTATTTCTCGAAAGCACGTGAGTCGAGCCAAGTCCCGGTCGACTTCACGGAACTACGTTATGTCAAAAAACCGAGTGGTGCAAAGCCCGGATTCGTCATCTACACGGATCAAACAACTCTTTACGTCACACCTGATCCAGATGTCGTCCAATCCTTACGTCAATGACGCTACACAAAAAAGCGCTGTTTTTCCTAAATGTTACTTAGGAGAAACAGCGCTTTTTCATCTTCACTTCATTTTTTCTAACTGTTCCCGGTAATCAAGCAAATGCCCATGGATGATATCCTTCGCTTCGCTTAATTCTTGATCGAATGAGAACATCGCCTGTTTTCGTTCGTGGGAGAAGATGACATCGTAATGATGGCTGAGTAAGAAATCAATTTCCTGACCGAGCGTCTTTTCCTGTTCTTCTGTCATCGGGATATCCCGGTGACTAGCAATGCTTTCAAGCAAGACGAGCAACTTGTCTTCAAGATCGACAAGCTCCTTCAGTCGAATGAACGCTTCACTTTGACCGCTTGCCACCAATGGATATTTTTGATCCTCTTGAAGCATCAGCATCATTTCCTCATGTTTGAGGATTTGTTTACGGACGGCAAGCAAGCGTCCATCATCTTGCACAAGGGTTCGCCAATCTTCCATCAACTGTTGCGTCGTTTTTTTGACGAGTAATAGCAAGCGGTCTTCATAATGTGGTGGGAAGACGATGTAGTTGACGAGAACGGCAGATAACACACCGACGACAGTCAGCAACGATCGTGATAAGGCATAGTGGACATAGTCGGCGGTCGGGCTCTCGAACATCAAGACGATCGCAAAGGCAGCGAACGTCGACATATCCGTTCGTCCAATCATCGAATTGAGGACGAGTGAGACGACGACGGCGAGTCCGATCGTCAGCGGATTGGCACCAAGTGTCGCAACGATGGCGAGTCCACACATTAGTCCGAGTACCGTTCCGAAAATTCGATTGAAGACGATTTTAAATGAACGATGGATTGTCGGTTGCATCGCAACGATGGCTGCGACAGCCCCCATTCCTGAATAAATATCAAATACATACCAAGAGATGCTGAGTGCAAGAGCTACCGCGATGCCAGTCTTAATCGTTCGAAGTCCAATCCGAAACTTTAATTTCACTCGAGCGTCACCTGCCCGACTTCACTATTGACTGTCACTTCCGGTTTTTCTTGTTTCGACAGTTCATAAATCGTCTCATCCTTATTCTTTTGTTTCGTATATCGATCAGAGGCTTTAATATCGCCTCCCGTGTCGATCGTAATCGTACCGGCTGATTTATCTGGCTTCAATTTCGTCGCGCCGTCAATCGTCGTGACGTCAAGACTCAACTTCGCCATATAGTCTGCCAGCGAGACACTCTCGCCTGTCACCTGCGCATGTACGGCGTCCATTTCCTTGACGGAAATCGCACGTGTTGCATTCAGTGTAATCTCATCACCTTTCACTTTATCGAGACTCATCGCTTCTCCATCCATCTCGATCGTTTTTGCGTAGATGCCCATCCCTTTCAGTGTACCGGCATCGACATCAACACGGTTCATATAACTTGGTAATCCTACTTGAATCGTATAGTCTGCTGTTTTCTCGCTCGGACGATTGCCAAGTCGAGACAGCCAACCATCTCGTCCTGTCACCGTCACCGTATTCGTCGATGTACTGATTTTCAGTCGCTTCCCACTCGACGCACTATCGACGAGTTTGATTTGGACGTTTCCGTCTGTGCTTCGAACGAATTGTACCGTTGCGTGCGGCGCCTCGATGGCGAGAGATTTATAGCGATTCGTCGTCTTAAATGACTCGCCGCGCGATAACAATTCCGTTGAGACGAGCAATGTGATCGAATAGATGACGACAAGTCCGAGAATGACACCACCGTATAAGTAGATTGGCCGTTTCACTGGTCCTTTTTCTCCAATCCGGTTCAATCGTGCATCCATCTTTTGTTTTTGTTTATTTTTTAAGCGTGTGAACGACGATTGTTTTCGTTTTCGCACACTCCTACTATTATGTTCTTCCATGTCAGCCCCTCCATCTCATGTCTTCCATTATTCCGAATATCCGAATCGGCTGTCAACAGCCCCTTTCTTATCATAGAAGAAGTTCACCGTTTCGCCATCGGGCGGAAGAAGGAAGGAAGTCAGAAAAACGGCGACAAAAAGGAGAGGAACCATGACGGTTCCTCTCCTTTGCTTAAGAACGGATTATAATTCGAGTGACTCGCCAATCGCGAGTGGATGGCCCGTTTGACCTTGCGCTTCAATCTTTTCACAGAAGGCGTTCGCATCTTGTTTGATTAAATCAAATGTATCGTAGTGGATTGGTACGACGGCTTTCGCTTGCAACATATCTGCAGCAATCAACGCGTCGTCCGGACCCATCGTGAAGTTATCACCAATCGGTAAGAAAGCTAAATCGATTTCGTGATGGGCACCATAAAGAGCTAAATCCCCGAACAGTGCCGTATCACCTGCATGATAGATTTCCTTTCCTTCGATCGTCAGCAAGAATCCAGCCGGCATCCCCATGTACGTAATTGTCTGTTTTTCCTCATCGATGATACTTGATGAATGGAATGCCTGTGTCATCTTCACTTTACCAAACGGAAACTCAAACTGTCCGCCGAGGTTCATCGGGTGAACGTTGAGCCCTTTGAAACTCAGATACGTCGCCAGTTCATGAGTAGCAATGATTGTAGCTCCCGTCGCTTTCGCGATTCGCTCTGCATCAAGCATATGATCGGCATGCGCATGCGTCAAAAGGATGAAATCCGCTTTGACGTCATCGGGATTCGTCGTCGCTTTTTCGTTACCGCTAAAGAATGGATCGATGACGAGATGATGCCCGTTCGTCTCGATTGTTACTGTCGATTGTCCGTGATAAGTCAATTTCATGAGTGTCACTGCCTCTCGTTTAGGATTCGGATAATTGATTCCCTTCCCCCCACGCGCATAAACCTTTCATGGCCGGTTGCAGTGTAAATGCCGCCTCTGTCAATTTGTATTCGACGTGTAAGACGGCTTCATCATACTCAATCCGCTCGATCATTCCGAGTCGTTCAAGTTCTTTTAACTGATCGGTCAAGACTTTCCGAGAAATCCCGGGAATGGCACGTTGTAACTCTAAAAAACGTTTCGGACCGTTCTCTAACGTGCAATATAATTGTGGACGCCATTTTCCGCCGATGATGGCGAGCGCCCGATTGACCGGAAATTGTTCTGTCGACATGTTGTTCTCTCCTCCAGAGTAGTTACTTCAAAGTGCGTACTATGCAATCGAGTGTAGCGTAAGTTAGAGTATGCGTAAATCATTTTGCAAAAGGAGTGTTAAGCATGACGTATCCACGTAATTTTTCGCACATCGGTCTTTCCGTGCCGAATCTCGACGAAGCCGTCCGTTTTTATCAAGAGGTGATGGGCTGGTATATCATCATGGAACCGTCTGATGTCCTCGAAGATGATTCTGCCATCGGTGTCATGTGTACGGATGTCTTTGGTGCAGGGTGGAACAAGTTCCGGATTGCTCACATGGCGACAGGTGACCGCATCGGAATCGAGTTGTTCGAATTCCCGAACAATGAACAACCCGAAAACAACTTCGAATTCTGGAAAACAGGCATCTTCCATTATGCGATTCAAGATCCAGACGTCGAAGGACTCGTCGAAAAAATCGTTGCCCATGGTGGCAAACAACGGATGCCAATCCGCGAATACTATCCGGGAGACAAGCCGTATCGAATGGTCTACTGTGAGGATCCATTCGGTAACCTCGTCGAAATCTACTCTCACTCGTATGAACTCACGTATTCGGAAGGAGCGTATTAAACATGAAAGCATGGTTAAATCACTCAGGTACAGCCATTGATCAATGGACATTTGAAGAGGTCGAGACGCCGACGCCAGGAGAAGGTCAAGCTTTGATTCGCGTCAAGACCGTCGCACTGAATCCCGTCGACTATAAGGCGACTAACAATCCAGCTTGGACGTTCCCGCATATTCCAGGCGTCGATCTAGCTGGTGTCGTCGAACAAATCGGACCCGGCGCAGAAGTGAAAATCGGCGATCGCGTAGCGATTCATACGAACCTGCAACGCGATGGTGCTTTTGCTGAATATGCACTCGTCGATACACGTGCCCTCGCCCTGATTCCGGAAGACATCTCATTCGCTGAAGCCGCTGCGATTCTTTGCGCAGGCATGACGGCCTATGAAGCCATCATTCAGAAGATGAACACGACAGGAAAAGAGACGATCCTCATTCATGCTGGTGCAGGTGGTGTTGGTGGCATCGGCATTCAACTCGCAAAACGCCTGGGTCTTTCAGTCGCAACGACTGCTTCGACGGAAAACCACGAGTGGGTCAAGCGACTCGGTGCCGATCTTGCAATCGACTACAAAAAAGAAAATGTCACGGATGTCATCCGCGATTGGACGAATGGTCGCGGCGCTGACTTGATTTTTAATACGGTCGGTCGAGATGAAGCAACAGCGGATCTCGGACGTCTTGCCTTCTCGGGGCAACTTGCCTTCATCGCCGGTGGTCCCGATCAGTCGGTCGTCAAGCCGTTCACGCTCTCCCCTTCGATCCATGAAGTAGCACTCGCGGCTGCTTATGCAAGCGAAGATGACCGTGCCATCCGAAACCTCGGTCATATGGCAAGCGAGTTATTAAAACTCGTCGCAGCAAAAGAACTAGATCCACTCGTCACAGAAGAGATTCCAGCAGCGGACATCGTCAAAGGATTGCAACGTCTATCTGAACGCCATGTCCGTGGTAAAATCATCGCTACATTCAATTGATTTCTCAGTTTGACATGAAACAGCCGATCGTCCTTAGATAACAGGATGATCGGCTGTTGTTGTACATATCAATGTCTAGACATGTCCAAGAAACAAGTGGCTCGATATTCATCGATAGCGCTCTTGTTTCTTGATATGTAAGGATCGCCCGACTAACTCGAAACCGACATGCTGATAGATCTTATTCGCTGTCTGGTTCGACCAATCGGTGTAGAGCGTCACGACCGGATAAGACTTTAGTAGATGTTCAGATAGTTTGGCGACGAGATAAGAGGCATACCCATTTCCACGCAGTTCTTTCGGCGTATAGACGTAAGAAATCGTAATCCCAGTTTGCGTCGGACGCGTTGCTGCCGCCATCGCGACAAGCATATCTCCACGAAACAGTCCGAACAAGCTTCCTTGCTGGATGTGGCGCGTCATCGACTGATGGAGTTGAGTAAGCTGTCGCTCAGAAGGTCGCGTTTCAACTTCATGTAAAAATCCGGACGCAAATGCTAAGGCTTGTTGTCTTTCATCGTCCGAAATCGGTCGGAAGACGACGTTTTCCGGAACAAGCGGCATCTCGACCTCTGTCAGTGCATACATCCCTTGTTCCATATGTACCTCATACATGGAATGTGGGAGTAAAAGCGGCGCTAAGATGGCCTGTTCTCCGACGAATCCTGGACTATCAAGAATTCGCGCGAGCTTTCGGATTCCTTCTTGCGAGAACACATCACCTGCGACGATGGCTTGCTCCGGTATCGTTTGCAATATGACGAGACGATGATCGTCTTCTTGTGCCGTTGCCATCAAGAGCGGTTCATCCCCACGTTCTAATATGCCAAGAATCAACTGATGGGTATCCGGACGTTCAAGCAAAAACGGGAGGACGACCTTTTTGAACTGTTCATAATCACGATAATGCGTCACCATAGTCGACGACCTCCTTTATTTTTCTAGTGTACCAAAACATTCACTAGAAATCGTAGGTCGTCCGACGGAATCTATCGATTTTAGACATTCGCTGTAAAACGTTCGCTCCAAGCGACTGGATCTTTCGACCAATCCGCCAACTGTTTTTGCTCTTCTATAGTAATATCACCTTGTTGTTGTGCGGTTTCGAGTAACGCTTCGAACGTCAGTAATGCATCCGCTTCGATCTTTGCGTCGCGGAGATTGTTTGACAAGCGCTCCATCCCGTACGAGAAGATCGCTTGAATGCGAATGACATTTGCTCCCTTCGCTTGCAGAGCTTGCGCCGCTTCGATTGCAGACATCCCCGTCGATAATAAGTCTTCGATGACGACGACACGTTGTCCAGGTTGAATGACACCTTCGATTTGATTCCCTTTACCGTGTTTCTTGTTGCCACTACGTACGTAGACCATCGGTAATCCTAGTCGTTCCGCGACGAATGCTGCGTGTGGAATACCTGCCGTCGCAGTTCCAGCAATCACATCGACTGCAAGTCCCTTCACTTTCTCAGCGAGTGCATCTGCAATCAAGGAACGAACTTCTGGGTACGAGAGCGTCAAACGATTATCACAATAAATCGGTGAACGAAGTCCACTTGCCCATGTGTATGGATCGTTTGGCGATAAGGTGACGGCTTCAATACGGAGTAACGCACTAGCGATTGGATTTAACATGAGAATTGCCCCTTCCATTGTTCAAGTAACATCAGATAGACCTGTTCTGGATGTTCTGCACGCGTAATCGGACGACCGATCACTAAATCCGTCGCTCCATTTTGACGAGCGTCAAGAACGGTCGCGACCCGCTTTTGATCATCCGCTTGACTGTTCGTCGGACGAATGCCGGGTGTGACGAATCGAAAATCTGTCCGACAAGCTGAAACTAGTTCCGGAAGATCGAGTGCTGAACAGACGATACCATCTAGTCCTGCTGCTTCTGCGAGTTGCGCATATTCACGAACGACTGCCGGCATCACTCCTTCAATCTTTAAATCGCGTAACATCGCTTCATCCGTCGATGTCAACTGAGTCACGCCAATCAGTTGTGTCTCAGCGTTCGTCTCACGCAGTCCTTCTCGGGCTGCGATCATCATCTCTTTCCCACCAGCAACATGGACGTTCGTCAGTTCGACGTCTAATTGTCCGATGATACGCATCGTCCGACGTGCCGTTTCTGGAATGTCGTGGACTTTGACATCGAGGAACACCGCATGTCCGCGCTCGACGAGTTTTCGGACGAAGGTTCCGCCTGCTGCATAAAACAATTCCATCCCGACTTTCACAGCTGGTCGTGTCGCTTCGAACCGTTCGAGAAACGAAAAGACTTCTGCTTCGGTCGGAAAATCAAGCGCGATGTAAAGTTGATTCATATGCTTTCCCCCTGATGTCTAAAATATGATCAATACCAAGTTCGTCCATGCGTTCCGGTAACTGCTGAATCAATTCTTGACAGATGTATGGATTGACGAAGTTTGCGGTACCGACGGCAACAGCCGAAGCTCCAGCGTAAATCATTTCGAGGACATCATCGACCTCCATCACGCCACCCATGCCAATGATCGGGATCGAAACGGCTTGCGCGACATCATGAATCATCCGAATCGCAACCGGTTTGATCGATGGACCGGATAATCCACCAATCCGATTGGCAAGGATCGGCTGCCCCGTCCGGACATCGATTCGCATCCCAACGAGTGTATTGATCATCGTCAGACCATCTGCACCAGCTGCTTCGACGGCACGTGCCATCTCAACGATCGAGGTGACATTCGGTGATAGTTTGACGTAGACTGGTTTAGTCGAAACCCGTTTGACACGTCGTGTCAATTCAGCAGCAAGCGACGGATCCGTTCCGAATTGAATTCCACCCGATTTGACGTTCGGACAAGAAATATTTAATTCCAGTGCATGAATGCCAGGATGCTGACTCATTTTCTCTGCGACGAGCTCATATTCTTCCGGTGTCGAACCCGCGACATTGGCGATGATCGCCGTATCGAACGTCTCGAGGAAAGGCATCTTATTCGTTAGGATGCCATCGACACCCGGGTTTTGGAGACCGATTGCATTCAACATCCCCATCCCACTCTCTGCGACACGCGGCGTCGGGTTTCCGTAGCGTTCTTCACCCGTCGCTGCTTTAATCATGATCGCCCCAAGCTCTGATAAATCATACAACTTCGCATATTCCTCACCGAACCCAAAACATCCGGATGCCGGCATGATCGGATTTTTTAAAGAGAGTCCCGGCAACTCGACACGCAATCGTTCCGTCATAGTACGACCTCCTCTGCCCGAAAGACTGGACCATCGGAACACGTCTTGACGTACCCGCCCGTCGGTGTTTGACAGACACAGGCAAAGCATGCTCCGATCCCGCACCCCATTCGGTTTTCGATCGACAGATACTTATGTTCAATCGGTTGTTGCTGTAGTGACTTCAGCATCGGTTCCGGTCCGCAGGCGAGTAGGACATCGTAGCTTTCCGGATGTAAGGCAGCCGTGACGAATCCTGCTATACCATGCGTCCCATCGACGGTCGTGACCGTCGTCTTACCGAGCGCTTGGAATTCCGCTTCGTAAAAAACACTTGTTGCAGTATCGAATCCTAGAATCGCTTCACATGTCACACCCCGGGCGACAAGTTGGCGCATCGTCTCATACAGCGGTGGTACACCGATCCCCCCACCAACGAGGACGACGCGTTGAGTTGGATGGATAGCAGCAATCGGAAACCCGTTTCCAAGCGGTCCGAGGGCATCGATCGTATCATCCGGACGCAAAGAAGCCAGTTCTGCTGTTCCTTGTCCGATTTCTTTAAAGAGAAACGTGATCAAATCATGGTCGACCCGGGCAATCGAGATCGGTCGGCGTAAGAGTGGCCCGACGCGAAGATGCATGAATCGCCCTGGCGCGATGACCTGAGGTTGCTCAAGGCGACAGACGAGTTCTGTCGCACCTTGAGCTACCGTTCGTCGAGAAACGACCGTCAAGAGTTGCTTCATTGGATCACCACTTTCTTTTCATGTGTGAAGGCTTGGATCGCACTGGCTTCAAATGAGCGACTTTCGATGACACGTAGAATTGCTTCCGCCGTATCGAGTGATGTCAGACAGACGACTTGATTCTCGGCTGCTGCCCGGCGAATGATGAAGCCATCTTTCGTGACTTGCGAGTCCCGACTCATCGTATTGATGACGTATTCGATTTCCCCTTTTTCAATCACGTCGAGCATCGATTCGGAAGACGAGTCGATTTTGCCGACCGTCTGGACCGGTAATCCTTGCTCCGTCAAGTACGCTGCCGTTCCTTCCGTTGCAAGTAACGTGAATCCAAGTGAGGCAAAGCGTCGTGCGAGATCCGTCATTTCTGCTTTATCTGGATCTGCGACTGTCAAGAGGACACGACCGTGCTCTGGAATCGCCATCCCTGATGCGAGCAACCCTTTATAGAGCGCTTTTTCGAGCGTCCGGTCCGTTCCGATGACTTCACCGGTTGATTTCATTTCCGGTCCGAGTGTCGGATCAACTTCTTTAAGCTTCGCAAATGAGAAGACCGGTACTTTGACCGAGACGAGTGGTTCTTCCGGTAGGACACCACTTGTTAATCCATAAGAAGCGAGTGTCTCACCGAGAATGATGTCCGTTGCGAGACGCGCGACCGGAAGTCCCGTCACTTTCGAGATGAATGGCACCGTCCGGCTAGCACGCGGATTGACTTCAAGGACATAGAGAGCGCCGTCCGCGTAGACGAACTGGATGTTGAGTAAGCCTTTGATGCCGAATGCTTTCGCAATCCGTGTCGTGTAGTCGACGATCCGGTCCTTGATGTCTTGGGAGACACGTTGTGGCGGATAGACACCAATCGAGTCACCCGAGTGAACACCGGCACGTTCGATGTGCTCCATGATGCCTGGAATGACGACATCCGTTCCGTCGCAGATTGCGTCGACCTCGAGTTCGATTCCTGTCAGATAGCGGTCAACGAGGACCGGTCGTTCCGGTGAGGCGATGACCGCGTGTTTCATATAATGTTCCAGTTCTTCTTGAGCATAGACGATTTCCATTGCCCGACCGCCGAGGACGTACGATGGACGAACGAGAACCGGGTAACCGAGTGACGCTGCTGCCGTGACCGCTTCTTCGACTGTCACGGCCGTTTTACCTGGTGGCTGTGGAATGTCGAGCGCCGTCAATGCTGCTTCGAACTGTTTCCGGTCCTCAGCCCGGTCGAGATCCTCAAGCGATGTCCCGAGGATTTTTACACCTTCTGCTGCTAATGACTCGGCTAAGTTGATCGCTGTCTGTCCACCGAACTGGACGATGACACCGAGTGGACGTTCGTTTCGGATGACTTCCAGTACATCCTCCGTCGTCAGTGGTTCAAAGTAGAGCCGATCGGAAATCGAGAAGTCGGTCGACACCGTTTCTGGATTGTTGTTGACGATGATTGCTTCGTAGCCGGCTTGTCGAATCGCTTGAATCGAATGGACTGTCGCGTAATCGAACTCGACTCCTTGACCAATCCGGATCGGTCCCGATCCTAGGACGAGAATCGAAGAACGGTTCGTCGCGATTGCTTCATTTTCGCGTTCGTATGTTCCGTAATAGTATGGCGTGTCGGACGCGAACTCTGCCGCACACGTATCGACCATCTTATAGACCGGGTGAATCGCTTGTGCTTCACGCATCCGGCGAATCTCCGTTTCCGTTTGTCCGGTGATCCGAGCGAGCATCGGGTCACTGAATCCATATCGCTTCACATGCAGGAGTAGCTCAGGTGTCAAACCAGTTGCGACTGATTGCTCGAGCTGCCAAATATGGTGCAACTTTTCAAGGAACAGGCGATCAATCGCTGTCCAGTCATGAATCTGTTCGACGCTGTAACCGCGGACGAAGCCCGCGTACAAGGCGAAGAGTCGATCGTCCGTCGCTTGGCGAATCGCTTGTTGTAACGCATCATCTGCCATTTCGATGAAGCGTGGCATATACAGATCCGCTGTACCGATTTCAAGCGAACGGACCGCTTTCAGTAATGCCTCTTCCATCGTCCGTCCCATTGCCATGACCTCACCAGTTGCTTTCATCTGTGTGCCGAGTGTCCGGTCCGCCGTTTCGAATTTATCGAACGGCCAGCGCGGAATCTTGGCGACGACGTAATCGAGTGCCGGTTCGAACGAAGCAAAACTTGTCTCGGTGATCGGGTTCTTTAATTCGGACAAGGCATACCCGACGGCAATTTTCGCAGCCAGTTTTGCGATTGGGTAACCCGTTGCTTTTGACGCGAGTGCAGACGAGCGTGAGACACGTGGGTTGACTTCGATGACATAGTAGTCGAAGCTCGTCGGATCCAGTGCGAACTGGATGTTACATCCGCCCTCGATTCCAAGTGCACGAATGATATCGAGCGAGACGTTTCGCAACAATTGATAATCGCGATCCGATAGCGTTTGCGTCGGAGCGAAGACGATCGAGTCTCCGGTATGAACGCCGACGGGATCGAAGTTTTCCATCGCACAGACGATGATCGCCTGATTCGTCGCATCGCGCATGACTTCGAACTCGACTTCCTTCATCCCGGCAATTGATTTTTCAAGAAGTACCTGTGTTGCCGGACTTGCCTTGAGTCCCCCTTCGACGATTCGCGTGAACTCTTCTGGTGTGTTGGCGATTCCGCCGCCCGTTCCCCCAAGCGTATACGCCGGACGGATGATGATCGGTAGACCGATCTGTTGCCGGAATTGTTGTGCCTCTTCGAGCGTATGCACGATTTCACTGTCCGGCACACCATGCCCGCGTTTAAACATCAGTTGACGGAACAAATCACGATCTTCTGCCTCTTCGATTGCTGACAATTTCGTACCGAGTAACTCGACACCATACTCAGCAAGGACACCGAGACGATCCAGTTCGACAGCCAAGTTCAGACCCGTTTGACCTCCGAGTGTCGCAAGCAAAGCATCCGGACGTTCCTTGCGGATGATCCGTGAGACGAACTCTGCTTGGAGGGGCTCGATGTAGACACGATCAGCGACCGTTGGATCCGTCATGATCGTTGCTGGGTTCGAGTTGACGAGGATGACTTCATATCCTTCTTCCTTCAAGGCTTGACACGCTTGTGTTCCAGCGTAGTCGAATTCAGCTGCTTGTCCGATCACGATAGGACCGGACCCGATAACGAGAATTTTCTGGATATCTTGACGTTTAGGCATGAGAGACCTCCTGTTGTTTCGTGATTTCTTCTAAAAACTGTTGGAATAGACCGTTCGCATCCATCGGACCAGGTGATGCTTCCGGATGGTACTGGACGGAGAAGACCGCTGCTGTCGTATGACGGATTCCTTCGACCGTTCCGTCGTTAATCGCAAGATGCGTCACTTCAAGCACGGTATCGCGTAATGACTGTTCGTCAACGGCATACCCGTGGTTTTGCGACGTGATATCGACGCGACCAGTCCGGATATCTTGGACTGGATGATTCGCCCCTCGGTGACCGAATGGGAGCTTGAACGTATCCGCCCCGTGCGCTAGTGCAATCAACTGATGACCGAGACAGATGCCGAAGATGACGACTTTTCCCGTCAATTCTTGAATCATCGGAATCGCTGTCGGGACATCCTTTGGATTCCCTGGTCCGTTCGATAGCATTACACCGTCCGGACGATAGCGTAAGACTTCCGTTGCACTGACGTCGTAGGGCACGACGACGACTTCACAGCCGCGTTTGACGAGTTCGCGGACGATTCCGAGCTTCGCACCGAAATCGACGAGAACGATCCGCGGTCCAGCACCCGGAATGATGTACGCTCGTTCCGTTGAAGCCCGCTTGACTTGATCCGTCTCGATAGGTGCATTTTGAAGATGAACCAGTTCTGCTGCTAAATCGAACTCACCGTCAACGAGTCGTCCACGCATGACACCTTTCGAACGGATATGCCGTGTCAGTTGACGCGTATCGATTCCACTTAATCCTGGAATATCAAGATCTTGAAGTGCTGCATCGAGCGACATCTCACTTCGGAAATTCGACGGCGTCTGACAATGTTCACGTACGATCAGTGCTTTAGCGAGCGGACGCGTCGTCTCATAATCTTCTCGGTTAATCCCGTAGTTTCCGATCAACGGGTTCGTCAACACGATCATCTGATCGCAGTAAGATGGATCCGATAACATTTCCTGATATCCTGTCATTCCGGTCTGGAAGACGACCTCTCCTGTTGTTGTCGTATCTGATCCAAACGCCGTTCCTTCAAACGTCATCCCATCTTCTAGTATCAGTGTCCGTTTACGCATGTGCTGTGTCCTCCTTGAATACGATTTCTCCCTTGACGAGCGTCATGACCGGGAATCCTTTTAACCGTTCTCCTGCGAACGGTGTGTTCTTGCCTTTTGAGCGGAATCGTTCCGGTGATACGGTACGCTCCGTTTCTAGATCAAGCAAAACTAGATCTGCTTCCGCCCCCACTTCGAGTTTCCCGTAAGGAAGTTCAAAGATGGCTGCTGCCTTATCCGTCAAATTCCGAATCAGTGTCTCAAGTGTCATCTCTCCTTCAGCGACGAGCTTCGTATAGAGGAGTGGGAAGGCCGTCTCGAACCCTGTGATGCCGAACGGGGCGCGTTCGATACCGAGTGCCTTCTCTTCTGCCGCATGGGGAGCATGATCGGTCGCGATGCAATCAATCGTTCCGTCCGCTAACCCCTCGAGCAATGCTTGGCGATCTGCTTCACTTCGTAAGGGAGGATTCATTTTAAAGTTCGGGTCCTGATTCGGTATGTCTTCATCGATCAACACCAGATGGTGCGGTGTGACTTCTGCCGTCACCCGAATCCCTGCTCGTTTCGCGTCACGGATGACACGGACCGATTCTTTCGTCGAGACATGACAGACGTGATAATGACAGCCGGTTTCTTCTGCGATCAGAACATCACGTGCGATGTGGATACTCTCAGCAAGCGACGGAATACCTTGTAGTCCTTCCCGTCGACTGTAGTTCCCCTCGTGCACACATCCTGCTTTTAACGAATCATCTTCGCAGTGAGCAACGATCGTTTTCCCGAGCCGTGCCGCCTGTTGCATCGCTGTCCGCATGACTGCTGCCGTCTGGACGCCGACACCATCATCCGTAAAGGCGACAGCATCTGTTAATTGGTCGAACGCGACGAGTTCTTGTCCGAGTTGATTTTTTGAAATCGCCGCGTAAGGCAAAACCCGAACGGACGCTGTCTCTTCAATCTTTTGGAACAACGCATCAAGTGTTTGACGATCGTCTGGTACGGGGCGCGTGTTCGGCATCGGACAAATCGTCGTGAATCCACCCGCTGCCGCCGCTGCCGTGCCGGTCGCAATCGTCTCCTTATGTTCGCCACCCGGTTCCCGCAGGTGGACATGGATGTCAACGAATCCTGGTGCGACGAATAAGCCGGACGCATCAATGACCGTTTCATTCGCTTGCGGTGTTGCTGCTAAATCCGTGATTTTCCCGGCTTCAATCCGAATATCTCCCGTTCGAACTTGTCCCGCCTCGTACCATCTCGCATTCTCAATTCGTGTTGTCATCTGCATCGTCTCCTTTGATTGATTTCGTTGAAAAGCACCATTCCAGAATCGCCATCCGTGCAAAGACACCGTTTTTCATCTGTTCAAAAATCCGCGATCGCGGATGTTCGACCAGTTCGTCGGCAATCTCGACTCCCCGATTGACCGGTGCCGGATGAAGCACGATCGCGGAATGCTTCAGACGGTTCATCCGCTCATCTGTCAATCCGTGCGTTGTGTGGTAGACTGCTGGATCAAATCGCGTCGTCCCGTCATGCCGTTCGTGCTGGACACGCAGTAACATCAAGATGTCGCACTGCTCGACGGCTTCATCCATCGGAAGATACGGTATGCCCATCGCAGGGTCGTACCACTCAATAGGTCCTGATCCATAGACGATGGCACCGAGTCGTTTTAAGATGTCAGCGTTCGATCGGGCGACGCGACTATGTTGTAAGTCCCCACAGATGACGACGACTTTTCCTTCGACCGTTCCATACGTTTCGACCATCGTCATCAAATCGAGTAAGGACTGAGACGGATGTTGACCGCTCCCATCTCCCGCATTGATGATCGGAATATTGAGCGTCTGCATCAGTTCTTCGTAATATCCGGTTGCTCCGTGACGAATGACCAAAGCATCTGCGCCGATTGCTTCGAGTGTCTTGCATGTATCGCGTAACGTTTCTCCTTTTTGCACGGAGGAAGTCGCCGTTTCGAACGGCAGTAGATGCATATTCAGACGATGCTCTGCCATCTCAAAGGAAGAGCGTGTCCGCGTCGAGTTTTCAAAGAACAGATTGACGAGTGTCTTACCGGAAAAATCTGGTGCTGGCTCGCCTCGTTTAAAAGCGAGACTGCGTTCAATCAAAGAATTGATTTCTGTCGTGGATAAACTTTCTAGGTTGACGAAATGCCGGGTTTTTAGGATCGTCTTCATATCATTCACTCCTCTTCAGGTCATGAAAAAGGCGCACCTTCTAAGTGAAGGTGCGCCGAAAGAAGGCAGAGTGATTCCCTGCATCTTTTCATGGCCTTCACTTTATCGTTCTCTCGGAACGTCTTAAAAGTTGTTAGCTACCGATTGAGTTGTAGAGGTTTCCGTTGTTTCTTCGACCTGCTCTGTCGTTTTCGGAAGAACTAGATTCAGGATGATTCCAAGAATCGTCGCTAGTGCCATTCCTTCGAGAGAGAAGTTGCCGATTTTAAGCGCCGCGCCTCCGATACCTGTGACGAGAATGACGGCTGTAATTGTCAGATTTCGTTTATCGGCAAGATCGATCTTACTTTCCGTCAGCGTCCGGAGACCATTCGACGCGATGACTCCGAACAAGAGGATACTGATTCCACCCATGACCGGTGTCGGAATCGTCTTGATGAACCCTTCGACATATCCGAGGAATCCGAAGCTGATCGCAAGAACCGCCGCGCCACCGAGGACATAGACACTGTAGACACGTGTGATCGACATGACACCGTTGTTCTCACCATACGTCGTAACCGGTGGTCCGCCAAGCATCGACGCGACTGTCTTCGCGATCCCGTCACCCAGTACGGTCCGATGCATCCCTGGATCGAGAAGCGTCTCGCGCCCGATGATCCGTGATGTCACTTTTTGTTCGCCGATGTGCTCCGTCAGTGTGACGAGCGTCACAGGAACAATCAGAAGCAAGGCGGCTGTATTCCACGATGGTGTGTAATTCAAGAACGGAATCGTGAAGTCCGGCACGTGGAAGAACGTGGCTTGTTGGAGTGGTGTGAAGTCAATGATTCCGACCGATGCCGCAACGAGATAACCAACTGTGATCCCGAACAAAATCGGAATCGTACTCCACATTCCTTTTAAGTACGTCATCGCAAGGAGTGTGACGCCGAGTGTGACCATCGCAACGAGGAAGTACAGTCCGTTGTACTTACCATCCGCTCCGTTCATCGCCATGTTGACAGCGGTCGGGGCGAGCGATAGACCGATGACCATGATGACCGGTCCGATGACGACCGGCGGGAGTAAGCGAAGCAACCAAGCAGCTCCCGTGTAGCGGATGAGGAGTGAGATGAGTCCGTAGACGAGTCCAGCGACCATTCCGCCGATTAAGGCATCCTCGACACCCCACCGCTCACTGACGGCGATGATTGGGGCGATGTAGGCAAAACTCGAACCAAGATATGTGGGTACTTTGAAGCGGGTGACGGCGAGGAAAATCAGTGTGCCGACTCCGCTTGCGACGAGCGCGACCGATGTGTTGAGTCCCGTTAAGAGCGGGACGAGCACGGTCGCACCAAACATCGCGAAGACGTGTTGTAAGCTGAGCATCAGCCAGTTTAGAGGGTGAGTAGGTACTTCTTGTACATCAAGTACTGCGGCATGTTTTGCCATATGGATGACTCCCTTTCTGGTCTCTCTGGACCACCTTAAAGGTTTTGAATTTTAGCGTTTAATGAATACTTGATCGGCTTCATCGACTTCGGCGAGCGCGACGACGACTTGTTCCTCGCGGGATGTCGGGACGTTCTTACCGATGAAATCTGGTCGAATCGGTAACTCCCGATGTCCGCGGTCGACGAGGACAGCAAGTTGAATCATACTCGGTCTTCCGTGATCGACGAGCGCATCCATCGCGGCGCGAACGGTGCGTCCTGTGTAGAGGACGTCGTCAACGAGGACGACGATTTTCCCGGTGATGTCTTCCGGTAGATCAGAACCTTTGATTTCTGGTTCTAAACTTCGTTTCGACAAGTCATCCCGGTACATCGAGATGTCGACGACACCGAGTAAGACCGGTTTTCCTTCGATTTGTTCGATGCGCTTCGCAAGTCGGCGAGCGAGTGTCTCGCCTCGCGTCTTGATTCCGACGATCATCAAATCATGAATTCCTTTGTTACGTTCGATGATTTCATGGGCGATCCGTGTCAGTGCACGTCCGATCGCGGCTTCATCTAAGATGACGGCTGGTTTCATGGTTTCTCCTTTCATACAAAAGACCTTCTGCGGAAATCCGCAGAAGGTCATCGAAGACAGAATCATGGCATACGTGTTGTATGCATGCCTACGCACGATCGTGGTAGGTTCTCCCTTTCGCAGCCTCTCCGGACTCGATTAAAGGTGATACTAGTTAGGTAGGATCGTCACTCGGACGACCGAAGTGTCAGTAGAGGATGTCTCGCATCGCGCTCTAGGTGATACTCTACCGTTTTATTAGAAAAACGTCAAGACTCTAATTCAAGTTTTTTCAATTGACCGATTTCAAATGTCATCTCTTCTGGGAGCGGTGCTTCAAAGCGCATCCACTCACCTGTGCGTGGATGTTCGAAACCGAGAACCGCAGCATGCAAGGCTTGACCGTTCATTTTCATCGTCTTACGTGGACCATATTTCGGGTCACCCGCAAGCGGGAAACCGATATAACGCATATGGACACGGATTTGGTGCGTCCGTCCTGTTTCAAGTTTACATTCAACGACCGTAAAGCCTTCGTACCGATCGAGAACACGGAAATGGGTCACGGCAGACTTTGAATTCTTATCCGTTACCGTCATTCGTTGACGGTCGTTCTTATCGCGTCCGATTGGGGCTTCGATCGTTCCGAGTTCGTGCGGGATTTCACCGTGCACGAGCGCGATGTAGAGACGTTCCGTCGTCTTCTCTTTCAATTGATGCGCCAGTGACTCATGCGCTAAGTCGTTCTTAGCGACCATCAACAGACCTGACGTATCCTTATCGATCCGGTGAACGATTCCTGGACGTTTGACGCCATTGATGCCTGAGAGATCTTGACAGTGGTGTAATAAGGCGTTGACGAGCGTTCCTGAGACATGACCTGCCGCCGGGTGGACGACCATCCCTTTTGGTTTGTTGACGACGATGACGTCCGAGTCCTCATACACGACTTCAAGTGGGATGTCTTCCGGTAAGATCTCGAGCTCCACCGCTTCCGGGATATGAACGACAATCGATTCCGTTCCCGATAATTTATAGTTCGGTTTGACGACACGACCATCGACTTCGACACGTCCCGCTTTCAACCATTCCTGTACTTGCGAACGCGACCAATCGTTTTGTTCTGCGAGCCATTTATCAATGCGCCCTGTCGCTCCATCCGCTTGTACGGACCATGTTTCTACTTCATTCATTTATCCATCGTTCCTTTCTTAGTCAACCGTTCTTCGAACATGACGCTGATCAACATCGTGATGACACCAAACGTCAAACAGACGTCTGCGACATTAAAGATCGGAAAATTATAGCCGAACGGGAAGAAGTGGAAGAAATCAACGACTTCTCCTCGTGCCATTCGATCAATGAAATTTCCGATCGCACCACTGAGCAATAACGCGATGCTCCAAGCAAATACCTTATTTTTCGTGCCTTCCTTGTAGAGGAAGTAAATCAATCCAATGACGACGACGACCGTAACGATGAAGAAAAAGCCGAATTTACCTTCGAGCATTCCCCACGCGGCGCCACGATTCCGATACGAGTTGAGATAAAAGAAATCCGGAATGACCGTGATCGCTTGACCAATCGTCATGTTTTGAACGACGATCCATTTCGTCAACTGGTCGATTCCAACGAGTAAAGCAGCAATCCCTAAGTAAAGCCACATCCTATTGTCCTCCGCATCCAAAAATAATGAGGGACGTCCTGCGAAGTCGCAGTCGCCCCTCCCTTTGTATCATTATAAAGAATTGACGACTTCAGTACAACGTGGGCAAAGCGTCGGATGAGCCGGATCTTGTCCGAGTTCCGTCGAATATGTCCAACAACGTTCACATTTTTCACCGTCAGCTTTTTGAACCGTGATGCCAGTCGTCTCATACATCTTATCCGCTGTTTCCACGAATTCGAGTTGTGAGACTTGGAGTAATTGCTCAAGATGATCGATTGTTCCGAGCAAGGCTTTCGTCTCTTCCTTCGGTGCAAGCAAGAGTTTCGCTTCGAGTGTCTTACCGACGAGTTTCTCAACGCGCGCTTCCTCGAGTGCTTTTAAGACATCATCGCGGAACGTCAGGAACGCGTTCCATTTCTCGATGAGGGCAAGTCCTTCTTCTGAGACTTCGACCGTTTCCGGAAGGTCTGTCAAGAAGATACTCTTCGTCTCAACAGCTGGTACGAATTCCCATGCTTCGTCTGCTGTGTGTGGCAAGACCGGTGCCATCAATTGCAACAAAGCAACGACTGTATCATACATGACCGTCTGAACCGCACGACGCGATGTCGCGTCTGCTTTTTCGATATACAGGATATCTTTCGTGTAATCGAGGTAGAACGACGACAAATCAAGGACACAGAAGTTGTGGAGCAATTGATAGACCGACATGAAGTCGTACGCATCATAAGCCGCTTTTACTTTTCCAACAAGTTGGTCCAGTTTCGTCCGCATGAAACGGTCTGACTCTGGTAAGTCTTCAAATGCGACGCGGTGCGTCGCAGGATCGAATTGATCCAAGTTTCCGAGGAGGAAACGAACCGTGTTGCGGATTTTCCGGTATGACTCTGAGACTTGTTTGAAGTTATCCATCGATGCCCGGACATCAGCTTGATAATCGACAGATGCGACCCACAAGCGAAGGATCTCTGCTCCGAATTGCTGCATGACTTGAATCGGAGCAATCGTGTTACCGATCGATTTCGACATCTTGCGACCTTGACCATCCAGAACGAATCCGTGACTGACGACCGCTTTGTATGGTGCTTTTCCTGTCGTTGCGACGGCTGTCGATAGCGACGAGTTGAACCAACCACGATATTGGTCAGATCCTTCAAGATAGAGATCCGCTGGACGTGTCAATTCAGGACGTGTCGCAAGGACACCGGCATGTGATGAACCAGAATCGAACCAGACATCCATGATGTCCGTTTCCTTTTTGAAGATACCGTTCGGGCTTGCTGGATGTGTGAATCCTTCAGGAAGCAAGTCGACTGCTTCGCGCTCATACCAGACATTTGATCCGTGAGCTGCAAATAAATTCGCGATATGATCAATCGTTTCTGGTGTGACGATTTCCGTTCCATCTTCAGCATAGAAGATTGGAAGCGGAACGCCCCAAGCACGTTGACGTGAGATGACCCAGTCGCCGCGGTCTTTGAACATGTTGTGGAGACGTGTTTCGCCCCACTCTGGTACCCACTGGACACCTTTGATCTCATCAAGGATTTCCGCACGGAAGTCTTTGATTGAAGCGAACCACTGTGGCGTTGCCCGGAAGATGACCGGTTTTTTCGTCCGCCAGTCGTGTGGATACGAGTGTTTGATGAACGACAGTTTTAAGAGAGCGCCTGCTTCTTCGAGTGCAAGACCGATTTCTTTGTTCGCTTCCTCATAGAACATGCCTTCGAATCCAGGCGCTTCTGCTGTCATGACCCCTTTATCGTCGACTGGGCAAAGAACGTCAAGACCGTACGCTTGACCGATACGGAAGTCATCTTCCCCGTGACCTGGAGCCGTATGCACGACACCTGTCGCTTCCGCTGTAACGTGATCGCCAAGCATGACGAGTGATTCACGGTCGTACAATGGATGTTTTGCTTTCATGTATTCGAAGTCCGCACCATTAAAGATACGTCCGACTGTTGCGTCTTCCCATCCGAGTGCTTCGATGACTTCAGGAACGAGTGTTTCCGCTACGATATAGCCTTTTCCTTGATACTCGATCCGCGCATATGTCAGTTCCGCACTGACAGAGATTCCGAGGTTCGCTGGAATCGTCCATGGTGTCGTCGTCCAGATGACGAAATGATCCGTCGGCTCTAAGATGTTTTTCCCGTCCATGACTTGGAACGCGACATAGATGGCAGCTGACCGTTTATCTTGATATTCGATTTCTGCTTCAGCGAGTGCTGATTCAGAAGACGGTGACCAATAGACCGGTTTCTTCCCTTTGTAGATATAGCCTTTGTTCGCCATATCCCCGAATAAACGAATTTGAGCTGCTTCAAATTCTGGTTGCAGGGTGATGTATGGGTTGTCATAGTCACCGAGAACGCCGAGGCGTTTGAATTGTTCGCGTTGGTGATCGACTTGTTCGAGCGCATATTTCGCACATAATTCACGGAATTCTGCGACCGTCATCGATTTACGATCAACACCGGCTTTTTGAAGTGCTGTTTCAATCGGTAATCCGTGTGTGTCCCAACCAGGCACGTACGGAGACTGGAAGCCGTTCATCGATTTGTAGCGGACGATGATGTCTTTTAAGACTTTGTTTAATCCGTGACCCATGTGGATGTCACCATTCGCATATGGAGGACCATCGTGGAGGATGAACGTCGGCTTTCCAGCGTTCTTTTCCTGGACCGCAGCGTAGAGATTCATCTCTTCCCATCGTGCTTGCATATCTGGTTCACGTTTTGGCAAGTTGCCTCGCATTAAAAACTCCGTTTTCATCATCAATAAGGTTTCTTTGTAATCCATCTGACCATCTCTCACCTTTCGCTTTAAAAGTACAAAAAAAGCCAAGCTCATCCCTGAGATAGGGACGAGCTTGGCTGAACTCGCGGTACCACCCTACTAATCCCGCTCGCCAGTTTGACGACGCAGGACCGCTTAAGAACTCGATAACGGGAGTGAGCCGGCATGACTTACTGTTCAGCGAACGTTCAGTCATGCACTCCAAGGGGATACCCCATCTTTTTCGTTGCTCGGGCTTCCACCATTCCCCCGATTCGCTGTCAACCGTCCAAGATACGACGTGTCCTTGTCATTGATTTTATTTATACGACATCGTCGTCATTATACGCAACTGCTGGAACATCGTCAAGCGCTCCACGAGAAGAGAAATCAAACGCATCCCAGTCATGGCTCGTCAATAATTCCATCTGCGCATCGATCAATACTTTGAATCGATTACGATAGAGTTCGATTTTTTTGCGCATTTGCTCGACTTCGAAGTCTGTCCGTTGTGCCCGGCGTTGCGCCGCATCTTGCAACTGCTCTGCTTCACGTTCTGCTTGCTTTAGGATCAAGCTCGCTTCTTTTGAAGCATTGGCTTTGACTTCTTCAGCCGCTTCCTGTGCAACGATGATCGATTTATTCAACGTTTCTTCCATCGAACTGAAGTAGTCGACACGCGCTTGCATGTTTTGGATGACTTCTTGTTGTTGACGGTTCTCACGTAACAACAATTCAAAATCCTTGATGACTTGATCTAGGAATTCGTTCACTTCATCTTCGTCATAGCCGCGAAACTTTCGTGTGAACTCCTTATTATGAATATCGAGTGGCGTTAATGGCATGATGAATTCCTCCTCCGCATTTATCTTATCCTTTTAAAATACCGTATTGTAGTTTGATTCGATCACGTTTCGTTGATCCGAGGATTGCAATCAACTTGACGCGTCCTGTTCCACGCAAGGAAAGTAAGTCGCCTTCTTCTAGCATGAAGCTCGAATCATCCACTACTTTATAATTCACTTTACTCTCACCCTGTTTAATGAGCGCCTGTGCTTTTTGACGTGAGAAGCCTAGAATTTCACTCACGACCGTATCGAACCGAAGTGAGCTGACAAACCCAAGTGTCTCTTCCCACTCTTGATCCTTCACTTTCAAGCGATCTTCTGCGTCTACGCGCGAAAGACGAATCTTCGTCTTCCCTGCTCGTTCGACGTTTGCTTCGATATAGGTCGCGACTTCGTCCGCGACGGCAAACTGTACTTGATCCTGAATGATGACGTCGCCGAATTTGGCTCGTTTCAATCCGACGTTCAATAATGTACCGGTGACTTGACGATGAGAAAGTTCAACGAATTTAGTAGGATAATGAATGCGATAGATGGAAATGTCAAAGTCATCCGCGTTGTATTCATAATAATCTGGTGCGAGGATTGCCCGTTTACGTTCAGCGCCTTCGAAACCGCCCTCAAAAAAGAGGGCGCATTTCGAACCGACGAGTTCTTGTGTGATTTGTTGTTCACGTGGATCTAGGAAATCCGTTAATTTGAACGTATAGGTCGCTTCCACATGATCGATCCAGTTCAAGACTGAGTCGACGAATTCCCGCTCGCTTCCACGATAATGATCATATACGCTCATACTAAAAAGATTGCTCGGATACCCGATTGAGCCAAGTTCAAGACGAGGAAGGCTACAATCGGCGAGATATCCAGCATGCCCCCGATAGGCGGGATGATACGACGGAAGGGCGCTAGGAATGGCTCGACCAACATCGCGAGCACTTGTCCGAATTTAGAATCACGGGCATTCGGGAACCACGAAAGCAGGATATAAACGATCATGACGTAACTGTAATACTGTAATAACGTACTCAATGTACGACCAATTGCGTACATCACTTGAGAATCCATACTTACCACCCCTTATGATTAATATCATCTTCTCCAAGAAGATTCGAGATGCTACCAGCTAACTCGACGTTGTTCGGAACACAGAGGAGGGTATTCTGACTGATCGTCGTAATCGTTCCATCGAGAGCGAAGACGACACCAGATAAGAAATTAATCATCTGTCGTGATTGATCTTTTGACATACGCTGCATATTGACGATGACAGCACGGTTCTGACGAAGATGTTCCCCGATTTCCTGGGCTTCGTTGAAGACACGTGGTTCACTCAAGATGACTTGCGATTTCGTTTTTTTCGTCGCATGAAGCGGCACGATATTCGATTGTCTCACGCTGTCCTCCTTTTGAGTAACACTTGGGGTAGATTCCTCGTAATACTCTTCATACTCGTGTTGTGAAGCACCTCTACCTTTATTTATTGTAGCATCATTTTCATATTCAAGTTCATCTAAATCGTCGCTGTTGCCGAGAAATAGATTTTGCATTTTTGATTTAAAACCCATATCCATTCTCCCTTCTTCTCGTTTAGGTGTGAACGAGCGTCGTCCCGATTCGGACGAACGTCGCCCCTTCTTCGATGGCGATTTCAAAATCCGATGACATTCCCATAGATAACTCCGTACATGGAGCATACGACAATTTTTTCGCCTTGACCTCTTCTTGCAATGTTTTTAATGACCGGAATACCTCACGGATACGCGCCGTATCTTCCGTCAACGGTGCCATCGTCATCAGTCCGATGACACGAATCGCGGGATATTGACCGATTTCGTGTAAGAACGATGGTACATCCTCAGGCGCGATGCCTTGCTTCGATTCTTCCCCAGAAACGTTGACTTGGATGAAACAATCAATGATTCGGTCTGTTCGTTTATTGATCTCTTCCGCCAAATGAAGACGGTCAAGGGAATGCAACACGTCAATGGCATCGATGATTTGACGAACTTTACGCGTTTGTAGTGTACCAATGAAGTGCCACGTACAAGCAGTTCGTCCGAGCTCTGCCTGTTTTTCAAGCAATCCGTCCGGACGATTTTCTCCGAGATGGGTCACGCCAGCTGCTAATAATTCAGAAGCAACTTGACTTGAGACTGATTTCGTCACACCAATCAACTGTACCTGCTTTTCAGAAGAACTCTTTTCACTCGCTTGTTCCATTCGTTTTGTAACTTCTTGTACATTATCAAGAATTGACATCCAATGACTCCTTTACGATCAAACTTGCAAAGCGCCCACCGTGGTCACCGTGGCGATAAGAGAAGTAATCTTCCGCCTGACAGTGTGTACATAGACCTGAGTCAAGGACATCACCGACTCCACAACGCTCAGCTAGCGCAGCATTCGTTTTTTGTAGCGATAACATCGCTTTTCCATCTTCCTTGCGTATGTAAGGAGACTCATCGAGTTCAAGCGCATCGATTGCATCGATGACCGGTTGATCGACTTCGTAACAACAATCACGAATCGATGGACCAATGACCATTTGAATCGATGAACGACTCGCACCCGCACGTTCCATTTGCTTGACTGTTTCCTCGACGATATTGCCAACGGTTCCGCGCCAGCCGGCATGCGTATTCGCGATGATTCCTGTCGTCGGATCACAGAAGACAAGCGGCACACAGTCAGCGAAGAGCATCATCAATAAGACATTCGAATCGGTCGTCACCAATCCATCTGTACCCGGAATCGCTGTTTCGTAATCCAAAGCACCGCGCCCGGAGTCAAGTGTCGTCACCTGTTCGACGTGATTTCCGTGAACTTGCTGTGCCCAAATCGAGTTCTCGAGCGAGAGATCAAGCTGACGTGCGATGACTTGTCGATTCTGAATGACACCGTCGCGATCATCGTTGACATGTAACCCTAAATTTCCGTTTTCATGAGGGGCAGCGAACTTCGTCGTAAAGGCGGCACGTACGGTACCTGTCGGTGTATCCCATTTGATCCATTGTCCAAACATGTTCATGCCTCCTTTGATTTTAAAAAAAGAGGCGCCGCTTTCGCGACACCTCATCGTTTAGCAGTCGTGTCACTGGAACATCGATCAACGATTATTCCGGCGAAGGAAAGATGGGATGTCCATCGTTTCTTCGACATCTGGCTCTTTAGCCGGTTCGGGATTCGAGCTGACAGGTGTCTCTTCGACTTGTGGTTTTGACTCCTCTGTTGGTGGTGGAGTCGCTTGTTTTTTCTTCAATAAATTCTTCATCATTTCTTGAGCGGATGGAATTTCGAAATCGAGTGGTTCGTTTTCGAATTCCGTCGCGATGACTGTAACGATGATTTCATCTTCTAGGTTATCGTTGATGACAGAACCAAAGATCAAGTTGACTTCCTCATCAGCTGCACTCTGAACGATTTGTGCGGCTTCCGTCACTTCGTACAAGCTAAGGTTCGCACTACCTGTGATGTTCATCAGAACACCTTTCGCGCCTTCGATCGAGGTCTCAAGCAACGGACTCGAAATCGCTTTTTTCGCTGCTTCCGTCGCGCGATGTTCGCCTGTCGCGACACCGACACCCATTAAAGCAGAACCTTTTTCCGTCATGATCGTCTTCACATCGGCGAAGTCGAGGTTGATCAGACCAGGTACGGCGATCAAGTCAGTGATACCTTGTACACCTTGACGCAAGACGTTATCTGCTTCTTTGAACGCTTCAAGCATTGGTGTGTTCCGATCAACGATTTCAAGTAACTTATCGTTCGGAATGACGATCAACGTATCGACTTTTTCTTTGAAGTTCTGGACACCTGAAACAGCATGTTGCATCCGTTTACGTCCTTCGAACATAAATGGTTTTGTGACGACGCCGACTGTCAATGCACCGATTTCTTTTGAAATCTCCGCGATGACAGGAGCAGCTCCTGTACCAGTTCCGCCACCCATCCCAGCTGTGACGAAGACCATGTCAGCGCCTGAAAGGATTTCTGTTAATTGCTCACGGCTCTCTTCCGCCGCTTTTTTACCGATTTCCGGATTGGCACCCGCACCGAGACCACGTGTCAATTTAGCACCGAGTTGTAGTTTTACGTCAGCTTGTGACATGTTCAATGCCTGCGCGTCCGTGTTTACTGCGATGAATTCTACGCCTTGGACACCGTGTTCAATCATTCGGTTGACGGCGTTCGAACCGCCACCACCTACACCGATGACCTTGATTTTTGCTACTTGGTCCATCATTTCATCAAAATGCAACATAAAAAGGGCCCCCTAATATTTTTTACTCATTGGATTTTTTGTAGGCATTAACCAAAGAATTTCTCAAAGAAACTACTGAATGACTTTTTCTCTTTCGGAGGCTGTTCACGTGTTGGCCGTTCGTTTCGCGTAGGTGACGTCTGTTCGTTCATGAGCAGTGCATCCTGTTCATGTCCGTGCGCTACGGCTTCCTTCTCTTCCGCCCGGTCGAAACCTGATTTCGATACGGCGCTTCTTGAGAGCACATAACGTAACATACCGGCTGCGACGGCATACTTCGGATGACGAATACCAAGACTAGCAGGTTGATAGACATTGACGCTCTGCTTGAAGATTCGTTTTCCGAGCTGATCGATTCCTGGTAATGAAGAACTTCCCCCACATAAGATTAAGCCACTATTCATGTGAGCGTATCCTGCTTGCGTCATTCGTTTTTGAATCATCTCGAAGATTTCCTCAAGTCGTGCTTCTAAAACGAATCCAATCTCTGATTGTGGTTCGAAACGATGTTCGCCGTTGATCGTGACGTAGGAAACTTTCTCTTCCGGATCCCCGAGTGCTTCAAGCGCAACACCATATTCTTCTTTAGCAAGTTTCGCGTCTTGATATTTACAATTCATCTTGTACGTCAAATCACGTGTCAGATGATCACCACCGTATGGCAACGTCGTCGAGTAGACGAGATCATTCTTTTCGTAGATGGAAAGTGTCGTCGTCTCATGACCGATATCGATGATTCCGACACCGAGTTCGAGTTCATCAATCGATGCTGCGATTCTAGATACCGCTAAACTCTCCAGCACATATCCAGCAAGCTCTAAACCAGCCCGTTCAATGGAACGTTTAATGCTATGTAGGATCGTCTTCGCTCCGATGATGAGCTTCCCTGTTACTTCGAGACGATAACCGATCATTCCTCTCGGATCAGTGATTTCTGTTTGCTGATCGACCGTAAAGGTCTTCGGCAAGACATCGACGACACTGAGTTCGTTCGGAATTCGCATGACCATCGCAGAATGCAGAACGTCTTTCACGTCATCATCCGTGATTTCATTGTCCTCACCTTTGATCGATGTCATCCCTTGGCAATCCTTCACTTGAATGTGTTCACCGGAAATAGCGACATATACTTCACCAATTGGTTCACCAAGTGTACGTTCCACTTCCGTAACCGCTTGTTTAATGGCTTGTACCGTTTGATCGATGTCAACGATGACACCTCGTTTAACACCCGCGGATGGTGCAGAACCTTCAGCAAGAACGTTCAGCGTTCCACCAAGTAGTTCACCGACGATGAGTTTCACCTCCGATGTCCCAATGTCGAGCGCGGCAATCGTACCTTTCGTTTCCATGGGAGTGACACCTCCACTTTCATAATACTAATCCTTTTTATTCCTAATTATATTCTAGGAATGAGTCAGGCTTCTTCTCGTTTAAGTCTACACTATATAAATACTTACGAAAAGAAGTTATTGCCCGTCTTAGCGTTCGAATAGATTACGATTTGATGACGATTCGAACAAAGGTCGACGAATGAAAACACACGTTTGTTTTTTTATTCGTCAGCCCTTTACGAATCTTCTATTTTTTTCCTTTATATGGCTTGAAATAGATACCGCCATCAATTGTAATCGTTCCCGTCTTTCCTTTTGGTAAGGCAGAAATGACCTTTACGTATTCATTCAAGGAATTTGAAAAGGATGATGTACTGAGTAACACCGTATTCCCATCCGTCATGAATAATTTCAGACCACCCTTGTCCGTCTTATCGTTTGCGACGATTTCAGAGATCCGACTACGTACTTTCGGCTCGATCTTAACGAGTTCCTTCGTCAACCGATTTAATGATTGATCCGTAAATCCAGTCAGAATTGGTGCATCGAACAATTCTTCCTTCGACTTTCCGGGAATGATCGTTCCGTCCGCCAGTACGATCCGGTCTCCTGGTTTATCCTTTGCGTAAGCGATCTCTTTCTCTTCCGTCACCGTCACGCGATATTGATGCAAAAACTGTTTTTGCATCGTTGCTTCCTGAATGCCTGGAACCCTCTCGATTCGTTCAAGAATGTCTTCCTCTGATAGATTAAAGGCGTGTGTCTCATTCACCTTAACTCCTGATGCCTTCAAGATATCTGATGTTTTGACATTAAGATTACCATCAATATCAAATCGAGCGACCCGAGAATAACTCGACTGTAGATAAAAAACGACACCGACCAATAGACCAATCAGAATCAGGACATAGATGAGCCTCCGGTTGGCTTTTTTGCGACGTTGTTCACGGATATAAGGTATCTTATCCTCGAGGCTGCGGACGTTCTCGTCCTCTTGTGGTCGTCCAACCGCTCTCCGTTCCCTCACGTCTCATTCCCCCTCTATAACGTAACAATTCATTTCCCTATCGGTCTTTTCCTGCAATAGTTTAGTTTTTTTGTCCTGTCAGTCGTAACAATTCATCGACTAAGTCCCGTGAAGCGTTCGGCATACCGAGCGCAAGCGCCGCTTCAGACATCATTTGTTGTTGTGCTAACGCTTTTTCGCATGCCTCAAACAACCGGTCTCCCGTTAGCTCTTGTTCACGAATCAATAGACTCGCACCTGTCTCGACGAGCGATGAGGCATTGACCTCTTGGTGATTTTCCGTCACGTAAGGACTCGGGATGAGCACACTCGGTAAGCCGAGTGTCGTCAGCTCTGCCAATGTGCTTGCTCCCGAACGTGAAATGACGAGTTGACTTGCTTTTAAGATGTTCGGTAAATCATATACGAATGGGCGAAGTTGAATGCGTTCTGGTACGGAACCAACGCGTGACATAATCGTATCGTAATGAATTTGACCAGTAACGAAGAGGAGCGACCAGCCTGCTTGCTCGACCTTCGGCATCATATCGACGACTGCTTCGTTGATTGCAGGTGCGCCACGACTACCGCCATAGATGACGACGAGAGGACGTCCTTCCTCAAAACCGAAACGTTGTCGCTCTTCAAGCGGATTGATGTTGAGCTCTGCCACTTCAGAAGCACGCGGATTTCCGATTAAAACCGTCTTCGCTTCATTCTTACCGAAGTGATGTCCAGACCCTTTAAAAGAGAGTGCAACACAATCCACATACCGAGCTAAAAATTTATTCGTGATACCAGGTAGACTGTTTTGTTCATGAACGAGTGTCTTGAAACCCATTTTTGCAGCCGTATACAATACCGGTCCACAAACGAACCCACCTGTACCGACGACGATATCCGGTTGGAACTGACGCAGTAGTCGACGAACACGCCGGACGCTCTTGACGAACCGGATACCGGTCTTGACGTTTTCGAACGACAAGGAACGACGGATGCCAGAAATCTCAATCGATTCAAATGGAATTCCCGCACGACGGACGATATCCGCCTCGAGACCATTTTCTGTTCCGATATAGAGGACCTCACACGGCATGCGTTGTTCGAGCTCCCGGATCATAGCGAGTGCCGGATAGATGTGACCGCCTGTACCGCCTCCAGAGACGACGATTTTCATACTGTTGTTCCTCCTACTTCATGTACGGCACGAACGAAATGATCGCCGCGCTCTTCATATGTCTTGTATTGATCCCAACTTGCAGATGCTGGTGATAGAAGAATGATGTCGCCGGGTCGTGACACTTCAAACGCTACTTTCACGGCTTCATCCATCGCCTCAACGACGGTCGACGCATAGCCATTTTCTGACGCAAGCGTTCCGAATCGATGACCCGTCTCCCCCAGTCCGATGACATGTTTGACATGCTTCATTGAATCGAGTAACGGTGTCAAATCCGCTCCACGCTCGAGTCCGCCACATAACCAGATGATGGGTGCCGTAAATCCAGACAACGCCGCTTCTGTTGCCACATTATTCGTTGCTTTTGAGTCGTTGTAAACTTTTCGGCCAGCAATTTCACCGACGAACTGTGTCCGGTGCTCTACACCACCAAACGTCCGTAGAACATGTTGAACGTCAGATAATGCTAAGTTAAACGGTTCGACGAGTGTTAAGGCTGCGAGAACGTTCTCGACATTATGCCCACCACCGAGAGCTAGTTCACTAACAGGTAAGATACTCGTCCCATTGATTGTCAACGTCTCGTTCATGATTTCTGCATACGCCGATTGACGACGAGAGAACAAGAGTGGCGTTACTTCAGCTGTCTTTCCGAGTGCATTGACGGACGCATCATCGGCATTCAAGACAAGACGATCCGTTTCTTTCATGTTCTTAAAGATCCGGGCTTTCGCTTCGCCATACGATTCAAAATCACCATGATAATCCAGATGTGCTGGTGATAAATTCAAAAATGCTGCCGTATATGGTCGGAACTGCTCGATCCCCATCAATTGAAAACTTGATAATTCAATGACGATGATATCGTCCTGTTTCGCCTGACATGCGATTTCAATTGCCGGGAATCCAATGTTTCCTGCCAAATGTACACGCCGCGTACCGGTTTTCAACAACTCATGGACAAGCGTTGTCGTCGTCGTTTTCCCGTTCGATCCTGTGATGGCAATCCACGTCGCATCGGTTGCTTGATACGCTAGTTCTACTTCTGTCCAAACCGGAATGTCGCGTCGTAAGGCTTCTTGTAGCAGATCGATGTGATACGGAATTCCTGGATTCTTGACGATCAAATCGATGTCATCGAGTAGTGTGAGCGGGTGCTCACCGTAAACCGTCTTAACATCGAGTGATGCAAGCGTCGCTTGATCACTCTCGGACGGCGTTTTCCCGTCATTGACCGTTACTTCTGCACCAACACTCGCTAAATAC
Organism: Exiguobacterium sp. MH3; assembly: GCF_000496635.1. NCBI lineage: Bacteria > Bacillati > Bacillota > Bacilli > Caryophanales > Exiguobacterium > Exiguobacterium sp. MH3. The sequence continues at coordinate 2,028,973 of NC_022794.1, forward strand.
CGAGCTGCTGCGATTCCACTTTTCGCCGTTCCGAGAACGAGCACTTTTTGATCATTCCATTGTCGTTGTTCCATTGTTGAATCGCTCACTTTCTCTCTTCTTTTTTATTACACGAATAGATAGGCGATGAATGCCATCAAACAGCTGATTCCTGCGAATGTACCGACGATCCGCCATTCGCTCCAACCGACCATTTCGAAGTGGTGGTGAATTGGGCTCATTTTGAAAATTCGTTTTCCTGTCGTCTTAAAGGAGATGACTTGTAGAATGACTGATAATGTCTCGACAACGAAAACGATACCGATTAAGACGAGTAGTAATTCCAGTTTTAAGACAATCGATAGACCTGCTAATGCAGCTCCAAGTGCAAGTGACCCTGTATCTCCCATGAAGATCTTCGCTGGGTGCGCATTGAATAATAGGAATCCGATCAAGGCACCGACCGCTGAGAAAGCAAAACAAGCAGCGCCTACTTCATCTGCGATAAACCAACTGTATAATCCGAAGAACAAGAATGTTGGAATCGCTGTAAATGATACGAGACCGTCCAATCCATCCGTCAAGTTGACTGCATTTGAGAAACCAACTAACCAGAACAAGGCAACAAACGGATAGACGATACCGAAATCAAGCTCAAAATCGGTAAATGGAATCGATAGATACGTCGCGTCACTTGTAAATCCACCACTCAACCAGACAAATAACAATCCGACGACGATTTGTCCAAGTAATTTTTGTTTTGAATTCAGACCAAGGTTACGTTTCTTGACGACTTTGATGTAATCATCAATGAAGCCGATAACGCCATACGCAAGTGTTAAAAACAGTAACGATAATTGTGTCGTCGATAGATCGCCCATGACGACTGCACCGAGAACGCTGACGATCATCGCGACAAGAATGACGATTCCACCCATCGTCGGTGTTCCGGATTTGACCTGATGCCATTGCGGTCCTTCTTCCCGAATTTCCTGACCGAACTTCAATTGGTGTAGAAACGGAATCGCTTTTGGCATGACGAGTAATACAACAAGAAATGCAAGAATAAGACTGATGAATAATGTGATCATAGCAGACACCCTTTTTCAAAAATTAGTTTTCGTTCAGATAGGTTAATATCCGTTCAAGCGCCATCCCACGTGACGCTTTCAATAAGACGATTGTTCGTTCTCCGAGCAATGGGCGCAATCGTTTTGCAGCATCCTCGACGGTTGTCGCGAATTGGATTTGAACAGACGGGTCGCTGATTCCTTCAGCAATCCACGCGCCTTTCTCCCCTACTAGGATAGCATGCGAGACAGGTAACGCAATCCGCTTTCCGACCGAGTCATGTAATAAGCGTTCTTGGTCCCCTAATTCATACATATCGCCGAGGACGAGAACGCGTGTCGTATACCCTTCCAGCGCAGTGACCGTCTCAATCGCTGCATTCATTGATGTCGGACTCGCGTTATACGCATCATTGATGACCGCAGTCTCTTCAAAGAGTAATCGTTCCATCCGCATCGGTGTCAATTCAACCGCATCGAACCCTTCTTGAATCCGGGCGTCCGTCACGCCAAGTGCACGTGCTGTCGCAATCGCGTATGCTGCATTTCGGACTTGGTGTTTCCCTAGCACTGGTAGGTGAAAAGCGGTGCCATCGTAAGTAAAGGCCGTTCCAAAGAACGTTGCTTCCTTCGTTTCGATCCGGTACGTATTTCCGATTTGATAGCCGATCTTCTCCGCTTCGACTTCTGCGAGAAGTGGTTCGTCACCATCAACGAATAAATGACCACCTGGTTTGAGTCCGGATTGAATCTCAAGCTTCGCTTTGGCGATGCCACTGCGTCCACCGACTTGCTCCGCATGCGATTCGCCGATGTTCGTGACGAGTGCGATATCTGGCTCAGCTAGATTCGATAGGAATTCAATATCGCCAAACCCGTTCATTCCCATCTCAAGCACAGCGACTTCTGTATCAGCTGGCATCATGAGAATCGTTAACGGCATTCCGATATCCGAATTGAAGTTTCCTTGTGTCTTATGTGTCTTAAACGTCGTCTTGAGTACGCTCTCGACCATGTCCTTCGTCGATGTCTTCCCATTTGATCCAGTGATGGCGACGATTTTTGGCGCAACCTGCAGTAAGTATCGTTTTGCGATGTGTTGCAGGGCAACCAATGGTTCATCGACTTCTAAAAAGACGATATCGATGTCTGGTCGATCAATGCCTTTCTTCCATAAGGTGACGATCGCTCCTTGGTTTTTTGCACCTTCAAGGAATCGATGACCATCAACGCGTGCTCCTTGAATCGGAACATAGAGACCGTCTTCAAGTTGTGCGCGTGAATCCGTTGCAAAATGACGAACGATACGATCATCTTTCACATCGAGATGCAACCATTCAGCGAGTTGCGTAATTGTTAACATGATATATACCCTCCATTTGATGACAGCAAAAGAGGACGAATGCAAAAGTCAACGAATGACTCCTGTTCGTCCTCGTCTTCCTGTAGAAATCAGGAAATTTGCCCCACCGTTATTCTTTAGGTTCAGCTAGTTCGACCGTTAACTTTCCATTTTCCCTCACTAGTGTACCAGTTCGAGCTGATTGTTTGGTTACAAAACCTTTACCAATGACATCAAGCTTCAAGTCATACAAGCTGACGAGTTTTTTGACGTCTCGCTGCGACCACCCCGTCAAATCCGGCATTTTGAACGTATTTGCTGTCTTCAGCAAGACACGCTCTCCGCTGACGAATTCTTGACCACGAGACGGAATCTGCGAAACGACTTCAGCACCATCGCCTAGGATGATTGGAACAGCCTCTTGTTCTTTTGCTAAATCCGTCGCTTGTCGGGCACTCTTCTTGATGTAGCTTGGCGTAATTTTCGCTTTGACATCCACCGAGTCCTTTTGCGTTTCCGGTTGAATGCTCCGGTATTGCAATGCTGTGTTCATGACACTCTTGAACACCGGACTCATGATGAGTGGTCCTGAAACAGACGATTCACTTTTCGAAGGACGATCGACTGCGATGTACATGATCAATTCCGGATCATCTTTTGGCGCCATACCGATGAACGAGTGAATGAATTGTCCTTGAATGTATTTCCCATTCTCAGAAATTTGAGCTGTACCGGTCTTCCCGATGACACGGTAGTCTTTCAACTTATACATTTGCCCGGTTCCGATTTTACTATTGACGACACCGTCAAGTGCATCCCGCGTCGCTTTTGCCGCCTCTGCCGAAATCGGCTTACCGACGACCTCTGTTTTCGCCCGGTACGGTGCTTTATCCGTATGATCCGCTTTTTGGATGATATGCGGTTTGACCATCTCGCCGTCACCAGCAATTGCCGTTGCCCCTTGAAGCAGTTGCATTGGTGTGACCGCAGTCGATTGTCCCCATGACGTAATGAGCGCATTCAACGGTTTCGACAAGTCAGATTGACTGTTTACTTCTCCCGAGATGTCTATACCCGTTCGTTGGTCAAAATGAAACTTCTTAAAGTATTCTTTATAACGCTCAATCCCAAGTTTTTCTGCTGTCAACTTCGAGAACATGACGTTCGAGGAGTGATAGACTCCTTCAATCATCGGAATAGTTCCCCAACCGACATCGTTATAATCCTTGATGACCGTTCCTTTGTAGTTATAACTACCCGATTTATACATCTCATTCGGACGGAACACTCCCGCATCAATCGCCGCTGCGAGCGTAAAGATTTTCATCGTCGAACCGGGTTCGAACCGTGACGAGACGGCAAAATTCGTGAAATCTTTCATGTCACGTAAGTTCGGGTTGAACGATGGACGATCCGCCATGGCAAGGATTTCACCGGTTTTCGCATCCATGACGATCCCTGTCGCATTTTTCGGTTTGTACGTGTTGTACATTTTTTGCATTTGTTTCTCTAGCGACTGTTGAATGCGGTGATCGATCGTCAAGTACAGGTTTGACCCGTCCTTCGGTTCATTCGAGACACGCGACGAGCCTTGGATCAACGGATTACCGCTCCGATCTTTCTCGAAGACACGTGCCCCGTAAGATTCGCTTAAGGCATCGTCATACTGTTTTTCGATCCCCATTTGTCCCTGTAACGCGACACGACCATTCTCCTCGGTGATCTTTTGGACGAATCCAAGTGTATCGGACAAGAAGATACCATTCGGGTAATATCGTTTCGGCTCTTCAATCATCCGGATTCCAGGAAGTTTCAACTTATCGATCTTCTCTTTTTGATCGAGCGTCAAATCATTTCCTTTTTTTCCGAATTCGATTTGCGAACGATCTTTGTTCTCAATCAAATAGGTCTCCAGTTCCTTCGTCGTCATCCCAAGAATCGGTGCAAGACCTTCAGCCGTCTTTTTAAAATCGACGATCGTCTCGTCCGGATCTTTGACGCCACCTAGTCGGTAAATACCAATCAAATGATAGGATGGAACATTGATCGCGATCGGTGAACCGAGTCGGTCGAAAATTTCACCGCGTTCTGCCCCTAGCGTCTCCTGAGACTCCCATCGCTTTTTCTCAGCATAGGCGATCATGTCTTCCCCATGGAATTGTTTTGTTGTCGCCAAGTATAAAAATCGACCAATGAACACAAAAAAGAGAGTAGCAAATATCACCATGATAAAGGCTACTCTCCAACGGGATTTTTTCAGTGGATTCATTTAGGAATCACCTTGATGTTCCCTTTACGCATATCAAGACCCTGTTCTTTTGCAATCTTATAAATCCGTTCCGGAGAGCTTAAGTTCGTGACCTCTAGTTGTAAACGTTCGTTTTCTTTTTTGAGTGATTGTGTGACTTGGTTCTCTTTCGCTAAATCACGGCTCACATTATACGCTTCGTTATGCGTACTGATCGTCAAACTCCCAAATAACACAAGACCACCAATCATCGCACTGTATAAGAATTTTTCAAAGGGATACAAGCGATACTTCGGACGGACGGCGACGCGACGCGCGATATCTTCCGTCTTTCGTGGTTCCTGAACAGGTTGTTGACGAACGGGTTGAACCGTTTGGACCGATTTACGAAGTGGTTCTGCCATTGGAATGCTCCTCTCAAGTTTCTTTCATTTTTTCAGCAACTCGTAATTTTGCCGATCGGGCGCGACGGTTATCATCGAGCTCTTCAACACCCGCCGTAATCGGCTTGCGTGTGACGAGTCGGAGTTCCGGCTCCATTTCGACGGGAATCATCGGTAACCCCGGTGGAAGCTCGGGTAGTGATGATTTTTCTTTGATTGCTTGTTTACACATGCGATCTTCAAGTGAATGGAACGTAATGACACATAGACGTCCACCGACCCGTAATAAATCAATGGCTTGGTGTACCGCACGATCAAAGACGTTCAGTTCATCATTGACAGCGATCCGGATTGCTTGGAAAGTCCGTTTCGCAGGGTGACCACCTTTACGTCGTGCTGGTGCCGGAATCGCATCCTTGATCAATTCGACGAGTTCAAATGTCGTCTCGATCGGTCGCTCTTCCCGCGCTTTTTCGATTTTACGCGCAATCTGTTTCGAGAATTTCTCTTCCCCGTATGTAAAGAAGATACGTACGAGATCATTGTACGACCACTCATTGACGACTTCGTAAGCAGAAAGTGGAGAAGATTGATCCATGCGCATGTCGAGACGTGCGTCGTGATTGTAACTAAATCCCCGTTCCCCTTCGTCTAATTGTGGTGAAGAGACACCGAGATCGAATAGGATGCCGTCCACTTTCTCGACGCCATGTGTTGCTAATTGCTCTTTCAGATAAGCAAAATTACTCTTTATTAAAGTAAAGCGACCTTCATACGCCGCGAGACGTTCTGCTGCATGAGCGAGGGCGACATCATCTTGATCAAATGCGTATAGATGACCTGTCGTCAGTTGCTTGACGATCTCTTCGCTGTGTCCTGCTCCACCTAATGTACAATCGACGTAAATACCGTCGGGTTTAATCGCGAGTCCTTCAATCGACTCCCATTTCAATACTGTTTCATGCTCAAACATGTCCTGCCTCACCTTTCACTGTCCTTGAAGGACGTTACTCTTTTTCAATGTATCACATTCTCTCGTGAAAACGTTACGAAAATGAGACAGTTTCCTTGATTTATTTAACTTTTGTGTAATTTTCGCTAAAAAACTAAAAAAACCTGCTAGTTTCAGCAGGTTTAAAGGAAAATCTTCAGTTGATCACTCGTATTCGCTTCATAGGCTGTTCTTAAGTCCCGAACAAAATCAAGACCATGGTGATTCAACCACGGGAGGACAGAATGAATCCGCTCTTGTGGCGCTCCAGCAGGAAGAAGATGATAAGCCGTCTCTTTATATTGCCGTGTCTGTCGGTCAAACTGACGTCGATCTTCTGCCAGTAGACTAGCAATTGCTTGATCGAGCTGTTTCTTGACCTTCTCACTCTTACTCGATGTCCGCAGTAGATTCTGTTCGAGCGAGAGGAATTCCGAGACGAAACTGTCTTTTAGCATCGCTGCCGTCTGCATACGTCCTGTCATCTTCTCTTCTGAATAGAGCGGAATCGGTACGCCTGATCGGACGATTTCTTCGAGCGACACCTCAAGTTTAGCAAGACGCTTTTCATCGCTACGGCGCACGAGTAACCCACCCATGCGGGGAATCAATAACGGCATCGTCCAATTCAGGTGATGAAAGAGCGGTCGTAAGCGTGTCCAGTATGCTAACTCCCCCGGACCCCCGATATAGGCAAGCGTCGGGAACAGGTAATCCTGCATCAATGGACGTGTGACGACACTGTTGGAGAAACGTTCCGGACTGGCGTACAGCAACGCGATCAATTCAAGCTCCGTATATTGCTTTCCTTGTTTCGTCTCGAATCCGTCTGCTGTCGGATACAGTAACTGACGACCGTGATCATCGACGAAAAGATGCGCCGCTTCCTCGTTCAAGAATGTATCCGCTAACTCTTGCGTCTGTGAAATACCATCCGTCAATGCTCGTCTAAATTCCGCATTGTCTTGAATCAACCGTTCAAAGAACGGAATCTCGAGTTCACGGACAGAATGTGTATCCGCATCAAAGAAGACGATATCAAAATCGATCAATTCACCGATCAATTGTGAGAAAAACATCCCATACGATGTACACGCTTCAACGAGTTGCTTCAGGCGCGCAACTAATTGTTTCGTATGAACCGTTTCTGGCATTGCTCGGAATGTCTCTTCGATGATTTCAAGAAGTGCTGCTTGATCAAAAGAGAGCCGACTGACCGAGCGGGCAATCGATTCTGAAGGTGTGACAGCGATTTTACGCGTTTGATAATCCGCTGTCGGAACGTAAACATGGTTAATCTCATCAAAATCGTGATCTTCGGTCGCGAGCCAAAAAATCGGAACGACAGGTCGCCCAAGTGTCGTTTCCGCCTGCTGCGCGACCTTCAGACAGGTCAACAATTTATAGATGGCATATAATGGTCCGCCAAAGATACCCGTTTGTTGCCCTGTAATGACAACTTGAGCTTCACCCGTACGAAGCTTCGCGACACGCTCCCGCAAACGCTCCGTCATGTTCGGATTTTGACGTTCGAGTTCGTCTGTCAGTGCCGCAAGATGCGGATAGTGACGTTCTTCAAGCAAACGGCTCCTCGACGCTAAACCACTCTCTCCAAAGTGGTCGACATATGTTAAGAATTCTTCTCGTGAAGCACGATGCATCAACGAGTTATCATCGTATAAGGCTTCAAATGGTTGTACCTTCAAACAAAATCCCTTCTTTCTTACCTAACTGGTCAGCTGATGAACAGTTGACGAATACCGAGTACGAACAGTATGAAATGGACAGGTAATGCCAGCAAGATGATGATTCGCCAACTGTGGCGAATCATTTGTCTCAAATCAACATCAAGTTGACGAATTCGTTGCCAGAGTGCATTCAACGCAAACACCAACAATACGACGATGACGATCCACCCTAAGTAATTTGTTCCGGTCAAAGCAATCAATGCAACATGAATCGCATACAGAACGATGAATGTTCCAAAGTCGAGTGCAAATCGAACGGCCTTCCCATGTTTCCGAAATAGAAGTAGAAAGACGAGATACAACGCAATCAGGCTGAATAAAGGAAAAATGATGAAGACTGTCACTGCGGACCCTCCCTCTGTTTGATCTGTTCATAATAAAAAGATAAACGTGGCGTCGCAGTCGTCGCCTGACGCAATGCGTATCCAAGTATCGGTTCTACTTCCGTTCGTCGTCCATACTCAAGATCTCGTAACATGGAAGAACGATTTTTGCTCGTATTCTTCATGATCCGCTCGATTTCGGAATAAGTAATGTCATGGTGCGGGAAAATCGTCCGCATTTCGTCAAATAATTGACGGGCTTCTTCTCGATAAGGCATCTCTAATAAGGATCCATTCTCAACACCGTAATAAGCCGTCACTGGATTGATGACGACGTTGATGAACAGCTTCGTCAATAAAACGGCTTCCATATCTGACTCAAGTTCAAAGCACAGCTGCTTTGACGACAAGTTCGCTACCTCTTGATTTCCGTAGCGGATGCGTCCTTTTCCAGTATGCTGGACTTCAAACGGTGCAGTACGCATGGCACCATGTTCGACGATACCAAATAAGACGTGCGGCAATTGCTCTTTCCATTTCAAATGATCCATTCCATTTTGCAGGAACATGACGGGACACGTCAGCCGTTTAAGGAATGGAATCACACTTTTTATATCATACGACTTTGTCGCGACAAACACCAAGTCTTCTGACTCGAGCCGATCAATCTTCCGGATCCGTACGAGACGACTCGCTTGTCCATCGCGAATGATTGGTCGTTCCTCCTCTTGTTCTTGTCGCACATAAAGCGTGACTGCATGATCTTCCGATAAATAAGAGGCAAGCAATAACCCGATGGCACCCGCGCCAATGATTCCAACATTCATCTATTCCTATCCCCTTTCATGAAAAAAGCGACCTTAAAACCGATTTCTCGATTCGAAGGTCGCTTTTATACCGATCAATCAGCTTATTTGCTGACGATTTCTTTACCTTTGTACGAGCCACATGCTTTACAAACGCGGTGTGAAAGTTTCATTTCACCACAGTTTGGGCACTCGACCATACCTGGTACACGGAGTTTGAAATGAGTACGGCGAAGACGTTTGCGTGTTTTCGACGTTCTGCGGAATGGTACTGCCATCGTTGTCCACCTCCTTGAAAAAATACACTCGCCTTTACTTCAGAAATCAGGAATCCTGATCTTTTTTAAAGAACTGAGCGAGACCCGCGAGTCGCGGATCGATTTTTGGTTCGGTTTCCTCTGGATCTTCTTCAGAAAGAATCGTCCAGCCTTCCCCCTCAACCAACTGATTCTCTTCATCATCCCCATGCACTTGCACTGGCACATGAAGTAAAATCAATTCTTGCACGAGCGGTCGAAGATCGACCGTATTCCCGATCGGCACGTTGATGTCATCTGCTTCGTTCGAAACAGCATCGACCTCGAGCAGGAATGGCTCGATGGATTCAATCTCGAATGGATAAGCGACGTCATTTAGCGTCCGGGCATCCGGAAGCGTCATTTCGCCGGTAATCCGAAGATTGAATATTAATTGATTCGATGTAAACGATGCATTTGCACGAACGTGCACAGGTTGCACCGCCCGGATATCCGGATGGAGGGCGACTAGCTCATTGAGCTCGATCGTCTCGTTAACCTGAAGTTGACCCAGATTGCGCAATTTATTCAATTGCATCAGGGACCATTTCATCCGAATCACCTCAATTGCAACAATATGAATTATAGAGAGGACATCTTGTTTTGTCAATGTTTTTTCTTTACACTGAAATCGCTAGAGAACGAACACTTTTGGACGTCTTTATCCATATTACCGCACTTAATTCGGTTTGCAAAGGAGAAAGTTTTCATGAGGATGACAGCTATCATTTCAGAGTACAATCCGTTTCATAACGGACACTATTATCAAGCGACAACAGCACGACGGGAAACGGATGCCGACGTCATCGTCGCCATCATGAGCGGGACGTTCATGCAGCGTGGTGAGCCCGCCTTTACGGATAAATGGACACGTGCTCAGGCAGCCGTCGCGAGCGGTGCCATCGATCTCGTTCTTGAACTTCCCTTCTATTTTGCTGTCCAGCGTGCTGATCGCTTTGCACTCGGTGGTGTGACGATTGCCGAGACAATCGGCTGTCAGTCGCTTTCGTTTGGAAGCGAGTGTGGAGACATCGAACCTTTTCTGCATGCGGCAGCGGAACAGATCGAAGAGACACCTGCATACAAGCAAGCGTTACACGATGGATTATCAGCGGGCCTCTCTTCTGCTCACGCCGCCAGTCAAGCATTCAGGAGCGTCTCACAGACGCTTGATTTGACACAACCGAACAATACGCTTGGCTATTATTACGCTCGCGCCGCAAATACCCTATCGCTCCACACGACGAAACGGATTGGAAGTGGCTACCACGACTTATCCACCGGGGACATCATGAGCGCCACCGCGATACGCGCCCATCATCAGACACACGGTCAGCTGCTTGCACTTCCTGAACAGACCGAAGACGTCTTAGCAAGTGCCTCTTTCGCCAACTTCTCGCATTATTATCCATGGATTCGACAACGTCTACTAACGACTCCAGTACCCGAGTTGATGCGAATCGCTGGGATCGACGCTTCGTTAGCACCACGACTCATCGAAGGGGCTAAACAAGCAACGACGTTCGACACCTTTCTGAATTACGTCAAAACACGCCGTTATACGCGGACGAGCCTGCAGCGTGCCTTGATCTATCTATTGACCTCAACGACGGCAGAGGAGGTCGCACGGATCGATTACGACCATGTTGATTTCGTTCGTCCCCTCGCCTTTTCAGAACGAGGACGACAGGCACTCAAAACCATCAAAACGCGGACTGCCGTATTCAGCACCTTCACGAGTCATCCTTGGCTAACGAAAGAAAGCCAAGTGACAGCTGCATATGCACTGCCATTGGCTCGCTACGACGCGTTGCTTGAACACCGTCGCTTTCCTTATTTCGCTGGAAGTTCTTCTAAATAATCAATCGCATCTTCGACTGTCTTGATCGGAACGAGCTTCATGTTCGTTCCGAGTTTTTTGATGGATGGTTTTGCTTCTTTGTAGTTCTCTCCTGCTGGTACGAACATGATTTCTGCTTCTGCCTCGTCTGCAGCGACCACCTTTTGCCACGCTCCACCGATTGGTCCCACCTTGCCACCTTCTTCAATGGTTCCTGTGCCGGCGATTTTATGCCCTTTCGCCAAATCTCCCGGCGTCAATTGATCATAGATTTCAAGAGTGAACATCATTCCTGCAGAAGGTCCCCCGACGTCTTCGACCTGAAACTCGATCTCAGGATCCGTCTTCACGTTCGAGATCGGGAGCGGTTCGTAAATGCCGAGCCCGACTCGCTTGACCTCTTTAGATAACTGATCCACTCGAATCGTCGTCTTCTTGTCTTCCGATTTACGCGTGAACTGAATCGGAACAGCTGTTTTGGCTTTTTTTGCTTGAATCGTCTTCATGAAACCTTCAAATGACGTAATCGGTTTTCCGTCAACACTTGTAATCCGATCCCCTGCCTTCAGTTTCCCTTCGGCTGGACCACCGGGAATGACGCCGGAGACGTAGACCCCTTCGAAATCGACATCGACCTTTTGATCCGCTAATTCATACGCTTCGATTGTTGCGTTATGTTGTGCTTCTTCCATATACAGCTTCTGACGCGTTTCATACTGCGCGTCCGACTCGCCGTCGTACAGATAATCACTTACACTCGATGTTTCGGAGAACGGTAGAAATAAGCTTTCAATGAGAAAGTAAGGCGTTGCCCGACGTTGTGCGATCGTCAGCATCATCAAATCTCCCGGTTCCTTGTCGCCTCCAGATACTTCAATCAAATCTTCCGTCGACGTCGCGTCACCCGGATAGGAGATGAAATAAGGAAGTGGTAAGAAAAATACGATCAAGGCAGCGATGATCGCTGCTAAGGCAGGTTTCCAAGCTTTCATCACAGTTCTCCTTTCGCATATTTCTGACGTAGCGCCTCTTCGACGGAAGGCGGTACGAGATCGGCAACGGAAGCACCATATTTGGCAGCTTCCTTGACGATCGAAGAACTCAAGAAGGAATACTGATTATTCGTCATCATGAATAGTGTCTCGATTTGATCGTTCATCTTCTTGTTGATAGAAGCGACTTGCATTTCGTATTCAAAATCCGAAACTGCTCGTAAACCGCGTACGATCGCGGTTGCTCCAACTTCCGCCGCATAATCGACCAGTAGACCATTAAAGGAATCCACCTTGATTTGAGGTAGGTGCGATGTCACATCGGCAATTAACTCCATCCGTTCCTGGACAGAAAAGAGTGGTTGCTTCGAAGAATTATTCAGTACGGCAACGATGATCTCATCAAAAATCGGAACGGCACGCTCGATGATGTCTAAATGTCCGTTCGTGATCGGATCAAAGCTACCTGGGCAAATGGCGATTCGTTTCATTCGTGGTCTTCCTCCGCTTCCATGAATTCGTACAATGTAATCGAAATGACAGCGGAATAACGAAGTCGACGCACGACTTCTAGTCGTCCGATCTGGTCCGGTAATTCAACCGCTGAGTCATGTTCACAGACGATGACACCATTGTCCGTCAACATATTGTGTTGCTCTATGTACGTGACATGTTCCGTCAATCGCTCTTTTGCATAGGGAGGGTCTAGATAAATCAACTTAAACGGCTCTTCAGATGCGAGTTCCGTTAAAGCGATCGCTACATCTTTTTTTAAAACACGTGCTTGGTCCGTATAGCGCGTCGTTCGTAAATTATCTTGGATCGTTTGGATCGCTTTATGGTGTTGGTCGACGAACACCGCCTCATCGCATCCTCTTGAAAGAGATTCAATCCCAAGACCACCGCTCCCCGCAAACAGATCCAGTGCTCGTCCTCCGTTGAAATAAGGACCGATGACGTTGAATAAGGATTCTTTTACCTTATCCGTCGTCGGTCGTGTTTGATCCCCTGGCACTGCTTTTAATCGTGTACCTTTCCGTTCCCCTGAAATGACTCGCATTTCCTTCATTCCTTTCAACAAAGAAGCGACGAGGATGTCCTCATCGCTCCATGGATTATGCTTCTTCTGGCATTTTACCTTTTTTGTTCGCGAACGTCTCCGTGATGAACGGTCGTTCTGAACGTTTGATCGATTCGACGAACGGGAGAGTCGAAATGACTTCCATCACCTGTTCATGCTGATCTAAATCGACATACAGATGAACGTATCGTTCACGTTTAGACGTAAAGTAGACGTTCCCGTAACGGCGTAATTGACGGGATGCTTTCATCGCATTGACATAGACGATGAGTCCCACTCGTTCCTTGATCACGCCAGCCTACCCCCTTCACCTTCGTTATCCGCTACAGCTACAGCTGCCACCGGTCGAACAACCTCCAGCGCATCCTTGATCGAAGAAAGGATTTCCCGTCGGTACTTTAATTTGCGGTGATACTTCTCCAGCGAGCTTCAGACTGATTTGTCCGAGTAACGTCTCGAGTTGTTTTTCCGCCTTTTTAAACTGCGCGACTTCCTCTTGTAAATCAAGTCGCCGTTTGACTTCATGGACCCTTTTCGTGATCGTCTGATAGTCAGGATGATACCGTCCGAATCGCTGTACGAGTTCGTAGTCCTCCTTGACTTGATGAAAATCGCGAATGACAGCCTGTGCCTCTGTTGACTCTTGCTGTGCTTGTTTCGCACATCTATATGCTTGCCCCGTTTCACTTTGAGCGAGAGATCGAATGAGGTCTTCCGCTGCGTTGATGAGGTCAATCGTCTTATCGGTATATATCACAACGAATCTCCTCCTTAACTTTACCATCTTATCATAACATTTCTCTCCCTCCTAGCCTGTTGAATTGTGTATAATTTGTTCAGAAGGAAGGAATGAACTTTATGCAACTGCTCTCTTTTAATATGTTCCGGACGATTGGAATCAAGACGGAACATGCCAAATCAGATTATCACTTTGATTCCTTGAAAAAAATCGAACAGGCGGATGTCGTCCTGTTCCCGGAATACTGGCAAATCCACTCAATCATCTACGGAATGAAAAAACCGATTTTCCCGTCGGCTGCTACGTTCCACTTAGGTCATGACAAGATCGAGATGACGCGGATTTTTCAAACCGTCATTCCGGATAACATCCCTCGAACCGGCATCTATGGAAAAAATGAATTCACCGTCGAACGTGTCTTACGTGAATTTTCGTTTCCGTTCGTTGCGAAGACAGTCCGTAGCTCCATGGGACAAGGTGTCCATCTCATCAAAAATGAAACAGACTGGAAGAAATACACGGATACACACGAGACGTTCTACATTCAGGAGTACATTCCGAATGAGAAGGACTTACGTGTCGTCGTCGTCGGCGATCAAGTTCTTGCTGCGTACTGGCGCGTCGGTGGTGCTCAGTTCTTAAATAACGTCGCTCAAGGTGGTGTCCTTGATTTTGATGATGTGCCACAAGGAGCGATCGACTTCGTGCTCGCTCTCGCGAAACAGCTCGATATCGATCACGCTGGTTTTGATCTCATCATCCGTGACGGACAGTGGTACGTTCTTGAGTTCAATGTCTTCTTCGGTGGGGAAGGTCTCAATCACCTTGGTATCCACGCACCGGATACGATTCTTGAATATGTCGAACGAAAATATGGAAGTTCATGAATTCTTCAAAATGACTTCACATCTTTTACGTCATCGTTTCATTCATTATGGTATGATAGTTTGGAAAGACTAGTATCTACTAGCAAACTGGGGTATAGGGGGATTCAAACATGAAGTTTGAACAATATGGCATCGAAGGCAAGGAACTGAAGTTCGGTCTTCTCGAAACAATCATGGAACATCACCGCTTCGTTCGTGAAGGACAGTGGGATTACGAACGCGCGATGTACGACATGAAATATGAAAAACAATCAACAGGTGAAGTATTCTACCTGCGTGTTCCTGTCTATGCGATCCAAGGCGAGATTGAAGACCGCCATGCTGTCGTTCGTATGATGACACCACTTCTCGGTAAACACTACTATCCACACGGTGTCGAGTATGATGAGACGTTCCCTCCGGAAATCGTCAAAGACTGCGAACGTCGTTTAGCAGCATTGCTCGAAACACTCGAAAAATAAGATCCACACGTAGAGGTTCCAATGAGGAGCCTCTATTTTTTTGTTTTTCATGCCAAACAAAAAAGCTAACGACCTCGCATCATCCACGAAATCATTAGCTGTTCTGTCCACCTGATTGTTATTCTTATAATACACGCGAAATCGCTTTTAACGCGCGACGAATTGTACATAAGATACGACATCGTCTCCGAGCTGAATCCCAAGCTGCTCGCGTACATGAAGATAAAGTGCGTGAAGTGACGTTGCCGGTGCATTGACCTTTACGCTAAATGCAATCTCTTCCCGGTCCATCCGTTTGATCCGGGAGTGATGGATTCCATAATCCTCGATCGCACAAGCAAGTAATTCCTCGATGGCTTGAATAGAGACGGTAACATCTCCTTGCATGTACTCTTCATAAGTCATCTACCTTCACTCCTTTGCTAATTGTGTGACCGAAGACATGACCTCTTCTAAGTCGACCGGTTCATCCGGTGTCTTCGCCATAGACGAAATCGCCCGTACTTTATTCTCACGGTCCAAAATGAACATTTGTGTTCCGTGTGTCACTAAGCCGCTCTCAGCCTTCGAGTAATAGAAATTCAACTGACGTGTCAAACGATCGATGACGACTGGATCTCCCGTCAATACTCTCCACCCTTTGGCATCTGCTTCAAAGTTCGAAGCATACTTTTTCAAGACTTTCGGTGTATCCACTTTTGGATCAACCGTCACTGCGACGAGTTCGACGTCACTTCCGTACAATTCTTCGCTCCGAAGCTTCTTCTCAAGCTTACGGTAATCATTTAACGTCAACGGACAAATATCAGGACAGTTCGAGTAGAAGAACGTCAACACTTTGACTTTTCCGTCTTCCGAATTGAATGATTTTCCGTCTACGGCATTCGTTAATTCAAATGGTGTCGGTTCAGCGATGACAGGTAACTTTTCTTTCATGAAGAAATAATAATATCCCCCGGCTGCCGCAACTAAGATAAGGACGACGGCAGCGACCGTCAAGTAACTATTCTTTTTCAAGTTGGCTCCCCCTTAATGACTCCAGATCGCCCGGAATACGTTCGTCGTCTCACCCGGATCGTAGACGACATATAGTAAGCAATACACGATCACACCGGTAATGGCTGTCAAAAACCAAACGATTGAGGCAACCGGTCCGATTTTACGGTGACGTGCAAAGTTCTTCTTATACGCGTGATAGAGTGCCATCAAACCGAGCACCCCACCAGATGTCGCAAGAAGAATGTGGAAGATCAAGAATCCTGTGTAGTAGGCTTTGACGGATTCAGGACCGCCAAAGGCTGTGTTACCAAGCAAAATCGTCCGCAAGGCATACATGATGAAGAACAATAAAGCGAGTGCAGCTGCAATCGTCATCACGGTTTGGTGAGCTTTCATGTTACGACGCGTTTGGGCGATCAAAAACCAGCCAATCGCTACGAAAATCGCACTGATGACAATCAGCGACACACAAATCAACGGCAAATAACTCATGTTCCAACTTCCTCCAATTTAATCCGCTTTTGGTGTGAAGGACATGCCTTCATCCACGGCAGTACTTTTTGAACGGCGCACCCATGTAAAGAAGGTCAGTCCGAAGAATAGACCATACACGAGTTCTTGACCGAGCTTCATGAGAACACCACCAAAGCGTTGGTCCTCTAATAAGTCATCTGTCGTTCCGAGCAATCGTTCCAGGTTCAATCCGCTTAAATCATTGTTCGGCATACAGTAAGCGAGTACTTTCGCGAATGTCGCCGGATCCTGATACGCTTGATACTGAAAACTTTGACTGAAGATCATGAAGGCACAGGCTGGTGTCAACAACACACCATTCGCTACGATGTAGACCATCTTCTTCAGGTCAGAAAGGCTGTCCGCCTCATTGACCGGTGCAATGATCGGATACCACATCGTCATACTCAAGAAAATCAATGTTCCGTGGAACAGACGGTGAACGGTATAGTTCGTCAAGACATAATCAAAAATAAATGGCATGTGATAGAACGTAAACAAGGCATTAAAGACGACAAGTGCAATCAGCGGCTTGATGAAGAAGCGAAGAATCCTACCAAGATACGGTGTATCGAACAAGCGCTTATAAAGCCACTCTGGTATCGCAATCAACAAGAGCGGCGGTGCGACCATATAGACGAATACCATCTGCAGCATGTGTGCTGAGAACGTGATATGTGCTAGCAGGTCTAACGGACTTCCAAAACCGATGTAAAAAACGATCAATGCCGCGAGCATCGAAAACTTTTGCCCAAGCGTTGTTTCCGGCTCATCCGGACGACGCAACTTTTCTGTCACGACAGCATATAGGATATACAATCCAACGAGTATCAACGCATAATACGGACTCCATAAGACAGTCCATTCGAATTGCGAAAGTGCTCCCCTTAAATTGCCTAACATATTTTTTCACCCCGTTCCTTTCTCTTACAAACTAAGATTACCGTTCCCCTATTTCATTGTAAAGGTTTCTCATAAAACGATTCCAAAATAAAAGACCATCCTGCTAAACGTTAGCAGAATGGTCACATTTCTTACCAGATCAACAGACGAAGCGTCGCAACGATCGTCAAGGCGACGAATACACCGAGACCCATCATGACTTTGATCCATGTGTTGCCTTTGTTGTTCATATGCATGAACATGTAAAGCTGCAGGTAAACCTGAACGATTGCCATGATGATCAAGAAACCACCAGCTGCCCAGTGCGGCATGAGATCAGCCATGACAGCACCGAAAGCGATGAGCGTCAAGAAAATCATGAGTGCGAAACTGATGAGTTGCAGTTGTGTCTCACGACCACGTTCTGCTTTCATCTCAAGCTCGATTTGATTGCGCGTAAGTTGCGGTTCGTGTTTTTCCATCTTATTTCACCATCCCCATGAGGTAGACGACTGAGAAGATAAAGACCCAGACGACGTCAATGAAGTGCCAGTAAAGACTTGAAACATAGTACTTCGGCGCATTCACGACCGTGATGCCACGGTTCCAGTTCCGGATGAGCAATGTCGAGATCCAGAGAAGACCGAACAAGACGTGCGCACCGTGGAATCCGACGAGAGTGTAGAAGGCAGAACCAAATGCACTCGACGTGAACGTATGACCGATGTGGTAGTAGTGATTAAACTCATAAATCTCACCACTTAAGAATCCAAGACCGAGAAGCAATGTGATGATGAGCCAAAGCTTCATCTTTTTCACATCATTACGTTTCATTGCCATCATTGCAAGAACGCTTGTTAATGAACTCGTCAAGAGAAGCATCGTCATGATGAAGACGAGACCCATTTCAAAGATGTCATAACTGCGTAATCCTTCTTTTGCACCGGAGTTATGGAGACCGATGTATGTCCCGAAGAGAGAGGCGAACAAAGTCGTCTCTCCTCCAAGGAAGAACCAGAAGGCTACATATTTATTCTTACCCTCAAGTGTTGCTTTTTCAACATGATCCGGAATACCGGTGATCGGGTTATTCGGTACTGAATGATGACCCATCTTACTTCGCCTCCTTTTCTGCTTCAAGGCGTAGATCTTCTTCGACGACTGATTTCGGGATGTAGTATCCTTCATCGTCAATCCAAGAACGGAAGAACATCGCGATCAATGTCATCGCAAGACCAATCAAGGCAACGACGAGACCAACAGTTCCATAGTCTAGGCGAAGAATAAATCCGAGACCTGCAAGGAATAGACCGACTGACATGACGAATGGCAAGATCGTGTTATTCGGCATGTGGATATCGCCGACTTCTTCCGATACAGAAACTGTTTTGTTTCCTGCCATTTTTTCGAGCCAATACGTATCCAAACCTTTGACGAGTGGGATTTGAGCGAAGTTATACTCTGGAGTTGGAACTGGAAGTGTCCACTCAAGTGTACGTCCATCTCCCCAGACGTCGCGTTTTACATATTCTTTTGACATCAATGCTGCTGCAATCGAAATGACGAGAACGATCGTCGACACACCCATGAAGGCTGCACCGATTGATGAAAGTAAGTTCATTGTTTCCCAGCCTTGGTTTGGCAAGTACGTGAAGACACGACGTGGCATACCTGTAAGACCAAGAATATGTTGCGGGAAGAACGTCAAGTGGAAGCCGATGAAGAACAACCAGAATTGAATTTTTCCCCAGAATTCGTTGAGCTGTTTCCCGAACATAAGTGGGAACCAGTAGTAAAGACCTGCGAAGAGACCAAAGACAACCCCACCAACGATAACGTAGTGGAAGTGAGCTACTACGAAGTAACTGTCATGGTACTGGTAATCGGCAGGTGCAACAGAAAGCATGACCCCTGTCATACCACCAACAAGGAATGATGGAATGAACGCGACCGAGTAAAGCATTGCGACTGGGAACGTCAACTTACCGCCCCATAACGTAAAGAGCCAGTTGAAGATCTTGACCCCTGTCGGTACAGCAATCGCCATCGTTGCTACGGCGAAGATCGCGTTTGCGACCGGACCGAGACCAACTGTGAACATGTGGTGGACCCATACCATGAATCCGAGGAAACCGATCAACATCGTCGCAAAGACCATCGTCGTGTAACCGAAGAGACGCTTACGAGCAAATGTAGGAATGATTTCAGAGAAAATACCGAATGCCGGTAAGATCAAGATATAAACTTCCGGGTGACCGAAGATCCAGAAGAGGTGTTCCCAGATGACGATGTTCCCGCCCGCTGCCGGGTCGAAGAAATGCGCTCCGAAGAGTCGCTCGAACGTCAAGAGGAACAATCCAACCGTAAGTGGTGGGAATGCGAAAACGATCAAGGCAGAAGCAACGAATGCTGTCCATGTGAAGAGCGGCATCCGCATCAGTTTCATACCTGGTGCACGCATGTTCAAAATCGTAACGAGGAAGTTAATCCCCCCCATAAGTGTACCGAAACCAGAAATCTGAAGACCCAACGCGTAGAAGTCTACACCGAGAGACTCAGGTACCGTCGAGAGTGGTGCGTATGCAGTCCACCCTGCGTTCGGTGCAGCGCCGAAGAACCAAGAAAGGTTCAACAAGACTCCACCGAAGAAGAACAACCAGAAACCAAGTGCATTCAAGAATGGGAACGCAACGTCACGTGCCCCGATTTGAAGCGGTACTGCTGCGTTCATGTATCCGATCAACATCGGCATCGCTGCCAAGAAGATCATCGTCGTACCGTGCATCGTGATCAATTGGTTAAAGAGTTCACCGCTGACGAAATCGTTCATCGGTTTAATCAATTGAAAACGAATCATTAGGGCTTCTACGCCACCGACTAGAAGGAAGAACAATCCAGACATGATGTAGAGAATCCCGATTTTCTTATGGTCGACTGTCGTTAGCCAGTCCATGATGCCGCTTTTTTTCTGCGGCATACCCATAGTATGTGTCCCCACTATGATTCCCCCTTAAAAAATTATTGGAGCTTTTTGTCCAATAGATAATCTGCCAATTCGCTCAATTCTTCATCGCTGATCTGATCTTCAGAGAATCCAGGCATTTTTGTACCTTGTTTCTCTTTTTGAGGATCGCGAATCCATTTTTCGAGGTTTTCTTTATCATGGTCGAGGTAACCCGCGATACGTTGACGATCACCGAAGTTCGTCAAGCTAGGTGCGACTTTCCCGCCACCATGACAGCTGAGACAGTTCTGGGCATAGACTTTCTCGCCAGTCGTCCAGTTCTTTTCATTCTTTTTATCAAGCTGCTTCGTCTCTGCTTCTTTCGCAGCTTTCATATCTTTCAACCAGTTGTCGTAGTCCTCTTGTTCAAGTGCAACGACTTTGAAGTCCATCAATGCGTGAGAAGGACCACACAACTCGGCACATTTACCGTAGTAAGTGCCTGCTTCTTTTGCTTGTAACCACATTTCGTTCTCAAGACCTGGGTTCGTATCTGTTTTACCAGAAAGAGCTGGTACCCAGAATGAGTGAATGACGTCTTTAGACGTCAAGTTAACAGCAACACGTTTACCGACTGGGATGACAAGTTCTTGTCCTGTCGAAACACCTTTGTCTGGGTATTCGAACTCCCACCAGTAGAGGTTTGCTGTAACGTTGATTTGTTCGTTTTTCTTCGCTTCTTTTGCATCTGCGAGTTCAACCGTTGTTTTGATCGTCGGAATTGCAAGAACGATCAAAAGAAGAATCGGAATGACTGTCCAGATGATTTCAAGCGTATGGTTCCCTTCGACTTGCTTCGGAACCGTGTTATCACCTGATTTACGACGGAATTTCATAAGTACGTAAATATAAATGACGGCTACGATCGCAAGGACGAACAACATGACCCACAAGCTAAGCTTGATGATCTCAAGTTGCATCTCAGCGCCTTCTCCGCGAGGCTGTAGCGCAGACAATTCCGGAATTCCACAACCTGATAACATGAGTGCCATCAAGCCGATTGGAAGAAGCCGGAAGAGCATTTTTACTGATTTTTTCACAACCATCCCCACTTTCTTTGTCCCCAATTTTGTCTTTCGTAATGGTGTACGTGAATTATGTCAAATCGTTTTAGAGAGAAACGAGTACGACCGTCACGATCCAAGCCGTGAAATAAAACAGTGAGAAGAAGAACATCTTCGACGCCCATTTGATTTCGGCTTGTTCATCTTGGATCTTCAGACCTTTCAGTCCCATATAGAGCCAATATCCACCGAGCAATGCCATGACGATCATGTAGATGATGCCATAGTGTGCTAAGAGGAGTGATGATGGAATGAGTACTGCAATCCACCATACAATTTGTCGTTTCGTGATCGCGAATCCGTTTACGACAGGTAACATCGGGATACCTGCTGCCCGATACTCCTCTGTCCGTCGCATCGCGAGTGCAAGGAAATGTGGTGGTTGCCACACGAACATGATGAGGAATAAAATCCACGCATCAATGTGAAGCGTCGGAGTGACTGCCGCAAATCCAATGATTGGTGGCACAGCTCCTGATATACCACCTACGACTGTATTGATCGTGTGCGTCCGCTTTAACCACATCGTATAAATCACGACGTAAACGAATGATCCGATCAATCCGAACACTGCCGCCACATGGTTGACGATCAACAACAATACCGTACCGGTCGCAAGAATACCGAGTCCTAGTGCGAGTATCCGCTGTCCATCCATCTTCCCAGTAACGCTTGGTCTTCCCATCGTCCGTTCCATCTTGTAATCGATGTCCCGGTCAATGTAGTTATTGAGGTAGCAACTTCCGGCAATGACCAATCCACTCCCGAGAAGCGTCCACAGTAACATCCACTTGGTTTGCCACAAGTACAACAGGACATCATCCGTTATGTACGATGCTGCTACGACATACCCCGCGAAGACCGTAATCAGATTGGCACGAACAATCCCCATTTTTGCTAGGGTAATATAGTCCTTGAATGTCGGCTGATCTGCTTGCTCGATCGCCATATCCAGTGCCTCTCCAGTAACTTTCGCCATGCTGTTCCCTCCTTTTCACCGTCTGCTTCCGTTTAGCACCTAAGCTTCACGTAATTTCTTCACAGAAATAACACAGACATGCCACGAAACGCCCTTTTCTCTATAAAAGATACCACATATCGAGGACCGTGACGTATGAAAATACTTTCGACATAATGAACAAAATGTGAAATCTATGTGATTTTCATCACAGTTCACCATATTTACCTAATACTAGAATAGCGTTGTTCTAAAAGATTGCAACCCTTTCAGTACTTTTTATGCGATACTAGACCTATGGAAATCCATGTATTTCGTATTTTTTTAGAAAGGTGGTGTCCAAATCTTGAATCGAAAACTTTCGATGTTTTCAGCCTTCGTCACGTTTACGATGATGATCGTCTTACTGATGGGTGGGACAGTCACAAAAACGGATTCGGGAGATGGTTGCGGAACGGATTGGCCACTCTGTCACGGGGAACTCATTCCGACGAACCCAAGTGTTGAAACGATGATTGAATATAGTCACCGCGCTGTGACTGGAGTCGTTGGACTCTTAATCATTGCCTTATGTCTCTGGACGCTCGTTGCCTTCAAGGATCGATTAGATACGAAGATCTTTGCGTTTCTTGCTTTCATCTTCATGTTGATTCAATCGATCGTCGGTGCTGGAGCAGTCGTTTGGCAACAATCAGACCTCGTCATGGCGTTACATTTCGGAATCTCTTTGATTTCCTTTGCTTCGCTATTGATTTTGACACTGTTGATCATGGAGCGTCCGGGTCAGGAATTCAGGGAATCTGTCCCAGCATTCTTACGGAAGCTCTTGTACGGTCTACTCATCTATACGCTGATCGTCGTTTATACGGGTGCTTACGTACGCCACGTCGGGGCTACATATGCTTGCGTTGGTTGGCCTGTCTGTTCTCAACCTTCCATGACGTTCGAAGCGTGGGTGCAGATGATTCACCGAATCATGGCAGGATTACTGTTCCTGTTCACCTTATTCGTCCATGTCGTTGCGATTCGCTTAAAGCATCGGACGACAACGATTGGTATGGCGTTCGCGACGTTCTTCATCTCGTGCCAAGTCGCCACTGGGGCTTGGATCGTTCTTGGTGGACATGCAACGTATGTGCCGTTACTCCACGCCTTCTTGATCACATGTTACTTCGGGGTCTTATCTTACTTGACGTACCATGCATTCCGAACGCGTAAGGCAAATAGTCGTCTTCAATAAGGTCATAAAAAAGGATGTTCCTCACTTGAGGGACATCCTTTTTTCATTATTTGAATCGAGCAATCGCACGCTTTCGCGCTTCGTCATGTGCGACGATTGGTTCTGGATAGCCATAATCCTTGCGTTGCTCAGCAGTCGGTTCATGAATATACTGCTTTGATAAATCCTTGATTTCCGTGACATACTTTCGAATGAACGCTCCATCCTTATCGAACTTCTTCGATTGAGTCGTCGGATTGAAGACGCGGAAGTACGGGACGGCATCCGTTCCGACTGATGCTGCCCATTGCCAACCCCCGATGTTTGATGCCGCTTCGTAATCAACGAGTTTCTGCTGGAAATATCGTTCGCCTTTCTGCCAATCGACCAACAAGTCTTTTGTCAGGAAAGAAGCGACGATCATCCGTAGACGATTATGCATCCACCCTGTTTGATTCAATTGCCGCATCGCTGCATCAACGATCGGATAGCCCGTCTTGCCTTCACACCACGCCTTGAAGCCCTCTTCATCTTTCTCCCATTCGATTTCCCGATATTGCGTATTGACGGCTTGTCGTTTTGATTCCGGGAAATGCATTAAAATCATGTAATAGAATTCACGCCAGATGAGTTCGGTGATGAAGGTCTGTTTCCCTTTTGATTCTTTTGCCTCCTGAACAGCCGCATAGACGGTCCGAATGCTGATTTCTCCAGTCCGTAAATAGCGAGAAAGTAAACTCGTACCGTCGACAGCAGGAAAATCACGGTTCTCTTCGTAATCTTCAAGCGATTGTTCGATGAATTTCTTCAAGCGTTGTTTCGCCTGCTTTTCACCTGGATAGAAGACAGCTTCCGACTCTGCCTTTTTAAAATAAGCGTTGATGAAACTATTATCGTGCTGACGCTTTTGATAATGATCCCGCAGCGTTTGCCATTTGACTTCGTATGGTGCAGGAATGTCTTTTTTCATGAATGCATTCTTATATGGCGTGAATACTTTATAGAACTTTCCATCTTGCTTTTTAATGTCATGTGGATGAAGAAGATGCCGGTCTAGTAGTCGCTCCGTCTGACGATCTTTACGCTTTTTAATGATTTTTTCATCTCGCGTCTTAAATGGTTCGACATATTCCGCATTAAATAACAAAACGTCCGCATCACCAGTTGCGTCTAAGAAAGCCTGTTCATCGCCTTCGATGAAACGGATTGGCATCTCTTTCTCTTTGCAGGCATCAGAAAACATCTCGAGCGCTTGGAAGAAATATTGTTGCCGTGCTTCATATTCTCCGATGTAATCCGGATTGAGCCAAAAGACGAACTCGACCGCCGCCTTCGGATTTTCATTTAGTAATTCAACAGCACGTGCCAACATGTGGTTATCTTGTAATCGAAAATCACTTCGTACCCAACAAATAATGTTCAATCGTATCCTCTCCCACTACGTATTGAATGAAAAACAGGCAGCCCGCCGAGCGTGCGCCTGTTTTTCCTTGTGACCTTATACGAATTCAATCAGTAAGTCTTGACTCGCGATGGCTTCGCCTTCCTTGACGTGGACGGCTTTGATTTCACCGTCTTCCGGTGCTTGGATCGTCGTTTCCATCTTCATCGCTTCCGTGACGAGGAGTTGCTCTCCTTTACGGACACGTGTACCCGTCTCGACGAGCACCTTCAGCACGCTCCCCGGCATTGATGCACCGATTTGTTTCGCATTGCTTCGATCTGCTTTTGGACGACTTGATGAACTTTCCTTAATACTGATGTCTTTGACTTCGACTTCACGAGGAACACCGTTCATCTCATAATAGATCGTCCGCATACCATGATCGTCTGGCTGACCGATTTGAATCAACTTAAGGTAGAGTGTCTTGCCTCGTTCGATTTCAACCTCGATCGTCTCCCCTAGACGCATTCCATGGAAGAACGTATTCGTATCAAGAACAGAGATATCGCCATATCGCGCGACATACGAACTGTAGTCCATGAAGACTTTTGGATAGAGCGCGTAAGCGAGTGCATCAAATTCTGTAACGGGACGTTCAAGTTTTTCGAACAACTCATGTTTGATCGCATCAAAATTGAGTGGTTCCATCATCTTACCTGGACGTTCTGTCAGCGGAGCAGCTCCCTTGAGAATAGCCTGTTGAACGTCTTGCGGGAAACCATCCGGTGGTGTTCCGAGCTCCCCTTTCATCAGTTCGACGACTGAATCCGGGAAATCAAGTCCACTTGCACGGTGCAAGACATCCTCTTCCGTCAGATGATGTTGAACCATGAAGAGTGCCATGTCTCCAACGACTTTTGACGATGGTGTGACTTTGACGATATCGCCAAACAGCATATTGACACGCGCATACATCTCTTTGACTTCAGACCAACGATCCGCAAGTCCAACCGCTTTTGCTTGTTGCTGTAAGTTCGAATACTGTCCACCCGGCATCTCATGGTCGTAGACCGTTGGATTCGGTGCGATCATATCGAGTTCGAATGCTTGATACAGATGACGCACGTCCTGCCAATAATCCGAAATCTGTTCAAACTTCTGTGCTGATACGAGCGGTTGACGTGGATGACCACTTAAGGCATGAATCAAGCTACCACCCGCTGGCTGACTCGTCAGTCCCGACATGCTTGATGCGGCGACGTCTACGACGTCGACACCTGCATCGATCGCACGCGCATACGTATAAATCCCGTTCCCACTCGCATCGTGTGTGTGGAGATGGATCGGTAGCGATACCGCATCTTTAAGTGCTGATACGAGCGCATAGGCTGCTTCCGGTTTCAAGAGACCCGCCATATCCTTGATGGCAATGATATGAGCGCCGCTTTCTTCCAGTTGTTTCGCCAGATTGACGTAATACGGCAGGTGATATTTCGGTCGATTCGCATCGAATAGATCCCCTGTGTAACAGACAGCTGCTTCCGCGATTTTACCTGTCGGCAAGACCGCATCGATCGCAAGTTGGATTGACTCCGGGTTGTTCAAGCTATCGAAGATTCGGAAAACGTCGACTCCTGCCTGCGCCGCTTCCTTAACGAACGTGTGAATGACATTGTCCGGATAGTTTTTGTAACCAACGCCGTTCGCACCACGAAGCAACATTTGAATGAGGACGTTCGGCATCTTTTCACGTAATTTCATCAGACGAACCCATGGATCCTCCGATAAGAATCGGTAGGCGACATCAAATGTCGCGCCTCCCCATGCTTCGACAGAGAACAGTTCAGGTAGCAGTTTCGCTTCCGCTTCGGCGATTGCAACGAGATCCTTCGTCCGCATCCGCGTCGCAAGGAGCGACTGATGGGCATCACGGAATGTCGTATCTGTCAACAAAACGTTCTCCTGAGCTGCCAACCATTTTGCGACGGCTTCTGGACCTTCCGCATCGAGAATCGCTTTTGCACCTGGTATATAGTCTGTCGGGAGATTTTTCGGAATCCGGACGTCGCGTGCAAGCGGCTTGTCCAATTTTCCGATTCCCGGGAATCCATTGACGGAAACCTCTCCGATGTACGTCAAAAGTTTCGTTCCACGGTCTTGACGTTTCGGGAAAATGAATAATTCTTGTGTATCATCAATGAATGATGTGTTGTAATCCCCGCTGACGAACGCATGGTGCTTCAAGACGTTGCTCAAGAATGGAATATTTGTCTTGATTCCACGGATTCGGAATTCACTTAAATTTCGACGCATCTTCGCGACGGCTTGGTCGTATGTCAAACCATGCGTCGAGATTTTAACAAGCAACGAGTCATAATATGGTGAGATTTCCGCTCCAACATAAGCATTTCCACCATCGAGACGTACACCAAAACCACCTGGTGAACGATAGGCTTTAATTTTCCCTGTATCCGGCAAGAAGCCGTTTTCCGGATCTTCTGACGTGATTCGGCTTTGGATCGCAAAACCAAGCATCTTAATGTCTTCTTGTTGCGGAATACCAACGAGGTCGCTATGTAACGATTCGCCTTCAGCAACACGGATTTGTGTCTGGACGATATCAACGCCTGTGATCATCTCCGTAATCGTGTGCTCGACTTGGACACGTGGGTTGACCTC
The DNA here is from genome assembly GCF_000496635.1 of Exiguobacterium sp. MH3. Classification (NCBI taxonomy): domain Bacteria; kingdom Bacillati; phylum Bacillota; class Bacilli; order Caryophanales; genus Exiguobacterium; species Exiguobacterium sp. MH3. Next base: position 2,056,861 of record NC_022794.1, read on the forward strand.
GATGAAGTAGAACGATTCATCTTGTGTCACGAGAAATTCGACCGTACCCGCATTTTCGTATCCGACATGTTTCATCAACGTGACGGCTGCGTCACAAATCTTTTGTCGACCTTCGTCTGATAGCGTCACACACGGCGCCACTTCGACGACTTTTTGGTGACGACGCTGTACGGAACAATCACGTTCAAACAAATGAATGATGTTCCCATGGGCGTCACCGATGATTTGAACTTCGATATGTTTTGGTCGTTCAATTAATTTTTCGACGTAAATCTCATCCGAACCAAACGCTTTTAAGGCTTCAGATTTCGCACGTTCGATCATGTCTGGGAGCTCTTCTTCTGTCCGGACGACACGCATACCGCGTCCACCACCGCCAAGCGATGCTTTGACCATGAGTGGATAGCCTGCTTCTTTTGCGAACGCATATGCTTCATCAATGGATGAGATCGGACCATCCGTTCCTGGAATGACAGGAAGACCGGCCTCAATCGCTGTCGTTCGTGCCCGTACTTTATCCCCGAACTTATACAGATGCTCTTCTTGCGGTCCGATGAAGATGATTCCTTCTTCACGACAACGTTTGGCTAGCTCAATATTCTCAGAGAGGAATCCATAACCAGGATGGATTGCATCACATTCGGCTTTTTTCGCTGTTGCGATGATATCTTCAATATCGAGATAGGCTTCGATCGGTTTTTTCCCTTCTCCGATCCGGTACGCTTCATCGGCTTTATAGCGATGAAGAGAACCCATGTCCTCTCGCGAATAAATGGCAACGGTACGAATACCGAGTTCTGTCGCTGCACGGAAAACGCGAATCGCAATCTCCCCACGGTTTGCTACGAGAATCTTCTGGATTTTAGTCAACTGATGCTCCCCCTTTAGTTAATGAGCTTGTGGCACTCATCGAACGTGCAATCCGCACTTCTTTCTGATAAGCCACTCGATATTTGTTTTGCATGGAAATGTTCGCCATTACACCAAGCATCGTACTCATGACGAGTAACGATGACCCACCGTAACTGATGAATGGCAAGGTGACGCCGGTTCCTGGAAAGAGACCAGACATCGCCGCGATATTGATACATGTCTGAATGAAGATAATACCTGAAATCCCAAGCGCAAGCATACTCGAATAAATAGAAACACACCGGTTAGCGATAATCGCCCCTTGAATCATCAAGTAGAACAGTAGACCAAGCACGACGAGGACACCGACGAATCCAAGTTCCTCCGAGATGATCGACATGATGTAGTCAGTTTCAGGTTCAGGCAAATAACCATACTTCTGAAAGCTATTCCCGAGACCTACTCCGAATAATCCCCCGTGTGCAATCGATATGACGGAGTTGATGAGCTGATATCCCTTACCTTCTGCGTCAAGGAAGGGATTCAAACTTGCCTGAATCCGTTGCATCTGATTATCCGAAAAGTTGTTCCAGGCATACATGAAGATGATTGGTACGGTGATGACACATAACATGATGTAACCACTCGGTAATCCAACTGCGAATAAAATCATCGCCGTGATGAGCAACAGAATGAACAATCCGCCGTCATCCGGTTGCATGCGAATGATGATTGCGTATGGTGCCAGTAACACAACCATCGGAATCAAAATCCAGTCCGAGAAACTAAGTAAAATTCTTCGGCCTGGAGACGTCGCTTTGATTTGACGATGGATGAAGTGGTGGACGATCCCAATCACGCCGTCCATCTTCCCTTTGTGCTTTTGATCAAAATAACTCGCAAGTCCGACGACGAGGACGAATTTACAGAGCTCGATCGGTTGAATCAAGAAGATACCGAAGTTCAGCCATGCACGAGCACCATTGAGTGGAGCCGAAAACAACGTTGCCATCAACATCAACCATGTAATCGCGTACAAGAGTAAGCGAATAACCGGTCCACGGAACACCTCATGATTTACTTGCGAAACGAAAAGGAACAAGGCGATCGCCATCGCATCAAACATCAACTGCTTCTCAAAGAAGGACGTATTCGCATAATCCCCACCGTTCCACACGCTCGCACTATAGACCATGACCGTACTGATCGCCATGAGGATGAGCATCGTAAAGAAGAGACCATAGTCAAAAAATGCTCGTTTTTCTTTAAACTTCGCTAACATATGTACACGTCCTTTTTTCATTTTCTAAAAAAAAATACCCAAACGCCGCATTTCACGTTTGAGTAGAAAATCAGCACGTCTCCGCATCATGTAAATCAGATAATTGCTGTTCAAGTGATTCGAGTAATTGTTTCCCCTCACCCGCATCAATCAGTTCAAGACGTACCGCAAAATCAATCTGACGGGATAATCCGAACATTTGTGTATCCAATACTTCCTCGTAAAGAGGACATTGTGGCATCGTTAAATTCGCAAGCTGGACCTCGATCAACCGGCGGATTTTTTGTGCATCCGCTTCTAGTAGCTCAAGAGCGCGCTGGCGATGAACTGTCTCGATTTCAGTTGACAATCCAATCCCTCCTCATCAAATGACGCGTTCCTGTTATAGCTAAACTTTACCTTACTTTCGCCAACAATTCAACGTTTCGGTATAATGGATTTGTTGGACTTACACATTTAGGGGGTAGAACAAATGATTTTTCCGATTAACGGTAAAGTACGGCATCAGTTGACGATTGATCCGACAGTCTGGATCTTTGATGAACGAAAGGTGGAAATCGAGAAAATCGGTCAACCAGCCGACACAAGTGAACAAGAAGCGTACTACGCGAAAATGGGGGCTGCGTGGGATAAAGGCATCATGGAAGGCAGTCGTACGGATCACAATCGTCCGATGACACGTGCTGAAAAAGAAGCCGCGCTTCAAGGGTCATTCGCCATGGCGCTTGCACCGTTCATCCGGAATGCCGAACTTTTACCAGATGCGATTGCCATTCGTTTTGAAGGCGAAGAAACGGTTGAACTTCCACTTGAGCAACTCGACGAAGTGTATCTGCAGTTCTCACAAGACGGCAAAGTATTAGCAGATGGACCCGTTCATCTGTTACACGGACAACGGATCGTCAAATCCGTTCATACGGTTACCGTCATATAAGGAAAACGTGGTGCGCCTGAATAGACGCACCACGTTTTTTCATAGTAAATCGGCTGCGAGGCGCGCCAAGTTCGAGCGCTCCCCTTTGACGAGTTTGACGTGTCCCGTCATCTTCTCATTTTTAAGTCGTTCTACGGCGTAGGATAAACCATTGGAATACTCATCTAGATACGGATGATCAATCTGTTGTGGATCCCCGACTAACACGATTTTCGAGTTTTCACCGACACGTGTCAAAATCGTCTTGACTTCATGTTTCGTCAAATTCTGCGCTTCATCGATGATGATGAATTGTCCCGGCATACTGCGTCCCCGGATATACGTTAAAGCTTCCAGTTGAATCGTCTTCATTCCGGCGAGAATGTTACCTAGTTCGTCTCCCGATCCCGTATTGAAAAGGTGTTCAAGGTTATCGTAGATGGGTTGCATCCACGGACGAAGCTTCTCTTCCATTTCACCCGGCAAGTAGCCGATATCGTTTCCCATCGGTACGACTGGACGAGCAACGACCAGTTTTTTATATTTATGCTCGTCTTCCACTTGCAGGAGACCCGCAGCGAGTGCAAGTAACGTTTTTCCGGTACCTGCCTTACCAACGAGTGTCACAAGTGGTACATCGTCACGTAATAATAACTCAAATGCCATCCGTTGTTGGACGTTTCGTGGAATGACGCCCCAGACTTGATCGACATCGATCGAAAGTGCCCGAATGATTGGCAGGTTCTGATCAACGACGGCGATGGCTGAAGCTTTCGACATGTTACTTTTTAAGATGACGAACTCATTCGGTTGCACTTTTTCTGGCAAGACATCCACCGAAAGCCGTTTGTCCTGATAGAAGGCATCAATATATTCCTGATCGACGGTCACTTCGATGAATCCTGTATAAAGACCGGTCAAATCAGCGATATGATCTGTCATATAATCTTCAGCGACTAATCCATACGCATCCGCTTTGACGCGGACTAAGATATCTTTTGAGACGAGAATGACATCTCGTGGGGTCGCTTCGGTTTGTTGTTCCTGATGAATCGACCACGCCAGTTCAATGATCTTATTATCGTTCGATTCATGCGTAAACGGCGAACCTTCATGAATGGAGTCCCCAATATCGACGCGAAGAATACCGCCATTTCCGAGTGGCACTCCCGCATGAAGCTGACCCGTTTCTCGTAATTGGTCTAAAATGCGAGCTGTTTCTCGTGCATTACGTCCAACCTCATCCATGTTGCGTTTTTTTCCATCTAGTTCTTCTAATACGATCGCTGGTATGACGACGTCGTGCTCCTGGAATTGGAAAAGAGAAAGTGGATCGTGAAGCATGACATTAGTATCAAGTACGTATATTTTTTTCATTCCATCGTTCGCCCCTTTAGAGTCGAGTTTGTGATGAATGTTACGCTTTTAGGATGCGATGAACGAGTTGATCCAACCGTTCAGCTGCTTGTTCATCGTATGTTTTTTCGATAGTTGGTCGTTGTGTGACCGCTGCTCCGTAAAACAAGATGTCACGTACCTCCTCAACGCGTCCCTCATAAAAAGCGAGTGGCAACGGAAGGTCTTCTTGCGGCGTAAACGCCTTGACGTCCGTACACGTTAAGCTGTACGTCGATTGATCTGCAAAAAAGATCAATGTGAAGACCGGATGTTCTCGTAATGTTTTAACGAGATGAGAATCTGCTTCGATTGTAAAACGAACCGTTTGCGAATCCGTCGCATGTACCCAACTGATTGCGTGTGTGATGGGCCAATGTTTGGATTGATCATGCGTAATCAAAAAAACAAGTGGTAATTGCGATAGTGCTTCTAGTTGATCTGAGTTGAGCTGTTGTTCAACTTTATTTGCCATGACATCACCCCCTCTACGACTTAGTGATGATATTTCGAGATATACTTCTCGTTTCCCTTTTTTACATCTGAATAATCTTCTAATATGATATACTAAGAAAAAAAGGGAGGACCTGGCATGCGAGTGAAATGTACGATTTGCGATAAGCGTGAAACGATTGATGATTGGTCCTTCACGGCGAAGCGATTACGCAATAAACCTGTTCGTGTCCACATTTGTGATGAATGTCGATCACGCATAGAAGAACGGACACTTGAACGCCACGCTTCTGGGCAATTCCATCTATACCCGACTTGGGAAACGAAACGAAAACACTGGTAAACAAAAGGTCTGCGGGGAAATTCCCTGACAGACCTTTTATTGTTCATCGATTGATACGAACGAGTCGATCATCATCTGCCGATGGATTCCCTCTTCCGTCCGTATTATTTGTAATATAGTAAATCGATGTCTCGTCAATCCAGACATCTCGAATCCGACCTTGATTTTCGACGATTGTCTTGACTTGCTTCGTCTCTAGATCGATGGTTTGTAATCGTTGTCCGACAAGTGTTGCAAAATAAAGTATATTCTCTGCCGTTGCAACTCCACTTGGTGCTACAGATTGTTCTCCTACTTCGTACCACGGCGTCACCAGTCCATCTGCTTGTTCTTTCCCTTCAATCGTCGGCCATCCATAATTCTTTTGCTCGATTCGGTTGATTTCATCATGCCCACTTTGCCCATGTTCACTTGCATACAGTTGATCATCGACGAAAACAAGTCCTTGTGGATTCCGATGACCGAGACTGTAGACATATCCTTTTTGATTCCCCTCGAACGGTTTCCCTTCAGATGTGATGCGTAAAATCTTTCCTGCCAATGAATCAATGTCTTGCGCTAGTTCGGGATTTGCTGCGTCTCCTGCTGTGACGTAGAGTGCGCCCTCAGGTCCCCACTCCAGTCGTCCCCCGTTATGAATCGTCGCTCCGGGAATATCATCGAGTAAGACACGTTCTTCCGTCCACTGATCACCCTCTTCTTTTATCGCAATGACGCGATTCGTCGCTTGTCCTTGTTTGGCGTACGTATGGTAGACGTATGCTGTCTGATTGTCCTTAAAATCAGGATCAAGTACCATCCCAAGCAATCCACCTTCTCCTTCAGCGAGGACATCCTCTTTCAGCTGAAGGCGCATCCGTTCATAATCATCTTTTTCTCCTTTGACAATCGTTCCTTCTCGTTCCGTGATGTAAAATACCTCTCCTTCTCGGACAATATTCCACGGAGCGTTTAGTTCTTTAAATACGACACCTTCTTGTGCTTGAGATGATTGCGTCGCTTCTTGATCACCTGAATCCTGTTGATTGTTTTCTTGTGTCGTCTGATTCGTTTCCTCTGTTGACGATTCTTCTGACGTTTGTGTACAACCCATCAGAATACCCGCTAACAGGAGGGGTGATATGACATACTTGATCTTCAATGTTTTCTCCCCCTTTTAGTATTCTAGTTCCCGCTACGCTTTAAATCATGCATCTGAATTAGCTCAAAAAAAGAACGAACCTCCGAAGAGATTCGTTCTTTTGATTCATGACATGCTTCCGTCAAGAAGCTGTCCGTTCACGTTCACGCTTGACCATCCACATCCGGAAGCGATAAATACCAAGTACGAAGACCATCGCTAAGAGTACTTCAGGAATCGGCCATGTCCAGAAGACAAGCGTCAATGCTGCCGAGAAGACGGCGAGCAAGAGATAGACGATCAGTGATTTCCACCATGCTAGTTCCTTAGCAAATCCTAACTTAAAGACGACAAGTGTCAAGATGACGACAGTGATCATTAAAGGATAAAATCCCGCTTCGATGTTATTCGGATCACTTCCGATACCGAGAAGTTTCGCGATGAACGGAATATCGTATTTCGAGAAATCAGAAGCAACGGCAGCTTGTGCATTCATTGCCAGTCCCCCTATTCGTTCAAGACTTAATCTTTACCTAGACGACGACGTTTTTCTTGCTTTTCACGTTCGTTCTTATTCAAGACTTGTTTACGGAGACGAACCGATTGTGGTGTGATTTCACAGTACTCATCTTCGTTCAAGAATGTCAACGACTCTTCAAGTGAGAAGACACGTGGACGTTTAAGAACGTTCGTTGAATCTTTTGCAGATGCACGCATGTTCGTTAATTGTTTTGCTTTAACGACGTTGACAGCGAGATCGACATCACGGTTACATTCGCCGATGATCATACCTTCGTATACTTCAATACCAGGCTCGATGAAGATCGTTCCGCGGTCTTCAAGAGCTGAGATCGCGTAAGCAGTTGCTTTACCTGTTTCGATCGAGACCATAACTCCACTACGACGTCCACCAATATCCGCTTGGATGAACGGACGGTATTCTTCGAATGTGTGGTTCATGATTCCGTATCCGCGTGTAGCAGAAAGGAATTCGTTACGGTAACCGATCAAACCACGTGAAGGAACGATGAATTCCATTTTTGTTTGACCGTTGTCCATTGTTTGCATGTTCGTCAATTCACCTTTGCGGAGACCGATCGATTCCATGACAGAACCTGTGTACTCTTCTGGTGTATCGATGACGACGCGTTCGAATGGCTCGACTTTGACGCCTTCTTCTTCTTTGATGATTACTTGCGGTTTCGATACTTGAATTTCGTATCCTTCACGGCGCATGTTTTCGATCAAGATCCCGAGGTGAAGTTCCCCACGACCAGAAACGATCCAGCGGTCCGGTGAGTCTGTGTTTTCGATGCGAAGTGAAACGTCTGTTTCGAGTTCTTTTTCAAGACGCTCTTCGATTTTACGTGAAGTAACGAGATCCCCTTCACGACCAGCGAATGGCGAGTTGTTGACGATGAATGTCATTTGAAGCGTTGGCTCATCGATACGTAATAATGGGAGTGGATCAACGTGTGAAGTCGGGCAAACCGTCTCACCGACGTTGATATCTTCCATACCAGCGATCGCAATCAAATCTCCAGCTTTTGCTGTTTCGATTTCGACACGTTTTAGGCCGAAGTAACCGAACAACTTCGTAACACGGAAGTTCTTCGTTGAACCATCAAGTTTTGAAAGCGAAACGCTATCACCAACTTTGATTTCTCCACGGAAGACACGACCGACACCGATCCGTCCGAGGTAGTTATCATAGTCAAGCATCGTCACTTGGAACTGAAGCGGCTCCATTGTGTTATCGACAGGCGCTGGTGTGTGCTCAAGAATTAAATCAAGAACGTTTGTGATTGTATCTTCTTGTTTCTCTAATTCAGGTTCAAATGAACTTGAGCCGTTGACTGCCGATGCATAAACGACTGGGAATTCGAGTTGATCTTCGTCAGCTCCGAGGTCGATCAAGAGATCAACGACTTCGTCGACGACTTCAAGAGGACGGACCATCGGTTTGTCAATTTTGTTGACGACGACGATTGGTTGAAGTCCTTGCTCGAGTGCTTTTTTCAAAACGAAACGTGTTTGTGGCATACAGCCTTCACGTGCATCGACAACGAGGATAACGCCATCAACCATACGCATGATCCGCTCAACTTCTCCACCGAAATCGGCGTGTCCTGGCGTATCAACGATGTTGATGCGTGTGTTCTTGTAATCAATTGCAGTGTTTTTCGCAAGAATCGTGATTCCACGTTCCCGCTCGATGTCATTTGAGTCCATTGCGCGTTCTTCGACTTGTTCGTTCGTACGGAACGTACCAGACTGTTTTAAAAGCTCATCGACTAATGTTGTTTTACCATGGTCAACGTGGGCGATGATCGCAACGTTGCGTAAATCATTTCGTACTAATGTTGTCATAGGTGTGTACCTCTTTCTATTCATTTAAATAAATCTTATCATACTTTCGGTCAACTTTAAGAGTATAGCACAGGTAGAGTCCTAATTGGCAATGACTAAGATTCGACATCAGTCCGAAAGCCTTTTCATTATCCTTCATTCACGCTACACTGTTAACGTACTCACGGGTAGAGGGGGAAAAGAACATGCGCCTGCTATTTTTATTACTCGCCATGCTTGCCGTAGGATCCATGGCAGCCATCGGCATCTTCATCGCGGAACAAAACGTCCCGATGACGATCGCCTCTGTCATCTTGATGATTGTTGCGATGGGTGCTGGGTTCGTCTTAAAGGCACGTTTACGAAAACAAGCATGAGCAAAAAGGTTCCTTTCGTTCAAGACGAAAGAAACCTTTTTTCAATCCTCTTGTGTTTGTACGAATGTCAACACATCTTCAACGAACGTCTGGCTCCCTGCTAGCACACTCGTTTGTTCGAGAAATGACATCGATTCACCTGTGATCGTTCCGACACGCCCACCGACCTCTTCAATCAATAACTGACCGGCTGCATAATCCCAAGGCATATTACGCATCGTGATATACCCATCAACGCGTCCTGCAGCTGTCCATGCGAGTTCAAGTGATGCTGCACCAATTGCTCGTACACCTACCGCGTGTCGCACGAGCGGAGCAAGGCGATCCGTATTGATCCGGCGATTCGGTGTCACCCAGGTCGCATTCATACAGATGATTGCTTCTTTAACACTCCGCTCCTCGATTTGTGGTAGTCGTATGCCGTTTTGATAAGCACCATGCCCCTTGATGACATGGAACAACTCGTCAGCCATGACATCGTAGACGAAACCATAGCGTAACTCACCATCTATCATGATCGCGATCGAGATGGCAAACATTCGTTTTTGACGAATGAAGTTCATCGTTCCATCGATCGGATCAACGAACCAGATCGTGCCTTCGAGTGTATCAGGTCGAGCGATTCGTCCCTCTTCCCCATAAATATGATGATTCGGATAGCGATCTAAAATACCTTGGATCAATAAATCCTCGACGGCTTGATCAATCTCTGTCACTAAATCGCTTTTTCCGGTTTTTTGTTCGACGTGATACGAACCATCAATTTTTTCGCGAATGTACTTTCCCGCTCGTTTGATCAAATCTATCGCATCCAACTCAATCTGCATTTGAGTTCACTCCTTCATCATTGTTTCCAGCTTCTTCTATAGTAACAAAAAAAGAAAACCAGCGAACAGTTCGCTGGTTGAAGAGTTGATATTTTATTATAAGGTAGAGATTGGAACGTTGAAATCAAGCTTCAAGACGTACCATCTCTTGACGATATTTTTCGAGGCGCTCTTTACTTGCGCCAACAGCTTCTGCGTCACTTGCCACCATCGCATCGTGTAATGTAGCAAGCTCATAATCGATTTCGAGACGCAATACAGGAATGCGTTTTTCTGCATCTTTTCTCTTGTATGCTTCTATCACTTGTTTCACAGTAACCACACTCCTTCGCGGGATAAACAGAGGTTTAATTTGTCAGACAATTGCGACTTATTAGTGGATTGAATCTATAATAGTACGATTCAACTTAGATGTAAAGCATCTAATTTTAAAAAATACAGTTTCACATATTTGTAAGGTCAACGTCTTGTATGTAGTATATAGCCGCTTCCTTTCCACTTTAAACAAATGTTGATCATTTCCCGCACATTTCCAGTCGGATTAAAAGATAAGACTCCTACGCGATCGCATAGGAGTCTTATCTTCATGATCCAATTATTTCTTCATACGAACAATCGGTTCTTCCTGACGTTTTGCTTGTTGCATCGTCCGATAACTCGAGCAACCGGTCTCTTCCATATAAAACTGATCCCACTGTTTTTCCTCGGATTTCGAGGTGACGATTTGCTTGAATTCACGATACGCTTCGAGCAACCGTTGTCGTTCAACACCTGTCTCATACGCTTGCTCGACTAAATTAAAGAAGTCGATGACTTTCACGATTTCTTCAGTCGACCAATCGGAATTGAGCGGATAATTCAATGCCATCATTCCCACTTCCTTTCTGCACTTTTCTATTTTACACGGAAAAGAAGCATAAAACAGTTGCAACCGTCCGAAAACTTGTTATAGTTAGCTTGTTTGATTGTATTTTTATTCGGTTTTAAGGGGGGAAATCTGGTGCAAACAAAAAGCTTAACACAGCTCGATACACCTTTATTCGATGCGCTACTCGCGCATGCGAAACGTCAACCAATTCAATTTCATATTCCCGGTCATAAAAATGGTCAGGGAATGGATCCAGCCTTTCGATCGTTCATCGGTCAGAATGCGCTCGATATCGATTTAATCAATATCGCTCCCCTTGATGATCTCCATCATCCAAAGGCAATCATTAAGGAAGCTCATCAATTGGCAGCTCAAGCCTTCCACGCCGACGAAACGTTCTTTTCCGTACAAGGAACTTCAACGGCCATCATGGCGATGATCATGAGTGTCGTCGGACCTGATGATAAAATTCTCGTTCCTCGGAACGTGCATAAATCGGTGATGTCAGCTATCGTTCTTTCTGGTGCGCATCCGATTTTCATTCACCCTGAATTCGATGAGACATTCGGAATCGCACACGGTATCACACCAAGCGCGGTAGAACGTGCCCTTGCACTTCATCCCGATACAAAAGCCGTTCTCGTCATCAACCCGACCTATTTTGGCGTTGCTGGTGACTTAGAAAGCATCGTCAAGCTTTCCCATAGTAAAGGTATTCCGGTACTCGTCGACGAAGCACACGGCGTCCATATCGCATTCCACGAAGATATGCCGTTGTCAGCGATGCAAGCAGGAGCTGATCTTGCCGCAACCAGCGTGCATAAACTCGGTGGCTCACTTACAGGAAGCTCTGTCCTGAACGTTCGTCGCGGACTTGTCTCTCCAGATAAAGTTCAAGCAGTGCTCTCGATGTTGACGACGACATCGACATCTTACCTGTTGCTCGCTTCTCTTGACTGCGCTCGGCGTCATCTTGCGATCAACGGTGAAGCGATGAATCGTCGGGCACTTGAACTTGCGACACGGATGCGCTTTGGATTAGCGAAGCTTCCTTATCTCGCTGTTTTCGGTGAATCCGATCTTCATTCGAGTGCGACGTTCGCCTTTGATCCAACGAAAGTGCTTGTTTCCGTCAAAGGGCTTGGCATTTCTGGTCACCTCGTCGAAGAGTTCTTACGCGAAGAACATCGGATCGAAGTTGAACTTTCTGATTTGAACAACATTCTCGTCATCATCACGTCTGGTGACTCAGAAGAGACGATTGATGCCTTTTTACATGCGATGTCATTACTTGTCGCACGTTATCAAAATAATGGCGCCGAGACGACTGATCATTCGATTGTTCTTCCAGACATCCCAGCGCTCGCTCTCAGTCCTCGTGATGCATTCTATGAAGAGACAGAGACGATTCCGTTGATCGATGCGGTTGGGCGGATTTCAGCTGAATTCATGATGGTATATCCACCTGGTATTCCTATCTTCATCCCAGGCGAAATGATCACGGCAGACAACCTTGCCTATATTAAAGAAAACATCGAAGCCGGTCTTCCGGTTCAAGGTCTTGAAGATCATTCGCTTGAGACGATCAAAGTCATTCAACAATCGAATGCGATTCGGTGAAGACAAGATAAAGCAGTAATCCTTAGTTAATGAGGATTACTGCTTTTTTTGTCATTTCATTCTGCGTACTCATCGTTTGGTGAACAAGGAATGAATGCTGCGAGTGCTTCACCGATTACTTCGACATCCTCTCGTTCAATCGCAAATGTACGAATTAAGACATCTCCATTCAACACATCCTGTTGATCGAGTAACGCTGACTGACCACCGGTTAAACTGACGACAAGTACTTTCCCGAAGAATTGTCCCGTACAGACGACAGCAAAATCATAGCGGGCGAGTGCGGTCGTCCAGCCGACAAAACGAACCTTATCCATTTCCGATACGTAATACAGCTCCTCTAAGGTAGTCACGGATTCCATGTGCGTCCACCCTCTCCGATTTTTACTTTTTCTTTTCCTTTTTTGTATCAAGACCAAACAAAAAAACACCTCATACACGGTCGGCTCCCCGTGTATGAGGTGTTTCGATATTATTTAATGATGTGGATTGGGCTACCGATTGCAACTTCAGCAGTTTCCATTGCGATTTCACCGAGTGATGGGTGTGCATGGATTGTGAGTGCGATATCTTCAGCTGTCATACCAGACTCGATTGCGAGTCCCATTTCAGCGATCATATCAGATGCGCCTGTACCAGCGATTTGCGCGCCGATCAAGAGACCATCTGATTTACGAGTGATCATTTTCAAGAAGCCGTCTGGCTCGTTGAGTGCAAGTGCACGACCATTCGCAGCGTAAGGGAATTTAGACGCGATGTAATCGAGTCCTTCTTCTTTCGCTTGTGCTTCCGTGTAACCGACTGTAGCGAGTTCTGGATCTGTGAAGACGACCGCTGGAATCGCGCTGTAGTCGAGGTATGCAGGGTGTCCTGCAGCTGCTTCAGCAGCAATTTTAGCTTCGAATGAAGCTTTGTGTGCAAGTGGTGGTCCTGGAACGATATCACCGATTGCGTAGATGTTTTCGTTTGAAGTACGGCACTGATCGTCGATTTCGACAAGACCACGGTCGCTGACTTTGACTTCTGCCATTTCAAGACCAAGATCACCAGTGTTCGGACGGCGACCGACAGTAACGAGGACGTAGTCCGCTTCAACTGTTTGTGCTTCACCGTTGACTTCGAATGTTACTTTAACGCCATCTTCCGACTCTTCTACACTTTGAGCAAGTGCTTCGTTGTGAATTGTGATGTTACCTTTTTGTTTGAGCTTTTTCTTAACGACTTGCGTCATAGCAGGCTCGAAACCAGAAAGGATGTCTTTTGTTCCTTCAAGAATGATGACTTCTGTATCGAAGTTCGCATACGCTGTACCAAGCTCCATCCCGATGTATCCGCCACCGATGACGATGAGTTTTTTCGGGATTTCAGGAAGGTTCAATGCGCCTGTTGAAGAAAGGACGCGTTTTGACCATTTGAAAGCTGGAAGTTCGATTGGAGTCGAACCTGTCGCGATGATACATTTCTTGAATTTGTAAGGAGTCGAAGAATCTTCGTTGATGATACGGACTGTATCTTCTGATTGGAAGTAAGCTTCCCCAACGACAGTCTCGACTTTGTTCCCTTTAAGAAGACCACTAACGCCGCCAGTCAATTTGTTGACGACAGATTGTTTCCAAGATTGAACTTTCGAGAAATCGACAGTTGCATTCTCAGAAGTGATCCCCATATCGCTTGAACCTTTAGCATGCTGGAAGTTATGACCTGCAGTGATCAAGGCTTTTGATGGGATACATCCAACGTTTAAGCAAACACCACCGACGTTTTCACGTTCAACGATTGTTACTTTCATACCGAGTTGCGCGCCGCGGATTGCAGCAACGTAACCACCAGGGCCAGCCCCGATTACGAGTAAATCTGTTTCTTGTGCGAATTCACCTACTACCATTGCTTATCCCTCCATGATGAGAAGTTGTGGGTCGTTCAATAGGCGTTTAACTAAGTTAAGCGCGTTTTGTGCAGTTGCACCATCGATGAGACGGTGGTCGAAGCTGAATGAAAGTGCAAGAACTGGTGCAGCAACGATTTCGCCGTTTTTAACGACTGCTTTTTCAGCGATACGGCCGATACCGAGGATTGCAACTTCTGGGTGGTTGATGACTGGTGTGAACCACTGACCGCCAGCAGAACCGATGTTAGTGATCGTGATTGATCCGCCTTTCATCTCTTCGCCAGAAAGTTTACCTTCGCGTGCTTTACCAGCAAGGTCGTTGATGTCGTCAGCGAGTGAGAAGATCGATTTACGATCTGCATCTTTAACGACTGGTACGACAAGACCGTTGTCTGTATCTGCAGCGATACCGATGTTGAAGTAGTTTTTGTAGACGATTTCTTCGTTTACATCGTCGATTGATGCGTTGATTGCTGGGTATTTTTTAGCAGCAGCAGTCAATGCTTTTACGACGAACGGAAGGTAAGTCAATTTCGTACCTTGAGCAGCCGCAACTTCTTTGAAGTTTTTACGGAGTGCTACGAGGTTCGTAACATCGACTTCGTCCATGAGTGTTACGTGTGGAGCTGTATGTTTCGAGTTAACCATTGCTTTCGAAATCGCTTTACGGATTCCTTTGATTTTCTCGCGTGTTTCAAGTTCAGGTTGAGCAGCAACGTATGGCTTAACTTCTGTTTTTGGTGCAGAAGCAGCTGCAGCTGGTGCTTTTTCTTCTGTTGCTGGTGCTTCAGAAGTTTGACCACCGTTTGCGAATGCATCGATGTCTTCTTTGACGACACGACCGTTGTCTCCAGAACCTTGGACTTCACGGATGTCGACACCTTTTTCACGTGCATATTTACGGACAGATGGCATCGCGATGACGCGTTCTGATTTATGGATTTGAACCTCGTTTGGTTTGTCTTCCACTTTTTGATCCGTATCTTGAACGTCTTTTGCGTTGTCTTCAGCTTTTGGTTGCTCTGCTTCTTCAGAAGGAGCAGAACCTTCGCCTTCGACTTCGAAAGTGATGAGGACGTCGCCAACGACAGCTACGACACCTTCGTCAACTTTTACTTCTTTAACAGTACCATCAACTGGTGATGGGATTTCAACGACTGCTTTATCGTTTTGTACTTCAAGAAGAACGTCGTCTTCCTTGACAGTGTCGCCCGCTTTTACGAACCACTTTACGATTTCACCTTCATGAATACCCTCACCGATATCCGGCAATTTGAATTCAAATAAACCCATTTGAATATGCCTCCTTTTAGTTCACTCTTCTAGTCGATTGTTATCTGTAAAAACGGAAGCAAGGAGAGAATGAACCCCTCTCCTTATTTTCCGAAATGCTCTTAGAAATTGTAGACAGTTTTGACTTTCTCAACGATATCTTTGTGATCTGGGATCCAGACGTCTTCACCTTGTGCGAATGGGAAGATTGTATCTGGAGCAGCAACACGAAGAATTGGCGCTTCGAGGTCAAGGATTGCACGTTCTTGGATTTCAGTTGCAACCATTGCAGCGATACCCGCTTGTTTTTGTGCTTCTTGAACGACGACGACACGGTTTGTTTTCTTGACAGAAGCAAGAATCGTATCGATGTCGATTGGGCTGATTGTCATCAAGTCGATGATTTCGACGCTGATGTTTTCTTTTTCGAGCTCTTCCGCTGCTTTAAGTGAAGCGTGTACCATCGCACCGTAAGTGACGATTGTTACGTCTGTACCTTCACGTTTAACATCAGCTTTTCCGAGTTCGATCGTGTAATCGCCCTCTGGCACTTCACCGCGGAATGAACGGTAGAGTTTCATGTGCTCGAGGAATACGACTGGGTCGTTGTCGCGGATTGACGCGATCAAAAGACCTTTTGCATCGTAAGGTGTTGAAGGAATGACAACTTTAAGTCCTGGTGACTGAGCCATGAGTCCTTCGAGGTTATCTGCGTGAAGTTCCGGTGTTTTAACACCGCCACCGAATGGTGAACGGATTGTAACAGGTGCACTGTATGTGCCGCCTGAACGGTAACGGAGACGCGCAAGTTGTGCTGCGACTGAATCGAATACTTCGAATACGAATCCGAAGAATTGGATTTCCATGATTGGACGGAATCCTGTCAGACTGAATCCGACAGCAAGACCACCAATACCTGATTCTGCAAGTGGTGTATCGAAGACGCGGTCTTCGCCGAGCTCATCTTGAAGACCTTCTGTCGCACGGAATACCCCACCGTTTTTACCGACGTCTTCACCGAACAAGAGAACTTGTTCGTCGCGTTTCATCTCGACGCGCATTGCGTCAGTGATCGCTTGGATCATCGTCATTTGTGCCATGGGTTATTTCGACTCCTTTGCTGTATACTCATCAAGCTGCTCTTGCAGGTTTTGTGGAAGCTTTTCAGCCATCACGTTGATGAAATCTGTAACTTTTTGTTTTGGTTCTTTGTCAGCTTGTGCAAGTGCTTCCTTAACGTCAGCTTTAGCTTGCTCGATGACTTCGTTCTCTTTATCTTCGTTCCAAAGACCTTTTGCTTCCATGAAAGCACGGAAACGGACGAGTGGATCTTGCGCTTGATACTCATCATCCATGTCTTTTGTACGGTAACGTGTTGGATCATCACCAGCGAGTGTGTGTGGTCCGTAACGGTAAGTCAATGTTTCGATCAATGTCGGAACACCGTTGAGTGCTTCAACACGCGCTTGTTTCGTAGCTGCGTATACAGCAAGAACGTCCATACCGTCGACTTGGATACCATTGATCCCAGCAGCGACAGCTTTTTGAGCGATTGTTTTCGCCATAGATTGTTTTTCGACAGGTGTCGAGATTGCGAAACGGTTGTTTTGAACGACGAAGATTGCAGGTGCTTTGAAAGCTCCAGCGAAGTTCATACCTTCATAGAAGTCACCTTGTGAAGAACCACCATCACCTGTGTAAGTGATTGCGACTTGTTCTTTACCGCTTTTCTTAAGACCGAGAGCAACACCAGCCGCTTGAACGATCTGCGCACCGATGATGATTTGTGGCATTAAGACGTTAACACCTTCAGGAATCTTACCACCTGTGATGTGACCGCGTGAGAACAAGAATGCTTTGTAAAGTGGGAAGCCATGGAAGACCATTTGTGGAATATCACGGTATCCAGGAAGAATCCAGTCATCTTTATCCAAAGCGAATTGCGTACCAATCATAGACGCTTCTTGTCCAGCTACTGGAGCGTAGAAACCAAGGCGTCCTTGACGGTTAAGTGAGATTGCACGTTGGTCCCAGATACGTGTGTATACGAGACGGCGCATTAATTCCGTAAGCTCTTCATCCGAGAGGTCTGGCATAGCGTCTTTATTGACGACTTCACCTTTCTCGTCAAGAATGCGGAACGTTTCAAAGTTTTCTTCCACGTTTTTAAACATGTTTACGTTCATCTTTTCACCTCATCCTTTCACTGCGTTCAGCGAAATATTCCTCTGACTGATTTGCCCACATGACAATAGTGTCCAAAAAACGAAGTCCCGTGTGACTATCCTTTGAACATGTGTCTGTGTACCTATTCAGTTGAGTAAACTGTATTATCATGAATCGACACGTTATAGTGTCTTGTTCATTACGTTACAAGTATAAATCTGTAACACCTTAAAATCAAAGGAAATGTTTTATTTTTTTCGCGTTTCATATTGTGAATTCAATCACAAAACTAGAATATTCCATCTTCTGTATCATTCGATATTTTCCTACTGTGTTAGTTGTCATCATTCCCCACTTTCCTATGCTATACTTTTTGTAGACGAAAGGAGTGTTGTTCATGATCACCATGAATGAAATCGTACGCGAAGACGTTCCTGCTCTTCACGAACGGTCAGTAGAAGTGACCTTCCCTCTCAGCGATGAGGATAAGGAAACGATGCGACTCATGCGCGAGTTCCTCGCCAACAGTCAAGATGATGAAATTGCGAAGAAATACGATTTACGAAGCGGCATTGGACTTGCAGCACCACAAATCGGTGTCAACAAGCGCATGTTCGCGATCCGCTTACCAGATGGTGATGATTTGCTGGAATTTGGTATCTATAATCCAAAAATCATCAGTCATTCCGTCGAGCAGACGTATTTAACGGGCGGCGAAGGATGTCTGTCCGTCGACCGTGAAGTCGAAGGACATGTACCGCGCTATATGCGTATTACCCTAACTGGCATCGATCATAACGGAAATCCTGTAAAATTACGTTTAAAAGGGATGAAAGCAATCGTCTGCCAGCATGAATACGATCATCTAGATGGCGTCATGTTTTATGATCGGATTGATAAAAAAGAACCGTTCAAGGAATACGGTCCTGCCACGTAATACAAAAATCCTCGTTTCCGTTTTCGGAGACGAGGATTTTTTGAATCAGACTTCCATGATGATCGGCATGACCATTGGATGACGTTGTGTTTTTTCTATTAAATACGGTGTGAGCGTATCATTGATGACTTGTTTGATGTCCGTCCATTTCGTATTACGGTTCGCAAGCGATTGATCAAGTGAACGCTTGAGAAGACGTTCAGCATCTTTAATCAAATTACCCGACTCACGCATGTAGACGAAACCACGCGAGATGATGTCCGGTCCAGAGACGAGACGATTCGTCTTCGAGTCAAGCGTCACGACGACGACGACGAGTCCCTCTTCTGAGAGAATACGGCGATCGCGTAAAACGATGTTTCCGATGTCTCCAATTCCTTTCCCGTCGACATAAACCGCATTCGCTTGAATCTTTCCAGTGATAGCGGCTGCATTCGCATCTAATGCCAGTACTTCACCGTTATCCATGACGAAGCAGTTCT
This sequence comes from Exiguobacterium sp. MH3, assembly GCF_000496635.1. Lineage (NCBI taxonomy): Bacteria > Bacillati > Bacillota > Bacilli > Caryophanales > Exiguobacterium > Exiguobacterium sp. MH3. The sequence continues at coordinate 2,076,005 of NC_022794.1, forward strand.
CTTCCGGTACACCAGCATCCATCGCAAGCGACATATGCTTCTTCAGCATCCGGTATTCCCCGTGAATCGGCATGAAGTATTTCGGATTCAATAGACGTAACATGAGCAACTGCTCTTGTTGACTACCGTGACCTGATGTATGGATATCATTTAGTTTACCGTACATGACATCTGCGCCAGCTTTGTACAGCTGATTGATCGTCTTTCCGACAGAAACGACGTTTCCTGGGATTGGTGACGAAGAGAAGATGACGAGATCATCCGGAATGATCGAGATTTGACGATGTGTTCCGTTTGCGATACGGCTAAGTGCAGCCATTGGTTCTCCTTGTGAACCCGTACAAAGGATCGTCAACTCATTTGATTTATAACGTTTCATCTCGTTCGGCTCGATGATCGTACCCTTCGGCGCTTTGATGAAATCAAGTTCTTGACCAATCATCATGACCTTGTCCATGCTCCGTCCGAAGACGACGATTTTCCGTCCTGCTTCTACAGAAGCATTGACGACTTGTTGCAGACGATAGATGTTCGACGCAAACGTCGCGAAGATAATCCGCCCTTCCGCTTTACGGAAGATGTCTGAGATCGTTTCCCCAACGACACGTTCACTCATCGTAAACCCTTCCACTTCTGCGTTCGTTGAGTCCGATAGAAGACACAATACACCTTCTTTACCGAGTTCAGCCATTTTCGCTAGATCAGCTGGCTCTCCGACTGGCGTGAAATCGAACTTGAAGTCCCCTGTATGCACGATGTTCCCTTGTGGTGTTTTGACGACGACACCGAACGAATTCGGAATCGAGTGTGTCGTACGGAAGAACGAGATGCTTGTCTTCCGGAACTTGATGACCGAATCTTCATCAATCTCATGCAGTTCCGCGTTGCGAAGCAAACCATGCTCTTCTAACTTCACCTTGATGAGACCCATCGCAATCTTCCCAGCGTAAATCGGTAAGTTCACTTGTTTAAGCAAGAAAGGCAGACCGCCAATGTGATCTTCATGACCGTGTGTGATGAAGACGCCTTTGACCTTATCCTTGTTCTTGATCAAGTACGTGTAATCTGGAATCACATAGTCGATTCCGAGTAATTCATCTTCTGGGAACATGACACCCGCGTCAATGACGATGATCTCATCTTGGAATTGAACGACATACGTGTTCTTCCCGATTTCCCCGAGTCCACCGAGTGCGAAAACGGCGGCCTGATGGTTTTTGACGAACTTCATTCGAACGTCGCAACCTTGAAATCAGGATGTTGTTGTTCGTATGTCAAAAATTCTCCGCTGACTTCGCGGATGAACTCGATGTTGATATCTTTGAGGTGGTCAATCGTTGATCGCACGTCACGAATGCTTTCCCCTTCTACATACATTGTTTCTGTCCGTTCACGAACAGGTGCTTCCGAACGAAGCGGTTGGTAAAATACTTTAAAAATCATGCCTAGCAACTCCTTATCAGTACATTGTTTTTTGTCCTTAGTACAGTATACACGATACACGGACTATTTTTCATCCTTATTCCGCATGTTCCCTTCAGGCAACACGCTTTTGGTTATGCTATACTTTCACGTGAACAGGTCATTTTGACCAATTAAAAAGAGAAGGTGAAACCATGGCAAATCAGAAAGTCGTCTTTTTCGATATCGACGGAACCTTATTGCATGATGGTCATTTTGTTCCGGAATCAACAAAACAGGCAATTCGTAAGCTTCAAGAAAATGGTGTCTATGTAGCCCTTGCAACCGGACGCGGACCTGCGATGTTGTCTGGAATCCGTGAACTACTCAACATCGATACGATTATCGGCTATAACGGGCAAATCGTCGTTCATCAAAATGAAATCATCTACAAACGTCCACAACCGAAGACGGATTTAACGCATTTAACGCAACAAGCGAAAGAAAACGGGCATACACTCGTTTATCTTGGCGAAACAAAAGGCTTCACGACGAAATCAAATGATGTTCATGTCGTCGATTCACTCGGGGAGCTTGATATGCCGTTGCCGATTCACGATGAAGAAGCATTCTTATCGCATGATGTTTTCCAAACGCTCGTCTACTGTACGGCTGAAGAAGAGAGCGATTATGTTAAACGCTATGACGCATTTGATTTCATTCGTTGGCACCCACATGCAATGGATGTCATCAATGTCGGTTCTTCGAAAGCAGAAGGGATCAAACAATTCCTGAAATTGACGAATATTCGCCGCGAAGATACCTTTGCATTTGGTGATGCTTTAAACGATCTAGAGATGCTTCGCTACGTCGGAACGGGTATTGCAATGGGCAACGGACTTCCAGAAACGAAAGCTGCCGCTGACTATGTCACGAAACCCATCCTTGAGGACGGTATCGCACACGGATTAAAAGAATTCCAACTCATTTAATTAAGTAAATGTAAAGCTGAGGCGCGCCTCAGCTTTTTTTAGTTCTTCACTTTATGAATCGCACGCTCTAGACGGTCGAGGTCCTCATTTTCACCAATGACGACGAGATAGTCCCCTTTTTCAATCATTTCGTCAGCTTGTAGAGAAATCAGAACGTTTTCTCCACGTTTAATGGCGACAACGTTCGCTCCGTATTTGCTCCGTAGATCCAGGTCAATCAATGTTTGTTTTGCCATCCGATCACTGACTTTAATTTCAACGATCGAAAATTCTTGAGATAAATCGAGATAGTCAAGAATATTGGAACTCATTAAACCATTTGCAATCCGGACTCCCATATCCCGTTCGGGGTGAACGATGAAATCTGCTCCGATTTTTCGTAATACTTTTTCGTGGTAATCGTTCGTCGCTTTAACGGTGATCGATTGTACCCCAAGCTCTTTTAAGATCAATGTCGTCAAGATGGATGCTTGAATATTTTCCCCGATCGCAACGATGACATGATCGAAGTTTCGGATTCCTAGACTCTTTAAGACGTTCTCATCCGTCGTATCCGCGATGACGGAATGCGTCGCAATTCCCATGAATTCATTGACGCGCTCCTCGTCGGAGTCAATCGCTAAGACATCATAGCCATTTTTCGATAATTCACGGACAATCGAGCCACCAAAGCGCCCTAGTCCAATTACTGCAAACTCTCCATTCATTTTCACAACTCTCCTTCACAATCGCTCTTCCTTAGTAGTGTACCCGATTCAATTTAAAAATACTATAAACGCCCCTGCGATTCGCAGAGGCGTGTATTCATCCATTATTTTGAGGATTTCCCACGTACATAATCGTTATCGAACAAGAAGAGTCGTAAAATCAAGTACAACGCCGGAATCAAGAGTAAGAGTCCGAAGATGAAGACAACGACGAGTGCGGAAGCCATTGTTTCGTTAACGACCGCTTTGTTGATATCGATATATGGATACAAGATATATGGTAAGTGCGTATAACCGTAACCGAACCATGCCACTCCATACTGTAGCATGACCGCGACGAAAGCAATTCCGTAATTCTTCTTCATGTAGACGAGTGTCACCGCAACGAGGAAGAAGATGAAACTAGCAGCGAACCACCACCAGTTCCCGTTTAAGATGTTCTCATAGTGCCATGCCGCTTGATTTTTCAATCCAAAGAAGACGAGTGCACAGACTAGAATCGTCGGACCACTCCAGAAGAGCGCCCACTTACGAATCAATGGCGTAGCCCCTTCATCCTTCGCTTTATCTGCGTAGAACAAGAGGAACATCGCACTGATATAGAGGACGGATACGATAGCGAGTGCTACGACCGACCAAGAGTAAAAGTTCGTAAATAATTTTGTTCCTAAAAACTCGACTGTTTCATTCGTTTTACGAATGAATCCACCTTGACTGATCGTCAAAGTCGTTGACATCGCCGCCGGAATCAATAGACCAGTTGCTCCGTATAAGAACGTATAGAACATGCTGTCGTTTGATCCATAATTGGCAAATGCATAGAAGCTACCACGAATCGCAATTAATACGAGAACGATTGAGGCTGGCACGAGCAGTGCCGTACCGAAATAATAAGCGGTATCCGGGAAGAACCCGACTAGTCCGACGAAGAAGAATACGAAGAAGACATTCGTTACCTCCCACACTGGTGAGAGATAACGAAGAATCAATCGATTCGTTAAATGATCCCGCTTCGTATATTTTGAATAAAAGGCGTAAAATCCAGCACCGAAGTCAATTGAGGCAACGATGAGATATCCGTACAGGAAAGTCCAAAGGACCGTAATTCCTAGTGTTTGAACGTCCAAATCGTTCCCTCCTTACTTGTTATCATCCACGAACATAGCTTCCCCACGTGCGTGGTGGTTTTCAGCAAGTTCTTGAAGTTCTTTTCCAACCGGGTTTTTCTTGAACATCCGTAATAATACGACTGTACAAATCGTACCGAGCATCAAGTACAAGGCACTGAATAGAATCAACATCGGACCAACAGCAGTTGATGTCGTCGCCGCATCTGCTGTCCGCATGATGCCGTACAGTGTCCAAGGTTGACGACCAATTTCAGCATACATCCAACCTGCTTCAATTGAAATCATCGCCAGAGGTCCACCGATGAAGACACCTCTTAAAATCCATTTGTTATAAGGATTTAATTTTTTCAAACGGAATGCCAAGATGAACAAGGCAGAGATGGCAGCCAAATACATACCAATCGAAACCATGATATCGAAGAAATAGTGAACGATCAGCGGTGCTTGATCTTCTTTTGCGAACTCATTTAGACCAATGACTTCTGTATCTGGAGCTCCACCCGCAAGAATTGAGAGTGCATATGGGATTTTGACGGCACCCTTGATTTCATAACTGCCGTCTTCTTGCTGATCAAGTATCCCACCGAAGATCAACTCGGCTTCACTTGTCGTTTCAAAATGCCATTCAGCAGCTGCGAGTTTCTCTGGCTGGTATTTCGCCAAGTATTTCCCTGAGAAGTCACCGACAAGTGCCGTCGAGAAGGCAAAAATCAATCCAGCCATGACCGTTAAGCGAAGTGCTTTTTTGTGATACGCTGTTTCCGCTGCCGAGAGTGTTTTTTTGCGGAGTAAGTGGAACGCCGCGATTGCCGCCAAGATGAATGCGACTGTTAAATAAGCCGATACGATGACGTGTGTTGCTTTTGTAGGTGTTGCTGTATTGAACATTGCTTTTAATGGTTCAATTTGCGTTAGCGTTCCGTTGACGATCTTAAATCCTTCTGGTGAGTTCATGAAGGAGTTGACCGTCGTAATGAAGAATGCTGATGCTGTCGCACCAATGACGACCGGAATCCCGATCAACCAGTGTAACCATGGGTTTTTGAACCGATCCCATGTATACAGATAAATACCGAGGAAAATCGCTTCAAAGAAGAATGCGAATGTTTCCATAAATAGCGGTAGTGCGATCGTTTGACCAGCCACTTGCATGAGTGACGGCCAAAGTAGTGATAATTGCAATCCGATGGCCGTCCCTGTCACGACACCGACTGCGACGGTAACGACGTATCCACGCGTCCACCGTCTTGCTAATAAAATATAATCCGGATCTTTGCGTTTCAGACCGATGAATTCAGCTGCGAGTACCATGAGTGGTACCCCGACGCCAATCGTCGCGAATATAATATGAAACGCTAATGTGAGCCCTGTCAACAATCGACTGAGCAATACGGGATCATTGAACATGTATATAGCCCCCTCTTCCTAAAACATACTTCTCTATATGGTCTATAACCGTATCATAGAGAACATAACCCTTTATGTCTGTTTATAATGTTTGATGTAACAAATTGTTCACATGTGCACGTGATTTTTTTCACAAAATGTTCGAAAACTCCTATTCTTACATATATAAAAAGCTTTCCCATTCTTGATTTCGAAAGGGAAAGCTTAATGTCCTTTATTATTTCATAAAACTTTTTAAACATATTCTCGGAAATAATGATCGAGTAAATCAATCACAAATGGAATAGCGGATTCATCTGGATTCAAGGTTGGTTGATGAAGTCCAGATGTCGGATTGTCGACTCCAAGCCAAAACATCATCCCTGGAATTTCCTTCAACATGAATCCAAAGTCTTCTCCTGTCATTGCTGCATCACATTCAATATAGTTCGCATTCATCTTAACGAATGATGAAAATTTATCAACGATGTGTCGGTCATTGACGACCTCGTAATAACGATTTCCGAATTGTAGATCAATCTTGACGCCAAAGGAAGCTTCTATTCCCCGGATGATGTCACGAACGCGTCGTTCCAGTTTTTCCATGTCTTCCCCGTTGAGTGCGCGCATCGTACCGTCAAGAACAGCTCTACCGGCGATGACGTTTTCTCGAATCCCGGCATCGACCTTTCCGATCGTGATGACGCTACAGTTCATCGGATTGATGGATCGGCTGACGATTGTTTGCAATTGCATGATCAAGGCTGCTTGCGCAACGACCGTATCAATCGTCAAATGAGGAAATGCCGCGTGACCACTTTGACCATAGATCGTGATATGGACTTCTCGAGCACTCGCGAACAAGACGCCGGGACGGCTTGCAATCGTACCGACTGGATACTCCGGTGCGACGTGAAGACCATACATCTCACTTGGACGATATTTTTCAAACAACGGACTTTTAATCATCGGTTCTGCCCCGCCCGGACCTTCTTCCGCTGGTTGGAATAAAAAGACGACATCATCCATGACCGGCAATTCAATGATTCGTTTCATCAATCCCAACGCAATCGACGTGTGCATATCGTGGCCACAGGCATGCATGAAGCCTGGATGTTCCGAGCAAAATGGAAGACCTGTCGCTTCTTCGATTGGTAACCCATCAATGTCTGCCCGGTATCCAATCGTCCGATTTCCAGTCAATCCTTTCACTCGAACGAAAACACCCGTTTCAAACGTGTCATACGTGACACGATCTGGTGGATAAGCACGAATTTGTTCCAATATAAAAGCTTGCGTCTTAAATTCCTTGAACCCTGGTTCTGGTATTTTATGAAGCGCGCGCCGCATTTCAATGGCGTATTCCATCTGACTGACTTCCTCCTTCTTCTTTTACGATATCCCAAAATGCTTGAACTTGTTTTAGTTCAAGCATCGATTCCGTAGACAAAATCCATGTATCTCGCTTTAATACCTTTCCAGATGATGTTTTTAACGGAAGCTGCATGACTTCATTTGATTGTTGGATCGTCGATTCGGGTAAAATCGCAAATCCAATTCCATGTAGAGCCATCTGCTTACATGTCTCGATTTGATCGACGACCAGCGTCCGCGATGGCGGACTTGCGAACCGATCTTGCCACCATTCTAAAATTTCTTGATAGTACGTTGAATCACTCTTGAACTGGATGAATGGTCGATCCGTCACGCGTAACTGTTCGATTGACGTCAACTCACTATCGACTAAATAGAGCGGATCCGAGAAAAGACGTTCTTTAACACCTTTCCAGTCCGGGTTTCCACGAATGATCCCGATATGAAAATGTTCCTCTAACATATGACGCATCATCTCACTGGACCATCCCGTGACAAGCTGAACACGGACATGCGGATAACGCTCAACGAATCGTTTCAAGACACGAGGGAGCCAATATTGCCCCATGATGGAAGCGACGGCAATCCGAAGCGTTCCATAAACGGCACCCTCTTCTGCTGTCAATTCACTTTTTAACTCAAGTTCCTTTCGATTCATCTCTTTTGCGAGACCGATTACTTTTTCTCCTTGTGGTGTGATGCTTAACCCACGCGATGAACGAATGAATAATTTTGTTCCCCAGCGTCTTTCAATCGCAACGAGACGTTGACTAAGCGCAGGTTGCGAGACGAATAATCGTTCGGCAGCGCGCCTCATATTCAATTCTTCCGATAAGGTGATCAACATTTCCATTTCCGACACTTGCAATGTGAGATTCGACTCCTCATGATATAAGATGGCATTAGTTTAACACGTTAGAAAGGACGATACATATGACACGCTATCATTTTATGTTCATCATCTCAACGATTGCAACGCTTGGCAGTCTCTATTTCAGTGAAATTCGTGGATTCATCCCCTGCCCTCTCTGTTGGTGGCAACGACTATTCATGTATACGACTGCCTTTTATTTGCTCATCTCGCTATTCCGGTCGAAAACGATTGATCCACTCTTCGTCCGCCTGTATGTGCTTGCCGGCTTTGGTGTCGCCTTGTACCACGTCATTCTTGAGCGCTTACCCGATGGCGAAGCGTTATGTACAAGCGGCTGTCTCATCAAGTGGGTCAACTATTTTGGTTTCTTGACGATTCCGATGATGAGTCTCATTGCCTTTACATTACTCTTGATTCTAGCGTTCTATCCAGCACGTTCGAACAATGAAGCATAAGATACAAAAAAGAGAAGTCGATTCGACTTCTCTTTTTTGTCGTTTGATATCACGCCCATCGATTGAAGACGCTGACGGCGCTTGAGAACGCAAGCTCTGAGAGCTGTCCCGTACCTTCACACCAGTCCCCGACGAAAGCGACACCTGCATGATCCGGAATATGAGTCGCAAGCGGCGCTTGCCCCATTTTCCATTTGATTTCTTGTACGACTGCTCGTTTGATCGTTCGTTCTGCGACGATACGTTGTCGCCAATCTGCAAAATGAACGTCAAGCATCTGTTCGATTCCTGTTCGGACATGTCCAATATAATCAGGATCCTCGAGTCGATCGTGTTCAAGGTAGGCGATTGCTTGAAGGACTTGACCATCCTTCGGTGCAAGACTTGCATCATAATGCGATAAATCCGTGATGAACGCTCGATGCGAACGGTCGTAGATGTATGAATACGGTGTTTGGATATACGGATGAAGTCCAAGATCATACACGAATACTTCTACCGGTTCATGGCTCGCGTACGGTGTAACAAATCGCTGAATGGCAGTGGGAGTCGCCATTTTCAAGATTTCACGCGGTGGTACGGCAAAGATGATCCGTTCGACGTTCCATTCTTGTTTCTTTCGATCACGTACTAAAAATCCGGTCTTAGTCGATTCGACTGCTGTTATTTTTGTTTTTTTCAGGATCTCTCCACGGTTTTCTAGGATGATCCGTTCCAACTCCTGAACTAACCCTTGCCATCCACCTTCGATGTATGAGACAGGCTTGCGCGTCCGAAAAAGTTTTTGATAATACTCGAAATAGACGTCTGACGGAATTTTTTCGGGTTCTGCCGTAAAAAAGTTCGTTGATGCCAAATCAAGCATCAACTGTGCCACTTGTTCATCGACTCGTTCTGTTTTTAACCATTGCCCGATTGATTGTTGCGGATCCCCTCGTTCGACTCGTAAAATCGTTTTAATGATTTCCCATGTGAAACGTACTTTGTTCGTTCCTTCGATGACTTCTGTTTTCAATAATCCCCAGGCATTCGCAGGAATTGCCGTCAAATGACCTGAAAACTCATATTTCGCACGACTTGCTGAGAAATCCAGCCACGTCACTTCGATACCGAGCTGTTTCGTTAATTTGCGAAGAATCGATTGATCGCGTCCATAAATCGCATGAGCACCGTAATTAAACGTAAATCCTTTTACGGTTTGAGAGGTGGCACGTCCTCCAAGTAATCCCGCATCCCAGAGCGTGACCGGCGTTCCTTGTTTTGCGAATAATGCCGCTGCCGTCAAGCCGGATAACCCTCCACCTATGATACCAATCGTCATACTCCCGCCTCCTCAATCGTCATTTCTTTTCTTTTCCCATAACGATTGAAGAAGAATCGAAGAACATGAAAAAAGGCGCGATTTCAATCTTGAAATCACGCCTCCTTATTTTGGATTATGCTTTCCACCATTCATCGAGTGGTGAGACCGGCATATGATGCTTGTGTCCAACACGTTTATACTGCGTCTCTAACTTTTCTTGACTTGCTTCTGAAATCGTCTTTCCTTCCAAGTAGTCATCGATTTCTTCATATGTCATACCAAGTGCCACTTCGTCTGGTAGTGCCGGACGATTTTCCTCAAGGTCTGCTGTCGGAACTTTTTCAATCAAGACTTCTGGTGCGTTCAAGTAACGTAACAGTTGTTTCCCTTGCCGTTTATTCAGTCCTGTCAATGGCGTCAAATCACATGCACCATCACCGTGTTTCGTGTAGAATCCCGTCACGAATTCAGCTGCATGATCTGTTCCAACGACTAAACAGCCATAATGAGCAGCTAAATCATATTGGCTTTTCATTCGCTCCCGCGCTTTCGTATTTCCTTTATTAAAGTCGGAAAGTTCTGCACCTGTCGCTTCTTTGAACGCCTGCATCGATGCTTCGACTGCTGGTTTAATGTTCACACGAAGCGAATGATCCGGTTGAATGAACGTCAAGGCTGTCTGTGCGTCTGCTTCATCTTGTTGTTCCCCGTAAGGCAAGCGGACCGCATAAAATGCGACATCTTTCCCCTCTTCTTTTCGCAACTCTTCAACTGCCAGTTGGCACAGACGACCTGCGAGCGAAGAATCTTGTCCCCCTGAGATGCCCAATACGAATCCTTTTGCTCCTGTATGGTTGAGATACGCTTTCAAGAAGGCTACCCGCTCGTTTACTTCTTGTGCTGGGTCAATGACAGGCTTTACTCCTGTTACTTGGATGATTTCTTTTTGCATGAATCGCTTCACTCCTTCATATTGTGTTGATCGTCATTTTGAATCAATCATTTGTTGATCCGTCGTTTGTTTTGCACTTGCTCCCTTGAATTGACGGATTGTCGATACGCGAACTTCCGTGCTATCACCTAAAGAGGAGATTGGTAATTCAACCGTATACTGTTTCGTTTCATGTTTCGTGAACGTATCTTTTTCAATCGCTTGCGTGAATACTTGCTCTTTCTCAAAATCATACGTTACGTGTTGTTTCGCATCAATCAATTGAGCCTGAAAACGTTGTGAGGAAGGATACGTCACGTTCACACTGTGATCATTTGGATTCGTTAAAGAAATGTCTAATTGCATCATGTCGTCCTGCTTTGTCGTTTTGACTGCGATCCGAATCGGTTCGTTCGTAGTTGTTGTTGCCTGTTGTTTCTTTTCTTGGCAACCTGCTAAACAAACAGAAAGCAGTAGCAGAATGAAAACGAGACGTTTCATCTCATCCCTCCTTTTATCTCTAATAATTTTATCACAAAAAAAGCGAGAGAGGATTCTCCTCTCTCGCACGGTTATTCACTTATGCCACAGGTAAAGTCGATGGATTCATCTTGAATGAAAACAATTGCTCTAGTCCTGTCGCAAACAGTTCGTCACAAATATCCTCTGCCGCGTTTGCTGGTGCGACTAATGTAATCGTACGACTGTCGATTGTTTCGATCGTTACATATACCCCTGTTTTTGTCCGTTCCTTATATCCTACTGCTAAATCAGTTTCAGCGAAAAGTAACATATCCCCGATTCTCCCCTTTTCTCATTCATAATGCCCAGCCAAGAGATGACCTACATGTTCCGAATTCGTTATTGTAGGTTAACTGTACCAAAGGGCAGAAAAAAGAAGAAAATTGTCATTCGACATTTCATTTCAAAACAATATTTCAATTTCATCAGGGATATTTTGGAATAATCCATTTAGTTGTTAGATGCAAGCGTTTTAATAAGCATTTCCAACACATTTCATTTCGATTTCAAAAAGATGACAACATGATTTAGATTATTTTACCAGTATTTTTAGGAAACAGGGAATATATACCTAGACAATTAGTGACTCATTTTGTCGAATGATTCTCTCACTCAATTATTTTTTAAGTTCTCATGAACTTTCATCTATCATTCGATTCATTTGCTGCCAAACCGTTCCTAGTGCTTCTTCCCCACTCTCGATCCGCGTTAATGCGAGTTCGGCTTGTAGAGCTACTTCATATTCCCGGTCTCGGCTTGCTTCACGCAGTCTTGGGATTGACTGTTCCGTTCCGACATCAAACAGGAAGCGTGCAGCTCGCCAGCGTACTAATTTATTTTTATCCGCTAACGCTTCCATCATCATTGGTTCAGCTTCTGGCATCGCCCAATCTGAAATCGTATCGCCTGCTGTCCGACGAACGATCCCTGACGGATCATGCAGTGCACTCGTCAAATACTCTAACAGTTCTTCTCGATGATCTTCGAACATCCCAAGCTTTACAATCGCTTGACGCCGAATTTGCATCTTCTCATCCTGTAACAGGCGAGCATAAGCTGGAACCCATTCCATCTCAACAGGTAATTCATCGAGCGCCGCGAATCGTTCTTTCCAATCGGATGATTGAATCGCTTGACCGCTAAACGTAATATCTTCTCCTGCTGCGAGCGACTTGAGACGTTCGATACGTTCGACTGGATAGGCAATCTCAATCTCATTCGCTACTTCACGCAAACTTTCGTCAAGATCTCCGTATCGAGGTGCTTGTTCCACCCAGCGTCGATCGCTAATGACATTCTGAACGAATGGTTGGACGAATAGCGCTGCTTCTCGGAAACGTTCCGACAGTCCTTCTCGTTTTTCTTCTAATCCTTTCACACCTTTGATTTGCATCGGTACGCCTAAAATGAACTGCACGAATAGATGGACAGGCTCATACTCAGCATCTGTCTCGTGCTGTTCAACATCATTCAACGTTTCACCGAACGCACGTCGTATATCGATGACAAGCGAGCGCCAATCATATTTCGGATAACGCTCGATCGATAAAAAGTCACTGACCTGATAAACGAACTTAACGCCAGGTATTTCAAGTAATCGCTGAATGTGTTCCGGTGCGCCAAAGGCATGCTCGAATGTCTGCCCCTTTTCCGGAAAGACCTCATCAACGATGACTTTCATGTTATTTGGACTTGGTGTTGGTTCAATCGCTACGATTTTCATGTGTATCCCCTCCATTTCTATCATTTCAGATATCTAATCTGAAATGCAAAGCAAATGCCCTACAGACGTGACTGTAGGGCAAAAACTTACTTGAATGCCTCTTCGATGATTGCAACGAAAGCATCCGGTTTCTCAAGCATCCCCATGTGTCCACTGTCTGTTGACCGATGTATGAGATGATCATTCTTTGGTGCAAATGCACTTTCCTCTGAAATCAGTTGATCTTTCGTGCCGTGAATGATGACACCCTTCACGTTTGACCTCGTCAAGACCTTCGTCATATCTCGCCGATCTCGCATCGCAGAGAGCGCACGAATCGCTCCTTCGACCGTCATCATGTACCCGATTTCAAGTGCTTCAGCGACAGCGAACTCATCTGCCCCTTCAGCGAATAAGGATGGAACAAGACCATTGACGAATTCTCTGACACCGACTTCTTCAACGCGTGTGATGTTTTGATTTCGTTTTTGTTTCGCTTGTTCATCATCTGCTTTAGCTGTCGAATACACAAGACCGTATCCACTGATTTGATCCGCATACCCTTCAACGATTGCAGCTGTGATGTATCCACCAAAGGAATGTCCGATGATGATCGGCTTTTTGATACCACGTCGATCAAGTTCATGCATGACCCATTCGGCAAAGCCTTCAATCGTATCCGGACCAACATCAAGTCCCTCATGCCCCGGTAAACTTAGTGGTAAGACATCAAAGGAATGTCGTAAATTTGCCTCTACCCGATTAAAATAATCTGTTCCTCCTGTAAATCCATGCAGGAGTACAAGTGTTTGTTTTTCCATTGACTACCTCATCCCTTCCATTCAGATGCGAGCATACGGTACATCGTCAAATCCATGAAACGACCATGACTGTATGCATAATCTTCTAGTAATCCTTCTGCTTTGAATCCTAATTTTTGAACCAATGCGTTAGAAGCGAGGTTTTCAGGTGCGACGAGGGCGCTGATTCGATGGAGAGCAAATTCTTCAAAGCCATATGTCAGAACAGCTCTTGCCGCTTCCGAAGCGACACCACGTTGCCAATAATCTTGACTAACTTCAAAACCAATTTCAGCCCGATGGTATTGAGACAGCCAGTTATGAAAACCGATCGTACCGATCAATTGATTCGTTTGTGCATCAGCAATTGCCCAGCGAATCGCTTTACCTTGCGTGAACTGTTCTTTAAAGTAACTGATGACATTTTTAGCTTCATAGACCGTCACGAGCGGATCTGATCCGTAATAATACATGACTTTATCGTCCGATAGGATTTTAAACAATTCGCGTGCGTCACGGTTTTCGAGCTCACGTAATATGAAGCGCTCGGTCCGCAATTCCGGGAAAGGCTTTCGCAAGCCCCACATGCTCCATCACCTCTCTTTATGCTTCTCTATGTAGTATGCCCGTTTTCAGAAGTAAATATCCTTTCAGGCAATTCGAAGTTTTGCTACTATTAAATTATGAAGGAGTTAGTCATGGAAAGGAAGCGAAGTGGTATGTCGAGTGCGTTACTTTACTTATATGAGGACGAGGAAAATCAACGATTAACGATGTCAGGAGTACATTTCTCTGATTTCGCTGCAGCCGTCGATTTGAAACGTCCTTTACTCATTTCAGGAAGTGATTTCAAACAGACGAAACAATCGTTTCGAACGATGCTTCATTACATCGAAGCGCATGAGATCGAACAGTTTTCACAATCAACGGATGTCCAGCGTCATCCTTTGACTGCTATTGATATTCGCTCCTCTCATTCGCTTGATGTATTGACGGATGTCGAAATCGCGGAGTTATTATTTTTAATGCATATGAAACGAGGGACACCGCTTCCTTTCCTTGACTCGATCGAGAATGAACTGGTCTATTTTAGCGAACACGATGGTCTTCATGCTTCTGTTTACTTGAAGGATTGGTCACGGGTAGAACAACTTATCTCTGATCTCGTACAACGGAAATTTCGTCAGCACGCACGATCCGTCGCCTCGATCGCTTTAACAGCTGAAATCATGATTCATATCCGTCATCTTCTCAAAGAAGGAGTATTGATTGATTTCGAAAGTGCAAAACGGTCTGTTTTCTCAAGAAATATCACGATTCCCGTCTATGTAGCAGGACGGTACGAAGACATGAACGTATTACATGAAGATTTTGAAGCAGAGAAAGAATCGATCCTTCGACGTGGATCGCTTGTTTGTCGCAAAAAGAAATGGAGTTTTGAGTTAGATTGACCTTTAGCATCTTTTTCTTTTGGAAAAGGATGCTTTTGTTCTATTTGAATTTCATATCACGATTGCCTCTTAACAGGTATTCCTATCCATATGACAATATTGTTAAAAAATTTTTCGAATTTTCACACAAAATAAGACTAGCATCTTGTGAAGACTTCGCTATAATGAGGATAACCTTTTCAAGATAGAAGTTAGACCCTGTTTTTTATAGGGATAGTACTGGAATCAGCAGAAGGAGGAATTCAATATGGATCAGTTAAAAGTGAACGGAATTGGCTCATTCACGAAATTTGCGACAAATGGGAACATCCTGAAATTAAAGGATGCGACACTCGGTGAAGTGAAATTGTCGCTGAATGAAGCGAGTTCAATGACCATCGCCCCTGTCGATGAAGAAAATGGACTTTTCATCATTAGAGGGCAACAGCAGGAATCGCTTGTTGAACTGACGTTACCACGTCAATCCTGTGAGGTCGTTCACGCTTGGCTCCTCCATAAATTGAAACGCCACAAAAAAACGCGCTCGATTGCAACGAGCTGATATGTAATCCGAAACGCCTCTAGTAGAGAACCTCATCTCTACTAGAGGCGTTATTTATTTTCAAAAATTCGGTGATGAATTTTCAGAAAATATTGTTTTATTAAATTCTTCATGTTATCCTTAGAAAAATTCAAACAGGAGGTTTTAAACATGACACACGCAATGCTCATCCAAGAACGACTGATTGTGATTAAGAGTAGGGACTGAAGATTCATTTCTCGTTTGAGAAAATGAAGATCCAGGCCCTTTTCGTCATTTCGACAAGGCGTCTGAGCAAACGACGCCTATCCACAAACTTAGTGGATGAGGCTTTTTTTATGAAATTAGGATGAATGGAGGACAACACATGTTTAAGACAAAAGATACATTTGCTTTAGGATTTATGATTTTTGCTTTATTTTTCGGTGCCGGTAACCTGATCTTCCCACCGGAACTCGGTGCGCTTGCGGGTTCACAGTTCCTTCCTGCCATCCTTGGTTTTATCGTAACGGGTGTCGGTCTTCCTTTGCTCGGCTTACTTGCAGTTGCCTCTATCGGGGGTGGCATCAAAACACTTGCTGCACCACTCCCTCGTTTTGTAGGTGCTGCCTTGACGTTCGCACTCTATGTTGCGATCGGTCCCTTTTTCGGAATTCCGCGCACATCGGTTGTCACGTATGAGCTCGGAGTCGTACCATTTCTTGGTGCTCCCTCACAAATGACGTTGATCATCTCATCGAGTCTCTTTTTCCTTGCCACACTTTATCTTGTACTACGACCAGGAAAATTACTTGAGATCATCGGGCGTTTCATCACACCATTATTACTGATTGCTCTTGCTGCATTAAGCATCAGTAGCATCATTTCGCCACTTTCGGGTGTCGCTTCACCAAACGAAGCGTATGAGACGACTGGACAGGCATTCATTCAAGGTTTCCTTCAAGGATACTTAACGCTTGATGCACTCGGCGCCTTGGTATTTGGTGTCGTCGTACTGCATACATTGAAAAGCCGAGGCGTTCATGAACGAAAAGCACAATTTAAAGTCGTCACTCGTGCCGGAATTATCGCTGCCACTGCTTTGACTCTCGTCTATGTCGGACTTGGAATGATCGGACGTAACACATTTGCCGCCATCGGAAAAGTTGATGGTCCAGCACTTCTTCAGCATTATGCAAATACTGCCTTCGGCTCAATTGGTTTAGCTTTACTTGGTCTTGCAATTCTGCTTGCATGTTTGACGACATCAGTTGGTCTCGTCACCGCATTTGCAGAATATATGATGACGATTTCCAACCGTGTATCTTTAAAAGCGGCAAGTATCTTCACGACTGCTCTTGGTCTTACGGTATCGATCGTCGGATTGCAAACATTGTTATCCATTGCTGTTCCGGTATTGATGTTCCTTTATCCAATCGTCATCGTCTTGATCGCATTGACATTCATGCGTCATCTGTTCCGTCGTAAGTCGGTTGTTTATCAATCAACTCTTGGTGTAACAATTTTCTTCTCATTCTGTAGTGCGTTGAATCAACTTTCGCTTTTCCCGGGAAATCTTAAGACGTTCTATCAATCCTTACCTTTAGTGGATCAAAGTTTAGAATGGTTATTCCCAACACTCATCGCCTTCGGTATCAGTTCATGGTTTGGACACGTTTCCAGTGCTTCTATCACACAAAAACGCGCTAGCTAGTGATTCCGCTTTCATCGCTATGGTATGATGAACAAAATGGTTCTATTAATGGAGGCGTCATATACATGGATAAGATTGCTTGGATTACCGACAGCATGGCTTTTTTTGAGCCAGGAGAGGCTGAAAAAATCGGAGTCCATGTGATACCGACTTTACTCATCTTAAACGGAGAGTCTTACCGGGAGTATGTCGATATCTCGATTGAACAGCTTGATCAAAAAATGCGAGAAGATTCTCACGTTTCACCGACGACTTCTCAACCATCATTCGGTGACTTCGTAACCTTGTATGAACAATTGCTTGAAGATGGCTATGATTATGGGTATGCGATTCATATCACGAGTGGACTGAGCGGCACATATTCGAGTTCCGTCGCTGCAGCTGAAGCTGTCGGTTTCCCCTTATACGCGATTGATTCGTATACAGGTGCTGCGAATCAGCAAGAACTTGTCCGGATCGCACAACGACTCGTTGCTGCTGGTAAAGGTCCAGATGAAGTCATGTCTACGCTTGAGACATTCAAACACAAATCGCATTTTTATCTGATCATCGGAAATATGGAGACGATGCGACGGAGCGGACGTGTCTCAGGAAGTCAATTTTTACTAGCAAACATGCTCAATATTAAACCAATCGCTCAATTTAATGAGGAAGGACGACTTGTCCCATTTAAAAAAGTCCGTTCCATCAAAAAAGCTTTTAAAGAAATGGTCAGTGAAATTTCATCAAAAGTCAGTGCTCATGGTGTATATGATCGGACGCTTTATGTCAGTCATACGCTCGCTCATGCCGCTGCTGAAGAATTACGGCGCTTGATTTCTACAGAACATCCGGAGCTTCAAGTACGCATTACCCAATTTGGTCCTTCCATCTTGGCACATGCTGGTGCTGAGACGGTCGGTGTGTACTGGTTCGATGAGATTCCTTTACCAACAACTTGATATCTTGCACGAAACGATGAAAACCGGACGGTCTGCTTGAGACCGTCCGGTTTTTTCATGTCGTTTCATACTTACGAAATAGTTCTTCTAATAATACGGCTTCGTCCGTCGTCCGTTGAATCGACTCATGCGGAAGCGTGATTACACTGGATAACGTCTCAGAAGGATATACATCAATCGAAACTTGTTCCATTTCGATGAGATACTCAAGGATGGAATCAAGTGATGTCTCCTTATTGAACTGACGAAGCCAATTTTCATATCGACGATCCACTTTTCCTTCTTTAAGCAAAATCTTTCCACCGTCAATGATCGCCCACTTCGGTGGCGCATCGATTTGAAAGAGTTCCAACTGCTGGTACTCTTCCATCGTTCGTTTCGTCACCGGAACAACACCGTTAATCGATACTAACCGTTTTAATCTAAGATGCGCTCGCATCGTCATAAAACGAGGTCGCCCAGCGACTCGCTCGACAAGCAACGTCGGCTTGTCGATGGAGCGCATCGTCTCTTCATCAAATAATAAACTATGATCAACATCTAACAGTAACATCAAGCCACTCCTTTTTTTCTACGGGAGACGATGAATGCATAGGAGCTACATAAAAGAATCGCGGCAAAACAATATCCACCGATGACATCTGAGAAATAGTGAACGTTTAAAATGATTCGAGAAGCTCCCATGGCGAGGAATAATCCAATCGTCACGATCGATACAAGTACCTTCCCACCTGTTTTCAAATGACGAAACGCAACAACGAGAAATCCGGTATAGACGGCAAAAGCCATCGCTGAGTGACCACTCGGAAAACTGTATCCTACGCCACCAACCAATTCATTTAATGAGGGGCGCTCTCGGACAAAGGCAAATTTAACGACTTGATTCAATACACCTACTGATATTGCCATGATTACATACCAGATACTTGCGATGCGATCCCGCCACAAAACATAACTCAGTATTCCAAGTAACACCGTCATCGTCATCGCCCCTGGACCTGATCCGAGTTGAGTGAACCAAGAAACGTAATCCCCTGGGACGTGTTGCGACATATATGACGATAATTGAGCATCAAATAAAAAATAGCCTGTCGTCCGAATGGAGACAGCGATGATCACGAATAAGACGACAGCGATGGATGCACCAATCCATGCCCCTCTCGCACCTCGCATCAGTATGTCCCCTTACGTTCTTCTAATTCTTCTGCTGAATAGTCTTCCTTATCTCGCAAACGATGCGCTAGTCGTCCGGATGCATTTGCTGCGATGGCTGCGACGATATCATCCATGAACGTATTGACTTTTCCGTCCCCAAGCTTCGTATCGAGTTCTTTGATGATACCGACCTTTGCTTTATCCAAATAGCCGAACGTCGTAACCGCAATCGAACCATACGTGTTGACGGCACCAA
The DNA here is from genome assembly GCF_000496635.1 of Exiguobacterium sp. MH3. Classification (NCBI taxonomy): domain Bacteria; kingdom Bacillati; phylum Bacillota; class Bacilli; order Caryophanales; genus Exiguobacterium; species Exiguobacterium sp. MH3. The sequence continues at coordinate 2,095,598 of NC_022794.1, forward strand.
TCGCAATCGTCTCATCTACGCCAAATAGCCCTTCATCGCTTTGGATGATGGACAGGAGGGGTTCTGATAATAACCCTTTTTCCGCCAAGATGTCTAGTTCTGCTCCGACGAGAATCGCATGTTGTAATTCACGTTTTTCAAGAACACGTTCTACTGAACTGACACATGTTTCAATTGTCAGATCCACCGTGTAGGGGGCCTGCATTTGGTAAACGATCTCAGCGATTGCATGAATCGTCACCCCTCGTTCATGTAACTTATCGATAGCTGCCTGTTTGACCTCTTTTGAATGTGTTTTCTTCATGACTATATCCACCTCTCCAACAAAGTACTTCATTAGTATACACGGATTCTGAACCTCCTCTCAAACTTCTTTGACATCGACGCCAGAATCCGTCATGATTATTTTGTAAAGCGTTATCATTTCAGGGGAAAGTAGGGGATTTTCGATGAACATCGGGGTTGTATTGTTTCCATCGAAACGCGTTCAAGATTTTGCAAATTCATACCGAAAGAGATATGACTCGAAGTATGCACTGATCACACCTCATATCACGCTACGGGAGCGGATGGAAGTTGATGAGACAGAATTAGACCACATCGTGACGGAGTTGAATCGAATCGCGTCCGAAACGAAGCCTGTCAATTTGCACATCCAAGGAGCTCGTTCGTTCCATCCGACGAACAATGTCTTGTTCCTTAAAGTAATGCCGACGGATGAGTTAGAACAATTACATCGCGCTTTGCATACGGGACCACTCGAACATAAGCCGAAATACGATTTCTTGCCACACATCACAATCGGTCAAGAACTGTCGGATGTCGAACTGTTCGATGTACTAGAACGTCTCAAGATGGAAGATATCCGTTTCCAAGAGGACGTCACGAAAATGGCTTTATTGTATGAACTGGAGAACGGTGCTTGGAGTGTCTATGAGACATTCCGCTTCACAGGTCAATGAATGATTAAACTTCCCGGTCGAAGCTTCGACCGGGAAGTTTTAGTTCTGGTAATACACCGTATGCATTTGCCTGTTCTTCTAAAAAGTCGTCCGCTTCGTGTTCGCGGTAAGGGTCAGTTGGGCGTATCGGTTGAACTCGAGCGACTGGTTCAGTCTTTAGCTGTGGATCGACACGTACTTGACGATTGACATATTGTACGACTGTAAAATCGATTGCGTTCATCCTCTGCACTTCCTCTCTCCTTCTAGTGACACTTATATTTGTTAGTTCCCCGATCGAGCACAAAAAAAACCAAGCCTCCCGCATGGGAAAGCCTGGCTTAATCGATCGTTTATTAAAGAATGTGGAATCCGCTATCGACGTGAAGAATTTCTCCTGTCACCCCACTCGACATTTGCGAAAGCAAGAACAATCCACTTTGACCAATTTGTTCCGTCGTCACGTTACGATGAAGTGGCGCTCGTTCTTCGATGCTATCAAGAATGGAATTGAAGTCGCCGACACCTTTTGCGGATACTGTCCGAATTGGACCAGCTGAAATCGCATTGACACGAACGCCTTGCTGACCGTATTCAGCAGCGAGATAACGAACGCTTGCATCTAATGCGGCTTTCGCAACACCCATGACGTTGTAGTTCGGAACCATTTTCTCACCACCGAGGTATGTCAACGTGATGACGGATGCATCTTCCGTGAAGAAATCCTTCGCGGCCTTGACGACTGCTGTTAAGCTGTAGGCTGAGATATCAAGTGCTTGCGCAAACTGTTCACGCGTTACCCCAGAAAACTCACCGCGAAGCGCTTCTTTATCCGCGAATGCGATCGAGTGAGCGATCCCTGAAATCTTACCGTGGTCCGCATGAATCATTTGGAAGACCTGTTCAATCTCTTCGTCACTCGTGACATCACACGTATAATAAGAAGCCGGTCGTGATAATTCTTGTCCTAATTTTTCAAGTGGTGCCTTGAAACGTTCTCCGACATATGTAAATGCCAGGCTTGCTCCAGCAGCGTCGAGCGCACGTGCGATACCCCATGCAATCGAACGTTGGTTAATGACGCCCATGACGACGTACGTCTTGCCTTCGAGTGAAGGATAAATATTCATGATAAAGTCCCCCTTGAATTAGTACCTGGTAATAAAACCTATCTTCAGGTTACAAAAACGTAACGCTTCTGTCAACCATCGCTCTTGATATTGCGGATTTGATAAATTACGGTAATATAGAAAGAGATAGAAAGTAGGGATGAAATGAATCGATTCAAATCATTTACACAACGTTATGATCATACGTTGCTTTTTTTACTCGCCTGTCTGATGGTCATCAGTATCATCGCCATCTATACAGCACAACCTTCGCTTAAAGGTGCGATCAGTGCCATTAACTTCTCTGCCAAACAAATTCAATGGTATGTCATCGGCTTCATGGCGTTATCCGTCGTCATTTTCATCGATTATGAACAGTTGAAGCGATTCCACTGGTTTTTATATGGAGCAGGTATCGTGTCATTGATCGGTCTTGTCGTTCTTCGAAACACACCAATCGTCACTGAAATAAAAGGGGCATACGGTTGGTATCAATTCCCCGTTATCGGTACGGTTCAACCGGCTGAGTTCATGAAGTTCTTTTTGATCGTTACGCTCGCTGCCGTCATTACCGAGCACAATGCGCGTTATGTTCAACATGAAAGAGATCTCTTGTTACTTATCAAGTTGGTCGCGGTTACAGCCTTACCGCTCGGTCTTATCATCATTCAGCCCGATCTAGGGATCGGTTTGATTCTATGCGTCATCTTAGCATGTGCGATGTTGTTATCCGGACTAAACTGGAAATGGCTTTTGACGATGTTCGGTCTGTTCGCAGGAGCCGTCATCATCTTCTTTTACCTGTTCTTTTTCCAAAACGATTTACTCGCAACCTTTTTCCCAGGTCACGCGATGAACCGGATCATGGCTTGGTTGCAACCGTTCGAATATGCGGATGATCTGTCGTACCAACTCGTCCAAGCAATCAACGCAACAGGTTCAGGGCAAATGTTCGGCGTTGGGTACGGGAAACTGCAAATGTTCGTTCCAGAATTGCATACAGACTTCATCTTTACGACGATTGCCTCACACTACGGTTTCATCGGGGCTGCCATCGTCTTGATCGTCTTGTTCCTGTTCGTCTATCGCTTGATTCAGATTGCTCTCGAGACAGCGGATCCATTTGGTACCTATATCGTGACAGGATATGTCGCGATGTTTACGTTCCAAATCTTCCAAAACATCGGGATGACGATTGGTGTCTTACCAATCACAGGTCTTCCCTTACCGTTCATCAGTTATGGGGGATCAACGATGATCGTAAACCTCGTCGGTCTAGGATTGATCATGGCAATCGCCTCTCAATCTCGGATTTCCATGTTCGATGAAGACTAAACACAAATAAAAGGCAGTGGACCGAGTCCATTGCCTTTTATTTGTGTACTTTATCCTTCCAATCGAAGATCCTCAGGAAGTGGTGCTTCAAAACGAACCCGTTCTCCCGTCGCAGGATGAAGGAACGTTGCTGACGCACTATGGAGCGCCTGACGCGGAAGTAACGGGTTCCCTTGATACATCGTATCGCCAATCAAGGGATGCCCAAGAAAAGCAAGATGGACACGAATTTGGTGTGTCCGACCTGTCTCTAGTCGGATATCGAGTAATGAAATTTCTTGGTCAAAGGCTCGAACTAGACGGCTATTTAAGATATGCGTGATGGCACGTTGACCATCTGGTCGTACCATCCGTTCCATAAAGGAATGATCGGTTTGACCAATCGGTTGATCAATCGTTTGTACCGGTACGTTTCCGGGTGCATACGCTAAATAATGTCGTTCTAATTCATTAGATCGTTGCATGAGACTCATCCGGTGATGGGCAAGCCCGTGTTTCGCGAACAAGACAAGACCACTCGTATCACGATCGAGCCGATTAACGATATGGATTGCATACGGAATTCCTTGTTTTCGGTAATAACCAAGGACATAGTTCGATAATGAGCGTTCCGGATGCAGTCGTGACGGGATCGATGCCATGCCCGGCGGTTTATTGACGACGAGCAACCAATCATCTTCAAACAAAATATCAAGTTCCCCTTCTGTCGCCACCATATCCGGTGCTGGTGTCTCTTCCGGGAAGAAGACATGGACACGATCACCCGCGTGTAAGACGTCGTGGACGTTAACATGCTGACCATTACGCGTGATATCCCCATGATTTTTAATCGATACTAACATTTTCCGCGAAATCCCTAAGCGGGTCGTACAAAAATGACTGACACGCCAGCCATCCTCAATGTCAGTCACCATCTGTTGTAGCTGAAATCCATTCATGTTTCCATTTCCTTTACTTTAACGTCTTTCGTCTGCCAGGAAAGATTCCCGCACCCGTTGCCAGAACGGGAAAGAACGAAAACGAGCAAATTTCACTTTTTTATCAGAGACCCGGCACCGAATCGATGTCACGTTTTGATGAATGATCGAAGCATAGTGGTCATAGGTCATCTGAAAATCAATCGGATTAACGGGACGAATTTCGACATCATGATGTTTGGGTAGCAACATCGGTGAGCCGATCGTCCGGTAGACACGATTGTTGATGGAAGCCATCTCTGTAATTTGAATTGCTTCGAGCGCCGGGTGAACGATCGCTCCGCCGAGTGCCTTATTGTACGCTGTCGAACCAGACGGTGTCGATACACACAGTCCATCACCTCGGAATGTCTCAAAGTAGTCGCCTCGAATCGATAAATCGCAAACGAGCGTCTGATTAAAACTTTTAATCGTACATTCATTCAAGGCAAGCAGTTGGTTGTGTGAACCGTCCGCATAATCAATCGAGAGTTCAAGCAACGGGTATTGAACCGTCGCTAAATCCTGCTTCGCGATATGATCAATCAGTTCATCCATTTCTTCAGGGCGCCAATCCGCATAAAAACCAAGATGCCCCGTATGAATCCCAACAAGCGTGATCGTCTCTACTTGATCGAGATACGAATGGAACGCCTGTAGCATCGTTCCGTCTCCACCGATCGAGACGACGATTTCCGGCTGGCTGACATCAAGAATACATCCCCGATCCGTCAATGCCTGCTCGAGTTGCTGTTTCAGCGCATGAGATCGCTCATCATCACGAGCCGTGATTGCAAAACGCATGGTCATCCCCCTACTCTTTTAATCGTTCAGACGCCTTAGCGTCGCGTTGAAAGACGAGTTGTGCGTCTTGGATTTCTACTTTCAGCTGGCTCATCTCCGCATCAAGCAAAAATGCTGCCTCTGCTGCACGACGCAGACGCTCACGCGTCTCTTCCGGAATATTTCCTTGGTACTTATAATTCAACGAGTGTTCAATCGTTGCCCAGAAGTTCATCGCAAGCGTTCGAATTTGGATCTCGACTAACGTCGGAACTTCACCTTCGATCGTCTGTACCGGATAGGCAATGATGACGTGATACGATCGATAGCCACTATCCTTTTTTTGCGTAATGTAGTTCCGTTCTTCGACGATTTTAAAATCTCCGCGCGAGCGCAACAGCTCAAGGACATAAATGATATCATCGACGAATTGACACATGATACGTAATCCGGCGATATCCTGCATGTCTTGTTCTAATGACTCACGCGCAATTGCTTTTCGTTCCGCTTTTTGAAGAATGCTCTTTACAGGTTTGACCCGTCCTGTGACAAATTCAATCGGTGAATGTTCTCCCCGTTGCTGAAATTGTTTACGAATCGCTTTTAGCTTAACTTTCAACTCATCGACCGCGATCTGATACGGTGCAAGAAATAAATCCCAATTTTCTTTTGTCATCTGATTTGTCACCACTTTTAATCGAATAGTATTGGTTCACTGCCTGTTCCTACCTCATTCATGTTATCATATTTTCAGACATTCAACTAGAAAGGCGTGATTCCGATTAGACAAGAATTGGAAATCGAATTTAAGAACTTATTGTCTGAACAAGAATATCTATCGTTATTTACCCATTATGCATCAGCTAAACAACCCATTTGGCAAGCAAATGATTATTTTGATACGCCAGATTTTGAACTTCGAAAAAAAGGTGCTGCATTACGGATTCGTGAGAAAAAACAAGGGCTCGTCCTGACTTTAAAACAACCCCATGAGGAAGGGTTGCTTGAAACGCATGTCACGTTATCATCAACTGAAGCAGAAGATCTGTTCAAATACGGTCTAATTCATTCCGAAGAGATGAACGAACAGCTAAAGTCATTTGATTTACAGGGATCTTTGGAGCATTTAGGTCGATTAGAGACAGAACGAATCGAAACCGTGCTCCCGGAAGGATTGCTTGTCCTTGATAAAAGTCGCTATCTCGGACACACCGATTATGAGGTAGAGTTTGAGGTCAGTAACTTCGAACAAGGGCAAAAGGATTTCGAGCGACTTCTTTCAGAACATGACATTCCCCAGCGCAAAACAAAAAACAAAATCGTTCGCTTCATGGAGCGTAAAGCGCTTTCTTGATTTTTCGTGTAAGAATGAACAAGCAAAACCTTTGCTCTTTCTTTTTTTTCGTTGCTAAAATAGGGTAACGATAACAACAGGAAGGGGTGAACGGATGGAACACTCACAATGTAACGGATCTTATTGTTCATTGGACGAACCATCGATTCAACAACCGACGAAACCTCTGGAAATCTATCATTTTCTAGATGTGACACAAACGGATGGTTTACGGTTGATACCCGTCCTCAAGAAGCTAGAGCTAGAATATGGTCATCTGTTCCGTCTTCGGACGATTGCAACGATTCCATGTGCTCCATCACGATCTGCATGCGATATGTCACCACTCGTCATTCTAAAAGCAATTGAGCTTCAAGGAAAGACGTTTGGTATGCGATTCATGCGACGCCTTCGAATGCTTCATAACGTCGAAGGAGAAAGTGCTTATAGTCGCCCATCATTGATGCGGCTAGCAGAGGCATTAACGGAGTATGGTTTGGATTTAGAAGAGTTTCATCGTGATGTCTCGTCGGATACGATTCAGCAAATGCTCGAGAAAGAAACCGAACTAGTCACCGATTGGGATGTTCGGATTCTTCCAACACTCGCTTTTGTCGGAGACGAAGAAGCGATCAAAGCAGAAGGACCTTATGAGTATTTGGTGTATGTCTCGATCTTAAGTGAATTGCTAGATCATACGATCGAGAAACAACCGAAGCCACCACTCGAACAATTCTTGAGACGGTATGAAACAGCAACAACGGCTGAAATCGCCTTTATTTATGATGCTCCTGAATCCCAGATTGAACACGAATTAAAAAAACTGGTCTTGCAACAAAAATGTGCTTCTCTATCGTACTGTGATGGAAAAGTATGGCGTCATTTAAAAGATTCGGCACACGCATGATAAAAACAATAAAAAGGGACAGTGAAGCATGCTTCACTGTCCCTTTTTAGTATTTACTCATAGAATAAGAAAAAGTCCTTCATGACGAGAAGGACTTTTCTTTTGACCACTGGATGGGGGAAAAAGAGAATCGACTGGGGAATGTGACCCTCTTCACAATATAAGTATATCGTGGACTTCGCCTCTTTTCCACTCTTTGTTCACTTTGTCACAAAGATGTCACTCTGCTAACAAAGCTTCAAATTCATCTAGGACACGTTCAAATTGACGCAATGCTGCTTCAACTGGCGCTTTTGTTGTCATATCGACACCCGCAGCTTTTAATACTTCGATTGGATAATCACTTGATCCCGCTTTTAAGAAATTGTTAATGTATCGCTCTACAGCAGGTTGTCCTTCTTCTAGAATCTGATCCGTCAAAGCAGCGGCAGCAGAAATGCCCGTTGCATACTGATAGACATAATAATTGTAATAGAAGTGTGGAATCCGAGCCCATTCTAGACCGATTTCTTCATCCAATACAATTTCTTCTCCGAAGTATTTTTGATTCAACGCATAATACGTTGACGTTAAGAATTCCGGTGTCAGCGATTGGCCAAGACGAGCCGCATCATGAATTGCATGTTCGAACTCGGCGAACATCGTTTGTCGGAACAATGTTCCACGGAATGTTTCGAGTTGATTGTTTAATAAATAGAGTTTTTCTTTACGATCCGTTACTTTCTTCAATAGATAGTCGTTCAACAATGCTTCATTCGTCGTTGAGGCAACTTCTGCGACGAAGATTGAATAATCACCATATGGATATGGTTGAGACTTCCGCGTGTAATAACTATGGACAGAATGTCCGAATTCATGTGCGAGTGTAAAGAGGTTGTTGATGTTGTCTTGCCAGTTCATCAAAATGAACGGCTGTGTATCATAAGCACCAGAAGAGTAGGCTCCACTCCGTTTACCACGCGTCTCTCGGACATCAACCCAACGTTCAGACAATCCTTCTTCGAGGATGTGCTTATACTCTGTTCCAAGCGGTGCAAGTCCTTCAACCATCAATTGTTTCGCTTCCTCGTAAGAGACTTTCATCTCCACCTCAGAAACGAGCGGTGTGTACATATCATACACGTGTAGTTCATCAAGTCCAAGTACTCGCTTACGTAAAGCGACGTAACGATGGAGTAATGGTAAATGCTCATGTACCGCTTCAACTAATCCATCATAGACGGACTCAGGAATCGCATTACCATGTAAAGCTGCTGCGCGTGCCGATGGGAACTTCCGGACATCCGCATAGAAGTTGTCTTTCTTAACTGACCCAGCAAGTGTCGAAGCGAGCGTATTCGTGTATTTTGCATATGTTCCATACATCGCTTTAAATGCAGCTTCACGGACCGAACGATCAGATGACTCGAGGAATGTGATAAAGCGACCATGTGTCAACTCTGTCTCTTCTCCGTCTTCCCCTTTGATTTTCGGGAATGTCAGATCTGCATTGTTCAACATGCCGAACGTCGTACCGGATTGACCGAGTACTTCTCCTGCCTTTGCAAGAATCGCTTCTTCCGCTTCCGTCAGGACGTGTTCACGCTCTTGATTCAATTCATCAAATGCATGACGATACATCGCAAGATCTGGATTCTCATTAAGATACGTCTCAATCGTTGACTCAGGTACAGCTAACAATTCTGGTGTCATGAAAGCAAGTGTTGCTCCGATTTGCGACGCGAGCGTCCGAGCACGGTCATTCATAGCTTGGTAGAAGCTGTCTGCTGTATTTTCGTCATAACGCATGTGCGCGTATGTATAAAGCTTATAAAGGCGTCTTGAGACTTCGTCGCGTAACTGTAACCCTTCATAGAGTGTTTCTGCACTCTGTCCAAGACGACCCTTATACTCGACGAGTAATGGAAGCATCGCTTTCACCGATTCGAATTCTTCTTCCCACGCTTCGTTCGTTGCGTAAATCGACTCTAGATTCCATGTTTCTGTAACGTCAACATCTTGACGTGTTAATACTTCTGCCATTTCCCTCACTCCTTTAATTCAGTTATACCTGTTTTCTTTTCGACAAACAATCGAAGTGCTCCTGCTAAAACAGCTTATTCGCCTCCTCGATCCGTTCCATCCATTCTCTGACGAGAGCATCAATCAAATCTCTTTCAATCGATAGATTCAATTGGTAAAGCAGTTGATTTATGGCATGTTCTAGATGGATTGAAGTATATCTCCCTTTTAGCTTTAAAAAGACTGCGATTTGAAATTCAAAGGGATGGACAGGGAGAAATAATAGACGTGTGATCGGAAGAAACACAAATGAGGGAAGGTTTTGTAGATGGAGACCTGCTTGATACAGTGGGGTCTTGAGAATGCGTGGAGGTAATGAAGGATAAAAAGGACGTCTCCGATAGCGATGAACGATCCCTTGCCATCGAGCGATTGAAAATTTCCGAGGAAATGATGAAGGATCTGTCGAGAGAAAATCAGATAACGAGAGCGATTGAACCGTGCAATAGACATGGTGTTTTGCAAAAGGAACTGGATGTCGAAATCTCCGGATTTGATTCTCGACGATCAGATCCAAATAATCATTTTGTAACAATGCTTGTCGCATCCAACCCTGCAATCGCAACGTGACACCATGTGAAGGATGAAATCCGATCCACCGAACCGTTTGTTCTTGTTTCGCATCAAGTAAGGCTCGTCTAATCCATTCTTCTGCCGACATCGGAGAACGTTGAATCTCAATTCCAAGTTTCTGTTCTGGTATCCACAGGTCAAAACGTCTCTCTCCAGTCACCCATTCAATTTCGACTTGGATACCTGCATTTATTAAAGAATCGGCAATGCGCTTTTTCCAGGACATATGCACACTACTTTCTCCTGAACAAGCTGAGATATGTGCAAAATGTGGTCGTCGTCCTTGCCTGACGCGCAAGGGCTTCAGGCAATACGGACAACGTAAGGACATCGCTTTTAATTCATGGATGGGAAATCTGTGAATCATGATGCGTTTACCAGAAGCATCAATGGCTTCAAACATCTGAATCGTCCCCTTTTTCTAGAGTAACGGTGAGAATAAACGTGAAATCGATTCAATCAATCGACGGCGTAATGGACGCCGATGGAACATATCAGCATCAACTTGTGTCGAATGGCTAAAATCTTCATAAAAATCACGTGTTAGTTCATGGACAGAGTTCGTTCCATATAAGAAAGCATTCACTTCGAAATTCAAATGAAAACTACGTAAATCCATGTTCGCTGTCCCAATCGTTGCGATGGCGTCGTCCACAACGATGACTTTCGAGTGCATGAATCCTTTATTGTACTCGTAAATTTTCACACCAGCTCGTAGCAAGTCATCAAAATAAGAACGGCTCGCAAAAAATACGATTTTATGGTCTGGAAAGCTCGGTAGCAAAATACGGACATCAATCCCTGCCATAGCAGCTGTCTTCAGTGCTGTCATCAGATCTTCATCCGGTATCAAATACGGAGAAGCAATATAGACTGATTCACGCGCTTCCGTGATGAGCCCGAAGTAAAGTGATTTCATTGCCTCATGTGGCTCATCAGGACCGCTCGCAATGATTTGAACACCCCCTGTTGCTTCTTCAACGTACTCAAGTGGCTCCATGTAAAACGGTGTAAACAGCCGTTCACCTGTCATGTAATACCAGTCTTGGAGAAAAATCAGTTGGAGTTCAGAGACAGCCTCTCCCCTTACGAGAAGATGGGTATCACGCCAAAAACCAAAATGTTGATCGCGACCGATATACTCATCCCCAATGTTGATTCCGCCTGTAAATGCAACCGTTCCATCGATGACGACAATTTTCCGATGATTCCGGTAGTTCGATTTACTAGAAATAAACGGTAAGACGACAGGGAAAAACGCGCGAACCTCAACGCCAGCCGCCTGCATCTTCTTGAAATAATGCTTATCCGTCGAAAAACATCCGACGGCATCATAAAGAAAACGGACCTCGATTCCTTGCTCGGCCTTTTCAATCAACGCTTCCTGTAACTGAAGCGCAAGTTGATCATCCCGTACGATATAGTACTCCAAATGAATATGATGCTGTGCTTGACGAATCTCTTCTAAAAGAATCGGAAACTTTTCCTGACCATTCGTCAAGATTCTTGTATGTGTATTATACGAAATCGGAAGACGACTGATTGAATCGATAAGTGTCACAACTTTTCCATAACGCCCTTCTTGGAACACTGATTGGTGTACCCCTGCCTTAAACTGGGTACGATATTTAATGTAAGACTCCTCATCAAGCATTGCCTTCAGTCGAAACATTCGTTTTCGGCGGTAGTTCTGACCAAATGTGAAATACACGAATACGCCAACGACAGGCAATGCCATCATGACGAGTGCCCAGACGAGCGTTCGTTCTGGGTTTCGATTTTCGAGTAGAATGATGACGAACACGCTCATGACGACCAAAATGATGACGATGGACAGCCAACCTACCATGTAGACACTCCAATAGTAGGATAAAAAGGCAATCAAGCCGATGGTCAAGATGAGGGTCATGAGAAGTTGTACACGTCGTAGCATGAATCCCCCTCCTTTTATGTAAGTAGTACAAATCGTATTTAAACTGATGACAGAAAGGAAGCGTTTAAATGGGTACGTATATCATTACTGGTGCAACAAGTGGAATTGGTGAGGCAACTGCGCTTCAACTCATCCGGGAGGGACATACTGTCCTTGCGATTGGTCGTAATGAAGATAAAGGATCCTCGCTTGAATCAAATGGAGAAGGACGTTTATATTTCTTCCCTGTCGACTTAACTGATTCCTCTGCAATCGATGCGTTCTTTGAAGAAACACAAGAAGATTTCCCAGAAATCGATGGTATTTTCAACAATGCAGGTACTTTCGGTAAACCCGTTGCACCTGAACGTGTCTCCGATCAACAAAAAGAAGTATTCCAAGTGAACTATCACGCACCCGAACGAATCATACAGCTCGCGACGAAACGCTTTTCAAAAGGTGCTTCCATCGTCAATAATAGCGCCATCGTAGGTCATGTTAAGTTTCCAGCAATGCTACTGCCTTACGCTTCGTCTAAAAGTGCTTTACTGACGCTAACAAAGACATACGCCGCCCGCTTCCATGGTAAGTACCGATTTAATGCGATTTGCCCGGGACCAGTCGATACAGCGCTCAGTCATGCGTTATATGGCGGGAAAGATAAATTTGACCTCGCAATGAAACATCACCTTCGAGGTGAGCCTGCACAACCTTCTGAAATCGCTGAGGTCGTTTGTTTCTTATTATCAAACAAAGCGAGTTACATCAACGGTCAAGCGCTCATCGTAGATGGAGGCTATACACTCACTTAATACCAGAACAAAAGGAGGTATCACGATATGTGATCCTCCTTTTCCTCGCACTTTTTCTGACCTTAGTTCGGAAAATGTTTCCGAATGAACGGAAAGACATCTGAAGCAATGATCTGTTTCCCGTATTCAGCTACAGGATGTATTGTTTGTTCGCTGAACTGGAGATACTCTGCGATTAAACTCATGACGTTTTCTTGCGCTTCTACGTTCACATCATCTTCGAAATGAACATGCAGTAAATAGAGCCCATCTTTTTGATAAAGCGCTGTTTCAAGTTCTGCGAATACAGGAGCATTCGCATATTGACTGAGCGCGATGATATGTTCGAAATCGCGAGTTTCAAATAAAACATCTTGGCTTAACTCTGTATCTTTATCTTCTGTCTCAGACATCGCTGATCGTAAAAGTGAATCGAGTTCGTCTTCATCGACTTGCTCGCCATCAACTGCATTTTTCGCGATCGTTACAGTGACTTCAAGACCTTTTTCAAATGCTTGCACTTGTATCCACAGTGGACCTTCGAAGGAGATGGACTCTTTTTCATTCGCTTCGTCCATCATCTGCCAGAATAACTGTTCTCCCCGTTCCCGGTTATACCAAATCTCATCTCGGGCAAAACCACGGCGTTCGATGTCGGTGTACGTGATGAAGAACTTGACCGTATTGTCATTGACGCGTTCGATTTTCAAACTGTCCACTCCTTTCTTCTCGTTCCTTATCTAGAATACGAACGAGGACATAACTTGGATTCATGGTTTTGAATCCGAAGGATATATTTCTATTCCTTTGTTATCTTTATTTTAACCTTTTTTATCGGTAACAAAAAGCACACTGCTCACGAAGCAGCGTGCTTTTTGAAATTACTCGTTGACAAGACGCTGCGCTTCCAAAAGTTGGAACGTACGCACCTTGCGAGGTAAGAATCGACGAATTTCATCCTCGTTGTATCCCACTTGAAGGCGTTTTTCATCAATCAAGATTGGGCGACGCAATAATCCCGGGTATTCTTGAATCAAATCGTATAGATGTTGCAACGATAAGTTTTCAACGGAAACATCGAGTTTCGAGAAGACTTTTGAACGTGTTGAGATAATCTCGTCCGTTCCATCTTCCGTCATACGAAGAATCTGTTTGATTTCATCGAGCGATAATGGTTCAGAAAAGATATTACGTTCTACGAACGGGATTTCATGTTCTTCAAGCCACGCGCGTGCTTTCCGACAAGAAGTACAACTTGGTGAAGTATAGAGTGTTACCATTGAAAAACATCCTCCCCCTGATTTAACATCATTCAACACCTATGTGAATAAGCAGATATTGATGATGGTTCTATTACTTGACAGTTTACATCTAATAAAGCAGAAAACCTAGCTTTTTTCTAAAGATGAAAGAACTTTTCGTAAAAAAGCTTGTTAAAGCCACCACGTGGCTTTAACAAGCTGGCGTGTGATCAAATGGCTGAGAAATCGTCTCTTTTGCTTTAGGAAGTTTCATTTCTTTCAGTTTTTTCTCTAAAATGTCCCGCAAAAGGCGCTTCTTCAGCTTTTTCTTCTTGTCACGTTCTTTCATATTCCGACACCCCATTCGGCCCGAAACAGAACTAACAACCATACGAAAGCGAATAAATCATCTTCTACACTAGTAAGTATACCACGTATCTCAAAAATCTATTCCTACTTTAAGCAATTAAATATGTGAGATTGTCGATTGATAAATGAAAAATAGTTGCAATTTCTTTCAAATTTCTGTAGAGTATATAGAAATATCAACGCTCAGAAAGGAGTTTTTCATTCATGGCATTAACACTCGTTACGATTCTCGATCATCCGATCGCTCAAAAATATTTATCTCGTTCTGGCTTGAATCATGCGATTTCAGTAGCGGAACGCGCACTGACACTCGCTACGAAACGTGGTTTAGATGCTGACACTGCTACGAAGGCAGCACTCTTACATGATATTGGTCATTACGAATGGTATACCGACGGCACTTGGAACTATGATTTATATCGCCAAAATGATATTCATGCCATTAAAGGAGCTGAACGTGCTCATAAACTATTGATTCGCCTTGGTGAAGAACCAGCACGCGCAAAAGAAATTGCTCTCGCTGTTCTTTTGCATACGGATTCCTATCTCCCACCAGGTGCGATCAACCGAACACCTCTTCAACAACTTGTTCATGATGCGGATACGCTGGAAGAACAGCCGGGCGGACTCCATCATTACGAAAAAATTGACTTTGAAGAAGCCATGCGTCGTCTTGATGCGATCGATTCAGTCGTCCACCGATTTGCTCATCTACCGCGTATCGCATCAGAAAATTAAAAAGGCATTTCCACGTTGATCGTGGAAATGCCTTTTATTTTAAAAAATTATACGAGTTGCGCTTGATACGCTTCAAGTTCTGCATCCGTCATCGAAACGAAGTGACCTGGCTCGATTTCACGAAGTGGTGGAATGCTCGAATCTTCATCCGATTTACCAACCGGTCCACTCGTCGGACGATCAAAGATAATCCGTTTACGTGTCCGCTCGTGCTCTGGATCCGGAAGCGGAATCGCAGATAGAAGTGACTTCGTATACGCATGAACTGGATTCTCATACAGACGATCTGCATCACACAATTCAACGAGGTGACCCTGATACATAACACCGATCCGGTCTGAGATATACTTGACCATCGATAAATCGTGGGCGATGAACAAGTATGTCAAACTGCGATCCCGTTGTAGTTTTTTCATCAAGTTGACGACTTGGGCTTGAATCGATACATCGAGTGCTGAAATCGGCTCATCCGCAATGATGAAGTCCGGCTCTACAGCAAGTGCGCGTGCGATCCCAATCCGCTGACGCTGACCACCTGAGAACTCATGCGGGTAACGACTCGCGTGTTCTTTCGTTAAACCAACAGTCTCAAGTAAATCATACACACGGTTATTACGCTCCTCTTTCGAGTTCGCTAAGCCATGGATATCGATACCTTCAGCGATGATATCACCGACTGTCATACGTGGATTTAAAGAGGCATATGGATCTTGGAAGATCATTTGCATCGCACGGTTAAACTTCAGTTTCTCTTTACGCGATTTTTTCGCGTGTACGTTTTCACCTTTGAACATGACTTCGCCGTCTGTCGCATCATACAAGCCGATGATCGAACGACCAGTTGTCGATTTACCGCAGCCTGACTCCCCTACAAGACCGAGCACTTCTCCTTCATAGATATCAAACGAGAGACCATCGACTGCTTTAACGACACGACCGCGACCAATATTAAAGTGTTGTTTTAAGTTTTTTACTTCAAGTAGTTTCTTACGGTTTTCCATTACTTCAGACCGCCTTTCAGAAGCGATTTTGAGAACACGCTGTCCGGACGGTATTTTAATGCCAAGTCACGGATTGCTGCAGGTGGTTCGACGTATGGTGCTTGTGGATGTAGCAACCACGTCGCCGCTTCGTGTGTATCTGAGATTTTGAAGAAAGGTGGTTCTTTCTCGAAATCAATCTTCATCGCGTATTTATTACGCGGTGCAAACGCATCACCTACTGGTGGGTGCATCAAGTTCGGTGGCGTTCCAGGAATTGCTGGAAGATCTTGCGAACGGTCATCCGATGGACGTGGCATCGAACCAAGTAGTCCCCATGTGTATGGATGACGTGGCTCATAGAAGATCTCATCTACCGTTCCTTTTTCAATCAATTTACCAGCATACATGACGGCTACACGGTCAGCCATGTTCGCTACGACACCTAAATCGTGTGTAATGAAGATAATCGCTGTACCCGTTTTTTGCTGGATGTCTTTCAATAACTCAAGAATCTGAGCTTGAATCGTAACATCGAGTGCAGTTGTCGGCTCATCCGCAATCAATACTTTCGGGTTACAAGCAAGTGCGATCGCGATGACAATCCGTTGACGCATCCCACCTGATAATTGGTGTGGGTATTGTTTCAGACGCGCTTCTGGGTTTGGAATCCCTACGAGTGTCAAAAGTTCGAGTGTACGTTTCTTCGCTGCGTCACCCGTTAAACCTTGGTGACGTTTTAAGCCTTCAGCGATTTGTTTATAGATTGTCATCGTCGGGTTAAGTGATGTCATTGGATCCTGGAAGATCATTGCGATATCACGACCACGGACTTTTTGCATCTCTTTATCGGAAAGCTTAACTAAGTCACGACCTTCGAATAAAATCTCGCCTTTCGTGATTTCACCCGGTGGGTTTGGAATCAAACGCATGATTGCTTTTGAAGTAACTGACTTACCAGAACCAGACTCACCAACGATTGCGAGTGTCTCGCCTTTTTTCAAATCAAACGATACACCGCGGACGGCTTGAACCGTCCCGGCATACGTATGGAAAGCGACATTCAGGTCGCGAACAGATAAAATAGTTTCCATTGTGAATGAGCTCCTCTCTAGTTTCCGTTAGCGTCGTAAACGTGGGTCGAACGCATCACGTAATCCATCTGCCAACATGTTGAAGCTGATCATGAGGAGTACGATGACCGTCGATGGAACAACGAGCAAGTAAGGGAACGTTTTGAGTTCTTTATACCCTTCGTTGATCAAAGTACCAAGTGACGGTTGTGGTGGTGCAAGTCCTAAACCGATGAAGCTTAAGAATGCTTCAAAGAAAATTGCACTTGGAATCGTGAACATGAGTGAGATGATGATCGTTCCCAAGGTATTTGGAATCAAGTGTTTGAAGATCAACCGTGTGCTAGAAGCACCAAGTGTCCGTGCTGCAAGAACGAACTCTTGGTTCTTTAGTTTCAAAATTTGACCACGAACAAGTCGGCTCATCCCGATCCAGCCGGTAATCGTCATCGCAAGGATGATCGTCGTAATCCCTGGTTCAAGAATTAAGATGAACAAGATAATTAAGATCAAGTTCGGTACACCTGTCAAAATTTCAGCAATCCGTTGCATGATGTTATCGACACGTCCACCATAATAAGCAGAGATACCACCGTATGTGACACCTACGAGAACGTCAATGACTGCTGCCATTAAACCGATGAATAAGGAAATCTTTGTGCCTTCCCAGACACGTGACCAAAGATCACGACCAAGGTGATCCGTACCAAACCAGAAGTTCTCTGTCACCTGTTTTTGTTTATAAAAATCAATCGGTGTTTCACCAAGTGTTGCCATACCATCAAAACCAGCCCACTCTAACCCTGAAACTTTAGGCGGAAGTTTAGCCTGTGTGATTGTTTGGGTATAAGGATCATTACCAGAAAGTGAAGAACCCACTAGTGACATGATCGCGATGATGATGATGACCGCTAACGATAGGATCGCCGCTTTGTTCTTACGCAAACGCATCCATGCATCTTGCCAGAAGTTTAAACTTTTACCAGCAAGGCGTTCTCCCGCCTGTTCATTGAACTCAACGTGTTGGAACAGTGACGAATCAAACTGTTCTGATTTTGCATTTGAATTTTGTTCAGCCATTATTTGTTACCCCCCAAACGAATCCGTGGATCAACGACACCGTACAGTAAATCGACGATTAAGATCATGAGAATGAAGACTGCCGAGAAGAATAACGTCGTTCCCATGATAACCGTGTAGTCATTTTGTGTGATCGATGATACGAATAACTCACCCAGTCCTGGTACCGCAAAGATTTTTTCAATAACAAGCGTACCTGTGATTAGCGCAGCTGTCATCGGTCCAAGAATCGTGATTGCCGGAATCAAAGCATTCCGAACCATGTGTTTCCAAGTAATCGCTTGACCATCTAGGCCTTTTGCTTTAGCTAACGTGACGTAATCCTGACCTGTAACTTCCAACATCTCTGTACGGACGAATCGAGCAATCGAGGCCGTGACCCCAAGTGATAACGATATGGTCGGTAAAATAGTATGCGCCGGGCTTTCCCAGAACGCGACTGGCAAAACGCCCCATTTCACGCCGACATAGTACTGAAGGAGTGAGGCGAATACGAAGGAAGGTACTGAGATCCCGATAACCGATACGAACATCGCACCATAATCAATCACTGTGTTGTGACGAAGCGCCGCGATAACACCAAGTACAAGCCCTAGTAGGACGCCAAGAATCAACGCCTGAACTCCAAGTTGAGCCGATGGTCCAATTCGTTCAGAGATCAGATCCGTTACCGGACGGCTATCATACTTAAATGAAATACCAAGATCTCCTTGGAACAAGTTGACCATGTACGCTGCGTAGCGTTGCGGAAGTGGATCATTCAAGTTGTACTTATCCCGAAGGATGTTCAACTGTTCAGGAGAAAGTTTCTCCTGGTTTTGGAACGGTGAACCTGGTAGCAGATCCATCAAGAAGAAAGTGAACGAAGCGATGAGTAAAAACGTCATTACGCCGTAGATCAGGCGTTGAGCTAAATAACGGCCCATAAGATGGCACCCCCTATAAAGATTTTCTGTTTTTTTCGAAACATCAATAAAATCAGTATGACCCACAATTGTCGGAACATTCAAGAATTTTGTCATAAAAATTTAAAAATTCTTTTTTATTGTGCTTTGATTTGATGTTCGTTTGGATGTTTTTCTAATTTCATCCAATAGTCAGAATTTTTCGTTTGATTCCATTATACTTTGCTAACAAAGTAATTAGAACTACTTTTTTACGAAACTTTCACATTTTCGTAAAAAATGAGTTTCCATTCAGAAAAAGTAGTATAAAACAGGAGCGTACCCGAACTGATCAGGGGACGCTCCCATTCTCGATTACTTAATGTCAACGTATTTGTATTGGAAATCTGCTCCGAACAATTGACGGTTGAAATCTTTGACCGTCGGACGGCTTAAATATGCAGAACCAGCTTGATAAATTGGAGCAATCGCTTGATCTTTTTCGATCAATTGTGCTTCCGCTTGTTTAAAGAGATCAAGACGTTTTGTTAAATCTGACTCTTCATTCGCTGCATTCAACAATTTATCATAGGCAGAGGATTTATACTTGACGTCGTTTTGGCTGTTTGTTGATTCAAAGATCGAGAGGTTAGACATTGGATCTTGGTAGTCTGGACCCCAAAGTGAGTAAGAGATTTGATAATCTCCTTTTGCTTCAAGATCGAGTTTATTCTTAAACGGCTGTTGCTTGATAGCAACTGTGACGTTTGGAAGATTCTTCTCGATTTGACCTTTCATATACTCTCCGATTTTTTTCGCATCTTCACTATCGAATGAGAGCAATTCAATCGTCGTCTTTTTGTTACCATTTGCTTTTTTCCAAAGATCTGCTGCTTCTTTAGCATCACGATCGAACCAGTTGATGTCGCTTGTATAGTCTTTTCCTGATGCATCTTTGACAAATTCTTTTGGAATGAAGCTTGTTGTTGGAATCGATCCGTTCGCAAGAAGCGTATCCGTGATTCCTTTTGGATCGATCGCACGAGCGATGGCTTTACGTGCATTCACGTCCTTCATCGTTGCATCTTCGTTGTTGAATTTCAAATAAGCAATCGAAGAGCGAAGAGCTGTTTTGAATTCCGGCTTCGATTTATAAGCTTCAACTTGCTCTGAAGTCAGACCTGCATAATCAATCTCATTTGAATCATAAAGATTCGCTACTGTTGACGTATCCTTAACGACACTGATCGTAACTTCATCAAGTTTGACGGCATCTTTATCCCAGTAGTTGTCGTTCTTTTTCAGAACACGTTTTGAATCCGTTTTCCACGATTCCCAAACGAAAGGACCGTTATAAAGCAATTTATCTGGTTTAAGTGAGAAGTCTTTTTCATTCTTTTTGTAGAAATCTTCGCTAATTGGCGTGTACGTACCGAAAGATGTCAATGAGAGGAAGTAAGGAGCCGGACGCTCAAGTTTTACTTCTAACGTTTTGTCATCGATTGCTTTAACACCGAGTTCGTCGACAGATTTTTTACCTTTTGTCACATCAGAGCCGTTTTTTAACGTGTCAAAGATGTAAGAATAACCAGAACCTGTTTTCGGATCAGCTGCACGCTTCCATGCAAATTCAAAGTCTTGTGCTTTGACCGGCGTACCGTCAGACCATTTCGAATCACGAAGTGTGAACGTATACGTTAAATTGTCACTTGAAATATCTGTTTTTTCTGCAAGTGCTGGAATCGCTTTTCCGTCTTTGTCTAAACGATAAAGACCTTCCATCGTGTTCCCGATCATGTTAAACGCGACAGCATCCGTAGCTTTCGCTGGGTCAACTGTCGTGATATCCGATGTATCCGTCAAACGTAAATTTTTCTTTCCGTCTGTCGAACCTGAATCACTATCTCCTCCACCTGTCGAACATCCAGCAAGCACAGCGCTTCCTGCAAGCATGACGGATAAAGCAAGACCGACTGTTTTTTTCTTCATCGGTAAGTCATCTCCTTTTCAATTTCCAAGTTGCCATAATGCCTATGACATCAATAACGTCCCGTCGAAACTGCAATGTATTCCCCAAAATCCATTGACCTAGTTTCAAAAACCTAAACGAAGTGATAAATTGATTTTATGTGAGAATAGCATTAACGTCAAGTAAATAGTCACACTATTTGCTATTTTGCATCATTCGTCTGTTACTGATTCGTAACAGGATTAAAAGTTTCGTATACTAAGAGTATCAATGCAATAAAGGGGGATTTTTCATGCAATCGACCTATTTCCGACCGGTCATCATTGCGGTCATTCTGGTGTTACTTTATACGATATGGGCGACTATCATCGATTCGACGCACGGTATTATATACCATCTATCCGGTGGGTTGTTCATTGGAGGCTTTTTGCTGATGGCAATCGGATTCTTTTCCAACATGTCGGCTAACGGCTTCTTCCGTGGCATGACAGCTGGATTTAAAAAACAACGGGAGGCGAAGCTTCGAGAGATTGATGGTGATTACTACGAAGATGATGACGAAGAGGAAGAAGTCCTCCGTAAAAAGCAAAATCGGGCTTCTGCGCGAACAAAACCTTATGTATCTAGCGGTGTCATCTTCATTATCGTATCGCTGATCATCTCTTACTTTTAATCGAAATCACCGTGACGTGTCTTCTATCGTATGGTAAACTTAAATGAATTAAACAAGAAAACACGACGACAAAGAGTAGTAACTTAGGTACATCCCTTTCAGAGAGTCCATGGTGCTGAAAATGGACAGGTGATGCCTACGTGAATGGACTTTCGAGTGGCTGACTTGAATCAAGTAGAGTCAGATGGGGTTGCCCATTACAGCAAATTGAGCGGCTATGCGAATAGCAACTTGGGTGGCAACGCGATGATTCGTCCCTTGATTTTCAAGGGACGTTTTTTATTTTGATTTTATTATTTGGAGGGATTTCACTATGAAAACGATTTTCTCAGGTATCAAACCAACAGGAACAGTGACACTCGGAAATTACTTAGGTGCCATGAAACACTTCGTTAACTTACAGGACGGGCATGATGCGTATTATTGCGTCGTTGATTTACATTCGATCACGGTCGATATCGATCGTGTCGAACTGATGAACAATACACGTGCACTCGCTGCACTTTACATCGCAAGTGGTCTGAATCCAGAAAAATCAACGATCTTCGTTCAATCGGAAGTCAAAGCGCATGCGCAACTCGGCTGGATGTTGACGTGTCTCTCCGGGATGGGTGAGCTCGAGCGTATGACACAGTATAAAGATAAATCTCAAGGAAAAGACCGGATTGGTGCAGGTCTGTTTGTTTATCCAACACTCATGGCAGCCGATATCCTACTCTATGATGCGGAACTCGTTCCGGTCGGGGATGATCAAAAACAACACATTGAGTTAACGCGCGACCTAGCTCAGCGTTTCAATAGTCGTTACTATGAGACGTTCACATTACCAGAACCAATCATCGCTGAGTCAGGAGCTCGGATCATGAGCCTGACGACGCCAGACAAAAAGATGTCAAAATCTGATCAGAATCCAAAAGGCTTCATCTCGATGCTTGACGCACCAGACGTCATTCGTAAAAAAGTGAAATCTGCCGTCACGGACTCGGAAGGTATCGTCAAATTCGATCGAGAAAACAAACCAGGTGTGTCGAATTTGCTTGAGATCTACTCCCTACTCGCTGGCATCTCGATTCCAGATCTCGAAACTAAATATGAAGGTTCGAACTACGGAACATTTAAAGAAGATGTCGCCGAAGCGATCATTTCGGAACTTGAACCGATTCAACAACGCTACTATGAATTGA
Organism: Exiguobacterium sp. MH3; assembly: GCF_000496635.1. NCBI lineage: Bacteria > Bacillati > Bacillota > Bacilli > Caryophanales > Exiguobacterium > Exiguobacterium sp. MH3. Next base: position 2,118,490 of record NC_022794.1, read on the forward strand.
TTGATTCGGAAGAACTCGATCAGATTCTTGATGCTGGGCGTGACCGTGCTGAAGCCGTTGCCGCTAAAAAACTCGCGAAAATCGAGAAGGCAATGGGCTTACAGCGGAAGCGTGCCAAAGTAAAAAAATAAGTTTTTCTCCAAAAGAGATCGGAATGCTCCGGTCTTTTTTGATATTTCCAAACAAAAAAACTACTTCCGGATGAAATCGGAAGTAGTTTTTATTTTGCTTATTTTCCTTCGATCGAAGCCCATTTGTAAGAGAAGTCTGCGCCGAAGTTATGCTCGACGACTCCTTTGACGTATGGTTTAACGAGGAATGCACGTCCACGCTGATAAACAGGTGAGATCGCTGCAGAATCAAGAAGGATTTTCTCAGCTTCTTGCAATTCAGACCAACGTTTTGCTGCATCTGTTTGTGTTTGTGCGTCTTTGATGAGTTTATCGTACTCTTCATTTGACCATTTACCACGGTTGTATGGTCCGCCAGTGACGAAGAGATCGAGGAACGTCATTGGATCTTGATAGTCAGGACCCCAGCCCGCTACTGAGAACTCGAAATCGCCTTTGTTCTCAAGATCAAGTTTGTTTTTGAACGGTTGTTGCTTGATCGTAACCTTCATACCTGGAAGGTTTTTCTCAAGCTCGCCTTTCAAGAACTCACCAATTTTCTTCGAATCATCGCTATCATAGTTCAAGAGTTCAAGATCAACCGATTTTTGACCGATTTCTTTTAAGCCCTCTTCCCAGAGTTTTTTCGCTTCGTCTGCATTGTATTCGTTGAATGTTGGATACTTGTCACGGAAGTCTTTTCCGTCAGCGTCTTTCGCGAAATCTTTTGGTACAAGATAGTTTGCTGGAAGTGATCCGTTTGCAAGGATAACATCCGTGATTCCTTTTTTGTTGTAACCCATATCGATGGCGCGACGGATTTTTTCGTTATCAAGTGCTTTTACCTTTGTGTTGAGGTAAAGGTAGAAGATTGTTGATTCACCTTTTGTTTTAAACTCTTTATTGTCTTTGTACTGAGCAACAAACTCAGAAGTTAGACCTGTACGATCGATGTCACCTTTTTCGTAAAGGTTAACACCTGTCGCTGTCTCTTTAACGACCTTAACGTTGATCGTTTTAAGTTTGACCGCATCTTTATCCCAGTAGTTATCGTTTTTAACCATTTTCCAGCCTTGCTCACGTGTCCACTCTGTTAATTTGAATGGTCCGTTATAGAGCGACTTATCTGCAGTCGAACCGAAGTCTTTACCGATTTTCTTCGAAAGTTCTTCTGATTTCGGCATGAATGGTCCGAATCCAGTGAGACCGAGGAAGTAATCTGCAGGTGCTTTTAACTTAACTTCGAGCGTTTTGTCATCGACTGCTTTAACACCGACAGCATCACGATCGCCTTTTTTCGTGTTGTACTCTTCTGCACCTTCGATATTGTAGAAGACATATGCATACTGTGAAGCGTTCTCAGGATTTAGAACTTCTTTCCATGCATATTCGAAATCTTTTGCAGTAAGTGGTGTACCATCAGACCATTTCGCATCACGTAATTTGAACGTGTACGTCAACTTGTCGTCCGATACTTTGTGGCTTTCAGCAATACCTGGTGTTGGTTGCTGCTTGTCATCAAGACGGTACAGACCTTCCATTGTGTTATTCAACACGTTGAATGAGACTGAGTCCGTCGAAGTCGTCGGGTTCAGTGTAGGAATATCAGCTGATTCAATCAAGTTAAGCGTTTGTTCACTTGATTTTTTGCTTGAACCTGTGTCGCCCGATTTGTCGCCTGAATCCGTTGTCGAACAAGCTGCGAGGAACGCACTTGATACGAGAGCTACAGATGTAGCTAGAGCAAAGCTTTTCTTCTTCATGTTACGATGACCCCCCTAAAATTCTAAAAGCATGATACTGTCAGGTTTTTGACCGAAAAAAAAAGAATTACTATATTCGAATCAAACCCTTCGTTACAAATAGTTTACAATGTTCTGATAATTTTGCAAACCTTTTATCCGATTTTTCTAAATATTTTTTCAAAAAAGACTGGGACCACACGCAAAAATAGTCCCAGTTAAATAATTATTTTAGAATTTTCATCGATCGAAGTAGGTATTCTGGTCCATAGATGGGGACTTCAATTCCTTGAATCGTATCAGAAACATATAATTTTTCAGTCGTCTGATACAAAGGAACGATGACAGCATCTTGTTTAATTAAACGTTTTTCCGCTTGATGATACAGTGCTTGTTTTTTCTTTACATCTTGTGTCTGTCGTGCTTTTTCAATCGTCTGATCATACGTATCGGATTGATAGTTTACGGAATTTAACGGATTATCCGAAACGAACTGATTCAAATACGCAAGTGGACCTGGATAATCTGGCATCCAACCTGTAAGTGTCATCGCATATTGTGCTGATTGTTCTTTATTTATTTTCTCTTCAATCGCAACGGGTTTAAGGACGATATCAATATCAGGCAACTGTTTCTCAAGATACGTCTCGAGCTGTTTCCCGATCCGTTTTGCCTGTGGATCATCAAAATTAAGCATCTCGATTCGTTGTTTCTTCTGTTGTTTACCATTTTCTTTTTTTACTTGTACCGGTTCTGTCATTAATACATTCGTATCTGTGACAACGAATCGATTCGTCGGAATGCCTGCATATCCTAAAGGAAGTTGAACGGACTCTTTTTCTATCAAGGCGTAAGCAATTCGTTGTCGGAGTGTTTTTTCGCGGAAGGCTTCATTTTTTTGATTAAATGCGATATAAAAGACACCGCTTCGCTTTTTTTGATAGGTTGGTCGAGAGACTTGATCTTCTTGTGTCTCGACACTCTCTTGTAACGGAAGAATCGCTGCTTTACTGTTCTCATACGTACTCCATTGCGTCTGATGATCAAAGATGATGCGACTTTTCACTTTCTCGACCGTGACAACATTTTGTTGATGATACTGGTTGTTTTTCTTAAGCGTATATCCGTTTTTCGACATCTGTTCTAGTGTAAACGCACCATTACCCGTGAGCTCCTGCCACTTCTTAGATTCCGGTTGGGGATAAAAGACGGACATCGCGAGTAATTCTTTTAGATTCGAAACCGGCTGATTCAGCGTGATGACAAGTTGATCGCGTCCTTTCGCCTTTACACCTAAACGCTCTGGCTTCATTTTTCCGTCGTTGACGGCACGTCCATTTTCAAACACTTCAAATAAAAAACCATAAGGAGAATTCGTTTTATTAGCTGCTACACGTCGGAAACTATCGACAAAGTCTTGTGCCGTGATCGACTGACCCTGCGCATTTTTCGTTTGTTTGAGTTGAATCGTATACGTCAGACGATCCTTTGAGACTGACATATCCTGTGCTAATCCTCTACGGACGGATGTCCCAGAAGTAAAGACATATAATCCTTCATACAGTTGTGCTAACAGTGTCTGAGAACGGCTATCCGTCGCTAACGCAATATCGGATGTTTTCGGGAGTGATGATTCAATTAATTCAACCTTCACTGCTTGGGTCTCCTGATCTGTTTTCGTCTTTTGAGATGATAGACGATATATGAGCGTACCACTGAGACCAATCAATAAAAATAGGATCAGTATCAGGATTGATGTTTTTCTTGTGATGTTAGTCATAAACGACTCCTTTCTGCGTCAAACACGCATTTCTCTATTGAATCAGAAAATCAGCAAAAAAGCGACCCCCTCGTTTTTCCAAGGGAATCGCTTAAGCTTAAGCTTCGTAACGTTTGAAGACGAGTGATGCGTTGTGTCCACCGAACCCGAGCGAGTTGCTCAGGGCGTAATTCAATTCGACGCTCCGTGCACCTTCCGTCACGTAATCAAGATCACAACCTTCACTCGGCTGTTTGAGATGAATCGTTGGGTGAACGGTTTGTTCTTGTAGCGATTTAATCGTCGCAATCGCCTCGACCCCACCTGCGCCACCAAGCAAGTGACCAATCATCGATTTCGTCGAATTGACGACGAGTTGTTTTGCCTGTTCACCGAAGACACTGTGGATCGCTTTCGTTTCAAGAATGTCGTTCATCGGTGTACTCGTTCCGTGTGCATTGATATATCCGACTGCTCCTGGTGCGATACCTGCATCTTGGATTGCCATTGCCATCGCACGTGCTCCACCGTCTCCATCTGGATCTGGAGCTGTGATGTGGTAGGCGTCAGCTGTTAATCCATACCCACTGACTTCGGCATAGATTTTTGCGCCACGTGCTACCGCATGCTCGTACTCTTCAAGAATCAAGATGCCTGCTCCTTCTCCCATGACGAATCCATCACGTCCTTCGTCAAACGGACGGCTTGCTGTCTCAGGATCGTGATTCGTTGACATCGCTTTGTTGGAACAAAAACCAGCAAACGCTAAGTTCGTGATTGGTGCTTCCGCTCCACCAGCGATCATGACATCTGCATCGCCCCGTTCGATGACACGAAGTGCTTCCCCGATCGCATTCGTTCCTGAAGCACATGCTGTGACAGAACAGTTATTCGGCCCCTTGGCTCCGGTATAGATCGATACCTGACCGCTTGCCATGTTCGGAATCATCATCGGAATGAAGAACGGGCTGACACGACGGTGTCCGCGCTCGAAGTAAATTTTTGCTTGTTTCTCGATTGTCTCCACGCCACCAATCCCTGATCCAATCCAGACACCTGCACGTTCAGCAATCGACTTGATATCAATTCCAGCATCTTTTACAGCTTCCATGCTTGCGACAAGTGAGTAATGAACGAAGCGGTCCATCTTGCGTGCTTCTTTCGCCTCGATGAATTCTGTCACGTCGAAGTTCTGCAATTCGCCAGTGACCTTTGTTGGATATTCATCGATATCGAGACGCTCCATCGGTCGAATCCCGTTCGTTCCTTCTTTTAATGCTTCCCAGAATGTATTAGCATCGTTCCCGATTGGTGTCAGTGCTCCGATTCCTGTGACTACAACGCGTTTTCTCATCATCTTATGTGTTCTCTCCTTTAGTCCAAGTAATGTATGCTGCTCCCCAAGTCAATCCGGCACCAAATCCAGCAAGTACGAGCTTCGTACCAGGTGTCAAGCGTCCTTGTTGACGTGCTTCTTCGAGCGCGAGTGGGATTGAAGCAGCCGATGTATTCGCATGCTCATCGATGGTGACGATGACTTTCTCTTGCGGTATATGCAGTCGTTCGCACGCTGCATCGATAATTCGTAGGTTTGCCTGATGCGGAATCAAGATATCAATGTCTTCGAGTGTGCTATCCGCTTTTTGAATGACTTTTTCAACGATTTCCGGTAATTTGCGAACAGCGAACTTAAAGACTTCACGACCATTCATCTCGATTGGTCCATCGATGTCCTTAAATAACAAATGTGCTCCGCGTCCATCTGTTCCAAGCTCAAAGGCATTAAGACCCTCTTGCTCAGTTGATCCGATGACGACTGCCCCTGCACCGTCTCCAAATAAGATGGCAGTTGACCGGTCTGACCAGTCGACGATACTCGACATTTTTTCAGCACCGATGACGAGCGCATGTTTTCCTTCGACTGTTGCTAACATACTAGCAGCTGTTTGTAATGCAAAGATGAAACCACTACATGCCGCACTAATATCGAATGCAGTCGCTCCGCGTGCTCCAAGACGCTCTTGAACGATACAGGCAGTAGACGGAAATGCTCGTCCTGTTGCCGTTCCGACGACGATCAACCCGATGTCCTCTACTGTCAATCCAGCATCATCAAGCGCTTTCTGAGCAGCTTCTGTCGCTAAGTCAGTGACATCCACATCATCGGCTGCAATCCGTCGTGCCCCGATTCCTGTCCGTGTCCGAATCCATTCATCGCTCGTATCGAGCGTCGTTGCTAATTCATCGTTCGTCACGCGGCGTGACGGCAAAGACGTTCCTAATCCTACAATCCCGATCTTCATAAGGCATCCCCTTTTGTTATTAGTATCTGGTACTAATATAAAGCGTTAATATGCTTTTGTCAAAGAAAAAAGGAAGAGCATGGTCTCCCGTGCCCTTCCCCATACCTCATTCTGCTAACGTCCGTACGACTTCCATGACCATTTTAGCGGAATTGATTGACGCAATCTCGAGGAACTCATCAAACGAGAGTGACGCTTCTTCATTGGCGCTATCTGAAATCGAACGCGTTACGACGAACGGAACACCGAACTGATGACAGACTTGTGCGATTGGTGCTGCTTCCATCTCGACGGCTGCGACTTCTGGGAAGTGCGCCTTGATTTGAGCAGAGCGCTCTGAATCGTGGATGAACGAATCACCTGTCGCAATCAATCCATGAACGACGCGAATTGCATCCATCCGCTCGATGACGGCTTCTGCCGTTGCAACAAGCTTCGGATCTGCTTGATAGGCAGCTGGCATTCCAGGTACCTGTCCATATTCGTATCCAAATGCCGTCACGTCGACGTCGTGGTGACGTACTTCTGTTGAGACGACGACATCCCCGACCGTTAACCCTTCCTTGAATCCGCCTGCTGAGCCTGTATTGATGACAGCACTTGGTTTGTAGTGGTCTAGCAATAATGTCGTCCCGATCGCAGCGTTCACTTTCCCGATTCCTGACTTCAAGATGACGACAGGAACGCTATTTAAAAGCCCTTCATAAAAATGATAGTTTGCGATGACTGTATCTTTACGTTCTGATAACTCATTACGCAATAAGTTGACTTCCTCTTCCATTGCGCCGATGATTGCGATTGGCATAATTCATTCCTCCATCAAACAGAAAGCCGGATTGCTCCGGCTCCTGTGTTCTTTATTTGATCGATGTAATTTTTACTGCGTATTCGCCGCCGGGTGCTGGTACAGAGACTTGATCTCCGACTTGGTGCCCCATTAAACTTTTCGCGATTGGTGATTCGTTCGAGATTTTACCCGTGAACGGATCTGCTTCGGCACTACCGACGATCGTGTACGTATCTTCTTCGTTATCTTCGACACTTAAGAAAGTGACTGTCGTTCCGATACTGACGACCGAGATATCCTTCTCTTCTTCTGAGATGATGGCAACATTACGAAGCATCTCTTCAAGTTGAGCGATCCGGCCTTCGACCATCGCTTGCTCTTCTTTTGCTGAATCGTACTCTGCGTTCTCTGAAAGGTCACCGAACGAACGGGCGATCTTGATGTTCTCGACGACTTCTTTCCGGCGGACTGACTTCAATTCATTCAATTCATTTTCAATGTTCGCTTTACCTTCAAGCGTCATGTAGTATTGCTTTTCTGCCATTTTTGTCACGCTCCTTTTTATTCCACTAGTATAGTATATTCACATCTTTTTTGGAATCAATATCCTCTTTGATCGAGTGCTGAACGATAATCAAGAATCGCTCGAATCTTCGTCACGAGTAAATCGATCGCGACATGATTCTCGCCGCCTTCCGGTACGATGATGTCCGCATACCGTTTTGTTGGTTCACAGAACTGCAGATGCATCGGACGAACGACGTTCGTGTACTGCTCAACGACTGAGTCGATCGAGCGTCCACGTTCGTTAATATCACGTTGCATCCGACGAAGAATGCGAACGTCCGCATCCGTATCGACGAACACCTTGATATCCATTAGTTCCCGTAACCGTTCGTCTTCAAGCGCTAAAATTCCTTCTACGATGATGACATCGCGTGGTTCGAGACGAATCGTTTCTTGTGCCCGTGTGTGGGCGACATAATCATATACCGGTTTTTCAACGGCAATGTTTTCACGGAGCGACTGAATGTGCTCAATCAACAGACCATTATCAAAAGCGAACGGGTGATCATAGTTTGTCTGATACCGCTCCTCCATTGATAAATCACTTTGATCTTTATAATACGCGTCCTGCTCAATCATGACGATTGATTCACTTGGGAACGCATCGACGAGTGAACGTGCCACCGTCGTCTTCCCTGAACCCGTTCCGCCCGCTACGCCAATTACTACCGGTTTTTGCATGTCATTCGTTCCTCCATCATTTCGACTTTTTCCGACTGACGGATACACCGTCACCGAGCGGAAAAATCGTCGTATCGTATTGTTCTTGTTCCATCATCCAGACCGTGAATTCCTTGACGAGACGCACGAGTCGACGTCTTCTTCGATCGAATGTCTTCGGATCAGACTCGAGGACATCTCCGTGTAAGAAGAGATTATCCGTATAGAGTACGCCGCCTTCAGGAATGAGTCGCCCATATCCTGCAAAGAATTTTTTATACTGTCCTTTAGCGGCATCAATGAAGACCGCATCGAACTGGTCTTCAAGCGTTTCGGCTAATTCTACTGCATCACCGAAAATGATGTCAATCCGGTCCGCCACATCTGACCGGGCGATGAAGGTTTTTGCTTCTTCATACCGCTTTGCATTTCGTTCAATCGTCGTAATGCGCGCATCCGGTAGCGCACGCGCCATCCGAATCGCACTATATCCGATTGCGGTTCCGACTTCTAAAATGCGCTTCGGTTGTTGTAATCGCAGGAGCGATAACAAGACTTCGGAACCTGTCAGTTCGATGATTGGTATATGATGTTCTTCCGCATAACGCTCCATTTCTTCTAACAGAGCATCTCGAGGATGAATCATTGATTCGACATAGGTCGTGAAATCATTCACGCCATTCACTCCCTCTTCCGCATAAACAGGTTGACTTGAAGCGAACTTCCCGCTTCAACCCAACCCGTTGCTCATTGCTCTTTACTCGCTTCGTATTCCACCCATTCCGGCTTATACTTAACGACGTTTCGTTGATGTTCTTCATATGTCTCTTCGTATAGAATCTGTCCTCGTGGATGTTTATCACTTGGTGGACGGGCGAAGAAATAGACATATTTCGTTTTATTCGGATTTAACACGGCAAGTACCGAATCCTTACTGACCGTTGAAATCGGACCAATCGGAATCCCTTCGTACTTGTACGTATTGTACTTCGAATTGTTCTCGAGATCCTTCAGCGTCGTTAAAGCCGTATTTTCACCTGTGCCATACCAAACCGTTGGATCCGACTGTAACTTCATACCGTCATCCAATCGATTTTTAAAGACACCAGCGATTTCACGACGATCATCTGCTGTCGCCGCTTCACGCTCGACCATGGAACCGAGACTGAGTACTTCATGGAAGGTCATGCCAGACTTTTGAATGGCATCCGCATTCTCATCGTAGACTTTTTCTGTTTCATCGAGCATCGTCTCGACGATTTGATCAATGCTTTTTCCTTTATCAAACTCATACGTTGCTGGGAAGAGGTACCCTTCAAGTGCATACAGGACACCATCTTTTTTCACTTCATCCGTCAACATCGGATATTTTTCAATCATGCTGTCGATGAATGTCGCATCCGTCAATTCTTTACGGACCGTCTCTTCCTTGAAGTTCGTTGCTTTCGCGATCAAAGCGATTTGACGATCCATCGTGATGCCTTCAGGTAACGTGATTTTCACATCCGCTGCCTTCATGACCGTTCCCGTCTTTAATTCATTGATGATTTCATCCGGGGACATGGCTTGTGACAGTGTATACGTACCCGCCTGGAATGACGATTCATTCTTATAACGGACGTAATAACGGAAAATCGTCTCGTTTGCGATCAAGTCTTTTTCCTTTAGTAAGGAGGCAATCGTACTCGTCCCTGCTCCTAAAGGAACTTCGACTTTGACGGATTTCGTCGCTGTTTCATCGACTGGTTCAAGCGCATTTTTCAAAAAGACATAGACGACCGCACTGGCAACTAGAAAAATCGTCAACAATACAGAAAGGATGATTAGCGTAATCCGCCGTGATGTCCGGCGTCGCCTTTTTTCGATTTCGGCATTTTGCTTCCATTCGTTCTCCATCGGTTCCTCCTTCTTCTCTTAAAACAAGGTGACATCGTAAGAGAAAGTCTCTTACGACGTCACCTGTCATGAGTCGGGTTAGTCTAACTGATCTTCGAGCGTGTTAAAGACTTCTTCGATTTCATCCCAAGTCGCTGTATCATCTTCATCGATCGGTACGAGGTTGAAGTCGTTGTCTCCATCACCGTATTCGTCAAGTTCGTAAACGAAGATATCGACTTCTTCTGCTTCGTCATAGTCTGCTCCGATTGGCTCAAGGAAGATGTATGTCTTACTCGAACGTGGGCTTTCGTAACGCAGACGTTCTACGAATTCGAAATCATTTCCTTCGCCGTCCGGAATTACGTAACGTGTTGGTTCATTCTGTTGCATCAGTGATCCGCTCCTTTAACGCAAGCTCGAGTTCATCCCAAGTTTGCTCATCATTTTCATCGATCAGGCTCAATTCGAAATCATCTTCGCCTTCTCCATATTCATCGATCTCACAGATGATCAGATCATCTGCTCCTTCGTCAGGGTTACCGATCATTTCAAGAAACAGATAGGTTTTTCCTGTACGTTCACTCGAGTAACGGTACCATTCTTCGAAAAGATGTTCGCCGCCCTCTTCATCTGGAAAGAGATACTGACGTTTTTCTTCAGCCATCGGTTTCTCCCCCTTCATCGGTTCGTCCGATCCAAGTACGATTGCAGGATCATGACGGCAGCCATCTTATCGATGACTTGTTTACGCTTTTTACGGCTGACATCGGCATCGATCAGCATCCGTTCTGCTTGCATCGTCGTCAACCGTTCATCCATGAAGACGACTTCAAGCCCGGTATGCTGTTCGATTTCCTTCGCAAAAGCTTCACTTGCTTCTGCGCGGGGACCGATGGAACCGTTCATGTTTTTCGGAAGACCAATGACTAGGATTTCGACATTGTATGTCTTCATGATGACATCGAGCCGTTTGAAGGCTTCTGGGTAATCCGGTTCCGTCCACTTGACCGTCTCGACGCCTTGCGCCGTCCAGCCCATCAAGTCACTGACCGCTACCCCGATCGTCTTCGAACCGACATCTAGTCCCATTGCACGTTTCATTTTGAATTTCCACTCTCCGCCAAATAAGATTTCACGAGTTCTTCGAGCAATTCGTCGCGTTCAATCTTACGAATTAAATTACGTGCGTCATTATGACGAGGAATGTAAGCAGGATCTCCTGAAAGGAGATAGCCGACGATTTGGTTGATCGGATGATATCCTTTTTCTTCTAAAGCATGATAGACCGTCAACAACACATCCCGTGTCGCTGCTTTGTTATCGTCTTCCGGAAAGTTGAATTTCATCGTTTGATCCATCTGACTCACGTTCATCACCTCTTTCATATACACTACGTTTCTATTATGCCAGTGATTGCACGTATTGTGAAGCGTACGCGAGTGCTTCTTCTAATTTCGACGCATCTTTTCCACCAGCTTGAGCCATGTCAGGGCGACCGCCACCGCCACCACCGCAGCGTGTTGCGACTTCCTTGATCAATTTACCAGCATGATAGCCTTGGTCGATTAAATCTTTTGAGACGCTTGCGACGAGATTGACTTTCTCGCCTTGCGCACTTCCGAGAACGATGATTGCCGATCCGAGCGAGCTCTTCAACTCGTCCATCATACCGCGAAGAGCATCCATATCTGAGACATCGACCCGTTTCGCAAGCACACGCACACCGTTGATTTTCTCAACATCGTCCTTCAATGAAGCAGCTTCGATGTTCGCGAGTTTTGCTTGCAACGATTCATTCGCCCGTTCCGTCTCACGGAGCTGTTGTTGCAGTGCTTCGATGCGAACAGGAACTTCTGTCGTCTTCGTCTTCAAGACAGCTGCTGCTTGTTCGAGTGTTTCCAAGTGTTGATTCATGACACGATATGCGCCTGCACCCGTTACCGCTTCGATTCGGCGTGTACCTGCACCGATACCAGACTCTGAAACGATCTTGAACAAGCCGATTTCGGCAGTGTTCCCGACGTGGATACCGCCACACAACTCGATCGAGTATGTGCCTGCTGAGACGACACGAACCGTTTCACCGTATTTCTCACCGAACAATGCCATTGCGCCTTTTGCTTTTGCATCAGCGATGTTCATCTCTTCGATATCAACCGGTAGTGATGCCCAGATTGCTTGGTTGACGTCTTGTTCAATCTTCGTCAACTCTTCTTGTGTCACTGCACCGAAGTGTGAGAAGTCGAAACGAAGACGATCTGGAGAAACGAGTGATCCTGCTTGGTTGACGTGTGTTCCGAGCGTATCTTTCAATGCTTTATGAAGCAAGTGTGTTGCCGTATGGTTTTTCGTGACGGCTTTACGCTCTGCTGCTTCGACTGTTGCAACGACGTCTGCAGCTTCCGTTGCGATCCCTGTACGAACGATGACCGTATGCAAGTTTTGACCGTTTGGTGCTTTTTGAACATCTTTGACATCAAGAACGAAGTCTTTGCCTTCGATTGTTCCTGTATCCGCGACTTCACCACCACTTTCAGCGTAGAACGGTGTGATGTCGAGAATGACTTGTGCTTCTTCACCAGCAGCGACTTCTGTGACTCGTTCTCCATCATGCAACAATGCGATGATTTTCGCATCCGCCTTAAGGTCGGTATAGCCGACGAACGTACTTTTATCTTTTAGCGTCGAAAGGACTTCCGATTGCTGTTGCATCGAACCACTCTCTTCACGCGCTGCACGTGCACGCTGACGTTGTGCATCCATCGCTAGTTTGAAGCCTTCTTCATCAACAGACATCTGATGATCTTCCGCATACTCGACTGTCAATTCGAGTGGGAAACCATACGTGTCATACAGACGGAACGCATCTTCGCCACTGATAACATGCTCACCGTTCTCCTTAGACGTCTGAGCGACTGTGTTCAAGATTGCAAGACCGTCATGAAGTGTCTCATGGAAACGTTCTTCTTCGTTTTTGATGACACGTTTGATGAAGTCTGCTTTTTCTGGAACTTGTGGGTAGAAGTCGACCATGACATTCCCGACCGTATCGACGAGTTCATACATGAACGGACGTTCGATTCCAAGCATCTTCGCATAACGAACCGCACGGCGTAGTAAACGACGAAGGACATATCCACGACCTTCATTCGAAGGAAGCGCACCGTCACCGATTGCGAATGACACAGTACGGATGTGGTCTGCGATGACCTTGAATGCTACATCGAGTTTCGAATCATCACGGTAGATTTTACCGCTGATCTCTTCTGTTTTGTGAATGATCGGCATGAACAGATCCGTATCGAAGTTCGTCGGCACGTCCTGCATGACACATGCCATCCGTTCGAGTCCCATTCCTGTATCGATGTTTTTACGCGGAAGTTCCGTGTAGTTGCCGTGTCCATCGTGGTTATACTGACTGAAAACGATATTCCAGATCTCGAGATAGCGTTCGTTTTCGCCACCTGGGTAGAGTTCTGAATCGTTCGGATCGTCTCCAAAAGCAGGTCCACGGTCGAAGAAGATTTCCGTGTTCGGACCAGATGGACCTTCACCGATTTCCCAGAAGTTATCTTCAAGTGGAATGATCCGCTCAGCCGGTACACCGAGTTCAAGCCAGATTTGACGCGCTGCGTCATCTTCCGGGTGAATCGTGACCGAGAGACGTTCCGGGTCAAGACCGTACCAGTCATCACTCGTCAAGAGTTCCCAGCCCCATTTGATTGCATCTTCACGGAAGTAATCACCGACAGAGAAGTTTCCGAGCATCTCGAAGAACGTATGGTGACGTGCTGTTTTCCCGACGTTTTCGATATCATTCGTCCGGATTGATTTTTGTGCGTTGACGATACGTGGATTATCAGGAATGACACGACCATCGAAATATTTCTTGAGTGTCGCAACCCCTGAGTTGATCCACAAGAGCGATGGATCCTCGACCGGTACGAGTGAAGCACTCGGTTCGATCGCATGCCCTTTGCTTTGGAAGAAATCAAGATACATCTGACGGATTTGTGCACCCGTTAATGGTTTTAGAGCTTTCATGAACAGTTACCCCCATTGGTTTTATTTGGACGCAAAAAAGCGATGCCTTCATCCCTGAAAAGGGACGAAAGCATCGCTTCCGTGGTACCACCCTCGTTCGTAAGCAATCCATTGCCTACCTCGAACATCTGATAACGGGGATGACCCGCAGGTGTTTACACCCGACTCCGGAAGGAGCTTCAAAGGGACTCGAGAAAGTGATTGCAGCAGACTCACTTCTCTCTGGACTCGAGTTTTCCTTTTACTTATCTTCCATCAACGTGTTACGTCCATTCATCTATCGTGATTATTACCTATCACACAGCATCCGTCAAGTCTTTGTCACCCCACCGAGTCGTTCAATCAATCGTGTTCGGCGCCGCGGCTCCTCTTCTTGCGACGCTTTATGAAACGCTCGTGGGTCGCCGAACAATAATAAACTCGACTTCGCACGGGTGACCGCCGTATAAATCAAGTTTCGGGAATGCTTGAATGCCCCCGTGAAATAGACCGGCATCAAGACGATCGGAAACTCGGACCCTTGTGCCTTGTGGATCGTAATCGCGTAGGCATGCGTGAATTGATCCCAGTCACTCCGGTTGTACTCGACTTCCGTCTGGTCGAAGCGGGCGATGATCTTATCCACCTTGTCGACGTTCTCTTTGGCGAAGAAGATATTGACGATTTCGCCGATATCTCCGTTATAGACGTTCTCTTCCGCATTATTGACGAGCTGAAGAATCTTATCCCCGGTCCGGTAAATCCGAGTGCCTTGTTTGACTTCGCGTTTTTTCGGTTCCTCCGGATTGTAGACGCGTTGCAAGGCGACATTCAGTTCGTCGATTCCGACCTGCCCACGGTAAGTCGGTGCCAGAACCTGAACATCGAATTTCGAATACCCTTTTGCGAGTGCTTTTTCCGCGAAGGCTGAGATGCCGCGTAACGTCTCTTGCGGAGACGCGGTGTAAAAGCGACGATCCGCAAGTGGTGATAACAAATCAGCTGACGTCGTCCGGTTCTTCAAATCATGCGCGAGCCGTAAAATCGAAGAATCTTCCGCTTGGCGATGGACGACGTTCAAACGAACGACGGGAATCCCTTCCGTATCCATCAAATCTGCCAGCACCTGCCCTGGACCGACGGATGGTAACTGATCGCGGTCACCGACGAACAAGATTTTCATACCGTTCGGCACAGCACGGAGCAGACTCGATAACAAGTAGATATCAATCATCGACGACTCATCGATGATCAGTACTTTCCCGGTGATCGGCTGATCTTCATTTAATTGGAAATTCGTTCCGTCATACTTCAACAGACGATGAATCGTCATCGCTGGGACGTCCGTTGCTTCCGACAAACGTTTAGCGGCGCGTCCGGTCGGTGCAACAAGGACGTACGGATAAACATCTCCCGTCTTGACGCGACTCTTCTCAAGCGGCCAATCATGAATTTCTTGCAGGGCATGTAAAATTCCCTTGATAACAGTCGTCTTACCGGTACCGGGTCCACCGGTCAGGACCATCAGCGGTGCTTTGACCGCTAACTCGATCGCTTCTCGCTGTTGCGCCGCATATTCCATGCCAAACTGTTCTTCGAGATGCCCGATTGCTTCAAGGATCGTCGCGACATCGACTTCCTGTTCGGCACCGTTCGCCATGACGCGCGCCAGTTCCTTCGCCGCTCGGACTTCGGCATAAAAGATCGTCGGTAAATACAAACAGCCTTCTTCGAGCTTGACCTTATCTTCAGCGAGCAACAGTTCAATCGCTTGTTCTAGCCGTTCACCCGGGTCTTCACCAAGCAAACGGGGTGCTCGCTGCAATAGTGAGTCGACTGTCGCAAAGGCATGTCCCTCTCCTGCTTCTTGTTCTAATATGTGCATGATCGAAGCAGCGACGCGCTCCGGGTGTAATCCGACGAGTCCGAGATGTGATGCGATATGATCGGCTGTCTTAAAACCAATCCCATTCACTTCATACATCAAGGAATATGGATTCTCTCGTATTCGCGCCATGGCGTCCCCTTCGTAAGCAGCATAAATCTTTGCCGCTAGCTTCGGCGTAACATCAAATGGTGCTAAGAACAGCATCAACTGATCGACACCGTATAACGTGGCGAGTCGACTCAAGATGATGTCAGCTTGTTTTTGTTTTAACCCAGGCACCTGATTCAGTACCCGTTCATCTTTCAAAATGAGATCCACTGCCTCTTCTCCGAGAGCATCGACGATATTTTTCGCTGTCTTCGGACCAATGCCGGTGAACGAACCATTCGTCAAGAAGCGGATCGTCGCATGTTTTGTCATCGGAACCGATCGCCGAATCAGTTCCGCCTTCAGTTGTTTTCCGAATCGGGGATGATCGACGAGACGACCGAATGCTTGATACGTTCCTCCGAGTTCGATCCCAACCCCAGTACCCGTGATGACGAGCTCGGTTTCTTTCAGTTCAAAGTTCTTTTCTTTGACGGCGACCAATACAATGGAGTGTGCTTCTTCTTCAGAAGAAAAGAGCACACGTTTGACGCGCCCGACGACTTGATGGGGGTGCTCCATCACTCCACCTTCTTTCTCTCTTTTTCATTCGCTGCTTTCATCATAGCATTCGTTTACCGGATTTTAAATCAGGGAAAGATACCCTGAAACATTTCGTTAAGAGGAGGAGTTTAAGGATGGCACGTTTACCGATTGCAGGATTGTGTGAATTAGTACTTGAAGTCGAGGATATGGACCGTGCGGTTGGCTTTTGGAATGGGACACTAGGCATTCCAGTCGTCGAGCAATGGGCTCCTGAAGATGCGGAACCAAGTAAAGAACAATCTAAACAAGACGGGGTCTGGGCCACGTGGCTTTACATTGGCGGTAATACTCGACTCGGCCTGTGGCTGAAGCGAGACTTCACGATGGAAGAACGGACCGTCAAACACTTACCAGTATCCGAATGGGACACGTTGTACGATGAAGGTGGTGTCCATGTCCACTGTGCTTTCTACGTTGAGAAGGACGAGTTCCAGCAAGCCTTGAATCAATTGCGGGAAGCATCAATCACCGTGAAGCTCAGAGAATGGGACGAACAGGAGACATCGAATCAAAAAGAACATTCTGCTTATTTCAAGGATACGGAAAATAACGTCATCGAACTGTACACGAAAAACATGGATGAAGCCTATGAAGACTTTTCCGGTCCACCACTTCGTGTCATCCGTGAAGTTGGGAATTAAATAGCATAAAAAAAGACGACTCCAGGCGGAATCGTCTTTTTTATATCAGTCTGCTTGTTTTAATAACGCATCCATCTTCGCTTTCGCGTCCCGCGCAAGGGCGTGTTCCGGCTGGTAGGCAAGAACGGCTTCGAGTTCTGCATAACAGGCTTCTTGTTGACCAAGGAAAGCAAGGGCAATCGCATAATTGTATCGTGCATCTGTATGCGTTTCGTCAAGCATCAAGACATGCTCGAACATCTCGACCGCTTCTTCCAACTTCTCGTTTTGCGCTAAGGCAAGTCCGTATTGGAATGCGATCTCGATATCGACACCGTTTAATTCGGACGCGCGCTGTAGACGAGGTAAACCACGTACTGGATCACCGAGTTTTTGATACGTCATCCCAAGCATGAAATGGAGATCCGCGTCGTCAAGTCCATATAATAACGCTGCCCGCAATGATTCCTCTGCTTCGACGAGTTGATCGGCAGCAAAGAACAGCGCCCCTTTTGCATAATAGGCACTCGCAAACGTATTATCGATCATCAGTGCCCGATCATAAAAACGAAGGGCACGATCAGCGTCGTTCATCGATTGGAGTAATGTTCCAAGATTGACGTACGCTGTCGGATCTTTTGGATTTTCTTCGATCGCGTCGTTAAACGCTTGCGCTGCTAATTCATAATTTCCAGCTTCTAGATGCCGGAACCCTACTTCATTATAGTTCATCTTCTTTTGCTCCTTACGCTAGATAAGCGAGGCGTTCGCCTGCTTTATAGGCTGCATCGATCGTCGCACCACCGAGGCAGATGTCCCCATCATAGAACACGACTGCTTGTCCTGGTGTGATTGCTCGTTGACGCTCGTCAAATGAAACATCGAGTCCATCTTCGAGGACACGAACCGTGACGGTTGTATCTTGTTGACGGTAACGGAATTTCGCCGTACAACGGAATGTCTCACCGACCGGACGCTCAGATGTCCAGCTGACATCTGAAGCAAGTAACCCTTCCGAATACAACAATTCGTTATGGAATCCTTGATCGACATAGAGGATGTTCTCCTCTAAATTTTTCCCGACGACGAACCAAGGCTCTCCGTCGCCACCGATACCGAGTCCATGACGTTGCCCCATCGTATAGTACATCAATCCATCGTGACGTCCCATGACGTTGCCGTCAAGTGTCCGCATCTCACCGGGTTGCGCCGGCAGATATTGACCGAGGAACTGTTTGAAGTTCCGCTCGCCAATGAAGCAAATGCCTGTCGAGTCTTTTTTCTTCGCCGTTGCGAGGTTCGCTTCTTCTGCGATCCGGCGCACTTCTGATTTTTCCATGTGCCCGATCGGGAACATCGCCTTCGCGATTTGCTCTTGCGACAATTGATTCAAGAAATATGTTTGATCCTTGTTTGCATCAACGCCTCGAAGCAATTTATGTTCTCCATCCTCATAGACGGCACGCGCATAGTGCCCTGTCGCGACGAAATCGGCACCAAGACGCATCGCGTGATCGAGGAAGGCTTTGAACTTGATTTCCTTGTTACACATGACGTCCGGATTCGGTGTCCGACCGAGTTTATATTCATCGAGGAAGTACGTGAATACTTTATCCCAGTACTCTTTCTCGAAATTGACTGCATAGTACGGAATGCCGATTTGATTGGCTACGGCGATGACGTCTTCATAATCTTCCGTCGCCGTACAAAAGCCGTTCTCATCCGTGTCATCCCAGTTTTTCATGAAGATTCCGATGACGTTATAGCCTTGCTCTTTTAATAAATGAGCCGTCACAGAAGAATCGACACCGCCCGACATCCCAACGACGACTGTCGTTTCACTCGGGGCTTTTGCTCGTGTATTCATTTATTTCACCTCTTAGTTAATTCTGAAACGATTTTACGACATCTTGCAAGGCTTGTGCGAGTAGTTCGACTTGCGCGAGCTCATTTCCGTGACCAAAACTGATCCGGACCGATGCTCGTGTCCGTTCATCTTCGCCATACATCGCCGATAAGACATGCGAAGGTTCGACGGACCCTGCCGTACATGCACTCCCGCTCGATACGGCCATTTGACGCATATCAAGCATGATCAGGAACGGTTCGATTTCAATTTGCGGGAAGTAAAGATTGAGGACATTCGGCAATCCTTCAACACCGTTGACTTCGTAAGTGACGCCACTTTCATCCAATCGCGTTAGCAAAACGCTACGCAGTTGTTTGATGTGGTCCTGTTGTTGATCGCGCTCTGCGATCATCAGTTCGAGCGCTTTCGCTAAACCGACGATTCCCGGTACGTTCTCCGTACCAGCGCGACGCTTGCGTTCCTGTTCTCCTCCGAACGTTTGAGGAGCCAACTTCACACCAGTCCGCACATACAACAATCCGATTCCTTTTGGACCATTGATTTTATGACCAGACGCGGATAAAAGATCGACCTGTAACGCTTCGACATCGATTGCTTGTTTTCCGAACACTTGCACCGCGTCCGTATGGAATAAAATACCGCGTTCTCGTAAAAATTGACCGAATGCCGCAATCGGCTGAATCGTTCCGACTTCATTGTTGCCGAACATGATCGAGACGAGTGTCGTATCTTCCCGGACGGCTTCTTGCAAGGCAGTCAATGAGACGACGCCTGTAGTTGGAACATCGAGATACGTGACGTCATAGCCTTGTTTTTCGAGCTCTTCGAACGCATGCAAAACAGCATGGTGCTCAAACCGTGTCGTAATGAGATGACGCCCTTTTTCACGCGCCGCCTCAGCCGCACCGAAGATTGCATAATTATCCGATTCCGTTCCACCGCTCGTGAAAATCAGTTCGGTTGGTTTCGCGTTCAATTCTTGTGCGATCTGCCGACGTGCTTTGTCAATTGCTGCCCGAGCAGACCGACCAGCCGCGTGGACACTAGATGGGTTGCCATACTGTTCGAGCAAATAAGGCGTCATCGCCTCAAGGACTTCCGGACGCATCGGCGTCGTCGCCGAGTGGTCAAAGTAATTCATTCGTTTTCACCTCTCAAATATAGAACATGTATCCTGTATCTTCTTCTTCCGCTAAGTCTTGTAGCGTCGTTGAATCGAGTACTTGATCGACTGCTTGCTGGATTTTATCCCACAGTTTGCGTTTTGTGACCTCGTCACACGCATCGCCTTCGACGACGACGAGTGGTCCTTCAAGCAGGCGGATGATTTCACCCGCTGTGATATTTTGCGCTTCACGACCGAGCTTGTACCCGCCGTAAGCACCGCGTACACTTTTGACGAGACCTCCATTACGAAGGGGGGCAATCAACTGTTCAAGATAATGCTCAGATAGGTCATACATCTGCGCGATTTTTTTTAGGGATAATGGTTTAGATTCAGCTTCTTTCGCGAGTGCGATCATGATCGTCAGACCATATCGCCCTTTCGTCGAGATTTTCATCATGCGAAGGATCATCCTTTCTAGTATAGTAGTAGCTAAAAGTGGAAGGAGCGTATGTGTATGGCACATTTATTTGAATCCCAGTCACCTGCCGGACCGCTCGCGAATCGAATGCGTCCGCAGAATCTGGATGAAATCGTCGGACAACGCCATCTGATCGGAGAGACGACGCTCCTGCGGCGTGCCATCTTAGCCGATCGTCTCGGAACCGTCATTTTTTACGGTCCACCCGGAACCGGTAAGACGACGCTCGCGCGTGTCATCTCCAGTTATACGAAATCAGCGTTCGAGCAATTGAACGCGGTCACGGCGAAACTGGAACAATTACGGGAAATTCTAAAAGCGGCCGAAGCCCGTCTTCAGTTCGAGGATCAAAAAACGATTCTCTTTCTCGATGAGATCCATCGATTCAATAAGATGCAACAAGACGCCTTACTGCCAGCGCTCGAAGCAGGTACGATCACGTTGATCGGGGCGACGACTGAAAATCCGAGTTTTGAGGTCAACGCCGCTCTGTTATCGCGGGCAACAGTCTTTCGTTTCGAACCCCCGACGCCAGATGACTTACGGATCGTCCTCGACCGGACCCTAAAAGACGAAGAGCGTGGTCTTGGCAAATATCCGATCACGATCACGGATGACGCGATCGATCATTACGTCAAGTTGTCGGATGGCGATTACCGGGCATTATTGAATGCGCTTGAACTCGCCGTCTTAACGACACCGGAAATCGATGGTCAAATCACAATCGATCTCGCTGTCGCCGAGGAATCGATTCAACAAAAAGCATTGAAGTACGATAAGGACGGCGATCGGCATTATGATGTCATCTCCGCCTTCATCAAATCGATTCGGGGTTCCGATCCCGACGCTGCGCTCTACTGGCTCGCTGTCATGATTGAAGCGGGCGAAAGTCCGCGCTTCATCGTACGGCGTCTCTACGTCCATGCGGCAGAAGACATCGGTCTG
Source organism: Exiguobacterium sp. MH3 (assembly GCF_000496635.1). Lineage (NCBI taxonomy): Bacteria > Bacillati > Bacillota > Bacilli > Caryophanales > Exiguobacterium > Exiguobacterium sp. MH3. The sequence goes on from NC_022794.1 coordinate 2,139,921, forward strand.
TCTGATCCGCAAGCGTTATTGATGGTCGATGCCTGCGCACGCGCGTGCGAGTACGTCGGTTTCCCTGAAGCAAGGATTCCGCTCGCTGAAACCGTCTTATATCTCGCGACGGCACCGAAATCGAATGCTGTCATCTCAGCAATCGATCAAGCATTGACACTCGTTCGCCGTTCAGACGGCGGTCCGGTACCGCCACATTTGCGCGATGCCCATCATCCGGGGGCAGCGGCACTTGGGAATGGCGTCACCTATCAGTACCCGCACGACTTCGAACATGCCTATGTGCCACAGAATTACTGGCCGGAGAACCTTGCCCGGACAAAACCGGTCTTTTATCGTCCAAGCCCACGCGGTTTTGAGAAACAACTGCAAGCTCGACTTGATTTTTGGAACAAACAAACAGCCACACATCAGAAAAAGCGACCATAAGGTCGCTTTTTTTAACGAACGCGTTCGATCGTCACGCCGGCTTCACGGACGATCTCGTTGATGACGTAGCTCGCTGCGATCAATCCACCAACTGATGGAACGAACGCATTTGAACTTGGCGGCATCTTTGCCTTACGAATTGCAGCCGCATCGTTTCCGACGACTTGACGGACTTCTTCGATGATCTTAACGGGCGGTTCATCGGAGAAGACGACAGGAACACCTTTATGGATGCCGGCTTTCCGAAGTTTCGTCCGAATGACCTTCGCTAGTGGATCATAACTTGTATCTTTGATGTCAACGATCTTGATGCGTGTTGGATCCATCTTGTTCGCCATCCCCATGCTTGAGATGATTGGAATGTTACGTTTCTTACATTCCTGAATCAAGTGAATCTTGAACGAGACCGTGTCCGATGCATCGATGACATAATCCGGTTGCTGTTCGAAGAACGACTCGAATGTCTCTTCATTGTAGAACATCTTCAAGCGAACGATTTCAAGATCCGGATTGATTAACGCAAGACGTTCTGCCATCGCATCGACCTTCGGTTGACCAACCGTCGGAAGCAAAGCATGGATTTGTCGGTTGACGTTCGTGATGTCGATATCGTCCTTATCGACAAGAATCAAACGACCTACACCACTGCGGGCAAGTGCTTCTGCTGAGAACGATCCAACACCACCGATACCCAGAATAGCGACGGATTTGGATGCCAATGCGTCAAGTCCAGTTTTACCGATTGCTAATTCATTACGCGAAAATTGATGTAACATCTCATAACCTCACAATACTCATACTGTTTTACTCGGAATTATATCATAAAAAAAAACGTCATGCGACGTGTCAAACAACAAAATAATAAGACGATGGGACCCGAAGTGCCGTGTCGATACCTTATTTTTGAACCTGCTGTGCAGGTGGGTGTCTTATCCGATTCCTATTCGTACGTCCTCCTGCTGTGTTACGAGGCATGTACTACTAGTTGGAACGTCAAACTCCCTATCAAAAAAGAGTGGCTCAAAGATAAAAGGCGGCTCTCGTACAATTCAGGAACCCCATCTGATGCATTTAATATAGCATCCTCCCCTCTGAAATGCAACTACTTCCCACTCCAGAAAAAGATGCTTTTTTCAGGTCCAACGTTTCGTGAAGTGTTGATTCGGATCATATCGTTGTTGTTGGAATGCAGGATCAAATCGTGGTGTGCGTGTTGCATTCCCAACACCCGCGATGAACGCCCAGTTCCCATAATTCGAAGCGACATCATAGTCGATCAATTGCTGTTCGAAATATCGCGCTCCGATGCGCCAGTCCTGCTTTAATTCATGAATTAGATAACTGGCAACGATCTGCCTGCCGCGGTTCGACATCCATCCCGTCTCGCGAATCTCGTTCATGAAGGCGTCGACGAATGGCACACCAGTTTTTCCTTCTATCCAGCGTTCGACAGCCAGCTGGTTCGCCTTCCACGTGTATTGACCTTCTTGTAATCCGCTCGCACGGAACAGACGGCTTCCTGTCTCACGCATCGTCAAATGGAAGAAGTCACGCCATAACAATTCGAAATACAACCAGTACGTCGATTCATTCGCTCCCTGTTTTCGCTCGGCTTCTTGTAATTCAGCCATGACGCGGCGCGGTGAGAGTGAACCGTTCGCTAGCCAGGCAGACAACTTCGAAGAATCATTTCGTAAGAACCCATTCCGTGTTTCTTTATAGGTGAATACGGGCTCGGCGAGATATTCCTGAAGGCGTGCCCTTCCCGCTGATTCGCCTCCCCGAAATGGGAACGCGGTCTCTGGGGCCGCTTCAACTGATTCCTCTTTTATTAGCTGAATACCGGTTGGTGGATCGAGTGGATCGTAGAAGGTCCCTTTCGCCTCGACCCGTTTTCGAAATGCCGTAAAGACGCGCTTTAATTCATCACTTCCGATATCTTCCCGACGATGTAACGTCTGTGTTTCAAAAGAGCGGACGGTATATCTGTCTTCGATATACTGCTCACTTGTCGCTTCTTCTGTTCCGGTCATCTTATGGAAATAGACGGTATCATCCGCTTGCAGGTAAGAATCGAGTGTCTCATGCACCTTCCCTTCTAGAATATCTAGCGTGATTCCGATCTGAGCCAGATGATTTGCTAGGTTCTCTAGTGTCTCTTGTTCAAATCGCGCTTGTTGTGTACCTCTTTTAAAATCGCGTTTCTTTTGGTCTTTGACGTATACGGCACGAATGACGTCCTGTTCTTCACACGCACTCCGAAGTGCCTCATGATCATCGACACGTAAATCATGACGATACCAAACGACTGCTCCCATATTGATCGACTCCCTTCTCCTTATACTATGACCCGACCAAGGTAGATAGAAAACCACTTGATGTGCCGATGAGGTTTTAAGACGTTGTTTTCGTGGAATATGATTAGTACAACAAATCAGAGGAGTGAATGAATCAATGGCAGCAAAACGCGGTAAACTCAGAACATTAATGACGCTCGTAACGACGGTTGGTCCAATCGTCTATAAATTCTATAAAAAGCAACAGTCGAAAAAATCAATCAACAACCCTAAATAAAAAATGGACGTCTCCTTATCGGAGCGTCCATTTTTTAACGTTTACTTACCCCTTCACTCGCCTCTACATAAAACCGCCATGGATAGGCTGTCGCTTCTCCTGCATTCGGAATACCGATCCGTGTCGTCTGGACGACCGCGTCGACCGAGTCAGCAACAAGTCGGAAACGGTCTTGATAAAGATCCTGTCCCGAATCAGCTGTCGTTAGACCGAATCCTTGGCACAGTTTCGCCGGTCCATTGACGAGATTGCGTCGTTGCGCCGCTGTCAACTCTGCGTAGGAACAACCAAAACGACGTTCCGCGACGAGATCGTGCCCACTAATGATTTCCGCACCTCGTAGCAACAATCCGTATCCTTCCCCTTCATGTCCACAAACGATATTCATGCAGTGATGCATCCCATATGTGAAATAAACATAGAGATGCCCCGGTGGACCGAACATCGGTGCCGTCCGTTTCGTTGGTTTTCCGGAAAACGAATGCGCTGCTTGATCGTGAGGACCGAGATAGGCTTCGACCTCGACGATCCGCATCGTCACCTCATCGACTGTGATCTGTGTTCCTAAGAAGTCTGGACCGACTTCAACCGGAGACCGTTCAAAAAAGTGTCGTTCCATCCGTTCATCCTCCTTCATGAAACAAGCGAATCTCCCATACCGGAAGATTCGCTTGTCGTATCTTACGATTGTTTGACCGCTGTTCGAATCGAGAGATCGTTTAATTGTGCATCCGAGACTGGGCTTGGTGCTGCCGTCAACAGATCACTTGCTGATGCTGTTTTCGGGAAGGCAATCGTATCACGCAAGTTTGAACGTCCTGCGAGTAACATAACGAGACGGTCTAGACCAAGTGCGATCCCCGCATGTGGTGGTGTTCCGTATTCGAATGCTTCCATCAAGAAACCGAACTGCTCGTTTGCTTCTTCTTCTGTGAAGCCAAGCAACTTAAACATCCGCTCTTGGATATCCCGTTCGTAGATCCGTTGTGATCCACCGCCGAGCTCGTATCCGTTCAAGACGAGGTCGTACGCGACGGCGAGGACTTTTCCGGGATCCGTCTCGAGCAATTCGAGATCTTCACGACGTGGCATCGTGAACGGGTGGTGGTTCGCGTAGAAACGACCTTCTTCTTCTTCATACGTGACGAGTGGGAAGTCCGTCACCCAAAGGAAGTTGAAGACCGACTCATCGATCAAGTCCAGTTCCTTCGCTAATTTCTGACGGAGCGCACCTAAGCTGTCTGCTACGATCGATGCTTTTGCTGCGACGAACAACAATAAGTCGCCTGCTTCCGCACCTGTCGCCGCTGTCAGGCGAGCAGCTGCTTCTTCGTCGAAGAACTTCGCGATCGGACCGTTCAGTCCGTCCCCTGTCACTTTGACCCACGCGAGACCTTTTGCACCGTAAATCGCCGTGAATTCTTGTAACTTATCGATATCTTTCCGCGAGAAGCGCTCTGCTGCACCTTTGACGTTCAAGGCTTTAACTTCGCCACCAGCTTCTAGTGCCATGTCGAATACTTTGAATCCTGCCCCTTTGACGGCTTCCGCGACATCAATCAATTCGAGACCGAAGCGTGTATCCGGTTTATCCGAACCATACCGGCTCATCGCTTCCGCGTACGGCATCCGTGGGAACGGTGTCACGATATCTTTACCAAGCGTTTCCTTCATGACACGTGTCATCATCGATTCCATCATCGCATACAAGTCTTCGATGTCCATGAAGCTCGTCTCGATGTCGACTTGCGTGAATTCAGGTTGACGGTCTGCCCGTAAGTCTTCGTCACGGAAACAACGTGCAATTTGGAAGTACCGTTCAAAACCAGACACCATCAGCAATTGTTTGAACAATTGCGGTGATTGTGGCAAGGCATAGAACTCACCTGGGTGAACACGACTCGGAACGAGATAGTCACGTGCGCCTTCTGGTGTTGATTTCGTTAAGATTGGTGTCTCGACTTCCAAGAAGTCTTGCTCATCGAGGAAGTTCCGCATAATGTTCGATGCTTTCGAACGAAGACGGAATGTCTCTTGAAGCGACGGACGACGCAAGTCAAGATAACGATATTTAAGACGTAAATCTTCTGACGTCTGCTCTGCTTCTTCACTGATCGGGAATGGTGTCATCTTCGCTGCATTCAAGATGACGACTTCATCCGCGACGACCTCGACTTGCCCAGTCGGAATGTTCGGGTTCGGATTCTCACGTGCGATGACGTGTCCTTTGATATCGAGGACATACTCTGAACGAATTGATTCTGCAAGGCGGTGTGCCTGCTCGTTTTCCGGTTGGAAGACGATTTGGACGATACCACTCCGGTCGCGGAGATCAAGGAAGATCAATCCTCCTAAGTCACGTCGTTTTTGAACCCATCCTTTAAGTTGAACGTGTTGTCCGATGACTTCTTCCGTCACCTGACCGTTCATATGCGTGCGTCCGATCATTGTGCTTCCTCCTTTAATTTCGCGACGATCGTATCAGCGACTGCTGATAACGGAACGTCCGTCTGCTCCCCTGTAGCCATGTTCTTCAGCGCCGCTGCACCACGCTCGACTTCTTCATCCCCGAGGATGACCGTGTAGCGTGCTTTCAAGCGATCGGCTGCTTTGAATTGCCCTTTGAACTTCCGACCGAGATAATCCCGATCGGCGACAAGTCCTTCGAGACGCATCAATTGTAAGAGACGTGTTGCTGTCTTTTCGACTTCGTCACTGCCTTGCGCGACGATGAAGACATCGATTTGATCATCGACTGCCGGTAAGACGTTCTCATTCTCAAGCGCCATCAATAAACGCTCGATGCCGATTCCGAATCCGATTCCCGGTGTTGCCGGTCCACCGATTTGTTCGACGAGACCGTTGTATCGTCCACCACCACATAGTGTCGTGATTGCTCCGAAGCCTTCTGCTTCTGACATGATCTCGAACGCCGTGTGATTGTAATAATCGATTCCGCGAACGAGCGTTGGATCAACGACATACTCGATGCCGAGTGCATCTAAGTGAAGCAATACTTCGTCGAAGTAAGCTTTTGATGCCGGGTTTAAGTAATCGAGAATTGATGGTGCTGTTGCCATGCTCGGGTGATCGCGGTCGACTTTACAGTCAAGGACACGAAGTGGATTCGTTTCGAGACGGTTCTGACAGTCCTGACATAACTCGTGAACGACCGGTTTGAAGTGATCGACAAGTGCTGCCCGGTGTGCGGCGCGACTTTCGTTATCCCCGAGTGTATTGATGACGAGCTTAAGGTGCTTCAATCCAAATGAACGGTAGATGCTCATCGCGAGACTGATGACTTCCGCATCGATCGCTGGTTGTTCACTGCCAAGTGCTTCGACTCCGTATTGGTGGAGCTGACGGAAACGACCTGCTTGCGGACGTTCATAACGGAACATCGGTCCAATGTAGAACAATTTCGTCGGTTGGTTTGGTGAACCGAACAGCTTGTTCGTTACGAATGAACGAACAACAGCAGCCGTTCCTTCTGGACGTAACGTCAACTGGTCTTTTCCGCGTTTCTCAAGCATGAACATCTCTTTTTGAACGATATCCGTCGTCTCACCGACGCCACGTTTAAAGAGTTCTGTCTCCTCAAAAATCGGCGTCCGGATTTCCTTATAGTTGTAACGCTTACTAATGTCACGTAATTGTTGCTCGATGTACTGCCAGCGTTCGACTGTTCCTGGAAGGACATCAAACGTACCGCGTGGTAATTTCATCTCAAATTCCTCCTTTTTTGAATACAAAAAAGTCCTCGTCCGCAAAGGGACGAGAACTTGAAGATCCCGTGGTACCACCCTGGTTGTCAAATCACATTTGACCACTCGGTGCAGTTAACGCCTGCGTACGACCTTCCCTACTATCGGTTCAGGAAGATACCTCGGAAGGGTCTTTCATCGAGTTCGTCTGTTCGCCCTTCCAGCCAAGGGGCGACTCTCTAAGCAGACGAGGTCTTGATTACTCCTCTTCGTCTTCGGTCGTATGAATCATTTGGTTACGTCTAATATTGCCTCGTCTCTCGGTTCCTGTCAAGCGTTTGCTTCTTTTTCAAGAATCAATGTCACCGGTCCATCATTGACGAGCGCGATATCCATCATCGCACCGAACTGACCTGTCTCGACTGTCAGTCCTTGCGCGCGAAGACGTTCATTGAACGCTTCATACAATTCGTTGGCAACATCAGGTTTCGCTGCTTCCGTAAACGCTGGGCGACGTCCTTTTTTGACATCACCATACAACGTGAACTGCGAGACGGATAGAATCTGACCGTCGACATCTTGCAACGAGCGGTTCATCCGTTCCTCTTCATCTTCAAACACGCGGAGTCCTGCGATTTTATCAGCTAACCAGTTCACCTGATTGATCGTGTCTTCGTGCGTGACACCGACAAGCAAGAGAAAACCTTGCTTGATTTGACCGATGACCTCCTGATCGACTGTGACACTTGCTTCTTTGACTCGTTGTAATACGACTCGCATGACTCATCCGCTCCTTACGTCATCATGACGCGATGCACAGCATACACGTCAGAGATTTGTTTGATCCGATCGACGACTTTTTGTAAATGGTTGACGTTGTTGATCGCGATCGTCATCGTGATTTTGGCTTGTTTACTGTCGTCGCCTTTCCCGCTGACGGCAACAATGTTCGTATTCGTCGCAGATACCGACTGCAGGACATCGTTCAATAATCCAGCCCGGTCGAATCCAGAAATTTCGATTTCGACGTTATAACTCTTAACGGCTTTGCCTTCGTGTTCCCACTCGACTTCGAGCAAGCGTTCTGGATTTTGTTCATGAATGACATTCAAACAATCCGTCCGGTGAATCGAGACACCCCGTCCACGTGTGATATACCCGACGATATCGTCCCCTGGTACTGGATTACAACAACGACTCATGCGAACGAGCATGTTATCGATTCCTTTTACACGAACGCCTTCTGGATTTTCCTTCTTCGGACGATCAAACGTCTTCATCTCACTGATGGCTTCGTTCAGTTCAAGATTTTTGGACTCTTTGTCTTTGCGTAACTTTTCCGTCAATTTATGCGCGACTTGGGCAGCGGTCAGACCATGATACCCAACAGCAGCATACATGTCTTCTTCTTGCGCGAAGTTGAACTTCCGCGTCACGTCTTCGAGCGTCTTCTCATTGATGACTTCCTTCGGCTCGAATCCGAGTTTCTTGACTTCTGCTTCGATCAGTTCCCGTCCTTTAGAGACGTTCTCTTCGCGTTGCTGACGTTTGAACCATTGACGGATCTTGTTTTTCGCCTGACTCGACACACAAATCTTGAGCCAGTCCTTACTTGGACCATAACTGTGTTTTGATGTGACGATTTCAATAATGTCGCCTGTCTTCAGCTTATAATCAATCGGTACCATCCGTCCGTTGACTTTCGCTCCGATCGTTCGGTGACCGATCTCTGTATGAATCCGGTAGGCATAATCAATCGGAACAGAGCCTTTCGGCAATTCGATGACGTCGCCTTTTGGTGTAAAGACGTACAACATGTCACTAAAGAAATCGACTTTGACCGATTCCATGAATTCTTCAGCATCCGCCGTATCCTTCTGTAACTCAAGAATTTCACGGAAATGGGCAATCTTATCCTCAAAGCCTGATTTCGCTTCCTGTTCCTTGCCTTCTTTATACGCCCAGTGAGCGGCAATCCCGTACTCGGCAATAAAGTGCATGTCCCGTGTCCGAATTTGGACCTCGAGCGGCTCGCCTTTCGGTCCGATGACCGTCGTATGCAGCGATTGATACATGTTCGGCTTCGGCATCGCGATATAATCCTTGAAACGTCCCGGCATCGGTTTATATTGCGTATGAATGATTCCGAGAACAGCGTAACAGTCCTTGATTGAATCAACGATGATGCGCACAGCCATCAAGTCATAAATTTCGCTGAACTCTTTTTTCGAGTTTTGCATCTTGTTATAAATGGAATAGATATGCTTCGGACGTCCATCGACTTCCGCTGCGATTTGTACATCATCGAGTACTTCGTTGACCTCTTCAATGACCGAACTGACTAGCGCTTCGCGTTCCGTCCGTTTTTGTTTCATCATTGAGACAATCCGGTAGTACTGTTGTGGATTGATATAACGCAAACTGATGTCTTCGAGTTCCCACTTGATCGTCGAGATCCCGAGACGATGCGCAAGCGGTGCAAAGATTTCGAGCGTCTCTTCTGCCTTTTGCACCTGCTTTTCCTTGACCATATGTTGCAACGTTCGCATGTTATGCAGACGGTCAGCCAGTTTGATCAAGATGACGCGAATGTCTTCTGCCATCGCGATGAACATCTTCCGGTGGTTCTCAGCCAATTCTTCGCGTTTCGATTTATATTTGATTTTCCCGAGTTTCGTGACGCCGTCAACGAGCATCGCGACGTCGGGTCCGAATCGTTCCGTTAATTCTTCGAGTGTAATGTCCGTATCTTCGACGACATCATGAAGAAGCGCAGCGACGATCGTCGTTGCATCCAAACCAATATCGACTAAGATACCGGCAACTTGTACCGGATGAATGATGTAGGGTTCCCCAGAACGGCGGAATTGCCCATCATGTTCGTCTTTCGCGAATTGGTAAGCCCGTTCGATGTCTTTGACTTCAGCTTGCGTCATGTATTCCGCACATCGAGCGAGAAGGTCTTCTACATTTACGATTTGTTTGTTTGTCATCCCTTTTCCTCACCCAGTCCCCGGGATCGTCTGCAACGGAATCCCTAATATATAGTTCTTATTATCGTGAAATCTTGAGAAGATGTCAAAATAAAAAGAAATACCCCCTTGGTCACCATGTACCAAGAGAGTATATATGCTTTAGTCTTCGTAACGAATCAATGAAAGAACGTCGTATCCTTCGAGTTTCTCACGTCCACCAAGACCATCGAGTTCAATCAAGAATCCGATTCCGGCAACCGTTCCGCCTAATTTTTCAATCATTTGGATCGTCGCTTCGATCGTACCACCTGTCGCAAGCAAGTCGTCAAGGATGACGACGCGTTGTCCTGGTTGAATCGCATCTTCATGCATCGTCAAGACGTCTTTTCCGTACTCAAGACCATACTCGACACGGACTGTCTCACGTGGTAATTTTCCTTCTTTACGGACAGGTACGAATCCGATTTCCATCGCGTAAGCGGCTGGGCAACCAACTACGAATCCACGTGCTTCCGGACCCGCGATGACATCAGCACCTTTACTGCGTGCATATTCGACAAGTGCATCAACCGATTGTTTGTATACTGGTCCGTTCTGCATGAGTGATGTGATGTCTTTGAAACTGATTCCTTCTTTCGGCCAGTTTTCGACCTCTTTTATATGCTGTTTGAACTCCATGTCTTTTCCTCCTGCTTCGCCGCTTCTACCAAAGTATCAAAACGCTCTTTCAACTGAGCGAGTGACGAATAAATGTATTGTTGCTCGAGCTCTTGACGCGCTTCATGACGCTGGTACGTTGGAGCTTCCGTCAGATCTCGCTTTGCAGCATTTGGGTTCACACCCGGCAGCCCGTCCTCCATTGTAACAAGAAAATCAAGTTCCGAGAATACCGAATGCATAAAGTTAATCGATCGTTTCGTCCATTTTCGCGATTTCGACAAACGTACAAGACCGATCCGGAGCTCGTCACGCGGACATTTCGCGAAATACTGGAAGTAATGCTTGAAGTCCTCCCGCGACGGAATCGTCTCGAAATAATATCCCTCGTCCTTAAAGGCACAATAAATCCGCTCTGCCTGTTGCACGTATGGATAAAATGCTGCTTCTTCTTCCGGTAGATCAAGGAAAACGATATTTTGATGGATCGGACCGTTCAACGGACGTTCCGTGTACTTCTCTTTCACCTCATCGGTAAAGGCGACGAATGTCGTCGTCTCATGCGGTAAGGCGAATAGTTCGCTCAGCGGCCGCTTACCGCCGCGGTAATCGAACACTTGGACATCTTCGACAGCGACGTCTTGAATCATCAATTGTGGTTTACGGAACCCATTCCATTCATTGATGTTCAGACTGCCCATCAAGTGAATCTCCGATAAGGTCGAGACTTCATCGACAAGGTCGCCGAAGCCGAAGCCGATCGCATCGAGTTCCTTCCCGTCGCCTGATAGTAGTGCTTTGACATGCGTCAAGTCACGACCGATCCGTTTCATGTCACGGATCTTCGCTTGCTCGATGACGATCCGTGGTGCGGGATTTCCCATCCCGAACGGTGCCAATCGCTGAATATCTTCAATCAACTGAATCGACACATCACTGACCTGTAGACGTAGATCCACATCGATCGTCGCGATGAAGGCATCGTCCGGCAACGTACTTGCTTGTTCATTCAAACGTTGACGTAACGCCTCGACGTCATCGGAAGAGAGCGTCATGCCGGCAGCAGCCGGATGTCCTCCGAAATGCGGCAAGATATCTTCACATTTCGTGAGTTCAGCGAATAAATCAAAGGCTGGAATCGATCGTCCAGAACCCTTCGCTGTTCCTTTTTCAGCATCATGACACAGCATGATGACGGGACGATGGTATTTTTCAACGAGTCGCGAGGCGACGATCCCGACGACACCTGGATTCCAATCTGCCGCATCGACGACGAGTACGCGGTCATCTTTAAAACGTTCTTCGACAAGCGCCGTTGCTTCCTCCGCAATCTGCTTGACGATATCTTGACGTTGTTTATTTTGTTGGTCGAGTTGTTTCGCGAGATGAAGTGCCTCATCTTTGCTTTCCGCTAGTAACATCTCAAGCGCTGGCATCGCCGAATCAAGACGACCTGCCGCATTGATCCGCGGACCGAATGCAAATCCGACTGATTCTTCCGTCAGTTCGTCTTCCGTCAAACTACAAACGTCACGTAACGCAAGGATACCCGGGCGTTCACTCGCATTCAGCGCCTCGATGCCGCGTATCGCAAGCAACCTGTTCTCTCCGACGAGCGGCACAAGATCGGCAATCGTTCCGAGCACCGCAAGATCGAGTAACTCGACGGGTTCACGGTCAAGGAGTGCATGTGCGACTTTAAAGGCAACACCTGCCCCAGCAAGCTTCGAGAACGGATAGTCTGGATCGACACCTGGGTGAATTAAGGCAAAGGCATCAGGTAACGTTTCTTTTGCTTCGTGGTGATCGGTGATGATTAAATCGACCCCGAGTTCCTTTAGGACATCGGCTTCATGAATGCCGGAAATCCCACAGTCGACCGTGATAACGAGGCTGAACCCTTCTTCTGCAGCCCAGCGAAACGCGGCTTCGTTTGGTCCATAGCCTTCCGTGAAACGGTTCGGGATATAACACTCTGCCATTCCTCCGATTTCAATCAAGGCATGCCAGAGAATCGCAGCGGAACTCACGCCGTCGACATCATAATCACCGTAAATCAAAATCATCTCGCCCTCGTCGACGGCACGTTGAATCCGTTCGACGACTTTTGGCATGTCTTTGAAAGCAAATGGATCATGAAATGCCATTTGATCGGTCTCTAAAAAATCACGGGCAGCTTCACGTGTTGTGAATCCCCGTTGGACAAGTAGTTGTGCGACGTGCGGTGAGATTGTGCCATCCGCCGTCAATTGTTCGATTTGTTCTGAATCGATGACTTTATCAAGCCATGTTTTTTTAGCATGGTACATCTCAAACCCTCCAATCAACTTCCCCATTATAATTGAAAATCCGCACCAGCGATAGCTGATGCGGATACTCTTTTAAGAAGCGCGTTTTGTACGACCAAGTGTCCGACCCTTCATGACGAGCCAGAGTTGCGCGGCGATGAAGATCGAAGAATACATCCCCATGATCAACCCGACAAGCAGGGCGAGACTGAATCCACGGATTGCTTCGCTACCGAAGATGTAGAGCGCTGCTGCTGTCATGACGACCGTGACGACGGTATTGATCGAGCGGATGATCGTCTGTTGGATTGATTCATTGACGATATGCGCCAATTCATCAAACGAGACTTTCCGACCACCTTTTTCAGCGAGTCCGAGATTTTCTCGTACCCTGTCGAACGTAACGATCGTATCGTTGACGGAATACCCGATGATCGTCAGGATTGCTGCGATGAAGTACAAGTTGACTTCGATCTGGAACAGCGAGAAGAATGCCACGATCATCAACGCATCATGTAGCAATGCGAGTACTGTCGCAATTCCGTATAACGGTTGGAATCGGAACGAGACGTAGATGACGATCCCGAGTGACGCGAGCAAGACGGCATAAATCGCGTTACGCGCGATTTCTTGACCAACTTGTGCGGAAACCGTCGAGATGCTCGGTTCCTTATCATACTGCGCTTCAATCGTTTGTTTCATTTCAGAAATTTGATCCTGACTAAATTCACCAACGAACGTGACGTTCGCTAACTTTCCGCCTTGAGCGAACTGAATGCCATCGATTTCTTCCGCATCGATCCCGGCATCTTCAATGACGGAGCGAACGTCCGCTTCCTTAATTTGATTCTCAGAAGAAATCTCGACGCGAGTTCCTTGCGTGAAGTCAATCCCAAGGTTCAGACCACGGAACGACAACAAGAGTACAGAAACGATGACAAGCGCGATCGTGATCGCGAAATAAATTTTTCGATGTTTGATGTAATCGAATTTCGTAGGATTAAAGCTCACGGATTTCACTCTCCTTTACACCGAACCATGATTTCTTCTTATCGAACCATCGGCTACTGACAAGGAGTTGCATCAGGTAACGTGAGACAAAGACGTTCGTGACGAACGTGACGGCAATCGAAACCATCAACATGATGGCGAATCCTTTGACCGTACTTGTACCAAAGTAGTACAACACGCCAGCAGAGATCAACGTCGTCAAGTTGGCATCAAGAATCGTACCGAATGAACGACGGTTACCGGCTTTGAATGCAGACAAGACGGATTTTCCACTTCGTAATTCATCCTTGATCCGTTCAGCGGTGATGATGTTCGCATCGACCGCCATCCCGACTCCAAGAACGAGTGCGGCGATCCCCGGTAACGTGAGGACGGCGTTGATCCCGTTAAAGAAGATCATGACAAGATAGATGTAGAACAGCAACGTGATGATGGATACGAATCCAGAGATCCGGTAGAACAGTAGCATGAACAAGAAGACAGCGGCTACACCAATTGCTGACGCGAACAATGTTTGATCAAGTGCATCCTGTCCAAAAGCAGCAGAGACCGACGTCGAGTAGATTTCCTCGAGTTTGACCGGTAACGCACCGGCGTTTAGGATCGAAGACAATTGTTTCCCGTATGCGGCATCGATATCGCCACCAGAAATGATCGCTTTGTCCGAATTGATTGGTTCTTGAACAGATGCATCCGAAACGATTTTCGAGTTTTTCTTTTGAATCTCTTTTTCGTACGAATCACCTTTCTCGTAATCGAGCCAGATGACGAGACGATTCGCAGGTGGTTGCATTTGTGAAATCTTTTGAGTCACATCATAGAACTTTTGTTTTGATTTAAGTGAAAGTTCTACAAGCGGTTGGTTCGTTTGTGGATCGTATCCGACTTTTGCGCCTTTGGCTTTTAAATCCGATCCATCCAGTAACAACTTATTGTTGATGTCACGGAATGATAATTGTGCTGTCGAAGATAGGATTTGACGCGCTTCCGTCTGATCCTTGACGCCAGCAAGCTGAACGCGAATCCGGTTATCGCCTTCGATCCGGATGTCTGGTTCAGAGACACCGAGGACGTTGACACGGTTCTCGATTGCCGTCAGCGTCGCACTCATCGCATTTTGATCGATGACGTCTCCTTCTTTCAGTGGTTGTACTTCATACAAGACTTCGAAGCCACCCTTAAGGTCAAGGCCAAGCTTCGTATCCTTCAACAACCATGACGATGTCGTACCGATCAGTACGAGCAACGCGATGACGACGATGAAGAATGTGGCAAGTTTCCCTTTCTTGATCATGCTACATTGTCCTTTCTCTAGTTCCCAGTATATTTTCAGACAACTTTGTTCTCCTATCCTAGCTTACAAAAGAAATGGTAATCTTAGCAAACGTTTTTCTCATATATAAACAGAAAAGACGCTCCGGAATCCGGAAAGCGCCTTTTCAATGCCTTATTCGACAGTTTCGTCGTCCATGACAGTCGTTGATTTTTTCGTCACTTCTGCGACAGCACTCCGGTTGAATGTCAATTGTGCATTACCTGACTTCAATGTCACCGTCATGTCGTCAACTTTTTGGACAACCCCGTGAAGACCACCGATCGTAACGATCGAGTCGCCGCGTGAGAGTTCATTTTGCATCTGACGTACTTGCTTCTGGCGTTTGTTCTGTGGACGGATCAACAAGAAATAGAACACCACGAAGATCAAGATCATCGGGAGGAATGTGAATAAACCTTCCATCTGATTCAGCTCCTTTTATCATTCAAATCACGTTCATTATACCGTGAAAGAATTGATTTGTCAGACGATTTGTTAGAAATTCTTTGCGTTCGGTAAATTGTAACCGTATTCTTCGAAGAATTCTTCCTTGAAATCGAGCAGACGATCCTCACGAATCGCTTGGCGAACGCCTTCCATCAACTTGACGAGGAAGTGAAGATTGTGTGTCGAACAGAGATGCAGACCGAACGTTTCTTGCGCCCGGATCAAGTGATGGATGTACGAACGCGAGTAATTCTTACACGCGTAGCAATCACATTTCTCATCGAGCGGACGGAAATCACGTGCATATTTCGCGTTCCGGACGACGAGACGTCCTTGTGATGTCATCAATGTGCCGTTTCGTGCGATCCGTGTCGGTAAGACACAGTCGAACATATCGATTCCGCGAATCGCACCTTCGATCAATGCGTCCGGTGAACCAACGCCCATCAAATAACGTGGTTTGTCTTCCGGCATAAGTGGTGTCGTGAATTCGAGCGCACGGTACATGACGTCTTTTGGCTCTCCGACCGATAGACCACCGACCGCATAACCCGGGAAATCAAGGGCAACGAGGTCTTTTGCACTTTGGCGACGCAAGTCTTCGTATTCTCCGCCTTGGATGATACCGAACAGCGCTTGATCGTGTGGACGTTCGTGCGCAGCAAGACAACGTTTCGCCCAGCGGCTCGTCCGTTCGACAGATGCTTTCATGTACTCGTGAGAAGCTGGGTACGGTGGGCACTCGTCAAACGCCATCATGATATCTGAACCGAGTGCATTTTGAATTTCCATCGCTTTTTCCGGTGATAAGAACAATTTGTCCCCGTTCAAGTGGTTACGGAAATGAACACCCTCCTCAGAAATGTTCCGAAGATCAGCAAGTGAGAAGACTTGGAAGCCACCTGAATCCGTGAGAATCGCGCCATCCCAGTTCATGAATTTATGCAGACCGCCCGCTTCCTTGATGACATCATGTCCTGGACGCACCCAGAGGTGGTACGTGTTCGCGAGGATGATGTTCGCGTTCATGTCCTTGATTTGTTCCGGTGCCATCGTCTTGACCGTCGCTTGCGTTCCGACCGGCATGAAGACTGGTGTCTCGAAACTACCGTGCGGCGTGTGGACGATTCCTAACCGCGCTCCGGATTGTTTACATGTTTTGATATGTTCATATGTTACCGCGTGTTTTGTCATTAGTTTCGTTCCTCTCTCGTTAAGAACATCGCATCACCGAAGCTAAAGAAGCGATAGCCGTTTGCGACTGCTTCTTCGTAGGCATGCAGAATGTGTTCCCGTGTCGATAACGCGGACACGAGCATGATCAATGTTGATTTCGGTAAGTGGAAGTTCGTGATCAGACCATCAATCCCTTTGACTTCCTGACCCGGGAAGATGAAGATGTCCGTCCAGCCCGTTGCTTCGACGAAGTCGCCATGGTCGCGAATGACCGTCTCAAGCGTTCGTGTCGACGTCGTCCCGACCGCGATGATCCGTCCGCCTTGTTTTCGTGTTTCGCGTAGCAAAGCAGCTGAACTTTCCGGCAGTTCGTAATACTCACTGTGCATCTTGTGACTATCGACGTCGTCGACCGAGACAGGACGGAATGTGCCAAGTCCAACGTGTAACGTCAATGGTGCGATCCGAACGCCTTTCGCTTTAAGCGCTTCAAGCAACTCGGGTGTAAAGTGAAGACCAGCCGTCGGTGCTGCCGCACTTCCGCGTTCCCGAGCATAAACCGTCTGATAACGATCTTGATCCTCGAGTTGTTCATGAATGTACGGCGGTAGTGGCATCGTTCCGAGTTGGTCGAGCACTTCATAAAAAATGCCGTCATAGAAAAACTTCAGGATGCGTCCTCCATCTTCAAGTGCTTCGACACACTCAGCACGAAGTAATCCGTCACCAAACGACAAAATCGTTCCTGGTTTGACGCGTTTTGCCGGTTTCGCCAGTGTTTCCCACACATCGTCACTCGTTTGCTTCAAGAGTAACAATTCGATCTTCCCACCTGTCTCTTCCTTCACACCAAAGAGACGTGCTGGTAAAACTTTCGTATCGTTGATGACGAGTGTATCACCTTCGCGGAAGTGATCGACGATATCATGGAAGTGTTGATGCTGAATCGCACCCGTCTCCCGATCGAGAACCATCAATTTCGAACTCGTCCGGTCGAGCAATGGCACTTGGGCAATTTGTTCTTCTGGTAAATGAAAATCAAATAAGTTTACATCCATTGGTTCAATTTCCTTCTTTCAGTCCTAAATGTTGGCGGGCGAACGGTGTTAAGACACGTCCGCGCGGAGTACGTTGTAAAAAGCCTTGTTGCAGTAGATATGGTTCATATACATCCTCAATCGTCTGCGCATCTTCCCCGATCGTCGCTGCGATCGTCTCAAGACCGACCGGACCACCGGCAAACCGTTCTGCAAGCGATCGTAGTAAACGATGGTCGACATCGTCGAGCCCAAGCGCATCGACATGCAAACGATCAAGTGCACTTGTCGCGAGCACGGCATCGATCTCGGTTTGATGGGCGACTTGAGCGAAATCACGGACACGCCGTAACAACCGATTCGCGACACGTGGTGTTCCACGTGAACGAAGCGCGATGGCTTCTGCAGCCAGACGATCCGCTTCGAATCCGAACAATCGTGACGTTCGGGTCACGATGGCAGACAACTCTGACATCGTATAATATTCAAGCTTCAGCGTCACGCCAAAACGATCGCGGAGCGGTGCCGATAACATCCCCGCACGCGTCGTTGCACCAACGAGCGTAAACGGTGGTAAATCAATTCGGACGCTGCGGGCGAGTTCACCTTGACCGATGACGATATCGAGACAATAATCCTCCATTGCTGGATACAGAATCTCTTCGATTGATCGACTCAATCGATGAATCTCGTCGATGAACAGGACATCGCCCGGTTCAAGCGATGATAGGATCGCCGCTAAATCACCCGGTCGTTCAATTGCAGGACCGGCTGTCGTCTTGATGCCGACCCCCATCTCGTTCGCAATGATCGTCGCAAGCGTCGTCTTCCCAAGACCCGGAGGACCGTAGAGAAGCACGTGATCGAGTGTTTCCTGACGAATTTTTGCCGCCTCGATGAAGACACTTAAGTTTCCTTTTGCTTTCTCCTGCCCGATGTATTGCTCGAGCGTCTGAGGACGCAGACTCCACTCTTCTTGATCTTCCGCATGGGCGGATTCTGACAAAATGCGCTCTTCCATGTCCTCACCTCACATTCAATAACAACTGGAGTGCCCGTTTGACATATTGATCCGTCGACAGGACTTCTGCCTGCAACGCTTTTTTGACTTTCTCGACTTCTCGGTCACTGTAACCAAGCGCCGTCAAGGCTTCACAAGCTTCATTCAGCTCAGCATTGCCTTGCGCGAACAAGCCTTCGCTCGGTACGTAATCCGGTGCGAGCTCGGCTAACTTTCCTTTTAGGTCGAGCGTCATTTGCTTCGCTGTTTTCTTGCCGACCCCCGGGAACTTGACGAGATAACTCTCTTTCTCTTGTTCAATTGCTTCAACGAGCGCATCGACATTCCCTGATGCGACGATCGCGAGCGCTCCCTTCGGTCCAATTCCTGTGACACCGAGCAACTTCGTGAACAAGGCACGCTCACGACGGGAACGGAATCCAAATAAGACTTCTTGGTCCTCACGGACATAATGATACGTATATACGATGATCTGTTCGTCTCCGGTCCGATAAAAAAACGGGTTCGGTGCTACGATCTTGTAGCCAATCCCGCCAACTTCTACCGTCACGAATTCCGCACAGACATAAGCGACTTCGCCGCGTACGAATTCTATCAATGTGGAACGCTCCCATCCTTAAACAAACTCTCGTGTTATTGTAGCATACATCTTCGTTTGGCTTCAAAGCGTTCTTCAGCAAAAATCAATACATATGTTCGCTCTCTCAATCCGAAGACAAAAAAGCGTGATCGTTCGCACGACCACGCTCCGATCCTCTATTTTACGAACGCGCAAGCATCCGGTCGAGCGCCAGCACGGCATGCCGCGTCGTCTCTGCATCTACCGTAATGATGTTGACCGGCTCACCTGCTTCGACTTGTTCGAGCGCCCACGCCAAGTGCGGTAAGTCGATCCGGTTCATCGTCAGACACGGACACATGAATGGATTGAGCGACACGATATCGAGTTCCGGATGCGTCGTCGCGAGTCGATTGACGAGATTCATCTCTGTTCCGATCGCCCACTTCGTTCCGGGAGCAGCCTGTTCGATTTGTTGAATGATGTACGCGGTGGATCCATTGAGATCAGACGCTGTCACGACTTCGTGCGAACATTCCGGGTGAACGAGAATCTTTCGCTCCGGATCCGTCTTGCGGAACTGTTCAATCTGACCGACCGTGAATTTTTCATGGACCGAGCAGTGTCCTTTCCACAAGATGACGCGGACGTCCTGGTCTTCTCCATCAAAAACGAGTTCGTCCTTGATCGGATCCCAAATCGCCATCTGTTCTAACGGAATTCCGAGTGCGTGCGCCGTATTGCGACCGAGGTGTTGATCGGGCAGGAAGAATAAGATGTCGCGTTCAGCAAGCGCCCACTCAACCATCTGGACAGCATTTGACGACGTCACCGTTGCCCCACCGTGACGACCGACGAATGCTTTGATGGCTGCCGTCGAATTGACATACGTCAACGGTAAAATCGACTCCCCGAATCGTTCCGTCAAGATTGTAAAGGCGCGCTCCGTTTGCGTATCATTCGCCATATCTGCCATCGAACAGCCAGCACGCATGTCAGGCAAAACAACTGTATGTGACGCATCCGTCAGCATGTCTGCCGTCTCTGCCATGAAGTGGACACCACAAAAGACTGTATATTCCGCTTCTGTCATCTGCTTCGCGACTTGCGCGAGCTGGAGCGAATCTCCCGTCGCATCCGCGAACTGGACAACTTCATCCTTTTGGTAGTGGTGGGCAGGTAAGAACAAGCGACTGCCCATCCGTGCTTTGACCCCTTCAATGATCGCAATTAATTCTGCTTCCGATTGCTGTAAGTACGACGCCGGAATCCCCTCATGACGTAATAAGTCAAATGACATCTTTTTTTCCTCCTTCGATTTTCATACTGATATCAAGCGCTGTTGCTGAATGGGTGAGTGCCCCGAGTGAGATGACGTCTGCTCCGCTATCCGCGAAGTCTGATAACGTGTCTATCGTGATTCCGCCGGATAACTCGACCGTGATATGCGGTGGAATCAATTGCCGAAGCTGTTTGATCTCTGCTGGTGTCCGGTTATCGAGCATGATGATATCAACTTTTGCAGCTACTGCCTCTAGCACTTCCGCTTCCGTTTCGACTTCGACTTCAATCGGTGTCGTATGACCTGCGACACGTTTTGCTCGCGCCACCGCCTCTGTGATCGATCCCGCGACCGTGATGTGGTTATCCTTGATCATGACGGCGTCATCGAGTCGTCCGCGATGACTATAGCCACCCCCGACGCGAACAGCGTGTTTTTCGAGCATTCGTAACCCTGGGGTCGTCTTTCGTGTATCCGTGATCCGAATCCGTCCTGCCGCTACCTCGACTGCTTGACGAGTTTTTGTCGCGATCCCGGATAAGCGTTGCACCAGGTTCAAGGCGACCCGTTCTCCGCTTAAGATGTCCTGTAACGAACCCGACCACTCGGCAAGGAGTGTTCCTCGCGTGACGATCGTCCCTTCCGCTACATGAATCGTCACGTCGACTTGTAAGAGATGCGCCATCTCCCGAATGATGTCAACTCCGCAAAAAACACCGTCTTCCTTAGCTAGAAAACGACCAGTCCCGCGTTCTTGTCCCGTCAGACATCCTTCACTCGTGATATCCCACTGTCCGATATCCTCGATTAAAAATGCCTCCAGTTGTTGCCGTAACTGCCACTTGTTCAACGTTCTCATCCTCTCCTGTCAATCGACTTCGCGCCCCTTCAAGCAATAGACATGCCGTTACGTGACGTAATCGATTTTCTTCCGCTTCCTGTCCGGATTCGTCTAATGTCCAGCCTTTTAATGTGTCCAGACATTCTTGTATCTGTTTCACATCCATTTCAACACCAATGACCTGCGATAGACGGTCGGTTACGGAACGAAGTGTTCCCGGGCGTCGTTTCACTTGTTTTACTGAAAGTTTCGGTAACAACTCGAGCTGTTCTGCTACTGCTTTCCCCATAACAACACATTCAAGGAGCGAGTTCGACGCCAGACGATTTCGACCGTGTAGTCCAATCGATGCCGTCTCACCGACCGCGTAAAGTCCTTCGACATGCGTCTGCCCCGTCAGATTCGTTTCAATCCCACCCATCAAGAAATGGATGCCTGGTGCAATTTCAACGAGATCCGGATTTATGTTCAGACTTTCACATTTTTCAACAAACGTTGGAAACCGTTTCGTCCGGTCGACGACGTTTGACGTATCGAGATAGACCGGTTCACATTTTCGCACCTCATGGATTCGTTTTGCGACTTCATCTCGCGCTGCTAAATCTTGCATCGGATGATCCGCCATGATCCGGTCACCATTTTTCGTTACAAGCGTCGCTCCTGCACCTCGTAGTGCTTCCGTGATCAAACCTTCCGAACGACCAGCATGAACGAGTACCGTCGGATGATGCTGGATATAACCGAGATCACGAATCGTCGCCCCCGCTTCAAAGGCGAGCGCAATCCCGTCTCCTTGAATCAAAGGATCATTCGTCGACGCCGCGAATAATCCACCCACTCCACCGGTCGCAAGAATCGTCGCGCGCGCCACAATCTCGATTGGCTCTCCCTCGCTATATCCGACTGCACCTACTACCTGCCCGTTGACTTGAATCAACTCCGTGATACACGTCTGCTCAAGAATCGGAAATGGTACTCGCGGCATCAACGTCTCCATGATCCGTTTACCAGTCTCGTCCCCGCCACAGTGATAAATCCGCGACAAACGATGCGCTCCTTCACGACCGAGCAAAAACTCTCCCTCGGATTGATCGAATGGAACGCCTTGTCGTAACAAGAATTCCATCGCCTCGGTTCCCGATCGAGTGACGTAATCGACGACGGACGGATTGAAACGCCCTTTTGCTGCTTGGCACGTATCTTCAAAGTGACCACGATGATTGACTTCTGCATAAGCGGAAGCAATCCCACCTTGTGCTCGAACGGAATTTGTCTCAAACCGCGTACCTTTTGTGACAAGCAACGCTTCCGTTCCGGGTGGAAGATGCAGAGCGACCGATATTGCGGCGAGCCCAGTTCCAATGATCAACACATCCGTCTCAAGTCTTTTATGTAAAGACATATGTTTTACACCTCTATATCTAAATGTTTACTATTGACTTGACAATAAGTTTGGCATACTTTTAGCTGAGTGACAAGACGAAAGGACAGGATTTTTTCATGATCTATCTCGATTACGCAGCGACGACTCCGCTGCATCCACAAGCACTCGATCATTATCAACAAGCCGCTCAGTCGTTCTACGGCAACAGTTCTTCTCTTCATGACATCGGTGGCAACGCTGAACGTTTACTCGAACGAGCCCGTCAGTATCTGATGCAACAATTGGCTCAACAAGAAGGAACCGTCATCTTTACAGGGAGTGGATCTGAAGCAAACTACATCGCTTTGACCCATCTGATGCGACAGAGTAACAAATCAGTTGTCTTGACACTTCGATGTGAACACGACTCGGTCTTGCTTCCGCTTGCGCGCTGGGCACAAGAAACACGACACCTTTCTTTATTACCGGACGGAACGTTCGATTGGGAACAATTCGTTGCAGCTTGTACGGATGAAATCGGTGTTGTCTCGATTCAACATGTCAATTCGGATACGGGTTTTCGCTTTCCGGTCGAACGGATTGCAGCATACTGTCAATCGCGCGAGATTCTGTTTCATTGCGATGGTGTCCAAGGATTTTTAAAAGATGCAATCAACATCGACGCTTTTGATGCCTACACGATGAGTAGTCATAAAGTGTATGGACCAAAAGGATTGGGCGCTTTGTACTTGCGGCGTCCGCTCTTCAGCCCTTATTACGAGGGACATCACGAATTCGGAATCCGCCCAGGCACAGTGGACGTTCCAGGAATTGCCGCCTTCATCGCTGCCTGTGAGGCGTCTCGCTTCGAAAATCCAGGAATCCAAGCTTCAAGCCGTCGATTTCGTGGTATGCTAAAAAAAACATTGTCTTCGTCTCGTTACACGATCATCGAGTCGCCGACGCAACTCGCTTCCATCTGCGCCATCCATACGAAGCAACGGGATGGTCAATACGCATTGCTCGCCTTGAATCGTGCTGGAATCGCGGTTTCCGCTGGTAGTGCTTGTCGTGCTGGAGAAAACGGTCCGAATGCGACATTACGTGCCATCGGCTTTGACGAATCAGCGGCTCACGGGTTGATACGACTCAGTTTTGGAAGACAGACGACGAACGAAGAAATCGAACAGTGCATTGATGTGTTGAACACGATCTCATGACACTGAAGAAAGGTAGGAGACATGATGGGGAAACGCATCTCCGGAGAAGAACGCCGGAAATCATTACTTCGTATGATTGAGGAAAGTGAGCAACCTGTCACGGGAACGGCACTGGCGAAACAAGCAGGCGTCAGTCGTCAAGTGATCGTGCAGGATTTATCCTTGTTAAAGGCAAAAGGATATCCTGTCATCGCGACAGCTCGAGGTTATTTAATCAATGATCCTGAAATCGACGGATCGAAATTACGTCGCAAGATCGTTTGTCGTCACGGCATCGATCAATTAAAGGATGAGTGTGACGCCATTGTTGACGAAGGGGTCGTCATCCGCGATGTCATCATCGAACATCCCGTCTACGGCTTCATCACTGGAGAATTGATGCTAAAAAGCCGCCGGGATGTCCGGGTATTGCTAGAGAAGTTACATGAGACGCAAGCCACTCCACTCTCGAGCCTGACGGACGGAGTCCATATTCATACGCTTGAGGCTGATCATGAAGACGCACTGGAAGCCGCTATCGCTAAACTCGATCGTCTCGGAATTCTCGTTTCGGAACTCGATGTCTGAACATCAAAAAACCGCCTATTCCTAAGGAATAAGCGGTTTTTTTATCGTTCAATCGGTTCAAGTCGTGTCTCCGGCATCGTAGCAGGAGGATCGAACGTTGCTAAGACTTTGCGGACGCGTCGGTTTTCGATATGCAAGACGGTCAACGTGACACGTTCATAACGCATCGCCGTTCCGACGTCTGGCAATTGACCGCTCTCCTCCATGATCCATCCCCCAAGTGACTGGGCATCGGTGTCCGGCATTGTCAATTGAAATTGCTGACAGAAGTCTTCAATGTCATACTCCGCTAGACATTCGTATTGCTCTGGACCAATCCGTTTCGTATATTCCAACGATTCATCGTGTTCATCCCAAATCTCCCCGACGATTTCTTCTAAAATATCCTCAAGGGTGATCAGACCTGCCGTCCCTCCGAATTCATCAAGGACAACTGCCATGTGGGACTGCTTGACTTTGAGTTCCGGTAATAAATCCATCAATCGCGTCTGTGGTACGACGAACGATACCGGTCGAATCCATTCTCGGATATCAACGGAGCCGTTCTTCACGTATGCACGCAGAAAGTCCCGCTCCGATAATACACCAATGACGTGATCAATCGAATCTTTATAGACCGGTAGACGAGAATAGCCACCCTTTTGGACTTCTGCAATGATGTCTTCGAGCCGCGCATCAATATCGATCGCTTGAATATCCATCCGTGGCGTCAGCGCATCTTCGACCGTCGCATGTTGAAAATCAACTGCTTGATGAACGAGTTCAGCCTCTGCAAGCCCCATGATCCCTTCTTCCTGACTAATATCGACGAGTGCCTTGAGTTCCTGTTCGGTCACGAGCGGTCCTTTCGGATCAGCCCCAATCAATCGTAGCGCCAATTGGCGTAAGCGGAGTAACAGGAAAACGAGCGGTCGAAAGCACAGTAAGAAGAAACGCAGTGGACGTCCGATCAATAACACGTAACGTTCCGTATGTTCACGAGCATACGACTTCGGTATCAATTCTCCGAACAACAGCAACAGGAAAAATAGCGCAAGAAAGGCAACGGTTTGTGTTGCGATCGTCTCGACGAACTGGATGATCCACCAGCCACCAAATAAGATAAAGGCGACGTTGACGATCGTATTCCCAATCAAAATCGACGTCAGTGTCTCTTCGTAGCGTTGAAGTAAGCGAAACACACGGGACGCACGCGCGTCCCCTGCTTCCGATTGGTGCAACAACCGCAACCGGTTGACACTCGCGAGTGCCGTCTCGGCTGAGGAAAAGAATGCGGATAAGACGAGAATCGGAATTAACCAAACGACTGAAATCATGGGCAATGGGTCCACGATGCTTTCACACTCCGTTTCCTAATGGAATGAACCGCTTAGAATGATGACTCGACGAATTCGAACTCGAAATCGCGGATTCGAACGACGTCGCCGTCGATCGCACCAAGACGACGCAACTCTTCGTCGACACCCATTTGACGCAGTGTCCGAGCGAAACGTTTAATCGATTCTTCACGCATGAAGTTCGTCATAGTGAAGAGTTTTTCAATGCGTGGTCCTTTGATGACGAAGCAATCGTCTTCATCTTTCGAAATCGTAAAGCCAGCTTCTGGTGCTTCGTAACCGTAGACGACACGTGGTGTCGCTGTTTTCTCTTCGAGTTCCTCAAGACCGAATTCTGGTGTCGCATCGACGAGGTCAGCGATTCGGAATAACAGATCGCGTAACCCTTGACGTGTTGCTGCTGAAATCTCGAATACTTCAAGCTCTGGGAAAGCTTCCTTGAAGGCTTCAAGATGTTCTGCCGCATCTGGCATGTCCATCTTATTCGCGACGACGACTTGCGGACGTTCTGTTAAGCGCAGATTATAGTCCGCGAGTTCTTTATTGATGATGTTGTAGTCTTCGATTGGATCGCGACCTTCCATCCCACTCATGTCGATGACGTGGACGATGACTTTCGTCCGCTCGACGTGACGGAGGAACTGGTGACCGAGTCCGACCCCTTCACTTGCGCCTTCGATCAATCCTGGCAAGTCAGCCATGACGAAACTACGGCTATCTTCCGTTTCGACGACACCGATGTTCGGTGTGATCGTCGTGAAGTGATATGCGCCGATTTTCGGACGTGCTGCTGAAACGACCGATAACATCGTTGATTTTCCGACGCTCGGGAAACCGACGAGACCGACGTCTGCTAGCATCTTCAGCTCAAGCTTCAAGTACTTCTCTTCTCCTGGCTCACCGTTTTCAGCGTGCTCAGGTGCTGGGTTGGCTGGTGTCGCAAAACGTGTATTCCCACGGCCGCCACGTCCACCTTTTGCGACGATCGCTTGTTGTCCGTGATGGACGAGGTCAGCGATGACCGCATTCGTATCGTCATCGTAGACGACTGTGCCCGGTGGAACCTTGACGATTAGATGCTCGGCTTTACGACCGTGCATCCCTTTTGACATGCCGTTTTCACCTTGAACCGCTTTAAAGTGACGTTTGTAACGGAAGTCCATCAATGTCCGAAGTCCTTCGTCAACTTCAAGGACGACGTGTGCCCCGTGACCACCGTCACCGCCAGCAGGACCGCCGTCCGGAACATATTTCTCGCGACGGAACGCTACTTGCCCACGTCCTCCGTCACCTGCTTTTACATAAATATTTACCTGATCGACAAACATGTCGGATCCCTCCTCTTACTTCTCTTCCTCAAACGGAAGACTTTCAATCTCAATCACACACTCATTTTCCGTCTGCGACTCGATTTCCATCGGCGTCACTAGATCCTCAAGGCGCGACATATCTAGTAGATCCCGATAGATCTCGATGGTCACGCCCTCGTGGAAGGTCACGGATACTTCACCTACTCCTACATCAATCATGGCGATGGCTGCTTCGACGAGTTGCTTCAGCCGCTCATCTTCCATGTGGGGTGCTCCGATGACATCATACGTCACAGTTTTGCCTGACCATTCAGCTTGCAGTAACGCCAGTGCGGTTTTCGGCAATCCGATTCGCGCTAGACGTCCTTCCCGAGATGCTTGCTCCCGGTACGCCGAACAGATCGACTCGACTGCTTGTTCGTCTCCGATCGCGCCATACGAACGGACGAGTTGTATCCGGTTCAACCACTCGTGACGAAGAGTCTTTAAAAGATCAAGTACCTGCTGTTCCTCCATCGGTCGTTCCCTCCTAAAAAAAACAGACCCTAACCCTCGAAAGTGGCTAGAGTCTGCTTCGTCGATCCTTATGCTGGGTAAACGCTGACTTGTTTCTTGTCGCGTCCGAGACGTTCGAAACGAACGACACCAGTTGCAGTTGCGAAAAGTGTATCATCGCCACCACGTCCGACGTTCATACCTGGGTGAATCTTCGTACCGCGTTGACGGTAGAGGATTGAACCAGCAGAAACAGTTTGACCGTCTGCACGTTTCGCCCCAAGGCGTTTCGATTGCGAGT
Source organism: Exiguobacterium sp. MH3 (assembly GCF_000496635.1). Lineage (NCBI taxonomy): Bacteria > Bacillati > Bacillota > Bacilli > Caryophanales > Exiguobacterium > Exiguobacterium sp. MH3. Next base: position 2,167,830 of record NC_022794.1, read on the forward strand.
CACGACCGTTCTTTGTCGAACCTACCCCTTTTTTCGATGCGAAGAACTGAAGATTAAGTTTCAACATGTGGAATCCACCTCCTATACTTGTTCAAGTTGGATAAACTCACCGTAACTTTCAGCGATGGTACCAAGTTGGACCAAAGTCGCTTCCAGTAACAATTGGGTGCGCTCACTGACATCCGGTGCTAAGTCAGCGTACGGTTCTACATAAAAGTAGCCACCCTCTTGTTGTTCTGCCATTTCAAGGAGCAGGACCTGCCCGAGTAATGCTTCTATGGCATTGTATGCCCCGAAGATCACCGACGAGACGCCGGCACAGACAAGGTCGAGACCTGGTTCTGCAAACTCGGCATGTCCTGTCACTTCGATGGAGCGGACGAGTTCCGCTTCATCTCGTCGAATCTTGACACGTATCATGGCTTACGCTTCGATTTTCTCGATGCGGACCTTCGTGTAAGGTTGACGGTGACCTTGCTTACGACGGTAGTTCTTTTTCGCTTTCATTTTGAAGACAGTGATCTTTTTCGCGCGAGCGTGTTTGATGACCGTTGCTACGACCTTCGCACCTTCTACGAGTGGAGCGCCGACTTTAACATCGTCACCACCAAGGATCAATACTTCACCAAATTCAACTGTGCTGTCGACGTCTGCGTTTAATTTCTCAACGTAGATTTCTTGGCCAGCTTCAACTTTGACTTGTTTACCACCAGTTTTGATAATTGCGTACATTACGTGCACCTCCTCTTAGGAACTCAGACTCGCCATCACGGGCAGCGAATGCTTTAAAACCCGGTCTGTGCGGTTGTAGTCATTTGGGTGCTTCCAAACGAACTAACGTTATTCAGAATACCAAACGTTCTTCTACCTTGTCAATGCTGTTCTGAAGGATTATTCCGATCGTTCGATGAAATCGAGACAGTCCTGTGACGACCCGGTGAACAGGACCGCTGGATCGCCTTCGAGCACATGGACTTCGAGCGGTTGACGAGAGATGAATTCGTCCTGCAACAGATGCCGTGGTGCGCGAATCACGGCTGCTTCCGCATAGGTCGCAATCTCAAGTAACTTCGGTTCAATCAAGCGATAGACACTCAATCGCGTCCACTGTCCGGATTCCTGCGAGCGTTCCTGTAGCGATTTCCCGTGACGTTGTCGTGTCAGTTCGCATAAACCCATCTTCGTAAACCCATAGACTTCGATTTGTTTCGTCTCGAGTGCCGCGCGCTCTTTGAGGAGCTGGGTCACCCGTGTCTGCCCCTTACTTGAACCACGCAGGAAATCGATCGCAATCATCCCGCTGATGTTGCGTAACCGCAATTGCCGCATGACTTCGACAGCAGCCGCTTCATTGATTTGATCAAACGTCCGCTTTTGTTCCTTGACGGAGATCGTCTTCCCACTGTTGACGTCGATGACAGTCATCGTCTCGACCTCTTCAATCAAGAGATACGCTCCTCCGTCAAGCCAGACGACCCGTTGCATCGCTTTCTCGATTGCGCCATCGATTGCTTCCATCTCGGGTAAGCGTCCTTTTCGTAGCGAGCGTTCGACGGACAGACCAAGCAATTCGAGTCGTTCCTTTTCCGGACGCGTCATGACGAGTGCATCAGTAACGTGTGGAAGTCGTTTCGCTTCTTGGACGATCAGTGCCTCATCTTGTTCAAGACGCGGCGCCTGCAAAAGTTCTTTGTGACGTGTCCGTAATGACTGCAGCTCTTGTTTCAATTCATCGATTGATGCTTTCGCTGCTTCCGTTCGGTAAAGAATTCCTTCTTCTTCTGTTGTCGTTAATTGCTCCGCCAGTTGACGCTGAACGACGAGATCCAGCTTCCGACTGAAACGGATGCGGCGACCGTATGGAAAATAGACAAGATAACGTCCACCATAGGTGATATTCTGCGTCACCTTGTGTTGTTTTGGTGCGACCCCTTCCTTGACGACCTGGACAAGTAACGTCTGTCCGACCTGGACGGCTTGTCCAATCGTCGGTACGTCCGGATAGCGGCGAAGTGCTTCCACCGTCTCATTCAGCGGTAAATAAAGCGGTGTACCGTCAGTCGCGATCAAAAAGGCTGCCCCGAGCGTCGGATGCAACCGGTCGACCTTGGCATAGACGAATGTGCCGACCCGGATCTCGTCACGCATCCGTTCATGATATTCAATCAATCGACCGCCTTCGACCAATGCTAATCGTTCAAGCGAAGCGGTCTGTTCACTAATCCATCGCATACTGATCCCTCCAAAAAAATTAGACTAGGCGCGACGATGTCGTCCTAGTCTAATTTCCCATTCTTATTTCATCCCAAGCATCTTCTTCAATTTGACGAAGAAGCCTTTTTGCGGTTGTTCATTTAAATCAAGCAGTGGCACGGATTCTCCAAGAATTCGGCGGGCGATGTTTCGGTATCCGAGTCCAGCCCGATTATCCGGATTCATCGTCACAGGCACACCACGGTGGGAAGCGGCGATGACTTCTTCATCATCGATGATCAGACCCAGGAGGTCGATCGAAAGAATACGCATGATCTCATCGATGTCGAGCATATCACCCGATGCCATCATGTGTGAACGCACGCGGTTAATGACGAGTTTCGGAACGATGTTACGTTCTGAGCGCTCGAGCATCCCGATGATCCGGTCCGCATCCTGAACGGCTGCTTTTTCCGGTGTCGTCACGACGACGGCTTCATCGGCTCCAGCGATTGCATTCATGAAGCCTTGTTCGATTCCGGCAGGGCAGTCAATCAAAACAAAGTCGTATTCAAGTTTCAGTGTATCGATGATTGCCTTCACCTGTTCGGGTGTGACGGAGGACTTATCCTTTGATTGAGCAGCAGGCAACAGATACATCTCTTCAAAACGTTTATCGCGGACGAGCGCTTGGTGCAACTTACATTGCCCCGTCACGACGTCAACGATGTTATAGATACTCCGGTTATCGAGACCAAGCACGATATCCAGATTGCGTAACCCGATATCCGTATCGACGAGACAAACCGAATGTCCCATCAATGCAAGTGCTGTTCCAATGTTCGCAGTCGTCGTTGTCTTACCGACACCGCCTTTACCGGATGTGACGACGATGGCGCGTCCCATATTCGTCTTCGCCTCCATATGTACCTGTTCTTTCACTTGTTCCATATCCGTCACCCTCTTTCACTATCAATCGCAAACTGATCCATCCGCGCGAGCGGAACGGTTTGAAGGCGGGAGAATTCGACCCCGTCTTCACCTAAAAATGCACAACCCATATCGAGAGCAGGAATTGGTGCGTCCTCCGGTTCCTCATGGACGGTGCCAGCGACCGCAATCCACTTCGGTTGCAACACGCTCGCCGCGATGACGGCTTCCGTATTGCCACCTTTCCCGGCATGAACGGTCCCCCGTAACGCACCGAGACAATAGATACTTCCTGTCGCATGAACGACCGCCCCCGGATTGATATCTCCGATGATGACAATCGAGCCTTCGACGTCTAATACGTGCCCACTGCGTGCCGTGCCACCGAAATAATGGAACGTTCGCTCTCCGTACAAGGCTTTTGCCTCGTCCTTCGTGATGCACTCACTGTCATAACCTTTGAAAGAGAAGGAATCATGTCGCGCGACGATAGATTCGACGGCCGTCAACACCCCTTCATCGACATAACGTCGACCGAAGAAGAAGGTGATCGGTACGGCGCGTCCGTTCTCGACGGATTTGTCCGCAAGCGTCAACTCTAAATCGTCAAGAAATTCATCCACACTGCACCTTTCATTCACATAGACGGCGAGGCCACCACGATGACCTTTCATCGTTACATAACGTTTACGCTCAATCATGACTCATCCTCTTTTCTCGTCAAGGGTCGACTGCACGAGTCGGGTCATCGGATAATACAGGATGATGATCCCAATCAACTGCGCAACCAGACTCCTTGGAATGATCTGTGTCGCGAGTTCCTGGAAGGATACCCCGACACCAACGACCGAAGCCGTGAAGAAATATATATCGAGTTCATACAAAATGGCACTGAACGTGAACGTGACAAGAATCGTTAATACGTTCTCCTTTACATATTTTAGCACGAAGCTACTAAAAAGCGGAATGGCGGATAACGCAAATAAGTAAATGCCGATGATATCCGAATAGACGAAATCATACAACAATCCGAAGACGAGTCCGAATCCGAGTGCCTGTTCGAGTTTTCCATATCGACCAAGGAACATCAAACCGATCAATGTCGCATGAATGACATACGGCGATCCATCTCCGAGAGGTCCTGCGAACAGCGTTCCTTCCAAGATGAAAAGAAGGAACACGGCGAAAAACAACTTAACGTTATTCACGAGTGTCCCCTCCCTTATCGGTCTCAGCGAAAGGTTCCTTCGCTTCGCGTTCAATCACGAAGACATGACCGAACTGTTCGAAGTCTGCTGCCGGTTTGACGTATGCGATTTTTGAAGCCCCATACTGATCGGATTTCACTTCCGTGATTTTTCCGATGACGATCCCACTCGGATACTTTCCACCAAGACCTGACGTCGTGACGGTCTGCCCTTTTTTCAGCTTCGCGTCGTTCGGAATTTTCGTGAACTTGAGTAATTTCGTTTCTTCATCAAACCCCTCGATCGTACCGAAAACACCTTTCCCCTTCGTATCGTCAGCCGTTGCCGAGACGTTATTCGTCCGACTCGTATCCGACATCAACTGTACGAGAGACGTATAGGCGCTCGCTTGGATGACGCGACCAATTAGTCCGTCTGCTGTTACAACGGCCATGTTCGCCTTGACACCCTTTTGTTCACCGATGTTGATCGTCACGAACCGTTGCCATTCAGATGCCGTCCGACCAATCATCTCTGCCGGTAACAACTTGTAGTCGCGGATCGATCCGTTCAGGTCGAGCATATCCTTCAATTCTTTATTCTCACGCTCAAGATCACGGACTTTGACCGCATTACCAGCATAGTCATTCAATCGTGATTTCAAGTGTTCGTTCTCTTTGTAAACGTCACGCACTTCTCTAATCGAAGTGACCGTATCATCAATCCAGCCAATCGGTGTCGCGAAAAGGCGTTGACCGACGCCCGCGGTATCACGCACGAAGCTTTGATACCAGTGGGATTGGTTACGCCCTTGCAGCGAAATGCCGATCAAAATCACCAAAAGGAGAAAACTAAGGAGTGTGATGAGCAGTTTTCGATTGTTTAAAAATCGCTTCATCGCTCATCCCATCCTTATCTTTTTTGCGAGATGCCTGATTTCGAACGAAGGACATTCATCATCTCGAGTGATTTTCCTGTACCGATTGCGACACAATCGAGTGCATTTTCTGCAACGAGTGTCAAAATACGTGTTTCGTCTTCGATGACAGCATCGAGGTTCTTTAAGAGAGCCCCACCGCCAGTCAGAACGATACCGCGGTCCATGACGTCTGCTGATAATTCAGGAGGTGTCTGCTCAAGCGTGTGCTTGACACCCGCAAGAATCGCATCGACCGTATCTGAAAGTGCATCACAAATTTCGGCACTTGTGACTTCAATCTGTTTTGGAAGACCTGTCACGAGATCGCGTCCACGGATCTCCATCGTTTCATTTTCTGATTCTTCATCGATGCGTGCGTAACCGATTGTCATTTTCAACGTCTCAGCTGTCCGCTCCCCGATCATCAGGTTGTACTTCGACTTGATGTAACGAATGATGGATTCATCCATCTCGTCTCCACCGACACGAATCGATTGACTCGTGACGATACCACCGAGTGAGATAACAGCAACTTCCGTCGTACCACCACCGATATCAACGACCATCGAGCCTGTTGGTTCTGAAACCGGAAGACCTGCACCGATTGCTGCTGCAAATGGTTCTTCAATCGTGTACGCTTCACGCGCTCCCGCAAGTTTCGCTGCATCTTCAACCGCACGTTTTTCGACCGATGTGATCCCACTTGGTACACAGATCATGACGTTTGTTTTTGAAGAGAACAAACCTTTTTTCTTCGAAGCTTGATCCATGAAGTATTTGATCATCGTAGCGGTTGTTTCATAATCCGCGATAACCCCGTCTTTCATCGGGCGTCGTGCTGTCACGTTACCCGGCGTACGACCGATCATGTTTTTCGCTGCGTTACCGACCGCTTCAATTTTTCCTGTATCCGTACGGAAAGCGACGACGGACGGTTCGCGGACGACGATTCCTTGCCCCTTTACATACACGAGCGTGTTAGCCGTACCTAAGTCAATGCCGATTTCACGGCTGAATGATCCAAACATTATTCAAAAAACCCCTCTCTGAGAATACACTTCACTAATTATAACGGAAAAGCCTTCATTGGAAAGCGTTAAAACGTTACAGCTTGTTTACAGTTCGCCTTAGAAAACACACAAAAAAACGTCTGATGGAAAGAAACGAAACTTTCCCTTCAGACGTTATTCTTACATAAATCCGCGCTGTTTCATACTAATAAATTGTCCGTGCCCGATGATGATGTGGTCAAGACAACTGATTCCAATGAGCCGTCCTGCCTCAACGAGCCGCTCTGATACCTCGATATCCTCTCGACTCGGTGTCGGATCACCCGACGGATGATTATGCACAGCGATGAAATTCGCAGCCGAACAACGAATCGCTTCCCGGAAGACGTCACGCGGGTGGACGATCGACGTGTTCAATCCTCCAATGAATAACGTCTTTTTCGAAACGACCTCATTTTTCGTATTCAAATACAGACAGATGAAGTGTTCTTGTTGATAAAGACGCATCTCTTCTAACAACAGCTCCGCTGCTTCTTCCGGTGAACGAATCGTTGGTCGCACCCACTTCGGTTCCGTGACGAGACGACGACCCAGTTCCAGTCCCGCCATGATTTGTAATGCCTTCGCCTTTCCGACCCCTGGTGCTTTTTCGAGTCCTCCGACTCCAGCCGCTTCGAGTTCGATCAGCGAAGGATAGATATGCAGTAATTCTTCCGCGATCTCAAGCGGGGTCCGGTCCCGTGTCCCACTTTGGACAAGACACGCGAGCAGTTCGACTGTCGTCGCTTGTGCCAAGCCTTTCAACTGAACCATATCCTTCGGCCATTCAATCACAGCATCCGACCTCTCTGTTTCAGAATTACGCAAACATCGGCTTGATTTTAAACGACGCGAGACGTTTCGTGATCTCGTGTATGGGCAATCCAACGACATTATAATAATCGCCCTCAATCGCCTCGACGAATAGCCCTCCCATCGCTTGGATACCATAGCCACCCGCTTTATCGTAAGGCTCGTTCGTCGCGATATACCCTTCGATCCACTCGTTTAACAATGCACCAAAACGAACGTGTGTCGTCACGTCGAACGTCTCCTCCTTTTCACCAAAGCGAATCGTCACGCCTGTCACGACTTCATGAGCGCGTCCTGACAGACGCGCAAGCATCGCCCGTGCCTCAGAACTATCTGCTGGCTTCTCAAGAATCATGTCATCAATCGCGACGACCGTATCCGCAGCCAAAATGACGCCGTCTATCGTAATCGCTCTCGCTTTCTTTTGCGATAGATAACGGACGTACTCATGCGGTGACATCGGAAATGGTGCCTCTTCGACGACATTCGCAGGTACGACTTCGTGAGGGATTCCAATTTGCTTTAGAAGTTCCGTCCGGCGTGGTGAAGCCGAGGCAAGGATCAAGTGTGGTTGCGTTACCATTAGTATCACGTTCTTTCCCGTTAATTTCGAATCGGATAATTCGAATCATCGTATAGTCTAACAAAAAACAAGCGGTCCCTAACAGAGTAGGAACCGCCAAACTCATCTTAATTTCCTGTCACATCGACAAATGGATCTGACTTTGGTGTTTTTTCTTTAAGCGGCGTCTGTTTATCAGGCGTCAACTTCGTTAAATCCGGACGGTAATACGATTCAATTTCGACTGTGAAAGATAGCATTTCGTTTTCCAATTGAATTGCGCCACCGCCAGGTCCTTGTTCTTCTGGACCAGTCAACTGAATCTGGCGAAGAATCGTAATGCGATCTGTTCGCTCAATTTGTTTCAAGAAGGCCATCAATTCAAGATATGACGGTGCTTCAATCGTCAAAGAAGCTGGTAACGGTGTCGCATTTGCTGCGGGAGTAGTCGCTGTAGGCGTTGTCGCTTGATCCGATTCGGTCGCCATCGCTCCGTCAACAGCCGGTGTGGACGTTACGGGAGATTGTGGTGTAGTCTCTGTCGACTGACCGAAAGTAATCGACTGCACTTTTACTCCAGCAATCTGACTTGCTGCGTTGATCGCATCGATGACATCATCATTCGATGCCGTCACCGGAACTTTTTGTTGTAGGAAACTCGATTCTGCCACGTCCACTTTTTGCTCATTTGCTTTTGCTTGCTCTAACGCCATTTGCTCTCGTTTGAGTGTCGCCTCTTTTTGTTGCAAGGTTTGATGTGTCATATACGTCGTATATCCAAAATACCCAATGCCACCTAAAACGATGAGAATTGATAAAAAGAGAAGGAGGTAACTGCTATATCGCTTCAATTTTCAGGCACCTCCTCAACTTCTGTCGAGATGACTTCTCCTGAAGGATCATCCGGTGTTTGACCGTCCCCTTCAATTTCTGGCTCAGATGGCTTATCTTCTTTCGGTACTGCCGGGTCTGCCTCATTGGTCTCTCCCTTAACAACCTCCTCAGGATTGACATCCATAGAAAACTGACCGATATATCGCGGTTCTTCTGTCTTCGTGTCATCATTCGGAGTAATTTCCGTCGTTGGAATCTCTTGACCGGTCGCCGGATCAACAGTTGTCGTTGTCACGACATCTGTTTTTTCATTCATCGTTTTTGTCGTAACGCTTGCCAGTGTCGTACCGGAGAACACTTTATCGGTCAGCAACTCTCGGTAAAAATCATTCAGCTCATCGAGTGTCTCAAACTGAGCCGTCATAGCAACGGTATCATCCGCTCCATATGCGTACTGAAGAATGTATCCGCGTTCCGGTAAGTAACGTGTGATTCGCTCAAGTGTTGGAACAGCTGGCTTAGGTGCTTCTTCTAGCGACTCGACCGTCTGTTTCAATTGAACGACTTCTTGTTTAGACGACTGATCGGATTCGGATTGTAATTGTCGGACGATTTGAATCTGATCGTCTACGGATTCCACTCGGTTAGCGAACTGATCCGTTTGCCAATATAAATAACCACCAATCAATCCACCAAATAATAATAAAATCAGCGAAGCGACAAGCGGATATTTCGGTGCCTCGTCACTTTCCGGTAAAAGATTGATACGATCTGGTCGCGCAGTGGCTAGACCGACGATCGGTAAGTAAATGCGTGGAACCGATTGACTATCGATCGTCATCATGTCCGGTACTTCATCTAACTGAAGATCAAAGTTCGTTCGGAATCGTGTCGCTAATTCATCTCGAAACGGGAAGTCTCCCGCAAGGACAACCGTCTTGATTTCGCGGCTTTCTCGAGCGAGCGAGAAGCGGTAAAAGTCTAGCACACGCGAAAATTCTAACAGCATTTCATCCAAGACGAGTTCGACTGTCTGATCATCCGATCGATAGCGATAATGCAATTGATCCTCGATCACGTCTACATCCCAAGCATCTGCTGAAAACGTATCCACTGAGCGAATCAGGCGTGGTACACGATCTTCGATGATAATCAATTGATGGTTCGTCGCGTTCGCATTCCAAATCAGTAGCGTATCGGTATCTGCTGCCGGATAGTGCGCTTCAAGACCAAAGTAGGTAGACAGTGGTTGCGGTTCCGCTGCCACTAATCGAAGGTGCTTTTGTTTAAACAATTGCGTATATTGTTTCAGTGCTTCATTCGGTGCTGCATACAGCATGATTTCACGCTTTTCACCGTCTGCAAGGACAGTATAGTCGAAGTATGGTTCTTCAAAAGGAAGGACAATGCTATGGCCAATCTCCATGAATAGATAACCCCGGATCTGATTCGTCGCAATCGTCTCCGGAATATCGAGTTTCCGCGCAAGGACGAGTGAACCATCTAGCGCAAGAACGGCTTTAGATCCGCGAGGAACTTTCAACTTCGTCAATAGACTATCAAAAATCAGATCGAGCGACGCTTCCGGTTGAAGCCATCCACCCTGTAACGTACCTGCCGGCAGAGATACGACAGCACGTCGTTTCAAGACCCCTTTTTTGACAACCGCACCAAAAATAGCGACGTCCGTAAAATTAAAATAAACATATGTACCTTTACGCCGTTGCGTCATATGTACGTTCTTCCTTTCTTAAAGCAGTAAATCGAGGTACCACGACACCCAATCATCCGCAAAATAATATGTAAGTAATGTCCCGATCGCAATGGAGGGAACGAATGGTATCGGTTGTTTTCGTCTGACGCGTCCCGTTCCGAGTAGCGTCAGCCCGATCACTGAACCAACAAATGCTGAAACAAACAACGCGATGACGACGTGAAGCGGTCCAAGGAAAATCCCGAGTAAACCGAAGAGCTTGACATCTCCCGCTCCCATACCGCGTCGTGATGCAAGAAAAATGACGAACAATAGAACGAATCCGACAATTCCTCCAATAATTGGATTATACCAGTTTTCAAGTGGAGAAAGGTAGCGCACAATCAAGGCAATTGGTAAAAAGAACAGTAAAATTTTATTCGGTATGAGCATATACGCAAGATCTGACATCGTAAGAATGAACAAGAGACTAGTTAGAACGAGCGTCAACGCAAGTTCCATCGACCAACCGAACTGCCAAAACCCATACGCATAAAGCACACCACCGAGTAGTTCAAGCGCTGGATACTTGATTGAAATCGACTGTCCGCAAGAACGACATTTCCCACCGAGTACTACATATCCGAGTACTGGTGTCAGTTCGAGTGGTCCAAGCACATGTCCACAGGTCGGACAATGGGAACGTGGATGAACGATCGACTCCCCGACCGGAACACGCAAACCGACGACATTCGTAAACGATGTGATCAACAAACCTAACAAGAAAAAATATACCGTGAAGACGATCGTCATGACACGACCTCCCTTTCAAAAAAGTTCAGAAAAAAACCCCCGAGGTGGGGGATTAATTATAATTATTGACTTACTGCTACTTTATCACGCTTGAGATCAGCTGGTGTACTTGTCACAAAATAATTTTTGTCACCCTTTAATGTAACTACATACGAATATTTACCATTTGCTGCAGCTGTTACTTTTACAAATGCGTCTGAGTATTTAGAATCCCCATTAAACGGATCTTTCATATCATCAATATACTCATCCATTTTCGCTTCATTGGCTGCTGGATCAAAAGCTGTTCCTTCACGATAAACACCAAGAGTAATTGATGTACCTGCTTTAACTGGATTCGCAGAAGTATAGAGCTTTGAAGCGGAAACTAATTGCTTCGCATCCGAAACAACTGCATCCTTACGTGAGTTTTCAATCAATCCACCGATTGCGACGACAGCGATTGCTGCGATGATACCTAAGATAACGACGACGACGAGTAACTCGATCAATGTCAGTCCGCGCTCATCACGCATTTGTTTTGCATCTAACCAGATTTCTTTTAACCGTTCGATCATTTCATTATGCCTCCCTAGTACTTTTTTACTGTTCTTGGTTAGTAAGACTTACTATCCAAACGAATACTATTATAGTAGCACCACATTTTTTGTAGTTTATGTCTTTTTTTAACAACAGGTAAATGTTTTTACAATTGTCAACCTGCCTGAATGTCGGAGTAAATCTTAAACATTGGTACGACGACAGCGATGACAATGACACCAACGATTGCGGCTAAAACAACAATCAATAATGGTTCGATGATCGATTTCAAACGATCCGTCGTCGTTTCCACTTCGGTTTCGTAGAAGTTCGCGACTTCTGTCAACATCGAATCGAGCCGACCTGACTCTTCCCCAATCGCAATCATCTGTGTGACGAGCGGTGGGAAGTACTTGTTTCGCTCTAATGGTTCGTGCATCGGAATACCGCGCGACATCGCTTCGTTCGCACCAGCAATCCCTTTACGAATGATCCGATTCGTAACGATTCGTTCAGTAATATCAAGTGAAGCTAAAATCGGTACTGACGCATTGAGCAATACAGATAGACCACGTGTCATCAGCGCGATTTGTGATTTTTGAATCAGCGGTCCGAAGACTGGAATCATTAACAAGAAACGGTCAAAAAAGAGACGCTGTCGCTCATTCTTGAGGTTAAAATACAACAGTCCGATTAAGCCAAATGCAATCAATAGAAGCACCCACCAATAGGCGACAAAAAAGTCGGAGACAGCGACGACGAGTTTCGTGATCAGTGGCAACTCACTGCCTAACTGATCAAAGATCGAAGCGAACGTCGGTACGACATTCATCATCAGGAAGACAACGACGCCGATCGCGACAAGCGATACGACCGCCGGATAGATTAAGGCCGAAATGACTTTTCGTTTGATCTCATATTGTTTTTGCAGCTGCGTCACGATATTATCTAGCGCCTCTTCGAGATTACCACTCGCTTCTCCCGCCATCGCCATACTAACGAAAAACGTATCAAATACACGAGGATGTTTTTCGATTGCCTGGGAAAACTGAATCCCACTACGCAAGTCATCTTCTACCTCGACAAGCGCTCGCTCGAGTGGTTTTGATTCTGTTTGTTTACGTAGAATTTCTGTTGCTCTAACAATCGAAACACCCGATCGAACGAGCGTTGCAAACTGACGCGCATACATGACGAGGTGTTCAATCTTCGGTTTAGCACTTAAAAACGTAATCTCGGTATTTAACCCTTTTGATTCTTGCTTCTCAAGCAATGTGACGGCAATTTGATCCGTCCGAAGACGTTCTGCCGCCTCTCGCTTCGTCAGGGCAGTGATCTTGCCTTTTTTTCGTTTTCCGGCCATCGTTCGACCTTCGTAAATGAATACTGCCATCCCTTCACCCCGATATGTATGGTGTTGCAGCAGATGCCGGAATCAAACCGCGGCTGACCAAATCTTGTAAAGCCATCTGCATCGTTTGCATGCCATATTGTTTACCCGTCTGTAAAACGGATTGAATCTGATATTCCTTACCCGTCCGAATCAAGTTGGAGACAGCTGGTGTATCAACCATGATTTCTAAAGCCGCAACACGTCCTGTCCCATCCGATCGTGGCATGAGTCGTTGTGAGATGACACCCGCTAGGACGTTCGCTAACTGTGCCCGAATCTGATCTTGTTGCTCCGACGGAAATACATCGATGATGCGACTGACCGTTGAGGCTGCTGTTGCCGTATGCACCGTCGCAAAGACAAGATGACCGGTTTCAGCAGCCGTTACCGCGGTAGCAATCGTCTCAAGGTCGCGCATTTCTCCCAGTAAAATAACATCCGGATCTTGGCGAAGCGCTGAGCGCAATCCTGTCGAAAAACGTGGCGCATCAATTCCAATCTCCCGTTGATCAATTAAGCTCTTTCGATGACTATGTAAGTATTCAATCGGGTCTTCCAGTGTGATGATCCGTTTATACATTGTTTGATTGATTTCGTTAATCATCGCAGCAAGCGTCGTCGACTTCCCGGAACCTGTTGGACCCGTGACAAGGATGAGACCATGTGGCTTCGTCAAAAATCGCTTGATGACTGGAGGAAGTCCTAACTGTTCAAGCGAAGGCACTTCTGTCGGGATCGTTCGAAAGGCCATCGATAATGCGCCTCGCTGATAAAAACAATTGACCCGATATCGTGCTACACCTGTCACACCAAACGAAAAATCAATATCTCGATCCTGCTTCAGTTGCTGATACATGTCTTCCGTGATCAACGAACGAACGAACCCGTCAATGATGACTGGTTTCATCTTCTCGGATCCATATGGTGTCAGTGTTCCATTGATCCGAAACACAGGAGGGGATCCGGCAGTCAAATGAACATCGGATGCCCCTCGTTCCTTCGAGGAACGAAGAATATCTTCGATTTGGGCACGTTCCATCGTTTGATTCATTCTGAAATCACCGTCCGTAAAATTTCTTCTGTCGTCGTGATACCATCAGCTACTTTCGATAGACCATCAGCTAGAAGGAAACGTTGTCCTTGCGATTTAACGTACGCTGTGATGTCACTTTCCGTCGACTGGTTCATGATCATGCGCCGTAAGACTTCGTCAATCATGATGACTTCCTGAATCGCGACACGACCTCGATATCCAGTCATATTACAAGATGAGCAGCCACGACCTCGCATGACAGTCGTCGCTTCGATTCCTTCTTGATCAAACAGCTCCTGTTCCCGCGTTGATAACGAGTGGGCTTCTCCGCAGTCCCGACAAACACGGCGGACGAGTCGTTGTGCGATCAATCCGCTAAGTGAAGCTGCGACGAGAAATGATTCAACGCCCATATCGATCAACCGTGTAATTGAACTAACTGCTGAATTCGTATGAAGCGTGGATAGAACTAAGTGTCCCGTCAAAGAAGCACGGATCGATATTTCTGCTGTTTCAATATCGCGAATCTCACCGACCATGACGACGTTCGGATCCTGACGGAGAATCGATCGGAGACCACTCGCAAATGTCAAACCGATCTTCGCATTCACTTGGACCTGATTGATGCCATCGACCTGGTACTCAACCGGATCTTCGACGGTGATGATATTGCGTGACTCATCATTCAACTCATTTAAGGCTGCATACAATGTCGATGATTTCCCTGAACCGGTTGGCCCGGTAATTAAAATAATACCGTTCGGTCGTTTTAACATTTCTCGGAACTGTGATTCATTCCGTGAGCTAAAACCAATTTTAGAGATGGAAATATTCGAATTGGAACTATCCAAAATTCGAATAACGACTTTTTCCCCGTATACGGTAGGTAGTGTAGAAACACGGAAGTCGTAAGCTAGTCCATTAAAGACATATTTGATTCGCCCATCTTGCGGTAACCGGGATTCCGTAATATCAAGCTCACTCATGACCTTGATTCGTGTCGTTAAAATGCTTTGAATCTGCTTCGGATAATTATTTTCCGTTCGAAGTTCTCCATCGATTCGAATTCGAATCGTCATCGATGTTTCCTGGGGATCCATATGAATATCGGATGCCCGTTGTGCAATCGCATTTTCTAAGATTTGATTAACGAGACGAATGATTGGCGCATCTTCACGTGTCACCACGTCGCGCGACTGGTCCATCTCCGTCATATCATCTGACTCCAACAAATCGCGCAACGATGAATCGATATCATAATACTTCAAAATCGTTCGTCTGATTTCGTCCCGTGTCGCAATACCTACGTCAATCACTAGACCCGTCTGCATCCGTAAATCATCGATTGCAATCAAGTCCATCGGATCCGCCATGGCAATAAATAAACGATTTCCTTCACGGTAGACCGGAACTAACGTATGCCGCTGTGCTAACTCTTTTGAAATCAATTTCGTCACCGCGACATCGACCGGATAATTATACAGTTGAATGATCGGAATCTTTAACTGATGATGGAGCGCTTCTAGTAATTGTTGTTCCGTCAAATGACCGAGGCGGAGTAACGCGTCACCCAATTTTTCAGTTGGTCGTTTTACAGAAAGTGCCTCATCGATTTGACTCTCTGTCACTAAACTCTCTTCGATTAACATTTCACCGAGTCGTTTTCGCTTCATCGCCATTTAGTCCGTCATCCTTCCGCATGCCATGATTCGTCTTCAATCATTACAGTTCGCTTTTGTTTCTTTTCATCAATCAGACTCGTAACGCCTCCCGTTACGACACACAGTAATACCATACCGATCGCTACAAAAGGATTACTAATCCAATCCAACTGAACACTAAAATAGATCAGTGTCACCATGATAATCGCTGCGATGGATAATACTGACTTCGCCTGAATCGAGGTCACATATGGAATCGTCACCGCAAACATCAATCCACAAATGATTGTCGCAAGTCCGATGATGATTCCAAGTTCAATTGCAATCGTCGTCCAATTCATACTCTTCCCTCCTCGTTTAGCCGACAGCTTCTCCTGTCGACTCATCTTCTACCGGCGAAGCGGGATCACCTTGATTATTCTCATCTGGTGTCGTTGGTGAATCTGGGCTGTCCGGTGAAGTAGGTGTCTCTGGCGTTTCAACTGTTCCATCCGTTTGTGGATCTTCAGAATTCGGATCAGTTGATGTCTCTGAATCCGTTTCTTCAGATGGTGTTTCTTCGGTTGGTGGAACTACGACAGGAGCCTGTTCTTCTTGACTGCTTTTCGTGATGACAGCAGGAATCGCTGCATAAAAATCCAAGGAAAGAAGTTTTTTCTGTTCCCCTTTAGTGGTCTTCATTACACGGTAGACTTCAATCGATTTTCCTTCTTCGCCAGCTTGCGTATCATTCGTCGTCCCGGCTGAAAGCGTAGCTGAGTAACGAGTAATGGTTCTAAATGGAATTGTCTTTTCTCCTTCCAACACGACAGTCACTGCCTCTTTTATCGGTGCTCCACGTAGTTCAATCGTCACGTCGCTTCCCTCTTGCGTGGCGACGAGGCGATAAACTGATGCTTGCGTATTGCGAACAGCAAAATCTGTTTTTTCGTCAATTTTGACATCGTAACCTAGTGTAATATCATCGGGGAGTGTCGCATGTGGCATGCGTTCCACGATTTCAAATGGTGTTTTTGCGAACAATTCGTATAATTTACTTCCAACGTAAGAAGCGGCGATTGGATCCATACCATACGTTTTCACATTCATTAATTGATCTGGCTTGATTTCGACGTTTGCCATGCCTGTAATCATTTGTTCTTCTGCTGCTGAACGTGTTGAAAACGTGATACTTGATACGACCTCACCTTCAGCAGACGACTCTGACGTTTGTGAAGGATCAAAATTCCCTTCAGCTAATGTCTTGCTTGTATTCGTTAACCATGTTTTAAACGCTTCCGTTTGTTCTTGTGAATAGCTGACAGGTTGCGTAGATAGAAAACTTTGTAGCATTTCGTCATCGATTGAGAGAATTAAGTCTCCTCCCGTTTTCAGAGACGCTTTTTTAACAGATTCCTCAGAATCAAATGTCACCAATTCAGTTGGTACCGGTAACGTTTCTTCTCCAGTACCCGTCGTCAACGGTGTTTTTTTGGACCATTCCGTAATCGCTTTTTGGACTGCGGATTCAGCTTCTTTACGACTCATCCCGCTTACAGGAACAGATCCAACTTTAGCCGTTTCAGAAAAAGTCGTCTGTTCAGTCGCCTTTCCGGTAAAGGAAATTAAGGCGAAAGATGGCACATAAATCAAAACCACGAGTAAGACGAGTAAAAGTGTATGTACAGCAAAACGCTTTGTATTGAGCATCATCTGTTTCCTTTCTGTATGAATTAATCATTTCAGGTGCCTAGTATTTCCATTATAATGAATATCATGATGAAACATAAGTCTATCCTGACAATTCTTTTCTCTAACTGTGAATGTCTGTAGGTTTTTGAACTTCATCCAATTGATGTTTTTTCCGATAGAAATGAAGAGGTGAGCATATGCAACACAAACAAGATGGATTTTCATTAATCGAGGTCCTTGTCAGTATTACGATTCTGTCGATTATCTCTGTCTCATTGATCAGTATCTTTTCGCAATCTCTTTCAGCATCACGCACTAGCACGGAATTGACGTTTGCGAACTATTTAGCTAAAAATGCTACTTCTTACATAAAGCGAGAAGCGATTGAAGCGACAACGAATGAAGCCTTTTCTTTTGTTTCATTATCTCAAGAAGCACTGAAGGCCGTTTATCTGAATGGAAATTATGTGATTCCAGAACCCGCCACTCCTTCTTGTGGTGTATCGGCTATTTGTACGTCAATTTTTACTGATCCTGAAATCAACAATATTTCATTTGATGTGAAGTACAGTGTGACACCTCATAAAATGGAAGGTGAAGTGAATCCGAATCTACTCGATCTTTATGTATACGTGTATGTAGAAGGAACGACTGAACCGATTACGACTTTGAAAGGATCGATTACGAATGCGACGCTCAACCAAAGTTTTCCAACAACAAAGTGAAGGATTCACACTCGTCGAACTACTTGTCTCAATCGTCGTTGCTTCTATTTTCAGTGCTGTCATCTTGACGGTATTCATTTCCGGAACGAAAAGTTTTCGAGCAACTGGTATCATTAGTGAATTACGTAGTGAAGCGGATAGTCGGATCGGTATCATTTTAAATGAGGTCAGTGGCTTTGATGCGATTCGCATCGATGAATCTAAAACACTCTCTTTTTATAAAAGAACGTTGCCTACGCTAAACAATGAGACGGGATTACTTGAACGAGCTAGTGGATTTCAACCGTTCAATGCAACAGAAGAAGCTTCAGCATCCGCATCTACCGTGAAGCCTGTTACATATACATTCCTGACCGAACAGCAACAAGGCGATAAACTCGTCTATACGTCAGAGCCACAATCAATCGATGAGCAATCCGAACTTTTTCAAACCTTCACATTATCTAGTCCTGAATATCAAACGATCACCGGAAGTACGTATCCTGGTCGTTATGTCATCCATGGTATTTTGACCATCACGACTCGAATCCAGTCAACTGATCAAGAAGAAGTACAGACCTTCACGAGTACGATTGGATTTTAATTCAGAAAGGAACTAATCATGCGTAAATCTGAACAAGGCTACACCTTATTATTCGTACTCGTCACGCTAACGGTACTTTCCGTTCTTGCCATAGCCACGATTGGTATCAGTCTACAGTCCACACGATTAACTGAAATCCGTGAAACGGATATAGATGTCGAGACATCCACTCAAAATGATTTGGATCAAGCCGTTGCTGCATTACAGCAAATCGTCGTCAAGACGACGGGCACTTCACCTACGACATCTTCACAAGCACTATTCAGTAATTTGAATAGCTCAATCATCTTACCTTTAAAATCCATCGTCCCGAGTGTCTCGGTCGAAGTAAACGAGACCGCCTCGAATATCCGAGTTAAAGCATTAGATTTAACCGCAACAGTCGAGAAACAAAAGGGTGATCAGCCTGTGATTCGCAAGACATATCGCCAACGCGTGTATCTGTCTGCTATTCCAAGCTTCTTGTACTATACGCTTGGTTCGGATAACCAAGTCATTATCAAAGGTGCGCCCTTCATCGAAGGTAATATCTTCTCGCGAAATCCTTTAAAAGCAACCGCTACTCCTTATTTTAAATACAATAATGAAAATGGGACGTTCACAAATACACAAGCACTTCCTTATGTCGCTGGTCAAATTCGGGTGTTCCAAGAAAAAAATCTACCTTTGCTGCAATGTGAAGATTATTTATCTTGTGACCGTAGCATTTTTGATCCAAAAGGATCAACGGACCTCGTCTCAACGAAAGAAGCGCTTGTTCCATTCGACTTCAACTACGCTTTGAATGACTTTTTAAAGCTGCCGGTGAATACACCGATTACACAAATTACTACCTCCTTAAAGGACTCGGCTATTCCAAAATCGGTCTTAACAGGTCCGTTTCTGACGGCACTTGATACGAAACGACAGATGATTAGCCCGGCACCGAACACAAATAATACGATCACATTGACGGATGATTTAGTACAAGAGACGCTCGAGCCTTTGATCATCAATGGGAATCTGACAATTTCTTCACTGAATTCCGTTGATCAGCCGTTAGAAATCAAACGGCCGCTTGTCGTCCTAGGTAACCTCCTCGTTCGAGGGAATGTCGGTTTTGCGACAACGATTTATACGACAGGTACAAGTCGTCTCGATGATGCGAATATTCAAGGTCTCACTTCCTCAACGAAACAAAACACGTTAATTCTACTCAGTAAAGGAACACTCGTCATCAACCGGGTGAATAAATTTTCAACACCCCGAACGACTACGCCTGACTTAAATGCTTTCCTTTACAGCGATGACGATCAAATCAATACGATCTACTCTGTCGGGTCGACGATGAACGTACGTGGTGGCATCTTTACGAAAGGGAAACTAGAAGTAAACGCCTATCGTGGAAAACTCGATTTAGCAGAGAATCAGTTCCCTGCCAATGTGAGGGATTTAGAACGACTCATGATTGCCAATAAATCTGCGGATGCTGAGGCTTCTCGATTACGCATGGCCTATGATGCAACCGTTTTGAAAAACCCAACTTCCTTATTACCTTTAAATCGTTCTGTCCAAATGTATGTCGAAACACCAAAACGTATTCAACAGTAATCAGAAGAGCCCCTCATCAACTCGATGAGGGGCTCTTCGTTATTGCTTAGAATGTCGTAGCACGATACATTTTTGCAATCTTCTTTACTTGTTTCGTTTCTACCTTTGCCTTGTGCTGTTTCAACAATTCAAATAAATCTTTTCGATTTTGTTTGACTGTCTCATAGATCGGACGTTCTTTTCCTAAGTTCGGATTGGCACCAGCCCCTAAAAGTAACTCGATGACTGTCTCATTTTGATCAAGTGTGGCATAAAACAAAGGCGTATGACCGTACGCATCGATTCGATTTAAATCTTTAGACGTTGCGCGCTTGACGAGTAAAGCATACGCATCACTGGAACGATTCACACTTGTTGCCACATGAAGAACAGATTGTTTCTTCTGATTTAACTGATTCACTTTTGCTCCCTTTTTTAGCCAAGTAGCCACTGTATCCCGAGGAGCAAACTGCGCCGCATAAAACCAATTCATTTGATTTTGAGATGTCTTAGAATCTAATAGCAATTCAGCCTTTTCAAATGCAAGCGTCTCTTGAAAACGACCAATATAACGATTTTTTTCCGATGTAGACATGTCTGAACTTTTTAACGCGGATGCTAATTCCATAGGCTTTTCTGAACGTAACGCCTGTTCTAGTTCAGTTTTTCGATTCGATTGGATGACGTAACTTGTAACTCCGACTCCAGTCAAAATCACGATCAAAAGGATGACAACGATGCGTTTTCGTTTCATATCCAACTTCCCCACTTTTTAATATACATCTCCATCCAAGTCGGTTGATCCTGAATCTGAACCAATCGTCACCTTGAATGTTGTACTCAAAGGTGTTTTCTTATCATTTTTCAAGACTTCCAACACATCTTTATTTTCTTTTAGCACAGTGACTTTAATGCGAGCCACACCAGGACGTAACGGTTGCAACGCTTGGCCCGTCGGATCGATTTTGACGTACTCTTTCCCTTGCGTCACTTCCATCCGATAAAATCGTTCAGTCGTCGTTTCCGGGAACCACCCTAAGAGTGGTCGTTTGTTTTCATCCTTCATCGTCATGATTAAATCATCAGCTGTTACGCTGGTCGGGTTCTCACGGACTCGAACGAGTGTCTTTGCTACCGTATCTGGGAAATCCGTCAACGTGAGTAATGCTTCGACAGCTCCATTTGGAGTACCGGTCTTACCTGTAATCGTATAACCGTTCGCTGTTGGTATCAGTTCAATCGCACTACTCAACGTAGACGTCGTAAATGGTAACGGGTAATTCGGTTTGAACGTTGCCGTCACATCTTGTGTTGATCCGACCCAGAGTTCAAGATTACTTGGGGCGACCGAAAGTTCCGGTAGCTTCACTTGAATTGTATAGGTCGTAGACTGGGCAAGGTATGTCGAACTTCCTGCTTCTGCCGGAACGACAGCTTTAACTGTGATCGTTCCAGGTGTTTTCCCGGTCAAATCTAATGTGTTTTTCGATAAACCATTCGTTTTGACATGCGAATCATTCGTGATGATCCATTGAATCGGTGTCTCGTTTCCTGAAATCATCGAAGCGAGTCCCGTCATGGATTTCGTTTCACCAACGTACAGTGTATCCGGTACGTTTCTTACAATCAGTCCACCAAATACATCATTGATCACGAGATCAGATGTCGTCGTGAGTTCTTTTCCATTACCTACAGGAACGACTAATTTGATTTGTGTCGTACCGACTTTTTTCGGTTTAATGACTCCTGCTTCATCGATTGAGGCAATCGTCGGATCGACGATCGACCATTTCAACGTTCCGTATTGGCTACCTGTCGGATTAATTTCTGGCAAGACTTTATACGATGGTGTCGTGATATCCATCTTGACGGATGGAATCTTCGCACTTGTCGCAAATGCCGGTGTCAATGCGTAGCCAAGTGTCGGAAATGCTTGTGGATCATTATTTACTGTCGTTAGTTTATCTGAACGATTTGTTTCATTTTTATAGACATTTTTAGTTGATGTTAGCACATTATCTTTTTTATCGAGCGTGTAAATGCCCGCAGATTCTTTAGCTTTTACTTTTACTTTAAATGTTATTTCTGATTGTTTAGCTACCCACTGCCCTTGGTAAATGCCGTCAAGTGCTTCATCGTATTCAATGTTTGGTGCGTAGCCTTTTATAGACTGTCCAGAAATAATAGCATCCTTTAACCCACTAGTTGAAACCACTTCTAAATTACTCGGTAATTTTTCATTGAACAGTATATTTTCCATCGTCACAGAAAATTTCCCTTTGATATAGCCATTCTCCCCAATAGCTTCTTGTTGCTTCATAGGTGTTGTTTTAATGGTATATGAAATTTCAGCCGTCTCACCATTAGGAATAGTAGCCGGATCAATAGAACGAGATAATACGAAAGGAGCAGAAACAGCAGGTCGAACAACTTGAACGGTCCGTGTCTCGATTGCCTTAGCTCCCCGCTGATCCTCTGCTTCGATTCGAATCGTAACACTTGTTTTACCTTTTAATTTTGATTCGAAGGATTGACTGACGAACGAGTTATTCTTCAACTTATTGTTTTCAAAGACTTTCTCATTATCAATATAGATCCGTGTCTTTAGCTCACGGTCTTGCAGATCATAGTCGTTGACTTGATACGAGATCGTCAACGGCTCATTCTCAAGATAGCTCGATTTGTCCGTTGGCAAGATATTCTTGATTAATGGCTTGTGGTTCGCACCGATGAAAGCACGATACATCGTATTCGAGAACAATTCTTTTTCTTGTTGTTGATCAAATTTTGTTGTGTGTCCTGCTCCAGAATACGTAACGTTCCCTTTTGTGTACATATAGTAGTGGTTGCGTGCGTCCCCAATCGTTCGACCTGCAGCCTGGTTCGAGGTATTCAGATCTTTTTCACGGATGTTATACCACGGAATAAGGTCCGGTTGCTCAAGATCCAAGCCGAAGTATTGATTGTGGGTCGTTGCTATCGCTACTGTATCTGCCAAAGCAAATGGATAAGAAGTCATGACTCCGGCATTTTGTTTGACTGCCTGCCCTGATGGTCGTTGCGCCCCGTATCCCATATTCGTAAAGTTCTTTTGACCAGCAAGATCAGCAAATTTCGTTTCCCAGAATAATTCAGGTTTATCGGTTTGAGCTGGTCTGAAAATCGTGTCGTGTGTCAACATCAATCCTTGACCAGTATTCGTAAAATCAAGGATTGCATTCGATGCAGGATCGCTTAGTGCAGCAGCACCATATGAATCTTGAAACCCGAAAATCAACATGTCATAATTTGTATTTAAATTTTTCTTTTGAAAGTCCGAGTTGAATGTTGTTGCAGATAATACTTCGACATTAAAGTCATATAATCCGTCTTGTTTCAACAATGTACCCGACATGAATCCATTAATAGAGCCGGTTGATCCCGAACGCGTGACTTGTAAAATCTTCGCTTGGGCTACCTGATCCTTCATTAAGAAGCTACCGATCTTATAATCCGAAAGTCCATCTTCACTTACGACTTTAATCATCCAGTTCCGTGGTCCTGTATAACTCGGTGCATCAAATTGATAGGACAAGGAGCCAGAAATCGTCGCTGGTTTTTCATCGACCTTTTCGGATTCCTCAAACTGGTCATTACTATTGAAATCAATATACAATTGAACGCGTGTATTAGCCGTAGTTTGATCAAGCGTAAAATTAAAATCAATTGGTTTATCTGGTGAAGCCGGTGCTGCTTTATCCACCGATGTTAACGATTGACCAGCCTGCGAAACCGCTACTTTGCTTAAACGAGGTCGTTCAATTTTTTCGGATTGTAATCGGGAGACGACCTGTTTTGAATCCGTATAGGCAATCGCAGCACCAGACGTCATGCTTGGCTTAAAAATCGAAGTGAAATTACTCGTTGCATGTGTTAACACATCAGCGTGTAAAAAGACTGGTAATCCTTTTTGAATGTAATTCTTCAAAATTTCATTCGCTTTTAACTTCGTAATATCATTTTCGATGTTACTGGTATTATGCTGTTTGGATTTCGAATCAGATACTGTAATCGAATAACGGTCTGTTCCTGTAAAAATAGATGGATCAAAGACGATCGCATCAAATGCACCATCAAGTGAGAAACGAGACGCATTCAACTCTTTGACCGTCATCATCTTGATTTCGTATTGACTGGTATTCAACTCTTTTAACAATGATAACGACGTGATTGTCGTTCCCGGATCAATCCGGTTCGTCGCCGACCAATCATCACGAATCTCTAAAATCTTAAACTTCTCGCCTGTCGCCGCTTTTGAATGCGGTTCATGTATATACGTAAAGCTTGAAAAAATCAGTAAGCTTGCTACTAACAAACGGACCCACTGTCTCATCGCTCATCGTCTCCTCATCATGTCTTTGAAATCCGGGACTATACTTCCCCAATTTCATTATAACGAGCGAAATCGCATTTTCCCTATTTTGTAAAAGAGTTTGTGTACATTTGACGCACTTCACTGATGAAATAGAGTGATCCCGTCACGACGTATGTCCGGTCCATCTCTAATTGATCGAAGAACGCTTCAATCGTCGTTACATTGGCGCTGTCTTGTTTTAACTCATCGAGTGTCCGCGCTCGCGGGAAATCAAATGTCGTCTCGTAAATATCCGGTGTAATGCTACGTAACTGCGTTAGCATCGCCGTCCGGTCTTTGTCACGCAAAATCGAACAAAGTAACGTTACCGGTTTTGATTCCTCTTTTAACCGTTCCACAAGTGCCGTGATGCCTTCCGGGTTATGGGCACCATCGAGAATGATTCGTGGTTTGCGTGAGATGATCTCAAACCGTCCCGGATGTTTTGCTTCCCGTAGTCCTTTTCGGATCGCCGCTTTCGACCACCCGAGTCGCCGCGCACAGACGACGGCATTCGCCGCATTATGGACTTGATGGTGACCTTCTAGACCAAGACGTGTCTCCGGAATCCCATCATATGTCGCCCAGGTACCTGTCTCTTTCAGACGGTAACGGATGATTGCTTCCTGACTCCATTTCAACGTCGCATTTCGGTCACCGCAATACGCCATTAAAGGTACCGTCAGCTCTTCCTGCAGTTTTCCGGCAATGACCGGTGTCCCTTGTTTGATGATCCCGAACTTCTGTAAAGCAATCTCTTGGAGCGTATCTCCGAGAATCGCTTGATGATCGTGCCCGATCGACGTGATGATCGCTGCGACCGGCTTCTTGAAGACGTTCGTCGAATCATACAATCCACCGAGTCCGACTTCATAAATGACGAAATCGGGACGAATCTGATTAAAATAATAGAAAGCAAGTCCCGTTAATGCCTCGAACTCAGTGACCGTACCGAGTGCCGGATCGATATGCTGGATGGCAGCTTGAACAGCGATCGCAGCGGCGACGAGATCATCTTCTGCGATCGGTACCCCGTTCAACATAATCCGTTCCTCGAACTGAATGATATACGGCGACGTGAACGTCCCGATGCGTAATCCTTCCGCAATTCCCATCTCACGTAAGAACGCAACCGTCGATCCTTTCCCGTTCGTGCCAGCGACATGAATCGTCGGAATCGCGTCCGGGTCAATCTGTAATTCCAGTAACATCGCCTGCATCCGTTCAAGACCTGGTTTGACGCCAAATGCTAGTAAGCTCGATAACCAATCCAATACATCTTCTCGCGTCCTCATGTTGTTCGCTCCTTTAAAAAAAGTGGCTCAAGGAAACTTGAGCCACTGCTGTAATTAGTGTGAGAGTTCGTTGATGCGTGCTTCGACAGCTTGACGTTTTTCCGTATAATCAAGTGCCTTCGCCTTTTCTTCATCAATGACATGTGCCGGTGCTTTGCCAACGAAGCCAGGGTTGTTGAGTTTTTTCTCGACCCGTTCGACTTCTTTCGTATACTTGACGAGTTCTTTATTCAAGCGCGCGATTTCTTCCTCGATGTTGATCAAGTCCGCGAGTGGGATGAACAATTCTGCTCCCGTTACGATCGCACTCATCGCTTTTTCTGGTGCTGGCATCTGCTCTTCAATCCGGAGTTCAGACGCGTTCGTGAACTTTTGCAAGTACGAGCTGTTTGACGACAGGTCGTCTTGAACACGTGCGTCATTCGTCGAGATGAACAGTTGGATCTGTTTCGACATCGGTGCGTTCACTTCCGCGCGGATGTTACGAACCGAACGGATGACGTTCTGAACCGCTTCGAATGCTGGAACGGCTTCCGGGAAGTCGAGTGACGCTTCACGTGTTGGCCATGCAGCACGTGTGATCGTCTCGCCTTCATGCGGTAAGTGTTGCCAGATCTCTTCCGTGATGAACGGCATGAACGGGTGCATCAGACGCATGATCCGATCGAGCGTATAGGCAAGAACCGAACGCGTCGTCTGTTTTGCTGCTTCATCTTCCCCGTTGAGCGGTAACTTCGCCATCTCGATGTACCAGTTACAGAAGTCTTCCCAAATGAAGTGATAGAGAATACGTCCCGCTTCACCAAACTCGTATTTGTCAGATAAACGCGTTACGTCGTCAATCGTCGTCTGTAGGCGTGTCAGGATCCATTTATCTGCGAGTGACTTCTCGCCTGTCAAATCGATCTGATCAAACGTTAGACCATCCATGTTCATTAAGGCAAAACGGCTTGCGTTCCACAATTTGTTCGAGAAATTCCATGTCGCTTCGATCTTTTCCCAGTAGAAGCGGAGGTCGTTGCCTGGTGTTGATCCTGTCGTTAAGAACCAACGAAGAGAATCGGCACCATACTTCTCGATGACATCCATCGGGTCGATTCCGTTCCCGAGTGATTTCGACATCTTGCGTCCTTCCGAATCACGAATCAATCCGTGGATCAAGACGTCTTGGAATGGACGTTGTCCTGTAAATTCATACGATTGGAAGATCATCCGTGATACCCAGAAAGCGATGATGTCATAACCTGTGACGAGTGTCGACGTCGGGAAATATTTTTGATAATCCGCTGCGTCTTTGTTCGGCCAACCCATTGTTGAGAACGGCCAAAGCGCTGACGAGAACCACGTGTCGAGAACATCGTTGTCTTGCTCCCAGTTCTCGATATCGGCTGGTGCTTCCTTGCCAACGTATACTTCGCCTGTTTCTTTATGGTACCAAGCCGGAATCCGGTGTCCCCACCAGAGTTGACGGCTGACACACCAGTCACGGATGTTTTCCATCCAGCGCACATACGTGTTCTCAAAGCGTTGTGGAACGAAGTTGACCTTGTCTGGTCCTTGTTGCTCCTCAAGTGCTTTTTGCGCGAGTGGTTCCATTTTAACGAACCATTGGAGTGAGAGATACGGCTCAACGATCGCGTCTGAACGCTCCGAGTGACCGACAGAGTGCAAGTGTGGTTCGATTTTGATTAGAACACCTTCTGCTTTTAAATCTTCAACGATTTGTTTCCGGCATTCGAAACGATCCATGCCTTCGTATTTCCCTGCGTTCTCGTTCATCGTTCCATCTTCATTCATGACGAGGACACGAGGTAACTCGTGACGGTTACCGACTTCGAAGTCGTTCGGGTCGTGCGCTGGTGTGATCTTAACGACACCTGTACCGAACTCCATGTCGACATAGTCATCGGCAACAATCGGAATCTCGCGACCAACGATTGGTAACGTGATTGTTTTTCCGACGAGGTGAGCATAACGCTCATCCTTCGGGTTCACGGCGATCGCTGTATCACCGAGCATCGTCTCAGGACGTGTCGTCGCTAGTTCAACGTGACCTGAACCGTCCGTTAGTGGATAGCTGAAGTGATAGAACGCACCTTCGATATCCTTGTAGATGACTTCGATATCCGAGATCGCTGTTTTCGTCGCTGGGTCCCAGTTAACGATGTATTCGCCGCGGTAGATTAAGCCTTTTTCGTAAAGTTTCACGAAGACTTCTTGAACCGCTTCTGACAATCCTTCGTCAAGCGTGAAGCGCTCCCGTGAATAGTCGAGTCCAAGACCGAGTTTTGCCCATTGTGCACGGATCGTTGACGCGTACTCTTCTTTCCATGCCCATGATTGCTCGAGGAATTTCTCGCGCCCCATTTCAAGACGTGATTGTCCTTCTGCCCGCAGTTTTTGTTCGACTTTTGCTTGCGTCGCGATACCGGCATGGTCCATTCCTGGTAGGTAAAGAACGTCGAATCCTTGCATCCGCTTCATCCGTGTCAGCATGTCTTGTAACGTTGTGTCCCACGCGTGACCAAGGTGCAATTTACCTGTGACGTTCGGTGGTGGAATGACGATCGTGTACGGCTCTTTTTCTGGATCCTGATCGGCTTTGAAATAGTCACCTTTCTCCCAAAAGTCGTACCATTTTTCTTCCGTTGCCTGCGGATCATACTTCGTTGGCATTGATAATTCCTGCATCCTGATCGCTCCCTTTTTGTCCATAATAAAAACGGCTTCTCTCGTCCTATGCTAAGGACGAAAGAAAGCCGTTGCTTTTTTCCGCGGTACCACCTTAGTTCATCCAAAATCGGATGCCCTCGAGCCACGTAACGTGTGGAGGACGGATATCGCTCGTAAGACTCACGATACCAGCTCGTGGGGTGACCTTCCTCCTGTTCGCCCGTCACATCTTTCAGCCAAGGATGTGTTCTCTACGCCGGTACGAATACAGGACTACTCTTCCCGTCATCGCTGTTGCCATTTTCTTCTTTACTCATTTTAGCCGAGACTTCAAGCAATCGTCAAGAACTGCTTAACGACCAAATTCAACTTGGAGTTCTTGGAACGTCAATTCGACGGCTTCAATCGTCCGTTCGATGTCTTCGTCCGTATGAGCGATCGACAGGAAGAGACCTTCGAATTGTGACGGTGGTAAGAAGACACCACGCGCCGCCATCTTTTGATAATACGAACGGAACATCTCAAGGTTCGATGTTTTCGCTTTTTCGAAGTTCGTGACGCGTTCATCCGTAAAGAAGACACCGAACATCGCACCTGCGCGGTTCGTCGTCAGCGGAATGTTGTATTTCGCTGCAGCGTTCAGGTAGCCTTCTGACAGACGGCTTGCTTTCCGGTCGAACTCTTCATAGTGTTCTGGTTTCAATTGTGTCAGTGTCGCTAGACCAGCTGCCATCGCGAGTGGGTTCCCGGATAACGTACCCGCTTGATAGATTGGACCTTGTGGTGCAATCTGTTCCATGATGTCGCGACGTCCGCCGTAAGCACCAACTGGCATTCCGCCGCCGATGACTTTACCGAGACACGTGATGTCCGGTGTGACACCGAAATGTCCTTGGGCACAGTGGAATCCGACACGGAAACCAGTCATGACTTCGTCAAAGATCAATAAGGCACCGTTTTCCGACGTGATTTCCCGTAAGCCTTCGAGGAATCCCGGTTCTGGTGGCACGAAGCCCATGTTCCCAGCAGCCGGTTCGACGATGACACCGGCGATATCGTCGCCGTGTTTTTCAAACGCGATTCGGACAGCGTCCAAGTCGTTGTACGGAACTGTCAGCGTCATGCTCGCGATTTGCGCCGGAACGCCTGGTGAATCTGGTAATCCGAGTGTCGCGACACCTGAACCTGCTTTGATCAAGAGCGAGTCACCGTGACCATGGTAACAGCCTTCGAACTTGAGGATTTTCGTCCGACCTGTGTAGCCGCGTGCAAGACGAAGCGCTGCCATCGTCGCTTCTGTCCCTGAGTTGACCATCCGGACGACTTCGACCGACGGCACCCGACTGATGACGACTTCCGCCATCGCTGATTCGATTTCCGTTGGTGTCCCGTAGCTCCAGCCACGTGTTGCTTGTTCTTGGATCGCTGACGTGACGATTGGATCGGCATGACCGAGAATCATCGGTCCCCATGACAAGACGTAATCGATATACTCTTTTCCGTCGATGTCATAGAGCTTCGATCCTTTTGCATGATCTGCGAAAATCGGTGTCATCCCGACTGATTTATAAGCACGGACCGGGCTGTTGACACCACCCGGCATGAGCGGGAGTGCCCGCTCGAATGCTTCTTTTGATTTTGAGTTCTGGTTAATTAAGCTCATTTCGACCCCTCCAGGTAACGACAAATGTCTTTTGCGAAATAGGTGATGATTAAATCAGCGCCTGCTCGTTTAAAGCCAAGCATCGTCTCAAGGACGATTCGTTCTTCGTCGATCCAGCCGTTCAAGGCTGCGGCTTTGACCATCGCATACTCACCCGATACGTTATACGCGACGATCGGTAAATCGATTCGCTCGCGCACATCACGAATGATATCCATGAACGCAAGCGCAGGTTTGACGATCATGAAGTCAGCTCCTTGATCAACGTCCGCTGTTGCTTCGCGGAACGCTTCGCGACGGTTTGCTGGATCCATTTGATAACCTTTCCGGTCGCCTTCTCCCGGTGCCGAATTTGCTGCATCACGGAATGGACCGTAATAAGCAGACGCATATTTAACACCGTAGCTCATGACCGGAATGTGGCTGAAGCCGTTCTCGTCTAATCCTTGACGAATCGCTGCGACGAATCCGTCCATCATCGATGATGGCGCGATGACGTCGGCACCTGCTCGGGCTTGGGAGATTGCTGTCTTGACGTGAAGCGGTAGTGACGCATCATTATCGACCGTACCGTCGGCGACGATTCCACAATGACCTGTCGACGTATATTCACATAAGCATGTGTCGGCGATGACCGTTAGCTGCGGGGCAACCTTCTTGACGAGACGTGTCGCTTCTTGAACGATCCCGTGATCGTGAAACGCACCTGACCCTTGCTCGTCTTTCAAGTGGTCATGCGGGACACCGAATAAGATGACAGATTCGATTCCGAGTGCGACGACTTCTTCAATCTCAGCCGTCAGATGATCAAGTGATAAGTTGAAGACGCCAGGCATCGAGCTGACTTCGCGTTTAATATCTTCGCCTTCAGCGACGAAGATCGGATAAATCAAATCTGATTTATGCAACTGGTTCTCGCGAACGAGTGACCGGAGTGATGCGGTATGGCGCAAACGACGGTGTCGTGCGTATTCTAATGTGTTCATGCTGATTCCTCCTCAATGATACGATCAATCATGCCGTCCACCGTGAATTCACGGGCGACATGGATCGGTTGAAGTCCGGCTGCTTTTGCTGCTTGCTCCGTGATCGTCCCAATGACGATGAACGTCGTCTGCGGGGATAGTGGAGCAATCGCTTCGACAGCGGAAGGACTCTGCAGTCCAATATAGGTGGCAGTTCTGATAAGTGCTTCAGGTAGCCGACGGGTGACAGTTTCATACGTGATGATATCTTCGATCGTATACCGATTCAGGTTTCGTAACTGATCGACCGGCGCTTGCCGCGATCGGTTCCCTCGCGCGAAGACGATATGATTTCCCTCAGACAAGTATGGTCCGAGTTCTGCGACGAGTGCGTCTCCTGTAAAGGTCGACGGACAGAAGTCGGCTGTTCGACCGTACTTCGCAAGTGCATCTGCCGTCTTTCGTCCGACGACCGCGATACGTGTTGCTGCTAATTCAGGCAACGCATCAGCAATCCGGTGGACACCATTCGGACTCGTCACGATGAGCCAATCAATTCCCTTCGGCAATGTAAACGAAACCGGTCGCGTTTCAATGACAGGATAGTGCACTGACTCGATCGCGACGGCGCGCAGTCGCGCCATCTGCTCGGTCGTCGGTGGTCGGCTGCCCGTGAAGAGTACCTGCTTACAAGTCATCCGGAAGTGTCGCGAGAATCTCGCGACCGCCCGAAGCAAGCAGACGTTCGGCAACATCTTGACCGAGTTGCATCGGGTCTAGACCTGATTCGCGCTCGAGTAGGATTTGCTCTCCATCGACGGATCCAATGAATCCGACGAGTGTCGTTGACATGTCTTCGTTGATCGTTGCGAATCCACCGACCGGAACGTGACAGCTACCTTCGATCGCTGCTAAGAAAGCGCGCTCGGCGTAAGCTACTTTTTCCGTCATCTGATCATGGATCAGGTGCAGAAGGTCACGTACTTCTTGGTCATGTTCGCGACATTCGATACCGAGGATTCCTTGACCGACGGCTGGAATCATGTCATCTGTCGAGAGATATTCCGAGACGACGTCTTCAGACCAACCCATCCGTTGTAGACCAGCTGCTGCGAGCAAAATTCCGTCAAACGGACCATTCTTTAATTTATCGAGTCGTGTGTCGATGTTTCCGCGAATCGATTCGATTTTTAAATCAGGGCGGAGTTTTAGCAATTGCGACCCACGACGTAAGCTACTCGTGCCGACAACTGCACCTTCTGGCAAGGAAGCAAGACCTTCGCCTGTTTTCGTGATCAAGGCATCACGCGCATCGACACGTGCTGGTGTGGCACCGATGATGAGACCATCCGGTAATTCAGAAGGTAGATCCTTCATGCTGTGAACGGCAAAATCGATTTCTTCGTCAATCATCTGTTGCTCGATCTCTTTTACGAATAATCCTTTACCGCCGACTTTCGAGAGCGTCACATCCAAAATGCGGTCCCCTTTTGTGATGATGTTCTTGATTTCGAATTCATACGGCGCGCCGGCTTGTTTCAACTGGTCAATGACCCATTTCGTCTGTGTCATCGCTAGCTTCGAGCTTCGCGATCCAACAATGATTTTTCGCATGCTAAAATCCCCCTGTACAATGATAAAGGGGCGGCACAAGTCCGCCCCATGCATTTTCTATTGTAACACAAATCGTGCTTTGTTCACCGGTTCACAGCTTTTGCGGAAGGTGCCGTCTCTTCTGATGTCATGACGTCATCTTCGAGCCCTTCGAACAAGTCTTCGTTTAATGCAAACGTATCCATGAACTGCACAATCCGTTCATCGGCATCTGGCTTCGCTGCCGCATCTTTAATATAAGATAACGGTTCACGCAACAACTGGTTGATGATTGATTTCATGTGTTTGCCAATGACGGTTTTTTCACGTTTCGACATCTCCGGTAATTTCCGTTCCAAGCTTTGCATCGTTTCTTGTTGAATGCGTAACGCCTGGTCTCGTAATTCCGTGATGATCGGTACGACACCAAGTGTCGTCATCCAACCTTCGAACTCAGCGATTGCCGCTTCAATCCGTTGTTCGATCTTCGCCGCTTCCTTCATTCGTTCCGCCATATTTTGTTGGACGATCGATGTCAGATCATCGACATCATACAAATGAACACCTGGCAAGTCACCGACGGTCGGTTCGATGTCGCGTGGTACGGCGATATCGATCAACAGGAATGGACGATCGTGCCGGAACAGCTGTGCTGCCGCGATGTCTTCGCGTTTGATGATGGCACGTTTGGCACCCGTTGAAGAGATGACGATGTCTGCCCGAAGCAAACCGCACTGCATCTCGTTAATCGAATGTGCCGATCCTTCGAACCGATTCGCGACCTCTTCTGCTTTAGCTAACGTCCGGTTAAAGACCGTGATATCACGTGCCCCTGCTTCATATAGGTTAAGCGTCGTCAATTCGCCGGTTTCTCCCGCACCGATGACGACGATTGATTTATCTTCAAGCGATCCGAGTAACTGTTCGGCAAGCGTGACAGCAGCAGCACTGACAGAAACGGCATTTTCACCGATTCCAGTTTCTGCGTGAGCCCGTTTGGCGAGCGTGACCGCTTCTTTGAAAAGTTTATTGAAGACCGTTCCTGTCGTTTCAAGCTTTTGCGCCATGAAGAAGCTTGTCTTGACTTGACCAAGAATCTGCGTTTCACCGACGATCATCGAATCAAGCCCACTTGTCACGCGGAACAGATGCTTCATCGCATCGAACCCTTCATGAATGAAGAGATACGGCTCCAGTTCCTCCATCGTCAAACCGAACCAGTTTGCAAGGAAACGTTTCGTATAATACCGTCCTGTATGTGGCTGATCCGTCACGACGTACAGTTCCGTCCGATTACATGTCGAGACGATGACACTTTCAAAAATACTTTTTTCATCGCGCAATGCGACGACCGCTCCCTTCATCTCATGCTCCCCAAATGAGACTTGTTCGCGTATTGATACAGGCGCTGTTTTGTTATTCAAGCCGACCACTACGATATGCATGCGCTCTACCCCTTACGTCCAAAGATTTCGTTCCGATCTATCTTTTCGTTCTCTATCCTACATTATAACCATTATAAAAAAGATTCCAATCAATTTATAAACTAAAATGAGTCGAAGTTGTGAAATCTTCTTCATTTTTTCTCTTCTTCTACCTTATCCCTCTCTCATGAAAATCACAAACCCTCTGCTCCTAAAAAGGTCAGAGGGTTACACTTTACTTCAAGGATTCAGGTGATACCGTCACGTCCGGTACGTCGAGACGTTGCTGACGTAAACGATAGATCCGAGCGATATTTTGAATGACGACTTTTGTGACCGCATAGGTCGGAACTGCTAGGATGACACCAATGATTCCACCGATTTTCCCAGCAACGAGCAAGACGATGATGATCGTCAGCGGATGAACCTTGAGTGTTTTCCCTTGGACATAAGGAGAAATCAAGTTCGACTCAATTTGCTGCGCGACGACGATCGTGACGATCGCATAGACGGCTTTGATCGGATCATCGATGAACCCGACGATGACCGCCGGTACAGCACCGATGTAAGGTCCAAGATACGGAATGATGTTCGTGACCGTACAGAATAAGGCAAGCAGTAACGCATATTGAATATCTGAGATGAAGAAGCCAATCAATGACATGAGACCGACACAGATTGAGACGATAACCTGTCCATTGACATAATGCTTCACTGTCACGTGCATATCGTGCAAGATTTTACGCGTTTCTGTTTCATAGCTTTTCGGCAACAGCTTCACGACGGAATCCGGAAACTTATAGCCGTCAAGCAACATATAAACTAAGATGAACGGCACTAAGACAATGATTAAGACGGTCGAAGAGATGACACCGAAAATCGTTCCGACAGACGTCGAGACAGACTTAAAGACTGTACCGATATACGACGTCGCTTCATTCGTCCACTTGTCAAATAAGTCCGTATTCTCGTGAACCCATGTCGAGATGAAACGATTGTCCATCAATTGATCGCGTAAGTTTAACGTCTGATCGCGTAATTCGATGACGAGCGTCGGAATGCTTGTCGCAAAATCCGTCACCTGCTCGACTAAAATTGGTCCGATCGAAGCGACAGCAATCGTCAGAACCGTGATGAAACCAAGCAAGACGATCAACACGGCAAGACCACGTTTCTTGACGCGTTTTTGCAATGCATCTACGATACCGAGCGTGAAATAATAGAAAATCCCCGCAATGATCAGCGGCGGGAAGATCAATGCCAGCATGACTTTAATCGGCTGGAATAAAAATGAGATCTTTGTACCGACCCAGATAACGAGA
This sequence comes from Exiguobacterium sp. MH3, assembly GCF_000496635.1. NCBI lineage: Bacteria > Bacillati > Bacillota > Bacilli > Caryophanales > Exiguobacterium > Exiguobacterium sp. MH3. The sequence goes on from NC_022794.1 coordinate 2,203,305, forward strand.
AAAATCACTAATACCCAGATTAATGCCTTAAACCATTTGTTTCGAAGCAAATCCAAACCATTCACACTCCCATTTATTACATAGTCATTATAGCTATTCTTACACACTATATTACGAAATAATAGATTTTTCACAAAGCACTTTTTATGTATAGAAAGTAAAAAAGCCTACGAAATCCTGCAGATTTCGTAGGCTTTAATCTTTACAATAAGCGATAAATCGCTTCCCACGCTGCATCGACGCCCTCTCCTGTCTCGGACGAGAAAGGAATCAATGTATCTTGACCATCAAATTGCAACTTACGTTTAATCGCAGCGATATGTTTATCACGTTGACTCTTCTTGATTTTATCGAGTTTTGTCGCAACGACGATGACCGGTAGATCGTAATACTTCAAGAAATCATACATCGTCACATCATCCGCAGACGGATCGTGTCGGATGTCAACGAGCTGTACGACACCTTTAAGGATTTCGCGTTGTGTGAAGTACTTCTCCATCATCTTGCCCCACGCTTCACGCTCCGTCTTCGAAACTTTCGCATATCCGTAACCCGGTACATCGACGAACATGACTTCATCATTGATGTTGAAGAAGTTCAAGGTTTGCGTTTTACCTGGTTTCGAAGATGTCCGCGCGAGTGCTTTACGCTGGACCAGTTTATTGATGAAAGAGGACTTTCCGACGTTTGATCGCCCTGCGAGTGCCACTTCTGGCAACAATGGCTCCGGATAATGTTCCGGATTGACGCCACTCGTAATAAAATCAGCTTTATAAATTTTCATGTTACTCTCCTTTTAATGCATGTTCGAGCACTTGCTCCATCGTCGCGACCGGAATGAATTCCATTCCTGCGCGGACGCTTTCCGGGATATCATCGATGTCCCGCGTATTGTCTTGCGGCAGCAGAACGGTCGTCAAGCCCGCACGGTGTGCTGCGAGTGACTTCTCCTTTAGTCCACCGATTGGTAAGACACGTCCACGCAACGTGATTTCACCCGTCATTCCGACGTCTCGGCGAACCGGACGTTTTGTTAAAGCGGAAATCAATGCTGTCGCGAGTGTGATCCCAGCAGATGGACCATCTTTTGGTACGGCACCCTCAGGAACGTGGATGTGGATGTCTTGCGTTTCGTAGAAGTTCGGTTCGATGCCAAGCGACGTCGCATTCGCTCGGACGAAGCTGTAGGCGGTCTGAGCCGACTCTTGCATGACATCACCGAGTTTCCCGGTTAACTGCAATTTCCCTTTACCCGGAGCAAGGCTGACTTCGATCGTCAACGTATCGCCCCCAAAAGCAGTATACGCTAAACCAGTCACCGCGCCAATCATATCTTCGAGCTCGCCTTGACCATAGCGGTAAATCGGTTTGCCTAGGAAATCGTCCAGATTACGCTTCGTCACCGTCACCCGTTTCTTCTCCCCCATCGCGATTTGTTTCGCTGCTTTCCGGCAAAGTGAGCCGAGGACACGTTCGAGATTCCGAACACCGGCTTCTCGCGTATAACGACGGACGACTTCTTCTAGCGCGTCTGCTTTGACCGTCAATTGACTCTTTTTCAGACCGTGTTCAGCCAGTTGCTTCGATAAGAGATGACGAACAGCGATCTCCGTCTTCTCTTGTTCCGTATAGCCACCGATTTGAATCAGTTCCATCCGGTCAAGCAACGGTCCGGGGATGTTTGAGACATCGTTCGCTGTCGCGATGAACAGGACATTCGATAAATCGAACGGTTCTTCGATATAGTGATCGGAGAAGCTGTTGTTTTGTTCCGGATCAAGAACTTCGAGCATCGCGGACGACGGATCACCACGGAAGTCATTTGACATCTTATCGATCTCATCGAGCAGGAAGACCGGGTTGTTCGTTCCTGCTTGTTTTAAACCGCGAATGATCCGTCCTGGCATCGCACCGATATACGTCCGGCGATGTCCACGGATTTCCGCTTCGTCGCGCACGCCACCAAGTGAGACACGGACGAACTTCCGCTCAAGTGCTGTAGCAATCGAACGGGCAAGCGACGTTTTCCCGACTCCTGGAGGACCAGAAAGACAAAGAATCGGTCCACGCAATGAGTCGGTCAATTGACGAACGGCAAGATACTCAAGGATTCGTTCTTTGACCTTCTCTAGACCGTAATGGTCCTTTTCAAGCTGTTCCGAAGCAGCTGAGACGTTCAAGAAATCATCGGTTGCTTCATTCCACGGCAATGAGAAGAACCATTCGAGATAGTTGCGAATGACCCCATGTTCGGGACTCGTCGCCGGTACGACCGCTAAACGACTGATTTCCTTCTCGACGTTCGCAACCGTCGTTTCTGGTAAATCAAGCATCGCAAGCTGCTCCCGGTATTTCGTCGCATCGCTTTCAACAGAAGCCGACTCGCCACCGAGTTCTTGTTGAATCGTCTTCAATTGTTCCCGCAAGTAATACTCGCGTTGCGATTGTTCAATCGTCTTCTTCGTCCGTTCACGCATCTCACGTTCGAGTTCGACGACTTCATATTCGTGTTTCATGACATCAAGCAACATCAATCCTCGTTCGACCGGATCCTGTTGTTCGAGAAACTCCTGCTTCTTCGAAATATCGATTGGTAGCTTCGACGTGATATAGTCCGTCAATGAATCGAGGCGTTCGTATGTCTCGAACCGGCGACGTTCATCGGTTCCGATTCCTTTAATCCGGGAGACGAGTTGACCAAACTGTTCTTTGATGAGACGAACGAGCGCTTCTTGTTTCGCTCCTTTGATGTCCATCTTCTCGATTGGTTCGATGACAGCTTGATAACCCTCGTCCGTCTCCTCGACGTTTTCAATCCGGACGCGTTCCTTCCCGATGACGCGGACACGGACCGTATCATTCCCGAGTTCACTCATCTTCGCGATTTGAACGAGCGTACCAACCTGATGCAACCCGTCGACAGACGGCTCTGCTTCTGGATCACGTTGTGTGACGACGACGAGATCGATTTCGTGTTCCTTTGATGCAAGTAAGGCTTTCAAGGATACCGGACGCCCGACATCGATCGTCAATCCGATCAATGGATACGCGACGACACCGCGTAACGGTAAAAGTGGATATTGTTTTTTCTTCATTCGAATTCCTCCTAAACAAAAAGACTCGGAAAGGCGTACAAGTAGCCTCCGAGCCGATTTGTCACGGTGTTACGCCGTTTCTTTTTCTTTCCCATGTTCAATTGTACCATCTTTCAACTCAAGCGTTGGACCGCGTTTACCAGTCAACGTTTCTGCTGTAATGATGACTTTCGCGATGTCTTCACGCGATGGGATTTCGAACATGATATCAAGCATAGTTTCTTCGATGATGGAACGAAGACCACGTGCACCTGTTTTACGTTCGATTGCAAGTTTTGCAATCTCAAGAAGTGCATCTTCCGTGAAGTCGAGTTCGACATCATCAAGTTGAAGCATTTTCTTATATTGTTTCACGAGGGCGTTTTTCGGTTTCGTCAAGATTTGAACGAGTGCCTCTTCATCAAGTGGCTCGAGCGTCGCCATGACCGGCAAACGACCGATGAACTCTGGAATCAAACCGAACTTTTGAAGATCTTCTGGTAATGCAGCTGCCAGAATTTCTTTTTGTGTAAGGTTACGGTTTTCTGAATCGTTTCCGAATCCGATGACTTTTTTACCAAGACGACGTTTGATCGACTGATCGATACCATCGAATGCGCCACCAACGATGAACAAGATGTTCGTCGTATCGATTTGGATGAATTCTTGATGTGGGTGTTTCCGTCCACCTTGTGGCGGTACACTCGCAACCGTTCCTTCCAAAATCTTCAGCAAGGCTTGTTGGACACCCTCACCAGAAACGTCACGTGTAATCGACGGGTTTTCTGATTTACGAGCAATCTTATCGATTTCATCAATGTAGATGATGCCTTTTTCAGCCTTCTCAACATCGTAATCCGCTGCTTGGATGAGTTTCAACAGGATGTTCTCGACGTCTTCACCGACATAACCGGCTTCCGTCAAACTTGTTGCATCTGCAATCGCAAACGGTACGTTCAAGATACGTGCCATCGTTTGGGCAAGAAGTGTCTTACCGCTACCTGTTGGTCCAATCATGACGATGTTCGATTTTGAGAGCTCGACATCATCTGCGCGACCACCAGCATTGATTCGTTTGTAGTGATTGTACATCGCTACAGACAACGATTTCTTCGCTTTCTCTTGACCGATGACATAATCGTCAAGTGTCGTACGAATTTCATGCGGTTTCGGAACATTCTTCAGCTCGACTTCTTCTTCAGTACCGAGTTCTTCCTCTACGATTTCATTGCAGAGTTCGATACACTCGTCGCAAATGTAAACGCCAGGTCCAGCAACAAGTTTGCGTACTTGTTCTTGTGTCTTTCCACAGAAAGAACATTTTAGCTGACCTTTTTCTTCGTTAAATTTAAACATAAAGGTCCACCCCTTTAACGTGGAAATTGTATGGACGCCTGTAGCATCCCGTCTCACGTTTTACTATTTATGATTGTAGCATGAACAAGGAAAGTCTTTCAAATCCTGGACGAACGATTTACAGTTTGATGTTCTGAACCAAGGATTGTTTGTCCTTGTTTGACCTATCGTACAAAAAAATCGACTCCAAGACCAGAAATTGGGCTTGAAGTCGATTGAAAACCATGAAATGGCTTATTTTGCTTTTGCGTTGTCGACGAGAACATCGATAGCTTTACGGAATTGAAGATCGCCTTTAAGCGTTTCAAGACCACCTTGTGGTGCAAGCATCGTTTCAAGTTGATCTGCAGGGATGTTGTAGAGTTCTGACATTGATTGAAGTTCAGTTTGAGTTTCCTCATCTGTTACTTCGATTTTTTCGTCAGCAACGATTTGCTTGAGGACGAGACGTGCTTTAACGCGCTCTTCCGCTTGCTCTTTCATTTCAGAACGCATTGCCTCTTCTGTCGTTCCAGTCAACTGGAAGTACATGTTGAGGTCGATACCTTGTGATTGAATACGTTGTGTGAACTCTTGAACCATACGCTCGACTTCGTTTTCGACCATGACTTCTGGAAGATCAACTGTCGCGTTTTTCGTAGCCGCTTCGACTAACTCATCGCGCATTGAAGCATCAGCTTCTTGTTTGCGTGTGTTTTCGAGACGCGTACGGATTTTTGTTTTCAACTCGTCGAGTGAAGAAACTTCTTCATCCATTTCTTTTGCGAACTCATCTGTCAATTCAGGGAGCTCTTGTGCTTTGACTTCGTGGATCGTTACTTTGAATGTAACTGGTTTTCCAGCGAGTGATGCTTCGTGGTATTCCTCTGGGAATGTCACTTCAAGATCTTTTTGCTCGCCAGTTTTTAAACCGACCATTTGCTCTTCGAATCCAGGAATGAAGTTTCCAGAACCGATGACGAGTGAGTAGTTCTCAGCAGTTCCGCCGTCGAATTGGTTTTCCCCATCGAAACCTGCGAAGTCGAATACGACTGTATCGCCATTCTCGATGACGCCATCTTCTTTAACGACGAGTTCTGCACCGCGTTCTTGCAATGTTTTGAGTTCAGCGTCGACGTCTTCGTCAGTAACGTTCGTTTCAACTGCTGTGTACTCAAGACCTTTGTACTCACCGAGTGTAGCTTCTGGCTCGATGACGAACGTGATTTTGAATTCGACTGGCTTGCCTTTTTCGAGTGTTTCAACGTCGATGTTCTCAAGCGCGATTGGCTCGATTCCTGATTCGACGACTGCACCTTCGATTGTGTCCTTGTAAAGGATATCGAGTGCATCTTGGTACAGTGCTTCTTCACCGTACATTTTGTTGAACATTGCGCGTGGCATTTTTCCTTTACGGAAACCAGGTGTGTTCAAAGTCTTAACGACTTTCTTGAACGCTTGGTCTACCGCTTTATCAAATGCTTCAGCAGGCGCTTCATACGTGAGGACGCCGAGGCTACCTGATTGTTTTTCCCATTTTGCAGTCATGCTGAGTCCCTCCAAAATTGTCAATTAGCGTACATGTGTGTACAACAAGTCACATTATAGCACAATCGTTCTGACGATTACCACTGTTGAACGAATCGTTTCCTGATGTCTCAATCGAAGTAAATTTGCTCGAATGCAATGACTTCCGGATAAAGGATATGTGCCGCTCGATATAACCGCTTCGCCAGCGGACTGAGGATACGTTCGGGTTCTTCACGTTCAAATGTCAGACCTGCGAGTTCTTCGCATGCTGCGAGCCACTTCTCCATGTCTGATCCGATTCGTTCTCGTTCTTCAAGATGAATCAGTTGATCCGATCGCAAGACGAGCAACGCTCGGAACGGATCCATTCGCTCTAACGTATGCATCGATGCCAGTAACGCTTGTTGCTCCTGTTGATGTACCAGCAGGATTTCTTCTAACTCTTCGCGTGACGAGATCGTCCAGTCTACATCTAAGTGTGGCACATGAATGCTTACCGGATATGGCACGTGATCAAGCAAGCCTCCTAATAACTGATCAATGACGAGTAGACTTTGATGTGCTGTCTCTTGCGCCTGAAGGTATTTTTGTGTGATGTATGCAATGAGCTCAGATGTCCGTTCGAATTCCACACCGGTCAATTGGCGCATTTGTTCGACCCAACTGCCGTGTCGCAACACATGCATCAATTCCGTTGCTGCTGTTACCTCACGCTGCGCAACAGGGTTGTTTTGAACTGCCGGCTTTTGTTCGCGAACACGCATCTGTTGTTTGATTTCATCTAATCGAAGCGCGAGCCCATAAGGCAGATACGGTGACGCCGAGCGCAAAGCGAGTTTCATCGGATAACGTTCTCCGAGTTCATAAAGAAAGAGTGCGAGCACTTGCTCGACACCCTCGACTTCAAGAAAACGTTCTGCCACTGTTTCAAATCGTTCACGGTCATGCATTAAGAGTGGTTGAATGACATAGAGCCGGTGTAAGACATCTTCTCCTGTCAATTGGTCAGTCTCTAATTCCATAATCAATTGTTCTTGTTTAGAAGCGGGCAAACGAAGAATCCGCGCTCGTTCTACTTCTAGTTCATGTTCCATCCAGCGCGATGTCCCCATATTCCGGCACTCCTTCATATTCAACTTCTTATTTCGTAAATGGATCGAGTAAAGACGTCCAGTTCGTGATCGCTTCTTGAAGTTGTCCCGCCTGCTCGATTCCTAATCGATTCAACGTATCTAATGAGACGTCAGCTTCAAGTAATCGAGCGATATCTTCCGATTGATTCACGTACTGCTCGAGTTTTGCACTTAAATTTTGCAATTCTTGCGGCGGATTTTCAAGTCCCGCTAGTCGTTGATCGATTTGATCCAGTTCTTGATTGAACTGATCAATCGTTCCGTTTTCCTTCAACTTTTCGATTTGTTGATCAAGTGCCTGTTCAGGGTTCGCAGATTCACGCGCTGTCGTAGCCGCCTCATTCAGGGAAGCCGACAAATCTGACGTGACTTGGGCCGTATCTTTTGCAATTCCTTGAAGTTCTCCAGCGTAATCGACACTATTTTTTACATCGTTGACTTGTTGTTTTGCATCATCGACTGTATTTGAAATCTCACTACATCCAGCAAGAAACGTACTTAGCATAAGGACTGCTCCAACTTTCTTCCACATAGCATTCATCCCTTTCGAGTTCATGATACCTTAATTATAATCGAAAATCGGAATAAAAAAAAGAGACCACCCTCGTAAGGGCAGTCTCTATTTTAATTATAGCGTCCCAAGAGGGATTCGAACCCCCGACCGACGGCTTAGAAGGCCGTTGCTCTATCCTGCTGAGCTATTGGGACGTGTCAACACGAATAAACTATACTAGAACAATTCTTTCGTGTCAATCACATTACAAACATTGCAATTATTTTATTACAAAAATGTTCCGTCCAGATGAAGGGCATTTACCGGGTCACCGTTCACATTAAGAAAATCGACAGAATAACGGTTTTGATCCACTTCAAGAATCGCATACGTCTTGTCTGGTCGATGACGTGGCATCCGGATTGAACCTGGATTGATGAATAACACACCGTCCCGATATTCAGCCTTCGCCACATGGGAATGACCATATAAGACGATGTCCGCCTGCTTTTCCTTCGCATGATGCTGTAAGACATCTAGACTGTATTTGACGTCCTGCCGATGCCCGTGGACACAGAGGATGGTATGACCATCCATTTCCGATACGACTTCTTCCGGAAAATCGTGTCCGTAATCGCAATTCCCTCGCACAACACGATATGGATATAATGATTCGATGTCGCGCGTCAATTGGGAGTCCCCACAATGAAATGCCGCATCTACGTCTTGGTGACGTTCGAATATCGTAAGCAGTTCTTGTTCTAGTCCATGACTATCACTAACGATCAACGCTCTCATCTTCATCACACTCCTAAGAAAGTAGTTAAGTCCTGTTCGAGCTTGCGCAATGCATTGCCACGATGACTAATCATCGCTTTTTCTTCTTTCGTCAATTCAGCAGCCGTCTGTCCGCTTTCTGTGACGAACAATGGATCATAACCGAAACCGTTCGAACCCGACGCCTCAAAACCGATTCGCCCTTCCATCGTTCCACGAACCGTCAATGTCTCACCCGTTGGTTTCGCTAGCGCGAGTACACAAACGAAGCGCGCCGTCCGCTCTTCCTCCGGAACACCTTCTAACTTTTCAAGTAGTAGAGCATTGTTCGCCGCATCCGACTTTTCAAGTCCCGCGAAGCGTGCTGAGTAGACGCCGGGAGCGCCATCTAAAGCATCGACTTCAAGACCTGAATCATCAGCAAGTACCGCGTGGCCAAAGTAGGCTGCTGCCTCTGTTGCTTTTAAAAGTGCATTCTCCTCGAATGTCTCACCTGTTTCATCCGTTTCCGGAGCATCGGCGTGATCGAGTAACGACTCGACCGTATAACCGAGACGACCCAGCATGCTTTCAAGTTCCTTCACTTTACCTGCATTGTGTGTTGCGACGATGACCTTCATCTATGTTCCCCCACTTCTTCTCCTACATACCACCAAGAGACACCGAGTGCCTCACGGCCAGCCTCAATCAGTTCCTTAATACCTTTTTCCCCAAGTTCGAGCATTTCGAGCATCTCTTGACGGGAAAATGTCGACTCTTCTCCTGTTGCTTGCATCTCGACGATTTTACCCGATGAGGTCATGACGAGATTGAAGTCGACTTCCGCCGCAGCGTCCTCTTCATAGCATAGATCGAGCAAGACATTCGACTCGACGATTCCAACCGAGATGGCTGCGATGCCCTCTTTGATCGGTGTATCTGTCAGTTTTCCCGCTTGAATCAATTGATCGACTGCTCGGACGAGTGCCAAAAAACCACCAGTGATCGATGCCGTTCGTGTACCGCCATCTGCCTGAATAACGTCACAATCGATCCAGATCGTTCGTTCCCCGAGCTTCTCTAAATCAACGACGGCCCGAAGCGAGCGGCTGATCAGACGTTGGATTTCCATCGTCCGTCCCGTCTGTTTGCCGCGGACGGCTTCTCGTGCGGTCCGCTGAGCCGTCGCACGCGGCAACATCGAATATTCCGCATTGATCCAGCCCTGGCGTTTACCGCGAAGGAACGGTGGCACCTTCTCCTCGACGGTCGCCGTACAGAGGACTTTCGTATCTCCCAGTTCAATCAAGACAGAACCTTCTGCGTGTTTATTGACATCAATCGATAATTGAATAGGACGGAGATCATCCGCCGTTCGTTGGTCTATCCGCATTTAATCTTCCTCCGTTCCAAGCACGATGCGCTCCGCATGGATGGTCTGATCGAGCCAGTCCGTCGCAATCTGATCAAATGAGCGGATATCGCCTGTCGCGTAATAACGATGTTCCGGAATTTGTGTCACATCTGCTGAAATCGTATTGTAATCAAGTAGTGCTGCTACCTCGAGCGCTGTCTCGTCTCCTGAAGAGATTAGCTGGACGCCTGGTCCGATGACCCGTCCAATCACATCTGCTAGAAGCGGGTAATGGGTGCACCCGAGGATCAATGTATCCATATCGTAATTCATCAATGGTCGTAATGTATTGGCAACGACACGTTCGACGTACGCACCATCTGTCTGCATCGACTCGACGAGCGGAACGAATGGCGGGCACGCTAACGATTCGACGACGACTTGCCCTTCGACGTGGCGTAACGCCTTCTCGTAGGAATTACTTGTAATCGTCATCTTCGTTCCAATGACACCGATTCGTTTCGTACGCGTCACCTTAACTGCCGCGCGGGCTCCCGGATCAATGACACCGATGACAGGTATATTTAAACGTTCTCGCGCTTCTTTTAAGACGACAGCCGTGGCTGTGTTACAGGCGATCACGATCAATTTCACATCTTGTTGCACGAGATAATCAATCATCTCCCACGTAAACTCACGAATCTCTTCTTCTGGACGAGGACCATACGGACACCGCAATGTATCCCCGACATAGATGATTCGCTCATGGGGCAACTGTCGCATCAATTCACGTGCGACCGTCAACCCACCGACTCCGGAATCCAGTACTCCAATCGCTCGATTCACTCTTCTCCACCTCTTTCTCTCTTTCCTATGGTAACAAAAAAGGACGACGGTGCAAGACCGGCGTCCGAGAATGTACGATTACAGGATTACTGAGCAAGACCTTCGCTAGTCAGCATATCTGAAAGAGTCGTGATTGCTTCAGAAGCATCGTCACCGTTTGCAACGATTTTGATATCTGAATCTTTCGCGATTCCGAGTGAAAGAACACCCATGATTGACTTCAAGTTGACAGTCTTCCCGTTGTATTCCAAGTTGATGTCTGATTGGAATTTAGAAGCTGTGTTGACGAGCTGAGTAGCCGGACGAGCGTGAATGCCTGAATCCGCGATGACTTTGAATGTTTTTTCCATGATTAAGAAATCTCCCTTCACTAATAACGTACTAGTGAGTCGTTTTCGAATATGTGAACTCATTATCAAATGATAACGGATTCGAATCGATTCTGCAAGGAATTTTTATACGCTTCACTCCATGGGAATGCTTTCCCCGAACGATCGATTTGTACCATAGATGTCCGTCCCGTGAACATCAATTCACCTTGCTCATCAAATGCCGCATAGTGGACGTCACACGATGCACTACCGACATGTACCGGATACGCATAGACAGCGAGACGCGCCCGTGGATAGACTTGGCGAATATAGTTACACTGAGCATCGGCGACGACGATAATGCCGTCTTCTGCAAGCGAATATCCTGTTTCCTCTAACATCAATGTCCGAACGTCTTCAAAATAGACGAACGGTACTCGGTTATTCATATGACCATAGGCATCCGTCTCCGCAAAACGAACAGCGACGTCGAGTCGTGTGCCATGTTTCATCTGTTCAAGCCATGACTCAAGTTCTGGAATATAAGCTGGTACGCGCACAATGAGTTCCTCCTGTCTGAATGAAAAAAGAAGGAGCAAGCTCCTTCTTTGATAAATCATGAACTAACGGCTTCACCTGTTCGTCCTTCGTCACTACCGAAGAACTTTTTGAATGAATGAAGTGTCGTCTGACGGTTCATCGCCGCGATTGAAGTCGTCAGCGGAATCCCTTTCGGACAAACCTCAACACAGTTTTGAGCGTTACCGCACTGCATGATCCCGCCATCTTCCATTAACGCTTCAAGGCGTTCTTCCTTGTGGAAGGCACCTGTCGGATGCGAGTTGAATAGACGAACTTGTGAGATCGATGCTGGTCCGATGAATGTCGAACGATCGTTGACGTTCGGACATGCCTCGAGACACACACCACACGTCATACATTTCGATAACTCATATGCCCATTGACGTTTGTTCTCTGGCATCCGTGGTCCTGGACCTAAGTCGTACGTTCCATCGATCGGGACCCATGCTTTGACTTTCTTCAGCGCATCGAACATGCGTTGACGGTCGACTTGAAGGTCACGAACGATCGGGAACGTCTGCATAGGTTGAAGGCGGATCGGTTGTTCGAGTTTATCAACGAGTGCCGTACACGACTGACGTGGTGTACCGTTGATGACCATCGAACAAGCGCCACAGACTTCTTCTAGACAACCCATGTCCCAGTTGATCGGTGTCGTTTTTTCACCGGCTGCATTCACAGGGTTCCGGCGAATCTCCATTAAAGCAGAGATGACGTTCATGTTCGGACGGTACGGAATTTCAAACGCTTCATCATACGGTTTACCATCAGGTCCATCTTGACGTTGAACGATGAATTGAACCGATTTTTGCGTAGTAGATGATTCGAGTGGTGTCGCCATTATGCTTTCACCTCTTTCTTCGACTTCTTGCTGTAATCGCGTTTCCGTGGTGGAATCAACGACGTGTCGACGTCTTCATAGAAGATTTCCGGATGACCGTTCGTGTAACGTGCCATCGTCGTCTTCAAGAACTGTTCATCATTACGTTCCGGGAAGTCCGGTTTATAGTGCGCTCCGCGACTCTCGTCACGTTTTAAAGCACCGAGCGTGATTGCTTCAGCTAGGTCGAGCATGTGATCGAGCTGACGGATGAACGATGCCCCTTGGTTACTCCAACGTGCTGTATCCGTTGCCGAGATGCGTGTGAAGCGATCGCGGAGTTCCTTGATTTTTGTCAGTGTCTCTTCGAGCTTATCGTTGTACCGGACGACCGTGACGTTATCCGTCATGATTTCTCCAAGCTCACGGTGGATTTGATACGCGTTTTCCGTACCTTCCATTGATAGGATATCGTTGAAGCGGTTGATTTCTTCGATTTTATGCGCTTCGACCACGTCCTCACTCATCTCATGAACCGATGTCTCGAGTTCATTCATATAAGCAATGGCTGATGGTCCAGCGACCATTCCGCCGTATACCGCAGAGAGAAGTGAGTTCGCTCCGAGACGGTTACCACCATGCATCGAATAATCACATTCACCAGCTGCGAACAATCCAGGGATGTTCGTCATTTGATCGTAGTCGACCCATAGTCCACCCATTGAGTAGTGAACAGCAGGGAATATCTTCATTGGTACTTTTCGTGGATCGTCACCGACGAACTTCTCGTAGATTTCAAGGATCCCACCGAGTTTGACGTCAAGTTCTTTTGCGTCTTTATGCGATAGATCCAGATAGACCATGTTCTCCCCGTTGACGCCGAGTTTTTGATTGACACAGACGTCGAAAATCTCACGTGTCGCGATATCCCGTGGAACAAGGTTTCCGTATGCCGGATATTTCTCTTCGAGGAAATACCAAGGCTTACCGTCTTTATACGTCCAGACGCGACCACCCTCACCTCGTGCTGATTCACTCATGAGACGTAACTTATCGTCTCCAGGAATCGCTGTCGGGTGAATTTGGATGAATTCACCGTTCGCATAGATCGCACCTTGACGATAGACAGCAGCTGCAGCTTGTCCTGTGTTGATGACCGAGTTCGTCGATTTTCCGAAGATGACCCCAGGACCACCCGTCGCGAGGATGACAGAATCCGCGGCAAATGCCTCGATTTCCATCGTCCGGAGGTTTTGACAAACTGCTCCACGACAGATGCCATTGTCATCGATGATGGCACGAAGGAATTCCCATCCTTCATATTTTTCTACCAAACCTTGCGCTTCGAACTTACGAACCTGTTCATCTAATGCGTACAACAGTTGTTGTCCTGTCGTCGCTCCAGCGTATGCCGTCCGGTGATGCAACGTTCCGCCGAAACGTCGGAAGTCGAGTAAGCCTTCCGGTGTCCGGTTGAACATGACGCCCATCCGGTCGAACATATGAATGATTTTCGGCGCTGCTTCCGCCATTTTTTGAACAGGTGGTTGATTTGCGAGGAAGTCCCCACCGTATACCGTGTCATCGAAATGCTGGTATGGTGAATCGCCTTCCCCTTTTGTATTGACCGCTCCGTTGATGCCACCTTGTGCACAAACAGAGTGTGAGCGTTTGACGGGTACGAGTGAGAATAACTTAACTGGTACGCCTTGCTCCGCTGCTTTTATCGTAGCCATCAGACCGGCAAGCCCTCCGCCGATGATGACAAGATTCTTGTTCGCCATGTTGTCAGTTCCCCTTTCCTTACAACACGCCTGCAAACGTTAAGATCGAGCGTACGCCTACAAACGATAAACCGATGAATACGAGTGCTGCCACGTAAGACATCGCCCGTTGAGATGCTGGTGACTGCGTGATTCCCCATGTGATGCAGAACGTCCAAAGTCCGTTCGCAAGGTGGAATGTCGTCGCCAAGATCCCGACGATATAGAACGCGAGCATGAATCCGTTATCGACGATGTTCTGCATCATGCTTGCATCGACTGGTGTTCCCATCGCAGCGGCAATCCGTTTTTCCCAAACGTGCCACGTGATGAACACGACAAGGAATACACCGCTGAACCGTTGCAGTACATACATCCAGTTCCGGAAGTATGTATAACGCCCTGTGTTCGCAGATCCGGTGAATGCGATGTACACACCGTAGACGCCATGCAAGATGATTGGAATGAAGATGACAAAGATCTCTAAGAACAATCGATACGGAACGTTCCCCACGAATTCCGCGGCCTTATTGAAGTCTTCCTCACCACGTACGATGAAGTAGTTCGTCGTTAAGTGCGAAAGTAAAAATAACCCGATTGGAATGACGCCGAGCAGTGAGTGTATTTTACGACTCACGAAATCACGATGATTCGCCATCCAAATCCCCCCTTTTGTTTGCCAATCAACCGTTGGCGCATTTTGGTAGAAAAGCGCTTTCATAAGGAAATTCGTCTTTTCATCACTTATTCTACTCCTGTCCTTTTTAGAAGACAACCCGAGCCGTTGCATTTAACTGCAAATTTTTTTAGGAAAACAATGACCGACAAGAATCATCTCGGTATAATGGTTCACAGATAGGAGTGAATCATGATGGATGCTACACCAAAACAAACACCACTTTTCGGTATCGAATTGATCCGAGATTATGTGCTGACCGATCTTCTCGGATCGGATTATCGGCAAGTCATCTACTGGGCAGGTAAACGTCTAGCGCGTCAATTCCCTGTCGTAGATGAATCTGAATTAGCCTCATTTTTTGAACAAGCAGGTTGGGGAACGCTCGAAATCAAGAAACGTAAAGGCACGGTCGTCTTGTTCGTGCTGTCTCCTCCTGATACGACGAGAGATGAACGACCACATGGATACTTCCAACTCGAAGCCGGTTTCCTCGCTGAACAGTTCTCCCGTTTTAACGGATGTGTCGCGGAAGGATATGCCGAGTTAACTAAAGAGCTCGTTCAAATCACGGTCCAAATCGATCCTAAAGATCCACTTGAACCGCTCAAGTGAAATTTACATAAAACGTGACAGGAATCTTGATTTTCAACATCGAAGTAGATTCATGAAACTTTTTGCAGTAAGTGCTCGTAAAGTCATTCGTACACAAATCGCGAGGAGGAACTTCACATGTTCAAAAAACTAGCAGCAGATTTAACGGGATTCAGTGATATCGGACAAGTCATTCATCCTGATGATTTCGACAAAGCAGCCGCTGACGATTATGTCTTACATGAAGACGGCGAGAAAATCTACTTCTTGATCAAATCTAAATCTGACGAGTATTGCTTTACGAATCTGGCTTTGATTCACCTCGATGGAGAAAGTGCCGTCAGTTCAAAACGTGTACTCTACCGCTATCCGTATGCACATTATCCGATTCGCCACGTCATGTTCGAAACGGCGGGAACGGTCGATCTTGATGTCGAGATCAAATTCGAGATCGGTGGCAAACATTATTCGATCGACGTCGATAAAAAACAACTCGAACATGTGAAAGATCTTTACAAAACACTTCTTGCCATCGCTGAAAAACAGTATGAAGGACAAAAGATGCTCGAGTTCGCGAACAGCTCATTGAATCATTCGGTCACGATTCTCGGCGGACTTCGTCAAGGTGATATGAACGTACCGCAAACATTCAAGGAGTTGTCTGAACAATCCTTCGAGTGGCTACAAGGTCACTACCATCAGTGGAACCAGCGTGACTTTGGTTCATACTACGAAAAGTACATCAACAACTAATCACTAAAAAAGCCGCCCTCTTCAAGAGGACGGCTTTTTTCATTCTTCATTCGCTTGACTTAAATATTCAGCGACGGTTTCCGCTAACTTGACAGGTAATCCTGCTTCCGCCAACTGTTCGATCGTTGCGCGTCGCAAGCTGCGCATCGATCCGAAATGACGAATCAACTGCTGGCGTCGTTTCGGTCCAACTCCTGGAATCTCGTCGAGCAAGGAACGGGTCATCCCTTTCGAGCGGAGCGAGCGGTGGAACGTGATTGCAAACCGGTGGACTTCATCTTGCATGCGTTGGAGCAAATAAAACGCACTCGAACGCGGACTTAGTTCAATTAACTGTGCTCCTTCTCCAAACAACAATTGACTCGTTCGGTGTTTGTCATCCTTTTTTAATGACCCGACTGGAAGGGATAAGCCGAGTTCATCTTGAATGACTTCTAAAGCAGCATTCAACTGTCCAACTCCTCCGTCAATCAGGACGAGGTCCGGAAGGCGCGCTCCTTCAAGTAACAATCGTCGATAACGCCGACGCACGATTTCTCGCATCGATTCATAGTCGTCCGGTCCTTGGACTGTTCGAATCTTGAATTTTCGGTATTCCTTTTTAAGTGGCTTACCGTCTTCAAAGACGACGAGTGCCGAAACGGCGTCTGCTCCTTGAATGTTCGCATTATCGATGATCTCGATCCGGGACAATGGATGAACGTCAATCGCATCGGCGAGTTCTTCGACTGCTTGAACGGTCCGTTTCTCGTCTTTCGCTAACAACTCGAAGCGTTCCGAGATCGCATTTTCAGCATTCTTCGTCGCTAAATCAAGTAATTTCCGTTTTGATCCTCGGACCGGAACGTGAATTTTAATCGATAGCGCCTCTTTGAGTAACAACTGATTGACGAGTGGCGGTACATAGACTTCACTTGGCTTGATGTTCTTTTCGTAGAACTGGACGATGAAGCTCTCGAGCTCTTCTGCCGGCGTACCATAGATCGGGAAGAGCGAGACATCGCGCTCGATCATCTTTCCTCCACGGAGGAAGAACACTTGGACACACATCCAGCCTTTATCGACATGAATCCCGAATACATCACGCGACGTCAAATCTGCTGTAATCATATTCTGTTTGTTCATGATCGATTCAATCGCTCGCACTTGGTCGCGCAATTCTCCGGCACGTTCGAATTCCATCGTCTCGGCTGCTTCCGCCATCTTGTGCTTCAAGCTTTCAACGAGTTCCTTCGTGTCGCCCGACAAGAACCGTCGGATTTCCGATACGAGTGCTTTTTGTTCCGATTCAAGATTCGGGATTTCACATGGGCCGAGACATTGTCCAATATGATAATACAGACAGAGTTTCTTCGGCATCGGCTGACATTTACGTAACGGATATAAACGATCTAACAGACGTTTTGTTTCGTTCGCTGCATACGCATTCGGATACGGACCGAAGTAATGACCGCCGTCCTTTTTTAACTTACGTGTCGTAATCAATCGTGGATAGGTCTCATTCGTAATTTTCAAGTACGGGTAAGATTTATCATCCTTCAGCATGATATTGTATTTCGGATCATGTTTCTTAATTAGTGTCATCTCAAGCAGCAACGCTTCGAGTTCACTGGCTGTGATGATGTATTCGAAATCACGGACTTCCGCGACGAGACGTTCCGTCTTAATATCATGTGCTCCCGTGAAATAAGAGCGGACTCGGTTTTTGAGATTTTTTGCTTTTCCGACATAGATGACTTCGCCGAATTCGTTTTTGTGTAGATAACATCCCGGCTCATCCGGCAAAAGGGATAGTTTCGCTTTGATATGTTCTTGATGTCCCAAATAAATGTCTCCTTTCACCGTTTTTAGTTTTATTCGTTCGGGTAAATACCATACATTGATTATGACATACGGAGGATGAAAAATGCGTACATATGATTGCATTGTGATTGGAACAGGTTCTGCTGGAAATCAAGCGGCTTATAAATTCATCGAAAAAGGACTACGTGTTGCCATCGTTGAGAATTTCACTCCAGGAGGTACATGCGCACAGCGTGGATGTGACGCAAAAAAAATCTTACTGACAGGTAGTGAGACGAAAGATGCGGTCGAGCGATTGCTCGGATACGGTGTAAAGGGTCTGATTTCGATTGATTGGCGCCAATTGATGGAGCGAAAGAATGAATACACACGCGCCATCCCGGAGCAAACTCGAAAACGGTACGCGGAAACGGACATCGACTATTTCCATGGAGAACCGCATTTCGTGTCTTCACATCGTCTTCGAATTGGTGAAGAAGAAATCGAAGGGAAACAGTTTTTAATCGCAACCGGTTTACGACCTCGCGAATTATCTGTACCCGGTAGTGAGCGTTTCATAACAAGTAATGAGTTTCTTGAACTGAAAGAACTTCCACGCCGACTCGTCTGCATCGGTGGCGGTTATATCTCGTTCGAGTTCGCCCATCTCGCTCGTATTGCTGGCGCAGACGTCACGATCGTCTTACGTTCTAACGCCTTAAAACAATTCGAGAGCGAATTGGTCGATGTGCTATTAGAAGCCACACGGGCACTTGGTATCTCGATCATCAAAGAAGCAGAAGTCGTCGCTTACGAAGAGGAATCCCTTTATTTATCGAACGGCGACGTCTTGAAGACAGATATCGTCTTGAATGCGACTGGACGTGTCGCAAGTATCGACCAGCTTGGTCTCGAAGCCATTGGCGTTGCGCATAACGAAAAAGGAATCCATGTCAATGCGTACCTTCAGTCTTCCGTCGAACATATCTATGCTGCAGGAGACGTCGCTGTCAGCGGGAATCCTGCCTTGACACCGTTCGCTGGAACCGAAGGACGACTCGCTGCCGATAACATGCTCGAAGGGAACAATCGGAAACTAGAGCTGCTTCCTGTACCTAGCGTCGTATTCACCGCGCCGAACCTCGCCCTCGTTGGTGAGACGGAAGCTGCTTTGAAAAAAGCAGGTATTCCTTATCGTGGTCGCTTGATTGATACGTCCGCTTGGCAAACGAACGCACGGATCAAGGACAGTTTCGCTCGGGCGAAAGTGCTCGTCGGGGAAGATGATCAAGTCCTTGGCGCACACTTCATCGGTGTCAATGCAGCGGAACTAGCAAACTATTTCTCGTTTGCGATGCAGCACCGGATTCCAAGTACTTCGATGCAACAGACTGGATTCGCTTACCCGACACCTGCTTCAGACATCGCTTCGTTATTCGAGGATTGACAGGAGGCTTTTGGATGATCCAATACGGCTATACAATTTTATACGTTGAAGACACGGCACGGACGCTGGCATTCTATCGAGACGTTCTTGGACTACCCGTCAAGGCGGAGCACGGGAGCTACATCGAGTTCGAGACCGGTCAGACGACACTCGCCTTCAATACGCGTGAAGACGTGCAACAGTTGATTCCGGATTACCCGATACCAAGTGGAAAAACACAACAGACGTTAGAGATTGGTTTCATCACGGATGACGTCCCGACTCTTTTTCAGAAGGTGGTGGAGGCAGGATATGAGACCATCCTCGCTCCTACTCAAAAACCATGGGGGCAAGTCGTCGCCTATGTCCTCGACCCCGATGGTCACCTGATTGAACTTTGTACGCCAATGTAATCTAAAAAAACAGACCGTTCTGCCTGTGCAGAACGGTCTGTTTTGATATGCAGGAAAGAATTAGTTAGATGTTTCAACAAATTCTTTAAGTGCGTCTTTTGGCATGAAGCCCATTGTTTTGTTGACAGGTTGTCCATCTTTGAAGAGAACGAGTGTCGGAATACTTTGAACTTGGAATGCTCCAGCTACTTCTGGGTTTGCATCTACGTCGACTTTGACGATTTTTACATCTTGCATGTCAGCATCGAGTTCTTCAAGAACAGGTGCGAGCATACGACATGGTCCACACCATGTTGCCCAAAAATCAACAAGGACGAGTCCTTCTTGTGTTTCTTCTTTAAATGATTGGCTAGTTGCGTGTACGATTGCCATTGATCATAACCTCCTAATGAGTAGATCGACCCGGTAAAAAAATGGGTGATCTCTTTATTGATTCGAGTATATCATAGCAGTCTCTTCCAACAAACGAAACTGCTCACGCGAAAAATCCGCAAAAACAACCGGCACCATGATAATGGTACCGGCCTTCAAACTTATCCGTGAACGAGCATTTTTTTGAATTCTGCTGTCAATAATGGCACGACGTCGAACAAATCTCCGACGATGCCATAGTCCGCGACAGAGAAGATGTTCGCTTCCGGGTCTTTATTGATCGCAACGATGACTTTCGCATTTGACATCCCTGCTAAGTGTTGGATCGCACCTGAGATCCCGCACGCGATATAAAGGTCCGGTGTAACGACTTTCCCCGTCTGACCGATTTGAAGGGCATAATCGCAGTAATCCGCATCACAAGCACCACGCGAAGCACCGACTGCTCCTCCGAGGACATCTGCTAGTTCTTGTAACGGTGCGAAGCCGTCCGAGCTCTTGACACCGCGTCCACCTGCGACGATGACTTTTGCCTCTGATAAGTCAACGCCGCCAGTTGCTTTGCGTACGATGTCTGCGACGATCGTCCGTAAATCCTTCAGTTCGACTGTGACCGACTCGACCGTCCCTTGTGAACTACCTGCTTCGAGTGGATCGATGTTGTTCGGGCGGACCGTAAAGAGCGTCTTGCCTTCTGCGACTTTGACTTTTTCAAATGCTTTCCCCGAGTAGATCGGGCGAACGAATGACGCATCCGCGCCTTCCCCTTCAATCGCCGTCACGTCACTGATCAAACCGGCTTGCAATTTTGCCGCGATTTTCGGTGATAGATCCTTGCCGAGCGACGTATGTCCGAAGACGAGCACGTCGGGTGACGTCCGGTTCATCAACTCGAGGAAGACTTGTCCGTAACCGTCTGGCGTGTAGTGTAGAAGACGCTCATCCTCGACGACGAGCACCTGGTCCGCTCCGCGTGATGCTAGTGCATCCGCATCCTTTGCAACATCGTGTCCAATCAGGACTACGATGACTTCGTCAGCGACACGTCGCGCTGCTGCGATTGCCTCAAACGACACATTCCGTAAACTGCCATCCCGTGATTCTGCGAGTACTAATGCTTTTGTCATTCGTTTCTCCCCCTTAGACCACTTTTGCTTCGTTGCGTAATAATGATGCGAGCTGTGCGACTTGCTCGTTTAGTTCACCTTCAAGGATCTTACCGGCTGCTTTGTTCGGTGGTAAGAAACGCTCGATCGTCTCTAGACGTGGTGTGAGTTCGTCTTCATCCAGTTCGAGATCATCAAGTTCGAGTTCTTCTAGCGGCTTTTTCTTCGCTTTCATGATCCCCGGAAGACTTGGGTAACGTGGTTCGTTCAACCCTTGTTGCGCAGTCACGAGTAACGGAAGTGTTGTTTCGATTGTCTCCGTATCCCCTTCAGCGTCGCGTGTTACGACAGCTTTCGTACCGTCGAGCTCTAGTTTCGTGATCGTCGTCACATAAGGGATGTCGAGTAATTCTGCGACGCGTGGTGCTACTTGACCACTTCCGCCATCAACTGCGACGTTTCCGGCGATGACGAGATCAACCGTTTGTTCCTTCAAATAACCAGCGAGCACTTCAGAAATCGTGAAATGATCTGCCTCTTCGATATCATCTTCAATCGAGATGCGAACTGCTTGGTCCGCTCCCATTGCGAGTGCTGTTCGTAATTCCTTGTCCGCATCTTCCGGTCCGACCGTCACGACCGTCACCGTTCCCCCTTGTGCATCACGGACACGAATCGCTTCTTCTACCGCATACTCATCGTACGGGTTAATGATGAACTCAGCGCCATCCTCATCGATTTGACCATTCTCGAGTTGGATTGCTTCTTCCGTATCAAACGTGCGTTTCAACAGTACATAGATTTCCATCTCATGCTCCCCCTTGTCGTCTATTCACCATCATTCTTTGTATCCGCTTACATGATTGTTGTCATGAAAAGGGCTTAACTCAGCCCTTTGATCAACATCCGATGAATCCCGTCACGTGTCTCAAGCAACTCATATTTGAATCCACTTGCCATCCAGCTCGTCACGACCTCATCGATCGTTCCGAAAATCATCTGACGTGCTAATCGATAATCGAGTTCGTTTGAAAACTCACCTGTCGTCATCCCGTGCTTGACGACTCGGTCAATCAGATGCAAGTACGGTTTCAAGACGGCAGCGATGTTTTGACGCATGTCTTGGTTCGATTGACGCAATTCGATCTGCGTGACGACCGCTAAATCATAGTCGACGGATAATTGCTCGAGGTGCGCCTCGATCAATGCTGCCAATTGTTCCGTCGCTGACGTATGGCTCGCGATTTGTCCTTCGGAATATTCGATGAAACTTCCCATTTTCGCTTGGAAGAGCGAAATCAAGAGATGTTCTTTATTCTTGAAGTACAGATAAATCGTTCCATCCGCAACTCCGGCTTCCTTTGCAATGGCAGTCACTTTCGCTCCATGGTAGCCGTTCTTAGCGATGACTTTTACGGCGGCATCAATGATGCGGTCACTCTTTGACATTGTTCGTTTCATTCCACTATCTCCTAACGCATAAAATGAATGATGGTTCATTCATATTTATTCTATCATGCCATTTTATCCTGTCAACTGCTTTCTTCGAGTTGTTTGGCACGTTCTTCTTCAACGAGAACACGGCGGAGAATCTTACCAACGAACGTCTTCGGTAACTCTTGCCGGAATTCGTACTGCTTCGGTACTTTGAACGATGCTAACTGTTTACGACAGAATTGATCGAGTTCTTCTTCCGTGACCGTCATCTCATCCTTGACGACGATGAACGCCTTGACGGTCTCTCCGCGGTAGACATCTGGAACACCGATGACGACCGCTTCTTTGACGGCTGGGTGTTCATATAGGATTTCTTCGACTTCACGTGGATAAATGTTGAATCCAGAAGCAATGATTAAATCTTTTTTCCGATCGACGATTCGGAAGTAATGATCCTCACCGATATATCCAAGGTCTCCCGTATGCAACCAACCGTTTCGCAGTACCGCTTGCGTGTCTTCTGGTCGTTTCCAGTATCCTTTCATGACTTGCGGACCTGTGACGATGATCTCACCAATCTCACCTGGAGCAGCTGGTGTCTCTCCGTCTGCTTGGACGATTTTCGCTTGCGTATCGGGCACCGGAATACCGACCGTTCCAGGAATCCGACGATCCCAGATACAGTTCGTATGCGTCACCGGACTCGTTTCAGACAGACCGTATCCTTCAACGATCCGCCCACCCGTCAGCGCTTCGAATTTTTCCTGCACTTCGACAGGTAGTGGAGCTGAACCAGAAATACAGGCTTCAATCGAAGAGAGATCATACTTCTTCAGCTTCGGATGATTCAATAGACCGACATACATCGTCGGAGCACCTGGGAACAGATTCGGTTTTTCCTTATGAATCGTCTTGAGTACCTGTTCGATATCGAATTTTGGAACGATGATTTGTTCATAGGCATTAAATATGCCGAAATTAAGGTTACACGTCATGCCATAGACATGGAAATAAGGAACGACTGCTAACAGCTTCCGTCCATCTCCTCGATTATATTTATAGAACCAGTTGTCAATCTGTTCGACGTTTGCACTCAAATTGAAGTGTGTCAACATGACACCTTTGGGTGCGCCTGTCGTTCCACCCGTATATTGGAGAACCGCGACGTCCTCCTTCGGTTGAATCGCGACTGGTGTAATCGGCTCATACCCCCGCAAAGATAAAAACGGAATCGAACCTGTCGTATCAATGATGATGTTGTTATCTTTCCGTGCTTTAATCGGATACAGTTTATTTTTAGGGAAGGGAAGGTAATCCGCGATACTTGTCGTCACGACCGTCTTAAGTGTCGTCGCCGCCTTGACACGAGACGCTTTCGGATAAAGTAGATCGAGCGTCACGAGTAGATGTGCTCCTGAATCGACGAGAATCTGTTCAAGTTCACGGTCTGTATAGAGTGGATTCACTTGGACGACGATACCACCTGCATAGAGAACCGCATAATAACTGATCATATACTGGGGACAGTTCGGTAACATCAGTCCGACGCGATCCCCTTTTTTTAGTCCGTGCTCTTGTAACAGGCTCCCAAGTGCGCGGGCCTCGTCACGTACTTCACGAAACGTCATACGTTTTCCTAAGAAACTCAAGGCACGTTGTTCTGGAAAATCGGTCGCTGCCTCATCGAGTGCCTGATAAAGAGGTAATTCTCGATAATCAATCGATGCGGGTACTTGCTCGGGATAATCAGATAACCAAACGGATTCCATACGTTTCCCTCCCAGATAATGAATTACTATTCATTTTTATTATACGTTGATTCCAATTCGACATGCCAGTAAAATCCAAAAAAAGAAATCGAATCTGCTTGTTTTTTTTTCGATTCTTTCAATCGAGAATCATACAAAAAAGCAGTACTTCCCTTTCTCGTTTCCGAAAAAGAAGCAGCACTGCTTTTTAATAGACATCACCGGGATGGATACGTGAATCCTTCTCCAATGACTTCGCGCACTTTATGAATGACGACGAAGGCGCGGGGATCCGCTGCTTCGACGATCTGTTTCAACGGTGCCAGTTGTCGTTTATCGACGATCATATACAACATATCATTTTTTTGTTTCGTGAAATGACCGTGACTGTGAATGACCGTTGCACTACGGCCGAGCGTCTCTGTCAGGATTGTCGCGATTTCCTCTTGGCGATGACTGATGATCGTGACCGCTTCGCGGACATTCAATCCTTCGCTGACGAGATCAATCAAGTACGAACCGATGATGATCGCAATCAACGTATACAGCATCGTCTCTTCTCCGAATAGGAACCCTGATGCGCCGACGACTGCGACGTCGATGATGAACATCGAAACCGCGATACTGAGATTGAGATACTTATTCATCAATCGAGCGATGATCACACCCCCACCCGTCGTTCCTCCAGCACGAATAACAAGTCCGATTCCGACACCAATCAGAATACCCGCATAGACCGTACCAATTAAACGGCTATCCGATGATGTCGCTAGATTTGCTGTCGAAGAGAGGACAAACGATGTGACGGCGACCGAGATGACGGAGTAAAGCATCGTCTTCCGGCTAAGGAATCGATAACCGACGACGAACAGCAAAGCGTTCGCAATCAGGGAAACAAGTCCCGTATCCCAGCCATAGAGGTAGTAGAAGATGACCGTGATCCCGATCAATCCACCTTCTGATAAATCGTTTGGAATCGTAAAGTAATTGATGCCAAAGGCAAGAATGGCTGATCCAATGATGACCCAAAAAATATCCTTCCAAGAAATTAATTGCATTGCTTCAAAAGCACGGCGTCTTGTTTCTGCCGTTGTTGTTTTTCGTACGTTCATATGCGTTCCTCCTTTTTTGATTAGGCGTGGCTTCCAATAAAAATTCCGTACTGAAACGATGTCAGTACGGAATGATCACACGGTAAGACCGGTTCTTTTAATTAAATACAATCCAAAGGATACCGACGACCAAAAAGGCGATCGAAACCCCGAACATGATTTTCGCTAAACGTTCTAACACGGATTCACCCCACTAACGCTGATCCGATGACGTAGGACATGCCAATCGATAAGGCACATGAAATAATACCGACAGCAATGTTGCCGTTCTCGATTTCACGGTCTACCGGCAAATTCGGTGTCAGGAATTCAAAGATCCAGTATGTCGATATCAACAGTAAGAAGCCAAAAGCACTTTCAAGAAATATCGACCCGACCCGTTCTTCCCCTTGAACAGCGAAATGAACGATATTGGCGAGTCCGATGATTTTTCCACCTGTTGCTAACGCAACGGCGATGTTACCACTCTTGATATGTTCCCAGTTTTTATACCGGGTTGTCAACTCAAAAAGTGCAAGTCCTAAAATGATCAGTAATCCCGCGACCGAATAGAGCGCTGTCGTATAGACATAGACGTTCTCAAAAATGTTCATCCTGCTTTCCTCATTTCAGTTCGATGATCGTCACACCGTGTCCGCCTTCACCTTGACCACCTAAGCGGTGACCTTTGACGTGACGATGACCTTTCAAGAATTCTTGGACACCTTGACGCATCGCTCCCGTACCCAGACCATGGATAACACGAATATGGTCGTAGTTCGATAACAAAGCTTGGTCCATGAAGCGTTCGAGCTTCGATAATCCTTCTTCAACACGGACGCCACGTAAATCCAGTTCAGCTGAAGGCGCCGATTGTTTCGTCACACTCGTACCACCAGAACGCCCTTTTGTTTGAGGACGTTTTGGAGTACTGCCGATCTTCGCGAGATCTTCCGGTTTGACGTTCACTTTCATGATGCCGACTTGAACGGTGTACTCGCCGTTCGCCTGTTGGTTGATGATATAGCCTTTTTGATTGAAGGTCGTGACTTTGACTTCTTCCCCTTTATCAAAACGTGGCGTTTGATCGTATTTCGCTTTAACTTTAGCGATCCGTTTTTCTTGCAGACTCGGCTTCGCATCTTCAAGTTTTTTACGTGCCTCGATCAATTCATGCTCTTTGACGGCACCAGCGTCTCGTAATTCCTTCAAACGTTTAATGACGCCTTCCGCTTCTTTTTGGGCACGTTCGACTGCACGTGCTGCTTTTTCTTCCGCTTTTGCCAGGATCTCATTTTTCTCTTCCTGGATCTCGGCTTGTTCTTGCTCGAATTGCTCACGCTCTGCAACGAGTCGTTTCTTCTCTTCTAGCAACTGAGCCTCTAACGTCTCAGCACGCTGTTTCGCCTCTTCCAGTCGTTCGATCATCGTTTCGACGGACTGTGCGTCGCTACCGATTTGACCACGTGCCGCATCGATGATCCGGTCTTCGAGTCCGAGACGTTTTGAAATCTCGAACGCGTTCGAGCGTCCCGGTACACCAATGAGTAAGCGATACGTCGGACTGAGGGATTCGACATCGAATTCCATCGACGCGTTGACGACTCCTTCTCGGTTATAGCCGTACGCTTTTAACTCCGAATAGTGCGTCGTCGCTGCAACACGTGCTCCGCGGCGTTTCACTTCATCAAGAATCGCGATCGCTAGGGCAGCCCCTTCTGTCGGATCCGTTCCCGCCCCTAACTCGTCAAACAGGACTAGGCTCATGAAATCGATTTTCTCCATCATCGAGACGATGTTCGTCATGTGCGAGCTGAACGTCGACAAGTTTTGTTCAATCGACTGTTCATCCCCGATATCGGCATAAATCGCATCGAAGACACTGAGCTCCGTCTCATCTGCTGCCGGTACGTATAGTCCTGATTGCACCATCAATTGCAAAAGACCAATCGTCTTTAAAGTAACTGTCTTACCACCGGTGTTCGGACCGGTGATGACGAGTGATGTAAAATCGCCACCTAGCGAGACAGTGATCGGTACGACCTCTTCTTTTGGAATGAAGGGATGTCGTGCTTCCTTCAGAATGATATGGCGATTTTCATTCAAGCGTGGTTCAACCGCTCCGATCTGATGACCATACAACGCTTTCGCCATGATGAAATCAAGTTCTGCTAATACATCAAGATTGATGCGCAGCGAGTCACCGACACTCCCGACAAGTGCTGATAATTGGGCGAGGATTCGTTCGATTTCCGCCCGTTCTTTCAAACGCGCTTCTTGAATCTCGTTGTTCGCAGAAACGACGGCTTGTGGTTCGATGAATAACGTCGCTCCAGAAGCTGACTGGTCGTGGACGATCCCACCGAACGCTTGACGATATTCTTGTTTGACCGGGACACAGTAGCGATCATTTCGCATCGTCACGATGGCGTCAGACAGCATCTTCGCTTTACTACGTAAGACACTATCGATTTTTGAACGAACTTGTCCTTCGAGCGAACGCAACTGACTACGTAACGCTCGTAATTTATCACTTGCCGAATCTTGAACAGTTCCTTGGTCGTCAATGGCATGACGAATCCCCTGTTCGATCTCAACGAGCTTCGTGATCTGTTCGATTCGACTATCGAGTCGTGGTAATCGTAGATCCGGGTGATCCTCATGCAATCGTTCTTGGAACGCCTTCACTTGACGTCCTGAATAAACGACGTCTGCGACGGATAAAAGTTCACTCGTCGAGAGGACCGAACCAATTTCTGCTCGTTTCACTTCACTGCGGACATCTGTCAATCCACCGAACGGATAACGGTCACGCAACCGGTAAACCGTCGTTGCTTCCGTCGTGACGGCTAATAATTCCTTGACCTGCTCGAACTCTTCCGCCGGACGCATCGCTCGAACGAACTGTGCTCCAAGTGAGCTTGCCGTGAACGATAACATGTTTTCTTTTAACTTCTCATATTCTAAGACGCGTAATGCGTTGGCATTCATTTAATCCACTCCTAAACGTTTTCGACCGAAGAAAGCAAGTGCTGCTTCGGCACTCCACGTATTGATGACATCAGACGCCTCCAAATAGGCTTTACGTGCATGGAGGACTCCAAGTTTCATATCTTCTAACATTTCTGGTCGGTGTGTATCTGTATTGATCAAAATTTTCACACCAGCAACCTTCGCTTTTGCTAAAGAACTTGCCGTCAAATCGAATCGTGCCGGGTTTGCATTCATCTCAAGCGCTGTTCCTGTCTCGGCTGCTAGTTCGATCAAGCGATCAACGTTAACGGCATAGCCCTCTCGTCTACCGATGATTCGTCCTGTCGGATGGGCAATCAGAGAAACGTAAGGATTACGACACGCATTCTCAAGCCGTTGCATGATCTCTTCTTCCGTCTGATCGAATTTCGAGTGAATCGAGGCAATGACGTAATCCATCTCTTTTAAGAAATCATCTTCATAATCGAGCGACCCATCAGGCAAGATATCCATCTCGACGCCACATAAAATCGTCATCTCAGGATGTTTCTTGCGTGCTGCTTCGATTTCGACACGTTGCGCACGTAGACGTTCTTCCGTCAATCCATTGACGAACTTCATATACTTACTATGGTCGGTGATCGCCATCCATGTATACCCTCGTGCAGCACACGCATCGACTAATTCTTCAACAGATAATGTTCCATCTGACCATGTCGTATGCATGTGTACATCTGCTTGGATATCCTGTTCCGTCAAAAGGCGTGACAAATCCTGCTCGAACTCTTGACGCCCTGCTCGTAATTCAGGTGCGATGAACGGTAAGTCGTACCGCGCAAACAATTCTTCTTCCGTCTTCGGCTGCACTAATCCTCGCTCGGTCTCAACGCCATATTCAGATATGCTCTCTCCCCGTTCTTTGGCAAGTTGACGCATCCGGACATTGTGATCCTTCGAACCCGTGAAGTGATGTAACGTTGACGCGTACGCCGCGTCATCGACGATTCGGAAATCAACCGCGATATAATGGACGTCTCGTTTTAAGACGAGTGATACTTTCGTACTGCCGGCAGCAATGACTTCATCGATGAGCGACAGTTCCAATAGTTGCTCCTTGATCCGTTCCGGTTCGTTCGTCGAGAGGATGAAATCAAGGTCCTTGCACGTCTCTTCTGCTCGGCGGAAGCTTCCACCAACTTCGAAGCGTATGATTTCATCGAACGACGCAAGGGTCTGATTTAATTCCGCAACGACCTTCCGCATGACACCATACGGTAATCGTTCCGGTCGTGTTTCAAACGTTTCGAGCGCTTTGACGTACTTTTCGACCGTCTTCTTACCGAATCCAGGCATCGTTTCGACTGTACCATCCGCTAATTTCTCTGCAAAGGAATCCGCATCAATGACGCCGACTTCATGCAATTTAGCAAGTTTCTTCCCACCAAGACCCGGGATCTTTAGTAAAGCGATCAGTCCTTCCGGTACTTCTTGTTCGAGTTCAGTCAGTGCCGTACTCGTTCCCGTTTCCCGGTACTCCTCAAGAACAGCGGCCGTTCCTTTACCAATCCCCTTCATCGCCGTGAAATCCTCGATTGCCATGAAGTCAGCATCGGATGCTTCGAGGATACTTGCTGCTTTTCGGAAAGCATTGATCTTAAACGGATTTTCCCCTTTAACCTCTAGATAGACTGAGATTCGTTCCAAGTGACGCATTGCATCTTGAATCGTACGCATGTGCAATTCTCCCCTCAAAAAAAGCTCCCATTTAACGGGAGCATGTTTATTTTATCAATCCAACTTTGTCCATCAGCCAATTCGCAAGGAGCGGTGTATGTTGGATGATGAAGCTTGCCAAACTCGAGTCTGCGATCGCATCCTGTATCGACTGAATCGGAACGAATGCCGCTAAGAACAAGAGCAAGAAGATGAAGATATACATCTCGATGAAGCCGAAGACGCCACCTAATAATCCTTTGACTTGTTTTAAGATCGGGACATTCGTCAACGAATCAAACATCGACAATAAGATCGCTAAGATGATTTTTGTACCGAAGAACAGGACGACGAACCAAAAGGCTTTATAGAACACTTCATCGAGTCGTGCTGAACTTGGAATTGCGAACATCGTCAAATCGATTCCCGCATCATCCAGCGTCGACGGATATGGAACCCACAAACGGAATTTCGTCGCCAGTTCCTCATAGAACGACAAGGCGACGATGAAGGAAATGATCAGGCTGAGCAAATGCCCGGCCTGCAATACGACTCCCCGTCGGACACCTGTCATGATGCCTAAGGCGAGAAGTAATAAGATAACGAAAGAAATCATAGTTTATAGTTCACCCAAATTCTTTTTTATTTTTACGTAATCACTACCAATATTAAGCGCCGCTAGGACGGCGATTTGACGAACGTCGAGTTGTGGTGCTTGTTCTCGGATTTCTCGAATTTTCGTATCGACGAGGAGACCCACTTCGCGTACGTGTTCTGGCGACTCCGTTCCGACAATCGTATAATCATTGCCTGCGATATGAATCGTCGTCCGGTTCAACCCTTCTGAATCAGCCATTTTTCTGTCCTCCTCATACTTTGCTTCTTTCATATAGTACCATCATTTTCGTTTTAGGAAAAGAAGTCCCCCATCGGTCTTAAGGATGGTATGCTTAATCCCGGAAAGGGAGGTTATCTCGTGGGAACTATCGTTTTACGCTTATCTAAAGAAAAGCAAGATCTCGTCATACAAGAGTTTAAACAAGGACAGACGAAGAGTCCACCGTATGCTCGTTTCGCCGCTAAAGTACCCGGATGTGTCATCACGATTTACAATTCTGGAAAAGTGATGTTTCAAGGAACCGAAGCCGAAACGATCGCTTCACGCTTCGGCACGGCTACACCGACTAAATCGAAGGAACCACTTGTTTCAACGTTACCAAATGGTTTTGCAGAATGGTCCGTCGCTGGCAGTGACGAAGTTGGAAAAGGCGATTTCTTCGGTCCACTCGTCGTCGTCGCTTCCTTCGTTGATCGAAAGCAGATTGCACTCCTTCGAGAACTGGGTGTACGTGACTCCAAGCACTTGAATGACACGGAGATTCGAAAGATCGCCCGTGATCTTCATGCCGTCATTCCGTACACATATCGTATCCTACACAATCCAGAATACAATCAAATGCAACGCACGATGACACAAGGAAAGATGACTGCCCTGATGCATAATGATGTCCTGCAGCGACTTCTTGACAAACTGGAGACGAAACCAGAAGCGATCTTGATAGATCAGTTTGCTGAAAAGACCGTTTACTATAAACACTTGTCTGGTGTCATCAATCCCGTTCGAGAAAATGTCTACTTCTCGACCAAGGCGGAACAACTCCATGTCGCCGTCGCTGCCTCCTCGATCATTGCTCGCGCCATCTTTTTGAAGGAGATGGACAAGTTGAGTGAAACAACAGGTGTCGTCATTCCGAAAGGTGCTGGTGCTAAAGTGGATCAAGTCGCTGCCTCACTGATTTTACGTTATGGAGCTGACAAACTTCGTGACTGGACGAAAGCCCATTTTGCGAATACGAAAAAGGCACAACAACTAGCTGCGAAACGAAACCGACCATGACCTTAACGGAATGGTCGGTTTTTTAAATGACGGACTTCCCTTCAGACAGTCGTTCTAATTCCGCAAGCAGTATGTGTTTTTCATTAAAAGGAATCGTTTTTGTACCGATTCGTTCTACCTCGTCATGACCTTTCCCGACGATGACGATGCGTTTCCCTTCGTGCGCCAAATGCGCTGCTTGTACAATCGCTTCGTGACGCGATGTATGACACCCTACTAAATGTTCACGTGAAATATCGACGATTAACTCTTCGATGATTCGATCCGGATTCTCTGTCCTCGCATCATGGACCGTTGCGATGATGTGTTCACAATATTTACTTGCGATTCGCCCCATCTCCGCTCGTTTCGTTCGATCACGCTCTCCAGCTGCACTTAAGACGACCGATAGCGACTCTCCGGAAGAAGTGAGTGCCTGCAAACATTTTTCTAGACCATCCGGTGTATGGGCATAATCGATATAAATCTCACAAGGTGCCCAGTCCAGTCGTTCGAGTCGTCCTTTCGGCAATTCCAGTTCTGGAATATGACGAATCAACGTATAGAGGTTGGCATCGCCTGCCCGCAACAATCCCATCGCTGCCGCTAAATTCGCTGCATTGAACTCACCTAGTAAAGCTGTCGGCACACGTGTTGTCGTCTCGTCGATCCGCACATTGACGGTATCCGTCAGCCATTCGACCGCAATCTGTGACGTTCGGTGGGGTTTCGTCGTATACCAGATAACGGGTTGCAAAGGCGCAGCTTCTCGCATGACGCGACTCCAACCATCTTCTCGATTCAAGACGATGGTCCGACCATTTGACGCAGCGACTTGTTGAAACAACAAAGCTTTCGTCTTTGCGTAATCTTCCATTGAATGATGATAATCCAGATGATCATGCGTCAGGTTCGTAAATGCTGCCGAGTGGAAAGACACTCCTTCGACTCGACCTTCGGCTAGTGCGTGAGAAGACACTTCAATGATGCAATCCGTCACGCCTTTTTCAACCATTTCATATAACAGTCGATGTAAGATGATGGCTTCAGGCGTCGTATTCGGCGTCTCAATGAGTTCCTCGTCAATTCGTGCACCGACCGTGCTGATCATGCCGGCTTTCACACCTGTTGCTCGAAAGAGATCATACGCCAATTTCGTCGTCGTCGTTTTTCCGTTTGTTCCGGTTACACCGTAGACACGCATCTTTTGACTCGGTTGATCGTAAAAGCGATTCGCGACTTGACCTGCAAGTCGTTTCGTATCCGGCACGGTAATGACGGGAATCGGGCAATCCGGAAACGATCGTTCAGCTAAAATCGCCACAGCCCCGTTCTCGATTGCCTGATTGATATAATCGTGACCATCAACCGTATAGCCGTTGATACAGATGAATAATCCGCCAGGTGTGATTTGTCGCGAATCGGTTGCGATATTCGTAATGAGTGGATTGATTGCTTCCTTTATAGTGAGTGGTAATAGTTCATTCAGAAGCTTCGCTAGTCGATTCATGATGTACTCTTCCCTTCTTGTCTCTTCTCTATGTCAAGATGAATTAGTGAACCAATCACATAAACAGTCGTATCCATTGTTTCAAGTAAATCAAATACTCTTTTACGGAACATACCCGCTTTAAGACCTGCTTAATCTTTTATCATGCTAGAAAATTATTCTCTTCAATGCTCGAAATGAGTGTTTCTTCCCTTGCACCTCTTAATCAGCTTTGATACACTCTTAAAGTTAACTAGTTAACTAAAAGGAGAAATAGGATGCTTTACACACAAGAAGATGTACTCGGACAACTATCAAAAGTCTCACGTCTCGTAAAACGAGAGATTGATGCTACCTTGCTTCCCTACTCGTTACATACGGGTCAATGGGCACTAATAAAAGCAGTTGCATTACTACAACCTGTCTCACAAGTCCAACTGGCCGATTACTTAATCATTGAAAAACCAGCTGTGACGAAAACCGTCTCACGTCTTGAGACGCTTGGTTTCATCACTCGGATAAAAGAAGGACGAACACACTTTGTCTCATTGACACCTTTAGCCATTGAACGGTTCGACCAAATCGATGCTGCGGTCCAAGAGACCCACCAACGCTTACTCGCCTCCTTCTCCCTCACCGATCAGCAACAGCTTGGTGAGTGGATGACGCACCTACTTACTCTACATCGACAGGAGGAATCTTCATGACCACTCGGTTATTCTCGCGTCATTACGTCATGACGCTGATCATTAACCTATTGCTCTTCATCACGTTTTATCTACTTAATGCCTCACTTCCTTTACTCGCTGCTAAACAGTTTCCAGTCTCCGCTTCAGCACTCGGGTGGATCGTGACGAGTTTCATCCTGGCAACCGTCTGTTCTCGTCCACTGATCGGTCACTGGTTAGATCGTTATGATTTAAAGCGTGTCTTAATGGTCTCTGCAAGTCTCTTTACAGTCATGAGCCTCTGCTACTTGCTTGTCCTACCACTGGAATCATTCTTCTATTTAATCGTTATTCGTATCATCCACGGGTTTAGTTTCGGAATGTTATCTTCTTCGATCAGTCTCGCCGTTACGACATTGATTCCAAAAACACGTCAAGGTGAAGGGATGGGCTATTTCGTCCTATCGATGAACTTGGCATCCGTCCTCGGTCCTGTCATTGGTCTAACCTTTGTTCAAGAAAAAGCATTCGTTCTGTACTTCGTGACAGTTGCTGCCCTAGCAGTCATCGCCTTGTTGTTAATGATGCGTCTACCGCTGACGAGTCAACATATTCCAAGCACGTCCGCGTTTCGTTTAAGTCAGTCCCTCTTCTTATCACGTCCGCTTTTGTTGATAGCAACTCTGTTGGCAGGCGTTGCGATTTCTAGTACATCAGCGTTTATCTCACTGTATACGGACTCGATCGGACATGTCGCATATGCTTCTTATTTTTATGCATTAGTCGCTCTCGGGATGGTCGGGATTCGACCGATTGCCGGAAAATTGTTTGATCAGCGAGGAGCTGCATTCGTGTTGTTGCCATCGTATGTTCTTTATATGATAGGCTTTGTCATTCTCGGCATGTATCCTTCGTTTGCCGGTTTATTGCTTGCAGCCGTCATTATTGGAGTCGGTTCTGCTTCCATCTTCCCGGGCCTTCAAACCGTCCTCTTGAATTTCGCACCTCCTGCACAGAAAGGGAAAGCCATCTCGACCTTTTTCCTTGCTTACGACACAGGTTTTGGAATCGGTGCCTTGATTCTTGCTTCTGTCGCAAGCGGTATCGGCTATTCCAATATGTTCTTGTCCTGTAGTCTGATCGTTCTCGTAAGTGGTCTACTGTATTTCACCTTTACGAAACGACAAGCTGCGTCATCTGAAACAGAAGAACTTGCTTCTTGAATCTGTCGTCAAACGAAAACAGCCGCCTTCCTCTGAAAGGAAAGCGGCTGTTTGTTTATCCTGGTTATGCGCGAAGTTCCGCATTGAACGTTTCTTTCACTGCATCTACGACTCGCTGTTGCGCTGTCGTGATTTCTTCATCGACTAACGTCCGTTCTTTGTTTTGATAACGGAGGGAGAAAGCGAATGATTTTTCATTCTCTCCAACGTTCTCACCCGTGTAGACATCGAACAATTCGATCGTCTGAAGAAGTGGACCGGCTGCTTCCGTCATGACATCGACGATGGATTGCGCCGTCACTGATCGCTCGACGACGATTGCTAAGTCGCGTGTCATTGATGGGAAACGTGAAATTTCCGAGTAGACCTGCTCTTCTTTCGAACGTAGTGCCATCGCCTCTAATTCAAAGACGTACACTTCTTTTAGACCATACTGTTCTTTTGACAGACCAGGATGCACTTGACCGACGAATCCGATCGCTTCTCCGTCAAGCAAAATGCGCGCCGTCCGTCCTGGGTGCATCGATGGAATGCTCGCTGCCTCGAACGTCAACGTAACACCAACTGCAGAAGCGAGTGTCTCGACGATTCCTTTCATGACGAAGAAATCTGTTTTGACGAGCGTTCCGTGCGCACGGTGTTGTTCTGACACACCGACTGCGACGCCACCGATCATTTCTTGTTCAATCGGGAGTGTCTCAAGTGACGCATCCCGTTGCAGATAAACACTGCCGAGTTCATAAAACGCGACATCGGCATGCTGTCGTGCGACGTTATGCTGCGCGACTTCAAGGAGTCCCGGAATGAGTGACGTCCGCAGTGTCGAACGTGCTTCACTGATTGGCATCGCCAATTTGACCGGATGCAAATCTTCTCGTTCATTGAATTGCATCGCGCGTTGTTCGCTCGTCAATGAATACGTGATGGCTTGCGAAAGACCTGCTCCCTGCAATGTCCGGCGTAAATGACGACGGTGAATGTTCCGTTTTGGTAAGAAACCACGGCTCGCTTCAGACGGTAAGCTTGAAGTCAGTGCATCATATCCGTAGAGACGAGCGACTTCTTCCGCTAAATCAGCTGGAATTTTCAAGTCTTGGCGGCGAGTTGGTACGCTAACTGTCAAGGCATCACCCGATAATTCAACACCGAGACCAAGACGTTCGAGTAACGTTTGCATGACCGTTCCTTCAATCTCCATACCAAGACGGTGATTGATGTACGAGACACTCGCTTCAATCAAGTGATCGTCAAGCTCGAGCGTTCCTGCTTGAGCGACACCAGCCTGAACCGTTCCACCCGAGAGTTCAGCAATCAAAGTTGCAGCCCGATCGAGTGCTAACAAGACACGACGTGGATCAACGCCCTTTTCGAAACGAGCACTCGAGTCCGAGCGAAGTCCAAGAACACGGCTCGTCTTCCGGACGGAAATCGGTGCGAAGTAAGCTGATTCTAAAATGATCGATGTCGTGTTTTCATCGACTTCGGTATTCGCTCCGCCCATGACACCAGCAAGCGCGACCGGGTGTTCACCGTCAGTGATGACGAGCATCGAAGAATCGAGCGTCCGCTCTACTTCGTCGAGCGTCGTAAACGACTCTCCTGCGTGCGCTTGACGCACGACGATCCGTTTTCCGAGTTTTTCAGCATCAAATGAATGAAGCGGTTGACCTGTCTCGAGTAAGACGAAGTTCGTAACGTCGACGACGTTGTTGATCGGACGAATCCCGTTCGCGATCAAGCGGTTTTTTAACCAAGTCGGTGATTCTTGAATCGTGACGCCTTGAATTTCTCGTGCCGCGTAGAACGGGCAGTCCTCTGAATCAAGCTTCACGTCGACTGCCGTCGCAGTTTCTGCTTCGTTGACTTCAACGACCGGGAAAGTCGGTGTCGTATCGTAAAGCGCCGCCACTTCGTATGCGACACCATACATGCTGAGGCAGTCCGACCGGTTCGGCGTTAATCCAAGTTCGAGGATTTCATCACGTAGACCGAGTAACTCCAAAACGTCTTGTCCTGGTGTGACTGGTTCACGGAACGTATGGATCCCGTCCTGCTCATCTTCTCGGATATATTTCTTTTCGAATCCGAGTTCTTCGAGTGAACAGATCATCCCTTCTGAGACGACACCTCGTAATTTAGCACGTTTGATTTTAATACCTGGCAGGCGAGCTCCGACGCGTGCGACGATGACATCTTGTCCGGCTTCGACGTTGGGTGCACCACACACGATTTGGACCGGTTCGTCTTGCCCGATGTCGACCGTCGTGACATTCAATTTATCTGCTTCTGGATGTTTTTCTTTCGTTAATACACGTCCGACGACGATGTTGTTCAACGCCTCATCCCGGACATCTACGCCTTCGACTTCGATTCCGCTCTTTGTAATCAAATCAGCCAAATCTTGTCCTGATGTATGACTGACATCCACATATTCGTTCAACCATTGTTTTGAGACTAACATCTGCGTTCCCCCTTAAAACTGTTCGCTGAAGCGAACGTCATTCGTATAGAAGTGGCGAATATCATCGACACCGTATTTCAACATGGCAATCCGTTCGATACCCATCCCGAATGCGAAACCTGACATTTTCGTGCTATCATATTCGGCCATGTCGAGCACGTGAGGATGAACCATTCCAGCGCCCAGAATTTCAATCCATCCCGTCTGTTTACAGATGTTGCATCCTTTACAGCCACATTTGAAGCACGAGACGTCGACTTCGACGGACGGCTCCGTGAACGGGAAGAAACTTGGGCGTAAGCGGACTTCACGTGCTTCACCGAACATCTGCTTCGCGAAGGCTTCAAGCGTTCCTTTTAAGTCTGCCATCGAAATCGATTCTCCGACGACGAGTCCTTCGACTTGCATGAATTGGTGCGAATGCGTCGCATCATCTTCGTCTCGACGATAGACTTTACCTGGGCAGAGAATGCGGATCGGTTCACCTTTAGAAGCGAGCATCGTCCGTGCCTGGACCGGTGACGTATGCGTTCGCATCAAAAT
Source organism: Exiguobacterium sp. MH3 (assembly GCF_000496635.1). NCBI lineage: Bacteria > Bacillati > Bacillota > Bacilli > Caryophanales > Exiguobacterium > Exiguobacterium sp. MH3. The sequence continues at coordinate 2,241,646 of NC_022794.1, forward strand.
TTCTTCCGTGATGTAGAACGAGTCTTGCATATCACGTGCCGGGTGATCCTTCGGTAAATTCAACATCTCGAAGTTGAACAGATCTTGCTCGACTTCTGGACCTTCCGCAATCGTATAACCGAGTCCGACGAAGATGTCTTCGATCTCATCCGTCACCTGTTGCAAGAGATGCGCATGACCGACCTTTTTCGGACGTCCTGGTAACGTGACGTCAATTGCTTCCGCTGCCAGTTTTGCATCCATTTCTTGTTGTTTGACAGCTGTCAGACGTTGTTCCAATTGCTCCTGGATCGCTTGACGAACCGTATTTGCGATCTCACCGACAACTGGTCGTTCTTCCGCTGATAACTTTCCCATTCCTCGTAATACTTCTGTGATTGGTCCCTTTTTCCCGAGATACTTGACTCGGACGTCATTGAGATCTTTTTGTGTTGTTGCCTGATCGACTAATGTCAACGCTTCATCGCGTAATGCTTCTAATTGCTCGCGCATCTTTCCCACTCCTTTAGTTGAAGATATAAAAAAACGTCCCTCCGGCAAATGCCGAAGGGACGATGTAAACACCGTGGTACCACCCTTGTTTGACTTTTCAATCGAAAAGTCCTCCAATTGCGCGATAACGGGCGCATCCCGTCACGATCTCTCGTGCGACTCCGGAGTGAATTCGGTTAGCAGATTCATGAAGCAGTTTTCAGTCTACGACCGCTTCTCCCTGATTGAATCGTTCCCTAACGTACTCTGTTCCATCAACGTCCATGATGTATTCCTGATGTTCACTTTAGCATGAACGCTTGCCGGTTTCAATCCACGCTTGCAAAATGATAGAGCAAAATGCCAGCCGCTACTGCCGCATTCAAAGACTCCGCTTTACCACGAATCGGGATGTAAGCACGCTCATCACAGTAAGAGAGCAATTCTGGCGCAACGCCTTGTGCTTCGTTTCCGATGATTAAACCGAGTGCATCCATCGGTGCGATCGTTTGATAAGACGTCGCTCCTTCTAACGCCGTGCCGATTACCGCAATTCCTTGTTCGTGCAGGGCATTGACTGCCTCTTCGAGTGGCATGGAGATGACCGGTAGGTGGAACAGCGATCCTTGCGTCGCACGGATGACTTTTCCGTTATAGACGTCAACTGTTCCCGGTCCGACGACGACCCCATCGAATCCAGCTGCGTCAGCTGTCCGAATCATCGTCCCAACGTTCCCTGGATCTTGCAGACGATCGAGCAACAAATAGCGTCCTCGCTCTAATTGTGCCGAAGCTTGTTTCATCTCACAGACAGCGAAGATGCCTTGCGACGTTTCCGTCTCAGCCAGTACTTTGATGACGGCATCATCAATCGTAAAGACATCGGCATTTCGTTTCCAAGAACCGGGTACTTGATACGATTCACGCACAATCAATTCCTTGACGATTCCAGCGCGAACAGCTTCTTCAATCAAGTGTTCTCCTTCAATTAAGAAACGGTTCGTCTGCAGACGTCCTTTTTTCGTTAAGAGTTTTTTCCATTGTTTAACGATTTCGTTCTTTGCTGATGCGATGTGCTTCATTGTTTTATTACCCCTCGTAGATCGCTTGGACAGTCTCCGCATCCAGACGTTTTGTCACAGCAACGACTAAATCGACGGCTGCTTCGAAATCGGCTTTATGCATGATTGAGACATTCGTGTGCAGGTAACGAATCGGTACAGTCAATGCAAGTGATGGAACACCTGTATTCGATAAGTGGAACTTCGCTGCATCCGTTCCGCCACCTGGTGTTAAGTCCAGTTGATACTTGATATTTTCTTCTGTTGCGACTTTCGTCACGAAATCAATCAATCCACGATGTGCGATCATCGTTGCATCGAACATGATGACTTGAACGCCTTCACCTAATTTCGACAATGCTTCACGATCGGTCATTCCTGGCGTGTCACCCGGGATACCTGTATCGACAGCAAAGGCGATTGATGGTTTGAGCAGGTGTGCGACAGTTTGAGCCCCACGTAATCCGACTTCTTCCTGAACAGTCGCTCCTGCGAAAATCGTGTTCGGATGTCCGTCTGCTTTTAAGCGTTTGATTGCTTCGATTGCGATGGCACAACCAATCCGGTTGTCCCACGCTTTTGCCATCAAGAAGTTCTCATTTTTCATCACAGTAAATTCGCAATGTGGAACGACCGTATCACCCGGACGAATTCCCCAACCGTCGACTTCTTCTTTTGATGAAGCACCGATATCGATGAACATGTCTTTAATGTCGACCGGCTTATTGCGCGCTTCCGGTGGTAAAACATGAGGTGGTTTTGCACCAATTACACCTGGAATGACTTCACCAGATGACGTCACAATATTCATACGCTGTGCCAAGAGGACCTGACCCCACCAACCGCCGAGTGGTTGGAAACGAAGGAATCCTTTTTCATCAATCTTCGTGACCATGAATCCGACTTCATCCATGTGACCCGCAATCAATACACGTGGCGCATCTTCGCCTGCGCCTTTATGTTCAGCAAAGAGGCTACCGAGACCATCCTGGTGGAATGCTTCTGCATGAGGTTCTAAATATTCACGCATGAGGTTCCGGACTTCTTTTTCGTTTCCCGGTACACCTGTTGCGTCCGTGAGACGTTTTAGCATATGTAATTGTTCGTTCATCTGATTTCCTCCTTAGTAACCGTTGTCTTGTCGCACATGGTTTGCTTCATTTTTAGAAATGTAAGCCTTGAAAATCATATCCTGTGTAAAGCCTAGTGTAGCACCTAATGCAAGGTATGCACCAATTAGAACATCATAACTTTGTTCCGTCCGCGAAATCGCAAAGACGTTCGTTTTGTTATAGACGTCTAAAAAAGCATCTGTTGCTGTCAAATAGAAGTCACCTTCTGTAAAATGACTTTTCTTGTAATCAAGTGCTAAACCTAGTGAGAGTAGAAAATGGACGCCATCGACATATTCCTCAAGAATTGTGACTTGAGCGGATGGTCCCTTCTTCGACCAGAACTTAAAGCAACGTGTCTCGTTCGCAAGTTCACCGAGTTCGACCAATAAGGCGAGCAGACGCTCGTCGAATTGATTGCCTGTCAATTGATGTTCTGACTGAATCCGTTTATCCAACTGTTCTTGCATCTCAAAAAGTGTCAACCAATCCATCTTTAATTCTCCTTCTATCTAAAAAAATCATATGACCGTCTCATCGACGTGCCTTCTTATTTTATCATTAAATCGAAAAAAACGTCGGAGAATTAAATTCCCCGACGAATTGTAGAACTTAAGCGTTCAATTTTGCTTTTGCTGTGTCAGCAAGTGAAGCAAATGCAGTTGCATCTGTAACTGCGAGGTCAGCGAGCATCTTACGGTTAACGTCGATACCTGCTAATTTAAGACCATGCATCATGCGGCTGTAAGAAAGACCGTTGATACGTGCTGCCGCATTGATCCGAGTGATCCAGAGGCGACGGAAGTCACGTTTCTTTTGACGACGGTCACGGTAAGCGTACATGAGAGATTTCATGACTTGCTGTTTCGCAACCTTGAAGAGTGTATGTTTCGAGCCGTAGTAGCCCTTAGCTAATTTGAGTTGTTTTTTACGACGTTGACGAGTCGTATATCCGCCTTTTACGCGTGGCATATAAATTCCCTCCTAAATCTGTATACGATTGGATAAATTACTTCGCGATCATGTGACGGATGCGTTTGAAGTCACCCGTAGATACCATGCTAGCTTTACGTAATTTACGTTTCGCTTTTGTTGATTTGTTACCGAACAAGTGGCTTGTGTAAGCACGACCACGTTTCAATTTGCCAGAAGCAGTACGTTTGAAACGTTTAGAAGCACCGCGGTGCGATTTCATTTTAGGCATGAGAGATTCCCTCCTACTTCGATTCGATTAGTCTTCTTTCTTAGGAGCAAGCACGAGGAACATGCTGCGTCCTTCCATCTTCGGTCTCTGTTCCACAACACCGAACTCACTTAAATCCGTTGCGAGGCGTTCGAGAACGCGTTTACCGATTTCCGAGTGAGTGATGGCACGACCGCGGAAACGAATGCTCGCTTTCACTTTGTTACCATTCTCCAAGAATTTCTTCGCATTACGGAATTTCGTTTGGAAGTCGTTCTCCTCGATCGTCGGGCTAAGACGAACTTCTTTCATCTGAATCACTTTCTGATTCTTCCGAGTTTCTTTGTCCTTCTTTTGCATCTCGAAACGGTATTTACCGTAGTCCATGATCTTACAAACTGGCGGCGTCGCTTGTGGAGCGACCATGACGAGGTCAAGTTCCGCTTCCTCTGCGAGACGTAGCGCTTCGTTGCGTGATTGGACACCTAGTTGAGCACCATCCGCTCCGATAAGACGAACTTCCCGGGCACGGATGCTTTCATTGATTAACAGATCTTTGCTAATGGTTAGCACCTCCATCGTGCATTGCACGAAAAATGAATGATAGAAAACGCTATAAAAAAAGCGTCGGCAGTTCTTCCCGCCCACACTCATAAGGAACGTCAAAGCATAGCAGTCACTACACATTGCGTATCTTCATGATGAACCAGTACGAGTCGTCATACATGGTGAGAAGCGGGATGCTTCTGCTTTGTTGTCATTTCACTTTGCTATCATAGCACTTGTTTTCCCGTGATGTCAAGCCGCTTTCTATGTTCTTACAGAACGTTGCTCACATACTTGATTATAATAGCAATCCTTTGACGGATAAGCAAGAAGTTTCTAACCTGTTTTTCACGGGTACACTCTTAACATGGAAAAAAAGATTCAGAACATTCGCAAGCAAAATTGTTTATTTAGAATGATTATTGTTTTATAATCAATTTAATCTTACATAAGGGGGAGAATAACAGATGACTGAAAAACGATTAACGACCAATCAAGGTGTACCAATCGGAGACAACCAGAATTCACGTACGGCTGGACGTCGCGGACCAACGTTATTAGAAGACTATCAATTAATTGAAAAGATGGCCCATTTCGACCGGGAACGTGTACCTGAGCGTGTCGTACACGCTCGTGGATTCGGTGCTCACGGTGTCTTCACTGTCAAAAACTCAATGAAAAAGTACACGAAAGCTGCGTTTTTACAAGAAGAAGGGACAGAAGTTCCTGTTTTCGCCCGTTTCTCGACTGTTATTCACGGCACGCATTCTCCAGAGACACTCCGCGATCCACGTGGATTCTCTGTCAAGTTCTATACAGAAGAAGGAAACTGGGATTTCGTCGGGAACAACCTTCCTGTCTTCTTCATTCGTGACGCTATGAAGTTCCCGGATATGGTCCATTCACTTAAACCAGATCCACGCACGAATATTCAAGATCCCGACCGTTACTGGGACTTCATGACACTTCGTCCGGAATCGACGAACATGCTCATGCATCTCTTTACGGATGAAGGGATTCCTGCAAGTTACCGTAAAATGCGTGGTTCTTCCGTCCATTCATTCAAATGGGTGAACGCTCATGGCAATACGGTTTACGTCAAACTACGCTGGGTACCGAAAGCTGGCATTCATAATCTCTCAGCAGAAGAAGCGACAGAGATTCAAGGAAAAGACTTCAACCACGCTTCAAACGATACGTTCCAAGCGATTGAAGACGGAGATTATCCGGAATGGGATCTGTTCGTACAGGTGCTCGATCCGGCTGACGTCGATCAGTTCGATTTCGATCCGCTCGACGCAACAAAGGATTGGTTTGAAGATGTCATCCCGTTCCAACACGTTGGTACGATGACACTGAACAAAAACGTCGATAACTACTTCGCTGAAACAGAATCTGTCGGATTCAACCCAGGTGTCTTGATTCCAGGGATGTTACCATCTGAAGATAAGTTGTTACAAGGTCGTCTATTCTCTTACTCAGACACACAACGCTACCGTATCGGAACGAACTACCAACAACTTCCGATCAACTGTCCGTTCGCACAAGTGAACAACTACCAACGTGATGGTGCAATGCCAGTTGGTCAGCAAACGAGTCCGGTGAACTACGAACCAAACCGATATCAAGAAGAACCAAAAGAAACACCAGAGTATACGGAAGAAAACCAGCCGTTACTTGATGATAAACACGGTCGTCTCGAAATCGAGAAGACGAACAACTTCGGTCAAGCCGGCGAAGTATACCGTCGTCTGACAGAAGACGAGCAAGCAGCTCTTCTGAAGAACCTCGTCAATGATCTCGAGCAGGTTCGCCATGAGAACACAGTCTTGCTCGCAATCTGTAACTTCTACCGTGCTGATGCTTCACTCGGTCAGAAACTATCAGAAGCGCTTCAAGTCGATATCGAACCGTTCTTGCAACAAATGCGTTCATAACGTAAAACAAGCACCCTCGACGCTAGTCTTGGGTGCTTTTGCTTGGTTTAGTACGGAACAAAGTCATATCGTTCAGCTGTTGCATACGTATATTCGTTTAGTTTCGTAAATAAGACGATTCTATTTAATTGAACATCTTTGGCAGTATTTTGTTGCATGTACTGTTTTTCTGTTTCCGTAAATGAGTTATAAATTGGTGCATATCCATCGCTTTGAAACGGTTGCATTTGAATCGCACGATCGGCGTTTTCGAATGTATTATAGCGAATCGTCCCACCGATGATGCCTCGCCCTAAAATCGTCATTGCTTTTCCGTCTGCCCGGTGTACATCTCGAATCGTATTGTTGATGACGGTCGGATTTTTCCAGTTCATCATCGAAATGGCATAGTCCTTCGTCTTTTCGATCAAGTTATTTTCAATCCGGATATTCGTGTGTAAACGATTCTCTGTATATTGATGTGTGCCAATGGCGACGTTGATGTTAGAAAAAACATTGTTTCGAATCGTGATATCCGAATTTGGTGTACCATCTTGAGCAGACCACTTCCACGGAAAACCTTTCGTGATTGGATCCGGTGTATCTAAGTTAATCGATTCATTTGGTCCTGTATTCGCTATCATTGTCGCATCCACGAACTTCATATTTTCAATCGTCGCGTTTTTCGTCGCGTCTAACTCCATCGCATGTGATCCTTTTTGATTACGCACTGTGATGCCACCGATATATAAATTTTGATTGTGTGCAATCGCAAAGGCAGATCCTCGCGAAAAGCCGTTTAAGTCGATTTGTGCGTTTCCTTTTCCGATGATCCGTGCGTTTTTCGTACCGTTGTATTTCGACATTTTTTTATTCAGACGTAACACAGACGGTGCTACTAAATCAAAGACACTCGTCGTCGCACTAATTTTCGACGTTCCTGTTTCAGATGTCTTTTTGATGATGACTCCGTCTTCTAAAATGACCGTCGTGTTCGATGGAATTCCGACACGCAGTGGAGATAGATATGTTCCTTTCGTTAAAACTAGTGTACCCCCACCCTCTTTTTCAAGTCTTTCTAAATAAGAACGCATCGTATAATGATTTCGTGTTTTCGCATTGTAGGTCGTGTATTTTCGAATCAAGGGATCGATTGCTTCTGTTTTTGGTGTGATGCGATATGTCTTTTTAGTTGTTGCTGCTTTTGGCTGTTCAGCTGAAGTTCCTATGAACAAGAGGGAGGCAGCAAGTGTTATTGTCAGTGTTCGTTTCAATGTCATACGTCCTTTCTACTCATAAAACAAATTTATCCATTTCCCATTACATTCTAATCCTTTCCCAAATAAAAATAAATATTTCCATCTTCTTTTTTCAAAACTAACTCTCTTGTTTATCGGATCTACTTCATTTGTTTTAAAGGATATACAAAAAAACCGATCATCCCGTAAAACGGAACAATCGGTAATACGCCATTATTTTGAACGGTTTGCGATTTCTGTTTCTAAATCGGATACGAATTGTTCAAGTGATGCATTGCTTGAGTCTTTTGAGCCGTAGCGACGAATGTTGACTTCGCGTGATTCGACTTCTTTATCACCTAAAACGAGCATGACTGGTACTTTGTTGACTTGTGCTTCACGAATCCGGTATCCGAGTTTTTCGTCACGGAAATCTGTTTCGACACGAATTCCTTTTTTCAGCAAGATCGCTTTGATTTCACGAGCATAGTCTTCATGCACTTTAGAAACCGGAATCAATTTCACCTGAACTGGTGCAAGCCATGTTGGGAACGCGCCTTTGTATTCTTCGATCAAGTATGCAACGAATCGTTCCATCGTCGAAACGACACCTCGGTGTAAGACGACCGGACGGTGATCTTGTCCGTCATTTCCTTTGTACGTCAATTCGAATCGCTCTGGTAAGAGGAAGTCGAGTTGGACTGTCGAAAGCGTCTCATCTTTACCAAGTGCTGTCCGAACTTGAACGTCAAGCTTCGGTCCGTAGAAGGCAGCTTCGCCTTCTGCTTCGAAGTATTCCAGTTCGAGCTCATCCATTGTTTCTTTTAACTCACGTTGCGCCATTTCCCAAATTGCATCGTTATCGAAGTACTTCTCTTTATCCGCTGGGTCACGGTACGAAAGACGGAATTTGTAATCCGTGATTCCGAAGTCAGCATAGACTTCTTGAATGAGGTGAACGATGGCTTTGAACTCATCTTTCATTTGGTCAGGACGGACGAACGTATGGCCATCGTTTAGGACCATGTAACGAACGCGTTGGAGTCCAGTTAAGGCACCAGACATCTCATACCGGTGCATGCCACCAAGCTCCGCGACACGAAGCGGTAAGTCACGGTACGAACGTGGTTCGTTTTTGTAGACCATCATGTGGTGTGGACAGTTCATCGGACGAAGAACGAGTTCTTCATTGTCCATCTCCATTTTCGGGAACATGTCATCTTGATAGTGATCCCAGTGACCCGATGTCTTGTATAGATCGACTGAACCGAGGACCGGTGTATAGACGTGCTCATATCCAAGTTCGAGTTCTTTGTCGACGATATAACGCTCGACTGTCCGACGGATCGCTGCTCCTTTTGGTAGCCACATCGGAAGTCCTTGACCGACTTCTTGAGAAGTGAAGAACAATCCAAGTTCCTTCCCGAGTTTACGGTGATCCCGCTCTTTCGCTTCAGCAAGGAAGTGGAGATGTTGTTTCAACTGGTCTTTTGTTGCCCATGCTGTACCGTAAATCCGTTGAAGCATTTTATTTTTTGAATCGCCCCGCCAGTAAGCACCAGCAATGCTCATCAATTTGAAGACTTGTAACTTCGCTGTTGCTGGAACGTGTGGTCCACGGCAGAGATCGAAGAATTCGCCTTGACGGTAAAACGTCAAATCCTGATCAGCAGGAATCGATTCGATCAATTCAACTTTCAACGGATCATTGAGTTCTTTATAAATCGCGAGTGCTTCGTCACGTGAGACGACTTCGCGTTCGATCGACAAGTTCTCACCCGCGATTTTATTCATCATCTTCTCGATTTCCGGAAGATCTTCTTCAGTTAGGCGACGTTCCATATCGATATCATAGTAGAAACCATTCTCGATTGTCGGTCCGATCCCGAGATGAATCGTTTCATCTGGGTATAAACGTTTAATAGCTTGTGCCATCAAGTGAGCCGATGAGTGACGAATCAAGTCGAGACCTTCTTCTGAATCCGGCATAATCAATTCGATTGTGCCATCCTCTTCGATTGGACGACGGTAATCGATGGCGTGTCCATTTAGTTTTGCAGCAAATGCTTTTTTACGAAGTCCTGGGCTGATTGAAGCCGCAACCTCTTCAGCTGTCGTGCCGGCTGCGAATTCTTTTACGGCGCCGTCTGGAAATGTAAGTGCGATGTTTGACATGACTGTTTCCCCCTTTAACAAAATAAAAAAGACTCATCCCTAAAAAGGGACGAGTCTTAATCTCGTGGTACCACCCTCGTTCCCGGACCATGTACTGGTTCGGCTCGAACACGCGTTAACGGGCGTGAGGCGCAAACGGATTAGCCCCGTTCGTGCTATGAGGGAGTAAAGACATGAATGATGCCATGAGAAGCTTCCACCATTCTTCTCTCGCTAGTTTGGTTCATTTCATACTTCTTATCCTCAATCGTTGCATCGTCTATTGACGTGTCATTAGTATAACGAATCGGTCGCTTCCTTGACAAGGAAAATTAGTAGCGACGTCGATTTTCACCGAGGAACTCGATCGGTTGTGTCGTCGTCCGGATCCGTTCCATTAGTCGTGCGGCCTTTAACTTATCACCTTGATCGTTCGTAATCCCGAAATGAAGCTCGAGTTCGTCATACGATAAGTTCGAGCTGAATAATGTCGGCAGACGATGCATCATGCGGTATTGCAAAATGATCCCGAACAATTCATCCCGTACCCACGGACTGATCGATTCTGCACCGATATCGTCAATCAGCAAGACTGGAATCGTTTGGAATCCTTCGAGGAACGTATCGAACGAGTCCGACCGGATTCGTCGTTTCGCTTCAGCGACGAAACCAGGAGCATGGACGAGAATCGTTGCAATCCGTTCTTTCTTCAGTGCATTCCCGATCGCAGCCAAGAGATACGTTTTCCCGACACCAAAGCTACCGTGCAGATACAATCCCTTTACATGCTCTTTTGAGCGCAGATGATTGAGGAACTGCGAAGCCGCGCGCAAGGCAAGCTTCCGGTCCGTAGTCGACAAGTCGAAATCACTGAAGTTCGCATCGCGGACTTCGTCCGGAAGGAATAGGCTCTTGAATTTTTTCTCAAGTGCGCGTTCATCCTCTCGATCTTTGAGCGCTTGTGACTTCTCATACGAAACGACAATCTGTCCTTTTTCGACATGCAGGATCGGCTGATAACCTTCAATGACGGCCTTACTTTCAATCAGTCGATTCCCGTCCATCTGTTCCGCGTATTCATTCAGCTTGAGCATGCCCCGCTCGATCATTCGTTGATCGATTTCCGGATGGGTCCGTAAGAACATGACGACCCCCGGATGAGACAACACCCGTTGTTGAATCGCTCGAACCGATTCTGCGACGTCCGGTCGACTTAATATTTTTTCGATAGATGATTGGATATGTTCCATGTCCCGACTCCTTTAGTTCCCCTTCAGTTCTCGTAAGATTCGTTCCATCTCTTCATCGTCTGGAACATCCGCTTCGAAACTCGCTTTTTTAGAGGCTTCATACTGTTGCTGTTTCGCCTTCTCTTCTTGCAACCATTTCGGATTCGGACCGCCGTTCGTATTGCTTGTCCGTCCCCGACGTCCACCAACGGTCTGACGCGCGCGTTCTTGTTTTTGCTCCTGCTTCTTCGCGATCAAGTCATCCTGCTCCTGCGTCTTCGCCAGTGCCTCGGATGCTGTCACGTACCCCTTCTGTTTCCAATCATCGACGATCGATAAGAGGAAGTTCTTACTGAAGCGATTGTCTTTTTTGACGACGAGCGCATAATAGTAGGCGGCATTGACGATCCCAGACGACATTTCATAATCGATGATCAATTGCTGGATCAGCTCTTCATCTCGTTCTGACAGCGCTTTGACCTTCCGCAACTTCGCGACATAATGCTTCGGATGGGTGCTTTCCATCGTCTCCGTTGCTTCGACGTCTCCGACCTCGATCGTGTCGAGTGAGGCGACCTTCGCTTTTTTCTCTCGGCTGAGTTTTTGTTTCGCTGACAACATCATCTGTTTGCAACGTTCTTGTTTCTCAGCATCGGTCATCGGCAAGTATGCTTCGTGACGGAAACGGGCATTCAACAGTTCCGCCATCAATGCTTCATTCGACTGCGTGACGTAAGCAAGCTTCACGAGCAGATGATCGATCGCCTTTGAGTAAAAGGTCCGTGGTAAAAAGCGATCGGTTTGACGTTTCATCTCTTCTAAATCAAACGAATAATCGAATTCATATACTGCTCGTTCCTGTTTGGCATAGGCCTTCGGCTGATGCGCAGAAGCAAGACCAGCTTTCACATCGAACACTTGATCAAATCGGACCGTCCGATCAACGATGTTCTTCGGAAGCGGCTCCGTCCGGAAACGATGCTGTAACGACCGGAACCGGATTTCACCGACGCGGTAGAATAGCAGACTCGATAACACCCCGTCATTCAAGAAAGTGTTCGGCGCAAGCGGCACCCGGATTTGATAGATGTAGCGATACGCGGCTTGGCGCGCTTCGAACGTCCGGATCAAACCGATCCCTTCTAGCTTGAATAATTCTTCCTTGAACTCATCGACGGAAAAACCGAGTAGCGTTCCGAGTTCTGCATGGGAGATGTATTGGGATTTTGTTTTTCCCGGAATCATCTCGCTCCAAAACGTTTGATAGAGTCCAAGTGCTTTGACACCAATGATCGGCTGGTACAAATAATATAAAGATTGATAAGCCTCACGGTCGACGACACCATTGCTCATCACTAAGCAAAGATCGGTACCGGAAAGTTCACGTTCTACCATCTGACTCGTCCTTTCTTTAGGGAGAAAAAGAGAGGTGCGCTGACCGGACAGACGACCTCTCTTATATCACGTTCAATTTTCACGGTCATTTTCTTGATGTCGCTCCATCAGCTCAGAGAGCTCTTGGAAAAAGACATTGATGTCCTTGAATTGTTTATAGACACTCGCAAAGCGGACGTATGCTACTTCATCGACGGAAGCTAATTCATTTAACACGAGACGTCCGACCTGCTCACTTGGAATCTCATGCTGAGCTGTCGCCCGCAATGCCTTTTCGACCCGACTGACGACTGTTTCTAGCTGTTCAATCGAAATTGGTCGTTTTTCACAGGCACGCACTAGTCCCCGCAAAATTTTATCACGATTGAACTCGTCGCGCGTTCCGTCTTTCTTTACGATGATTAAAGGGGTCTGTTCGACCATTTCGAAAGTCGTAAAGCGATAGCCGCAAGACTCACATTCACGTCTCCTCCGAATCGAACCGAAATCCTGGACCGGTCTTGAGTCCAGTACTTTTGTTCCGTTAAAATTACAGGCTGGACAGCGCATGCCGTACCTCCGTTCACGTGATTTCTTTTGTTCCAATCATTTTTAATCGATATCCCGCATCAAGTGATGCATAGATTCGCTCGATGTGTTTTTCGAGATCAGGTCCGAGAAGACTTTCACGATGTAAGAATAGATCGACGGCCGTACGTCCGCCCGCCACCATAATGACGGTCGCGAGTCCGTCGACTTCTTTTAATGTAAAAGCGAGTTCTCCACGTTCCGCGTCAACACGACGAACTGTCCCGCCCTCTTGCTTTAAGATATTTTCTAAACCAGCAAACAACATCTCGACTGTTGCCGCATAGTAGTGTGTGCGTAAATTTTCGTTTTTATGTGTATCGGATGTCTCTAGCTGTTTTTGCAAGCGTTCCTTCAGTCCCATGGTCATCCTCTTTTCTTTGTTTCTTCTACTTTTAAGAATAACAGACGTCAGACATATTAAAAAGCCCTCGTCTGAACGACGAGGACTTGACGAATTCGTGTGTGTTGTCAGTTGACGTGCTGGACAGTAGCCGCTGGAACTTGAACTGGTCCCATACCACGTGGAATTTCGACATTTTCACGGATTTTCGCATCGAGCTTTTCAGCAATGTAGTTCGCTGCGATGGCTGGATCGATCCGATCCCCACAAGTAAAGACATCAACCGATGCATACCCGTGCTCTGGGAAACTGTGAATCGTCAAGTGCGATTCAGAGATAATGACGACGCCACTGACGCCGTGTGGTGCAAACTTGTGGAATGCTACTTCTCGTACTTCTGCACCTGCTTGAAGTGCTGCGTCAACGAAAAGTCGTTCAACGAATTCCATGTCGTTCAATTTTTCAGGATTACAATCCCAAAGTTCTGCAATAATGTGTCTTCCCATAGTATCCATTTGTGGATCCCCCCTACATTCAATGGTCTTCAAAGTAGTTGATCACTTACTTTGCGCCTGAGTCGTTCGCACCCACGGGGGAAAGTTAGTCCAGAGAGGTCCTAACCCTTTAAGCTGCGATTGCCAGACCGATTGAAGTTCACGATTTGAATTATAGCGAGTATCAAAAAGATACACAAGGATAAATTTCAAAAATTAATACATTTCTAGAAAAAAAACGGGACAGGTCCCGTCGTTACTGGGATCTGCCCGTTGTCATTAATTCAATTCAAGTTCTTTTTCAACCGTTCCCATCGCCTCTAAGTGCGCCGAAACAAGGTGTACGAGGTCGACGACGCGGCAGGAGTAACCCCACTCATTATCGTACCAAGCGAGGACCTTCACCTGACGACCACCCATGACCATCGTCGAGAGTCCATCGACGACCGTCGAACGCTCTTCTCCGTTGAAGTCGATCGAAACGAGCGGTTCCATCGTCATTCCGAGAATGCCTTCAAGCGCACCGTCCGCTGCTTTCGTGAACGCTTCGTTCACTTCAGCAACCGTCGTATCGCGACTGACTTCGACGACGAGATCGACGAGTGAGACGTTCGGTGTCGGAACACGAAGCGCGAGTCCATTCAATTTTCCTTCCAAGTGTGGCAAGACGAGAGAAATCGCCTTTGCCGCACCTGTCGATGTTGGAATGATGGATGAGCCACATGCACGGGCGCGTCGTAAATCCTTATGTGGATTATCAATATTATTTTGATCGTTCGTAAACGCGTGAACCGTCGTCACGAGACCCGATTCGATTCCGAATGCCCGGTCGATGACTTGCACGACAGGTGCGAGACAGTTCGTCGTACACGATGCGTTCGAGACGATAGCATCTGTTTCATGATCATACATGTCGTCATTGACACCCATGACGATCGTCCGGACATCCCCTTTAGCAGGTGCCGTGATGACGACCTTTTTTGCGCCTGCCACTAAATGCTTCGCAGCACCCGTATCTGAGTTGAACTTTCCTGTCGCTTCGACGACGATATCGATGCCGAGTTCCCCCCACGGCAATAGTTCAGGATTGCGTTCACTGACGATTTGAATTTGTCTTCCGTCAACCATCAACGCCCCATCGATGATGTCGACCGGATAATTGAATTTCCCATGTACCGTATCGTACTTGATTAAATGTGCGAGTGTTTCGACTGGATAGCTTGCATTGATTGCTACGACTTCGCTTTTCCCCTCAGCGATCAGACGTCGAAAGACCATTCGACCAATTCGACCAAAACCATTGACTGCCACCTTGACTCCCATGTGCGGATCCCCCTTCAATGTGACGGATGTAGCTCCGTTTACAGATAGAACTATATCATGAAATGTAAGCGATTTCATTATGTTCTCTAAAAAAAGTGAGAGAAGATGGAAACTTCTCTCACTTCACACTTTTCATGTACCACTCTCATGCTTATCGGTGTCATATAATACTAACCATTTATCGATTTGTTGATATAACGAATCAAGACTCCCATCATTGAAGAACACATCATCCGCAAGCTCTTTTTTCTGTTCAATGCTAAGTTGCGAATGAATACGTGCATATGCTTCTTCTTCCGATAGATCATTACGTTGCATCAATCGTCTTAACTGCATGTTTTCCGGACAATAAACGACTACGACACGGTCGAACAGCGTCCGCCAATCGCCTTCAAGTAATAACGGAATATCAAATACGACGAGCGAATGTCCTGAACGTTCATAGGCATCTGCTTCATCAAGCATCTGTTGTCGAATACTTGGGTGCATCAACTGATTCAGCTGTTGTCGTTTTTCGCTATCCTGAAAAATGATTTGTCCGAGTTTTGGACGAACGAGACGTCCTTCTTCGAATGCTTCCGGGAAGGCCATCTTGACCCCATCATAGGCTCGCCCTCCTGGTTCAATGACTTCTCGCGCAACAAGATCCGCATCGATGACCGCTATTCCTTTTTGCTTCAGATAGCTAGAGACCGTACTTTTACCGGTGGCGATACTGCCCGTCAGACCAACCCTCATAAGGCGACCTGTTGGCACGTCGGACAGAAGTGCGTTCCTCGTCCACCGACTTTGATTTTTTCAATGGCAGTGCCGCAACGGGGACATGGTTCGCCCTTTTGACCGTATACCGCGAGTTGAAGCTGGAACTCACCTTTTCCGGAAGGTGAGACATAACTTCGGATCGTACTTCCCCCTGCTTCTACCGCTTTTCGTAAGACGTCGACACCGGCTTGATGGATGCGTGAAATATCATCAAGCGTCAAGGCACCAGCCTTCGTCAACGGATGGACACGTGCCGCATGAAGGGTCTCATCGACATAGATGTTACCGAGACCAAGGAAGATCGATTGGTCGAGCAATGCCGTTTTGATTGGACTTCTTTTTTTACGAATTAAATTCTCCGCTAACACTTCTGCTGTGAACTCTGGATCAAATGGTTCACGCTCCAGCTGTGCCAGTGGAGCAGTTTGCATCGCTGTTTCCTTATCACGTAATTCCATCGTTCCGAACTTCCGGACGTCATTGTAATGCAGCTCCGAACCATCCGTGAAACGGAAGACGACATGAGTATGTTTATCCCGCTCGACCGGTTGCGGATACGGGAAGTACTTCCCTTCCATCCGCAAATGGCTGACGAGATAAAAACGATCAAAATCAAAGAGTAGGAACTTACCGCGACGTTCGACGCGTTCGATCCGTTCTTGATGTAAGGCATCTGCAAATGGTGCCACTTCCATCCCCCGAATCATTTTCGGGTGGTAGACTTTGACGGAAGAGACTGTTTTTCCAGAGACCGAACGTTCTAAACTGCGACGAACGGTCTCGACTTCAGGTAATTCAGGCACGTCTATTCCTCCTTGCTTACTTCGTTTCGTACCACGTATGTCCTGCGCCCCCATCAACGCGTAGCGGTACGGATAATTCGACGGTCTGCTCCATCGCTTGTTTGACAAGCGCTTGTAAAGCGTCGAGTTCCTCGTCTGGTGCTTCAAAAATCAACTCATCGTGTACTTGTAATAACAAACGCGCTTTCAGATCAGATGCCTGTAAAGCAGCATGGACATCAAGCATCGCTTTTTTTATGATATCCGCAGCGGAACCTTGAATCGGCGTATTGATTGCCGTACGTTCCGCAAAACCACGTAAGTTGAAGTTTTTCGAATTGATATCCGGGATGTTACGGCGCCGGTTCATCAACGTTTCGACGAATCCATTCGCTCGTGCCGTCTCGATTGCCGTGTCCATGAACTGTTTGATTTGCGGGAACAGCTCGAAATAACGATCGATGAACGATTGTGCTTCCTTCCGCGTGATGTTCAAGTTTTGTGACAGTCCATAATCGCTGATTCCATAAATGATGCCGAAGTTGACAGCTTTCGCCTGACGCCGCATATTTCCTGTGACATCCTCCGGTTCAACACCAAAGACACTACTTGCCGTTTGAGTATGGATATCCTCATCATGTAAGAACGCATCGACAAGCGTCTGATCCTGCGACATATCGGCCATGACACGTAATTCGATTTGTGAATAATCGGCAGCGTACAGTGACCAGCCTGCTTCACTTGGAACGAAGGCTTTTCGAATCTTCCGTCCTTCTTCAATCCGAATCGGGATATTCTGAAGGTTCGGATTGACCGAACTTAAACGGCCTGTCTGGGCAATCGTCTGAGCAAAACGGGTATGAATCTTTCCGTCTTCCTTGATGACTTTTTGTAAGCCTTCGACATACGTCGACTGTAATTTTTGGAGCTCCCGGTATAACATGATGTGATCGATGACCGGATGCAACGGACGCAGTTTTTCAAGGACGTCCGCGGCAGTCGAATAGCCGGTCTTTGTTTTCTTGAAGGCGGGCAGTTCGAGTTTTTCAAACAGAATCACACCAAGTTGTTTCGGTGAATTGATATTGAACGACTCACCTGCCGCTTCAAAGACCAACGTCTCAAGTTCCGTTAAACGTCCGGCAAGATCTGCTTGCATCGATTGGAGGGTCGCGACGTCGACACGAATCCCGGTCCACTCCATCTCAGCGAGGACACCTGACAATGGACGCTCTAGTGTTTCATACAGCTCATATTGCTGATTCGCCTTCAACTCTTCCCGGACTTTCGGGAACAATAATTCGATCATCCGTGCCTTCTCTGCAAGATAAGGGTATAATACGTCATCCGCTGGGGCTAGACGTTTGGCTCCCTTACCGAGGACCGCTTCTTCGTTCGGTGCCATCAATGCATAATGACCAGCAATTGAAGCGAGCGTCGTGCCGCCACTTAAATTCAATAAGTAACCCGCTAATAACAAATCCTCATAACCGTTTAAGGTTAAGCCATGCTTACGCAACGCGAATGCGACTTGTTTGGCATCGAGACAAATCTTCCGATGTTCCGACTCGATCCATTGGCGGAATGCCGGATCCTCGACGAGCGTTGGAGCAGCAACATAGATCGTGTCAGGCGTCGCGATCGCAAACCCGATGATGTCTTCTTCCATGTAATCCTCTCGTAGCTGTTCAGCAAGCAACACCGCATCGGTGACGTCTTCAGGAAGTGAAGTGATCGTCACGACGTTCAACTGCTCTTTATCCTCTTCTTTGACGACAGGAGCAAATCGATTCGTCAACGACTTGAAGCCAAGCGACTGGAACAACGAATACGGCACTTGGGTATCAACGTCGCGAATTTGCAAATCCTCTAGCGTCGTCTCGAGCGGGACATCAACTTTAATCGTCGCAAGTTCTTTCGATAGTCGTGCGAGTTCTTCGTTCGCGATGACTTTTTCCTTCTGCTTCCCTTTTAAGTCTTCAACATGTTCATACAGTCCTTCGACAGAACCGTATGCCGAAATCAATTTTACCGCCGTCTTTTCACCAATCCCAGGAATCCCTGGAATGTTATCCGACTTATCCCCCATTAACCCCTTCAGGTCAATCATTTGAATCGGCTTTAGACCACCATACGTCTCAGCGAACAGTTCCTCCGTCATGCACTGGACGTCCGTGATCCCACGCTTCGTGATCAAGACTTCGACCTTATCTGTGACAAGTTGAAGTAAATCTTTATCACCTGTGACGATCCGCGTCCGATCCGTCGACATCGTTCGTGCGAGCGTACCAATCAAATCATCTGCCTCATAGCGATGGAGTTCCATCATTTGAATACCGAGCGCTTCACAGATATCCCGGACGATCGGGAATTGCTCACGTAGTTCGGACGGTGTCTTTTCCCGACTTCCCTTATACTCCTGATAGACATCATGACGGAACGTTTCACTCGAAGCATCGAAGGCAACGAGCATATGTGTCGGTTGTTCTTCCTCGAGCAACTTCAATAACATCATCGTAAAGCCATAAGCTGCGTTCGTATTTCGTCCTTGCGCATCCGTCATTGGTGGTAAGGCGAAAAACGCCCGATAGGTCAACGAGTTCCCATCAATCAATAGCAATTTATTTTCCATCATCTACGCCCCTTTAATCGATTTTCTGTTCCTATTGTATCACTCTACACACATTTGTTCGCTAAAAATGACCAAAAAAAGAACGATTGACTCACGGAGAGTCAACCGCCAAGGGCATGACGACATGGGAGCTGATCCAGTCGCCATACAGATGATGAAGAAGGTACTTTCATCATAAGATACATCTATTAAGGAAATGTGAATCCACTGTGAAATTCAGCCATGTTTTGGTAAACGAATCGTAAATGTCGTGCCTTTGTGCTCTTCCGATGCGATTTCGATCTCACCGTGATGGAGGTCGACAATGTGTTTGACGATGGCTAGTCCAAGACCCGTTCCCCCAGAATTACGGCTTCGTGCCTTATCGACACGATAGAAACGTTCGAAGATTCGTTGGGTTTCTTTCGGATGAATACCAATTCCGTCATCTTTGATGATGAGTTGGACAGACTCTTCTCCATCCTCGAGCTGAATCCAGACGTTGCCGCCGTTCGGCGTATAATTCAACGCATTCGCAACCAAGTTAACGACGACCTGTTTCAGACGATTCAGATCTGCTCGGATGAAGACTTCCTCTTCCATTTCGATATGAATCGTCATCTCTTTTTCTGTTGCTCGTCGATGCAGGAGTGCTGCTGTCTCCCGAACGAGACTTGTCACGTCAACGATTGCAGTCTCGAGCTGATAGTTATCTTGTTCTAAACGAGACAGCTCAAGCAAATCTTCTACCAATGTCTGCATTCGTTCCGATTCATCGTGGATGATCCGTAAGAACTGCTCCCGGATTTCCGGAACCTCTTGCGCACCATCGAGTAACGTTTCCGCAAATCCTTTAATGGACGTTAGTGGTGTCTTCAATTCGTGACTGACATTCGCGACGAAGTCTTTACGCATCTGCTCTAGCTTCTTGATTTCCGTGATGTCGTTAAAGACGACGGTCGTTCCCTGCACCCGACCGTTCTTATCGAAAATCGGAGCGGCACTGACCATGAACGTCCGGCTATTGATGCCAAATCGAACACTCGACTGCTTTCGATTCGGTTTTTCCGTCAGATAGACATCTTCAATCACCTGACTCATTTTTTCGTTCGGAAGTACACGATAGTACAGCTTCCCACTAGACGGTTCATGAATGTTGAACATTTCCCGATACGTCCGGTTGACGAGCAGGACGTAGCCCTTCTCATCAATCAACATAAGACCGGCGCCCATGTATTCGATCAAAGATTCGAGACGTGCTCGTTGCATTGCTTCACCAGACGATGCGTTTTCGAGATTTCGCGCTAATAGATTGATAGAGCGCCCTAAATCGCGTGATTCATCCGGTGCCGCTAATTCATACACACGCGACTTGTAGTTCCCGTGCGACAGTTCATGTAAAACATCTGTTGCTTCTGCGATTGGACGTAGGAATCGTTTCGTCGACCGATAGATCGTCAAGAATATGATCACTAACGAGGCGAGTAGGGACAGAATGATGACCGTCCAAATCCGTGAATAGATGACATTCAAGTCTTGGGCGTAACGAATGAAACTGACGTAGACTTCTCCCCCATCCGCTGTCGGAACAGGTTTTGTAAATTGGACGACACTATCATCAGTTTTCGATTCAAATGTGCCCTCGTCAGGAATGGCTGAAAAATTGAGGGTCGCTACTTTTAATTTCGTCACATCAACAGGTGTTCCAGCAATGATTTCTCCACGGCTGTTGAATAAAATCATATCGAAATTCGATTCAGCATATAGTTCATTTACATACCGAGACATGTCTGGTACTTCTCGATCTCTCAAAATCGTCTCAACTAGCGCTGTTTCATCCATCAATTTTTCTTTTTCATTTTGGACATAGAATTCTTTGAAGGATTGACCTAATAAAAATCCAAGTGCTACAAGGACGAGACTGATGAACGAAATCATTTTAAAGATAAACCGTTTGCGATACTTACTCATTCCGCCTTCGGCTCTTCCATCTTGTAACCTAAACCGCGAATCGTTTTAATGTAAATCGGTTTTTTCGTATTCGGCTCGATTTTCTCTCGGACATGACTAATATGGACATCTACGATACGGGTATCGCCAACAAAATCATAATTCCAGATGGCAGATAACAACTGGTCGCGAGTCAACACACGTCCTTTATTTTTTGCAAGGTAAACAAGTAACTCAAATTCTTTTGGCGTGAGCTCTAACCGCTCTTCGGCTTTAAATGCTTCGTAATTGTCAGGAACGATTTTGACATCTCCGATAATGATTGTTCCATCCGTCACTTCTTCCGACGAAGTCGTTTGATGACTCATGCGACGTAAAATTGCTTTTACGCGCGCAACGACTTCACGTGGACTGAATGGTTTCGTCAAATAATCATCCGCTCCAAGTTCTAATCCGAGAACTTTATCAAATTCGTCATCTTTTGCCGTCAACATCAAAATCGGTGTATTGATTTTTTGCTGGCGGAGACGTTTACATACTTCAAGACCATCAAGCTCCGGTAACATCAAATCTAAGACGATCAATGCCGCATCTTGTTTTTCTGCTAATTTTAAACCAGACATCCCATCATGAGCTGTTTCAACGATGAAGCCGGCTTGTTCTAAGTTGAACTTCAACAACGTTGCAATCGACAACTCATCATCTACCACGATAATTTTATCTTTCAAACCTTGCATCCCCCTCAAGTTTCCTTCTTTTCGAATGAGGAATTCCGTGGAATCCGCTTCGTCTGTCTTCATCTTACCGACTTTTAATGGAAAACCACAAATCTTTCTGCAGTTTCTTTACATAATCTTTAAAGGAGATGCCGAATCCAACTAGATCGTTCGTGTAAAAGCTAATAAAACGGGGAAACAATACATATCGTTAATTGTAGGAGGTAGAATGTATGGAATGGAACCATCCCCTTTTTGCAGCCATCACGGCGTGGTTCATCGCTCAAGCAGCGAAGCTTGTCACGAGTTTGGTTCGGACACGAAAGTTCGACCTGGAAATCATGTTTGCTTCCGGTGGTATGCCTAGTTCACATAGTTCGACTGTCGTCGCCTTAGCCGTTGTCATCGGTTTTCAGGAGGGCTTCTCGTCTTCGATTTTCGCACTGGCTGTCATCTTTGCGACAATCATCATGTATGATGCGACCGGTGTCAGACAAGCAGTCGGTGTTCAGGCAAAACTACTCAATGATTATTTCAAAGGAATTCGCCATGAGACCCCTCTCCTGAATGAGCTCGTCGGTCATACCGAGTTTCAGGTGTTCGTCGGTCTGTTACTCGGACTAGTCGTCGGTCTTCTATGGCCCGTCTTCTTCTTTTAATCCTATGATGTACAACAGCCCATCCAATAATCGGATGGGCTGTTTGAGTATGATATAGCTTATGGTTTCAAGACGACCTTGATGCATCCATCTGTCCGATCATTAAATGTCTGATAGGCAGAAGCAGCATCATCAAGTGCCACTCGGTGTGTCACGATATCCGTCGGATCAAATTCTTGATTGATGATTTTCTGGAACAGTTCCGGCATCAAATGAATGACTGGTGCTTGTCCCATTTTCAGCGTAATATTTCGGGTAAAGAAATCGCCAAGTGGAAACTGATTATATTTTTTAGCGTAGACGCCTGTCAACTGCACAGTACCAAATTTCCGGACAGCGTCCTTTGCAATGTCAATGGCACTCAACGTTCCACCTTGCAGACCAATCTTTTGTTCAATTTTTTCTACAGGGGACATCTTCCCATCAAAACCGACGCAATCAATTACGACGTCTGCTCCACCTTGTGTCAGCTCTTTAATATACGCACCACTTTCTGCGTGATCCGAGAAATTCACTGTCTCGACTTTATTCGTGACTTTAGCATGATTTAATCGATACACTTGATCATCCACCGCAATGACTCGCTTTGCTCCTTGCATCCATGCAAATTTTTGTGTCATTAGTCCAACTGGTCCTGATCCGAGTACGACGACCGTATCTCCTTTTTTCACACCCGCATGCAGGACACTCCAATACGCCGTAGGTAAAACGTCAGATAAGAACAATAATGCCTCATCTTCTAATTCGCATGATTCAGGAATCACGAGTGGCATGAAATTCCCGAACGGAACTTTTAAATATTCCGCCTGACCACCGGGATGTCCACCAAACTCTTCTGTAAAACCGAAGTACCCACCTGTATCGACATGGGGATTTCCGTTCGAGTTATCACATTGACTCTCCATATCATGTTCACAAAAGAAACAGTGACCACAAGCAACATTAAACGGTAACACGACGCGGTCGCCACGCTTGACCTTCGTCACACCTGGTCCAACCTCTTCAACGATGCCCATCGGTTCATGACCAATGACATAATCTTTGTGAGCCGGCATATTTCCTTGATAGATGTGTAAATCTGATCCACAAATTGCAGTCGATGTGATTTTGACGATGATATCATCGTTTTTATCAATCGATGGATCCTGGACTTGTTTGACTTGAACATCTTTTGCTCCTTGGTACGTTACGGCGCGCATGTGGCATCCCCCTTAGTGGAATAAAATGACGTACCTTTGTCCTTACCCTAATACAATCATCTTTTCTACATGTTTATTAAAATTGGAACTTTTCGCCTATGTGTATCGTATGTTGTGAAAAACACACTTTACACAATAAACCTATGAATGAAAGGAGGCACTCACGTGGCACGATGTACCGTTTGTCGTCAATCCTGGTCTGCTCGAACAATCTATCGTTTAATCTGGTCTGCTCACGGACTGCCCTGTCCGCATTGTCAAAACTCACAACACCTACATATGGAACATCAAGGTCACTTCCTTCGAATCGGATATTTGATTCCTTGGCTGACGTTTCTTCTTATACTGATCTGCCCTTGGTATGCCAAGTTATCACACTATGCTTCTCCTCATCGATTATGACGAGATGAAAAAAGACGAACTTGTCGAAAGTGACAAGTTCGTCTTTTTTTGAATCAAGATTTTAATAAGTCGAGTACAGAGCGGACTGTAGATGCAGAGCGATACAAAGCCTCTTGCTCCTCAGTCGTCAGTTCGAGTTCATAGACATGCTCGACACCATTTCCGCCAAGAATGACCGGTACACCGAAATACATATCGTCATATCCATATTCACCTTCGAGATAAGCGATGGCAGGGAGAATACGTCGCTGGTCCTTCAAGATCGCCTCGACCATCTCAGCAATTGCTGCTGCCGGTGCGTAGTAAGCGGAACCGTTTCCGAGTAATTGAACGATTTCACCGCCGCCTTTACGCGTTCGGTCAACGATCGCATCTAACCGTTCCTTGGATATCAGTTTCTCGATTGGAATGCCTCCCGCCTGCGAATAACGCATTAGCGGCACCATGTCATCCCCGTGTCCTCCGAGTACGAATCCCGATACATCCTTTACAGAAACGTTCAGTTCCTCTGCTAAGAATGTCCGGAAGCGTGCCGTGTCGAGGACACCGGATTGACCGATGACACGCTCTTTCGGAAAACCAGATGCCTGATAGACCGTATACGTCATCGCATCGACGGGATTCGTCAAAACGATGATGATTGATTCCGGTGCATGCGCGACGATTTCCTTCGTCACAGCTGTCATGACGGTGGCATTCGTACTTACAAGGTCTTCGCGGCTCATGCCTGGCTTTCGGGCGATACCGGCAGTGATGACGACGATATCCGCACCGTTGATGTCCGCATAGTTCGATGTCCCTTTTACCGAAGCATCAAATCCGAGGATCGGCGCTGCCTCTTGCATATCAAGCGCCTTTCCTTTCGTCGGATTCTCTTGCTCGGGTCGGTCGACGAGGACGACATCTCCTAGCTCTCGCTGAGCAAGATAGAGTGCCGTCGTCGCTCCCGTAAAGCCACTTCCTATGACTGCGATCTTCTTCCGTCTGTTCATCGACTCATTCCTCCTGATCGGATTACATGTTTTTGATGAGTTCGTCCGCGAATTCAGAACACTTCACTTCAGTCGCACCATCCATGAGACGTGCGAAGTCGTATGTGACGACTTTCGATTCGATCGATGTTTCCATCGATTTGATGATGAGATCTGCCGCTTCGTTCCAGCCGAGGTGACGGAACATCATTTCGCCTGACAAGATGACAGACGATGGGTTGACTTTATCAAGTCCAGCGTATTTCGGTGCTGTACCGTGAGTTGCTTCAAAGATCGCATGACCTGTCATGTAGTTGATGTTTGCTCCAGGTGCGATTCCGATACCACCGACTTGTGCAGCAAGTGCATCCGAGATGTAGTCACCGTTCAAGTTCATTGTCGCAACGACATCGAACTCTTTTGGACGAGTCAAGATTTGTTGTAAGAAGATATCAGCGATTGAGTCTTTCACGATCAACTTACCAGCAGCTTCTGCGTCTGCTTGTGCCTTGTTCGCAGCATCTGTTCCTTTTTCTTCCTTGATGCGATCGTACTGGTTCCAAGTGAAGACGTGCTCTGCGTATTCACGCTCAGCAAGCTCGTAGCCCCAGTTTTTGAAAGCACCCTCAGTGAACTTCATGATGTTTCCTTTATGAACGAGCGTCAATGAAGCACGTTTGTTCTCGAGTGCATATTCGATTGCTGCACGAACAAGGCGTTCTGTTCCCTCTTTTGAAATCGGTTTGATTCCAAGACCAGATGTCTCAGGGAAGCGGATTTTATTGACACCCATTTCGTTTTGAAGGAACTCAAGCAGTTTTGCAGCGCCTTCGCTGCCTTCTGCGTATTCGATTCCTGCGTAGATGTCTTCAGTATTTTCACGGAAGATGACCATGTCTGTATCTTCTGGGCGTTTAACCGGTGAAGGAACACCTGTGAAGTAACGAACTGGACGAAGACATGTGTACAAATCAAGCTCTTGACGTAGAGCAACGTTCAACGAACGGATTCCGCCGCCGACTGGTGTCGTAAGTGGTCCTTTGATTGCGATGATGTGCTCGCGAATGAGGTCAAGTGTCTCTTCCGGTAACCAGTTGCCTGTTTTGTTGAATGCTTTTTCACCAGCGTAGACTTCTTTCCATTCGATTTTCTTTTCACCGTTGTATGCTTTTTCAACTGCTGCATCAAACACACGTACCGCTGCGTTCCAGATGTCAGGTCCTGTTCCGTCACCAATGATGAACGGAATGATTGGAGCGTTTGGAACTTGAAGTGTACCGTTAGTTACTGTGATGTTTTCGCCTTGAAGTGTAGCCATGTCTAAAAATCCCCCTTAAGTAATTGTAATCTACATCAAAAATCAGGAGAGGATTGCTCCTCCCCGTCCTTTTAACGTTCTTGGATGGACACGTATGTCCGGTGCGTTTCACCCGTGTAGTCTGCACGCGGGCGAATCAGACGGTTATCGCTATACTGCTCTAAAATGTGCGCCAACCAACCTGACATCCGACTTACTGCAAAGATTGGAGTGAATAGTTCTGTATCAAGTCCAAGTGCATGGTACGTAGAAGCGGAATAGAAATCAACATTTGGTTTCAATCCTTTTTCCGATTGGACGATTTCGTCGATCTTAACTGACATCTCATACCATTTCGGCTCCCCGATTTGAGCAGTCAGCTGACGACTCATTTCTTGAAGGTGCTTCGCACGTGGATCGCCGTCCTTGTAGACACGGTGACCGAAGCCCATGATTTTTTGCTTGTTCTCAAGTTTATTATGAACATACTCGTCAACCTTTTCAACCGAATCAATTTCTAACAACATCTTCATGACGGCTTCGTTCGCGCCACCGTGAAGTGGTCCTTTTAATGCGCCCATCGCTGCCGTCACACCTGAGTAGACGTCAGAGAGCGTCGCGACACACACGCGTGCTGTGAACGTCGAAGCGTTCAACTCGTGGTCAGCGTGAAGAACGAGCGCTTGGTTGAAAGCTTTTTCTGCAACTTCCGTTGGCTCTTCACCCGTCAACATGAACAAGAAGTTTCCTGCGTATGAAAGACCCGTTTTAGGTGCGATCGGCTCTTGTCCTTTTTTAATACGGGCGTAAGCTGTGACGAGTGTTGCGATTTGTGCCTGTAATTTGATGGCTTTAGCGTAATTCGCCTCAGTCGACATATCTTCCGATGTCTCATCGTAAAGCGCGAGTTGAGAGAGCGCTGTTCGAATCGTCGCCATCGCATTCGCCGACTTCGGTGCTGCCTTCATTGTTTCAAGAACGGCAGTCGCAACCGTTGCTTCGGAAATGAGTGCTTCCGATAGTTGCTTCAATTCCTCTTCTTTTGGTAGACGGTCGTTCCACAACAAGAAGACGACTTCCTCAAATGAGGCGTGCTCCGCCAAATCATCAATCGTATAACCGCCATACGTCAATTGACCATCGATGATCGAACTGATTTTCGATGAAGTCGCGACGATTCCTTCTAAACCTTTAGTTTGCGTCATGACAATAATCCCCCTTTTTTTCCCCAGAAATTTAAAACGCTTTCATTTCCGTATTGAAAAAAAGACGTCCACTCAAGAGTCGTTCCCCATGCTTGTAGCGCTGTACTCTTGAATAGACCATCTTGTTTCTGTTCTTAGTATAAACAAAAATACCCAAAAAGTGAATGAACTTGCATACTATTATCAAAAAATTAATTCAGTTACTTTGCTGATTCGGCTCATCCTGTGAACGCTTTTGCGATGACATCCCACATTCCAATGACGAGCGCCGCGATTCCAGCACCAATCAATGGTCCAACCGGTACACCTCTAAAGAGTCCGACTGCAAGAATCGTTCCAGCTAGCAAGGCTGTCGTCACGAGTGGATCTTCTTTCATCAGTCCAACACCGTGTGCTGCGACGATTGCAACAAAGATTCCTGATAAAAATGAGATGATGCCGATGTGTCCCCGAATACTTTGGAGCAACTCCTTAAATCCGATATCCCCTGCTGCAATCGGTACGAGGATCGCTGCCGTGATCAATGTGACGCCCCACGTGATCCCTTTTGCCTGTAAGGAAGGAAACAGTCTACCATCCAGCCCGATCGCCTTGATGATCAGCAGGAAGGCTGCAGCGATGATTAATGATTTATTTTGTGCGATGACCCCAATGAAGACGAGGGCAATCAAAAAAAGATAAGCTTCCATACGTCCTCCTCATACAAAAAAAGACGGACATGACCTAAGTCACGTCCGTCATGAATGGATTATGCGTTATATAGTTTACCTGTCAATGGATCGATTGAGATCATTTGACCGTCTTTGAAGACTGTCAATGCATCTTCGACACCAACGATGACTGGTTTACCGAGTGATGGTCCAACGATTCCAGCATGGCTTGTCAATCCGCCATCAACTGTGATCATCGCTGCAGCCATCTCGATTGCAGGCATCATGTCACGATCAGTTGAGTTCGTAACGAGGATCATGCCTGGCTTCGCTTTCGCGTTTGCTTCTTCAGCATTGTTTGCGATGACGACTTCGCCAACGACTCCACGCTCACCGATACCGCGACCGTTTGCGATCTCTTTACCGACGATGTGGATTTTCAACATGTTCGTTGTACCAGCAGTCAAAGCAGGAATACCTGCTGAGATGACGACGAGATCACCATCTGTGACGAAACCAGCGTCTTTTGCTGTGTCCGCAGCAAGTGTCAACATGTCATCCGTGTTGTCTGAAAGATGATCAACGACGATTGGGTACACGCCCCATACGATGTTTAACTGACGTGCGACACGTGCGCTTGGTGTAACCGCGACGATGTTTGGCTCCGGACGGTATTTCGAGATACGTGCAGCCGTGTAACCCGATTGTGTCGGTGTCAAGATTGCTTTTGCGTCCAAGTTGATTGCAGTGTGCGTAACCGCTTGAGCGATTGCATCCGTTACTGTGTGCTCACTACGTGTCTGACGATCTTTCAACAAGAGCTTGTAGTCGAGCATTTTTTCTGTACGTTTTGCGATCGAGTGCATCATTTGGACAGATTCGATTGGGTAGTCCCCTGCTGCTGTCTCACCTGAAAGCATGATTGCATCCGTACCATCAAGAATCGCGTTCGCGACGTCTGATGCTTCAGCACGTGTTGGACGTGGGAAACGTTGCATCGAGTCAAGCATTTGTGTTGCTGTAATGACTGGTTTACCGAAGTCGTTACAAAGCTTGATCAAGTCTTTTTGAGTTGGCGTGACTTCTTCCGTTGGAATCTCGATACCGAGGTCACCACGCGCTACCATCAAACCGTCCGAAATCGCAAGGATTTCTTCGATGTTATCGACACCTTCTTGGTTCTCGATTTTCGGGAAGATTTTGATATGGCTCGCGTTGTTTTTCTCAAGCAATTGACGAATCGCAACGACGTCTGACGCACGGCGTACGAAAGATGCCGCGATCAAATCGATATCGCTCTTGATACCGAACTCGATATCCGCAATATCTTTTTCTGTCAAAGCAGGAAGGTTAACCTTCACGTTTGGCAAGTTAACGCCTTTTTTCGTCTTGATGACGCCTTCGTTTTCGATGGAACAACGAAGCTCACGGTTCGGAAGTTTTTCAGTGACACGAAGACCGATGAGACCGTCATCAAGCATGATCATCGAACCAACTTCGACGTCATCATAGAGTCCTTCATACGTGACTGAGAATTTATCTTTCGTTCCGACGATTTCGTTTGCGTCTCCGCTAACGATGATGACTTCTTGACCACGTTCGAGAAGCGCTTTTCCTTCTTCAAACGAATGTGTCCGGATTTCTGGTCCTTTCGTATCAAGAAGAATCGTAACGATTTTGTTTGCTTCTTTCGCTGCACGACGGATATCCGTGATACGTGCACCGTGTTCTTCATAATCGCCGTGTGAGAAGTTCAAACGAGCGACGTTCATACCTGCTTCAATCATTTCTGGAAGACGTTTTTCTGACGCCGGTCCAATCGTACATACAATTTTAGTTCTACGCATATTCCATAAACCTCCTACGGTGTTTGGCCAAGTTCTCTTGTCCATTTCAATCCTATCGACGTTCGTTAAATCGAAAGCTGTTTTGAAAGCTCAAGAATATCAAGATCCAGCTCATGTTTATTTTCGTCGAGTGCCTCATCGATATCGAGATCGATCATCTTACCACCACGTACACCTACGACACGTCCTTGTTTTCCTTGAAGTAGGATTTCGATGGCATGCGCCCCCATCCGACTTGCAAGTACACGGTCCGCTGCCGTTGGTGCTCCACCACGTTGAACGTGACCAAGTACCGTGACGCGTGTATCGAGACCTGTTTCTTTTGCGATAGCGTCTCCCACGTCCTGAGCACGACCTGCTCCTTCAGCGACGATGACGATTGAGTGTTTCTTACCGCGGTCGACACCACTTTGAATACGGGAAAGCACTTCTTTTAAATCTTCAGGACGCTCGGGAACAAGAATCGATTCTGCTCCACCAGCAAGTCCTGCATATAATGCGATATCACCCGCATCGCGTCCCATGACTTCAATGACATACGTTCGCTCATGCGACGATGCCGTATCACGGATTTTATCGATCGCTTCAAGCGCCGTGTTGAGCGCTGTATCAAAACCGATCGTATAGTCCGTTCCAGGGATGTCGTTATCGATCGTACCTGGAAGTCCAATTGTCGGGAAACCAAGTCCCGTCAATTTTTGGGCACCACGATACGACCCGTCTCCGCCTACGACGACGAGTGCATCAATTTCAAATTTCTTTAGATTGACGACCGCTTTTGCTCGTCCTTCTTCTGTACGGAACTCAGGGCAACGTGCTGAACGTAGGAACGTTCCGCCTCGTTGAATGATGTCACCGACTGATCCAAGGTTCAACTGGACGATGTCCCCGTTGATTAATCCTTGGTAGCCATTGTAGACACCGAATACTTCTAAGCCATGAAAAATCGCTTTACGCGTGACAGCACGCACCGCAGCGTTCATACCGGGTGCATCGCCGCCACTCGTTAAGACAGCAATCCGTTTTAAACTCACGTTAATCACCTCTCCATTAATCTGAATCTAAAATAGCACGTTGTTTTCTTGTTTTACAACAGGGCAGATTGCATAAACTTTCACTAGCTTTTTCATCATCGATTCCGGAAATGAGGAATATCAATCATGATAGCGATTACATGGTGCTTATGTGCCAATTTGGTGATATTTTTCAGTCCGCTGATCAATGAGCTCTTCCTTGGTCAGATGAACCAATGATTCGAGCTTCTGTACCAATACAGTTTTTAATTTATCCGCCTGTAATGACACATCGAGATGCGCCCCTCCGACGACTTCTGGAATGATGGCATCCGCGATCCCGAGTCGTAATAAATCAGGCGCTGTGATTTTCATCGATTCTGCCGCTTTCTCCGCAAGACTTGCATCTTTCCATAACAATGCTGCAGCACCTTCAGGAGAGATGACCGAATACGTTGAATTCTCGAGCATCAAGAGTTGATCACACACTCCGATTCCTAAAGCACCACCTGATCCACCTTCACCGATGACGATTGAGATGATTGGAACCGTCATACCAGCCATCTCAAACAAGTTTTTCGCGATGGCCTCACTCTGACCACGTTCTTCTGCTGCACGTCCTGGGTAAGCCCCTTTCGTGTCGATGAACGTAATGATTGGTCGATTGAATTTCTCCGCTTGTTGCATGAGACGTAGTGCTTTTCGGTACCCCTCCGGATGTGGCATCCCGAAATTACGACGAATGTTTTCTTTTGTATCTTTTCCGCGTTGATGACCGATGATCGTCACCGGACGACCATTCAGTGTTCCGATTCCACCGACGATTGCCGCATCATCATATCCATGACGATCGCCGTGCAACTCGATGAAGTCTTCACAAATGGATTCAATGTAATCGAGTGTCGTTGGACGTTCTGGATGACGTGCCAATTGAACGCGATTCCACGCTTTCATATTCCCGTAAATATCGAGTTCTAACCGATGAAGGCGTTCTTCAAGAAGTTGGAGTTCTTCCTTGAAGTCTAGTCCTTGTGTTTCCGCCATATCATGGAGCTCAAGAATTTTTTCGCGTAACGCGATGACTGGTTGGTCAAATGGTTGCATGGTTCGTTCCCTCCGCATGTAGCTTTAAGATTCGCGTATAGTACGTTTTCAGATCATGTCGTGATACGACATCGTCCAGTTGACCTGCTTGTAATAAGAATTCTGCTGTTTGGAAATCTTCCGGTAGTTTTTCACGTATCGTCTGTTCGATGATCCGTCGACCTGCAAACCCGATCAACGCCCCCGGTTCAGCGATGTTAAAGTCACCGAGCATCGCAAAACTTGCTGATACCCCGCCGGTCGTCGGATGCGTCATACAAGAAATATAAAGTAATCCAGCATCTGAATGCTGTTTTAAGAAGAGACTCGATTTCGCCATCTGCATGAGACTAACCATTCCCTCTTGCATCCGTGCTCCACCTGAAGCGGAGAAAATCGTGACAGGTAGACGATGTTTTGTTGCGTAACGAACCGCTTCAGAAATCGCAGCACCGACTGCTGCACCCATCGAGCCCATGCGGAATCGTGCATCCATGACACAAGCGACGAGTGGGTGACCATTCACATTCCCGACGCCACAGACGATCGCTTCCTCAAGACCCGTTCTGACTTGGTCGCCCTTTAATTTTTCCGGGTAATCCTGGAATCCAAGCGGATCTGCTTGAACTGCCGGTAAGTCGAAATACGTCACCGAACCTTCATCGAATAATTGCGTAAAACGTTCTTGCGCGGTCAACGGGTGATGATACCCACATGAACAGACACGTAAGTTCGCCTCCAGTTGTTTCGTATATTGGATTAATTTACATTTCGGACATTTCGTCATTAGGCCAACTGGCACATCGACACGCTGCTCCTTCGAAGTCAGCGTGACGAACTTTTTAGGTTTTCGAAAAAATGCTTGCACGTTCAGTTCCCCCTTGTCATCCTATGGGCGGTTCAAGAGTTGTTCCCGTTCCGCCTGCGTATAGAGTTCCCCTTGACCGAAGCTTTTATGGAAGGCATTGACTTGTCGCCAGATTCGTTCAAACAAATCGTTATCGACCGTCTGAATCAACGTCTCACGAAACGCTGCATCGGATGATACGACTGGTGCAAGCACCGAAAGGTCATCCAGCTGCGTGAGCGCTGCTTGCTCAAGCAAGCGGAGCGTTCCTGCCAAGTCTTCGAACTTCGAATCGCCAGTCACTAAGAATTGAGCGATGATTTGAATATAGGTATGATCGTCACGGTTCAATAGAAAGCTTCCGCCTCCATGTCGTGTCTCGACGATCCCTAAATAAGCGAGCGTCCGTAATGCTTCTCGCACGGACGGTCGACTGATGGATAGTCGTTCTGCCAGTTCCCGTTCTGATGGAATACGGTCTCCTGGAACTAATCCATCTTGTTCGATCATCAATTTAATCGCCGCGATATTGGCTTCAAACGCATTTCGTTTCTTCTCCATATCGATACGGCACCACCTTTCTGACCCTTCAGTCGGTTGCTTCAATCGGTGGCATTGGTCAGACCAATTACCCCTTATTATAACAAATCTTATTACCTAGTACTAGTTTGAGCGGGGGACATTTTTCAGGACGACATGATCCTCGCCAAACCGAATACGTAGCCGAGCTAGTAATTCCTCATCATGCTGCACTGCATAGAGCGGCGGTAACGATTTCGTCTCGCGTGAATCCGCGTAGCGAACGACGACTGGAATATCGCCTGGTACTGCTTCAAGCAACTGTTCGAGTGCGGCCAGCTCATTTTTTGATGTTAACTTGACGAATAGCACATCTTGCCCAAGCGGACGCAGACGTTCCAAAATGAACTGACGCTCCCCTTCGCGATCCTGCACCTTTAGTTCAATCAGCAAGACGTTCCCTAAATAAAGTGATCGACGGAATCGTTCATATTGATTCGGGAAGACGACGACCTCTTCATTCGAATATCCGTCGACTGCCTGAATGACCGCCATCGTTTGACCGCGTTTCGTCTTGAATTCTCGAATCTGATCAATATAACAGACTAAATAATGTGTTTCCGAACCGACGCCAAGGTCATGGAAATAAGCAGATTCAACCGGAGCTTTCATTGCTGTCGTCAACGGCGAATACGTCAACCAGAACCCAAGCGCTTCCCGTTCTAATCGTGCCCAATCGGAATCACTTCGTTTCGAGGACTTCTGTGTCCGGCGTTTCCCGAGAATTGCCAACTCGTCTGGAAGTAATGTATTCGACGACTCAGTGAAATATTCGAGTACTTCTTGTTCAGCGAGTCCGCGATCGCCGTGTGTCGCTCGGTCTAGCGCACCACTGTAGAGTAACAATTCGATTTTTGCGCGCTCCTTCTTACCCCATCCGACGTGGGTCAATAGATCAGCAATCGTCGCCGTGTGCTTTGATGCTTCCTTTACACGTTCGAACTCTCGCTCGGAAATACCTTTAATCACATGTATTCCGAGACGAATCCCTTTGCCTTCTAACGAAGAACGGTAATCGGAAATCCAGACGTCCGGCGATAGGACAGGAAGACGTCGTTCGCGCATCAATCGGACGAGACGCTCCGGTTGTTCGACCGAGACGAGTAAGAAAATGTGTGGGAAATGCGCTTTGATATATCCGAGGGCGTAACTAATCTTTGAATAGGCGACCGCATGGCTTCGGTTGAATCCATACCCAGCAAATCGCTCAATTTGTTCATAGAGTGAATGTGCAATCGCATCATCGAATCCATTCGACTTTGCTCCTTCGAGAAAACGAACCCGTTCCTGTTCGAGCGAATCCGTACTTTTTTTAGAAATCGCACGTCGTAATAAATCTGCTTGCGCGAGTGTAAATCCAGCTACTCGACGGGTGATTTCCATGACTTGTTCCTGATAGACGATGATGCCATACGTTGGTGCAAGTACGTCTTCTAATACGGGATGCAACATCTGATAAGGTTGACCAGCTTTTCGTTTCGCGTACAGATCAATGAATTTCATTGGTCCCGGACGATAGAGTGACATCGTTGCTACCAAATCCTCGAACCGATTCGGTTTGACTTCGCGCAACGTCTGTTTCATACCTGTCGACTCGAATTGGAAAATATCATCCGTCTCGGCGCGGGCAAAGACTTGGAATGTCGCGCGGTCTTCTTCTGGAATTTGCGTGAGCGTAAAGGATGGCTGTTCTCGTCGAATCAATTCTTCCATCCGACGCAAACGACTGAGATTTCGTAATCCTAACAAGTCAATTTTCAACAATCCTTGACGTTCCAATGCCTGCATCAAAAACTGCGTCACATAGCGTTCATTTGGTCCCGTTTCAACGGGTGTCGTCTCGACGAGCTGTTCAGATCCAATGACGACACCGGCCGCGTGAACCGAACGTTGTCGCGGGAGACCCTCGACCGCTTGCGCTAGTTGCAACAGTTGCCGGCGCTTTTCGCTTCCAGAGAACCAGCGATATGTCTGTTTGTTTTGTTCGATCCCTTGTAACGTCGTTGATTTTCCAAGCTGCTTGACTGCAGCATCTAACTCATCCTTCGAAAACTCCAGCGTCCGTCCGACGTCTCGCAGAGCGGCTTTGGCACCGAGCGTCGACACTGTACCGATTTGAGCGACGTGATCTTTTCCGTAACGCATCACGAGATCCTCTAATACTTCTTCGCGTCGTTCATCTTCGATATCGATATCGATATCCGGCATCGAAATCCGCTCGGGATTTAAGAATCGTTCGAATAGTAATCCATACTTCAATGGATCCACCGTCGTGATCCCAAGCGCATAGCTGACAAGTGATCCGGCTGCTGAGCCTCGACCGGGTCCAACGAAGATGCCTTTCGCTTTTGCACTACGTACGAGTTCTTCAACGATTAAAAAATAATCGGCAAATCCTGTCTTATGGATGACTGATAGTTCATAAGCGAGACGTTCCCGCGCTTCATTACTTTCATGACCATGTGCCAGTAACCCTTCCTCAGCACGTTTCCGTAATAACGCATTCGAGTCTTCCGCGACACGCGGCAGTGGACGTTGTTGAAACGGTAATTCCAAGCGTTCAGATGTCGTAGCAAACTGCTCCGCCATCGTAATTTCTCGCTCGGTAAAGTCTTCGAGTAACTCTTCCCGGGTCTTTAAATGCATCAGACGATCTGTCTTTTGGTCTTGGAACGTCGTCGCTTCACCAATCGCACGTATCGCTTGATACGCTGACGCTTCATCTCGACGGATGTAACGAACAGGATCGACTGGGACGGTCTCAACACCAAGCGCTGCTGCGACTTCGCGGTAACGCGCACGACTCTCTCGTTCGACCGTTGAGCGACTAGAGGTCACACCCATATATGTACGCGCTCCTTGAACATGTCCCATCCATTGAACGAAGGAACGACGTAGACGCGTCGCATCTTCAGAGGCTTGACGCAGTGGCACGAGCACCGCGATCAGTGATGAAACTTCAGTCTCCCCTTGTTGACTGGCTAGTCGATACAGTTGACGCAGTCCATCAGAAGAAAAAGCAAACCATAAGATACAAAATTCTTCTTCTTCGATTCGCTGCTCCCATCCGACGATCGGTTGCATATTTCGACGCTGACATGCATCGATGAATGCGGGAACTCCTGTCAATGTCGTTTCACAGATGACCGCTCGTCCGATGTGTCGACGGACTAGTTCATCGAGATAGGGCTCGATTCGAACTAAACTCTGCAATGGACTAAACTGCGTTCGAACATTTATATGCATCTTCCATTCTCCTTTCTCTTCTGATGGATGTTTTTAAAAGTTTTCAGAACCTTCATATCTAACTGACTCAAGTACTCGCCATCTGATTTATTATTCGATACAATAAGTATAGAAATATCATGACGGGTACGGAAGGAGCGTTTCTCATGATTTTGAATCGCAGTCAAATCGCACGTGAAAAAGTCGAACAATTAAAGCTCGGTGTTACCGCTTTTACTGAAACGGAAGAAATCGCTGAGAAGATTCGCAAATCTGTCGCTGAACTTCAACTGAATGTCATTGAAGATCACACAGATCGTGGCGTTTGGTTCATTCCGCAAGACGAAACAAAAACGCAATAAGCGTAAAAAGGCTGTTCGCTTCGCTTCCTCAATGAGAGGAGTGAGACCGAGCAGCCTTTTTCCATTTAAAACTGGAAGTTAGCAGCGACCTCGTCCAGACGACGGATGACACGTTTGACTTCACTCAACTGTCCAATCGTTGCACCAGACGCCATCGGATGTCCACCACCATTGAATTCTTTTGCTACTTCATTGATGACGGGACCCTTCGAACGAATCCGGACGCGAACCTCCGTATCCGTCTCAAGGAACAATGCCCAACACTTCATGCCTTTTAAACCGGCAAAACTATTGACGAGCAACGATGCTTGCTCAACCGTCGCACCAAACTGCTTCAACGTATCTTGTGTCAATACGACATAACCGACACCTTGATCCGTCAATTGAATATGTTGCAGGACGTATCCTTGTAAATGAAGCGCCGCAAGTTCTGTTTCGTACATATTGCGATACAACCAGTCCGTATCGATTCCTGCATCAATCAATTGCGCTGCGACTTCAAATGTTCGTTTCGTCGTGCCACGGAATTGGAAACGTCCCGTATCACCAACGATCCCAGCGTAGAATTGAATGGCAGCTGATGTTGGAATCTCGTATCCCCATTCGTTCAATAAATGAACGAGCAGTTCCGATGTCGAACTCATCGTCGTATCGACGAGTTGTACTGGTGCGTATGGATCTTCATCCGGATGATGGTCGATTTTAATGACGTCTTTTCCTGTCATTGCGACCTTCCCGTCAATCCGCGCTTGATTCGCTGTATCCAGAATCACGACTAACGCCTCTTTGTATAATTCATCGTCTACTTGATCGAGCTCTCCCATGAATGACAATGATGTCGCCATTTCTCCGGCCGTTAATACCGTTTTGCTAGGGAATTGATGTTGTAACGTCAATTGCAAACCGAATTGACTACCGAGTGCATCGGGATCTGGACGTTCATGACGATGAATGATGATCGTATCTGCCGCTTCAATCATTTGTTTGATTTGCTCTTTCACTGTGCACAGCTCCTCTAATCTTGATATGATATGAGATGAAGACAAAAAGGAGGTCCTTTTAACATGCAATTCATCCTCATCGCCCTCATCGTTTTCTCGCTTGGTGGGTATTTGTTAGCAAAACGCCGCGCGTTCCATACGAAAAGCACGAACCGAAAATACTTGTTCAATACGCAAGCGAGCATTTGGTTGAGCTTGTTCGTTATCCTATTTGCCGTCAACCAGTTCGTTTCTGGAAACGGATTAACGACACTCGTCGGGAAAATCGTTTGTTCCATTTTAATCATCGTCGGTGTTGCTTCATTCATCGCCGGATTCATCCGTTACAAAAAGATTTATCCGTATGTCGTCCGCGAGATGGAGCAATCCTGAGCTAGATTCAGAGGAACCGAAGTCCATTGACTTCGGTTCTTTTTGGTTCATTTAACGATCGATGAGTTGGGATGTCACGAGTGCCTTCGCAACGATTTGTGTGCCTTGATACATCTCGACATCGACTTTCCCGAATTTTCGACCGACGTCAAAGACATTCGCCCGGATCGTTACCGTGCTCTCGATTTGAACAGGTTTAATGAAATAGATGCTGACGTTTTCGATGACAAGGTCACCTTTCTTCATGTGACGCAACATTCGCGTCGCCCCTTCGACTAGAAGTGTCGTCAAC
The DNA here is from genome assembly GCF_000496635.1 of Exiguobacterium sp. MH3. Classification (NCBI taxonomy): domain Bacteria; kingdom Bacillati; phylum Bacillota; class Bacilli; order Caryophanales; genus Exiguobacterium; species Exiguobacterium sp. MH3. Next base: position 2,280,503 of record NC_022794.1, read on the forward strand.
ACCCCACTCGAAGCAGTCCCCATGAAGTTCGTCATTTGTGGTGAGACCTCAAGCGATAAGTACGGTCCCCGTTCGTCCTCTGCCGCCTTGATTTGCCCCGTGATTAGATCGTCGAACGTCTCTCCGACTTGTGGCTGACGATTCGCGAGTTGCAGTGCCTTGAGGACGTCTTGACGGCTAATGATCCCGAGCAATCGACCGTACTGGTCGATGACCGGCAGCATCTCGATTCCTTCCCAGACCATCTGATGCGCAGAATTCGTGACACTCGTTCGAATACCGACCGTGATCGGATGACGGGTCATGACTTTTTCAACAGCCCAGTCATGTGGACGGTCAATGATGTCCTTCGCTGTCACGACACCGACGACCTTCATTTGTTCATCGATGACGGGATAACGGTTGTGTTTCGTCTGCTCATTCAACTCGTGCCAGCGTGAAATCGGATCCGTCGTCTGTAAATAGAACGTATCATGCAACGGAATTAAAATATCCGAAACGAGTAAAATCTCCTTTTTGATCAATCGATCATAAATCGCTCGGTTGATCATCGTCGCAACCGTGAACGTATCGTAGGATGTCGAAATGATCGGCAACTCCATTTCATCCGCTAATCGTTTCGCATCTTCTGTCGTATCAAAGCCACCGGTAATCAATACAGCAGCTCCTGCTTCAAGCACGAGTTCATGTGCTTTTTCGCGGTTTCCGATGATGACGAGACTATCGACATCGATATAGCGCATCATCGCTTCGAGCTTCATTGCGCCAATGACGAATTTCGTCAACGTCTTGTGTAATCCATTTCGACCACCGAGCACCTGACCGTCGACGATGTTCACGACTTCCGCGAATGTCAGCTTCTCGATATTTTCTTTTTGTTTCTTTTTAATCCGAATCGTTCCGACTCGCTCAATCGTCGAAACGAACCCTAAATTTTCTGCTTCCTTGATGGCGCGATAAGCCGTCCCCTCGGATACGGTCAAATCCTTCGCGATTTGTCGGACGGAAATCTTTGTTCCGACATCAAGATCTTCGATATGTCGAATGATCTGTTCGTGTTTCGTAGGCATACTGTATCCCTTCTTTTCCTTTTTTCTACTCTCCTGTCATTATACTGTACTACTCTAAAGATGAAAACGTGTACTAGTCTGATTTACGATAAATGTTTTTCGAAGCGGACGATGATATACTTATGTAGAAAATGAGTAGAGAGGTGGAATCATATATGAGCGAACGTACGAATCAAATCAGTGAATTCCTGAAAGAACAAGGAATCGACTTAGCCGTCGTCACTTCGAAGGCAAATGTGTTTTACTTCTCAGGAGTCTACGCTGAACCCCACGAACGTGTCATGGCGGTTCTCGTCGATGTAACCGGTAAGCATGTATTATTCTGTCCGGCACTCGAAGCAAGTATCGTTGCAGCGAGTCCTTGGGAAGGAGACGTCGTGACCTATGAGGATCACGAAAACCCATTTGATCGATTAGCAGAATTATTCGCGACATTCGAGCACTCGAATAACCGAATCGGTATCGAAGGAGAACACATGACGTTTAGTCGCTATCAGGAACTAAGCTCACGTCTCGAGAACGCAGCCATTCTTGATATCGGTGAGTCTTTACAAGCGCTTCGTCTGAAGAAAACACCGGAAGAAATCGCTATTCTTCAAGAAGCAGCCACACTTGCGGATGAAGCAATTGAAATCGGTAAACAAGCAATCCGCCCAGGGATTACGGAAATCGAAGTCATTGCAGAAATCGAATATGAAATGAAGAAAAAAGGTGTCCGTGAGATGTCATTTGATACGCTTGTCCTATTTGGTGCAAACAGTGCTGATCCGCACGGTGTACCCGGCGACCGTGTCATCCAAGAAGGCGACTTCGTCTTATTCGACCTCGGCGTCGTTTGGAAAGGCTACTGTTCCGATATTACACGAACCTTCATTTATGGCGAAGCGAACGAAGAACAGAAAAAGATCTATGAAACGGTTCGCCAAGCACTTGAAGCCGCGACAGAAGCGAGTCAGATCGGCACGACACTCGGTGCGTTAGATAAGGCAGCCCGTGACGTTATTACAAACGCTGGCTACGGACAGTACTTCACGCACCGTGTCGGTCACGGACTCGGAATCGAGGTTCATGAATTCCCGTCCCTCGCGTCAAACAACCTACTGACGGCAGAAGCTGGTATCGTCTACACACTCGAACCAGGCATTTATGTTCCAGGTGTCGGTGGCGTCCGTATCGAGGATGATATTCATCTCACTGCGGAAGGTCCAGTTGCGTTAACTCGCACACCAAAACATCTTCAATCCATTCCATCATCTTAACTCAAGAAAAATGGAGCTGACTCAACAGTCAGTCTCTATAAAGATAAGGGTGGCAGAATGATAATCTGCCACCCTTATCTCGTGGATGACGCGTCACACGCCACTCCTACAGGAAAAGCGCATTTATGCGCTGTCAGAGACGAACAAGACCCGCTTTCCTGCTTAAATGAAGCATGAAAACTGGCTTGTGTCTCGCCTGAGGAAAGGGCGTGAAAAGACGCGTCATTCTTTTTTTGAGTCAACCTCATTTTCTCTTACTTACGGGATTGATGGACGACATTGACGCCACCTGTCACATCGAGGATTGCTCCCGTGATCATACTTGATTCTTCTGCCAACAAGAAAGAGATTGCGCGAGCGATATCTTCTCCGACACCCGTTCTTCCGACCGGCGTCGCCTCATCTTGCTCCGCTTCAGAAATCAACTTCGTCTTATTGTCACCGACGATGTTTCCCGGGTTGACCATGTTGACCGTGATGCCGTGTTCGGCCTCTTCAAGCGCTACACTCTTCGTCAAACTTACCATCCCGCTTTTAGCAGCAGCGAACGCTGCCCGGCATACCCATCCTGGCGCTGTTGCACTTTCCGGGAAACCGTACGTAATGATTCGACCGTAGGTTTGCTTACGCATGACAGGCAATACTTGACGTAACAGCCAAAAACTAGCTGTCAGATTTCCAGTGATCACTTCATTCCATTCCTGATCGGTGTAATCCACTAACGCTTTTCGTTCAAATATATAAGGTCCTGCATTAAGTATCAACGCATCAATCCGACCTTGCTCGTTGATTGCTTGTTGGGTTGCGCGTTCCAATTCTTCTTGATTCGTCACATCTGCTTGAATCGTTATGAGATTCGGATGTGTAAATTCGGGTTCGGAACGATGAAACGCTGTCACTCTCCAACCTTCTTCCAGTAACTGGCGCGTCACTCGTTCTCCCAGTCCTTTTGTACCTGCTGTAATTAACGCGTGCCTCATCTTGGCATCGCCCCCTTTCACTGACTCCATCTTACGACGGAACAGAAAGGAAGGACAATTTTTAGAACTCACTGAATGTTTCATCCGCTCCCAGTAAGAGAATGGTATAATTAGGTTGTACTCATCATATCGATTACGAAGGGATGGATTCATCATGGCAATCGTCTATCATAATGTACTCGTAGCAGTAGATGGCTCAAAAGAGGCAGAACGTGCCTTTGAGACGGCAATCGATGTTTCATTGCGGAATGATGCAAAATTGATCATCGCACACGTCATTGATACACGGACATTCGCAACAGTAGAAGCCTATGACCGCACTATCACGGAACGTGCCGAATCTTACGCGAAGGAATTGCTAGACGAATACGTCAAGACTGCTCAAGATCGCGGTGTACAGGAAGTCGAAGTAGCGATTGAATACGGCTCACCGAAAGTAACGATCGCCAAAAAGCTTGCCCCTAATCATGATGCTGATTTAATCATTTGTGGCGCAACTGGTTTAAACGCTGTTGAACGTTTCTTCATCGGTAGTGTCTCTGAAAGCATTACGCGTTACGCAAAATGTGACGTCTTGATCGTCCGTTTATGAATCACTCTTCGTCAAGAAGCCTCTCTTCCTTCATTTCAAAGGAAGAGAGGCTTTTTGACGATCTGCTTAAATAAAAAACCATCGAACCAATGTCCGATGGTTTGCAATCATTTGTATTTTACTGTGACCGAACGACGACCCCAGTTGAATGCTTCTGAACGAGAGTAGTAAAGGATATCCATCTTTTTCCCTTTAATAGCACCGCCAGTATCAGCAGCTGTATACGTCCCTTTTAATTTCCCTTTGTAATACACTTTCACTGTCGAACGAAGTGGAATGACACGTGGATCAACCGCTACGACTTTCTTTTTCGAGCTTTTGATGTTCCAACCGATTGCTGTCAGATTACCACTACCTGGATCATATGGTGTATAAGCTGTTGCACTTACGTTCGTGATTGTTTTCCAACCACCTGTCGATTGTTTTTTCGATCCACTCGATTTTACGAGTTTCGAGTATTTCGCGCTAAGATAAGCCGTTTTACCTTTGTAGCTTACTTTGTACCAGTTCCCTGTTTTTGCTTTGTACGATAACGTTTGGTTCTTATATAGAAGACCGAGTTTTTTCGACGAAGTAGTTGCTTTTTGACGAATGACTAGGCTATCGACTGTTGACTTGACGCTTTTCTTAGTTGCAGCCTCTGCTTGAAGACCTGCGAACGAACTGAGTGCTAACACGACCGTTAAAACACTTGCGAGCATCCGTTTCATCATGTATTTTCTCCTCCATCATTGTTTCGTGTTTGTTAACTGAGATTAATATACATGACAAAATGAGAGTGTGCCGTTACATATAGACCACAAAAATATGTCTGTACTATTACTTTTATGTTACAAAGGACTCACTTTTTTAAGAAATCGCCCTTTTTCAGGTTTATTTTTACAAAGATGACGATTCATTTTTCGTTATATGACAAACACCGTAACAATAGAACGTAAGTTCGTATATTTTCATTCTTAGATTTCATCAAAAAAAGGACTGAATCGTCGGAATAACGACTCAGTCCTTTTGACACAATTATGCGTTTTGAGCAACCAATCCACCAACACGAACCGTGTCGCGTGCAATCATCAATTCCTCATTCGTTGGAATGATGATGACTTTAACTGGTGAGTGTGGGTAGTTAATGAAGAGTTCTTCTCCACGAGCACCATTGTTGAGTGATGGATCCCAGTAGACGCCCATGAATTCGAGACCACGTAAGACACGCTCACGGATTGAATCTGAGTTTTCTCCGACACCGGCTGTGAAGATGATCGCATCGACACCATTCATCTCAGCAGCGTATTGCCCGATGTAACCGTGGATACGGTTCGCAAAGATACGGAGTGCCATCTCTGAACGATGGTTTCCTTCTTTAGCAGCTGTCTGGACATCACGCAAGTCACTTGAAAGACCTGAAAGACCGTAGATTCCAGACTCTTTGTTCATGACGTTCAAGACGTCTTCTGCTGTTTTCCCTGTTTTCTCCATCAAGAATGGAATCAACGCTGGGTCAAGTGAACCAGAACGTGTTCCCATCGTAATCCCTTCAAGCGGTGTGAAGCCCATCGTCGTATCGATTGATTCGCCACCCGAAACTGCTGCGATCGATGCTCCGCTACCTAGGTGACACGAGATCAAACGGAGGTCTTTTAACGGACGACCGAGTAATTCAGATGCACGTTCCGTAACGTATTTGTGGCTCGTACCGTGGAAACCATATTTACGGATACCGTATTCTGTATAGTAATCATACGGCAAGCTGTAAAGGAAGTTTTCTTCTGGCATCGTTTGGTGGAACGCTGTATCGAAGACTGCCACTTGTGGCACTTCCGGAAGCAATGCTTGGAATGCCCGAATTCCGATCAAGTTTGGTGGAATGTGAAGTGGTCCGAGTTCTGTGTACGACTCGATATCGTGCATGACTTCATCTGTAATCAATACAGAGTCTGCATATTTTTCTTTACCATGAAGCACACGGTGTCCAACACCTTTAATCTCATCGTAAGACGAGATGATTCCGAACTCCATCAATTTTTCGAGTGACAACTCGACTGCTTCTTTATGTGTTGCAAGTGGGAGGACATCTGTATACTTTTGTCCTTCACCATATTTGATCGTAAAGATTGCATCGTCTTTACCGACGCGTTCAACGAGTCCGACTGCGATCATCGTTTCGTTCGGCATTTCGAGCAATTGGAACTTCAAAGACGAACTACCTGCGTTTACCGCCATAATTTTTGCCATGATTTTTCCCCTTTTCCATTTGAATCCAATGAACATTCACATCTGTTTAGGTTTTCTTCTATTTCTGTTCTACAACTAGAATAGTCAAATTAACGACAGATTTCAATCACTTTGCGTAATTCATTTTAATTCTGTGTTAATCCATTCATCAATCTGTTTCACCATACCACCAAACGCGCGAGCATCTGTGAACGATGGCAACTCAGCAAGCAATGCTTGTTTTGGCATCTTCATACCGGCTAAATGATTACGGACGATCAAATAACTTTTTGCTGCCTGTTCTTGTTTGAACATCGTGAGCGGTAACTGCAAAATACCGATGACATGCGCTTTTGATTCGAAGTACTGTTTCAACTTCCCTTCCGTATCATGTTGAAACAGTCCGTTCGGAATGACGAAGACACCGAATCCGCCTGGTTTGACGTATTGCATCGCTTGTTCAATCAACAAGAAATGACTGTAGCTCATGCCTTCGTCTCGTTTTAAGATGTAAGAAGCGGCAGCCTCTTCATCTGGATAATAACCGACAGGAAGATCAGCCATCGCAAGATCAACTGGATCTAACAATAATGGTCGTAACGCATCTTGATGGGTATACGTGACTGGATAGTCGAGTAATTCCGTTACCGCTGCTGATAAACGAATCAATGTCTCATCTACCTCGACCGCCTCAGCAGATGTACCTGTCGAAAGCTGACTTAAGACAGCATGTAACATGCCACCTGTCCCACTCCCCAACTCAAGTAGTCGGATGTCCTCCTTACCTACCAATTTCCCGATTAGATAACCAGCAAACAAAGCGACGCTGTCTGGCGTCGGCAAATGGTTCGGTTGTGCTTGTTTCATCCCTTCTAGAATAGCAAGCGATACTGCCTTCCGAATGACCTCTTTGTCTACATTTTCAGTATGACGATCGTTCAATCGATCAATCACCGTCGTCAACGCTTCTAAATAGGGCATATCCAGATCACGTTCGATTTGTTTTGTTTGACGTGTTAATTCCTTATATAACTTTTCTAACGGCTCCATGTACGTCATCCTCTCCAAAACGAAACGGCCCCCCGTAGAGCGGGAGCCGTTTCTATCATTAGTTCCATTGTAACGCTTCAGCGGCGTTTGTAAACCATTCTTACTTCGCTTCACGTGCTGCAGCGAGTGCTGCTTCGAAATTGACTTCGTCTGTTGATTCTTCAAGATATTCAACGTACGTAATCTCGTTGTTTGAATCAAGAACGAAAACGGAACGGGCAAGCAGGCGTAATTCTTCGATGGCTACGCCGTAATGTGTACCGAATGAAAGATCACGGTGATCAGACAACGTCACGACTTGATCGAGACCGCTTGATGCGCACCAGCGACGTTGTGCGAATGGAAGGTCGTTTGAGACCGTCATGACCGTCACACCTTCGATTGTTGCTGCTTTTTCATTGAATTTGCGTGTTTGCGCATCACAAACGCCTGTATCGATCGATGGAACGACGCTGATGATCCGGACACCTTGATATGTATCACGTGTTACCGGTGATAAGTCGTTAGCCAACACTTGAAAGTCAGGTGCTGTTTGTCCGACTTGAACCGCTGTACCTTGAAGTGTGATTGGATTTCCTTTAAACGTTGCCATTATGAATTCCCCTTTTCCCCTGATTGGATATACTGTATTTTCTATTTAACTATAGGAATGATCCGCAAAGATGGCAAGCGTTCTGCCATAATTGATGGACTTCAGTACCCGTCTTTCCAAAAAACAGGTATAATGAAAGAGTTCATGAAACGCTTTCAAGGGGGAATTGACCATGGCTCGAAATAATGTCTACCTGTACTACCGAAATACACAAAGACACGAGACGCAGGTGCGAAAGTTGATTGATGTCGGTACACGATACGGACTGAACGTCGTCCAAGATCACCGACAAGCAAACATCATCGTCTCGATTGGTGGAGATGGGGCTTTCTTGCAAGCGGCACGCTTCACAGGTTTCCGTGATGATGCCATCTATGTCGGATTCGCTGAAGGACCAAACTCGTTCTACTGTGATTTTGATATCAATGATCTTTCTGCGGTCGAAGCGATCTTTAAAGAGACAGGCAACCGTGTCTCGGATGGTGAAATCGAAGTACGTCGTTATCCACTGCTCGAAGCATCCATCAACGGTGGACCACCGATGCTCTGTCTGAACGAATGTTCCGTGAAGTCGAGCATCATCAAATCACTCGCAATCGAAGTCTATATCGACGACTTCCTGTTTGAGACATTCCGCGGGGATGGAATGGTCATCTCAACACCGACGGGCTCTACGGCTTATAACAAGTCACTCTCTGGTGCGATCGTCGATCCATTGATCCACTGTCTTCAAGTCAGCGAAATTGCTTCCGTCAACAACAACCGGTACCGGACACTCGGTTCTGCTTTCCTACTGAACCGTGGACGGAAACTTTCGTTACGCATCATCGAAGACGGAAACGACTATCCGATCATCGGGATGGATAACGAAGCACTCAGTCTCACACGAACAGATTCAGTCGATATCCAGCTTTCTGAAAAAGAACTGAAAACCGTCAAATTGACGAACAATACATTTTGGCATAAGATTCAACGCTCGTTCTTATGACAATAAAAAAATCTGCCTCCTCGGGGCAGATTTTTTTATTGCGTCTTCCGTTACGTCACCCTTTATACTCCAATCAAAGGAGGTACACAAATGATGTATTCCACTCAGGAAATCGCCAAACTGACCGGCGTCACAAAACGAACACTCTATCATTATGAGACGATCGGTCTCCTCGTGCCAAAGCGCACCAATGCTGGTCACCGAAGTTACAGCAGAGAGGATCTTTTACGTTTACAACAAATCCTGCTCTACCGCTCTCTTGATTTCCCACTGTCAGAAATCCAAAGATTACTCATGCAATCTGATTCCAATCATCATACGACACTGAAAAAGCAGATTGCACTCCTTCAAGAAAAAGCTTCGCGTTATCAAATGCTTGCTCGACTCGCTGAACAGACATTACTCACCTTAAAAGGAGGACTCCCGATGAAAGACGAACAATTATTCCGCGGTTTGCGTCATGAAGAGATCGTTACGCATGAAAAACAACATGCAGATGAAGTCCAGCAACACTACGGTGACACTGACGCCTATCGAATCAGTACAAAAAGACAACGACAACGTACTCCAAATGAGAAAGAACAACTGAGCAGCATGCATAAGCAACTCGATCAGCGCTTGACGACCCTTTACCGCGACGGGCATGCGGCGACGGACCCAGACGTTCAACAAGTCGTCAAAGAACAACATGATTTCATCGATACGTACTATTACCCATGCGCATTATCTCTCTTTGCCTCACTCGGTCAGATGTATGTGTCTGACGAACGGTTCCGCGCCTATTACGATGCGTATGCCCCCGGACTATCGACGTTCTATTCGGAAGCTATTTCACACTATACGCGAACATCACACTAACGCGGCTTCCGCCTGATAAACGGTTTTTCCAGCTTGGACCGTCTCGACCAAACGGTTATTCAAGATGGCTTCCCCACGCAAGCGATAGAAGTCTTCTTCAAAGATGACGAAGTCGGCATCATAGCCTGGTAAGAGCAGTCCTTTTCGACCGTGTGTTTCCGTCGCGAGATGTGGATTCTTCGTAAAGAGCAACAAGGCATCAAACATCGATAACGTCTCGTTCGTTTTATTGACACGCCCTGCCGTTCCTTCGGTTGCTGCATAAAGCGACCGTCGGACATCGGGGTCAGAGATCGGCGCATCTGCTCCGCCGCACAATAATGCGCCGGTCTCAGCTAACGAACGTAAACGGTAACTCCAGTCTAAGCGGTTCAATCCGAGTCGATCGACGATGAAGTCGGCGTCATCCAGTAAAAAGACTGGTTGAACGTCAATCAAGACCGGTAACTTCCGAATTCGCGCAAGCGTTTCTGGTCGGACGACCGTCGCATGAATGATGCGATCGCGTTTCCCTTTTGGTGCCGGATACTTCTCGAGCACCTGTACGAACCGCTCGATCGCTAAATCACCGATGACATGTGCCGCGACTGTGAATCCATAACTACGTGCGCGTTTGACGAGTTGTTCGAGTTGTTCTGGCGTATGCACTTCGATACCACGTGTCGTCGGATCATCGGAATAACCACGACCGAGAAGAGCGGTTCGTCCTCCGAGCGCGCCGTCGACGAACAGTTTCATCGCACCGATTGACATCGTTGACGGTAAAGTAGGTTGTTGTTGCACGAACTCATCGATGACAAGATGATGCACGAGCAGATGCGTATGGAAGCCTGTCTCTTGCGTCACTTCCTTATAAGCTTGCAAGATGTCCGCGACATCCCCGTGATACGACAAGTCTTCTGTGTGTGCCGCAATGATGCCATATTGGTATAAGTTCTTAATCGCTGACCGAAGGGACGCTTTATTCCGCTCCAAGTTTCCAGCTTGTAACGCATATAAAGGTTCAAGCGCCGCATCGTACAAGAATCCGTCAGCTTCTCCATTATCCGATAAACCGACCTTCCCACCTTCGATGACAGTCGACGCTTTATATCCGAGCTGTTGGAACAAGACATCGTTGACAAGTGCTGTATGCCGGTCTGTTCGTTTCAACAAGGCAGGTGCATCAGGGAACAACTGATTGAGCCATGCTTTCGTCGGTGCACGATCAAGCTTCGTTTCGTCATAGCCTTCTGCCACATGGATCCCATTGACTGGTTCAGCCTTGAGAAAAGCTTGTCCTAACGCTTCAAGCGTCGTATAACGCGAGGCATCGACACGATTGATCGCTTCCCCGTAACCGATCAGATGAATATGCGCATCCGTAAAGGCTGGATATACAGCTTTTCCGTTCAAGTCGTGAATCTGATCAATACGTCTACCGAAACGGCGGCGTAGCTTTCCTTCTTCCCCCATCGCGATGATCCGCGTCTTCTCGACGAACATCGCTGAATGGACATCCTCTTCGTGTGCCATCGTTCGAATTAATCCGTTTACGTATAGTGTTCCCATTCCACTCACTCCTCTTTTTACAAAAATAGGGTGACCATGACGGTCACCCTGAATTGTCGATCCTGATTTAAACGTGCAATGTTTCTTCTGGTGCACACGACCGTTTAATACGTTCGATCGCGGCCGGATCGTATTCATTTAGGACACGTTCCGCTAAGACAATCGTTCGTTCATAGTCTCCCGCTAAGAACTTCGTTTCCGCGATCGTCAGCGACATATGTATCTCGTTGTCGTGGCGACGGTACCGGTTCGCATACTGGACGAGCCGTTCGGCATACGTGACTTCGAACACTAATGTATCTAACCGTTCTTGCACATGTTTAAACGTTTCTTGGACGTCTTGACTTTGTGCGACGATCGATCGAACGTTAAACGGTAACTCCTCTAACCGTGTCTCAAGCGTCTGCAGTGAACGATTCGCATTTCGGAGCGCTTCTTCCACCTCAGCTGGTAAATTCGGTAATCCGAGTCGTTTCAGACGGAGACGTGTCTGCGACAGCTGATGACGCCATTCGACGATTCGTTCGCGAACTTCCGTCTCTTCTTTTCGAAGTGCTTGGAGTTCGATCGTAAAGCGTTCGTACTGAATCATCAACTGTTCTTCGAGGCGAATCGCATCGCGCATCTGATCTTCGAGCATACTGAACGGGATGATTTTTCCGGCAATCGACTCATCGAGATCTTTTGCTGCTTCAAACAGTAGCTCTTCGTCACGCTGGATTGTCTCATAGTGAATCCCTAAATCTGCTGAGATTTCATATTTTTCACGTAGGATGCTGAACTCTTGTGCCAATTGATGAATCCGTTCACGCATCCGTAGCGCTTTTTGTTTCAAGAATTGGTTTTCTTTTTTCACTTGATGACGCGCATCGACCTCACGACGGAACGTATCATACATTTGATCCACATCGGCCGATAACTGTTGAATCGCCTCTTCCAAACCGTCGACTTCTAGCATTTCGATTTTTTCAGAAAGGCTCAGACGTTGTTCCTCGAACCGTTTGATCTCGGATTGGAGACCGAGTGGTTCAAGTGGATACCCATCTAATGACATTTCCTTATAGCCCGCTCCGAGCTGATCAATCCGTTGACGCAATTCATGAGCGAGAATCTTCCATTGTTTCGGTACGAGTTCGACGAGTTGACGCGTCGTTGCTACTTCTTGCTCGAGTAACAAACTTGTTTCATACGCCTTCGTCACTTCACCTGAAGCTTCGTACTGACACATCTCATTCCAGTGCGCGTCGATTTGTTCACTTCGTTCTTCGAGACGCGCAAGCGCCGGACCGAATGAGTTCGCTTGAATCAATAATGATTTCCGAACTTGCCCTGAATCGGCTTCCCCTTGAGCTTTCAGTTCGGCTAGAACCGATTGATTCGTTTTGAACGTCGACATCTCGACGAGCATCTCATCGATCAACCCTTCGAGTTCTGCAATCAATTGTTCCGTTACTTCGAGGTCATTCTTGACGGCGATGAACCGATATTTATCGAGCGCTTCCTCCGCCCGGTAAAGGGTCTCATCGATTTGGGCGACGTGGACCGTTAATAACTCTTCCCACGCTTGATGCCAGGAGCTGAACTTCGTCTCCGTCTCACCCGCCATCGGTAGTTGCTTTAAGTCCTGCAACTCCTTTGGAATCGATGCACTGACGATGCCTTGTTTGCGCATATCAAGTTCATCGATTTTCGTGTAGTATTTTTTTCGACTGATCATGCTAAACAGCATGACGAGTAATACGATGACGATGACTCCGATCACCCATGCCCACATTTGTCACGACCTCCACTCTGTCCTACGACTTTAGATTTTCTCTAAATCGCAATAATCTTATCCTTATAATAGTATAGCGCAACCGTTTTGCATAGATTTACAAAGGCTTTTCCTGATTTCTTCCGCTGTTTTGAATCCTTTTTCCAAAAATCAATTGTTTGTCAGCTACGCGAAAACTCGTTAAACTAAGAAAAATACACTTTTCACGGGAGGAATTTTTATTATGTTCGAAACAAAGACATATGAAGGTGACCGGACGAAACAATACGACATGCTATCAAAACAACTCGATGCGCTATTAATGGGAGAAGACAATCAAGTCGCGAACTTATCGAATGCGAGCGCGTTGCTCAACCAGTTCCTCGATCGTATCAACTGGGTCGGCTTCTATTTGACGGATACGGAGCAAAACCAACTCGTCCTCGGACCGTTCCAAGGACTTCCAGCATGCGTCCGTATTCCATTTGGTCGTGGTGTCTGCGGAACGTCCGCAGCAGAACAGACGACACAACGAATCGAAGATGTGCATCAGTTCCCAGGTCACATCGCATGTGACGCGGCTTCGAATTCAGAAATCGTCATTCCACTCGTCAAAGACGGACAAACGATCGGTGTCCTCGATATCGACAGCCCAGAATTCAACCGTTTTGACGAAGTCGATCAAGCTGGTCTAGAAGCATTCTGTACGACACTGCTTCGCCATCTGTAATTCTGATTGACAGTCGATTGTCCACACCGTATACTTGTAAAAGTGCAGAAATGATAACGATAGCGGTCAAATCGCTTACGTATCACATTTCATGACTCGGTGAATAACCGGAGGGGCATCGTGTAACTTTGCTATCAAGCGAGGGTGCCACATCATGAAATGGGCGTAATGTGGGTTTGATGGCGTTATTATTTTTATGCAAATAATAACGAACAATAAGGAGGAGTCTTATTATGGCTCGCTATACAGGTCCAGCTTGGAAACTCTCACGTCGTCTCGGTATCTCACTTACTGAAACAGGAAAAGAAATCGCAAAACGCCCTTACGCACCAGGTCAACACGGTAACAGCCGTCGTAAAGTATCTGAGTACGGTCTTCAACTTCAAGCGAAGCAAACACTTCGTCACATGTACGGAGTAAACGAACGCCAATTCAACCGTATCTTCAACGATGCTGGCAAAATGCCTGGTATCCACGGTGAGAACTTCATGTTCTTACTCGAAGCACGTCTTGATAACGTCGTTTACCGTATGGGTATGGCTCGTACACGTCGTGCTGCTCGTCAGCTCGTCAACCACGGTCACATCCAAGTTGATGGACAACGCGTTGATATCCCATCATTCCGCGTGAAACCAGGTCAAACGATCTCAGTTCGCGAAAAATCGAAGAACTTTGTCGTTATCAAAGAAGCACTCGAAGTTGCTCCAGCAACTAAAGACTTCGTTACTTTCGATGCTGAGAAGCTCGAAGGAACGTTCGTCCGTCTTCCTGAGCGTTCTGAATTGAACGATCAAATCCAAGAACAACTCGTCGTCGAGTACTACTCACGTTAATCGATTGTTCCAGCACTCACTTCGGTGGGTGCTTTTTTTATGCCTATGACTAAAATGTATACCTGGTCTTAAAAAAAGAGTGACGTCATTCATCCGTTTGTGTTAACCTTTAAACATACATAGTTAACACAAACAGAAAAGAGGACTTCATTCATGAAAACAAGAGATTTAACATTCATCGCCCTTGGTGCTGCCATCATCGCAGCCGTCAGTTCTTTGCCACAGATTCAACTTGTCGGCGCTGTTCCAATCACGCTCCAGATGCTCGCGATCATGACGGTCAGCGCGATTCTCGGTGGAAAACGTGGTGGACTCGCTGTCTTGATTTTCTTATTACTCGCAGCAGCTGGTCTACCGGTGCTTGGCGGAAAAGGCGGACTAGCCCCATTCGTCGGACCAACCGTTGGTTATTTGATTGCCTTTCCGATTGCCGGATTCTTCATCGGACTTGTTGCTGAAAAAACGCGTCGCTTCGTTCCCCTCTTCATCGGGATGATCGTCTTCGGACTTGGTTTAGTCTACTTGCTTGGAACATTCGGTTTAATGGCTGTACTCGATCTATCGTTCAAAGATGCCTTTGCGATCAACTATCCTTTTGTCTTATGGGATACGATCAAAGCCGTCATCGCCACAACGATCGCCGTTCGCTTGTTGCCACTCCGTTTATTCCGGACAGCTTAAAAAAACGCTCTCTGCATCTAAGTGCAGGGAGCGTTTCGTATATCATCAAGCATGCTCGACGACGAAGTATTTTTTCTTTCCGCGACGTACGATCGTAAAGCGACCGATTGCATCAGCTTCTGTGATTTCTTTCGTTAAATCTTGCTCGCGTTCTCCGTTCAGGTAGATCGCACCGTTCGTAACGTCTTCACGTGCTTGACGTTTTGACGGACTGATCTTCGCCTCAACGAGAACGTCGACGAGGTTTGTCGCTTCACCGAGTGTAAAGCGTGGCATTCCTTTGAACGCATCTTCGATATCTTCGACTTGCAACGATTTAATATCTCCACTAAAGAGTGCCGTCGTAATACGTTGCGCTTGTGTCAGCCCTTCTTCACCATGGACGAGAACTGTCATCTCTTCTGCGAGACGACGTTGCGCGACACGCTTCTCTGGTGCTGCCTTGACTTCTTCTGCGAGCACGTCGAGTTCTTCGTGCGTTAAGAACGTGAAGTATTTCAAGAACTTGATGACGTCAAGATCGTCAACGTTGAACCAGAATTGGTAGAACTCGTACGGTGACGTTTTGTCAGCGTCTAACCAAACCGCACCACCTGCTGTCTTACCGAATTTTTGACCGTCTGCTTTTGTAACAAGCGGTACCGTCAATCCGAATGCTTTTTCTTCATGACCCGCACGACGAATCAATTCCATCCCTGCTGTGATGTTCCCCCACTGGTCACTACCTCCGACTTGAAGGCGGCATCCTTTGTCTTCGTAGAGTTTCAAGAAGTCAAACGATTGAAGTAACATGTATGAGAACTCAGTGAATGAGATCCCGTTTTGAAGGCGTGAGTCAACAGAGTCTTTCGCAAGCATGTAGCTGACCGGGAAGTGTTTTCCGATATCGCGTAAGAAATCGATGATCGTCAAATCTTTCGTCCAGTCCAGGTTATTGGCGATCGTGACCGGGTTTTCTCCTTCAAGTGGTAAGAAACGTGACAACTGGTCCTTAATCCGATTCGCGAACTCTTCGACGATATCCGATGTATTCAACGAACGTTCTGTTGCGCGACCACTCGGGTCTCCGATCATTCCCGTTGCTCCACCAACGAGACCTACGACATGGTGTCCTGCTTGTTGGAATCGTTTTAAGACTAAGATCGGCAACAGGTGTCCGATGTGAAGTGAATCCGCTGTTGGATCAAATCCTGTGTAAAGTGTCGTTGGTGTCTCGAGTAATGTCTTCAATCCTTCTTCATCCGTCATCTGGTTAATTAAACCGCGAAATTCTAAATCCTCTAATAACGTCATTGTGTCTCCTCCTAAAGTTCACTTTTAACAATAAAAAACCGTCCCTTCGTCTAAGACGAAGGGACGGAAGATTCCGTGGTACCACCCTGATTGCCCTTTTAAAAAGGACCACTTGGTTCGTCGATAACGGGACGGACCGCTTGATTTCTCAAGAAACTCCTGGAAGCGTAATTCATAAGTTCACTGTGTCCTAGTTCGCAGCACCACTAGGTCTCTGTCACAGGGAGTGACTTACTACTGTATTCCGATCACTGTTTAACGTATCATATGAAAATAAGATGGTTTCATGATACGTCGAAGGCGAATCCGCTGTCAAGCCAAAATTAAGCAATGGATTTATGGTATAATACGTCTATCTGTGATTTAATATTAATTTACACCTAAGTTTAAGATGCAAAGGAGATCATTTATGCGCGAGAACTGGTCCAAGTTTTGGAATCACCCCCGGACGAAAGCCGTTCGGCACTGGTCGAATATCACATACGATGTTTCATGGAACATCATTTTATTCCTCATCATAGCAGTGTTGCTCATTGGAAGCTTTTCTGTCGGAGCTGCCGGCGGATACTTCGCTTCCCTTGTCAAAGGTACGAAAGCCCCTCCATTGACGGAAATGAAACAACAAGTCAATAGCTATGCAGTAACGAGTCAGATTTATTGGGGAAGCGGCGAGAAATTGACGAACGTCTCTACTGATGAAGAACGTCAGCCTGTCGACATTAAAAATATCTCTCCGTATTTATTAGATGCCGTCTTATCAACTGAAGATACTGATTTTTATCAGCATGATGGTGTTGTCCCAAAAGCAACATTGCGTGCAGTCTTGCAAGAGCTGACAAACTCCGCGTCACGGACTGGCGGAAGTACGTTGACTCAACAATTAATTAAAAACCAAATTTTGACGAATGAAGTCTCGTTCGAACGCAAAGCAAAGGAAATCATCTTAGCGCTACGCCTCGAGAATGCGATGTCAAAAGACGAAATTCTTCAAGCTTATTTGAATGTCGTCTCATTTGGTCGAAATTCACTCGGACGTAACATTGCTGGAATTGAAGCGGCTTCTCAAGGTGTCTTTAATAAATCAGCGAAAAAGCTGACATTACCACAAGCAGCCTTCCTCGCCGGCATTCCGAAAAACCCTTATTATTACACACCGTACCTTCAAGGTGGCGTCGTCAAGAAAGATTTGACACCAAGTATCAATCGGATGAAAACCGTCTTGAAGCGGATGTATGTCGCAAAAAACATCACAAAAGAACAATACGAAAAAGCGATCAAGTACGATATTACGAAAGACTTTGCGAAACAATCGAAACGTTCACGTGACACATATCCGTATGTCTACGACTTAGCAGAGCGTGAAGCAACGAAAATCATGACGAAGTACTTGATGAAACAAGATGGAATTAAAGAAGATGAAGTCAAACCGTCTGAACTAGCAGAAGTTCGAGCAAACTACCAGGATCAAGCACTGGTTGCTCTCCGTCAAGGTGGGTACAAAGTTCACTTGACGCTGGATAAGAAAATTCATGAATCCATGCAACAACCTGCGAAGAACAATGGAAACTTCCCTGGCAGCATGCAGTACAAACAAGTCGTGGATCCAAAAACGAAAAAAACCGTTTCGAAACAAGATCCCGAAGAGACAGCAGCGGTCATGGTTCAAAACGAAACAGGTCGTATCCTTGGATTCGTCGGCGGGCGCTATATGGATGGGAAAGCGGATGACTTCAACCGGGCATTCCAAGCCAAACGTCAAATCGGATCGACAGCAAAACCAATTCTCGTATATTCAAATGGTATCGAGAACGGTTTAATTACTCCGGGATCGACCGTCAATGACGAAGAGTATTACTACCAGACCGTACCACGTCAACCAGGTGATCGCCCAATCAAGAACGAAGGCGGTCGTTATCGTGGGAACGTGACGGTTCGCACCGCACTTGAACTCTCATTAAATGTACCTGCTGTTAAGATTTACGAGAAGATGAACATGTCGAACTCGATTCAAAAACTCGTCGATATGGGCGTAGAAGTACCGGATGCGATTCGTTATGCTCCTTCGGCTGCACTCGGAACGATGGAGATCACACCAGTCGAACTTGCTGGTGCTTACGCAACACTCGCGAACTATGGTGAATTCGTACAACCATACGTCATTTCGAAAATCACGAAAGACGGAAAAAACATTTATAAAGCAAAACCAAAGAAAAAACGAATTTACGAACCACGAACGGCTTACTTGACGCTTGATATGATGCGCGGTGTCTTCACAAAAGGTACGGCAACATTTGCAAAAGACCGATTGAATGTTCCGGGAGACTGGGCAGGTAAAACCGGTACGACCAATGATGTCAAAGACTCTTACCTCGTTGGTTCGACACCTGGTGTGACCCTTGCCGTCTGGACAGGGCATGACCAAAACAACTCACTTATCGGTCCGACGACGTATTATCAACGCACACAGACGCTGTGGTCACAAATGGCGAACGCAGCATATGGTGCTAACAACAGCTATTTCAAATCAGGTGCTCGCTTCACACAACCATCTTCTGTAACAGCAAATGACTTTAAGAACAGTGGTCGTTTCAAAGAAGAGGATAAAAAGAAAAAAGCCGAAGAGGCGAAGAAAAAAGCGGAAGCTGAGAAAAAGAAAGAAGAAGCAGCTAAGCGAGCAGAAGAAGAAGCAAATAGAGCGGAAGAACAGAAACAAGAAGATCAACAAAACGAACAACAAGCTGAAGCAGATGCGAAGAAAAAAGCAGAGGAAGACGCAAAACGTGCTGCCGAGGAAAAAGCAAAAGCCGAGGCAGAGGCTAAGAAGAAAGCGGAAGCGGACGCTAAGAAAAAAGAAGCGGACGCTAAGAAACAGCAAGAACAACAGAAGAAACAAGATGAAAAGAAAAACGATGCTGCTTCTGAAAACTAACAAAAAGGATGAATCACCTGTTGCGGTGATTCATCCTTTTTTCGTTCAATCTTCCATCGTCGAGAGATCCCCTGTTTCGAGATTTAACTCCCATGCTTTCAAGACACGGCGCATGATTTTACCACTTCGTGTCTTCGGCAATTTATCCCGGAAATCAATTTCTCTCGGTGCCGCGTGAGCAGCCAGCCCCTCTTTGACGAATGCTTGGATTTCTTGTTTTAGTTCATCCGTCGGCTCGTAACCATCACGCAAGGCAATGAACGCCTTGATGATTTCACCGCGGACTGGATCTGGTTTCCCGATGACACCGGCTTCTGCGACAGCTGGGTGCTCGACGAGACGACTTTCGACTTCGAACGGACCAACCCGTTCTCCAGCCGTCATGATGACATCATCGACACGTCCTTGGAACCAGAAGTAACCTTCGTCATCCATATAGGCAGAATCCCCTGAGACATACCATCCTTTAAAGAAATACGATTCATATTTCTGCGGATTGTTCCAAATTTGACGCATCATCGATGGCCATGGTGTTTTTAAAGCAAGGTTACCCATTCGGAATGGCGGTAACTCATTTCCTTGATCATCAATGATCGCAGCCTGAGTTCCTGGAATCGGTTTCCCCATCGATCCCGGTTTGATGTCCATCGACTTGTAGTTACAAATCATCATCGCGCCTGTCTCCGTCATCCACCATGTATCATGAATCCGTTGATCAAAGGCTTCTTTCCCCCAACGAATGACTTCTGGGTTCAACGGTTCGCCGACAGACAATACATGACGAAGACTTGAGAGATCATGATGATTTGCAACATCCGCTCCCGCTCCCATCAACATCCGGAAAGCCGTTGGTGCGCTATACCAGACCGTTACCTTGTACTTCTCAATGACACTGTACCAGAAATCCGGATTAAAGCGTCCACCGACGACGATATTCGTTGCCCCGTTCAAGAACGGAGCGAAGATACCGTAACTTGTTCCTGTGACCCATCCCGGGTCAGCCGTACACCAGTAGATATCATCTTCTTGGAGATCAAGTACCCAGCGACCTGTCATCAAGTGCTGAATCATCGCATTTTGAACGTGGAGCACACCTTTCGGCTTCCCTGTCGATCCTGAAGTGTAGTGCAGGATCAATCCGTCTTCACGATCTAACCAGACCGGTTCGAATACATCGGATGCTTGCTCGAACGCTTTGCGGAAATCGAGTAATGTGTCCGATTCTTCGATATCTTCGTCGACAAGTACTACTTTTTCAAGTGATTCCAGTTCCCCAACTGGAACACGTGGGAGCAATGCCTTCGTCGTCACGAGTAACTTCGCTTCAGAATCAAGCAAGCGATCACGGACCGCTTGTTCCATGAATGCTTCAAATAACGGACCGACGATTGCGCCTACCTTCAGTGCGCCAAGCAAGGCAAAATACAATTCAGGTGAACGTGGCATGAAGATGAAAATACGGTCACCCGTTTTGACCCCTGCGTCGACTAATACGTTTGCCGCTTTATTCGTCAATCGTTTCATATCTGCATATGTGAATCGTTGTTCCGTCGTTCCATCGAAATAGATCAGCGCATCCTTGTTCGCCCGCTCGCCTTCTGCGTGGCGGTCGATTGCTTCATGAGCCATGTTGACTTTCCCCGTTGTCGCCCATGAAAAGTACTGCTCAGCATCTTTCCAGTCGTACGTGTTCGTTTCATCATACTCTGCTAACCAATGCTTCCCCGGAAGCGCTTTCAAAACTTTCATGTCT
Organism: Exiguobacterium sp. MH3; assembly: GCF_000496635.1. NCBI lineage: Bacteria > Bacillati > Bacillota > Bacilli > Caryophanales > Exiguobacterium > Exiguobacterium sp. MH3. The sequence goes on from NC_022794.1 coordinate 2,301,623, forward strand.
CGTTCCTCCCCTTCTATGTTTTCCTCTTTATTATAAGCTAGTTATCCGTCAGTTCAATCCATTTGCCGTCAATTTGTTAAAAAATCCCTCTCTTTGCTCAAGCGCTTTCGTCTATAATGAATAGGAAGGTGGTGACGCTTACATGTTTGAAAAACAATTCAATCATCGGACGCATGAAACATCACTCGGTCCCGTTGACATCGAAGGTCCCGTACCGAGTCAAACACTAGCAACGTATACACTCGATTCAGGGTTGACGGCTTTTCGTCCACCCGCTGAACAACATCAAGCACTCGTTGAGATCGCAGACCTTGAGGAAGGACGGATCATCGTCGCTCGTCAAGGAACGGAAATCATCGGTTATGTGACTTACTTATACCCTGACCCTTACGAAACGTGGAGCGAAGGAAACAATCCGTACATCTTGGAACTCGGAGCGATCGAAGTCTCCTCTCGGTTCCGCGGACAACAGATCGGTAAAAAATTGCTTGAAATCTCTATGCTCGATCCTGCTATGGAACACTATTTGATTTTAACGACTGAATATTATTGGCATTGGGACCTAAAAGGGAGCGGACTATCGGTCTGGGATTACCGAAAGATCATGGAGAAGATGATGAACCATGGTGGTCTTGTCTTCTTCCCGACCGACGATCCCGAAATCGCCTCCCATCCTGCCAACTGCCTGATGGCACGTATCGGAAAACACGTCTCACCTGAAGTCGTCGCTCATTTTGATGCGCTACGCTTGAGAAGACGCTTCATGTATGACTGAGCTCGAGGAGGAATCGTCATGTTAATCGAACAAATCATGAATACGACGTGCATCACGATGCAACCGACGAATTCCATCGCGCATGCGGTCGAACTCATGCAACGTCATCAGATTCGTCATGTTCTTGTCGTCAATGCCCGCCATGAACTCGTCGGTCTTGTCGGATTAAAGGAAATTCAAAGCGCAAGTAGTATCTTTCATCCGGATACAGCAAAACAAGACCTACAGTATCCGGTCTCAAGCATCATGATTGAAAGTCCTGTCACGGCTCATCCGCTCGATTTTCTCGAAGATGCGGCTGTGCTGTTTTATGAATACCGATTGACGTGTCTGCCAATCGTCCGCGGTCGACGCCTTGTCGGTGTCGTCACGGAAACGGATTTGTTGCGGACATTCGTTCAATTGACAGGTGCACTCGAACCAAGTTCTCAAATCGAAATCCGTGTTGAGAACACTGCTGGAACATTAGCAAAGATTGCCGCACTGCTTGCCAAAACGAATATCAATATCTTAAATGTACTCGTATATCCAACAGACGATCCGTATGTCCGGATCGTTGCGTTTCGTGTCCAGACGATGAATCCGATTCGGATCATCGAAAAGTTGCGCAAAGAAGGATTCGATGTACTTGGACCGGATGTGAGCAGATGAAGGATTTTGCCTATCTGTACAGTCCTGAAGAGGCGACTTATCGGTTTTCGGAGACACATCCATTCAATCCGATTCGCCTCGAGTTAACGGTTTCCTTGCTTGAAGCGATGCATCAATTAGATGACATTCCTTGTATCGCGCCACGTCATGCGACTGATGAAGAATTGTCACTCGTTCATGATCAGGATTATATTGCTGCCGTCAAAGCAGCCGGGACCGGAGCATTAACGCCTCTGAAGGCACAGATGTATGGTCTCGGGACAGAAGACACCCCTTTGTTCCAGGGGATGCATTCGGGCGCTTCTCTCCTTGTCGGCGGCACGATCGAAGCATGTGACCTCGTCTTATCTGGTCAATATAAACGGACCTTTCATATCGGCGGCGGATTGCATCACGGATTCCGTGGGCGTGCCTCTGGTTTTTGTGTCTATAACGATACCGCTGTCGCCATGGCAGCCATGATTGAAAAATATCACTGTAAAATTCTTTATGTCGATACGGACGCTCATCATGGCGATGGAGTACAATGGGCCTTTTATAATCGAAAGGACGTCATGACATTGTCTCTCCATGAGACGGGTCGCTACTTGTTTCCAGGAACGGGAATGGTGACGGAACGAGGGTCTGAAGAAGGATATGGATTTAGCTGGAACGTGCCACTGGACGCCTTTACGGAAGATGATTCGTTTTTACTCGCGTATGAGACGGCACTCTTTGAAGCCTGTGAATTGTTCCAACCGGATCTCATCATTACGCAAAATGGTGCCGATGCACACGCGCTTGATCCATTGACTCATTTATCCTTAACGATGAAAAGTTATGAGCAGATCCCTCAAATCGCCGTCGCTGCAGCAAATAAATATACGAATGGAAAAATCGTTGCTTTAGGAGGCGGTGGCTATGACTGGTATCGTGTCGTCCCCCGCGCGTGGAGTCAAGTTTTTGCTGCCATGACCGGACAAGCTCCGTTTCGTGGAGAGATTCCTACTTCATGGCAAGAACGTTGGAGTGGACAAGAAACACCCCCACCAACACACTGGCATGATCCAACACCACTCTATCCCGCCATTCCGCGACGACCTGAAATCGAAGAAAAAAATTGGGAGACCGTCAAACGACTAATTTGGCCGTTCGTGAGCGATGAGCGTAAAAAACAATTGACTGCGACTTCCCCTTACTCCGTTGATTAATCGACTTTATATCTTCACATTTATTTCGTTCGGAGTTCACAACTTGTTGCTATACTAAATATGGAATTTTTACTTAGTAAATGAATAATAGTTGGGGGAATCATCATGAAAAAGGCATGGCTTTATTCCGGTCTTATTCTATCGACGGGGATCGTACTCGCAGGGTGCGGCAATGAAAAACAGGCAATGGATCACGATAACATGCAAGGGTCAGGAAAACCGACGGTCGAGGTCAACGTCAATGTTCCAGCCAAGACAATGGAAGAAGATAAAGTTGTTTTTAAAGCGTCAGCTGTCGAACAAAAGAAACCAGTCAATCTTGAGGACGTGACATTTGAAGTTTGGGAAGCCGGAAAACAAGACGGTGCCCATCAAAAGTTCAAGGCAACCTTGAAAAAGATGGGTTCTTATCAAGCAGAAGCTAAGCTTGCTGAAGGTGAGTATGAAGGACTGTATCATATCAATGATAAAAAAGGACTCCATCATATGGATAAGATCTCATTCGTCGTCATGGATCATTCACATGAAAAAGAGGAAGCATCGCACGAGCATGGACATGATCACGAAGCCGTCGATGGCCTGTCTGTCCATTACATGGGCGCAACAAAAGCGAAAGCTGGTGCTGAACTTCCCGTCTCCTTTCATGTTTTCCTCGATGGGAAACCGCTAAAAGCGAACGTACAAGTGGAAGTCATTGAAACGGGCATTGAAAAGCATAACTACGTTCCTCTAGAAAAAAAGGGTGATGCCTACAGCGGGAAAGTGACATTGACTGCACCTGGTCAGACGACGGTTCGACTCCATGTCGAAAATGACCAACTCCACCATCACCAAGATGAACTTATTACCGTCGCGAAATAAAAAAACGTCTCTTTTTTCAAGCAGCTTGCTTGAGAGAAGAGACGTTTTTTCGATTAAGGACGTGTCGAATCCCGTTGTTCGATCCGGTGTGGTAACGTGACATCGTTCGTTTCAATTTCTTCTTTATTCAAGATTTTCGTCAATAGACGCATCGAGACTGCTCCGATATCATACATCGGTTGAACGACAGTCGTCAGTTTCGGACGAATCATCGTCGCAAGACGTGTGTTATCGTGTCCGATAACTTCGAAGTCTTCCGGTACACGATGTCCGGCATCCTGTAAGGCATGGATGACACCAAGAGCCATCTCATCCGTTCCAGCAAAAATCGCGCGTGGGCAATCTTCTCCAAGTTCAAGCAATTGATTCATCGCCTTCATTCCTGAATCATACGTATAGTTTCCAAGGACGACATTTTGCTCGTTAAACGGAAGATTTGCTTCTTCGAGTGCTCGGCGATAACCAGCAAATTTCTTTTCACCATTGATTTGCTGTTCGAGTGGTCCAGTGATGAATCCAATCCGTTCATGTCCACGGTCGATCAAAGACTTAACAGCATCGTGCGCAGCACTCTCATAATCGATGTTGACGGCAGGAAGATCATAATCTTGATTCAACGTTGCAGCAAGCACGATCGGAACCGGTGATGTTTTAAACTCACGAACGAGATCCTCATGCAAACGTCCGCCCATGAAGATGATTCCATCAACCTGTTTTCCGAGCAATGTATTGAGCAAATGAATCTCTTTTTCCCGGTTTTGGTCGGAGTTACATAAAATGATGTTGTATTTATACATTGTCGCGACGTCTTCAATCCCGCGTGCTAAATCCGCAAAGAAGATGTTCGAGATGTCGGGCACGATGACACCGACCGTCGTCGTTTTTTTACTTGCCAGTCCACGGGCAACAGCATTCGGACGATAACCAAGCTGTTCGATTGCGTCTTGGACCTTTTTTCGTGTAGATGGTTTAACATTCGGGTTTCCGTTGACGACACGCGATACAGTCGCCATCGAAACAGCAGCCTCTCGCGCGACATCGTAAATCGTAATATTACTATTCAAAACAAATTCCTCCTTTAGTATGATCCATCTCAAGTGTTTTCATTTCGTTTTCATTTTTAGGCAACACGAAAGGAAGACAGGAAAAGATAGTTTTCTTTTCCCATTCTTCCTTCATTGTAAAACGTTTTCATTCGCTTTAGGTTACCCTTTTTCGGAAATCATTGAACGTTTAGTGCCGGAAAGGTAGTCGTCAAGTTTTCGATGAACGTATCGAATTCTTGGAAATCGAGTTGTTGGTTCGCATCAGACAACGCAAGTGCTGGGAACGGATGGACTTCGACCATGACAGCGTCTGCTCCAATCGCGTATGCCGCTTTTGCTGTTGGCAAGAGTAAATCCTTACGTCCTGTCGAGTGCGTGACATCGACCATGACAGGGAGATGCGTCTCTTGCTTCAGAATCGGAACTGCTGAGATATCAAGCGTGTTCCGTGTTGCACGTTCATACGTCCGAATACCACGCTCACATAAGATGACTTGATCGTTACCACTCGCCATGATGTACTCAGCCGCGTACATGAATTCCTCGAGTGTTGCAGAAAGACCTCGTTTTAAAAGAACCGGTTTATTCGTACGACCGACTTCCTTGAGTAAATCGAAGTTTTGCATATTGCGTGCGCCGACCTGGATGATGTCGACATATGGTAAAGCAGATTCAACGGCGCTCGGTGTCATGATTTCAGTGATGACATGCAAACCGTGCGCGTCCGCTGCTTTTTTCAACATCTTTAGACCTTCGAGTCCTAGACCTTGGAAGTCGTAAGGCGATGTACGTGGTTTGTACGCTCCGCCTCGCATGAACTTCACGCCATGTTTCGCGAGCTGTTCCGCGACCTCAAATACTTGTTCTTCGCTCTCGACCGCACACGGTCCAGCGATCAATTGTTGCGAACCGTCTCCGATGACGGCATCTCCGATCCGGATGATCGTATTCGTCGGTTTTTGTTTCCGTGATACGAGTAATTTCCGAGTCCGATCTTCTCCTTGTAATTCGAGAGAAGCTTTGAAAATTTCTTTAAATACATGCTGAAGGCGTCCTGTTTCAAAAGGTCCATGGTTATTAGCGGCAATTGATTCGAGCATTTGACGTTCTCGAACAGGGTCGTATCGATCAAGCCCTTGTGCTCGTTTGACTTTTCCGATTTCAACGGCAATTTGACCTCGTCTGTTCATCAATTCCAATAATTCTGCATTCACTAAATCGAGTTCATCACGTAATCTTTTTAATTCTGCATGTTGATCCATGTCCTACCACTCCCTAATCAGCATATAGCTCGTAATAGCAACTAATTATAGCGAACTCTTTCTCTGTTGTACATAAAGAAGCTGTATGATTTCTTAAAATATGAAAATAAATTACGTTTTTTCATATAATTTTTTTGTGTTTTCTCTATAAGGAAACATAGAAAAAGAGCCCTCGTGATGAGAGCTCCTCATATATTGATTATTTCTTATGGTTCACATCAGACTGCGGATCATTGTCTTCCTCTTGTTCGTCTGCTAACTGTTCACGTAACTCTGAAAGTTCAACGACCGTCTCCGTGTCGATCTCTTCTGCAACAGACGCCCCATCCACTTCGTCGCCGATTTCACGTTCGATGTCACGTACGAGTTGTTCTGCTTCTGCGAGAGCAGCATCGATGCTTGCCTGATCCTTCTCAAAGCCCGCATATTGTGCCGCTTCTTGAACCGTTGGATTGTTCTTCGCTTTTTCAATGACAGGTGCTGCCTTATCTTTCGCTAGTTGAATCCACTCACCTACGAGTGGCTCCGCTTTTTCGCGGACGACTTGTGTCTGTTCCGTCAAACGTTGACGCGCAGGTGCTGTACGCTCATCGATCAGATTGCGTACTTCACGACCTGATTTCGGACTAGAAAGGAGAGCTGCCGCAGCACCAATCAATCCACCAACGATGATTCCGGCAAGGAAGCCGCCTCCTTTAGAAGAATCTTGTGCTTGATATGGGTGTTGTTTCGTCATGATTTACGATCTCCCTTCAACTCATCTGGAATGCTTTCGACGTCCGGTACTGACACGACTTCCGGTGTAACCGGCGCCTCTGCCTTTTTCCGGAATCGACGACGTGGCTTTTTCTCAACCGTCGTCGTTGCCGTCGAACGATTTTGAACCGTCGTTTCTGCCGGTTTATTTTTCTTAAATAACTCTACAGCGACTGAGCCCCAACGGACTGCTTGCGCAATCTGTTCTTTATTCGTATCCGCCGCACCAGCGACCGTATCGGATACTGTCCGGACAGAATCTGTCACTTTGTTTAAAGACGTACCGAGTTCTTCGATCGAGTTTGCGACAGGTGCAAGCAATTCTGTTTTTTCTTCAATCGTATCGACCAGACGATTCGTCTTATGTAACAACGCTGTCGTCTCCATCATGATACCGTCTAATTGACGTTCAAGTCCTGCTGTCGTGTTGGCTACATTGTTGAGCGTCTTACTCGCAGCACCTAATACACGGGCAAGGAAAATGACGAGCACTACGAATGCGATCGCAGCGACTAATCCGGCGATTCCGCCTAATGTGATTTCCATGGTTCTTGCCTCCAATTTTTTTGCATAGTCTTTTGTTGTTAGTTCGACATGTAGCAAGTCGTTCCTGCTACTCCAAATGGTTTATTTCCGTTACAATGATAAATGAAACCTACATAATCCATTTCGAGGGGGAAATTTCATGCGTGACCCACGTCTTACTCAACTGGCAACGAATCTCATTAACTATTCGGTTGCCCTTGAACCTGGTGAAAAAGTATTGATTGAAAACTTCGGCATCGAACGCGAACTGGTCGAGGCACTCGTTGAAGCTGCCTACGCGGCTGGCGGTCATCCGTTCGTCTTACTTAAGGATAATCGTATCCTACGAAAATTATACCGAAATGCTTCAGAAGAGCAACTCCAATTGATGGCAGACGTCGAACGCAAGCAGATGCAAGCGATGGACGCATACATCGGACTACGTGCTGGTGATAACATCAATGAATTATCAGATGTGCCGGCTGAACAGATGAAACTGTACGGTCAAACGATTGGTAAGATGCACACACAAGATCGTGTCAAAGGAACGAAATGGGTTGTCCTTCGTTTCCCAACCGCATCGATGGCGCAACTTGCCAACCAATCGACAGAAGCATTCGAAGACTTCTACTTCGATGTCTGTACGCTTGATTATGAAAAAATGGGACAAGCGATGGAACCACTCGTCGACTTGATGAACCGGACGGATCGTGTTCGCCTCGTCGGACCAGGAACGGATCTAACGTTTTCGATCAAAGACATCCCAGCCATCAAATGCGCTGGAAACGCCAACATTCCAGACGGTGAAGTCTTTACGGCACCCGTCAAGGATTCGGTCAACGGTGTCATCTCGTATAACACACCATCTCCGTATCAAGGATTCACGTTTGAAAACGTCAAACTGACGTTCAAAGACGGTAAAATCGTCGAAGCGACGGCAAACGATACGGATCGAATCAACCAAGTCTTCGATACCGATGCTGGTTCTCGTTTCGTCGGTGAATTCGCGATTGGTGTCAATCCATTCATTCAACATCCGATGAAGGATATTTTGTTTGATGAGAAAATTGATGGTAGCTTCCACTTCACACCAGGTCAAGCTTACGAAGAAGCCTACAACGGTAATGACTCATCCGTTCACTGGGATCTCGTCAACATCCAACGTCCTGATTACGGTGGTGGAGAAATCTGGTTCGACGACGTATTGATCCGCAAAGACGGTCGTTTCGTCCTTCCAGAACTCGAAGTCCTCAATCCCGAAAACTTGAAATAAGAAAAAGCGGATGGCTCGTCCTTCATAGGACGGGGTCATCCGTTTTCTTTATCTTATTTTTTCAATGTCGCACGAAGCATCCAAATTTGTTTTTCGATTTCCTTGGCTTGACCAAGTAAATCATCTTCAACCGTCACGTCTTGTGCCTCAAGATGTTCAATCGCATCGAGCATCTCTTTTCGGACTTGTTGGAAGTCTTTGATGACGGAATCAATCATCTCATCTGCCGATAACCCCGATTTCGCTTCTTCAAGCGTCGTTTGCTCTAAATACTCTTTCAGTGTCGCAGAAGGTGTTCCGTTATTCATCAGGAGACGTTCTGCAACGACATCATATTGTTCAGACACCCATGTATAAAGTTCTTCAAGCTTCTCGTGAAGCGTTAAGAAGTCTGGTCCTTTAATGTACCAATGATAATTGTGGAGTTTGACGAACAGTACCCCATAGTTTGCTACCTGTTGATTCAAAGCTGATTTTGCATGATTACTAATCATCTGATATTCCCCTTTCCTGATTTCAAATGACGTTCTATTTCATCTTTATCCTTAAATAACAAAGAATAAACATCATTTTCAGGAAGAGTGCTCTATCGAGGACGCTTTAATCCTTTCAACATATATCCACCTTTGAAGTCGACAGAATCAAATGCGACGAGGAATGCTTTCGGTTCGTATTCTTCAACGAGATTACGAAGCACTTTCATACGTGTTCGAGCCGCGAGCACATCTAACCGGTAACGGACACCGTCTCGTCCTTGACCTTGATAATGTGTCACGCCAAAACCATTATCGCGAATGACTTGAATCAGTTCCGCTGGAAATTCTTGCGTGTGCACTTGAATCATATTGTAACCGATGGCGAGTTTTCGCTCGACATATCCACCGACGAGTATTCCTAGACCAAATCCAAGCGCATAAACGACCATACCGAGTGTCGTTAAGTCTTGGAACACGATTCCTAGTGCAAAAATGTAAATCAATGTTTCAACCGTTCCAAATAATCCGGCAATGACGGTCCGCCCTTTGACGAGCATTATCGTCCGTAATGTCAAAACAGGAACGTAAATCAACTGGAGCAATAAGATGAGTAAAATCTGTCCCATGGTGTCTTTCCTTTCTGTTAATAACTTCAACACATACACACTATTTCAAACTTTATTTCAAGATGCAATCCTATTTTAGATTTTCCTCATCGGTTTTTTGAAATTACTATCATAATTCAAAAATACGACAAAAAAAGCGCCACTCCGGTCGAGTGACGCTTTTTGATCTGTTGCTTATTTTACGCTTTGATACTGATGCTGATACGTCTGGATATCGCCTGCTCCCATGAACAGAAGCACAGCATTTTCATGCTGACGTAGAACAGAAACGTTGTCGCGCGTCAGAATAGAAGCTTGCGGGATTTTCTCCTGCAGATCTTCGACGCGAACTTGCCCTTCCTGCTCACGTGCCGATCCAAAGATTTCGCATAGATATGTCGCATCTGCTTCACGTAAAGAAGTCGCGAAATCATCCATGAATGATTTCAAGCGTGTGTACGTATGCGGTTGGAAAATCGCAATGACTTCACGGTCCGGATATTTCTTTCGTGCCGACTCAATCGTTGCGCTAATTTCCTTCGGATGGTGCGCGTAGTCATCTACTAAGATTTGTGTGCCAAATTCCGACTCACTGAAGCGGCGTTTCACACCACCAAATGTGGCTAAACGTTCAGCAACGTCGTCTTTGCTCAATCCTTCGTACTGACAGATCGCAATGACAGAGAGTGCATTCAAGACATGATGACGACCGAATCCTGGAATGAGGAACGTGCCGTAGAAATCATCACGTAAATAGACATCAAATGATGTACCATCTGGTGTTGACGTCGCGTTTTCCGCGCGGAAATCATTGTTTTCTCCAAATCCATAATAGAGAACAGGTACATTCGCTTGAATGTTTTGAAGATGCTCATCATCTCCACAAGCAACGATCGCTTGCTTAACCTGCATCGCCATTTCTTGGAATGCCGAAACGACATCATCGATTCCTGTGAAATAATCCGAATGATCGAAGTCGATATTCGTCATGATAGCGTAGTCCGGCTTGTAATATAAGAAGTGACGTTTGTATTCACATGCCTCGAAGACGAATGCTTTCGCATCCTCTACTCCTGCCCCTGTCCCGTCTCCGATCAAGAAAGCTGTCGGTGTGATACCGCTCAAGACGTGTGAAAGCAAACCTGTCGTCGACGTTTTTCCGTGTGAGCCTGTAATGGCGACCGAACGATATTCATTTGCTAGGTGTCCTAAGAAATCGTAATAATGATGGATGGTTAAACCAAGTTCATTTGCCCGTGCGATTTCTGGGTGATCATCTCCAAAAGCATTCCCTTGGATGATGACATAATCTTCTTTGATGTTATCCGCATTGAACGGGAAAAATGGAATTCCCTTAGCCCGTAACGCGTCTTCAGTAAAAATGTGCTTTTCGATGTCTGAACCTTGCACCTCATGATTCATCTCATGTAGTACTTGGGCGAGCGCACTCATCCCTGTTCCTTTGATTCCAACAAAATGATACTTTGTCATATAAAAGCCCTCCAATTCACGTTCCGGTCCGTACCATCGGGCTCGGGTACAAAACCTGTACCATTATAGCAAACCGATTTATTTTTTACCATGTAAATTATTTTGTTCTCGACGTGCGCGATACATCGCCATCAAGTCTTTCGTCGTCATGACGACATTAACAGGCGGTCCGACCGGTTTTTTCACTTCCGACTGAACAGGCTTTTTCACCTCGGTAACAGATGAATCTTGATCTACTTCAATAGCAGATGCATCAAGAATCGGTGCGACGCTTTCCAATTGTTGCTCAGCTTCTTTTTCATCAGCAAACTCTTCACTTGATACCTCTGTCGGATCAGCTGATTGTTCCACGGTCTCACTGTCGGAAGATGTTTCAGTTACGTCCGTTTCTTCTACTTCGGTTACAGTCGGTACTTCTTCTCTTACGAGTTCTTCACTTGTGTGAGGTTCCGGTACGAGTAATTCGACGTCCGTCACCGGTACAAGACCAGCATCTGCTTCCGCTTCGTCTAATACGACTTCTGGCGCGATTAGTTCTTGATTCGTCAAAGCAACCTCATCAGTATTTCCCTCTTCGACTGTTTCCGAAACCTGTTCACTCGTTTCCGTTTCTTCCGTAGCTTTTACGGTTTCCGATGCAGATTGCTTCGGACGTTGGAATCCATAAATCGGTGAAGGCACATCCGTTAAAACGAAGCGATCTTCACGCTCCTCTTTTTTCGGACGTTCCACAGGCTTTGTCTCACGTTCCCCTGCAAGCTCTCGACGAATCCGGGCAGCCTGCTCTTTTAGTGACTGTTCATAACGATTACTCATACGTTCACCCCTCCATCTTGTTAAAAAATCGGTCGAATCATCGACCGATTGAGAATGCTTCCCCTACTGCTTTTGTATCATCGAGTACAAGAATCCCTTTTTCTTGTGGTGCATCGACAAGTCCGAGCTCACGCGCTGAGCAGAGCATACCGCTTGATGGTACGCCGCGTAACGCCGAAGGACGGATGATTAACCCAGACGGCATGACCGCTCCCGGTTTAGCAACGACTACTTTTTGACCCGCCGCTACATTCGGTGCTCCACAAACGATTTGTAAAGTTCCGTTATCTACTTCTACCTGACAGACCGATAATTTATCAGCATCCGGATGCTTCTCGCAAGAAGCAACGAACCCAACAACGAATTTCGGAGAATAATCCACTTGTTCGAGTGACAATTCGATATCTCGACTCGCCAGTTCCTTTTGGATGCGTGTTGCCAATTCTTCCGTCAATTCAACCGGTCCTTGTGTCTCGATCGTAAACGTAGTCGAAGCATCAAACAGGTTGTAACCGACGACACGATCACCAAGCTTGATAGTTGCTACGTCTCCTTCACGAGTCGCTGTCACTTCCGCACGTGGTGCGTCTTCCAAAATGATCATTAAGACGTCACCGACGCCTTCTTTATTATAAAACACATTCATTCAATCCATGACTCCCTTCCGTCTTTCTCACAATGCCTATTGTATCAGATTCTTCACTCTTTCGGCTGCTTGTTTTTCGCAAGGACGAAGACCGGTTCCAGATTGCCATCTTCATATAAGAATGGTAATGCTGTGACCGGTACCCGACCGTTCGAGAAGAAGTCAAACATCAGTTGCTGTAAGACATCATATCCGGCGTCATTACGAATATCCGCGAAAATCAGCACATCCTGATGCGGAATCCCGACAGCGAATTCTCCTTCGATTTGCGCCGCATAATCTGCTAATAACGTCTTGTTCAAAACACGACTCGCCTCATATCCGTCGCCGAGACTCAAGAAATAAAAGATATTCCCCGCGACTTCATCTTGTTTAAATGGCGCTTCAAGCGATTTCACATTAAAACGCGCTGCTTCTGATAACTGTTCAGCTGTCCATTCAGCAGACGCCAGTAACTCCTCATCAATCAAACGATACGTCGCTCCTAGATCAAGCGCGTACATGATTTTCGTCTCACCTGTATGTGGTGTACTGACGAGCGTCTTTCCTTCTTTTGTCGTATCGGCAAACGATTTAGCGCGAATGACAGGAAAGATTTTTTGCTCTTGTCCAACGAGTGAGATTTGATCCGTTTGTCCGAGTACAGCACGGATATATTCGATCGTCTCTTCGACTGCGATGACACCTCTTCGTTTTGCTTTTGCGACAAGCGGATTCAATCCGACATCAACGCCTGATTTATCGTTCTTTCGCTCAATTCGTAATACAGACTTTTCACGATCGAAATATGTCGTGTACCCTTCTTCTTCAAATGTTTGTGTCATCATTCTTCGGATTTGTTGTAGTTCCATTCGAATTCATCCTTTCTATCATGAAAAAAAGCGAGTCAGCGCTCGCTTTTTTCTTAAACCGTCTCTAAAAATGCTGTCACCTGTTCTGGTGTCTTCCGCTCTTTCCCGACATAACGCCCTGTCTCTTCACCATCGCGGAATGCAACAAAACTCGGAATTCCGAAGATGTCCATTTCCTGGGCAATTTCAATATGATCATCTCGATCGACATAGTAAAACTCGAAGCCATTAAATGTTTGCTCGATTTCCGGCATGAACGGATCTAAGAAGCGGCAATCCGGACACCAGTTTGCTGAGAATAAAAAGACGGCATTTCCTTGTTTTGCTGTATCGAATTCTTGTTTGGATTGTAATGTTTTCATGATGATTTCCTCCTTTGATTTCCCTAGAAGTCATTGCCCTCATCATAGCATATTCAATTGTGACTGTGCGTTTTCGTGCTTGGTTTGCTATACTGCAACTAGAAAACACCTGGAAAGGACTTCACTATGGCAGATCAACCAATCAAACATCCGTTCGAACGCTTCGTCGGCTTCGTTGGCATGACGAGTTGTTTACGTTACGGCTATTCCTTCATTGATTCCGAACGAAGCTTACCCGAAATCTTTTTGTATTTGGTCGTCGGTTTTGCGATCATCATTTTACTCGAAGCACTCGGAAAACGACTCGCTCGAAAATTGCCCGTCGTACGCATGCGGTATTTGACTCCACTTTACCTCATTTACCTCTATGTTTTCTTTACGAGTTTTTATTCAAGTTCATTCGGATTCTCTTTATGAAAAAAGCTGATTCAAAAAGTCATATGCTTGTTCGTCCACCATCCGGTCAAACAGGCGTATCCTTTAGAATCAGCTTTTTGTATTTAATATTCGATTTTTAAATCGCCATCTTGAATCCGACCGAGACGTCGTAACAAGCGATAAATGAAATAACTGATGATGCCAGGCGCAAGGAAACAGAGGACAGCGACTGCTAGATAATACTCCATTTCGAACCCCATCGTTTTTAATAACATCAACGGACCAACGAATCCGCTCGTGCCCATACCAGAACCTTCCGGATTGCTCTCAAGCATCAACAGAACAGTCGCAAATGGCGCTAGGATTGCGCCGGCTACAGTCGGCGGTAGAAGAATCCAAGGATTTCGAATGATATTCCCTACTTGTAACATCGACGTACCAATCCCTTGGGCAACCACGCCACCGATTCCGTTATCACGGTAACTGATGACGCCAAACCCAATCATCTGTGCCGCACAACCGATCGTCGCCGCCCCTGCAGCAAGTCCATCCAAACCAAGCATGATTCCAAGCGCGGCACTCGAAATCGGCGCCGTCAATGCAAGACCCATGACGGTAGCAACAAAAATTCCCATGAATAATGGTTCGCGTTCCGTTCCCCAACGAATCAACTCACCAAGATCCGTCATCCCTTTCCCAATCCACTTTCCCGCGTAACGTCCGGCAACGAATCCGGCTAGTAACGTAACAAACGGCGTCAATAAAATATCGAGTCGTGTCGTCTTTGAAACGAGTTTTCCGACCTCTGTCGCAAGAAGCGTTGCAATGTAACTCCCTGCTGGTCCTCCTGCTTCATATCCGAACGCACCAACGGCAACTGCTGCGAACAAGATCAGCGGTGGTGCCTCAAGTGCAAACGCTACAGCCACACCGATTGCTGGTCCAGTCAGTGCGATCGCCTGCTCTCCTAACTGAATGAGAAACTTCGCCTCTACACCACGCCCCACCAGTCCTTCACCAATCGTTCGGATGATGAGACCCATGATCAACGAACTAAATAAACCAAGTGCCATATAACTTAATACGGTGATGAAATATACTTTAGGACTAAGTGAAATCCCTTTTTGTTTGAACATCTTGTCACGTCCTTTTCTTAACATCGCGTATCATTATATCAAATCTCCTTTCTATCCGACTACATTGTTTTTTCAACTGACAAGACAGTCCGTACTTACGTCGTTCTTATTAAACAAAAACAGACAGCGGATTCACATCCACTGTCTGTCATGTCATTCACTTGACTTGTAGCGTCGCGAGCGTCGTCGTATCGAGGTTCGTGACGAGTTTCCGAAGCAATTCCTTCGCCGCGTCATAATCATCTGTATGCATGATCGATGCATGCGTATGGATGTAGCGTGCTGGTAAACCAACGACTGTCGTTGGAATCCCATTATTCGAACGATGGATGACACCACCATCGGTTCCACCTGCACCGACATAATATTGGTACGGAATCTTGTTCGATTCTGCCGTATCGAGGACGTAATCCGTCATCTCTTTTGAGAGGATCATGACACTGTCTTTAATTCGAAGCAACGGGCCTTGTCCGAGTTGACCAAATTCCGTTTTGTCTCCTGATGCATCATTGGCAGGAGAAGCGTCGACGACGAACGCGACGTCGGGATCGATGAGTGCCGTCGCTGTTTGCGCACCGCGCAATCCAACTTCTTCTTGAACCGTTGCACCCGAGAACAAAACGTTCGGATGATCCGCCGCTGTCGTCTCTTCCAGTAATTCAATCGCCATTCCGACACCATAGCGGTTATCCCATGCTTTCGCCATGATCTTCTTCGGATTCGCCATCGGTGTGAACGGGAAGAATGGTACAGCCGGAATACCCGGACGTACTCCAAACGATTCTGCCTCTTCTTTTGAGTCTGCACCGATATCGATGAACATGTCTTTAATCGCCATCGGCTTATTGCGCACTTCTTCTGTCAATAAGTGTGGTGGAATCGATGCGATGACACCAGGGATGACACCGTTATCCGTACAGATCGAGAAGCGTTGCGCAAGCAACACTTGGCTCCACCAGCCACCGAGCGGTTGAATCCGTAACATTCCGTTCTTCGTGATTTGCGTCACCATGAATGCCACTTCGTCCATGTGCCCGGCAACCATGACTTTCGGTCCTGTCGCATCGCCTGTTCGTTTTCCGAAAATCGAACCGAGTCCATCCGTAACGATCTCATCCGTGACAGGTGTGATGCGCTCGCAAACGAACTGACGAACGTCGTGCTCAAACCCCGGTGCCCCATTTAATTCCGTCAGTGTTCGAAATAACTCTCTCGTTTTTTCATTCATATGTATCGCCTCCTGCTTCTCATTATACAAAAAATTGCTTCTATCACTTAACCTTTTGTTTCTCTCTGAACGAATTATTTGGTACAGTAGGAATAGAACCTGTAAGGAGGGGAATTTTAATGAAAAAACGCTATTGGATTATCGGATTGGCAGCAGCTGTCGTCGCCGCTTTCGCAGTGAAGAAAGCCGTTGATGACAAACAACTTTCTGCCGAGGAAGCGCTCGAAATCACGAAACGCACATTTTCAGCAAAAGGACGTGTCCAAGGTGCATGGATCTCTGCAACACCAGAGGCTTACGCATATGAGTCACGTGACTACCAAAGCTACAAAGGTGGCATCTCGGTCCTTGAAGGTGATGACGAAAAAACGTATCAATTCACAGTTGATGCCGAAACTGGCGCTTTACTCGAATACGCTTAATCAAAAGACCGTGCTTCGATCGACGAAGTACGGTCTTTTTTCCACGTTCACCTGAAGGAGGTATGATTCATGTCGATTCTTGCTACGCTGTTTGTTATCCTCGTTGCTTTGGAACACTTTTATATTTTAGCACTTGAAATGTTCTTTCTTTCTTCCAAAGCGGCTCGTCGAACGTTCGGTTTAACGGACGAGGCTGTTGCATCACAACAAATTCGGACACTTTTTGCGAATCAAGGCTTATATAACGGATTTTTAGCAGCCGGACTCGTATTTGGTCTGATTCGTCAGGATGTTGCCATTCAATTGTTCTTTTTAGCGTGCGTCATCATCGCTGCGCTTTATGGCGCCGCGACCGCCAATCGCTCCATTCTACTCAAACAAGGCTTGCCTGCCATACTTGCTTTCATCTTCGTGTTGCTTGCATGAGAAAAGCCTCTATCCGATTGGATAGAGGCTTTTTTTCTTAATTAACGCGGGTTGTCGTTGCGTTCGTAGATCGGGTTCATGTATTCCGTCGTCGAGTATAGACGTGGAACAACGATGTATAAGATGACCGCTGGTACAGCGATGATCAACAACATCAAGAGCATCGGTAACCAGTAGACGACTTTTTGTTGAAGATTATCCGAGTTACCGTCGATGTATTCTTTTACGCCATCAACTTTTGCAGCATCGGCACTCGTCAACAATTTACCGCTATCGGTATTGAAGAAGTGGATTTCACGTTTGATTGTGATGAAGATGCCGTCACGGACTGTCTCGATGACAGCGATCCCGCCGATGACTTCTTCTCCTTTTTCATTCGTGAACGTCTTCGGATCCTCGATTTCGACCGAACCTTTTTTATAATCGTAATGCGTCGTTGGTAATTCCTCATTTAATGCTTTCGTCATTTCTGAGGTATCAACCGCAGCAAGTACCGATTGACCGATACTTAATGCGAGAAAGAGCGCCGTTACGAAGGCTAAGCTTTTCTGCCACATCCCCAAATTCCCCCTTTACCTATAAGTACAAGTTCTTCAGTCAACAACATTGTACCAATTAATAAGAAAAAAGTGTGAAAGAAATACCAGGAAAATAAGAAAACTTTTTGTCTAAATTAATTTTGGTACGTTGCTTCCATCCGATAAATCGGTTGACCCATTGATGAAAAACGCTCTTCGTACTCTGTTCGGACGTTATCTTCCGGTTCATTCGCATGTAAATCAAGTGACATCCAGTCGAAGCGCATGCCGTATGCTGACATCGTCATCAAACTCGATTCGAACAACTTCCGATTATCTGTCTTGAAGTGGATTTGACCTTTCGCTGGTAAAATATCTTCATATGTCGAGAGGAATGTTTTATACGTCAAGCGGCGTTTCGCATGACGTGTCTTTGGCCATGGATCAGAGAAGTTCAAGTACACGCGGGACACTTCACCTTTTTCAAAGTAATCACGTAAGTCTTTTGCATCGACCGTCAAGACGCGAACGTTCGATTGTGGTGTTTCGACCAATTTTTGAACGATCGTCACGGCAACGCTTTCGAATAGTTCGATCGCGATGAAGTTGATATCCGGGTGTTGGTGCGCCATTCCGGTAATGAAGGCTCCTTTCCCTGATCCCACTTCGATGTAGATCGGGTTATCATTCTTGAACTCGCTAGCCCATGCTCCTTTAAGAGATGCTGGTTCTGCTATATAGATCGAGGATTGTTCCTTCATATAATCCTGCGCCCATGGTTTATGTCGTAAACGCACTATCGTTCATCCTTTCCAAACTTAAATTATCCGCAGATAAGTTTATCATGATTCGGGTAATTATATAAGAACTTCTTCGTTTCCTATCGAAGAATGTTCAGCAGTTCGTCACTTGAGAAATAGTGAGCATTCTAATACACTTAAGGTACGTAAGAACCGAAAAGGAGGGCTATACTGTGGATGATTTCTTGATTAGTTGGGCATCTCCCATCGTTCTCGTCTTGGGAATCACTGCTTTGTTCGTCTGGGCGACTTTCGGAAAAGTCGACGTCGAATAAGGGCAATCTCTGTACCTTGTGTAATCATACACAAGGTACTTTTTTTATTTTCTAAATGATTTTAGGTTGGTTTTACCATGAAACAGATGTATACTTTTTTTGAAACAGATAATTTATTACAGCTATCGAACACCAAAAACTTTGGTAAAAAGGAGAATTGTAATGAACGAAAATAAAAACAGTGATTCAAAAGAATTAGTACAGAAGAAAACAGGTGCGGATTTAGTCGTCGATTCACTCATCGAGCAGGGTGTCGATTACATCTTCGGTATTCCCGGCGCCAAAATCGATTCCGTCTTCAATGTGTTACAGGACCGGGGACCTGAACTCATTGTTGCACGCCACGAACAAAACGCTGCCTTCATGGCTCAAGCCATCGGACGCTTGACGGACAAACCGGGTGTCGTCCTTGTAACATCTGGTCCTGGGGCATCGAATTTAGCGACTGGTCTTGTGACGGCGAACTCTGAAGGTGACCCTGTTGTCGCAATTGCCGGAGCTGTCACACGGGCCGATCGTTTAAAACGAACACATCAGTCGATGGACAATCAGGCACTCTTTACACCGATTACGAACTTTAGTGCTGAAGTGCAAGATGCCGATAACATTCCAGAAGTATTATCGAATGCTTTCCGTACAGCAGAAACGACAGCTGGAGCTGCTTTCGTTAGTATCCCGCAAGACGTCGGATTGAGCGAAGCGAACGTCACGGCATTCCGTGCGGTTGAAGCACCGAAGCTCGGTGTTGCACCAGAAGCTTGGGTCGAAGAGACGGCTCGCTTGATTCAGGATGCGAAGCTGCCTGTCTTGTTACTCGGTATGCGCGCGAGTCAGCCAGATGTCGTACACGCGATTCGTTCGTTACTCAAAAACGTCTCGATTCCTGTCGTTCAGACATTCCAAGCAGCTGGCACATTATCACGTGAACTTGAATCGAATTTCTACGGACGTGTTGGATTGTTCCGTAATCAGCCAGGAGATGCGTTACTTGCAGAAGCGGATCTCGTCCTCTCGATCGGATATGACCCGATCGGTTATGATCCGAAATTCTGGAACCAACCGACGCACGACCGCACGCTTGTCCACATCGATCAAATGCGCGCTGAAATTGACCACTTCTATCGTCCAGACCGTGAACTTGTCGGTGATATGGCGAAAACGGTCGATGCGATCGCTAAACGCCTGCAACCACTCACTTTACCTGAGAGTTCCGTGCAATTCCTCGAAGGATTACATCAACGTCTTGTTGATCGCGATGTTCCTCCAGTCGCGGATTCTCCATTGACGCACCCGCTTTATTTCATGAAGACGTTACGCGAAAAAATTGCGGATGATGTCACGGTCACAGTCGATGTCGGCTCTCACTATATCTGGATGGCACGTCATTTTCGTTCATATGAACCACGCCACCTTCTCTTTAGTAACGGGATGCAAACACTCGGCGTCGCACTTCCTTGGGCAATCGCGGCAACACTCGTACGTCCAGGAAAAAAAGCGGTCTCGATTTCAGGTGACGGCGGATTCCTCTTCTCTGCAATGGAACTTGAGACAGCTGTCCGCTTGAACTCACCACTCGTCCACTTCGTCTGGCGCGACAGCGGATTCGATATGGTCGCGTTCCAACAAGAGATGAAATACAAACGGAAATCCGGTACGTCATTTGGTGACGTTGATCTCGTCAAATATGCTGAGAGCTTTGGAGCAAAAGGACTTCGCGTAAATCATCCTTCGGAACTCGCAGCAATCATGGATGAAGCACTCGCGACAGACGGTCCCGTCATCGTCGATGTACCGATCGATTACCGTGACAACATCGCGCTCGGAGAACAAGTTCATCTCGATCAATTGAACTAAGGAGGACTCACATGGCACACGATAAAACACTCGTCCAGATTTCAACGATGATGGCACTGCTTGACGGCGTATTTGAGAGTGAAGTCACGTATGCTTCCGTCCTTGATCAACGTGATTTCGGTATCGGAACGTTTGACCACTTAGACGGTGAGATGATTGGATTCGATGGTCAATTCTATCAACTCCGCTCAGATGGTAGTGCTCGACCGCTCCAACCTGAGACGACGACACCTTTCGCGACATTAACCCGTTTCGAGCCGGAACAAACCCTGACCGTGACGGAAGAGATGTCAAAAGCGACGTTTGAGCACTGGCTGAACGAACAACTCCCAACGATCAATAGCTTTTATGCTATCCGGATTGACGGAACATTCACGGAGGTTCAGACACGCACCGTCGCACGCCAGGAAAAACCGTTCGTTCCAATCACGGAAGCTGTCGCTTCTCAAAGCGCTCGTACGTTCGAGCACACGGAAGGAACGCTTGCCGGATACTATACACCACGATTTGGTCACGGTATCGCCGTCGCCGGATATCACCTTCATTTCATCGATGCTGCTCGCGCAGGTGGTGGTCACGTCTTTGACTACACAGTTAAGAACGTCACCGTCACATTCGAAGAAAAACCGCAACTTGATTTACGTCTACCGACGACAGCGGCTTATCGATCGGCAGATCTCGAAAGTCATGATATTGAAAAAGAAATTAAAATCGCTGAAGGTTAAGCAAAAAAGCGTGTCGTTCCCTTTCGGAATGACACGCTTTTTAGTCGTTTGAGTATTCAAGTAGCTGTTCAAGAAAATGATAACTGTCGTCGACATCCGGATGACGCGTATCTTCATACCAGTAGAGTGACAATACTGCTTGCGCTACGACATACCAGTGCATCCGTTGTTTCAGATCACTCGTCAAAGGATGTCCATAATGTTCGAACCATTCTGGCCAAGCCGCTTCGTCGACATAACTATATAACATCATTCCAAGATCGTACGCACGGTCAGCAATAATCGCATCATCCCAATCGTTCAGATAGAGTTGACCGTCTGCTCCCGTCAACCAGTTATTGTGGTTCAAATCTGAATGACAAACGACCTGCTCATCCGTTCTTACCTGCTCCAGATTTTGTTCGAGGTAAACCATCGCATGTTCCACGAGCTCCGGATCCTCTAAATCATCCGGTTGAAAGTACAAACGACATTGTCGCAATAACTCATCAGGTTCGATCGGGCGCTGGTCAAGCTGTTGTAGCATGAACAGTAATTCCTTCGAATCATGGATTTTCCCAAGCAAACGTGCTACTTCAGGACGTTCCATCATTTCGGGCTCTAACTCGTCGCCTTCAATGAACTGTTGGGCGCTGATGACGTCCCCACTATAAATCCGTTTCGTCCATAATAACTTCGGAACGATTCCGTCTGCGGATAAAATCGCCAAAAACGGCGATGAATTTCGTTTTAAAAACAACTTCGATTGTCCGGTTGAAGCGATGTACGCTTCTCCTGTGATTCCACCTGCTGGCGTAAGGGTCCAGCCTTCGCCAAGCGCATCTAAAATATCTAATTCCATTATAATCCGCTCAACTTTTTTAGTAGATTTGCCTAAGGCACAATGCTTATCTTAACACGTTGCGATCGTCGTTGACAACGGAAGGACCTGAATCCTGTCGACACCTTTCAGAAGTGGGTCGACCGAGGCTTCATCCCCTTGTACATGCACATTCCAGCGCGAATGATCAAGTGAGACTTCAACGATTTCGCGCGTCGTATTGTAAACGATGAGCGTACGTTGCCATGCATCATACGAGTGGACCGCTCCAAGTTCATAAGCAATGACACCCGGACGTAAGTCGATGAAATGAAGCAACTCGCGAATCTGATTCGCTCGGTGCAACCGGAATCCGCCATGCATTCTACGAATCTGCAAAATCGTCCTGATGTATGTGACAAGGGACAGATGATCATCCCGCCGTTCCCAGTCCATTCGATTGATCTCGTCTGGTGCGTTATAGCTGTTTTCAACACCTTGTTTCGTGCGTAAGAACTCTTGACCTGCGTGAAGAAACGGAATCCCTTGCGCAAACAAGGCAATCGTCTGAGCTAGGCGACTCATCCGCAATAATTGCTGTTCATCTGCCTCTGGACAAGATAACTTTAATTTATCGTATAACGTATGATTGTCGTGCGCCTCGACGTAATTGATGGAATAGGTAGGTTCCGGAAAACGTCCGTACGTTTGATTGTCGATATGGACACTTCCCGCAATCCCGTTTCGGACCTCCCCTTCCTTCCAGCCATCTCCCGCAACGAAACCTCGGTCGAATTCACTGAACGTCGATCCTTTTAACGCGTCACGGAACACATCATTAAAATGGGCGATCCGCGGCATTTGCGCAGCGGAGGCACTCATCGCCTTTAATCGTTCCGGTAACGCTGTCGCGAGATCCCACCCTTCTCCATACACCAGAATCGTTGGATCAATCGCATCGAGCGCCGCACGAACATCATTCATCGTCTCAATATCATGAATCCCCATCAAATCAAATCGAAAGGCATCAATCCGGTAGACTCGAGCAAAGTACGTCAAACAGTCAACGATCAGACGGCGCATCATGAATCGCTCAGATGCGGTATCATTTCCGACACCTGTTCCGTTCGATAGTGTTCCGTCTACTTCGTAGCGGAAATAATAACCAGGGACAAGCTGTTCGAGAGAGGAGCGTTCTCGAATGAAGACGTGATTCATGACGACATCGAATGTGACACGAATGCCTGCTTCATGGAGTCGCTCTACCATTTCCGCGTATTCTCTGACGCGAACGAGTGGTTCAACCGAACTCGCATAACTCCCAGCTAGCCCGAACCAAAGCATTGGGTCGTATCCCCAGTTATATGGAGACCGCGTCCGTTCATCGGTCGTCTCAAAAAAGTGGACTGGTAGCAATTGCAGATGGGTGATCCCGAGATCCAGGAGATAATCAAGTCCCGTCGCATGACCTCGAGGAGAGCGCGTTCCTCGTTCCGTCATCCCTGTGTATTGACCCGGATAACTTGAACCAGCTGAGTGATCGATCGTGAAATCACGGATATTCGCTTCGTAGATGACAGCGTCTGACGGTTTGACGAACAGAGGACGCGCGACACGCTTCGGGAACCACTTGGTCATCGTCCGTTCGACGTCAACGATGACACCGTATCGACCATTCTCCGATATCGCACTAGCGTACGGATCAACGACCTCTTTTGTGCCAAGGTATGTCGTCACTTCATACCGATACCAGCACTCTGCGATATCTTGTTCCAGTTGAAGATGATAAGCACCTTGCTCGTGTCGCTCCATTTCGTACTTTCCGAGCAACCGTTCATCTTGATCGTACACGACACACATGATCCGTTCTGCGACCGGTGACCAAACAGCAAAGTGAAATGTACCCTTTTCTTCCCAGACACCGAGCTTCCCTTCGTAACGGTACTTGCGCTCGAACGCTTCCGTCCGGACTAACCGGTCAGGAACGACGCGAATCGACCTCCCTGCTCCGAACACCTCATATCGGCATTCGAGCTCGACCGGTTCCAGAACCGTCAATTCATAAATCACCAGTTGTTCCTCACGGTGTGTTTCGACTTGCTGGATCGCAAGTGATTGTCCATCACATTCAAGCGACCAGTGGATTGACGGATTGCCTTCGACCTCGACTCGGATGCTTTGGAACGATGAGAACTCCGCCCGGATCACTGGTATCGCTACTTCTTGGTTTGTCATCTCTTTCGCAACGACAATGCCGTCGCTCCCTCCCTTACTCTTGAATGCGTGACTGTTCCTCACTTTGGATCGCCATTTGAAACGGAATCGATACGGTTTCCTTTAGGATTTTTTCACACACACGCATTTGAGCAGCTTTTGTATGAGTCGCATTCCCATTCATACGATTCAACCATTTAGGAAAATCCACTTTATTGACATACGTCGTCGTCGTTTCTTTTGGAATCTTATCAAAATAACCACTTGGAGCTAAGATGACCCGTTCGATCGGTAAATCGTAATCTCGTCCAAGAATCGTATGCAAAATGTCTTCCGTTCGTTTTAAACTGATATTCGGGTTCAAAATCTGTTTCACAGATGCTTTGAACGGTTGTTCCCGCCACAACTTATCTCGTCGAATATGATAAATACTCTCTTCACCATCGAGCCATTCCATGATATAGATCACGGACGGACCGACGACAAATGGACTCAACTCGACTTCTCCGACTTGATAGTGAATGACCGCCCGATAAAACATCGCATATTGTTCATTTAGTAGATGCAACATCTGATAGAAGTCTAAATGACGTTTTAATGGAATCCGCCAAATGTCCTCCTCCCCTGCTCCGCCAGCGACGTTCAAGAGTTTTTGTAACTCGAGACGTTTTTTGTACCATTTATCAAACGCTCTTCGAGATAATTGTTTACCCGGAAGTTGAATGACTTCACTTTTTTTCATCACTTGCCACCACTTCTTCGGACGGATAAGCGTCTCCCCTGGAAACAATTCTCCTGTCTCCCATTTGCGATAAACGTTCGTATAATCAAGTGCCTGGTGTTCAACAAATCGTTTCGTCATCTCTAGCGGATTTTTTTCAAATCGACTATCTAAGTCATATAGTTTCATCAAAATTGCGATGGGGATCACCTCATTCCTCTTCACCTAGATGAATCCGATAAACCGGCTCATATCGCGGTGAAACCTCTGGTCGTACTTCAAATAGAACGAGTTCACGAACAGTCCACTCTATTGATCGGATCGGACTCGTCTTCCATTCGGCTGCCTCAGCGCGCCACTTTTTCGCGATCGTGACATGCGGAACGAATGGTCTGGTCGAATTCGGATCAATCTGTTCCACTAATTGAAACAATTCTTCCGATTCCGTTCCAAATCCTACGACGCGTGGTCGTTCATCCCGACCGAACGTGATCAAACGATTGAATCGTAGCACGAACGGTTCCATCATACGCGCGATCTGCTGTAACTGCTGTTTCCACGACTGCTGTTCTTTTTCCTCCAATGGACCGAAAAAACGAAGTGTTAGATGATACTCTTCTAACGTATAGACGTTACGAAAGTACTCAGGTAGCGATAACCGTTCAGCAAGATTTGCCAAATCTTTAGAAGGGATCGGCAAAGCAATGAAAAAGTGTCGTTCTTGTCTCATCGTCGCGCTCACTCCTTCATACGACCACTGATACCATACAGAATCGCGCCTAGGATACTACTACTTGTATATACCCAAAAGACGGTATAGATTGTACTCTCCTCGAGTACAAAACCACTCATCAGATTAAACAACGCTGTCGCGAGTCCCGTCGTCGTCGCCATATATGTACTGACGGCTGTTGCGACCATCGTCTCTGGAACGAGAGATCGCACATAATCTAAGGCGACAGGGATCAACAGACCAACGATCATTCCTTGCATCGCAGATAATACCCACAGCATGACGATTGGAAGTTCTAAAGCAATCATCGCCGTCCGCGCAGCCGACAACAAGGAAACGAATACAAGAACCGGAATCGCTCCGAATCGTAATAACAGACGCGAGGCGATGCGCATGAACGGAATTTCGCACAGAACGGCGACAAAGAATAATGTTCCGACGAGTGCCGTCGTCTCACCACGAATCGTGACGTAGCTGCCAAAGTAATAATTGTTGGCGAAGATGGGTCCGAAGATCAAACTCCCCCCTGCTAGGAACAACAGGAAGCGTCGATTCGAAAAGAGCTGTTTTAACGGTACGGGTTGCTGATGTGAAACATGGACGCTGCCCGTCTCTTCAATACCGATCAGCACAAGGAAACCGAGAACCCATGCTGCACCGGTTGCATAAAAAATCAGATTTAGTCCGCCACCCTCAGTGATTTGCCCAAGAATGAAAACAGCTAAAGCGAACCCTGCTGAGCCGAAAAGACGTAAAGCGCCGTAATCCACTTTACGCTTTCGCGTGTACTCGATCGCTAATGTATCCACGAGCGGAATATGCGCGCACTGGAACAACGCCCAAACGCAAGAAATCAATAATAAAAGTAGATAAGCAGACGTCAGTAAGTAACTGAGTGTAAAAATACCGGCAGCAAGCATCGCGACGAGCAAGAGTCGTTTCGGTTTTCCGAGTCGGTCCGCCGCGATTCCCCAAACAGGTTGTAGGAAAATGGAGAGAATCGGTCCAATCGCAACGATTGTTCCAATCTCTGAAGCCGACAGTCCGAACGCGTCGTTTGAGAAATAAAGCGCGAGATACGGAATGAGTGCTCCTTGTCCAAAGAAAATAAAGAAATATAATGCTTGGAAATGATAGGTTTGACGATTTTTCACACGGAACTTCCTTTCAAGAAGCAATCCCCCCATCTTTACGATGCGGGGATCATCAATCATTATTTTGCGAGCTCATAAATCGCTTCTGCATAGATTGCGACAGCAAGCAATAGTTCATCAAAATCAACATATTCATCGACTTGGTGAGCAACTTCAGGACCACCCGGGAAGACTGGACCAAAAGCAACTCCCGCCGTCAATGAACGCGCATATGTGCCGCCACCAATTGCTATCAGATCAGCTGATTGGTTCGTATGGCGCTCATAGACAGCACTTAGCGTCTTGATCAATTCATGGTTTGGATCAACATGGTGCGGTGTCATGTGCGTCCGCGTCTGCAATTCAAAACCATATCCTGCCGCGGCTTCCTTGATGATTTGCAAACGTTCCGTGAAGTCTGCTGTATACGGGTAACGGATATTGATTGATGCCGTTCCTTGCTCTTCGGCGTAACGGAATACACCGCCATTGATCGTTAAGTCACCTGTCTCGTCTGAAGCAGCGACACCCATCGCTACACCGCGAGAATCCCGGAACATATGCGTCACGAGTTGAATGTAACGACGACCGTTATAATCCAAGTGAAGCGTATTGAGGAAACGTGCCAAATGTAAAGCAGCATTTTTACCATTGTCCGGCTCCATCGCATGGGCTGCGACACCATTGACATCAAGTATGAGACCTTCCGTTTCTTGCTTGACTGTTCCCGTCAAACCTTGTTCTTCAAGATAAGCATGGAAATCCGTCTCAAGCGTTCCTACTTCGACGACACGAAGAAGCGCTTGGGCATGACCTGGAACCATGTTCGGACGTTCGCCACCTTCAAAACGAACGAGATGGTAGCCTGTATCAGATGCTTGCGCTGGTTTCCCTTGAATCAATAACCCATCATAGAGTCCTTTTTCCGCATTGATGATCGGGAAGTCGGCATCTGGTGCAAAACCAAGTGTGGGCATCTCTTCATGTTTGAAGTAATGATTGACACAACGCCATTCACTCTCCTCATCCCCTCCTGCAATCAGACGGATGCGCTTCGAGAGTGGTAAGCCAAGTTCTTTGACGATTTTCAAAGCGTAATAAGCTGCCATCGTCGGTCCTTTATCATCGATTGCTCCACGTGCATACAGTTTTCCATCTACAAGCGTCGGGTTGAATGGACCGTATGTCCAGTGATCGCCACCAGCTGGTACGACGTCTAAGTGACAAAGAATACCGAGTAACTCTTCCCCTTGACCATATTCCAAATGTCCTGCATACCCATCGACATTTTTTGTCGTGAACCCATCGCGTTCCCCTGTCGCGAGCATCCAATCGAGGGCACGTTTGACTTCATGACCAAACGGCGCGCCCTCTTCGATCGTGGATTCGTCGAGTACACTCGGAATCCGTAATAATTCTTTTAAATCTTCTAATAAGTCCTCGCGACGTGCGAGTACTTCCTCTTTCCAATTCACCATCTGATTTCGCTCCTTCATTACGGGTTTTGGATTCGTTTCCTATACACCTTCCTAGTATAGCGAATATTCGTTCAGATACGAACATCCAAATTCTGTTTTCTTTTTTATTTATTGAAATGACGAACATTAATCTAAAATAAAACCTAAATTATCGACTTTACAAACCATTTGAATATATTTTTTATGAAAACGTTCGGTTAAATTACTTGCATTTTAATATCAAAACGTTATACTAAAGGCGAAACAACTGGATATTGCATTGTCTTTTGTCACCCGAAGCTTTAGAACACTATTCTATCCATTGGGGGAGTGGTTATACCAATGAAAGATTCTACAGACCGTATGTTGACCCGGATTAAATCGATCTATCTCTACATCCAAGAGAACGGAGCTACTACGACAGCAGAGTTGGTTGAAGAGTTTGGCATCACTTCAAGGACCGTCCAGCGGGATTTGAACGTGCTTGAATACAACAATCTCATTGTGAGCCCTCGACGCGGTACATGGACGTCGAGTAAGAAACAAAAGCAAGCGGGTTGATCCACTGTTTCACTATGTATATCTTTCGATGACGCGATTCTTCGCGTCTTTTTTTGTTATCTTTTTTAAAACGTGGGGTATAGCTATTGGGAGAAGGAGATGATGAGAATGAATATTTTAATCATTGGAGCAAACGGAACGACAGGACGCAAGATGGTCGAATTGATCGCTAAACAAGGAGATCACCAAGCGATCGCGGTCGTACGGGAAGAAAATCAAATCAACGATTTGATTGCACTCGGCGCATCTGAAGTCAGACTTGGGGATTTGACGAAGGATGTCAGTGGCGTCATCAGTAACGCGGACGTCGTCATCTTTGCAGCGGGTGCTGGTGGCGCATCGGACGAATTGACACGCGCCGTCGATCAGGAAGGTGCGATCAAAGTCATCGATGCAGCAAAAGCCAACGGGATCGATCGTTTCCTGATGCTCAGTTCAGTCGGTACGGAAGAACCGAAAGGCGAACTAAAAGTGTATCTTGAATCGAAAGCAGCAGCAGACGCTCACCTCAAAGAAAGTGGACTCGACTATACAATCGTCCGTCCCGGTCCGCTCAGCTACGATGACCCAACAGGTACTGTTGAAACGAAAGAGCATTTTGATTCATACGAAGATCGTAAGGTGTCTCGTGACGATGTGGCAGCGCTGTTCGTTCACTTGATTGATCATCCGACACAATCTCGTGTATTCGAAGTACTCAGCGGTCCTTATCCGATCGCAGAAGCACTACGTAATCAATAATTAAATCCCACAATAAAAGGCGATGGAATGTACTTTCATTCCACCGCCTTTTTGCTTTGCTTATTCAGGTTGCCAATCAAATAACGACAATTCCTCTTGTGTCAGTTCACGGTAGTCCCCGAGTGCAAGTGCCGAATCAAGCTCTAAACGACCAATCGAGCGCCGTTTCAAGAACGTGACCTCTTTACCTAGGGCAAGCATCATCCGTTTGACTTGATGGAACTTCCCTTCCGTGATCGTCAATTCAAGCGTTGAATCTGTTTCTGTCGTCGATAAGATGACGAGTTTTCCTGGCTTTGCCTGATAACCGTCTTCTAAGGTGACGCCTGCCGCAATTGCCTCGACGTCTTCTTGCGTCAATACACCTGTCACTTCCGCGTAATACGTTTTTTCAACGTGTTTTTTCGGAGACATCAAGGCATGATTGAACGCTCCATCGTTTGTCAGTAACAACAAACCTTCTGTATCCTTATCAAGTCGTCCGACCGGAAACGGTTTGAAATACGTCACGTCTTCAAACAACAGATCGATGACGGTCTCATCTCGTTTATCCTCCGTCGCACTAATGACACCCGGTGGTTTATTCATCATCAAGTAGATGTATTTTTGATACGTGACCGGTTCGCCGTACATCAGAACCTGTTGTGACTCGACATCGACATGTTGTTTCGGATCACGAACGATCTCACCATCGACTTGAATTGCCCCTGCCTTGAGCAAAAGTTTTACTTCTTTTCGGGAGCCTGCCCCCATGTTGGATAACAATTTATCTAGACGCATGATTTCGTCCTCGTTTCAATGAAAATTTACGCCCTAATATGACCTCTGCTAAACCACTCCAAATCGAAAGTCCAGCGAAAATCACGATTCCAACTGCCGCACCAATGATCAGGATCAACAGAGATGCCCATGTCGTCTCTGGTAAGAAGGACACCATTCCCCACTTCACGAGTGCAACACCTGCTCCCATCAATGCACTAATGATTAAAATCAATGATGTCCGGCGCAAGACAGTACTGAATGGGAACTTCACCGTTTGTGTGATCCGGAAGAACATTAATCCCGTCGCAACGAGATAGCCGATGATCGTCGCATATCCAGCACCTGTTCCATCACCTGTCAAATGAATCAACGGTGCATTCAAGAGATACTTCGCAAGTAATCCTACAAGAGTTGCAATGATCGTGAAGTACTGACGGTTAATCCCTTGAAGGACTGCTGCCGTTACAGAATACAAGGCAAGGAACAACGCACTCGGCGCATAACTTAACAGATAGACCCACGCCGCTTGATCTTTTGGGAATAACACATGGAACGTTTCTTCACTGAGGAGAATCATCCCGACGACTGCCGGAATCGTCACAAAGAAAACAAGTTGATAAATCTGTGAGATTTGAGCCCGTACTTTCCGCATATCTCCTTGCGTGAAGGACGCTGTTAACAGTGGAGTTGCAGATAACGACAATCCTGTTGCGACCGACACCGGAATCAAGACGATCTTATGACTATCCGCAATCAGATAGGCAGTCGCGTTTCCGGCCGCTTCGAGCGTGTAACCGATACTTTGTAAGGCGGCATTCATCGTATTCTGGTCGATGACTTGATAAAGGGGTGTCGAAAGACCGACCATGACGATTGGAATCGCATACGTCAATAATTCCTTATACAAATCCGTTAACGGGCGATCCGGCGAACGGACGGTTTGAGTAGCACGAAGTTCCTGTAAGCCACTGGCACGTTTGCGGAAATAATAGATCAGAACCGCAACACTACCAATTGCGCCAATGAAAGCGCTGAATGTTGCAATCGTTGCGGCAAATGCTGCACCTGAATCAAACAAATAAATCGCGATGCTGACTCCTGCAAGCAAGAAGATGATCCGGACGATTTGTTCCAAGATTTGCGAAATCGCGGTCGGTCCCATCGATTGATATCCTTGGAAGTATCCACGCGTCATACTCATCGGTGGAATCAAGAGTAAAGCGAAACTCACGCCACGAATCGTCATCGTGACAGCATCAACGTATGCTGCTGAATCAACGTCACCACCTGGAATGGCCCGGTGTGCTAAATACGGTGCGAGAAAGAATAAAGCAAGGAAGGAAACAATCCCGGTCAAGGACATGATTTTCAGACCAGACCGATATAATCTTTCACTCGTATCATACTCTCCTAATGCATTGTATTTGGCGACGAATTTCGAGACGGCGACAGGAATCCCTGCTGTCGCGAGTCCGATCATGATCGCATAATAGTTATAGGCATACGTATAAAACATAATACCTGTAGCACCGACCATGAACTGGAATGGAAAGAGGTAGATCAAACCTAGTGCGCGGGAAATCAGTGACGCACCGGATAGGAGCATCGTCCCACGAACGAATCCCGCATTACCGGGAGAAGTGGACTGTTTATTGTTGACTGTGGACATGGTAACATCCCTCACGCTTTCTAATTTTTAAACTCGACACTCTAATCATGACTGTCTCATTATACAAGTTCTCTCGTACACAATTGCAAATCATTATACCGCTGTCTTTCTGGAATTGAAAGAGACGGTTTGTTTACAGTCGCAACTTCTGCTAAAGTGAAACAAGCAGAATTCTATGAATGAGGTGACCATATGTACGATGTAATCGTAATCGGGGGCGGACCGAGCGGCTTGATGGCAACGCTCGCCTCCTTACAAGCTGGAGCTCGAACACTCCTGCTCGATAAAGGGAATAAATTAGGAAGGAAGCTCGCAATCTCTGGCGGCGGACGCTGTAACGTCACGAATCGAAAACCACTCGACGAGCTCGTCCAGTCGATCCCGGGAAACGGACGTTTCTTATATAGCGCCTTCTCTCAATTCAACAATGAATCGATCATCGAACTCTTCGAAGGATTTGGCGTCGCACTTAAAGAAGAGGACAACGGTCGGATGTTCCCTGTCTCAGATAAGGCAGCGGATGTCGTTCGTGTATTGATCGATCAAATCCGCGCGCATGGTGCCGAGATTCAAACGGATGCGCAAGTCGCTACGCTCGATTTCCATCCGGATGGTTCTTTTGCAGCTGTCATATTAGAGAATGGCATGCGTCTTGAAGCGAAAAGTTGTATCGTCGCGGTCGGTGGTCAATCTGTTCCGCATACCGGTTCAACGGGTGACGGCTATCCGTGGGCTGAAAAAGCGGGTCACACGATCACGGAACTCTTCCCAACGGAAGTTCCGATTCTGTTAGGTGATACGTTCATTCACGAAAAAACATTACAAGGGCTGTCGCTGCGTGACGTCGCTCTAACGGTCCACGGTAAAAAAGATAAGGCGATCAAGACACATACAGGTGATCTACTGTTCACACACTTCGGTTTAAGTGGTCCGATTGCTTTACGGTGTAGCCAATATACGATCAAAGAACGCAAACGTTCGAAAGAAACGATCGTTCATCTATCGATTGATCTCTTCCCGGACGAATCCCTCGGTGCCTTAACGGAACGTTTCCAAGCAGCCCTTGCCGCAAATCCGAAGAAAACAGTCCGCAATGCTCTTCGTGGTTTCGTACCAGAACGGTTGCTTGAACTCCTATTTGCTCAAATCGGCTTTGGCGATGAAGTCTGTACACAAGTGAAGAAACAAGACTGGACGGACTTCCTCCAACAATTGAAACGATTCCCACTCAGAGCAACGGGAACGCTCGATTTCGATAAAGCCTTCGTCACGGGTGGCGGCGTCTCGATCAAAGAGATTGATCCAAAAACAATGATGTCAAAAAAAGCCGAACGATTATTCTTCGCTGGTGAAATTCTTGATATTCACGGCTATACGGGTGGATACAACATT
The DNA here is from genome assembly GCF_000496635.1 of Exiguobacterium sp. MH3. Lineage (NCBI taxonomy): Bacteria > Bacillati > Bacillota > Bacilli > Caryophanales > Exiguobacterium > Exiguobacterium sp. MH3. The sequence continues at coordinate 2,335,153 of NC_022794.1, forward strand.
ACAGCCGCGTTCGTGACGGGTCATTGCGCCGGTAGCCACGCCGCAGAAATGGCACGTGACACTGTCTCTTAATATGAACAAGACCCGATTCGTCTGTGTTAATCAGAAGAATCGGGTCTTTTCTTTTTATGCATCAGTCAATCGGTGTGAACGATCGGCTCGAAAACTTATCTGTCTCGACTAAGGCAAACAATTCATTATCCTGTACGAAAATCCCTTTTGAACCATAGACCTTCGGACTTGCCGTCTCTCCCGTGATCGTCTGATCTTTCTGATCAATCGAATAGAGATAGAGTGCTTCTGAATCAAGTGTGTAGATGCGTCCTTGTCGTTCCGCAAGACCAATTGGTCGGAAGTCGGATTCGAATACTTTCTTCGCATCACTTCGCATCCCATTCGCCGGTTCAATTTTACTTCGTTCTACGATCGATAAATACGGCGGCTTTTGCTTTTTCTTTAAAGCCCGTTTTTTCTTTTCCGACGCATCTGGATCAATCTTAATTTTATCCTCTTTCATGGCGAAACGAGTCAATTCCACACGTCCGATTGCACGGATATGATTGATCGTATAGAATTCCTTTTTCTTCGCATCATATCCAAGCCCATGGAAACTGTCTCGAATCGTCGTCCCCTGTACTTTTTCACGTTTTTCTTCGCTCCAGACACCATCTTTTCGCGTGATTGTCACGAGAATCTGATTCGATGTCAATAAAGCGACGGTCTCTCCGTCAACGAGTGTCATGCCATCGAGGCCAGAAAGAAGTAATTTCCCTTCTTCTAATTGGAAGGAGGCATTGATCCTCTCACCTGTTCCACTAATTTCAAAGAAACGATAATCGTCTGTGACGACGAGGTACGACCCGATGGAATCATCATATAACATCTGCTGGACATTCTTAATTAATGGTTCTTCCGGATTCGGAATAGCTGAAGGCGTTTTCGTCGGCACCTGTTTGACAGCTGCCTGATGCTTCGATTGCGTCTCGATTTTCGCGAACGTTTCCTGAATACGCGACATCGTCTCTGGTTTTGAGAAGACGAGCAGTACACAAAGAATCAAACCCGAAACGACGGCAAAAATCGTTGTATAGACTATATAAGATCGTTTCATTGATGGTAATCGCCTTTCTTTCTCGGTTTCTGATTCAGTGTAGCAGAAGGACGTTCAAAAAAAAAGCGGACTTGCGACGGAAATGAAGAAACCCCTTCCATTCGTATCAAGTGAACGGAAGGGGTCATGACTTAGTTCGCGACGATATTGATGAGTTTTTTCGGTACGACGATGACTTTTCGAACCGTCTTGTCGCCGATCCATTCTTGTGTCTTTTCGTCGGCAAAGGCAAGTGCCTCGATTTCTTCTTTTGTCGCGTCGATGTTGATTTCGATTTTCGAGCGAACTTTTCCGTTCACTTGAATGACGAATTCCATCGTATCGCTGACGAGTTTCGATTCATCGAATGTTGGCCATGCCGCATACGTCAATGTCTCTTCAAATCCAAGTTGTTCCCAGAGTTCCTCACCAAGGTGCGGTGCAACTGGTGTTAACAATTGGATGAATCCACGAAGGAAGTGACGCGGAAGCACCGGCTGTTTGTTTGCTTCGTTGACGAAGACCATGAGTTGCGAAATTCCGGTGTTGAACTGGATGTTCGCGAAGTCTTCCGTAACCTTCTTGACCGTCTGGTGGTATGTCCGTTCGAAGTCAGCATCGACTTCTGTGACATCTTGAATGTCTGCTGTCCGTTCGAACAAGCGCCAGACACGATCGAGGAAACGACGCGCACCGTCAAGTCCGTTCTCAGACCAGGCAACTGATGCATCGAGTGGACCCATGAACATTTCATACAAGCGTAACGTATCCGCACCATGCGATTTAACGATTTCATCCGGATTGATGACGTTACCGCGTGATTTCGACATTTTCTCGTTGTTCTCTCCAAGAATCATCCCTTGGTTGTATAACTTCTGGAATGGTTCTTTTGTTGGCACGACGCCTGCATCATACAAGACTTTATGCCAGAAGCGTGCATACAATAAGTGGAGAACGGCGTGTTCCGCACCACCGATGTAAATATCGACTGGAAGCCAGTATTTTAATTTTTCTGGATCCGCGATCGCCTCTTCATTGTGCGGATCGATGAAACGAAGATAATACCAGCAGCTTCCGCCCCATTGTGGCATCGTATTCGTCTCGCGACGCCCTTTCATTCCTGTTTCAGGATCCGTATAATCCAACCAGTCTTCCGCAAGCGCAAGTGGTGATTCGCCTGTACCAGACGGCTTGATCTCCGGAATGATTGGAAGTTCGAGCGGTAATTCCTCTTGGCTAAGCGTCTTCATCGAACCATCTTCCATATGAACGACTGGGATTGGCTCACCCCAATACCGTTGACGACTGAACAACCAGTCGCGGAGACGATACGTGATTTTCTTGCGTCCGACTTGATTCGTTTCGAGTTCAGCAATCATCGTCTCGATTGCTTCTTGTTTTCCAAGACCATCAAGCATATGCGAGTTGACGTGTTCGCCCTCTCCTGTATAGGCTGCTTCATCGACGTTTCCACCCGCGACGACCTCAACGATTGGCAAGTCGAATTGTTTCGCGAATTCATGGTCGCGCTCATCGTGTCCTGGAACCGCCATGATTGCACCCGTTCCATAAGAAACAAGGACATAATCAGCGATCCAGATCGGAAGACGATCACCTGAGATTGGATTGACGGCGAAAGCACCCGTGAAGACGCCTGTTTTTTCCTTCGCTAAATCCGTCCGTTCGAGGTCTGACTTCGTTTGGACTTGCGAAATGTACGTATCGACGGCTTCCTTGTGATCCGCTGTCGTGATGTCAGCTACGAATGGATGCTCCGGCGCAAGCACGAGGTACGTCGCACCAAAGATTGTGTCCGGACGTGTCGTAAAGACCGTAACTTGTTTTTTATGTCCATCAATCGTGAAATCGATCTCAGCACCTTCTGATTTCCCGATCCAGTTCCGTTGCATCTCTTTAACAGAATCCGGCCAATCGAGGTCATCGAGATCTTCAAGAAGACGATCCGCATATTCCGTGATTTTCAAGACCCACTGACGCATCGGAACACGCACGACCGGATGATTTCCGCGTTCAGATAATCCGTCGATGACTTCTTCATTCGCAAGAACGGTTCCAAGTGCCGGGCACCAGTTGACCGCGACTTCGTCCACGAACGCGAGTCCTTTTTCATACAACTTCGTAAAGATCCACTGTGTCCATTTGTAGTACTTCGGATCCGTCGTGTTGATTTCACGATCCCAGTCATAGGAGAATCCAAGTTCTTTCAGCTGACGCTTGAACGTCTCGATGTTTTTCGCTGTGAATTCACGTGGGTCATTCCCTGTATCGAGGGCGTATTGTTCTGCTGGTAACCCGAACGCATCCCAACCCATTGGGTGCAAGACGTTGTATCCTTGCATCCGTTTCATCCGCGCGAGGATGTCCGTTGCCGTGTAGCCTTCCGGGTGTCCAACGTGGAGTCCGGCACCTGACGGATACGGGAACATATCAAGGGCATAAAACCCTTCTTTTTCTGGATCTTCTGTCGTGACGAAGGCGTTGTCTTGATCCCAACGCGCCTGCCATTTTGGTTCAATTTCGCGATGATTGTACGGCATGTCTTTTCCTCCTCTAATCTAAAAAAAACCGGTCCTCCGCCCCTAGGAATAGGGACGAAAGACCGGTTTGGCTTCCGCGGTACCACCCACGTTGTCTATCTATGACAGACCGCTTGATTCACAGATAACGGTGTGAAGGACCGGATTCGCTACTACGACTTCACGAATCGTGCTCCCTGACGAGTTCACGGTTGTTACCGACTGGTTCGCACCCTCCACCAGCTCTCTTGACGGCACCTTTCCCCTACTACTTCAGTTCCCTGCATTTGACTATCTTTTCCTAGTGTAATCTGTTTCTTCCTCAAGCGTCAACGCTTCCGTAAAATTTCCTCGATTTCCGCATGCGATCGCGCAATATGATCTGCTTGTTCTAAACGTTGCGCTGGCATCCGGTCATCAAGAAGCGCAATCACTTCCATACCAGCTGCTTTTGCGCCGATCATCCCGTTTGCAGCGTCTTCAATGACGAGACAATTCTCAGGTGCGTGCCCGATTCGTGATGCCGCAAGTCGAAAAATCGCGGGATCCGGCTTCGAACGCACGACTTCTTCCCCACTGACGTAATGCGTGATTGGAAGCTCGTAATGACGGATGACGAGTTCGATTTTTTGAAGCGAACTCGAAGAAGCGATCCCGATATCGTAACCAAGAGATGTCGCTTGTTCGATGACTTGTTTGACTCCCTCTTTTAAACCACACGCCTCTGGTTTTGCATGAATTTGAAACAAGCGATGTTCTTCCTCAAGTAAAGCACTCGCTGTTTCTGGGAGCTCGTGTTGCGCGACAAGTTCTTCCCACATCTCATCTCCTGTTTTCCCCATGAATGTCGCATACTGAACCGGATCGAGCGGAATCGATAACGTTTTGAACATCTGCTGGTGGACCTCAAAGTAGCGGATTTCACTATCTAAGATGACCCCATCCATATCAAAAATAAGACCTCGTTTTTTCAAGACACATCCCCCTCAATTGATCTATCATGATTTCAGCATATCAAAAAAACGACTACACGATGTAGTCGTTTCACCTTCTTCATTTAGTTACTGTTTAACTTGTCGCCATTTGGACACTGGTTTGTCGGTAAGCCGGAAAATAATCCGAATTAGCATCTGACCCGTATCGTATACACAACTGATCGTATATGGCTGGTTGAAGAATCGATTTTCCTTGATGATACTCAAATAAACGGTACCCGGTGTAACGGCATTTACTCTCAAAGAGACTATCCCGTTCTTGATATCCACCTCCGAGATGTTGTTCGACGAGACCGCGTGCTTTCGCCTGAAGAATCGCTTCGTACTCAAGTCGTTGATTTGGGAACATCTTCGCTTCGTCCCGCTTACAACCAATCAAATGACCGTGGGCATATTCTTTTCCGAGCAATACGAAGTATCCACCAACAGGTTCTCCGTCGATTTCCGCAATCAGTAACAATGGCTCACAGAGTGGATTCGCTTCCAATAATTGCTCAAAATAACTCGCCGTAAAATAGTAATGAGCCGAAGCATTCTTCCGGTCCATCGTTTCATGATACAACGCCAAAAAAACAGATAAATCGTCTCGTGTTCCTGTTCTAACGGTTAACGGTGAAGCGAGCGATTTACGAATCATACTTCTCGTTTTCTTATGGAACGTCTGCATGATTTCTTCTAGTGAGGGGCGCAAATCAATGCTCGTCGTATGACGGATGAAAGAAGCTTCCGTCCAGTTACGCATGAGTCGTTCATTGCCCGTCAACGGATTAAAGCGAATCATTTCCGAGACGACCGATTCTTGCTCCGCCCACCTTTCAAACGATAGACGTGCATGTTGCATTTCAGTTGCGGTTAAGCGACCGACGATTTCCGGTCCGCCGTAGCCATACGGCGTGATGAGATCTGAATAAGGCGTATCAAAAATCCGACGCTTTAAAAAGGGATAGAACAGTGTTCCCGCATGACCTTCATAACGAAATAACACCGCTTGCTCAGACGGTCTAGCGTTAAGCGTGACGTATTGGTGACTGTAGAAGATATCAAGAGGCTGTTGCTGTACGTGTGTCGTCCAAGTTGCGGCATCTGTGATGAATTGACACCTTTCCATTCGTGCACCTCCAGTCAAAAAGAAGCAACGTTCACATGAACTTTCTTTTCAAGTTCTTGATTAGAAAGTACCCGTTTCTTTGCCGAAATATTCCATATTAATAATGATTTGTTTTATAATTAGCGCATTAATGATGTAAAAAAAAGACAGCGAATCTAATGTCCGCTGTCTTACAGATGATGCTCATGATGTGATTTTAGGAATGGCACGAAGGAATACGACGCCTGCTAACAGAATCAATCCAATCAATGTCAAGAAGACCGCTGACATACCGGATAAATCGTAGATCAACCCTCCGACGGTCGGACTGATCATCCGTCCCGCTGAAGCGGCAATATTGACGTATCCCTGGAACTCTCCTTCTTTTCCGATTGGCGCGAGTCTCGCCGCCATAGCAGGAACCGCTGGCCAGATGAACATCTCACCAATCGTCAAAATGATCATCGCGACGAGGAACATCTTGAAGCCGCCTGCGAACGGAACGATCAGATAAGACAAGAGGAAGATTCCTGTACCGGTCATCAATTGTCGCTTCAAGTCATCTCCAAACCACCGGAGAATTGGTGTTAATAAAGGTTGTGCGAACACGATGAGTGCTCCGTTGATCGTCCAAAGAATCGAGTACTCGGAAATCGTGACACCGAGCGATTTCGTGTGTACGGCAAAGGTTCCTTGCCATTGCACATAAACGAACCAAAGTAAGGCATACCCGATCGAGACGAGCAACATCGTCCTTGCCGCACCGCGCGCAAGGGGTGTGCGTGTCGTTTCGATCTCGTCATGTGCCGCATGCATCCGCGCTGGTGCCTGAATCCAGGATAAACCGACGAACAAAATGATGGCAAAGGCGATGTAGAGGACGAGATTGGCGATGAAGATGTACTGAATCGAAAAGGCAGCGATTTGACCACTGACTGCTGTCCCGAGCGCTACACCGACATTTTGTGCGACATAGATCGCATTAAAGGCACGGCGCCCGCCTTCCGGCCAGATGACACCCGTCATCGCGTAGATCGTCGGAAAAACCATCCCACCGACGAATCCAATCAATCCAAGCATCGCGACGTATCCGAGATACGTCTGATGAAATAGCAACAAGCCAACGGAAGACAGGACAAGTCCGATGACACTGATGACAAGCGTCTTCTTGCCACCGAGACGGTCAAACGCTTTTCCACCTAAGTAGTTTCCGACGATTGCTAAGGCAGAGTTGACGAACAATGCCATCCCTGCTTTTGTCATCGACTCTCCTAAATATTCATGAATATATAATGTATTAAACGGCCATAAAAAAGAGGATCCCGTCGTATTGATGGCCATCGCAAGGACGAGGATCCAGACCGCTTTTGGTAATTTTGGCATACCTGTGGTCCTCCTATTTCATTCTCAACCTTGCCACTTTACGCAATCCGTCCCCTAACTGTCAAGCTACTTCGCTTTTCGTCAACGAATCAAAAAATGATATAATGCAGAAAGAATCTTGCACATACTGAACCATTACTAGAAAAACAGACTATAGGAACAGGAGTCTATGCCATGTCACTTGCCCGTGTATTACCTTATACGAAACAATTACTCGAGTCCGTTATCGAGCCCGGAGACTGCGTCGTCGATATGACTGCCGGAAATGGACATGATACACAGTTTTTAGCAGAACGTGTCGGTCCAGAAGGAAGGGTTCTTGCGTTCGACGTCCAGGCACAAGCCATTGAGGAATCGACGCGACGTCTCGACGAAGCCGGAATGTTAGCACGCGTCGACCTTTACCATGAAAGCCACATCCATGTCGGTGCCCGTCTTTCGGACGAACAACGTCCTGTCCGCGCTGGTGTCTTCAATCTCGGATACCTGCCTGGAAGCGACAAATCAATCACGACGACCGGAGAAGAGACGCTTGAAGCACTCGATGCCCTCCTCCCGGTCCTCGCTCCCGGCGGTCTTGTCGTCCTCGTCGTCTATCACGGTCACTTGGAAGGAAAACGAGAACGTGACGCTGTCCTCGATTACGTCACAGCCCTTGATCAGCAAGATTATGCCGTTCTCCAGTATCGCTTCTTGAACCAACAAAATCATCCCCCGTTCATCATCGCGATCGAGAAAAAAGTACGCGGATGATGGGCACAAAAAAGTGATGCCCCTTTTTTAGAGGCATCACTTTTGTGATTTCATTCTTCAACAAGCTTAAAGAACAACATTAATTTTTCTGCAAACCGTGTGTTCAACCGTTCGAAACTAAAATGCGGAAAACCGAGTAGACGTTGTAAGTAAATCTGATCGCCACCCATTTTCCGGCATACTTCAAGTGTCAGCTTGACGTCTGCGAACTGATCGTCCGGTGCATAAAAACAAGCCAAGTTCACACGCGGCAGTTTTTTTCGTTCCTCGTCATGTACGACGATCTCTTCTTCGATTTCCCGGTACTGTGCATAGGTCAGTTCACCGATGCGAACGGTATCTTCCGTACTTTGACCAAACGGCAACGTACCGAGTGGCGCATCGGGCCGGAAACGATCGAACGCACTTGCGAAGACTTGTTTGACGCCTCCGAGTTGTTTCGAAGGGTGCCAATCAAACAACGGTGAAATGAATGCAAGGCTTGCTACCGGTAATTCATATTCTTGCAACAGACGATTGACGACGAGTGCGCCCATGCTACAGGCGACGATATGAATCGGTAGCTTGCGTTTCCCGGCTTCACGTAATGCTTCTTTTAACAGTTGACCATGTTCTTCAAACGAGATACGACGTGGGGCGTCGACGAGCAATACTTCATACTCTCGTTCGAGTACCCGAATCAAAGCTTCACTCGGACGGGCACGCAGTTGTAACGGATAGACTAATACGATGATTCCTGTTGGTTGTTCAACCACAAACTCACCTCTTCACTTCATACTTCCTATTTACGATACCTTATTTCAAACGCACACAAAACCGTCCCAAGACGGATTTCACGAGGCGACATGGCGAAGGCGAATGACAGATTCTACTTGCCCAAAGACTTCTTCCGTCATCTCACTGAGTTCTTCAAAACCGAATGAGGTCAAGAACTGACGCGCTTTATAGTTACGTGCCTCCACATATACTTCGAGTGGGACGGCTCCTTGTCGTTCGAGTTCACGGATCAATCGTCGTCCGATTCCGTTTTGCTGATATTTCGGTAAGACGTACAGACGAATGATTTCCCACGTTCCCTCAACATCAACAGCATGAATGAAACCGACGATTTCCTCATCGATGATTCCGACATAAAAATACTCTCCCCGTGCTTCTTCTGCCGTCCGAATCGCACGAACAACCTCCTCTTGCGGATACGCTTCCTGCACGAAATGCGCTTTCGAGCGCTCGGAATAGATTTCTGCGTACGTATCCAACCAGGATGTGACGGCAATGTCATGAATACGTCCTGCATCGGCTGGAATAGCTTCGCGTATTTCCATAATCGGAACCCCCCTTTGTATTCATACGAATCGACTCATGTACTTTTACCCTCTTCTAGAAAAAACATTCGTTTCCTGCAAAGTTCCACGTAAACAAAAAAGTCCGAAAACCCGCGTAGGGTTCTCGGACTTTTTGATTATGCGAAACGTTTTGCCTGTTCTTCAAGAACTGCTGCTTTATCTGTTTGCTCCCATGGAAGCTCAACATCTGTACGACCGAAGTGACCGTATGCAGCTGTTTGACGATAGATCGGACGACGGAGATCAAGCATGTTGATGATTCCAGCCGGACGAAGATCGAAGTTTTCAGCAACCAATTCGACGAGTTGTGCTTCAGGAAGTTTTCCTGTACCGAATGTATCAACCGCGATTGATACCGGGTGCGCGACACCGATTGCGTACGCGAGTTGAACTTCTGCTTTGTCTGCAAGACCTGCAGCAACGAGGTTCTTCGCGACGTAACGTGCTGCGTATGCAGCTGAACGGTCGACTTTTGTTGGATCTTTACCAGAAAATGCTCCACCGCCGTGGCGTGCGTATCCACCATACGTATCAACGATGATCTTACGACCCGTCAATCCAGCATCTCCTTGTGGTCCGCCGATGACGAAACGACCAGTTGGATTGATGAAGAATTTCGTTGCTGCGTCGATGTATTCAGCCGGGATGACCGGTGTGATGACGTGTTCTTTCAAGTCAGCTTGAATTTGCTCAAGCGTAACTTCTTCCGCGTGTTGTGTCGAGATGACGATCGTATCGACACGAACCGGCTCGTTGTTCTCGTTGTATTCGACCGTGACTTGTGTTTTTCCGTCCGGACGAAGGTAGTCGAGTTGACCGTTTTTACGCACTTCTGCCAAACGGCGTGCGAGACGGTGTGAAAGCGAGATTGGAAGTGGCATGAGTTCTGGTGTTTCTTTCGTTGCGTAACCGAACATGAGACCTTGGTCTCCTGCACCGATTGCATCGATTTCTGCATCAGACATGCTACCTTCACGTGCTTCAAGCGCTTGGTCTACACCAAGAGCGATGTCTGCTGATTGCTCATCGATTGATGTCAATACAGCACATGTGTCCGCGTCGAAACCGTATTTCGCGCGTGTATAACCGATCTCACGAATCGTTTCACGAACGACTTTTGGAATGTCGACGTAAGTGGATGTCGTGATCTCACCTGCAACGAGAACGAGACCCGTTGTAACAGAAGTTTCTGCCGCAACACGCGCGTTTGGATCCGCTGCGAGGATTGCATCAAGAATTGAATCCGAAATTTGGTCACAGATTTTATCTGGATGACCTTCAGTGACTGACTCCGACGTGAATAGTCGGCGATTAAGGTTTGTCATGTATGACCCTCCCAAAAAAGAATTTGACGGTGTACTCATTTCCCCTAGTTGAGTGGGACGGTAAAATGAAAAAAACCTTTCCAAGTCCAAAAAATGGTCAGGGAAAGGTTGTGCGTTCTTCCTTTACCCTCTTATCGTTCGAAGTGTTTACTTCGCTTCAGGAGAGCACCTTTTCCCTCATTAATATGTGAATTAATGTAGGACGGTTGCCGGGTTTCTTCGGGCCTTGTTCCCTCCACCTGCTCAGAATAAGAGTATCCGTTACGAATTACATGATATAAAGTTGTAACTACTCTGTCAAGCAAGGTTTCAAATTCTAGTCGAAACTTTTTGAAAGAGATGTTAAACTGTTAATGCTGAAAGCGTTTCCAGATAAATAGAAATCAGCACTAGAAAATGATTGCTCTCTCTTTAGTATGCCATATATAATAAATGTGTCATACTAAATACAGTGAGCCAAAACCAACGTAGGGGAAAGGTGGGGTCAGGATGCCGATGACGGTCCTGAATATCGAAGAACTACTCAAGAAAGAGCATGTGTTCAAACAACTATCTGTTGCTGAACTTGTCGAACATGCGATTCGAAACGAAGAAGGTGTCCTTGCTGAGAACGGCGCATTATCTGTAGAAACGGGGAAATTTACAGGTCGTTCACCAAAAGATAAGTTCATCGTCCGTGATTCTTCCTGCGAGTCTCACATTGATTGGGGTCATGTCAACCAACCAATGGATGGAGACAAATTTGAACAATTGTTGCAAAAGGTTCTTCGTTACATGAACGAAGCTGATCATCTCTACTATACAGAAGCTGCTGCTGGAGCAGATACGCACTTCACCCTTCCGGTCCGTGTGCTCACACAATATGCTTGGCATAACCTGTTTGCCAAACAACTCTTTTTACGCGAGTATCCTGAAGTGGCTGCCTTCGAACCGTTCACGGTTGTCTACGCGCCACATTTCAAAGCAGATCCTGCCGTTGACGGAACGAACTCCGAGACGTTCATCGCGATGTCGTTCGAACACCGAATCGTCTTGATCGGTGGAACGGAATACGCTGGAGAAATCAAAAAGTCGATCTTTTCCGTCATGAACTACCTCTTACCACAAGAAAACGTCCTTTCGATGCACTGCTCGGCAAACGTCGGACACGAAGGCGACGTCGCCTTGTTCTTCGGTCTATCTGGTACTGGTAAGACCACCCTTTCAGCCGATGATAGCCGTCAATTGATCGGTGACGATGAGCATGGTTGGTCGCACGATGGTGTCTTCAACATCGAAGGCGGATGTTACGCGAAGACGGTCAATCTATCGCGTGAAAAAGAACCGCAAATCTTTGACGCGATCCGTTTCGGAACCGTCCTTGAGAACGTCGTACTCGACGAAGCCCGTCATCCTGATTACGATGATACATCGTTGACGGAAAATACGCGTGCTGCTTATCCGATTACGGCAATCGATAACATCGCTGTTCCGTCACGCGCTGGTCATCCGAAGACGATTGTCTTCTTGACAGCTGATGCGTACGGCGTCTTGCCTCCGATCAGCAAATTGACGAAAGAACAAGCGATGTATCACTTCCTATCAGGATATACATCAAAACTCGCTGGAACAGAACGTGGGGTCACGGAACCAGAAGCGACCTTCTCGACGTGCTTCGGTTCACCATTCCTTCCACTGATGCCTGAAAAGTATGCGACGATGCTCGGCGAATTGATTGATCGTCATGGTGTTACCGTTTATCTCGTCAACACGGGCTGGACAGGCGGTGCTTACGGAACAGGTAGCCGCATGAAGCTATCTTATACACGGACGATGGTCAACGCTGCCGTTAACGGCACACTTGCAACGATTCCAACAGAAGAACACCCGATCTTTGGACTTCATATGCCGCTCGAAGTTCCTGGTGTTCCAAGTGAGTTACTCAACCCGGTACGCGTCTGGTCGAATCCGGACGAATACGACACACAAGCGCGTTCGCTTGCTGAGAAATTCCAGAACAATTTCCTTCGTTTCGAGAGTGCGACGGATGCGATCAAGTCAGCTGGTCCGCGCCTATAAAGTAGAGTTTTCTGACTTGCATCAAAAAGATAGACACCGAATTTACATCAAGTAACTAAAAAATCTGAGTCCGGTCTTCACGGACTCAGATTTTTTAGTTACTCCTTAATCCTTAGAAATTCTTCCTATTAGGCGATTCGAGACGAATAAAAACGTGTAATCCTACTCAGTTAAGAGAATGATTACACGTCGTCTTATGTCTAGAAAAAAGTCTTCAAACTCTTTTTTAGTTATATGATCGAGTCTGACTCTTCTTGAATATGTTTTTCTCGCTGCATGAGCCACTCTTGACTTTCCGTCAGTAATGCATAGGCTCGCGGAAGTGATACATTTAAACGCTGACTCAGCAGTTCAAACTGATCAAAATCACCTCGATCTGCACTAATCGCAAGCACTAAACAATCCCGAAACGGATGATCCTTTCCTTGTAGAACAATCTTCAGAGAATCTTCGAGTGGCAATTGATCGATGATATCGTCAATATCAACAGATAATAACGCATCGATGTGCGATAACAAGCCAATCATGTAAGCACTCTCCGGTTGTAGTGTTCGGGTTTCGGTAGCAAAGAGTTCACAGAGCTTCGCACAGTGTAAAGAGGACCGTAATAACTCATTTGACCACTCATAAGGACTAGCAAGCTTCATCTCACGTAAAACAATCAACGAAATCCAACTTTTGAGTTGCGAAAAGCCAAGCAGTGAAATCGCTTGACGAACGGAACTGACAGTATTGCGTAAACCCATTCCTGGAGAATTGATCAGCTGTAACACTTGAATACTAATATAGGGATTCGCTTCAATCTCATCAATGACCTCATCGTACTTTTCATCCGTATCGAGCCATTTCAACATTTTTAACAAAACCGGTAGTTGCGGTGGGACCGCCTTTCCTTTCATCAACATCGGTTTAGCATAAAAATATCCCTGAAACCAGTCATATCCCATGTCAAGACACCGTGTATGATCTTCGTGCGTTTCGACACGCTCAGCCAACATTCGGATATGAGGATAATTGCGACGGACAATATGGAGGATAGCACTTTGCTCGCGAGGGGAAATCGTCTCGATGTCGATTTTAATTAAATCGATCAACTCAAACAATTCCGCTCCATGCTGTCGGAGTAAATCCGTCACAAAATCATCGAGTGCTAACGTAAAGCCCGCGTCTTTCCAACTATGTAGAACAGACAGCATCTCTGTATCGATCTCAACTGTTTCTAGAATTTCAATGACGAATTGGCTTGGATCCAAATAATGAATCAAGTCACTTTTCAACAGCTCTGCCGTGAAATTAACAAATAGCTTCTTGCCTTCTGCTACATGATCTACTCCCATATGAACAAGTGTATTCGTCAAAACATCCATCGTCGCTAAATCACCATCAAACACACTGATTTGTTCAATCGAACGATACAATAGTTCAAATGCATCAATCGAACCTACTCGATTAACGATGGGTTGACGTGCTAATAAGATATCCATCGTTCTCATGCCCCCTCTATTCTTCTCAGATGTCATCTATTATATCAAAGTTTACTTTTTAGGAGATTATTGTTTTTTACAACATATCAATGTTCTTATTTTTTAATTCTATGCCATTTTCCGTAACACAAAAAAACAGCACGACATTGGTCGTACTGCTTGAACTATCACCTTTCATCCGGATTCCATATACCAGTCTCAAACCAATTCAACACATTCCGCGTCACACGCAACTTGTCATGAATCGGAAATTGATGGGCATAGGCATAAGTCTGAAGCATCGTTTTTTCGGAATAACGTGCGGCATAAGCCGTCGCGTGGCGTAAACGAACGTTCTCATCATACGCACCGTGAATCAATAACACTTCACCTTGAGGTTCGACATGGAGCGGCGAGCGAACCGCGTATTCATCAGGAACCGTATCTGGTGTACCTCCCGTGTATCGCCGCAGCATCTTTTGCATCGTCTTCTGCTCTTCATACGTCCACGTCAACTCCGTCACCCCTGCCCAGGAAACCGTTCGAGCGACTGGACGGTGATGCGCCAGGAGCAGTGCCATCTGTCCACCACGTGAAAATCCAAATGCGTGAACATGCGAAACACGTTGCTGTAACCAGTCAAAGGCGCTGCAGGCGTCTTCGATATCGTGATGTCCAAAGTCTTCTTTTCCCGTGCCGCCTAGATTCCCTCGATAGAAAGGTGCCATGACAAAAAAGCCTGCCTGTGCGAACGCGAGCAATCGAGTCGGTCGGACCATTCCGATCGAACGCGTTCCACCACGCAAGTAGAGAATTCCCTGACCGTTCGCAACTTGCGGGAGTACGATATAGGCACCGACCCGTTCTCCATCCGCTGTGGTATAAAACATCCGAAACGTCCGAAACGGACCTTGCCGCGGAAGTTCAAACCAATCGGCGTTCGCTAAGTACACGGAGCGTCTCCGGAAGGACACGGTCCTTCATCATGAAACTGTATTGTCGATTCGTATCGAGACGTTCAGGGAGTTCCTCGAATAGAAAAGCACCGTCCGTTTCATCCACGGCAAGATGAGACGACAATGATCCGATTTGCGCGAAGTAGATGTTTTTGATGATCGTATCGCCTTTTCCAGCAACCCGATACTGCCCGACATATGAGAGGGAATCGATTTCCCCACCTGTCTCTTCCATCACTTCACGACGTGCAGCTTCTTCCGCCGTTTCCCCTGGTTCAACCTTTCCACCAGGAAATTCATAACCACGTTGCTTATGATGGGTCAGCAACCATTTTCCTTCGTACACGGCAATGACCCATACGTGCAAGGGACGATCCGAGAACGGATGGTCATCAAAACTTAACTCCACTTGATTTTGATAATAATCCAAGAATGTAATCACGTACGTGCACCTCATTTCTTCTTCTAACTTCACTTTACCTGTTTCACGGGTATTCTAAAAGTGAAAACGCTAGGATTACCTGTAAATCTGGAAAATGATAGCCTACTATCATCCGCTAAAGACAAAAAAACAGCCGATGTTCCACTAGGGAACGATCGACTGTCGTTTCATATTACTTCAAACGTGCTTCGAGTTCTGCTTTTTCTGCTTCGAATCCTGGTTTCCCAAGAAGAGCGAACATGTTTTTCTTGTACGCTTCGACGCCTGGCTGATCAAATGGGTTCACTCCGAGGAGATAACCACTCATCGCACAAGCTTTTTCGAAGAAGTAGAACAGGAATCCGAGGTGATACGGTGTCATCTCTGGAAGTTCGACTGTCAAGTTCGGTACTTGTCCGTCCGTGTGCGCAAGCAACGTACCTTCTGCTGCTTTATCGTTAACGAATTGAATCGACTTCCCTGCAAGGAAGTTCAATCCATCGAGATCCTGAGCATCTTCTTCGATCGTCAATGCATGACGTGCTTGACCGACTTTGATGACTGTCTCGAACAGGTCACGACGACCTTCTTGGACGTATTGTCCCATCGAGTGAAGATCCGTCGAGAAGTCGACTGCTGCTGGGAAGATCCCTTTGAAGTCTTTTCCTTCTGACTCGCCGTATAATTGTTTCCACCACTCTGACACATAATGAAGTGCTGGTTCGTAGTTGACGAGAAGCTCGATCGTCTTCCCTTTCGCATAGAGCGCATTTCGAACGACCGCGTATTGATACGCTTCGTTGTCAGCTAGGTTTTCGCTCGCGTAGCGCTCTTGCGCGTCACGGGCACCTTGCATCAACTCTTCGATTGAAATACCAGCTGCTGCGATCGGTAATAGACCAACCGGTGTCAACACAGAGAAACGGCCGCCGACATCATCCGGAATGACGAATGTCTCGTATCCTTCAGAGTCTGCGAGTGTTTTTAATGCACCACGCGCTTTATCCGTCGTTGCATAAATCCGGTGTTTGGCTTCTGCTTTACCGTATTTCTCTTCCATGAACGATTTCAAGAGACGGAACGAAATTGCTGGTTCTGTCGTCGTACCCGATTTCGAGATGATGTTGACCGATACATCTTTTCCTTCGAGGACTTCGAATAAATCGTGCAGATACGTCGATGAGATATTATGACCTGCATAGATGATTTGTGGTGCTTTGCGATCTTCTTTTGATAACAAGTTATGGAATGAGTGTCCGAGCATCTCGATCGCAGCGCGCGCTCCGAGATACGAACCGCCGATTCCGACGACTAACAACACATCAGAATCCGACTTGATTTTTTCTGCAGACGCTTGGATGCGTGCAAATTCCGCTTGATCGTAATTCGTCGGAAGATCTACCCATCCTAAGAAATCACTTCCTGCACCTGTTCCTGCATGAATCGCATGGTGAAGCGTCTTTACCGTTTCCGCCATATGATCTACTTCATGTTGACCTACGAATTGTAGGGCTTTCGAATAATCAAAACGTACTGTTGACATGCCATCGTCCTCCTTATTCATTCGCAACGAAATGCGACCTTCCTTTTCATTAAAACGCAAGAAGGAAGGTCGTTCAAGTCTTTTGTGAAATGAGTAGCAAATGTTACAGATTGTTATAGGGCAGCTGTCACGATTTGACGAACGTCTTCGTTTCCAAGTGATTTGAAGTTTCCGAAGTCGCCGCGTGTCATTGCTGACTTGACGATTGCGTCAACTGTATCTTCTTTGATGTCGTAATCAGCGAGACGATTCGGTGCACCGAGTGATGTCCAGAAAGCACTGATTGCGTCGATTGTCGCGTGTGCTGCTTCCATCTCTGATTTACCTTCCGTATCAACGTTAAAGACGTTCTCACCGAGTGTGACGAAACGATGTGCGTTTGATTCGTCGAGTACGTGGCGCATCCAGTTCGGGAAGAGGATCGCAAGTCCACCTGCGTGCGGGATATCGTGAACAGCTGAAACCGCGTGCTCGATATTGTGTGATGCCCAGTCGCCACGTGCGCCCATTTGAAGGACACCGTTGAGCGCCATCGTACCAGCGAAGAGAATCGTGCCACGAAGTTCAACGTTCTCGAGATCGTTGACGAGTTTCGGTGCTGCTTCGACGACTGCTTTCATGACACCTTCTGTCATCCGTTCTTGGACCGGCGCATGCGCAGGGTGGAAGTATTGCTCGAGGCAGTGGCTCATCATATCGACGATACCGTAGATTGTTTGATCTTTTGGCACACTGACTGTGTACTTCGGATCAAGGATTGAGAATGTTGGGAACGTAAGCGGGCTACCCCAACCGTACTTCTCTTGTGTCTTCCAGTTCGTGATGACGGATCCTGAGTTCATCTCAGAACCTGTTGCTGCAAGCGTCAAGACTGTTCCGAATGGGATGACTGTTTCTGGTGTTGCTTTGCCGATGACGAGATCCCATGCTTCGCCTTCATAAGGAATACCAGCAGCGATCAATTTCGTGCAGTCGATGACAGAACCGCCACCGAGTGCAAGCAATGCGTCAACGCCTGCTTCACGTGCAATTTTGATACCGCGCTCTGCTGTCTCGATACGCGGGTTCGGTTCGACACCGTCGCATTCGACGTACTCGATTCCTGCCGCGTTGAGTTCACGTGTGACATCATCATAAACGCCATTACGTTTAATACTGCCGCCACCGAAGACGAGCATGACTTTCTTTGCACCGAGTGCTTCGAGTTGTGGTTTCAATTGGCTGACTTGACCGTCACCAAAAATAAGTCTTGTTGGATTGCGATATTCAAAGTTTTCCATCTGTGTTGCCTCCTCAATAAGTAATGAACACCTTACATTATCCACACATTCCCCTTTCGCATCTAATTTAATGCTTATTCTATGTAAAAATCGCATAAAAAAAGAGAACCGACCGATGTCGATTCTCTCATGTGGCTTATTTTTGGAAGTTTGATTTTTCAATCCATTCTTCCAATTTACCTTTAAGAACGTTGAATCCAGGTGCTTCTTCTTGTTTGAAAGCAGGACCTGCATCGCGACGTCCAGCGTTTTTGCGTGGACCTTTCGCGCGTGCTTCACGTTTTGGAGCTTCCTGAGTTGCTTTGATCGAAAGCTTCATTTTTTTGTTAGCTTCGTCGATGTCGAGAACTTTAACAGTTACTTCATCGCCAACTTTTACGTAATCGTTGATGTCTTTTACGTAATCGTGTGAGATTTCTGAGATGTGGACGAGACCTTGTGTTTGCTCGTCAAGTGCTACGAAAGCACCGAAGTTTTGAATACCAGTTACTTTACCAGTAACGACTTGGTCTTTTTCAAAGTTTGCCATAATGTATACACTCCCTAACTAAATTCATCAACTTATAATAACACACTTTTCTTGTATCGTAAAAAATATTTTTGGAATTTGTTTATTTTTTATTTCACGAGGGAACATTTTAGTAGCAAGACTTCAAGTATTCCCCCTGATTCTGCCGAACTTTCCGAGTTCGGCCCTTTTTTTGTTCTTTTGTTGAATTGACCTAAGTGACAAAGAAAAGTAATGCTTGAAACGAGAAAGACGAAAGACAGATAAGACTATCAAAAAAAAACGGACAGTCTCGGTCTGCTCGCTTTCCGCGGACAAGCCCTCATGCCGCTTTAGATGCGTCGCATCTTCCAGGGTCATGATGACTTGTTTTTCCGCAGGAGTCGAGCAGAACCTCGCCTGTCCTAGCGTAAAGGAAATATAGAGTAGAAGCAATCATCAATTGATCTATTTATTACTCACAGATCGTCGAATCCATTCGCATCCGTTACTTTCGCATACGAACGTGATTTTTGTTCGAAGAAGTCCGATTTTGTCGCGTTCATCGAATCATCCGAATACGCACGAATCCATGGCATGACATCTTCGTCGTGCCCTTCATAAAGATCCGACAAACCGATGACGCGAAGACGTTTGTTTGCGAGATATTTAACGTAATCACGCATTTCACTGACATCAAGACCGTCTAGATCACGCAAGACATATTCGCTCCACTCGATTTCAAGATCGACGGCACGCTTGAACGTGTCGTAGACGAATTGTGTGAAGGAGCCATCGGCATCGATTTCTGGATGCTCCGACAGGACAGCACGTAACAATTGGCTGATGAAGTACGAGTGTTGTAATTCATCCCGTTGAATGTAGCTGATCATCGTCGATGTTCCGACCATCTTTTGATGACGTGCTAAGTTATAGAAGAAAGCAAAGCCAGAATAGAAATTGATCCCTTCAAGAACAATCGAAGCAACGAGCGATTTCGCGAAATTCTCTGGAGTCCGGTCATTTTGGAAATCTTCATATAAATCAAGGATGAATGCATTACGCTTCATGACCATATCATCGTCTTTCGCGATATCGAAAATCCGGTTTTGTTCAGCCAATGGAACCAAGCTGGATAAGACGTAGCTGTACGATTGATTATGAACGACTTCCTGTTGCGCAACGATCGCAAGAATCGCGTGAACCGATGAATCCGATGTGAACATTGCCGATTCCAAGATATAACGTGTCTGAACCGAGTCAAGAATCGAGAGTAGCCCGATGATTCGTTTAAAGGCATCCTGTTCCCGTTCGCTCAATTGATTCCACTGCTGCATATCCTTCGACATCGAGATCTCATCTGGGATCCAGAAGTTCGATAACAGTTGTTTGTAGATCGAATAAAACTGTGGATACGCAATATCGTTCCAGTTTACGATGGCACTCGTTTCGCCACCGATGATTGCTGTCGCGCGATTCGGATGACGTGCATCAAGCAGTTTGATTTTTTGTAGCTGTTCCATGTGCTTCGACTCCTTCTTGCTGTAATTGAAGAATGGTCCGTTTCGTCCATTCCTTGACGAGATGTGGGCGATTGCGTGGTGACTGCTCGATTTTCAATAGTTCGCCGGCAAGCGGCACCCCGAATTTCGAGAGATGATACGCCATCTCATCAACGGCGCGACAATATTTGACGAACATCTTGTCCCCTGTTCCAAAAACAGCTGCCTGCGGAATCGCATGCGAACTCTCCTTTAGAACGGTTCTGAGACAATCGCGCATATCGTCGGGTAGTTGCCCATCTCCCCACGTATACGAACCAAAATAGACGATATCATAAGGCATTAACTGATACGTCGTCACTTCATCCGCAAACAACATCGTCGGCTCGATTCCCATCTCAGAACACGTCTTCGCGACGAGTTCTGCCACCTCCTCCGTGTTTCCACTCAATGACGCATATACGATTGCTGCCTTCATGATATCGTCCTCCTTATCTTATGATGAACACGATTCACATTCGTCGATTTCAACCGTCGTCGAACGCGTGTAGTAGATCGTCTTCATCCCGAGTTGCCATGCTTCCATGTGCATCTCGAGTAACTCTTTCGCCTTGACGTTATTTTTCACGTACAAATTGAAACTGATCGCTTGGTCGATGTGACGCTGACGCGAAGCATTTTGACGAATGCTCCATAGTTGGTCAATCTCAAACGCTGATTTATAGAACCAGTTCGTTTCCGGTGTTAAATCCGGAACAGTGACTGGAATCTTATAGTTTTTCTTCTCTTCCGAGTAGACTTTTTTGTAGATTGGATCAATCGATGCCGTACTACCCGCAATGATCGCCGTTGATGAGTTCGGTGCGACTGCCATCAAGTAAGCATTACGCATTCCGTACGCCGTGATGTCCGCTTGGAGACGATCCCAATCAAGTTCATCCGTCGTTTTATAGTGGCGACGTTTGATGTACTCTCCTGTTTGCCATTCTGAACCCTCGAAGAGACGGTACGCACCCTTCTCTTTCGCAAGTTGCATCGACGCATCGATCGTCAAGTAAGCGATCTTCTCGTAGAGACGGTCTGCGTATTGTACCGCTTCGACCGATTCCCAACGGATACCTTCGAGTGCAAGCAGATGGTGCCAACCGAATGTGCCAAGACCAACAGCACGGTATTTTTGATTCGTCAATTGCGCTTGCGGAACATCGATCGTATTCAAGTCGATGACGTTATCAAGCATCCGCATTTGAATCGGAATCAATCGCTCTAAGACGTCAGAACGAACTGCACGTGCAAGTGCAATCGATGATAAATTACAGACGACGAAGTCCCCTGGTGTCTTCGTGACGATGATTTTACCGTCTTCCGTGTATTCTTCCGTCACGGTCGTCGGGCTCATGTTCTGCATGATTTCCGAGCACAGGTTTGACGAGTAGATCATCCCTGCATGTTTATTCGGGTTCGCACGGTTAACGGCGTCACGGAAGAACATATATGGCGTCCCGGTCTCGAGTTGCGAACGCATGTAGCGTTTGACGAGATCGATTGCCGGAACTGTTTTTTTGCTGAGACGCGGTTCGTTGACACACGCTTCGTATCGTTCCGTGAAGCTGCCCCCTTGTTCCGTCTCATCGAAGTAATCTTCAAGGCTGAAGCCC
Organism: Exiguobacterium sp. MH3; assembly: GCF_000496635.1. NCBI lineage: Bacteria > Bacillati > Bacillota > Bacilli > Caryophanales > Exiguobacterium > Exiguobacterium sp. MH3. Next base: position 2,357,034 of record NC_022794.1, read on the forward strand.
ATAACGGTACGAATTTCATGTGGGTCAAACAAATGCCAGTCTTCTCGTGCTTCGACGGCACGCATGAAACGGTCCGGTAAGTTGACACCTGTGAACAAGTCGTGTGTCCGAAGTCGCTCATCCCCATTGTTGAGCTTCGCGTCCAGGAATTCGAGGATATCTTTATGCCAGATGTCGAGGTACACCGCGATCGATCCTTGGCGCATACCGAGCTGATCGACGCTGACTGCCGTGTTGTTCAATTGTTTCATCCACGGGATGACACCGCTTGAGACACCTTTGAAGCCTTTGATGTCTGAGCCGCGTGAGCGAATCTTACCCATGTAGACGCCGATTCCGCCGCCACCTTTAGAAAGTGTCGCCACGTCCGTGTTCGAGTCGTAGATGCCGCGTAGCGAATCATCGACTGTATCGATGAAACATGAAGAAAGTTGACCGTAAGACTTACCAGCATTCGAAAGCGTCGGAGTCGCAACTGTCATGTAGAGATTCGACAATGCCCAGTAAGACTCTTTGACGAGTTCTAAACGACGTTCTTTCGGTTCGTTTTGCATCAGTGTCATCGCGATGACCATGAATCGTTCTTGTGGTAGCTCGTACAAGTTTTTGACGTGATCACGTGCGAGGTACCGGTCTGCCAGTGTTCGAAGACCAATGTATGTGAACAAGTGGTCGCGGGATGGATCGATCGTTGCCGACAGTTCGTTGATGTCTTCCTTCGAATACGCATCTAGTAAATGTTTCGTGAAGATGCCGATCTCTGTCAGTTTTTCAATCAGCGTATACAGCGAACCATACCGTTCTTCTGCTGCATATCCGCGATTTTCACCTGCTTCAAGGTATAACCGATTTAAGTAAGTCGCTGTCGCTACGAATGTCCAGTTCGGCTCTTCTGCCTTTAACATATCGAGTGCGTGCATCGTTAACAGTTCATAGACTTGATCGGCTTGTAGGGATTTTCCTTCAAGCGCTCGGATGGCACGTTCAGTATAGCGGTCGATATCAAGCTCCGGATACGTTTCCGTTGCTTGTCTAATCACGACATATACGTCTTCTATTGTCATTGCACCTTTAAAGATGCGTGCTGTATTCAGTGGAGATGCCACTATGAACCACTCCTTCTGTTCGTAAAAATAAGTCGCCAGACGACATTACAGTTTTTAAAATTCATAAATAAATTTTTTTAAAATACAAAACAATTTATTTATATGAATTATAAATTTAAGTACCGCTACAAAGAGAACCCGTCATGACCGGATATATAGTGTTTTTATCACTATATATCCGGTCATGACGGTCTTTAAACGCATTTCTCTATATATTGACCCTAATAAACTGTAATTCGTCTTCAAGATACAATATGTAGATTAAACGTAGATTTTTTTTTATACAAACCTTGACTTTTTTAAAGTGAGAGAGGATAGCGAAATACCGTTTTGCCTCTCCCCTTCACAGAGCGATTTAACGTCACATTAAGATATCATAAAATAAGAAAATATTTTATTTTCAAGTTCATTCGAACTGATTATGAACAATCGTTTTTTCACTTTTTTTACAACTGCCATAATCGTTTGTAATTCAAGTAAGTTTTTAGTTTAATATCAAAACAAAAAAAATCATTCGGGAATACTAAGTGAACAAAATGTATCCTTGAGATATCTGCTATACTAAACTTATTGAAAGTTTATAATCAAGTTAGATTACTCAAGCAAATTACTTTATTATAAACTGCTAAATTTCAAACTAATGATACTGAAAGTAATACCTATCATCTAAACATGGATGTACGTTGAAAGGAGCTTACCTCATGCAAGTCGATTACACACCAAATCCGAATTCCGTCAAAATCACGCTCGAAGAACAGCGCTTCGGTGCTAAAAGTACGAGTGTCAAAAAAGAAGATACACCTGAAGATGCGTTGCTCGCATCACTGATCGCCCTTGATGGCATCGACAATCTATTCGCTTACGGCGACTTCGTGACGGTTACGAAAGAACCAGAAGCAGAATGGAACGAACTGCTACCACGCATTGAAGCAAACATGTAAAAAACAAGAAGACACCTGTTCCTGGACAGGTGTCTTTGTTCAAGGAGCGATCACTGATGCCAACCGTATCCATCATCATTCCGACGTATAATCGTCCTCGTGAATTAGCAGAAGCGCTAGAAGCATTGACGCGTCAACACTATCAAGACTTCGAAGTCATCGTCTTAAACAATAATGGAGACGATGTCTCAGCAGTGACGGCTGCCTATCAGGACCGTCTTCAACTGACCTATGTCGCGTTACCTGAAAACCATCATGTTCGTGCTCGAAATCATGGTGTCACGCTCGCTTCCAGTCGGTATATCTTACTTCATGACGACGACGACCTCTTATTACCGAGTCACCTCGAAGAAGCGGTCGGCGATCTCGAAGCTGGTGCTGATCTCACCTATACGGACGCGGAGCTCTTTACGTATCGCTGGGAAGGCGATCACCGTATCGCACTTGATTCTGAGCCGTTCGCATATCCGTACGATCCGGAGACGATTCGAGAAGACTCGACATATATTCCGTCCGGGTCGCTCTACCGTAAATCGCTCCACGATCAACTTGGTCTGTTTGACGAAGACGTCTTCAATTACTGGGACTGGGACTGGATTTTACGCGTCGGCAAGGATCATTTAATACTGCACCCGGCGCGCGCGACCGTCTTATATGCTTTCAATCCATCAGGTAATCATGAATCCGCACGTCAGGATGCAGCGCGACGCGTCTTTTTTGAACGCCTCGTTGAAAAACACCAACTTCCGACAAATGAAATGAAGAACTTCCATATCGTCCAGGCTGAGCGACGCGAACGATTGCGCCAGACCCGCCGTACCTTCAATGGTCAATTGACAGAAAGTGAGTGATCCCATGTACACCGAAAAACAACTCGAATTATTAGCATTATTAACACAAAATGGTCCGATGGACTTGGACTTGCTTGCGCAAATGCTCGACTGGGAAGCGTCAGAAGTAGCCGCTTCGATCGAGACATTCAAACGCGACGGTGTCCTACTCGGTTACACTGCTGTCATCGACTGGCAAAAGATTCATGCCCATCATGGCGTGACGGCTTTCATCGATGTCAAAGTCACACCGAAACGTGGACGCGGTTTTGACGAGGTAGCGGAGCGGATCCATCGTTTCCCGGAAGTGACGTCCCTCTATTTGATGTCAGGCGCATATGACTTACAAGTCGTCCTTGATGGCAAATCGCTACAAGAAGTCTCTCAATTCGTCTCGGAAAAATTATCGACGCTCGACTCCGTCATCTCGACGACGACCCATTTCCGCTTGAAGACCTACAAGCACGATGGTGTCCTCTTCAGTCAGGATGATGACGACAAACGATTGAAGGTGTCTCCATGAAGTCTCTATCTGAACGTGTCGAACAGTTAGCCCCATCCGGCATCCGTCGTTTCTTTGATTTAGCAGGATCGATGGAAGACGTCATCTCCCTTGGTGTCGGCGAACCTGATTTCGTCACGCCATGGAATGTTCGCGAAGCGAGCTTCGCAGCACTCGAACAAGGCTATACAGCGTATAGTGCCAACGCCGGTTTACTAGAACTACGTCAAGAAATTGCAACTTACATGCAAGAAAAATTCGCTATCTCCTATTCAACGACGGATGAGATCATCGTCACGACCGGTGCCTCAGAAGGACTTGATCTCGCCTTTCGTAGTTTGATCAATCCAGGAGATGAAGTCATCGTTGTTGAACCGGCATTCGTTTCGTATGCTCCCTTGATCGAACTCGTTGGAGGCATTCCCGTCGCTGCTGCGTGTCACGCAGAAGATGGTTTTGCGATTCAACCGGAAACGATCGAACATTTGCTAACAGATAAGACGAAAGCGATCATTTTCTGTTTCCCATCGAATCCGACAGGCTCGACGATGTCGCGTGATCAATTAGCGGACCTAGCGTTACTCGTCCAAAAGCATGATCTATACGTCATCAGTGACGAGATCTACGCGGAACTGTCCTACGAAACGGAAGCAATCTGCTTCGCGACCCTTCCCGGTATGCGGGAGCGGACGATCATCATCAACGGCTTCTCGAAAGCCTTCGCGATGACAGGCTGGCGGCTTGGTTTCACTTGCGCCCCACCTGCGATCACGCAATCGATGCTGAAGGTCCATCAATACGGCATGATGTGTGCCCCGACACTCGTTCAATTCGCGGGCATTGAAGCACTGCGTTCTCGTCATAAGACGGTCCCTGACATGGTGACGAGTTATCGGCAACGCCGGAACTACTTCGTTAAGGCGCTAAACGATGCGGGTCTTCCGACACACTTACCAGGTGGCGCTTTCTATGCCTTTCCGTACATCGGTCATACCGGACTGACGAGTGAACAGTTTGCTGAGCAACTGCTACTCGCTGAGCGCGTCGCCGTCGTTCCAGGATCCGTCTTCGGAGCAAGCGGTGAAGGTTATGTCCGGGCAAGTTATGCAAGTTCGATTGAACAACTCCAAGAAGCGATCGCTCGGATTCAGCGCTTCATGAAAAAATGGCAGACTCAAGATGAGGCAGCATCGTCTCATTCACACTAAAAAATGATCCGCCTTGCTCAAAGGAGCAGGCGGATCATTTTTTAGTCTACATAGAGAACGAGAAACATCCGATGGTCGTCTTCCGCATGATACGGCGAGATCGGACCGAGTTGTGGCGCAAAGACTTCTAAGCGATACGGTGAATCCTTGAAGTCAAGCGGTGTCCGCTCTTTGATCAAGCGTCCCATTTCGTCCGCTAGTTCTTTCACTTCAATCAAACTACGCGAGCGTTCCATCGGTGCTTCGAAGACGAATGCCTCGATCCCCTCAATCGACGCACATCGGAGGAAACGCCGGAGTGACGGCAATGCTGCTTCCATGTTATCCTCGATCGTTTGGTTCTCCTCATACACAGGGGCTCCCCAGAGGCGTGCCTCGCTTCCTGTCGCACTTCGGAAATGATCAATCGTCTCTTCCGTGATGGGATCACGCGTCAACGCGAAGCGTGTTTTATCCCGCTTCAGATTCTTTTCATTCGTCCGGTCGATTTCTGTCAGTAAATCCAATTGAAGTGGTCGTGCTAACCGAAACAGTTCGCGTTGCAGACGTGCTAAGGAATGACCAATCGGAACAATTGTGTCTTTCGCTTTCGGAGGTTTATCCCCTTCATAACCGTTCATGACACGTGCGATTTGTCCGGCCTCATGCACGAGTCGATAAAACGAACCGTCCTGATCATCGTTTGCTGTATCAAGCGTCTCATGCTGTGCTGCAAGATCCGCCACGTATTGATTTGCAAGGCAGGTCGAGATCATCAAGACATCGACCAGCTCCAAGCGAAGGGCTTCTAAATCATTTTGTTCCAGTGCTTCACCGACTTCACCGACTTCTTCCGTCAGGCGTGCGAGACCAGATAGTGGTCGAAAATAACCGCCGAGTGAGCGAATCGTCGCATCAACCTTTTGTTGTAGTGTCTTCATCTGTTCCATCTGTCTGACCCTCCACGATTGCTTGGCGTACGTGCCTTTCTGTCTCTTGTTTGACGCGTTGTGCATACGCCTGATTTTTCTTCCATTCCCGGATTCCGACAGATGTCGCAGCAATCAACGCAGCTATTAGTCCGATTTCTCTTTTACGCATCGAGATCTCCTCCTTTTGAATGACTCGTAATCTATCTAAACATGATATGATGATATCAATAAATTCTACATAATCCAGTAAGAGGTGTTGCTTGTGTCGACTGAACGTCTTTGGCAAATGGCCCGGTTCCTGACGGTGATCTTCGCCTTCTTAGTTGGTGGATGGTTACTCATCCGCCTCTCGTCCATCTTATATCCATTCGTCTTTGCGTTTCTGCTTGCCCTTTTCAGCCGACCGCTCGTTGATTTCTTCCAAAAGCGGTTACGGATCAATCGTGGATGGGGTGCATTGTTATCGATCATTTTGATCAGTGGCCTATTAGTTGGGTCGCTCGCCTTGATCATCATGCAGTTGATTCGCGGTCTTGTGTTCGTCGCCAATCAATTACCGGCGCAAATTCAAGAGTTAAGCCTGTATTTTCAAAAGCTGTACAATGAAAAACTGGCACCCATCTGGAACGATGCTTCGGAAGCCTTACGCTCACTAGAGCCATCGCAACAAAATACGGTTCAAAACAGTATCCAATCTCTCGGTAGTTCACTTGCGAGTGCGATTGGCGAAGGATCAAAAAGTATCGCCATGATGCTACAGACAGTCCTTGCGACGTTACCATCGATTGCACTGATTTTCGTCATCGTCCTACTCGCTTGGTTCTTCATCGCAAAAGATTGGCACCAATACGAGATGCGATTGAAACGTTATGAGATGCTTCCTTGGTTCGCTCGTTTCGAGTCGGTCTTCCTGAGCTTACGATCTGCCTTATTCGGCTATCTCAAAGCGCAGCTCACGTTAATCACGATCACGTTCTTCATCGTTTTGATCGGTTTGTTCATCATTGGTGTCGAGCATCCGTTCGCAGTTGCTTTTATCGCTGCCTTTTTTGATATCTTGCCGTATCTTGGCACCGGTTCCGTCTTCCTGCCTTGGATTGCCTATTCAATCATCACGGGCGATACGACACTTGCGATTGGACTCGGGATTCTATACGCTCTCGTCATTCTGCAGCGTAACATCATGGAACCGAAAATCGTCGGCGATAATATCGGGATTCAACCAATCACGGCGTTGATTGCGCTGTTCGTCGGGATCAAATTCTTTGGTGTCTTCGGACTGATTCTCGGACCATTGATCGCTGTCATCCTAAAAGCACTCTACAACGCCCAGATTTTTCATTATATTTGGGACTTCGTCAAAGGATCACCCACACCATTTCGGTGAGGGTGATTTTTTGGGTACAGCTGCATATAACGGATATCCTTCCGGATCCACCGGTCGACTCGCCGGCAAGTAATCACACGGAAAACGGGCGCCCGTCGCAAGCAGACAAGCGTCAAGCCAATCATCGACCGCAACATGCGACTGACGCTGTTCCCATAACGGCGGACAATCAAAGCGCTCGAGTAATTCGATTCGTTCCGCAATGCCTTCGGTCGTTTTCTTTGAAAAGCGTGCTGGATGACCGGCGAGTCGTGCGAAACAGACTTCCGGATGGGCTTCAATCATCTCCGTTCGATATACGCTGCGGGCTTCTCGGATTTTCGGTAATAGGTACCACGCTTGTTTTGAAAGCCCGATCCCCGCATGTTGTTTGGCTAAATCATTTGCTTCCATATAGGTAGAAGCTGTCAACGCACTACGAAACGGTGCATTAAAGACACTGCTCGTCCGCCCAGGTCGTAGCTCCAGTCGCAACAGTTGATCCGTTTCCCGTCGTCCTTCCATCAAGCCGATCGGCATATCGATCCAGATCCGGTCAGCTAGCGGAATCTGAGTAAGCGTCGGTTCGACGAATCCCGTATAACGACCATTTTTGTACATAACGACGACCCACCCCGCCTTTGCCGCATCAATCCCGATGACGTGCATTCGTCTTCTCCCGGAAAGAACGCAGTAGTGATAAGACGGTGAAGATACCGATGAACGTTGCGAGACCGAGCGATAGACGATCGCGTGCATCCAAGTACCAGACGATTGTAAGAATCGTCAACAAGACACCGAGTAGATTCCAGCGTCTCATTTTTCTTGCTCGACGAATCGGTACAGACTACGGACCATGACGCCTGTCGCTCCTTTTGGACCAATCTCAGACGCTTGATTTTGTTCCGATGTTCCTGCGATATCGAGGTGCAACCAAGGTGTGTCACCGACGAATTCACCGACGAACGCACCACCGAAGATCATATGTCCCATTCGTCCTGGTGAATTGTTCAAGTCTGCGACTTCCGAACGGCGGACTTGTTTAATGAACGCATCGACATACGGCATTTGCCAGACCATCTCATTCGTCTCTTTCGTCACCTGTTCAAAGCGTTCGTAAAGTGACGCATCGTTTGTCAACGCACCTGTGATTTCTGTTCCAAGCGCGACAAGGACACCACCTGTCAACGTTGCGAGATCGATGATCGCTTTAGGTTGATATTCTTTGACGTACGTGACTGCGTCAGCAAGGACAAGCCGTCCTTCCGCATCCGTGTTCAGGACTTCAATCGTTTTTCCTGCCATCGACGTGATGACGTCATCCGGCTTGAAGGCATCCCCGGAAATCATGTTATCGGTTGCTGGAATGACACCGATGACGTGAACATCTGGCTTCAGTTGACCGAGTGCTTCGAACAGACCAAGAACGGCTGCTGCGCCTCCCATGTCGCCTTTCATTCCGACGATCCCGTCTTTCGGTTTGATGGAATAACCACCTGTATCGAATGTGACACCTTTTCCGACGACCGCGATCGGTGCTTCTGCTGATCCTTTATATTCAAGGACGATCAATTTCGGTGGAATGACGGATCCTTGGTTAACGGCAAGCAAGGCGCCCATCCCGAGTGCTTCCATCTCTTCCTTATCGATGATTCGGAGATCATGTCCATGACGTTCGGCGATGAAACGTGCTTCGTCCGCAAGCGCTGGCGCCGTCAAAAGATTCCCTGGCATCGTTACGAGACGACGCGCTAAGTTCGTCGCTTCGCCCAAGGCCGTACCACGAAGGACGGCTTCGTCATCAGAAGGTAAAACCGTCAGATGTAACGTATACGCTTTCGAAGGCGACGTCTTATAATGTTTGACCTCATATGTAGCGAGGGTGAACGTCTCGGCAATCAGCTCGACTGGTTGCCCTGGGAATGTCGTTGCATCGACTGTGACATGTTCTAAGCGACGTGCTTTGACATGCTGTGCCGCTTTTCCGAGCAAGCGGCGTAAATCGTCTTGCGAGAGCTGATCAACTTTCCCGAGTCCAACGAACAGTACACGTGCGACGTCGCCCGCTAATGTTGGCAATAGACGTAGTTCTCCTCGTTTCGTTGAAATATCGCCTTGACGAACCCACTCTTCTAGTTTGTCACCATACAGTGCTTGTAACCGTTCATCGAGCGGTTGATTTCCAGAAATCCCGACAACGAGTACATCTACGGATTGATTCGTTTGCATATAAAACTCCCCCTTTGACTAGTATCTATTAGTATGAAGTGTTTTCAGTCATTTTCCAACTAATAGCCTCTCGACTTACCGCAAACGCTTTCACTACTTCTGTTCGACAATTTGTCGAAATGCTTGGTTTCAAACAATTGTTGCCCGTTTCACAATATGATAGGATTATACAGGTGAAATGTTGAGACACTTCAAGAAACGATGCGTTTGCTGTTCCGGGAAATGTCTACGTTTTCATTCAAGGGAGAGTGCGCAGAAGGCTCGTTAAGAGAGAGGCGTTTATGGGTATCTATAGATAGCTAAGAAACGAAGTCGTCGCGTTAAAAAAACTTACTGAAAAGAGGGTAATGCACATGGCACAACATATCAAGGGAATTGGCGCTTCTGCAGGGATCGCGATTGCAAAAGCATTCGTGATGGAAACACCGGTCTTTGAGATTCCATCGCACAAAATCGAGGATGCAGCTGCGGAAAAAGAACGTTTCCAAGCAGCGATCGCAAAATCGAAGACAGAACTCGAAGTCATTCGTGAAAATACCTTACAAGAATTAGGTCCAGATAAAGCGGAGATCTTCTCGGCTCACCTTCTCATCTTAGAAGATCCGGAAATCGTCAGTCAGGTGAACGCAAAAATCGAGGACGAGCAAGCAAATGCTGCAAAAGCACTCGATGAAGTCGCAAACATGATGGTCATGATTTTCGAATCGATGGATAACGAATACATGCGCGAACGTGCAGCAGACGTTCGTGACGTCACAAAACGGACGATGGCTCACCTTCTCGGTATCACGTTCGTCACTCCAGCTCAAATCAATGAAGAAGTCATCATCATCGCTGAAGACTTGACTCCTTCGGATACAGCTCAATTGAACCGTAAATATGCTAAAGGTTTCGCAACGAACATTGGTGGCCGGACATCGCACTCTGCCATCATGTCACGTTCACTCGAAATCCCAGCAGTCGTCGGAACAAAAGTTGTTTTAACGGACGTGAAACACGGCGATCTTCTCATCCTTGACGGTGCAGAAGGTGACGTCATCGTCAACCCAAGCGAAGAGCAAGTGGCTGAGTATGAAGCAAAACGCGCAGCATACATCGCACAAAAAGAAGAGTGGAAAAAACTCAAGAACGAAAAAACAATGACAGCTGACGGTCATCACGTCGAGCTCGCTGCAAACATCGGTACACCAAACGATGTCAAAGGCGTTTTGGATAACGGTGCAGAAGCAGTCGGTCTCTACCGTACGGAATTCCTCTACATGGATGCAGAGACGTTCCCAACGGAAGACGAGCAGTTCACAGCTTACAAAACGGTTCTCGAGTCAATGGGCGATAAAAAAGTCGTCATCCGGACACTGGATATCGGTGGCGATAAAGAATTGTCGTACCTTGATCTCCCACACGAGATGAACCCGTTCCTCGGTTACCGTGCGATCCGTCTCTGCCTTGACCAAACAGACTTGTTCCGTACACAATTGCGCGCACTTCTTCGTGCAAGTGCATACGGTAAACTCGCTGTCATGTTCCCGATGATCGCAACGATCGAAGAGTTCCGTGCTGCAAAAGCACTTCTCCTTGAAGAGAAAGCAAACCTTCAAGCTGAAGGCGTTACGGTATCGGAAGACATCGAAGTCGGTATGATGGTTGAAATCCCAGCAACAGCAGTCATGGCTCGTCAGTTCGCAAAAGAAGTCGACTTCTTCTCTGTTGGAACGAACGATTTGATTCAATACACGATGGCGGCAGACCGGATGAACGAAAAAGTATCATACCTGTACCAACCGTTCAACCCAGCGATCTTGAACCTCTTGAACAACGTAATCACTGAAGCACACAAAGCAGGCAAATGGGTCGGCATGTGTGGTGAGATGGCAGGAGAAGAATTGGCACTCCCAATCCTTCTTGGTCTTGGTCTCGATGAGTTCTCAATGTCAGCATCATCTGTTCTTCGCGCTCGTAGCTTGATGACACGTCTCAACAAGTCAGAATGTGAAGCAATCGTTGAGCAAGTGCTTGATATGGATACAGCAGAAGAAGTCGTCGACTTCCTCAGCACGACTTTCGACATCAAAAAATAAGTTCTGTCAGACGAATCTGGAACAATCCAGGTTCGTCTTTTTTTGTCTAATTCAACAAAAAAACAACGCCTCTTTCTTATAAGAAAGAAGACGTTGTTGAAATGGTGATTATTGAGCTTGTTTCTTCTTCGCTGGAGTAGCTTGTTCCGACAAAATCGGACGCTCGTTCCCCATCAAGAAGATAAAGATGACACCGAGTACTGCTGGAATCAACGCCCAGAAATAGACGGTTGAGATCGATTCTGCAAGCGACGTCTTAATTGCTGTCGCAACTTCTGGTGGCATCTTCGCAAACGCAGCAGCCGTTGGGAACTGTCCACCGGACGGCGCTCCACCTTGCGGCAACCGATCCGTTACAGCTGACGCGAACGTCCGTGATTGGATGATTCCGAGAACCGTGACACCAAGCGTCATCCCGATTGTCCGGAATGTTGAGCCCATCGAGGTCGCTGCGCCCCGACGTTGCATCTCGATGCCGTTGATACTCGCTAGATTCAATAGAGAGAAACTGAAGCCAACACCAAATCCGAGAATGATCATATAAATCGTTACCGCTGTCCGCGATGTCTCAAGCGTCATCGTACTAAGAAGATAGACACCGAGTAGGAAGAAGACCGCTGAGACGATCATGACGTTGCGGAATCCAAACTTGTTCGGCAACTGTCCACCGAGCTGCGCCGAGATGACCGAGGCAATCAACATCGGCATCAGGATCAGACCGGAATTCGTCGCACTGCCACCAAAGACACCTTGCACGAAAATTGGAATAAACACACTCGCCGAGATGAAGACGAATCCATAAAAGAACGCCACGCCTTGTGTTGCCGCAAATAAGCGACGGCGGAATAGACTAAACGTAATGACGGGATCCGCGGCACGTCGTTCAGCAAATGCGAAGGCAACGAACGCGACGAGCGCTGCTCCGAACAGACCAAGAATTTGTGGCGAAGACCATGCATACTCTTTGCCACCCATTTCGAGCGCGAGTAAGAATAACACCAATCCGGCGACAAGCGTAAACGCACCGACATAGTCGATTTTCTGTGTCCGGTGCACCGGTGATTCCTGATAGAAGACCGTCACGAGACCAAGGGCAATCAAACCAAGTGGAATATTAATGTAGAACACCCAGCGCCAGTCGAGGGAATCCGTCAATACGGCACCAAGCAACGGTCCGAAGATACTCGAGATGCCGAAGACCGCTCCAAACAACCCACTGACTTTCCCCCGTTTTTCCGGTGGGAAGATATCAAAGATGATTGTAAAGGCGATCGGCATCAACGCCCCACCACCGAGCCCTTGCAAGGCACGATAGGCAGACAGCTCAATGATCGAGTCTGCCATTCCACATAAGATACTTCCCACCATGAAGAGGAGCATCCCAAAGAGGAAGAAGCGTTTTCTTCCATACATGTCACTCAGTTTACCGAAGATCGGCATCCCAGCAACGGTTGCGATCATGTAAGCCGACGTGACCCATGCATACTGATCAAACCCATTCAGTTCACTGACAATCGTCGGCATCGCTGTCGCAACGATCGTGTTATCCATTGCTGCGACTAAAATTCCAATCAATAATCCGATGACGACAGGTGTCGTATTCGTTTTTGTTGTAGTCGAAGACATCGACGCACCTCATTTCTCAAAAAATTAGCTAACTCTTATAATAGCTAACTCATTGTATCATCATATGTGCAAAATCTCATTATCAAATGTGCTCTACGATCGTTTCACACAAAAAAAGACGAATCGCTCAGAGCGATCCGTCGCTTTTCTTCTTTACTCTACACGATACGAAATCGCTTCTCCGGCTTCGACCGTCCGTCCGACATCAACGTCGACTTTTCGATCGCCGCTGTTCGTGACGATGATTGGTGTCAGTAATGATGGTACGAGTGGTCGTACTTGTTCAAGATCGACATTGAGAAGTGGTGTCCCCGGTTCGACACGATCGCCGGCTTTCGCCAATGCCTCGAATCCTTTTCCTTCGAGTGACACCGTATCAATACCGATGTGAATCAAGATCTCATCTCCATTATCCGCAAGAATACCGATCGCGTGTTTCGTCGGGAAGAATGTCGTGATCTCACCAGAGACTGGAGAGACAACATATCCTTCCGTTGGTTCGATCGCATATCCGTCACCCATCATTCGACCGGAGAAGACTTGATCCGGTACATCATCGAGAGAACGAATGATACCGCTCAGTGGTGCGACATATCCATCTTCAGGCACGTAAGCCCCACCACGATCCCCAGCGAGTGGACCGGTATCTGCTGTAGTTCCAGAAGTGCGCGCTTCGTCTCCCGTTGGTACTTGTGGAATTGGATCGGCTTCCGGTGTTTCTTTTGGTTTATAGTTTGGATCTTTCATGATGTCTGCCATCTCTGTCTTGATTCCGTCAGATTTCGGTCCAAAGATCGCCTGGACGTTATCTCCGACTTCAAGAACACCGGCAGCACCAAGTTCTTTCAAGCGGTCCTTGTTGACGCCTGATTTATCATTAACCGTAATCCGAAGTCGTGTGATACAAGCATCGAGGTGCTTGATGTTTGATGGACCACCGAATGCTTGTAGAATTTCATACGGTAGATCGCCGGCTTGTGCCGTTGAGGTAGCGGCACCTTCTTTTATCGCTTCGCGTCCCGGAATCTTCAGATCAAACTTCGTAATGACGAAACGGAATCCGAAGTAATAGATGACGGCGAAGACAAGTCCGACTGGAATGACGAGCCACCACGAGGTTCGGTTCGGTAGAATCCCGAATAACGTGTAGTCAATCAATCCACCGGAGAACGTCATCCCGATCTTGACGTTCAGTAAATCCATGATCATGAATGAAAGACCAGCAAAGACAGCGTGAACGGCAAACAAGAGAGGTGCAACGAAGACGAAGGAGAACTCGACTGGCTCCGTGATACCAGTCAGGAAAGAAGTCAACGCAGCTGAGAAGTAAAGACCTTCGACGGCTTTACGACGATCCTTCGCAACGGTATGGTACATCGCAAGACAGGCTGCCGGCAGACCGAACATCATGAATGGATATTTCCCGGTCATATACGTCCCTGCTGTAAATGGTACACCGTCCTTCAATTGTGCGAAGAAGATTCGCTGATCCCCATTGATGATCGTTCCAGCTTTATCCGTGTATTCCCCGAACTGGAACCAAAAACTTGAGTACCAAATATGATGAAGACCAAACGGAATCAATGAACGTTCGACGAGTCCAAAGATGAAGGCAGACAACGGTTCGTTTGCTTCGATGATTGTTTTTGAGAACGTATTGATACCTGTTCCAATCGGTGGCCAAATATACGACAAGGCAAACCCGGCAACAAGACTAAATAAGGCAGTTGCAATCGGAACAAAACGTTTCCCTGCGAAGAATCCGAGGAAATCAGGCAGTTTGATTTTAAAGAATTTATTATAACTGTACGCTGCTATCAAACCTGCAATGATCCCTCCGAATACCCCCATTTGCAAGGTCGGTATCCCGAGGACCGTCGCATACGACAAGTCACTCGCTTTCTGTGCTTCCGTGATTTTTTCTGGTGTAATCTGTAAGAATGAACTGATGACCTTGTTCATGATCAGGAAACCGACGATCGCTGCTAGACCGGCAACCCCTTCCCCATTCGCAAGACCAATCGCGACCCCGACGGCAAACAGTAACCCGAGGTTCGCAAAGATGATGTCACCCGCATCCTGCATGACTCGCCAGATGACGACTAGCGAATCGTTCTCGAGGAACGGTAAATATTGCGTCAAGTTCGGGTTTTGAAACGCTGTCCCGAACGCGAGCAATAGCCCCGCTGCCGGCAAAATCGCTACCGGTAACATCAAGGCCTTACCGATCCGCTGTAAGACACCAAACACGTTTTTCCACATGCGTATATTCCCTCCTTTTTTAAACAAACTACTTAGTTCATACCCTAAAATATTCTAGCGCAAAACGATTCTAAAAGATTTTTCCAAAAAAAAATAAGCCCTTCCGCAGAAGGACTCATTTCTTAAAACATTAGACTGTTTTTTCTTGTTTACGTGATGCGATGACGGCTTGGATTTCAGACTTGATGTTGTCTGATTTCGGTCCGTAGATTGCTTGAACGTTGTTACCAACTTCAAGGACACCAGCAGCACCTAATTTTTTCAACTCATCTTTGTTGACTTTCGATTTGTCGAGAACTTCGACACGAAGACGTGTGATACATGCATCCAAGTGTTTGATGTTCGACTCTGAACCGAGTGCGTCAAGGATACCTTCAGCGAGTTCAGAACCTTGAACAGATGATGTTTCTTGAACTTCATCTTCACGACCTGGTGTTTTCAAGTTGAACTGACGGATCGCGAAACGGAATCCGAAGTAGTAGATGACAGAAAGTGCAAGACCGACGACGATGACGAGCCACCACTGCGTGCGTCCTGGAAGAACACCGAAGAGAAGGAAGTCAATCAAACCACCAGAGAATGTCATACCGATCTTAACGTTCAACAATTGCATTGTCATGAACGAGAGACCTGCGAAGACAGCGTGAACTGCGAACAAGATTGGAGCTACGAACAAGAATGCGAATTCGATTGGCTCTGTGATACCTGTCAAGAATGCTGTAAGTGCTGCTGATCCAAGAAGACCACCAACGACTGCACGACGCTCAGGGCGAGCTTCGTGGTACATTGCGAGTGCTGCTGCTGGAAGACCGAACATCATGAACGGGAATTTACCAGTCATGAACGTACCAGCTGTTAATGTTGCGTTGTCTTTCAATTGTGCGAAGAAGATCGCTTGGTCACCATGAACGACTGTTCCTGCTGCATTCTTGTACGAACCGAATTCGAACCAGAATGGCGCATAGAAGATATGGTGAAGACCGAATGGAATCAACGAACGCTCGATGAGACCGAAGACGAATGCTGCGAGTGTTGGGTTTTTCTCCATCATGAAGTGCGAGAACGAGTTCAAGCCATCTTGCGCAAACGGCCAGACGAATACGAGAACAAGACCTGCAACCAATGAAACAACTGCTGTGACGATTGGAACGAAACGTTTACCAGCAAAGAATCCAAGGAACTGTGGCAATTCGAGATTATGGTACTTCCCGTACGCCCAAGCTGCGATCAAACCGATGATGATACCACCGAATACCCCAGTTTGAAGTGTTGGGATACCGAGTACGTTTGCATATCCTTGACCGTTAGCAACCATTTCAGGTGTAACGCCGAGCCATACGCTCATTGTTTTGTTCATGATCAAGAATCCGACGATTGCCGCAAGTCCGGCTGCGCCGTCCCCTGCAAGACCAATCGCGACACCGACCGCGAATAAGAGTGCTAAGTTACCGAAGATGATATCCCCAGCTGCTTCCATCAATTTTGCAACCTTGATGATTGCATCATTTTTTAAGAACTCGAGTTTTGACGTCAAGTTCGGATTTTGCATCGCGTTACCGAATCCGAGTAGGATACCGGCAGCTGGCAAAATCGCTACAGGAAGCATCAACGCTTTACCGACACGTTGAAGAACAGCAAAAATCTGTTTGAACATGTGTGTTTCCTCCTTTTCCTGTTAAGAGCGAAGTATGATGAATAATGCCAATGATTGAGACGAAAAAAGTCAGACATCTGACCGTTTTTTTACAGAAAAAAATCAGGCACGAGCGGATTGTAGACAATAGACTTATCCCGTTGCATAACGGAAATAAAGCTTCTTGCCCGACATCCCACTCATGCCTGATCGTATCAGTAACACGTAGTCCGTGCGGTCATTTACCTGAATCGTACTGCACTAAGCGTTGCAGATGCATCGTAAGATACGTCGCCTCACCGCGCGGTACCGCTTTCTTCAACTGACGTTCCATGATGGACATCAGCTCCCAAGCAGTATCATAGCATAGCGGATATTCTTCACGCAATAGCTTTTCTACTTTTTCTGGAGCCTCTAGATACTCCCCATTGGAAACCCTTTCAATCGCTGAACGAAGGTGCCGAATCAGACGCTTGTAATCAAGCGATTTTCGATCGATTTTAATCTCCAGTCGCTGTTCGATATGACTAGCAATTAAACCGACGAGCTGATGATGGCGGTTGACTTCAAGTACGTCTTTGAAGTTCGTCGCCGAATGAATATGAAGTGCGATGAATCCTGTCTCCGCTGGAGGTAGGTAAAAATTCATCTCAGCACTGATGAACTCGACGATTTCTTCTGCAAGGGCGTACTCTTCCGGATACAAGGCTTCCGTTTCAGCAAGAAACGGATTCGTGACTTCCATTCCTTGTTCGAGTCGCTTGAACGTAAACGTCAAATGATCCGTCAATCCGATATGGATATGTTCGTCGACCTTTTTTCCGAAGCGTGTCTCGATCATCGAGACGATCTCGTTCATCAACGCGATGAAATTTTCATCGAGATGACCGACGAGCGCCTTATATTGATCCTGTTCTTCTTTATCCTTCAACGTGTAGACTTTTTCCAACTTGTCGAGATCTGTCAGTTGATCGCCTGGCTTCCGACCGAAGCCAATCCCTTTCGCGAGGATAATGACTTCCTGATTCGCACCAGTCGAACAAATGACGACATTATTATTCAATACCTTGATAACGTGGTACATTTGTTTATCCATTCGCTCTCAACCCAATCTGCTCTTACACATTTATTTAAAGACATTGTTTTTATTATAACGGTTTTTCAGACACGAAAAAAGCCTACTTACTCAAGTAGACTTTAAAACATTTGGTAACCGCTCTTACGCAAGAAGCGAATCGATAGACCGGCGATGATGATTCCGGCAAGACCAGCCGCGAACATCGTGATATCCGCTGTCTGTAGACCAGCAATCCGGTCCCCGAGATTCGGAATTGCTTCACGAGCATTCGTGAAGTATTCGAGCGTCGATTGGTTGTCGATCATCATGATGATGATGACCGGATAGAGTACGAGCATCACCCATGTACTCCGCAACAACATGTTTAAGATGAATCCGATACTAAAGAACATGACGAGATAAAGCACACTCCCGATCACGGCTTGAATGATATGCATACTGTTCCCCCTTTGAATCTCTTCTAGTATAACCGACAAAAAAGGCAAATGCACGAGTGTACATTTGCCTAAAACGTGAACTTAGAACTTCCCTTTTTTGATCGCAAGACCAAGCTTTTTCAGTTCGAAGAAGTGTTTGTTGTCGATGACTTTTTTCATGAACGATGCGTTACGGCCGTAAATCTTCTTACCAAAGACCATGCCGATGCCGTCTTTGTGACCAAGCGAAGCGACCGTTCCTTTGTTTTCGTACGTGAACGTCGATGTTTGACGACCCGCGATGAGTGCTGCGATGTTCTCAGCGACTTTGTGTGCTTGTTGTGTCGCGATTTGTGCAGTCGGTGGGTACGGACGGTTCGAACTTGGATCCATGACTGCTGAACAGTCACCGATCATGAAGACGTTGTCGTGTCCTGGAACACGGAGATCTTCTTCGACGACGACACGGTTACGCATCGCTTCGAAACCAGATGCTGCAACGACTGGGTTACCGCTGACGCCACCTGTCCAGATGATCGTGCTTGCTTCGATCGTCTCAGTCGTGTCACCTTGAAGCGGACCGAACGTGACGCTTCCTGGTCCACATTCCTTGATGCCGTTACCGAGTTTGAACTCGACGCCTTGACGCTCAAGCCATTTGTGTGCGTAGTTGACGAGATCAGCATCGAATCCTGGAAGGACTGTTGGTGCTGCCTCGATGTTGACGACACGAACGAGTTCGCGTGGAATGTCATATTGTTTGCACAGTTCTGGAATACGGTTGACGAGCTCACCCATGAACTCGATTCCTGTGAATCCAGCACCACCAACAACGATCGTCAAGAGTGAACGATCTTGTGATCCTGTTGTTTTGTACTGTGCGAATGAGTAATCGATATGTTCCTTGATTTTACGGACGCTGTTCAACGAGCTGATCGTCAGAGCGTGTTCCTTCAATCCTTTGATACCGAATGTTTCAGGAACGCCACCGAGAGCAACGACGACGTAATCGTAAGGAACTGTTCCGCCATCTTGTAAGAGAACCGTTTTAGCAGCCGTGTCGACTTTCTCAACGATACCTTTGACAAGTTTGACGCGTGACGGGTTGATGACATCATTGATGTAGATGCGCGCTTGCTCCGCAGACATCGTACCTGCAGCTGGTTCATGCAACCAAGTTGTTTGGTAATGATAGTCGTGTTTGTTAATCAACGTGATGTTCGCTTGATCGACGCCGAGTTTCTTTTGAAGGTTGACTGCTGTGATCAATCCACCGTAGCCCGCTCCAAGAATAACAATGTTAGGTGTGTTCATGTTCTGATACTCCTTACGAATCGTAGTTTTGTTGTGATTTTCTTCACATTCAATTACAGACGAATGCTCAAAAATTTTGTTCAAATAATGTTCACATGTCTATAAGCCTATTGAAACACTTTTCAGGAATGATTGCAAAAGAAAAATGTAATTTCCCTTAAAAAAATGTGAGATGTTCCGTACTTGCACCTTCACCCCCTACTTCCTATATAATGGACCTATCCAACGCTAGGAGGGAATCAGATGCACCAACCATATGATGTCACGATCATCGGCGGCGGTCCGGTCGGACTGTTCACCGCGTTTTATTCAGGAATGCGCCAGATGAAGACGAAGGTCATCGAGAGTCTACCTCAATTAGGTGGTCAACTCGCTACGCTTTATCCTGAAAAATATATATACGATATTGCCGGTTTTCCGAAAGTAAAAGCACAGGAACTGGTCGATCGGTTGCTTGAACAAGCAAATGAATTCGATCCGACATACGTGCTCGGTGAGACCGTCATCGCTTACGAACGGATGGATGACGGAATCATCCGCCTCGTCACGAATAAAGGCGAGCATTATACAAAGACCGTCATCTTGACGGCAGGAAACGGCTCGTTCGCTGCGCGTCCACTCGGAGTAGCGGATGCAGAACGCTTCGAAGAAACAAACTTACACTATTTCGTCAACGACATGGAACGTTTCAAGGATCGCCAAGTCGTCTTACTGGGTGGCGGTGACTCAGCAGTTGACTGGTCATTGATGCTTGAGCCGATCGCAAAATCCGTCACGCTCGTCCACCGTCGTGACAAGTTCCGTGCCCATGAACATTCGGTCGAACTGTTACACGATTCGTCCGTCAACGTCATGACGCCGTATACACTTGAATCGGTTACAGGTGAGACGCACATCGAGACGCTGACGTTCAAACATGCTGAAAGTGGTGAAGTCGTCGTCGTCGCTGCGGACGATGTCGTCTGTAACTTCGGCTTCGTCTCGTCACTCGGACCGCTCAAAGAATGGGAAGTCGAATTCGAACGCAATTCGATTCGTGTCAATTCGAAGATGGAGACTGCGATTCCGGGCGTCTTCGCTTGTGGTGATATCGCGACTTACGAAGGACGCGTCAAACTGATCGCAACGGGCTTCGGTGAAGCACCGATCGCCGTTAACCAAGCGAAACTTCTCGTTGATCCATCTGCTCGTCACCCGCAACACTCGACGAGTCTGTTCGAAAAAGTAACAAATCATTCTTGAGATAACTGAATGGCTGTAAACAAATAAGAGGTCGAATTCCGGATGACATACCGGAGTCCGACCTCTTATTTTCATGGAATCACATCGAGGACGTGACCAAACATCTTCGACTCCCACAGGAAAAGGAAGCACGATGCGTGCTTCCGTCAGGGATAGGGAAGACCCGACAGATCACATGGAATGGGAACTGGCGCGGCTTACATCCCGCCTAAGGAAAGCGAAGATGTTGAAAACGTCCGATTTCATACGGATGATCTTTTAACAGGTATCCGGTAAACCCGTTGCACGAGTTCCACCCCACCTCGCTCAATCATCGATTCTTCGAAGACCTGACCACCGAATCGCTCGTAAAACTGGCACGCTGGATTATCTCGCAAGACAGAAACCTGCATCGTCTCATATTCCGCTAAGTCCTCAGCGATGCGTTGAAACAGCGCTTTCCCAAGTCCCCGCCCTTGTGACGCTTGCAAGACATAAATCGCGTAGAGTTCCCCTTCACGCGCATCACTTCGATTCGCTCCACCTTGCGCAAAGCCAACGACTTCTTCTCCTGACACGGCAACATACACGCGCTGATTGACTAATGTCTGTTCCCATTGTTGCGTCCGTTTCACATGCGACAACTGTGCTAAATACAGATCTGGAATGATACCTTGATACGTCTCGCGCCAGGTATCAATATGAACGCGGGCGATGGCTGACGCATCTTCTAGACGTGCTTCACGGATTCTCATAACGGGATGATGAAGCGACGTGTCTCGCGTCCATTACGAACAGTCGGCTCGATTTCTTGTCCACCGTTCGCCAAGATGACACGGCGAGATGCTAGATTATCAACGCCACACGTCAGTAGTACTTGATCGAGTCCACGCTGGCGTGCTTCTTCAAGCGCAAGTCGAAGACCACTCGTCGCATATCCTTTCTGACGCTCGGATGGTCGGATGCCGTATCCGATGTGCCCGCCGTACAACTTCAAGTTCTCTGTCAAATCATGCCGGAAGTTCAGCGCACCGACGATTCGTTGCCCGTCGACCATCCAGTACGTCGAATGGGTGACAAGACCCGATCTGACCGTTGTCTCCATTTCCTTCAGTTCCGCAAAATAAGCGCCCAGTGGTTCATATGTGTCTCCGACTGCTTCCGGCACGATCGTTTCACCCGACTCTCGCCAGTCTTCTAAAAAGGCGCGATACTCTGTCTCCCACGCAAGAGTTGGTTTCATCAACTGCATCATTGGTGATTGCGCACCTCCTCTTCAATCAAACGATCGAGCCAGTCATCGACATGTTGGAACAGATAGCCGGCTTGTTTCGCAGCTGTCGTATCCATATAGAAATCGCGTTCTGGCGCAAGCGGTGATTCATCCTCTCCTTTTGCGACGAGTTGACTTGTCGTTCCCGCAACGCGGTCGATTTTATCCACTAGGTCTTGAATGGATAAGACACCGTCACTTGCAGCGTTGATCGGTCCCGTCAGTTCCGAGCGACCACACCACTCCAGAAAGGCAGCGGCTTCGTAACTTGAGATATACCCCATCTTCGCGTATGTGTTTTCGGCAACGATCGGACGCCCGTCAAGCGCCCGTTTGATATGAAAGACGAGTCGCTCCGTATAATCATCTGGTCCGAGGACGACCGGAAAACGGACCGCAACGACTGGGAACGTCGCCCGTTGGAAGAAATAACTCTCCGCTTGGCGTTTCCCTTCGCCATATCCATGTTCCTTCTCGAGGTCATATTTCCCCGGAAACGGATTATAGGCACGCTCCGTGATGTTCGCACCACCGCCTTCATAGACAGACATCGTCGACGTCAACACGTAACGTCCGACTTTTCCTTCAAACGCGTCGATCGCAAGTTTTGCTTGATACGGTGTGAAACAGATATTGTCATAGATGACATCCCAGTGCTGTTGGCTTAAGTCCTTCATCGTACTACTTGACGTCCGGTCTCCTTTAAAGAATGTCAAGCCCTTCGCAACCGGTGGCGTATGCTCGCCGCGTGTGACGATTGTCACGTCATCCCCCGAATCGGCTAACCGAATCGCAAGCCGGCGTCCGAAGTAGCGTGTTCCCCCGAAGATCAATACTTTTCTCATCCTGAAGCCCTCCCTGTTCGTAGTAGCATTCACTCTCTTAATATTTCGAGTCAACGGAACAGGTCTCCTGTATGCGGACAATAAAAAAATCGTGGACGATGTCCACGATTGGATTCATTAACAGCCACCCGGTGTCCCGGCATTCGTTGCCGTCCGGAACGATGTCCCGCAACCGCATGTTGCGATGGCATTCGGATTCGTGATCGTGAATCCGCCGCCGAGCATCGACTGCTTATAATCGATTTCCAGTCCTTTGACGACCGGGTAATCTTTTTCGTCCACGATGACGGTCACGCCGTGCTGTTCGAAAACGAGATCCGTTTCTTTCTGTTGGTCGAGTCCCATTCCGTACGACAGACCACTACATCCACCACCTTGGACGAGCATCCGAAGATTCCGTTCATCTGCTGGTGCCTGCGCCATCATGTCTTGGACTTGTAACGCTGCTGCCTCCGTTAAATGGATCATGTCATCACCTTCCTTTTCTTTAGTATACGCAACTTCTGAGCGAATCGAAACCTAGTTGCTTGAAACTATCTTGAATTCGTTGTATAAATGGTATGTACAACAAAATAATCGTTCCATCTTCAGGGCAGGGTGAAATTCCCGACCGGCGGTAAACAACTATTATGAGTTGAAGCCCGCGAGCGAATAGGGCGCTATTTGCTGATTCTGTGTAATTCAGGAGCCGACAGTATAGTCTGGATGGGAGAAGATGGCGGCATGAGTTTGAATTTGATCGATTTTTGCAACAATCGATTAGGTTTATTTAATGCGGACTTCTCCCCTGTTGATCTCATCAATAGGGGTTTCTTTATGGACGCAGTCATGCCAATACTTCATCGAGAGGAACGAGCAAAAGGAGACAATACTCGTATGAAACGCACACAAAAAATGGTCACTCTGTCAATGTTAGGTTCAATCTCATTTGTTCTTATGCTTATCAATTTTCCACTGCCGTTCTTACCGAACTATCTGAAGATCGACTTCAGTGATGTTCCTGCTCTCGTCGCAGCGATCATGTTCTCACCGGTCGCAGGTGTCATCGTCGAAGCATTGAAGAACGTGTTATATTACATCTTCCGCGGAAGTGGTGTTCCGGTCGGAGAATTCGCGAACTTCGCTGCTGGTGTCGCATTCGTGCTTCCTGTCAGCTGGTTCTACCACAAAAAGAAATCAACACAAGGTCTCGCAACTGGCCTCGTCGCTGGTACAATCACGATGGCACTCGGTCTTGCGATTCTCAACTATATCTTGATCCTTCCAGCATATGCATGGTTCCTCGGTATGGACTACATGGCGGATCCAGCTGTCAAATGGACAGCAATCACAGCCGGTATCTTACCGTTTAACGTCATCAAGGCATTGTTCATCTCGGCACTCTTCATTCCGTTGTTCATGAAACTACGACCATGGATGATGCGCCGTCAACAATCTGCCTGATCCGAAAAGCTGCGCCCGCTGACGGACACGAATCCCCTCGTTCAGACGAACGAGGGGATTTTTTGGCTGTTCGGGCTCACAGCTCATTCTCTTCGATTTTTAGGTAAATCTTTTCAAGCAACTCTTCCGGCGTCTCGCCTACGACCGTCTCACCATCAACGAGACAAAAATGATCAAGCGAACAAATGCCGCAATAGCCAAGGCAACCGTATTCGACGACGTCGACGTTCGGGTCACGTTCGAGTTGCTCCATGACGACCTGTGTACCAGCCGCTAAGTTACTGATACAAAATTCAATAATCGGATTCACTTTTTTTCCTCCTTCAAGCAGGAAACGACCTGCCTCATGTCGTATTATACAAGGTCAGACTGATTTAGGGGAACTAAGGGGGATTTTACGTTATGAAGCAATTGGTCGTACTCGGCGGAGGATATGGTGGAATGCGGATTTGTGAGCGATTCAAGGACGAGGAAGTTGCCGTCACGCTCGTCGACCGTCTACCGTACCACGCACTCAAAACGGAATATTACGCACTCGCAGCAGGTACATTATCAGATCGAGATGTCCGGATTGAATTTCCGGAGGGGAAACATCTTACTTATAAATATGGACATGTCATTAAAATCTCACCAGAGACGAATACGGTCCACCTGCAAGACGGATCAGAATTATTCTATGATGACTTGATCATCGCCCTCGGTTGCGAGGATAAATACCACAACATTCCGGGTGCTCAAGAGTTTACATACAGCATCCAGACACTTGAAGAATCGCGCAAGACACAGCAAGCGATCTGTGGTCTGTCACCGGGGTCCGTCGTCTCGATCGTCGGTGCTGGTCTATCTGGTGTTGAACTTGCCAGTGAACTGCATGAAAGCCGGAAGGATTTAACGATTCGTCTGTTCGACCGCGGTCCATCCGTCTTGTCATTCTTATCCGACAAAGTCTCATCTTACGTCCAGGAATGGTTCGAGGAGCATGACGTGGAAGTCATCAACAATTCGAACGTCACGCTCGTCACGGCGGACGACGTCCGAAACGGCGACGATACGTACCCGTCGGACTTGACGATTTGGACGGCAGGTACGCAGCCGGTCAAGGTCGTTCGTGATCTCGGCTTTGCTGCAGACAGTGGCGGTCGGATCAAATTGACGGCACATCACCATGTACCGGAATACGATAACGTCTTCGTCATCGGCGATTGTGCCAGCTTGCCGTATGCACCAAGCGGTCAACTCGCAGAACATCAGGCAGAACAAGTCGTCGACGTCTTGCAAGCGAAGTGGCAAGGGAAGAAATTGCCGAAACTGCCAGAAATCAAACTGCGCGGGATGCTCGGATCGCTCGGGAAATCAGACGGTTTTGGGATCGTCATGGGCAAGCAAGCGCTGACGGGGAAAGTCCCACGTCTCTTGAAGTCCGGCGTCTTATGGAAACACAAAAAGATTAAATGAACAAAAGAGGTGTCCCAAGCTTTGGGATACCTCTTTGTCATTCATCCCGTCTGACTTAACTTTGCATCAATCGCCGCCGTGATCGTCTTCAGCTTGACGTACCCCTCGTCAATCATCTCATCATC
Organism: Exiguobacterium sp. MH3; assembly: GCF_000496635.1. NCBI lineage: Bacteria > Bacillati > Bacillota > Bacilli > Caryophanales > Exiguobacterium > Exiguobacterium sp. MH3. The sequence continues at coordinate 2,382,896 of NC_022794.1, forward strand.
AAGCACGATCAATGGATAAAAATAGATATCCTCTTTTAGCGCTTCCGTCCATCGATCCGATGTTGCTGTCTCGAAATCGACATAGCGAAGCGTCATCGCTTGCTCATATTTTCGCCCGAGGACAGCTTGTAGCCAACTGAACGTCTCTTCCGAGCTAGGTGCCCCGACACAACTCGGACAAGTGACCGCTGTTCCATAAACCGTGATTTCCATCTTGAAGTCCCCCTTTTCAATTCTCTCCTCTTTAGTATACAAGTTTTCCAGATTGAGAACATTTTTCAACCCTGTTACAATGAAACTATACGAAAGGATGTGTTTACGCATGGAAATGTTTGATCAAGTGAATGAAGTTCTTGAAAAATTGCGTCCGTTCCTTCTTCGTGATGGAGGAGACGTTGAACTCGTAGATGTAGAAGACGGAATCGTAAAACTCCGTTTGATGGGAGCTTGTGGTAGCTGTCCAAGTTCAACGATCACATTGAAGGCCGGTATCGAACGTGCCCTTCTTGAAGAAGTCGCTGGCGTCGTTGAAGTCGAACAAGTCTTCTAATACATGAAATCCCGAACGAATTCTCGTTCGGGATTTTTTGATTCATAGAATCCATTCTGCTAATGTATCGACCATGTATGTCGGTTGACGATCCTGACCTTGAATGAAGACGGGTGTATGGACGCCAGAATTGACGTGCATCGTCCGGATGCCTCCATTGATTCCGAATAGAATATCCGTATGGTAGTTATCCCCGACCATGATGACGTCTTCTTTTGACAGACCAATCATCTCCGTTGCGATATCGACCATGACCGGTTCCGGTTTACCGATGAAGAACGGTTCCTTCTCCGTCGTCACGCGCAGGACGGACGTCAAGGCACCGTTTCCTGGTAAGAATCCACGTTCTGTCGGAATGGCAATGTCTCCGTTCGTCGAGATGAAGCGAGCACCGGCACGAATCGCGAGGGCACCGACAGCGAGTTTTTCATACGTGATCTGACGGTCGAGACCGATGACGACGTAATCTGCCGCTTCTGTTGCGACGACGTCTAACCCTTCCCGTTCAAGCGCATCAATCAGTCCTGTCTCACCGATCGCATAGACGCGCGCTTTCGGTGATAGATCAGCGATATAACGACCGGTCGCCATCGCACTCGTCAAGACGTGTTTCGCATCGGAATGAACACCCATCCCGCGTAATTTCTCCGCCACGGCTTCTGCCGTCATCGACGCATTATTCGTCACGAACAAATACGGAATCCCTTCTGCTTGCAGACGATTGACGAAATCGACCGCTTCTTTTACCGGTTCCGTTCCGTTATACATCGTTCCATCTAAATCAAATAAATAGCCTTTTGCCTTCATCCTGACTCACTCCTCGTTTGGTAAAAATGCAGACACCGGTCCGAGTTCTGTCTCGATATACCGGCGAATCGCTTCCGGGAAACGACGTAGCTCTGCTTCCTCTGTCTCAAGTACCGCCCGAATCTCCGCCATACTCGACTGTGTGAATGACCGGACGATCAACGTACGTAACGCAACGAGCTTCTTCAGACTCGTCGCGAGCGGTCCATCGATGACCTTCTCATCTTCTAAAATGAGGATGATATCTTCATAACTTCCCGGATCCCGCATGATGAATCCATCAATCATACTGTTTCCGATGTCGATGACACTTTCGATGACTAAAAAACCGATCCGTTCCATAGCCAGTGCCGTCGTCACCGGATCCCCCGTAACTTCCTTACTTTGTCGAAGTGCCGTCTCATAACAAACGACCGTCTCTTCGATTTTTTGACGATTGACGAAATACATCTTCATTCCCCCTCACATCCTCCATTTTATCGTTATCCGGCAATCCTGAAAAGCAGAAAGGTCATTTGCATCACATTCCCCAATGTGTTATCCTCAATTTAGATTTTTGCTGAAAATAGTATGTCATATTGGTGACGTGGAGGTTATATACATGGAACGGGAACTCGCACTGGAAATCGTACGCGCTACGGAAGCAGCAGCACTAGCTTCTGCTCAATGGATTGGTCGCGGTAAGAAAAATGAAGCGGATGATGCAGCAACGACTGCGATGCGCGAAGTCTTGAACACGGTCAACATGAACGGAACGGTCGTCATCGGTGAAGGCGAACTCGACGAAGCACCGATGCTCTTCATCGGCGAACGTGTCGGAACAGCAAACGGTCCAATCGTTGACATCGCCGTCGACCCGCTCGAAGGTACGAATATCGTCGCCAAAGGTCTCGGTAATGCGATGGTCGTCATCGCTGTCGCCGATCAAGGTGCCCTGCTCCACGCACCGGATATGTATATGGATAAATTAACAGTTGGACCGAACTTGAAGGGGCACGTCTCGCTCGACGATCCACTTGAAGTCATCATTGAAAAAGCAGCTCAATACAACAATAAACGGATTGAGGACGTCACGGTCATCATGCAGGACCGCCCGCGTCACGATCACTTCCGCGAAGCCGCGATGCGAATGGGCGCACGGGTTCGTCTGTTCGAAGACGGCGATGTCTCAGCTGGAATCGCACCACTATCTCCTGCGACAGGAATCGATATCTTCATCGGTACAGGCGGTGCTCCTGAAGGTGTCATCACGGCTGCTGCCGTTAAAGCGATGGGCGGCGACATGCAGGCACGCTTACACCCGATGAACGAAGAAGAAACTGCTCGTGTCATCCGGATGGGGCTTGAAGATCCGCTTCAACTCTTGATGCTTGATGACCTCATCAAAAGCGACGACTGTATCTTTGCTGCGACCGGCGTCACGACGGGTGAAATGCTCGATGGCGTTAAGTTCTTGACGGATGATATCGTTGAGACGACATCCCTTGTCATGCGTTCAAAGACACGGACGATTCGAAAAGTCATCGCCGAGCATAGCTTATCGTGTAAACCATACTTGCAAAAAGTCCCCCAAACCCTTTAATCTGAAACAGATGTTAGGGAAATGAGGGAAGCTGAATGATGGAAGAACGTGATTTTTTATATGATGATGTCGAACAAACGAAGACACGCTTTGTCAGTTGGATCGGAGAAGCTAGTCGGTTTGATCTCGCCATCACGCACTCGGAACATTTTTACGGTAAGATTCTCGTCTTGAATCTCTTATCGAATCGCTATGCGATCATCGGTGCGGACGATTTTGATGAACCTGGCTACATCGCGACGGCGTTTGACGTCGAAGACGATGCGGCAACGGAACTCGAGATGTATCTACGCGCTTATATCGGTCTATGAAAAAAGCCTTCGTCCGCGGACGAAGGCTTTTTCTTATAGGAGACGATCGTTTCGTTCATTTAATGTGTTCGGTCCGCTGAAGACGTTCGTATTGTCTGACTCGTCATGGGCACGACGCTCCGAATGCTGATCCGCTTCATCACCGACGAGTAATACGAATTGACCGCTTTCGACCGCATGATTCGCACGATCGACGTCTTCCTTCGTCAAGCCACTTCCACGAATAGCATCTCCGTGGGAAGCCGTGTCATCTTTTTTGAAGATGCTCTTGATTTCCTGCCAGAGATTACGATGATCTTCCTGTGACAGACGCGTAGATGTCTGTTGGTTGTTCAAATCCGCTAGTTCCTCGATTTGTTCGAGATCGTATTTGTCGTGTGCTAAGACTTTTAAATCAGTCGAGACGACACCGGCAACACGGAGATCGTGCACGGCACTAACAACTTCTGGTACGGATGAGTAAATTCCAACGATTCGCATGGATGGTTCCCCCTATAGGTACATGATACTTATAGTAATAGCCGAATTCCGTCCACTAGAAACGCTTTTCTGTATGACAGTTTGATTACTCGCTTTCCGTCTTCTCTGGTGCAGGTGCGAACTTCCGTTTCAACTTCAACGTATTGGATGAAGAACCGTCGAAGCGAGGTGGTGCTTCTTCTCCTTCTACCAATCCGATCTTCTTGACGATAAAGTAGGCACATCCGAAGTTACAGTATTCGTAGAGATAATCCGCCACATGCGAAATTTTCGTATCGAATGTCGCTTTCTCGTGTTGATCCTCATAGAAGCCACGTAGCCGTAATTGACCGTGCCCCCAGTCCCCCACGATATAATCATATTTCTCTAGGACATCGCTAAAACGACCGATGAAGGCTTCCTCATTAAAACCTTCCCGCTTCTCTTCGACGACCTCATAACGTTCCCGATTGACTTGTATCATTATTCCCACCTCCCGCTGTTCTTATCATAGCATATTCCATTTCGCCTGGCAGACGAAAACCGTCCGAGCAACTGCTCGAACGGTTTTTGATCGTTAGTCGATCGGAAGTGCTGTTTTATTCTTTTTCGCTGCGTTGACTTGCTCATCCGCGTGATACGACGAACGAACGAGTGGACCTGCCTCACAGTGCGAGAATCCTTTGCTGAGTGCGATTTGCTTCAGTTCAGCGAACTCTTGTGGTGTATAGTATTTGATGACGTCGAGGTGTTTTTTCGTCGGTTGGAGATACTGACCGATTGTCATGATGTCGACGTTATTTGCGCGAAGATCATCCATCGTTTCAAGAATCTCTTCCCATGTCTCACCAAGACCAAGCATCAAGCTCGACTTCGTTGGAATTTCAGGTGCGAGTTCCTTCGAACGACGAAGGAATTCAAGCGTCCGGTCGTAAGTTGCTTTCGCACGAACGGTCGGCGTCAGACGGCGGACCGTCTCGATGTTGTGGTTCATGATGTCAGGTTGTGCATCGATCAGCGTTTTCAATGCCTCAAAGTTCCCACCCATATCTGAAGGCAAGACTTCGATTGACGTCTCTGGATTCATCCGACGCACTTCACGGACGGTTTCAGCGTAAACGCCTGCTCCGAAATCATTCAGATCGTCACGGGCAACCGCTGTGATGACTGCGTGCTTCAGGTTCATCAAACGGACGGATTCCGCAACACGTTTTGGTTCTTCGAGATCGAGTTCGTTTGGACGTCCTGTCGTCACGGCGCAAAAACGGCACGCACGTGTGCAGATACTTCCGAGAATCATGAACGTCGCCGTCCGGCGTACCGCCCAACACTCGTGGATATTCGGACACTTTGCTTCCTCACAGACAGTATGTAGCTTTTTCTCGCGCATCATACTTTTTAATTCTGTGTAGGTTTCATTCGTATTCAGCTTGATTTTCAACCATTCCGGTTTACGTTGGATTTCTCCGCGTCCCATGGTTTCGCTTCCCCCTTCATCCCCAAAAAGTCAATTCATGTCTGCTTTAGTATAACAAACAATCAGGGTTTGCGAACATGCAATTCATTATATTCCGACTTCTCCGATAAGCGTTCGAACAACAAATCCCGTAACAATTCCGGCATGAAGTATTCTTTGGGCATTTCTTTGATTGCTGGAAAGAGTGGACCGAACGTGAACATATCCGGCAAGACGACCGTATAGTTTTGCGTTGGCTCAAGCGGTTGATGTGCCGCCAAACCAGCATAATGCATCCGCCCCATCAACTTACCACGGAAACCGAGACCTCGAACCTTTAGTTGTTCGAACTGATCTGTTTTGACTTCGTCGAGGAAAGTTTGTAATTCCACTCCGGTCATCGTCACTTTACAAGGATTGATCGGGTGCGGACAGAGTCGATGTAAATCAAAGGCAGAGACAGGACCTGGTGGAAGTGACCCAAGCAGAATACCTGCCGGGACACAAGCGATATCCGCATCACACCAATCACGCATCGTCTCGACAAGCAATTGTGAGAACGGCGACTCGCTGAACCAATCATTGGCTAGACCCGATGTCTCGCCAATCGGCTCCTTCATCTGTTGTTCCGCCAGATACTGTTCGCGGTCGAGTAATTTCGCCGTCGCTTCGTCCTCGACGTAATCGTGTAAGGAATGAAGGACCGCTTCCTTCTCACCCGTATCCGTATTCATATAAATTTCACCCGCATACTGCCCATGTTTACCGGCTTGGGTGATTAAGACACCGTTCTTAACGACACCGTCATCAAGGACATGGTGCGTATGCGCACCGATGATCAAATCAAGTTCTGGAAAACGCATCGCGAGTTCTTCGTCTTGATAGAAACCGAGGTGACTCAAACAAATCAAGACGTCGACTTCTTGACGCAAATGTTCGATTTCACGCGCTGCGACGTCAAACGGTTCTTCGATCGTCCAACCAAGTAAACCGTACAGTTCGATATACGGTGCCGTCAGACCAAAGACGCCGACTTTTCCGGTCGGTAATTCGTGAATGACTCCTTGCTTGGCAAACGGTGCTTCTAAATTCGAGACGAGGACCGGAAAGTCCGCTTCCGTGTAGAGGTTCGCTAACCAGTCGTGCGGAAACGTGATGCCTTCATTGTTCCCGATCGTCACGGCAGTCGGCATCAACGCATTCAGTAGATGCGTATTGATTTTTCCTTTTGTTGCTTCCGTCGCTGGATCAACACGGTCAGCATGATCGCCGAGATCAAAAACGAGCGAATCATACGTCCGGTGTTCCTTGACGAAGGACATGTAGCGAGGCCACATGTCGAAGTGTGAATGCAGATCATTATAGTGAATGATGTGTAACTTCATGCAGAAGCCCCCCTTGATGATTTAAAACAATGAGATTTGTCGCGGCGCGAGTTCATAGTCGAGATCGAGAATCTCGATTAATCGTTTCGCATTCGGGGCAGCATCTCCTGCTGAGTTGTTATTGAAGAAGACATATACATCCTTTGCTTCCGCTGCCACGTTTCGGACGTGGTTTGCGAGTTCCTGTAACTCGTCTTCTGAGTAGCGGTAGAGACAGCGGACTTTTCGCCAATCGTCGCTGCTTTGACCCGGTTTCTTTAACCAACCCGCTTTATTTCGTCCATGGAGGCGGATGAATGCCGTCTCCTGCGTCACGACCGGTACGAATGGTACGGAACCATCTTCGGTCTGGGGTTCGTCACAAATCGTATGAATAAACTGATGTTCCTTCAAAAATCGGAGCGTCCGCTCACGATAAGCTTCCGAATACCACGATGGATTTCGGAACTCAATCGCGACCGGCAGTCCAGCAAGTGATTTTCGGATCGTTTGCAAATACTCCAAGTGCATTTTGCTGACATCGAACCAGGGCGGTAACTGCACGAGGATCGCTGCAATCTTTCCACTCTTTCGCATCGGTTCGATCGACGCGATATATTGTTCAAAAATCGGACCGAGCGGATCTTTATTCTCCCGGTCATGTCCACTCATCGCCCGGTGGACCTTGACGATGAAGCGGAACCCGTCCGGTGTCTCGGATGTCCATTTTTCGTAGTTTCGTTCCGGTTGAATCGCATAGAACGTCGAGTCGACCTCGACTGCTGGAAAATGTCCCGCATAAGCGGCGAGCTTCTCCTTACGATCTTGCGGGGTCAAGTAGAGACTATCATGATCTCCCCAGCCCGTAACACCGATATATATCATGCGCTCCTCCCCCTTACGTGTTCTATTCTACCTATTCATCATAGCATAGCAGAATCCGGGATTTCTTCTTCGATGCTTCAATTTAAACGTTCATATTCAAGTATGATACATCCCGATTCGAAGTATTGTGTTTTGATCATTTTTAAGTGTTGCGGTTGATCGAACACCGGAAACATCCGTTTTCCACCGCCGAGCAGAACAGGATAAATCACGATATGATAACGGTCGACGAGTCCAAGTCGTATCGCTTCAGCAGCAAGCGTCGCCCCACCAATCGCAATCTGTTTTCCAGGCAAGGCTTTTAGTGCTTGAAGTTCCTCGGTAAGTGACTTGGTCGCTAGACGTGTCTTTCCTTCGACAGCGTCGAGCGTCCGCGAGAAGACGACCTTCTCAAGCGATTGCCAGGTTTTCGCATACTCAACGACAATCGGCTCGTCTTCCTGATCCGCTGTCTCCCAGTATTGCATCATCTCGTACAAACGACGTCCATAGACATGGGTATCGAACGCTTTCTCATAGTCATTGAAATACTGATGTAATTCTGCGTCCGGTGAAGCGAAATCGATCCTACCTGACGCATCTTCGATATAACCGTCAAGCGAGACTTGAAAGGAATAGACGATGTCACGCATAATAATCCCTCCTTTTTCACTCTTTACCCCAATAACCATTTCATGAAAAAACTCCCCCATCCGTAGATGAGAGAGCAAGACGAATTATCCGATTGAACCTTCCATCTCGAACTTGATGAGACGGTTCATTTCGACCGCATATTCCATTGGAAGTTCTTTCGTGAACGGCTCGATGAAGCCCATGACGATCATTTCCGTTGCTTCCTCTTGTGAAATCCCGCGGCTCATGAGGTAGAACAATTGCTCTTCCGAGACCTTCGAGACTTTCGCTTCGTGCTCGAGCGAAATGTTATCGTTGAGGATTTCGTTGTACGGAATCGTATCCGACGTCGATTGGTTATCCATGATGAGCGTATCACATTCGATGTTCGAACGTGCGCCTGTCGCTTTCCGTCCGAAGTGGACGATACCGCGGTACGTGACTTTACCACCATGTTTTGAGATCGACTTCGAGACGATCGTCGACGATGTGTTCGGTGCTAAGTGAATCATCTTCGCACCCGCATCTTGGTGTTGACCTTTACCAGCGATTGCGATCGACAATGTCATACCACGTGAACCTTCACCTTTGAGGATGACGGCTGGGTATTTCATCGTCAGTTTCGAACCGATGTTACCATCGACCCATTCCATCGTTGCGCCAGCTTCACAGATCGCACGTTTCGTAACGAGGTTGTAGACGTTGTTCGCCCAGTTTTGGATCGTCGTGTAACGGCAGTAAGCGTTTTTGTTGATGAAGATCTCAACGACCGCTGAGTGAAGCGAGTTCGTTGTGTAGACCGGTGCTGTACATCCTTCGACGTAGTGAACCGATGCTTCGTCATCAACGATGATCAACGTCCGCTCGAATTGACCCATGTTTTCCGAGTTGATGCGGAAGTAGGCTTGAAGCGGCGTATCGACTTTAACACCTTTTGGTACGTAGATGAACGATCCACCTGACCAGACCGCTGTGTTCAAAGCTGCGAACTTGTTGTCTGTTGGCGGGATTAATTTTCCGAAGTACTCACGGAAGATATCTTCGTTCTCTTTTAACGCTGTATCTGTATCTTTGAAGACGACACCGATTTCTTCGAGGTCTTCTTTCATGTTGTGGTAGACAACCTCTGACTCGTACTGAGCCGAGACACCTGCCAAGTATTTTTGCTCTGCTTCTGGGATACCGAGTTTGTCAAACGTACGTTTGATTTCTTCTGGTACTTCATCCCACGATTTTTCTGCCCGTTCAGACGGCTTGACGTAGTACGTGATGTCGTCGAAGTTCAATTCTGAGAGATCGCCACCCCACGCTGGCATCGCTTGTTCGTTGAAGATCTTAAGTGATTTCAAACGGAAATCAAGCATCCATTGTGGTTCTTCCTTCATTTTCGAGATCGTTTCGACGACTTCAGTCGTCAAGCCACGTCCAGAACGGAAGATCGAGATATCGCGATCGTGGAAACCATATTTATAATCGCCAATTTCCGGCATGTTCTTTGCCATGTTCATTTCCTCCTCTTACTTGCTTGTGACCGAAGTTTACTTCCCTTCTTCTACGCCGCGTTCGAGCGCCTTCCAGGCAAGTGTCGCACATTTGATCCGTGCCGGGAATTTCGTGACACCCGAGAGTGCCTCGACGTCCCCGAGGTCGAACGATTCGTCGTCATAGTCTTTTCCTTGGACCATGTCCGAAAAGATATCCGCGAGTCGTAAGGCTTCTTCGATAGTCTTACCTTTGACGAGTTGCGTCATCATTGAAGCAGACGCCATGCTGATCGAGCAGCCCTCCCCGTCAAATTTCGCATCACGGACGACATCGTCTTCAATCGCGAGCTGGAGACGAATCGTATCGCCGCACGTCGGATTGTTCATGTCGATCGTGACGCCCCCCTCGATCGCACCGCGATTTCGGGGAGTTTTATAGTGATCCATGATCACTTGACGATACAAGTGATCGAGATTGTTAAAATCCATGACTGAAATACTCCTTCGTTTGGCGAAGTCCTGTCACGAGTGCGTCAACCTCTTCTTTCGTGTTATAGAGATAGAAGCTAGCGCGAGCCGTCGAGCTCGCTCCGAGCCAACGCATCAGGGGCTGTGCACAGTGATGACCGGCGCGAACCGCGATTCCCTGCATATCAAGGACGGTTGCGACGTCATGTGCATGGACATCACCGAGATTGAACGTGACGAGTCCAACGCGTTCTTCCGGACCGTAGATCGTGAGTCCGTCGATGTCACGCATTTGTGCCATCGCGTACTGCGCGAGTTCACGTTCGTGTGCTTCGACGTTCTCTAAACCAATCTCTTCTAAGAAATCAATCGCTGCTGATAAACCAACGGCACCAGCGATAATCGGCGTACCCGCTTCGAAACGATATGGAGACGGTTTGAACGTCGATTCTTCAAGACCAACGTAATCAATCATCTCGCCACCGAACTCAACCGGTTCCATCGCATTGAGTAATGCCTTTTTCCCGTAAAGGACACCAACGCCTGTCGGACCACACATCTTGTGTGCGGAGAAAGCGAGGAAGTCACAGTCGAGATCCGTGACATTAATCCGTTGGTGTGGCGCACTTTGCGCGGCATCGACGACCATGACGGCACCGCGAGCGTGCGCAAGACGCGCGACTTCTTTGATCGGATTGATTGTACCGAGAACGTTCGAGACGTGTGCCATCGCGACGATTTTCGTCCGGTCAGACAGTTGTGCTTCGACCGCTTCGACCGTCACGCGACCATCCGCTGTCAAATCAACGTATTTCAACTTCGCTTTTTTGCGTTTAGCGACTTGTTGCCACGGAATGAGATTCGCATGGTGTTCGAGGTACGTGACGACGATTTCATCGCCTTCTTCGACATGCTCCATACCGTAGCTTGACGCGACGATGTTGATCGCCGTCGTCGTGCCGCGGGTAAAGATAATTTCTTCATGGTGTTGCGCCTGGATGAAACGACGAACGTTCTCACGCGCACCTTCGTACGCATCCGTCGCTCGTGTTCCGAGCGTATGGACGCCACGGTGCACATTCGAATGAATCGTCTTATAGTAGTCGTCAATCGCATTGATGACGACGAGCGGCTTCTGCGAAGAGGCCGCACTATCGAGATAGACGAGTTTCCGGTCGTTGACCTGTTGGTCGAGGATCGGAAAATGATTGCGGATGGATGCATCGATTCCCATATTAGTTTACTTTCCCTTCGATGACTTGAACGAGACGTTCTTTCACCGAGTCAATCGCAAGTTCCGAGACGACTGGCTGGAGGAATCCGTGAACGACGAGGCGTTCTGCTTCCTTCCGTGAAAGGCCACGGCTCATCAAGTAGTAGAGTTGTAGTTCATCGACACGACCGACAGATGCCGCGTGTCCTGCCATGACGTCATCCTCATCGATCAAGAGGATCGGGTTCGCATCACCACGTGCCTTTTCAGACAACATGAGGACACGTTCCGTTTGAACGCCGTTTGATTTCGAAGCGCCGTGATGGATCATCGACGTTCCGTTGAAGATCGATGTTGCTGCGTCTTTTTGGACACCGTGGATCAAGATGAAACCTTCTGATCCTTTACCGAAGTGGTCCGTCCGGACGTTGAAGTTTTGTTTTTGCTCTCCACGACCGACCGTAACGGCTTTCGTATCTGAGAACGAATCGTTTCCGACGAGGTGTGTTTTTGTTTCTGTAACCGTGTGACCGTCATTCATGTGACCGAGTGCCCATTCGAGCTTCGCGCCTTGTTTGACGACACCACGACGGTTCATATACGTGATGGCACCTTTCGATAACGTGTCGACACCACCGAAGAGGACTTTTGCGTTGTCTTCAACGAAGACTTCTGTGACGACGTTGACGTTATGCGCTTCGTCACCGTAAGAGACGAAGTTCTCGATATACGTCAATTCGCTGTCAGCGTCTGCGACGATGATCGCGTGATGGTAAAGTGCTGCGCCTGATTGCTCAAGCGTGTAAATCGCTTGCATCGGTACAGAAAGCTTGACGCCTTTTGGTACATAAAGGAACGTACCGCCGTTACGAAGTGCTGCGTTTAATGCCGCAAGACGATCTTCGTTGACTTGAACGCCTTCCGTCATGAAGTACTTCTCGACGAGTTCCGGGTGTTGTTTTAATGCGTCTTCGAGCGTCGTGAAGATGACGCCGTTCGCCGCTTCACTGTTTTGCGCGTGAACGAGTTGTCCGTTACGCGTGACGAGCATGTGATCACGGTTTTCGCCGATCAATGCTTCGATATCTGAAGAAAGACCAGTGACGGTTTCGAGTTCCGTCGTACCTTCTGTGAAGTTCCAGCCTTCAATCTTGATTTTTTCTACTTTTGGCAATGCGAGCGTTGGGGCAAGATCAAGCGCGTCTTGACGCTTTGCGACCATCCAAGATGGTTCCCCTAAGCGAGTCGCACGTTCTGCCACTGCCTCGCGATTTACTGCAAGATTCAGTTCTACAGTCATCATGCTTCCTCCCTCGTCTTACGCTTTTGTTTCGATTTCGACGTCTTCGATGCCGAGTTCTTTTTTAACCCAGTCATAACCTTCTGCTTCGAGACGGTGTGCGAGTTCTTTACCACCAGACATGACGATTTTTCCGCCCATCATGATGTGGATGAAGTCTGGCTCGATATAGTTCAAGAGACGTTGGTAGTGCGTGATGATCAAGCAGCCGAATTCAGGTGAACGCATTTCGTTGACACCTTTTGCGACGACTTTCAATGCATCGATATCAAGACCTGAATCGATTTCATCAAGAATCGCGATCGCTGGTTTAAGCATCATCATCTGAAGAATTTCGTTACGTTTCTTTTCTCCACCAGAGAAACCTTCGTTGAGGTAACGGTGTGCCATTTCTGAAGGCATCTCGAGAAGACCCATTTGTGAATCAAGCTCACGGATGAACTTCATGAGTGAGATTTCATCGCCTTCTTCACGACGCGAGTTGATCGCTGAACGAAGGAAGTCGGAGTTCGTGACACCACTGATTTCGCTTGGGTACTGCATTGCGAGGAACATACCCGCTTGTGCGCGCTCATCGACTTCCATGTCGAGGACGTCTTCGCCGTCGAGTGTGACTGAACCAGATGTCACTTCGTACGATGGGTGACCCATCAATGCTGATGCGAGTGTTGATTTACCTGTCCCGTTTGGTCCCATGACCGCGTGGATTTCCCCGCCTTTGATTTCCAAGTTGACGCCTTTCAAGATTTCCTTGCCGTCGATCGCGACGTGTAGATCTTCAATCTTCAAGTGTGAAGCCTTCATGTTAGAATCCCTCCATCTATTCATTTCGTGACTGACGATTCAGAACACGAGCGTTACTAATTTAGTATCATTCTAATCTTAAAGAAACATCGCGTATTATTCAAGCGTCATCGCTCGCTGATTTTTCTCAAAATCATGCGTTTTGTTGAGAATCATTCGAAAGTTTCACCGGTTCCTCCAGTTCATCGATCGTCGAAGCCCGATGAATCCGTTGTGACAGTAAGAGCAGTGGTATTCCGAATAATGTCAAGCCCGCTAATATCCCGAAAATCGGTAACGGACGGTCCGCTCCATATAAACTTAACAAATGTCCTCCGGCGATCGGACCGATTGATTGTCCGATCGACGTCAAGCCCATCGCCCCGAAATAACTGCCCCGTAATTCTGGCTTCGCGAACCGATCGGTCAAGATGTCGGTCATCGTGAACATCATGACTTCCCCGCACGTGAAGATGAACATCGCGACGATCATCAACCAGATCGCGTTCGCATTTCCCATGATGAACAATCCGATCGCAACAGTCGCAATCCCAGTCGTGATCGAGACGAGTGGTGACGTCTTGACACCAAACTTCATGATCGGATATTGGACGATCAAGACGGTGATCGCATTGATCGTGATTAAGATCGCATAGAGTGTCTTCCCACCTTCAAGGAGTGACGTCTCCGTCAAGAACTGTGGCAAGGTCGAGTTGAACTGACTGTAGCCAAAAACCCCGAAGATGATGCCGGCAAGTGCCAGCGTAAAGGCGATATCCGTCCGCAACAGACGAACCGTTGCTCCGAATGACACCTTTTTCCCACCATACGTCTCGGTGATTGGATGACGTTTGAATAAGATACCAATCATCACCCCGTACACGATATAGACGAACGCCGTGATGTAAAACGTCGCGGACGTGTTTCCCGCACTCAGCAGTAAAGCAATTCCCGGTCCGATCGCTGCTGCGATGTTGATCATCGCGTAACGGATATTGAAGACGAACAATCGGTTCGCTTCGTCCGTCGTATCACTGATCAAGGCACGGGCGGATGGTTCAAAAATCGAACGACAGACCCCGTTCAAAGCACTGAGCGTAAAGAATGCCCAGAATGTCTCGACTTGTGCCAGCGCAATGAAGACGATCGCGAATCCGATCGTTCCGGCAAGCATCATCGCCCGGCGACCATACCGGTCCGACAAGGTGCCGCCGATGAAACTCATGACGAGACTGGCGATCGCCGAGATACTGAGTACCCAGCCAACATCGACAGGATCAAATTTCAGGACGGTCGTCATGTAGATGGCGAAGAACGGCATCGTGATGAACGTTCCGAGACGTGAGAAAAACGTCCCGAACAAGACCCCGAGTGTCAACGGATGCAGTTGACGTATGCGTTGCATATGATTCCCCCTAACCCCTGTTTCAGACAAATGAAAAGCATCCTTCCATTATATAGGAAGGATGCCGGCTTCGGTGAACTTATTTGCTGACTGGAACGACCGCACCTTTGTACTTGTCGAGGATCCAATCTTGGTTTTTCTTTTCGTGCAGAACGTCAAGAAGTGCTGTGACACGCTTGTCTTTTTCATCGCCATCACGTGTAACGATGATGTTGACGTATGGTGAAGACTCATCTTCTGAAGCGATCGCGTCTTTCAATGGGTTCAGACCGTTATCGATCGCATAGTTCGTGTTGATGAGGACGGCGTCGCCTTCATTGTTTTTGTAAGCTTGCGGAAGAAGTGATGCTTCGATGTTCGTCTTGAACTTGAGTTTCTTCGGGTTCTCCGCGATATCACCGAGTTGTGCATCTGTCGTTTTACCGTCTTTAAGCTTGATCAATCCTTCATTTTGAAGGAACGTCAAGACACGACCGCGTTCCGCGACGTTTGAGCTCGTTAAGATCGTTGCACCGTTTGGTAACTTATCGAGTGACTTGTATTTCTTCGAGTAAATACCGAGTGGTTCAACGTGGACGCCACCTGCGTTCGCGAACTTATATGATTTGTTTTCTTTCTCTTGTTGCTCGAGATACGGTACGTGCTGGAAGTAGTTCGCATCGATTTCTTTTGAAGCGAGCGCTTTGTTCGGAAGTACGTAATCTTGGAACTTCTTGATTTCAAGCTTGTAACCTTTTGCTTCGTATTCTTTTTTGACGTGCTCAAGAATCTCAGCGTGCGGTACGTTCGAAGCACCAACGACGAGTGTTTTGTCGTCGCTACCTGATCCTGATGATTTTTCGCCACATGCAGCAAGGCTAATAGCTAAGACGGATACAGCAGCAGTACCTACGAATTTTTTCCAAGTTTTCATGAATGATTCCTCCAATATGATTAAGTTTCGAATTAACGTTTATCGATTGCGCGGATCAGCAAGTCACCAATGATTTGGATGACGAAGACGATCGCTAAGATTAAGAGTGTCGCAATGACGATGACATCGTTTTGAGAACGCTGGAATCCTTCGATGAAGGCCATGTCCCCAAGTCCACCTCCGCCGACTACTCCGGCCATTGCCGTATAACCGACAAGTGAGACGAGTGTGACCGTGATACCAGAAACGATGGCAGGCAACGCTTCCGGGATTAAGACTTTATAGATGATCTGGAACTTCGTCGCGCCCATCGATTCGGCTGCCTCGATGACACCTTTATCGACTTCGCGTAACGCGAGTTCAACCATCCGACCGTAAAATGGTGCAGCACCGAAGATCAGTGCCGGTAGTGCTGCCGTTGGTCCGAGGAACGAACCGACGATTGCCGTCGTAAATGGAATCAATAAAATCAGTAAGATGATGAACGGAATCGAACGGAAGACGTTGACGACCAAGCTCAACACTGAATAGAACGCCCGATTCTTGAACAATAACTCTTCGTTTGTCGCATACAATAGTAAACCAATGATCAAACCGAGGACGAATGTCGAAACCCCAGCGATTGCCGTCATATAGACGGTACTGCCTGTCGCTTCCCACACCATGTCCCAATCTAGATTGTCAAAGAATGAAATCATCGGTGATCCACCTCCACTTCAACATCACTGGCTTGAAGCTTCGTGATGACCGCTTGTGTTGCTTCTGTTTCCCCGATCAACTGAATGAACAGTGTACCGAGTGCCCCTTCCTGTGATTGACCGACGTTTCCGCCGATGATATTGAACAGGACCGGCGAATCCTTCATGACTTCCGCGAGGATCGGGCTTTCTGCTGTCGATCCGACGAACGTCAACTGAACGATTTTTCCGGTTGGGTACCGTTCGCGTAGTTTCGCGAACGTTAACTCGTTCTCCGACGGCGACGTCAATTGTTTGACGAATTCCTTCGTCATCGCTTGCTTCGGATGACGGAAGACTTCTGCGACCGGTCCTTGCTCGACGATTTTACCGGCTTCCATGACGGCGACCCGGTGACAGATTTTTTGAATGACGTGCATCTCGTGTGTGATCAAGACGATCGTCAGTTTCAGTTTTTCATTGATGTCGACGAGTAACTCAAGGATTGAGTCCGTCGTCTTCGGATCGAGTGCACTTGTTGCCTCGTCACATAAGAGAACGTCCGGGTTCGATGCCAGTGCCCGAGCGATACCGACACGTTGTTTTTGACCACCGGATAATTGTGACGGATAGGCTTTTTCGCGTCCGTCCAAACCAACGAGTTGGATCAGTTCCGCGACCCGTTCCTTGCGGTGTGCTTTCGGGAAGCCACCGAGCTCGAGTGGGAACATGATGTTCTCTTCAACCGTCCGTGACCATAGTAAGTTGAAGTGTTGGAAGACCATCGAGACATTCTTGCGGACGCCTCGTAATTCCTTAGGTTTTAGTGATGTCATTTCAACACCATCGATTTGGATCGAACCACTCGTTGGTGCTTCGAGCATATTCAGTAATCGGATCAGGGTCGATTTCCCTGCTCCGGAATAACCGATTATTCCAAAAATTTCACCGCGCTCGATTGTCAGATCGACATTCGCGACGGCTTCGACCGCTCCGCGCTTTGAGCGATAAATCTTTCCTACGTCTTGTAAACGAATCACAACTGTCCCTCCTAAAATAAAAAAAGTGCGCGCGTTTTAGAGCAAACGCGCGCACTTTTCAGTACACAAAACCATTTGCTCTCATCTCCCAGACTTTTGTCTGCTGGAATTAGCACCACTTCGGATTAGATCCGCGGTTGCCGGGTTTCATCGGGCCAGTCCCTCCACCACTCTCGATAAGAGTTTCGGTATTAAGTTTGTAGAATATATTCTGAATATTAGCAGGGGTTATTTTTGTTGTCAAACAGTTTTTTCAGAAACTTTTTCGAGGAACGTGAAAGCACGTGTTAAGTCTTCTTTCAAATCTTCCGCATCCTCAAGTCCAACTGAAATCCGAACGAGACCGTCCGTGATGCCGAGTTCTGCCCGACGTTCTGCTGGGATCGACGCGTGCGTCATCCGTGCAGGCACCGAAATCAGACTCTCGACGGCACCAAGACTCTCAGCGAGTGTGAAGAAGTGTGTCGCCTCGACGAGTTTTTCTGCGTTCGCTGCTGAACCGACATCAAAGCTGATCATCCCACCAAATCCAGTCGCTTGTTTCGCTTGGATGTCGTGACCAGGATGCGATGCAAGTCCTGGGTAGAAGATGTTCGAGACGATGTCTTGCGCTTGTAGGAACGCAACGAGATCATGTGCTGTCTCTTCGATCGCATCCATCCGGATACCGAGTGTACGAAGACCACGGACGAGCAAGAAGCTGTCTTGCGGTCCAAGCACGCCGCCTGTCGAGTTTTGAATGAAGTGCAGCTCTTCGCCGAGCGCATCATCTTTGACGACGACAAGTCCAGCGACGACGTCCGAATGTCCGCCAATGTATTTCGTCGCACTGTGCAAGACGATGTCTGCACCAAGTGCGAGTGGTTGTTGATGGTATGGTGTCGCGAACGTGTTGTCGACGACGAGTTTAAGATCGTGACGTTTGGCGATTGTTGCGATTGCTTCAATGTCCGTAACTTTCAACAACGGGTTCGTCGGTGTTTCGACGTAGACTATCTTCGTGTTGTCTTGGATCGCTGCTTCCGTTGCCGCAAGATCCGTCGTATCGACGAATGTCACTTGGATGTTGAACTTCGGTAAGACGCGTTGCATCAAGCGGAACGTACCACCGTAGACGTCATCCGTCATGACGATGTGGTCGCCAGACTCAAGCAAGTGGAAGACGGCATGGATCGCTGCCATCCCAGAACCGAACGCAAAACCACGTGCGCCGCCCTCGAGATCCGCAATCAATCGTTCGATGCTCGTCCGTGTCGGGTTCGCTGTCCGTGAGTATTCGTATCCGTCCTTAAGTTGACCGATTTTATCCTGCTTGTATGTGCTTGTTTGATAGATTGGAGGTGTGACGGCTCCTGTTGCCCGATCGACACCTGTTCCTCCATGAATCAATGCTGTCTTCTTACGCATGAGTTTCGTCCACCTTTTCAAAGATTTGTTGGCTTAAATAGCGTTCGGCACTGTCTGCGAAGACGGTGACGATCGTACTGCCGGGGTGACGCTTTGCGATATCAAGCGCAGCAACGAGCGCTGCACCTGCTGAACTACCAACGAGTAATCCTTCGCGAGCAGCGAGTGTATGAACCGCGTCAAATGCATCGCGGTCAGAAATCGTATGAATCTCATCAACGAGTTCACGCGGAACGAGGCTTGGCCATTTCGCTGTACCGATACCTTCTGTCTTATGCGGACCGGCTGGACCACCATTTAAGACGGAGCCTTCCGGTTCAACGATTGCTGCTTTTGTACCGAGACGTTGTTTTAAGAAGTCCGCTGTTCCGGCGAACGTACCACCTGAACCACAACCGGCAACGAACCAGTCGATGTGCGGCAAGTCCGCAATCAGCTCAGGACCGAGTGTCCGCTGATACGTGACTGGGTTCTCTTCGTTTTCGAATTGTAACGGAACGTAACTATTCGGAATTTCTTGACCGAGTTCTTTTGCCCGGTCGATGGCCCCTTGCATATCGAGTTCAGTCGGTGTGTTGACGACGGTTGCGCCGAGTGCCCGCATCAACGTCTGCTTTTCCTGACTGAATTTTTCCGGAACGACACAGATGACTTGGAGATCGTATTTTTTAGCGGCGAGCGCCAAGCCGATGCCGGTATTCCCGGCTGTCGGCTCGATGATCGTACCGCCTGGTGTCACATGTCCGTTTTCGATTGCTGCATCAACGAGTTGAATGCCAAGGCGGTCTTTGACGCTGCCCCCAGGGTTCATCCATTCGAGCTTCGCCAAAATGCGCGTACCAGCAGGCAAATCGAATGAAGTGATCTCGTAGAGTGGTGTGTTTCCGACGAGGTCGCGGACGTTGTTCGCGATCATCCGAAGACGATGTCCCATTCATCACGACCGGCAAGCATTTTCTCGGCATAGTGCTTCGCTCCTTTGAGGTCATGTGCGCTCGCAAATCCACATTGGACTTCGTTTTGCGCTGGAATCTCTTCTGCTGCGAGGACGTCTTTCAACGTCTTCTCAACGAGTTCGCTCATTTTTTCGACCGAGTCGAAGTTCATCATCGCCATGTAGAAACCTGTTTGGCATCCCATCGGCGAGACATCGATGACATCATCCGAGTAGTTACGGATGTTTTCAGCAAGTAAGTGCTCGAGTGTGTGCATCGCACGCATCGGCATTTGCTCAACGTTTGGTTGCGTGAAACGGATATCGTATTTGACGACTTGGTCGACTTTACCTTCTTTATAACCCGCGACGCGGATATAAGGTGCTTTGACTTTCGTATGATCCAGGTTAAAGCTTTCGACGTTCATTTTTTGAAGTGCCATGATTTATTCCCCCATTTTCTCGGCTTCTACGAGCCAGACGAAGTGATTGTATTGTATAAATTTAACAGTGAATCCTCGTGCTGTAAACAATTCTTCCATGACTGGAATCAACGGGTAGAACTCGCGTTCGAGATCTTCCGCTAACGCGTCGAACCCTTGAGCACGTGCTTCACGAATCGTTTGCAGGCGTGCCTCTTCTGAGACGAACATCGTATCCGCGTAGACGATTTTTCCGTCTGCCGGTAAATGTGATGCCATCAGTTCGATCGCTTCTCCCTTTTCCTCATCTGTTAGATGATGAAACGCATACGTCGAAACAAAACTGCGTGCTTCCTTCGCTTCGAACGAGAGGAAGTGACCGTCTTGTACATCAAGTGACGGAATCTTTTCCGTCAGGATTGCCCGCATCTCCGGACTTGGTTCGACGGCGAGTACGGCGTCGTGACGTGCCAGAAGACGTTGTGTCAGGTTCCCTGTGCCTGCTCCGAATTCAATGACCGGCGACTGCGCTTTATCCGCTACTGTATCCAAAATCTCATCGTATCGACGAAAAACCTCTTTATACTCCGGATCGTGTCCGGTTACTGTCTCGTCATACGTCGATGCCCATTCTGTGAAAACATCCATAAAACGTACTGTCATGCCTTGTCGTCCTCCATCTCACCAGTTAATTCCGAGTAATCGGATATGAATTAAAGTAATTTTCCTTATTCGCATTGTAGCAAGGAGATTCTATCCTGGCAAGCGACCGGCTCAAAAAACTTCCAGAAAACAAAAAAAGGCGTTGCCGGCGAACCGACAACACGAATAATGTGGTTAGAAATGCTACGAAGGAAAACCCAGCTCCATTCGGAATTGTTCGCTCTTCCGCGTGGAGGACGGCGCCTGTTCGACATGATCGCCAGCTTACGTTCACTTCCTGATCGGTCCTTTCGATCCACCACCCGTTCATTGCACCGCTTCGTCTTTGGGGGACGACTTAAGGGGAAACAATACACCGGCTTAGGATGGGAGAAAGGGTTCAGGACTTGAATCGTATTGAACGATCATCTCTGCTAGACTTCCTATAATGCATTTCTAGAAGTTGTTATGAATATACCATTCATATTTCTGCGTTGTCAACGGATTATTGTAAATATTCCGACAATTTAACAAAAAGAAAAATCCAATCGGACTTCTCTTACCGTTCTTGACAGAAAGCAAAGACGTTTTGAACGGACTGGAAAGCATAAAGTCGCTCTACGACTTGATTTTCTTCAATTCGCAACAACGCAGGAACACTCATGACACGGGCTTCTTCTAAAAAATCCGGAATGAAATTCCCGTTCGCCTTCTGAATCGATTGACCTGATTCCGTCGCTTCGACGATATCGAGCATACGTTCCGCGATGGCGCATGTCCCGCACATCGGTGCATAGACATACAATAGCCCGTTTTCCGGGACGGTCGTGACCTCTTGCATGACGGTCGCTCCTTTCTTCGTGGTATCTGTCGTCAGTATACAAAAAAAAGAGAGCGGACGAAACGCAAGCGCCTCGTTCACTCTCTTTTCGTTAAGTATTACTCGTTGATCATCGATTTGTATGCTGCAGCATCCATCAATGCTTCGACTTGCGATGCATCTTCGATTTCGATGTCGACCATCCAAGCGCCTTCGAATGGTGACTCGTTGACGAGTTCTGGGGAATCTGAAAGATTTTCGTTGATGGCAACGACTTTACCAGAGATCGGTGCATATAATTCCGAGACTGTCTTGACCGACTCGACTGAACCGAATGGCTCGTTTGCTGTGATCGTATCACCGACTTCAGGCAATTCGACGAAGACGATATCCCCGAGTTCGTGTTGCGCGAAATCCGTGATTCCGATGCGCGCCTTGTTTCCTGATACTTCGACCCATTCATGTTCTTCCGAATAGCGTAAGTTGTCTTTTACTTGACTCATTTCCGATTCCCCCTGTGGACTAATTTGGACTAACGTGTTCAGTATACCAAAATCGACTCTGAACTTAATACCATTTTCCTTGATACATTTCTTCCTTGAAGCCGATCGTGACGTCTTTCCCGTCTGTAACGATCGGACGCTTCAACAACATACCATCACTTGCGAGCAACTTGTATTGCTCGTCTTCCGATAACTCTGGAAGTTTGTCCTTGATCCCTTGCGAACGATACGATTGACCGCTCGTGTTGAAGAATTTCTTCAACGGCTCTCCACTCTTTTGATGAAGTTCCTGGATCGTCGTTGCAGATGGTGTTTCCTCGACGATATGTTTGTAATCCACTTCGACACCGTGCTGTTCGAGTGCTTTTTTCGCTTTGACGCACGTACTACATTTCGGATAGCCGTACATCGTGACTGTTTTTGTCATATTCCTCACCTCACCTCACCTTCAAGAGTAGCAGATGGATCACTTCTGCTTCAAGCGTGCGAGCGCCCCGTCAATCTGATCTTGATGATGGGCGTCATGGGCAACGAACGACTCGACGAAGGCTTGCGGTCGAAAATCCTCATAGGTCGCTTCAAATTGCTCGTCAGACAAACGATCGAGGTGATTGACGATGTCACGCCGGACGCTGATTGCTTTCTTCAATAAGGCGAGCGGATCAATATGATGCGCATATTCGACCGCTAGTCGATTGAACTGATCAAAATCCGTCTCGACGAGCGTCAACGGTTCATCCGGTAATTTCGAGATGGCATGATCGTAATAAAACCGGTCCCATAAATACAGATGACTGACGCACTCAAGGACGGTCCACTTGTTAAGCGCAAGCGGCAGATCCCATTCTTCCGGCGACAAACGTTCAAGGGATTGATAGTAGGCAATCGCAAATTGCAGTTCAACCAATTCTTGGCGCATCTCGTTTTCCTCCTCCAACCAAAAACTTCGCCTTTACAGAGATTTTCCCTGCAAAGGCGAAGCGGTAAACCTGACTTAGACCGTATATTTGTTTGACTCGATGAGGCGTTTTGCGATGTCGCGTTTCGTACCGATGACGTTGATCGGCTGGTAACGGCTGAATTTTTTCAGCGCTGAGAGCAACATCCGGAGCTCGTCGCCGCTTGCTGCCGCGTAGAGTGTCTCTTTCGCGTCACGCTCGACAGCTTCGAACGCTTGTTGTGCGAAGACTTCCGTGTAACGGACTTTCAGTTCGCTCTTCTCGATTCCTTTGTCGGCAATCGCTTTGTCCGTCCGGACGATTGCTGACTCGAGCGCATAGATCGCACTCATGATGTCGGCTGTATTCGCTAAAATCTCTTGCTCGCCTTGGAGTTTGTCCTGGTATTTCTGGACCGCTGTTCCGGCAGTCAACAAGAAGATCTTCTTCATCATCGCGAGTAAGTGGCGTTCGCGATCAAGTGGTGCTGTTCCGATTTCGGTCGGCATGAAGCTCATCACTTCTTGTTGTAGACGCTGTGCTTCCGCAAGCAACGGCAGCTCGCCTTTCATCGCTTTCTTCAGCAGTGTTCCTGGGACGAGGAGACGGTTGATCTCGTTCGTTCCTTCGAAGATCCGGTTAATCCGTGAATCACGGTACATGTTCTCGACTTCATATTCTGCCATGAAGCCATAACCGCCGTGGATCTGGACCGCTTCATCGATGACGTAATCAAATGTTTCCGAAGCAAAGACTTTGTTCATCGAGCATTCAATCGCGTACTCCGCGATTGCATCGGCGATTTTCTTACCGTCCTTGCTCTCTTCTTCTGACAACTGATCGAGACTGTCTTGGAACAGACCACCCGTCCGGTAGACTGAACTTTCCATCGCATACGTCTGTGCTGCCATCGTCGCGAGTTTTTCTTGAATCAATGGGAACGAGCTGATCGGTGTCTTGAACTGTTTCCGTTCATTCGAGTACTGGACTGCGAGATCAATCGCCCGTTTTGACGAACCGACAGCACCAACAGCTAATTTATAACGACCGACGTTCAAGATGTTAAAGGCGATGACGTGACCGCGTCCGATCTCACCGAGGACGTTATCGACTGGTACTTCTGCATCTTGTAAGATCAACGTCCGTGTCGATGATCCTTTGATTCCCATCTTTTGTTCCTCGACGCCTGTCGAGACGCCTGGATACGATCCTTCGACGAGGAAGGCGGTGAACTTGTCACCGTCAATTTTTGCGTAGACAACGAACAAGCTTGCAAAACCAGCGTTCGTGATCCATTGTTTTTCACCGTTCAAGATGTAGTGCGTACCAGCTTCGTTCAAGACAGCCGTCGTTTTAGCACCAAGAGCATCCGAACCAGAGCCTGGTTCCGTCAACGCGTACGAAGCAATCCACTCCCCTGAAGCGAGTTTCGGCAAGTATTTATGCTTTTGCTCTTCGTTACCGAAGAAGACGATCGGCAACGAACCGATTCCGACGTGTGCGCCGTAGCTGAGGGCGAATGAACGACCCCGTGCGAACTTTTCCGTAATGATCGAAGACGAAATCTTATCCATCTGATAGCCGCCATATGCTTCCGGAACGTCTGCACCGAGTAGACCAAGCTCGCCTGCTTCACGGAGGAGACCGACTGATAATTCGAACTCGTGTTTTTCGATTCGGTCAAGGACAGGAACGACACGATCTTCGACGAACTTCGCTGTCATGTCACCGACCATTTTGTGTTCTTCCGAGAAATCCTCTGGTGTGAAGAGACGTTCTGGTGCTAACTCATCTAATACGAAACTGCCACCTTTGATTAATTCGTTTGTCGTTTGGCTCATTGTCCTGTTCCTCCTTCAACTAATTCGAATACACCTGCTGCGCCCATTCCGCCACCGATACACATCGAGACGACACCATACTGGACATTCCGACGTTTCATTTCATGCAAGAGCGTCAATGTGAGTTTTGTTCCTGTACAACCGAGTGGGTGACCGAGGGCGATCGCTCCACCGTTGACGTTGACGATGTCTTCGTTTAATCCAAGCTCGCGGATGACACCGAGCGACTGCGATGCGAACGCTTCGTTCAACTCGATCAATCCGACGTCTTCAAGCGTGATGCCTGCGAGTTCAAGTGCTTTCGGAATCGCGACGACCGGTCCGATTCCCATCACTTCCGGACGGACACCACCGACCGCAAACGACTTGAACTTTCCGAGAATCTGTAACCCTTGGCGTTCTGCTTCTTCCCGTTCCATGACGAGGACAGCTGCCGCACCGTCTGACGTCTGCGAAGAGTTCCCTGCTGTGACGCTGCCGCCGAGGCGGAACGCTGGGCGAAGTTTCGCGAGACCTTCCGGTGACGAATCCGGGCGAACACCTTCATCGTGTTCGACGACGAATGTCTTCTCTTCGATTTTCAATTCATCATTGACGAATTGTTCCGTCACCGTTACCGGAACGATTTCGTCAGCAAACTTACCAGCCGCGATTGCTGCTGCCGCTTTTTGGTGACTCTTCAACGCAAACGCATCTTGATCTTCCCGTGAGACATTGTAGGTCGCAGCGACTTGCTCCGCTGTGTGCCCCATGCTCATGTAATATTCCGGTGCCGTGTCGACGATTGACGGATTAGGTCGGACGACGTGACCTGGCATCGGGACTTGACTCATTGATTCGAGTCCACCAGCGACGACCGCAGTTGCTTGCCCCGTCATGATTTTCATCGCTGCGTCAGCGATCGATTGTAGTCCACTTGAGCAATACCGGTTGATCGTGATCGCCGGTACCTCGTGTGATAATCCACCGAGGACCGAAGCGTAACGGGCGATGTTCATGCCTTGTTCCGCTTCCGGCAAGGCACATCCGAGAATGACGTCATCGACCGCTCCCGTGTAACCGGACCGTTTCAACGTTTCCTGGATGGCGATGCCTGCTAATTCATCCGAGCGCATCGATTTGAATGCGCCCTTTTTTGCTTTTCCGACCGGTGTTCGTGCACCGGCGACGATTACTGCTTCCTTCATCCGAATCCCCCCAGTCCTCAGTTACGAAGCGGCTTGCCTTTGACGAGCATGTGCTGCATCCGTTGTTGTGTCTTCATCTCACCGATCAGGCTCAAGAATGCTTCCCGTTCGATGTCGAGCATATATTGTTCATCGACGTGGCTACCGAAGGCGACGTTTCCGCCGGCGATGACGTGTGCGAGTTTACTTGCGATTTTCAAATCGTGTTCCGAGATATAACCGCCGTAGAACATTTCGCGTGTTGCGAGTTCAAGCGTCGCTTTCCCCGCACGACCGACGACTGGAATCTTCGCTTTCGCTGGTGCCGTGTAGCCGGTCCGGTCCAGTTCAAGGACGAGTTGTTTCGCATCATACGTCAAGTGATCCCGGTTCATCGAGATCTGATCAACAGAGCGGACATATCCGAGTTCGCGTGCTTCAAAGGCTGATTTTGAGACTTTTGCCATTGCGACGTTTTCGAACGTCTTTTGTGCTGCTTTCTCGATATTAACGAGTCCGTCTGGTGTGTTTTCTAACAGTCGACGATACGTATTGACGTTTCCGCCGCCTCCCGGAATTAGACCGACACCGACTTCGACGAGACCCATGTACGTTTCAAGCCCGGCTTGCAGACGAGCTGCCGGAAGCGAGATCTCCGTACCGCCA
This sequence comes from Exiguobacterium sp. MH3, assembly GCF_000496635.1. NCBI lineage: Bacteria > Bacillati > Bacillota > Bacilli > Caryophanales > Exiguobacterium > Exiguobacterium sp. MH3. The sequence goes on from NC_022794.1 coordinate 2,409,544, forward strand.
CCAAGCGTCATTCCTTGCGGCGCAGCGACGATCGGACGTGATGCGTAACGAATCTTTTGAATCGATTGTTGGAACTTGTTGATGATCCAGTCGAGCTCGAACCAGTTCTCATCTTCCGCTTCCATCAGCATCATCGCTAGGTTTGCACCGACACAGAAGTTCTTGCCATCGTTCGCGATGACGAGACCACGGTGATTTTTCTCAACGAGATCGACCGACTGTTCGATCATCTGCATGATGTCGACACCGATTGCATTGCTCTTCGATGTGAACTCGAGCACCGCAACATCGTCGCCGATATCAAGCAAGCGCGCCCCGTTGTTCTCTAGTAAAACACCGTTTGACTTCCGTACATCACGGAGACGGATTTCCTTCGGATTGACCGTTGCTCCAACGTAGTCTTTCGTTGCAACGTCATAATGACGACCGGACGCATCATAGAAGCTCGTTTTTCCTGCTGCGAGCATCTCATCGACCCATGCCGGTACTGCGTAACCGTCTTGTTTCATCTTCGCGACCGTCTTCTCGACACCGAGTGCGTCCCATGTCTCGAACGGTCCCATCTTCCAACCGAAGCCCCATTTCATCGCTTCATCGATCGCTTTGATGTCGTCTGCGATTTCTCCAGTCAGCTGAGCCGAGTAGAGCAATGTTTTCGCATGGATCGGCCAGAGTAAGGCGCCGACACGATCTTGCGCAAAGACGACGGCTTTCAGTTTATTTTTTGCGCCTGGAAGTGCTTTGGCTTGTCCGATCGACGCTTCAGTAAGCGCTTTCTTTTCGACGTACTCGAATGTTTCGAGATCAAGTTCAAGGATCTGTTTTCCGACTTTCTTATAGAAGCCTTGACCCGTCTTCGCACCGAGTGATCCTTGTTCGACAAGGCGACGCATCTCAGCCGGGACCGCGAACGTCTCCTTCTCTTCGCCTTCTGGCAACAAGTCATAGACGTTGTTCGCAACATGGACGAACGTGTCGATGCCGACGACGTCGAGTGTCCGGAATGTTGCTGACCCTGGGCGACCAAGGAGTGGACCTGTGACCGAATCGACCTCCCCGATTGAATAGCCACCTTTTTTCATCTCATCCATCGTCACGAGGAGACCGTATGTCCCGATTCGGTTACCGATGAAGTTCGGTGTATCCTTCGCAATGACGACACCTTTCCCAAGTCGTTCCTCAGCGAATTGTTTCATGAAGTCAACGACACTCGGATCCGTGTCTGACGTTGGAATCAACTCAAGTAACTTCAGATAACGTGGTGGGTTAAAGAAGTGTGTCCCGAGGAAACGACGGTTAAATGATTCCGAACGCCCTTCACGCATCGCTTCAATCGAAATGCCTGATGTGTTCGAGCTGACGATTGCGTCTTCCCGAATGAACGGTTCGATCGTTTTAAACAATTGTTGTTTGACATCGAGTCGTTCGACAACGACTTCGACGATCCAGTCCGCTTCTTTCAGACGCTCTAAGTCGTCTTCTAAGTTTCCGACCTCGATGAAGTCAATCAATTTTTTCGACGCGAGTGGTGCTGGATTTTGTTTCAAGAGTTTTTCGCGGTTATCGCGCGCGATGCGGGAACGGACGCGCGGATCACTCAGCGTCAAGCCCTTCTTCTCTTCTTGTGCCGTAAGTTCTTTTGGTACGATATCAAGCATCAATGTCCGTATGCCAGCATTCGCAAGATGTGCCGCAATGCCTGCACCCATCACCCCTGAACCGATGATGACGGCGAATTGGATGTGTTTCGTCAACTGGATTGTGGTCGGCTGACCGATTTGACTCGCCATGATGTACCCCCTGAGTTTAAATTGAATGAACAACCATTCATTATACTGACAAAAAAAGAAGCCGAACGACTTTCGTGTGCTTCTTCTACATCTTCATCATAAATGAATAATGATTCAGTAGCAATAAAAAATCAGTCAATGGACAAATTTTCCTGTTAGACTGATAAAAAGGAGTGGATAGAAATGAGTCAAACCGAGCATGTATGGAATCAAAAAGCCGCTGACTGGGCGGATCGCGCTGACGATATGTGGACGAACGGCAGTCGGAAAACCGTTTTGCCGTTCTTACGAAAAACGATCACCGGTGGTCGTTTGCTTGATCTCGGTTGCGGTGATGGGGCAGCCTGTCGCTTACTGACACCGGACTTTCAGACAGTCGGACTCGATGTCTCAGACGAGATGATCCGAATCGCCCGTGAGAAGTCACCCGAGCAGACGTTCATCGTTGGAACGGGTGAAGCATTGCCGTTCGCCGATCATGCGTTTGACGTCGTCCTTGCCGTTAACTCACTCGAATGGTCGACACGTCCCGTAAAGGTTTTAGAAGAAATCGAACGCGTCGCCCCACTTGTCGTCATCAGTCTACTTGGTCCGACAGCTGCTCCGCGGCAACTTGCTTATCGTCGTCTGTATGGTGAGGAAGTCGCGATGGGGAATACGATGATGCCGTGGGAACTGTTGCAATTAGCAAAAGAACGGGGCTGGACGTTGCTTGATGAAGCGGTCATCCAAAAGGAAGGCGCCGTCATGACGGGGCATCGGTTACTTGATCAAGCACATGCTTTCTCGTGTTTGTTTGCTTTTCAGACGACAGCTGCGAGGGAAAGATAAGTATGTCATATAGTCGTTTTTTCACTTCAATTTTAGGTGTGATTTCCATCTTCTTTTTATTTTACGTACAAGAGCTTGGTATTTTCGAAAAGTGGCAATTCTATATTTTCTTCATGGTTGTATTCGTTGGTACACAGGCCTTAGGAGAACGGGTATTATTTCGTCGATTCGAAGAAAAACGATTCCATCCACAGACGGCTGTTTTATTAGTTGCACTATTATTTGTTGGAATTTTTATTGCGGCGAATGTTTTGTATCCTTGATATAAATCGAGTCTTACTACAACGTTGCTAACCTCACTGTCCTTTCACCCGCTTTCCTCAAGCTAGACACAAGCCAGTCTTCCTCATCCTTCGGATGACGAATCCGGGTCTTGATTGTCTCTGACAGCGCGATAAAACGTCGCGCTTTTTCTTGTAGGAGTCGGGTAAAGACATGTGAGGAGGTTGAACGTATTCAATACTAAAAGCGATCGATTCCATTGACGGAATTCGATCGCTTTTGATGTGAGTTCATTTAGGACGAACCGGGCATCTTCGACTCCTACAGGAAAAGGAAGCATGAACCATGCTTCCGTCAGGGAAGAGGAAGACCCGGCAAATCACATGAAATGTGAGATGCCGCGGCTTACTTCCCGCCTGAGGAAAGCGAAGATGATAGGGACGTCCGGTATACTATGCTTTATCCTCCGTGCGTTCGCTGATGTACCTGTCGCAACCACTCTTCAATTAAGACAAGATCCGATTGTTCTTCCCATTTCAGTCGGAAATAGAGTGTCTGTAGCATCTGTTTAACGTTACGATACGTCGTCCACTCCGCATCTCCCCATGTCACGTCACTCTCAAGCCACTCCTTAATATTACGTTCGATTCGTTGTAATAGGACGTCTTCCGACAGTCCATGACGACAAGCTTGCAACCACGCCGTCACCATCCGGTCCGCTTCTTCATCGACATAGAGATAATCGGATCGGATCAACTGACGAATCATCGCATCAATCGCTCCGAGCTCCTCCTGCGGACGACTCGCTGGGTCCGTAAACCAAACCGCATAAACATCCGCGATATGTGCCATGCTGTGTGCCCACCCCATTCCGTCAATGAATCCACGGACATCCTTTTCTTGCTCCAAATAGGTTTGTAAGTAAGTGGACAGCCGATCCAACTGACTTTGCGTCAATAAGTGTCGGGTTTTGTCCATCACTAACAATTCAGCGAGTGCTAATGCTGAAAATGATCGCGTCAGAACAGCTGTTGTGTCCGCTGTTCCCATTCTATACATCAATCCATGCCCGCTTAAAATAAAATCGAAAATTCGATTGGTGTCTTCTATCGTAAAGGATTCTGATGCGATGTAGGTCGCTAACTGCGGATAGATCAATCCATCCCGTAACTCAGAATCCGTCGAACCGATATGTAGAAGTAACTCATCGAGTAATGCAGGCGTTACACTCGCGTCTTGTTGTAGCAGTTCCTTTAATTCTTGTTCTGTGCATGCCATTCTGTCCTCTCCTCTCTGAATCAAAAAAAGACGATGCAACGTTGCATCGCCTTCTCTTCTTATCCTTTGACCATTCCTTTGAGAACGAAGGCAACGTTTGCCGGTCGTTCTGCTAAGCGGCGCATGAAGTAACCGTACCAGTCACGTCCATAAGGAACGTAGACACGGACTTTATAGCCTTGTTTGACGAGTTCGAGTTGACGCTCGACCCGGATACCAAATAACATCTGGAATTCGAACTGGTCTTTTTCGATCCCATTTTCTTTAGCGTGACGGATGACTTGCTCGATCATCGCATCGTCATGTGTTGCGACGGCAGCATAGTTTCCGAGTGATAATTGTAACTTCACGAGCTTGATGTAGTTATGGTCGACGTCTTCCTTCTCTGGGAACGCAACCGTTGCCGGTTCTTTGTATGCCCCTTTGACGATCCGGAGATTCGTCTCGAAGCGTCCGACACGTTTGATATCATCTTCCGACCGGTAGAGGTACGACTGGATGACCGTCCCGATGTTATCGAAAGATTGGCGCAATTCTTCAAACAATTGAATCGTCTTTTCACAACGTGGCTCATCTTCCATATCAATCGTGACGAAGACACCGAGTTCTTTCGCCCGTGTTAAGATCCGTTCCATGTTCGAGCGAATCAAGTCGTCCGAGATATCGAGTCCGAGTGATGTCAGTTTCAACGAAAGTTGCGAGTCTAATTTTTCTTCCGCAATCATCTCAACCGCACGAATACATTCTTGTGTCATCATCTCTGCTTCCGCTACCGTCGAGATGAACTCCCCTAAATGGTCCATCGTGACGCATAACCCTTTTGCGTTCAATTCCTGGATCGCCCGTTTTGATGCTTCCAATGAATCCCCTGCCACGAAGCGACTTGCTCCGAATTTAAGCCCGTATCGCTTGGCGAGACCGTTCAATGTCTTGTTTTGCGATAAGAAGATAAAACCATCCCGTAGTACTTTTTCCATCACTCATGATTCCCCCTAAATAAATGCTAGGCTGTTTTACCGTATCGGTTCACATCTCTGCACTCATATTATGCCATAAAGCGCTTACATACGCTCTTTATTTCGTTTATTTTTGAGAATCCGTTGAGCAACAAGTCCTACGGCAAAGAATAGGACATATAGTCCGATCGCAACGAAAAATTGCCAGGAGAACGGATCGCGCAGGCTTGAGCCGATATTGTTGTAAACGAACGCACCGGGAATGATCCCGAGATAGTTGGCGATAGCGAACTGTTTAAAGCGGATTTTTGATAATCCGGACGCGTAGCTGATCGCGTCAAACGGAAACAGTGGAATCAATCGAACGACAAGCACAACGAGAAAGCCGTTCGTTGCAATCCGTTCGTCGAGTACGTTCAGCTTCCCTTTGCCAATCAATTTCTCAACTCCACGGCGACCGAGCAACCGGGCGATCCAAAAGCTAAGTAATCCACCCGTACCAGCACCAATAACATCAAGTAGTGTCCCGAGCCATGGACCGTACGTGTAACCGCCAAAAATGGTCAACAGACTTGCTGGGAAAAAGACGAGTGGTCGAATCGTGTAAGCGAGTACGTAAAGCAACATCCCGGTCAGACCTTGATCCCGTACCCAATCCGATAATGCTTGAATGTCGAATTGCTCCAGCATTCCCGACATCCGGAAGTACAGGAGCAATCCAAGTCCAAACATAAAATACAGCGTGAGCGGGAGCCAGTCCCGGAGCCGTAATTTCTTCATGACATCGTCGCCGGAGCAACGTAATAGAAAATCGAGAGGAAGATCAGGACACTGCCCGCAAGGACGAACAGATGCCAAATCGCGTGGTTATACGGCAAGCGTGCCCAGACGTAGAAGATGACGCCGAGAGAGTACGCGAGTCCACCACCGAGGAGCAATAAGAATCCTTGTAACCCGAGTGCTTCATAGATCGGCTTGATCGCAAACAGACAACACCAGCCGAGGATCAGATAAGACGCATTCGAGATCCAGACATATTTACCGGTCGAATAAAGCTTCCAGATGATACCGAGCGTCCCGACACCCCAGACAATCCCGAGCAATGTCCAACCGAGCGGACCACGGAGTGTGATCAAGGCGAATGGTGTATAACTACCAGCAATCAAGAGATAGATGCCAGCATGATCTAAAATTTGTAGAACCTTGTTTGCTTTCGTATGCATCAGCGAATGCATCAAGGTCGAGAACAGATAAAGGAGAATCATCGTTGCCCCGAAGATACTGACAGCGGTGACGTTCCAAGCGCTGCCGGATTTCGTCGCCTGCAGGATCAACATCACGAGCGCGACGATACTGAAAATGACACCCAATCCGTGTGTAATGGCACTGGCGACTTCCTCTTTCAAGGAGTCACCTTTCGCGAGTAGCTCTTCGATCGTTTCTTTCGATTGTTGCTTGATCGTTTGCTTAAGTTCTTTTTTGGTAACCAACCGAACACCTACTTTCTAATGACACAAGACTAACACTTTGATTATACGCTCTGAAGCGACAGCGTGCCTATCGAAAGATTCTGTCGATTTGATGACAACCGTCATCTGTTTGTCTTTTCCCGCTTATACAAAAATCCACACCGCCTAGGCGATGTGGATGTCGTTTACCATTGTTCAATATCCGGGCGATCCTTGAACGTCGATTTTGTACCGTGACGTTCGTTAAGGACGGCTTCGACTTCTTTGAATGAGACACCGCGCTCAGCGAGCAAGACCGTTAAGTGATACAACAAGTCTGCTGTCTCTTCTGCTAACGTATCGTTACCAGCGAGAACGACTTCAAATGCCTCTTCGCCGAACTTCTTCGCGATCTTCTCATATCCAGAAGCAATCAAATAGTTCGTATAGGATTCTGCTTCTTTCGCGTCAATCTTCGCTTTGACGGTCTGTTCCAGTTCGTATAACATCGGGCACCTCCACTTCCGTATAGAAACAACTGCGATTTCCGGTATGGCATGTCGGACCATTCGCTTTGACCGTGATCAAAAGACTATCCTGATCACAGTCGATCCACATCCGTTTGAGCTCAAGCGTATTCCCGCTCGTCTCCCCTTTCGTCCAAAGACGATTCTTCGTCCGCGAGAAAAAGGTGACAAGACCGGTCGTAAGCGTCTTATCATAGGCGGCTTGGTCCATGAAGCCGACCATCAAGACATCGTTCGTCTGCTCGTCGACGACGACGGCAGCGACGAGTCCTTTTGAAAAATTCAATGTCGTCATCGGACTTCGACTCCCCGTTCTTTGAGGTAGGCTTTCGTTTCCGGCATCGTGTATGTTGCTTCATGGAAGATCGAAGCAGCTAAGGCTGCGTCAGCTCCTGCTTCCAATCCTTCCGCTAAGTGATCAAGTGTTCCGACTCCACCGGAAGCAATAATCGGCACGTTGACGACTTCACGCAGACGACGGATCAAGGCGAGATCATAGCCGTCTTTTGTGCCGTCAGCGTCCATTGACGTAACGAGTAATTCGCCGGCACCAAGCGCGACAGCTTCCTGTGCCCACTCGATCGCGTCACGTCCGACGGGTTGTGTTCCACCGTGTGAGAAGACACCCCACGAGTCGCCCGTCTGCTTCGCATCGATTGCGACGACCGTCGCTTGGACACCGAACAGGCGGCTGACTTCTTGAATCAGTTGTGGATTTTGAAGCGCTGATGAGTTGAGTGAAACTTTGTCAGCCCCGGCACGAATCAAGCGTTTCGCGTCTTCGATCGTCTTGATTCCGCCACCGACCGTAAACGGCATATAAATGACTTCCGCGACGCGTTCGACGATATCAAGCATCGTCTCGCGACCTTCTTGCGTTGCTGAGATATCGAGCAGGACGAGTTCGTCCGCCCCTTGCTCGTAATAGTATTTCGCGACGGCGACCGGGTCACCAAGATCACGTAAGTTTTGGAATTTGACCCCTTTGACGACACGTCCTTCCTTGACGTCAAGACAGGGAATGATCCGCTTCATCAACATACGCGTAACACCTCTTTTAAGGCGAGTGATCCGTCGAGTAACGCCCGACCGACGACCGCTCCGTCCATCCCGATTTCTTTGAGGCGCGCGACGTCATCGATTGTCGTCACACCACCGGAAGCAATCAATTCGACCCCTTCCCGTTTTAAACGATCGAGTCCATCAACGTCCGGTCCCATCATCATTCCGTCACGCGAAATGTCTGTATAAAGGAACGTCTTGATGCCTTTACCGATCAGGTGCGTCATCGCTTCTTCGAGCGTCCAACCGCTCGCTTCGAGCCAGCCGCGTGTTTGAACGATACCTTCTTTTGCATCTAACGCAACAGCCAGTTTATCACCAGCGAGAGCAATCATCTGCTCGAGTAATGCTTCGTCTTCTAGGGCGACCGTGCCGACGAGAATCCGGTCGATCCCGGCACCGACGTATGCTTCGACGGTTTCGATGTTACGGACACCACCACCAGCTTCGACGAACAAACCGGTCTCCTTTTTGATGTCGGCGATCAAGCTCAAGTGCAACGGTTCGCCGGCTTTCGCGCCATCAAGATCGATCAAGTGGATCGCTGTCGCACCATCTTCCTTGAAGCGCTTCGCAATCGTCAACGCATCACCGAAGAATGTCTGTTGGTCAAAATCTCCTTGCTTCAGGCGTACGGCCTGTCCGCTCATTAAATCGATTGCTGGGTAGAGTTGCATGTCGTCTCTCTCCATTCCTTCAGTAGTTTCAGTCCGACTTCGCCACTCTTCTCTGGGTGGAACTGCATCCCAGTGACTTGTCCTTTTTGAACGATTGCCGGAACAAGACGTCCGTATTCAACCGCGTCGACGATCCATTCTGGGTCACAAACAGCGCCGTACGAGTGGACGAAATAGACCGCTTCGCCGTGGTTCGTCAGTTGGTGCCAACCCATGTGTGGTAAGCGGACGTCATTCGGTAATTTTTCGATCGTTCCCGGTAAAATCCCGAGACCTTCCGTCAGTCCATCTTCGTCACTCGATTCAAAGAGCAGTTGCATCCCAAGACAAATCCCGAGGAACGGTTTCTTTTCGGCTTGTTCTTTTAAGAAGTCGACGAGTCCCGTTTCCTTCAGGCGCTCCATTGCCGGTGCATAGGCACCGACACCCGGTAAGACGAGTGCTTCTGCTTGGTCAAGCAACTCCGTGTCACTCGTGACGATGACTGCTTCGCCGAGCTCCTTTAACGCCCGCTCGACATTCGCGATATTCCCGACGCCATAATCGACGATTGCTATCATTGATCAATCAACCCTTTCGTAGACGGTACGCCTTCGCTCGTCACGGCAACTGCCTGACGGACGGCCCGACCGAGTGCTTTGAACAACCCTTCGATCATGTGGTGTGTGTTTGAACCATATAAGACTTCGGCATGAATCGTCATCCGAGCACTCCGTGATAAGCCTTGGAAGAACTCTTCTGCGAGTTCCGTATCAAAGTCACCGAGCTTCGGATTCTTGAAACTAGCACGGAAGACGGTGAACGGACGACCGCTGAAATCAAGGACGACCGACGCGAGGGTCTCGTCCATCGGTACACGCGATTCGCCGTAGCGTTCGATCCCGGCTTTATCACCGAGCGCTTCCGTCAATGCTGCCCCGAGAACGATCGCTGTATCTTCGACCGTGTGGTGGGCATCGATCCACGTATCACCTTTTGCAGTTACCTTCAGACCGATCCGGGCCTGGAAGGCGAATAACGTCAACATATGATCAAAGAATCCGACACCCGTCTTGATCTCAACCGGACCTCCTGCGAGATCGATCTCGACCTTGATGTCTGATTCTGCACTTACTCGTTCGCTTGCGCCACGCCGCATCGTAATTCCTCCTCTACACACGTTTCTAATACTTGCATCGCTTCTGGTGATCCACAACTGACACGGAATGCCTGGTCAAATAAACGAATCCGTAATCCGGCGTCAGCACAACGCTGCGTAAAGCGTTCGGCTTCTGGATACTCGACGTAGACGAAGTTCGCTGCACTCGGATATGTCTTGCCGATTGGCGCGAGAATCCGTTCGATCGCTTCGCGGCTCGCATACGTTTCTTCTAAGACCCGATCGAGTTCCGGTTCTGCCATGATGGCGATACCGACAGCTGCTGATAGACCAGAGACGTTGTACGGTGATTTAATCTGTTCGATTTCTTCAATGATTTGTTCGCTCGCGATGACAAAACCAAGTCGAAGCGATGCGAGTCCGAACGCTTTCGAGAGCGTCCGTAAGATGATTGCTTTCGGATATTCTTCGAGTAAGTGAAGCATCGACTGTTCGAGCGCGAAGTCGATATAGGCCTCATCGATGACGACGTATTTGCCACTGTCGAGCAAGCGCCGGATGTCCGCTTCCTTGCGGAGGACACCGGACGGATTGTGCGGGTGACTCAAGAAGATGATCTCACCAGGAGCTGCGATCAATCCCTCGACGTCAAGCGCCATTTCGTCGAGTAACGGCACGCGTTCGAACGGTGCCCGTGCCCGGTCAGCGTAAAACTGATACATAACGAAATCCGGTTCTGAGGCGATGACCGGCATCCCGGGTCCGCCGTAGCGGGCACATAAGTAGCCGATCAACTCATCCGAGCCGTTTCCGGCGACGAGTTGCGTCGGACGGACACCAGCGTACGTTGCATACGATGCCTTGACTTGATCGATGATTTCGACAGGATATTCATTTAAAGGGAACGTTGCGATCAATTCCTGGATCGCTTCGATCCCAACTGGACTGTGGGTCGTGAATCGTTCGTTTTGGTGTAATCGCATTAGTCTTCCCTCACTTCGATGGCTTGTGCGTGTGCTTCGAGTCCTTCGACCCGGGCAACGGTTTTCGCTGCGTTCGCGAGACGTTGTACGCCTGCGCGAGTGGCTTCGAGCATCGTCTGGTGACGCAAGAACGTCCGCGCTGATAATCCAGACGCAAAACGGGCTGTCCCGGATGTCGGTAAGACGTGGTTTGTTCCAGCGACGTAATCGCCAAGCGTTTCCGGTGTCTCGTGACCGAGGAAGATCATCCCGGCGTGACGGATCGATTTGACGACCTCTTGCGGATTGGCAACGGCAAGTTCCAAGTGTTCCGCTGCGAGGCGATTCGCTTCTTCGATTGCTGTTTCGAGTGGAGCGACGAAGACGCCACCGTTTTCCATCGCACGACGGGCAATCTCTTGACGCGGCAATTGCTGTAAGCGCCGTTCGATCTCCGTATCCACCGCTTGTTTCATCTCTTCCGTTGGCACGAAGGCGATCGCGACAGCGTCACGGTCGTGTTCGGCTTGCGCAAGTAAGTCGGCTGCGATCCGGTCCGGATGCGCCGTTTCGTCTGAGATGACGACGACTTCCGATGGACCGGCGACGGAGTCGATACCAACGATTCCGTAGACTTGGCGTTTTGCTTCAGCGACGAAGCGGTTCCCAGGTCCGACGATCAAATCGACGGCTTGGATGCTTTCTGTTCCGAATGTCAGCGCGGCAACAGCTTGCGCTCCACCAATCGTATAGATTTCTGTCACACCAGCGATCCGTGCTGCAACGAGGACCTCATCACTTAAGTTCGTCATCGGTGTCACCATGACGACGCGTTCGACACCAGCAACTTTTGCTGGAATGGCGTTCATCAAGACGGTCGACGGATAACTGGCTGCACCACCTGGTACATAGATCCCGACCGAATCAACGGGAACGAACCGTTGACGTCGTGTCACGTCTGCTTCGACGAGTTCGATGTCAGACGGAAGTTCTTGTTCATGCCATTCGACGAGTCGTGTCGCCATCAACTTCAACGAGTCGATCAAGTTGGCATCTGCCTGTTCGAAGGCTTGCGTGATCCGTGTTTCACTGAGACGGAAATCTTCGAGATCGACCTGATCGAATTGGTTCGTGTAATCGCGGACAGCAGCGTCACCGTCTGTTGCGACGCGTTCAAGAATCGCGCGGACCGCGAGCTCCGTGTCGCGATCGATGCTGAAAGGTTTTGTCGGTGTCATGATCGTGTCACTCCTTCTGTCAATTGCTCGAGCAAGCGGATGACTTCAACCCGCTTCCGTTTTAACGTCCATTCGCTCGTAAAGAATCGAGCGCTGATATCGATGATTTTTTCGTATTCGTTTAGTCCGTTTGCCCGTAACGTCTCACCTGTCTCGACGATATCGACGATTGCGTCAGCAAGTCCGAGTAACGGTGCCAACTCGACCGAACCGTTCAACGGTACGATATCAACGTCGACACCGAGTTCGCTGAAGTAGCGTTTCGCGATGACCGGATATTTCGTCGCAATCCGGACGCGGCGTCCACCTTCGAATTGCAAGGGCTCCTTCGCACAGACCGACATTCGGCAGACGCCGAACGGTAATTCCGCCAGTTCCGATAGCTCTTGATCCGATTCGAGTAAGATGTCACTGCCGGTGATCGCGACATCAAGAACACCTTGAGCGACGTACGGAATCAAATCCGATCCTTTCATGAAGACGAATTCGTGCTCGCCCCGTTTGACGATCAGTTCGCGTTCAATGGCTCCCCATGTCTCGACGCCAGCTTCTTTTAGATAACGTTCTGTCGCTTTCGACAGCCGTCCTTTCGTAATTCCGATTCGCATTTAGAGCACCTCCGCCAACCGTTCGACCGAGAATCCGATGCCGAACGCCTGTTGTTCTTGTCCGAATTGTTCATAAAGCCGGTCGTAGCGTCCACCGACGAGGACGGGTTCCGTCACACCTTCGATGAAACCGTGGATCGTGATCCCGTCGTAGTACGTCTGTAAACCCATTTGACCGAAGTCGAGATCGGCATTGACGGCTTCCGCGAGATCAAGCACGGCATTGAGTCGTGACTCGTCGACGTACGGTAGGATCGTCTCCGCCCCTTCACGTCCGAATAATAAAGGAAGTTTTGCAAGTAAGGCATCATCGAGTTGACCCGCGATTCGCTTCAGTTCAATGACGTTACGTAAACGGAGCATCTGTGTCACTTGGTCGCGTAAGTGGTGATCACCGACGCGCGTCTCGATCAAATGCTCGATTAAACCGGCATCACCGATCGAGAGTGTGACTTCTTTTCCCGTCAGTTCCTCGACGAGTCGGACCGCAAGTTGAATTGCTTCGACTTCTGCGATTTGTCCTCGTTCCTCAAATCCAACCTGGAACTTCTCTTCCGGTTGAAAGACCGACCCACTGTAGAAGACACGTTTATATTGTTCGCGACCCCGTTCGCTGAGTGCACGCGCGACACTAGTCGTAAAATCCATCCGAATCTGTTCCCGTCCACCGATTTCCTCAATTAAGGGGGTGATTAATCGGGTATAGTTAGATTGTTCGAGTCCATCTTCGAGCTGACGAATGACCTGCTGGAGCCGCGTTGCCGAGGCACCGACATAGTCTGTCGCTCCATCCTTGAGTCGAATCGTAGAAAATGATTGCATACTCCCACTCCTTTATCTTATTATCACTGTACCACGCTAAATTATTTAACGATAAGATACCGCGTTTCGGGCACATTGTCAATCGCTTTGCTTGCCAATTCTAAAAAATCGGAGGGTTACTCATGCAATTATTGAAATGGGACGGTCACGTCCACAGTCCATATTGTCCACACGGTACGAAGGATCCACTCGAAGCCTACATCGAGCGCGCCTTAGAGCAAGGCTTAGAACGGATCAGCTTCACGGAACATGCCCCTTTACCTGAAGGTGTGACGGATCCTGCGCCAGATAACGATTCCGGAATGTCGTTCGCGACAGCCGATGCCTACCTGAAAGAATTGACACAACTCCGCGAGACATACAAGAATCAAATCGACATCCGGATCGGGATGGAGTTCGACTACTGGGAAGGGCATGTCGACGGTACGCGTGACATCATCGCCCGCTATGCTGACGTCTTGACCGACGGGATTCTCTCACTGCATTACTTATACATTGATGATCAGTATTATGGCGTCGACTTCAGCAAGGAAAGCTTTGGTGAGATCGTCACGAAACTCGGAAGCGTCACGGCGGTCCATGAACGCTATTATGAAGGCATCCAAGCCCTCGTCATGACGGACCTCGGTGCACACCAGCCGAAGCGACTCGGTCACTTGACGTTACCGACGAAGTTCATCCAAGCCTATCCGCTCGAGTCGAACCCAACGAACCTCGACGACACGTTACGGAAGATCCGTCAGGCGAACTTCACACTCGACGTCAACACGGCAGGACTCCGAAAGCCGTTATGTGGTCTTTCCTATCCTTACCCGGAACTCTTGCAAGTCACGCAGTCGTTATCGATTCCGCTCGTCTATGGATCAGATGCCCATCTCGCAAAAGATGTCGGTGCTGATTTTGATTTCAAATGGTAAGAACGGAAATAGATAAAAGATTGCGCGCTTCACTTACTCTGACGGGAGTTGTGTGAAGCGCGCGATTTTTTTATTCTGTTCCCCCATACGGAAACGATCCTGACGTGACGGATGGCAGTGATGCCGCAAGTATTTTAAGGCGATCAACTGATACGTTACCGGCTAACAGAACCGTCTGTTCGCTGTCCTGATAAGACAAGCTAGCTTCCCGCTTCGTCTCATGGACGTAAGCTTCTATTCCATTCGCCAATGTCACGACCTCCGACGGTTTGCTGTCCATCGGTTGCTGCGGGAGCTTCGAAACCGTAAGGATTGATTCTTTTCCAGCAAACGTCCATGTGATTGGCGCGTCTTCCGCATCACTCCAACTCATTTCGTTCGTTGTGAATGTCGAAAATGCGAGCTTCAAGCCACGTGATTCTGAGCGTTCCGTTGTAACAGGTCCTGTCGCAGGAAGAACACCAGTCAATATCCAGCGATCAGACTGTTCATAAAACAAAACGATGTAATGATGTGGTCCTTCCGGAGACTGCAGCGTGACAATCGCTTTTTGACCAAGAATCGCTTCCGACAAGATATCATCATTAGTCGGTACGGCGGTTTGTCCGTTTTTATAGGTCAGCTGTATTTGCTCGACGCTCGCTTTGCCTGGTGTATCTGCATCGACGGAGGGCTCTTTAATTAAAATTTCTTCGACTTCATTTTGTCCTTTAGTTGGTTTCACGGATGCAACTTCTGCAGATGGTTTTACAGCATGTTCTTTCGTCTCCATTGTACACCCCGATAAGACGCAACTACTGATCAATACAATAGTTGTCATCGACTTCGTAAAACGCATTTTTCCTCCCCCTTACCATACCTTTACTTCTTTTAGTATGGCAGGTCGATACATGCTAGTATCCGAATAAATTCTCACAAACAGGAAATGTTTTATTAAAAATCAAGTCAAAAAAGACCGGTAAACGTATCGCATACGTCTACCGGTCTTCTGGTTTATCTATTCTAAGTTGGCGTGTTTCCCGTACATCGTTTGTGAATCGAGCTGCTTGTCTTCCATTATCTGCAGAATCAAGGCATCATAGAACAACAACATCGTCTGTTCGAACAACGAGCCCATTGGTTGAACCGTCTCATCCGCTGATGCCGCTTGTTCTTTCGGAACCCCGGGCAGTTGGACGACTAAGTCGGCTAATCGTGCTAACGTCGACGTCGGATTGATCGTGACGACGGCAACCGTTCCACCGAGTTGCTGTGCTTTCTCGACGATTGGAACCAATGTTTTCGTCTCACCCGATCCGGAACCGACGATCAACAAGTCACCGTCGCGCAAGTTCGCTGTGACCGTCTCGCCGACGACATAAGCGTCGAGTCCCATGTGCATTAGTCGCATGACGAATGCTTTTCCCATCAAGCCGGAGCGACCAGCTCCTGCGAGAAAGATCCGATTCGCTTGAAGAACAGCGTCTGCCAGTTTTTTCGTCTCCGTCACATCGATTGCTTCAACTGTCGAAGTCAGTTCATCGATAATCGTTTGAATGTGTGTCATTTACGCCTCTTGCAGCATCCGGTGCATCGTTGACGCTGTCTCTTGTTTATCATCTTGTCCCGTGATGCCACCACCGACGATGATCAGATCAGGACGTGCCGCGATGACTTCCGGTAACGTCTCCATCTTGATACCACCCGCAACAGCTGTTTTTGCATTTGTCACAACTGACTTGATTGTCGCGAGATCCTCGAACGAGTTTTGACCGACCGCTTGGAGATCGTAACCTGTGTGGACACAGATGTAGTCGACGCCTAATGCATCAAGTTCTTTCGCACGTGTTGCGATATCTTTAACAGCAATCATATCAACGAGAATCTGTTTGCCTGATTTTTTTGCTTCTTCGACTGCCCCTTTGATTGACATGTCTTCCGCTGCCCCAAGGATCGTCACGATGTCAGCACCGTGTGCGACAGCTTGACTGACTTCGTAACCGGCAGCATCCATGATTTTCAAGTCAGCGAGGACCGTTAAGTTCGGGAACGCGGCTTTCATTTCTTTGACGGCGCGGAGCCCTTCGTTGATGACGACCGGTGTGCCGATTTCAACGATATCTAAATTGTCTTCCCCGATTTCTTTGACTAAAGCAATCGCACCTGCTGTATCGACTAAATCAATTGCGAGTTGTAATTTCATTTTGTATCTCTCCCATTCTTCTCTGTATTGTCGTACCTGACACTTCCTTCAGACGTTCAGGAAGGAGCAGGACTAAATATAATCCGCAGGAGCATTCTTGAGAAGTACGCACTTTTAATTTACATAGTGCGGTTTTTCATACATAGTGCAGAAAAGTATACTGTCGATGGGAAGAAAGACTATACTGGAGCAGGAGGTGGATTGATGCCACATTTTGAAGACCGTCAGTTTAACTGTGAGAAGGAATTGACCCTCTCGATCATCGGGGGCAAATGGAAGATGCTCATTCTTTGGCACTTAGGCAAGGAAGGAACGAAACGCTTCGGGGAACTGAAAAGTCTGATGCCTGGGATCACGCAACGGATGCTCGTCAATCAACTGCGCGAACTCGAGGACCACCATATCATTCACCGGGAAGTCTACCCGGTCGTACCACCGAAGGTCGAATATTCGTTGACGCCACACGGTTATAGCTTAATGCCGATTTTAGATGCGATGTACGACTGGGGTAAGGATTATGCGAAAAATGTTCTGGAGATCGACTTCGAACAACAAAAGATATCACCATAAAAAAAGATGCTCATGGTCTCGTCTCTTTTCAGAGATAAGTCCACGGAGCATCTTTTTTTAGGATTCTTCGGTCGTATAGATTTTCGACATCGCCAGTTCATCAACGTATTCCCCATCGATGAAGAGCGACGCAATCCGTGTCCCTTCGATGTTAAAGCCAAACTTATGATAGAGCTCGATTGCCCGCAAGTTATCCTTGCGAACCGTCAACTCGAGTCGGATGAGCCCTGCTTCAATGGCAAACGCATCGACTGCCTCAAGTAGACCCGCACCAAGACCACGACCCGTATAGGCGTCAAGCAAGCCGATGACAAGATTCGCCCGGTGACGAATCCGACTCGGCTCACCACCAACGACGAGCACATAACCGACGAGTTGCTCGTCGACATCCACGACGAAGATGTCCGAGTTCGCAGCCTGACCGAACTTCTCGATGAACGCCTCCGCCTGTTCCGTTGACAGGACGCGTTCTTCCGGCTCATACAACATATATTTCGTTTCCCGATCAATGCGTCGCATTAAGTCCGATAAGGCTTTTCCATCCATCAACGTGGCTCTTCGTATCATAGGTGTCAGCTCCGTTCTAAATAAAAATTTTACTTGGTTGCAGAATCTAATATACCCCAAAATTCTTCAGCTAGAATCGTGGCTCTCTTTTCAATATCTGTTTTTTCGAACGAGCTTGTTTCTGTGCAGAACACTCTTACACAATCGTATTTACTTTTAGAATAAATTTTCTTTTTCTCTGAAAAATTTAAAGTACGCTTTTTCTTTTTCTTTTGCTCATCAATTTCTTTATTTAACATTTGCTCAAGAACTAATAAATTTCCAATATTATTAACATCACCATCGGATTCATCAATAATATGCTCAATAGAGTAATCCATATCGTTATATTTTCTTTTATTCTTTATATCCGATAAACGTTTAATAGCATAAGATGCAGGAAAAGCATCTATTCCTGTTCTAGCTGTTTTTTTAGAAAATTCCAAGTTTTTAAATGCACTAATTAATTCCTCTTTAGGAATAAGCTTAATCAAATCTTTTCTCATATCAGAACAAGCTTTACGTACATCCATTTTATTATTTGCTTTTGATAGTTTTTTCACAAAATTGTTATAAGGATTTGTAGTTTTATTAGATCTTAAATTCAAACTAGTACCAAATGCTGAAAAATGAAAATCACAAATAAATCGTAAAAACTCCGATTTTTCTGATTGCCTTAATTTAAAAGTTTTCTTCTCATTTTTTAAATAAAAAGCTAATAGACTTGGTCTTATTTGAACTGCTTTAAACTTGTTAATAGATAATAAGCACTCAAGTTCTTCCTTATGTTCCATTCTTGTAAATTCATTTCTATCTGGAGAAATTATTTTTTTATAAATTTTCAATCCTTTTTCTAATTCCTCTACAAATTGAATTAACTCTGAGTCTTTTTTTTTAGCGAATTTAGCATTAAATTTTTTGTATAAATTTTTTCCATTTGCTTTATCTAATGGATACACTGCTTTCCAATAATGTAAAAAGAATTCATTAAATGTTGTATCTAAGTTCGCTAATTCTTTTTTTAACAAACTCCATGTATCCTCAATTTCATCTACGCCAGCTTCAGTCAATCCTATCCTTCCAAAAATAGTATTTTTAATTAAATCTACTTGAGAGAGAGGTTTTCCTTTAGAGTTGATGTTTTCAAAAATTTTGTTAGCTTGATCTTTCTCATTTACAAATACATCTATTATTTCCGAAGTTAAAATTTGATCTCTTAGTGCTTTGAGAGCAAAAACATAAAATTGGTCCTTAATTTTCACATTATGTATTTTATTCAATTTTGTTAAAAGAGCGTCCTTTTTTAAGTTTGCTAAAAAGTTTTCAAAAGTACTAAATAATAATTCTTCTTCTTCAGTAGAAGGCTCCACCTTATCATTTTTTGTATTATAATCCTGAATAGTTTGTGTAAAATAGGGATAACTAGTAGCAGTTTTTAATTTTCTTTGAGGTTCTCCATCAATTCTTTTTATCAGATATTCTGTTTGTATAGTATTAGCATATTCTTTTGCAGATTTGCCTTCTTCTTTGGTAGGATTTTCCTGTTCGTATTCGTATAAAGAATTTCTTATGGCTGCCAAAAGAATTGTTGCAGTAGTCAATCTTTGTTGACCATCAATCACTTCTACTTTAGAATCTTCTTTATTACCTAAAAATAGCATATTACCCAAAAAATATTTTTGATTGCTAAAAGTTTCATTTTCTTCGTTAAATTTAATTTGAGTTAACATATCTTCTAAAAATTCATTGTAGTTACTAGTATCCCAAGAAAATTCTCTTTGAAATCTAGGAATCTTGTATACTCTTGTAGCTGTTAAAAGCCCTCTCAAATTATCGCTCATTGCTTCAAAATTCATATTTACCTCCTGAATAAATAGTATAAAAAAATGCTAAACCTGAGGTTCAGCACTTTTCGAAATCCTTAAGATTTCAGGGTATGGAGACGGTGGGAGTCGAACCCACGTCCGAAGGCATCGTATACTTAAGCTTCTACGTGTGTAGTCAATTTATTGGGATCTCGTCGTCAGGCTGCCAATTGACAGGCGTCCGTCCGACCAGTCTGATTCCATCTCTTCTCTTTCCCTCCAGACGGAAGGGTCCAAGCGTAGCCTGTTTAAAGTGAGACCCTAGAAATCAGCCGACCAGGCGACAGCTGCTAGGATCCGCAGTTGCTATTACGCTGCTGCGAGTTGTGTGTTAGTTTTGCCAGTTATGGCTGGTGCGTTTTAACGAGGCCGACCCCTCGACACGCCACAGAAGACCGAACTACCCCCGTCGAATCCGTAACGTCCCCAAGATATAAAATTGGGGCTTTCCGAATACTAATATTCTAGCAGAAAAGTGTTACGGGTTCAATACTTTTGCTTATCGCGTAGTGCTCGCTCGATATCACGCTTCGCATCCTTCTTCTTCAGGTCGTCGCGTTTATCGAACTTCTTCTTCCCGCGCCCGAGTCCAATCAAGCATTTCGCGTATCCGTTCTTGATGTAGACTTTAAGCGGTACGATCGTATAACCATCCCGTGAGACCGCGCCGATCAAGTTCGCGATCTGTTTCTTGTGCAGCAACAGTTTTCGTGGACGGAGCTGTTCATGGTTATAGCGGTTCCCCTGTTCGAAGTGGGCGATGTTCGAGTTCCAGAGAATCGCTTCTCCCCCGTCGAACCGGACGAACGCGTCCCCGATGCTGATTTTTCCTTTACGGACCGATTTGATTTCCGTTCCCGTCAAGACGAGACCGGCTTCAATCGTATCCTCGATCGCATAATCGAACGAGGCCCGTTTGTTGTTCGCTAAGACTTTCGAATCTGTTCCCTTTGGCATGTTCGTTCACCACATTTCCGATGCGGAAGCGCTTATTTGCGCTTCCGTTTCTTATTCGAGACCGCCTTATGGAACGGCGGTTTATCTTTCTTATTCTTTAACGAGAATCCTTTTCCTTTGCTTTGGTCGCTCTTACCTGACCGTTTCTTGCCACGGCGATCATCTTTCTTCTTGTCGTCGCGCTTTTGTCCCGGACGTCCACCGCTTGAACGGATCGTCTTCGACTCGAACCGTTTCTTCGGTTGCCGCTCTGGCATTCCGACGACGCTGAAGTCGATCGTCCGTTCATCGATGTTGACGTTCGTGACCTTGATCTCAACGACGTCCCCAATCCGGAACTGTTGCTTCGTCCGCTCACCGATTAACTGATAGTTCGCTTCATCGTAGCGGTAGAAGTCATCCGTCATCGCTTGAATGTGGACGAGTCCTTCGATCGTGTTCGGCAATTCGACGAACATTCCGAAGTTCGTGACACCACTGACGACGCCTTCAAACGTCTCACCGATGTGTTGCTCCATATACTCGGCTTTCTTCAACGCATTCGTTTCCCGCTCCGCATCTACCGCACGACGCTCGCGTTTCGACGAATGATCCGCGATTTCCGGGAGGATCTCTGAGTAACGGTCTTGCGTCTTCTGTGACTTGTCGTTGTAGATGACATATTCACGCAACAGACGGTGGACCATCAAGTCCGGATAACGACGGATCGGTGACGTGAAGTGCGTGTAGTAGTCCGTCGACAGACCGAAGTGACCGATCGGTTCGATGTCGTATTTCGCTTGTTGGAGCGAACGGAGCATGACCGTACTGACGACTGCTTCTTCTGGCTCCCCTTCGACAGCGTTGAGGATCGATTGCAACGTTTTCGGTGCGACTGACTCGCCCTTGCGTTCGACGTTGATCCCGAAGTTACCGATGAACTTGAAGAACGTATCGAGACGTTCAGCTTTTGGCTCATCGTGGATCCGGTACATGAACGGCAGTTTTTGACGCTGGATGTGCTCTGCGACCGTTTCGTTCGCTGCGAGCATGAACTCTTCGATCAGCTTCTCGGCGACCGACCGCTCCCGGAGGATGATCTCACTCGTCTTGCCTTCTTCGTTGACGAGGACCTTCGCTTCTGGGAAGTCAAAGTTGATCGCCCCACGACGGGAGCGGCGTTCGCGCAGGATTGCTGCGAGTTCCGCCATCTTGTCGAAGTACTCGACGAGATCTTGGTACTTCGCGATCACTTCCTCGTCTTCGCGTTCGATGATTTTCCGGACGTCCGTGTACGTCATCCGTTCCGTCGTCTTGATGACACTCTGGAAGATTTCATGGTTGACGACAGCACCGTTCGCATCGATTTCCATGATACAGCTGAGCGTCAAACGATCGACGTGCGGATTGAGCGAGCAGATTCCGTTCGATAGACGGTGCGGAATCATCGGGATGACGCGGTCGACGAGATAAACACTCGTTCCGCGCTCACGCGCTTCTTCATCGAGTGCTGAATCTTCTTTGACGTAATGCGAGACGTCGGCGATGTGGACACCAAGCTCGAAGTTGCCGTTCGCTAATTTCTTAACGTGAACCGCATCATCGAGGTCTTTTGCGTCCGCCCCGTCAATCGTTACCGTCAATTCATTCCGTAGATCGACACGTCCGACCAAATCCTTTTCATCGATCTGATCCGGTACGGCATTCGCCTCAGCGATCGCTTCCGGTGAGAAGTCGACGTTGATCCCGTGCTTATGGACGATCGACAAAATATCGACGCCTGGGTCATTTTTGTGACCGATGATTTTTAAGACTTTTGCCGTTCCGGCGTAGCGACCGTCAGGATACTTCGTAATCCGGGCGAGGACTTTATGGCCATCGACGGCACCGAGTGTATCGTCGTTCGCGACGACCGGTAAGAACGTCAGTTTCGTATCATCCGGTTCGATGTAAGCGATTGATTCGATCCGTCCTTTTGGACTGACGAACGTTCCGACGAAATCAGCTGGTCCGCGTGAGAGAATCTTGAGCAGTTTCCCTTCACGACGGTCACCCCCGTTTGACTCGGCAAAAACTTTGACGAGGACACGGTCGCCGTTATAGACGTTCTTCAGTTCCGGTGCCGGTAAGAAGATGTCGCCTTCAGAACCATCTTCCGGTGAGACGAAACCGAAACCGCGTTGGTGGACGGAAATCTTCCCTGCGACTTGACCGATTTGCGCGAGCGTTCCGTACTTGTTCGAGCGTGTCCGGGCAATCAACGCTTCGTCTTCCATTGCGTTTAGCGTCCGGATCAATTCCTTGAATGCTTCCGTATCCGCTAGTTCTAGTTTTTTCGTTAATTGATCAATCGACAACGGACGTTCTTCCGTCGTGATGACCGTTAGTATTCGTTCACGTAATTCCAACGTGACACCTCCAGTTACTTGCTCCAGTTCAATGACTCCAGGAAGTCCAAGATGTCAGAGTGGAGCTGATCTTTTTCTTTGTCGAGCGTAATGACGTGACCTGAGTTCTCATACCAGATCAGCTCTTTTTGGAAGGCACTGACTCCATCATGGATGATGTTCGCGGAGTCGGTGTTGATCATGTGATCGTTGCGCGCTTGGACGACGAGCGTCGGTGCGTAGACGTCCTCAAGCGAATCGCGTGTCTCGCGCAGCAGTTCCTGTAAGTCCTTCAAGGTCGGCATCGGTTCGAAGGACGCCATCTCGTGGTCGATCTCTTCTTGTGATTTGCCTTCTCGCTTCTTGAATTCTCGTGCGTACTCGGTGACTCCTGCATACATGACTTCTTCACTTTTGATGTAGGCGGGTGCACACATCGGGATGACCGCTTTGACCGGACGGTTCATCGATAACTTCAGCGACATGACGCCACCGAGCGACAGTCCGCAAACAGCGATTTCGTCATAGCCTTTATCGACGAGTTCCTGATATCCGGCAAGGACATCCTGCCACCAGTCGGCTGGCCCGGTCTTCGTCAGCTCTTCGGGTGGGGCAGCGTGCCCTTTATATTGTGGTGCTAGGGACGTATAGCCCTGCTTCTGTAAATAGCGACCGAGGATGCGGACATCCGCGCTCGATCCCGTGAATCCGTGTAATAGTAAAACGGCACGTGGGCCGGCTTCGAAAAAGAATGGTTTTGGTAAAGTGATTTTCATAAAATGATTCCCCCTCTAACTCTATACCCCATATCCGGAAAAAATGAATATCGAGAAATACAAAAAACGACAGCGCGATCATACGGCTGTCGTTTCAATGCTCACTTATAAAAAGCGACGAGTAACGCCAAGATGAAGAGTAATGCTCCTAAGATAGACGCCACACGATTTAGGACCGCATCCAAGCCACGAGCTTTTTGGCGACCAAATAATTGTTCTGCTCCACCCGTCAATGCTCCGAGTCCGGTCGTACGACCTGACATCAATAGAACGACGATGATGAGAAGAACGGAAACGACGATGAGGCCGACAAGAGCCACGTTATGAATGATCATCGATGATCCTCCTTCAGTAATATACGCTTCTTTCATTATAGAGAAAAACAAGTACGGGAACAAGGAATAGATTTAGGAACTTTTTCCTGCCTGACGAAAAGAGACACCTGAATCGTCGACTCAGGTGTCTAATCTCCTTATTGTTTGATCAATTCGAGATCAACTGGGATGTTCTTCTCGACTGTTTCACCTTTTAAGTGCTTGATTGCTGTCTCGACACCCATCTTCCCGATCTCAGTCGGTTTTTGAGCGATTGTTCCTGCCATTTTTCCGTCTTTGACAGCTTTGACGGCATCATCCGTCGCATCGAAGCCGATGACTTTAACATCATTCAGACCCGCTGCTTTTAATGCTTCAACCGCACCAAGTGCCATCTCATCATTGTGTGCGAAGACGGCTTTGATGTCTTTGTTGTTCTGGAGGATGTTCTCCATGACCGACAAACCTTTTGCTCGGTCGAAGTTTGCTGCTTGTTTTGCGACGACGTCGAGTTTACCATCGACTGCGTCATGGAACCCTTTACCACGGTCGCGTGTTGCGGATGCTCCTGGAATCCCTTCGAGTTCAACGACTTTTGCTTTATCGCCGACGAGTTCGATCATGTACTCACCTGCTTGTTTCCCACCAGCGACGTTATCCGACGCGATGTGTGCGACGACGTCGCCTGCTTCTGCGTTCCGGTCAACTGTGATGACTGGGATGTTCGCATCGTTCGCTGTTTGGACTGCTGCACCGACTGCTGCTGAATCCGTTGGGTTGATCAAAATGAGATCGACTTTCTTTTGAACCATGTCTTCGATATCGCTTGCTTGTTTTGCTGCATCATCTTGTGCATCTGCGACTTGAAGTGTTGCACCTTGTGCTTTGGCTTCTTGTTCTGCCCCTTCTTTTAACGAGACGAAGAATGGGTTGTTGAGTGTTGAAATCGAAAGACCAATCTTGAAGTCTTTCGTCTTCTTCTTCGTTTCACCGTTGCTGCTGCCTGGCTGTTCCGTCGAACAGGCTGCTGCGAAGACCATTAATGCCATCATGACGACTGCAAGTAGTTTTTTCATCTATAAATCCTCCTTTTTGAGTGTGGGTTACGCTGCTTGTTTCCGGTCCGCGAGTACCGCGAACAGAATGACTAAACCTTTGACGACGAGTTGGAAGAACGAGGAGACACCAAGCAAGTTAAGACCATTGTTCAGTGTTCCGATGATCAAGGCACCAATCAAGGTACCGACAATCCAGCCACGACCACCTGACAAGCTCGTCCCACCAAGGACAACCGCTGCGATGGCGTCGAGTTCGTACGATGTCCCCGCTGTCGGCTGTGCCGAGTTCAGACGGGACGTCAGGATGATGCCGGCGAGTGCTGCCATCAACCCTGAGAGTGAGTAAATCATGATTTTGACTTTATTGACTTGAATCCCCATCAACTTCGCTGCTTCTTCGTTGCCGCCGATCGCATACGTATAGCGACCGAACGTCGTCTTCTTCAAGATGAAGTAGAGGACCGCGAAGGCGATCAACATCGTCAGAACCGGTACCGGGAAAATCCAGAAGTAACCGCGTCCGAACAATTCGAACCAGCCACCTTGGCTCAGACCAGTGATTGGTTTCCCGTCCGTATAGACGAGCGTCAATCCCCGGAAGATCGTCATCGTCGCAAGTGTCGCGATGAACGGTGCGACTTTTCCGAGTGAGATGACCATTCCGTTCAAGGCACCCATGACAGCTCCGACGATCAATCCAGCCAGAACAGCGATCAACGCTGACGTTCCGTCCGTCATCAGACCCGCGACGAAGGCGGACGAGAGCGCGAGAATCGAGCCGACCGATAAATCAATCCCACCCGTCAGAATGACGAACGTCATTCCGAAGGCAATCAAGGCATTGATCGAGACTTGCCGTAAGATGTTAAATAGATTATTCAGTGTTAAAAAGTCCGGTTCCATGATCGAGACGACGAGGACGATCGCGAACAATCCTGCGAGTGGTCCAAGCTTTTGTCCGATCCCAAGACGTCTCGGTTTTGCTTCCGTTACATTGCCTTGCATCAATTCCATATCATTGTCCTCCTGTCGCAAGTGTCATGATGCTTTCTTGCGTCGCTTCCTGTCGTGTCAACATGCCGCTCATCTTGCCTTCGCGCATGACGTAGACCCGGTCGCTCATCCCGAGAATCTCCGGGAGGTCCGAGCTGACCATGATGATCGCGACACCCGTCGCAGCGAGTTCGTTCATGATGAGGTAAATCTCTTTCTTCGCCCCGACGTCGACACCACGTGTCGGTTCGTCGAGAATCAAGACTTTCGGTTTTGTCCCGAGCCACTTCGCGAGGACGACCTTCTGTTGGTTCCCCCCGGAGAGTGACTTCGCCGGCTGGTCCATCGAGCTGTGCCGGACCGAGAGTGACTTCAAGTATCCTTCCGCGAAATCGCGTTCTGCCTGATCCTTGATGACACCGGATCTTGATAACGAACGAATCGTCGGCAGCGAGATGTTCTCACGCAGTGAAAAGTCGAGGAACAAGCCTTCGCCTTTGCGGTCTTCGGTCAAAAAGCCGATACCCTGACGGATTGCGTCGTACGGTGTCTTGATTTTCAGCGACTGTCCGTTCAGTTCGATCGTCCCGTCTTTCAGGCGATCGACCCCGAACAATCCGCGCATGACTTCCGTCCGCCCAGCGCCCATCAAACCAGAGAAGCCGATGATTTCGCCTGCTTTGACGGAGAACGAGACATCGTCGAACCGTTTTCCGCTCGCCTGTTTAACCTCAAGGACAGTTGCACCGATCGACACGTCACGGTCCGGATACCGTTCGCCCATCTCACGACCGACCATCTCCCGGACGATCTGTTCGAACGAGGTCTCGGGAATCGCGTGCGTCGAGACGGAGATCCCGTCCCGTAAGACCGTGATCCGGTCACAGAGCTCGAAGATTTCCTCCATCCGGTGTGAGATATAGACAATCGAGACACCTTGGTTGCGCAGTGCCGTCGCGACGCTGAACAAGGCACGAATTTCTCGCTCCGTCAGTGCGGCTGTCGGTTCATCCATGATGATGACCTTCGCGTCCGTCATCAGAGCTTTAGCGATCTCAATCATCTGTTGTTGACCGACCGATAACGTCCGAGCGAGTTGATCAACGTCCATGAAGACATTTAATTCAGCGAGTTCACGTTCCGCCTGCCGCTTCATCTCCCCTTGCTTGAGAATCCCGAAGCGTGACTTCAACTCCCGTCCGAGGAACAAGTTCTCCGTCACCGTCAAATCCGGGAGGATGTTCAGCTCCTGGTGGATGAAGGCAATCCCCGCTTCTTCGGCAAGCTTCGGATTCTTATACTCGACGTCCTGTCCATCAACCCGGATCGTCCCTGCGTCCGCTTTATGGACACCGGTCAAAATCTTCATCAATGTCGATTTTCCGGCACCGTTCTCTCCCATCAAGGCGTGAATCTCACCCGCAGCGAGTTCGAAGTCGACACCTTTCAGGACAGGGACGGGACCGAATGCTTTTTTGATACCTGTCATCTCGATACGCATCGCATGACCCCCTTAAAAGATTACGCCGGAATGGAAGATGACATTTGCGTACGGTGTCGCTTCTCCGGTCCGGATGATGACCTTCGCCTGCTGTGTCTGTTTCTTGAACTCCTCATGTGAGACGAATGTCGTCTCGATCTTCATATCTTCCAGTGCCTCGAGCACGTCCGGATTCGCTTCTTTGATCTCCGTTGCTAGAGTCAGCTGTTCGATTGCCATGTCATCGGCAACGACACGGACGACGTCGAGGAATGATGGTGTGCCGAGTTCCAGTGCTAAATCGATTCGTGCAACGCCGTCTGGAATCGGTAAGCCGCAATCGGCGATGACGATCGTATCGGTATGACCGAGATCGGTCAGCACCTTACTGATATGACTGTTTAAGATACCATGCTTCTTCATGCGTCTCCCTCCATCTGTTCCCGTGTCGGCATGCCGCCTTGTGCGCCGAGTGCGCGGATCGATAAACCAGCTGCCCGGTTCGCGAAACGAATGGCTTCAACGAGCGATTGTCCTTCCGTTAAGGCAACGGCTAAAGCACCGTTGAACGTATCCCCTGCTCCTGTCGTATCAACGACCGTCGTCTCGATCGCTGGAATCGTCACGATCGCCTCTCCGTCGTAGAAGCGTGCGCCGCGACTACCTTCGGTCACGATCAGTTTATTCGGGTATTCCATGAGCCAATGTTCGATTGGTTGGTCTTGTCCAAAGATCAAGCCACATTCATGTTCGTTTGGCGTTAAGTATGTGACGTGTTCAATCAATTCTGGACTGAGTGACATCGCCGGTGCTGGATTCAAGACGACTGGAATGCCGGCTGCATATGCTTCGCGAGCAACGGTCTCGACCGTTTCGATTGGAATCTCGAGCTGGAGTAAGATGATTTCACTGTCTGCGAGAATCGGTGCGAGTGCATCATCCGCAAACTGAACATGTTGATTGGCAGACTGAACGACGACGATCGAGTTATCGCCTTCTGCGAGCGTGATGTGTGCCGTTCCTGTCCGTTCACCTTCAATCGTTTGCAAGTGCGTCGTCTGCACTCCTTGCATTTTGAAGTTTTCGCGGATCGCTTCACCGTTCGCGTCACTACCAACGCAACCGATCATTTCGACCGTACTGCCAAGACGCGCGACTGCGACCGCTTGGTTCGCACCCTTTCCGCCCGGTACGGTATGAAAGGCATCCCCGATGACTGTTTCGCCTGCGCCTGGACGGCGTTTACTTTCGACGACGAGATCCATCGAGATACTGCCGATGACACTGATTTGTTTCATGCTTCCTCATCCTTCCGTTTCGTCGTTTCCCGTTCGATGATCTCAACCGTCAACTCATGATGGACGGCGGCAATCGGTGTGCCTTCAATCCGCTGAATCAAGAGTTTCGCGGCCAGCTCTCCCATTTGATAGATCGGCTGCGCAATCGTCGTCAACGGTGGTGAAATCATTTGACCGAGTTCGATACCGTCATAGCCAATAACTTGTAGTTCGTCCGGAATCGTGATCCCGCGCTCTGCAGCGACTTGCACCGTTGCTGCGGCAATGACATCACTCGCAGCAAAGATCCCGTTGCAATGATAGTGATCAAAGAGATAGTTCGCTGCGTCAAGCGCCCCTTGAAAGTGGAACGGTGACTCGATGCTTGCAACGAGATGGGTTCCGGCGATCTCTTCGAAACCGTCCCGTCGTTTTTTGATCGTCGGGAGTTTCGAGGGACCACTGATGACGGCTAGTTCAGTTGCACCAGCTTCCAGTAAAAGCGTAGCCGCCTTCTTCCCGCCCTCGTATCCGTTTGACGTTACCGTCGGAATCGCTCCTTGTAACACACGGTCTAACGCTACGACCGGCACTTCGAGTTCTTCATAGTTCGGATTGTTCGAGTAGTTCGTCGTGATGATCAATCCGTCGACATGCATCGCCTCGAGTGACTTGATATATTCGCGTTCTTTCTGAAACTGTTCGTCTGTGTTACACAAAATGACTTGAAAACCATGTTGATGTGCCATATCTTCCACAGCTCGTGCGAGTTGTGGGAAAAACGGGTTCGTGATGTCTGGAACGATCAATCCGATCAGTCCGGATCGTTTTTGGAACAACGATCGCGCGACCCGGTTCGGTCGATAATCCAACTGTTTGATTGCCTGAAGCACCGCCTTACGCGATTTCTCACTGACATAACCCTTTTCGTTCATGACGCGTGAGACCGTCGCGACGGAGACATGTGCCGCTTTCGCTACTTCCCGGATGGTCGACATGTTTCGCCACCTCTTTCTTTTGATAACGCTTACAAGAATCATCATATTGTGTAACCGGTTACACATCAATCTTTTTTCTTTAAAAATATTTTATTTTTTTCGAACTCGTAGATTGGACTATAAAAAAGAAGCCTGACGCGGCTTCAGACTTACGATCACTCTGTATGATCATGCACTTGAAACACTCTGAATTATGTCTTAAATAAAGACAATCAGCGAGAGACCAATCAAAATATTAATGAATCCTAACCCATCCGTCGCTTTCGTGTACAACGATGGTTTATCTTTTTTGGCACTATCGTTTAGATACATCAATGTCACGGCAATAATGGTCGTGATGCCCAGAGGTGCATTCAAAAAACTATCGGAATACGTAAATAAGTTGTTCGTAATGTAGAGACTATTTAAGACAGATAAACCAAACAATACTTTATGCATGAAACTCACTCCTATAATCAACGGAATCTTACGAAAGCAACTAAGATCTGATTTCGCTCTCCCTCTATTATAGAATATTCTTCCAGTTACTCTTCCTTACACTATTGAAAGAAAGTATTTGGAGGTATACGCAAATAAACCGCAAGACAGCGTCACGCCATTTTGCGGTTTATTTCTTGTCATCTCAGTAAGCACGTTAGATTGTTGATTTCCGGAAAAGACGGAGACTCCTGCGGGAATAGCGGAATAGGTAAGACTCCGTAGGAGCACACGCGAAGAGGAGGCTTGCCTTCCGCCCGCGGAAAGCGACGTCTTGGACGAAAATCAATTCACGTTTCTACCTCTTTTTTTCTTCCTACCTGTATACAAACGTCGAATCAAAGCAACAATGAACGCAATGATTGCCAGTGGCTCAAACAAATAAATCAATAGGAACGTGACATCAATGACGGCATCCTCCGGATTATAACGGATGATATAGAGCGCACCGGGTAAGATGGCAATCAATCCGCCAATTCCGAGTGCCGTTCCCAAAATCAGACTCTGACGCGAAAACCGGCTCGTGATTTGATACAAACCGATGAATAGTATGAGTTCCGTAAAATAGATGAGGCGCAACGGGATGTCACCAATCGACGTATCAAGCCCTAAAAACAAAAACCGAAATAGCATGTCGATTCCCCCTTCCCTCTAGTTCTACCCCGAACAGCGTCCTCGTAATGCTTCATTTCCAGTTTCCCTGCATATCCTCGCTTCAATTAGGGAATAGCTAGAGAGTTACAGTCACATACAGAGAGTTGGGATCGGATGAAAGAAGAACACTCGATGAGGGTCGTCAGTTGTCTGAATGATTATTTCGAACGTCATCAGCAGCCCCTTCAGGTCGATCTCTTACGAGGTCTGCCACCTATCGTGCTATTGTTGCGCGATGACGCGAAACGTGCCTTTCCGAAGGAAGCGAACTTGCACGATGAACTGTTACAAGACATCAAACGTTTGATTCAGGAATGTTTGGATCCCGATACACTGCGCGAATTGGGAATCGATGTCGATCTCCCGGACTTTTTCGTGACCCGTGCACCGCTTCATTCTGCCCATCATTATCTCGTTACATTCATCGAAGACTGACTTCATGTTAAAAGCAGCTATTTCTTCTTTCACAGAACATGTGAAGCAAGAGATAACTGCTTTTTTTAGGGATAATAAAAAACCGATAGCGCCAAAGCACTACCGGTCATATTTCCCTTCACGTATGGTAAATACGACTTAATTCTCAACCTCAAGAATCGCTTCGATTTCAGCTTCTACTTCTTTGTTGACCATTTGCGAACGTTTTTTACGTAATTCGAGATCCATCTCCTGATCGATGAACTGATTCGTATGCTTGTCGAAGCAATCAAAGCAGATCGGATAAAAATCTTTTGCTTCTTTATTCAGAGAATTGAATTCCCACGTGTCGAGTTCCAAGTAACTGACTTGGTTGTTCGTTTCAGTTCCACAGATTTCACACTTCATCTTCATTCCCCCTTACGCGTCAAGCTTCGCTTTTTCGAGTTGGCGTTCCTGACGTTCCTTGATACGCTTCAAACGTCCATGATACTTCATGATGTTCGCTTGAGATTGTTTCGCTTCTTCGCTTGTCGGTTCCAAATCAGCGATGCCCCAGAATTTGACGACGACGTCTAATACTTGGTCGAAGTATTGGAGTGGTCCATAGTTCGTATCAACAGCAATCGTCTTCATGCGTTCCGTGAAGTCCGGCATGACAGCACCTGGCATCGAGAAGTTGATGATGACGTCTTCGAAGAAGACGATGAAGTTCGGGTCAAGCTCTAGGTGTGCTTTGACCGTGTCACGATAGAACGCATAATGGAGCGCTTCGTCCTTCGCTAGACGACGGAGTAGCGTTGCTAAGTCTTTGTCGTGTGCCCCTGCGATTTTCGCGACGTTGTTATAAAAGACGAGTGTCGCTAATTCTTGCAGTGACGTATATGCCATTGTCGCTAACGGGTTCGTGAAGTCCGGGAACCAGCCGTTTTCAACGACGCGTCTTCTTAATTGATGAAGTCGCGTTGGATTGACGTTTCGCGTGACGAGTAAATACGTCTCGAGTAAGTTCGAGTGCTGATCTTCTTCTGCTGTCCATGTCCGGACGAAGTCATTGATGACTTCCATCGAGTTCTTGAATGTATAGTCTAAGTGCGACGTGTACCACGGTAGGTTGACTTCTGTCAGTAATGCCGTCTCAATCGCGACGATGACACCTTCCGGAAGTGTGACTTGGCTTTCGTCCCAAGGAACGCGTTTGAAAGACATCGCCTTATCCCACGGAATGAACTCGTGGTAGCTCCAGTCGATGTTGGCTGAACGCTCCTTGTGAAGTCGATATAACTCTTGAATGCGTGGTTCTAAACGGATATCTAAATCTGAATTTAACATGATCGTATCTCCTTTAGACGGATTTGTCATCTTCATCGAGCAAGATGTAATTAATGCCTATAACTATTTAATTTGCACTTATTTATGAGTATAACATTTTAGTCATCTACTAGGATGAATCAATTTTTTGACAGTTCAGTATAGTTTTGATGACAAAATTGATTTTCATGTTTGACATTGCTTGATATACAAAAAACCTCCTATCCGTGTGTACGTATCACACGAATAGGAGGTTTTCCTTATAGCTTGTTCAAACGATCAACCTGAAATTACTTCTTGAGGTTGTAGAATGATTTGATTCCGTCGTAGACAGCAACGTCTGAAAGCATGTCTTCGATGCGAAGAAGTTGGTTGTATTTCGCGATACGGTCTGTACGTGAAAGTGAACCAGTTTTGATTTGACCAGCGTTTGTCGCAACAGCGATGTCAGCGATCGTTGAATCTTCAGTTTCACCAGAACGGTGAGAAACGACAGCTGTGTAACCAGCTTTTTTAGCCATTTCGATTGCGTCGAATGTTTCAGTCAACGTACCGATTTGGTTAACTTTGATGAGGATCGAGTTCGCGATGCCTTTTTCGATACCTTCAGCAAGTTTCTCAGTGTTCGTTACGAACAAGTCATCCCCAACGAGTTGGACTTTGTGTCCGATACGATCTGTAAGAAGTTTGTGACCATCCCAGTCGTTTTCGTCACAGCCATCTTCGATTGAGATGATTGGGTATTTGTCAACGAGTTGTGCGTAGAATTCAACAAGCTCTTCTGTTGAGAGGACTTTGCCTTCGCCAGCGAGGTTGTATGTTCCAGCTGCTTTATCGTAGAACTCAGAAGAAGCGACGTCCATTGCAAGGTAAACATCTTCGCCTGCTTTGTAGCCAGCTTTTTCGATTGCTTCAAGGATAACTGTGATTGCTTCTTCGTTTGATTTCAAGTTTGGAGCGAATCCACCCTCGTCACCAACTGCTGTGTTAAGACCCATTCCGCTAAGAACTGATTTCAACGCGTGGAAGATTTCAGCACCCATACGAAGTGCTTCTTTGAATGTTGGAGCACCGACAGGCATGATCATGAACTCTTGGAAGTCCACGTTGTTGTCTGCGTGTGATCCACCGTTGATGATGTTCATCATTGGTGTTGGTAATGTTTTCGCGTTGAATCCACCGAGGTATGTGTAAAGTGGAAGACCAAGCTCATCAGCAGCAGCACGTGCAGCAGCCATAGAAACACCAAGGATTGCGTTAGCACCGAAGTTACCTTTGTTTTTCGTACCGTCGAGATCGATCATCTTTTTGTCGATTCCAGCTTGGTCGAAGACATCGTAACCGATGATTTCTGGTGCGATTTTTTCGTTGACGTTGTCAACAGCTTTCAAAACACCTTTTCCGAGGTAACGTGCTTTGTCGCCATCACGGAGTTCGACTGCTTCGTGCTCGCCAGTTGATGCACCTGATGGTACGAGTGCGCGACCGAAACCGCCATCTTCTGTATAAACTTCTACTTCTACTGTTGGGTTACCGCGTGAATCAAGAATCTCGCGTGCGTAAATCTCTGTAATCATTGACATTTAAATTCGCTCCTTTTGTGTGTAAGAAATATGTGCTGTAATTCTTTCGATCGACGGGATTATTTCTTCAATACGATCGATTTACCAGTCATCTCTGCTGGTTGGTCCGCTCCGAGGAGATCAAGGACCGTTGGTGCGAGGTCAGCGAGTGCACCTGTGAGTGGTTCAAGGAGTTCAACGTCCTCGACCGTCACGATACATGGAACTGGTTCTGTCGTATGCGCCGTCATCTTACTGCCGTCCGCATTGAGGACTTTATCCGCGTTCCCGTGGTCAGCCGTGATGACTGCCGCGCCGCCTTTGCTGAGAATCAAGTCAACGACTTTCCCAAGACACTCATCGACAGCTTCGATCGCCTTTTTCGTCGGCTCGAGCATACCCGAGTGACCGACCATATCCGGGTTTGCGAAGTTGAGGATGATCGCGTCGTGTTTGTCCGAGTTGATTGCGTCGACGAGGGCATCTGTGACTTCATAGACGCTCATCTCCGGTTTCAAGTCGTATGTCGCGACTTTTGGTGAAGGGATCAAGATCCGATCTTCCCCTTCGTATGGTTCTTCACGTTGTCCGTTGAAGAAGAACGTGACGTGCGGATACTTTTCCGTTTCCGCGATGCGTAGCTGTTTGAGACCTTGTTTTGACAATGTCTCACCAAGCGTGTTCTTGATGTCTTCAGGCGGGAAGACAATGTCCGTATCAATCGCATCCGAGTACTTCGTCATCGAGACGAGTAGCAGGTTCTTCGGTGCGTTGTCCGGAAGTTCGAATCCGTCGAAGCCATCTTTTTCTTTGTAGACTTTCGAAAGCTGAATCGCACGGTCAGGACGGTAGTTGAAGAACACGATCGCATCGTTATCGTGGATCGGTGCGACTGGCGTACCGTCTTCCTGCACGACAACAGTTGGTTCGATGAACTCATCCGTTACGTCTTGTTTGTACGAAGCTTCAACCATGCCGATTGGATCCTTCGTCGTTGGACCTTCACCGAACGTGATGACGTCATAGACTTTCTTGACGCGCTCCCAACGGTTATCGCGATCCATCGCATAGTAGCGACCAGAGATACTCGCGAATTGTCCAACATTCAATTCATCCATCTTCGCTTGCGCGTCACGGAGGAAACCAGCGCCCGATTGTGGGTCGCAGTCACGACCGTCCGTGAAAGCATGGAGGTAGACTTTTTCGATTTCGTGAAGTTTCGCGAATTCGAGCACCGCATATAAGTGGTTGATGTGACTGTGGATTCCACCGTCAGAGACCAAACCGAAGATATGAAGCGCCGAACCGTATTTCTTCACGTGACCTGCCGCATCGTTCATCGCTTGACGCGAGAAGAACGAGCGATCCTTGATCGCGTTGTTGATTCGGGATAGCGATTGATAGACGACGCGACCTGCACCGATGTTGAGGTGACCCACTTCTGAGTTCCCCATTTGACCTTCAGGCAAACCGACGTATTCGCCTTTCGCATTCAACAACGTATGCGGGTATTGACCCCAG
The DNA here is from genome assembly GCF_000496635.1 of Exiguobacterium sp. MH3. Classification (NCBI taxonomy): domain Bacteria; kingdom Bacillati; phylum Bacillota; class Bacilli; order Caryophanales; genus Exiguobacterium; species Exiguobacterium sp. MH3. The sequence continues at coordinate 2,445,302 of NC_022794.1, forward strand.
TAACGGTCGAAGTTCGGTTTGTTTGCCGCCGTAACGGCATTTCCGAACTCCTCGTCACGCATACCAAAACCATCAAGGATGATCAGTGCGACTGGACGTTTTTTCATTTAAATCGCCTCCAACAGTTTGAGGAACGATCCTGTCTCAAGACTTGCACCGCCGACGAGCGCGCCGTCGATGTCTGGTTGAGCCATATATTCTTTGATGTTTTCCGGTTTGACGCTACCACCGTATTGGATGCGGACAGCTTCTGCTGCTTCAGCACCGAATTCAGCTGCAACGACGTCGCGGACGAATTTACAAGAATCTTGTGCATCTTGTTCTGTCGCTGATTTACCTGTTCCGATTGCCCAGACAGGCTCGTAAGCGACGACGAGATTTTTCACTTGGTCGACAGTAAGACCTTTGAGGCTGTTTGCTGTCTGTTCGCGGATGACGTCTTCGAACTTGCCGCCTTCACGCTCTTCCAGTGTTTCACCTACACAAACGATTGGAACGAGGCCGTGCTCGAACGCTTTTTTCGCTTTGCTGTTGATGAACGCATCTGTTTCGCCGAAGTACTCACGACGCTCAGAGTGACCGAGGATGACGTAAGTCACGTCGAGTTCTTTGAGCATGAGCGGGCTGATTTCACCAGTGAACGCACCGCTCTCTTTGTCGTACATGTTTTGAGCACCGATCTTAAGATCCGTACCAGCTGCTGCTTCTGTCAAGTGTGCCAAGAATACTGCTGGCGCACAGACGGCTGCGTCGACTGTCGTCGAAGCAGGTACAGCTCCTTTGACTTCCTCAACGAATGCGACTGCATCCTTGAGCGTCAGATTCATCTTCCAGTTACCTGCGATAATTGGTTTACGCATTGAGAAACACTCCCTTGTGAACTTAGATTACTTGTCGTTTAGCGCTTCGACACCAGGAAGAGCTTTCCCTTCCATGAATTCGAGACTTGCTCCACCACCTGTAGAGATGTGGCTCATTTTGTCAGCAAGACCGAATTTCTCTGCCGCAGCAGCTGAGTCGCCACCGCCGATGATTGAGTACGCATCGCTGTCCGCAAGAGCTTGCGCGACACCTTTTGTACCGTTTGCGTATTTATCGAGTTCGAATACGCCCATCGGTCCGTTCCAGACGACGAGTTTCGAGTTCTTGATTGCCTCTGCATAGAGTTCAACCGTTTTTGGACCGATATCAAGTGACATGTGATCGGCTGGGATCTCTGTGATGTCACGTGGTCCGACATATGTTTCTTCTCCGAATTCCTTCGTGATGACGCAGTCGATTGGCATGAGGAACTTAACGCCTTTTTCTTCTGCTTTCTTCATGAATTCCTTCGCTTGGTCGATTTTGTCGACCTCAAGAAGTGAAGTACCGACTTCGATACCACGAGCTGTGAGGAACGTGTACGATAAGCCGCCACCGATGATCAACGTATCGACGATGTCGAGTAAGTGATCGATGACACCGATTTTGTCCGCTACTTTCGAACCACCGATGATTGCCGTGAACGGGCGATCTGGGTTAGAGAGAGCTTTACCGAGAACTTGAAGTTCTTTTTCGATGAGAAGACCGGCAACTGCTGTGTCGACATGGTGTGCGATACCTTCTGTCGATGCGTGTGCACGGTGTGCTGCGCCGAACGCGTCGTTGACGAAGACGTCAGCGAGTTTCGCGAATCCTTTAGCGAGCTCTTCGTCATTTTTCGTTTCACCAGGATAGAAGCGAACGTTCTCTAAGACGACGACATCGCCGTTTTCGAGTTTGCTGACTGCTTCTTCTGCAACTGGACCGTATGCTTCTTCAACGAGCTTGATGTCTTTACCAAGCAATTCGCTGAGGCGTGCTACGACTGGTGCAAGTGAGAACTCAGGGTTCTTTTCGCCTTTTGGACGACCCATGTGACTAGCGAGAATGACTTTTGCTCCGCCTTCGATCAAGTGTTTGATCGTTGGGAGTGCAGCACGGATCCGTGTGTCATCCGTGATTTTACCGTCTTCCAACGGTACGTTGAAATCCACGCGTGTAAATACGCGTTTTCCTTGTACATCGATGTCGCGAATCGATTTCTTATTCATACATTCGTCCTCCGTCTCTTACGTATAGTGAGGGGCGAATGCCCCTCCCGCTTTTTTCCGCAATAAGAGCGGAGACTGATATCGTTTCCGCTCTTATTCAATTGCTATTTAATTGCTCGAATTACTTAGCGATTTCTGCGAAGTGTTTGAGTGTACGAACGAGTTGGCTAGTGTAAGACATTTCGTTGTCATACCAAGCAACTGTTTTAACGAGTTGTTTGTCGCCGACTGTCATGACTTTAGTTTGTGTTGCATCGAAGAGTGATCCGTAAGAGATACCAACGATGTCAGAAGAAACGATTTCGTCTTCAGTGTAACCGTAAGACTCGTTAGCAGCTGCTTTCATTGCTGCGTTGACTTCTTCTACAGAAACTTTTTTGTCGAGTACAGTTACGAGCTCAGTGAGTGAACCTGTAGCGACTGGTACACGTTGTGCAGATCCATCAAGTTTACCTTGAAGTTCTGGAAGAACGAGACCGATTGCTTTTGCAGCACCAGTTGAGTTTGGAACGATGTTTGCTGCTGCCGCACGTGCACGACGGAAGTCACCTTTAGGGTGTGGAGCGTCGAGTGTGTTTTGGTCACCAGTGTAAGCGTGGATCGTAGTCATGAGACCTTCAACGATTCCGAACTGATCTTGGAGAACTTTAGCCATTGGCGCGAGACAGTTTGTAGTACAAGAAGCACCAGAGATAACTGTTTCAGTTCCGTCAAGGATTTCGTGGTTCGTGTTGAAGACGACTGTTTTCATGTCGCCAGTTGCAGGTGCAGAGATAACGACTTTTTTAGCGCCAGCTTTCAAGTGAAGCTCAGCTTTTTCTTTGTCTGTGAAGAAACCAGTACATTCGAGAACGATGTCAACACCGAGCTCGCCCCATGGGAGTTCTTCTGGGTTGCGGTTAGCAAGTGTTTTGATTTCTTTACCGTTGACGAGGAAGTAACCGTCGTGTACTTCAACTTCGCCGTCGAAACGACCTTGAGTCGTATCATATTTGAGAAGGTGTGCAAGCATTTTAGTGTCTGTAAGGTCGTTGATCGCGACTACTTCGATTCCATCAAATTGAAGAATTTGACGAAGTGCCAAACGTCCGATACGTCCAAATCCGTTAATACCAACTTTTACTGCCATGATAATTTTCCTCCTTTTAATGTAAAGCGAGTTATCTATTATTCAAAAGGGGGTTACCCTTTCAAAATCGAAGCTGCTGCGCCTTCATCCGTAATCAGGATGATGTCTGGCGACTGTTTGACATAGGCGTTGATCGCTTCTGCCTTCGAATGACCACCTGCGACGACGATGACGTGTTCGACTTGCTTCAAGTCAGCCAGTTGAAGACCAACCGTCTTGACCCGGTGCACGATGTTCCCGTCTCGGTCGAAGTAATATCCGAATGCTTCCGCTACTGCCTGTTCATGTTCCAGTCGGGTCAGGAGATCCTCAGACGCGCGACGACGTTTTGCCATCGTTTTCGCCTCACCAATTCCATGTACCACGATTGAAGCACCTTTAATCATTTGAAGCACATTTTTTATGCTCGGCTCTTCGATCATCTTGACGAACGTCTCTGTACTGACCATGTCCGGGATGTGAAGCAGATGATAATCACTTTGAGCGCGTGATGCCATCCGTGAGCATACTGTGTTCGCTTGTAATTCGAGCGTTTCTCCCAGTCCTCCGCGTGCCGGAACGAACGTCATTGGACGGTGTTCCTTGTCTGGCGACATCATCGCCGCGACGGATGCCATCGTTGTACCGCCTGTGACAGCGATCGTATTGTGATGGTCTGAAGAAAGCTCTCGTTTGAGTCGTGCGACGGTTGCCCGCCCCATGTCTCGCTGTACCCAGAAGGTTTCATCGGAATCACCCGGTACGATGACGACGTCACGTACTCCGAGTCTCTCTTTCAAGGCTTTCGCCATGTCTGAGATCCCTGCGAGTTCTCCCATGATGCTGTGCATGCTGCGAAGAACATTTCGTCCTTCATCCGTCAAGGACATCCCCTGCGTCGCGACCTCTAGGAGGTCTTGCTGCTTCAAGAAGTCGACTTCCCGCCGTAAGACGCGTTCCGTCAAGCCAAGGCTCGTCGCAAGCGTACGTCGTCCGATCGGTTGCATCAGTCGTACATAATGAAGGATGTCGTAGCGTGTCTGCATTTCTTCGATCAGATCAGGCACGATTCGTTTTTGGATCTGGACTAACTGCCGAATCATGTATTTCCCTCTCCTCTCAAGTAGCTGGACGCTTTCTGTCCCGCATGTCATAACGTGTCCCACTTGGTACACCGTTATCATAACAGTCCATTTCTCGCCTTGCAAGTCTCGTTTCTCAAGTTTTTTGAAGTAAGCGGTTTCTTATCGTTTCCGTCTCGAATTTGCCATAACTCCAGATTTCCTCGTCATGCATGACGACCGGAATCTCGTATAAGAATCGTAGACTGAGCGCTTCATCCTGATCGATGTTGACTTCCTCGAACGTCCATTCCGGAAACTCATCGAGTACGAAGTCGAGTAAGATGGCGGCCTCTTCACATAGCGTACATCCCGGACGTGAATAGAGTGTTAAGTGTCTGTGTCGTTTTAATCCCATTCTGATTGCGCCTTCCTTTGCTGCATCGTTTTTTTCGTTAAACCAAGCGCTGCCCGGTACTTCGCGACCGTCCGCCTTGCGACTGTCAGACCGTCTGCTTGCAGACGATCCGTCAATTGCTGATCACTTAACGGACGATCGCTGTATTGAATGTATTCGGCGATCCGCCGTTTAATCAAAAAACTCGAATCTCCGGTTGTCGTCCGTGAGACGAACAAGTCTTCTAGAGCAACGAGACCATGGACCGTCTCGACGTACTTCGCAGCAATCGCTCGACCAATCGTTGACGGATGATGCCCCGTCGCCTCAGCGACTTGTTTTTTCGTCAATGGCTCAAGATGCAGTTCTCCTTTGAACCAGCGTTCTTGTCGCTCAAGCAAAACTGAGAGGATGGCATGCATCGTGACACGGCGTCGTTCGTACGCGCGCAAAAAAGGCGTTGCCTCTTTTAGTTCGAGCCACGTCTGATCCGTATCGAGTGTCATCCAATCGATCTGAAGTTTTCCATCTAACAGGTGAATCCGTGCTTCTGCCATGACCGGTCGTTCTTCTTTAGGAAGATCCGGTGTCCGGCTCAGGCGTGTCAATCGTTTTCGAAACCGCGCTCGATCCGCCTCACTGTACTGAGCGAATACCTGACTCGCCGGTTCATGTCGCAACCGATCCGTTAGTCCGATCAATTCCGTGTCGTCTAGCTCGATTGCCTGTAACCATTGGCACTCGCGCTCCGAGCGGGCAGCGATGCCGACCGGTTGACATTGTTGTAAGAGAGTCCGTGCTTCTGTAATCGTTGCGACATCGGTCGAGAAGGATGCAGCGAGCTGCTCGTCCGACGTCCGTAATAAACCGTCCGCTTCTAAATACACGATGAGTTGTTCCGCCATATATCCTATTTCCTGTCTGACTGATTCTAAACGTATTTGTGCAAGAAGCTCGTCTTCATAGGATGCCATATTACCTGCCATCTGCTCGACCTCTAGCGAAACCTGATTCGGGTAATGACGATGCAACCGTCGTTTCAACCGTCGCCATTCCTCCTCGAGCTCTGCCGCCGGTTGCTCAAGCACATGTAATTGATACTGTTGTGACGCCGATAACGTCATCTGTTGCGTCTGTTCCTGACGTTGATCCATCGATTCCCCTCCCTCACTTCTTATTATAGAAGAAACGTTTTAAGAAATGTGCTCTGAACCCCTTTTGAGTCGCCGGAGAAAAGAAAAGTCCTGCTTCCCTATTGCTTTCCTGAAAAAATGTCGCTATACTATTAATTGTTCAGTACATCAGATGCACCCGTAGCTCAGGGGATAGAGCACTGGTTTCCGGTACCAGGTGTCGGGAGTTCGAATCTCTCCGGGTGTACCATTTATTCAACTACAAGGCAATGCCAGCAATGGCGTTGCCTTTTTTCTATATTGATATGTTTCATTTGCCCTTGTAATGGAAAAATACCTAAAAGTCGCATCGTATCTTTTGACCAATATTGACCAAAGGATTATGATAAGGATAAGTCGAATAGGAAGCTACATACCAACTATAAGGAGGCAAAGACTATGTTAATTCCAACAGTCATCGAACAAACAAACCGCGGGGAACGTGCTTACGATATCTACTCACGTTTGCTAAAAGACCGCATCATTCTTCTCGGGAGCGCGATTGACGACAACGTCGCCAACTCAGTCGTTGCCCAACTTCTGTTCTTAGCAGCAGAAGATCCAGATAAAGAAATCTCGCTTTACATCAACAGCCCAGGTGGTTCGATCACTGCCGGTATGGCGATTTACGATACAATGAACTTCATCAAGCCACAAGTCTCAACGATTTGTATCGGTATGGCAGCATCCATGGGTGCATTCTTGCTCCAAGCTGGCGCAAAAGGAAAACGTTTCGCGTTACCAAACGCTGAAATCATGATCCACCAACCACTCGGTGGTACACAAGGTCAAGCATCGGATATCAAAATCCATGCGGAACGTATCATCAAAATGCGTGAACACCTCAACAAAATCATGGCTGAAAACACAGGACAACCACTTGAAGTCATCGAACGCGATACAGAGCGTGACAACTTCATGTCAGCACAAGCTGCTGCTGACTACGGTCTCATCGACCGCGTCATGGAACGTGCATAAGTCACCCAGAGTGTCTCCTTCGGGAGGCACTTTTTTTGTATCTGCAGGAAAGCGAACTCTTCTCTATTCATCTGTATACAACAAAAAACCTCCCGTTCCTTGTAGAACGAGAGGTCGATGATCAGTCGATCAAGTCTGTGATATCTGAAACGATGTCGTGGTTTTCACGAATCAGCGAGTAGATTGCGTTCGCATGTGGCGAAAGCTCTTCTTCTGCTTGTAATTGTTTCAGGAATAAAGATGTTGCGAACGCAACGAGTGTGCTTTTCGGTACACCGATTGATTTTGCTTTTTTCGTTAATACTTCGTCAAACTTCGCGTCTACAGTGAGCGAAATACGTTTCTTTTCGTTAGCCATTTCAAAAACTCCTTAATTCGAACATTTAGTTGCATCGACTATATATTATAGTAGACTATGGTTCATCTCGCAAGCGACCCTCTTATAAGGCCCCTGTCATCGACTCTCCATTCCGTACTTTTTCAGCGATTTGATCAATCTTCCGCAACCGGTGATTGATTCCTGATTTTGAGATGGAGCCGCTTTCGACCATCTCCCCGAGTTCTTGTAACGTGACATCTTGATGTGTGACGCGCAAGATCGCGATCTCTTTCAACTTATCCGGTAAGACATCGAGCCCGACCGTCCGCTCAAGGAACTTGATGTTCTCGACTTGGCGTAATGCCGCACCGACCGTCTTGTTGAGGTTCGCTGTCTCACAGTTGACGAGACGGTTGACCGAGTTACGCATGTCTTTTAAGATACGGACGTCCTCGAACCGTAGCATCGATTGTGTCGCATCAACGAGCTTGAGGAAATCGGAAATCTTCTCGCTCTCCTTGATGTAGAGGATGTGTCCCTTTTTCCGTTCGATCGCTTTCGCATTCAAATCAAAGACGTTCGATAGACCACGGAGCGCTGCATTATGTTCCTCATATAAGCTAAAAATCTCTAAGTGATACGACGACGTCGCCGGATTGTTGAGCGAACCACCGGCGAGGAACGCTCCTCGTAAATACGCGCGTGCCTTCCGTTCATCGTTTAAGATCGTATCACTGATCGAACGAATCATCGTGAACCCTTCCCCTAAAATTCCGAGGTCTTGCAAAATCTTGTCCGCCTGTTGTTTGACGCGGACGATATAGACATTATTCTTTTTCAGACGCATTTTTTTCCGCACGAGCAGATCGAGATGGACGCCATATGCTTTTTTCAACAGCGAATAGATCCGACGGGCAATCGAAGCATTCTCAGTCGAGATATCAAGTGTCAGACCACGTCCGAGACCGAACGAGATCGCACCGTTCATCCGCGCGAGCGCCGCGAGTTCCGCCTTCATCTCGTGATCGGTGATCGGAATCTGCGTTAATTCTTTTTTGACTTCTGAGGCAAAGCTCATGTCAGCTCCTCCTTCCCTTCGAGTTGACGCATCCGCCGAATCGATAGTACTTTTCGCATGACGAGGCTTGCGACCGCATCTGAGTCATGACGGATGAAGTGATGATTGTAATCGACGATATCATCTGCCAGCACTTCAACGCCTGCGAGCTCGAATTGTTTTTCATTATAGGTGACGATGTCGGCATGATCCTTTTGATACTTTTTCAAGTAACCGGCATCGATTGACTCATTATTGACGATGATCGTATCGACGACGCCTTGACCGAGAAAACGTTCGAGCGTCGATAAATGCTCATTGGCAGTGAACGCCGTCGTCTCGCCTGGTTGTGTCATGACGTTACAAATATAGACGACTGGAGCCAGCGATTGCTGAATCGCTTCCCGGATCTCATCAATCAAGACGTTTGGGATGATACTCGTATAGAGACTTCCTGGTCCAAGGACGATCACATCAGCATCAAGAATTGCTTGAATCGCTTCTGGTACTGGACGGACGTCTTGTTCCTCAAGGAAGATTCGTTCAATCTTCTTACCGACCGTTGGAATCAGTGACTCTCCTTTAACGATCGTCCCGTCCTCGAATTCGGCACATAACGTGATTGTCCGTTCCGTCGCCGGATAGACTTTTCCTTCTGCGTTCAACAATTGTCCCATGACACCGATCGCTTCGACGAACGAACCGTTACAGAGTTGTGTCGCTGCCGTCAGCATCAAGTTGCCGAGCGAATGCCCATGCAATCCTTCGCCGGTCTCAAACCGGTACTGCATAATCCGGTCCATCAAGGTTTCCGATTTCGACAAGGAGACGATGACATTGCGAATATCGCCTGGTGGCAACATATTAAACTCCGTCCGCAGACGACCAGAACTGCCGCCGTCATCCGCGACCGTAACGATCGCTGTAATGTCGAGCGGGTAATGCTTCAGTCCACGAAGAAGCGTTGAGAGTCCTGTCCCGCCACCAATGGCGACGACTTTACGTTCCCATTTCATCACTTCTCCTCCTTCGCATGCACATAATCCCGGTGGTTCGTCTCAATGTGATACTGCGTCGCGAATTCCTTGCTGATGGCTTCCGCGAATGTAATCGACCGGTGTTTCCCGCCCGTACAACCGAGAGCGATCACGAGTTGCGACTTCCCTTCCCGCTCGTATTGCGGAATCAGGAACTCGAGCAAGTCAACGAGTTTTTTATAGAACAGCTTCGCTTCCGGCCACTGCATGACGTATGATGCGACTTCCTCATCGAGTCCTGTCTTTGGACGCAGTTCCGGAATGTAGAACGGATTCGGTAAGAACCGGAGGTCAAAGACAAGATCGGCATCAAGCGGTAAGCCATGTTTGAAGCCAAACGACATGACGTTGACCGTAAACGGAATCCGCTCTCCTGTCGTAAATTCTTTCAACAAACGTTCTTTTAGCGCAAGCGGTTTGATGTCACTCGTATCGATCAGCATTTGTGCTTTATCACGGAATCCTTCAAGTAACGTCCGCTCGCGTTCAATCCCAGTCAGTGGTGAGTCAGTCGGTGCAAGCGGATGGGAACGACGCGATTCTTTGTAACGGCGTACGAGGACATCATTACGCGCATCGAGATAGAGCATCCGCGTTTGTAAGTTCGTCTTTTTCAAATCCTCATAAACGACAAAAAAACTATCAATGAAATCACGCGCACGTGTATCGATGGCAACGGCGATTTTAGGACGCACTTGTCCGATGACTTCGATGAGTTGTGGCAATAACGTCGGTGGTAGATTGTCAACGCAAAAATAGCCTAAATCCTCAAAGCTGTTCATTGCGACTGTCTTACCAGCCCCACTCATACCCGTAATGATCACAAGTTGCGGTTGATTCTGTTCCATCTTTTCGCCCTCCAGACAACAGTTCCGTGTGTATTTTTCGCTTCTTTCTCAGTATATCATAAAAAAAGAGCCAGCCTCACTGAAGGTACCTTCAATGAAACTGGTTCGTTATTACGCGTGTGAGGATTCTTGTAATTCTTCAAGTAACGCTTCGATGAAGTGTTGCGCGTTTTGCGCGGCAATCGAACCATCGTTTGTCGCTGTAACGACTTGACGCAATGTCTTTTCACGAACGTCACCAGCAGCAAAGATTCCTTTGATGTTCGTTTCCATCGCTTCGTTTGTCACGACGTAGCCTTGGTCGTTCAAGATACCGAGGTCCTGGACGTAACCAGTGATCGGGTTCATCCCGATGTAGATGAAGACACCATCGATCGGATGCGTCGTTACGTCAGCTGTTTTTGTATTGATCAGCTCGATACCGCCGACTTTCCCGTCTTGTTCGTTGATCTGTTTAACCGTATGGTTCCAGATAAAGTCGATTTTCGGGTTGTCGAACGCACGTTTTTGAAGAATCTTTTGAGCGCGGAGCTCGTCACGACGGTGTACGATCGTGACTTTTTTCGCGAAGCGTGTCAAGTAGACGCCTTCTTCAACCGCAGAGTCGCCTCCACCGATGACGAAGAGTTCTTTTTCTTTAAAGAACGCGCCGTCACAGACGGCACAGTACGAGACACCGCGACCACCGAGTTCTTCTTCACCCGGTACGCCGATTTTCTTATATTGTGCACCAGACGCGATGATGATCGCCCGTGCGTAGTAATCTTTGTTGTGTGCATGAATTGTTTTGTATGCTTTACCGTCTTCGATGCTTCGAACGTCTCCGTACGCATATTCTGCGCCGAATGCTTTCGAGTGGTCGAACATTTTTTGCGAGAGATCAGGTCCGAGGATGCTGTCGTATCCTGGGTAGTTCTCGATATCTTCTGTGTTCGCCATTTGACCGCCCGGAATCCCGCGTTCGATCATCAATGTCGAAAGGTTCGCACGTGATGCATAAAGTGCGGCTGTCATCCCAGCAGGTCCTGCCCCGATGATGATGACGTCATAAATTTTTTGTTCTGTTTCCGCCATGATTCCACCCCATTTATCGTAATCGTTGTAGTTTGAGTATAGGTGAGAATCGCCTAAACGTCTAACACTTTGCTTGCAGCGGTGCCAGCATCCGTTCATGTGTCCGGATCATCGATGCGACGTGATCGAACGAACAATCGACGAGTGATGCACATTCCTCAATCAACATCCCATCCCGTAAATCATGGAAAAGATAAAGCAGTGATGCCGCAGATGCTTCAATCGAATCGAACGATTCCCCGCTTAAGACGAGCTGTGCGAAGCGTTCATAAAAATCCCCTTCGAGACTCATCCGTTCTTCGTCTGAAACGAACCGTTCCGCAAGACGGATCGTCTGCAATGCCCGGTGAATGCGTTCATCCACGACATCAGTCCGTCCTTCCATCTCGATGATAATCTGTTCCGTCAATAACAGGACGTCTTCCTGATCTGTCACTTCTGGCATCATCGACAATGCAAGCCGTGCTTCAGCATCGTTCAGTTTACCAAGGAGAAGTGCCGTAAAGATCCGCGAGACATCATCTTCCGTCTTCAGCGCTTGGATGAGTGCCGAGCGAAACTGCAGGTTGTGCCGGATGTCATACGTATCCGTCTCTTCCTTTAACGCTTGTGCTTCGTCCGACTTCAAGAAAGCGGCTGCTTCTTCGACGTGTCCTGTCTTATAGGCAGAGATTGATAACCAGTGCCCAAAGAGTGGATCTCCCCGGTAACCGCGACGCTCGAGCAACTTCAACTCTTCATAGGCGATATCGTATCGTCCGATGATCGCAAGCGTTGATGCGACCTTATAACGTGTCTCAAGGTGCACGGAACGCACGTGTTCGAGTTGACGAGAGAGACGATGCGCCTCTTCGTCCTGACCCATCTCGTGTAACAAGACGAGCGTGTTACAGAGGGCATGCAAATTCCCCGGATTCCCTTCAAGGACCCGTTCAAGGGAAGCGAATGCCTGATCATTCTCTCCTAAATAGAACTCGACGATCGCGAGGTTGTTGTAGGCAGGCCAGAACGTCGGGTAATGGGCAATCAGTCCCGTCAACGTCTCCTGTGCCGCGAACAGCATCCCTTTATCGATCTGGCGTTGTGCCTGACCGTGCAGACGAATCAATTCATCCTCTTCGTCGTCTTCCATCTCTTGTTCGAGATCAATCAGTTCCACGAGTGCGGCCGATGCCTCCGCGTGTTTGCCGTTTGGTGCTTGCTCTAAATATTCCATCGCATGTTGTCGCGCTTCTTCGTAAAGTGAGACGTGTGCGTAGTTATTCGCTAAATAAAAGAGTGCTTCCGTATTTGATGCGTCGAGTGCGCGTACTTGTTTCAAGACATCATTCGCATGATTGATTTCTCCTGTCTCGAATAAGACACGGGCATAACGGAGCAAATAACGGATGTCCGCTGGCTGAAGTGTCGTCGCCTCATCTAAATGATAGACGGCTTCGTCCAGTCGCCCTTCCCGGTGCGCCTTCCGTCCGCGGAAATAAAAAAGTTCCGCTTGGCGCGCTGTTATCGCAAAGGGGTCTGCTTTGTATTTGGTTAATTCCATCATGATTCAAGCCCCCATAAATAGTAAACTGGTTTCGTAGTTGCAGACACAAGAATACCCTATCTCTAGGAGGCATGCAACAGAAAAAAACGCCGGAGTTCATCCCCAGCGTTTCGCATAAATCGATTCCAGTTCTTTGTAATTCTCTAAGCATTTTCGTACAAAAGCATCCGTCTCTGGATTCAGTCCTTCAAGACGTGCCACGTCCTTGTCATATGCCTGCCGTAAGCTCGTCGCATAATCGGGAATCTCTCCGTCATACGCATAAACGACTGCGGGCGAAACCGTGATCTTTTCGTGCTTATGCAAGGCGGTCCGGATATGGAAGAGTGGAACATCGACTTGGTTCGGTTGGTGAAGATCTCCTTGAACGGGATGCTTCTCAACAGCCAACACCTCAACGACGAGACCTTGTGGACGTTCGGCGAATAATCTTCCGAAATACTTTCCTGTCTTATACGTAAAGCGGATGTGCGTCATCTTTTTTCCTTCTTCCTTCTCACAGTTTTGTCACATTTCGTGCCGGCGAAGCGGCTGACTCGAGACGCGTTCATTCGGCGCAATATCCCGGTGAACGACCGATCCGGCACCAACGACAGCACCATCTCCGATCGTTACGCCCGGTAGGATTGTCACGTTTGCACCGATCAAGACGTTGCTTCCGATGACGACGTCACCTAAACGGTACTCCGTCGTCAAATATTCATGACAGAGAATCGTCGTATTGAAGCCGATGATCGTATTATCACCAATCGTGATCCGCTCCGGAAACATCGTGTCCGGCATCACCATCAAGGCAAGTGCCGTCTTCTCCCCGATCTTCATCCGAAGACATGTCCGGTAGAGTGCGTTCTTAAAACGTAGCGACGGAGCAAATCGACCGATCATGATGATCGTAAAGCACCACATCACTTTAAAGAACGACACCGTCCGGTACATGTGCCAGAGTGGATTCGTCGTTCCGACCTGAAACCGATCAGTTCGCCGCGCCATTTTGTTCCTCCAGCCAAGTAGCAAGATGATCCATCGAATCAATGATGACGTCCGGCTCGAGGGCTTCTAAGTACGCGCGTCCTTTGATCGCCCAACCGACCGCGACCGTCTTCAGTCCCGCGTTCTTGCCACCGAGAATGTCCGTATCGTTGTCGCCGACCATGATCGTTTCGTCTGCTGTTGATCCAAGCAACTGCATCGCTTTTTCGAACGGCTCGACGGCTGGTTTTTCTTCCGTTACGTCGTCGGCTGCGATGACCGCGTCAAAGAGTGACGTCAATCCGAACAACTCGATGCCGCGAAGAGCGACACGACGACTTTTCGACGTCACAACCGCCATCTTGTATCCTGCTTCATGCAGACGACGTAATCCGTCAAGCACACCCGGATACTCGAGCACGAGCGCGTCATGCATCGCGATGTTGTAGCTACGGTAAAAAGCGACCATCTCTTTCCACTGTTCCGCATTCATCGCCGAGAACGATTTTTCTAGCGTCGGACCGATGAACGGAAGCAATTCCGCTTCCGTGAACGTCCGGTCCGGATAATAGTAGCTGAGCGTGTGCTCGAAGCTTTTTAAAATTAATGGATTCGTGTCGATCAACGTGCCATCTAAATCAAACAGTAGCGTGCGAATCATCGATTACTTCGCCTCCTTTTTCGAACCGTCCAAGTAACGAACGGCGTTGCGGCGAACGACCATCATAATCACACCGAAGATGATCAGACAGATTGAGACGATTTGTGCCGTCCGGAGTCCATCACCCATCATCAGACTGTCCGTCCGGAGTCCTTCGATATAAAAGCGTCCGATTGAATACCAAACGAGATAACCGAGGAAGACATACCCACGGCGTGGATTGAACTTCATCCGCCAGACGATCAACAGAATGACACCGATGATGTTCCAGATGCTTTCATAGAGGAACGTCGGTAAGTAGTATGTTCCATCAATGTACATCTGATTGACGATCCAGTTCGGTAAGTGCAGCGTATCTTGTAAGTACGACCATGTCGTTTCGCCACCGTGTGCTTCTTGGTTGAAGAAGTTACCCCAGCGTCCGACGGCTTGTCCGAACAAGAGGGATGGTGCCAAGATATCAGCGATTTGCCAGAACGAGATCTTTTTCTTACGCGTATAGATAATGACCGTCAAAATCGCACCGATGATCGCACCGTGAATCGCGATCCCACCTTGGCGGATATTGATGATTTGGTCAAGATGTTGACTATAGTAGTTCCACTCGAACGCGACGTAGTAAATCCGGGCACAGATGATACTGATCGGAATCGACCAGATGACGACATCGACCGCATACTCTTCGTTAAAGCCGATCCGCTTCGACTCGAAGATTGCAATCAACAGACCGACGACCGCACCGAGTGCGATGACGATGCCGTACCAGTAAATCGGTACAGGACCGAGTTCAATCGCCACGCGGTCAAACGTTGGTTGTACAGAGGCTAAAGTTCCCATCAAAGACCACCATTCCCATCTTCAATTGCTTGCGCGAGACGTCCCGCGAATTCTTCTGCTGTGTTGATGCCCATGTTCTTCAGACGATAGTTCATCGCTGCGACTTCGATGATGACAGCAAGGTTTCGTCCGGGACGAACCGGAATCGTCAGGAATGGAATTTCCGTATCGATGATTTGGAGTGTCTCTTGGTCCAGACCGACGCGATCATAGACTTTCGATTGATCCCAAATCTCGAGGTTACAGACGAGGCTGATCTTCTTGTGCGAGCGAACAGCACCTGCACCGAACAACGTCATCACGTCGATGATCCCGATTCCGCGAATCTCAAGCAGATGTTGAATCAACTTCGGTGCCGTTCCGACGAGAATCCCGTCACCGGTTTGACGAATCTCAACTGAGTCATCTGCCACTAGACGGTGACCCCGCTTAACGAGTTCGAGTGCCGTTTCCGATTTACCGACACCACTTGCTCCTTTGATAAAGACACCGACACCATAGATATCGACGAGGACACCATGCATCGCTGTCGTTGGTGCAAGTTCCGCTTCGAGGAAGTTCGTGATCTGTGACTCGACCGATGTCGTATGCCCTTTTGTCGTCAACAGTGGTACGTTCGTCTCATCCGCGGCTTGGATGATCGCTTCCGGTACGTCAAATCCACGTGTGATCAAGATACCAGGTGTTTCATCCGTACAAAGGACATTCGCTCGTTCGCGTTGTTCCTCGTACGTTAAATTATTGAAGAACGTCAATTCTGTTTTTCCGAGAATCTGGAGACGTTCTGCCGGGTAATAGGCATAATAACCGGCAAGCACAAGGCCAGGTCGGCACAAATCAGCCGTCAGAATCGGGCGATGTAAGCCCTCTTCTCCCGTGACGATGTGGAGATTGAATTGTTTTACGATTTCAGCTGTTCGCACTTTTGGTTGCACGCTTCGTCAGCCCCTTTCACTTGAAGTATTGTACCATATTTTTATTCGATTCATGGAATTGGATTAGAAGCATGATTTCTTGGGAATGGAATAAAGAGTTAATATTTTGAAGGAGGTTTTGCCGTGATGTCAGGCGGTGGTATCGGATTGATTTTAGTCATTATCTTATTTGCGGTTCTAGCGATTGCTGGTTTCGTCTATCTCATCATCTCACTGATTGATATGTGGAAAGCGTATTCGCGTAATCAAGATCAAACTGCTCTCTTATTCTTTATCATCTCAATCATCGGAATCTTTATCAGTGGTTCATTCATTTCCTACGTCCTCGCGATCATCTTCTATTGGAATCGCGCACGCGGAAAGAGTTGGCTCGGAATCGGTCTGATTCTCGTTTCAATCGTTCTTGCAATCATCGGTGTCATTGCCTTACTCTCGTTCGGTTACGATATGAATAATATCGAGAACATGAACTTCGACGAGCCGATGATGGATCAGGATTACGATTATTGATGTAGGAACTACACCCATCTTCTTATGAGGATGGGTGTTTTTGTCTATGCAGCTGACGAAGCTCCGCTCGCGTGACTCCTACAGGAAAAAGCGCGGTCATCCGCGCTGTCAGAGACAAACGAGACCCGGCTACTCGTTCCTAGAACGACGTAGCCGCGGCTTGTGTCTCGCCTGAGGAAAGCACGCAAAGCGGATGCGACGTCATAAGAAAAGCGCAACCTCTTTTTCAAGAAGTTGCGCTGGTATGCTTATAACGTTTGTGGACTGAGGTGAACACCATGCGTGACCGAAATCGTACCTGTCTTCGTATCCGCTTCGACCTCAATTTTTGGTGAGCGACCGCGACCTGATACGAAATGGAGCTTCCGGTTGACGATCTCTTTTTGATCCCGGATTAATTCCATGTCATCGAGGTTGCAGTTGAGACCACCGAAGTTCGTCTCAAGCTCACCGTAGACTTCTGCGCCGTGCGGCAACATCAAAGCGATGCTTCCAGCAAGGGACGAAGCTTTGACCTTCGCGTTTTGCACGGTCTTCAGCTCACAGCGGACGTTTCCGTTCGCTGTTTTCAGTTCTGAACGTTCGAAGACACCTGTCGTGATGATTTGTCCGTTGGCTGTCTTCGCCTTCAAGACTTTCAACTCCGACTCTTCGATTTCAATCGAACCGTTCGCTGTCGATACTTTGACATCCTCACTGAACAGATCGCGGACGTTGACTCGACCGTTTGCTGTCATCAGTTGAGCGGATGTCGTATCAAGTGACGTCAACGAAATTTCCCCGTTCAGCGTCTGTAAGACGAATGATTCGTAATGACGGCGTGGTACTTTCAGATGGACTGTCGCACGGACACTCTTATCCTTCAAACGGATCGAGAGTGTGTTTGCCGAGACCGCGTGTTGAACAGCGGCTTGAAGTTGCTCAAGCGCTTGTTCTTCCGTCACCTGTTGGCGGCGAAGCGGACGTCCTGTCACCGTCAATTCGCATTCTTCGAGATCACTCGGTTCAACGACCAAGTTCGCATTGAACAGATCGACGTGAACCGTCTCACCGCTGAACGGGAATTGTTTGACGTAGGTGACGTTCGGACCAGACGCCTGATTAAGCGAAAGATCACTGTCCTTGATCCGGCTGACGAGATTATCGAACGCTGACATGACTTTCGTCGTCAGCGAATCGACGGAATACTGGTCGACCCGATCATACTGTTCTGGTTCATCGACGTACTTATGTTCACTGGCAGAAGTTGCACGTTCGTCGATCGCTTCGAGCCGCTCGAGTTTATCGAGTGCCTCATCAATCGTTAACTTTCCTTCTTTGACTTGCTCCAATATCAATTGACGCATATCTTGCTTCATGAACCGTTCCCTCCTATTCTTGAACCTCAAACGTGTGTTACATGATACTTTCGTTTAAGTTCCCTTAGTTCCTCCCTACGAATCCTCATCCACAAAAGTTTCACGATTCAATTCGTGCCGCATCGCGTTCAAGGACAGGTGCGAGGTATCGTCCCGTGTAGGATGCTTCAACTTCAGCGATGTGTTCCGGTGTACCGGCAGCAACGATCGTTCCGCCACCGTCGCCACCTTCAGGTCCAAGATCAATCAAGTAGTCGGCCGTCTTGATGACGTCCAAGTTGTGTTCGATGACGAGTACCGTATCGCCATTGTCGACAAGACGTTGCAACACTTTCAGGAGACGCGCGATATCATGGACGTGAAGCCCTGTCGTCGGCTCATCGAGAATATAGATCGTCTTCCCAGTCGAGCGTTTATGCAACTCGGACGCCAGTTTAACACGTTGCGCTTCCCCGCCGGACAGTTCCGTCGCGGGTTGACCGAGACGCATGTACGTCAGACCGACGTCAGCGATCGTCTGCAGTTTCCGCGTAATCTTCGGAATGTTCTCGAAGAAGGCAAGGGCATCTTCAACCGTCATCTCAAGCACGTCGGCAATCGTTTTGCCTTTATATTTCACTTCGAGTGTTTCGCGGTTGTAGCGTTTTCCGTGACAGACTTCACACGGAACATAGACGTCCGGTAAGAAGTGCATCTCAATCTTGATGATCCCGTCACCGCGACACGCTTCACAGCGTCCACCCTTGATGTTGAAACTGAAACGTCCTTTTTTGTAACCACGGAGTTTCGCTTCGTTCGTCGAAGCAAAGACGTCACGAATGTCATCGAAGACACCGGTATACGTTGCCGGGTTCGAGCGCGGTGTCCGACCGATTGGTGACTGATCGATATCGATGACCTTATCGATTTGATCCAGACCAGTGATCCCTTTATGAGCACCCGGTTTTTCTTTCGCCCGGTTCATCTCGTGCGCGATCGTCTTATAGAGAATTTCATTGATCAACGTCGATTTCCCGGAGCCCGAGACACCGGTGACGGCGACGAACAGACCAAGCGGAATGTCGACATCGACGTTCTTCAGGTTGTTTTCCGATGCTTTGTGGATATGGAGCATCCGACCGTCTGGCTCTTTGCGTGTCGACGGAACAGGAATGAACTTCTTCCCGGACAAGTATTGACCAGTCAACGAGTTCGCATCCTGCATCAACTCTTCCGGTTTCCCGGCTGCCGTGACGAATCCACCGTGATCGCCGGCACCAGGTCCGATATCGATCAAGTAGTCGGCTGCCATCATCGTGTCTTCATCGTGTTCGACGACGATCAACGTGTTGCCAAGATCACGCATCGCCTTCAGCGTATTGATCAGACGATCATTATCACGTTGGTGTAAACCGATCGATGGTTCATCGAGAACGTAGAGGACGCCCGTTAGACGCGAACCGATTTGTGTCGCGAGACGAATCCGTTGCGCTTCCCCACCGGACAATGTCCCCGCTGCGCGTGAGATCGTCAGGTAATCGAGACCGACGTTCTCAAGGAACGACGCCCGTTCGTGAATCTCACGAACAATCATCCGCGAAATCGTCTTATCCTTCTCACTTAATTTCTCCGGTAGTTCGTCGAAGAACATGACCGCTTGTTTGACAGACATCTTCGTCACTTCACCGATATGGTGGTCAGATACTTTGACAGCGAGCGATTCCCGTTTCAAGCGATGTCCTTTACACGTCGGACAGGCCTTCTTCGCCATGTAGCCTTCCATCTGTTCCCGGATATAATCAGACGACGTCTCCTTGAAGCGACGTTGTAAGTTGTTAAGGACCCCTTCAAAATAGAGGTTCGTATTTCGGACCATCCCGAAGTCGTTCTCGTAACGGAAGTGAATCTCTTCCTTCGTGTTTCCGTTCAAGATCGTTTCACGGTGTTCTTCTGACAACTGTTCGAACGGTGTATCCATATCGATCTTGAAGTGATCACAGACCGCTTTGAGCAATTGTGGATAATACTGCGAGCTTGTCGGTTCCCACGCTACGATTGCCCCTTCGTTCAATGACTTATCGGGATGCGGCACGACGAGATCAACATCGACCTCAAGCTTCGTTCCGAGACCATCACATGACGTACAAGCACCAAACGGTGAGTTGAACGAGAACATCCGTGGTTCAAGTTCGCCGATTGAGAAGCCACAAATTGGACAAGCATGATGTTCACTGAACAACAATTCGTTGCCGTCCATCGTATCAACGATGACCCGACCGTCCGCGAGGCGAAGTGCAGTCTCCAGTGAATCCGCAAGACGGGCTTCGACGTCTGGTCGCACGACGACACGGTCGACGACGACTTCGATCGAGTGTTTCTTGTTTTTCTCAAGCGTGATCTCTTCAGCGAGATCCATCGTCTCTCCGTTGACACGGACGCGGACGAAGCCTTCCTTCTTCAAATCGTCGAGCACCTTGACGTGCGTCCCTTTGCGTCCAGAAACGATTGGCGCGAGGATTTGCAGACGCGTCCGCTCCGGTAACTCCATCACTTGGTCGACCATCTGACTGATCGTCTGGCTCGAAATCTCGATTCCGTGATTTGGACAAATCGGTTTACCAATTCGTGCGTACAACAGACGCAAATAATCATAGATCTCTGTGACCGTTCCGACCGTCGAACGCGGGTTTTTACTTGTCGTCTTCTGGTCGATTGAAATTGCCGGACTCAGTCCCTCGATCGTATCGACATCCGGCTTATCCATCTGTCCGAGGAACTGACGGGCATAGGCTGATAAACTTTCGACATAACGCCGTTGTCCTTCCGCGTAAATCGTGTCGAAGGCAAGCGACGATTTCCCTGACCCGGACAAGCCCGTCAAGACGACGAGCTGATCGCGTGGGATTTCGACATCGATGTTTTGTAGATTATTGACGCGAGCGCCTTTGATGATAATCTGATTCTTCTTTTCTCCCAACTTAGGCACCTGCTTTCAATTCTAATATGAGATCGCGGAGCTCAGCAGCTCGTTCGAACTGCATGTCTTTCGCCGCTTGACGCATCTCTTGATCAAGCTGTTCAAGCAACGTTTCGCGCTCCGGTTTTTTGAGTTTGTTGAACTTCTCGAGTTTTTCGACGGTGTCGTCGCTCTCGATCGTCGTACTGATGACACCACGAACGTCTTTTTTGATCGTCTGCGGCGTGATGCCATGTTCTTCGTTGAACGCCATCTGGATTGCGCGACGGCGTTCCGTCTCATCGATTGCGCGTTGCATCGAATCGGTGACTTTATCAGCAAACAAGATGACGTGTCCTTCCGAGTTCCGCGCCGCCCGACCAATCGTTTGAATCAGCGAACGGTCCGAACGGAGGAAACCTTCCTTATCGGCATCAAGAATCGTCACGAGTGAGACTTCCGGAATATCGAGTCCTTCTCGTAACAAGTTGATCCCGACGAGGACATCGTATTTCCCGAGTCGTAAGTCACGGATGATTTCAATCCGTTCCAGCGTCTTGATCTCCGAGTGCATGTAGTTGACCTTGACACCGTTCTCTTTCAAGTAGTCGGTCAAGTCTTCTGCCATCTTCTTCGTCAGTGTCGTCACGAGAACACGTTCGTTCTTCGCGACCCGGTCACGGATGTTATCCATCAAGTAATCGATTTGTCCCGTGATCGGATGAATCTCGATCGTTGGATCAACGAGACCGGTCGGACGGATGATTTGCTCGACCATCTCTTTCGAATGTTCGAGTTCATACGGTCCTGGTGTCGCCGAGATATAG
Source organism: Exiguobacterium sp. MH3 (assembly GCF_000496635.1). NCBI lineage: Bacteria > Bacillati > Bacillota > Bacilli > Caryophanales > Exiguobacterium > Exiguobacterium sp. MH3. The sequence goes on from NC_022794.1 coordinate 2,467,003, forward strand.
ATCGCCTGACTGACTTTTTCCTCGAACTCCTCGAACCGTAACGGACGGTTGTCTTTTGCCGACGGAAGACGGAAGCCGTGATCGACGAGGACTTGTTTCCGTGCTTGGTCGCCGTTATACATCCCGCGAATTTGTGGCAACGTGACGTGTGACTCATCGGCAACGAGTAAGAAGTCCTTCGGGAAGTAATCGAGCAACGTATACGGTGTTGCCCCTTCCGGCATCAAGTTCAAGTGACGCGAGTAGTTCTCGATTCCGGAGCAATAGCCCATCTCACGCATCATCTCGAGATCGTAGTTCGTCCGTTGTTCGAGCCGTTGCGCTTCGAGCAACTGATTGTCTTCGCGTAGCTTCGCAAGCTGGACCTCTAGTTCCTTCTCGATGTTCGCGATCGCTTTCTGCAGACGGGTATCCCCCGTCACGAAGTGGGACGCCGGGAAGATCGAGATGTGCTCACGGTCCGCGACGATCTCACCTGTCAGCGGATCCATATCACGAATCCGTTCGATCTCGTCACCGAAGAACTCGACCCGGACACACTGTTCATCGCGTGACGCCGGGAAGATTTCGACGACGTCTCCGCGGACGCGGAACCGTCCGCGCTGGAAGTCGATGTCGTTACGCTCATACTGGATGTCGATTAGACGACGGAGCATCTCGTTTCGCCCCATCTCATTGCCGACACGCAGTGACAAGACGTGGTTGTTGTACTCTTCCGGGTTACCGAGACCATAGATACACGAGACAGAAGCAACGATCAAGACGTCTTCCCGTTCGAACAGGGCGGACGTCGCCGAGTGACGTAGTTTATCAATCTCATCGTTGATCGAAGAGTCCTTCTCAATGAACGTATCCGTCGATGGGACATACGCTTCCGGTTGATAATAATCATAAAAACTAACGAAGTATTCGACCGCATTGTTCGGGAAGAATTCCTTGAACTCCGAGTAGAGTTGTCCCGCTAGTGTTTTGTTATGGGCAAGGACGAGCGTCGGTTTCTTGATTTCCTTGATGACGTTCGAGACCGTGAACGTCTTCCCGGTACCGGTCGCCCCAAGCAACGTCTGATGTCGTTCGCCTTGTTTTAGCCCAGTCACCAATTTTTCGATTGCCGTCGGCTGATCACCGCCTGGCTCAAATGGTGAAACGAGTTCAAAATCCATCGTTTGCTTCCCCCTCATCACGTAAAAAATCTATTTTTATTGTACCACTTTACGAACAAACATTCGATTATGAAGTGCTTCTTTTAGGAAGTTACCCTTTTTTTCGAAAATGCAAAAGTTTCTTTTTGCTTCGAGTGTTGATCCTCGGTTTTTCTGCTCACAAAAAAATCCCCGTCACGGCTGTTCCGTGACAGGGATGTACTAATTTAATGCAAAGACCGCACTTTAGTGCGACCATGGACCGGCTCGTTGACGAACAGGATACCAAGTTCATGATGATCTTGTTCATAGAAGGCACGTTGCGCAAACCGGATGTCACCGTTATGGTTCATGACTTCAAGACGCAGATACGGTTTGTGTTTTTGGATGGCTTCGTAGAACGATGCTTCCGAATCGACCTTCTCACCATTGACCTTATAGATCGCTTCACCCGGAATCAAGCCCATCTCGGCAGCTGGTTTATCAGGTAGCGTTCCAAGAATGACGGCACCACGCGTTCCATTGAGGAACAATGGTGTCTGTGCTCGGTTCAAGCGTTTGACCCGCTGATGCAATAGGATATGCAGAACGAGCAACAAAACGATCCCGTACAGCCATTCAGCTTGTCCGGTGACGTATGCAAGAACCGTCAATAGAATCGCGACGAGACTCGTGATCAAACGTCCTTGAACGAGCGGACGCATCAATTCTTTCGGCAACTTACCCGTAAAGAGGAAGCTGAAGCCGATTGGTAACCAAAGCACGATCGGAACGAGCTCTGGGAAGCTGTAACGTGGCCACCAGGCTTCAAGCACGTCGCCCGGAACAAAGACGAGCAAAGGCAATAGCCAAAGTTTATTCGCTGACAGCCCACCGATGAAGCGACCACGCTTCGAGACGACAAGTGACGGTGACAGGCGTCGCTTTCCGCGCCACCAGACGAGGAGACATTCCGCGACGAGCGTTAACGTCGCAAGCAATAAAATCATTTTCGGCTCAACCTGACGAACCGGATCAAGACGTGCATCCATTAGGAACCAACCGGCAAGTCCAAGCAAGACGATCGGCCAAAGCGGTACGTTCAAGCGAACGATACCGACCAACAGCAAGACGCTCGAGAGTCCAAGTAACAACAGAGCGTATTGCGGCGTCAGCGTCAATCCTAGCCAGCCACTGACGACAGACAGGACGAGACCAATTAGTAACCCAGGTAAAAGTGTTTCGAGGACATCGCTTCGTTTACCGTGTGTTCGGGAGCGGAACAATCCACGTTCCCGTTTGACACGCCGGATGCCGATGACCCAACTGACAAGGAGTGCTAACCACAAGGTCGGACTGGCGATGAGACTAATCGCGGTCCAACCAATTTCATCGAGTAATTCCACGCGCATTCAGACCTCTTTCCATTCCTTATTATTGAGCAGCGACCTCAAGTGCTTTTTTCCGCTGGACGTCATTCTTATCGTCCTCGAGTTTCTTCAGGAGACGCGTCTCCATCTCACCCGCTGTCTGCTGATCGATTTTTCCAGTGACGTCAAGCTTCGCATCCTTTTGCAAGGCTTCGACGGCTTGCTTCATCGTGTCACCGAAATACCCATTTTGTCCTTTTGGCTCGAAACCGATTGCTTCGAGGACGAGGTGAGCATTTTCGACTGATTTTCCATAGTCGCCGACTGCGAGTGACTTTTGATCAGTCAAAATCTTCGTGACGTTGAAGTACGCCGGTTGCTTGACTTCAATCGTTGGCTTAACACCTTTTTTATGAATCCAGTTGCCGTCCGGTGTCAGCCATTTGTTCGTCGTTAACTTCAAATCGCTACCGTCCTTCAAATCATAGGCACTTTGGACGATGCCTTTACCGAACGATTTCGTACCGACGACCTCGGCTCCAGCTCCTTCTTTCAGACCAGCTGCCAAAATCTCAGATGCTGACGCGGATCCGCCGTCTTCGAGCACGACGATGTTATACGGTTTCTTCTCGTCTGCCTTCCCGAATTCCTGCTGACGCTCTCCCTTATTGTTCTCGACTTGATAAATCGGAACGTCCTTCGGAATGAACGGTGCAATCATGCTTGAGACAGCCGTTAAGAGACCGCCCGGATTTCCGCGAACGTCGATGACGAGTCCATCGATATTCTGACTCTCGAGTTTCGCGAGCCCCTTCTCGAACTCTTTAGCCGTCGGTTCTGAGAACTGTGTCACTTGCAAGACACCAATTTTCTTCCCGTTGACGTCCTCGGTCGACGTATAGACTGTCTCGATTGGAATCGTATCCCGTTTGATCGTGATGTCCATCGCGTCTTGTCCACTGCGTTGAATCGTCAGGACGACGTTCGTTCCTTTTTCACCACGGATTTTCTTGACCGCCTGATCCGTCTTTTGCCCTTTCGTCGACTTGCCGTCGATTTCTAAGATGACGTCACCCGGTTTGATGCCAGCTTTTTCAGCGGGTGATCCTTTGATTGGTGAGACGATGACGATCGACTCGCCCTTTTGTTCAAGCGTCGCACCAATCCCTTCGAAGGAAGACGATAGATTCGTATTGAACGATGCCGTTTCCGACTCATCCATATAGACGGAATACGGATCGTCAAGCACTTCCGCCATACCGGACAACGCACCGTCCAGCAGTTCTTTATCCGTTACGTCCTCTAGATAGTTCTGTTCGATCATTTGACGGACCTGATCAACTTTTTTCCAATCACCCGTCGCATTCGCCGACGACGATGACGTCGAGACAGAATCCGTTCCGCCAGCCGCTAGCATCCCGACGGCACCTGCCCCTAAACCAAGCCCGAAGGTACTGACCGCGATGACTGCTGTTGTAGATTTTTTCACGCTTGATTCCCCACTTCCGTTAAAAAACGCAGTATTTTTTTCAGTATAGCAAAAAAAGATAGGTTACCCTATCTTTTCGGTATTCTATGGGATGTCAAAAGATGTACGGTGCCGGGTCGACTGCATTCGGTTGTCCGACCGCCCACTCTCCCTTATGCAATTCGAAATGCAGATGCGGTCCTGTCGACCAGCCGGTTGATCCAAGTGTGCCGACGGTTTGACCAGGCATGACCGTTTGACCGGCTTTGACATCGATTGACTCCAGGTGGGCATAAACGGTCGTATAGACCTGATCATCAATTAAGTGAGTCACCATGACGACATTGCCGTACCCCGTCGCACTGCCTGCACGCAAAACAATTCCTCCGGCTGCCGCATGAATCGGTGTCCCTTTCGCATTGACGAGATCGATTCCCTTATGAATCTCCGGCTTTCCAGTCAACGGATTGTTTCGTGGACCGAACGGTGATGAGACATAGCCTTGCACCGGTAAATGAAATGGACGATTCGAATCGACGTCTGCTGGTGTATCGGGTGTTTCAGAAGGTACTTCGACTTCATGGACGGGTGGCTTCGTTTTCTCAGCATCCGCTTCCTGTTGTTTCGCTGCAGCAGCACGCGCAGCTTCGGCTTGTCGTTTGGCTTCCGCTACTCGCTTCGCTTCGGCTTGACGTGCTGCCTCGATTGCCCGTCGCTTTGCCTCTTCTTTTGCTTTTCGTTCTGCTTCTTTCAGTGCAGCCAGTTCATTTTGAATCAACTGTCGCTGATCAGCGAGAATTTCTGCCTCTTCAGCTTTTGAGAACTGCTCTTGTTGCAACGCTTTTACCTTCGTGTTCAACTGGACGACCAGCTTTCGCTTCAACTCCGATTCCGCGATGATTTGCGTCTGCAGGACAAGTAATTTCCGTTGCTCCCGCTTCAGACTTTCGAGCAACAACGCTTGATCGGATCGCTGTTCGTTCAACTGAATGACGTTCGCCTTATATGTTTGCAGGACATCATCATCTTGCTTCATGATCTCACTGACTGTGCTGAAGCGCGAAATCAAATCACCGAAGTCTTTCGCGTCAAGCAAGACCTCGATGTAGGTAACGTCTCCTTTTTGCTGGACGGCACGTAAGCGACTGCCTAGTAAATCTTCTTGTTGATGTAATTCCTTCAACGTTTCGGAAATGGCTTCTTCCGTCAGACGTAATCGTTCCTTAGATGCAACAACAGCCGCTTGTTGATCGGCTATCTTACGCGCTAAATCATCCAAACGGCTGTTGACTTCATCCAGTTGCGCACGGGCTTCCTTGCGCTGCTGTTTCGTCAAGATCAACTTCTCTGATGTCTGATTCTGTGATCGTTCCGTCTCTTTTAGACGGCTTTCGACCTCCTGTTGTTCCTTCAACAAATCTTCTTTCGACGTGGCATGAACGGACACGCTAGTTCCAATCAAAGCTAAGCTCAGGACGACAGAATAGAATCGGACTTTCATGAGAAGCATCTCTCCTCTATTTTATTTTTAAATGAATCGATTAAATCTTCAAGAAACGACCGAGTGACGTTGTCGATCCCCAGACACCGATAAATGCACCGAGACCGAGTAAGATTAAGACGACCTCTAGTGATAATTGTCCTGGCGGAATCAGTGAGAAGATTCCTTCGTTAATCGTTGCCAGTTGAGGTTGAATCACATTATACGAGGCTTCATAACCAAAGTAGACAACGACAATTGGGATGATCGCACCCAATATCCCCATCAACAACCCTTCAACGAAGAACGGTGCACGGATGAATCCGTTTTTCGCTCCTACGAGACGCATGATCTCGATTTCCCGACGACGGGAGAAGATCGTGACTTTGATCGTATTCGAAATGAGGAACATCGCCATGAACGTCAAACCGACGATCAGGATGATTCCACCGATCCGAACTCCTTCAAGGAAGTTAAACATCTTTTTAACATAGTCCTTACCATATTCGACACTATCTATATTTTCCATTTTATTGATGGAATTTGCAAGTGTTTCTGTCTCTTTTGGTGAGGTAGCTTTGACGATGTATCGATCGTGAAGCGGGTTATCTTTTTCAACAGACCGATACGCTTGTGAACCTTCGCCAAGTTGCTCCTTGAAGCGGTCCAGTTCTTCTTCTTTCGAACTATAACGGACAGAGGCGACACCCGGTAATTGCTTCAATGAATCGCCAACTGAATCAATTTTTGCTTGGTCTGCTTCCCGTTCAACAAAGACTTGGATTTCGACATCTTTTTCGACGTTATCAGAAATCTTGTTGACGTTGAACATGAGCATTGCGAATATTCCTACGAGAAGTAGTGTGACGGTAACGGCACTGACTGAAGCGAATGTCATCCAGCCGTTCCGGACGAGACCTTTTGCCCCTTCCCGTAAATGACGGAATCCATTAAACTTCATAGCCGTACATTCCTTTCTCTTCGTCTCGGACGATTTTTCCACCGTCGATCGCTAAGACACGATGACGCATCTTGTTGACGATGTCTCGGTTGTGTGTCGCCATTACGACCGTTGTCCCACGGCGATAGATCTCTTCGAATACTTCCATGATCTCCCATGCAGTATCCGGGTCCAGGTTTCCTGTCGGTTCATCGGCGATGACGAGTGACGGACGGTTGACGATGGCTCTCGCGATCGAGATTCGTTGTTGTTCGCCCCCAGATAATTCATCCGGATAGTTCCGTTCCTTATGCTTGAGCTTGACGAGATCGAGTACCTCGAGCACCTTCTGGCGGATTTGTGACTTGTCTTCTCCTACGACCTCTAATGCGAAGGCGACATTTTCATAAACCGTCAATGACGGGAGTAGTTTGAAATCTTGGAAGATGACGCCGATTTGGCGACGAAGTTCGGGGATTTGACGGTTCTTCAACTTACCGACTTCGATTCCTTTAAATAAAAATGAACCGCTCGTTGGTTTCTCTTCGCGGTACATCATTTTCATGAATGTTGACTTACCCGCACCCGACGGACCGACGATATAGACGAATTCGCCTTGATCAATCGTCAAATCGACCTCACGGAGTGCCGTGACGCCGTTCGGATAAATCTTACTGATTCGTTGCATCTTGATCACGTACTTCACATCCTTACTTATTTACTGATGCTGAATGGATAGGTCTAAAAACCTACCGACCACCATTATAACAGGGACGAAATTGAACGCACATTACAATCAAATGTCATTTCAAGCGATGATACCATAAAAAAGAGGTACGAGATGACGAACACATGTCGTGTCTGTCATCTCATACCCCATCATATCCCATAATTACTTTTTATCCGCGAGCCAGTCAGCAACGGCAACGATTTCTTCATCCTCTTTGAGGATTCCAGCAGGCATTTGCCCTTTCCCGTTCTTGATGATCTCTTGAATCTCTTCTGAAGAGTACTTCGAGCCGACCTTCGTCAGATTTGGTCCGACATTTCCTTCAAGGTTGTTCCCGTGACACGATGCACAATTGTTCGCGAAGATTTTTTCCGCATCAACAGCTGTTTCCGTCTTCGACGAATCATCGTTCATCGTCGACTCTTCCTTCGTACTTGACGAATCGCTAGAGCTGGAGTCGTCACTACCACCACATGCTGCGAGTGCAAGCGTTGTTCCTAACCCTAACGCGAGTAACAAGTTTTTCAGCTTCATCCGGATATCCCCCTCTTGTAAGTATCTAAGTAAACACTTCTGACCTAGTTAGAGTATAACCGTTATCCGGAAGAGTTAAGCATGATTTCACAAAAACTTCACGAGTTTGGAACAATTACGGCACATTCCGGTAGCGTTTGTCGTCCGTAAAACCGAGTCCCAGCACCTCATGCGCCTCGCTGACGACGAGGAACGCTGACGGATCGATGTGTTTGACGATCTCTTTAAGCGTTGTGATTTCTCCTTGGCGGACGACGACCATCAGCATCGGTTTCCGTGTCCGCGTAAACGCACCTGCCGCCTCGATCTCCGTCGCTCCGCGATCGAGCGTTTCGAAGATTTCCTTCACTAACGCTTCCCGTTGATCGGAGATGATATAAGCGAGCTTGTCGTTCGTGATCCCGAGTTGGACGACGTCGATCATCTTGATCGTGATGAACAAGGCGACGAGCGCGTACAGTCCGATCTCAAGCGAGAAGATTGTCGCTGCACTGATGACGATCGTTCCGTCGAGCAAGGCGATACAGAGATGAAGCGGCAATTTCGTGAAGCGATGCAAAATTTGCGCAATCAAATCCATTCCCCCGGTCGAGGCACGTCCCCGGAAGATTAGACCGAGTCCGATCCCGACACCGGCACCACCGAAGATCGCGGCAAGCATCGGATTCATCGTCGCAGCCGGAACATCGAACCGCTCGTAGACAAGGATGACGACCGGTAAAAAGATCGACCCGACGAGTGATTTGACACCAAAACCCATCCCGAGGATCATCCACCCGATCGCCAGCAAGACGACGTTCGCGACGAGTTGGAACAAGCCGGGTGAGATCCCGAACAGATCGTTCAAGACGATCGATAAGCCACTAACGCCTCCTGAAGCGAGTTGATTCGGTGCTAAAAATAAACTAAAGGCACTTGCGACGAACAAGGACCCGATTAACAAATACGCATAATCGCGCACGACTTCCTGACGTGTCGATGTCATGACATTCCATTTCCCCTTATCGATTGATTCTCGTGTTTCATTTTAGCGGAAAAGTCAGACAACGACTAGAGAGGCGGAACAACTCACAGTGTTCCCTTTATACCGCACTAAAGGGGGGACTGTAGCGGACGATGCCGCTGACGCTACGCAACCCATTCCGTTCGAGTGCAAGGACGAGAAAGACTTCTGGCGGAACGGGGAACGGTGGCTCAATACCGTAGTCGATCGCCCGTTCGAAACCAAACTGTGGATAGTAGCTGTCGTGACCAAGCACGACGATATGTGATTCACCGGCATCCCGTGCATCCTCGATCACTTGGCGGATCAACTCAGAACCGATGCCCTTTCGTTGCCAAGCCGGCAACACACCGACCGGCGCTAAGGCAAGTGACGGTATGTCACCGATATGGATTCGGCTCAAGAGGACATGACCGACGATTTCTCCTTTGTCGGTCATTGCGACGCGACCAAAGACCGGTTGCGCGGTTTCGTCCTCGCGTAACGCATCCACGAGGTTCGCTTCGCTCGGTTGTTCGAACGCTGCCTCATGGACAAGCCGGATTCCCGCTGCATCCTTGAAGCCTTCTTTACGGATAATCATCAGCTATTGCTCCCTTCGAGTGGTTTCGTTGCGAGTAGCGTGAACTCGGACGGGATGTTCTCACCGTTCCAGCCACGATGCTCGTCGAATCGTTCTAATGTGAATCGCGTCGCGATGACGCCGTTTAAAATCTCACTCAGCGTAAAGTAACGGACGGAGACGTCCGGAAAATCGATTTGTTCCGCGTCCGGAAAATGTGTCTTATACGCTAAGTCACCCGCTTGCAACGCTTGATCGAAATAACGCGGTCGAAACGTCAAATCCGCATCGATCCAGCGTCCGACCGGGTGAAAATCGCTAAGGATCAACTGCCCACCGGGTCGCAAGATTGTAAACAGGATCTGCAGAAAACGCTCGAGATCCGCAAAGTAATGCAAAATCCCGCCTTCTAAGTAGAGGAGGTCAAACGTATTGCGATATCGTTCAAGATCGATCGCGTAGAGATCCCCGACGACATAGTGGATTGATGTCTCAGCATGGTGCGCCAGTTCAAGCGCGTACTTGGCATTTTCCTCCGAGATATCGAACACGGTGACGTCTGCTCCGAGTAACGCTAACGGCACCGCCTTGCGTCCGTTCGAACCACAGATGTTCGCAATCGTCTTCCCGGCGATGTCCTCGAAATCATGTCGATGTTTCTTCAAGCATGCGGCTGGATCTTGTTTGATGATTGCAGCATATTCTGCCGGTGTTCCGTCACGCTTTTCCCAAAATTCATATGCCCGGTACTCCCACGCTTGTTTGTTGATCCGACTTTGCTCCTGCATCACTATTCCTCCTTTGACGGTCAAAAAACCAGTCGAACATCGTCCGACTGGTTAGTTGTCTTACATATTCATGAGACGGAGGTACGCATCGATGAAGCCCATGATGTCACCATCCATTGCCCCTTGCGTGTTCCCGACTTCGTAGTTCGTCCGGTGATCCTTGACCATGCTGTATGGGTGGAAGACGTACGAACGGATTTGGCTACCCCATGCGATATCCGATTTTTCACCACGGATCTCGTCGAGTTTCTTTTGTTGCTCTTCGATTTCGCGTTGGTAGAGTTTCGCTTTCAACATCTTCATTGCTGCTTCACGGTTTTTGATCTGCGACCGTTCTTGTTGACAAGAGACGACGACGCCTGTCGGAACGTGGGTGATCCGGACAGCCGAGTCCGTCGTATTGATGTGCTGACCACCGGCACCAGAGGCACGGTACGTATCGATCCGTAAATCTTCCGTCCGGACTTCGATGTCGATGTCATCGTTGAATTCCGGCATGACGTCACACGAGACGAACGATGTATGACGGCGACCTGACGAGTCAAACGGTGATATCCGGACTAAACGATGGATCCCTTTTTCGGCTTTTAAGTATCCATAGGCATTGTGCCCTTGAATACGGAGCGTGACCGATTTAACACCTGCTTCATCACCCGGTTGGTAGTCCATCGTTTCGACTTTCCAGCCTTGCTTGTCGCAGAAACGTTGGTACATCCGCAACAGCATCGATGCCCAGTCTTGCGACTCGGTACCACCCGCACCTGGGTGTAACTCGAGGATTGCGTTGTTTGCGTCATATTCGCCGTTCAAGAGGATTTGGAGTTCGAAGTCTTCGAACTTCTTCTTGAGGTCGCCAAGTTCTGACTCGAGCTCTTCTTGAAGATCCGCATCCGGCTCTTCCTTGATCAATTCGTACGTCAAAGCGACGTTCTCGTGACCTGCTTCGAGTTCTTTGTATTTGTCGACCATCGCTTTTAAGCCATTCGACTCATCGATGACTTTTTGTGCCGATTCTTGGTTGTTCCAGAAGTCTGGATACGTCATCTCGTTTTCAAGTTCTTCGATCCGGGCAATCTTCGACTCGAGGTCGAGTGATGCCTTATATTCGTCGAGTTTCTTTTCCATCCACTCGGCGGTGTTGCGAATTTCTGCTAATTCCATGTGTTCCACCTTCTCTTTCCGTGAAAAGAGGCAGGAATCTCCTGCCTCTCTTTCAGTCGATTCATCACTTATGCCTGACGGCCGTGACAGTTCTTATATTTCTTACCGGATCCACACCAGCACGGATCGTTGCGTCCGATTTGATCGTTTGGATTTTTCCGGACCGGCTTTTTCTTGACCGCTTTATCTTCCTTACCCGAAACCGCGACTTCGTCTTGGACGACTTTTTCGCGTTTGAGGTTTGGATCGAGATCTGCCCGAAGGACGAATTGTGTCACTTCTTCAGCAATCGCAGCGTTCATCGCATCAAACATCATCGAACCTTCCGATTGGTATTCACGGAGCGGGTCGTTTTGACCGTATGCCCGGAGGTGAATCCCTTCACGGAGTTGATCCATTTGATCGATATGGTTCATCCAGTGTTGGTCAACGGCACGAAGAACGATGACTTTTTCGAACTCATCGAATGCTTCGGCTGGTACTTCTGACCGTTTGTGCTCATAGTGTGCGAATGTCCGCTCTTTGAGCAACTCGATGATCTCTTCGCGTTCTTTTCCGAAGAGGTCGCTTTCCGTGACCTTCTCTTCGATCGCAAGCGTCTGGTTTGCCCATTCCGCAAGCGCACCGATGCTCCACTCTTCCGGTACGAACTCGACCGGCGTGTACTGATGGACGCCTGCTTCGATCGTCTGCTCAATCATCGGACGGACGATATCTGACACGGAACCCGCATCGAGAATTGCTGCCCGGTCCGCGTACATGACTTTCCGTTGGTCCGCCATGACGTTATCGTAGCCGAGGACTTGTTTCCGCGCATCAAAGTTGTTGCCTTCGACGCGTTTTTGAGCCGATTCAACGGCACGAGACACCATCCGGCTCTCGATTGGTTGCGAATCATCCATCCCAAGACGATCCATCATCGACTGCAATGAGTCTGAACCGAAACGACGCATCAACTCATCTTCAAGTGACAGATAGAATTGTGATGCCCCTGGATCTCCTTGACGACCAGCACGACCACGGAGCTGGTTATCGATCCGGCGTGATTCGTGACGTTCTGTCCCGAGGATGAAGAGACCACCTTTATCTAAGACACCTTCACCAAGCTTGATGTCGGTACCACGACCGGCCATGTTCGTTGCGATCGTGACCGAGTTCGCTTGACCGGCGTTCTCGATGATTTCTGCTTCACGCGCATGGTTCTTCGCGTTCAAGACTTCGTGACGAATGCCACGTTTCTTGAGGATGTTACTGAGTAACTCCGACGTCTCAACGGCAACCGTACCGACGAGGACAGGTTGCCCTTCGCGGTGGGCACGTTCGATTTCGTCTGCGACGGCAGCGAACTTCCCATTCATTGTCTTGAAGATTAAGTCCGGCATATCGTTTCGGACGACTGGTTTGTTCGTCGGAACCGGTACGACGTGCATGTTATAGATGTTACGGAACTCTTCTTCCTCCGTCTTCGCTGTACCCGTCATCCCGGCAAGCTTCGTATACATCCGGAAGAAGTTTTGGTACGTGATCGTCGCAAGTGTCATCGATTCGCGTTGAATCTCGACGCCTTCCTTCGCTTCGATCGCTTGGTGCAGACCTTCTGAGTAACGACGCCCTTCCATGACACGACCTGTGAACTGGTCGATGATCATGACTTCGTCTTCACGCACCATATAGTCGACGTCGCGATGCATGACGGCGTTTGCTCGCAGTGCGAGGCTCAAGTGATGGTTAAGTGAGACGTGCTCGAGACCAAACAGGTTATCGATGCCGAAATACTTCTCAGCCCGGTCGATCCCTTGCTCCGTCAACAGGACACTCTTCGTTTTGATGTCGACCGTGTAGTCTTCATCTGCTTTCATGATTTTCGCGAACGTGTCCGCTTGCGAATAGAGCGCTGTCGATTTCTCGGCAGACCCTGAGATGATGAGCGGTGTCCGCGCTTCATCGACGAGGATTGAGTCGACTTCATCGACGACAGCGTAATGGAGCGGTCGTTGGACACGGTCTTCTTTATACAGGACCATGTTGTCACGCAAGTAGTCGAAACCGAACTCGTTGTTCGTTCCGTACGTGATGTCACAGCTGTAGGCTGCTTGTTTTTCCTGACGCGACATGCTTGAGAGATTCAAGCCGACCGATAGACCAAGGGCCGCATAAAGAGGTTCCATGATGTCACGGTCACGTTTTGCAAGATATTCGTTGACGGTAACGACGTGAACGCCGTTGCCAGCGAGGGCATTCAAATAAACAGGGAGTGTTGCGACGAGTGTCTTACCTTCCCCGGTCTTCATTTCGGCGATGTCCCCGTTATGCAGGACATATCCACCGATCAACTGAACGCGGTAGTGGCGCATGCCGAGAACGCGTGTTGACACTTCGCGACAGACCGCGAAAGCTTCCGGTAAAATATCATCTAAGTCTTCTCCGTTAGCGAGACGCTCACGGAATTCAACGACTTTTCCTTCGAGTTCTTGATCCGATAATGCACCGATTTGTGTCTCGAATGCTTCCACAGCGTCTGCTGCTTTTTCGGCTTTCTTCAGGACACGTTTCGTTGGTGCAAATAATTCTTTTAGAAAATTAGCCATGCCTTACAGTCCCCTTACTTCGAACGATTCTTTGAACGAACAGAATTCCGAGATTTTTCCTTTATTCAGTGTACCGAATACGACGTCAAATTTCAACAAGCGGACCGAGTAGCGGTCTCGGTCTTTCGTCATAGAGCAAACGTATCGTGTTTAAAAATAGTTTTCCATCATATCAAAAAGGGACTCGCCCGTAAGAGCGAGTCCCTGTTGCATTCATTATTCTGGTTCAATCAAACCGTAACGACCATCCTTACGACGGTAGACGACGTTCGTGTTGCCCGTTTCTGCGTCTGAGAAGACGAAGAATGCGTGTCCGAGCATGTCCATCTGAAGAATCGCTTCTTCCGTGTCCATTGGTTTGAGTGTGAAACGCTTCGTCCGAACGAGTTCGAGTTCTGCCTCGTCCTCTTCATAGACTGGCGCTTCCGCTTCCGGTCCTTCGAGCGTTTTGAAGTACTCTCCGATGCCGCCTTCTTTAGCGCGTCCTCTCCGGTTCAACTTCGTTTTGTGTTTCCGGATTTGACGTTCGAGCTTATCGACGACGAGGTCGATGGCTGCATACATATCGCCATTGATATCCTCTGCGCGGAGCAAGAGGTTTGGCATTGGAATCGTCACTTCGACTTTTTGCTTCTCATTGTTGACTTTGAGATTGACATAAGCCGTTTGCGCTTCCGTAGGAGTTGTAAAATAACGAGTTAACTTTTCAAGCTTTTTCTCGACGTAATCCTTGAGAGCATCTGTGACGTCCAAGTTTTCACCGCGAATGTTGTAGATCATGTAAACTCCTCCTTAAGTAACCGGTTGAACCTATGAATTCGAGATGATCCAGTCGTTTCCTTCTGAATATTCGAAATTCTTTTGGTTCGTTTTTATTATAGCACGATAAGTGAAGGAAGACCATGAAAACGATGACATTCTCATGAACGTTCACTCCGATTCTTAGCGTACGATAATATTGAAGCATGTTGATGTTAACGTATATACCCGTTTCAAATAGATTCAAAACAAAAAACCGCTTTTAGGCGGATGGCCTAAAAACGGTGGCGGCTGCTATTGGATTAGATCTTTGAAACGTTCGCAGCTTGTGGACCACGATCGCCTTCAACGATTTCAAATTCCACTTCTTCGCCTTCTTCAAGTGATTTGTAGCCATCGACTTGAATCGCTGAGAAGTGTACGAAGACGTCTTTCGCGTCAGACGTTTCGATGAATCCATAACCCTTTTCAGCATTAAACCATTTGACTTTACCTTGTTCCATTCGAATTCACGTTCCCTTCGCAAACCAGAGTACGAGAGCAAGCTCTCACGAATTAGTCTATCAAAAGAAGGAATTATTGACAATTAAAAATTCTGATTATTTAGAAACCATTACCACGTAATTATCAATTTCCACCAAGACATTGTTCTATATTTCAAAAAATTACATTGTCATTACATTTGTAATATTGTATTATATCGTTAGTAATTACCTGTTTTATCCATTGTCCCATTTGAGGAGGATGTAGTCGACATGCGACCATTCCATAATGATGAAAAGTATCGAATCACGAAGCGGACCGTAGCGATCTTACCTTGCTACGACATGATGAAGCAGTCCATCATCGTGCTAGAAGATGGTTCTACCATCATGACGCCACTTCGACCGTATCAACTGTTGCAATTATCGTGCAGGCAGTACAATAGTTCTATTGAGGAACGGATCGTCACCGCAAAACGTGTCGCATCCGTGAAAGGAAAAGTCCCGATTGTCATCGAACCGTCACTCGGCCTCGTCTTTTTCCCTACCAAATCACCGAAACGTGATGATTGCGAATGGTACGCTTGGAGTCATATGATTGATGTCCTCGAAGAGGATGGACAGACTAAGCTGAAGACCCGCAATGGCATGATCCTTCCCGTGAACGCCTCTCCTTACATCGTCCGCAACCAAATGAAAGCAACAGGTGAGCTTATGGCTCGCTATCAACAATTGAACGCGATGACATTAGAGGAACGCTTTAATGCAATCAAATCTTGAAAAAACGAAGGTTGGGCGATATTTTCGCTCAACCCTTTTTCGTTTCTGCCGATATATAATAAGATGATGTATTTTGAAAAAAGGAGGACGTTTGATGAATATCCAGTTGAATCCAGCTCGTTCGACGGTACCTGCCGGACAAACCGTTCTTTCGGAGACGAAGACATATAAAGGAACCGTCTTGGAACAAACCGGACCGCATACGGCGCTCGTTCAGGTCGGACGGGATAAAATCGAGATGACATTCACTGGAGAAGTTCCGACAGGTGATTTCCAGTTTAAAGTAAAAGGTCAAACGGCAGA
Source organism: Exiguobacterium sp. MH3 (assembly GCF_000496635.1). Lineage (NCBI taxonomy): Bacteria > Bacillati > Bacillota > Bacilli > Caryophanales > Exiguobacterium > Exiguobacterium sp. MH3. Next base: position 2,483,072 of record NC_022794.1, read on the forward strand.
AGGTTATCTGATCGAACAGCTACCAGCTGTCTCAGGAACTGACGCTGAAACACCGTCCGCCGTCTCGATTCCGTCAAACGTCGATCCTGCTTTACTCGAAGGCGTGCCAGCAGAACTGAAACCGGCTGTCGCAAAACTTCTTGCGAGCGGTCAGTTGCCTCAAACACCGGAAGTCGTCGCCCAACTGGTAACGGCCCTTCAAGGCAGCTACAAGGATCTTGTCCTTGAACTCGTCTCGCGTCCTGACCACACGCTCCCACCAGAAGCGGAACTATTGATCGATAGTCTGTTAGCGACGACCGAAGAATTCGTCGATGTTCTTCCGGAACGCGACGCCTTACGCGACCAACCGACATTCGAAAAAGCCGTTGCGCTTGACGTCGCACGCGCTACTTTACCGACGCAGCGTGATATCGAAGACGCAACACCATTGCATATGCGTCAGTACATTGAACATTTACCAGCGAAGGAACGCCCCGCACTCATTACAGCGCTTGATCAAGGGGACGTCGAAACGGTCCGAAAACAACTGACGCCTCACTTCCCGCAAGCTCCACTTGAGCCGAAGACGAGTGTCCGCGAACAATTGATTGGTCTGACGGCGCGTGCCGCAAGTCCGGTCGATCCCGCAACGGCAACTGCGACGCGTTCAGCTCTGACGCTCGTCCGAGAGGTGACGCCTCGTTTAGCGGAAGTGACGAACGACTTCAAGAGCCAACAGCGAACGATCGTGTCACAACTACGACAAATCGAACCACTCGTCGAGTCCCGTCCGGTGCAAATGGTTGCTGTCATCGAAAGTACAGCACATCGCTTGAAGCAGATGTTCCAGCAAACGGACGCGATGTTGCATACGACGATGCGGGATGAAAAACAGTTGATTCACTTCTTATCGAAGCTCGAACGCGGCGCTGAACTCGCTTCCCTCGGTCGAGGAACAGAAGCGAAGGCACTACTGAAAGAAGTCCGGACGGGCTTTGAAGCCTTCCGCTACGCGCCAGCGAACGTCCGTCCGACCTATTTACCGGAATGGAACGCACCAAGCACACGAACGCCAAACGACGCACCGGCAAAGCTCATACCGTATGAGCCAAAACAAAATAGTCCACGGGTTCTACAAGAAACGGTTCAAAAAGCACTACAGCTGCAAAGCGCCGAGTTGAAGCTCGCTGCCCCAACTCTCAATCCGGAGGCTTCGAAACTTCAGTCATTCTTGACGACGCAACAGCAAATCAATAAGCCTGACAATCAACAGCAGTTGAATCAGATTCTGTTGTCGCTCCCAGTCCAGATCGTCGAAGCGACAGCCGGTCTTCATGTTCACCTTCAAAACAAGCGACCGGATGAAGTGATCGACTGGGAAAACAATACGTTGTACGTCCAACTGAATACGAAACGCCTCGGGGATATAGGCGTACGTGTCGAAACCGTCAACCGGAAGATGCAAATCACGATTGAAAACGATCTGCCGATTCTCGAGCGACTTGCTGCACCGTTCCTCGAACGAACGACGGATGCCTTAGAAGCGACCGGTTATCAGGATGTCCGGATCCAGTTCCGACCGTTCACGAAAGAAGAACGACAAGATGTCGCCACGCAAAAAGATGAGACACCAAACGGGTACGATTACCGGATTTAAAGGAGGAAGCCATGTACCAGAAAATCGATTTGAAGCACCGAAAATCTGCTGCCGTTCTGCGTTACGATGAAGCATCCGGACAAGCACCTGTCGTTGTTGCTCGCGCGACAGGACAAGCGGCAGACCGGATCTTGCAGGAAGCTCGCGCCAACGGAATCGCTGTTGAACACGATACCTCGTTACTCGGTCACCTGCTCAATCTCGACCTCGGGACCGCGATTCCACCGCAACTCTATGACGTCATGGCAGAACTCCTCTTATTGATCGAAGAACTGGACCACGCGAAAGGACGACAGACATGACAGAACAAGAACTGTATCAGATGACCCCACAACAATTGACGGAAAAGATGTTACAAGGACTCGTCTTTCAGTATGAACAGGCGATCACGGCGATTGAAGCAAAAGCGTTTGATCACATGAATGAACGTCTTCAAAAAGCCTATGCGCTACTGACGAAGCTCTCAGAAGGACTGCATGACGACGGCGGAATTATCACGTCTCAACTCGAAGCGTTGTACTTCTACCTCGGTCAACAGACACTGCTTGCTTACACAGAACATCACGTGCTCACAGAAGCACTTTTTCTTGCTGAAGAACTGCTGGTTACATGGCAAGCAGCAAGTACAAATAAGCGCCCGCTCGCTCGGGCAGCCCATCATGCAGGATATGAAAGGATGGCATACGAATGAAAATCTCAAACAATGTCCAAGCACTAAAGGCGTATCGTAACCTGACGGCGAATCAATTGAGTATTAAGACGACGATGGACAAACTATCGAGTGGACAAAAAATCAATCGGGCTGCGGACGATGCAGCTGGTCTCGCTCTTTCTGAAAAGATGAGGAATCGCTTGCAAGCCCTCGATAAAGCGGAACAGAACGTCCTTGACGGAATCTCGATGGTACAAACGTTAGAAGGTGGTATGACTGAAACACATAGTCTCTTGCAACGGATGCGCGAACTTGCCGTCCAAGCAAGTAACGGAACACTTGCTCCTGAAGACCGTTCTTCACTTCAATCAGAAATTGACCAGTTGACGAATGAAGTGACGCGCATCGCGAAGACGACTCAGTTCAACGGAAAAGATATTTTGACGGGTGACTTCAGTGAAGGAAAGAATGCTATCTTCATTCAATCGAATGCTGGTGCAAATGAAGGAATTTCAATCACTGTAGAAGACATGCGTGCATTATCACTTGGAATCAGTACCACAGTACGCCCTTCACCAACAAGTGCACAGCTATCAGAGACAAGTGGTTCGATAGAATACTCACTGAGTGTAATGACTCGTGAAAGTGCTGATTCAGCTATTTCTTTATACACCAAAGCGATTGATAGTGTCTCCAATCAACGAGCAAAACTTGGGGCTATCCAAAATCGCTTCGAAGCAACAAACTCCGTCCTCGGAATAAGTCGTGAAAATCTGACAGCATCTGAGTCGCGAATTCGCGATACCGATATGGCACAAGAAATGATGGAGTATGCAAAATATAATATCCTCAACCAATCCGGTATGGCCATGATTGCGCAAGCGAACGCGTTACCACAAGGCGTCTTGCAACTACTCAACTAAGAAGGGAGTGTCAGTTATGGACATTCGCCGCATTCAAGAAACCCAACGGCTCCAGGTAGCTCGGTCCGGTACTCGGGAAGTCGAGGCATCGACGACCTTCTCTGCCTTAATGCAGGATAAACGAGAACATAAAGGTTATGAACGTCTTCAGCAAAAGTTACTGCTTGTTGAAGAACATGGTCAACTCCTCGCTGAGAGTCATACGATCGAAAACCTAGAGAGCTACAAGGAGAAGATCAAGGACTTCCTGAAGGATGCACTGGATCAGTCACAACAACTAGAAGAGAAACGCGGCTTCAATCGTCGCGGACGAACAAAAATCTATAAAGTCGTCGAACAAGTCGATACGAAACTATTGCAATTGACGGACACCGTCTTATCCGGAGAATCAAGACGACTTGATATTTTAGATCAAGTCGGTGAAATCAAAGGCATGCTTGTCAACGTCTTTGTCTAATCCGACAACACGAGGAGATTATCCATGCCTGAGTTATATTCAAAAAAATGTAAGTGTACGTATTGCTTAAAAGAAACAGAGACGAAGCGTGTCTTGTCGCGTCATATTCGGGTCGAGCGAACGGATTTTGATAGTTTCGTCCATTACCAAGGATCGAACCCCTACCTGTACGAACCGATTCAGTGCTCCCACTGCCGCTTCATCTTTCATGAGTCGTTTGAAAAGTTGCGGACGGACGTGCGTCAGACGCTCGAAGAGCAAATCTTGCCGACGCTCCCAGTGTTACCGTTCGCAGCCACAGAACGAACGATTGAACAAGCTTTACAGTTGTATAAATTAGCACTCTATACCGCCCAAGTAACGGGACAAAAAGAAGCGATTCTTGCCATGCTCGGCGTCCGGATCGCTTGGATGTACCGGATACTCGGTGACGAAGCACAAGAATTGCAGTGGATGGAACGATCGGTCACAAAGTACGAAGCCCTGTATCTCAACTATACCGATGCGGTTCGTACCGGCATTCCCCACGATGTCCTGTTATTACGCATCAGTGATTTGTATGCTGTCTTAAAACGGACAGATGATGCAAAACAATGGTATGGTCTCATCTTCCAAAGTAAGATCGTGTCGGACCGGACAAAAAAAGAAGCACGGGAACATTGGGAATTGTACCGTGAAACACATAACGTCTAACGAAACTACATAAAAAGGAGGATCACGCATGCGACACATGTCTCGCGTCCAGTGGTATGTCATCGTTACCTACATTGCCATTCTCGGATCAAGCTGGTTTCATGCTGGTCCGATTTTTGCTGTCTTCAGTACGATTGCTGGACTCCTCTACTGCTCATGGGTAGCTCGTTCGTCCGGTACGTTACCGATTATCCGGCGAGCAATCGAGTGGTTCACGATCGGTATCACCTTGAACTTTGCCTTCAGCTTCTTACCAACTGCCTGGCATCCACCGGAGCTCGATACCGTCGTCAACCTGACGATTACCGGCTTTTTTATCCTGACGGCACGGACATTCGCGAAACAGATTAATTGGACGACGGTCCGGCGCTTACCGCTTCTTTACGTCGACGGGATTTTACTCTTCGGTATGACATTCGTCTTCGGCTATACGATCATCTTACGGTATATACCGGATATTGCTCGTTCTTCCATTGAACTCGTTGGGATGAGCGGTTTTGCACTTAGCTTCATTGCACAACTGTTCTTTTTCTTCTTACTTTATACGACCGGCTTACACAATAAATCGCATCGGTTACTGATTCAATCGATGCTGTTGTTCATCTTTGCAATTTTCGGTTACTATACGTTTTTCATCCGGAATCAGCTCGACATCGCCAGCTGGTTCTTCCCGTTGTATCCGGTCAGCTTATACGGTCTCTTGCAGTATTATCGAAAAACACACTCGCCCGAAGCCTCTGAACGATGGACAATCTCGTATCTTCCCTACCTCAGTCTCTTAATCGTCGTCGGTGGGATCTCGTATGTGTCGATCCCATCTACCATCTACTGGAGTAGTCTCATTGGTCTCTTCTCGCTCTTTTTCGTACGCCAATTTTTCTCCGAGCGTCAAAACACACGACTCTTGCGTGAGTTGGGCCTCTCGGAAAATGAGTTGTTGCAACGCGTCAACGAAAAAACGGAGCGCCTTGAACTGCGAAAGGAAGAGTACCGACGGCTATTTTTGAATCATCCGTACCCAATCGTTCGGATGGATGCCAACGGTCATGAAAAAGCGATGAATCCGATTGCGGAACAGTACTTTCCTGCCGGACAGCTTCCGGATCAACTGATGGAACAGATCGTTCCGATCAGTTGGCAAGGAACACCAATCGAACATCAACTAATGCAACTCGACGACGGGCGCGCTTTTGAAGTGACCGTCATTTCGATTCCGCGCGAGCATGACTTCTACATCATCTTAGCGGACCGAACACATGCTTTGACAGAAGAACGGATGCTACGTTCGCTCGGATACCAGGACGCGCTCACTGGATTACCGAATCGTCGTTACTTCGAGGAAGTTCTATCAAATGAATTACCACATTGGCAAGAAGGATCGTTATTGTTCATCGACTTAGATGGCTTTAAAGACATCAATGATCAGTTCGGTCATGACGCGGGGGACTTCGTTCTACAAGAGACCGCAAGACGGCTAGAAGCGGACCTACAGGAAGCGGAGATGGCAGCACGGCTTGGCGGTGACGAATTCATCGTCTTCTTGCATCGGAATCGAGCGGACACGATCCATTACGCAGAAAGTATTCTCAAGCATCTGAATGAGGTATTCCTTTATCAAGCGCAGACGATGCACGTCACGCCTTCGATCGGGATCGCACGTTACCCGGAAGATGGAACGACGACGAGTCTTCTACTGATTCGTGCTGACGAAGCGATGTACACCGTTAAACAAGCAGACAAAAATGCCTATCGCTTCAAATAAAAAGAACGGAATCCGCAGATTCCGTTCTTTTTATCGTGTCATGATTCACGGCGATACTTTTCTTCCTCATACACATCCGGTTGTTCCGAAATCGGACGCTCGAGCGCTTCCCACGATTCGGTCTCGACATCCGGTTCAATGAACTGATCATACGAACCGTCCGATTGGAAATAGGTTTGTGGGACACGGCGTTTACCCTGCTCTTGTTTCTTCACGAAAGATTCCTCCCTCACGCAAAAACATTACTGACGCGAATCAAAATACGGTGAAATCGTACCCTCGACCTCTTCATAGGGGTCAACATAAGACCGACGATTTGTTTGTTTCTTTCGAATGCGACCTAATTGTAATCCTAATTTAGCTGTTTCAGCAGATAATTTCAAGTCAATTTGTCGACTATCATCAACTAGCTCCTGAATGATCGTTTGATTGGCTTCAGCCAACAAGTTAGAATGTGCTGCAATAAACGCTTCGCGTTCATCAAGTAAATGTTGAATCTTATTGATCCAGTCATCATAACTTTCATCGTTAGGTATTTGATCAAGTAATTCCATTAGTCGTTTCGTCTTGAGGCGAAGCGGATCAAGCGGGCTCATCGTTGCTTCGCGAGTTTCATCGCTTCTTTCCAAGTCTCACGGAATTCTTCTGCAAATCCAATGACTTCATCAATCGCAACGATATCATTCTTGATATTCGCATCGATTAATCGTACTTGCATATAATCGTATAAAGCATTTAAATCTTTTGACAGTGCAATCGACTGATTAAGCGTCAATTGAAGTTCACTGATGATCGCTTGCGCCTTTTGAATATTTGTATTTTTTTGTTCAATCATTCCTTGTTCAATTGCTTGCTTTGAAAGCATCGAAAATTTAATCAACCCTTCGTATAACATAAGCGTTAAATCTTGAGGTAACGCAGTAGTTACTGAGTTTGTTTGATAGGATGCGTATGGGTTCATCTAATTCTCTCCTTACTGTCCTAAATAGGAAGCTAACGATGCAGATTGGCTATTCGCCTGATTCATTGCTTTCTCCATAGCTGCAAAACGACGATAATAGGAATTTTCTTTAGTGGTCAACATATCATTTAATCGTTTAATTCGTGAATCCATTTCAGTCATTTCACGTCCCATGGAATACGTAGGCGATCCAGCCCCTTCGAAACCAGCAATACGCGTAATATTAGTTCGTGCGTCAGCAGCTGCATCGCGTATTTGAGGAAGTAGACCTTTTTCTGGATTCGTAAATAATTGATAAACCTCTTCAGGATTGCGTTCAATCGCAGCTTTCAATTTTTCTTCATCTAATTCAATTTTGCCGCCATTCGTAAAATCAGAACCTGTCGCTAAACCAATTTGATACAATTGACTTGCTTCTTTACTGTTTGTCGTTGCTGTAGATGAAGTCCATTTTCCTCTTAACGAATCCATGGCACCTCGAACGATCGTATCACTTTTGAGCATGCCACTCATTGCTTTCTCTTCCCATTTTTTTATCTCGTCTTCAGATAGTTCGTCTCTTTGAGCCTTTGTTAAAGGCGTAAAAGTACGATAGCGCTCTTCACGTGTTTTTTTGTTCATCAAATCAATTGATTCATTATACTTATCAACGAAACCTTTGATATTATCAAAAATCTTTTGAGTATCAGTCGCTGAAGATAAATTTACTGCCTTTCCATCTGTAAATGCTGATTTCAGTGAAATCGTCAGATTATCGATGATGAAGGTATTTGATGATTGGATTAGATCAATACCATTGATCTTCACTAATGCATCTTTTCCAGTAGTATTCGATGGTAAATTGAATAATGTTTTCGAGGCACTATCCGTGAATTCAATAATTGAAGAAGACCCTGTCGACTTCCCGGTAATGGATATCTTTCCTGATGCTTCATCAAAAAAAGCACTAACACCCGTTTTAGCTCCGTTTAAAGCACTAATTACATCTTTAAATGTAGCATCTTGATCAAGAAAAACAGCTTGTGGCTGTCCCGTAGAAGAAGTACGTAATTGTATCTGATATCCGGCTTCATACTGAACAGTTGCCCCTTCTGGAATAACGACTCCATCATCAAATGTTATTTTCCCAGTTGAAGCATCAAATGTATGGGCAAGCGTTAACGCATTTCCATCTTTATCCTTAAAAGAAGGAGCATTATTTGGTAAAGGCTTAATGGTAATCTCCTTTGCGGAAGTAGATAATACCTGACTTCTTTTCCCAACATCTAATCCTAGTGTAGAAACTGCTGTCGTATTTTTAACAGCATTTCCTCCATTGCTCACCGTCTCTACATGCGATGGTGATGTTGCTAATTGTGTAACAGAATCAATTGAGATAGCGGTGTTTCCACTAGATGGTCCACTGACGACCGTAGCTTTACTTTCATCTGAAGAAGTCGCTTTTTTAGCATAAAAGTTACGGCTAAATATCAAATCAACTGCACTACTACGCAAAGTCAAGAGGGAACGATTGATTTCACGATAAGCGTCTCGCTTCCATTCTGTCACTTGCTTTTTCTGCTCTAAGCGATCGACTGGAACACGCTCCGCCTGCATTAACTGCTTAATTACACTATCAGTATCAATTCCACTTGCTAAACCACCGAATCGAATAGGTGATGACATAGTACTCCTCCTTTTGATGTGTTAAATTCGCTGATCAAAAAGATGATTGAATTCCATAAAAGCAGCAAAAAAATCCAACGACTTCTTACTAGGAATTTCACGAATCACTTCGTTTTTTGAATCAACAATTTGAATATAGTAATCGTTTAATTTTTCATGTTTTACGAATTTCAAACCAGTACGTTGCTGTTCTAATACGCTGTTCGCTTTTTCCACAGCTGTTTCTAGTTTTGTAATATGCTGTGGAGTAGGCAACACGATGACTCCTTCTTCAGCGAGTCGATCCTGATTTGCCTCAACAAACACACTTTTAGTTTGTTCATAAGGTAAAACGGAAGACGGTAAATGGAGCCTTACTTCAGATAAGGTCGGATTCATAGATTTCTCCCTCACGTTTTTATTCTCATGTTTTATATCGACCAAAATGTAATTTTTTTAAGTTTTCTTTTTAGTTATCTCAATCAGTGAAAATAAAAAAAGTGATATGCTCCCCAAAGAGTAGACAGTTGAAATATCAAAAACTGTCCACTTTTGAACTGAACCAGAAAAGTTAGACAATAAATAATTTAATCATTTGTCAGGCGACCTTGAGGACCTGAGTCCGGTATTCCACCGGGCTCAGGTTTTTTAGTCGTCTGTTGATACGAAGATGGTTATAGTACTCGATGTAACGCTCGAGCTCACATTTGAAGTGGTCCATGTCATTGAACTCCTTGAGGTACAGGAGCTCTGACTTGAGCACGGCGAAGAAACTTTCGATGGCTGCGTTGTCGAGGCAGTTGCCCTTACGGGACATGCTTTGCGTAATGCCGTGCTCGTGAAGCGTACCGACGAACGCTCGATATTGATAATGCCACCCTTGGTCGGAATGCAGAATCGGTCGGGCTTTCCCGTCGAGCTTCCCGATTGCCTGATCCAACATTTCACCAACGAATTGATAGGTAGAGCGGTCCGATAGGGTATAAGCAATGATCTCACGGTTTCCCAAGTCCATCATCGGCGAGAGGTAGAGCTTCTCCCCGAACAGGTGAAACTCAGTGACGTCAGTCACCCATTTCTAGTTCAGACCGGTGGCCTTGAGTCACGTTGGAAAAGATTCGGTACGACCTCTCCGACTCGTCCTTTATAGGAGCGGTATCGTTTCATGCGGACGGCGTACGGTCTTCGGATCGTGCCGGAAGCCTTGGCGTTCGAGAAGTGCGTGGATGCGACGATAGCCACATCGTCCCTCGTGTTCGTGGAAGAGGGTATGGATAGCTGTCTTCACCTTCGCATACTTGTCCTCGCCCGTCAGGCGCGTCCGCCAATAGTAATAGACGCTTCGTGCCATGCCGAGCACGCGAAGGAGTCCCGGAACAGGATAGACTGACCGCAATTCGTCGATTACTTGTGCCTTGATCCGGTTCGTCGCGCATTCTCTTCTTGAACCAAGGCTTTCAATTTTTTTAACGCAGCGTTCTCCATCTCGAGATACTCGATCCGCTCTTTGAGCTTCTCGACTTCTGTCATCTCTTCAAATTCCTTCTTCTTGCGTCTCGCCATCGGGGCACGTCCTTTCGGTCTGGCTACCAGACCTGCGGTCCCTTCCCGTTCATACGTCGATCGCCATCTCGAGATCATCCCCGAGGAAGAAATTCGGTATTTTACGACCGTCTCTCTATTGGATAGCTTATTGGTCGCCATGTCGTTTAATACCTCCAGTTTAAATGCCAGCGAGTGTGTTGTATAGGAAGGATCGAAGATCGTTTCCCCCAACGCTCATAGAGACGTGACCACTCACGGACCAGGTTACGCGCTATCCCAAATTCTTTCGCCACACCTCGGTATCCGTCTCGTCCTGTCAGATAACGCTCAGCAACCTGGACTTTAAACGTCTTCGTATATTTGACCATAAAAAACACCCCATAAAAGTTGGATTTTTATGTCCAACTTTTATGGGGCAGTTCAATTACGAAATGAGGGTTTATCTACAATCTGAGAAGTAGAATCTACCTCTCTAAAAGATATAATTTATATTTAGTTAATCTGATCCCATTGCAGAGGAGTTCCACGTTCGATATCAAATCGCGCTGTTTTTCCAATAATAGAATTCATGTATTTAGGAGGTAAACCGTGTCCTGGCCGAATCGATCTAATATTTCTTTTGGTAAACTTTTCACCAGATTTGATGTTCTCTACTATAAAAAGTGAACGAGAAAATTTGCGACTTTTAATTTTCTTTTCACTTAAACTATAGTCAACTTTTCCAAGTGATGCTTCTGCATCACGTACAGCATCTACCATAGATTTAAATTCTTCAGGATCAAGAGAAAATGAAGCGTCTGGACCTCCAATTGCTTTATCCAAAATAAAATGCTTTTCGATTACTTTAGCACCTAATGTTGTCGCAACGACTGGTGCTATAATTCCTAGCGTATGATCAGATAAACCAACTTCTACTTGAAACGTTTCCTTCATATTCTGCATAGTTTTTAAATTTGCTTCTTCGATTTTAGCTGGATATTCAGAAGTACACTGTAATAAAATAATTTGGTCATTATTCATTTTACGACATGCTTCAACGGCATCATTAATATCATTTATACTAGCAAGTCCAGTAGAAATCAAAACGGGTTTTCCTTTTGAAGCTACATGTTCAATTAATGGTAGATCAAAAATTTCAAACGATGCAATTTTATAAGCAGGAACATTCAAATTATCTAAAAAGTCAACTGCAGAAATATCAAAGGGACTCGAAAAACAAATAATCCCAATCTCTTTTGCATAATTTATTAACTCTTTATGCCATTCCCACGGTGTATATGCTTCTTTATATAAATCATATAGATAAGTACCATCCCAAATTGAACCATTATTTAACTTAAAGAAATCATTATAACAACGCAATGTAATTGTATCTGCAGTATAAGTCTGTAGTTTTATGGCATTTGCTCCAGACATCTTAGCAGCATATATAGTCTTTTTCGCAATATTTATATCTTTCCCATGGTTAGCCGATAATTCTGCAATTATGAAGGTATTTCCATTATTTATAAGAAAATTATCAATTTTCATAACAATTCACGACTTTCTATTATAGTATTCTGATATTCCATACAGGGTTGATTTCTTCTATTTCCTGACCTAATAACCTCAAGAGCATTTTCGAATCCTATATTAAATAATAAATCTAAAATACTTAGATAAGGAATAAATCTACCTTTATTTTGATCATAAATAGGATGCTCATAAGAATGATAATATAATTTTATATCATTACTCTCGATTTTACCTCCCGGATTTTTCGCCTCTATATAACATGCAGAACCTTTAGGTGATAAATAAGCTTTAGATCCAATAGATTTACAAATAGAAGCTAACAATAAATCCTTATCTCCATATTTATTATCAATTTCTGAGGATTTTTTCATATTTGTATTAATTCCAATTTCTTTACAAATATTAACAATTATATATATATTAAAATCAGCCAAATTACCTTTATATCCTAATATTTTTTCGGTGAAAAAAGGAAGTACTAAATCATAAAATTTTGTTTTTTGATAACAGTGCATAATTGACTTGATATGTTGAATTCTCCACGATATGTCATCATTCGGTTCTGCATTGTTGATGTAAGTGTCTTCCCTCGTTCTTTTTTTCTTAATAGGTACAGTCAACATTAGTTCGCCATTTGAATCTTTGATTTTATTTCTAACTTGCCAACTTCTTTTCGTTAACTGCACATCATCTAAAAATACAAATGTATCTACTTGATCAATCATAGAAAAATATCCTAACCAAGGTAAATATGTAGGTTGCATAATTGCACAAATCATTTTATACCCTCCTTAATTAACCACTCCTCTTTCAATATAGAATATCTAACCTGATTTTTGTAATTATTTTTATAATAGTGAGATTCTCTTTCAATACCCTCTTTAGTAAATCCTAAATTTTCATATAAAGAAATCGCTTTATAATTTGTTGAAAAAACATTTAACCATAAACGATGAAATTTGAGGTGATGAAATACAAAATTCATCATTACAATTAATGATGATTTTGAGAGTCCTTTTTTTCTATATCTTTTATCTCCTATATAAATTTGAAAAAATGCAGATCGGTGATTAGGATTTTTAAATAAAATCAAATTTCCACAGTGTTCATTTGATTGTTTCTCATAAATAGCCCATAAGCAAACATTATTTTGATCCTGTAACCACTTACGATGTTCTTTTAAAGTTATATTTTTTGTTAACCCAAAATCGTGTTTAGTTTCACTATCATTAAGCCATTTTACAGTTTTCTTATTATGTTTTTTATTATATGGAATTAATTCAACATTATCATTGGATAAATAATAATTCACAAATATTCTCCTTAAAATCTTAATATGGAAGTTAAAATTCTATTTGTCCCTAATCCGTCGACACTATTTTGACCAATAACAAACATTTCATTAAGTACTTTTTTTTGGTTAAGAAAAATTCTTGCTTTCAATAGAAAATCTTTTGAATTTATTTTTGAAGCATCTCCTATATAGAAACAAAAGTGATCACTAGATAAATTCTCTAAGATTTTTTTTTGATTTATATTCGTGTATAAATAAGCAGAAGGTAATCCTATACAAGCTCTTTCCCAAGTAGTTATTCCAGGAGATCCGATGGCAACATCACATTCCGACATATATTTAGCCATATCTGAAACATTATGTTCTATTTCAATTTTTTCACCATAAATACTTTTTATATAATCCAATTCTTGACTATACGTATATCCAGACGCGGTAACAACCTTTAAAACTACTTCGTCTATGTTTTTAAGAATCAATTCACTAAATTTACATGTATAATTATTAATATCATTGCCACCAAAAAAAACGTGAATTTTTATTGGCTTACTAATTGTTAAATACTTTTTTCTATATTTTATAAACTCTGGCTTTAAAATAGCGTATTCAGTTCCACATAACAATTTTACATTCTCATCTACTAAGCTATCGTATCTTTTAGTGTTTTTAGAATATGTAGAATCGATAAGCAGATCACATTCATGTTTTCTATCGGCCAAGTCATCTATAACCAATATTTTCCCTGTATGTGGTCTGACTATTTTTTCCCATTCAAAATCTATCATATAATGGTCTACAATTATCCAATCTACAGTTTTAGTTTGTTTTTTTATTATATCGATTGTGCGCATTGCATCAATATTAGCATTAGATACATTTTTATTTTTATTTTTTTCAATTTCCAAATTATTTATAATAAAAACTTTAAAACCTTTACTTTGAATGAATTCTATCAAGTCGCCTATACTTTTTTTACAAATAAAAGAACACTCTATACCGTTTTTAGTTAATTCCTCTGCCAATGTTAAGCATCTTGCTACATGACCAGTACCTATCTTTAGTGATGCATCTACTCTGAACTGAATATACATAAAAACACCTTTTGAACTTTAGATTTTTTTTTGTTCAACATGACAATTGACAAGTAATAAGTTAGGATTATTTTTCAGAAAATTTAGGACATCGTCCAGAAAAAAATTATGCTGTCCATGATATAGTTTTAAATAAATTTTTTCTAATAAATTATAATCTTCCAAAGTATCTAAAGTAAGTCTTAAATTAGAATGATTTACGTCAGACTTATAGATATCAGTTGAGTTACTATTTTCATATATATAAGGAGTAACATGTTCTAATTGATATTTTTTATATGCATTATGAAATGCTTTTTCCAAACTTTCGAAAGGAAAAATTTCCACATCAAGACCTCTTGGATATGTTCTTTCATTTACGTTTACACCCGTATTATTCATTATATCAACATTAATCATTTTATATTTACATATGATATCGTCAATAATTTTATGATCAATTAAAGGACAATCCGAAGTAATCCTAACGATATGATCAGCATCACTTGATACTGCAGCTTGGTAGTAACGTTCTAGTACGTTTTCAGAACTTCCACGAAATACCTTTACCCCATAACGTTTGGCTTCTACTTCCACTACATCATCTTCTTTTAAAACTGTAGTTGCTACAATAATTTCATCTATTTCTCTCGATTGTTGTACGCGTTCAATCACATGATTCAAAACCGTCTTCTCTTTTAACTTCATCATGATTTTTCCAGGTAACCGTGTTGATCCCATTCTAGCTTGAATGATTGCTACTGTTTTCATCAGACCTCTTCACTTTCTATACTGATTCAGAATTTTTATAACTGCGATAATGACATCATTAATATCATCTATACTCATTTTAGGAAAAAGTGGAAGTGTCAAAATTTCTTCGTATAATTTCTCAGCAATTGGATATGTCTCTTTATCGTAACCAAGTTGCTGATAGTAAGGCATCTTGTGAACAGGGATATAATGAACGTTGACCCCGATATTTTCTTTCATTAGTTCTTCGTAGATCACTTTTCTAGAAACTTTCATTTTTTCTGTTTGAAGTCGAATGATGTATAAATGCCAACTTGAATCACCGTCAGGATGTTGAGCAGGAATACGAATCTCATCCCTACTTTCAAATGCTTCATTATATAAAGAAACATAATGTTTTCTTCTCGATAAGAAGCGATCTATCTTTTTTAATTGATTTGCTCCAAGAGCTGCTTGTATATCTGTCATTCGATAATTGAAACCTAAAGACTGCATTTCATAGTACCAAGACCCATGAGATTCGGTCATTAACTGCTGATCTTTGATAATGCCATGTGAACGGAATTGTAATAATTTTTGATAATAGCCGTCATCGTTAGTCGTAATAACACCACCCTCACCCGACGTGATGTGCTTTACCGGATGGAAGCTAAACATCGTCATATCACTTAATCCACCAATGCGCTTCTTTTTATACGAAGCACCTAACGCATGTGCAGCATCTTCAATAACGACTAAATTGTGTTCTTGAGCGAGACGATGAATTTCATCCAACTCCGCTGGTTGTCCAGTAAAATGGACTGGAATGATTGCTTTCGTTTTTGATGTGATTTTTTCTTCAATTTGCTTAGGATCTATATTGTAGGTACTATCATCGATATCAGCAAATACTGGAGTTCCTCCCTGATAGAGTACACAATTCGCACTTGCAGCGAACGTCATAGGGGTCGTAATAACTTCATCCCCTTCTTGAATTCCTGCCGCAAAGCATGCGCCATGTAAAGCTGCCGTTCCATTCGAAAAAGAAACTGCATACTTTGCTCCAACGTAATTAGCAACTGCTTCTTCAAACTCCAATATGGCAGGTCCTGTTGTCAGAAAATCACTTTTCAATATCTTTACGACAGCCTCGATATCATCATCTTCAATCCATTGTCTACCATAAGGTAAAAATGTATCTCTTACTGGTACTTGACTCACTGTAAACATCTCCTCATCAAGCTATTCAGTCTGTCACTAGTGCCCGTAGATCTTCTACACTCAACCAGTCATCGTTCACATTACTTATGTAAGTAAAACCTTCTGGAAGAGATGTGCCGCCATTCATATGTTCATTACTCCACCATGGGAATTCTGGTTGAATTACAAAATGGTCCGCATATTCTAGTGTATGGCGAGCATCATCTTCGGTAATCATTGCCTCATGCAATTTTTCTCCAGGTCGAATACCTACGATTTCAGTAGTACATTCCGGCGCAATCGCTTTAGCTAAATCGAGAATATTCATACTTGGGATTTTAGGAATGAAGATTTCTCCACCTTTCATTCGTTCTAGACTATCAATCACGAATTGTACACCCTGATCCAAAGTGATCCAAAAGCGTGTCATGCGCTCGTCTGTAACCGGAATGATCGTCGCTCCATCCTCTTTCAATTTTTTAAAGAACGGCACCACGCTACCTCGACTACCAACTACATTTCCATAGCGAACTACAGAAAAACGAGTTTCTTTATCCCCAGCGTATGAATTCCCAGCAACGAACAATTTATCAGAAGCTAATTTCGTTGCACCATATAGGTTGATTGGACTCGCCGCTTTATCTGTACTTAAAGCAATGACCTTTTTTACACCACGATCAATAGCAGCTTCTATGATATTTTGTGCTCCATGAATATTTGTCTTAACTGCCTCAAATGGATTATATTCGCATGCTCCGACATGTTTTAACGCTGCCGCATGGACAACAATGTCGACGCCATCAAAAGCACGATATAAGCGATCCTTGTCTCGAACATCTCCGATGAAAAAACGAACTCTCGAATCCGTAAATTCTTGAGCCATTTCATACTGTTTTAATTCATCACGACTAAAGACAATGACTTTTTTTACGTTTTGTTTAAGTACTGATGCTATAAACTTTTTACCAAATGAACCTGTTCCACCCGTAACTAATATTGTTTGATTTGTAAACACCTTTAAATACTTCCTTTCTAATCTAGAGTGGCGCGATTGAACGTTTTATCTTTTATTTTTTGCGTAATTGTTATCCACATAGGTTTGCTTAATCGTATAAATCTGATTTTCGAGTTCTTGAATCGCGTCAAACATTTGCGATAAAATTGACAAGCGCATTGCACTTGTTTGATTATACCGATTATGGAGTTTAATTTTATTTTGTATTATCAATAAGTTAACCAGCTGAAGGGGCATAATGTGTGAGCGAAAAGATGGTGTTTCAATCATCGCATCCCAACCACGTAGTACTTTTTCAAATTCATTAACAGTCACTGCTTTTTGATTCATTATGCGATACAACTTTTGTTTTAAGTTCTGTAATCGTTGAATGACGCTATTTAACAAATCTTGTACATGCTCAATAGGAATGTATATTTCCTTTTCTTCGACTTTTTCGATATTCTGTTTCTGAATCGGTTCTTCTTTAAGCGTTTCAAGAGGTTCGTAAGTAACACCTTCAATAACTGCACCTTGTTCAGCATAATTGATTAACTTTCTAGAAAGTCCAGGATATGTCTTAATTAAAAACTGATAATTACTTAAAAAGCCAAATAAAACTGGAGTCGTTTTTCCTATATCCCCATTATTTAGTTCGATGTCGTATAACATATCATGAAATTGACCATCTGTAGAGGAAGCTTGTTTGACTGATGCACTATAATATTCTCCATTTCTTAATGCTAGATCTTGTCCTATCAGTCCAATTGAATCAAATCCCAAATGGTATGAAAAAGCAACGGCAGCCAAAGCTACAGTTGGATAAGTATTAAACTTTGTTTTCGAGTAAGCTAATAATTCTTTTGTAATTTGTGAATCAGCGTATGGAATAAGAACTCCTTTTGATTGCTTTGGAATTTGATGATTTACTTGTAAAGAATAGACAAGAGGCACATCTAGTTCAATATCTTTAAAAAAGTAAGCATTAGCTTCTCCAGCATCTGTTGATATAACAAAATCAGGTCGAATACCATTTTCAGTTAATGCTTTAACAGTCTGTCCAATAGCAACAATGTAATAAGAATTCTGCGCTTTTTGTAAATAAGGGATAGCTTCCTCTAATGATGGCCCCCCTGCAATCATAAGAGCTTTAGTCCCATTATATTTCTGTTTTAAATAATCGATATTTACAAGACGATCGGTATTTTCTTTTAAGAAAATAGTATTATAAAAATATTCAACATACCATTTTTCTGTATATAATTTCCTAGTGTTTAAATCTATATGGCACTCATTTAAATAGCTTCGGACAAGCTTCAATAATTCTAGTAATTCTAAAGTATTCTTATAAAGAGGATGCTTAATAACCTCAGTTTTCAAGCCAACAAATGATTGAAATTGTGATTGTAATATTGATTTGTTATTTTTTCCAGACTCAATAAAAGATAGGACAGAAGTACTTTTAACTATAGATGGTAATTTAAACGGATCAATTGTTAATACATGATAATTTTTCGACAATCTTTCGTGTAATGTTCCACTTCCATAACCTATTAAAATAATAGCTTCAGTTTCATTAGAAATTGTTGACTTTAAGCGCTCAAATTCTAAGTCTACTTCGTTAAGAAAATAGTAGTTCTCATCATGTTGTTTAACAACTGCCATTTTATTCCCAAGATATACGAAAGGAAACACAATTTGATTTTTATGCTGTATAGCTATTAGAGATTCATACTCCTTAATTAATAATTGTAAATTATCATAAACAATGTTAGCAAATAGCTTCTTATTATCTTTTTTTATATTTTGAAGTTTAAACACATCTTCTTTAGTTCGAATCCCGTTAGAATGTATATTTTCCCCGAACAATCGAATCATCTCAACAATCTCATCGAATACATCCCATGATTCATTTTCGACAAGTAGAACAATTTGATTAGAGATATCACGAAGCTCTTTCATGATGTTTTGTAATTGAGACATAAGGTACTCCTTTATTTTTCAATATATATATATATTATACAATTTTAATATATGAATATCGATAGACTGATCATTTTATTTAAAAGGGGAACAGACAGTGTCTGTTCCCCTTTTAATGTGACTTTAACTTAAACTTAACGTAACAATTGAAGAACAGCTTGTGGCTGTTGGTTAGCCTGAGCAAGCATAGCTTGAGCAGCTTGGTTCAAAATGTTATTTTTCGTGAAGTCCATCATTTCTTTTGCCATATCTACGTCACGAATACGTGATTCAGCAGCTTGGAGGTTTTCTGCACCAACGTTTAAGTTATTAATTGTATGTTCTAAACGGTTTTGTGTAGCTCCAAGTTTAGATCGTTCAGAAGAAACTGTTCCAATTGCTGTATTAATTGTAGTAATCGCTGCGTTAGCACCTGTTTGAGTTGCAATCGTAACTGCGCCTACTCCTAAACCAGTAGCTGTCATGTTCGAGATACGTAGTGAAATATTTTGCCCCGCATTAGCTCCGATATGGAATTTAACGCCTGCAGCTGTAGCTGCGAAAGCACCACTCATTAAAACTTTTGTATTGAACTCTGTATTATTAGCAATACGTGTAATTTCGCTAGTAAGCTCTGATACTTCTTTTTGAAGTTCTGTACGATCAGCATTTGTGTTTGTATCATTTGATGATTGAACTGCAAGTTCACGCATCCGTTGAAGAATCGAGTGTGTTTCGTTTAATGCACCTTCAGCTGTTTGGATGAGCGAGATACCGTCTTGAGCGTTACGTGAAGCTTGATCAAGTCCACGAATTTGTCCACGCATTTTTTCAGAGATCGCAAGACCAGCTGCGTCGTCACCTGCACGGTTAATACGAAGACCCGAAGAAAGTTTCTCCATTGACTTCCCTGAGTTTGCAGTGTTTACTGTCATGTTACGGTGAGCATTCATTGAGTTAAGGTTGTGATTGATAATCATTGTAATTTCCCTCCATAGGATAAGTTTTTTGTCTCTTCGAAGATCCGTCTTCTCCGAGATGTGCCCCCTGGCCGGCCCAAGGGCGACACGATAGAATTAGTCGATGACTGCTTCCACCCTATATATCGTCGTCCCTTCGAAATGTTTAATGCTTTTTTCAAAAAAATCCAAAAAAAATCGTACATCCTGTTTTAGGATGTACGATTTCTCATTACTTAAAGACGCGTCGCGCCTGTTTCTTCCTGTAATTGCTCGGCTACCGCAACTAGTTCTTCCATCGCCCCGTTAACTTCACCGAGCGAAGCTGCTTGATGGCTTGATGCTTGTAAGACTTGCTCTGCGTGTTTTGATGCTTCCTCGACCATCGCGAGAATGTTCGCTGTCGTTAGACCGACTTGATCAATCTCTTGATCCGATTTGACGACGAGTTGGTCGACTGATTTCACGCGTGAGTAGACATGCTCCGTTGAATGATGGATCTCTTCAAATGACGAACCAGCTTGTTCGACGAGTCCGACGCCTGTCGCGACTTCATTTTGGACATCCGTCATCGCATTCGCCGTATCATTAACGAGACGTTTAACGCCTGAAATCAAATCCGTGATTTCTTTTGCTGACGTCGCGGTTTGTTCCGCGAGCTTCTTAACTTCTGCTGCAACGACAGCAAAACCACGACCTGCTTCACCCGCACGCGCCGCTTCGATCGAAGCATTCAAACTGAGTAAGTTCGTCTGAGCAGAGATATCACTGATGACGTCCGTAATGCGTGAGATTTCTCCTGTCATGTCCGTCAATCGACCGTTGAGCGTCGCCGACTGTTCCATCTTCTTCGAAATCATATGCATCGCTTCGACCGAATCCGTCGCAAGTGTTTTCCCGTTCTGCGCTTCCGTCTGCATGACTGTCGCTGATTTCAACGCTTCGTTCATTTCTGCTGCGACTTCATCCATCGTCCGCTTGACCGCACCGAGTGCGTCCATTGATAGATAGGCTTGATCAACGTTTTCGTTCATTTTGGCGGATAGTTCTGCCATCGCTGAACGAATGCTTTCGCCAGACGCGTTACCTTCTTGAACAGCCGCTGCGATTTCTTGCGCTGAAGCCGTCAGTTTATCGCTGGAGTTGCCCATCTGCGTTGCTTGTTTGCGGATATGTAAGACCATTACTTCGAGCTCATGCATGAGCTGATCGACTTCATCTCCACGTTTCGCTTCTTCAAAATCAACATCGAAGTTGCCGTTTGCGACTTCGCGTGCTGTCTCAGTCGCCTTTTCGATCGCTTTGATCGGTTGACGGAGAATGAGTTGTGTCAACGTCGTTCCAATCAATGAGAGGAGAAGACCGATACCGGCTCCGACCCAGATCGCATTCGTATCCGCGACATCGAGCCCTCGGTGTAGATATAAGACGAGTTGTGCTGAGATACCACTTGTGACGGCTGAGATCACCAATACCCAAAAGAACAATCGTAACTTCAAGTTTCTTCGAAATCTTTTCATAACTGCGACTTCCCTTCTTGGTTCTTCTTTTCACCGTTCTCTCTATCGGTTGATAATGAAAGCGATTTTAGTGAATTGACCTGATTTCAGAATAAAATTACCAAATCTCTCCCATACAAAAAATCCTCTTTCCCTTGTGTTATCAGGAAAAGAGGATTCGAGTATCAGTTACGATTGATTTCGACGTATTTATAAGAAATATCCGTTCCGACATTGTGTCGCGCGAGATTTTTCACTTCTGTATTTTGTAAGAAAGCATTCTTTCGTTGATAGACCGGTGAGATCGCTTGATCGTCGAGCAATACGCTTTCGGCTTTACTGAGTAACGCGAGGCGTTTGTCTTGATCAAGTTCACTTTCAGCCTGCTTCAAGAGACGGTCATACTGCTTGTTCGAGTAGTCCATCATGTTGAACGGGTTACCGGTCGTGAACAAGTTCAGGTATGTCGTTGCATCCTGATAGTCTGGTGCCCAGCTCGCGAGTGACAGATCGTAATCCCCTCGCCCTTCACGCGCGAGACGTTCTTTCTTCGGAAGTGACAACAGTTTGACGTCGACGTTCTGTTTCTTCAACGCGCCTTGGATATACTCACCGATTTTTTTCGAGACATCATCGTCTTCAATCAACATCGTCAATTCAAGGTTTTGTTTTGTGAGCACCTTGCTTGCAGCTGCTGCATCATACGATGATTCGATTTGACGCGCGTTGTCATACTTCGGATCGAGTTCTTGCGGCACGATGTAGTCCGCTGGCAGTGATCCGTTTCCGAGCAATGTCTCCGTCAACGCCTTTTTATCGTACGCCGCGTCGATTGCTTGACGTGTTTGTTTATCTTTCAACGCATCCGTCTTTTCGTTCATCCGGATGAAGAACATCCGCGAATCGCTGAACGTGTTGTACTCTTTTTTGCCTTTGTACGTCACGACGTTCTCCGAGTTGAGTGGTGCGACATCGAGTTCACCTGACTCGAATAGGTTGATCGCAAGCATCGGATCCTTGATGATTTTAACGTCGACTTCATCGATTTTGACGTTTTTCCGGTCTGCATATTCAGCGTTTTTCGCAAGCGTATAACCTTGTTCCGCTTGATATTTCTTGAATGTGAACGGTCCGTTGTAAACGTTCGTCTTTGGATTCGTTCCGAACTGGTCGCCTTCAGCTTTGACGATGTCTTCCCGGACTGGCATATACGTGCCAAACGTCGTCATGCTGAGGAAGTATGGTGTCGGACGTTTCAATTCGATCCGGAGTGTCTCATCGTCGACCGCTGTCGTTTTTTCGACCGGCTCGAGCAAGTAAGCGAACGGTGAGTTCGTTTTGATGACGCGCTCGAACGCATAACGGAAGTTCTCTGCTGTGACAGGCTTTCCGTCAGACCATTTCGCATTCGGATCAAGCTTGAACGTATAGACTTTTCCGTCTTCAGACACGCTATGCGATTTTGCTGCCGCCGGAACGAGTTCATTGTTCGCGTCAAAGCGATAAAGTCCTTCGTAGATTTGGTTGAAGATGTTTGACGTGATGGCATCTGCCGGGTCAACCGACAGGAGGTCGTAACTCTCCATCGTATGCAGTACCTTCTTGTCCGCTTGTTTGTCTTCTGCTGGTTCTGTCGTTGCACATCCTGCGAGTAAAACTGCCGTGCTCGCCGCTGCGATCAATGTTTTTTTCATGTGTCGTGCCTCCTGAGAAATATGATGAGCGTTGGATGATTCGGCATTTGACGTACAAAAAAGACGCCCTCTACGCATAGCTAAATAGCTGATGCATAGAGGACGCCTATATCCGCGCGGTGCCACCTCTGATTGAGACGAAGAATCGTCTCCACTTGTCGCTGGTCCAACAACCAGCTAGCCCGGTAACGGGGGCAACCGTCCTGTCTACTCGAAGGTTCAACAGGCTCTCAGCGGTCCATTCTCGTTCAGCTTACCGTGTCAGGCTCTCACCATTCCTGACTCGCTTGGTCGGCAGTGTTGACGATACTTACTCCGCGTCGTCGATGTAATTGATATGGCTTAACTTGTTTTTTACTTTACACGGCTTGTTTTTTACTGTCAACGAAAACAACTCAGAACGGATGGTCTTCTTGTTTTTCTTGTTCCCGACGGACCGGACGTGGTCGAATCGGTTCGACATGTTTGACATGTGTTCGTGTGACGATTCGGTTTCCGAGTGCCGCATCGACGAGAATCGTGATTGCTGCTGCCATGTGTAAGAACATCCCGACGACCGGAATGACCCCGACCGTTGATGCGACGATCCCGACGATGTTCCCTTTTGAGACATTCCCGGCACGTGCCGTCAATACGACGACGACGATATGAAACGCGAGCATTAACCAAAGGGCATTGTAACCTGAGAAAAAGACGATTGAACCACCTAGGAGCGGAATCCCAAGCACCGCTTCCATTCCACCTGATACCCACTTCAACGTCCGCAATGAATCCTGTCGACTCTCCATGACGTCGCCTCCTCTTTTTTTCCATATGTCTAGTATACGACGGATTAAAGAAAAGGTTCCAACGTTTTTGTTTAGTTTCTGTAATAATATCCATAAAAAAGAACGATCCGGAGACCGTTCTTCGATGAGGCTTCACACGTCCACTCGACTCCTACAGGATAAAAGCGCAGTTGCGCTGTCGGAGACAAACAAGACCCGGCTCTGCGTCGAAGACGACAGCGCCGCGGCTTGTGTCTCGCCTGAGGAAAGCGAGTGGAAAAGTCGTGATGCTCATTTCAATTAAACCGCCAGCACGTGGAACTGATAGCCACGATGCACGACGAATCCTGCCTCTTTGTAAAGATCGAGTGCCCGATCATTATCCGTCTCGACGTCGAGCTCGAGTTGTGTCCGACCTGTCCGGAACAACGCTTGAACCATCAGCTTCAGCATCTTTTTCCCGTAACCATTGCCCTGTGCTTCTGGACGAACGGCGAACGCATGAATGCTCGCTTGTGTATCGGAAGCGAGATAAGCACGGATGACACCGACCGATTTGCCTTTCGCAACACCGATGAACGTAATCCGGTCGTCAGATTCGATCGCTTGATAGATCGATTCGGCTTCTTCATCCGTGTTCCCGAACGATTTACCGAGCGTCTCAACGATGAACGGACGATCGTCCGTTGTCGCTTCACGTAATTCGAAATCCGGATCGGCTTTTAAGAACAACTGCGCCTTTTTTAGAATCATGTTGTACTCGGTCATCCGGTACTCGGCACCTAATCCTTCAAGGACAGCTTGACCTGATTCACTTGCGTCGTCAATAACGAACGTGAATGCTTCGACGCCCGCTTCCGTCGCGCGCGTACGTGCCGCTTGAACGAGTGCTGTGAAGATACCTTGTTTCCGGTAATCCGGATCAACGAAGACGTTTAGTTCCCATTCCGTCGGTAAGTACGCGAACGCTTGTAAGTACCCGACGAGTTGCTCACCATCATAGATCGCGAAATCGTTCTCGCCAACCCAATCGGCT
This sequence comes from Exiguobacterium sp. MH3, assembly GCF_000496635.1. Classification (NCBI taxonomy): domain Bacteria; kingdom Bacillati; phylum Bacillota; class Bacilli; order Caryophanales; genus Exiguobacterium; species Exiguobacterium sp. MH3. The sequence goes on from NC_022794.1 coordinate 2,508,070, forward strand.
GCGACTTTTAATTCAATGCCATCGTGATCGTTGACACATTTTTCGAGTTGTAATACATCTGTTGTTTGTTTGACGTCTGTGACGTTCCATTCCATATTCATTCACCTCATTTTCAACTATACCGAACGAACAAAAGAAGCACTAGCAAAAGCTAGTGCTCATTGCAGTTTAAATGTCTTCATCATCTGCGGGACGTCCTTGACGATCAAGTTCTCAATCGCTTTCTTGCCGACAGCGCCTTTGACGGCTTCCGTCGGTAAGACGTAGTAGTACGTTTTACTCCCTTTCGTCCCGAGATATGTACCATATCCGATTTCACGGTCGAACTGTTTTTTCGAGAGCTTCTTCGGCTCATAGTTCAAGTTGACGAGCAGTTGGTCCGCTCCTTTAACTTTATAGTACAACGCGAACGTGCCGCTCCGCGTGATGACACCGTATTTTGATTTGACTGTCTTGTTCTTGACGAACTCAACTTTATCTTGTTGGATCGCCTTTTTCAAAACATCTGTCGTCTTGACGGTATAGCCGAATGTCTTGTTTTCGACGACTCCTTTGCTATACGTCACGTTACTTGCGGCAAATCCCGTCACCGGAGTCAGACATGCTCCGAGTAAGACCCCTGTCATTGCGATTCGTTTCATGCTGACTCCCCCTAAAATGATTGATAGTAATGGATTCCCTTTTGTGAAATAGGTAAACTCTATTCTCGAAAAAGATTTGACGGAATTGTCTAAATTTCTTACGATAGGGATAACGAAACGAAATGGGGTTAAAGCGATGACTGAACAAGAACAATTAACGCAAGAACAGCTCGATAACTTGCTCAAGAATGCGTTTGCAATGCAGGTTCCGATCCTCGAGAAGTTCATGAAGGATACACACGATCGCTATGCACTTGCAACGACGTCGTTCAAGCGTGATATGGAAGCGATGAAAGAGACGGAATGGCATCAGTTCTTCGCGAGTAAACTGTTACCACACTTCTTCCTCGAACACCTCGGATTCGGTGCCTCGTTCCGCTTCAACGGACACGATAAGGAAGTCGATCTTCCGGAAAACGTCGTACCGGTCCGTAATGATGCCGATGAGCAAATCGATAAAGTCGTCCTTGGGGTCAAAAAGGCGATGCAAGACGAGCATATCAAGAACCACGATCTCGTCGCGAACTTCTATAAAGAAACACTCGAACTCGCTTGCCAGATGGGCAGTCGTGTCGGGATGAGCGATGAGTTCTATACTCTCGTTAAACCAAGTCTCGTTCATGCGAACGAAGGCGAATAATCGTTGAAATTCAAGAGAGGTCAGTTCCGGAAAGCTTTCCGAGAACTGACCTCTCTTTTTGTGTAACGAATTGGTCCAATCAAAACCGAACGTAGAACACCGCTCCCCCACCACTCCGGTCTCGAACACCATAATCAAATTGATGACTATCAAGTATCATCCGACTGATCGCAAGACCAAGTCCATGACCGGCACTGCCTTCTTGTTTGACGTAGACGTCCCAAATCGTCGCCCGGTCTTCTTCTCGGACTCCCGCTCCTTCGTCCTCGACCGTCAATTCGTCATGCGTTAAGCGAACGGTAACCGTCCCGCCGACGGGTGAAGCAAAATGGGCGTTCATCAGAAAGTTCATCAAGACGCGTTCAAACATGCGTAGATCAAGGGACTGCCTAACCGGTTGCAACTCTGTCGCCAGCGTCAGTCCTGCTTGCGTGAACGTCCCGCGCAGGCGTTCAACTGTCGCAAGCACCAGTTCATCGAGTTCCACATCCGTTCTTTCAAGCGGCATTCGTCCACCAGCAAGCTTCGAATAAAGCAACGTCTCATCAATCAGATGACCGAGTCGATCCGTCTCCTCGATGATGCTCGTCGTCACGTCGGGCAGTTCAGCGACGGGAATGACACCTGCCGCGAGTGCCTCGGTCTCGTTTCGAATGATCGCAAGCGGCGTCCGCAAGTCATGGGTGATGCCAGCAATGAACGTCTTCTGTAGATGATCCTTTTGTTTCAGTTGTGTCTGCATCTCGTCGACCGCGTCAATCAACTCTCCGACTTCATCCTTCGGTCGCGCCGGTAAGACGACATCTGTCTCGCCGGCACCAATCTTTTGAGCAACAGACCGAAGCGTCACGATCGGTCGCGTCAGGTGCCGTCCCATGTAGTAAGCAAGCAGTGATGCGAGCAGCAACGTCACGAGTAACGCGAGTCCAATCGCGATATAGACACCGTCGAGGGCGCTACTTGCAAGTGGTGCTTGTCGAACCGTCGTGATGCGCGTTCCGTCAACGGTCAGCTGATACGTCAGCAATCGTTCGTCTTGTACTTCGATGACGTCTTCCTTCTTAAGACCGTCGAGAAGCGGTAACCGTCCGGCCGGTCCGCGCGCACCGATCCGTTGCGTTAATCCATCGGTCGTCAAAAATCCTTGGATGTCACGCGGAATTGGCGTGTCGGTTTCAAGCGCTTGTTTGATGATGTTCGCTTCCCGGGCGAGTTGATCGTACCGTTCACCTTCTGCGAACCGATTGACGAGGAACGCCGTCAAGATGAAACTGAGGATCCCCATCACGAGCAACGGACCCACGACAGCGTATAAAAACTTACGCATCAAAGAACGTCGTTTCATTCGATCGCCTCCAATCGATAGCCGACCCGATGGACCGTCTTCAATTGTCGTTTAATGATAGGCAGCTTATCCCGCAATTGTTTGACGTGTGTATCGACGGTCCGGGTATCACCACCAAATGCATACCCCCAGACATCGTCGAGAATCTGATCCCGACTGAGTGCCTCCCCGAGGTGTTCAATAAAATAGAGCAACAATTCAAACTCCATCTTTGCGAGACTGACCGCGCGTTCACCGGCTTTGACTTGGCGTCCCTTCTCATCGATCGTCAAGTCACCGAATTCATGGCGAGCGACCGGCCGGACTTTTAATGCCCGTTCAAGCCGGATCGTCAATTCCTTCAGGACGACTGGTTTGACGAGATAATCATCGGCACCGAGTTCAAGTCCGAAGACGCGATCATCCGCCTCTCCACGCGATGTCATCATGAAGACGACCGGCGGTTGAACTTGTGATTTGATGCCTGGCACGAGCGACCAACCGTCACCGTCCGGTAAGCGGACGTCAATCAAGACAGCGTCAAACGCTGTCGTCAGATATTGTTTCGCCTCTGCTAACGAACCAGCAATCGTCACCTCATACGCATGGTGCCGAAGGAAACGTGCCGTCACCTGCGCTAATTTTTGTTCATCTTCAATCAATAGTACGTTCATCATCATCCCTCCACTCTTAGTGTAGCGCCTTTTTGCCTTCATTTGCCTTTCTTCGCAGTTTCTTTGCAACTTCCTCACAACTTCTCTTTCGTGACCCTCTACCATAAAAGGTGAAAGGAGTGATCATCCCATGACATTCAAAAAACAATGGATCACTGCATTGACAATTAGCGCATTAACGGTCGGAGGCGCGTCAGCATATGCTGCGACGAACGACGACTCGAGCACGACAAAACAAGCGAAACACGGGCACCACTTCGAAGGTATGAAAAAGCACGACATGACGTTACTGTTGAAAAAATTGAACCTGACACAAGCTGAGGCAGACGCTGCCCGCGAGAAAGGACAATCGATCGCCGATCTCGCGAAAGCAAAAGGGATCTCGTTCGCTAATTACAAGAAGGCGGAACTCGCAGCAGCGAAAGAACAACTGGCAAGTCTCGTCAAATCAGGCGACTTAACGCAAACGCAAGCAGACGACATGCTGAAGCGTCAAACGGACCGGTTCAGTGGCGTTAAGAGCTACGATGAACTCAAAGACAAAATGCCGATGGGTCGCCACGGTGGATCCGGTTTCTTCAATGAATCATTGATTGCTGACGTCCTGAAAGCACTCGGACTGAGCCAGTCGAAGTTCGACGCAGCGAATCAATCGCTTGCTGCTTATGCGAAGGCACAGTCGATCAAGTTCGCCGACTATAAAAAAGCATTGCTTGCGGCGCAGACGAGCGAACTCAATCAACTCGTCAAAGACGGGAAGATGACGAAAAAACAAGCAACGGAAATCAAGTCTCGTCTAACAGAGGAATATAAGGACGCGAAGAGCTACGACGATCTTCCGGAGCGCGGCGAACACGGTAAGCGCGGTGACCATGGACCAGGTGGCGTATTCGGCGACTCGACGTCAGCGATTCTAAAAGCACTTGGACTCGATGAAGCGAAGTTCAAGGAAGCGAATCAACCCTTACCTGAATTCGCGGAAGCAAACAAGATTGCTTACGCCGATTTCGAGAAAGCCGTCCTGACAGCACAAACTGCTGCGATTGATCAACAAGTCAAAGATGGCAAGCTGACAGAAAAACAAGCGAAACAGATTAAGGAACACATCCAGTCCCGCGCAGATGATGTCTCAAGCTACGCTGACCTCAAAAAAGGTCCAGCACGCGATGGTCATGGTCCAGGACACGGACATGGTCCGGATGGTGACATGCCAGGCGCACCGGATCAAGGAGCAGATGCGGATCCGAACGCCAGTGACACTTCGGTCGATTTAGCGATTTAACATATAAAACGAAGCTCATACCGTTGAGCTTCGTTTTTTGTCGTACTTGACCTCTTAATTTCGAAATAAAATTGCATCGTTTTCTAACTTTCCATTCGTTTTTTTGAAATAATAGTCTATTGTTTAAGGAATCATTGCAACGATTCTCCCCTTCATCCGATAGTAAGACTGAAGCGTTACTACGTATGGAGGTGAAGAGATGGCGTTTTTTGAGGCCATGAAAACAATCCGACGATCAGATACGGCACCGATTCATATCGGTGGGCTTGAAGTATCTCGTCTTGAACAATCAGAAGCCTTTTTCCATCATCAAACCGATGCGATTTTTGTCTTTGATGCTGCTGGTACGATCATCTATTTCAATGAACATCTTCCAGAAATCCTAGGATACTCGGAACATACCTTATACGAGCACTTTTCCGTGTTTAATCCTCCGGATCAAATGGAGGCGGTCTCGCAATTTTTCCAGCGTGCGTTACAAGGGGAAACGGTTCATTATACAGCAAGAGGGTTGCACGCAGACCAACATCTCGTCACCTTAAAGATTACGAATATGCCGATTGAACAGGAAGGACATGTCATCGGTGTCTATGGCGTCGCACGTGATGTGACACGCGAAAAACAACTCGAAGAAGACGTCTCGGAAATTCGCTCCCAACTGGAGCTGACCGAGCAAGTGCCTGAGTTAGTCTTATTCTATTATGACTTACGGTCGCATCAAATCGAGCCTTCACCGTCACTTCTCAAGTTTCTCGGGCTAAGGGAAGAACAGTCATCAATCGAGCAACAACGGCTACTCGAACGGATTCATCCTTGGGATTTTGACCCACTCCGCTTTGAGATCGAGCGCATGGCAGCCGGAAAGCAGGACCAGTTCGAACAAGAACTGTCCTTGCTGACGTCAGACGGTTCGTATCAATTGTTACGCTTGAAGGCAGTACGTCGCGCAGGCCATGCGCATCAGGCTTCAATCGTCTTGTATGACTTATCGGAAATCGATGCGGCCCGTCAACAATTGAAGATGGAACGCGCACAAGCCCGTGACATTTATGAGGCTGTGAACGCGGCGATCTCACAAATTGATTTGACGACCGGACGGATTTTATTTCATTCGCAAGGTTTTTTGCACATCTACGAGGAGTTACCAAAAAATTTGATTTTAAATGATACGTGGTTATTGTCGCGAATCGATCCTCGAGATCACGATATGATGCGAAAGTTCATGCAACGCTTGTTACAAGGGCATGCCGGAACACTTCAGTATCGCCTCCGTTTTCCCGATGGGCGGATCAAATGGGTCGAGGATCAACAAATTCCAATCTTTCATTCTGACGGATCAATTGCGTATTCTAACAGCATCTTGCATGATATCACGTTACAAAAAGCGTACGAAGAACAGTTACGGCAACTCGCTCTCCGAGACGTCGTGACCGGTCTCCCGAATCGCCAAGCACTGATTGAGACGATTGAATCGTGGCAAGCACGCACTGTTCCTTTTTTCGTTCTCTCGGTTTCTTTCAACCGCATTACGGAGATCAATAACGCGTTCGGTCACGGTTCCGGCGATCAGTGGCTCCAAGCGACTGCTGCCCGCTTAAACGATGTCAAACCGGACGAGGTCTTTCTTGGTCACCTCGGTGGGGATGAATATGCACTGCTCGTCTCGACCGACTATGAACAAGATGTCACGCCGTGTGCGGAAAGACTACTTACGATCTCGACACAACCAATTTCAATTGAACCCTACGCCTTGTTCGCCCGGGTTTCGATCGGTATCAGTCGCTATCCTCAAGACAGCACGGACGCCGTTGAGTTATTAAAGCATTCTTACACAGCACTCCGCCGCTCACGACGCGACGATCACAGTGCGTTTCATCATTATGCTTCGAATCTCGATATTGACTATTATCGGCGCTATCGTTTGGAGCAAGACTTGCATTATGCCATCGAACGTGATCAGTTATTCCTCGAGTACCAACCAAAGGTCGATAGCTGGACGGGAAAGATCGTTGGAATGGAAGCCTTGATCCGCTGGCAACATCCGGAATGGGGACGAATCCCGCCGAACGACTTCATTCCGCTTTCAGAAGAAAGTGCGCTGCATATCGACATCGGGGACTGGGTCCTCGAAGCAGCCTGCCGTCAGATGAATGAGTGGTCCAAGACCGGTGCCTCACTCGTCCCGATCTCGATCAATGTCTCACCAAAGCGGCTGTTGATTCCAGGATTCGAGCATCAAATCGAACAGACCTTAACACGATATGCGCTCGACCCGGCCCTGCTTGAACTTGAGATCACAGAAGCGGCCCTCATCATGGATGATCCGATGACGAGTCGGACACTTGAATCGGTCAGTGCCCTGGGTGTCCGGATCGCCTTAGATGATTTCGGTAAAGGTTACTCTTCGATGGTCTATTTGCAACGTTATCCGATTGACGTCATCAAAATCGATCGTCAGTTCGCGACGCACATTTACGATGATGCGAAAGCGCAAGCGATCGTTAAAAGTATCTTGTACATGGCGAACGAATTTAACCTATATGTCGTAGCAGAAGGCATCGAGACGATTCAGCAGCTCGATACGTTTCGGATGCTCGAATGTCCACGCATCCAAGGATATCTCTTCAGTCGACCGGTTCCGAGTGATGTGATGGAAGGATTTTTAATCCGCGAAATCCTCTATCCAATCGAGGCTTGTGCCCTGTCGAGTGATACAGTTCCACGGTTTTCCGTTCCCGGAAAGATCCGGATGCTGACGCATCATACGGAGTCCTTCACGCTTGCTTTTTCTGACTTACAGGCACATCAGACGAGTACGAAGGTCTTGTATTTCTCGACTGAGACACCCCTTCCTTCACATGCAGCGACGTGTGAGATTCGATTAAACGAAGGGCTGCAACTCGTCACCTGTACTGTCACGATCATCGGTCAGCAAGACGGACAATATATGGGGGAATATACGAACGAAACGGAAGCCGAACAGATCATGCGCTTCTTCCAATCGTTACGTTACACCCCTTGACTCACTCACGAAGACGTTCACAGACGTCTTCGTGCTTTTTTGTTATAGTAATCTTAAAGTAATTTACTCTAGATGGGAGGAATGACATGCAGTCCCCACTACCGATAAAACATCGTCGTTCGACGAAAGGTCAACTCTTTCGACGTCTCCTCATGCTAACGATCGGTGCCATCATCTTTGCAATCGGTCTGAAAGGATTCTTAGTTCCGAATAACATCATCGATGGCGGAATCGTCGGGATCTCGATCATCGGCTCGAAAGTCACGGACACGACCCTCGCCTTTTGGTTATTCTTCCTGAATATCCCGTTTATCTTCTTCGGCTACAAACAGATCGGGAAGACGTTCGCCCTATCGACGTTATACGCGATCTTCATCATGGCGATCGCAACGAAACTCCTCGAACACATCGGTCCGTTGACAAGCGTCGACTTACTCGCGACCGTCTTTGGTGGATTGATTCTCGGAATCGGTGTTGGCATCGTCATCCGTTCGAGTGGATCACTCGACGGAACGGAGATTCTTGCTGTCTCGTTTAGCCGATCGACACCGTTTTCAGTCGGAGAGATCGTCATGTTCTTCAACGTCTTCATTTTAGGAGCCGCTGGTTTTGTCTTTGGATGGGACCGAGCAATGTATTCCTTGATTACATATTTCGTCGCTTTCAAGACGATCGACGTCGTCATCGATGGACTCGATCAATCGAAAAGCGTCTGGATCATTTCCGAGAACTATGAAGAGATTGGTCTTGCGATCATGGATCGTCTCGGACGAAGCATGACATACTTAAATGGAGAAGGTGCCTTTACGGGTGATGGGAAGAAAGTGATTTTTTGTGTCATCAGTCGCTTGGAAGAATCAAAGTTGAAAGACATCGTTCGTGACTTTGATGAACAAGCCTTTATTGCGATCGGCAACATCCATGATGTCCATGGCGGTCGCTTCAAGAAAAAAGATATCCATTAACCGAACGAAAGGAAGGAACGCGGGTGTGGAAAAAACATCGTAAAAAAATCATCGCTACCATCATCATCATCGTCACCTTAGTCGTCGTCATCATCGTTGGTATTTCCGGTTATGTCGGCTCATCCTTGACACAACCGGAGCGCGAGGCATTGACGACAAATCCGAAGAAGGCAGAAAATCTAGACTATGAGGACGTGACATTCCGGTCCTATAAAGATCGGACCCGCTTATCCGGCTGGTGGATGCCGAGTGAGGATGCAAAGTTAACAATCGTCTTTGCGCATGGATACGGGAAGAACCGAGAGCAAGAAGATGTTCCGGTTCTACCGCTCTTTAAGAAATTTCATGATGCCGGCTATAATGTGTTGACGTTTGATTTCCGGGGTTCCGGTGAATCGGACGGCAAACGCGTCACTGTCGGAGCCAAGGAGCAAGACGACTTGTTGACGGCTGTGCGGTACGCGAAGTCACGTTCGGCGAAGCCGGTCGTGCTCTATGGTATCTCGATGGGCGCGGCGACTTCGCTCGTCACCGCTCCGAATGCCGATGTCGTCGGCGTCATCGCCGATAGTCCATTCAGTGATTTAGAAAACTATCTCGCCACGAATCTTCCGGTTTGGAGCGGGCTGCCGAACTTCCCGTTCACACCAATCATTCTAGAAATCACACCTCCGTTGACAGGACTCAATCCCGAACGCGTCAAACCGGTCGAATCCGTCCGGCGGATTGATTACCCGATTCTGTTGATCCACGGGAAAGATGACGATGCGATTCCAGTGACGGAAAGTATGAAGATTCAAAAGGCAGCGCCACGATCGGAACTTTACGTCACAGAAAACGGCGGTCATGTCCAGTCGTATGCCCACGATCGCAAAGCCTATGAAGAGAAGGTGCTCGCGTACTTAGCTGACTTGCACTGATAGGAGGAAATCGGAATGCAGCAACTCTCCGTGTTCTTGACGTTTTTCATCGCACTGACGGTCATGGGAATCGGTTTACTCATTTCGCGTCGCGCTGGGTATCGCTTCCCTTACGGACGAGCGGTTCTTCTCATTTGGATTGGTTCCGCACTGATTGGATTGACGATGTATATCTTACGATGACAGACAAAAACAGCCGCCCGCTTCCTCTATGGAAACGAGCGGCTTGTTCGTTTGTGCTTATCGTTTTAGTACAGCAGCTCCGACGATCTTCAAGACTTCCGGACGACTCAGTTTCTCCTTCCCTCTTGCAAGGGCATCCAGCGTTCCATGCGCGAGTGCAAGTGGAATGTGACAGAATTCATAAATCGTCGTCTCCTTCGGAATGGACGCAAGGTAGGCGTCGGCTTCTGCGAGATTCTCACGCGCATAAGCAAACATCGTATCCGTCGTCCAACCAGGTGGGAAGTAACCGACACCACGCTCCGCATCCTCCTGTTGGTTACGCAGAATGTTGACGGCTTGTAAACCACGACCAAATCCAATCGCTTGTTGCTTATCCGTGACAATGCCTGCTTTCCAGTACCAAATGTCTGACAGCATCACACCGACAAGTCCAGCGACATAATACGTGTACTCATCGAGATCCGCTTCTGTTTTGACTGTCCAGTCGCGCTCTGCCCAGACCGCCATTCCTTCTGCCATCTCCGCCGTCGAATCGAGGACCTTCGGACGAATTGCGGCCGGACAATAGGCGATCCACTCCGGTAGACGGAGTGTCACTTCCGGCAGATGCGCCGTGTAAGGCGCGATCAACTCGAGATAGGCCGTAGCGGAGAACGTGCCACGCATCATCAATGCCGTCTCACGTAGTAACGTCGTCTTGATGTCCGTCGCTAGTTCTTCATGGTCTTCGATCTCATCGATGGCACGCATGCATAGATAAGCAGCACCGACCGCTTCCTGTAAGTCTTGCGATAGTCGACTAATCGGGATATAGAAGGTGCGACTCGTCGCTTTTAGTACACGGTTCGCGTCTTTTTTCAGCTGCTTCGTCTCATTCATTCCTGACAACTCCCTCTTTGATTCAAAAGGTTTCTTTTCTTCTCCATTTACTATACACGATTCAACGCGTTTGAGCATTTATTTCATGATAAGAAAGACTCCCTGCACTCGTATGATACGTGCAGGGAGTCGATTTGTATTCTTTTTTCCAGAGAATGCCTGAATCACGAGAGGATACACTGGCATTCACTTGACCTTACTTTTCTTGTTGTTTCAAGAGTTGTCCGATCAACCCTGTACTCCGTGATGCTTCCGTATTCTCTTCTTGGATGGCTAAATAGACTTCCTTCCGATGGATGTCGACTTGTCGCGGAGCACGGATTCCGAGCTTAACTTGATCTCCTTCAATTGCAAGAATCGTCAGTTCGATATCGTCTCCGATTTGAATCGCTTCGCCGTTCTTTCGTTTTAATACGAGCATCAGCGTCCACCTACTTCTGTCAGACTTCCAATCTTTTGACGATTCGGATATGTATCTTCTAAGATGATTTGTTTCGCGAGCCGCTGTTTCGTTTCCATAACGAATGGTGCACGTAAATTTGTCGTCGATTCCTGGAAAGGCTCACGTAACGTCACCGTCGTGTATACAGCGACTTGCGCTGTTTCTTCGATACTCAACTGTTCTTTTGCAGAATCCGTTAATTCAAAGACATAGTCCGGATCGATCCAAAACGGATTCGTGACGATGAATGCGCATTCCGGCTGATCAATGGATTGGAAGGACCAAAACGGTACCCCTTCTCCAAACGGCAACAAGACAAATTGTTTGGCATCCGGAAACCCCGGTAATTCAGAAGCGAAGGTAATGATCTCACTTGGCTCGATCGTAATCACCCCAAAAAAATCTGTTTCGATTTGCATAATATTATCCTTTCTCGTCGTATATGCCACCCACTGGCCACATATCTAGCTGATTTCGTTCCCGAAGGAAAATGTCTGTTTTCCCTTCTGTGACCTCTAGTTCCGGACGATGCGTCGTGACATCGATGACCGGCTTACGAGCAGTGTAACGAACATTCACTTCAGCCGGTGTGAAATTAATTTTGACCCGGTCCAAACTCCGAGGAATGAAGCCCATCGTCGTCACTTCTGCTGGAGGCGTATCGTTCATCTTCGCAATCCGCGCGATGACCTCGCCTTTTTGCTCGATCCGCATCAATTGATCTCCTTCACTCGCGACGCGTCCCGTTCCTTCACGTACCATTTGTTGACCAAGATCCGCATACCGTCTGACGGATTCGAATGCTGGGATTCGTCCCATCTCGATCCAAGCTTGCGACGAATCGATTTCGAGACGAGCCGCTACAGTTTCAATCGTTAGCTCCCCTTGCGGTTGTTCAATCGAAAGATCAGCCGGACGTTGCGTTTGCCGCATCTCAAGTGGTGTCGTCTGCATACCGATTTTAGCAGAGGTCTGTCGCATCTCTAAGTGAGGAAGATTCATCCCGATTCACCCCTTATCGAAGAAAATCAAGTAACGATGGTTGGATGATGCGTGCTCCGGCACTGAGTGCAGCACGGTGCAACGTTTCATGTGACTTCAGTTCCATGATGACCTGTTCGGTTTCGATGTCTTCGTTATCAGACATGACGGTTTTTGCGATGATTTCTTGATCTTCCAAGCGCGACGCATTTAGTTCTAGTCGATTCACGCGTGCCCCTAAATCCGAACGTACTTCGACCGTTTTGTTCAACATCGCTGTTAAATCTTTCAACATGCCGGATAATTCGGTTCCGTTATTTGTGCTACTGCCAGGACTTCCATCTGCTTTTGTACCACCAAGTGCATTAAATAACTTCTTTAGCGTCGTGAACGTTTCTTTTCCAAACACACCACCGTCACCACCATCTGTAGGTGTGACGTTGACTTGTACCTTGATCCCTGAAGACACTTCATACTCGATCTTTCCGTCACTTGTTCCGAGGGTTTCTGTAAAAATCTTATCAACGTCTGCGGTATTTACAGTGTCTTTTAAAAATGCTTTCAGTTCTTCCATATTGATGAACGGTTGATCCGTTTGTGTACCGTTAAAGATTTGCTTCTCGTTATATTTCGTATTCGCCAGTGTCCCGATGTGTTCAACCAACTGTCCAACTTCGCTTTGGATGGCTTTCCGCTGTGTGCCATCATACGTATCGTTTGCTGCTTGTGTCGTCAATTCGTTGATCCGGCGCATGGCAGACGTCACTTCATCTAAAGCAGAATCGGTTAGGTCCATCCAGCCTGTCGCTTCATCGACATTTTTCTTGAACTGATCGACTTCCCGGACTTCTGTCCGGTACCGGATCCCCTGCATTGCAACGACTGGATCTTGAGACGGCTTTTGAATTTTTTTACCGCTAATTAGTTGTTCTTGTAACGTACTTAGTTTTTGGTAACTCGAAGATAAATGACCAATATTCGTCTTCGTCAGCATCGTTTGTGTGACCCGCATGTCCTCATTCCTTCCTTATCAGCGACCGACTAATCCCATACCGTTAATGATTTTATCGAGCATTTCATCGACCGTCGTGATGTTTCGCGCCGCTGCGTTATATGCATGCTGGTACTGAATCATCATCGTCATCTCTTCGTCGAGTGAGACTGCTGAGACTGACATTCGGCGTTGATCGGCATTCTCCATCAAAACACTAGCATTTTTTCCTAGGTCAATCGTTTGGCTTGTCGCTACCCCCATGTCACCGATGATCGATTGATAGAACGAACCGATCGGAGCACTTAAATCACTCAATGATGTTGTTTTGATGTTGGCTAAGATCAATGCCCCAGAACCATCCCCGATATTTCCGTCTCGTGAACTCATAATGTTCGAAAGGTCTTTCCAAATCGTATCTCCGACTGAAATCGTTCCGGCCTTGACCGTTCCACCATCTGAAGCAACAAAAAATTCATTTGTCCCATACGTATTGCTGACAGTTCCAGAAGCATCCTTGGATTTAATGAAGTTTTTTGAATGAGCATCATTAAATTCCTTCGCAAAAGCAGCAGCCATCTTATCTAGATTATCGAGCATCTTAGGATATTCACCTGTCAGTGTCGTTTCACCATCTCTTTGGTAACCGTGCATTTGTAATAAAGCCCAAAGTTTACCGTTTGAAAAGCTATTTGATGCTGTGAATAAAACTGGTCCTGTTGTAGTGTTGTATCCAGTGATTGCTTTTGTCGTAGGATCCTCCGTGAATGTAAGAGAACGTGCTTGTGTGATTGACATATCAACCGCATGTAATGACGAACCTCCCGGAACGATGATTTCCACATCCATACGTCCTTCAGCAATCTTTGAAGCATTCCCCATGCCTCCACTTGTAATAGCAGTTGCATCAATCGGCACTTTTTTAAAATCCACATATGTCGATAATTCATCGAAGTAACGATCACGTTCATCGTATAAGTCGTTTGGCAAGACGCCAATCGGTTCAATTTCGTGAATTTGTGTATTGACGTTATAGATTTTCTGAAGGAGATCATTTACTTTTTTCGTCGAGACGTCTAGTTCATTCTTTAAGTCCCCTTGTACCTTCGTCAAAGAAGTCGCTAAGTAGTTGAATGTCTTTGACACGGTATCCGCTTGCTGCCGAACGACGCTTCGCGCTCCCGAGTCTTGCGGGTTCTTTGACAATCCTTGTAACGATGCCCAAAAACTATCAAGTGTTTTCGCGAGCCCCGTTTCAGACGGTTCGTTGATGATATCTTCCATTCGACCGAATGCTGCTGCTTTCGTTGAATAGTACGCATACTTCGTCGATTCATCGCGATATTGTTTATCAACCATTACGTCACGTAATCGCTCGACGAGTTCTCCACGGACACCGGTTCCGAATTGAACGTTTTTTCCGCCGCCTAGGGAGACCGAAAGTTGTTCCGTTGTCGCTTGGACGAGACGCTGTCTTGAAAATCCTGCTGTTCCGGCATTTGATACGTTATTTCCTGTCGCTTGTAACGCCCATTGACTCGTCGTCAGCGCACGACGTCCCGTTTCAAGCCCCATGAATGTTGAACCCATTCGACTTCCTCCTTATGCATTTCGATTGAAGTGTGTCCGGTCAAACGTCGATTGACCATATGTAAAGTCATCCGCTTCCGGTACGAGCAATTGCAAATGCCATTCGATGTAATGTAACGATTGTTCTAATAACTCTGCGTTCAGCGCGTTCGCTTTTCGCAGTTGCCCCATCGTCGATAAGAGAGCTCGAAGCGTTTCGACATCTTCAGGGTGCGACGCGATCCACTCCGTCATCGTCACGGTTCCCATGGATTCGATGCGCTCTTGCTCTAATGTCGCGATGCGTTTTAGCAAAACGGGTTCTTCCTTGACGATTTTCGAAAGGCGACTCATGTCGTTTTGAATCAATGCCTCTTTTTTCGAAAAGGCGAGCGCTAATAATGCTTCATGCGCCTCCGTCAACTGTCGGATGATTTCCATATCGTGTTTGCTCCTTTTATCATGAGTCCGACTACTTTACTACCTTGCTATCGTTTCATATAAAAAGCGACCCGCGCATCCGTGCCCCGAGTCGCTTCTAATGTCAGTTTCATTCACCTTATTACAAGTTCAAGAAACGTTCCGCGATTTTGTTCGCATCCGGTTTATAGGTTCCATCCTGAATGGCTTGTTTAAGGGAGGCAATTTTATCTGCCCGCGATGAAGTCGTTCCTTCGAAGCGCACGCGTGCTTCTTTTGAAATCGTCACTTCGTCTGTTCGATTCATTCGTTTTGTTTCTGTTCCTTCTACGGGTTGATTTCTTTCATACGTCTTGGGCATGTTCACCCATTTAGTCGAATCAATTCGCATGTGAACACCTGCTTTCTAGATTACGAGATTCTTGATTTAAGTTCGATACGTTCTCGGTTTCGAAGGGTCCACAGAATCTTGCATCGCTTGGGCGAGGTCACGTCGCAATTTATCACGACAGTCAGCACAAATCGTCCCTTCATGAGAGGGTTTTCCGCAACTCTCACACGTGATTTCCATTTGAGAAATCTCAGAAATCAACAAGCGCCCTTCCTTGATATAACGAAAGACGGTTTCGCGTTTGACTCCTGTTTGCATCTCGACATCATTCGGTGAAGTTCGGACTTTTCGCCGCTCTCGCAAGAATTCGCGTACCTTTTCGAAATTCAGATGATCTTGACGCATACACGTCGGACAAAGATCAGAAGATTGTTTTACAAAAATTTTCCCGCAAGATTTGCAGTTTACTACATCCATTTCCTTCACCTCATTCAGAGTATCGGCAGGAATGATGAAATATTAAATACTCCGAAATAAAGTTACTGCAGAAATTTCACTTGCGCCCGCTTCCTTGAGACGCACCATCGCTTGCCGGAGTGTTATTCCTGTTGTGTAGACATCGTCGACCAGCAAGATATTTTTCCCTGCAACTTCTTTCGTGACATGAAATGGATTCGATCGTTTAAGACGTTCTTCTCTTGATTTCCTACTCTGCGGTGTCCCTTCGTCGCGCTTTAATGCTAAGGTGACCTTCCCATTCATTCGTCTAGCGATCTCTTCTGCTTGATTGAATTTTCGTTCAGACAAGCGGTCACGGCTAAGCGGAATCGGAACGATCCATCCTCTTCTCATTTTTACCTTCTTCAACTCATCAGTAAACATCCGAATTAGGACAGTATCTCCTAAAAATTTATAACGATACATGAATGTCTTTGCTTCTTCATTGTAAAGATACATCGTACGGGTATGAAGTGGTAAACCGAGATTTTGCCATCGTCGACAGTCCTGACAGAGCTCGATACCTGGTTTGCCACAGTCCACACATCCACCACTTTTTACAAATTTCATTTTACAGGGATTACAAATGTTTTGGCTAGTCCACATATTACTCAGTTCCCAGTTAGGTATAAAGTCATGCTGACAGCATAAACACTTCATGAAGTCGTCCATCGATTCGCTTTTTGAATCTGATGGATGGCATAAAATAGGGCATCCGACCGATCATTGGCGAAAAATGAAATATCCCCGTCCGGGTAAGCCGCATCTCGTCCGACACGACCACTGATTTGAATCAAGGCTTTCGTACTAAACCCTTGATCAGCATCCAGGACGGCCACTTGTACGTTAGAGATCGTCACGCCACGCTCTAAAATCGTCGTCGTGAGCAAAATACCGTTCGTCGTACGAAATGCTTGGATTTTCTCAATGCGGTCCGGATCTTCCGCATGGACGGTCGTCACATCAATACCGACTTCTTTCAATCGTGTTTGCCATGCTTCGAGCGCTGCGATTCGGGGGACGAACACGAGACGCGGTTGCTGTTCATACTGATGCAACCACTCAACGATCGACTGCATCGTAAACGGTGACTTCAATCGTGGAACCGGTAAGGGATGTCCATGATAACGCCGCATTAATCGTACTGTCGGATAGCGACGATGCCACATCGATGGCGTCGCACTTAATAAAATCAACGCTGCTTTTTGCGTCATCGCCCGTTTGACGTATCGATGTAGCGTCCAGTTCATATGAAACGGAAAGGCATCGACTTCATCTAATAAGACGACATCAAAACAAGACCGGTAATGAATCAGTTGATGTGTCGTGCTGACCGTGATTTCACCTAAGAGAAGACGATCCGCTGATCCACCATATAAAGATACGACGTGAGCAGTCGGAAATGCCTGTTTGATATGATGCGTCAATTCACGGACGACATCCGCACGTGGCGCCGTCACAAGAACACGCTTTCCGTTCGCCAATGCTCTTTCGATACCGGGGAAGAACATCGGTGTCTTCCCTGCTCCACAAACCGCGTGAACTAGCAACCTTCCACCACGGAGAATCGTCTGTTCAATTGTCCGCGCGACAGTCGTTTGAGCAGGTGTCAAACGAACCGGTCGATGCTGAGCGGGGCGTACGGGATCGAGCGGACGGGTATCCGTAATGAGCTGATCACATGTGCGCAACTTCCCATAAGCGATGCATTGTCGACAATAATAGCAACGTTTTCCGCACGTGCAAGGGCCTTTGACCGGAAAGGCTCCACACCGCTGACACGTAAACGTCACGGCTGGAATGAGTTGATGCGTCGACAATCGGGTTTCCATCTGTTTTGCTGAAATCCATCTCCCGCGTATATCCATTGCTTCACTTCCTTCGTTTCCCATTTGCTTCATCTTGACGGACGAATGGGAAAATCGACAACGTATGCTGTATAAGAGATGTATGGATGGAATACGCAGTTTCTCAAAAAATAGTTTTGCTACCTCATATATCTGGACAAGAAAAAACACATTGACGATAGACTCCATCAATGTGTTTTCATCTTATTTTTTGTACCATGTGATACCGATTGCACCCGGTCCGAGGTGTGTACCGATGACAGGACCAAATACACTCATCTCGATTTGCGCATTTGGAAACTTCGTCTGTAAGGACGCAATCTCCTGTTCTGCTTTCGTAGAATCTTCTGCATGAATGACGCCGATCGTATACCCGGTTCCGTCTCCCTCGATATCTTCGTGCATCATCTCTTCGATTCGGTTGACGGCTCGCTTGAACGTTCGAATTTTTTCGAACGGAACGATTTTTCCGTCAACGAAATGAAGAACGGGTTTAATCTTTAAGAACGAACCGACGAATGCTTGCGCGACACTGAGACGACCTCCGCGTTGGAGGTGTTCGAGATCATCCACGACAAAATACGCACGAATGCGTTCTTTTAGTTCCTCTAAATGATGGACGATCGTTTCCGCCGTGGCTCCTGCATCTCGCAAACGAACCGCTTCTTGGACGAGAAACGCTTGCGGCATACAGGAAATACGTGAGTCGATAGGATGGACGTTCACATGATCAATCATCATATTGATCGTGTGCAACGCTTGATATGTCCCACTGATCCCGCTTGAAAGGGTGATGCCAATGATATCCGTTCCTTCTGGCAGTTGTTCAAACGTCGCAACGAGATCTCCAATATTCGGCTGTGAAGTTGTCGGAAGGCTACCCGTCCGAATCCGTTCATAAAAATCAGCAACCGAGATATCAAATCCTTCCCGATAAGCCTCCCCTTCAAAGATGACGCTAAGCGGTGCGACGTGCACTTGATGTTCTTCACAATACGTTGTTGGCAGATAGGCAGTGCTATCCGTTACGATCACAATCTGACTCATCCGTGATTTCCTCGCTTTTATAGTTCCGTCGTGACGTATACTTTCATACGTCACAATCGTTTATAAGTGTAGCACTTCTGAGTGGATAAAAAAAGGAAGATGGGAGTCCTGCTCCCGTCTTCCTATCCGTTCATACGACGACGACCCATCCACGGCGAATCGCTTCGACGACCGCACCGGTGCGGTCTGGAACGTTCATTTTCCGAAGAATCGAAGATACGTGGTTTTTAACTGTCTTTTCACTGATATATAATGTATCGCTAATCGCACGGTTCGAGAATCCATCTGCCAGTAGCTGCAAAACTTCACATTCACGCCGTGTCAATACGTGCAGTGGTGCTTCAGCCACCTGACGTTCAACGGGTTGTGACGCCATCGTTTGTTTCATCTTCATGAGACGTCTGTATTCCTGAAGTAGATTTGGTGTCACTTTCGGGTGTACATATCCACCTTCACGATAGACGGAACGAATCGCGTTGACGAGTTCATCCGTCGCCATCTCCTTCAATAAATATCCGACGGCTCCCGCTCCTAAGGCGTGCATGACATATGTCTCATCATCATGGATCGATAAGATGATGACCCGAACTTCCGGGTGTACTTCCATTAAACGTTTCGTTGCATCGACACCGTTGACTTGTGGCATATTGATATCCATCAATACGATGTCTGGTTGGTGTGCTTCGACGAGAGGAATGACATCTACGCCGCTCTCTCCTTCCGCTACGACTACGAACTCTTCCTCGAAGTCAAGAATTCGTTTTACTCCCTCACGGAATAACTGATGATCGTCAATGATGACTACTTTCACTTGCTCGTTGTTCACAGTGTTTCCCCTCTCGCTTCGGATTCCTCGATCGGAATCTTTACCTTGATGACCGTCCCGCCCCCAGGGTACGTTTCGACCTCGAATTCTCCATCGATCAATTCAATGCGTTCACGCATCCCGATCAATCCAAACGACTCGTCATGTGAGTCGACGATCGAGTCGAAGTCGAATCCGACTCCGTTATCCTTTACGTGAATGCGAATGGAATGTTGATATTGTTCTATGATAATACGAATGTCCTTTGCATTGGAATGCTTCACGGCATTTTGGACAGCTTCTTGAACGATCCGGAAGACCGCGACCTCATAGGTGGAGTCAATCCGTTCGCCACCGCCTAGATATTTAAATTGAATCTCAATATTCGAAATTTCTTGCATATGTCGTAAATACCGCTCAAGCGTCGGGACGAAACCAAGATCGTCCAACGTCATTGGACGGAGATCATAAATAATGCGACGAATGTCCGCTAATCCGTCTCGAATCAAGACACGAAGACGATGAATTTCCTCAAAAGCAGCTTCTGCTCCATTGTGTTGATGAATTTTTTCAATCAGATCCGCCCGAATTAATACGTGCGCCAATGTCTGCGCTGGACCATCATGCATTTCGCGAGATAACCGCCGTCGTTCGTTTTCAGCAGATTGAAAAACTTTTAAGCCCATTTCCTGTTTTTGCATCGCTTTTTCGTACTTCTCATTCATGACTTGCATATCGTCCGTCAAAAAATTCAAGACAACGGATACACGTCCAATCAGCATATCCGCTCGTTCGATTGTTTCGTCTAACTGAATGAGACGACGTTCCAACTCATCACGCCGCTTCCGGCAATTCATCTCATCCCGTTGATTGATAAACGACTCCAGTTGTAGTGAGTTCGCTGTTTCATAGGCTTTCCGAACATCTTGCTCCGAATAGTTTTCGAAATTTTTGCTGACGATGACTAGTCGTGTCTTGGCATCCTTAATATGACGTTCTAGTCGCTCTGCTTCTTTTATATAATCATGGACACGAACTTTCAAGTCGCGCAATTCTTGCTGGATTTCAGCATATTGCTCTCTCGAATCCTCCGTAATCCGAACGATTTCTTCGCGACTTTCCTCTACGACACCAATGATGTTTTGTACGATATCATTCAACGACAGTCGCTCCTTCATTTCATGCGTCATCGTGACTCCCTCCGGTCCTTACCACTCAAATGGTTGTCTCTCTCTCTGAACGTCGTTATGCTAGAAAGAACTAGTCAACGAGGAGGACATTAATAGTATGACATTATCTCATTATTATACAGTAAAAGAAAACGGTTTCCACGAAATCATTATTCAAAAGTCTCGATTCATTACATATATTTCTCGCATTTCTTCCGAAACAGAGGCACAAGACTTCATTGCGCAGATTAAAAAGAAGCATCATGATGCAAATCATAACTGTTCTGCGTATGTCATCGGGGAACAAAATCAAATCCAAAAAGCGAGTGATGATGGTGAACCTAGCGGAACAGCAGGCGTCCCGATGCTTGAAGTACTGAAAAAAAGAGATTTACGCGATACCGTTGTTGTGGTCACACGTTATTTTGGCGGCATTAAGCTTGGTGGCGGTGGATTAATTCGTGCCTATGGCTCAAGCGTCTCGGAAGCATTGAATGCAATCGGCGTCGTTGAACGGATTCAGCATCAAGTGGTAGAAGTGCACATTGACTATACGTGGCTTGGAAAAATTGAGAATGAACTTCGATCAAGCATTCATCCGATTGATCAGATTCATTATTTGGATCAAGTTCAAGTCGATGTCTTAGTCAAAACGGCAGATGTTCCTACCTTTATTGAATGGATGACAGATCTGACGAATGCGCAAGCCCACTTCCAAGAAGGTGCTTTTCGCTACCTCGAACGTGACATTCTTTCCTGACCTGCTATACTGATTGTAAAGATTCCGAAAGTTTTTTAATAATTCTGTTAAGTAAGGAGTACTTGAAATGGATGAACCGATACGATCACGGTCAAAGAAAAAAAAGAAGCGTTCTTGGTTCAAGCGTCTTGTTTTTTTATTTTTGATCATTTTAGTAACTGGCGGTGCAGCATTCGCTTACGTCGCCAACAAGACTCTTCAAACGGCTAATGAGACAAAAGTCGACTTAGCACGTGGAGACAAGTCAGAAAAACGTGAAGCGGCAGTCGACTTGACGAAGGACCATTTCTCCGTCTTGCTTGTCGGAACGGATGAACGTCCCGGAGACACTTCTTCTCGCGCTGATACGATGATCATCGCCACATTCAATAAAACAGATCAAACCGTAGACATGGTCAGCATCCCTCGAGATTCTCTCGTACAAATCCCTTCTGTCGGATATGAAGATAAAATCAACCATTCGTATGCTTATGGAGGAATTGATTCAACGATTGAGACAGTCGAAACGTTGTTTGATATTCCTGTAGACTATTACGCCTCCATCAACTTTAATGGTGTCGTTGCTATCGTCGATGCGCTTGGCGGTATTGATGTCGACGTCAAACTACCGATCGACACACTCGACTCTTCCGATAAACGAAACAGTATCAAACTCGAACCTGGTCAGCAGACACTCAATGGGGAAGAAGCGTTGGCCTACGCCAGAATGCGTTATGAAGACCCTGAGGGTGATATCGGACGTACAAAACGCCAGCAACAAATCGTACAAGCGATTATCGAACAGTCGACTTCCTTCGGTTCGATCACGAAACTCAATGACTTGATGGATGCTACAGGCGATAACTTCAAAACGAATATGTCACTAACGGAAGCCTTCCAGCTACAACCGTTCGTCAAATCACTCGGATCCATTAATCGTATTGATTTAACGGGATCAGATACGAAAATCAATGGCGTCTATTACTATCAAATCGATCCACTTTCACTTGCCGAAGCTAAAACAACATTAAAAGAACAGCTCAATTTACCTGCTGATGACGCTACTGACATGACGACATCAGAAGAGGCGACGGATGATACGACGACTACGATCAACTGATCATGCAGCTTTGCTAGAACTTCAACGTCTTGCTTATCGAATCGAAGCGCGTCTACTGGAAACAGTAGACTTTCCACCTTTATCGGAAACGATCGATGACATCGAAGCGGAGCAACCGAACGGGTTCGTTTATCTCTTGCAT
Source organism: Exiguobacterium sp. MH3 (assembly GCF_000496635.1). Lineage (NCBI taxonomy): Bacteria > Bacillati > Bacillota > Bacilli > Caryophanales > Exiguobacterium > Exiguobacterium sp. MH3. Next base: position 2,530,704 of record NC_022794.1, read on the forward strand.
GATAGCGTAGTCGGTGCGATCACATATGTTGATGGAACGATCACGCGCCTCGTTGTGAATCCGGAATATTTTCGCCAAGGCATCGCCCAATCCTTACTGCACCACCTGCTTCAGCATGATCACGTGAAGCATGTCATGACAGGTGCGCGTAATCTTCCTGCCCTTACGCTCTACGCTCGTTTTGGCTTTACGGAAGTCCAACGTGAGTGGCGCCACGATATCGAGCTTGTCTTTTTGACTCGAATTTAAAGCTTCATTAAGCGAAAACAAAGAAGCAGCAGACGCATGTCTGCTGCTTCTTTGTGCGGTTTAAAAGAATAGGAATCCGAGAACGGCTCCAATCAACACGATTCGTAACGGCGACTGTTTATAAAAACGAAGTAAACAGAACAAACCGAAGGCAATCAAGAAATCAAGACCACTCTTGATGCTTGACGTAAAGATTGGATCATAAAGAGCGGCAAGCAAGATACCAACGACGGCAGCATTGACGCCCATCAAGATCCGACCGACCGATTGATTCTTCCGAATACGATCCCAGTACGGTAAAACACCGATGACGAGTAGGAATCCTGGTAGGAAGATCGCGAGCGTCGCAAGAATTCCTCCAGAAACACCAGAAACGATCGTACCGAGATACGTCGCGAACGTAAAGAGTGGTCCTGGTACCGCTTGTGCAGCGGCGTAACCAGCAAGGAACGTATCCGTGTTCATCAATCCAGGTACGAGTGTCTGCTCAAGGAATGGCAAGACGACATGTCCGCCACCAAAGACAAGGGCACCGGCACTGTACATAATACTCGTCAGTTGGACGGTTCCCGTCGTTGCTTGAGCGAGAAACGGTGTGACGGCAAGTAAGACGAAGAATAAGACGAGTGCCGTGATGCTAAGTAGGCGTGGTACGCGAATCGACAAGGACCCACCCGTCTCCGTCTCTTCTTTAAACCAGAAGAACGCAAGAAGACCTGCGAGCAACAAGACACCGACTTGTGCCAGTGGATGTGTGATCAAGAGTACGCCTGCTAGCGCCAGTAGCATCAACGTCATCCGTTTGACGCCTGTCGCAAGTTTCATTCCCATGCCAAGGACGGCGTCAGCAACGATTGCAACCGCAACGAGTTTCAAGCCATGAATGAATCCGGCTTCTGCGACATCGAACTGTGTCGCAAGAATCGCGAACAGAATCAAGGCGATACTCGACGGTAACGTAAAGCCGACGAAGGAAATAATCGCCCCTGCTACGCCTCCACGGATCAAACCGATTCCCATTCCGACCTGACTCGAAGCGGGACCCGGGAGGAATTGACAGAGCGCAACTAAGTCAGCATATGCTTTCTCATCAATCCATTTTTTCCGTTTGACATATTCTTCATAAAAATACCCGAGATGGGCGACCGGACCTCCGAACGACGTCAGTCCGAGCTTGAACGATACAAGAAAGATTTCAATTAAACGATGCATGTTTCACCTCCATCCTTCATTCTACATAAAAGATGTTAAGTTCTTGTGAACTTCAACTGTTTTTCTTTCCATAAGTCCCTTTTCGCCACAATTTCTCCATGGGACCTTGTGGATGAGACTGGAGATATCTGTTTGAAGCAACACCTTGTGCGATCAAAAGCAGGAAAACGAGTAACAGTCCTTGCCATAACGGTGTCGTTCCATGTTGTCCACTGAAGAAGACGAACACGGTAAAGACGACTGTATGCATCAAATAATTCGTCAATGCCATCCGTCCCAGTCCAGCAAACCATTGCATGCGTCCAGCACGAACGAGTAGCGCAACGGCACAAGCATAGGTGATCGCAAGCGTGCGTCCTGAGAGCCAGACGTAAAATAGATTGATGGATCCGTCTGGTACGTCAGCATGCGCCTGTATGATTCCTGCAAATGATGGAAGTGTCAGGAGTAAACTAATTCCAAGCGTCCACCACAGGAAACGATTCGTCGGTGGCGCTGCGCTGAAGCGTTCCATCAAATAGGCTCCAATCAAGAACAGGGATAAAATTTCTGGCCAAATGACACCAGAATTCATGAGGGCTTCCGGTAATTGAACTGTCGCGTGATGTGATAAAAATCCGAGGAGATCGCGCGATGCGACGAACGACTGAAGTGTCTTATCTAGCTCGACGACGGGAGTGTCGCCCAATTGACGAGCCCCAAAGAAAATAAGTAGGTAGAGCAAAAGAGCATAGATTTGAAATGCTGCCGCAAACAAGAGCTTCGTGATCGGCTTTGTTTTTATAAATAACAATAAGATAAAACCGGTCAACGCATACGTATGTAAAATATCTCCCTGCCAAATACATAAGTGTAGTAGTCCAATGACGAGAAGAATCCCGAGACGTCGTGCAAAAATTGTCTTCGGTAATCCTTTTTGCTGCAAACGCTGGATGAACAGATAAAAACCTGCTCCAAACAAGACACTAAACAGCGTATAGAATTTTGTCTGGATGAAGAGGTCAAACACCAAACGAATCGCTTGATCGACGTCTCCCATCATCGCATTCGGTCGATCGCCAAGAAAACTTGGCATGTTGACAAATAGAATGCCACATAAAGCAAATCCCCTCAAAATATCCAAGTACTGAATGCGTTCATTTTTATTTATTTCTTGCATTTTCTCATCTCCCTTAAAAAAAGACCGCACATTGAGATGAGCGATCTTTTTAAATCATTTCGTTGTAAGACGTTCTAATAGTTTGAGAATCGGTCGATATTTATCCCCTAACAAACCCAATGATTCGACTAAAATATCTAGTACGATCAATAAGATAACGAGAGAAATAAAAGCACCGAGCGAATTCGTTTGCGAAAAGAGGATTGCCGTCATTCCGAACACACCACAAAGTCCATAAATCACTAAAACGGCTTGTCTCATCGTAAATCCTAAATCGAGTAAGCGGTGATGCAAGTGCTCTTTATCGGGTGCGAACGGCGGTCTCCCTTGTAACATACGACGCACGATAGCGAACAGCGTGTCTGAAATCGGAATCCCGAGCAAAATGACTGGTACAGCAAGTGAGAATAAAGTTACATTTTTGAATCCAAGTAGGGAAAGTACGGCCAGCATATATCCAAGATACAGCGAACCCGTGTCTCCCATGAAAATTTTTGCCGGATAAAAATTATGAAACAGAAAACCGAGCGTACTCATAAGCAAGAGGATCGCAACGATCGTCACGTAGACGTTCCCTTGAATCACAGCTAAACTAATTAGCGTCAACAAGACGATACTCGATACGCCAGCAGCTAGTCCGTCTAAACCATCAATCAAATTGACGGCATTCGTGATACCGATGACCCACAGGAAGGTCAATGGCACACTCCACCACCCGAGATACAGCTGTTGATCAAACGGCAAATTGATGAATTCGATTCGAATCCCACCATTTAAAACAATGACTGCCGCTACGATTTGTCCCATTAATTTCAGCCTAGCATTCAGTTGAAAACGATCATCTAACATACCGGTCATGATGATCACGAAACTACCGACTAATATATGAGTCGCATATGGACTCGATGGTTGTAAGATAAAGTATCCGATCATGAATGAGATATAAATCGCAAGCCCACCTAGACGTGGCATGATTCGAACATGTACTTTTCGTGCATCCGGACTATCCACCGCGCCCACTGCAATGGCAAAACGTTTGACAACGGGGGTAATCAGCAATGCAGCGATGAAACAGACAATGGACGCTGTCCATAACATAATAACATCACGCTCCTGCGCGAATTATACCACATTCTTCTTCCAAAAATCGTTCGTTCCCATTCTGTAAACAAAAAGCATAGGCTTATGCTTGTGCGACTCGGAATTGCAACACGTCTTGGTCTTGCCACTCCGTCACGTCTAAGACGACTTTGATTGCAAGGGTCGTTTTAGCTTCGATTGGGGACGTTAACGCTACCTGCAATGTCTGCAAGATTTGTTCCCCGTTCATAAGTTGTAACGGAAGCGTTCCGAGTTGAATCGCCTGTTCATATCCGTTTCGAATCAAAAACAATCCTGTCATCCTATTTTCGTTCTTCTCGTTCCAAACATTCATGACATTGACTTCTTCATTCTTCAACGTCGGGGTTGAATAGAATGTCTGACGTACACGTCGCGCTTCAGCATCAAGGAAGTCCGGTGGAATCTCGAGATCATGCGTCTCTTCTAAACTAAATAAGAGACGAATCTTTTCCGGGAAATTTTCTTCTTCCGTTAAGAAAAGTTCTTCCTCGGAAAAATCAAGCCAACATGGCATACTACTCATCGGTACGAACTCCGGAATATCTTCCGTCGTCAAAACCTTTCTGCCAATCAGACGATTGGCTTCGTCTAACACGAGTAATGGAAGACCATCTACATGAAAACTATTTTCTAATGTATTTCGAAACAACGCGACGATTGAAATCGGCGAGGAGGATAGGTCCACTTGCAGCGCTTCGACGGACAGTTGATTTAACTCCAAGTCTGGCAATTGATTAGCATGGTAACGGAAAAGATATTCATCTTCTTTCTCGATCAACATATCTTCTGTAAAAATCAATCGAGGCTTATACAGTCCTGTATTTTCTGGTGTCTCTGCTTCTAAAATGATTTGTTTTCTGCGATTAAACATCTAACTCCATCTCCTCGATTTCTTCATCTAGCATGATATATTCGGACAATCGTTGTAAGACATAGGCAACGGGATACTCGATTTCAGCAATCGTGTAGTTAAAGATTTCAAAGCCTTCCTTTTCGTACATCCGAACAGGCTGTTCCTGACCGTAACTCCGAAGATGAATGCCTTCTTTTAGCGTATTCATCGTCGTCAAATGTTCCGTCCAGTGCTCTTCGATCGATGCCAATAGCTGATCTCGGATCAGCTCGTCTACTGCAGGATTCTTTAGTTCCTCTATCCATTTTTCACGACGAGCGGAAACAATGTTCACATAATACGCTTTGACCTCTTCCGGCTGTTCTAAATCATCTGGAAGTGGTACTTCGTCGTTTAGTAATTCGTCCATCGCGAACTGGAACTCTTCCTTTGGCCACTCTTCCGGTACGAGTTCTGCAGAAAGATAACGATCCACGATACGTTCGATCGTCCGCTCGACCATTGGTAGTACCATATCTTGAATGTCTTCCGCATCTAGTACTTGGTTACGGATCGCATAGATGACAAGACGGTGCTGATGAAGGACGTCATCGAGTTTAACAAGTTCCTCTCGAATCGAATAACCTGTCCCCTCGCATGTTTCTTGCGCATAGCTCAATAACGCTTGTGCTTCTTTTAACGTAACCGGTTCATGCTGACTCGTCTTCACTTTTTTCAAGACTTTCTCCAGTCGATCCTTTGCAAAACGCCGGACGAGGTCATCTTCGAGTGATACGATGAATTGACTTTTACCTGGATCTCCTTGACGTCCTGAACGTCCTCTTAGCTGGTTATCAATCCGAACCGACTCATGACGCTCGGTACCGATGACAAACAACCCACCTGCTTCTTTCGCAATCTCATCCAACGTAATATCTGTCCCTCGGCCTGCCATGTTCGTCGCAATCGTGATGCGTCCGTGTTGCCCGGCTTCACGAATGATGTCAGTTTCTTGGTCGACCGTCTTTGCATTCAGGATTTGATACGGTAACTGATGTGTATCTAAAGCTTCAGCTACAGCAAATGATTGTTCGATGGACGTCGTTCCGATCAATACGGGTTGCCGTCTTGCATGTGCTTCCTTCGTCGCACGCGCCACAGCTTCATATTTCTCCTCTTTCGTCGCGTAAATGATGTCAGAAGCATCTTCACGGAGTTTCGGGCGATTGGTCGGGACTTGTACGACATCCATTCCGTATGTCTTTAGAAGCTCTTGTCGTGAAGTTTGTGCCGTACCTGTCATGCCTGAAACGAGCTCATACATCCGGAAATAATGTTGGATCGTAACTTGGGCCGTCGTTTTATTTTCTTCCGTGATGTCAATGCCTTCTTTTGCTTCAATGGCTTGATGGAGCCCATCCGACAAACTTCGTCCTTCCATGATGCGTCCTGTAAATAAATCAACCAACTCGATTTTCCCATCTTTTACGATGTAATCAACGTCTCGTTTCATGACGATGTGAGCACGCAAGGCTTGAACCATGTAATGATAAAGTACTTGATGCTCAGCTGCGAAAAGATTATCGATGGCGAAGTTCTCTTCGATGATCGAAATTCCTTTATCCGTAAGCGAAACTGCTTTGATCTCTTCGTCGTATTCGTATGCATCCGCAGGAAACTTTGATACGATCAGCTTCGCGACGGTTTGTAATCCTTCATGCACCGAGCCCTTACCTGCCATGATGAGTGGTGTTTTCGCTTCGTCGATTAAAATACTATCGACTTCATCGATGATGGCAAAGTGATGTTTTCGTTGTACACGGTCTTCCTTCCGATTGACGAGATGATCGCGCAAGTAGTCGAAGCCAAATTCTGTACCGACTCCATATGTAATATCTGCGCCATAGGCAGCACGTTTCTCATCAGGTGACAGATCGGGAACATTTAGTCCTACTGTTAAACCAAGAAAACGGTGAATTTCTCCGATCTGATCCACGTCTCGTCGTGCCAAGTAGTCATTGACGGTGATGACATGAACCCCTTTACCACTTAAGGCTTTTGTAAAACTCGGTAACGACGCGACTAATGTTTTTCCTTCCCCCGTCGCCATTTCTGCGATATGACCGTCTAGTAACGCAAGACCACCAATCAATTGAACATCGTAATGACGCATGCCTAACGTACGAACACTTGCCTCTCGGACAAGAGCAAATGCCTCCGTCTTTAGTTGATCAATCGTCTCACCGGCTTCGATGCGTTCCTTTAGGTGGATTGTTTGATTTTTTAATTCATCATCCGTCATCGCTTGATAACGACTTTCTAACGCATTGATTTCTTTTACGATTTTCATATAGTTCTTCAGTCGCTTAGACTGTTCGTTGAATGTATTTTTTACGAGTTGAAGCACTGTTTTTCTCCTCTCCCCACGTCCACGTGACGTCAGGTCCGACAATTTTTTCATCTACGTATCCATTATATCAGTTAAAAAATGGAACAGAAGAGATAAAAACCATTTTTAAGAAAATCATTTACTTATTTTAAAAATAAATCTTTATTTTGGAATTCATTCAACAAAAAAAACGCCTTTCTTTAAAAAAGAAACGACGTTTTTTGAAAAAACTACATAAAAATCGGAACTTCTGCCGATGAATCATATGTATAGATTCCACGACCCACTTTTTGAATCGCCGGGTTTGCCTGTTCAACTTTCGCCATAAGCTGATAAATGTTACTGATTTGGTGACGATAACGAAGTTCGAGTTCCATCTGAATATCTCGTGCTGACATCGACTCGCGTTCGCGCATCAAATCACTGATTTGGTGTACGTAAACTTCCAGTGGATATCGCTGATTCACTCTTCGTTGTTTCAATGGACGCTCTAGTGCAACAGAAACTTCCTGTGCATGATCTTGATTCGTTCGACTTAATTCAGCTACTAAGTACTCTGCTCTTCGTTGAAGACGGCGATATTCTTCTTCGATTTCCATCAGCTCTCTGTAAATATGTTCATTCGGATCCATACTTTTTACCTTCTTTCTTGTATTGATGACACAATAATATTTCAATTATGTTTCAATTGTATGTTTTTTGAAATAATATTACCATTTATTTACCTTTTTGTTATATGATTTCTATGTTATTTTAATTTTTTTGTAATATTGGCAATTTTTTATCTGTTGCTGATTTCCATTTTTATCTTAACAGAAAGGAGCGAACCTAGAACATAAAATTATTGTTTTTAATATATAATTTTAAATCTTTCTTCATTTTGTCATTTTTATATCCTGTTTTACAATACTAAATTTAAAAGGAGAGCACACTATGCCTACTAAAACTTCCGTCTTGATCGCAAGTATTGCTTCGGCCGTACTTTTCACGGTAGCCGCCCCAACACCCGAGGCATCTGCTGCTTCTATCACGAAAGCTACTTATCAAACAACAGATGCACTAAATCTTCGCGCTTCTGCTACTACTTCCTCTAAAAAATTGTTGACGATTCCTAAAGGAAAATCAGTCGTTTCTTCGTATAAAACAGGAAACTGGTACAAAGTCTCTTACAGTTCTAAGACGGGTTATGTCTCAGGAAGTTACTTGAAGAAGAAAGCGGCCGTTAAAGCTAGTACTGTCGGTACATCCTTTACGAAGACGAACTACACGACGACGGATTCGTTGAGCCTTCGTAAGTCTGATTCTGCTGCTTCGACTAAATTATTGACGATTCCTAAAGGAACAACACTTTCCTCTTCTTACAAGAAGGGAAGCTGGTATAAAGTATCTTACAAATCAAAAACTGGTTATGTTGCTGGTTCTTACTTGAAAAAGAAAGCGGTCGTCACAGCAAGTGCTACCGGTACGACATTCGCGAAAACGAACTACATTACGTTGGACGCTTTGAATTTACGTACATCGAATTCTGCTACCTCAGCTAAACTACTAACGATTCCTAAAGGAAAGATCGTTACCTCTTCGTATCGGAAGGATAACTGGTACCAAGTGTCTTACGGTAGTAAAAAAGGCTATGTCTCAGGAAGTTACTTGAAGAAAACGACGTCTTCTTCTGCTTCTTTACCACCTGTCGGATCTGCAGCTGATTATTCAGGTACGACAATGTATGTTCTCGTTCCTTTTAATGATTCATTGACATTACGGTCTGGTGCAAGTTCGATCAGCCCTTCTATCGGTACACTGCCACGTGGTTCCGTTGTTACGGTAACGAATGCTTTACATAAGACAAAAGGATTCGTCGCTGTCAAAACATCTGATGGACGTTATGGATATGTCGAAGCGACGTATCTCTCGCTCTTCCAGCCTTCTATGTCTGCTCGTCCACTCGTCGTCTTAGATCCTGGGCATGGTGGACATGATGTTGGTGCCGCACGATACGGTATTTATGAACGTGATATCGTCATGTCAGTCGCTAAACTCGTAGCCGAGCGCCTATCTAAAACAGTCGATGTGAAGTTGACACGTTATACGAATGATTACTATCCTTCGTTAACAGATCGTAGCGTCATCTCGAACGCCCATAAGACAAACATCTTCGTCAGTATCCATATTAATGCTGCATCTTCAACAAGTGCTTATGGCGCTGAAAACTTCTATTACAGAGGTAATGCATCTGTTGCTCTATCACGAAATCTCCAAAACAATCTTGTTAACTCGATTGGATTACGTGATCGTGGTATTAAATTCGGGAACCTCGCTGTTCTTCGCGGTACGAATGCACCCGCTACATTAACGGAACTTGGTTTCCTATCCAATGCTAATGACCGGGCGAAACTCGTTTCTCCTTCTTATCAGCAACGCTATGCTGATGCAGTAGCAAACGCGATTCTTTCTTCCCTCTAACCAAAAAATAACGCTCAGCCGAATCATACGGCTGAGCGTTATTTTTTTGAAAAAGAAGAGATTCAGGGAAATCACTTCTTTTTCTGACACATAAAAGAAAAGAGAGGTTGATTGCGATTCAATCATCAGGGAATGAATGAATCTCAGTTAGCGACTAGCGAGGATTTGCTCAAGGGAAAGCAAATCTGTCGAATCGACACGATAGTCTGCCTCATGGAGCGCCGACTCCGGTCCTACACCGACGGCATACATACCGGCAGCGTGGATGGCAGTGATGCCCGCTGTCGCATCTTCTACACCGATGCAACGGCTTGGTTCGACGTCGAGCGCTTCCGCAGCACGGAGAAACACTTCAGGGTGTGGTTTCGATTGTGCAACAGTTGCAGCATCTACGATGTCATCGAAGTAATGTCGAACCTTTAATGCCTCGACGACCATCAGCGCATTTTTAGAAGCGGACGCCATCCCGATTTTCAGCCCAGCGTTTCGGATTTCATCAAGGAATGCAGTGATTCCAGGAAGAAGATCCTGTTCAGAGATGTGCTGGATCAATGTGACATAGTGTTCGTTCTTCTTCGCAGCGAGTGCTAGCTTCTCGTCTTCCGAAAAAGCATCCTGTTTTCCACCAAGCGCAAGGATACGCTCGAGTGAATCCATCCGGCTGACACCTTTTAATGTCTCATTGAATTCCCGGTCGAACGGGATATCCAAATCCTCTCCTAATTGTTTCCACGCTAAGTAGTGATACTCTGCTGTATCCGTGATTACGCCGTCTAAATCAAAAATGACCGCTTCGATCGTTGGTGCCATCCGACATCCATCCTTTCATACATCGTCCATGAAAGGCAAGAAATCGAATGACACGTTGTGCAAACGATTGCACTTGCCTCACAAACAATTTTACTAATTCTCTCATCTCTTTGCAAGCGTTATCAAATGTTTTACTTAAAAAGAAAAACACCTTGCGATTTCAGCAAAGTGTTTTTCGTCCTGTTATCCTTTTAAGAGACCAATCACTCGGACGTTGATTGCTTTCGGTTGGAACGCGAGCATGTTCTCCATGTCTTGCGCAATCCGTTCCTGCACTTTCCCCGCCGTCTTGATGATCGACATTCCGTACTTGATATGAACAGACAAACTGATCGTAATCTCGCCGCCGACATCCTCGACCTTCACGAGTTTAACCATCTGTTTCTCTTGCAGTTTTGAATCATCTGCTGTGAAGGCGATCCCTTCCGTTTCTTGAACAGCTACGCCTGCGATGACCTCGATGACTTGTTGCGAGACGTTCACGACACCGTCTGCGTTGTTTAAATTATATGACATTCCTTCCACGCCCTTCGTCTTGTAATCCATCTATCTTAAAGTGTAAAGCATTCCGTCTTATTTTGAAAGGTCTTCCCGTTTCTCGACGATTGGACGAATATCAATCTCAATCAAAGGACGGAGGACACGGACGACGAGCGGGTGTATGATGATACCGACGATCAGTAAGGCAACGCCGATCATGATCAGTAACGCTAGCCACGGTTGTGGTACGAATGCATCCGTCACATACTGGCGCCACGCCATGACGAAAAAGACGTGAAGCAAATAGACATAGAGGCTGAGTTCCCCAGCCCGTGTGATGAGCGGAAGGCGACGCATCGGAATCAACATCATGAAACCAAGGGAAGCCGCAATCGATAAGAAATAGATGACACTATGTTTGATGACACCTAACCAGGCATCACTATCGTATTGATCAACATAAGGGAAACGATGCTTGAAGGCATTCGCGAAATCAATGATCTCTTGTGGTGTGTCACGCCATGCTTCAAATAACAAAAAGCCCATGACGGCCACAAATGTGATCCCACCGATTAGACGGACATTCATCCGTCGTTTAAAGTTTTTCGGCATTTCAAAGATCCGGATGAATTCGTGTTCTGATAAATAATTTCCGAGTAAGAAGTACGGATAGAACATGATCAACTTACGAAGTGCTAAGAAGCCTGTATTCTCAAGCTCAAAACCATATAATAGAGCGAACGCGAGACCGAACCAGACGTAGCCGCGTAAATGGACGACATAAGGCGTCACGATATACCAGACGACCATGACGAATAAATACCAAAGTGCCCAGTATGGCCGTAATAGATGCGTTCCAATGTTTTCTCCTGAGAAAATCGGGTTTCCTTCCCCGAGTGTCGCCCAAGATCCGATCAAGATCTGCCAGACACAATACACCGCGAAAAGCTGGATGACACGTAAATACTTGTTTTCGCGGAAGAAATAACCGCTTAAAATAATGAATAATGGCATATGAAACGAATAAATCAATAGATAGACCGTTTCGAGTAATTTTCCATCATAATCAAACCGTAAATCTGTCAGCATGTGACCGATGACGACGAAAATGACAAGAAAACCTTTAATATTATCAAACCACGGATTCCGATTCATGTTACACTACCCCTTATACTCCCTCGAAAGGAACGAATGTTTATGAAAAAGACACTCCTGATTCTATCCATCGTCTTGAACGTCGTTCTCCTTGCATTGTTACTGGGACGTAAACCGCTCGAACTGTTCGAAAGCGTCTTACCTGCAACGAGTACGACTCCAGTCACGACATTCCAATACGATAAGAATCCGAACTATGTCCGTTTGAATAGTCTATTCCATACTTATCAATACCCAAAATCAGCGAACGCTGTCATGTTAGGTGACTCGATGACGAATTTTGCCGATTGGCGCATCTTGATGGATGATCCGACAATTATTAATTTCGGGATTCCTGGCGATACGACAGAAGGCTTTTTGACTCGTCTCGACCTGATTCTCGAGATGAAACCAAAACGCGTCTTCCTGATGGGTGGTATTAATGATATCCGTCACTATACGCCGATTCCACAAATTACCGAGAACATGACGACGATCGTGACGACACTTCGAAAAAATAACATTGACGTCGTCGTTCAGTCAACCGTTCCTGTGGCACCGAAGTATTCAGACTCCGTCCGAATCAACCGTGATGTCGAAGCGTTGAACCGGAATTTACAAAATCTCGCTCAATCGCTTAAGGTTCCATTCGTCGACTTACGACCTGTCTTGACGAATAAACAAGGATATCTTCAGAATCGCTTGACGTATGATGGATTACATCTCGTCGGTGGCGGTTATCTACGCTGGAGCGATGCCCTGAAACCTTATGCATTGCAAGCAGATATAACAGCAAACAAATAATCGATGGCACATCAAAAAAACGGCTCATCCCGATGATCGGGATGAGCCGTTTTTCGATTCTTAATCTTCTTGGTTCTTGACACCCATGTACGCTGCGACACTCGATGCTGAGAAAACCGCAACGGCAACGATACCGACAGCAATCCAAATCACTTGATCCATCATTTCTTTATATCCCCCTTTATGTAACCGCTCACTTCTACATTTAGCGTACACGAATTTCGTCAAGAAAGAAACACATTTTCCATGTCTAATGACTAGACGATTCGGGAAAAAGTAACTATAGTAGAAGGACAACTACAAATTGTCAGAAAATTCGATTATTTAACAAGGAGGTGTTTCTGATGGCCACTTCATTGCTTACGCCGAAAGTGACGTTACGACATCGAAGTACTCTCAACTTTGGATATTGGCTTGTCATCGGATGCATAGGATGGGGGATGCTTGCCCTCGTCACGAATGTTGGTACCGTTATTAGTCGTCTTCCTTTATATGAAAGCATTCCCCTCGCCATCCTTGTACTTGGCCTCACAGGTGTCGTACTAAAAATGGCGCGTGACGAGTGGTGGATTCGTTATCTCGAACGTCAGACCCAGTATTACATCGGACACGAGACCGTGACCGGTTGGTGTACGACGATTGATAGCATGTGGCTGATCCGTAAGACGATGCGCCGTGAACTTCGCTTGCTCTACCGACAACTTGCCAAGACGAAAGCATCGGAAGAAGTGAAACAGACGCTCGCCCTCCAGCTCGTCGAACGTGGTGTGCTCATCGTCTATTCTCGACCAAAAAGTGATCATCCTGCTTGAAACGAAAAGAGGACTGCCCCATCATCTTCTATGAAAGAAGAAGATGGGACAGCCCTTTTTTTTACTATTTCAGCCAATCCGTTGCTGCTTCAATCGTTGGCATGACGAGTTGGTGACCATAATTCGACCACGTGACGTCGACTGATGCACCAGCTTGTTTCAAGAGCGCTGATAACTCTTCCGTTTCCTGAGCCGGACAGATCGGATCATTGCTTCCGGCACCGATGAAGACGCGCACGTCCGATAGGTCAGGTAACGTCACACCACGACGTGGTACCATCGGATGCAACAGAATCGCTTGTTTGAACAAAGCTTCTTCGAACAACATGTTCGCCGCGATGTTCGCCCCGTTCGAGTATCCGACTGGAATCAGACGATCGAGATCAAAACTACGCTCTGCTGCTTGATCACGTAAAAACTGAATTAAACGTGCTGTCCGTAAAGCGAGGTCTTCTTCATCGAAGATGCCTTCCGCGAGTCGTTTGAAGAATCGTGGCATCCCGTTTTCCGAGACTTCTCCGCGGACGGACAAGTAGCCCGCTTCCGAATCGAGCAACGAGACGAGTCCGACGAGATCTTGTTCCGTTCCACCTGTGCCATGTAAGAATAAAAAGATCGGTGCGTCTGCTGTTTTTGGTGCTTGGTATAAATGAATCATACGAGTCTCCCCTTCGGTACAGTAATAGGTGTTACATGATTTGTGATCGCCGTGCGATGTGCTTCGAATTGTTCCGGCAACTTCAAGTCTTCTCCGAGCATCTCAAACGCTTCATCGATTGCGAATCCTGGATTGTCGGTCGCAATTTCATGGAGGATCCGACCGCGGTCATGGAAATAGATTGATGTGAAGTAATGGCGGTCCTTCACTTCAGTCGTCAGCAAACCGAACGCGTTGATGGCGTTCATCCAGTCGAGTTGTTCCTTTTGATCCGTTGCCCGCCACGCGATATGGTGAACCGTTCCCGTTCCCGGACGACCGACTGGCATTTGACCATGAACGACGTCAACGACATTCCCGAACTCGCCTTCTGCGATATATCGGTCAACGGTTTCCGTCCGTTTACTGAGTGTCAGCCCGAATGTGTCTGTCAGTAATTTTGCTGTGTCTGATGGATCCCGCGACAGTAACGTCGCTCCGGCGAATCCTTTGATCGCAACCTCACGCGTGATGCCATCGATTTCATAGCGACTGTCTGATCCCGCCTCGCGTTCGACGAGTTCAATTTGGAGACCATGTGGATCTTCGAAGGCGATCTGCTGCTCTCCGAAACGAACCGTCTCTTCAAACGAGACGTTTTTTTCTGTCAGTCGCGCTTTCCAAAAATCTGCTGCACCGACCGGAATCGCGTAAGCTGTCGTTCCGACTTGTCCGGCACCGACTTTCCCTTTTGCCATGCCTTTAAACGGAAAGAACGTGATGATCGTTCCCGGTGCTCCGGATTCATTTCCAAAATAGAAGTGGTATGTTCCTGGATCATCGAAGTTGACCGTTTTTTTGACGAATCGTAGTCCGAGAATGGTTCCGTAAAAATCGAGATTTTCTTGTGGATCGCCGACCATTGCTGAGATATGATGGATGCCTTGCGTTTTCATATGATGCGTTCCTCCTTCAGTCGTATCTATTAACACAATAATAGTAACTAAAGAACAAAAAGTAAACTAATAAGCCTTTCCTCGTTTTTCTGGAACCTTTATCCAATTTAAACCGTAGGACACTAGGTAACAATGATACACTTGTCGTGCAACAGACGTCTTTAAAGGAGGTTCATATGTTAGAAATCAAACACATCACGAAGCGTTTCGGCGATTTTACAGCCGTAGATGCTCTGACGATTGAGGTGCCACGCGGGCAAATCTTTGGTTTGCTTGGTGCGAACGGTGCCGGGAAGACGACGACCTTCCGGATGCTGCTCGGTCTACTGCAACCAACTGAAGGATCGATCACCTGGAACGGAGAGCGCATCCCGACTTCAAAAATCGGATACCTTCCGGAAGAACGAGGGCTGTATCCAAAAGTCCGCGTTGATGAACAACTTTTGTTCCTCGCAGAACTCCGCGATATGAAACGGAAGGATGCGAAACGAGCGTTGACGGAATGGCTCGAGTATTTCCAAATTCCGCAGTATGAAAAAATGCGCGTCGAACAACTCTCAAAAGGAAATCAACAAAAGATTCAGTTGATCTCTGCTGTCCTACATAAACCTGAACTGCTGATTTTAGATGAACCATTCAGCGGACTCGACCCGGTCAATGCGGAACAATTAAAACGTGCCGTCAAAAAGTTAACCGTCGACGGAACGACGATCGTCTTCTCGAGTCACCGGATGGATCACGTCGAAGAACTCTGCGAACACGTCGCAATCCTCGATCACGGAAAACCCGTCGTTGCTGGCTATCTTCCTGACATCAAGGCAAGCTATGGAAAAACACGTGTCCTTTTGACGACAGATGCCCCACCACTCCTATGGGATAGCTTACCGGGTGTCCTACAAGTCGAGTCAGACAACAATGGGCATATCGTCCAAGTCTCTTCAAAAGAAACGGCTGATCAACTTCTCCAACATATCGTCAGTCAAGGACACCATGTCGATCGTTTCGTCTGGGATCAGTTATCCCTGCAGGATATCTTCATCGAGGAGGTCGGCAAACGTTATGAACCGTAAATTCCTGACTTTATATCGCTTCAATCTACTACAAAAATTACGTGCTAAAAGCTTTTTGATTTCGACGGTCCTAATGGTCCTGTTCCTCGTCGGCTTTGGCAATATCGAACGGATTCTCGACTGGTTTTCTGGTGACGATCCGAAAGTTGCTCTCGTCAGTGAATTGTCGACCGATCTTCGTCCGGCCTTGAAGAAGGCTGGTGTCACTTCAGACATCACGACGAAGGAATATACAGTCGCACAAGCACGAAAGGCAGTCGACCGCGGTACATTCGATGCCGTGGCAATCGTTCAGGATTCGTATGACGTGACACTCGTCAGTGCTAGTCCTGAGTCTGAATTACAGACACAGGTCGCAACGGTCGTCAAACAAGTCCGTGACCAAGCCGTCATCACGGATGCTGAAATCGATCCGAACGTCCTTGCTTCGCTCGCTGAACCTGTTCCTGTCAAACAGGAGTTGACGTCGACGGGTGGGAAAAGTGAGGATGAACTCTTTGCTGCCTCGGCGCTCGTCTATGTGTTGCTATTCTTGATGTACTTCACGATTGCGATTTACGGTGGGATGATCGTCACAGAAATCGCGAACGAAAAGTCATCCCGTGTCATGGAATTGCTGATTTCAGCCGCGAGTCCGATTCAACATATGCTGGCGAAGATCCTCTCGATCGCTACGGTCAGTCTCGTACAATTATCGATTCTCGTCGGTGTCGGCTACTACAGTGCTCAAAACAGCAGTTTATTCGATCAGTTATCACTCGATTCCTTGAGTGCTCGGACGATCATTTATCTGTTCGTCTTCTTCCTGCTCGGATACTTCCTGTATGCGACGCTTCTCGCGGCACTCGGTTCGCTCGTCAGTCGGGTCGAGGATGCGCAGCAAGTGACATTACCAGTCATCTTGTTGATCGTCGCAGCTTTCATGATTTCGATGTTTAGTCTGAATGCACCGACGAACCAAGCTGTCGTCGTCCTGTCGTTCGTGCCGTTCTTTACACCGATGGTCATGTTCCTGCGCGTCATGTTGACCGATGTACCGCTATGGCAAGTGTCGATTTCGCTCATCTTGATGCTGATCAGCATCTCGCTTGCCTTATTCGTCGGAACGAAATTCTACCGGGGTGGTGTTCTGTTCTATGGATCGAATCCACTCAAACAGTTGCGCCGGATCTTAAGCGGTCGCCGGTAACAGTTTACAAGACGAATCGTTTCCGCTATCGTTAGGTGAGAAAAAGCCTTTAGGAGGAACTACGTTATGCGGTCTCGTTTTTGGGCAGCGATTCTTTTCACAGCTGCTGCCATGGTCTCGTCACTTGTCATGTTCACGAAATTTCCGCAGGCGAGTGCGACATGGGAACTCGTCCTTGCTTACGGTGGGATGACGTTCGTCGCCAGTCTATTTTGCTGGTCCTTCGTCGCGGTGCGCCGTCAATCTTCTCGCTTATACGGAAGTTGGGTTGGTGTCTTCATCGCTGGATTGACGGTTTTACTTGTCTGTATCGCACGCTTCGTCTTGCGTGGTGATTTGATGATGATTTTCAAATGGCAAGCGATGCTCGGTAGCTTAACCCTCAATTTCGGCTATGTCGGTTGGGTACTCGTCATCGCGAATGCAATCATTGGATTCATCATCGGTCGGACACGTATTAAGAATCCACGTTTACGTCAGATGTCACAAAACAATACACGTTAAAAAAAGTCGCTGTCTTCTGAACGTCAATCAGAAGACAGCGACTTTTTATTTGCGATGATAACGTGAACGGCTTTTCCGGTCACTATAATCCGTGTAATATGTCGAACGAGCTAACGATACACCTTCTGTCATTCGGTCGAGATATTCGTCGAGTTGCATCATGGCTGGAAGTTTATCCTCAAACAGTTCAAACGTCTCTTCTGCTTGATCCCGTTGTAACTCTCCTGCTTCCATCACAGCATCGACCAGTTCATGAAAGATGCGTTGCTCGGTTGCGCTCATCGTCTGCTCGATCCGTTTGACATCTTCGTCGTACATCAGGTCAAACAGGCGCATTCGCTCTTCAAGCTGCTCTTCGACCCATGTCCCGTCTTGTCCGAGCGTCTGCTCATAAGCAAGTTTCATCTCTTCAAGTGGCGTCTTCTGTTGCATGATGAACTTCAATGATTCTCCTGTCCAGATGTGACGAGCCAAGTAACTCGCATCGATGTTCAAAGCTTCAGCCAGTGCCTCGATGTACGCTTTTGTTGGATAGACTTCGCTGAGTTCCGTTCGACGAATGAAGTACGGTGCGACACCGAGTCGTTCTGCCAGCTGCTCGATCGTAACCCCGGCACGCTCTCGTAAAATACGAATTCGGTCACCGTAGCCTCGATATGGTGAATGGTCTAGCATACGTTTCCCTCCCTTGTTCCTATGGTATCATCATACCCTTGAATTCGGTGTTGGATACATCGAACTTTCGGATGATTTCCGGAACAGATGGCGCGGGTACCGTAGCCAAATCGGTAAGACACTTAAGAAGTATCCAACGGTGACGATACTGATCCAAAACATAGCGAGATTAAGAAAAGGTTTCATTTCAAGTCCAGCCTGTGTCACGACGACTTGGAACAACAAAAAGGCATGAAAAACAGAAATCAGATAGGGAATGAGTAAGACCGCACCATACTTCATGAGCAAGTAACGACGAATGTTTCCGGATCCGAATCCGAGCGCAAACAATGTCTTCATCCGTTTTTGTTCCTGTTCCGCCGTCATCTGCATCCATACATGCAGGAAACTCGCATTGATGACGAACAACCAGATCGTCAGAAGGATGACGACGAACGTGACGAGTCGTACGATCCGGATCCCGTCGATCTCATCTTCCGTCTCATTGATCAACTGATAGGGAACCGGCTGCTTCTCATCCAGCTTGGCTGCGGATTGAATATTGCGAACGATCTTCATCCACTGCTTCCAGTCCCTCGTTCCATAATCATGGTAGGCTGGCGTATCGAAGACGACGATTTGCCGAACAGGTTGTTTAAGTGTCGGGAAGACCGCGTCGCTGACGACGAATATCGTTTCGATCTGATAGTTATAGCCGAACACTAAATCATGGGAAGACGGCGAGAGCAGCTTAAACCCTTCTCGTTTCATCGCCTGTTCCGCCTTTTTCATCGTTGGTGTATTCTCTTCGAGTTGCACCGGTCGCGCGGGTACGAAGAAACTCTGTCGACCGGTCGCCTTCCGCTCCTCAAGGTGCAATTGACGCATCATCTTGTTGTAGGCAGAAATCGGTAAAAAGATACGCTTCCCTTCTGCCTTCACTTCAATATCTTGCTGATAGCGATCCGGAAATGCGTCCGTCATCGTCTGTTTAATATCCTTCAATCGCTTCGTCGGCTGAGCGGATTCTTCATAATAGACGAGACCAAATTGATTTTGGGACGAGAGATCGAGTCCGATCAATTGAAACAAGAAGACAAGTCCGACTGCCGTCAGCGCACATGACGTCAAGATCGTCCCGAGGGCAATCAGCGTACTATTCGTTCGTAACTGATTGGCGATCTCCGAAACGATCAGTTTCCGAAGAGACAACCGACATGGACGATATAGCTGGATCAACCACGGTAAGATATAGCGGCAAATGAAAAAGGAACCGATGAAGATGACAAGCGGGAATAACATATAAAATCCATACATTCGAACGAACGCGAGGACATATCCGTAAATCAAGAGCAATAGAGCGAGGACTTGTGTCAGAATCCAAACTCTTCTTCGAAAAAGTGAACGGGAACGGACCGGTCGATCCGGACGAAAACGGTAAATCGCCAGAACGGTCGCGATCAGTAAAACAAGGAAGGCGCCACCAATCAAGGCAAGAATCGCATAAAACGACAGCTCAAACTCGATCGGTGGCAAGAACATGATTTTGACGACAGAAAGTAACAGCATCTTCGTCAAGACATTTCCAAGTATCATCCCCGCCGTGATCGCTAATCCGCCGACGATCAGAACCTCAATCAAAAAATACTTCAAGAAGTGCGATAATCCACTACCGAGCGTCCGCATCGTTCGGAGATCGTTCTTCCGGTGCTCAAGCATCGTATAGGTCGTCGAATAGATGAACAGGATACTAAAAAATAGGATGATCAGTTCTGCGATGAAGACGAACAAGATCGTCATCTCGATGACTTGGTTCAATTGGCTGAGTATCTTAGCGACGTTTTGAAACGATCCGTTCGTCAGCAAGTTCCAGTAACTCGTCACGATCGTCATCGCGACGATGATCGTCAAGGCATACCCATAGTACAACCGCTGGTAGCGCCGGATATTACGTAGGGCGTATTGCAGATAATTGATGCTCATCCCCTCCTAACAACGATAACGACTCAATGACACGTTGAAAGAAGATCCGTCGTGGCTCATCACGGAATAACTCGGTTTGCACGCTACCGTCCTTTAAAAACAAGACATGATTACAATACGAAGCGACTTGCGGATCATGCGTCACGATGACCATCGTCATCCCCGTCGCGTTCAGTTCTGCTAATACATCCATGACATGTTTTGTCGCTTGAAAATCAAGTGCTCCGGTCGGTTCGTCCGCAAGTATCAGACGCGGCGTATGAATCAAGGCGCGACCGATCGCTGTTCGCTGCCGTTGTCCACCACTTACTTCGTCCACCTGCTTATCGAGCAAATCATCAATCTGAAGGCGACGAGCCAACTGCTCCATCTCTTCACGCGCCAGTTTTGCTTTTTTCCCAGACAACATCAATGGAACGAGCATGTTCTCACCGAGCGTCAAGGAGTCGAGTAAGTTGAATTCCTGAAAGATGATCCCAAGTGTCTCGCGTCGGAAGCGTGTCATCTCTTTTCGCTTAAACGTCGCTGTATCGACGCCATCAATCAGAATCGATCCCCAACTTGGCTCGTCGAGTGTCGCAAGCAAGTTGATCAGTGTCGATTTGCCACTACCGGACGGTCCCATGACTGCGACCATCTCGCCTTCTTCAACTCGGAAGTTCACATCCGTCAACGGCTGTTCCGTCACCTTTCCGGGATAGACCTTTCCTAATTGTTTCACCTCAATCATGTGCGCGACCTCCTACTAAACGAATCCGACATGTCGTCCCGATGCCTTCCTCACTCTCAAGTTCAATCTCATGTCCGAGTTTCATCGAGACCTGCTGGACGAAATACAGTCCCATTCCGGTCGATTCCCCGTAACGTCGCCCATTCTCACCGGTAAAGAACGCATTAAAGACGCGTGGGACATCTCGTCTTGGAATCCCGACGCCGTCGTCTCGAATCGACAAAACGACCTGCCCATTTATCTCCTCCGCCTTCAAGACGACTTCTCGTCCGTGACCTGTCGTATATTTAATCGCATTCGTCACAAGCTGTAAGACAAGGAATCGAAACCACTTCGCATCCGTATAGACGTACATATCCTCCGCGATATCGAGTTTCGGAAAAACCTGATTTTTGACGAATAGTCGTTTTTCCTGATTAATGATGCCGGTAATAAGTGGCTTTAAGGATAACTGCTCTGCCTTCAGATCCGTCTCGATCGCTTCTAGACGTGACGAATAGAGCATCTGGTCGAGTCCACTGCGCAGCCGATCGACCTCTTGGCGCAAATCAGCTTGATAGTGCTCCCCCGGATGTTCGAGAATCAGTTCGATGACGGATAACGGCGTCTTCATTTGATGAATCCACTGGTCGACATACCGATGCCGCTCTTTTTCCTTCCGTCGCTCAGCAAACAGACTGTTTCGAAACAAGGTCTGTTGCCGTTCTAAAAATTGTTCGACAGCGACGGAAATCGGTTCTTCACTATCACTGCGAATCGGTTCTGCGACCGATTGGACCGGCTGTTGCATCCGTCGCAGCAACGGAAGCATGCTGAAGAAACGATAACTGAGATAAATCAAGAGACCGATACTGTTCAAGAGCACGATATAAAAGAAGGCTGCTGGGCGATAAAGATCGTAGAGCCATAAGACGGCATATAAAATCAGCATTTGTCCAGTAAAGAAGATGATACCTGGTATCGCGTGCCGTAAAAAGAGCTTCATGGTTCAAGAACCAGTTTATAACCGACGCCTCGCACCGTCTCAAGTCCAGCGACACCGATTTCGGCAAGCCGTTTGCGGACACGCGTGATATTGACGTTCAACGTATTCTCATCGACGAATGCTTCGTCATCCCAAATCCGTTCAAGTAGATCGCCCCGACTGACGATTCGTGGACTTGCCGTCAGCAACATCTCAAGGATCAGTCCCTCTTTTTTTGACAGCTCGATCGACTGTTCCCCGTACTCGACGATATAACGGTCCAAGTACAGCGTGACACCTTCTTTCGTCACCGTCCGCTCATCCGTCTCGTTTGAAAGCGTGCCATAGGCCCGGCGAATCTGACTTTTAATCTTCGCGATGACGACCGCTCCTTGGAACGGCTTAACGATGTAATCATCCGCTCCGTATTCAAGCGCCATGACTTGATCCATCTCCCCGACCCGTGCTGAGATGAACAGGATGGGTGCCCGTGTCTTCATCCGCAATTGTCGACACCAATAGAAACCGTCAAACTTCGGTAAATTGACATCTAATAGAATGACGTCCGGATTCGTCTCTTCAAAGACCGCAACGACATCTCCTCGCCCATCTTCAACGACGACTCTAAAATCATAGCGTTCAAGTAGTTCTTTCAATAATGTAGCAATCTTCATGTCATCTTCGACTAATAAAATCGTATGCATCGTTCCTATCAACTCCTTCTCCCTTTATCATAACGAACTCAAAAAGGACTGGAAACGATTATTCCGTTTCCAGTTCTGTGTACCCTATTTAGTTCATCACGTGACGATGCGGCGATACGCACGAACCGTGACGATATAGTAGATCAGATAGACGATCGTATAACAAACAATCGCAAGTAATGTCGGACGAACGATGTTGTAGTTCAACAGTTTCTGCAAGACTTGCATCGCAACTAAACTATGAACGAGTCCAAGCACGTACGGTAAGGAGAAGACGAATCCGACAAGACGACGAATGATACCCGTCTGTTCCTTCTCATCAACACCGATCTTCTGGATGATGGCAAACCGTTGTTTCGATTCTTCTGCTTCCGCGAGCATCTTGAAGTAGATGATTGAACCCGTCGCAAGCAAGAAGACGAGTCCGAGGAAGCCGGCAGCAAACGCGAGTAAGCCTGTCGTTGCTGTCGTCATCGTATAGACAGGATAATACGCTGCCATCTCCGTGTCCGCTTGTTTTCCATATAGTTGTGTCAACTGTTTCATCAATCCATCGTCATGACGTTCATCTGAGAACTGATAATTCGTCAGCGTGAAGCCTTTTTCCGGCATCTTCGCGAACGCATCATCGTTTACGACGAAGGCGAGACGCTGTTTCTCATAAAGTTGAGCGATCGGTAGATTCGTCGCAGCGGTGATGCGAAAGGACTCATGAACGTCCTTGATTTCAACACCGACCGGCGATTTGACTTTCATCTTCAACAAATCGTTTCCTTTGAATGTCTCAAGGACGATCGCTTCGCCTTGTTTCGGTTCTTTGATGACCGTTTTCCCGTTCGCTTTCGCGAGCTTGACGTAGTCCGAATAGTTGACGTAGCTGAATTGTCCCGGCTGGTCTTCATACGCATACGTCGCGTAGTAGCGCGTGAACGTCAGCGGGTTCGGCAGATCGGTCATCTGATGGTCGACGTTCTTGACGTTGACCATCGTCCGGCTGTCGATCTTTTGGTCAGACTTTGCAATCAGTTGTTCCGCTTCAGATTGTTTACTCGCAATCGATAGGCTGTACGGAACTTGCTCCTCGACGGTCTGATCGATGAAATAATAAATCGATGTCGCTGTACCGACTGTCGTCAATGTGACGGCAGTGATGACTGTGATCGTCGACAGCATGACGGCATTCGATTTGATTCGTGACAACAATTGCCCATGCAAAATCAAATTCGTTCCTTTGAAGTGTCGCGCTTGGTTACTTAAGACGCGCAATAAGAAGATCGTGAAGTAACTCATCGTTCCGAACGTTCCGAGAATGACGCAGAGCATCAAGAGTGGGGCAACGATCGTAAAGTGATCCATCAACGGTTGTCCGGTCAAATAGTACCCAACACCGATCAAGACGACCGAAAGCACGGCTAGGATCGGATGGACTTTCGGAAGCGATTCCGCTTGTTGTTCTGCCTTGAACAATTCGATTAATGTAAAACGATAAATCGTCCGAGCCGAACGTAAGGCGATGATCAAGAAAATCAACAGGAAGACACCGATCGTCTGCAGGACGGAAGCTCCGCTGATCGTAAAGGTCGCATCGACTTGCATCGCCATGACGGAAGCGAGCAACTGTACGAAGTATTTCGAAGCGACGGTACCAATCGCAATTCCGAGAATCAGACCAATCACTCCGTACCCCATCGTCTCAAGGAAAATCAGGCGGGCGATCTGCCCCCGCTCTAGACCGAGCAACGCGTAGAGTCCGATTTCCTTCTTACGACGACGTAAGAAGAAGTCACTTGAATACCAGATGAAGATGGCAGAAAAAAGCGCTAGAATGACACTTGCTCCCGTAAAGACCGTTCCCAGTTTCCCGTACAATTCGTTCGCCTGAAGCATCGATTCATTCGATCGAATCGCGAGAAACGTATAGTAAATCAGAATCGCAAACGTGACGGCACCGAGGTACATCACGTTTTGACGGATGTTCTTCAAATTTTGAAACGCCAGTTTAGACAAGCTCACGGACGGCACCTCCGAGTTCGCGTTGGACTTCCATGATCTGCTCGAAGAATTCCTTCTGCGAACCGAAGCGATGGACTTCCTTGAACAGCTCTCCATCCTTGACGAACAGAATCCGTTCCGCATAAGACGCTGTCATCGGATCATGCGTTACCATTAAAATCGTCGCGCCTTCGTTGTTGAGCGATTGCATCGCTTCGAGTAACCCTGTCGCTGACTTCGAGTCAAGCGCACCGGTTGGCTCGTCGGCTAAAATGAGTGACGGATCATGAATGATCGCACGCGCGGCAGCCGTCCGTTGTTTTTGTCCACCCGATAGTTCGACGGGACGTTTATCGAGTAAGTCGTGGATACCAAGTTGACGCGCCACACGATCGACACGTTCTAAAATCATTTTTTTATCGACGTTCGCGAGTGAGAGCGGTAAGGCGATATTTTCCCGAACCGTCATCGTATCGAGGAGATTGAAGTCCTGGAAGATGAAGCCGAGTTGTTCCCGACGGAAACGTGCTAATTGTTTTTCCTTCATCGCCGTCACGTCTGCTCCATTGATTAGAATCGAGCCATCCGTCGGCTGATCGATCGTCGACAGTAAGTTAAGCAACGTCGATTTCCCGGCACCGGATGGTCCCATGATGCTGACGAACTCTCCTTCATGGACGCTGAGCGTCGTCGGACGCAGTGCTTCGTGGCGCGCTGTTTTCGTTTGATACGTTTTTGAAATCTGTTCTGCTTGTAAGATTGCTTTCATCTGTATTGCCTCCTGTGTTTGATTCGTTACACTTAGTCTAGCCCTTCCCTGCTTTTCTCAAAATGGACTTTGCTTTCACTTCTCTTACAAAACGGTAAGACACGGGAGGAGACGACAAAAAAGCCCCCATCCGCAAGGAATGGAGGCGTATCGTATCTTATTTGTGTGTTGCTTTGAAGAGCTCTGTGTCGCCTGCGACAACAGAAGTTCCTTCAGCTGGTACAGCTGAAAGCGTGAATTGATCGTGGTTCGTCACGATGATCGGTGTGATCGTCGATGGTGCGTTCGCACGGATGTAGTCAAGGTCGAACTCGACGAGGACGTCTCCTGCTTTAACTTTGTCACCTGACTGGGCGTGAGCCGTGAAGCCTTCACCTTTAAGGTTAACTGTATCAAGACCAACGTGGATCAACAGTTCAAGACCATCTTCACCTTTTAGACCGATTGCGTGTTTTGTTGGGAAGATCGTTTCAACCGTTGCGTTGATCGGCGAGACGACTTTACCTTCAGTTGGTTCGATCGCGACACCGTCGCCCATCATTTTTTGAGAGAAAACTTGATCGGGTACGTTCTCGATGTTGACGATTTTACCTGTAAGTGCAGAAGCGATTTTTGCGTTTCCTGCGTCGTTACCACCAAACAATTTTTTTAAGAATCCCATGATACTATCCCTCTACTTTCTCGATCGTTTTTCTTCCGAATGGAAGTTTCGATTTTTTATAGGAGTAAGCTGTCAGACAGCTCGCTCACGTTCTCACAAAAAGCATACGTTTGTCCCTCTGGTTTTGCAAGTATTTTTGTGTGATAATAGTTAGAAATCATAAGGAGGCGCTTACATGTTACCATTTTCAGAAATTACATATGTCCGTCCTGACCTTGCCTTGCTTGAAACATCCATGAATCAAGCGATCGCTCGACTGACGGAAGCCACACAGGTAGATGAAGCAAACGCAGCCATCACTGAGATTAATACCCTCAGAAATCAATTTGAAACGGCAAGCCAGCTCGTCGAGATCCGCCACACGATCGATACACGCGATACGTTCTATGAGACGGAACAAGGATTCTTTGATGAAGCGAGTGCGATCTATCAAGGATATGTCTCAAGCTATTATCAAGCGTTGACGACGCATCCACTCCGCAGTGAACTCGAACAGACGCAAGGCAAACAGTTATTCCTGATTGCTGAAGCGAGCCTGAAGACGTTCTCAGAAGAGATCATTCCGAAACTCCAAGAAGAGAACCGTCTCTCGAGTGAATATACGAAACTGATGTCTTCTGCTCAAATCGAGTTCGATGGCAAGACGCTCAACTTATCACAGTTCGGCCCCTATCTTCAATCACCTGATCGTGATGTCCGTAAAGCAGCTTCAGAGGCACGCTTCGGCTATTTAAAAGAACAAGGCGAAGCAATCGATACGATCTACGACAAACTCGTCCGCATCCGGACCGAGATCGCGAAGACACTCGGTTTCCCATCGTTCGTCGAGCTCGGATACGCACGGATGCTCCGCGTCGATTATAACCAATCGATGGTCGAACAGTACCGCGAACAAATCCGTGAGACGATCGTTCCGCTCGCGACACAACTTAAAGAACGCCAGCAACGACGGATCGGCGTCGATCAGTTGTATTACTACGATGAAGGATTTGCCTTCAAGTCTGGTAATGCGACACCGAAAGGCGAAGAGTCGTTCATCATCGAAGGCGGCAAAAAGATGTATGCAGAGATGTCACCGGAGACGAACGAGTTCTTCAACTACATGCTCGACCGGGAAGCACTCGATTTAACGGCGAAACCTGGGAAAGCCGGCGGTGGGTATTGTACCTACATCGCAGACGAAAAACTCCCGTTCATCTTCTCGAACTTCAATGGAACGGCAGGCGACATCGATGTCCTGACGCACGAAGTCGGACACGCCTTCCAAGTCTATGAGAGCCGTCACCTGACAGCTCCAGAGAGTGCTTTCCCAACGTATGAAGCGTGTGAGATTCACTCGATGTCGATGGAATTCTTCGCTTATCCTTGGATGGAAGAGTTCTTCGGTGAAGAGACAGCAAAATACAAATTCAATCACCTCGCAGGAAGCGTCACATTCCTTCCGTACGGCGTTGCGATTGACGAGTTCCAACACGTCATCTACAACCAACCGGAATTGACACCAGCTGAGCGTCGCGAAGCATGGCGGACGATTGAGAAGAAATACCTGCCGCATCGTGATTACGAAGCAAACGATTATCTCGATTCAGGTGCATGGTGGCATCAACAAGGACACGTCTTCGGCAGTCCGTTCTACTATATCGATTACACGCTCGCTCAAGTCTGTGCCTTCCAGTTCTATGCTTGGATGGAACAAGACCGGGAAGCGGCTTGGAAGTCATATCTAGATCTCTGTCGTGCCGGCGGCTCGGAAAGCTTCCTTACGCTCGTCGAACGTGCTGGATTGAAGTCTCCGTTCGCACCAGGTACGGTCGAGGCAGCAGTCGCACCGGTCAAAGCGTATCTCGAACAAGCAGACGACCTCGTACTCGATCGCGTCTAATTATTCGTTTTCATCAATTTATCCAATGAAAAAGGTGAGTTTCCGGACGGAAACTCACCTTTTCTATTTTAAGAGACCTCAATCTTTAGACTGTAACTAGTGATTCATTCAGATAAAAGCGTTTCATGATACTTTCCGTACCAGACGCGGAACTCGTCTGCCGGGATTGGTCTTGAATAATAAAAACCTTGTGCATACTCGCAATCCAGCTGTTGCAGATGATTCGCCTGCTCCAGTTCCTCGATGCCTTCGGCGACAACATCATATTTCAATGTATGCGCCAGTTTAATGATCGTCTCGATGAGCGGTGCGTTCGAACAGGCATCCGGACCGCTGATGAACGAGCGATCGATTTTCAGTCGCTGAATAGGCAATCGACTCAAGTAGGACAAAGACGAATAACCAGTACCAAAGTCATCGATCGCCAGACGATAACCCATTTGGTGTAACGTCTGAAGCGCCTCGAAGACACGTCCGTCCGAAAAGACACCGAAAGATTCCGTGATTTCGAGTTCCATCCGGTCTTCAATTCCAGGATGAATTTCTCGGACGCCCGTCAGGTAATCCACAATCCGACCAGAGACGAGCTCTTTTACGGATAAGTTCGCTGAGACGCGAAGCGATCCGAGCTCCGTTTCTTTCCACGCCTCTACTTGGCGAACCGTTTCAGCAACGACCCACATCCCAATCTCTTCGATGAGCATCGATCGCTCGGCAATTGGAATGAAGACTGCCGGACTGATCATGCCACGTTCTGGATGGAACCAGCGCAAGAGCGCCTCACAACCATCCACCTGCCGTGTCGCAAGGTTGATTTGCGGTTGGTAGAACAATTGTAACTCGTTCTTTTCAATCGCATCCCGTAACTCCCCTTCCAATACGACCGATTCCAGATATTCCGCACTCATCCAAGGTTCGAACCAGACCGGTCCACCTTCTGTCTGTTGTTTCGCATGTTGCATCGCGATATCGACAGAGGATAATAACGAAGTGACAGCTACTGCATCGTCCGGATAGCGGACCATACTCATACTGATGCTGACGTTCACGAATTCTCCGTTAATTTCATAAACATGTTCGATGACTTGCTTTAATTTCTCGTAATCAACGATATCCTGTTGCGCGACTAATACAGCGAATTCATCTCCACCAATACGTGCTGCTTGTCCCGTTCCGATGAAATGATGCTTCAGTCGATTCGCGAGATCCTTTAAAATCTGATCTCCTGCCCCATGACCGTAAATATCATTGATTCGGCGGAATTGACGAATGCTGATAGTGACGAGCTCGCCTGTTTGTGGTGCTCTCAGTGCATCCTGCATCTTTTGTTCAAATCCATTTCGATTCAGTAACCCCGTCAACATATCAAAAAGCGCAAGTTGTGTAATGCGTTCTTCTCGCCGAAACTGATCTGTCTCATCATGACAAGAGAGATATAAGGCAACACCTGTTTCATCCTCTTTGTTCGGAACGTGAATGATGTTGACGAACATATTTAAAATATCTTCGTCAAATAACATTTTACAGCGAATCGTCTGACTGTTCCCTTCGATGGCTTGTTGAAGTGCTCGTCGCATTCGATTCAAATCAGCTGGATGCACCAATTCTTCAATCGTCCAACCCGAAGTGGCATGCGTTAACTGTCGAAAACGATCATTTCCATTTAAAATCGTATAGTCCGACGATAAAGCAAGAATTGGATCTGTATTTTGAGAAAAGAGAGATTCGATTTCGGCTTTCTTCTGCTTAATCTCTTTTGTATTCGCATCACTATGATCGAGTAATCCAGCTATGATTGCTGTCATCGTCCGGAAGGCTTGAACGACTGGCTTGAAGTCATTTCTTTCGTGTACATGATACCCAGATTGCCGTCGATCCTCAGCAAACGTATTCGCTTCGTTTTGTAGTAAGGAAATATCTTTTCGAAAAGCACGTAATAATAACCAATTCAATATTAATAATGCCGCAATGACAAGAATGATTGTTGCAAATAGCAGCCAAGCATTTTGAATGATCTGCGATCCTCGGTGCTGCATTTCTTGTTGTACCTGTTTTAACTTTTGATCATATATCTGGTACATGCTTGTTTCATATTGTTTAGACTGATTAGCTAGTTTCGCATAGTTTTGATCGTTTGATGTACTCAACAGTTCATCTAGCGTTTCTGTGTAATTTCGCATCTGACTTCTCATGTTTGCAATTTCTTGGCGCCCTGTGTCGTCTTGTAACGAAACTACCTCATACAAGGCATTCATGAGCGATTGTTGTCGAATGGGCAAGTCGATCCGCATTTGTTGGATGCGTAATCGATCAATCGAACTGATTTCGTTGTCCCGACGTGCTTCTCGTAGAATCTGTGCCGATTTTCCAAGCTGCTCTTCCATCATGATAAGATGCGAGAACACATCGTAGTATGAACCAGTCTCTTTACTTAAGACGAGTTGATTAAAAATCACTTCACTTTTAAAATTCGTAGAGGCTGTGAAAAAGCGATGATTGGACTCGTATCCTTGACGCTCTAATTTCGTGAGTTCCTCCAACAACTCTTTACGTGCTGGGCCAATCGCTTGCTCTTCCTTTAGCTGTTCATATAAGTGGAAGAGAGAGGTCTCTGCTTGTTTTGTTACTTGTGGTTCCTCAACCTGTTTCTCTAAGGAAGCAAGATAATAAGACGTTAAATCTTGAGTTGCATGATTTGCTGGGATCACGATGTCAATCGCTTTTGCCGCCTCTTCGAAACGTTTTCCTTCTTCGAGTGTTTTGTTCAATTGGTGTAACGCAACGATAATCGCAAGTAGACCGATGACTGCAATCATCCACGAGAACGTTTTATAGTAGGATCGTCTTCGAAAAGCTTCTTCGATGAAGACTGGTGATAAACGTCGCAACACATCGTCCTCCCTAAAATGTCATTATGCTTCTATATCGTCTCTTTTTGCTGTATGTTGAAGTCGATTTAAGTCAATAAAAAGCACTTCTTCTCACATTTCGTGAAAATAAGTGCTTTCTTTACTAGTTTTATATTTTTTAGTAACTGACATTTTCGCGCGCTACTTTTTTCGCGAAATAATCGATGATATCCCGACGACGAATGATTCCGATAAAGTGCTTTCCATCATCGATGACAGGAACGAAGTTTTGGTCCGTGATGACCTCAATCATCTCTTCCATTTGCGCAGTAATCGAGACTGGTTTATAACGAACACGTTGTTTAATATCCGTTAACCGTGTTTGCAAGACGTGATCGTAGTCTGCATGCTCTAGATTAGCCTCGAGCGCCCACAAGACATCCCCTTCCGTTAATGTCCCTGCGTATTTACCTTTATTATCGACGAGCGGAACGGACGTAAATCGATGATGTTTCATCTTTTCTAATGCCTGTCTGACCGTCGATTCAGGATCTAAATATTTCACCTCATCTTTTGGTAGTAAGAAAAAAGCAATGTTCATTTCTGTTCCTCCCTAGCCACTCTGTGACACCTTCTTCATTTTATCACGAAGCCTCACTGGATTCATTTCTCAAATGATGAAAATCTCTACATAATTCCTTCATATTTATCCGTACCCTTCCGATAGTCAGAATAGACAGATTTTAAAGACTATTTAGGATAGGAGAATTCATCATGCGCCTCCCGATCACCCGTCGTTTGTTCATCGGGCTTATTTTGTTGCCTGCTCTTACTCTCGGTGTTTCCACTTGGTTTTCGTATGACCAAACAAGCCGAACTGTCGATCAACTGGTCGACTCGACATCCCAAACTGCTTTAAAGCAACTCGAACAATCGTTTTCCCGCATCATCGATGATACTAAAAAAGATACAACACTCCTTGCCGGACTCCCTTCCAACCGTGAAGACGGTACTCTACCGAACTACATAGATACAACCAAACAACCCGATGCTTCGGAGGCTCCTTCTCAAAAAGCAACAGATATCTATAATGTCCTTGAGAAATATGGCTCCTCAAAAATCGAAAATTCATTTATCCAATACGCTGATACGAAAGGCGGCTATCTTAACTGGCCAAAACAAGACGTCGCACCTGGATACGATCCTCGAAAAGAGATTTGGTATAAACAAGCGCTGGAGAATTCAAGCACTGTCGCCATGAGCGAGCCTTACTATGATAGCGCGACGAAATTATCCATCATCGGTTTCTCTAAGGCGACACTAGATGCTCAAGCGAACATCAAAGGTGTATTGTCTGTTTATAAAAGCATCAATCGTCTTGCTGAAGATATGAAACGGATTGAAATCGGACAAAAAGGATTTGTTTTCAGCTACACACAAGACGGTAAGGTCGTCACGCACCCGAACCGAAATTATTTCTTCAAAAAAATCAATCAACTACGTGAAGACGGAAAAGCATATTTCTCTGCTCCAAAGTCCATGTTAGAGCAAGAATCCGGTACGAAGATCATGGACGTCGCCGGAAAAAAATCGGTCGTCATTTGGCAAACTTCTTCGAAAACAGGATTCAAACTAGCCGTCGTACTGGATTACGCTTCCTTGTATGCGCCTAAAGAAGCCATGCTCAATCAGTCATTGATCAATTTCGTCGTTGCGATCGCCCTCGCGACATTGATCGCTTGGTTGATCGGGCGTTCGATCAATCGCCCGCTGTCGATGCTCCGTCGTGAAGCATTAGCAATCGCATCAGGTGATTTGCGAACACAGCATCGTCCTAAACGATTCATCCGGGATGAATTAACAGACCTCAGTGCAAACTTCGACGCGATGCGCGCGCGCCTGCGACAAACGATTCTAGCGATGACTACATCCGCTACGACCGTTCGCGATGCGTCAGAAGAGCTCTCAAACAATGCGACTCATGTACAAAAGGCTTCACGTCATATCGGACAGACAATGGAAGAAATCGCTGCTGCTGGTGAAACTCAAACGAAACAAGCCGAACGTTCTTCCCATGCTGTATACGGTGTCAAGGAACGTTCTACAGCAATGCAACAGGTCGCGTCCACGACACTTTCTGAAGTCGCTTCCGTCGCTTCCGCTGCGACACGAGGAAGTGACGTGACGAAACAGACGATTTCTGATCTATTGAGCCATTCGGACTCATTGGAAAAAGAAATCGAGAATACTTCTGATTTCTTAGGCAAACGTTCTGATGAGATCGGAAAGATTCTTGGAACGCTGCAAGCCATCTCGAGTCAGACGAATTTACTCGCCCTCAACGCAGCAATCGAAGCCGCACGTGTTGGTGAACAAGGACGTGGATTTGCTGTCGTCGCGAGTGAGGTAAGAAAACTGGCCGAGGAGAGCGACGAATCCGCTAAACAAATCAAACAGCTCCTCGATAATATTCAACAAGAAACACATACTGCCATGAGTGCGATGCACCATGTCATGAGTGATTTGAAGCTGTCTCTTGAGTCTGTCAAAACGACAGGCGATGACTTCGAGCGCATCGCAGGATCCGTACATCATGTCTCGAATCGAACAGAAGTATTGACTGGTGACATCGAGGCGCTGACGCTTGCTACGGAAGAAGTATCCGATGCCATGGGAACCATTCTTGCTTTAACGGAAGAGAATGCAGCAGGTCTTGAGACAAGCGCTGCAAGTATTCAAGAAACGAACGCAACACTTGAATCCGTGACGACGGCAGCGGCTCACCTCGCTCACATCGCAGGTGATCTCCATGCGCTCACATTGGAATTCCAGTTAGACGAAACCGTATCTGACGAACATTCGGTCGAAGAACAAGAAGACGTCCTTTCATCAGAACCCGACACAAGCCATTCTGCTGACGATGCCTACGCGGAAGTCGCAAGCACAGAATTGACGGAGCACGATATCGAAACGAATGATCCTGAAGTCGAGACGGGGCACGAGGAGGATCCAACACCTGAGTCCTCTCCGTCTCCTACGAATCCATAAGCCTATCGATCCGGAGTCTTGAAGAAAGACTTCGGATTTTTTCATTCCCTACTCGACTATCGATTGCCGAGCACATACACTAGATACAATCGATGCATCATTCGAAAGGAGTCGCTTCATGAATCCCTTAAGCCCCTCAGACTTGACACAAATCGCGGAACATTTGTTTGGGATGACTGGTTTTTTTATTTCCTATCAAGATCAAGAGCATGTCTCAATCGAGTTACGTCCTTCCGCCCCCAAGCATCCGGCTAATCTATTGATTGAAGATACGTGGCCTACTTTAAAAAATCATCGCCCTCTACTTCATACCTTAAAAGACGGAACGGCTTATCTGTTCGTAGACGTTCCTGACCAAGGCATGTACCGGATCGGTCCCGTTCTCTTACAGTCAGCACTTTTTCGGGCTCATATTCAAGATGAGACCTATCATCAATTTTATAAAGTTCTACCCCGAACGACGGAAAATCGTCTGATCGACTGTGCTCATTTGCTCTATCGCCTTCTACATGGTGAAGGATTGTCTTCTCGTGACATCGATCATGTTTCAGATATACAGGAAGAGGAAATTCCTTTAGTGTCTGAAGCCCCTTCGCACACAGGTGTGACCGCCTATCGAAAAGCTTGGCAACGCGAGCAACAAATCATCGACTGGATCTCATCCGGACAGAGCGAACGGTTGGCGACGACCTATTCTCTTCCCGCATACGGTGAGTTCGGAACACTCGCACGTCACCAACCACTCCGAGCAGAAAAGAATCTACTTCTAGGAACGGTTCTTCTGAGCGCACGTGCCGCTATTCGTGGGGGACTCGAACCAGACGAAGCCTTTTCGCTTAGTGATCGGATGATTGAGACGATCGAAGCTGCGACGAGTATTGCAGAATTGCGAAATCGTCACGTTCGGATCACGGTATCTTTTGCGGAAGCCGTCAAAGAAATACAGGCGTTGCGTCATTCGCCACACGTCTTAGCTGCCATTCGATACATTCAGCAGCATCTCTACGATCCTTTATCGGTCTCGTCCATCAGTCAGGCGATTCACGTATCCTCCAACTATTTATCCGTTTTATTTAAAGATGAAACGGGTTTACCGCTGGCTCGTTACGTCATTCGTGAACGGATTCGCGAAGCGAAAAGATTGCTACGTTCATCTGACGACTCGCTATTGACGATTTCAAACCGACTGCACTTTTCAAGTCAAAGTCATTTCAGTCAGGCCTTTAAACAAATCACGGGCGAGACGCCTACTCATTACAGACAAAAGACAGATTTTTAGGAACACTGCTACCTTTTTCAGATTTGTGATATCCTATTCAACAGAATACAATTTTGCCGAATCGAATCTTTTTCGATTCTTTCATCAAAAGGAGAGTCAACATGAATTCAATTAGTGTGATCATTCCAGTCTATCAAACCGAATCTCAAGCAAAAGCTGCGATTCAATCCGTTCTCGACCAACACGTTTCGATTCCTGTAGAAATCGTCGTTGTCTTTGATGGACCAAGTTCTTATGTCGATGATATTCGTGCACTATATCCAACGTGTACCATCATCGAACAATCACATCAAGGTGTGTATGCGGCTCGACGTAATGGAGTTCAAGCTGCTTCAGGAGACTATGTCATCTTTTTAGATAGTGATGATATTCTTGCTCCCCGTGCGCTTTACACATATATCAAGGCATACGAGAAGTCTCGTGGGGAAGTCATCATCGGTAAGATCTCCCCTGTTTATAATAAGAAGAAATGGCTGATGCCGATCGATGACGATCGTTACTTCTTTTACTCGCGCACGAAGTTTAATTCGCGTCACTTGACGACGATCCATGGATGGATGATCAAAAAAGAATTGCTTCAGACATTGCCTAGCTTCGAAACGACATGGTTTGCGGATACGCTCATCGCCCATACTGTCATTTCGCAGTTAACGAACATTACTTCCGTCAACTACATCGTGTACGGACGGAATTCAAGAAGTACACCACTGGATGGTCAATCGCTCTTCCAACTACGTGACATTACGACACTCTCAGATATCTCTCGAATTTATGGCATATTATCAGCAGAGACAAAAGATGAAGAAGTCCAAAAATTCTTAAATACATGGTATAAACGGTTCATTTCAAAACGTGGACGTACATTACTCGAACGGAGTTCGTCTAATACTCAACAAGCAGAAGTCTTCAATCATGTCGCTTACGACTTAAAGCGGATGCCATCAAAGAGTAAATATCTACAAGCCTGGTCAACGGGATCGTATGCGATGTTCAAGCTGTATATTACTGCTGTCAAAACAAAACGTTCCTTACGTACGGCGCGTCGTAAAAAAATTAAAAATGGTCTTATGCTGTATCGACTATTCCAGAAGATGCCGATCAAAGACAATCTCGTCTTATTCGAAAGTTTCTTAGGGCGGAGCTACTCGGACAATCCGAAGGCACTTTACCTTCACCTAAAAGAAAAACATCCGGAACTAGAACTTGTTTGGATTTTCGCTCAAGAACCTTCTGATGAAGTGAAGGAAGCATGTCCGAATTGGGTACTTCGAAACAGCTTTACGTACTATCAATACATGGCTCGTGCGAAATACTGGATTTTCAATACGCGTCAGCCGCTCAGCTTGAAAAAACGCGAAGAAACCATCTATCTTCAAACATGGCACGGTACGCCATTAAAACGACTCGGTCTTGATATGGAAGATGTGCATATGGCTGGAACGAATGCGATTCGCTATAAAAAGAATTTCTATAACCAAGCGCAAGAATGGAACTATCTGATTTCGCCAAACGCGTACTCGAGCGAAATCTTCAAGAGCGCATTCGGGTTCCAAAATACAATGCTTGAAACGGGCTATCCTCGTAATGATCTCTTATATGCCGATAATCAAGCGGGTCTCATTAGTGAAATCAAAACACGCTTAAATATTCCGGCTGATAAAAAGATCGTTCTTTATGCACCGACATGGCGAGATGATGAGTTCATCGCGCGAGGAAAATACCGATTCGACTTGCAATTGAATTTAAATGAGATGCAAGCACGCCTCGGTGATGAGTACGTCGTCCTTTTACGGATGCACTACTTGATTGCTCAAAACATGGATATCAGTGGACACGAAGGATTCGCCTACGATGTCTCTTCATACGGTGATATCGCAGAACTCTATCTGATTAGTGATATCCTGATCACGGACTACTCATCTGTGTTCTTCGACTATGCACACTTACAACGTCCAATGATCTTCTTTAC
Source organism: Exiguobacterium sp. MH3 (assembly GCF_000496635.1). Taxonomy (NCBI): domain Bacteria; kingdom Bacillati; phylum Bacillota; class Bacilli; order Caryophanales; genus Exiguobacterium; species Exiguobacterium sp. MH3. Next base: position 2,568,007 of record NC_022794.1, read on the forward strand.
GTACGATCTAGAGAAGTATGCTTCAACGTTACGCGGATTCTACTTCGATTTCGAAGAAGTCGTCCCTGGACCACTTCTGAAGGAAACAGATCAAGTCATCGATTATATCGAACAAATCGATACGAAGTCCGTCGCTTACCAAGAAAAATACGACCGCTTCCTCGAACGGTTCTGCAGCTTAGATGATGGTACGGCGAGTGAACGCGTTCTTGCTGAATTGTTCCCAAGTACAGCACAATCGACGGTTGAGGACGAATCAACAGAAACGGAATGATAAATCAAAAAGTGCCTCCTTCCTTAACTGGAAAGAGGCACTTTTAATTTAGTTACGGACGAACAAGGCAACGCTTTCGACGTGTGTCGTATGCGGGAACATATCAACAGGCGTCACTTCGACGAGTGTATACCCGAGCTCTGTCAATAGCTTCGCGTCACGCGCTTGTGTCGACGCATTACATGAGACGTAGACGATCCGCTTCGGTGCGACATCTGCAGCAGCACGTAAGAACTCTTCGTCACAGCCTTTACGGGGTGGGTCGACGACGATGACGTCCGGTTGGATACCGGCTTTAACAAGATCTGGCATGACCTTCTCAGCTGCACCATACTCGAACGTCACGTTCTCGATCCCGTTCGCTTGTGCGTTCCGACGTGCATCATCGATCGCTTGCGGTACGATTTCGATGCCGTAGACGTGCTTCGCTTGTTTAGCGAGTGATAAGGAAATCGAACCGATCCCACAGTACGCATCGACGACTGTCTCATCGCCTGTCAACTGAGCGTACTCGAGCGCTTTCGCGTAGAGTTTCTCTGTTTGCAGCGGATTGACTTGGAAGAACGAATGCGGTGAGATCTCATACGTCAATCCAGCGATTTGATCGCGGATGACGGACGGTCCGTACAAGACGATGTTCTTTTTCCCAAGGATGACGTTCGTATCATCCGGGTTGATGTTGTGCTGGATCGAAGTGACGTTTGGTAACGCCTTTAAGATTCCTTCAACGATCTTATCGATGCCACGCAGTTGTTTGACCTTCGTGACGAGAACGACCATCAACTCGTTTGTGTGGTACCCATGACGTGCCATGATATGACGGATGACACCTGCTTTTTTCTTCTCGTCGTACGCTGGGACTTTCAAATCAGCGAGGACTTTACGAACCGCTTGGACGGCTTCGTCGTTTTCTTTGTTTTGGATCAAGCAGTAGTCCATATCGATGATCCGGTGACTCCGTTTTTGATAGAAGCCAGCCATCAATTTGTTCGATTGGAAGGCGACCGGTACTTGTGCTTTGTTACGGTAACCCCAAGGATCTTCCTCCCGATCGTCTCGTGAACGGGGATTTCAAGACCTGCTAGGCGCGCGAAAGCGTCACGGACACGGTTGTGCTTGAACTTGAGTTCTGCATCGTATGATAAGTGTTGCAATTGGCAACCACCACACTGGTTGTAAACCGGACAAGGCGGCTCGACACGATCGACACTCTTCGTCTTTTGACGGATGATGCGACCGAATCCGTAAGACTTCGTCGTTTTCGTGATCTTGATCTTGACCTGTTCCGTCGGCAATGCGCCCGGGATGAAGACCGTATATCCATCGATGCGCGCGACCCCTGACCCTTCATGTGTCAGGTCGACGATCTCGACGACGTGTTCATCGTTCTTTTGTACTGGAATCATGAATATCCTCCTTAAAAACCTCGCTTCACGCGAGGTTCGTTTCTGCTTCTTGTAGTTGTGTATTGATTTGTTCCATCTCTTCGATCCGGAACTTTGGTGTCATGACTTCGAAATGAGAGCGAAGATTCGTCATCTCGCCTTCGCAAATGCCGCCAAACTCACCATCGATGTTCAAACTCATCTCTGATGTATTCTTCATGCGGACGAATGAGGTCGTGACATGCTCGATGCAAGGGTCCGAGAAATGATCCCCTTTTAAGGCAAGACGCATGACACGAATCAGTTCGACGAGGTTACATTTCTTGAGAATGAAGAGATCGAACCGACCATCATTGAGTGACGCGTTCGGTGACAGCTTCTCGAACCCACCGACGGAGTTCGTGTTCGATGTCAAGAACAGCATGACTTCTCCTTTGAATATACCCTTTTCATGCTCCAGTTCGACATATGTCGGTCGGATTTGCGGAAGTTTCTCCATCCCTTTGACGTAGTACGCGAGCTGTCCGAGTGCCGTCTTCAGCTTCGAAGGCACTTCGTACGACAGTTCTGTCATGATGCCACCACCAGCGATGTTGATGAAGTAATGGACGCCTGCCGATCCTTCGATCTTACCGATATCGACCGGCATCGTATGTCCTGTGCAAATGACATCCATCGCTCCTTCGATCGTCAATGGAATACGCATCGCCCGACCAAAGTCATTCGTCGTTCCAACAGGTAGTACACCAAGCTTCGGACGTTTGTTGTAGGCAGCCATTCCGCTGATCACTTCGTTCAACGTACCATCGCCGCCTGCTGCGACGACGAGATCAAAGTCTGCTTCGCATGCTCGTGCTGCTTCATACGTCGCATCGCCGACCGCTTTCGTCGAGTAGACAGATGTCTCATAACCCGCTGCTTCGAGTCGGTCGAGGATATACGGTAAATTTCGTTTAACCATCTCTTTCCCGGAAGTCGGGTTATAAATCACGCGCGCTCTAGGTCTCATAAGATTTTCTCCTTTTTGACTCAACCGTTCATTTGATACATAACTGTTTTATTTTACATGAACTCTCGAGACATTACAAAGCCAAAAAAGACAGCGTCCGTTTCCTCGCAGAAGTAAAGGAGGAACGAACGCTGTTTGATCAGGTACTTATTTTAATTTTTCAAGCTCTTCATAGAAGAGTTGATCAAGGAGGGCAGGGTTCGCCATTCCTTTTGTTTTCTTCATGATTTGACCGATGACGAAGCCTTTCTTCCGGTCACGTCCACCGAGTAATTCCTCGACGACGGCTGGGTTCGCTTCGAACATCTCGACGATGAGACCACGTAGCAATCCTTCGTCTGAAATTTGTGCAAGACCGTTTTCTTCGACGTATGCACGTGGCTCGACACCTTCTTCGATGACGGCTGTGAAGACTTGTTTGGCGATTTTTGAAGAAATCGTACCGCTTGCGATCAAGTCGATCATCTCTGCCAGACGAGCTGGTGTCATCTTGACTGTTTCGAACGTTTCCGTCGATTTATTCAAGTGACCTTGGATCTCACCGATCGTCCAGTTGGCTGCTGCTTTTGGCTCTGCGCCTGCTGCCAGTGTCGCTTCGAAGTACTCTGCCATCTCACGTGTAACTGTCAATTGCTTCGCATCATACGCCGAAAGACCGAGTTCTTCTTGGTAACGAACGCGACGTGCATCTGGAAGTTCCGGGATACCGGCACGAATCGCTTCTTTCCAATCGTGATCAAGTACGAGCTTGACGAGGTCAGGCTCTGGGAAGTAACGGTAATCCGACGCCCCTTCTTTGACACGCATGAGAACGGTTTGTTTTTTCGTCTCATCGAAGCGAAGTGTTTCTTGACGCATCACACCACCTGCAAGCAACAACTTACGGTGACGATCTTCTTCGAACTCAAGACCTTTTAAGACGTTTCCGAATGAGTTCAAGTTTTTAAGTTCTGTTTTTGTACCGAACTTCTCTTGTCCGTATGGGCGAACGGAGATGTTACAGTCACAACGAAGTGATCCTTCTTCCATCTTGACGTCCGAGACGCCTGCATATTGCAAGACTTCCTTGAGACGTTCGAGGTAGGCGACTGCATCTTTCGGTGAACGCATGTCCGCTTCACTGACGATCTCGATGAGCGGCGCACCTGTCCGGTTGAAGTCGACAACTGAGTGATTAGCACCCGTGTGGTTCATCTTACCAGCATCTTCTTCCAGATGGACACGTTCGATTCGGAAACGTTTCGTTTCGCCATCGACTTCCGCATCAATGTAGCCATCGAAGCCGATCGGTTGATCGAACTGTGAGATTTGATACGCTTTTGGCGTATCTGGATAGAAATAGTTCTTCCGGTCGAATTTCGTTTGATCGGCCACTTGGCAGTTGAGTGCCATAGCTGCACGCACAGCGAGCTCAACGGCTTTTTCGTTGATTTTCGGCAAGACGCCCGGATGTCCAAGACAAATCGGACACGTTTTCGTGTTCGTCTCCGCGCCGTATTCCCGCGCACAACCACAGAACATCTTCGTGTTCGTGCTCAGCTCGGCGTGGACTTCGATCCCGATGATCGTTTCAAAGTTCATGATACATTCGCTCCTTATAACTTCGGAAGCGCGAATCCACCTGTCGCAAGCTCAAACGCATGCGCAGCGCGGTAGATCGTCGCCTCATCGAAATGTTTTCCAATGATTTGTAAGCCGACCGGAAGACCGTCGACGAATCCAGCTGGAACCGAGATGGCTGGAACACCTGCTAAGTTGATTGGAATCGTCAGAATGTCATTCGCATACATCGTGACGGGATCATCGAGCTGTGCACCGAGTTCAAATGCTGGTGTCGGCGCTGTTGGTCCGATGATGACGTCATAGTTCGCGAGGACATCGTCGAAGTCCTTTTTGATCAACGTTCGAGCTTGTTGTGCTTTTTTATAGTACGCATCGTAATAACCTGAGCTGAGCGCGTACGTTCCGAGCATGATCCGGCGTTTGACTTCGTCTCCGAATCCTTGTGAGCGAGAATACTTGAAGACATCTTCAAGTGCGTCCGCTTCCGCACGAACTCCGTAACGAATACCGTCAAAGCGCGCGAGGTTCGATGATGCTTCGGATGAAGCGAGTAAGTAGTAAGTCGCAAGCGCATATTTCGAGTTCGGAAGTGATACTTCATCAACCGTCGCACCGAGTGCTTCGAGTTTTTGGATTGCTTCACGGATGTTAGCTTTGACACCTTCACTGACACCCTCACCGAAGTATTCTTTCGGAACAGCGATCTTCAACCCTTTAATATCACCTGTCAACGCTTGTGTGTAATCCGTTGCGGCGACATTCGCAGACGTCGAATCCATCTCACAGTGTCCTGCGATCGCGCTCAAGAGATACGCGTTGTCTTCGACTGTTCGTGTCAACGGACCGATTTGGTCAAGCGACGACGCGAACGCCACAAGACCGAAGCGTGAGACGAGACCGTATGTCGGTTTCAACCCGACGACACCACAATAGGCAGCCGGTTGACGAATCGAACCACCTGTATCCGAACCAAGGCTGAACAAGACTTCGCCTGCTGCGACAGCTGCTGCTGAACCACCTGAAGAACCACCTGGAACGTGTTTCGTATTCCATGGATTGCGAACCGGTTTGTACGCTGAGTTCTCGTTTGAAGAACCCATCGCGAACTCATCCATGTTCAATTTCCCGATCGTGACCGCCCCTGCTTCATGCAGACGCTCGACGACCGTCGCGTCATGCGCTGGTACGAAGTTCTCGAGGAATTTCGAACCACATGTCGTCGTCATCCCTTTTGTGACGATGTTATCCTTGACACCGATTGGAAGACCAAACAATGGATTCGCTTCATGTTTCGCGACATCATCCATTCGTTTCGCTTGCTCGAATGCTTCTTCGTTCAATGAAAGAAACGCACCGATTTTTCCATCGACGCGGTCGATTTGATCAAAGGATTCTTGGACGAGTTCAGAAACTTTGACTTCGCCATCCTGAATGAGTGTGTGTAGTGTTTTGACACCATGTTCAAAAAGTGACATCGGGTCATTTCCTCCTTATTCGAACACCGCTGGGACGCGGACTTGTCCGTCTTCCCAATCGGGTGCGAGTCGTTCTACTTCCGTACGCGGAAGTGATGGACGTACTTCGTCCTTACGTAGGACGTTCTTTAAATCGAGGACATGAGTCGTCGGTTCGACGCCTGTCGTATCGAGTTCATTTAATTGTTCAGCGAACCCAAGAATCTTCTCGAGTTGTCCTGTGAATTGTGCTACTTCTTCATCTGTCACGGCAAGGCGTGCCAAATGCGCCACGTGGCGGACTTGCTCCTCATTAATCTTTGCCATGTCATTCCACCTCCGGAACTTTTGCGATATATTTTACACTATTTCTAATCATAGCACTTTTCGTCCAGACAAAAAAGACGATGGTGCATCGGGGGGAGGTCCGCACCATCGTCCTTATAGGGGTAGCAAAGCTTCCGGGCGGAAAGCTTCTAGTTATGAAATACCCGCTTTAAATCAGACGAAACAAAAATACTGAATATTCATACTAATACATCGACGAGCAGATAGACATTGAAGACGATGACGATCGAGACGATCACCCATGCCAACGCGTTCATGAACCGACTATTCCGGTGTTCTCCCATGTACCGCTCACTTGCTGTCGCCCGAATCAACGGAATCAGAGCGAACGGAATCCCGAACGATAAGGCGACCTGGCTGAGAACGAGTGCCCGTGTCGGATCAAAACCGGAGAACAGCAACAAAATCGCCGGTAACATCGTCACGGTCCGTCGAACGAACAACGGTAATTGGAGATGAAGGAATCCACGCATGATCGCGTCACCTGACATCGTACCGACACTTGAAGAAGCAAGACCTGAGACGAGTAAAGCAATCGCAAACAGATATGGCGCAATGCCACCAAGCGTGACATGAAGTCCCTCGTAGATCGCTTCAAGCGAACCCGCTTGATACTTCGTGCCATAAAAGACACTTGCCGCAATGACGAGCATCGCTCCGTTGACCGCTCCGGCAATCAACATCGCCCCCCAGATGTCGAAGCGTTGGATGTGTAACATCGAAGCTTTATTCGCAACGTGCCCCATCCGCCGTTTCGTTAAATCGGAATGGAGATAGATCGCGTGCGGCATGACAGTTGCCCCAAGCATCCCGGCAGCGAGGACGATGCTCGATGTGCCTTCGAATCCCGGTAACAAACCTGCCGATAGATCACGGAATACAGGATGAACTTCAAATACTTCAATCGCAAAAGCAGCCGCGATGATCAGGACAAGAACGGCGATGACGGCTTCAAAATGCCGAAGTCCCTTTTGCTCGAAGCCGAGGATGACGAAGGACAGTACAGCTGTTAAAAGGGCCGCCATCCGTAAATCAATCGCAAACAATAAATGAAATCCGAGTGCGGCTCCGACGAACTCAGCGAGATCGGTTGCCATCGCGACAAGTTCCGCTTGTACCCAGTAGAAGAAGCGTGTGACCGGCGATAACTCTTCCCGGATCACTTCCGCTAAACTGAGATTGCTGACGATTCCGAGCTTAGCTGACAGGAACTGAATGACGACGGCCATCAAGTTCGAGGCGACGATGACCCAGAGCAGTAAGTAGCCATACTGGGCACCTGCCGTCATGTTCGTCGCGAAGTTTCCCGGATCGAGATACGCGACGGCAGCGACGAACGCCGGTCCGAGATATGTCCGTTTTCTTGGTAAATCTTGTGTAAGTGGCTGTGTCGCCATCTCGTTCACCTCACTTTTTGTTTTCATTATACGCTCATTTTGCACAAGAGCAACAAATATGTTTATGGTAAATAACAACGTATGAAGTGAATTAAAAAGGGATGTCTCCTGTAATCAGGAAACACCCCTTTTTGTTAATTAGACGATCTTCCGCTCAGGCTCCGCACCTTTTAGCTGCGCTTGCACTTGATCGAATTCATCATAGATCGCTTGACTCGGTTCCTTCGTCACGAGACTACCGACGACGAGCGCAACAGTCGAAGCGAAGAAGGCTGGAATCATCTCGTACATCTCAGAAATGTAGAATGGCAACCCTTCGACATTTTGTTTGATGAGAATCCAGGCGATGACGACGACAGATCCCGTAATCATCGAAGCAAGTGCTCCTGTCTTGTTCATCCGGCGCCAAAGCAAGCTGAACAGAACGACTGGTCCGAACGCGGCACCGAAACCAGCCCACGCATAACCAACGAGAGTCAAGATCGACTTCTGTGCACCGAACGATAAGAGAATCGCTAGAGCAGCGACGACAAGGACCATCACGCGCCCCATGACCATCAATTCACGATCCGAAGCATCACGCTTGAAGAAACGTTGATAGAAATCATTCGTTGCCGCACTCGAAGAGACGAGTAGCTGTGTCGAGATCGTCGACATGATGGCAGCAAGTAAGGCTGCAAGCAACAGTCCCGTAATGAAACCAGGGAAGAGATCGCGTGATAATTGAATGAAGACATTCTCTGGTTCTCCTAAAGGACTATTTTGTTGCGTGAAGTAGGCATATCCGATCAAACCTGTCACCATCGCTCCAACGATTGAGAACGTCATCCAGATCATCCCGACGCGACGTGCTGACTTCATCTCGTGTAAGTTCCGAATCGCCATGAAACGAACGATGATATGCGGCTGACCAAAGTAGCCGAGTCCCCATGCGAGTAGCGAGACGATTCCAATGACCGTCGTACCTTTGAATAACTCGAGCTTTGAACCGTCCGTCGACCGAATCGTTTCGAGCGTCTCGTTGATCCCACCGCTTAAAGCGAGGGCAACGCCTGGTACGATCAGCAACGCGATCACCATGATCATCCCTTGGACGACGTCTGTCCAACTGACGGCAAGGAAACCACCGAGGAAGACGTATGCAATGACGACGCCCGCTAGAATCCAAAGACCTGTCGTGTACTCGAGACCAAAGACTGCTTCGAACAAACGACCACCCGCGACAAAGCCACTTGATGCGTACATTATAAAGAATATTAAGATAACTCCAGCTGAAACAGTACGCAAGACACCACTTTTATCGTGGAATCGTTTTTCGAAGTAATCGGGAATCGTGATCGCATCCCCTGCATGTGCCGTATACGCACGCAGACGCGGCGCGACGAGTAACCAGTTGGCGTATGCGCCAAGTAACAATCCAACGACGATCCACCCACTGGACAGACCAGTTGCATACATCGCACCCGGTAATCCCATCAACAGCCAGCCACTCATGTCACTTGCTCCAGCAGAGAGCGCCGTGACGACTGGACCAATCGTACGTCCCCCAAGCATGTAGTCATTCATGTTCTTCGTCCGATAATACGCAATGACGCCAAGTGCGACCATCAGTCCGAGATACAACAAAATCGCAAACCACATTCCGTTCATCCTTGCTCCCCCTTTTTCCATGATATAAGAAAAACGGGCATGCAGGTCGCACACCCGTTTCATCTATTAAACACCATTTCAGAACATTTCTGAAGTTGTTTTTGCTTGAAGATGTAAAGTCAAGTAATCTGGTCCGCCCGCTTTCGAATCCGTTCCAGACATGTTGAATCCACCAAATGGTTGGTAGCCAACGATTGCGCCTGTGCACCCACGGTTGAAGTAGAGGTTACCGACGTGGAAGTTCGCACGCGCGTACTCTTGGTTCGTCCGGTCTTGCGTGATGACAGCACCTGTCAATCCGTATTCCGTGTTGTTCGCGATGTCGATTGCTTCTTTGAAATCTTTCGCTTTCGTGAAGGCGACGACTGGTCCAAAGATCTCTTCTTGCATCAAACGATCCGTTGGTTGAACGTCCGCGACGACTGTCGGTGAGACGAAGAATCCTGTTGAATCATCTGCCGTACCACCTGCGACGATGCGTCCTTCTTCTTTTGCGACGTCGAAGTACGACGTGATTTTCTTGAATGCTGCTGCGTCGATGACTGGTCCGACGTTGTTTGAGACATCCGTCGGGTTACCGATGCTGAGTTTGTTCGTGTTCGCGACGACTTTTTCGAGCAACTCGTCATAGACAGAGTCGAGTGCGACGACACGTGAACAAGCTGAACATTTTTGACCCGAGAATCCGAATGCCGCTTTCGTGATCATGTCCGCTGCGTAATCGAGGTCGGCCGACTCATCGATGACCATCGTATCTTTTCCGCCCATTTCCGCGATGACGCGTTTGAGCCAGATTTGACCTTCGTTTAGTTTCGATGCCCGCTCGTTGATGCGAAGACCGACATCACGTGATCCCGTGAAGCTGATGAAACGTGTTTTCGGGTGATCGACGAGGTAGTCACCAACTTCTGCCCCTGAACCTGGTACGAAGTTCAAGACACCAGCTGGAAGGCCAGCCTGCTCCATTACTTCGACGAATTTCGCTGCGACGACCGGTGTCGTCGATGCGGGTTTCAAGAGGATCGGGTTCCCTGCCACGATTGCTGCGACAGCTGTTCCAGCCATGATCGCGAGTGGGAAGTTCCATGGTGAGATGATGACACCAACACCGAGTGGGATGTAATCGTAACGGTTGTATTCGCCTGGACGACTCTCGACTTTTTTACCGTCTTTTAAGACGAGCATCTGACGTGCGTAGTATTCGAGGAAGTCGATCGCTTCTGCTGTATCAGCATCCGCTTCATTCCAAGGCTTCCCTGCTTCTTTAACGAGGTAGGCAGAGAACTCATGCTTCCGCTTGCGGATGATGTTCGCTGCTTTGAATAGGACGTCCGCACGTATAGACGGATTGACGAATTTCCATGTTTCGAAAGCTGTGACTGCTGCTTGCATCGCTTCTTCTGCATGTTCCTGTGTCGCTTTCGAGACACGTCCGACGATCTCTTCTTTGTTAGCCGGATTGACGGAGACGATTTTATCTTCCGTCGTCACATGTTTTCCACCGATGACGAGCGGATAATCTTTGCCGAGTTCTTGCGTGACGAGTGCAAGTGCCTCTTCGAACGCTTTCTTGTTTGCTTCTTGTGAGAAGTCCGTGAATGGTTCGTGTTTGTACGGAATCATCTCTATTCCCCCTTTAGTCTCTACTTTAAATCGCTTACATTCTCCATTGTACAGAAGCATGAGTCCGCTTACAATTATTCTAGTCAAAAAAATAGAGGAGCGACCAAATTGATCTCTCCTCGTCTCTATTTATTCCTTCGCTTGTGAAAAGACGATCTCTTCGTGTTCAATTGAAACTTTGACGTCTTGCCCTTGGAATAACCAATCATCTTGATCCGAGACGACGAAGTGGATGCCGTCGACGACCTCTTCGACCGCTGCCCGCTCGACTTCTTCCATATGAACACCAACCGAGAAACCTTGTGTTAAATCCGTTGAGCCACCATATTTTGCGAAGAAGCGAATCGTATCGCCTGATTTTGCTTCCATCTCATCTTTGAAGTATTGTAATGCCTCATCTGTAATATGAATTTTCATATCTATCACTCCCCTTTCATTTAGTGTACCGATATCCTACTCAAAAAAGCGAATTTCCTGTATGGTAGAGACAAGATTAGCTATGGAAGCACCATGAAACATTCATCTTAGGAGGAATTCGAATGAAACGATCGCTCGTAGTGCTGCTTGCGACCAGTCTCGTACTCGTCGGTTGCGGAAACGATTCCCCGTCTTCTACAGATACCAAATCCCCGAAGACGACGGAAACGAAACAACAGAAGGCTGAACAAGCCGTTCTTGACGTCTATCAAACATACGAAAAAACGCTCGGTCAATCCGGACGAGCAGATGCGAAGGATCTCGCATCGATTGAATATACGGCTGACGCAAAACAACTTGAACCGCTTGCCGTTGGTGCGAAGAACTTGAATGTCGTTCCCGGTAAGGTCGTCAAGTCGTTCCAAAAGGGCGACGTCGCCTATATCATCCACGAATTCAAGGATGCGAAAGGATCGATTCTCCCAAACCGGGGATCGAAACTGTTATTGAAGAAAGACGATGAGTGGAAAATCGTCCTGACACCGACGACATTCGATCCGTCCGTCTTCTCGACGCTTGGCGATATGTTCACTGGATTTAACGCTGATGAATATGGTGTCAATGCGAAGGCGGCTGATGAGATCGGAAAAACCGATGAAAAAGAGCAGGATGCCGTCTTCTCTCGTGTCAATGCGCAAACCGATTATATGGCGCTTGAGATGAACAGTAACATCCTGATGATTTACGGTGAGGCGCTCAAGAACGAAGGAAATCCTGAAACGCTCGTTGATTACTATCAAGACTACGCAGACTGGTATGAAGAAGAACAGCCACTCCTCATGAAGACAGCGAAAGCCGGTTCGGATTATGAGAAGTACTTGATTGCCCTCGATCCATTAAAAGAGAGTCTTCAAAAGAAGCTTGAGAAATATGCGGATCAATTAAACATGGAATTAGGATAAGGAGGAATTTTCATGCAAGCACCAACATTCACCCTTCCGAACGCACAAGGAGAACCGATTTCCCTCGAGGATTATCGCGGAAAAAAAGTCGTACTCTATTTCTATCCGAAGGATTCAACGCCTGGTTGTACGACCGAGGCATGTGATTTCCGTGATGCGACGCAAGCGTTCGAAGAAAATAACACCGTCATTCTCGGTGTTTCTGCTGATAGTCAGAAACGGCATCAAAACTTTATCGCAAAATACGAATTACCGTTCCAATTGTTATCAGATATCGAGCATGAAGTGTGTGAGCAATATGGCGTCTGGCAACTGAAAAAGAACTACGGTAAGGAATATTTTGGAATTGTTCGTTCAACTTTCCTAATTGATGAGTCTGGTGAAATCGTCAAGGAATGGCGCAGTGTGAAAGTAAAAGATCACGTCGCAGAAGCACTTCAGTACGTCCAAGAGCAGAAATGAGTTCAAGAACCAGTTGTTTTATACAACTGGTTCTTTTTGTATTAAACCCTTTTAAAAACTCCTAATTTTATCCTTCAAAAAAAATAATTTAATAAAAAAACCATTGGTATTACACACAAATTTAATGATTTTGAAATAATCTGAAAATATTCTATTGATTTTTCTGAATATTGTATTTATTATTGATAACAAGTTGATCCGGTGCTTTCCACAGCTTAAGAATAAAAGGCGATGACCCCTCTTATTTTTAGTCGGACACCGGATCGCTATCCTATCGGTTCTTATCGTTTCACCAGATATATCTATTTCTTTTGGGAGGGATTTACTTTATGAAGAAGAAAAAGGCACTTGCACTCGTTGGAGCACTGACAATCGCTGGATCAAGTCTTGCGGCATGTTCGACGACAGATGAAGGTAAAAAAGAAAGCGGTTCGACATCTGGAGAGAAATCTTCAGACAAACAAATCTTAAATTTAACGAGTGCTTCAGATATTCCAGCACTTAGCCCAACCGTCGCAACAGACTCTGTTTCCTTCACAGTGTTAAACAACGTCCAAGAAGGTCTATTCCGTCTTGATGACAAACAAGAAGCTACACCTGGTGTTGCTGAAAGTGTTGATGTTTCGGAAGATGGACTTACATACACGTTCAAGCTTCGTGATTCGAAATGGTCGGATGGCAGTGATGTCACAGCAAAAGACTTCGAGTATGCATGGAAACGTGTTCTTGATCCGAAAAGTGGTTCGCAATATGCGTATATCATGTATCTCATCGATGGCGCAGAAGCGTATAACACAGGAAAAGGAAAAGCTGACGATGTTGCAGTCAAAGCTGTTGACGACAAAACGCTCGAAGTTAAGCTGACACAACCGGCTGAATACTTCAAATCATTAACTGGTTTCGGTTCATTCATGCCACTGAAACAAGAGTTCGTCGAAAAACAAGGGAAAAACTTCGCGACGAAACCAGATACATTCCTTTACAACGGACCATTCGTCCTATCAGACTGGAAAACAGAAGTCGGTTGGAGCTACAAGAAAAACGATCAGTACTGGGATAAAGATAACGTTAAACTCGAAGAGATCAACTACAAAGTCGTTAAGGAAACATCGACTGCAGTTAACCTTTACGAAAAAGGTGATATCGACCAAGTTGGTCTGACAAGCGAATTCGTGGATCAGTACAAAGATAACGAAGACTTCGATACACGCCTTGATGCATCGATGTACTATATCCAAATGAACTTCAAGAATGAACTCTTGAAAAATAAAGACATCCGTAAAGCAATCGACTCTGGGTACGATAAAGAGCAGATGGCAAAAGTTCTCTTAAACAACGGTTCAATCCCAGCTTATTACTATGTCCCGAAAGAATTCGCAAAAGGTCCAGACGGTAAAGACTTCCGTGATGGTAACGAAGGCTTCGGTTCATACGATGCTTCTTCTGCAAAAGCATCGTTCGAAAAAGGATTGAAAGATATCGGTAAAAAATCAGTCAAACTCGAGCTTCTTTCATACGATGATGATAACTCGAAGAAAATCTCTGAATACCTTAAAGGCGAGTGGGAGAAAAACCTTCCAGGTCTTGAAGTCACGATCAAACAACAGCCGTTCAAGAACAAACTTGAGCTAGAATCAAAAGGTGAGTTCGAACTATCATTCGCAGGATGGGGACCTGACTACCAGGATCCGATGACGTTCCTCGATATGTGGGTAACAGGTGGACCATACAACCGTGGTAAGTACTCAAGCGATAAATATGATTCACTCATCAAATCAGCTCAAAAAGAAGTAGATGCTGAGAAACGTTGGCAGGCACTGAAAGACGCTGAGAAAACTCTCCTTGAGGACGATCAAGCGATCTCTGTTATGTATCAGCGCGGAGCTTCCTTCTTACGTAAGCCGTATGTCAAAGGAATCGTCAACCATAAAGTAGGTGCCGATACTTCATACAAATGGGCATCAATCGAAGGAAAATAAGTTACACCAAAAGACCAGATTCGCTGACGAGCGTGTCTGGTCTTTTTTTCCACCTGTGTCATTTGTCCTATTTTTCTGAATAGCATTAAAATTTCGTGTCATTCTGTTTTCATTTTTATATCTTCGTTTTATACTATCAAAGAATCCGATTCACTATATTTACAATAATTCATTAAAATTATTCATAATTAATGGAAATGAACCGATATATTTACCACAGAGGACTTTTGCCTCAATACTCTACTTCACTAGGAAGGAGGACTCACTCATGAAGCAACGCGTACTTACAAATCAAAAGAGTTATACGGAAGAACAACTCGAGATGATCGAAGCGATTCGCGCAGTCGGTGAACTCATCCAGGATCGTCCAAGGCGTACAGTCTACCGTCGTTATGCGCTCGTCAATGACTGGCCACAGCCAGAGAATATCGTTCGTCAATTCGGGTCTTGGCCTGAAGCTTTATCTGCAGCAGGTTACGAATGGAATGTAGATCAGCAACCCGAAGAACTCGAGCGGGCGCCGAAGTATACAAAAGATGAGATCTTAAAATCGTTTCATCGCTATGCGCAGGATGTCGGATCGACGATCACCTTGAAAAAGTATCAAATGTGGCGAAAATCCGTTCACCACGCGCCGAGTCACTATCACATCGTTAAGATGTTCGGATCATGGCATGATGCCTGTACGGCAGCAGGTCTTGAAGCCAGCGTGACCTATTCTAAAGCAGAACTCGCTGCATCGCTTCGTCAAGCCATCGAAGAAGTCGGATTTTCTCTTTCATTTGAAGCCTATCGAGAATGGGCGAAACGGAACAATAAACCCTCGACGAAAGCTCTATTACACCGATACGGCTCTTGGTCGGCTGCGATTCATGCGATTGAAAATGAGATCCGTCTCAACAAACAACAAGCTCAATGAACTCATCCATTCTTCAGTCCTTTCCGATCTTCGAGACGGAAAGGCTTTTTTTCACCAAAAAAAAGATGACGTTTCCGCCATCTTTTTTTGGTGTGATTCAAATGACTTTCTCTTTCCATTCATGATACGCTGCGACACGATCGCGTCCTTGGAACTTCGCACCGACATACATCGCACGGTCCGCGTTTCGGATCAAACTGGCTAGATCGCCCAGTTCCTTCAGCGTATCTATCCCTATGCTCGCTGTAATCTCAAGAGTATGACCCTCGACTACTATCGGATTAGCATGCAACGTCTCACGAATTCGTTCTGCCACGATGCGGGCGGACTCTAGATCCGTATTCGGAAGCAAGATGACGAATTCTTCCCCACCATACCGAGCCACGAGATCCGTGATTCGCGTCGCTTGCATCAGCAACTTAGCTACTTCAAATAGGACGACATCGCCGATTTCATGACCGTACGTATCATTGATTTGCTTAAAGTGATCGAGATCGATCATCAATGCGGAGAAAGGATACAGATCGCGTTGTTTGATTCGACGATCCCCCCACTCTTGTAACGCGCGATAATTGGGTAATTTCGTCATCGCATCCGTCCGGCTATCAATCAGCAATCGCTCTCGTTCATGTGCGCGCTCTACAGCCCATGACAGGACACGCAACGCGCGATACAACTCGTACCCAAAGTCTTTCGTAAACTCTCCACTGGCTTCAGAGGCAAGTAAGAGTGAGCAATTGATCGTCTCCGTTGCTTCAGGCTGTATGAATAAGACGGATTGAATTTCCTCTGGTAAACAATCATACAATCGAATATCCCACTCCTGTTGCATACCATAGAGTAAAACTTCCTCTTTTTCAATGATTTCCTCTATGACCTTCCCTTCTACATGGTCCGCCTTTAATTTACGCCCATCCTTTAAGGAATAATAGACACTTTGTTGTCCTTCTTCGAAATCGAATTTAATCCATGCAATATCCGGTTTGACGAATTGATTGAGCTGTCGCAGGTATCGTTCGATGATAAATTGCGCGTCACCGTCTTTCCACGCCGCTTCTTTTAAACGTTCAATTTGTTCCCAATGCTCAATTCGGTCCGATGCTTGGACCGAACTACCGAGAGAACGCTTGATGATGAAAAGTGCAAACGCTGCCATTACAAGCCCGCTATTCCCGTTTCCTTGCACGACAAGTGTACTGAAAATACCATAGAGTAGTTCTGCCGTGATGACGACTGCTTCGAAGCGTAGCAGCTGAAACATGACATCACTTGGAATATTTTCACCCAAAAGAAATCGTGAAAGTTGGTATTGCAGCAATAAGACAATCCATAAAATAACGACCATCGCAAACAACGGGATGATGTTGTCAGTTAATTGAAAGGCATCACCATGCGTCCCACCTAAGAGATTATAAGCTAGACCTGCTGGTACGATTAAGAAAAGTTCTAGCGCAACATTGAACGGATAGTTATGTAGCATCCGTCGTCTTCCGACTGGTGTATGAATCGTACGTAATTGATAAATCAACATGGTGACCTGTCCTACACAAATAGCAGAAAGCATGCCATACGTTAAAAATGTGAACAATACAAAACCAAAATGAAACGTGAAGCTCATATGTCGTCGGCGAACCGGATCGACGACAAAAATAGTGGATAATGCGGCAATCAATAAAAACGTGAACAAGTCGACGCTGAGGCTATAATCCTTAGACTTCGCAAAAAGATCGATGCCAATCACGATTAAGAAAAATACGACCCAGCTTCGAAGGAGATATTGTTGAAAACGGCGCACTCGAACTTCCCCTTCCTGTTTAATCTATTTTTTAAAATTGTAATAAATTGTTAATTCTATTATTCAATTTTTTGAGCAAAATGTCGAACTTGAATCGTTTCATTTGATACACTCATTAAAGAGGTGATCTTTCATGACAAATACGTTTACTCAATATGCTTTTGACACGTTTCACATTGATGGTCTTGATTCACGAATGCATGCCATTCGCGAGCGCATCCAACCGATTTTTCGCGATATCGGACAAGAAATCACGCCCGACTTGACCGTCGCGATCGAAGAGGACATGCACGTCCATATCGCACAACATGCTAGACGCAAAGTAAATCCGCCACAGGATACATGGATGGCTTTTTCACCAGATAAACGCGGCTATAAAAAGCATCCTCACTTCCAAGTCGGACTGTTTGATGACCATCTGTTCATTTGGCTCGCCTATATCTATGAGTTGCCGAACAAACAACAATATGCCTCACAATTACTAAAGCATACGGATTTACTAACCACACTCCCTGAAGACTTCGTCATTTCATATGATCATATGAAAAAAGATGCTGTTCCCGTACACGAGACCGACATCCATTCAGGGTTAGAACGCTTCCATGATGTCAAAAAAGCAGAATTCCTCGTCGGTCGTCACATTTCAGCACAACAAGTGAGCGAATTGACACGCGAGGAGTTGTTAGATGTGATTCGAAATACCTATTCGCATCTCGTACCACTCTATAAAACGATTAAATAAAAAGGATGGCCGAATCGGTCATCCTTTCATTAGTTATATTTTACTAGAATTGACATGACTTGTGTACGGTCAGAGTTTAAATTTAGATAAATGTTGACCTGTTTTGAGGAAACGGTCATGACATTGAACGTTTTATCGAGTTTAGCTGTCGGATAGGCTTGTTTGACTTCCTTGACTGTAACCGTCCGTTTGACTTGTTTCGGATCATAAACGATGGCACTGACTTTCGCTTTTGCATCCTTCACACCATACGTTGAACAGTAGTGAAGGGCACGATCTGCTGAAGCAAGACCATTTCCACTTTGACACCAGTTCGAGCTCTTTTCGCCTTTGTACGCTTTATGTACTTGCGCAAGTGTCGTTTTTTCAAGAACAACTTTTCCATCGAGGGAATGTGCTTGTTTTGCTTGCGTCTGAATTTCTTGAAGCCATTTTACATCAGTTTGTTTTGTTGCTTCGACCGATTGATTATATGAAGTGCCTGACACGATGCTGACAGTGAGTGCGGCAGTTAAGATGATTCCTAAGACTTGTTTCATGCTAATGTCCTCCTCGGCGCCTATATAAAGCGTTGATAATAAACTGATTCCCCTATTTCAAAAAATTATTCAGTTTTTATAGTTTTTTTATGGAAGTTTATTTTTATTTTTTATACATGCAAACAAAAAGAACCTAGTGTCGGCGGGACACTAGGTTCTTCCTCATTTCTTATGCATCTTAAACTCTAGGAACAACTCATTGTAATGTGCGAGCATCTTCTTCCCGAGGTTCTCATAAACTTCAAGTGTATCGGTGACTTGTTTATCAGGATAGAATCGCTCATCGGTCCGAACCGATTTGTCGAGCAGTTTTAAGCCTTCTTTGTTTGGTGTCGAATAACCGACGTAATCCGCATTTTTCGCTGAAACATCTGGACGCAGCATGAAGTTGATGAACTCATGTGCCCCCTCGACGTTTTTCGCGGTCTTCGGAATGACGACATTATCGAACCAGACGTTTGATCCTTCTTTTGGAATGACGTAGTCAAGATTTTCATTCTCGCTCATGATCTCGTTTGCATCACCTGACCAGACGACACCGAGCCCCGCTTCTTCATTCGCGAGCAATAACTTAATCTCGTCTCCGACGATTGCCTTGACGTTTGGTGTCAGGCGCATCAAGTTCGCTTTTGCTTCCTGTAGTTTCGACTCATCCGTTTCATTTAACGAATAACCGAGACTATTCAAGCTCATCCCCATCACTTCACGGGCACCGTCAGCGAGTAGAATCTGATTCTTTAGCTTCGGATCCCAGAGATCCTTCCAGCTCGTCGGTTTCTTCCCATCAATCAAGTCTTTATTGTAGACGATACCGACCGTTCCCCAGAAATACGGAATCGAGTACTTGTTGTTCGGATCGAACGATAAATCTAAAAAGCGCGAATCGATGTTTTTGAGATTCGGGATTTTTTGATGATCGATCGGAACGACGAGCTTCTCATCGATCATCTTCGCAATCGCATAGTCGGACGGAACAGCGATATCGTACGTCGTTCCTCCCTGTTCGATCTTCGTCAGCATTGCTTCGTTTGAATCGAACGTCTGATAGACGACTTTGATGCCGCTCTCCTTCTCAAACTGTTTGATCAGTGCTGGGTCGATGTAATCGCCCCAGTTGTAGATGTTCAGGACATTTTTCCCTGAATACCCTTGTGTCTCATTTAACTGATTCAAGGTGAATAAAATGACACCCGAGATCAGGAAAATCGCAGCAAATAATTGAATCAATTTTTTCAACGGTCATTTCACCTCCGGTCGCGAAAGCTTCGTAGCAGCTCGTTGGTTCAAGAAGTAGTAGCCGATGACGAGTAAGAACGTAAACAAGAAGATGACGGTCGACAAGGCGTTGATCTTCATCGAAATCCCTTGACGGGCAAGTGAGTAGATCTCAACGGACAACGTCGTAAAGCCGTTTCCTGTCACGAAGAACGTCACCGCAAAATCATCCAGTGAGTACGTCAATGCCGTAAAGAAGCCAGCGAAGATCCCCGGTGTGATATACGGCAAGATAACTTTCGTCAAAACATCCCAACGGCTTGCGCCTAAGTCGCGCGCTGCATCAACGAGCGTTGGACTCATCTCCTGCAACTTCGGCAGGACGAGAATGACGACGATCGGTACCGAAAACGCGATGTGGGACAGTAGGACTGACGTAAAGCCGAGTTGGATGCCAAGTAGCGTGAAGAAGATCAAGAACGATGCCCCAATGATAACATCCGGACTGACGATCAAGATGCTGTTGAGCGTCAACAACGACGTCTCGACCCGTTTCTTACGGACGGCTTGAATCCCAATCGCTCCGAATACGCCAAGAATCGTCGAGATTGCAGCTGATAACAAGGCGATGACGAGTGTGTTCAATACGATGATCAACAAACGTGAATCTTGGAAGACTTCCTTGTACCAATCCCACGTGAACGAATCGAAGTTCGTCATGTTGTCAGCACTGTTGAACGAATAGAATGCCAAGTAGAATATCGGAGCATACAAAATGATGAAGACTCCGATCAGATAAAGATTTGCTAGTTTCAGACGTTTCATCAAGTCGTCGCTCCTTTCTTCCGTTTCGTACTCGTCAAGGCAAGGATGATCGCCATCGCGATGATGAGGAAGACAGCGATCGTCGCTCCCATGCCCCAGTTCTGTGTCACGAGGAACTGCTGTTCAATCGCTGTACCGAGCGTGATGACGCGGTTCCCGGCAATCAGACGCGTAATCATGAACAGCGATAACGCCGGAATGAAGACGAGCTGACAGCCTGACTTCACACCATCGAGCGTCAGCGGGAAGACGACACGCCGAAACGTCGTGAAGTTCGACGCCCCAAGATCACGTGCAGCGAAGACGAGTGACGGACTCAGTTTTTCAATCGCATTGAAGATCGGCAGGATCATGAACGGAATGAAGATGTACACCGAGACGAAGACGAAACTAAAATCGGTAAAGAGAATCTGTTGTCGTCCAATTCCAATCGCTTCAAGCGTTTGGTTCGCAAGACCATACGTACTGAACAACCCGATGAAGGCATAAGCTTTCAACAACAAGTTGATCCACGTCGGTAAGATGATCAAAAGTAGCCACAGCTGTTTATGCTTCGTTTTCGTCAACAAGTAAGCGGTCGGATAACCGATCAAGAGCGAAAACACTGTAATCAAAAAGGCATACCAGAACGAGCTGAGTGTCATCGTCAAATAGGTCGACGTAAAGAAGTTCTGGTAGTTCTCAAATGAGAAGTTGCCGTCCAAATCAAGGAATGAATAGTAGACGACGAGTACGATCGGTGCGATGACGAACAAGGCAATCCAGAATAGATACGGGATGAGATACCAGTTACGTGATTTTTGCATCATAACACCCCGTCGTAGGATTCCAGACGCTTATCGAATTCTTCTTCCGTCTCGTTCAGTCGCATGACGTGAATCGCTTCCGGATCAAATGTCAGTCCGATCTGCTCACCAACCGTCGCTTTTTTCGTACTGTGGACGAGCCATTCGTTACCGACTTCATCCATACAAGCGATCTCGTAATGCACGCCACGGAAAAGTTGCGAATCGACGGTGACTTGTAGTTTCCCTTGGGTCACGTTCGTGATTTCGAGATCCTCCGGACGGATGACGATCTCGACCGGTTCGTTCAATTCAAGACCACGGTCGACACATTCGAATTCCTTTTCTGCGAACCAGACCCGATAGTCTTCCACCATGCGCCCTGGAATGATGTTCGACTCACCGATGAAGTCCGCGACGAAGCGGTTGATCGGTTCATCATAGATATCCGTCGGTGTGCCCGATTGTTGAATGACACCGTGATTGAGGACGAAGATTTCATCTGACATCGCCAGTGCCTCTTCTTGGTCGTGCGTGACGAAGATGAACGTGATGCCAAGACGACGTTGCAAGTCGCGGAGCTCATACTGCATCTCTGTCCGTAATTTCAAGTCGAGCGCTGACAGTGGCTCATCGAGCAAGATGACTTCCGGCTCATTGACGATTGCCCGAGCAATCGCGACACGTTGCCGCTGTCCACCTGACATCTCGGTGATTTCTCGTTTCTCATAACCGGACAAGTTGACGAACTTCAACGCGTCCGTCACACGTTTAGCGATTTCTGCTTCTTTCACCTTCTTGATGCGAAGACCGAAGGCGATGTTCTCGAAAACGTTCAAGTGCGGGAAGAGTGCATAGTCTTGGAAAACCGTATTGACTTGACGTTTGTTCGCCGGTACATCGTTGATCCGTTTTCCGTTGAAGATGATGTCCCCTTCTGTTGCTTCCGAAAAGCCAGCAATCAGTCGTAAGATCGTCGTTTTCCCACAACCCGATGGTCCGAGTAACGTATAGAACTTCCCGCGTTCGATTTCGAAGCTGACTTGGTCGAGGACGGTCTGATCGTCGTATCGTTTCGTAACGTCCTTGAATTGAATGATCGTAGTATCTGCCAATCTAGTTCCTCCTTTATAAGTATGAGTCAGTCGCAGTCACGAGGACCTTCGTCTCTTGTGTTGACTCATTGCGTAGTTGATGGATTTCTGAAGCCTTATAGTAAAGTGTCTCTCCTTGTTTTGCTACAAAAGACTGACGTCCGAGCGTCAGCGTGACGTTTCCTGCGAGCACATAGACGAACGTCTCGGCACCTGATGGTTCATACGTCTTGAATGCTCCCCCTGGCGCGAGTGTGAGCAGGACCGGTTCCATCTCTTTTTCATTCGATTCCGGAATGAGCCACGTGACATGATACCCCTGTTCCTCATCGGCATATGTCGTGACATCCTCTTCCCCATAGACGACTTTTTGATTGAGTGTATCCTCATCAAAGAAATCCTTCGGTGAGATGCCAAGGACTTCGAGGAGATGAAACAGCGTCTCGATCGACGGTGAACTGATTTCCCGTTCGAGTTGCGAGATGTACCCTTTACTCAGGTCTGTTCTTTCCCCTAGTTCCTCTTGCGTCAATCCCTTTTGAAGACGGAGGTTCTTGATTTTTTGACCGATTGAGTACAATCGACGTCCTCCTCTCATCGGCTTAGTTTAGTATAAGATGACTAAAAGTTTACTAATCACGTACCGATTATAGCGTATTTCATTATTTAATCAACTAAAACGTTCGATATTTTTTAATGTTCATTTGACAGCGAGAACGCTTACACCTACAATTAATATCAGGTACTAATTTAAGGAGGAACTTGTTATGCGGATCGCTTGGATCACTGATAGTACAACGATTTTACCGGATACGATCGCTCAGCGCGATGATCTTTCGGTCGTCCCTTTACTTGTCATGAAGGATGGAGAAAGTTTCGTCGATGGTGTCGACGTTGATGCGGAGACCGTCTATAGCTGGATTGACTCAAAACACAAGGTAACGACGAGCCAACCTTCAATCGGAAGCTTCACCGAGCATTATGAACGGTTGAAAGAGGATTACGACGTCGGCTTCGCTGTTCACTTATCGAGCGAACTGAGCGGAACGTACAACGCTTCCGTTCAAGGGGCAGAGATTGCTGGCTTTCGTCTGATTGCGATTGATTCCCGTTGTGGCATTTACCCGGCTGGTCAACTCCTAGCAGAAGCGATCGAACTCGTCGAAGCGGGACACTCGATCGAATCCGTCGAACAGATCATTCTCGAGCGTCGTTTCGATCATCACATTGAATTCACGGTCGCAAACCTCGATCAATTACAAGCAGGTGGACGGATCTCTTCGACGAAGGCATTCGTCGGTAACTTGTTGCAACTTCGTCCGTTGTTCCACTTCGAGGAAGGAAAGATCGTTCCTTATCAAACCGTCCGGACGTTCAAAAAAGCGCATTCGAAGATTTTTGATCACCTTGTCGCAATCATTGAACGGGGACAGGTCACGGATATTTCACTATTCCACGCGACAGCGTATGACCTGGCACTCGAGTGGAAACAACGCCTCGAATCGCAATACGATGTGCGTGTCCGGATCGATGACTTGACACCGGTTCTCGGTTCGCATACAGGAAATCCAGCGATCGGGATGTCCTTTTTGAACCCGACGCGCCGACCGTGATGACTAATGAATTTGATTTTTGGGTAAACCTTCTTTAGAGAATAAAGGAGGTTTTTTGTTTGAAAAATAATAAATGGATTTGGCTCAACTGGGTCGGCTTCATCTTCACGATTGCCGTGAACGCCCTTGATGGTGGAAAGACAGGACGAATCTCTGATTCGATCATCACATTGTTCAAACCGGCTGGGTATGCGTTCTCGATTTGGGGATTAATTTATACGATTCTACTCATCTGGTTGATTTTACAATCGATTCCGAAGTTCAAGGAACACGAACTGGCGAAGAAAATCGGACCGTGGTTCTTGATCAGCTGTCTGTTTAATGCTGGCTGGATCGTTTCCTTCACGTTTGAACTGTTCGTTGTCTCCGTTGTCGTCATCGTTGGTCTCTTGTTGTCCTTGATCGTCATCTACTCAAAAATTGACCGTGAGACGAAAGGATTACGCTTTAAGCTACCGTTCTCGCTTTACCTCGGCTGGGTATCGGTCGCGACGATTGCCGACATCTTCCTGACGATCAATGCAGAAGGTGTAACATCTTGGCTTGGAATTGGAGATGCGGGTTGGACGATGATCATACTCGTCGTCGGAGTCATCATCGCTCTTCTCTTCATGTTTGCGAACCGTGATCCGATTTATCCGCTTGTCTTCGTTTGGGCGTATATCGCGATTAATTTCGAGTCCGATAATGGTCTCGTCGATACGACGGTTCTCGGTAGCGTCGTCTTATTGTTAGCTGGTTATATCTTCCTTCTCGTTCGGATGCGCCGCCAAGTCAGCGTGAGCAAGTGACGTTCCTTTCTCGTTCAAACGGCGTATAATAAAGGAAAGGAGTGAATGACCATGAACATTACATTTACACCGTCTGCTCAGGAGCGAATCCGCCAATTACGCGGTGAAGTATCCGGTCTACTGCATCTCTATTACGATACAGAGGGTTGTGGTTGCGGAAACTCTGGTATTTTCAGTATTCGCATCGTCGATGAAGCGACATCCGAAGACATGACGATTGATTCAAACGTCGGTCCCGTTCTCGTCAAGCGGTGGTCGAGTCATTTCCTCGATCAAGAAATGACACTCGATTACAACGCGGAGAAAAAAGCGCTCATCCTAAAAAGTGATGGCCAATACTTCAATACGAATGTGCTCGTGACGGATCAAACAGGCTGCGTCCTGACGGTTCGTTCATAAGCGCAAATGAAAAAGGCAACTTCCGTCGTGGAAGTTGCCTTTGTTTGTGTTCGAACAGACAGGTGCTGCGTCGAAAGCTAGATGGTCTGAGTATGATTGAATGTACTAGATGTCTGTCTGCGTCGTGCACGAGCTGGTAATATCCCAGCGCTTTGCGTCCCCCCAGACGTCGCATGCATCATCCTCGCATGCTTATCTAGTATACGAACGAAAGTCATGTTTGGATTGCCTTATCCGACATTTAGAACGGTCTCTTCGATCGCTTGCTGATTTAAATCCTTCACATGCATCGGTCTACTATAGTAATAGCCTTGTCCATAATCACAACCGAGGCGTTTCAAGAAGAGATGCTGTTCGAGCGTTTCGACACCTTCTGCGACGACTTCGATCCCAAGACTCTTCGCAAGCTGGATGATCATTTCCGTAATCGCTGTTCCCCGTTCGTCATGTGGGACTTCATCGATGAACGACTTGTCGATTTTTAAGATATCGATCGGCAAATGCTTCAAGTGCGTTAGCGACGATAGACCCGTTCCAAAATCATCGAGAGCGATTGTCAGACTAAGCTGTTTCAATTCACCAAGCATCGTCATCGCCCGGTCCAGATTCTCCATAACGGACGTTTCCGTTATTTCGAGTTGTAGTTGCAATTCACTTCCGTTCTTCAAGGAATGATGAACGATTTCTTTAATCATCATATTATGCGACTCCGATCGGAAATGCATCGCGGATAAGTTCACCGAGACTTGGCGAATGAAATAATCTTCTTTCTTCCAAATCTCCATCTGTGCAACGGTCTCCTTCAACACCCACTCGGTCAAACGATGAATTAAACTATACTTTTCAGCAAGTGGAATGAATTCCGCCGGTGAGATGAAACCGAACTTCGGATGATTCCAGCGAATTAGAACTTCCGCCTGATCCACCTTGCCTGTCGCGAGTGCGATCTTCGGTTGGTAGACGAGAGCGAACTCCTTGAAATCCGTCATCGCCCGGCGTAAGGAACCGACGATCAATTGCTCTCTTTTGTCGGAATGCAGGGAATCATCGTACACGATGAATCGATCTCTTCCTTCGTTTTTGCCGACCCGGAGAGCACTTTCCATTTGACCAATTCGCATTTCTAACGTTTCTCCCATATCCGGTAAGATGACACCCATCGTTGCTGTCAAATGGATTGGTTGATCATCTAAGTGAATCGGTTGTCGAATATCTTCTAAAATTTGTTCGAAAGTACGAAGTAATGCATCAGTAGGTACTTTTTTGATAAGAAAAAACTGCGTTCCATTATAACGAATACATGCTTCATCTTCCGATAAGGACGCACGCATCCGATCTGCAAACTCACGAATGACGGCATCTCCTTTATCAAAACCAAACGTATCATTGACCCATTTGTACCCGTCCAGGTCAAGTATAGCCATCGCCATCTCGTCTTTAGACTTTCCGTAATGCGCATCTACTTTTATCATATGGTGATCTAACCATCTACGGTTATGCAAACCGGTCAAATGATCAGTATATGCCATCATCTGTAAGGCACGTCGTTCTAAATGAATATAGAGTCCAGCGATTAAGATCAAAATCAAAAATACCGGAATGGCTACATCGTTTAAAATATTCGATGTAATAGGACCATCACCAATACGTCCTGCTTGATCAATCGGGATACAAAAAGATGTTCCTAACATACCTACATAATGCATGGAAGAGATAGCAAAGCCCATTACAATCGCAATGGGAATAAGAATTCTTTTCTTATCAACATGTCGTAGACGATGTAAGAGTAACAAGGCAACATATGCTACAGTGATCGCAATTAGGATGGATAGAGCGAACAACCCTGTTTCATAACGAATCGCGCCACCAAAATCCATTGCCATCATCCCAAGATAATGCATCATCGCAATACCTACGCCCATCAAAGAACCTGCTAAAATGACTTTGTTTCGTGTAATCGCTGATGAGTAGAGTAGATAAAAGGCGATGAAGGCAGCTAAAATAGCTGGAATGACGGATAAGAACATTAAAATCCAGTCATAACGAACCGTGACGGGTAAAGCGAAAGCACCCATACCAACGAAATGCATCCCCCAAATCGATAGTCCCATCGTCAAAGAAGATAAGAATAACGCTCGTTTTTTCAAAGAAGTCGCCTTAGCCAAACGTCGATTTAATTCAAGCGATCCATACGATCCAAT
This sequence comes from Exiguobacterium sp. MH3, assembly GCF_000496635.1. Lineage (NCBI taxonomy): Bacteria > Bacillati > Bacillota > Bacilli > Caryophanales > Exiguobacterium > Exiguobacterium sp. MH3. The sequence continues at coordinate 2,595,448 of NC_022794.1, forward strand.
GATCGCGACGAGTACCGACAGTACAACTAAGCCCACTTCATAGTGCTTTGTTAAAATAATCCATTCATTCATTGTATGTGGCCTCTCCTTATAGAACTGACTTTCTTCTTAGTATCGACGGTTATGAAGTATATTTTCAGTCGAAACTTGCATTTCATGCGATTTAATTGATATTTTCTATTTTTTAGTCTTTTTTTCTTAATGTAAAACGCACAAAAAAACGAATTCGTCGTAGACGAATCCGTTCGTATTTTTTAAGTTAAAGTGCAACTGAGGCCACGATTTCTCCCGTAGGTTTCGCTAAATCCGGCTCTGGTTCGACAGTGATTGCTACAGCATCGACGTCACCATTACCTTTGAGTTGAAATACCGCTGCTGCTTCGCCGTCTTTTTCAATAATACCGTTCGCAGTCGGTGTCTCACCTTTGATGGTCCATAATTGATACAATTCTCCTTTTTTCAATGGAGGCAGATCTTTCAATTGAACGAGCATATACGACTTATCGTTTTGTGTAAATACCATGCTTGATCCCTTGATCGACTCGTTGCTTTCAAAGTTTCCCATTCCTTTAATTTCATCCATCGCCAGTGTTTCCGGTGTATCTGTACTTTCTTCCTGTGACAAAAAGTAGGCATTCGCACCAAGTGAAAGAATAAGGGCGGCAGCAATGCTCATCAACCAGCCAAGTGGGACACTCTTTTTCTTCGTTTGTTGCTGACGTGCTTGTTTAATGTCTACTGGAGTAGTCATCGGTTCTTCTTTAGGAGACTCCGTCTCTGTTGAACCAAGAACTTCTCCAAGAATACGTGCTTTCATTCCTACAGGAACAGGACGCTCCGGAAGCGATTCAGCGATGGGAAGCATGAGTCCTTCCATTTCTAAAAGTGCTTCGCGACATTCTTCGCACGTCGCAAGATGCGCTTCGAACGCGTCGCGATCTGCTGAAGAGAGTGTTCCATTGAAGTAATTGATCAAGTCATGACAACGTTCTTCCATCTCGTTCCCTCCCATCTAATCGTTTTCTTAATGCTTGAATCGCACTTCTGATACGTGTTTTGACTGTTCCGAGTGGTAAGTCAAGTTGATCTGCGATTTGTTGTTGCGTTAGTCCCTGAAAATAGACTAGTTCGATCAAATCCTGTTGTTCTGATTTTAGTTCACTTACGGCGCCCCGCACTTCCGCTGCAGTTTCGCGTTGCATGACGGTCCGCTCAACAGGTTCATCATATCCGCCATCTCGTTCTTCAACTTCAATCGTCGGTTGTCGTTTTTCACGACGTAAACAATCAAGAGCCGCATTACGCGTGATCGTCAAAATCCAAGATGAAAACTTTCCTTTTTGTGTATCAAAATCAACACGACCATTCCAAATTTTCATCCATACTTCTTGAATGACTTCTTCAGACAATCGATCATTATTCGTAAAGCGATAGGCGAATGAAAATAACAATCGCTCGTACTTCTCATACAAAGTCTCGAGTGCCTGTTCATCACCGCTACGCATCAGATGATAAAGCGATTCATCGGATTGAGTATGCATCCTTTTCCTCCTCCTGATATCAGCTTCATCATATAGTATACGAGAGCTAACACCAAATCGTTTTAGTTTTCATCAATTTTCTAAGTAAATTCCTCACCACATCCATATTCCCTGATTTCAAGAAAAGTATATCTTAAAATTCGATAGAATTGACAGTAATACCGTTATGGGCATAGCATAAAGGTATTACTCAGACGTTAGTTCTACTATGAAACGGAGGAACATATATGGATTATGATCGCAAAATGAAAAATCGCGTCAGCCGAATCGAAGGGCAATTACGTGGTATCCTTCGTATGATGGAAGAAGGGCAAGACTGTCGAGATGTCATTACTCAACTTTCCGCTGCTCGCTCCGCGATTGATCGTACGATTGGTGTCGTCGTAAGCTCCAATTTAATTGAGTGCGTAAAAGACGCCGAACAAAATGGTGACGGTCAGACAGAAGAGCTTGTGAAGGAAGCTGTAAATCTTCTTGTCAAAAGTCGCTAATTACTATAAACCACCCGTCAGAGTAATTTTTATCTGATAAAAAAAACAGGGTCAAGATTTCATTGAAATCCGATTCCCTGTTTTTTTTTTTAGGTTTAGTATAAAACTTTGAGTTGATCCAAGTACACCTTACTCTTAATGGTTGTTCCTTTTTTCGATGTATCCGTTTCAACAAAATACAACGATTCGATTTTAAGAGGTGTTGGCCACGTCGGATCGAGTGTCGCTTGTACCGTTTTAAATCCTTTCCAATCTACCTTCTTGACGAAATCCACGACATGTCGATTTCCTGCAGCATCTTTGACTTCTGAGCGAAGCCAAGGCGCGCGTCCATCTCCATACACATCCATCGTCAATGCACGGGCAGGAGAAGGAATGATCCATGATGCTTTTTTAATGTACATGGCTCCGTTTTGTTTCTTCCACCCTGAATAATCGTATGTCATTTCAAGTGATTGTTTGCCACTGGATTTCTGTAAGGAACTGAGACGGACAGCATAACTCGAAACATAAGGAGATTTCGCTTCGTAGACTCCCTGTTCGAAGGAATCGATGACTTCCTCTTTTTTCATAGCAGAGACGGTGACCGGTAGTCGAACCGTCTTCCCTCCAGATGAGACAGTTAGTTCTGTCTTCCCGATTTTCTTTGCAAGAATATTCCCTTTTGTAATCGATGCGGTCGCTCCGTTTGCAACCTGGTAATTGAGTTGCGAAGCAGGGATTACGACACGTCGTCCGTTTAGCCATCCTTCTGATGAAATAGCGAGGCGTTGTCCTACTTTTAACAAGATCGGACGCCCTCCATTGACTGTAAGACCGGTCAAGCGATTCGTGACTGGAATCGATACGGTTCGTTTAGCACGATCAACTTGCATCGTACCTGTCCATTTTCCAGGAGTCAGCGGTGCCGTGACTTGTAAGCCTTTGACACCTGTCCCTTTCCAAATAATCGATTTCTTCGTTGCATCTACAGGCTGTCCATTTGCATCCGTCAGCTTTAATCCAAATCCACCTTTTTCACCTACATATAATTCTTTAGGGGCAGTCAATAAAATCGTCGTCGCTACATTCGATGGAACATAATGAGTGGCTAATATTAAACCGTTCGTAATAGAGCGACTTCTTCCATCTGCCGGTACGTTCGCTGTTTTAGGTAAAAACTCTCCAGCGCGTCTGACCATTATCTCTGTCGATCCCCCACCATCAAATGCGAGGGCCGACGTTACACCTAAACGCTTCATTTGCTCCACTGCCTCAAGCATCGTAATCCCTTTTGAATCAAGACGAGCTTGATCCACCGTAATAATTTGAACTGTCCCGTTTGATGTTGCACCGATAAGTGTCCGCGCCTTACGAGCGAGCATCAAAAAGCGGTCATGGTTCAATGCTAGGCTGTCTAAACTATATCCAACTCCATTTTGAATCAACCAGTTATATCCGGATACAGCTTCTTGAATATCGTTACGCATTTGAAGATTCGATAATTGAACTAGATTTAATTGTGTTGATAACAGACCATTTGATTTTTCTTCTGCTGCTTTCACAAGTGCGAGTAGTGCCGCTTTTTGTTTTCCGAGACCGACGAGGACAACTCCAGCATCGGGTAAGCGAATTTCTTTACGGAATGTCGTATCTACCGATTCAACGGTCCATTGATAGTTCTTCCCGAGTGTAAACGCCGATGTCGCGGTTCCTTTTAAATAGACGATAGCAATTTCTTTTTTCATCGTTTCTGACGGCTCAATTAGCTTCAGCATTTTTGAAGCATGATGAGCTGAACTAAAGATACCGATTCGATTCGCTAAGTTCTCGTTACGGTTAACTGAGTGGATCGTTACCCGCTTCGTATCAGTCGTCGCAGATCCGATGATACCGAACGACCCGATCTCTGGTTTCCCTTGTCCGTTGATCATGAATGATGGGAATTTTGTCGCAGAATCTTTTACACTATGACTAACCAGTACTTGATTTTGCTGAATTTGAAGTCCAATCGGTAACCCCGAAGCTACTCGATACATATCGGCATTGATCGCTGTTACGACACGACCCCCGCTCGCTGTCACGCGACTAACTTGAGAAGGTAAAGATTCTGTTGCTAATACACGATCTCGTCCTTTCGTCGTCATCCAGTAGTTACCGGTATCGGGCTGAACCGTTATATGTCGAAATAACTGTGGTGTACCCGAAAGTGTTTCTGATTTTGTCGTATAGGTCACACCTTTTGAAATCGTTTCTGCCTGAGTGGTAGAGACAGATTGAAAAAGACAAAAAGTTGTTAATAAAATACAAATTTTCTTGAACATAACACACCTCCGTTATATATTATGCCTTTTTTAGTAAATAAATGACATAATTAATTTAGGAGAGGTTTATTTTTATTCATAACAGGTATAGAAAGTAGTTAACTGATTCCTTTTAAGCCACATATGTTGCAATCAACATATGAATCTATTCATACATGATGTAGGAGGCCTTTTCATGAGTGTATCTGTATTTATTGATGTCGCGTGTAAGACAGGTGAATCTCCTGTCTACGACGCGAAAACAAAACGCTTTTATTTTGTCGACATTCCGAATCAACTTCTTTTTTCATATGACCTTGCCACAGAAGCACTCAAGCCGTACACGTTACCAAGCGCCATCACATCAATTGCCTTGACGGACGCTCCAGACTTATTACGTGTCACGGCTGAACACGGATTTGGGACGTTTGATCTCAAGGAAGGTCATCTGTCTCTTGAGCATCAACTGTCACTGCCCGATTCCGACCGAATGAATGACGGAAAGCTCGATCCGACTGGACAATATGTCGCTGGTAGCATTAATGAAGAAGACGGTAAGACTGCTGGATTGTTCCGTCTGCGTCATGACGGTTCCATCGATGTCTTGCACGAAGACTTGACGAACTCGAATGGACTCGTCTGGTCAGAAGATGGCAAGACGCTCTATCACATCGATACACCGACAAAAAAAGTCTATGCCTTTGACTACGCTCCGGACGCACCACTTTCCAATAAACGTGTCGCCGTTGACCTTGAAGAAGAAGAAGGGTTCCCGGATGGTATGACGAAGGACGCGGAAGGTCATGCTTGGATCGCGCATTATGCTGGATCATGCATCACCCGTTGGAATCTTGCGACTGGTGAAAAACTCGATCATGTCGACTTCCCTGTTTCGAATCCGACGTGCCCGATTTTCTATGAAGATCGATTGCTCGTCACGACGGCTGCCGACGGAGATGATGCACCACATGCCGGTGCCGTCTTCGCTGTGACATTTGAATGATTCATAGAAGAGGGATCATCTTTTTACAGGTGATGCCTCTTTTTCCACATAATGCGTCTAGACGCATCTAAAAAAACAGACGATACTAAAGAAGAAAACTATTCATTTTTTTGAAGGAGTGAAGCCGATGCGTGTCACGACAATCGAACGTTTACACCAACTGCAGACGACCCCATCCTTTTTCCCGGTCAACTGCTACCTGTTTGAAGAAGCAGACAGTTTGACATTGATTGATGCCGGCCTCGGGATCAACGCAAAGGCGCTCTATCACTATATTCGAAAGCAAGAGAAACCGCTTGGTGCAATCATCCTGACTCATGCGCATGCCGATCATGTCGGTTCGCTTGATTTCCTTGCGAACGCCTTTCCTCTCGCTCAAGTCTGTATCAGTTATCGCGATGCTGCATTGCTCAGTGGGGACGAGACGCTACGCGAAGGCGAAACGACACCTTTAAAAGGTGGTATTCCGAAAAACATCAAAACACGTCCGGATCGCTTGCTCGAGAGTGGTCAACAAGTCGGAAGTCTCAGTGTCATCGCCTCACCCGGTCATACACCTGGTTCGATCTCACTTTGGCATGAAGGAAGCCGGACGTTGATCGCCGGAGATGCTTTTCAGACGCAAGGAGGACTCGCCGTCTCCGGTGACGTCCGCTGGCAATTCCCGTTCCCTGCACTCGCAACATGGGATCCGGACGTCGCCCTTCGCTCGGCTGATCAACTGACGGAACTGTCTCCGGATATACTCGCTGTCGGACATGGTCCGCTCTTTCTCGGACCGAGTTACGAGATGCGCCAAGCCGTCGATCGATTCTCTCACGTCTTACAGACGAAAAAAACATCACCTTTCAAGTAATGTACGCATATGAAAAAACATCCGCGAACGTGTTCCTGACATGTCCGCGGATGTTTTTCTTTTCAACAGACGACTCACGTCTGTTCTGTAACAGTATAACGATAGACGCGTGCTTCGTAAGGACGCAAGATATCCGGGCTACCCGGATAGTTTGATATGAGCAACTTTTCCTGTGGTAAGACGAGGGCGGTCTGCATCGGTTCATCATGTACGTTGAGGACGATCCGCCAGACTTCTCCCTCTAATTCCCGCTCATAGATATAGAGATACGGATCATGAAGCGCTAAGTCTCGGTATGTACCGTAGACCATAATCGGATGATCCTTTCGCATCTGAATCAGCGACTTGTAAAAAGCAAGCACGGACGATGGATCTGCTTCTGCCTGCGCGACATTGATGTCCGTATAATTCGGATTGACCGCTAACCATGGTTTACCACTCGTAAAGCCAGCTGCATGTGTATCGTCCCACTGCATCGGTGTACGGGAATTATCGCGCGCAAGTAACTGCATCGATGAGAGCACGACCTCTGGGTCCTCTCCGCCAGCGACGCGCTCCGCGTATCGATTCCGAAAGGCGACGTCCTGATAAAGCGACGGATCCGAGAAGCGAATCCCCGTCATCCCGATCTCTTCTCCTTGATACACGTATGGAATGCCCGGTAACGTATGCAACATCAAACCGAGTAGTTTCGCACTCTCAACCCGGTATCGTTCACTGCCGAAGCGCGTCACTTGTCGTGTATGATCATGGTTGTTGAGGAACTGTGAATTGACACCTAATGGGTATAAGACGTCGTACCAGCGTTTTTGAATCTCCTTGAATCGTAAGAGATCCATCGCTTCCATGTCGTCCGCGATTTCGAAGTGAAACAGTGTCCGGAGTTCTTTTCGTTCGTCACTGACATATAACAGTCCATCTTCTGGACCGACGAACGGAATCTCACCGACTGTAAACAAGTCTTTACCAGCGAGAACATTCGCATGCATCTCCTGCAAGAAGTCATGCACACCTGGCTGATTCCCAAGGTACGAGAGATCAAACGGATTGGCGACATCCTCGAACGACCGTTTTTTGATCAAGTTGATGACATCCATCCGGAAGCCGTCGATCCCTTGAGCAATCCACCAGTTCATCATATCGTAGATTGCTTGCCTCACAGCTGGGTGCTCCCAGTTCAAGTCCGGTTGTTCTTTGGCGAAGGAATGAAAATAATACTGCCCGCGCTCTTCACTCCACGTCCACGGACTTGGCGCAAAGTACGAGCGCCAGTTGTTCGGAGGCGTCTCTTTCGTGCCGTCTTTCCAGATGTACCAGTCATCCTTATCGTTGATCCGCTCACATGACTGACGGAACCAGGCATGCTGGTCACTCGTATGGTTCACGACTAAATCGAGAATGATCTTTAATCCACGGGCATGAGCAGCCGTGATCAACTCCTGGAGATCTCCCATCGTTCCCGCTTTTTTCATGATCTCGTAATAATCGGCAATATCATAGCCGTTATCGACGTCCGGGGAACGATAACATGGATTCAGCCACACGACATCGACACCAAGTGAAGCGATGTAATCAAGCTTCTCGATGACACCTCTTAAATCACCGATCCCATCCCCGTTCGAATCTTTAAAGCTACGCCAGTAGACTTGATAGACGACTGCCTCTTTCCAGTTAGCTCGCTTCATCTTCCCACTCCTCTCCCTACTCTTTATTCCCGCTCCACTTATCTGTACCTGTTTATCCGACAATTTTTTTAAATTTCGAAAAAGTTCTTTTCTTTTGACTGAATATTCGTTATCCTTGACGACAATACCACGAAGGAGGCATTCATCCATGAAACATTTCGCTCCATCCATCGCCATTGATCGGCTTCCTGCTCCCGTCTTCGCTGAACTTGCGAACCGAATCGGTGCTGTAAAAGCTGCCGGACATGATGTCATCACACTTGGTCAAGGAACACCCGACCAAACGACGCCTGTACATATTCTCGATGCCTTAAAACAAGCCATCGACGAGCCAACGAACCTTCAATATCCACCATTTCGTGGACATGATTTTCTAAAACAAGCTGTCGCAAACTTTTACGCGACTGAATTCGGTGTCACGATCGATCCGGCAACGGAAGTCGCGATTCTCCTCGGCAGTAAAGCCGGAATCGTCGCCTTACCGCAGACGATCGTCAACCCTGGAGAAGGTGTCATCGTCCCGGATCCAGGATACCCGGATTACCTGTCTGGTGCAGCACTTGCTGGCGCTTACCCGATTACGCTTCCGTTGCTCGAGAAAAATGATTTCTTGCCGGATTATGACTTACTTGATACGACGGACGTTGAGCGTGCCCGGATGTTGTTCCTCAACTACCCGAGTAATCCGACGGGTGCGACCGCGACGGCAGAAGCCTTCGAACAGACAGTCGCTTTCGCCGATGCCCATGATATCTGTGTCGTTCATGACTTAGCATACGGCGGTATCAGTTTCGATGGTCCGACGCGAAGTTTCTTGCAGACGGAAGGGGCAAAAGACGTCGGAATCGAGCTATTCTCACTCTCAAAACGCTTCAACATGTCCGGCTTCCGGATTGCCTTTGCCATCGGAAATCCGTCCGTCATCTCAAGCATCGAAACGTACCAAGAACATCTCTACGTCAGTGCCTTCACACCGATTCAGCATGCGGCGACCGTCGCCCTCACGAGTGACCAGACGTGCGTCCGTGAGTTAAGTCGCTTGTATGAAACACGACGCGATGCGTTGTTCGCAAAACTTGATGCAATCGGCTGGAGTGGACCACGCCCGGGCGGTTCCTTCTTCGTCTGGCTTCCTGTTCCTGAAGGTTACACGTCCCAGAGCTTCACCGATCATCTACTTGACGAAGCGCACGTCGCTGTGACCCCTGGATCCTTCTTCGGCGAACACGGTGAAGGCTACGTCCGGATCAGCTTGATTGCTGACGTCGAACGTCTAGAAGAAGCCGTCGATCGAATCGGAACGCTCAACCTATTCCGGACACCTGTTGCGGAATAATTCTGAAAAAACATTTGACAGATGGGAATCATTTCCGTTAAAGTAAATCCCAACAGCATAACTACTTATCGAGAGCGACCGAGGGATTAGGCCCAACGACGTCCGGCAACCACCTGTAAGGAACGGTGCCACATCCTACAGAATGATTTTCATTCTGAGAGATAAGTTACGAAATCTTACACTTTCGTCGCTTTTTTCTGGTTGCTCTGCTACTAGGAAAAAGCGACTTTTTTTGTATGAGGAGATGAGCGGATGATTGAATTCAAACACATTACAAAACGGTTCGTCCGAGACCGGACCCCGATTTTTGCCTTACGGGATGTCGATTTGACGATCCAAAAAGGAGAAATCTTCGGAATCATTGGCGAGTCTGGTGCCGGTAAAAGTACGTTGCTTCGCCTAATCAATGGGCTCGAGCATCCGACACAAGGAACCGTCAAGGTCGACGGTGTCTCGCTTGGCGGGATGTCAAAAGCAGATTTGCGTCAACTTCGCTTGCGGACAGGAATGATCTTTCAGCATTTCCAATTGATCCAGTCGCGCAACGTCGCGGATAACATCGCTTTTGCGCTCAAGGCCGCTGGCGTCAAACGAGCAGATTTCCCGGAGCGGATTCGCGAACTCGTCTCGCTCGTCGGACTTGAAGGATTTGAGACGAACTTCCCGAGTCAATTAAGCGGTGGGCAGAAACAGCGCGTCGGGATTGCCCGGGCACTCGCAAACAATCCGACCGTCTTGTTATGTGATGAAGCGACATCCGCTCTTGACCCCGTTACGACACTACAGATCCTTGAACTGCTGAAGGATTTGAATGAACGACTCGGGTTGACGATCGTCCTCATCACGCATGAGATTGATGTCGTCAAACAGATTTGCCATCGTGTCGCGGTCATGTCACAAGGTGAAGTCGTTGAAGTCGCCTCAACCTATGACTTGTTCAGTCAAGCTAAGCATCCGGTGACGCAACATTATGTCGATACGGCACTACAAATCGAATTGCCGGAACGCATTTTACAGGCAACCCCAGGCAAGATCATCCGCTTGCAGTTCACGGGCGAAAAGACCGGTGAGAGTACGTTATCAGAAGCGATCCGCCGTTACGATATCTCAGTCAGTATCTTGCACGGCAAGGTCGACTACATTCAAGACGTCGCCTTCGGTGTCCTCATTGTCAGCTTGACGGGATCATCCAATCAAATCGCTCTTGCCCTCGACTGGCTCGCGACGGAACTTCATGCACTCGAGGTGATTCAGGATGTGGCTTGATCGTATTCAAACGATGTTACCTGAGCTCTTGAAGGCACTCGGCGAGACAGCATGGATGGTCGGAATTTCACTTGCTTTCGCATTGGTCGTCGGGATTCCGCTCGGAATTCTCTTGTTCGTCACCGACCGCGGATTATTTTTTCAAAACCTTGCCGTCCGCCGTGTTCTTGACTTCGTCGTCAACATCGTCCGGTCGCTACCGTTCATCATCTTGCTGGTTGCCCTCATTCCGTTGACGAAGTTCTTACTCGACAATACAATCGGTCCGACGGCAGCGTCCGTCAGCCTTAGTGTCGCAGCGATTCCGTTTCTCGCACGCCTTGTCGAAACATCACTCCGCGAGATTCCGCCTGGTTTGATTGAAGCAGCGGAAGCCTGTGGGGCGAAACCATTGCGGATCATCGTCAGTGTCCTCTTACCGGAAGCACTCCCTGGCATCATTCAGGGCATCACATTAACGACGATCAGCTTGATTGGCTTCTCAGCGATGGCTGGTATCGTCGGCGGCGGTGGTGTCGGTGACCTCGCGATCCGTTTCGGTTACTATCGCTACGATAATCTCATCATGATCGTGACGATCGTCGTGCTCATCGTCATCGTTCAAAGTATTCAAGCACTTGGCAATCAACTGGCGCGAAAAACAGATAAACGCTAATCACACATACAAAGGGAGAGTGGAATCATGAAAAAACGATATGCCTTTTTAGCAACAGCCTTACTCGGTGCAGGAGTCCTCGCAGGATGTGGAGACAGCAGCGCTGATGAAAAAAACAAGACGATCAAGATCGGGGCGACGAGCGGTCCGTATAGCGACATGGTCAAACAAGCGATTCAGCCACAACTCGAAAAGAAAGGCTATAAAGTCGAAATCGTCGAGTTCAGCGATTACATTCAACCGAACATCGCCCTCGGTAGCGGCAATATCGACGCCAACTTGTTCCAACACTCGATCTATCTAAAAACGTTTTCTAAAGAAAAGAATCTCGACTTAAAAGGACTGATCACGGTTCCGACAGCACCGATGGGACTATACAGTAAAACAGCGAAGACACTTGACGACGTCAAGACAGGTGCTGAAGTCGCGACGCCGAATGATCCGACGAACCAAGCACGGGCACTGAACTTGCTTGCGGAACAAGGGTGGATTGAACTCAAGCCGGATGCTGATCCTCTGACCGTTTCAGAAAAAGATATCGTCAAGAATCCGAAGAAACTCGTCATCAAACCACTCGAAGCGGCTCAACTGCCACGCGCTGTCGAAAGTGTCGATATCTCAGCCGTTCCAGGGAACTTCGCACTTGCTGCGAAATTCGACTTACTTGATGCGTTAGCACTTGAGACGATGGACGAACAATACCGGAACCTCGTCGCTGTCCAAACGAAAGATGCGGACAAACAAGTCGCAAAAGACTTAAAAGCAGCCGTCGAATCGGACGCCTTCAATGAAGTTATCGAAAAATCATTCAAAGGCTTCAGCAAGCCTGAATGGGCAAACTGATGTAAAAAACGACCGGAATTCAAGGAGAGATCATCTCTTTGAATTCCGGTCGTTTGGTGTTAGAACCGATACCACATCAGTTCTTCATCATGATAGGTATCATCGATTTTCAGCGCCCGTGGTTCAATCGCGTATGATTCAAAACCAAGCGACCGATACAACGCTTTAGCAGCTTCGTTCGTCCGGACGATCGAGAGATGGACTTGCTCAATTACAGGATGCTGCTTTAATGTACGTAATGCCTCTTCTACAAGGTGTCGTCCGACCTGTTGTTTTCGGGCGCGTGGCGTGACGTACATCGCAAATACATTCGCTCGATGTCGCATCTTGAACGGCTCGGAGCAGACGATAGTGACGACACCGACGAGTTCATTTTCATGAAACGCACCAAACGTCATCGACTGTTCGCTTTCAAGACGAGTTGCGTACCGTTCGACGGATCGATCTTTTTCTGATTCATAATCAGAGCCAAATGCCTCAGGATGGTTTCGTAAGGCTTCTAATCGCAACGCTTTATAGAGTACTGCATCTTCTGGATTCAATCGACGGATTTCCAACATCCCCACCTCCTGCCTTTAGTGTAAAACACATCGCTTCATGAAAAAGAGGACGACATCGTGAAATATCGTCCTCCATTTTTCTATTTTAAGGTGTTCGGAAATTAATCGTGAAGTATGGCGCGTTACTCCGGAAAGCCACACCGATGTCAGCTTGTTTGTACTCTTTTTTCAAAATATTTTCTCGGTGCCCTTTTGAATTCATTAAGCCCCAATGTGATGCAAAGACATTCGGATAGCCCATTGATAGATTTTCACCAGCATAGCTGAACCTGATTCCTTCACGCTTCATCCGGTCGAACGGATCACGCCCTTGCGGATCCGTATGTGCGAAGAAATTATTCTTCGCCATATTTTCGCTATGACCGCGTGTCACTGGCTTCAGTGCCGTATACGGAGCCAACGGATTTAACTTGTAGTCAGCCCGTTCCCAGTTCATCAATCGTAGCATCAGCTTCTCATCCGTCGTTCGTAACGCATTCGAAGCCGTACCATAGAAACCCTTTTTCTTCGCTTCGACGTCTTTCGGAATCGACAGTGTCGCTTTCACCTTATTCCCATCATGTTGGTCGAAGAAATAGGTGACGTAATTCCCCTTCTTCTCATAGACGGCTGCATGATCCAGGTTCAACATGTAGTTCGTGTTGCCTTTACGGTAGGACTTCACTGCGGTCCATCCTTTTTTCTTCAGCGATGATTCCGTATCCTTGTTCAAGACTGCCCCTTGCGTTGTTATACCATTTTTAAATCGGTACTTTCCGTATTCCTTACCGTCCTTCGTCAACGATACGAATTCTTCGCTGGACGTTCGCCTGACTTCCCAGTCGTAACCTGGATATTCACTGCTATATCGATCAATCAGCTTGCCGCCACTTTTCGGATAATCGGCTTCTGCCTGTTCCATTGGAATGTTCTCGTAGCCGAAAAAAGCTACTGCTGCTACTCCGACGATCAACCATTTTTTCATATCTTCGTTTCGCCTCCTTTAATCATTACCTTTATTTTAAAAGAAAATGATTCTTTCGAACAGTCATTGGCTCTTAATTGTCTAAATCACATTTTCCGTTCACAAATTAGACACGTTTTATGAGAACGTTCTCATATTATTAAAATGCTTTCGTTAAGAGGATTCTTAAAAGTATTTAGTACATATACTAAACCATCTTTCCCTTTTCTTAAAATGTGTGAACATTCTTTTATTTCATCATTCGAGATTTTTGATTGCTCTCGGAATTCTTACTCGGTATCATTAGAATTCGTAAGCCAAACTTTCAATGCTTTTCCAAATAACATAATGAAATGAAGGAGTTGACCTATGGTTTTACTGTATTTCATTTATGAGTCCATCGCCTTTTTACCGATTCAGCAATATTTATTTTCTGGATGGATGATTCTCGTCGTGTTGACGGTTTCATTCAGTTTAGCGAATGCACACGAAGATGTACGATTGAATCAACGACTCGGTTTTGAGTTACTCGTTCCTGGTTCTGGTATGTTGCTTTGCAAACAATTCATTCCTGGTCTCGCCATTATCCTATTTTTGATCATGGTACACTTCACGTATATGTTCCGCGTCATCCCTCTTCCTGTCGCGTTAATCTCGACACTTTCGATTAGCACACTTTCTTTTCTTTCTCTCTTTTTCTCGTCACGCAAAAAAGCGGACCGTTAAGTCCGCTTTTCATCATTGATATTTCGTTGTTTCTTTCAAACGATAGAAATGAGAAAGTTCTAACCAAATCGTTTTTCCTTTTTTCGTCTTCACTTGAATATATGGTCGATCTTGCGATACACGCAGTGCGAGCAACTCACCTTGTTGCTCTCCAGTTGTTCCGCTCGCTTTTAACCAATGACGACCTAATTTCCATTCGAGGAAGATATGTTTTCCTTTTTGAACGGCACGCCATTTTCCGATTTCTGCGATGCCTTTGACCGGAACGGCTGTCTCTGCACCTTGAATCGAGATGATCGCCGGATCGTGGTCACTCGCGCTACCGTCTGCTTCCATATACTCCGAGTTGATGTTGACGATATCAGAAGACGTATAACGTTTTAAGTTGTTCGAGATCAAGATGTGATCGAGCACTTGAGCATTTCCGTTATAGACGTAAGAGTATCGCTCGGATTCTGGAAGATCATCGACTGTATTCCAGAGGTTTTTCCCTTTCAGGATATTTAGCGTTTCTGAGAACTGGAAGTCGTTCAAGTCACCGAGAACGACGACGTTCGAGTCTTTGACTTCCGTTTTCAATTCAGAGACGAAATCTTGGACGATGTTCGCGATCGCATGACGCTGGACTTCACTCTTACGTACGACCGGTTGGTTCTTACCGAAGTCAGCTCCGTCGCCACCTTTTGAGTTGAAGTGGTTGACGATGACGTGATACGAATCACCGTTGAAGAGGAATTCCGCGACGAGTGGTTTTCGAGAACTGGCGAAGTTCGGATCCGTCGGCTGGATGCGACCCGGGTTTTTCGTCAGCTTGCCGTTCTCCACCGCAACAGCTTCCGTTGCACCACCTTTTTCACCTGGTGCGAGCGATACACGCGCCGGGTTGTAAAGGAATCCGACACGGATGTTTCCACCCGGCTGTCCACCGTCTTTCTTATCTTCAGGCGCGATGTCCGTATAGGCATAGCGGACACCTGTTTTTGCTTCGATTGCTGCAATCAATGTCTCGAATGATTTTGATGCGTCGACTGTTCCGCTATCCGTCGCACCATCATTATCCTGCATTTCTGTCAAACCGACGATGTCCGGCGTCTTCAGGAATGTCGCGATGCCTTCTGAGACACGATCGACTTTTCCAGTGTCTGCCGTTGAGGCGAAGTTCTCGACGTTGTACGAAGCAACCGTCAAGCGTGATTCCCCCGTCTTGATGTTCGTCGGTTGACGCTCCACTTCGCTCGTGACGAGTTTCGGAAGGTCCGCTGCTTTGGCGAGTACTTTATAGGCCGAATAGTTATAGCTCATGACGCCTTCGATTGTTCCATCGAATGTATCACCAGCTTTCGCACGGTACGACGAGCTGCCCATCTCGACAAAGAGACGTTCTGGGTTGACATTATCCTTCGTCAGGATTGGTGTGCCACGTTTTGTGTAGACCTTGTTTGCGTCTGTTTGTGTCCGAACTGGGATTGTTCGGTTTGCTTGCGGCCCTGTGACGATTGCGTTCGGTAAAGCGACACGCATACCTTCTAAGCTTTCGTATAAATCGATCGCATCTTCTTTTGGATCAAACTGCGCGAAGGAATCATTGTCGACGACTTGCGTCGGAATCAAGACCCCTTTATCACCAAGAACGATACTTGCTGGTAAGCCTTCATTAAGCGCCCCCTTCACGAGATTGACCGTACTGATTTCCGTGACAGCAAGGTCTGTATCTGCTTTATCGCTGTATCCGCCAAGTAACCACTCTTTGACATATCCTGTCGTCGCGATCTGTTGTCCAACAGCAGCACCATGGTTTTTCGCATAGACTAGAATCCCTTCCGATGTCCGGCTGTCATGATCCGGATTCGGATCTTGCATGTAGAAGTTGTTCGCATCGACGACGTACGTGACGACACCTGTCGTTCGGACGAGTTGATCTGCGTAAGGCGACGTATGCGCAATACCTTGGATGTTGCTGATTTTCGTGATTGGTGGTGCGATATAGTACTTGAATGTCGAAACCGCTGACGTTTTACCGTCCTTGACGGCAACTGCTTGAATCGTCACTTCATCGTTGATTGTAATCGGTGACGTGTACACCGGACTGTCGACAGTTGGTGTCGTGCCATCGACCGTATAATGAATCGTTCCTTCACCTGATAATGTCACTTGATCTCCACGTTCAACTTCACCGACTGGAGAAGCTGTAGGTGCTGCAAGAACGTCGCCCGCTTCTGTCTGATGACTGCCGAGATTCGTCAGTGTATCGACCGGGAAGCTCGTCCACTGTGATGGTTCGTACGTTTTAGCACCAGACGTGACGCCGGCATTCCGGACGAGTGTCGTATCTTTTGCGAAATCCGTTGATGAACCGAGTGGTCCGATGATATCAAGAACAACATCACCCTTTTTCAGTGCGATGGGATCATTTCCGTTAAAGTTCAATGATCCCGTCGTCAATTGTGCTTTTGCTTTGATGTCCGCATTCGCACTCGAATTCGCGATGACGAACGTCTTCCCTGGATCCACTTTCCCCGATAGTGTGATTTTTGCTTCTGACGGTCCACCGTTCGTATATTGAACGAGTGTATAGTCTGCTAAATCAATGATTTGCCCCGACCCATTGTATAGCTCGATTGCCTTATTATTACTTGTTCCTTCTATGTATTCAGACAAGATGACGCCTTCGCCTTCTGCCCCGACAAGACCCGCTTGTGGAAGGATTCCTGCTGTTAATACTCCGGCCAATGCCCACTTTCCAAACGTACTGCCGTATTTCATGATGAGACCCCCTATTGAATTTTCTGACACTTCTTCATAATATCAGATTATATTCTCAATAGTGTATATTTTTCGTAAAAAAAGATACCATCCTTCGTAAATGAAAGAAATGGTATCGCTTACAACTTTTTATTGTTCGTCTTTGTGACTTTCGTACCATTTTTCAGCTTGCGATGTCGCGATCGGAATGGCGCGTCCCTCTTCATAGCCGTCTTTTAATAACGCGTTCGCGATTTCGATCGCTTTCTTTCGAAGCGGCGGATCAAAGTTCTTGAATGACTCCGGATAGTCGTTCTCATTCCATGGCATGTCGTCACCCCCCTTCTTTCAGCATTACCCGAAAAAAGGCAAAAAAAAAACGCCTCATCAGCGTGTCGTTGTTTTTGGTTGTCATGAGAATCGAGGATTACAGGTGATCAAAACACCTGAAACGACGAAAGCCCTACCTCTCTTTCGTTGTTACGGCTCCTTGGCCGCGCCAGCTGAATCAAGCATTTTAGCAAGAATCGTGATGCGTCTGCAACGGACGCATGATACTGGGATTTTTAGAAATAGCTCGGGAATGAGCGGAAAAGTATCGATTGGAAGGTTTATCTTGCTGGGTCAACTTCTCCTCGTAGTATGAAGAAGGACAAAATAAAAGCGATGACTTATGTCTGACTCATTTGTCAGTAGCGGTCTAAAAATCCTGACCTGTCGATTTAATTGTATGATATGGATTGAAGATTCTCACATGAGTGATCATCCCCGATTCATGACTTGTATTAATCTATCACACTTTCTTTTATAAAGTCAATCTTTCTTTTAAAAAATCGTTTTCTTCTGTCTCAGAATTGAAGTTGCACCTGCCGTAAAAGCCGAGTATCGTGAAGAGGACTCATTACTATAGAAGAAACGAGGGAAATCCATCATGTCGAATCGACTTATCCATGAAACGAGTCCCTACCTATTGCAACACGCTCATCAGCCTGTCGATTGGTACCCGTGGGGCGAAGACGCCTTCACTGCCGCTCGAGAAAGCGGCAAGCCGATCTTTTTATCGATTGGTTATTCGACGTGCCATTGGTGCCATGTGCTGTCTCATGAGAGCTTCGAAGATGAAGAAACGGCACGACTCTTGAACGAACGCTACATCGCAATCAAGGTCGACCGGGAAGAACGTCCTGACATCGACCATGTCTACATGACGGCGGCTCAAGTCATGAACGGACAAGGTGGCTGGCCACTGAGCGTCTTCATGACAGCGGACCAGCAACCATTTTACATCGGCACGTATTTTCCGAAGACGCCTCAGTTCAACCGCCCGAGTTTTCGTCAGGTGACGCTTCAGCTCAGCGAGCAATTCCGCCGTTCACCAGAAAAAATCGCACAAGTCGGTCAGAACATGTCGCAAACGCTTCGCGACGTATTGCAGCCTACGACGTCTACCCATACTTGGAATGAATCCATCATTCACGAGACCTTTGATCAAGCGATGCGCCAATTTGACCGTCAACACGGTGGATTCGGCGAGGCACCGAAGTTTCCGTCGCCAGCCCTGCTTCGTTTCTTGCTTGATTATTATCAATTCGCGGAAGACGAAACAGCGCTCCATATGGTCATGCGGTCACTGATTGCGATGCGTGACGGCGGGATGACGGATCAAGTCGGCTACGGTCTGTTCCGCTATACGGTCGATGCCGAGTGGCAGATTCCTCATTTCGAGAAGATGCTGTACGACAATTCTTGGTTTGCAACCCTATGTATCGAGACGTACCAAGTGACCGGACAAATACGCTTCCGACGTTACGCGGAAGAAGTACTGACATTCGTAGAGCGTGAGTTGTCTGCACCGGACGGCACCTTCTACGCCGCCTTGGATGCGGATAGTGAAGGAGGCGAAGGACATTATTATACGTTCACGGCTTCTGAACTGACCGACTTACTCGGACCAGACGCGCTGTTCCCGCGCTTTTACCATGCCTCCCAGTCCGGGAACTTCGAAGGAAGGAATGTCTTTTACCGGACAGGACAAACACTCGAGATGTTCGCACGTGAAATCCACTTGTCACCTGCTGAGACAGCAGCGCAACTCGAACGCGAGCGACAAATTCTTCTTCGTGCGCGAAGTGAACGCCCGCGACCATTTTGTGATGATAAGCGCCTGACATCGTGGAACGCGATGATGATCTCGACGTTCGCTAAAGCCGGTCGTGTCTTTGGTGAACCGCATTATACACGTGTCGCCACGCGTGCGATGACATCACTCGAGCGATTCGTCCGCACGGAGAATCACCTTGCTGTTCATTACCGAGATGGACAAGCGACCGGTCACGGTTTCCTCGATGACTATGCGTACTTGATCGATGCACATCTTGAACTATTCCAATCAACACGACGGGCGCTTCATCTAAAGGAAGCTTTAGCATTCGCAGATGTGCTGCAGGACCAGTTTCAAACAGCAGATGGTTATTTTTATCTGACTTCGTCACGCTCCGATGAGCTACTCGTTCGCCCACTCGATCTGTATGATGGCGTCACACCTGCTGGAAATAGTATTGCCTTAAACGCTTTCTTCACGCTTAGTCGTCTGACCGGGCGTCTCGTTTATCAGGAAAGTGCCGAACGGGCGCTCACAGCTTTAATCGAAGAAGTCGAGCAACAACCGACCGGATTTGCCTCCCTTGTCAGTACCTTCACCTACCGGCAGATGGAACCGAAGGAATTGATTATCTTGATTCCAGAAGACGTAGACATCCCGGTCGAAATCGAGCAACTGCAACAGTTACGCTTACCGGAAGTTGCGTTGTTAATTGGTACGAAGCGTGACCTTTTGCCGCACGTCTCTTTGCTCGCGGATTATCCAGAACCAGAAGAGCCAACGGCGTATCTCTGTCATGATTTTACTTGTGAACGCCCGACGACGAATTTAACAGAAATCCTCGCACGTCTCACTATCTGATCCTATTCCCTCTTGTTTAAACAAACAGGAGGGTTTTTCAAAAAACTAAATCCCTTTTTTCAAAAAAACCCAATATTTTCTTCATAAAAATCCGATATGGTCGATAGTAGGAATAGGCATAAGTACGTACACCTTAGACCAGACATCCTAGAAGCCGATTCCGTCCGCTTGGACGAATATCTACTAGGAGGAAAGATACTTTGAATACGACATCCATCTCGAAACCTTTGAAGGTGTTCGCGAGTCTTCTTATCGTGTTTAGCATCATTCTATCATCTCTACCGATAGTGAACGCAGCAACAACGAAAGTAACGGCTTATCGTCTATCGGCAGATACGGATCTGTATGATAAGACGACATCTTCACGGAAACGCTTGTTGACGATCAAGACCGGAACGGTCGTTTCATCCGCATATGATGCCGGAAGCTACAAAAAAGTAACAGATGGCGGAAAAACGGGATATGTCGCTTCAAAATATTTAGTGTTGTATGAGAAAAAGCAAACGATCTCTGGACAACGCTATATCGTCTCTACGAATACGGCGATTAAAAATGCGGCACGCACGACAGCAACGACAATTGGTACCTTGCAAAGTAAAGATGTGTATTATACGACACAACGGATTACCGATCCATACGGCAAAACGTGGTATCGCCTGAACTACGCAGGAAAAACAGGATATGTCCTATCTGGTGCCACTCCTGTTTCCTATCAGAAGATTGCGAACGAAACATCACGTACGACGGATACCTACACGCTACATACTTATGCAGGAACGGGTTATCCAAAAGTCGAATCGATTCCAGTTGGGACAAACGTTGAAGTAGTCGGAAAAATCGACGGCTGGTATAGCGTTCGTCACGGCAAAAATAGTGGATACATGCACCGTGACGCTTTTTTACAAGTCTCTAAACAAAGTGTCAAAACGATTCCTACTACACGTGTTCTCTTGAAGAAATCCGTCGAAATCAAAGCATCTGCCTCTTCGACGAGTAAAACGATTGCTTCTTTAAAAACAGGCGATGCGTATTACACGACGACACTTGCAACGGATTCTCGAGGTAGCACGTGGCACAAAATTAAAAAAGACGGTCAAACCGGTTATCTTTTAGCGAATCAAGGAACGATCGTGAATTATGAAAGCCTGAAGAACGTCTCTTTCGTCACAACAGCTAAAACGACACTTCGCTCTTATGCAGGCAGTTCGTATGCAGGAATCAAGTCGATTCCGGCCGGTGCAAAACCGCTCGTCTCTGGTCGAATCGGTACATGGTATCGTGTCACGTACGATGGTGTAACAGGATATGCGTCGGCTTCGACGTTTAAGACAGCAGCCCTCGTCCAAACCATTTCAGGTACACGTTTCGCCGTCACATCATCCACCGATATCTTAGTCGCTCCTGAAGCAGATGCGTTTAAAATCGCTACGCTTCAAGAGGGTGATATCTATTACACGACACGTCTCGTCACACTTGGTTCTAAAAAATGGTATCAGATCAAAAAAGACGGAAAGACCGGTTACATCGCTTACGGAACAGGAGAAAAAGTCTCCTATCAAGCGGATGCCGTGACGATGAAAACAACCGACGCTACAGGATTAAAGTCTTATGCTGGCGTATCTTACGCTTCCATCAAGTCTATCCCAAGCGGTACGAAGGTATCCGTAACAGGGGCTATCAATGAGTGGTACCGTGTGACGTATGCAGGAAAAATCGGATATGTTCATCAGGATGATTTGAACGAATATATCGTAACGTCTACGATCTCAGCAGCGCGTTATGTATTAAATACATCCATCGACGTCAAAACGACGTATCAGGCGGATGCCGATACATGGAAGACGCTAAAAAGCGGAGATGTCTATTACACGACGCGCCTTGTCACGAACGGTCACGGTCAGTCGTGGCATCGTATTTCAGTAGACGGGAAAACAGGATATATCCGAGCGAATCAAGGAAGTCCGATTTCATACCGTAAGATTTCAGCCCATCGCTATAAGACGGTACAAACGACTTCTCTGAAGTCATATGCTGGTCCGACATACAGCGAAGTCTCATCGCTTACGAAAGGAACAGTCGTACAAGTGAATGGTTCAATCGGGACATGGATGAACGTAAGTGTTAATGGAAAAACAGGGTATATCGATGGCTCTCTTTTAACACCTTATACAGAAACGAAAAAGATTAGTGGCGCTCGTTTCCTCGCGAACGAGAACTTAATCATTCGAAATTCACCTTTAGAAGAAGCAACAGCACTTACGACACTAGCTAAAGGAAACGTCTACTACACGACTTCACTGATTACGTCACATACGAATAAACAGTGGCATAAAGTAACGATCAATGGAAAAACAGGGTATGTCGATACGAACGCATCTACAAGTAAGATTGACTATGTATCGAAAGATTCGTTATACGTCCGAGCTACAAGTCCTACTCCACTTCGCTCGTATGTCGGAAGTTCCTATCAAGTCGTGACGACGATTCCTTCGAACGTCGTCGTCAACGTCACCGGACAAATCGGCCAATGGTATAAGATTTCCTATCAAGGTAAATCAGGCTATGCGTATAATGGAACACTTGTAACGACATCTTCAAAACTAAATGTCTACAACTCCATTGCGACACCGTATACATTTGATAACTTCATCAGCACTCAAATGAAGTTAAATCCTTCACCTCAAACCGATTTGTATAAAAATAAGATGATGTATGTCAGCTCGATGTATGTTCGATTCGGTGGATTAGAAGACCCAGTCAATGGTACACTCGCGACCGTATCGTCAACGACACCACTCAACATCCGATCGGGTGCGGCGACGGATAGCCATATTTATGGACAATTCCAGCCGAAACAGATGATTAAGGTCTATCAACGAATCGGTGATTTCTATACGACGTATCCGCGTGTTTACACGTCTTCCACTGGATACTGGACACTCGGTTGGTTGAATGCACTCGAGTCCGATGTCCGGAACGTCGCTGACCCATTAAAAGTCAGCCGCTCTTCAAAGGAATTCTTCCAATTCCTTGATTTATCGAAGACGACAGGCGCATCTGCCGCAACATTAGATAAGATCATCAGTACAAAAGGCATCTTTGGTAAATGTACGACTGGAAGCTGTGGACAAGCATTCATCGACGCTGGTACAGCCTTTTCCGTCAACGAAATCTACTTGATCTCCCACGCGCTACTTGAGACAGGAAATGGAACGTCAACTTTAGCGAATGGAGTCATGTGGAATGGAAAAATGGTCTACAACATGTACGGCATCGGTGCTATCGATTCAGATCCAATCAACGGTGGAGCAAGAACAGCTTACGAAAAAGGATGGTTCACACCGGAAGCAGCCATCATGGGTGGAGCCGAATTTATTGGAACCCAATATATTCACCATGCATACAATCAAAACACACTCTATAAAATGCGCTGGAACCCAATGAATCCTGGTCGTCATCAATATGCGACAGACATGGGATGGGCAGCGAAACAAACGACTCGCATCTATGATTTATATCAACAAATGGATAGCTATACAGCTGTCTTCGATATTCCAGTCTTCGCTCGTTGAGGAAACGATGAAGCCGAGTCTTTAAATCATTGAAATGATTCCAACAAAAAAAGGAAAGACCGTTCTGGTGACTTCACTGGAACGGTCTTTCCTTTTTGATTGATGTAGAACGAAAAATGTCATCCTCCACTCCTACAGGATAAAAAAGCGCGCTCGGCGCTTTCGTCAGGGTTAGGTAAGACCCGGCAGACCGCATCAAATGCAGGGATGCCGCGGCTTACCTCCCGCCCTGAGGACAGGGAGAATGACCGACTCGTTCGTCTTGTGAAACGACAAACTTCGAAGAGAACCCCTGCATTTACGCGGAAGGGCTCCCCTAGCGTTCCATGTCATCGGCAACGATTTGAATATCAATCCCGCGGACATGACGCATGATTTCATTGATGATTGATCCGCGCCGAATTTCCTGCCAACGGGTCCGTGCGGATTGACCGAGGACGATTTGAGTGATGCGATGATGCTTGGCAGCTGCCGTGATCGCTTGGGCGATCGAGCGCTCGCCTTGGATTCGGATTAGAACTTCTGCTCCGAACAAGGAGCCGCTCTCGCGTACCATCGCTAAGACTTCTTTCTGTTTCGCATTCAATTGATTTTCTGCTGCCGGTAAAATCGTTAGGACATACAGTTCTGCCTTCAATCGACTTGCCATGCGAAAGCCGCGATAGATCAACTTCCGCGCGTTGTCGTTGAGCTGGATACAGACGAGAATTCGTTCTTGTAGCGACGCCGGATCTTTTTCGATCAGCAAACGTGATTGATAGACTTGATCGTCGACTTCGTCCGCGACCTGACGCAGCGATAGCTCACGTAAGCTCGCAAGATTCTGAAGCGAGAAGAACGAATTCAAGCTCTGTTCAATCTTTTCTTTTTTGTAGATCTTTCCTTGCTCGAGTCGTTCCCGTAACGTCTGTGGTGTGACATCGACGAGTAGAATCTCATCGGCTTCCCCGAGAAACGGATCCGGGATGCGTTCCCGCACTTCGACACCCGTCACTTCCTTGACTTTAAAGAGCAAGCTTTCGAAATGCTGGATGTTGACGGCCGAATAGACATTAATTCCTGCTTCAAGAAGTGCTGCGACATCTTGATAGCGTTTCTTTCGTACCGATCCTGGCGCATTCGTATGCGCCAGTTCATCGATCAGTACGATATCCGGGCGACGGGCAATGATCGCGTCCACGTTCACCTCGGGGAATGTCTTGTCCTTGTAGACGACTTCAAGTAGCGGGACTTGTTCGAGTTGCCCGACCATCTCCGCCGTCTCTTTTCGACCGTGCGTCTCAATCAGACCGATGACGACATCCTTACCCTCAAGCGTCAATGTTCGTGCATCGGCAAGCATCTTATACGTCTTTCCGACACCAGGAGCTGAGCCGATGTACAGCTTCAGCTTTCCTCGTGTCATGATTTACTCCGATCAAGGGCTAAGTTCAAGCGCAGGACGTTGACGTAATCATGTGTTCCTGCTTCCTTCGTGATCAACTTCCGTACTTCTTCACGCGACAGGTCGCGCGCGGTTGCGATACGCTTCGCCTGAACCAAAGCATAATCGACTGAGATGTGCGGATCGAAGCCAGAACCGGATGTCACGAGGGCATCGTCCGGAAGCGAAGCGCCGTCCACTTGGTTCTGTTTCTGTAATTCCGCCATCTTCGTGCCAAGCTCCGGGTTCGATGCTGCTAGGTTATCCCCAGCAGACGCTCCCGCTAATTGATCGACCGCTGATGGACGTCCGTGAAAATACTGTTTCGACGTGAACGGCTGGGCAATCAATTCCGATCCGATGAATTTTCCGTTTTCTTGTACTAAAGAACCTTCAGCTTTATCCGGTACGAGTAGTTGACCGAACAGGGTCAATAAAGCGGGAAAGACGATCCCGCATAACGCCGTGACGAAGACCGTCACACGAATGGCTTGTTTCATGATTCGTTTTCTCCTTAGAGGATGCTTGCAAGCAAGACATCGATGATTTTAATCCCAATGAATGGAACGACGACACCGCCAAGACCGTAGATCAGCAAGTTACGACCGAGTAATTGATCCGCCGTCATCGGTTTGTAGGTAACCCCCCGCATCGCGAGTGGAATCAACATCGGAATGATGATCGCATTGAAGATCAAGGCAGACAAGATCGCACTCGTCGGTGAATCAAGACGCATGATATTGAGTACTTCCATCTGCGGGATTGCGACCATGAACATTGCTGGGATGATCGCGAAATATTTCGCGACATCGTTTGCGATCGAGAACGTCGTCAAGGCACCCCGTGTCATCAAGAGCTGTTTCCCGATTTCGACGACTTCGATGATTTTCGTCGGGTTCGAATCGAGATCGATCATGTTCGCCGCTTCTTTTGCGGCTTGCGTTCCGCTGTTCATCGCGAGTCCGACATCGGCTTGAGCGAGCGCTGGTGCATCATTCGTTCCGTCTCCCGTCATCGCGACGAGGTGACCAGCTGCTTGTTCCTGCTGAATGACACGAATCTTATCTTCCGGCTTACATTCCGCGACGAAATCATCGACGCCTGCTTCGCGGGCGATCGTTGCTGCCGTCAACGGGTTGTCACCCGTACACATGACCGTCTTGATACCCATCTCACGCAACCGATCGAATCGTTCACGCATGCCCGGTTTCACCGTATCCTTCAAATATATGACGCCAAGGATCGTTGCGTCGATCGCTACGACAAGTGGTGTTCCACCAAGACGAGAAACTGCATCTACTTTCTCTTGCAAATCATTCGGAATGGTTCCACCTTGTTCCTTGACCCATTCTTGAATCGCTTGCCCCGCCCCTTTCCGTACACGGCGACCATCTCTTAAGTCGAGTCCGGACATCCGTGTCTCTGCGCGGAACGGTACGATCTCTGCTCCATCTAACCAGTGTTGTTCCACCGGCATCGCGCGAAGTTCAGCGAGTTCAAGAACGGAACGTCCTTCTGGTGTCTCATCAGCGAGTGAGGCGAGGATTGCCCCCTCAAACGCCTGCTCGGCAGTGCGTCCGCCGACTGGCGTGATTTCCGACGCCATCCGGTTACCGAACGTGATTGTTCCTGTTTTGTCCAAGATGATCGTTTGGATATCGCCTGCTGCTTCGACCGCCTTCCCGCTCATCGCGATGACGTTGAAGCGGGTAACACGGTCCATTCCGGCGATTCCGATTGCTGACAGTAAGCCACCGATCGTCGTCGGGATCAAACAGACGAGTAAGGCGATCAAGATCGGACCTGACAGATCAAATCCAAGGTAGTTCGTAAAGACAGGTAGTGTCATGACGACAAGTAAGAAAATCAATGTCAAGCTCGTCAAGAGCGTTGATAACGCGAGTTCGTTCGGTGTCTTTTGACGACTTGCGCCTTCAACGAGGGCAATCATCTGATCGAGGAATGATTCACCCGGATTGCTTGTGATCCGGACTTCGATCTCGTCACTGACGACGAGTGTGCCGCCGATGACCGAGGAGAAATCACCGCCCGCTTCTTTGATGACGGGTGCGGATTCACCGGTGATCGCCGATTCATCAATCGAAGCAAGTCCTTTGATGATTTCACCGTCACCCGGTACATACTCTCCTGCTCGGACGAAGACGATATCGCCCTTCCGAAGGGTCGCGGACGAAACGCTTTGAATCAGTTGTCCGACACGTTTACGTGCCATGACATCTGCTTTTGACGCTTTCAGTGAGTCCGCCTGGGCTTTCCCGCGTCCTTCCGCGATCGATTCAGCGAAGTTCGCGAACAAGACCGTTAAGAAGAGGATGATACTGACCGTCAAGTTAAAGCCACGCATCTCATCAATGAAGATCGTATAGCCGATTGCGAGCAAGCAGCCGATCCAGACGACGAACATGATCGGTTGTTTGACCATATTGACGGGATTTAATTTTTTAAAGGCATCGATCGTCGCTTGACGCGCGATCGAGCCATTGATTGCTGATTTGGATTGGTGTTCCGGCTCCCCGTTCGGTTGGTGTTCCTCGGGCGTCGGATGCATGATTCGTTCCATCATATGCTTTTATCTCCTGTTCACATCGTCAGCCAATCCGCGACTGGTCCAAGTACGAGCACTGGCAAGAATGTCAATGCACCGACGAGTACGACCGTACCGAGGAAGACTGTTCCGAAGAGTGGTGTGTCTGTCTTAAACGAAAATTCATCTTGCGGAACCGATGGCTTCGCTTTAAGCGAACCAACGATTGCAAGCATCAAGATCAATGGGATGTAGCGTCCGAAGAACAACGCGAATGACGTCGAGACGTTCCAGTAGACGTTTGCGTCACCGAGTCCTTCAAAACCTGATCCGTTGTTCGCCGTCGCAGACGTGAACTCATACAAGACTTGCGACAGTCCGTGATAGCCTGGGTTCGAGATGCCGGCGACGCCTGGTGCAACGTACATCGAGATTGCCGTTCCGACGAGAATCAGGAAGGGCGGCACGAGTAGCGCGATCGCGATCATCTTCACTTCGAACGTCTCGATTTTCTTCCCGAGGAACGTCGGTGTCCGACCGATCAAGAGACCTGTCAGGAAGACCGCGACGAAGGCATAAAGCAAGACGTTCAAGAATCCTGCACCTGCTCCACCGTAAACGACATTGAGCATCATATTACCGAGCTGGATCAATCCAGCAAGTGGATGCAGTGAGTCGTGCATCGCGTTGACCGCACCGGTTTCAGCTGCCGTCGTGATCGAACTGTAGAGCGCCGTTCCGATTTGACCAAATCGTAATTCCTGACCATGTGCCGTTGGATTCGCAAGTAAGCTCCCTGCCATTCCGACCGTCATCATGATGAAAAGAAGCGTCATGACACCAAGGAATAGTCGACCTTGTTTCGCTGAACCGATGATTTTTCCGTAAGCGATCGGAAGTGACATCGGAATCAGTAGCATCAAGAACATCTGGATGAAGTTGACGAACTGGTTCGGGTTTTCAAACGGATGCGCTCCGTTGGCACCAAAGAAACCGCCACCGTTGTTACCAAGCTGTTTGATGACTTCAAAAGCAGCGACCGGTCCGCGGTAAATCAACTGCTTCGCTCCTTCGAGCGTCGTGACGCTGACTGCTCCTCCGAATGTCTGCGGTACACCGAGTACGATCATCGCTAAACCGAAGACGAACGAAATCGGTAAGAGAATTCGGAAGATGAAGCGGAAGAAGTCGGCATAGAAGTTACCGAGCGGTTTATTCGCAAGTCCACGGATGACAGCGATACAGACCGTGAATGCCATCGTTGGAGCGACGAATAACATCGTTCCGAGGACGAACGTTTGCGAGAGGTATGAGAGTGCCTCGCCTGAATAGTGTTGTTGATCGGTATTCGTCATGAAGCTGATCGTCGTATGAAGCGCCGTCGACCAGTCGAGATTCACAGCACCATTCGGATTCAAGGGTAGACTGCCTTGGAAGCGAAGTAACAAATATCCACCGATGAAAAATAACAGGTTGACGAGCAAGAGGCTCTTCGAATAGCCGACCCACGATTGATCGTGTTTCTTTTCATCGACACCGAGTAACAACAACAGTCGTCGTTCGACCTTACCAATTTTATCGACCCGGCGCTCTGCGACAGGTGCGAAGTATATCCCGATGTAGCGACCAAGCAAGACCGCCGCGCAAAGTGCGATGACGAGTAGGATCCAAAATTGGATCATGAATTGAGTCCACATGTTTTTCTTTTCTCCTATGCGATTAGAATTTTTCTGGATACATCAGACAATAACCGAGATACAAGAAGACGAGGCAGCCCGTCGCCAGTAAAAACCATGTCATTTGCGGTCACCTGCTCTCCACTGGACACGCTCGATCAGATGAATCATCCCGAACGTCGTACCGAAGAAGAAGGCAAGTAGTAAGATACTCCACAGCTCTCCCATTATGAAA
Organism: Exiguobacterium sp. MH3; assembly: GCF_000496635.1. NCBI lineage: Bacteria > Bacillati > Bacillota > Bacilli > Caryophanales > Exiguobacterium > Exiguobacterium sp. MH3. Next base: position 2,624,790 of record NC_022794.1, read on the forward strand.
TTACCCCCATATTATTCAATATTTTTACAATTAAACACGACAAAAAGGCGATGTGAGGCGAAAAACGGCCCCAGCATCGCCTTGATAACTTGGCATACTGAAAAAGAGTCGTTCCCTCCTAAAAACGCCTGCGAGGTTAGCTGTCGGATTCGGGCATACCTAGGAATTAGCCCTACCTTTCCCGTTCGGAAAGGATTCACCCCGTGTCACGGTTCGTGACGGTTGGGTCCCCCGCTTCAATCATGAATTCGGCGTACTTTGAGATCGAAGCATTAACATGTTAGTGTTCGTTGATGAGATGGATATTACTCCGATTTTTTAAGGTTGTAAATAGAAAAGTTGAAAAAAAAATAGTCTGATTTTTTAATGACTTACTTTTGAAAAATAGTGTTTTTCGTCCCTATACTATAGAAGAAAAAAAACCGCAGAAATCGATTCCTTCATCTAAAATGGAGGAGCTCCATTTTAGCGAGAATCGTTCCGCGGTTTCATGAACAAACAATGATTATGATTGCTGATTCATTTTGGCATGGACCGTCAAAGGAGCTAGCATCGTCACCCATAGGGCAACCACTCCAGAAACAAGAATCACAATATCGCGTTCGAATCCAAGCGTCAGTAAGGTAATACAACTTCCGACGAGGACGAGACAAAGCGTCGCGATCATGACGAACCGCGATTGTTTCAACATTTTTCTCATGTGGCATCTCTCCTTTCCTTCCATATTCCTTTTCATCGTAACAAAGATTCGTCGAAAAAGCGTCGCTGACACCCGATTGTGATGTTTCTGTCATCTCGCAAGTAGCGATAGAAGACGACGGGAAAACGGATTTGTTACACTGGAGAAGTACTTAAAAAGGGGGAATCGATATGTTACAAGATCATTCATTTCAACGCGTCGACGGAACATCGGCATCCTTAAGTGACTACCCAGCTCAAGCATGGCTGATCGTCAATACAGCCAGCAAATGTGGCTTGACGCCACAGTTCGAAGGACTCGAGCAATTGCATCAAGATTACCGTTCACAAGGATTGACCGTACTTGGTTTCCCATGTAATCAGTTCGCGAACCAAGATCCGGGAACGGACGAGGAGATTCAGTCTTTCTGCCAAGTCAACTACGGCGTGACGTTCCCCGTCTTTTCAAAAATCGATGTCAACGGTGAGCAAGCACATCCGTTATTCGAAGAACTGAAAGCACAAGCACCAACGACGGACGGTGCAACAGACATCGAGTGGAATTTCACGAAATTCCTCGTGACCCGTGATGGAGAAGTGACGCGGTTCTCTCCAAAAACGAATCCAACTGATTTGACGGCAGCGATCGAACGATTGCTCGTTCAAGTCTAAAAAATAAGCTTCCCTCCTTCTATCTTGAAGGAACGGAAGCTTATTTTCATGTTGTCCCCGGCTCGAGATGACGACTGATCATCTCTTCCGCCAATCGTTTGACGTCATCGATATCGCGCATTTCCGTGAACGGATGCCCCCAGACGATCAGCTCTTCGATTTCTTCAATCGGTTGCGTCGTATAGCGTGTACCATCGGCAACGAACTCTTGCGCAATTGTGGATTCAAAGGCAGCATATTTTAGGAGCCACGGCTTTTCACTTAAGATCTTTTGCGCATGTTTCGCTTGCTTGAACGAAACATCGCCGACGAGGACGACCGGATCGAATCGTTCGTGGAGCGGATGCGTATATTGAACAGAGATCAGCAATCCATGTTGATTCGTTTTTTCTTGTTGCCGGACATACGTCCGTGTTAAAAAGTGCGGCACGAGTGACTCCGCACTCTCCTTTGTCTGATGGATGCTCAGACCATGCTCCGTTTGGACGACTTCCGGGAGAACCGGTTCGTATCCACGGTTTGCTAATTGTTGATCGAGCTCTTTGAACAACAGCAGAGTATGTTCGACCAGTGCTCGGACTTGGCGAAACGATAATTGAATCGATTGATTGATCATACGATGACCTACCTTCTCTAAAAGTATGGCAATATACAGTTATTTACCCAAACTTTTCCGACTTCATCCCTGTTCCCGTGAAAGTTCTTTTAGCCAGATCGAGGCCTGCTCTTTTAAGCGAGCAAACGTCTGCTCTTTGTCTAACGTAACGGGTCGGTTGACATGAATCGATCGACAATCCAGCGCACCGGGTATCTTTTCTTCGACGATACCAGCAAGAATAAGACATGGAACTTGAGCAACTCCAGCAGATCGCACGATTTCTCCTGTTATTTTCCCTAATTGACTTTGGTGATCGACTTTCCCTTCACCAGTCCAGACATAATCTGCTTTCCGTAATCGTTCTTCGAATCCTATATACGTGAGGATGGACTGGGCACCGGATACGATCGTTCCCCCGACAGCATGAATCGCACCACCCAGTCCACCTGCGGCTCCTGCACCTTGAATATTTTCTAGCTTAAGAATCGTTTCCATTTCTTTCAATCGTTGATCTAAATATTCAATCTCATTTCGTCGCAACCCTTTTTGGGGTCCAAATAGATATGCTGGACCGTCTTGACCAGAGTAATGGGAACGAACATCGACCAATGCCTCCAACGAAAATGAAGCGTCTATACATGTCAGCCGTTGCGCCTCGACTAGCGGATTCGTGTGAAACCGAATCGGACGATCTTCCGCATCTCGTAAAGAACATCCCATTTCATGTAAAAAACCAAGCCCGCCATCTGTCGTTCCTGTTCCTCCAAGAGCGACTCGAATCTTTGTCATGCCTTTTCGGCGTAACGTCTGGACGAGATGACCGACTCCTTTGGTGTGTAGCAAAAACGGATCGTCTGTTTCATGTCTCATCGATAATCCGCATATCTGTGCGACTTCAATGACGGCTTCTTGTCCATGTTGCGCATACATCACTTCACAAGGGCGTCCGGCTAAGTCCACCGTCCACTCCGTCCGCATCTCATAGCCCCCTGCCGCGTACACGGTGAGTGTTCCTTCTCCTCCATCAGCGACAGGCGATTGATCGATGATCGCGGATGGATCCCGTTGAAGAATACCTGCAGCGACCGCCTCTGCCGCTTCTTTCGAAGCGAGGCTTCCTTTGAACGTATCCATTAAAATCAAATGACGCATTCTTCACACCTTCTTTATAAGTTAATCCGCCTTTTTCTGTAACCACTTACATTTACTTTTATGGTATGTTATTGTGTGTTAAAAATACCATCTTCTTTTACACATATTAGGAGGTTTTGTTATGAATGTATCACATCTGTTTTTGAGAATGGCACGGTCCGGTAAAACGATCTTACCGAAACGCTCTTCTTCTAAAGAACGGAAGACTAGCAAACAGCAGATCTCTCTTATGTCAGATGAACATGCTTTATCCTTATCGGGTCATCTGACCGATCCGGATTTAGTCGTCGAGTCCCTTTGTATTTATGACCGGAATCAGCTCCTCGTCACGGAGCTCGTGAATCATCAAGCACGTTCAACCTTTTTCCGATTCGAATTCAATCCATCCCATATTCACCTTCTGATCGATCACCTCATTCAGCATCAAGACACTCACCTAGAACAAGAAGATTTTTCAGAAGAATCAGCTCTTACACCTGAGACGTTATTGCCTCATGGTCGATTTTCCCTATATCTCAAATATCGTAAACCGCTTGCGGCCATTCCACCGGAAACACTTGAGAAGTGGCAAGAGAGCGGTCTTCCTTCGCGATCGACCATTACTAATGAGTCATATGTACGAGAAATTACATTAGGTCGTTTCTTACGTACTACTATTCCTTCACCACTCTCGCCTCTTTTTGATGAAGCGAAGCAACATCGCGTCTTTTTATACACAGACTTGAAAGGAAACATCCGATTATTGCTCAACAAGGAACCCGTCATTAAGTCACGGCTTCAGATTGATCGGATCGATAAAAAACACTCTCACGAAACACATATCGAAGGGAAACTTTTTTCACGTCATTCTTTTTTAAAGAAAGGACAGCTCATCCTCGTCCATCGTGAAACCGGAGATCGGATCGCACTGCCTGTTGATTGGTTCTATGATCAAGAGGCAAGTCAACGTCGGTTTGGTCTATATCGCTATACGTATCGCACACAGATTGATTGGTCCGCCTTACAATCGGAGCGTCTTCTCCATGAAGGCATCTACGATAGCTTCATGGAACTGACCTACTACCATCGTCTGATCCCTCGCCTCGTCCGACTCGGAAGAGCTCGTTACATCACACGTCATCTCACAACGGAACTCACTGGGCGCAACGCGACACATACGATGCATGTCACACCTTATTTCACTGTCGGTCATCGGAATCTCTCGTTTGAATTAAGTGCGTTCACGAACGAAAATTATCGTTACCTTGAGCATATGATGACGTTTGCCCCTCTCTATCGTCTCTTTGCTGACCGAAAAACATGGTTGATCGGGGAAAGACCTTATAAAGCACAAGATAACGGGTATCACTTTTTCCGGTTCATGCGCGAGCAACATACAGAACATCCTGCTTACTACGTGATTGATCCAAATTCACCTGAGTATGATAAGGTCGCGATTCTTGGAAATACCTTGCCTTTCCGTTCGAAAGAACATATTTATCATTCGTTCATGGCAAGTAAATTCGTTGGAACCCATCATGCCGACTATCTTTATCCCCTTCGCTCACCGCGATTCAAGCGAAAAATGAAAGCCGACCGGATCTTCATTCAACATGGAGTACTGGGCGCTAAAAATATGGAGAATCAGTACGGCAAATTCGCATTATCGTTCGATACCGATCTCTTTTTAGTGAGTTCTGAACGGGAACGTCGATTGGTCATGCAGGATATGGGCTATCGTCAAGACGAGATTCGAATTACGGGGCTCTCACGCTTCGACGCCCTCTTGAACGGTGACACGCCCGTCAAACGGCAAATCTTGATCATTCCGACGTGGCGTTCGTGGTTGCAAACACCTATTCAGTTCTTGGAATCGGACTATTTCGCACAGTACTCCGCTCTTTTAGAACACCCGCGCCTCCATGAACTCGCACACGACCATGATTTGGAGATTCTGTTCTGTCTACATCCGAATATGCAACAGTACGCGAGCCATTTCGAGCGTTTCCCAGTGACCGTCATCTATCAAGGCGAACGGGATGTCCAAAGTTTGTTGAAGGAGAGTCTCTTACTCATTACAGACTACTCGAGCGTCGCCTTTGATTTTAGTTTCTTAGGACGACCGGTTCACTATTTCCAATTCGATGCTCGCAGATTCATCGGTCCGGTCGGTTCGCACCTTGATTTAGCGAAAGAGTTACCCGGTCCCATCTCGACTACAGTCGATGATTTAATCGCTGACCTCGAAGCGACGGCCTCACGTGATTTTGCGATGCTTCCGTCTTACAAGGAGCGGGCTGCGGTCTTCTTAAAACCAACAGAACAGTCTTATTCCGAAGATATCTACCAAACGATTCTTGATTACAAACAGCAGCGCCATGTTTGGGAAACGATACAAACAAAAGAAGCATCACTCGTGTTATTCCGACTTTTCCGTCGGAGTCGCTTCTATTTTCCGATCATGAAAATCAGCTATCGCTTGATGAAAAAATTACCGGTACAAGAAAATAAAATCGTGTTCGAGAGCGGGCTCGGTAAACAGTACGGTGATAGTCCCCGTTATATCTATGAAGAATTGCGTCGCCTCGGTAGCACCCATCAAGTCGTCTGGGTACACAATAAACGACTCTATCTCGGGGATGATCATGTTAACGTCATCAAACGTCTGTCACCTCGCTACTTTTATCATTTAGCGACGGCCAAGTACTGGGTGAACAATCAAAACTTCCCTCATTACATGACCCGACGTAAAGAAACGACCTATATTCAAACATGGCACGGCACACCACTGAAAAAGATGTTATTCGATTTAGAGGAAATTCATGGTCGAGACACCGGTTATGTCGACCGTGTCACTCGCTCGATCCAACAATGGAGCGTGCTTCTCTCGCCGAGTAGTTATGCGACAGCGATTTTTAAAAGTGCTTTCCAGTATGAAGGAACAATCCTTGAATCCGGCTATCCACGTAATGACTTATTTTTTGCAGATGCTACGAAAAAAGTCGACGACTTGCGTGCACAACTGAACATTTCGCCGGATAAAAAAGTCATCTTATATGCTCCTACGTTCCGGGATCATCATGCATTAGGAAACGGAAAATTTTTCTTTGATTACCCGTTCGAATTCAGTCGTGTCGCTGAAGCACTAGGGGATGACTATGTATTCCTCATTCGAACCCATGTACTCGTGACGAAAAAACCGAAAATTCCAAGTGAGTATCGAGAACAGTTCCTCGATGTCACCAACTATCCCGACATCCAAGAACTCTATTTATTAACTGATTTATTGATCACTGACTATTCATCCGTCTTTTTTGATTTCGCCAATCTTAATCGTCCAGTCCTGTTCTATGCTTATGACCTAGAGCTCTATCGCGATACGTTGCGCGGTTTCTACTTGGACTATCAAAAGGACTTACCTGGTCCGATCATTGAAGAGGAACTGTCCTTTTACGAGGCACTGGCGACGATTCCGTCTTGGTCGAAGGATTATCAAATAAAGCTCGATCATTTTCGGGAAACGTTCTGTGCGAAAGAGGATGGGCTTGCCGCTAATCGCGTAGTACGTACCTACTTCTTGGATGATGCTCCACTCGAAGCGTCCGAGACAGCCGAAGGAATCTTCGTAACGGATCCGTTGAAAAGTACGTAAATGAAACAGTAAAGAACTCATCCATTATCAAGCTGGATGAGTTCTTTTTCATGCTTTGATTACGTTTTCAATTAATGATAAGATGGAAATGATTTCAATAAATAAGATACCGACAAGAAATTGAATTTCATACACTTAGGAGGACTTGTCTTATGGAACGTTGTTCACTTTGCGGAACACCTCTAGGCTACGAGGATGACGCGTGCTCCTATTGCCAGCATCCCGTCATCGCACGGAAGCGTCCTGAAACGGAACCGACTTCATCTGCATTTCGTCCTGTTCTACTATGCATAATCATTCTTTTCGTCTTAATGACCTCAAGTTTATTTTGGTATATGACGAAAGATGCCTCTTCTTCAGAGGTCGTACCTTCTCCAGTCCAGACATGGAGTCTCTCGGAATGGTCAGATGAACAGGTTGCCTATAATCAAACCTATTCGAAAAATAAACCGCCTACATCGTATGATGTATTACGTTTCGTCCGTCAGTATACAGGAACCGTCCCTGAACTCATCACCTTTTCAACACGTTATGATTCGATCGAGACTTTCTCTTCGATTCAATATATGTCTTCTCGCGCATTCAAATCTGAACTTCAGGCACTGACCGCTCTGCGCCAAAAAGCAACTTCTGCTGCACCACCCCGCATTCACACAGTTGAATTCCAGGATTTTTCATCCGATGGTTCCATCTATGAACTTCGTACGCTAGAAACGTATCAAACGACACAAGGAAACGAGCCTTCATTTGTCACCTATCGCGTGCAGTATCGTATTCAACTGCATACGGATCATCTCCAAATCACGCACACTACACGAACTGAGGTGAAAACATGAGATATACATGGATGCTTCTTTTCTGTTTGATTTTATCAGGTTGTAAAGAGACACCCTCTAACGTTCAAAGGGAAATGGAGAACGATGCCTACACTCAAGTCGTCGAGCGCGCGACAACTAAGCAGGATAGTCAAGCGGCTCAAACGATGGTGAAGTTGGAGCAACAGTTCGCTAGCTATCATTTCAAAGAAGTAATCCGAACTGCCCGTACGATTGAACAGTCTGATTTAGCGCCGGATCACCCGATTCGTGAACGGGCTCAGTTGATTGAACAAACCGCTCAAGAGAAAATCAAGCAAGTCCGGCAGTTTGAAGGAACGTATGAAGTGGAGCGAAGTACTTTCGAAAATGAACCGTTTGAAGGGAGGGGTCGTATCCACGTTTCGTTTGATTCACGAAATACCTTTGTCGCATCCCTTCAATTCGATCACTTTGGAACAGCTGGATCTTTTCGAAACGATACAGAAGTCATTCGATTCGAGCCTGACCTTTCAGCTCGCCTTTTCTTTTCAGAAGGAAGTGTGACCTATCGATTCGTTCGTTCCTCGCTTCGTCTGACCTTCGAAGGACCAGGCGGAAAAAAGACGTATCAGCTTTATGAGGTGACGTGATGGTAGAAGACCCATTCCTCGATTCCATCCATAGAAAAGCCGTACTCTCCTTGATTCCAGAGTACGGCTTTCGTTCATCTCATCACATGTTGATAGATGTGATGACAGAGTTCATGAGTTTCTAAACTATCTGAAGCCGTGACGGACGCAGACGGCTCACCCGCTATCGTTTTCAAGAATGCATCAATCAAGGCAATGAATCCTCTTCGACTCAATGTCGATTCCCAGTTATCTAGCGGATAGACAAGCGTTCCTTCACTCGTTTGTCGTTCGTGCATCGTCACGTCTGTAGCGATCCGCTTTTCATGCGGTCCCATCACTTCTACCCGCTCTTCCGTGACACCATTGTTCCGGTTCATCACTCCGATGGCAGTAATTCCATTTGATTCGAATTGAATCGTAACGTGATGCAACCCACTCGTATCCTGCTTACTCCGGATATGCAGGTTTTCGATTTTTCCACGTCCCGTCAAATAGCGCAGCGTATCCGCAACATGGATGAAATCATCAAACAAAAAAGGTTGCGCGCCCTCAACAGAAGGCGTTCGATTTTTTTGCATGATGATCATATTCGGGGATTCAACTTCTAACAGGCGACGATGTGCGGACGCGAATCGTCGATTGAATCCTGTAATGAACGGGACCTTCTTTTCCTCTGCCAATTGAACCAGCTCCCGAATTTCCTCGATGTTCATCGAAATCGGCTTATCGACGAATACAGGAACCCCTGCTTCGAGTGCTTGCTTCGCTTGTGTTGCATGCGCTTTTGTTGCGGAATGAATCATGACAGCATCCATTCCCTCTGACAACGCCGCTTCTAAAGTCGGAAACGTACCTGAAAAACGATACATCGATTGCCATTTTTTCGCTTTTTCCTCTTCGCGCGAAATCAAATGAATGTCCACGTCTTCTCTTGCGGCATATACAGGTAAGTATGCTTTTTGTGCGATATCTCCGATACCTACTACGGCTAATTTCATCTACTATCTCCTCCATTCATCTGCTCCATTATTCCCTTTTCATCACTATTATATTCGAATGCATCAATTTTTTTGAAAACAAGTGAATTTCCTTTTTTTGTTTTATGATGAATCTATATTTTCAAAAAGGAGGGAATGATTTTTTATGAAGCCATTTTTTCGAATGAGTCTGATACTCCTGATCCTGTTTACACTTTTCCTACCAGCTTTACCGGCGCAAGCTGCCAGTTATCAAGTCGTCGTCACATCCAAATCCGGAGGAAATATTCGTTCTAAACCAAGTACGAGTTCCTCTGCAACTATCGTTCGCCTCGCTGCGTATCAATCGAAATTCACAGCAGTATCGTATTCGAACGGTTGGTACAAAATCAAAGATGGCGGCACATACCGTTATCTGTCCAATCAAGTCGCAAAAAAAGTGACCGGTCCGAGTACATATGCTCTCGTCGTCACCTCTAAGTCTGGCGCGAACATTCGCTCCAAACCAAGCACGTCCTCTAGTAAGACGATCGTTCGGCGTGCTGCTTACAAGAGTGTGCTACAAGCAGTCTCCTATTCCAAAGGATGGTATAAGATTAAAGACGGAGGAAAGACACGCTACGTTTCCAATCAAGTCGTCCGAAAGAAAACAGCAGCTAGTAAATACCCGGTTGCCTCTTTACGCTATTTTCAACTCGGTTCTACTTCCTATATTACGACGAAACAAAGTAATGTCCGACGGTATCCGGCAAGTACGACCAAGTTGTTGACTGCCATCGTCGGATACGAAGTAGCCGCTCGAAACGGTACACTGGATCAACCTTTTACGCTCACGTATTCCATGATTTCAGTACCGTATGGTAGCAGTGTGGCGAGTTTACGCTCGGGAGATCGTGTCACGATGCGCCAACTCTTGAATGGCATGTTGATTCGCTCGGGTAATGATGCCGCTAAAGCGATTGCCGTTCGGACCGCGGGTTCTGAATCAAAGTTCGTTTCGTTAATGAATAGTCGTGCTCAAGCACTCGGCATGACAGCAAGTCATTTTTCTAATCCACATGGTTTTCATGAATGGAATCACTATACGACAGCTGCCGATATGCAAAAACTCGCGAACACATACGCGAATTATAGCTACCTGATTACAGTAAGCGGTCGAAAATCATATAAAGCAAGCATCAAAGGACCTTACGCTCGGACGTTAAAGTGGTATCACACGGATAAAACCTTACCTAAGGAACCTCGTATTTATGCGAGTAAAACGGGATATACTCCTGAAGCGAACAATACGCGCGTCTTTTTCCTTAAAAAGGGGAATGTCCGTTATGGATTGGTCACACTCAAAGGTACTCCCACTCAAACGGAAACGACACTCCGCTCTGTCTTAAAACAATAATTGCTCAATCAACAACCTGATTCCCTTTCCGGGAGTCAGGTTGTTTTTCATTTTGTCTCTAAAATTATGCTTGCGCTGAAAACGAATTCATCTTAGAGTTAAGTTTAGAATCAGACGTCTGACGTCTTAATGAAGGAGAGTTTTACGTGGGAAATGTCAGTTTGTTATTTGGGGGCGTCGCGCTCTTTTTAAATAGTTTGACCTTGTTCGGAAAAGTCGATCTCCGTAGCGCGGGTGTCTTCAGTCTCATCACCGGTTTATTGCAGACGTTCATCGCAACCTATCTCGTCATCGGTGCCGCTGGCGATCCAGCGTTGACGTTCGGATACGCGAGCATCTATCTGTTTGCCTTTACGTACGTTTACGTCGGGATCACGTTCTTGTTTAATCTCGACGGGAGCGGGGTCGGTTGGTTTTCCTTGTTCGTTGCGATTGCCGCCTTGTTTTATGCGTTCGTCAGTTTCACGACGAATGACATCATCGGTGGTGTGACGTGGTTGTTCTGGGCGTTGCTCTGGAGCCTGTTCTTTCTCGGAATGGGAATGAATCGCCCGATTGATGCAATCACTGCCCGTGTCGCCCTCGTCTTGAGCTGGTTGACATTAATCGTACCGGCACTGATCGGGCTTCGATTCGGCTACTTCAGTTCAGCGTATCAATGGTTATGGAGCGGTGCTGCCCTTCTGACTACCGTCTATTTCCTCTATACGATGATGAAATTCTCGATGCTTCGGATGATCCGGTCGTCGTGATACGCTCATCGATTCATCAAAAAAAGATGTCCATTTTCGGTTATGAATCGGAGATGGACATCTTTTTTTGTTTTATTTGTAGTATACGTCAAACGAAAAGCAAAATAATTTGTTCGCTCGACATCGCTTCCTAGGGAAAAACAAGCAAGAGTGACCCTGCAGCGAAGCGGTACGATGCTTGTCCCAGGAAAACGATGCGAGACGAACAAAGCATACGCTCGTTCTTGCCTCATGTCATTCCAATGCTTCCTTTAGTTGAGCTTGAACTTCTTTCAACGACTTGTCCGTCGGATGCCAGTAGTAGATTCCGTCCGATTCGATTCCCCCTTTCCCGTCGAGTGATAAGGTCTCGACATTTCGTAAGGCATCCCGGTAATCCGTCGCGACGGTCCGGGCAACGGAAAATGGTACGTTCGTCTTGACGTTTTTCCCGAGTGCGTCGAGGACAGCATTGAAGCGACGAATCGAGAAGTCCTCCGTCATCTTATCGGTGACCGCCTGAACGACTTGCCGTTGACGGATCTGTCGTCCAAAGTCACCGCGTGGATCATCATAGCGCATCCGCGCATAGGCAAGTGCTTCTTTCCCGTTCAGCGACAGTTCCCCTTTTGGAAATTGCATCTCATAATATGAGAAATTGATATCGTTCTCGACGGTGACACCATCGACGGCATTAACGAGATCCGTGAACCCTTCTAAATTGATCTCTGCGAAATAGTCGAGTCGGATATCCAGCAGATGACTAACCGTGTCGAGTGCCATCTGTGGACCACCGAAGGCATACGCATGATTGATCTTATCGTTCGATCCATTGCCGATGATTTCTGTTTTCAAATCACGCGGGATACTGATCATTTGGCTCTTATTCGTCTTCGGATCAATCGTTACGACGATGATCGTATCACTGCGTCCTGTCTCGTTTTTTCGTTGATCGACGCCGAGTAATAAAAAGGAGAGCCCTTTTTTCTGTTCGACGGCTTTCTCTGTCTCGACGCTCGCTTTGACTGGCACTTGGACTTGAACTTCTTTCATCGTCTGGCTCGCTTTATGGTACACATACCCGCCTGAACCGAAGAGAAGGAGCAGGCATATCCCCGTCAGTGTCAACACGATCCATTTCCACTTCTTCATCATCCATTCCCCTTTTCTTCGATCTGAATTCAGGACGGTCTCTGCGCTTCAAGTACGAGCAACGCATTGCGCCAGCTACCGAACAAAGCGGTGATGACGCCGATGCTTGGCGCATCACGTCCGATGCTGAACCGTTGGTAACTTGCGATCGTCAGATGTTCCGTTTCTTTTGCAGCTGCGGCGAGCACGTCGAGTACCTCCTCTTCCCGCCAGCGTTTTCGCGGAAATTCAATGCCGATGATTTCAAGGGCGTTTGACCAAGAGCCGTACCGGCGAGCAATCGTTGCGACGGTCGGACGATTTTGACCAGCCGCCCACTTCGTGTAGGTCTGGCTCGTCAAGACCGGCAAGGCACCTTGCGCTTCAAGTAATGACTCGATGATCCGTTGTTCCATTTCCTGGATGCGTTCCTTTAAGATATCCGCTTCTGACAATGCCTGCTGCCACGAGTTGAATTGATGGACGATATCCGTCAGGCTAGGTGCTTGCTTTTGTTGCGCCCATTCGCGGTACGTCGCGCTCGTGAAAGGATCGAGTTCCTCCCGTGCCTGACGCAAGGCGTCAATGATTTCCGATTTCGTGAACGTCAAGCGGGCTTGTCCGATGCCAGCTCGTTCCAAGGCGATCTGCCACGACCCAAACAGCATCAGGATTTCCGCGACGCTTGGATGAGTGGTGTTCAATTGCCAGCGGAAATAGGTATTGGCCGTCAATTCATTCTTCCCGTTCGCAGCGAGACGGAGTGCGTGGATCGCTTCCTCCATATCGCGCATGACGATGTCCCCTTCCCATATATTCATGACTGGACGTTCCGGCGTACGTTCGTCTGTAAGGTATGACGAACGTTTCGGATGACGACGGCTTGTTCGGTGAACGTCATTTGTGAAGCAGACGGGAGGCAGATTCCGTCTTCAAACAGACGACGGCTGACATCCATCCCTTCTGCTGTGATGAATGGTACGTCGCGATAGACGGGCTGCAAGTGCATCGGTTTCCAGACCGGACGGGACTCGGCATTCGCTTGTTGTAGCGTCTGGATCATCGCATCGCGTTGCACTTGACCACCTGGTAAGAGAAAAGCACTGAGCCAACGGTTGGCGAATGTTCCGGTCTGCTCGACTTGCGACGTGACGCCGCCCGGTGCAAAGGCACGTTCATAACGATCAAAGATCTTCCGCCGCGCATCGACGCGTTGATCGATGACTTCGAGTTGACCGCGTCCGATCCCAGCAGCGACGTTGCTCATCCGGTAGTTGTAGCCGACTTCCGTATGCTCGTAATGGAGGACCGGTTGTCTCGCCTGTGTCCCGAGATAGAAGGCACGTTCGATCAAGGCTGGATCATTTGCGACGAGCATTCCACCACCTGACGTCGTGATGATCTTGTTGCCGTTGAAGGAGTAGATCCCGAACGTCCCGAATGTCCCCGTCATCCGCCCGTTGACGCGTGTTCCAAGTGACTCTGCCGCGTCTTCGATCAACGGAACATCGTACTCTTCACAGAGCGCAGCGATCTCCTCGATTTGTGCCGCGACTCCGTATAGATGAACGACGATGACGGCTTTCGGAAGTTTTCCTCGCGTTGCCGCCTGGATCAACGCGCGTCGGAGTGCGACGGGTGACATGTTCCATGTCTCCTCTTCCGAATCGATCAGGACGGGACGAGCACCGACGTAACGAATCGGATTCGTCGAAGCGATGAACGTCAAGGACTGACAGAAGACGTCATCCCCCGTCGTGACACCAAGCGTCGCGAGTGCCAAGTGAATGGCTGCCGTACCACTGCTCGTCGCAAGCATTGCGCGAGCTCCCGTGTAGGCTTGCATCTCTCGTTCGAAGGCGTCGACGTTCGGTCCAAGCGGTGCGACCCAGTTCGTCTCGAGTGCTTCCGTGACGTAACGTGCTTCTTGACCACTTAAGTGCGGGATGGAGAGCGGGATGTGTTTCATGATGTTTCCTCCCTTCGAGGTGACAGCTGACGGAGCGGCGTCCGGTAGATCGGGAACCACTGTCCTGTCTCGATTTCCGGATGTTGTTGTTTGATTTGTCGCGCGAGCCGGTCATAAATCGTCGGATCAAGAATCGATGTCCCGAGTCCAAAAAATGTTCGATTCGCTTCACCAAAGGATCGTTTGTAGGCGAGTAAGCTATCTGCATCGGATCGTGTCGTTCCGCCACCGAGATGTAACGCTTGAAGACCAGCTTGTTTTGCCCAGCGAATCATCTCCGCGAATAATAGATGATTCGGGCGAAGCGACAAGTAGGCAGGATCTGAAGCACCGAGATGATAATGTGCGAACTGGCGACCCGTCAGGACGATGCACCCAGCGATGATCCGCCCCTCTTGTTCAGCAAGCAACAGGATATTTTTGATCCGTCCTTCAGCGAAGTGATCGAAGTAGGTCTGATCAAAATAATACCGCGCATCCGCTTGATGTTTGTCCATCGTCATCTGATAGAGACGGGCGAAGTCCGAGTACTCTTCCGGACGTCCGAGGCGAATCGTGACGCCTTCGCGGCGTGCTTTCCGGATGTTACGTCGCGTCATTTGCGAGAATCCACCTTCAATCGTCTCGAACGGATCCGTCAGCTCAAGTGTCACCGTCGGCTGCAAGATATCCGTTTGATGGCACCAGTGTTGACCGAGTTCCTGATTGTGTAGCAAAGGGTGGAAACGAACCGTCTCGGTGACGATTCCGGTTTCACGACAGTACTGTTCGAATCGCGCGCGGGCTTCGCGAATCTGATCAAGTGACCAGATACCCATGAAATAAGGACCACCATAGCCGTACGGCGTCGTGATGTCCTCAAAGCGTGTGCCTGGAATCGGTCGCCGCAAGTACGGATAGATCAACGTCCCAAACTCCGTCGGATAATAAAATAATTCAGGAATCTCATCGGGCCCCTTCGCAAGTTCGAAGTAAGCATGTTCGTAATAACAATCGAGTTGATAGGTCGCGACGAGTGCGTCCCATTCGCGTGGATCCCGAATCAACCGTTCATCGCTTAGCGACATCATGGGGAACACCTCCGTCGAGACCCTTGAACTCACCCATGCCGGTCTGGTGAGCCGTCGAGTTCCCTTCTGACGAGATGACCATTTTGAACGTCTTGAATAGGATGTAGAGATCCAGTCGGAATGTATGATTGGCTGCATACCATTGATCTTGCTCGAGGCGTTGCTGCCACGTCGTTGCGTTGCGACCGTGAATCTGTGCCCAGCCTGTCAGACCAGGTAAGACATCGTGTCGTGCCATCTGCTCCTTCGTATAATGGTTCAGATAGCTGACGAGTAACGGACGCGGTCCGACGAAACTCATCTGTCCGCGGAGAATGTTTAAGAACTGCGGGATCTCATCAAGGCTCAAGCGACGAATCCACTCGAGCGATGCTGGAATCCGGTCCGCATCCGGAAGGAGTTTTCCTTCGTCATCCGTTTCATTCGTCATCGTGCGAAATTTATAGATTTTAAACAGCTCGCCCTTGTAGCCAGGGCGGACTTGATTGAAGAAGATCGGTCGTCCGAGCTTCGTATAGATGACTAAGGCGACGACGGCGTAGACAGGAATCAGGATGAGGATGGCGATTAGACTAACCGTGAAGTCAAATGTGCGTTTCATGATGACGTCCTCCTTTTACATAGCTGAAAAGAGATCAAGTTGTCGTTTGATGACGTCGGCTTCGTTGAAATGTTTCATGGCACGGTCAAATCCATTCCGTCCCATCTCATTGGCACGGTCCGGTTGTTCGACGAGGGTATTCATCCGGTTGGTGAGCTTCGCGATGTCGTGGACTTCAACGAGATACCCCGTTTTCCCCTCGACGACCTCTTCGCGGCAGCCGCGGATGTTTGTTGCAATGACGGGCTTTGCGCTCGCCATCGCTTCGATGATCGAACGTGGGACGCCTTCGCGATGCGATGGTAAGACGAAGGCATCGACTTGTTGAAACAAGCTCGGTACGTCTTCGACGAACCCAAGGTAATCGACATTCGGAATCTCGCGAATCCGTCGTAGGAATAAGTGTTTCGTCGTCTGATCCCGCTCGCTTGCCATCATCTCACCAGCGATGACGAGACGGGCTTCTGGGTGGCGATAGACGACGTCCTCGAACGCATCGAGCAGTTCGAGAATCCCCTTTTCTTCGACGATCCGACCGATGAAGAGGAACGTAAACGGCGCTCCGGCTTCACGTGGTCGTGGGTAGAAGCGGGTCAAGTCAATCCCATTTCCAAGGTGCATCAGGCGGGTATTCGCCTTAAAGCGTTTGCGCTGAGCGAGTTGATAATCTTCTTCGCTTTGGAGGAGAAGGTAATCGGTCGCGAAACGAGCTAGCCACTTTTCAACGGAATACGTCAGCTGGTACGTCACCCGCCCCATCTTCTCGTGGAAGTAAAAGCCGTGTGCCGTGTAGACGATATGCTTCGTTCCGGCCCGTTTTGCGGCGACGCGTCCGAGGGCGGCAGCGACTGGTGTGTGGACATGGACGGCGTCGTAGCCGTCCTCCTTCAAGATTCGTGTGATTTCTTGGATCGTCCGCCAGTTACTCGTCCAGTCGATCCGGCGCTCGATCGGGATGTCGTGCATCCGGAATCCCTTTGCAGCCAGTTTCACCGAGGCACCGGTGTCGGCACAAGCAATGCCGACGTCGTGCCCGGCGTTTTGTAAAGCGAGTAAGAGCGGCTGTAACATCGTCTCTGCCGTCGTATCAAGGGCACAGACCTGAAGAATTTTTAAAGGCGCCATACGTGGACCCCCTCTGGCTGTTCTGACCGTGGCAACATGCCTTTGATGTCGACGACGATTCCGCGTCCGACCTTCAGTAAGTGTTGCGCTAGATTCCAACCGCCTTCGACGTATTCTTCGTGTGAGACGGCGAAGATGACGACGTCGGCTGGTTTGAGTTCGCTCATCTCGAGCAAGTCGATGCCGTACTCGCGTTTCGCCTCACTCTTTTCGACGAGTCGATCCGTCACTTGGACGTCAATGCCGAACTCTTCGATTTCGCGGACGAGGTTCGCGACTTTCGAGTTCCGGATATCGCTGACGTTCTCCTTGAATGATAAGCCGAGGATCGTGACACGAGCACCGAGGACCGGCATGTTCTGTTTAATCAGGTTCTTGACGAGCGCTGTTGCGATGAAGCGTCCCATCGTATCGTTGATCCGGCGTCCGGCGAGGATGACTTCCGGGTGATAGCCGAGCGACTCGGCTTTCATCGTTAGATAGAATGGATCGACGCCGATACAGTGACCACCGACGAGACCCGGGCGGAACGGAAGGAAGTTCCATTTCGTACCGGCTGCTTCGAGGACTTCGAGCGTATCAATGTCCATCCGGTCGAAAATGATTGCCAGTTCGTTCATCAAGGCGATGTTGAGGTCGCGCTGTGTGTTTTCGATGATTTTTGCGGCTTCTGCAACCTTGATCGACGAAGCCCGGTGGACACCGGCTTCGACGACCGCTTCGTAAACTTCCGCGACGATATCGAGTGTCTGTTCATCCTGAGCCGAGACGATTTTTTTGATCGTCTTGAACGTGTGCTCGTGGTCACCCGGATTGATCCGCTCCGGTGAGTAGCCGACGAAGAAGTCGACACCAGCGCGTAAGCCGGATGCTTCTTCAAGGACCGGGATACAATCTTCTTCCGTCGCTCCTGGGTAGACCGTCGACTCATAGACAACGATATCGCCTTTATTGAGCTGGCGACCAACGAGGTGTGAGGCCCGTAAGAGTGGCGTTAAATCCGGTTGATTCTGCGCATTGATTGGTGTCGGAACAGCGATGATGATGAAGTCACTCGCTTGCAGTGCTGATGGATCCGAGACGTAGTCGACGGTTGCGTTCTTCAACGTGAACGGACTCAGTTCGAGTGTCGCGTCGATCCCTTCTTGCAGTTCTTGAACGCGTTGTTCCTTGATGTCAAAGCCGACAACGGCTGTTTTTTCGCCGAAGGCGACAGCGACGGGAAGACCGACGTATCCGAGTCCAACGACGGCAATCGAACGATTGGCAATGGGAAGTGAACCAGTTTGGGCTGCTGTCGTATCTACGATGTGTTTGACTGCCTTGTTCATGGTGGGTTCCTCCTATTTCATCGACTGTTTGACGATCAACGTTTTTCCGTTCGGTTCCTGTTTGACTTGTTCGACCGGCTCAAGGACGATTTTCATCTCGGATCCGAGCAACTTGCGCATCTCGTTTAAGAGGATCTGCTCGTGTTTTGGACGGAAACGCTTCGCATCTGGAATATACCGAAGTGTCACGTGATTGAGCGCGTGCTGCTCGACTTGGAGTCGCAAGACGGAGTTCGGAAGTTCTCGGGCAATCGTCGTGATATCCCCTTCGAACACCTTGCCCCGCTTTTCGCTGACGATATAACTCGTTCCCCGTCCATCGATCGAAGCGATGACTGGTCCGTTTAGTCCACAGCTACAGGTCTCGTCACTGAGCGTCATCCGGTCACCGATCCGGTAACGAATCAGTGGTGTGCCCCGTGTCGTAAAGCACGTGACGACGACTTCGCCGTCCTCTCCATATGGTTCGATGATGCCCGTCTCATGATGGAGATGAAGTTTTCGATGACTGCATTCTGAGATGATTGGTGCGCCTTCTGAAGAACCATATTGATCGAAGACCGGTGCGTTGAAGGCTTCCTCGAGAACCGAGCGCATCTCCTCCGTCACCGTTTCCGATGTCGGGAAGATGGCGATCAGCGGGATATCCAGCTTTATATGATGCTTCAGCATATAGCGGGCGATTTCGACCATCGCTGTCGGTGTGCCGTCAAGTGCTTGCGGCTGGAATCGATTCAGCTCCTCGATGTAGGCCGGGAAATTCTCCTCCTTCATGTGAAAGATCGAGACGAGCAACTGATTAAGTGGTCGGTTCATTCGCCAGAAGATTGGTTTCTTTTGATCGACAGCTGTCAGCGTCCGTCCGGTGAAACTCGCTCGGCGCATTCCGGCGTGGAAACCATGACGTTCTTTGAAGTAATCGAGATGTGCCATCCGTTCCTGGACATCCTCGCGCATGAACGCCACTTGAAGTGACTTCCCGCTCGTCCCCCCCGTCCGCCCTCGAACCGGCGCATCGACGCGGGACATGAAGGCGTCATTGTTTTGACGAAGTGTTTCTTTTTCAAGGATTGGAATTGTCTTCAGTTGCTCGAGTGACGTGAACGGTAATTGGATATCATGTTCGTGAAAGAGTTGCGCGTAGTATGGCGTATGCGTTGCAACAAAAATGAGAAAGGCATTCAAGCGATCGAGTTGTTCCGCTTTATAATCTTGCGTCCGATCTTTTTTCCGGAGTTCCTTCATCTTCTGTTCATAGAGGGGACCGTATCGTTCTTGCATTAACTTCCGACCGTATAAGGAGGTCAGCCAATTTTGGATGAAGATTGGGGACCGATAGTAGAATTCCTCTTTAAGCGCCATCTTGAATTTCCTCCTTCAGCAAGTAGTGACTCTCGTACCAGTCGATGAATGCATTGACGCCCGCTTCGACCGTCGTCTGTGGACGGTAGCCGATCGTCTCGAACAGTGATGAGACGTCAGCAAAGCTTTCTGGAACATCGCCTGGTTGAAGCGGCATCCCGTTTTGGATTGCCGTCTTGCCAAGGCGCCGCTCAATCAAAGCAACGAATTCATTGAGACGAATCGGGCTGTGACTGCCGATGTTATAGACACGATACGGAACGTTGCTGCGGTCCGGTAAGGGATTTGAGGCATCGAACGATTCATCGACTTCCGGTTCAGTCTGGAACAGGCGGTAGATGCTTTCGATGATGTCGTCGACGTAAGTGAAGTCCCGCCCCATCTCACCGTAGTTGTAGAGGTCGATTGGTTTGCCTTTCGCGATTGCTTCCGTGAACTTGAACAGTGCCATATCCGGGCGTCCCCAAGGACCATAGACGCTGAAGAAGCGAAGGCCTGTCGTCTTGATGCCGTAGAGACTGCTGTAGGTGTGTGCCATCAGTTCATTCGCTTTCTTTGAAGCGGCGTAAAGACTTAGCGGATGATCGACGGCATCCGTCGTCGCAAACGGCATCTTCGTATTCGATCCGTAGACGGAACTTGAGGAAGCGTAAATCAGTTGTTCGACTGGGTAATGCCGACACGCTTCTAGAATCGAGAGAAAGCCGACGATGTTTGACGTCATGTAGACGTCCGGTCGATCGATGCTGTACCGTACCCCTGCTTGTGCTGCTAGATGGAGAACGAGATCGATCGATTCCTGTTCGAAGATCCGCGCGACGGCTGCCGTCTCTTCGAGTGAGACCCGGTAAAACGTGTAGTTCGTTCCGAGTTCAGCGAGCCGTGCTTCTTTTAACGTCGGGTCGTAATAGTCGTTCACTTCATCGAGTCCGATAACCCGGTAACCCTCCCGGATGAAACGACGTGCGGCGTGAAATCCAATGAAGCCTGCGATACCTGTAATTAAGATCGTTTTATTCGGCACGGTGTTCGACCTCCTCGAAGTAGTGGCGCGCTTGCCAGCGCATGTAGTGAACGGATGTGTAGACGATGAGTAACATCGGGAACAACTTATACCGGTGTCGGATGGCCGTTCCGACATTGCCGGTTCCAAGACCGAAGATGACGGCGTTAAGAGCGAAGAGAAGGAAAAAGAAGAAGAGGACGCTGCCGAACGGATGCTGACGGATCAGTTTAAAGGACCGGACGATCGCAAAACAGGCGATGAAGTAGAAGATGGCGTCAAGGAAGAAGATCAGAATGTTCATGACGCTCGACCATTGCCACGGGAACGGTGAGAACAAGAAGTAAATCGTCCGAATCGGCGAGTAGAGAATCATGTCAGCTGGACCTGTCACCATCAATCCGTTCAGATAAGCAGAGCCGCCACGGTCGTAACTCATCCCGCTGAATAACTGTCCGTTTTCTGAGACGTGAGTGAACTTCGCGAACAAGACGTCCTGGAAGCTGTAGACGATGAAGCCGACGATCAGTACTTGAAAGATCAGTCGCTGTACCTTCGTCGGTTCAAAGTCCATTCGTCGTGTCTCATGGCTATAAAATGAGAAATAGACGAGTAAGACGATGATCCCGACAGCAAGACCGGAGTGGAACATCGTACTGACGAAGTAGCCGAGATACGCGAGCGTCATATACCACCCGGACTTCTCTTCCGTCCAGCGCACCATGTAGTAGAGTGTGTAGACGATGCCAAGGGCGACGATCTGGTCACGCAAGAGAATCGGTGAGAGCAACAATCCTTGTGGGAAGAACGCGAAGATCAGTGTTGCTGCGAACACGTAGCGTTCCGGTAAGCGTAACCGTTGCAGCGTCTTCGCTAGGATGACGACAGCGACGACACCAAGGATGACGTTCAAGAACTGAGCGAGAATCCGTTCCGGACCGAACATCAGGTAGAAGATTCCGAGAAACTTGGAATAGGTGCCACGAACGACATCATTGAAGGTCGACGGATCGGTGAAGATTTGGACACCTTCGAGATGAAAGGCTTCCGTGTCGTCACCACTGTGTGGCGGTAAGCGGAACAGCTCGAGATCGATGAACATCAGGACCAATCGGACGAAGAAAGCGGTGATGAAAACGAGAAAGAGTGGCGTCGTCTCTGCCTGACGGAGCAGATAATACAGAAACAACACCGAGTTGATGAGCAGCAAGGCGGTCACGTAGGTGTCCGGGAAGAGCGACCGGGCGAATTGACAAACGAGCGCTTCGAAAACGATGAGTAGTAGGATTGGTCGCATCTTCTTCCCTCCTTAACTGCTTTGTTCGACGACGAGCGTGACGTCCCGTGGATATAAGGACCGATACAGTGCTGGTAACAGCAGGACGATCTGGGTGACGGCGCAGAGGGTGTAAGCGATCGTCGCACCGTAGAGACCATACAGCGGAATCAACAGGCTACAGGCGATGAGATTGACGACGACACTGCCGAAGATCGAGATCGTCTGGATCCGGAACTGCTGGAAGCCGGTCAAGAGTGCCTGAATGACGGTCGAGTTGTAGAAAAAGAGTGAGGCGACCATCATCAAGACGAAAATCAGATGATATTGAACGAACGACGCGTTATAGAAAATCGTCAAGCCCCACTTACCAAAGAAGATTGCTCCGATGATCAACAGGATCCCGACGACGTTCGTCATCAGTAACATCGAACGAGTCAGCTTGCGCAGTTCCGGTAAACTTTGGCGTTCACCCGTCTCAGACGAGAAGTTCGGTAGCAAGACGGCAATCAAGGAGTGGATGAACAGACTACCAAGTACGAGTAAATAGGCGATGCTGGCGTAATAACCGAGCTCTTCCGTTCCGATTGCGTGACCGACGAACAATCGTGGGATGTTTGCGTTCAAGGCGATCAGAAGAGCAACGAATCCAAGTGGCATCGCTTTAAGGAACAGCTCCTTACCTGATCGGTACCGTAAGTCGAGTGCTTGATTGTCAAAGCCGCGACCGACGCGGCGAATCGTCGGTAAGTCGTATGCGAGTAGCATGATCAAGTTTCCGGCGATCAAGGCGAGTACGAATCCATGAATCGAATGGGTCGTAAAGAGAACGAGTGCTGCGCCCGAGACGTTCAAGAGACTCCGGAAGATTTTCGAGACGGCGACTTCCTTGAAGGCAGTGTGTCCTTGCAAGAAACCATAAGCGAGATCAGCGAATGACTCCATGTATTTATTGAGGTAGACGAGCAGTGTCAGGAGTAAGATATCCGCTTCACCGAAGAAATAATAGACCCCAAGGAGGACGAACACACCTGCCGAGAGGAGTGAAAAACGAGTCTTGATGAAGAGCCAGAAGTTCGTCAGTCCAGCCCGTTCTGCCGTCAGGATCGTACTGGCGTTCAGCCAACAGAACATGACGATCGGTGCGGTGATGGCAAGGGCGTAGTTGAAATAACCGATGTTGAGCGGTGTACTCCATTTGATCAGGAGCGTCAAAATCATCCATTGATGGAGCGAATACGCCGTATCGGCAATGAAGATGAGATTGAAGCGGGACAGCCGGGCCGTTTTCATCGTTTCCCCTCCTCTCTATTTGCGAGCAATCCGCATCGTCGGTGCGACCGGGTCGGCATCGGTTTCGTTCGTGACGTCTAACAAATACTGGCGGAGTACCTCGTCCTGACCGAGCGCTTGGGCGATCTCACGCAAGTACGGGTCGACGGATCCAAAAGGTCGTGTCTTACCGACAAGAATTTTATCGAAGACGAGTTCGTCATGCACTTCATCACGAGCGAGCAGTTCCTCGTAGAGTTTCTCGCCTTTTCGAATGCCGCTGTAGACGATTGGAATCTGCTCTTCCGTGAATCCACTCAAGTGAATCAAGTTCTTCGCCAGTGTCGTGATGTGGACCGGTTCACCCATATCGAGGACGAACACTTCGCCACCCTTTGCGAGGACACTCGCTTGAATGACGAGACGACTCGCTTCCGGGATCGTCATGAAGTAGCGCGTCATCCGGGGATCGGTGATCGTGATCGGTCCGCCTTTCGCGATTTGTTCTTTGAAGAGTGGAATAACGGAACCGCGGCTCCCGAGGACGTTGCCGAACCGGACGACGGCGAACGTCGTCTCGCTGTTACGCGCCATCTGCTGGATGACCATCTCGGCGATTCGTTTCGTCGCCCCCATCACACTCGTCGGATTGACGGCCTTATCGGTCGAAATCATGACGAAGCGTTTGACACCAGCCGCTTCCGCCGCTCGAGCGACGTTGCGTGTTCCATAGATGTTGTTCTTGACGGCTTCGCTTGGGTTATCCTCCATTAGCGGCACGTGCTTGTGGGCTGCCGCGTGATAGACGAGATCCGGCTCGAACCGTCGCATGACTTCAAGCATCCGATCACTGTCTTGCACATCGGCGATGACGGATTCGAACTGGATGTCCCGACTGAGACACTCGAGTTCCCGGCGGATCAGATAGATGCTATTTTCGCCGTGTCCGAGAAGGATGAGCCGTTCAGGACGGAAGCGAATCAGTTGCCTGCAAATTTCGGAACCGATCGAACCACCAGCACCGGTGACGAGGACGGTCGCGCTATGAACGCTTCGTTCGATTTCCGTAATATCGAGTTCGACCGGTTCGCGACCGAGTAAGTCAGCGATCGAGACTTCACGAATTTGTTTGATCGAGACCTTTCCGGACGCCAGTTCGACGAGCATCGGTAACGTATGCGCTTCGACTTGGGTTTGTTTAATCCGGTTCAGCAATTCAACCCGCTGCGGATACGGTAACGATGGGATCGCGAGAACGACTGCTTCAATCTTTTGTTCCTCGATGATGCATTCGAGTTGGTCGATTGCTCCGATGACGGGAACACCGTGAATCCGCATCCCGCGTAGTTCAAGCGAATCATCCAGTAATCCAACGACGTTTAAGATATGCGATTTCTTTTGTTTCAGTTCTTTTGTGATCATCTGACCGGAGGCACCGGCACCGATGATCAGCGTTCGTTTGCCGAGCGTCTTATTGTCAGGAACGAGTCTTAAGCTACGTCCGCGAATCAACAACCGGACGAATAAGATACCGTTTAAAACGAGTCCGGTCTGCAGGAAGATCGCTCGTTCGACCGCGAAGTCGAACAATGCGTACTCAAGTCCTAGTAAGACGAAGCTGCTGGCGAGGACGACGACGAGGAGAACGGCGAGATCACGAAGGCTTGCGTAACGCCAGATGATTTGATAGAAGCG
Organism: Exiguobacterium sp. MH3; assembly: GCF_000496635.1. Classification (NCBI taxonomy): domain Bacteria; kingdom Bacillati; phylum Bacillota; class Bacilli; order Caryophanales; genus Exiguobacterium; species Exiguobacterium sp. MH3. The sequence goes on from NC_022794.1 coordinate 2,649,889, forward strand.
CATCCAGTGTGCGACGAACGTGAGGGCGACCCACTGGATGAGAGCGATTTCGAGTGCATCCTGCAACTCGAAGTTGACGGTGAGATGGAGCGGATTAAAGAAGTAGAACGTAACGACAGTCGCGAGTGCGATGATTCCGGCGTCGATCAGGCGAAGGAGTCCGATCTTCAACTGCCGACGGTACGGGGTGAGCGGGGAATGCTGCATGACGGTGTCTCCTCTCCTCTCTCATGAATGGGTGCGGGGAATTGCTTTCGGATAACTATCAGTGGATTCACGTGTCGCTTCCTTTTTGCTTAACGAGCGAGAATAGACGATCAGGAGTCCGAGCATCAGACCAAGGACGCCACCGATCCCTGTATTCATCAGAATGTTCGGTGATACGGGGTTCGTTGGAATCCGTGCACTCGAGAACACTTCCGTCTTACTCGTGTTAATCAGTTGCGGGAGATAGTCCTGGAAGACTTCCGTCATCGTATTCGCTTGAATCGCTGCCTGCTCCGCCGAACGATCTGTGACGGATAAGGCGATGACTTGCGAATCGAGATTACTCGAGACCGTCAGACGATCCGTCAAATCGAATAACCGCTTGTCGGTGACGTTCATCTTTTGGGCGACCTGATCGACGACCTCTGGGCTTCGTAAGATATCTTGATAGGTACTGACGAGTGTCGGCGTCGATGTCGCCTCAGCGTTCGCTTGAGGAACGACGAGGATGTAGGCCGTCGCCTCGTATGTCTTTGGAATGACATACATGCTGAGTGCATATCCAGCACCCGCGAAGAGAATCATGAAGAGTGCGAGTAGCCACCAGCCGCGTCGGAGCGTCGTCAAATGATCTCCGAAGGTTTTTCTTTGATGCATCGAGCTCACTGTTGTTCACCTCTTTCTAACTTGACCGAATGGATGGACATTGGTTATATCTACACCTTATTTCCAATCGAATCCCAAAACAATTAGAGCTTGGTGGAAATGATTATATTTTTTTCGGTAGCTATCTCGCTTGCGCAACACTAGTTCACCGTATGAATTCATGTCACGAAAAAAACGCGATTCACGAAAAAATGATCACGTTTTTCTTAATCTTTTTTCATTTATCTGCATGATGTTTTGAAAGATAAGGGTAAATACCAATTTGATGATTAAAAAGTGTTCAAATCGGTAATAAGTCCTATATGAAGGGTGGATAGTCTTTAGAAATCATGTTAAAATCAGCCAATATACCCACATCGTTTGCCTTATCCATCCTAGTCGCTTGGATCATGCTCGATGCTTGGATTCGTCCCTTATCCTTCACGGACGAAGTGTTGCCGAAACAGTGGTCTCTTTGGTTGCTTCCGGTCTACATCGTTCTGTTCAGCGTCTGTTGGCTCATCTTACGACCGTTCTATCGCGCCAATCGGGCGAGAGGACATCAAATCGCACTAATTTTTCTGATTTACCTGACATTTCATATCGTTTTTTTCTTCTTTAACACGAATACGGATCGTATTCTTGCTTCGCTTTACCTCATCTCGACTTGGCTGTTCGTTGGCATCGTCTCTTCGCTCTCGCGTACATCAATCGAACAATGGCAACGGCTGTTGTGTCACTTTCTTTATGGACAAGCCGTCTTTCTCGCTTCCTATGCCCTCATCGTCTCATTTGGTTCAGAGTATGTTCCGGTCGAAAACCTGCAATGGCTTCGGATCGGTCCTTTGTCATTTCCTCAACTGTACGTCGGGGAACAAGGTTCATTCCTTCGCCTCGCTGGTCTGATGAACAATCCGAATACGCTTGCAGCATGGCTTGTTCCAGGCGGACTGTTTGCTTGGTTCTACTTGCTCAAACAGTTCCCGCGTCGGCAAAGCTTTCTGCACGCCGTCCTCCTCCTTCTCATCATCGTCGCGTTACTCAGAAGCGGTTCGCAGACAGGAATCTATTCTTTTCTCCTCCTTGCCCTGCTGACGAGTATTCGAATGGTTCCGGGAACGAGACAGCGGGTGCAGGTGACAGCATGTTACGTAACGGGCAGCTTGATCCTCCTAGCCGTCTTTACGTTTCAAGGACTGCTTCCCCGTTTGCTCAGTCTCAACGGACGATTGACGCTTTGGCAAGCCGGATGGCGCGCTTCCGCTGATTCGCTTTGGTTCGGGCACGGGATCGGAAGTGCCCCACGCGGACTGGAGGAACAACTGAACGAACAAGTTCTCTATACGTTCCACAGTACACCGATCACTTATCTCTATGAATTTGGACTCATCGGTTGTTTGCTGTACGGCGCAGTCTTTCTGTATCTGTTCTATCGACTGTTTCGGATTCAGACAACGGATCTCGCGTTTCTCGCACTGTTGCTTGCAAGCTGGCTCGGACTACTTCAATTCACGGAAAGCATTCTCGTTAGACCGAGTGGATTTTATTTCATTTGGCTCAGCCTTCTCGCTTATACGTCGCTTCGTCGACTTCCACCTCACGACAGTACCCACACCTAGAGCACCTACATGAAAGGGGTATGACATCATGAAGAAATGGACAGAACAACAAGTCATCGATAGCCTAATCGAAGCTAGTATCGAATATCCCGCTCTCGACGCAAAGACGTATGCGCGCTGGTCGGTCGGAAAAGACATTCCATCGATCACGACGATCATCAATGTATTTGGCTCTTGGCGTGAAGCACTCCAAGCGGCTGGTCTCTCATCAATCCGTCCGTACTTTTCAGATGAAGAGATTCTTGCTTTCATCAAGGAAGCATCGACACGCTTACACCCGTTCCATAGCAACAGCTACCGGGAATGGGCAAAGGCGAAACATGGCCCCTCCTTGACATTGATCAACTTACGCTTCGGTTCTTGGTCACGTGCACTCGAAGAAGCACACATTGAAATGACACGTTCTATCTCGATGACAGAAGAACGTATTATCACGGCACTGCTCGAAGCTTCAGATGTCCTTCCACGTCTGACGACACAGACGTATGCGATTTGGGCACAAGAAAACGGACATCCGACAGTCGCGACGATTGCCCGTAAATACGGTTCATGGGCAGATGCCCTCGCTTGCCTCGACATCGCACCGCCTCGCCGGAAATGGGTCGAAGAAGATGTCCTTGAAGCACTGCGGCAGGCACAAGAAGAATTACCTTCCCTCAGTATCATTCATTACCGGAAATGGGCAGAAGGTCGCTCGGTTCCGAGTACCTCGACGATCAACGCTCTCTTCGGTAGCTGGACCTCCGCCGTGCAATGCCTCAAGCGTGCACGCGTCTCTCTTTCTTGATTCTGCTCTTCTACCTAAAAGGAGTGGTCCGGTCTCGACCGGATCACTCCTTTTTCGTGCCTATGATTTTTTGATTTGCTCAAGCAGCGAGGCAGGCAACAGCGTCACCGTATCGTGCTTCAATAAATAGATGTCTTCCACATACGCTCCGATGCGTCGGGGATTACGTTGCCCGTGGAGATTGTTTTGAATCGCTTTCGGAAAATTGACGCCACATTCATACGCATGCGGGTACCCCCCACCGAATCGCGGATTGATCTCTGATAGGTAGAGCGTTCCGTCCACATCGAACAGGTCAAAATCAAGCGGACCGATAAGACCGGTTCCATCTAAGACCTGCTCGACCAGTTCAAAGACATCATCGCGTTTAACGGAACGACTCTTGTCAGTTTCTCCTGCACGCATGACGAGTTTCTCCTTGATGAAGATATCGGTCACTTCATGCGTCAGCCAGTCGACATAGACATCGACACCGAGCTCTTGTCCTCTTAAGTATTCTTGAATCAATAAATCGGGATAGGTAGCGAATAATCCTTCGACGACCTCAAGTGAAGAAACCGCCTGGACATGGAGACTGGCACTCCCATTGCGTGGTTTGACGAAGACTGGGAACTGGACCTCCCCTTGCGCAAGTGCGCTCCGGAATGCTTTGAGCGTCACGTATGTCCGCGCATGCGCGATCCCTTCCGCGACACAATACGTATACATCGCGTACTTGTCGAAACAGAGACGACAGGCATCCATCGGTGAGACGAGGACCGTGACACCGATGGCTTCAAACTGTTCCGTCGCCGCTGCAAGTAACTCCAGTTCAGGATCAATCAATGACAATAATGCTGTCACCTGTTCCCGCTGGCACAATTCAAGTAAATGCTCGATATAATCCGGTGCATCGATCCGTGGTACGAGATGATGGCGTTCCGTCATATAGAGACCCGGTGCAAGTGGACTACAATCCGCGGTACTGACATGACCGTTTGGCATCTCATGGACAAAATACTCGACCAGTTTCGTCCGACGACCAACGCTCGTCATCAATAAATGGGAAGTCTTCATAAGGCAGTCTCCTTCGTTAAAAGTGATGCCTGTTCTTTTCGTGCTGGAAGGAAAGACTTCCTGCTTGGCGTCGTACTTTTTTCCTATAGACGAGTAGATAACATCCGATTCCAATCAAGGCACCCGTTCCATCGAGTAAGACATCTTGAATGAGTCCTGTCCGGTCCCCTGTCAAAATCTGATGAAACTCATCAAAGACCGCTACCGTGATTGCTAACGAATAGGCAAACAAGACGGCCAGTCCTGTCGTTAGGCGACGACGCGTCAAATCAATCAATCCCACACCTAACACAAGAAACGTTGAGACGTGCGCGGCTTTTCGAATGAAAAATTCAATGAAGCCACTCCGTCCGAGTGCATCAACACTGACTTCTCCGTGATACGAGAAAGAAATGAAGCGCAGATGATCGACGAATCCTAACGGAATGAAGCGCGATAACCCTGGTTTGATGGATTGTGCCTGGTACGGCATCGAACTTGAGATAAAGAGGACTAAGAGAACGGCGAGGACAACATAGCCGGACCATGTAATTTTTTTCATGAAGACACTCCTTTTTTCACATACACCTTAGAATAGCATGTGATTTACCTCAGCATGACTATCGCTTTAAAAGCCAGATTTAGTATTTCACCATCTTTTTATTTCCTTATTCAAACGTTTTTTACATTTCAAAGGTTTCTCCCGTACGATAAGTGGTTAATTAGTACTATACACGATGACCTGAGGAATAGGAGTGAAGCGCTATGAATCGCGCACTTGGAAAAAAAATCATGCAACTACGAAAACAGCACAAGTACACCCAAAAGCATCTAGCCGAAAAATGCGGTGAAACTGCGACGACGATTTCCGCATATGAACGCGGACAACGGATGCCAACTCCCCAATCCCTCGAACGCTTAGCACTTGCTTTAAATACAACAATCATTGATTTGATTGATCCAAAGCATGTTCAGCACCCATCTCTGAATGAATTCATACAACAAGCGCTCGAACCGACGAAACCTCTTGATTTGAAGCTCGTATTAGAGGATTTACTTGTTCACTTGAGTTTATCTAAAGAAATTTATTTCGATGGTAGACTGATCTCAACTACAGTTCGAGAAGAGATGGCGACTTCGATTGATCATGCGTTAAAACGCGGATCAGCATCGATCGAAGCCTAAAAAGAGAAAAGGCATGGGGCGTAATCGCTCCCATGCCTTTTCTTTGGATTAATCGGTTTTTACGACATGATCGATGTACAATTGATTTTCTTCATATGTTGCCTCCAACAGCCTTCGGAAAAAAGTGTTTTGTTTAGTTTTCTCCGAAACAAACACACGATCATATCGTTGATGTGTCTGTTTGAGAAGACTGAATTTTAGCGTTCGAAGTTCTGAAGAAAAAAACAATTGAATACCGTGATGTCCGAAAGCATCCATTGCTCTCGATTCTTCTAAGAAGTGAAAGGATTCGTCTGGAAACAAAGTCTCAATGAACGATAGACAGCTTTTTTGAAAGGTAGTTTCGTTCTGATTTTCCATGATGGTCCGGCTCCTCTTTCTCATGATGTACTTTGAATCGTAATACAAAACTTCTGTATCTCAATACCCTGCCTTTAGACCTATTCAAACTAAACTAGGAGATATATTTTTAATTTATTCTCCTTCTATTCTATCAAAAGCTTATTGTTTATTGAATTCAAGAACGACAATTGTTTTTCCTTCATATATTGATCGACCTTCATAACGAGAGAGTTTCGCGAATTCAAATAAGGTTTCAGGTTTGTATAAGTAATCGATTGCATAGCTTACTTTTTCTTCGCTACCTGATTTTAAATACGCATTAAATAAGAGTCGTTCGCCATCTACATGATGACCAAAGAACATTAAAGTATCATGTATCCGTCGAGTCGAAATGGACTGCTCTGATTCTCTTAGATAAGGAATATCGTGCAACGAAACGAGCAGTTTTCCATGTACACCTAAAAGTTGACGTATGTTCCGAAAGAATAATAGCAGTTCCCCACGGTTGTAATGCATGATGGTCGTACCAGGAAGAACGATCCGATCAAAGAATTCAGGACCTACGACGTCTGTCACATCATGGCTCCAGCCATATACTTTATGACGGTACGGTGTATCGATTTGATGTGTCCGAATCATTTCTGACTCGATCAAATATAAATCGTATCCTTCATCAGATAAGAGATTAAAGAGTTTTGGATCGAACGTGCCGTAAAACAGAACCTTCTCTTCTTTTTGTAGATAGCGTCGATAAAACGTCAATTCATCAATTTCTGTGACTTGCTTCGCTTCTTGATACAGTTGCCCAAAACGTTTATCCGCATAAACGTGATCGAGTACTTCAACACGTGAATAGCTTCCCTTTCTTAAAAATGGACCAAATAATACGTCACTCATGATACATCAACTCCTTATAGTATCGAATCGCTTCTGCATAGTCTGCTCCAAGTCGTTCTGGTAATACGTCAAATTGTTCTTTTTGATCAGCTTCAAGAATCCACAAAAATGCTTCGTTCGTTTCGAATAGTTGCATCGATGTTAAATCGAAAGCGAAATACCCCTCTTCGTTTTGAATACCAATCAACGTGAGTGGACCGATACGTCCAATCGTTCGTGGTAATTCTAAATCTGAATAGGGTGTAACAAATCGACTTTCACCTGAAAATGATCCTGCGAGTTGATAGAGTAACGGAAATAACTCGAGTTCCTTTGGTGTGGCCATTGCCTCTAACTGCCCTGCTCTTTGCTCAACCATTAGAGAAATGTCCGAACTCAACCGATCGGTTTTCTGTCGATCCGCATAGATACCATCTTCAAAGAAAAAAAGACGATGTGAATTTTTCAATCCAGCTTGTGTCGCATAATCCAATATACCGGCAAATCGTTCGTTTTGAATCCACCCGGTATTCTTCCAGCGCTCCAACTGACGAGCGAGTTCTGCCCGAGATAAAACATCAAGTCGTGTTTCAAGCGGTGGGGACAGTGTATCACCGAAAGCAAGAAGGACTGGCGTCCGACTCATTAATTCAATGATTGGTAGATCGTGACGCATCGGATGATCGAAATACACGATACTATTCACTGTCATCGATGTGAAAAAAGATGCCGGAATACGATTCAACAATGAGCTATCTTCGATATAGACATGCCGCAGCGGTTCTGGTTGGAATAGTGAAACATATCGATGAACGCCCGTCATTAAAGACAATAACTCGTTTTGAACGATGGGAAGCACTAACTTTTCATCCTCAAATATGAGAGGTAGTTCTAAACCATTTAGAAAATCGGGTTGTCCAAATACGATACCACCTTCCGCTCGAATTAAATGAAACTGAACGTGAAGCATCTGCTGTTGCAAATAAGCAACCAGTCGTAATGTCCGTTCTCCTTCACCTTGTAGAATAAAGAGATAATGTTCATATTCTTGAAAATCCATATAATCCAGTAAATCCTCGAACGTATGCATGTCGTAATCAAAAACATCTAAAGAAAAACGATGGGTTTCACAAAAGTGTCTCATCGCTGAAGAGGGACGTGAGCGTTGTAACCAACCATCCTGTTCTGATACGATCGTAATTCCTATCATGTGATTACTCCTTTCTGATGAAAATCATGCAAAAAGGACTTCATCCCACATACGAATGAAGTCCTTAGAATGATTCAAGCAGTCTTGTTTCTATCTTTCTTAGACTTAGCAATGGTTTGATCCATTTCCCGATGAGCCAAGGGGGCGACTGAGACGGTAGCAGCATTGAGACACCAAGCGCAAGAAGTCATGTTACGTCGCGTTTCTTTTAAGATGAGTGTCATGGGTGTACCCCTTTCTGAATCAAATACGGCGGGCGATGAAACATTGATATGAAATCAAGTAAATCTATGGTATCCCTTTGCAATCACTTCTATAATAGAAATGGATACTGAGTAACAGTTCAATTTTCATGAAAGGACGAGGATCCAATGGATCATTTCACGTCACCGCAAATCGGTTTAGCGTTACGTCGTCTCCGAAAAAAACACAACTTGACACAAAAGGACTTGGCAAGTGGAATCTGCAGTCAAGCAGAAATTAGTAAGATCGAGAGTGGTACACATTCGCCAACAGTTGAGTTGTTATATGCGTTATCAAAACGATTACAAGTTTCAATTTCTGCTTTTTTAGATCCTAATCGTCAACAAGATTCACTTAAGACGATCGACGAAGATTTATTATATCGCTTTAGAAATTTAGATTTTGAATCTATCTATAAAGAGAGTCAAAAGATTTTAAAGCAGCATGATTCTTCTTTTGAATATGTCTTACTCTATAAATATTACTATTATATTTGTTCATATCGGCTTCAAAAAATCGATTATCGAACCTGTATCGTAGAGCTCCAAAACTTATCAACAGAATACCTAACATCTCACTATTCGCCTAATATGTTGATTCGTATTAAATCAGCTATTGCGAATCTATACTCTGAAAATAAAAGTTATCAACACAGTATTAATGTTTATGAGGAAATCCTAAAATTAAACTTTGATAGTGATGATTTAGTGACTGAAAAAATCAGAATCATGTATAATTTTTCTAAGATTTTATTAGAGTTCTCAAAAAATGATCAAGCTTTACAATTAATTGATGAAGCAATCGAAGAAAGTCTTAACTTTAAAGATATGTCTCTCTTAGGGCAACTGTATTCCCAAAAAGGAGATTGCTTAGAGAGACTAGGTGCTTCGAAAGAAGGTATACTTGATGCGTACGATAAGGCGTATTTTTTGTGTGATTTGCTCAATATGAATCACTATAAAAAAATTATTGTTTCAGTGCGAAATAACTATTTAAAAAATATAAGTGAATCGATTGAATAATTACGCCCGCTTCGTAGCGTATTCTAATGGAAGACGTTCAATCGCTACGTCACGCTTGACTGAGTACTCAAGTGGTAAACGTTCGATCGCTACGTCACGTTTGACTGAGTACTCAAGTGGTAAACGCTCGATTGCTACGTCACGTTTGACTGAGTACTCAAGTGGTAAACGCTCGATTGCTACGTCACGTTTGACTGAGTACTCAAGTGGTAAACGCTCGATTGCTACGTCACGTTTGACTGAGTACTCAAGTGGTAAACGCTCGATTGCTACTTCTTTATGATCAAGTTGATTTGCAATGCCAACTCCAACAGTAGCAGTCAATGAGAAAGCAGCAATTGCTAAACTTAATTTCTTTTTCAAGTTCATATAAATAACCTCCTAATTTTTTTCGTCTGGCTTTGTAACAACATCATATATCCTTAGACCCCCTCTAAATATTCGAATACGAATATTTATGTTATTTTACACATTATTCATTATAACCATTACTTTTGACACGTATCATATGTCCTGAATACTGTCCTTTTTTTACAAACTATCCATCAAAGTGTTGAATTTGTGTATGAAAATAGATTCTTTTGAATATTCCATCGCTTTATTTTTTCAAATCTAAATAAAAATGCTCGTTCAACTCATTAGAGTCGAACGAGCATTTTTATTTAGATGATTGTCGTAACGCAATGACGTAAAAGATACCGAGTACTACAATCACGCCTAGTAGTATTGAACTAATCGTCGTCCGAGTCGATGTATCGGGCATCCATATCCCAAGTCCTAAATTGATTGCTGCGATGATTAGGACGAGCCAAACAATTGTACGTGGTCGCATATCAATCTCCTTTCCATTCTGCCTTCCCATCGTCGAATATGCTATGGTGGAAACAACGAAGGAGGTTCTTTCATGAATAGACTTGCTGTATTTTGTGGTTCCAAAGATGGTGCCGATTCACTCTTTCGAGAGGCGGCAGGAAAACTCGGTCAAGCGCTCGCCGCGCGCGGCATCGGACTTGTATATGGAGGATCACGCGTTGGAACGATGGGCGCAGTCGCAGATGCTACGCTCGCTGCTAAAGGTCAAGCAATCGGTGTTCTTCCCCACTTTCTTCAGGAAAAAGAACTTGCGCATCCTGGACTAACCGAACTGCATCTCGTCCACTCGATGCATGAGCGAAAAGCCAAAATGTCAGAGCTCTCTGATGGATTCATCATTCTCCCGGGTGGTCCAGGAACGATGGAAGAATTTTTTGAAGTTTTCACTTGGGCACAGCTTGGACTTCATGAAAAGCCATGTGGTGTACTGAACATTGATGGCTACTATGATCCCTTGATTTCCCTATTCGATACGATGGAACGTCAAGGATTCTTGATTCCCGAACACCGTGCGATGTTGATCGTCGAGTCAGATGCTGAACGTCTTTTAGAACGTTTTGCAACGTATGAAGCACCGCGCGTCAAAACCTATATGGATCGTTCACAAACCTGATGAAAACGGAGTCTTGAACTCCGTTTTTTTTGATTACATTTCTTGATTTGCGATGATTCCTTCTTTTTCCACTCTCCTTTAGCATTCTTCACTCCTTTTACTAATTCCTACTTACATGATATAAAAAGCCAGATACCGATTGGTACCTGGCGCAGAGAATCAAAAGAAATTTAAGATTGCGTCGCTGAGATTCACCAAAGATGGCGTCTCATCAACGACCATTAAGCTACCTGCTGCGAGTACAAGAATACCTAGCGCAGATAAGATCAATGCCGGATGTTTGATGTTTTCCTCTGAATCCGTATTTTGTTTCCCGGATCGAGCATTAGCAGCTTGTGCTTTTAAACGGTCACGCCGAAATTGATGTTGCTCCTCTTTCGACCATTTTTTATACTCCGCAAGAAACTTTTTGTACTCCGGTAAGACATCCTTCGTCGTTCCGTCGAGGCGGACTTGACCGTATTCGAGCCAGACGACCCGCTCACAGAAGCTCTTGATTTGCGAGAGTGAGTGACTGACGAAGATGATTGTCTTCCCTTCTTCCTTGAATTCGTTCATCTTATCGATACAGCGGTTATAGAAGGTTTGGTCCCCGACCGATAACGCTTCATCGACGATCAGGATGTCGGCGTCGACGTTGACGGCAATCGCGAAGCCGAGGCGCGACTTCATCCCACTCGAGTACTTCTTGATCGGCTGATCGATGAAATCACCGATATCCGCGAAATCGATGATGCCTGGCATCCGACGCTCGATTTCCGCATCATCCATCCCAAGCATGAGACATTTCAAGCGGATGTTCTCACGCCCCGTCAGGACATTCTTTAATCCTTGTGAGACGGCGATGATCGCGACTTCACCATTAATAGCGACGTCTCCTTCGTTTGCATAGATGATTCCTGAAATCAAGTTCGAAAGTGTAGATTTACCGGAACCGTTGATTCCGACGAGTCCAACGACTTCACCCGAGCCGATTTCAAGCGAGATATCTCGCAGTGCAGTGAATGTTTTAACGCTCTTACTTTGATTCTTGAACAAGAGCTTGAATTTTTCTTTCGTAGTCGTAACCATGTCGAAGCGTTTCGTGACATGGTCGAGTTTAATCATAGACATGGCGATTTCCTTCCCTTAGACGAGCTCAGTGAATGATTTACGGAACTTGATATGCAAGAATGTTCCGGCTGTGAACAAGAGGAGCGTCACACTCCAGAAGTACAGTCCAGTTGGCCATTCCTGCCAGACCCAATGTCCTCCGAGCAGACTCGCCCGGTATCCTTCGACGAGATAGTAGACCGGATTCAGGCGAAGGACACCGTGCAGGGCGTCCGGGAACCGCTCAATATTCCAAAGAATCGGTGTCATATAAAAAAGCATCCGCATCATCGATTGCAAGAAGAGCTGAATATCTTTGACGAGCGTAATGAGCGTTGAAAAACAAAGTGAGAATGCGTAGACGAAAATGTATGTCGCAATCATGTAATAAGGCAACTGAAGTAGTTTCCATGTAATCGGAATTCCATTTGCAAGGATGACGATGAATACGATCACAAGCATTGCGAAGTGTTGATACATCCGTGACAAAATAACGTATGACGGAATGGCACTCATCGGGAAACGCATCTTCGTCACCATCGCAAGTCGACTATTGATCGAGTTCGATCCACGTAATAAAGCATCGTTGATAAAGAACCAAACGACGATCCCACAGAGAAGCCATACGATGAATGGAATGTTTCCATCGACATTTTCATTTCCCCGAAGACCGACACCAAAGACGAACCAGTAGATGAAAATTTGGAGACCCGGATTGAGGAGTTCCCATAAGAGACCAAGGCGTTGTTCTGCGTGCGCGGACTTAATTTCATATCGCGCGAGCCGGCGAATCAAAGGAAAGTTTTCAACCTGTTCCCGGATGATACTTTTCATTTCTTTCAACATAAGTGTAAGTTCCTTCCGATTTCATGGTGCATGTATTTGTAATTCAATGAATTCTGGATCAAATTCAAACAAAAAACGGGTTCTGTCCGCGATTCCTCAAACGAACATTCCTCCGATCGACATGATATATCATGTCTAATTATCCATCCCTCCTCGTTTATCTTTCAATTGTGTATACACGAAGTACACTTAATCAATTCTAGCCATCCGTAAAAAGCGTGTCAACGTATAGCGTGAACCGACACCAAACTGTAGCTTTCCCGTTGAAACAAAAAAATCGACAAGGACTCCTTGCCGATCCATTCACAGGATTAGGTATGTGTAAAGTTAGGAAATTCAATTGTCGTCGGTGGAGAGGCGAGCCCCCATATAATCAAGATTCCCATTATACAAAGTATACCTACGAGTAGACTCCTACGTATCTTTTCATCCATTCGTACTCCCGCCTCCCCATCGCATATTTTTCATATAGTAAATTATACATTTTTTTGAAAATGTTTACTACGCGATTCTCTCAAAATGAGGACAATTTCCTACAATCTATTGTAATCTACGTTTCTTTTGAAGGAGGAACAAGATATAATGTAAGCGCAATCATTTATCTTTTCTTCTTTCAGGTAGAAGAAAACAAACGACTTGCAAGAGTTGTATTGTCGTCGGACCTAAGAATTTACGCATTTTACAAAAGGTTCATGACACGATTGTCCGTTAAGCATTTATAGTAGAAGAAGAGGTTACCGATCGCTGGTTGACCTCATATCATCTCGAGGGAGGATTTTTATTTATGTACAAATCAAAACCGCTTTACGCGGCAGCAGTAGCTGTCGCATTGACGACATCGGCAATCGTGCCGGCTGCACAAACGACCGTATCTGCTGCAACACATGTCAAAGTCAAGACGGTCAAATTGAAGTCTCTCACTTTCACGAAGGGTGAGCCTGTTAAACTTCCGGCTACATACAAGGGAGAAAAAATCTCATGGGGTGCATACAATAAGCACATCTTCAATCGCTACCAAACGGTTCATGGCACATATGGTAAGAAAAAGCTCCCAATCGAAGTAAAGATTCACGTCGAGAATTATGTGATCAAAATCATTGAGTCCGTTAAGGAACAAGTGATTTCAGTCGATCAAAAACCAGTCCTTCCTAAAAAACTAGCTGTTCTTTACGCTAACGGCAAAGTCTACGATAAAGAAATCAAATGGAGCAAAGTTGATACGAGTGAGTCAGGTACTTACTATGCGACAGGTAGCTTGACGCATAAAGGCAAAACGGTCACGACAAAAGCAAAAATCATCGTCCGTGACATCAATACAGATGATTTCAGCCTTGCCTTGCTCCATACGAACGACACACACGCTGCACTCGATAACGCTCCAAAACGTGCGACTGTCATTAAAGAGCGTCGTGCCGCTTACCGCGCCGAAGGTACACCGTCGCTTCTTCTTGATGCTGGTGACGTCTTCTCAGGATCACTCTACTTCAACGAGTTCAAAGGACAAGCTGATCTCGAACTCATGAACTACATGAAATATGACATGATGACGTTCGGTAACCATGAATTTGATTTGGGTGACCAAGATCAAGGTGCTGCTTTACAAGCCTTCGTTGCTGGCGCTGACTTCCCATTCATTACAGCAAACGTTGATTTCAGTAAAAATCCGCTCTTCAACGGGATGCAAAAGAAAACAATCACGTCTGGTCCGGAAGATGGACGGATCTACCAAGGTGTCATCAAAAAAATCAACGGTGAAGAAGTTGGTTTCTTCGGCTTGACGACAGAAGAAACAGTTGGTATTTCAAGCCCTGGTACGATTGCATTCTCAAACTATATCAAAAGCGCTCAAGCGACCGTTGATAAGTTCAAAGCACGCGGTATCAATAAAATCGTTGCGTTGACACATATCGGTTACGATGATAATTCTGAAATTGATAACGATCCATTGCTTGCACAAAACGTTGATGGTATCGATGTCATTATCGGTGGTCATACTCATACGAATCTTACTAAACCAGTATTGATTCCTGCGAGTGAAGAAACAAAGAAAAAAGAGCCTACAGTCATCGCCCAAGCTTCTCAATATAGTGAATTCCTTGGAGATGTCAACGTAACGTTTGATTACAAAGGAAAAGTCAAATCATACAGTGGTTCGACGATTGAAGTAAAACCGTATGCAGCAGATCCTGGAGCCGCTGCTATTCTCAAACCTTACGCGGATAAAATTACAGCAATCAAAAACCAAGAAGTTGGGGTTAATATTGTATCTGCCCTTCCAAACCCACGTACTGGTGGCACTAACACAGTGAGCGTTCGAAATAGTGAAACAGCTCTCGGAAACTTAATTACGGACGGTATGCTTGCAAAAGCGAAATCAATTAACCCAGAAACCGTCATCGCTGTTCAAAACAGTGGTGGAATTCGTGCCGCGATCGATGCAGGTCCACTTACAACTGGTGAAATCTTAACTACTTTACCATTCGGTAACACACTTGCACTCGTGACAATGAACGGTTCACAACTTAAAGATCTCTTTGAAATCAGTGTTGGACTTGCACCACTTGAAAATGGTGGATTCTTACAAGTATCAGGTATGAAACTTGAGTACGATGGTTCAAAAGCGAAGGGACAACGTGTTACGAAAATGACGATTACGAAAGATGGCGGTGTAGAAGAGGCCATTGATCCAGCCAAAACGTACACAGTTGCTACAAACGCTTTCACTGCTAAAGGAAGCGACTTCTTGACACCATTTGAAGATGCGTATAAATCAGGACGTGTGAAAGACCTCGGTCTCTCTGACTGGGAAACATTCCGCGACTACGCGATTTCGAAGAAAACAATCGATTATAAAATTGAAGGACGAATCCTTAACGTGGATCCAGCTCTTCAAGGTAAATAAGTTCATAAAAAATGCTCCTTCCCGATTTCGGGAGGAGCATTTTTCTTATAACGTTTGAGGCGTATGTTGCTTTAACAATCGAATGATGTCGTCTAATTCATATTGCTGTGCCAACATCAAAGGCGTCAAACCATCCTTATTCTTAATCGAGACGTCTGCCCCTTGTTCTAGCAATACTTTCACGGTTTGAACGCCTTCCCCTTCCACCGCATGATGTAAAGGTGTGTACTTTTGATCATCAAGCTGATTGATGTTTTCACCGTTCTTTAAATACAGTTCTACTAATTCATTATTGTTACTATATACTGCTGTGATGAACGGACGTTCTCCGAAGTCATTGATTGCGTCCACATCACTTCCCTGCTTAAGTAACGTATCAAAGATTTCCTTCAGTCCTTCACTTGACTTGCGATACCCTAAATAGTGAAGTGCTGTATCACCATCTGCATCCACGGCTTTCATATCTCCGTCCGGTAACTCCTTCTGAACTTCTTCCAACGTACCTTTTTGAATGGCAGCCATCAACTTCGTTTCCTGCAATCCATTCGCCTTTGATTCATCCGATGAGGTGACGACAGCTTTTGCGGTTTCATTTGAAAACGAAACGTTCTGGACACTCCAGCCAATCAAAACGAATGCTACTATACTCGATGCTACCAACAAGAATCGAACAGCATGCTGCCCAGTAGGAGTCTCGCGTGACATCCAGCCTAATTCAATCAATCGTCTGTCTGTCGTCGGTGTCGTGTAGACCATTTCGCTAACGACTTCAGCTAGCGTAATCTGCCTCTTTTCAGCTAAATATGCTGTTACATCGATTTCATTGATCAATTGGTGCCGTCCGTTTTCTTTTAGAATACTCTGCATGACACTATCTGGATCGTCTACAAGATGCATGGCTTGACGATCCCGGTATAAGGATATCGTTCGTAAATAAGCCGGTCTTAAAAATGGAATCCAACTGCCTAATAGTAATGCGAAGCGTTTTTCCTCGTCATTATGCTTCAGACGAAGCAACTCTCGAGCTCGTTCGAACTCATTTCGCTCCCGCATGGCTTTCTCTGGTAAAAAAAACACGTTCGTTCGGAACAGACTCACTCCTCTAATCGGCGATACGTCGTCTCCGACGATATAGATGCGTGGTGTCTTTAAATTCAAACGTTCCGATAACGACGCGATATCATGATATAGTTCCGGAAAACGATATTCGGTTACCTCAATGCCTTCTTGTTGCAATCGGATCACCGAGGAAAAGAGTCGTAATATTTTCCAGGCGAGCCAGACAATCGTTAGCCCCATTAAGACAAGGCCCAAAGCCCCCAGTTCAAAAGACAGATAGACCAGTGCCCCTACTGTCGCAATCGCATTTAAAAACAAAAGCCAGAAGTATATTTTTCCTTTCATGCCAGTCCTTCTTTCTATATGTCTCTTCTCTTTATTCTTTAGTTTAGAGTAACATTTTCAATTTTGTCGTGCCTATATTTTTCCATTCCTTACTCTTTATCGGTCAACTTCTTGTGATTTCAAAGCAAAAAGCACCTTATCTCAAAAAAGATAAAGTGCTACAGACTTAAAGTGATGACGGTTTTGGTTCACGCAGGAGATGCTTGATGTCCTGGAACGTGACGAACGTCTTATTTTTTGCATCGTATAGTTTATAGCGTAAAGATTTTAAGCTAGAGAACAAACCGATCGTCGTCGCCTTTTGAAGCGGTGGTGTCGAGACGTGTGCTTTCTCTAGATGATAGTTCGGTACACGCGGACTCAAGTGATGGACATGATGGAAACCGATGTTTCCTGTCACCCACTGTAATACTTTTGGCAGCTCGTAATATGAACTACCTTCGATCGCAGCCTTGACGTAATCCCATTCGTTTTCATCCTCAAAGTAGGAATCCTCGAATGTATGCTGAACATAAAATAACCAGATACCGAGTACGCCCGCTGTGAACATCGTCGTCCCTTGGATGATCAAGAATGCTTGCCAGCCAATCCAGTAAATCAAGACACCGTATAAAACGACTAGTGATCCGTTAATGAGATATGTGTTAAGACGCTCTTTCTTCCGTGCATCCTTTCGGTTGAAACGACTCGTCACTAAAATCAAGAGCAACGGACCTAGTCCGAACATGACGAGTGGGTTCCGATAGAGTCGATATTTCAATCGCGTCCATTTCGATGACGCAATGTATTCTTCGATCGTCATTACCCAAATATCACCGACGCCCCGCTTGTCCAAGTTACCGCTTGAAGCGTGGTGAATCGCATGTTCTCGTTTCCACTTTTCATATGGAAATAGCGTTAGCACACCTGTAATGGTTCCTACGATCGCATTCGCTTTTTTGTTTTTGAAAAACGAACCATGTGTACAATCGTGGAAGATGATGAACATCCGCACGACGAATCCCGCAGCGATCATCGCAAGCGGTACTGCGAGCCAGGCTGACACGTGAAGTGCTTGATACGCCAAAAACCAAATGACGAGAAACGGCAGGATCGTATTGATCATCTGTCGGATGCTGGCCTTGATGTCTGCCTTCTCAAAAGGCGAGACATGTTTGCGCAGCTGTGCGATTTTTTCTTTACTCATGTATTACTTCCTCCTCGGGTTGTTCCAGCGTTCACGACGCTAATGATGATGATGCCTAAAAAATGAAAGAATTGAGCGGCGTACGTGACGATGTCCTCGGAGATTCGAACGTAATCATGCCCATATTGATTAATCGCTTGAATATTTTTAGTACCAAGTAATGATATCATATCATATATTTATCAGGATTTTGATTTATTAGAAAAGTTTTTAAAAAATGAGGCTGACAAAAAAGAATGACGCTTCTTTTCACGCCCTTTCCTCAGGCGAGACTCAAGTCAGTTTTCCTGCCTTATTCAGGCATGAAATTGGGGCTTGTTTGTCCCTGATAGCGCAAACATACGCATTTTCCTGTAGGAGTGGCGTATGACGCGTCACTCTTTTTGTTATGAGGTAAAGGTGACAGCTCATCACTCTGCCACCCTTACCTTTGTAGAGACTGACTGTTGAGTCATCCTCACTGTCATGTATTAGACAATTGGCGGTGACACCAAGATTTGTTCAGCGTTCCATTTTAATCGATTGACGACATTCGCTCCAGACCACTGTTCAATCTGTTGATACGCCGGCATAAGATGAAGATGGTCTGTTGCTTTTTTAGCGTTGGATGCGATGAAGTGTACCCATCCTTTTTGAACGGCACGTTGACAAAATAGCTTCTTCTCTTCTCCATGATGGCCGAGAATACTGTGTGTCGCCAGTTGACAACGCACGCCCTTTTCAATTAGCTGGACCAGACGTTCAGGATGCTCGAGAAGTTCTGCGTTATCTTCCGGTTGCGCAAGGATCGGCAAATACCCGTCTTCGATTAATCCGGTCATGACTTCTTCCGTATAGACCGGTAGCGGATCGTCGGGGCAATCGATTAACAGATAGGCGGTATCCGCTAACGTCAAGACGTGCCCTTGGTTGACCGCATCACGCAATCCGAGTGTCAAACGCGTCTGTTGTCCCGGATAGACGAGGACAGGAATCTGTCGCTGGGCCAGTAAAACATTCAGCTCTGCTACGATCAATTGGACTTCTTCTGCTGTCGCATGCGTCGCATATGGTGTTGCGATGATTCGGCGCACCTCTTCCGCAGCAGCACGCCGTGCCATGCGGATCGTTTCTTCGACATGAGTCGCTCCCTTATCGATCAACGGCAAAAGATGATTATGAATATCGATCATCATCGTTCCCCCTTTTCTCATTCGTCGTCCCATAAAAATGATATCATAAAAGGAAACGGAAAATTCATACATATCCTGACGTTAGAAGGAAGGAGGATGCCTTATGCATCGCGCCTTATCCGCTTTACAATTCTATACCTCTCACACGGAAGTTGATATCAAGCGTCTCCATGAACGAATCCTGCTGTCCTTGTCTTCCTCTTCTTCGCTTCAGGCGACCTGCCTTCATCTGACAGGGATAGCACCCTCGCGACCGTTTCAGCAAGATACGGTTCGTCCAGAAGAGTGGCAACGATTTTTGGACGGTCATCCACACGAGAGCATCGCCGACTTTTATGGTTTCCTTACATCTGTTCCTTTACTAGATGAAGGAGACGAGATGCCGCTCGAACAGACGACGCCCAATGCAGTACCGAAAAAGCGAGTCTTGTCCTGGCGACTCGTCCTCCTCGCGCTCGCTTGCTTCTGTATTGGTGCGCTTGCTACATGGGGATATCAGACATGGGCGAAGAAAGACGTAATCTATCATTTCGTCTCCACGAAATCGAGTCCGATTTATCGTCATCCTGATTCCTCGACCATTCTTCAATCCGCCGACTTTGGTGATGCATTCCCTGTCCTCGATATCGTCAAGGATCGTGCGCGTATCCAGCTCCCTGACCGGACGCAGGCATATATGAAAGCAAGCGACCTATCCGAAAAAACGATTGGTTCCATGATGACGGATCAGGCGTTGTTGAAATGGACGGACGCATATATGACGCTTCCGAAACAAACACGAGCGACCGATCTATTGGATGATCCCGCTACGACATGGGTCGGTCTCGGATCACCGAAACAGAAAATCAAAACGGCTGTAGATGAAACATGGACGTATGAGTCATTCACCGTACACCTCATCGATGATCGCGCATACGCCATCGATTGGAAGAGCCCACGCCTTTCCCAAAAAGAGTTGGCGCGTCTTGGGACGTTCCAGCGAACGAATACAGCGGGACGACTGCGCATAAGTACCCATTATCAATTACAGATCATCGAGTCCGAGTCGCGTATTCAGCTGATTCGTCTAACAAAACGGATGTAAAGCAAAATCAAGAAAAAACCGCTCTCTTTATGCTATTATTAGATAAATAATGGAATTTAACGGAGGGTATCCTATGAACATTTTAGTAACAGGAGGCGCTGGCTATATCGGCAGCCATACCTGTCTCGAACTGCTACGAGAGGGTCATGAAGTCATCGTCGTCGACAATTTAAGTAACAGTCATCGGAGTGCCCTTGAACGTGTCGAACACATCGCGGACCGGACGGTCACATTCTATGAGTCGGACGTGCGGGATGAATCGGCACTCGAACGGATCTTCCAAAACCATGCGATTGATGCTGTCATTCATTTTGCCGGTTTAAAAGCGGTTGGTGAATCGGTATCACGCCCGTTGTTCTACTATCAAAACAACCTGATCAGTTCGCTCGTCCTACTCGAAGTGATGGACCGACATGATGTCAAAAAACTTGTCTTTAGTTCATCTGCGACCGTCTACGGTGTGCCGGAGACGACACCAATCACCGAATCTGCTCCGCGCTCCGCGACGAATCCTTATGGTGCGACGAAACTGATGATCGAGCAGATGCTTGAAGACATCGCGTTCGCTGATCCGACGTGGGATATCACATTACTCCGCTACTTCAACCCGATTGGTGCCGATATGAGCGGTCTGATCGGTGAGGATCCAAACGGTATTCCGAACAACTTGATGCCATATGTGACACAAGTTGCTGCTGGAAAACTCGATACGCTTCAAATTTTCGGAAATGATTACGATACGGATGATGGTACGGGTGTCCGCGATTATATCCATGTCGTCGACTTAGCGAAAGGACATATCAAGGCACTCTACCATGATCATTCCGGGATCGAGGCATTCAATCTAGGAACGGGACAAGGGACAAGTGTGCTTGAACTCGTCGCGACGTTCGAAGATGCGACGTCTCTGCAAATCGATCGAAAGATCACGGCACGACGTCCGGGTGATGTCGGATCGTGTTATGCGGATGCTTCAAAAGCAGAACGCCTCCTCGGATGGAAGGCGGAGAAAGACTTGTATGATATGTGTAAGGATGCTTGGCGCTGGCAATCTAAAAATCCAGACGGGTATCAAAAATAATAGGTAGGATAAATCGTTTTACCTGCAATTAAAAAGGGCGATCCACTTCCGATACGAATTCGGAAATGGATCGCCTTTTCAAATTAGCCTACATGCTATTGATCTACTCAAAAGAACCTTTAACCGCTTCACATCCACGAACGATTCAATCGTTCACTCCATCGCGTAAAACGCATCGAGCGTGGCGGTAACACCATCCGACAAAACGTATGGTAATCAATATCCGAGACATAATGGATGAGTCGCATAAGCGCAAACGCAAACGTCAAAGTTGATCCGATCGCGAAGCTGAGACCGTATCCGGAAAAACCGAACGGCGCGATCAACAAGGCTAAAATCCCATTAGAGAAGAAGAACACGCATGAAATCCATGCCGCTCCTTTTTGATCTTCAAAATACAGTAACAAGAGGGTCAAGACGAGAACCATCGCATTCGAGAACGCACCGATCGTCGTCATTTGGAAGATGCTAATCGTTGCTTCAGGTAATGCGAGGTAACCGAGCAACGTCGAGGCGAACAATAAGGTGAACAGCGTAAACAATCCTTGATTTCGAAACAGTCGTTGTAACTCCTGTCGTAAGACGAGTAACATCGCGTCCCGCGCTTTTTCAACTTGATCCAGCGTTCCGCCCTCGTTCGCGTATCCATAGAAGATGCGATACCGTTCATAGAAACGCGTCTCGACGGAAACGACGAAGATCGTCATCGTCGGGATGACCGTCAAATAGGATAAGAAGATCGCCGTATCGTATAACGGATGATAACGGAATGTCCCGAGATGAACAGCACCGCCGTCAGAGAACCAGATGACCCAGTTCCCGACCCACACCCCGATATTGTAGAGAAAACTCGTCCAAAAGAGCGCCGGGTAACGATCAAAATAACTCAAGTAGGTAAACTGATTTTTCGTCCCGCGTTGCGGGAACGTCAACAACATCGAGGTGAATAGACCGAATAACGTGATGACCATGCCGAATGTGAAACCTGCCGTTAAGGCAAGACTTGGTGTCACGATACCCGTTACATACTCCATCAGATACCGATCAATCAGTAAGACCGATCCGACAGCTACGATACCGCCAATCAAAAAGCTGTATGCGACAGCCTGATAGAACTTCGCGGCACTTAAGAATAGGAAGTGCACCCAGATCAAATTGATCGTCATGAACAATATGAAGATCAGCCCGTTCAACAAGAACGGAAGTTTTGAGAAGCTGAGGAAGATGAGAAAGGCGATACTGCCTAACGCCATCGTCATCTTCGTCATACCTAGAAATGCAGGAAACAGGTCTTCATATCGTTTCTCGTAGAAACAGTCCGCCAAATAGCGCGTGACGACGAGTTGCTGAATACCGAGCAACACTTGTGAAAAAATGAAGCTGTATGAGACGACCAGATTGAAGGTCGTCCGTTCTTCAAAAGAAGCAATCGACAGGAACGTCGTCAGCCACTGGGTCACAGCGATCGTCAAGATGACGATGAGCCATGGACCGGACGTGACGAGTCCAGCGAAAGCATATGCCTTTAACCGAGATGAGAAATAGTCCTCTTGAAACAATTTTTGAAGCTTAAACCCGATGCCCGCCATACGTCACCCCCCTCTCTTGATACAATGTTTGATACTCCGAGATGAAGCGGTGCGTCTGGTAATACGCAAGCGCGCGTTCTTTCCCATTTCGTCCAAAGCGAATCGCTTCTTCCGGATGTGACTGGAACCAGGCACACCGTTCTGCGATCCGGCGAGGATTGACCGGTGGCACGACGAATCCAGCCGGACCGTAAGGATCATCCTCACGTCCGTTGATCAGCTCGGAACACGCACCGACATCAGTGACGACCCACGGTATCCCTGCAGCCATGCCTTCTAGGACAGCCAGTGGTTGCCCTTCGGAAATACTCGTCAACAAGCAGACATCAAATGATGGCAGATAGCTCCGGATATCGACCTTTCCGACGAGTTTCACACTCTCTGATAGTTCAAAGAGATCGATTTGTTCTTGGCATTCACGGGCGTATTCCGGATCCTCTTCAAGCGGACCCATGATCGTCATTTCAAATGGAACGTGCATTTCCTGTAAAACCTTCGCGGCATGGATCATCGTCTTGATGTCCTTGATTGGAACAATGCGGACGATTGCGCCGATCCGAAGTACATCTTGCTTTGGAGTATGTCCTAACGCAGCAAGTCCTGTCGCATCAATTCCATTCGGGATGACGCGAATTTTTTCGGCAGGTGCTCCAAGTTCACGCTGTAATTCACCGTTTCGGTCAAAGAGCGTGATGATATTGTCCGCCCCAGCGTAGGCTTCGCGTGATAAGTGATGGAAGAACTGCACCCAGTGCATGCGGTATTCTTGTGGAATCCACATCGCTTGGACGAGCTCCTCTTCTCGTTCGCGGGAGTAGATCCCGTGTTCCGTTAGGACGAACGGAACGTGTTGGCGTTGTTTGATCGCCGCTGCGACGAGTCCCGCATATCCCGTCGACGCGGAATGGATCAAATCGACGGTCGGTAAGTCGGCTTGGAGCAGTTCCAGAACAGGCGCATACATGCTACGCCACATCCATAAATAATCGATGAAGGAGCCAGCTTGTCGTTCTTCCCGGTAACTCGTCTTGACGAGATCAAAAAAGAGACGACTTGAGAAAAATTGCGTCGATGTTCCGATCGCCTGACCGAAGAGTGGGAAAATCGACGTGTTCGTCGCTTGGAATCGCATCCATCGTTTGATATCCTCTTCCTGCTCCGGCGTCAACGTCTGTTTTAGCGGACGCGTCTCATGCGTTTGATCGAGTGGAAGGTTCGTCACACCAACGACGTTCGCGGGAAGCGTGTAACGGAACTCTGCTTCCGTCATGCGTGTAGGTGTGATCGTGATCAGCTCGAACTCATGCTCTGTCATTTGTTGAATCAGCATATGTGCCCAACTAGCGACGCCACCACTGACATAAGGGTAACTCCCTTCTAACACTAAACCAATCTTCATTGGGATCCCTCCAGTACCGGTATGCGCGCGAAGTTCTTCTTGAGTTCTACTTCGTATAAATCGTCCGCATCTCCAAGTTTTCGCACTTGCCCGTACGCGAAGGACCCGGTCGCTAGTTTTCCTTCATTGACACGAACGACCATCTTCGAAGGAAGGAGCATTTGACTACCTGAAATCTCAATCGCTGTTTTAGAATAACGAACATCGATTTTCGATTCTTGATACAACTTCATTTTTTTGTAGCCATCGTACTGTGTCATGCTCTCGAGATACGGATAATCCGTATGGATCGTTTTGAACATCTTTTCTATCGAACGTTCCATCGTCGGCCATCCTTGCCCTTTTGAGCGTCGTTCATCAAGGACGTCATCCGGGTGGATGAAGTGCGAGACAAGTCCGAAGTTCGCGACCGCATCTGCTAAGACAAACATGTCTTCAGGCGATTCATTATATCCGCTTGTGATCCGTGGGAAATTATAGAGATTCTTATAGGTCGAATCTGGTTCGAACTCCTGAATGTAACTTCCTTTTGATGGGTCTCCAATATAAAGAGACGCGATAATTAATCCATCCGGAAATGCTTCATTTAAGACGGATAAACCGGTCGGACCAATGATGTTCGAAGGTGGTACATAGCTGCGCAATTGCTCGTTCGGGAAGAAATACTGATGTGCCGTTTTCACTTCTTCGATACCTTTCATCATCTGCTTACGGTTCTCCCAAGTGATATATCCGAGACTCGGATCCATCGTTTCCCCGTTAATGATGAGTGGTTGGTGGTTATATCCATGTAAACCAAGTTCTCCACCCATCTTCAATAATCCGCGTCCGAAGTTCAGCATCGGAAAACGAATGTTTTCAATCAATTGTTTTTCCGTATCATAAATCGCATTCTTGTAGCTTCCGATGATGAATCCGGAATAAATGACATCCTGTTCCTTCGCGACCCGTTGCATGTCTTTCCACCAGACTTCTGCAAAGAAATCTTTAACGGTCAAATCATAGTTTTTCTGAATCGCTGGATTGGAGGCATCTGGTACGGGTGCCGGGAAATCATCGAAGTGCGCTAGCTTTACAGCGACTTGCTGACTGACGAATGTCGGAAACAGTAATGACAGGGACTGGACGAGTAGACCACGCGAGTTTTTTTCGAGTAACGAAGAAGTATTCCAGAACAAGACCTCTCCTTTTCCGTATTCATGGGTCCATAAGATCGGATTCCCATCAGCCTCGATTTTGACGTCGGCATCTTTTAACGTCACATCCGCAATACTATGGACAAACAAAGTAGAAGTCTTCGGTAAATCGATATACCCGGGAAATAAATCTTTTTTGAATGTCATCCCGTTAACATCCTCTTTAAAATCACCAAAGCGTTCTACCCCTACTAAGTCGCCCCATTTCGGATCAATGAATCGACCGGCGATGTACAAGCGACCGCCTTGTTGGACGAATTTCCGAATGGTCTCGTACGGCCATTCCTTCGTATGTTCACCGGATAAGACAAGCACTGTCCGGTCACTCGGTTGAAGCGTCTTGATGTCTGACGTACGAATCCGTTGGTGATCGATCTTCGCATATTTCAATGCGTACGAGAAATTTTCGATTGCGCCTTTTGACAGGTCGCTATCGTTTTGAAGCAAGTAGACACGAAGTGCCTCCCCTTTTGCTTCAGTCGTTTTCGTGTTTGCTGTCTCGAATGAACGGACCTTCGTTTTTTCAGAAGGAATCAGTCGATGTGGATAATCGAGACGAAACAGCTGTACGATGCCCATCGTCACGAATAAGACGACAAATAATCCAATGAGATAGCCATAAGGTTTCTTATTCATTGGTCTCCTCCTTCCAAACGTTCCAATATGAAGCGATGCTCTTCTGGAATATCCTCTTCTGCTACTGTTGTTCTTAACTGATGGAGCACCGGACCGATCGAAGTCCAGTCCTGCCGTTGAAAGTAATAACGAATCAACGCTAAATATCCGTCTGGCAACGTCGGATGGATCTGAATCATCTCTTCGTAGAAGGAAATCGCTTTTTCCTCTTCGCCTTGACGTATCGCCATTTCCGCTTCCGCTTCAATCCGGACGAGATCCGTCGGATAGAGAGCGCGCATTTGTTCTAGCACGAGGTGAAGTCGCTCATCGAGTCGACCGATACCGCCTTCATCTAATAGACCACTGTCGAGGAAGGTTTTACATTCCTGAATGAACAGATGATACGTCGTCACGTCTACCGGATTGAGTTGTTGTTCCCGTAGCCGAAGATTTGCTTCATAACGGTCAAATAAGGAATTTCGGACCGTCGCTGCGTAGTGGACGGTTTCCGAGTCATCATGATCAAGTCCGTATTGCAAATACTTCCCAGTCTCCTTCAAGGACGATGTCGTCAAATGAATCATCGATTGCTTCCGGCGTTTCGCATCCATGTTCAATGCCTCCTTGATCGGAACCATCTCCATATTGTCTGCAGCTTGCTGCTGCAGTCCTTCGAGATTCATCACGTCGAACTGCACATATTCATCGTAATCCAGTAACGTATCGGAAGAAGCAAAACGACGGGAAATCAGATAAGCCAGTCCCCCTAGTACTTCACCGAGAAGTGGTAGGACGGCACTGAACAAGCACACGAACGTTAAGATCCCTCGCTCTTGCTCTGGCAATCGAAAGACGAGTACACGATAAGCCAATACGATGAGTAAAAGATGAAGTACATAAAGAATGAGCAGGAGTGCCGTCATTGGACACGCCCTCCTTTTTGAACGTACACAGCCTTGATTCGTTCGAGGAATCGGTTCGCATGTTCTTGAGGTGTTCCGGGTAATAAGAATTGGAGGTGCTCCGTGTTTTCATCAAAACCGATCAGGTCAATTTCACGCATCGATTGTCGCAAGATCAATTCCAGTTCAATCAGAGAGAACGGTGTATTTCGAATATCAAGTTGAACGAGACTATACGGCTGACCATAATGCTCGCGTCGATATTCTTGATACTTCACTTTCTCCTCGAAGTGCTCCCGTTTAAAGATGCGCGTGCCTTCGATCAATTCATGACGCGTCTCGATCCATTCCATCAGCATCGCTTTCTCGATGCGTGAGCCTGTCCAATCGACGATCAATTGCATGACGTGCATCTCATAGTTCGTCAAACGTTCGAAGGCGATCGATTGAATGACGACGACTTCCTGGATGCGTCCGTCATAACGGATTGGTGCAATCAGTAACGGGACATCTGTCTCATCAATTGTCCGGATGGCAATCGCCTGTTTCTGGAACATCCGTTGATAGATGCCTTGTTCCGGATCGATGAACATCGTTTGCGGCAACAGTTCCTTATCACCAAAACGAATATGCAAACGAAGCGTACGACGTGACGCATCAACGTGATAGATCGCGATTTCCTTCGCATCGAAGGAATCCTGTAAGATTTGCAACAGCTTATCGCGTACGATGTCCGCGACGGATTGATCAAGTTCTGTTCCGATCCGGTAAATGTTCGTCAACGTGTGATTGGATTCAAGCACTTTGTTACGCATTGCCTCTTGCGCAACGCGCAATTTTTCGAGCGTATCGCGCAACCGTTCGTTCTCTTCTGTCACTTCCTCTTGTCGTAAGCGTAAGGATAGATAACGTTCTTGGAAAGAAGTACTGAACATGCCGCATGAAATCGCGACTAAGAAGTGCAAAATGATCCATGACAATTCGCCACGATCATAAACGAAGAGTAAGACGTCTTCTCCCGCCCAGGCGAGAGAACTCAGGTGATAAATCATCGTAAACAGAAAACTCGCGAATGCTCCGAGGAGTCCATAACGGAGAGAAAAAAGTAAAATATAAAAAATAAGTGGATCAATCGTCCATTTTAAGATCGAAAGGTTAAACATATAGTCTAAAGTGCCGATAATAAGAATACTAACGATCATCTCAATCCACTTGATGCCTTGCCGGTGCTGAGTATATATCATTTTATTCACTCCTTTTGTTTTTTATCGGTATGAAGATGGAAGAAATGTATCGTTGGAACACTACAATTTCATATCGAGAAGGGCAAACTTACTGAAAAGTAAGGGCGCAAAGACATGGGTCGTCGATCTACGGATACCGATCGCCAGTCTGCAATGCCGCGGCCGCTCTCTGATAATTAATCAGGAGGCTATCAACATGGGTATTATCTCACTCAAGCGCATGACGTCTATTTTGTGCATTCTTTTATTAGGAGTGTTCTTCATGTCGTCACTAGACGCAAAAGCAGAAAAATCCAATCCATTGGACAATGCGAAGTCGTACAAAGTTTACTACGACGCACCGTCAGCAGCGAAAATCAAAAAGATGCAACAATACGATGTCATGATCATCGAACCCGTCTTTTATTCCGCTGCACAAATTAAACAGATCCAACAAAACGGTACAAAAGTATACGGCTACATCAACACGATGGAAGCAGACAACTGGAATACGGATTTGATGGGACAACTCGTCGAGTCAGACTTTTTCCATCGCGATGGTCAGCGTATTCATTACGCTGAATGGGATTCGTACTTAACGGATATTACATCGAAGCACTACCAAGCTGTTTTAATGAAAGAAGTCGAGAAACAAATCGTCCAAAAAGGACTAGATGGCGTTTTCCTCGATACAGTCGGTAACATCGATAACGAACATGCCGACCAGCCTGCCGTTCTTGAACAACAACGGGTAGGAATGACAAACTTCTTAAAATCACTAAAAACAAAACATGCGTCTCTATCACTGATCCAAAACTGGGGATTCGGAACGTTGAAATATCATACGTATCCTTATGTCGACGGCATCATGTGGGAGAACTTCAATTATTCAACGGTCGCCAACGATCAGTGGTCAAAGGATCGGATGACAGACCTCCAAAAATTGAGTCAATCTCAAGACATCAAAACATTGACGATTTCTTCTGTACAAGGAACAAAAAGTGCGACACTCGCTCAAAAGAATGGATTCCTTCACATGAAATCAAACGTCGATTTGAATTACAATAAATTCTAAACCCTTTCATATACCACCTTATAAAATGACAGTGAATCCCATCACTTGTCAAGTATCTGGCATATGCTTTACTTCGAAGATGAAGGACCATTTCCCTCTAAAATCTGAGGAAAATGGTCCTTTTTGTCTCGATAGAAATCTATTATGTCAAATACTGATATACAGTATTTGACACTACTTGTTTTTAATTATATATTTTAGAAAACTATTTGTATAGATTGGATGTCTTATATATGATTCAAAACTGGATGATTCAAGGGTCCATGATATTCGCCCTGACGTATCTCCTTTTAGCCACATACCAACTGATTCGTAGTAGAAATAGTGAATTCATCGGTACCTTGATTCTTATAATCTGGTTCGGTAGTTACCTACTGACCATTGATATTTTGTTTTCATCACAATCTTTGATTTGGCAGGTCATTCCTTTTGTTTTACTGGCCTATCACCGAGAAAAAGAGTCATTTATCGGTGTAGCGATCATCACGCTTATCCATCTAGCGATCCATGCAAATGGCTATGCTGTACTGCTCGCATCAGCAGGAATCGTGATTCTATCATTACTTTTACGGCAAAAGACATATCTCGCTTTACGCTTTGGTGTGCTGCATCTTCTGATTGGAAGTAGCATTTTGTTCTTTCTACCGGATCGAACGCTGTCCACGATCGTCTTTCACGGAAGTCTCACGTTATTGATGTACGGGATATTCCTCTATCTGTTGCCGCTGCAGCAACGCCACCGAAAACAGCTCGAGGTCTATCAACATTTAGCGGAGTATGATGCGTTGACGGGGCTTGCTAATCGGCGGGCATGGGAATTACGTGCCAAGACACTCGCCGGTCAATCTTCAACTTATCACTTGATCATCCTTGATTTGGATCAGTTCAAACAAGTGAACGACCAATATGGTCACTCTAATGGTGATGCCGTGTTGGAACAGTTCGCAAAAATTTTAGAGCGCAATACACGCCCAGAAGATTTAGTCGCCCGGATGGGTGGCGAAGAATTCATCGTGCTCCTGACCGATTTGACGGCAGAACAAGCGACTACCATCGCTGAACGGATCCGTCAGGAAGTCGAACGGCATACGTTCCGTTTGCTAGACGGCTCTTCGATTCACGTCACGACATCAATCGGACTCTCTTCCGGAAAACGCGGCATCCCTGTCCAGCACTCGATGGAACTATCGGATCAAGCACTCTATCAAGCGAAACGATCCGGACGAAATCTCGTTCGGATTGCAAGTCATCTGTTATAAAAGCAAACGACCCGAATGTATGATCCAAGCGGATTACACATTCGGGTCGTTCTAATACTTCGATGTCATCTGTTAATAAAAAACAGTCACCTCAGAAAAATCCATGATGACTGTTTAGGATAGATTAAAATTGGGAGATAGAAATCATACGTGCAATATCGTTTTGGTCGTAGTAAATAATGATGTCACTTTTACCAACAACATATTGATGGTGTGTTTTTATACCGTACCGCGCAAATACCTTTTTCCCTTTCTCAACTGTATAATCAGCTGTCCCATCACTCGGCCACAGGTTTTTATATTTTTTCCCGAAGGCTTGTAAGATTTCTTGCTTTTGTAACTTTCGCTCAGATAAGGCGGGAACAAGAAAAACGATCCCTAAACGATTGGATTTAGGATACTGCATCGTCGCTGCGTTGCGATAGAGTAAGTCCTTTATCAACGGACCATGAAATACACCATCTGAATTGGCAAGACTGATCGTTCCTTTGCTACCTTTGATTTGATTATATGGCGTTGAAAATGGATACGCCCCTTCGAACGTTCCGCTTTTTTCAATATTCGCCCAGTGTCTCTTTAACCAGTCGACGTCGGATAAGCTTGCTAGCGGTGCTTGTGTCACTTTCCCTTTTAACGTAACGGATAGCCCTTCATACGTTGCCTTTAACGTATAACTTCCCGGTTTGACGCCGTACAGTGTTCCTTTCTTGATTTGGACCGTTTTTGATGTCGTTGACCAGTTGACTCCTGTCCGAATCGATTTCGTTTTTCCATCAAATTGTTGAACTGTTAGCTGAAGTGTTTGCTTCTTTCCGGCTTGAATCGCCGCATGTACTTTCGGGATCAGGATCGATGTCGTGCGTTCCATGACTTTACTGCCGTCATAGAGGTTCGTTCCCTCTTCTGAACCAATCATGATTGTATTGGCTTGATCTGTCATCGCAATTGGTCCCTTAGTAAAGTCATCTCTCTTATCGAGAGATGTAAAAATACGGCGTCCCGAACGATCAAACAGGCGGAACTGCTCATCTTCATCAAGTGTTGCAACATATGACCCAGAAGGATCGATCGCAACAGACTGGACTCCTCGGTCTGTTGCTGTTACGAATCCATGTGGAGCGACCGTTTGAAAGTCATTTTTTCCATCGTAGACATGAACAGCTGTCGCATCTTCTGCGACGACAAGTACATCGTCACGCGTGACATCTATGTCATTTAAAACCGTGTCATCTACGGAAGGGATTTCACGAATAAACTTTCCGTCGTGTGTATAAACGTAAACAGCTTCTTCTCCTTTAACATATACGTATTGCTTCGAAGTCAATAGTTCTCCGAATTGTTGCGTTCCTCGAACGAATGTAACGACTTTCTTATCTAAATCATATCCAATTAACTTACCTTCATCTGATTCATCCGCCAAAAAAATGACGGTATGTGAATTTGGAACGAAGGCTGCATACGAAAAGTTTTCTACTTTTTCTTGATTGATAGAAATCGTCTGTACTTTCGATTGCATGGGTTGTAACGTAGCATCATAGACAACAAATCCATCTTCTACTAAAGCAATATGACGCGTCCCGTCATCGGATACGGTGAAGTCTTTCATGCCTTCTTCCAAAGTGTGTATTTTAGCACCTGTTTTTACGTCGAATGCTTTACTTCCGAACTCATTTGCGTCCATCGCCCAGACACGGGATTGATCTGCTGATATGACCAGCTTCTCTGCTGAAGCGATAGCAGCCGTATTTGGAAACGAAACGATTGCGGAAACGTTACTTCCACCAAGGCATAGTGCACTCACGATCCCCATCACTAAACTTTTTTTCATGTTCCATCTCTCCCTTCGGTTATCTATCCATTTTTTAAGCTATTCCCTGTTCGAAATAGGACTTGATACGCGCAATATCTTTTGACTCGACCGTCAGCGGTTGCTTTTCGATATAAGCGCGTAACTGGTTGACGTCATTCGTAACAATCGTCTTTTGACTTGTCACATCGAGAGCGGTCTCATGATCAAATAAGACGACACCTTGAACCCAAAGGTTTTTTGCGATCGGACGTAAATTGTTCGCCAGCCGGTAAACGTGTGTCCCTACTTGTTTCGTCGGATTGTAGAATTCCTTACCGTATACGCCGCCTTGACGTCCCGTTTTTTCGAGATACCAGTTTTTTTCTGCTTCGTCCCCGTAAACGCGTCCACGCATTGACTTCATTTCGACGACGTAGATGCCTGTCGGTCCAACGACGACTGAATCCAGTTCGCTTTGCTTACCTTGCCATTCAATGAACACGTTCGTGTAGATATCGTAGTTCTCAGGCAGCTTCGCTAACTGACTCGTCAATCGCTTCTCACCGTTTAAACCGTGAAGCTGGATCCGATATTCTTCCGCTGAAATTCCCGCTCGTGATGAACTTCGTTTCGAGAAGTAGATAACAAGGACAATGCCAACAACGATACCGAATAACGGTTGCAGGAATAATAGTAAAAACGCAACTACAAGACTGAGTATGATCTGTAGCGTTCCTTTTCGCTTTTCTTGCTTGTATGTTGAAATCGCTTGCTGTAGATGTTGCGAACCATTATGAACCTTCGCCATGGATGAATACTCCCTTTCCTTCAGTCATTGGACGAGCTTCAGAACGTGGTCCTTGAATTCCCGAAACGCCTAATCGATAAAATTCCTGATAGAGTGCCTGCTTCTTTGCAAAAGAAACGTGATGACTCATCATGACTTGTTCATTAATGCGTCGCGCATAGTTCCAAGTCGTCGGTGTATTTATGAAATTCCGCCACTTCCGGAACGTTCGAATCATTTGATCGACTTGGCGGTCGTCCAATACTTCGTAAACACATACCTTCATTAAATTACTCAAATAGAAATAACGACGGATATTAATAGTCCAATATGAAACTATGAATACGAATACAGCTATAAAAAATAGCGAAAATATCATATTACAGCACCCCTTTCATCTATTCATATTCTACAATCTAGCTTACATTTAATTCCTTTTGTTTTTCTCTAATGAAGTAAAGTGTTTTTTTATTTTTGTAATATACCTATAACAATTTTGAAGCCCATCAAAAAACGTGTACCCCCCCTCGGGCGTACACGTCTGCTTCACTGGAATCGTTTCAGGAACGCTTTTAATTCTTCATGCATTTCAGGATCCTTCATCGCATATTCAATCGTCGTCTTGACGAAACCGAGTTTCTCACCGACATCATGACGGTTCCCCTCGAAATCAAACGCATAGACCGCTTGGTCCGCATTCAACCGTTCGATCGCATCGGTCAATTGAATCTCACCCCCAGCGCCTTCCGACTGGTTTTCCAAGTAATCAAAGATATCCGCCGTCAAGACGTATCGACCCATGATGGCAAGATTCGAAGGCGCCGTCCCGGACTCCGGTTTCTCGACGAATCGGCGGACCGGATAAAGTCGTCCCTCTTTATCGAGCGGATCGATGATTCCGTAGCGGTGTGTTTCTTTCGGTTCGACTTCTTGGACACCGATGACGGACTGACCGGTCTCTTCGTAGGCGTCCATCAACTGCCGGATCGCCGGCGTCTCCGATTCGACGATATCATCACCGAGCAAGACGGCGAATGGTTCGTCGCCGATGAATTGACGAGCCGTCCAAATCGCATGACCAAGTCCTTTCTGTTCTTTTTGACGAACATAAAAGATATTCGCCAGATTCGTCGAAGCACATACCTTTTCAAGTAACTCCGTTTTTCCTGACGCCTGAAGTGCGGCTTCTAGTTCATATTGATGATCAAAATGATCCTCGATCGCACGCTTGTGTTTCCCGGTCACGATGATGATATCTTCGATTCCTGCGGCAGCGGCTTCTTCCACGATGTATTGGATCGTCGGTTTATCGAGAATCGGTAACATCTCTTTCGGCATGGCTTTTGTTGCCGGTAAAAAACGTGTGCCGAGCCCCGCAGCTGGAATAATGGCTTTTTTGATTGGTTTTTTCATGACATTCGCTCCTTCGATCATTCAGTGTGCAGCCAGTTCATCAGGTTGCGGTAATTTTCGATGCCTTGTGTTTCATATAAACCAGGTTTCGTCCGCACATGTGGGAGTGGTCGTTCGACGATTTCGACCATCTTTTCTGCGAATCCCGTGACGTCTCCTTCAGGGACGAGGTAACCATTTTGACCATCTTCGATGATTTCACGCGGTCCGTACCGAACGTCGTAGGCAATGACAGGACAGCCGACATTAATGCTTTCCATGACGGTTAGTCCGAATCCTTCAAAGCGACTCGTCAATAACGACGCACGGGACGCCGCGAAGACTTGGTCCGGTGTCGATGTGAAGTCGTGAATGAGAACATCTTCCTCGATATTCAGTAAATACATCATCTGCTTCATCAATGCTAGTTGTCCATCCTCATCCGCGCCATACAGCGCAAGCTTCGTCGGATGTCCCGATCGTTTGAAGATTGCATAACTGCGGAGCAAGTGCTCGAGTTGCTTTTGTTTTCCAAAGCGTCCGATAAAACAGAATTGATCCTCTACATGCGTCCGGTCGATCTCGACCGGTTTGATCGAGTGCGGAATGACTGCGAACTGATCATCCGGTATCGGAAAACGCGCTTGAATCTCGTCTTTTTGATGTGTCGTCAAGACGAGATATTTTGCCACACGATCCGATCCTTCGAGAGCGGTTTGGTAAGATTTTTTGATTCGTTGCTGATCTAATTCCAAATGAGAATTATGGAACACGAGAATATTTTTTGTCCGTACCTGACAGTTGAGCAATGACCAGTCGAGAAGTCGCGCATCGTTGAAGACGATATCTCCATCCGTCAAACGATGATTGAAGTAGTAGAGAAATAAATCCTTTTCAGTCTGAAAGGTATGGACAGGACGTCCAAGTTGGTAGGTTTGAATCGAAATCAATTTATTCCGTTTTTGTTCCTCATAATGTTTTTCGCAGTAGATATGACCTTCTTGATCATAGAACTGTTCATGAATTTTTTTATGCGTTTTTAGTGAGTATCGAATCTTGCGATGCAATCGACCGTTATCGTTATATTGCCAACGTTCGACTTTTTTCTTCGATGCAGGACTCATGAAATCTTCAAATGACAGCTGATCACTCGCTTCATGGTACTTCCGGTATAAGACATATGTGTTCCCGTCATAGTACCGGACTGTGTCTGTGTCTACCTGCACAGCTCGTAATCCTTCGATTTCCCGGGAAGTCACAAGCGGTGTCGTAGCTTTATATAATCGATTTCCGGAGAGCCATTCGTAGATATTCTCGATTTGCGTCGTCTCGCTTAAAATGTTCTTTTCTCTAAAGATTTGTACGATACGATCATATGCTGCATCATAGTTGGTTGTAAGGATCGTTGTCGCATAGCCAAGGTGTTTTTCGATCATTGCGATTCGACTGAGGAGCGACTTCGTGCGTCCCCCATGTTGTGCCGGTAATGTCGAAGTCATCGTATACAGCATGATTCACACTTCCTTTTTCCCGTTCTCCGAACTATTCTCTGTTAAGACAGACAGTCGCCTGTTTTCTTTTTCATATTTCAGCATCTTTTATTATTTCCGATCTGCCTCTCTCAGAAACTTCAACGAGCATATTGTTTACTCTTCCCTCTTTTTTAACGGTTTAACAGCAGGTCCTTCCATCACTGCCCCGTCGTGTGCAAAGCGCGAACCATGGCACGGACAGTCCCATGAGCGTTCGGCTGCATTCCACTTCGTATCACATCCCATATGGGTACACGTCGTTGAAACGAGATGAAGCCTTCCGGCAGGATCACGATATCCCCCGACTGTCTTTCCATGATGCCGCACAAGTCCTCCTTCGTCAGGCTGAAGATCTTTTGCGTCACGATGTGCTTTTGATACTTTCCCTTTTACGAGTTCGATCGCGACATCCGCGTTATTCTTGATGAATTGGGTCGCGTCGACTGCTTTAAGTTTTGATCGCGTCGGATCAAACAGATGTCGAAACCGATTCGGTGTCCCAGTTAAAAGATCACTGAGTAACAGTCCTGCCGCAATACCATTCGTCATGCCCCATTTTGCAAATCCGGTTGCGACAAAGACGTTCGGGTCATCTGCTGTCATTTGACCGACATACGGGATGTAATCCAGTGTAATTAAGTCCTGCGCCGACCAAAATCGGTCGAACGTTTCCACTTGAAAGGCGTTCGTCGCAAAATCTGCTAAGTGCTGATAACGTGCCATCGTTTCCGTTTCGTGACCCGATAAATGATTTTCTCCACCAAACAGTCCTAATCGACGACCGTCCGAAGTACGTGTGTGTCGTAAAGAACGACTTGGTTGATCGGCACTCATGAACATACCGTCAGGAAACGAATCGTCGACGAATCCTGAAACGATGTACGATCGATGAACTTCAAGCTTCGAAAAATATAATCCTTTGAAATCATGAAACGGAAAATGGGTTGCGATCACGACCTTCTTAGCTTCAATACGATGTCCATTCTCAAGGACGATCGTCGGTGTTCGATTACTTTCAATCGTCGTCGCCCGTGACTTTTCATACAGCGTCCCACCTTGTCGGACGAAATGTTCTGCTAAGCCCTGTAAGTACTTGACGGGATGAAACTGTGCTTGATCGCGCAGAACGACCGCCCGCTTCACGGTGTACGGCAACTTTTTCTGTACTTCATCTGTCGCATCGCCACCGTTTATCTCAAGACGAGCATACGCTTTGATTTCACGATCCATCGCATTCTCTTTTGAAGAAGAGACATACAGATACGCGTCTTGGGTCTCAAGCTCACACGCTAGATCAAGGCGTTCGACTTGATGACGAAGAAACGTAATGGCTTCTTCATTTGCTTGATAATAAAGTCGTGCTTTGTCCTCTCCTACACTTTTGATCAATTGATCATAGATGAGACCATGTTGAGACGACACCTTTGCCGTCGTATATCCAGTCGTACCAGCTGCCACCTCTTCTGCTTCAATAACACCCACGTCATACCCTCGTTCTGCGAGTTGCAAAGCGGTGACTAAACCGGCAATGCCAGCTCCAACGATGACGACATCATGTTTTGTGTCTGTCTCAAGGGGTGGATACGATACACCAACAGATGATGCTTTCCAGTACGATGACGGAAAACCGGATAATTCAGACATACAAAAACTCCTCTCTTCAAACAGGCACAACGATCAACTTCGATAGTATTAGTGCTTCCCTGTCTGCGACAAAACATGCACAAAAGATATTTTTTATATAAGAACGTCATCCGAAGTTTTTGGACCTTAAATATGAGCAACGAAAAACAGCCCCTTTTTAATCAAGAGGCTGTCCATATTCATGAACTTAGTTTGTCCGCTTGGCGTTCCAGCAGTCCGAGGCGGCGAATCTTTTTCTCCTCGACGACGGCGACAATGGCGAGGGCGATCAAACCGAACAGTAACGCAGCATTAAAGATGACAAACGTGTCACTCCAACCGTGCAATGTAACGGAACCGATCGTTAGACCATTCGTTTCCGGATCAGCGATTTTTGCGAGACCGACTTTTGCGATCGAATCACCGAACAAGTAACCGAACGTTCCGACCATCCCGTTCGTGACTGTCGTCGCTTGTTTTGGTGCAAAGCTGATGACCGAGACACCGATCAAGAGCTGCGGGCCGTAGATGAGCGCACCGAGTGCGAACAATGACGCATAAATCATGAGTTCACTCGTACCGTAACGATAACCGAGGACCGCGACAGCCGTCAGCAAAAGACAGATCGCGGCAACGAGCGCCCGGCGTCCTTTGAGTAAATCGGACACGTAACCCCAAATCATACTGCCGCATAAGGCGCCGATCTCAAAGAAGAAGATCGTATTGACGGCACTCTCCGTGCTGAAGTGCAAGTGTTCCGTGACATAGAGTGGTGCCCAGTTATCAATCCCGATCCGGACGATATAGACGAAGACGTTCGCGATACAGAGCGTCCAAATCCAGGGGTTCGAGATAACGTATGTCTTGAAGATTTGCCATTTTGTCATGCTTTCTGCAGCAATATTTTCCGGTTCGATCGGTTCCTCGAAGATTTCTTCACTCCGATTCCATCCGAGTTCCTCCGGATCATCCTTCCCGATGAACAGACCGACGATCCCGATGACGAGCGCGATCGCAGCTGGGAAGATGAACATCCCGACGACACTGCCGTTAAAGAAGACGTTCGCTCCCCAAAGGGCGAGACCCCCGGCAATCGCTCCACCGATGTTGTGCGAAACGTTCCAGAAGCCGAGGTAGCGTCCGCGTTTTTCAAACGGTGTCCAGCGAGCAATCGTCGAGTACGACGACGGTCCCCCAACCGATTGGAAGAACCCACTGAGTCCCCATAAAACCATCAAGAGACCGACTGGACTTCCACCGGCACTCATCAACAGTCCCATCGCGGTGACAATTAGAGAAGATAAGATCAATAAGAACGAGATGACACGTTTCGTGTTTTTCCCGTCAACGAAATAACCGAGTAACGTTTTCCCGATTCCGTATGTAATCGAGAAGGCGAAGCCGATATATCCGAGTTCCGTCGTCGTAAAGCCGAGTTCCTCTTTCAAGAGCGGTTGCGCTGCCTTGAAGTTGTTCCGGATGAGATACATCGCCATGTATGAGAAGAAGACGACTAAAAATGCCTTTAAGAATTGTTGTAACCATTGTTTCCGTTGTACTTCGATTGGTATGCCGGCATTCGGCAATTTTTTGATGCTGAAGAAGCCCATCTTCCATTTCCCCTATCTGAATCAGAGTCTTCGCATCATTTGTCCTGGAGCTGATTGAATCGACGGAGATAATCCCGATAGTCGGCGACGATATCCTGTCCGACGTTTTGCTGGATCGGTTGTGTCTTCGCGATCGCATAGGTCGGCGTACCAAACGAGACTTTCCGCAAGATGGCCTGACCGTCTGCTGAGAGCACGAAACGCATGAAGGCGTTCGCCTGCTTTTGTTGCGTCCGTCCTTTCAGCTTTGAAATCGCGTTGATCGAGTACGTATCGAGTGGAATGCTTTTGACCGGATAATACTTTTCACGCAGCGATTGTTGATCCCCGATGAAATTGACCCCAAGCATCGCTTCCCCACTGGCGACATACGACGTCGGTGCAAAGCCGTTCGCCGTGAATAGTCGTGTTCGCTCGATTAGCTGGCGTAAGACATCTTCTGCCTTCGTTCCGTATCCGTCAAAGACCGCTTGCAGGATCGTCGCACCGGTACCAGAATGGTTCGGATCCGGCAAAATCAACTCGTTCTGATACCGCTTCGCCGTCAAGTCAGCGAGCGTTTTCGGATAAGCTGATGCCCCGAACCGCTCGTTCCAGACGTCTGTATTGATGACGATCGCGAGGCGTTCGACTTCATAGCCGATCCAGTAGCGATCCGGATCCTGCAGTTCTGCTTGATCCATGTCGCTTGGGAACGGTGTCGACAAGCCGCGTTGTTTGAGCGTCTGGTGGGCATCCCACGTTCCGCCGATGATGACGTCAGCGCGTGGATGATCCGCTTCCTTCGTCACACGCCGGACGAGTTCTTCTGTCGAGAGACGCACGAACTCATACGTACAACCCGCCTGCTCACAATATGACGACAGCAAGGCGCGACCGATATCCTCTTTCGCGGAGACATACGCCGTCAAATGCGGGACGGTTTCCCGCGCTGCGGTCCCTTGCTTCGTCTGTTCATTATTGCGGACGATCCAAATGCTCATGAGACAAATGATACTCAGCAAGAAGAGCATTCCTTTTCTCATCGATCTGCCTCCTTCCCGGTCGGCAGGAGTTGTCCTTTTAAATAGAAGGTGTTTCCATTGTCATCATCCATGTACTGAACGCTGAACAATGTCTCGTACACGGTGATATTCAGCAGATTGGCACGCGTGTTCTGCTCATGCTTGAACCGCTGAAGCTTGAGAATGCGCGGCTGCCGCTGACTCGCATCAAGTGCCTGACCGACTTCTTCGTAGTCCGTCATCGGCTCTGCTTGCGCCAGGCGACGCTTGACGTCTTCACGCTCGCGTGCGGTTCTCGCGTGCGGTTAGAGTACGCGAGCGTCCCGCTGCATACCATGTCACCACTTCCGCCTCAGCGAACTGACGTGCGAGCTGTTCCGGTTCGTGGTAGGCGTTTAAGAAC
The DNA here is from genome assembly GCF_000496635.1 of Exiguobacterium sp. MH3. Lineage (NCBI taxonomy): Bacteria > Bacillati > Bacillota > Bacilli > Caryophanales > Exiguobacterium > Exiguobacterium sp. MH3. The sequence continues at coordinate 2,690,714 of NC_022794.1, forward strand.
CGTGCTTTTAATGTCGTCGTCTGGGTGCTGGGACGTTGCGCGACACATTTTCCATTCAGTGTCATGCTTTCCCCGAGCGAGAACGTCCACGTCGTTCCGTTTAAGAAACGAAGCGTCCCGTTAAATGTCGCAGTATCTGCTGGACAGGTCCCGTTTGTCACCGTCTTCATTTGCTTCAATAGCGTCGTGATGCGCTGGACTTCCGTTCCGTCTTCTACCGTCTGCTCCCCCCATGCCCGGTGACGTAACGTCAACTCCGTCGGCAGCGAGTCATCGGAAGCATTCAGTCGTTTTGGTCCATCGAGGACATGTAAGCGTCCGAAGACTGTCTGCTGAAGCAAAAGAAGACCGAGGGCAAACAAGACCCCCATCAGGAAGAGATAGGCGATGGTCGATACTTTCATGATTCCTCTCCTTGCTTGATTCTTAGATTACGGGGCAATTGTTTCGTAAATCCGGTCGAAATGTTTCGTAAATGTATCATTTGTAAGCGATTACATCATGTTTGGTCGGCTAATCGGAAGGTGAGTGTGATACGTGTGCCACTCGCATCACTTTCCAGTGCAAAATCACCGCCTTGTTCCTGCATCAAACGCCGACAAAGCGGTAGACCAAGTCCATTCCCGCTCGCCGTCGTCAGACTATGTTGCTCGTCCTCCCATTCGGTAAGGACGGCTGGATCCATACCAATTCCGTCATCTGTCATGAGAAGTTGTAAGCTCGTGTCCGTACTGACTACTGCGAACGTCACCGTCATCGCGTCACTGTATTTGACGGCATTCTCGAGAAGATTTAACAAGACTTGTTTCGTCTGATCCGGTTGTCCGAGCACGTAAATTGAAGGAACATCTTGTTCGACTTGAATCCCTTGTCCGTCAAGTCGCAGTTGCATGATGAATAAGGCGTCTGCGAGCAAGGCATCGAGTGCGAACATCGTCGACGTCGCGTGGCGTTCGTTGCGTTGTTGTTTCGCCTGTTCAAGATTGTGTGAGACGAGTCGCAATAAGCGCTGGCTCTCGACTTCGATGTAGTGATAACAGTGTGCCGCTTCGTCCGGCGGTAGTTTCGGGATCAACTCGACATAGCCCATGATCGCCGTCATCGGCGTCCGGAGTTCATGGGTAATGTGATCAATGAACGTCTGTTGGTCGTTTCGTTGTTGCTCCAGTTGCCCGATGTTGTGCTGTATTGCGTCAGCAAGCGTCGAAAAGTCCGCTGCCAGTCGATTCAGTTCTTCGTATGGATAGGCTGGAAGTGCGTTTGCATAATGCCCCTTCGTCAAGGCATGCGAGACGCTACGTAAATCGTCGATTGGTCCAATTAACGTCTTCGCCATCCGCCGCGCTGTCCAAACGGCAATCACAATCAACATCAGAAACACACCGGTGAAGACATAGGTAAATTGTCGAAGCAGTTCCGCTTCCGTCCGGAGATCGACGAGAAAGCGGACTGAACCGATGACGTCTGTCTCACCATACAGCGGGCTCGAGAAGAATAGCACAGGAACATCGGTCTCTTTGAGGAACAGATAACTCGATTTTCCTTTTAAGGCTTGATCAATGTCCCCTGCGAGAAGCGGTAATTGATCGCGCTCCGAATCGGCGAGTAGTTCCGCATTCGGTCCGAACAGTTGGACGCGCGCGTCAAACCGGTCTGCTAAGTAGGAAGCGATTGGGACAGCCGTATCGGCGAGCGAGTCCGTCTCTTCGCTCGCGAGATAGTTCGTCGTATAGAGTTCTGCTTCCCGACTCAGTTTTTGGACAGACTCGACGGCGTTCTCATAGAGGTTCGATTGAATAAAGGCATAAAGAATCAAGAAGAGAACGAGCAGTGCCGGAACGAGGAGCAAAACGAAGTTTTCCGTGATGACTTGACGTAGCTTCATGCGTCGACCCATTTGTAGCCGACACCGTAAATCGTCTTGATCCGCTCCCCTTGCGCTCCGAGTTTCTTCCGTAAACGCTGGACCATAATATCGACGGCACGGGTCTGACCGGAGAAGTCAAAGCCCCAGACCTGTTCGAGCAGTTCGTCACGCTCGAAGACCCGTTTCGGATGGGTCAGGAAGAGTGCGAGCAACGCATACTCTCGGTACGTCAGCGGCAACGGTTGACCATCGAGACGAATGACGCGTTCTTCCGGATCAACCGATAAGAAAGGATCCGTCACGACAGGCATGGGTGGTGCGACCGTCTTTACACGTTTCAACAGATTTTTCACACGTAAGACGAGCTCTGTTCCATTAAACGGTTTCGTCATATAATCATCCGCTCCGAGCTGCAGACCGATAATCTTATCATTCATTTGATCACGTGCTGTCAGCATCAAGATCGGTAAATCAGGTGTCGTCTTCCGCAGCTTGGGAATCAAATCGAAGCCGGTCGTATCCGGGAGCATCAAATCGAGGACGATCAAATCAAACGTCTGCGTCTCTTGCAATGCGAGTGCCGTTGCCCCGTCCGCTGCCGTCTCGACTGTCTGACCGTCGAGCTCAAGTTGCAGTTTGACGAGATGCCGGATGCTCGCCTCATCATCGATGACAAGAATATGCATAGGAATTCCTTCTTTCTGAACAGGTTTTTCTGTTCCCTAGCGTATCATGGGATCGCTTTCAAAATCATTCAAAATAGAACGCATATTCTATTTCGTGCTAAAAAAATTCAAGCTTACAAATGTAAAAAAACTGAAATCATCAAAAAATAAACATTTTTTGTAATTATTTTTTTAATTTTGGTTAATGTTTGAGATTTTTATAGAAAAATAAGTAAAATATCTTTATGATGAACAAAGTTATTAAAATGTGAACAATAATGTTCATAATTCAGAAGGGACGTAAAAAAGCATGGGTATTGGCGGGAGAAAAGTGCCGAGTGAATCAGCATCCACAACATCAAGTGTAGGTAATGAAAAAGTCTTTCAACAAGAAGAAAAGAATCAACATCCCTTCGTTCCACAAACACCGAAGTTCACCTTTGATCAAGTCATCTTAAATGACAAGACTTTGACCGAAGTCTATGACACATTAGCAATCAAGGATAAAAGTGATCTAGTGTTTGAAGAATGGGGACTCGCTACCACTCATAAGCATTCAAAAAAGGTAGGCATCAATCTCTATGGTCCTCCGGGAACAGGAAAAACAATGGTTGCTCACGCAGTTGCTGATTATTTAAATCGCCAATTGATTGTCGTCAACTATGCTGATATCGAATCTAAATACGTAGGCGACACACCGAAAAACTTAACTGCTGTCTTCAATGCCGCGAAAGAAACGAACAGTATCATCTTTTTTGATGAAGCGGATGCCATGCTTAGTAAACGCGTCACGAACATGAGTAGCGCGACAGATACAAGCGTTAACCAAACGCGTTCCGTTCTGCTCACACTATTAAATGATTTTGATGATGTCATCTTGTTCGCGACCAACTATATCGAAAACTTCGATGAAGCCTTCATGCGTCGAATCCTTGCTCACATAAAGTTTGAACTTCCCGATTACGAATGTCGCGTTCGTCTGTACAAGACACTGATTCCAAAACAAATGCCGACATCAGACCTTGATATTCATGATCTTGCAGTTTCGTTTGATTTAGTCTCAGGAAGTGACATTTCAAATGCGATCTTGCGCGCAGCATTCAAAGCAGCACGTACGAACGATGAATATGTCAAACACGCTTACTTTGCAGAAGCATTACACAATATCGTTTTGAGTAAACAAGCGAATCAAGGCACGACAACAACGAAACCGGTGTCCGAAGAATATGCATATGCGCAATTAAATGACTAATGAACTTAAAAGGAGTGTAACGAAATTATGATCTTAACGTCTCTAATCGTCGCAGCCGCTGCAACAGTAGCAGTTGGTGCTATCATCACCTATTGGGATGACGTCAAACAATTCCTAGCCACTGCTATTAAAATGGCAAAAGCAGCATTAGATGCCATCGTCGTTGGTGTAAAAGTATTCATGAAGAAAATGGATGGATATTTCACTGAAGTTGCGCGTACGTACCAGCGTGATAAACAGAATCAATGGCACGAAACGACAACGACGAAGCGTGTCGACCCGTCAGAAGTACCTGCTGATATCCTTGCGAAAATGAATGCTTCTCGTCAAGAAGTAGATATTACTGAAAACGTAGAACGTGAGCTTCAACTTACTTTGTAACAATCACTATTCAGAATAGGAGCGTTCGAACATGAGTTTAAAAAAAGTCGATTTAGAGAAAAAAGAAAATTTGATCAGTATAAAGAATTTAAAAGAGCTATATGCAACCTACGAAAAAGTAAAACCCATGATTGAAGAATTGAAGGAATTGATGGATAAGGTTATTGCGTCCAATATGAAGTTGGAATTAGATGATATCCTCGCCTCCCATTCCGCGTTTTATGACGATCTGTTATTAAAAGCAATGCATGCGGAAAAACTGACTTATGTAGGTGGACAGCTGGTCATAAACGTCAATCAGCAAGAACGGACTTTTTCCCTCCAGATGGAAGCGTACTTCAGAAATCCTCTACAGGAGTGGATCAAAAAAGAGCACAACGTTTCCTACTCCCTCTCTTCTCTCATTAGTAAAGATAGAAAAGAATTAGTAGAAATCGGTATAGTCAAATATGAATTGAATGCCCCTACTGAAAGAGAGGTGACATCATGACAAAAACAATGATTGGTATTTTAGTTCTTTTATGTGGCGGAGTGGCTGGCGCTTTATTTCGTCAGCTAAAAGGAACATCCTCTTCGCCTAAACGCAAAACTACTACTCAAACCAAACAAACAATCGATGAACTAGCTGAATCGTATTCAAAAAAAGTCGATCAACTTATCTTGAAAGAAGTAAATCAAACAGGACATCAATTCGTTTCTGGTATCTTCACTCTGAAAGCGAATCAAGAAGAACGAATCGAATTGGTAGCAGACCTGTACTTCCAAGATGCGTCGGAAAACTGGCTACACCAAAAGAGTCAAGATTTCATGCCAATGAACACGCTTAGTGAAGCCGCACAAGCAGAATTCCTCACACAAAATGAGTTTCAATTTGATGTTGAAACACCTACAGAGCTACTCTCTGAGAAAGAAGACGAGGTCGTCTCATGATCATCAGTTCCCTATTACTTTGGGCCGCTTTGGGTGGAACCGCAGCAGTCGTCATCGCGAATTACGACAGCATCGTCGAGTGGTTAGGATCGCTGTATAACCGCTTGACGAGTGCATCTCGCCTTCGTATGAAACGTGTCTCGAGTAGCGAATATGAGATGGAAATTGAAGGCGAAACACGTATCGTCGACGAGAGCGCAGTTCCCGAAGAAATCCGACGGAAAGTTCGCAAATACAGCACAGACGTCACGATGGAGGCACGTCAGATCGGGATGCTAAAAATCTAATCCATCAAGCCTACTTGAAGTTCAAGTAGGCTTTCTCGCCTAAGGAGGAAATAAAAGATGGCATTCATTAAACAAGCCTTTCGCATAACTGGTCAAATTACCGGAACAGTCATCGGAACTCCGGTAAAGTTGATTGGGAAACAAATCGGTAGCGAATTCATTGAAGATATCGGGAAAACCGTCAAATCCGCCTCTGTTAATACAGGCACCCTCTTGGGTGGTGCTGCTGAAGGAACATGGAATACAGTATCTGGTTTAGCCAAAAAAGACGATGATCAAATTCAAGAAGGACTAGACGAATTAAAACGTACGGGATCACAAGGCGCACGTGGTATTTCTCAAGCAATCTCTTCTACCGTTCAAAGTAGTCGGGATGTCGTAGGAGGTATTCGTGACGAAGACAAGGAAAGGCTCCTCCGAGGTGCCAAAGGACTCGGAAAAACGGTTGCGGTCGCTACATTAACAGTAGGTGTATTGGATCTTGTAGATGTCATCGATCCCTTGGACGTTGAAGCAAGTTCACATGATACTTTACCGGAGCATTACATCGAGACACGAAATGACGGGTTACTCGATAGTACGCACCCAGTGACTGGCGTTGAGTTCCAGCAAAATTCCTTCGAACTTCCTAATGGTGAACAAATAACAGGTGTGTTCCCGGAGTTCGACCATGCATATCAAGTCCAATTAGATGAAGGAATGTATTTATCCTCTGACCAAGTCCAGTTCTCATATGCGAATTCTTCCTTAGCGGATCAGCTTGATCTGCATACCGGATTAGAAAATCAATTCAATGCTTCACAAATCGAACAGATTTATCTGAATCAGACACCTGATGGATACACATGGCATCATGGAGAAGTACCAGGTTCTTTACAGCTAGTTGATGAAGAAACACATACTTTGACAGGTCATACGGGTGGTCGTGAGATTTGGGGCGGTGGAGAAGAGTTTCGATGATCATATAAGGGTTAGTATTATGAACGAACCGTTTTATTTATGTAGTTTGCTATCTTTTTCTTTTAAATATGTAATTTAACAAAACCTCTTTTTCATTCGGCTGAACTGAACCCTGAATGGTGGACACTTGATAAAAGTCCCCATTCGGGTTTTTTTGTGTTTAAAGATATCGATATACTGTAGCTATTCAATTTAGACGGGAGAACTATTCATGAACAGACGCACCTTCAATCCAGATCAAATCAGACAACTTGAAGCGAATCTTCACGTAGTCTCTGTATTAGATCGTACGATTCAGTACAAAGGAGAATTTAAGATTCACGCTGTACGTGAGAATTTAGCTGGTAAGCGACCGATACAAATTTTTGAGGAAAGCGGCTTTGACTTGGACATGATCGGTAAGCAAACGCCGAACGAAGCGCTGAAACGGTGGCGGAAGACATATCGCATTTATGGAGAAGAAGGACTCTTGAATGAAAGACGTGGAAAATCTAATCTTGGAGGTCGACCGAAAAAAGAGGATTCCGTCGAACGACTACTTGCGAGAGCTGAAGTACGATTCAAGTACCTCACAGCGGAGAATGAATTATTAAAAAAGCTAGAAGCTCTCGAAAGAGAGGCGAAGTACCGAAACTAACGGCATCTGAACGCTATCAGGCAATCAATATTGTCTTACGAAAACAATCGTTGAGTCGGTTCGTGACGGATCTATGTATGCTCGCTAAAGTGAGCCGCATCGGTTATTACGCCTGGCTCGCACGTACAGATAGTGTTTCCCTTCGGGAAGAACGCGACTATGCGGACTACCTCCTTCTGAAACATGTTCATGATCGTCATAAGGGAAAAATCGGCTATCGTGGTCTTTACATGGAGATGCTTGATCTTATCGGGGGGCCGATGAATCATAAACGTATTTTGCGTATCATGAGGAAGTTTGGAATCGTGACGAAAATCCGTAGGCAGAACGCCTACCGTAAAATCGCTAAAGCGACATATGAATATAAGACTGTACCAAATCACTTGAACCGTTGGTTCGATCAGCAGGAGCCTGGTAAAGTATTCGTTGCAGAAATCACTTATCTCCGTATTGGATCTGGCCAAACTATTTATCTTTCTTGTGTGAAGGATATCGCTACATGTGAAATTATGGCACATCATGTATCTAAAAGCTTCCATATGGACCTAGTCCTTCATACAGCGAATAAACTCGCAGAACGACTTTAAGGGAATATACACCCGGAAGCCATGATACATTCCGATCGAGGATTCCATCATAAGCATACTGCTTATCAAACACGCATCCGTGAGATGGGAATGCTTCAATCCATGTCTCGTAGAGGAAACTGCCTGGATAATGCCCCGATGGAATCATTCTTTGGGCATTTGAAAGATTATGTCGATTATAAATTAGCATCTGACCTCGATAAGGTCTGTGCCATGGTCGATGCTTACATTGATTATTACAATAGCGAACGAAGACAATGGAAACTACAAAAGATGACTCCAGTACAATAGCGAAGCCATCTCATAGCAGCTTAAAACGTTAAGGGTGCTTTTATTAAACTGTCCAAACTGTAGGGCTCAGTTCAATGACGTTCCTGTTTTGTTAGATGATCAGACAAATAACTTGATTCTACAATCAGAACAAGCAGTGACAACATTACATCTCGTTCATTAATACTAAGTTTTATATACTATATGACACTAAACTGTACGATGATGCGGAGTTACGTAGTTATATCCTTTCGTCGTGTATTCTGCAGCACAAGGTAGGATCTTCTAGTTTCACACCGATAAAAATAAAAGCATCTATATCCAACATTAAAATGGACGTAGATGCTTTGCTTTGACGTAAAAACGATTCAACTCAGCTGTAACAAGGCTTCGATGTCTTGATTCATCCCTTTATACAACTCATGAATCGAAGTGACGATCTCATCGTTGCTTGAAAAGGAGTCTTCAATGATTTGATTCGTATTATAGGAGTTCGCTTGAAGATGATTTTTGAATGCAATCAGATACGATCGCTGCTTTTCATTAAAGTATTCCGGTTGATATCTGACATGATGTCCTATGCTTTTCACTAAACCGTTCATGTCATTCAATAATTGTAGTACATCCGCTTTACGTACATCTTTCTCATTTAATGCAGAAGAAGCGAGGACGTTCTCCACCTGCGCCTTTATTTTTTCATTGTATTCTTCATCTTCCGACAGAGTCGGAACGTGTGAAGACAACTTTTGAAGGTTGTTGTGATAACGACTCGTTGTTTGATCCGAATCCACTTCAACTTTTTTGTTGATGCTGAGAGCGCTATACGGATACATGTAACGAATGGCTATGGCAGCAACAAACAGTACGATGATTGCAATCACCGTATACCTCATCATATTCTTTTTCAAAATTTGCACCATCCTTGTTGATATAACTGATAGATTATTCAAAAATATACCATTCTTTCACCACTTTATAAAGCTAACCATATTAATTATTTAAGAAACTATTCCTTCAAGAAATAAGCCTATTTTCACCTCGTTCACTACAAAAAAAGCTACCAGACACCATCGATAGATGGCATCCAGTAGACTGTGACGTGTTCTATATTACGTACTCTCCTTCATCGATCCGTCGCTGAAACACCAAATGCGCGGACATAGCCTTTGGTATCGTAGTCAAACCACAGCAAGGCTTTTTTACTTACATTGTAATAGTACGTACCCTTTTGTTCGAATCGGAGATATTCTTCTTTTTTAATTTGAAAGCTCATCTTTGCTGGGACTTCATCCTTTTGTAGCGTTTCGTGTTGACTCGGTTTCCCGAGCGCCTGTTTGACCTCACTCAGCTTGATTTTACGGTCGTTGAGCTGCGGTAACGTCATCAAGACTCCGACATGCTCCGGGTACTTCGTACTAAACCGAAAATCGGAATACAGATACGTTCCTTTCAACTTCCCGAAGACACAACAATCGGTCTGATCGACCCCATAGCTGGCGTCCTTTCCTTTAATCGTGAAACGATCATACAGCTTCGCCTTTGCATCAAGCAAGGTTCCTTTTTCTGCTGCTGCGAATTGTTTCTTCAAGTACGCGGCATTCGACATCGTTTTCGCATCAACCGTCATTGGAACAAGTAATACAAGCACTAGTAGTAGTGCCATACATCCTTTCATCCATTTCATTCGATGTTCCTCCTTTGTCGTGGATTACCGTTACCCTAACACAACTCCTTCATTTTTCCAAATCCATCCATCTGTTTAATTCACATGAATCAACCGTGCCGTTCCTTTCGCGTCAAAGGCGAACTGGCACGTCACTTGTCCGATCCGATATTCGTAGACGCTGCGGATCGCGTACGTCGCGCGCATCGTTTTGCCTTCGACGACGCGTTGCAAGTAGGACGTCGCATACGTTTCCTTGAACGTTGGTTTCCCGAACACGGCGCTGACTTCTGCTTTCGTCAGCGTCCGTTTCTCAAGAGATGGTGCGAGCGTGACGAGATCAATCCGATCGATTTGACTGCCGAAGCGCGGATAACGGGCTACAAAATGACGACCTTTCCACTTTCCGTTGAGAACCTTTTCTCCTGTTTGAACGAGGCTACCGGACGTACCTGTCCACGAGACATAACTAGCTCCGACGCGTGGTGATCCTTCAAACCCTTGCTTCTCTTGCATCGCCTGCTTTTGACGTTTCAACCAACTGCTGTCGGAGACAGTCGAGAGCTTCGGTAACGGGATGACTTTTCCTTTGAGTGTCGCAGTGTAGCCTCCGTAGGATGCTCGTAACGTGTAGGCTCCCGCTTTTTTCCCGTATAGTTTTCCGGACGAGACGCTCGCGATCGTCGGTTGATCCGAGACCCACTTCACTTTTGCCGCGACTTGTTTTTTCTTGCCGTCTGCTTGCGTGACATTGAGAAGAAGCGGCTCAGGTGATCCGACCTTCACTTCCTTGAAGGAAGACGGGATCGAAAGCGCGACCGGTCGCTCGACGAGCAGGCGACCATCGTACATGTTCGTCCGCTCACCACCATCGGCATTCGCGATAAGGTAGCGGGCTCCTTTCGACATGCCGAGCACCGACGAGTAACTGACGGAATCATCCCGATCCAGCGATGTCTCGATCCGGTGACCGTTTTTCTCGAACAAGGCGAAGTAACCGTCCCGTCCCGTATACAAGGCACCGATGAACTTCCCACTTTCGTCGACCGCGATATCTTTATACGTTCCGGTCATCCCCGTGATGAACTGCGAGGAGGTACTTTCCTTGAATTGATGTGCTCCATCATAGACATATAGACGGCGGTCGTTCGCCTTCGCGAGTACGAGTGTGCCCTCGCGTCCCATCTCATAGGCGGCGTAGCCGGATGGATGCGTGAGACGTTTCGCGAGCGTTCCGTCTTTCTCGTAGACGTCAACGCTTGTCTCACGGATGATCGCTAAATAAGCAGTCGACGTCCGAATCGCTTTTGCTCCTGTCGTCTCCTGGACAAAACGAACGGTTGCTGAATCTAAATCGTAGACGGCTGTCTGCTCGACCCCCTCTTGTTTCGCGCTCACAGCAAGGAGATGTGAGTCTGGGAAGAAGCGAGCACGAGTGAACGACTGGAGCGTTCCTGCAGGTGTCTTGATCTGGTCGATGACGTGTAGCACGTTTCCTGTCGCGTCACGTACCTCAAGCACTTGATCCTTCACAAAGACAAATCGTTGTTGATCGTCCGAAACTGTAAAGTCTTGTACCGGTGCTCCTTCTTCAGTCGATAGCACCTGCAAATCACGCGCTTGCTCGAAATCAAAGAGTCGCGGTGCTTCATAAGTTCCCCAGCGCCAGACACGCGACTCATTCGGTACAACTTGAAAAGCAGATGAAGGAGTGAGTGACGTGACGAACGGAATTTTGACTTCTGCCGACGAATGGATCGACGTTGCAGAATACAATACGGTCGCAGCAAGACCGACGATCAATTTTTTCATATGTAGTTTCTCCTTTTTAGTGGCGTCTTATTCATAAGTATAATGAAATTCTCAACATTTGCCTTCTTTTTCCAAAAATAAATCTTTTTTCGAACACGTCCGAGGATAAGTAGAGTTATCCTCGGCTTTCAACGTCACTTTTTTGAATCGTGCCAACGGTTTTCTCATCTTTTACGATACGTTCACTCTTAAATACAGAAAAAATCCTCTTCATTAATCGAGAAAAACCGCATGAAATCAGACGGCTGTATCGGATAACTCTACTTATACTGAAACTACCGCGGAATACATAGCAGATATGCATATCTCGTCAAAGGACTCCCTCCGATGAATGAACTTCTTCGCAACTGGCTCCCCCTCATCAACTCCCTGCTCTCTCGCCTGTCGATCCACCCAAATGAACAAGATGAATGCCGGCAAGCCGCTTTGCTCCGACTCTGGAAATCGATCGAGGATGGCAAGACGTTGACCGTCACTTTCGTTCGGATTCGCGCGAAAGGCGCGATGCTCGATTACCTGGCGACCCGTAACCGGACGCTCGCAACAGAAGTCGTCTCCGACGCGTTACCGGAACGCCCGCGTACCCCACATCTGTCGTTCACCTACCTGATGAATGAACTCAAGCGAGACTTATCGGCGACGGAGTTCACGTTCCTTGAATCCTTGATGAACGGGACGGAAGAGACGCTCGGATATTCGCACGCCCGGCTCCGGTCCTTGAAATCCGAACTCCGTAAGAAAGTCGAGTATTTGCTCGGATGATGGTGTTCTATGAAGAACGATTATTAACGTTGATCGAACAAGGACCCTACAGTCCATTGACGAAAAAAGCTTACCGCAGCGACGTCCGTCATCTGTGTCGCAACGTGACCCGAATTGATGTTCCTTCAATGCAACGGTACGGCACCTTACTGCGAACGTCGTATGCTTCGACGACTGTCGCCCGTCGTCTCCACGCCCTGTCGACACTGTTCGACCAACTCGTTACTGAACGCGCCTTAGCACACAATCCCCTCGCGCAAACGAAACGTCATCCCCCGATTGCCCGTCGACGCCCCCGCTTTTCGTATGATGAGGTCCGGTCCGTCCTCGAACGGATTACGGACGAGACCATCTACGCGTTCTGCTTTTTACTGCTCCATACGGGACTTCGTTTCGCCGAGGCACATGCTTTACGCCTGACGGATGTCGATTGGGATACCAAGCAACTCTTCGTTCGTCACGGAAAAGGAGGACGTATGCGTCACCTGCCGTTACATGACGAATTGCATCACGTCTTATTGCGTTATCTTGAGACAACATGCGTCCCTTCGCAGGAATTGTTTTCAACGGAGACGGGTCGTCGCTTCCCGGCAGAACGGATTCGGTCGACGTTACGCGAAGCGAGTCAAACGCAGCTCGGTCGGATTCTCCGTCCGCACGATCTTCGGGTGACCTTTGCGACCACGCTCTACCACGAACATGAGACGGACGTATTGACGATCATGCGTCTACTCGGTCACCGGGACGTCCGGACGACCCAACACTATATCCTTCCTTCCAGCGATATCGATCGCGCCTCGGTCAACCGACTCAAGCCGACAACGTATTGAGGATCTCCCGGATTCGGTTCGTACGACTCCGGATATAGCCGACGGTCGTCGTCGGATGCGCATGACCGAGTAAGCGCTGGATCTCAACGATCGTACAGCCTCCTTCATGATGCAGATAGGTCGCATATGCGATCCGGAGCGCATGCGGGCGGAGCGGTGCACCGCTCAAGCGCAAGGCTGCATCACGGAGAACGAGACGCGCCGTCTGTTCGTGCAGATGGCGTCCGGTCACGGACTGAAACAGAATGCCCTCTTTGCGCTCACCGAGGAAATGTAGGAGACGATGCGACAGCATCATTCCGATCGGAATCGTCCGCAGGCGACGTCCCTTGCCGTAGCGGACGAATAGCGTATGCGTCTTAAAATCGATATCCGTAACGGATAACAGGCGTGCTTCAGTGAAGCGGAGACCGGTCTGGCAAATCACCTCGAAAAACAAACGGTACATCGGGTCCTCGATGCTACGGACGATCGACAGCCCTTCTTGTAAATCATGGTAAGTCTCGTCGGGAAAACGTTGGTGGGTAATCGGTGACACGTCATGCAGTGGATTCCGTTGCAACCTCCCGGCTCGGACAAGCACATTCCCGAGTGAACGCAAGGCATGGAACCGCCGCAGGATCGTCGACGGCTGATAGCTCAGACGCATCTGATCGAAGTAGTGCTGGAGCGATGCGATCGACCACGAGAGACCGGCACGTTCCATATGCCGGACGTCACTACGGTAGGCTTTGATCGTCGGTTTTGCGAACGTCGGATGTGAGATGAGATATTCGTGCAAGTACTCGTCGTGTTGCATGGGAATTCCTCCTTCAGCTAAATGATTTCATCTGCTCGATCTCGTCAATTCCTGCTCCGCTTAGACAACAGGAGTCCATCTAGCAAAAGATGGACTCCTGTATGTATTCATAGTGACGTATGATCTGCGACTTTGAAGGTTTTTTTCTTATAGTCGTAACTCATGAGGACCATCTTCCGTCCACCCGTCGAAGTCGGGAAAACATACGTCTTATAAGATGACTTCTCTGCACCGATCGCAGCGAGTTCCGCTTTCGATTGAATCGACGACCAATCCGTCGCCTCGATTCCTGTCCACTCCCCAAGCCCTGTTCCAGAAAGAATCGCATCGAGTTGCTTCGCTGTCATTCCTTTTTTAACCTTTGCGCCCTTTACCAGCTTACGTGTGCTTTCACGTGCGGCAGACTTCGTATTTTCACGATAAATATCAAAGGATTTTCCGATCAATCGATAGACCGAACTGTTCTTTTTCGTCATGAAGATGAGTGACGTATCGCTATCTCCGTTCTTGCCATTCGTGAAGTAGTAGAACTTCGTTTTTTGACCGTACGAGATTTCCGTCGACTCCGCTTGTTTCTTTAAAACCGTACTGCCACTCTTTTTCACCAGTTGTTTTTTGTAATCTTTACCGTATAAGACTTTTGCTGCTTCCGTCATCGTCATACCAGTCTTTAAGTTTGTGTACTGCGTCGTATACTTCGTTTCCTCTTTCGTAGCAGCCGATGCACTTCCAGCACATACTGTCGCGCCTGCGATCATTGCTGCAAGTACCGTTGTTGTCATGCGTTTCATTCGATCATCCTCTTTCTTCTGTTCATTTCATGAATGCATCATTCATACCTCATCTCATTATAATGGATTTAATGGTTTTTTCTATCTATTTTTCCTTTTTAGTTTTTATTTTTACATTTTTATTCAATTTTTATCGTTTTTTCATGACCCTTATTTCGAAATAACACTTAATTCGTACACTGGATGACCGAATTTAGTACTTTTTGAAAATAAAAGAAACAAGTATGTCATATATTTGAAATTTAGATCGAAATTACTATTTATTGAAACTTTATGAGTATATAGACCTTCAAAAGATGAATATTTATTACATCTCTAAAATCCTCTTATACCAACGATTCAGGTCAATTGACCTATATTAGATGCCTAATAAATACCATTTAATATAATTATGTTAAAAATATTACATATTTTCCATAATAAAAGGGTAATTTTATTTTATACACCTGAGATGCACGTTCATCCATGCACACTTTAGTCTATTGATTTAGAGGAGGTTGTATTGATGAAAAAAGGGTTGGCAATTGTTCTGAGTCTTCTTCTCATTCTGTCCTATGGGTTGACCCCATTGGGTGCTTCTGCCGCTTCTTCGAGTAGCGTCAAGACCGTCTACTCACCGAAGTATCTCGTTCACTACGGTGGCGTGAAGTATGCTAAGAAGAAATTGACGTATCCAAAATCCGTCAAGGTCAAGCTCTCGAACGGGAAGTATGCGTATCGATCCGTCAAATGGAGTAAGGTCAGCTTTGATAAGAAGTACATCGGAAAAAAACAAAAGATCAAGGGAGATGTCTACGGTACATCAAAAAATGCGTACTGGTATGTCAAAGTCAAAAACTATCCAGCGAAGGTACTTGCTCCGAATGTCATGACCGTCGGAAAGAATCAACCAGCGAACTTGCCGACACGTCTTTCAACGATTTTCGAGGGTGGACAACGCTACTCGTATCCGCTCAAATGGAGTAAGGTCTCAACAGCTTCATTCGGTACGAAAAATCTGACGTATTCGACAGTCGGACGCAACCTCGAAATCTACGGGGCTGCCAAGTTGAAAGTATCCGATGTCGTCCAGTCGATGCAGAAGTACTATCTCGTCTCGTACGGGAAAAAGATTCGGGCAACCGGCAAAATTCTCTATGAAGCAAAAGGTATGAAGAGCTACCTCGTCATTACGGATAAAAAGACAGGTGAGAGCACGAAGATGTATCTCAAGCTCGACAAAAAAGGTCACTACTACGTGACAAGTCAGGAACTCGCACCAGGAGACTACACGGTCTACATCCTGTCGGGTTCGAAAAAGACGAAATCCGTCACGATTACGATCAAAAAACCGATCACGGAACCAACGGATGAACAAAAACGGGAACTGCTTCAAAAGTTACTTCTCGTCATCAACGTCTCGAACCCCCTATTAAGTGACATCGAGTTCCCAGAAGTCGATGGTGTCTCGTTCGCGGTCGATTCAGACAACTCAGCTGTCTCTAGCAGCGGAAAAGTCATGCGGGGCGCGACCGATCAAACCGTTAATTTTGCAATCAAGGCGACATTTGGCGGTGTGACGGAAAGCAAATCGTTCTCGAACATCCTCGTTCCACGAAAAGATTTATCGGACGAAGAGTTGATCGACTTTACGCTTCAGAACTTCACGATCGCCAATCCACTCAAAACGAATATCACATTGCCAACAGCTGAAGGAATCTCGTTCTCGCTGATTTCGTCGAATGAAGCCGTCGTCTCAAGCAACGGAATCGTCAAACGCGGAATGGAAGATAAACAAGTCGACTTGACGTTACGCGCGACGAAAGGCAGCTTGACGAAAACGAAGAACTTCCCGAACATCCTCGTCCCGAAAGTCGACAATGCGACAGATAGCCTGTTGCAAGACTATCTTGATAAACTCGATATCAAGAGTCCGGTGACGAAAAACATCGTCCTTCCAGCACTTCCAGGTGCTACAGTCTCGATCACATCGACTAAACCTAGCGTCATCTCAGACACAGGTGTCGTCACACGCGGCATGACGGATCAAACGGTCTCGATCGTCGTCTCGGTCACAAAAGACGGTATCACGAAATCACGTGATTTCTGGAACTTAACGGTTCCAAAACAAGATGCAACGACAGATGAATTACTTGATCTTTACCTGTCTGGTTTGACAATTAGCAGTCCGTTGACAATGAACTTGTCGCTCACACCACCAGCTGGTGTAAACTTATCAATCAGTGCGTCAGACCCAAATATTTTATCGAACTCAGGTATTCTGACTCCACCAGATGTCGATAAAACGATTTCTGTGACGGTTACCGTCTCTAAAGACGGCATCACGAAATCACGGACGTTTACGAATATTCTTGTGCCACTCAGTCTTTCAGCAGAGCTAGATGCTGCGCTGAATGCAATCAATCTGAATCTATTGAATTTAACGGGTAACGTCAATTTACCAAGCAGTTCGAAAGGAATTGCGGTTCAATGGACTTCAAACAATCCGGACGTCATCTCGAACGACGGTGTCGTGAAAGGGGCATTGAACTTACAAAACTTCACACTCAAAGCAAGCGTCACAAAAGGTGGTATCACGAAAACGAAAACATTCGCAGGAACAGTCGCAGCTAATCTGGGGCTATCGTTTAAAAATGATATCGCTAAAATCAAGTCGAGCGTCGGTACGCTGAACGTCGGTTACAACCTCAACCTTCCGACTTCATTGAATGGTTCAGCGGTTACTTGGACTTCGAGTGCACCATCGTTATTAAGTAGCACAGGTGCCATCTTGAACGACTCTAGTTCAACGCCATTCACACTGACAGCAACATCTGGAGGGACGTCAGAAACGTTGAATCTTGCTATTCAACGCCCTAATGGCGGTCTACTCGGTGGGTTACTTGACTTACTTGGAGACGTTCTGAAACCGGTCCTCAATGGTCTCACTGGGAATCAAAATACCATCACACTGCCAGATAAATATGGTGGTATTGGCTTACTGGGTATCGGAGAACGTAAAATCACAGGATGGAGTAGTTCTCATCCGGATCTCGTAACGATTCAAGGAAATAACTTGACGCTTAAACGAGATGACTATGATCACGTAGTTGTCCTCTATGCAAACTTCGAAGGATTTAGTAATCCAGTTCCGATCATCATCAAAGTTTCAAAACGTTAATGATGTGCGTTTCTGTTTAAACTAAATATGCGGTGAACCTAGCTTCTCATTAGGTTCATCGCATATTTTTCTACTTTTCTTGTCTACATACAACAAGGGAATTTCAACACCTGAGAGCCAATCATTTGCCTGGACACTACATTTTCTAGGGAGGTTTGGTCATGCGAAAGAGTCTAATCGTTCTTCTCTGTCTGTTGCTTTCCTTCCCCGCCTCATTTCAATCCGTTGCTGCCGCTAAATCAAGCAGCGTCAAAAAAGTATACCGTCCTGCATCAACTGTTCACTATGGCGGTGACGTGTTTGCGGTCAAACCTCTTTCTCCACCGAAGACCGTTCGTGTCAAACTTGCGAACGGAAAAAAAGTAAAACGATCCGTAAAGTGGAGTAATGTTAGCTTCGATAAAAAAATCATTGATCGAAAACAAAAAATAAAAGGAAATGTTTCGGGAACGTCTAAGAGTGCCTACTGGTACGTCACGATTAAAAACTATCCGAAATCGATTCTCCCTCCTGTCGTCAAGACGGTCGGGAAAAATCAATCGGCCAAACTTCCAGAACGGCTATCGACGATTTTTGCTGGTGGACAGCGCTATTCGTATCCGCTTAAATGGACACGTACGACGACAGCGTCCTTCGGGAAGAAAAGCGTGAAGTACACAGCCGTCGGACGAAATGTTTTGATTGCTGGAAAAAATACATTGCGCGTCTCAGATGTCAAACATGAAAGCGTGAAGTATACGCCGTTTGAAAGTGGTCGCCGACTGCTTGTCACCGGTCGGATTCTCTATCCGGCAAAAGGTATGACACATCACCTGTACCTGATCGACGATAAAGACCGTGTATCCATGTATCCACTGAAACGTGATCGCCAAGGATACTTCCGGATCGAAACGAATATGTTGCCGGTCGGACGCTATGATGTCTCGATTTTAAGTGGATCGCAAAATGCAGCGCCTTCCACTGTGACGATTCGTAACGTCGTCACGCCTCCAGCACCGGACGACTCACGAAAAATCCTGAAGGCATTGCTTGCAGGAATCACGATTCCAAATCTGCTCCTCCAAAATATTCAGTTTCCACAAATGGATGGAGCCACATTTAGCATTCGCTCCACAGACGGCAATCTATCGCCTACCGGACAAGTCACTCGTACAGATCAAGAACGTGACGTCGCGTTCACGATCGTCGGGAAGTTGAATGGCCTTGAAGAAACACGCTCCTTCTCGGGCATCACGATTCCGAAACGTGAGCTGACGGACGAGGAACTGATTGACTTCACTCTCGACAAATTCAAGCTGGCAAGTCCATTGACGAAGGACGTTCAGTTGCCGCAAGCAGAAGGTATAACATTCCAATTAGTGTCTTCAAACGAAAAAATCGTCACACCGGACGGTAAAGTACGCCGTGATTTGACAGATCAACTCGTCACACTCACGGTAAAGGCTTCAAAAGGTAGTCTCGAAAAATCACGTCTCTACTCGAATATCACTGTCCCAAAAGTTGACAATGCGACGGAGTTATTCTTAGACGATTACTTGAGTCGTCTGACATTCCCAAATCCTTTAACAAGGGATTTAGTCTTACCTGCCGCTACGGGAACGACACTTTCTCTGACCTCTTCTCTTCCAGATGTCCTCTCGTCGACGGGGAAAGTGACACGTGGACTGACCGATCAACCCGTCTCATTTCTTGTTTCGGCGACGAAAAACGGCGTGACACGTACACGTAGTTTTTGGAACTATCAAGTCCCGAAACGAGATACGGCGATTGACGAACTGTTAGCAGATTACTTGAACAAACTCGATATCCCGAGTACGTTAACGCGTGACGTAAGTCTTCCGACAGTTGAAGGAATTCAAACGACACTTTCTTCAACCAATACATCCATCCTGTCAAATACAGGACAAATCATCCGTGGTCAAACGGATAAGATCGTCTCATTAACAGTCATTGCGACAAAAGACGGCGTTACTAAATTACGCACTTTCTCGAACTTGACCATTCCAAAGAAAGAAAACGCGACGTCCGATCTGCTTGATGATTACTTGAGAACGGTCGAAATCCCGTCACCTTTGACGACTGATTATTACTTGCCGACCCCAATGACACCGGGAATCGAGACCTCTTTCTTCTCAACGAATACAGCTGTCCTTTCAAATACCGGAAGCGTGACACGCGGTCTGACTGATCAGATTGTCTCCGTGACGGTGACTGCGTCAAAAGACGGAATCATTCGTAAGAAGGAGTTTCCACTGATCACGATCCCAAAACAAGAGGTGTTACCGGATGCCTTGATCGATACTTATTTGGATCAAGTCGAGATTGCTAGTCCGTTGAATCGAAACATTCAGTTGCCTCTCGCACCGGAAGGAATGACTGTATACCTGACCTCTTCTCAACCTGATATTGTCGCAACGTCAGGCGTTATTAAACAAGCAGACACTGCTCAAACTGTTACGGTCAGTGTGACAGCTATGCTGAATGGTGTTTCAAAGACGAGGATGTTTTCAAACCTCTCAGTACCCGCACGTCCTCTGACAGTCACAGAAGAACTGACGAATTATTTGAATGGTGTTTCGATACCGAAATCACTTGAAACTGATCTTTCATTGAATCCACCTGCAGGAATAACCGTTAGTGTCGAGTCTTCCGTTACTTCGTTGTTATCTAGTACCGGAATCCTGACACGCGATATCGTAGATCGAACGACTGATATTACGGTCATTGCTTCAAAAAATGGGCTATCGCTCTCTAAACAATTTGAAAAAATTTCAGTACCGAAACGTGGATTGACGGATACCGAAGTACTACAAAAATACCTCGACCAACTATCAATTCCTTCTTTACTCAATGATAATCTTAATATCAAGCCACCTACTGGAATTGAAGTTACGTTATCTTCCGACAAAACGAATGTACTTTCAAACGATGGAATCGTCATTCCAGGTATTAAAGATGAGCTCGTCTCACTTAAAATAACTGCTAAAAAAGGAAGTTCTACATTACAGAAAACCTTCTCTAATTTAGTGGTTCCACAGGCAGGTTTATCTGTCAGGGATCTATTAGAGTCATATCTTAAGAACCTCACCATTCCGACTAAATTAACAGAAAATCTAGTGATTCAACCTCCTACAGGAGTAAAATTATCCCTCTCGTCTGATGATCCAGGTGTATTATCGAGTAGCGGAGTCATCGTTCGAGGCGATACGACCAAAAACATTGTCGTCACGGTTCAAGTAGAGAAAGATGGTGTGACTGCTGAAAAATCATTTCCTGAAATTGAAGTTCCATGGACTCTAGAAGCGGAACTAAATCAGGCAGTGAAAGATCTCTCCCTCTCTTCACTAACAGATTTGAAATTACCACTCAACTTGCCGACTGAAGTCAATAAGTTACCGATCACATGGACCTCTAGTAATACCAATGCCATCACAAATACAGGTACTATCATCCCAGCAGTTTCTTCACAGGCGTTTACGTTGACGGCATGGATCACAAAAAACAGCGTTCTAAAAAGTAAGACATTCAATGGAACGATTGCCGGAAATCTCAGTCTGATCCTTAAAGAAGATCTCGCCCGCATCGCTACTGCTAGTCCGACGCTGAACGTGTATCTCGATTTAAAGTTACCTAAATCGTTGAACGGTTCACCTCTTAATTGGTCGTCTAGTAACGAAAGTTTGATGACAACTTTAGGTAAAGTGCTAGTGACTTCAAAGATAGCCCCATTCACACTTTCAGCTGCAACCGGAAATACATCTAGCAGCTTATCGTTATCTACACAAGACGTTCGCACCTCCTTATTAAGTGGCTTACTCAATCTTTTAGGAAGCATCGTCGATCCGATCGTTGATTCACTCACATTAGGAAAATCAGCATCTCTGCCAAAAAGTTACGGTGGTGTTCTTGGCATTGGAGCAAAATCCATTGACGGCTGGACATCCTCTCATCCAGACATCGTGACGATTCAAGGAAATCAGGCTGTCGTAACGCCAGACAAGTACGAACACCTCGTCGTCTTGTTCGCAAAGTTCGAAGACGTGCCTAAACCGGTACCATTCCTCATCAAGGTTCCAGCAAAAAAATAAGATTTCTTTTCCCTCTGTATGTTTTTCAGTACAGAGGGATTTTTGATTTTCGCTAAATTGATGTTTTTTAAAATCTCATTTCTTTATCATTTAAAACTGAAAATATATCCAGTAATTTCCTTGCTATACTACAGAAAAAGGAGGCGTTTAACGATGAAAAAAAGTATGACATGGACAGCACTCGTGACGCTTGGTCTCAGTAGCGCAGTCTATCTTTCGCCTGTTGAAGCAGCGACAGACGAATTCACGGTAGAAACGAAAAACATCCATACACGGACGGAAGTTTTGAAAGGAAAGGCACCTGCCGGATCAATCGTCGTCTTACAGTCGGACGACACAGAGGAAGAGGACTTACAAGAAGTCGCTCATGCAAAAGCTGATGCGGATGGGAACTATTCGATCGAGTTACCCGAAGAAGGATTGATCGGTGAGGATTTCTACGACTACCACCAATCTGATTCCGACGAGTATGACTATGACTATGACGATGAGTACGAAGATGATTCTTCCGACGTCACACCGAACTACTTCCTCGAAGTCGTGAGCGTCGATGATTACACGGGCGATGATGATGGAATGGAAGATGACTGGGACGATTATTACGTAACGCGTGCCACTTCTCATGGCGATGATGATGGAGGAGACGACGGTGATGGTGATGATGATGGCGATGAAGGGGACGAGCCGGGAGAGGATGATGGCGATACGACGGAAGAACCACGAGATCCAATCTCGTACGACCTCGATCCAATCGACCTCACGGTGCGGACATTCATTCCAAAAGCAGCAACCGTCGATACGAAAACACTGACACGTACGACTCGGACAGTGACCGGATCTGTTTCGAACAAGGATGTTCGCGTCGAAGCTTACGTCTATCATAAGTCGAGCAAATCATGGAAACTACTCGGTAAGGCGAAGCCACGCAGTAATGGCTCGTATAAGATGTCGATCAATAAGAAATTGTACAAGAAAGATGCGAGCGTCAACTTCTACGTCGTCGGGAATCGTGATGCGGACGGTTTCAGTAAAGCACTTCGTAAAAAATACAAGTAAATTGGAGTAGTAGAAAGGAAGCGCGACATCGTTACGTCGCACTTCCTTTTTAGTGACTATTTCTAAGGAATTATCTTGAAAAGGAGTTAATCCAAAAACACATTTCCATAAAAAGTTAATCAGAGCCTATAATCAAAGATTTTTTCCTTTAAACTAAAGAAGGTTACATTATTTGGTTTTAAACCAAATTTAATTCCTCAATTTTCTAATTAAAAGGAGCTACTATTCATGAATCGTCTCACGCGTTACCTACCTTCTTTAGCTGTGATTATTTTTAGTATTCTTGTCTTCTTATTACCCTTCCGTTGATCAATCTTTCCCTATGTCAGATACAATGAAAAAGCTGTCTCGACATACGTCGGGACAGCTTTTTGTAATCCTATTCTTATCTTTCTCTCTTTAACCTTCGCGTTGACTCTTTTTTCTTCTACTTAGAGACAGTAGAAGAATTCCAAATGCCGCAAGCAAGAACCCAATAGGCTGAGTACTGAATGGCTCGGACTCACCTGTTTGAGGAAGACCGACTGAATTAGATGGTCTTGTCCCATCTTCATTCGGTGTATCTGTTCCCCATCTGGTTTGTGAGGTGTTTTCGGATCAATCGTGTTCGTTATCGTGACACGGACAACTGCTTCTCTTCCGCTATTTAGACGAATGATACATTGTTCAGAGTCTAACAGATAACCAATAGGCGCTTGCGTCTCGATGAAGCTATATGTTCCTCGCGTCAATCCTGTTATGAGGATTTCACCGTTCGTCTCCTTCAAGAGTTTATCTTGGGTATTCTCACAAGTAGATAGTTGAAATAAAGCTTAAACGGCTTGGCTCCAACAGAATACAGAGCGAAAACTGTTTAAAGAATTTTTATTATTTGTCCTGTCTACTTGACGGGGAACAGTTCAAAGGTCCAGGTTGAATTCTTTATTCTTAAAAATGTTCTATATCAACTGAGATGATAAATGAAGGTACAATGAACCTATAATCGAATTATATATATTACATATTGTGAAATAAAATGAGGGGGTTTCATTTTTGAATTTACAAATTTGTCTTTTTATACCATTTTTTTATTTTGAATTGACCAATAATACATTTTTGGTGGATTCATTAGTTCTTATTCTTTTATCGTTATACATTATGGGAAACAATGTGATTACGCCTGTAATCCAAAACATCACCACCTGCTTCAAATTCGGTATGTTGTTCATGTACTCCAATTCTTGAAAGGACGTGGCAATATGTTGATCAAAAGAAAAACCATTTATAAGTTCTCTATGATTATGATTGCGTCAATCCTCCTTCTCTCGTTGGTTACGACGCTTCCGAAAAAATCATCTGCTGCTAGTCCCGTCATTACGATTGGTTACGGGGGTGCAAAAGATGTCGGAGAAAAATTTAGTACGACCGAGACTGTTTCAAGAAAAGAACTCGTCAGTTTCTTGGAACAAATCAAAAAAGCCGAAAAAAGCGATAACGATTTAAATAATATCCGATTTACGATCGCAGGTACGCTCGTCACTCATCCCATTGCGAAAACATTAAAAGCAAGCCTATCTTCTGGTCTTGCCTCTTATGTCATCTCTTCACTGGTCATCGATAAAGATTTAGGCTCCAAAAAAATTCAACAGGTATTAAATGCTTCAACAGCAAAAAAATTCAAAGTCAAGATCAGATATGAAAAACACACACGTGGTGCTTGGGATAAATGGTATGAAGCATACAGCTCTACCGTGGTTCCTGTAAAATAAGCTATAGTGATGATTATTTGATTCTCAATAAAACCGTTTAAATATGTTATACTAAATAATGTAAACTAAATGATTATGCCAAATCTTTAAGGAGTGAACGTATGTCGAATCGAAAAAAAGACTATCTGATTTCTTTATTGATCGTCATCTTCGCATCCATCGTCATCTTTACACTCGATTTACCAAAAGGGACTAGCTTTGCTGCGATTCTGATCGTCGTGATTCTATCCGTTTTCTTGTATGAGTTTCGATTACTCACTCAAGATAAAGCGAAACAAAAAAGATAACGTGTTTATATAGTAGACGACCTGAACTCCTCACAAGATGGGGTTCAGGTCTTTTTTATCTCTGTATAATCCTAACGAATACTGTACTAGAAAAAAGCGACAGTCTCCGGTCATCAATCGAGTACTGTCGCTTTGAGTATTACTGTGAAATACACTTATTTAACTGGGATCTCGAACGTATACGGAGCGAAATCAATATCATAGTTATCGTTTGAAGCATCAATCAACAGGTTCATGCTTGTCGTTCCGGATTCGACCGCAGGATAAATCATGACCCCTTCCGTTTCGATTCCCGGTAGAATATCCGACTGGACTTCTGCGAGACCAGATTCTTCACTATCGAGGTATTCTGTCTCGAGTTGTTTATTCCCTACGACTAGTTTGGAACCTGAATCGAAGAACGTCGCATTGACGTTCGTCTTGTTCGTAATTTTTACGAAAACACGTGTCTGATTGTCTGCTAGTTCAACCTTTTGCAGTTCAACCTTCAGACCATGTTGATCGACGACTTTATTCAGCTCAATCGTCTTTTTCGTTGGTGCCATCGCATCGATGTAGCTGATTTCCTTGACGCTCTCTGCCCGAATGCCGGCAGCAGAGATTTCTCCACCGAATGCATTCTCTCCTGAGAACTCGTCCACTACGATGCCTTTGACTTCTACATACTGTTCACTTTTGATTTTCAAAGACGTATCTGCTGCGACCATCGTGTTCTTTTCAGCATTCTCCGGATCCCCGTACATTTGGAAGTAGACACCGTCTTCATCTTTTTCTGGTTCTGAGAACACTTTCCCACGGACCGTTACTTCATATCCTTTGTATTTCTTCGGATCCGTATACATCTTCTCGTAGTCTTTCTCCGCCAACGGTCCTTTTGATTTGATTTCCGACTTCGTACCGCTCTTTCCTTTGCCTGACTCTGTATCCGAGTCGCTACATGCGACAAGCAATACTAACAGCCCGATTAAGACGGCTAGTACGATCAAGACGATCTTAAAGAATTTTTTCATGTTTCTTCTCCTTCTTTCTTAGAACATCATTCCGATTAGGATTTGACGATTTTCGTGATGACTTTCGCGGAACAATTTTTCGCAGCATCTTCTGCGTAGATGCTGACTGTCTCTCCGGCTTTCCAAGCGTTGATGCGTAGGAGGTAGTTCCCTTTCGCATCTGCCTGCGTCCGGTAGGCTTTCTTCTTATACGTGACGACGATGTTCGCTTTCGCTTCCGTCTTCCCGTTGATCCGGGTCGATTTCGAAGTGATGCGTGAAACCGTCGGCGTTTTTGGTCCGATATCGTCTTTGATTTTCAAAGAAACGATTGATCGTTGTCCGAAGGGATCACGTGAATGGATCGTGATCGTCTTCCCGATTCGTAGTGCACGATACGCTTTCATCGAAAACTGCTGATCTTGATACAAGTCGACACCAGCTAAGTTCATATCATTGTCGTCATAGGCTTCGACGGCATGATACGGCTGTGCGATCCCTTTAATCAGGCGTGTCTTTGCGGACGCTGTCAGCTTCGTCACCTTTTGATTCTGATACGTCGAACGGATCGTCTTTTTCAACGTCGCTCGCGCGGTCCCGTCCGAATTACGTAACGTCAATTCGACTTGGAATGGTGCTTTCATCTTCTTCGGTAAGGTGAAGACGGAGCGCGGACGCGTACCGGCTAGCTTGACTTCTTTTCCGTTGATTTTGAACGTATAACGGCTCGGACGAAGATGTGTATCCTGTGTGACGAACCAGATCTTGTTCTTCTTCTCACTCCAGTGGATATCTTGGACCGGGTAATCGACTGGTCGTTTTTCCGTCGTTTTCGCTGTGCCTGCCTCGTTTCGGATCGTGACACGAACGATATCCTGCTGCGTGAGCGCTCGTTTTAAGCGCATCGTCACAAGACCTTTTGTATCGGCTATTGCTTCATACTTTTGCTCACCGATGACGGCTTGGACCTTCTTACGTGGAGCTGTTTTTGCTTGCAACACCGTCTCACCAAAACGCATCTCGTAGACGGTCAGTGGTGGATAAGTTGTACTTAAAACGGATGTACTCACCCAATCAGACGTCATGTCCGAACGGTTCGTCCCCCGAACTTCGATTCGGGTGATGCCGTCTTGTTTGAACGTCCTGCTCGTTTGGCTGTCCCACGTATGGCGATAGAATCCGAATCGTGAGAGGTCCAGCTTCACCGTCTTAACGAGTGTTTCTCCTTTGTAATAACGCACGTCCGCTGATTTCAGGAGGTCGTCGGATTTAAACAAAACTTCGCGCTTTGAGTCACTGATTTTCGGAATCCGAATCGCTGGTACGGTTTCATCTGTCAATTGGCGGTTATACTTCAGTACATCCTTTGTTCCTGGACGCGTGATGGAGATCCGCATCCATCCTGAGTAATCAATGGATCGTGTCTTGGACGTATCGATAGAGGCGGTTTTCAAAAGGAATTTCCCGTCTTTTGAAACTGTCCCTTCAAATATAGTGTATCCGCCCGAGTTATACGCATCATACGCAATCGGCATCTCTAGACGGATCCGCGTGCCAGGTTCGCCTTTCCCTGTCAACGTCTGGTCATACGGACCGAAGGAGTCGAGATTCATCTCAGTCAACGGATGAAGGACACCCTCGAACGTCGCTTTTCGGACATCCTGCTCGTCCGTCAAGAGCGTCAACGTATAACGATCGCCCTCCTGAATTCCTGTGATTTGTATAGGCTGCCCCTCAGTGTCTCGTTTCGGGAAGAGGAAAGTTTGAGCATCAAAACTGCCGTCCGTATGTTCGATGATGATCTTACCAGTGACGTCCGGTGAGCCTTTCAGTGGATTCGTCAGCTCCAGTGTGTTCCCGTTGAACGACATCGCTGGTTTGGCGAGCGGTCGTCTGTCTTGAACCGTCCAAGACCGTACTTCGTAGAAAGTGCCATCTAACGAGCGGACGGACAAGCGGATTTCACCCTTGTATTGTTTCGGGAACTCCATGTGAAACTGTCCGTTCTCGTCTGAAGTTAGCGGAAATCTTAACCCGTCATACTCGACCCGAAAGTCTCGCTTCGGAATGGTCTTCCCGGACAAAACAGGATGTTCGGACGAAATCGGCTGATCGAGCGTCAACGGGAACGATTCTGGTCTTGCCGGTAACTCGACGAATGTCAATCGGGACTGTTCATCATGTTTGAACGTCACTTCATGAACTGGTTCCTGCATCTCCGTGACGTCACACTGAAAATAACCTGTCGCGTCACTCGTTGCGCAAATCGTATCATCGAGCAACACTTGACTGTTTGGATAGGTCAGTCCTTCGATCTGGTTTTGTGGCGCTTCGACGAGTAGATAATACGCTGCAGTCGGACTTGGCTGATACGCCGGGAGGATTGCTGTCGTTTTAGTAGAGACAGATCCTGCACTCACTACTTGAAGCGTACGTCCTGTCTTCACTGTCTCGAGCGTTGGCGTATATGGGAACGTCACGTTCCCCTTCGGATCTGCAACGACCGTCCAGGCGGCTCCCGTCTCTTCGTCCTTGAAAGTCAGAACGGCATACGGCCACGCATTCCCGACGAATTGTTTTGTTTCGAACGCATAGGGTTCGATGGCGATTGTAGCTGGCACTTTTGTCGATAGCAGTGTCGTCTCGCTTTTCGCCCCTTGATCCGTCTTCGCATAGACCCGCATCTCTGACGTAACGCCTTTCGGGATGAGAAGCTGATGTCTCCCCGTATAGATGTCCCCTTCGTAAGACGCATAGATCGTCGCGTCAGGTGACGTCGTTAAATAGAAACTATTCTCCGTCTGTCCGACGTAAGTAACGGATGGTAATGGTTCTTCGGTCGGCGTCGGATTCGTCGGTTCATAGGAAATCTGGTTCTCTTTATATCCGTCTATATCCAGTATGTATAGGTGAACGGATTTCATGCCAACTGGCTGCGGAAGCTTAATCGAGAAGCTACCAGATTCATCCGCTTGACTCGTATATAAGACGTCGTCTACATGAACATGAACGGTCGTCTTCGCTTCCGCCTTTCCTTTTAGTATTTGATCTTCTACCTTATACGGCAGAAGCGTCGGGTGTTCGGTTGCCAGGACCATGCTCGGAAGTAAGAAACATAAGAGCACCCCCAAAACATAGCCTACGATCGTTTGCTTCAATTCCTTCTCTCCTTTTGATTCCATTGAAATTAATAACTCCAATTGATTTTATTACCATATTGCGTTTATTTCAATATTTTATTTAAAATATATAAATTAATAGAAAATTTGATATTTTTATGTACTCTATCATTTCATTGTAGATGAATTTTTTCAATTCAGAGAGCTGATGAATATGGATTGATTCTTTATTGAAAAATAAAAACCATTCATTTGGAAGCAGTAGTCGGCTTCTTCTAAATGAATGGTCAAGAACGTTCTTCTATCTCTATTTCCTCGGTCAATAATACAATTTGTCACTTCAACAGCTATTATATTTTAGCTTGTAAAATGCTTTAATCTACACTTTTCTTACGGATATCACTGAATACTCGATAAAGTTGCTGACTCTTATCAAATTGATTGCTTGAGATCAAGGATTCACCCGTCGTAAACTCATACAATAAATCATAAGGTGTTTCTTGATAGTCTGTCGCAGAAAGACCTTCTATAGGAAAGACTGCTATGAAATAATCGCCTGGAACGAGGTTTACCACTAATCCTTGTATCAGATTTCCTTCAAGATCAAACTGCTCACTGTATTGAATCGGCTCTCCTTCCACATCATAAAGACCGATCTTGAAATATGGAGCCAGCTGACTCCCATACTCTCCTAACAACACCAATTTCATATTACGATTCGTGTGAAAACGAAATATGTCCACATCCTCCTCATCGAACGTCGTACCTGAAATCGAACCTTGTGCATATGGAATAATATCTGCTTGATCGAACGTATCGTTTAATTCCTGTTCGCCTAATTCTCCTTCCCCTTGAACAACTGGTATCTCAACAAGTTGCTGTTGGATATCCGAAATCGTTTGACGCTTTCGCAATACGGTATCTAATTGTTCGTAAGGAATAGCATAGTTCATGTTTTCCGCATCACTACGTTTCCAAGAGACGATACCTATCACCCGACCATATTGATCGATGAGTGGTCCTCCCGAGTTTCCAGGATTAACGGTCGCACTGAATTGAATATAAGGAAGTCCTCCATCATACACTCTACGATTACTAAGAATCCCTTGAGTGATCGTATTACTAATACCTTTTGGACTCCCGAGGGCATAAATGACAGAACCCGTACTTCCTGCTTTTGCTGTACGCAAGGAAGCGATATTCACCATTTGAGGGACATCTAGTATAGCTAAATCTAATTGTTCATCCACTGCTTTGATGTATTTTGCCTCATAGATCATTCCGTTCGGAAAATGAATACGTGCTCTCTCATTATCCGTTCCTGAAACGACATGATGATTCGTTACGACTTCTCCTTGTTTTGTGACGAAGCCACTCCCTAATGAAGTAACGTCACCGTTCCTATTTATCATTTCAATATATGCAACAGATGGATTAACGGATTTAAAAGCTGCCTGTGCGTCAAGTTTTTTCCAGTTTACCGTCACCGCAACAATTTGTTTTCGTTTCGTTTTTTGCTCATATACCGTAATCATCGCCTTGCCCGCTCCAATCGCTTTTACCTTTCCTTTTGAAACGGTTACTACGTTACGATCCGATGTCTTCCAGCTATAGCTCGGTTTAGAAATTCCTTTTGTTTTCACTTGTATCGTTTTCGTTTGTCCCGTGACGAGTGTCATTTTTTCAGGAGACACAACGAAGCTCGCAGCTGATACCGAGTCTGCTGTATAAAAGAAAAACAACAATAACAACAGACTACTTACGCCTATCCATTTCTTCATCCTCCATACTCCCCTTCCTTAATTCATTCCTTACTTCATGATATCAACTCTCGAAGCACAATTTTCGGAGTACTCTTTTCATGATGGAAATCTATTTTTAGTTTTTTGATTGCATCCCATTAAAATAATTTCCGCGCATCACATAATTAGGAAAAGCCACCCTGTATTCAAGGTGGCTAATCAAATTACCGCGGTTGTGTATCTATTTTTTATCCGTCCAATACGTCTTCTCTTCTTTTTTCATCTCTTCTCTCGTAAATCCTTCTGCCTCGACGATGACGTTGCTATTTCCTTCAACATAATCCTCAGAGACAATTTGTTCTGCTTCCTCGATTCGACCACTCTTGAAGATCAAGTGAGCGGGTAAGTCAGAATCCGTTCCACTGCCTAACGCGACATTGATACCGTACCATTTATTTCCAGATGTATTGACGTTATTTGCTGTTACACGCGATCGATTGACGATGATACCAGCATTGGCATTATCGCGACTTGTCACGTTCGTAAGCGTCACGTCTTGGGATCGATAAATGTTGATGCCGCTCCCAATCGATTTTTCGATGATCATGTCTTTTACTTGAACTGCTTCTTTCACATTGACGATCGATAGAAGATGTGTCGCCGAACTCGTTTGTGACTTGAAATAGTCTGTCCGTCCTAACTGTGCATGATTCTCGCCTTGAAGCGTGATCGCTTTATCCAACACGAGCTGTTCATGTAAGAGATGTTGACCATTGACGATGACCGTGTCCCCCGCTTGTGCGGCTTTCACTGCTTGATGTAACGTCAGAAATTGTCGGGTAGTGCTTTTATTTTCAAGATAGAATCCTGAAAGTCGCTTTGCGTCACTCTTCGTCCAATACGACGATGTCCCCTCCACTTTATGCTCTGTATAATCCGCTGTCACTGAAACATTTCGTGTGTCAGAAGGGCTCGCAACGATCGCATATTCTTCTGCCAGATTCCCGCTCTCTAATTTAAAGATGGATGATTCTTTCACTCCCTTGCCTGGAGCTACACCCACCCCGTACCATTTGTTTCCCGATGTATGGAATGACTGACCCTTGACCGTCGAACCGTTGACAATCAAACCAGCTGCTTCATTGTCCCGACTCGTGACATTTTCAAGACTGACGTTTGAAGAACGATAGACGTTAATCCCGTTTCGAGCCGACTTCACGACGTCCAGATTCTCAAGTAGGACGGCTCCATTTCCTGCATCGATCGTGATCAAGTTCTCGCTGTTGACGTCCGTCGTCTTTAAGAATGTTTCAGACGGCATGATTTGTGCTCGACCATCGAAAGATCGGATGTTTAGCGCCTTATTGATCAAAACTTGCGTCATGACTTTCGCATCTCCATTGAGCCAGACCGTATCGCCCGCTCCTGCTTTTAAAACAGCTTCATTCAACGTTTGATGACTCACCAACTGACGTTCTGATCCAGCAATGGATTGTACATAGACACCTTTCGGCAGCTCATTCCAGTACGCTACTCCCTTTTCGCCTTGCACGCGGTAGTAATCGTTTCCGTTCTCACCGAGATCGATTTCAACCTTATCTTGGATTAGACCTTTATCCGCATAGACTGCCAATTTTTCTAATAGTTTCCCTCGATTTAAAATGAACTTCGCCGGTGTCGTGACACCTGTTCCTTGATCGACGTTGACACCGTACCAGAGATTCCCCTCCGTTTCGAGTCCGTTTGCTGTAACGATTGATCCGTTGACGACTAGCCCTGCTGCTGTGTTGTTTAAGAGCTTGACTTGCTCGAGCGTCACGTCTTTTGATTGATACGCCTGGATACCAGAGCGAAGTGACTTCTCAATCGTCAGATTCTGAATCGAGACAGGTTCTGTGACGTTTTCGATGGAGATCAGGTTCTTCGATGGATTGTAGTCCTTATCGTCCGCTTTTACGATCTTGAAATTCGCTGCTGGCATCAAGCGGCCATCCTGTTCTCCTTTCAGGGTGATCGCTTTGTTGATGACCAGTTGTTCCTTTAGTGCTATCGTGCCGTTAATCAAAATCGTATCACCTACTTTAGCGGCACTCACAGCTGCTTGTGGCGTCGAGTATTGTTTCGTCTCTTTTGAACTGACGACATAAACACCATTGCGTCTGTCCTGAGAAGTCGACCAGTATTTCTTTGTCGTTCCTTCGATCGCATGTTCCCTGAACGATGTTGGAACATTGACGCGTACTTGCTGATTGGCAACATCTGAGACAACCTCGTATTCTTCTTCCAGCACACCGGATTTCAGTGTAAAGTCCGAGACCTCATTCACATTTACACCTGAATCGACATTGACACCGTACCAAGCATTTTTTGACGTATGCAATCCTTCTGCCGTCACCTTCGATCCGTTGACGATCAGTCCTGCTGCCGCGTTCTCAAAACTCTTGATCTCCTGTAATGTCACGTCCGACGAACGATACGCTTGGACGCCTGTCGCATACGATTTTTGGAATGTCAGACCATTCAATAGGACAGGTGCCTGTACTCCGTTGATTGAGACAAGGTTATCAAGCGGGCGACTACCGGTCTTCTTAAATGCGGCAGATGGCTCCAAGACGGCTCCTGATCCATTGATCGTCATTCCTTTCGTGATTGCTAGTTGTTCTGCCAAGGCGTACGTACCGTCTTTCAAATCAAGTTGTGTACCTTCTGGTAGATTCGCAAGTAACGGTGTCAATTCCGCCGCACTTCGGTTCGATACCGTGACGTCTAGATTGTTTACCTCGATATTTGCCCCACTAGCGTTCTTTATCGGCAAATACGCTTCTCCCTCGACCGATGCCTC
The DNA here is from genome assembly GCF_000496635.1 of Exiguobacterium sp. MH3. Lineage (NCBI taxonomy): Bacteria > Bacillati > Bacillota > Bacilli > Caryophanales > Exiguobacterium > Exiguobacterium sp. MH3. The sequence continues at coordinate 2,724,238 of NC_022794.1, forward strand.
TGCATAATCTAAATCGACATTCTGCAATCGAAGCGTTAAGTTCGGACTAGCTCCTCCTGTCGTGATTCGCCCTTTATCAATGCGAGTGTTCTCGATTGTCGCTGTCGTCGTTTGTTTGTCCGTACTGAAATAGATACTACCAGCGAAATTTCGGTCGAATTCATCTGTGTCGACTATTGTATTTGGCATGATATGCGCATCACGTAACGTAAAGTCCGTACCAAGCACTTCGATTACTTTATTGACTTCGACTTTTGGCATCAAAGAGAGTTTTTCGAGTGTGACGCCATCCGCGATGACTGTAACCAGATTCTGAGTCGCCCAGTTGCCGTTCTTACTGAATTCATCCCCATAGAGACGTGTGTTTTTTTCCCCTACGATTCGAAGATCCTTTTGAACAATCGGGAAGTAGTATCCAGTCTGATTACCATGAGTGATATTTTTATTTGGTTTCAGAGCATAGTCTCCACTTTGAATGAACCAGAGTTCTCCCTGTACCGCTTGTTTCATTTCGTTTTGTTTAGCGATGGCATCCGCTAACTCTTTGCTTGATCCAATGACTTTATCCGCGTGATAGAGTCGCTTCATATCACTATCCTGATGTACTGTGTGACCCGCGACATTCAACGGTGTCTTCCATGTCAACGTGTTTGAAAATGCGAGCCCAGACTTGCACTCTGCAATGTTCCAAGTAGCGTCTTTGACGTCCACTGTCCCCTTACCTCGAATCGTGAGTTCACCGTCATCCGTACGTATGTTTCCCGTCAGTGTCAACGTGATACCCTCTGGTACATAAAACGTTTTCGCGGTCGTCATCTTGCGCCCGTCAATCGTCACATCTTCCGTGATCTCAAATTGCGTATTACTTGCGCTATCTAGATAATTATTGAGGTGTTTCGTAAAGCTCGGAGGTGTCTCGACACCTCCACCGCCAGTACCACCACTTGGAGGTGTGACAGGTGGCGTAACAGGAGGTGGTGCTGGCGGATCGACCGGAGGTTTTGTCGGTGGAATGACGCGTGTCTCTTCGACCTTCACCTCATCAACGACCGTTGTTCCTGTGTCGATTGTTCCTTTGTTCGTTGCCGTCTCTTCAATCTTCGTTATATGCGGTAGCGCGATACTTGTTGCCGAAGAAGAGTCGAGCGTGACGGTTTCGACCGGTGCCGTTCCTTTGATCGAGAGCGTCGCTCCTGTAGTCTGAACTTGCATCGCATTCGTTGGCGTGTTCAGCGTCAACTCTTTCATAGCACCAGCGAGCGTCAGTGTGCCGATCCCTTTTCCACCACCGACTTGGAGTGAAGCATTCGCAATCAATTTTTCAATCATGATGTTTTGACCTAACGTCAATGCAGTCTCGCCGAGCGTTTGTAGTTGCATCACAGGGGCATCGAGCAACACCGTTCCGCCTTTGATATCCACACGATTCACAGGCTTCGTACCTGTATACTGCGCTGACTTTTCGAGAGTGAGCGTCTCTACTGTAACCTGTTTTCCGAACAGCAGCTGCGACTGGTCTCCGACCGCTGTCACTTGCTTGACGTCACCAGATACATTCATGTGAATGGTAGCATTGCTTCGCTTCGTCACCAGTTGATCGATGTTCGTTGTTCCGGTAACGCTTAACTGTTTGGACTCGGAATCGAGCGTCCCGATCGATCCGTTGAGTGTTAACTGACTGACATCCGTCTGTGTGTTGATTCGAGAGATTTTTTGTCCCTTCAGGATGTGTAACGTACCGTTTGCTCGGACGTCGACTGTATTCACGCGAGATTGATTACCAAAGAGGACAGCAGCATTTTTCCGATTCAACTCAACGGATTGGAACGTACTTCGATCGAGTTCCAGCTTCGGTTTCGTGATCGCCTGTTTCGTCGCCTTGTTCGTCTTGCTGCCGTGAAGCAGACGTGTCGATTGAACGCCGGTCATTTTTACGAGCGTCTTAGCTCGATCCGATACATTCACTTCAACCGCCTTGATGTTGCGAACCGTTACGTAATCGGCGTTGATGATTAGATTTCCTGTCAGCGTCGTTTGAAGTCCTTCCAACACAAGATTGCGTTCCAGTTTCTTGTTTGATTTGGATGGTTTTCCGGAAGTATTCAATTCAATCGTATGTAGTCGTAACACACGTCCTTTTGTGTCGTAGGTAAACGCCAGGCGTGCTTGTTTTAATATATGTTTATTCTTTTGGAAGAATGCTCCTTGCGCTTTTGAGAGCTGATAGGTCTTCTTCCCGATTTGTAAGGACTGTTGGCCAATCCGTGTAAGTGAGCTCAGCTTCAGCATCTTACCCGCTGTTTTTTGTTTGACCGATTGCTGCGTCGCTGCCTGTACCGATAGTACGGGAGTCGGAATGATGGAAAATAGTGTGGCCGCCAATGCGACCTGTGTCATGGACCGATGGAATGATAATGGCATTTCGTTTCCTCCTGATGATAGGTATTCCTACCCATAGTGATGATGCTATGAATAGAATAGGAGAATGAAACGACATTGTATATACATTTAAGGCTAATATTTTACATATTATCCCTTTATAAACTTTTTATTTCTAGGTTGATAAAAAAATCAAATTATTCATTTCCACCATTTCGAAATTTTATTGCAATAAGAAGGTGAACTCATTAAAACTGAATAATTTTTTTGAAAATAAAATAGCAGATGACGTATGTCTACGCCACCTGCTTCATGTATTTGATTCAAGAATCGGAAAGTCTCATGATGAAATCTTTTGGTTCCCTTTTTTAGAGGATTGCTTACTCACTGTGATGAATCGTACCGTATCCTTTTTATCAAAATAGGTTTCTACGGAGAGATCGTTCAAGCGATAGCGATCGACACATTTGATGGTGTATTTCGCGAATGTCTTATCGGACTTTGAAAACTGATGCGAAATGGAAGGAGCGTACGTTGTTGAGGTCACTGGTTTACCAAAGACGGACTGAATCTCCTTTTTTGAAATCGAGCGCTGTTCGAGTGCTGGGAGCATCGTCAGCAACTCAATCCGATTCGGCTGATGTTCTATGGGACGTGGATATCGTGAAGCAAGGACACTTCCTTTCCATTTCCCGTTCATATTCACCTTCTCTTTTGGAATGATCATCTTCCCCTTCGTTCCTTTGAGTTTCGAATAGGACGAGGACAGAACCGGTAAGCCTTCAAACGATTGGCGATCGAGCAGTGATTGGCGGTGACGCTCTAGCCACGGTATATCTTTTAGGGACGATAGCTTCGGCGGTGCGACCTTACCGGTAACAGTCGCCGTGAACCCCTCATAGGTTGCGGATAAGGTATAGTCTCCTTCTGCTTCACCGTGCAGTTTCCCCGATTGAATGAAGGCTGCTTCCGGATGATCCGTCTCCCAGTTAACACCCGCTTTGACGAGAGCAGTCTTTCCGTCAGCTCGCGTAACTTCAAGTGCTAATGTTTCTGAAGCCCCTCGATCTATGCGTTGACGGGCTTTTGGTATTTGAATTGCGATCGGTCGTTTCGATAATGCTTTTCCACTGTAGATGTTCGTCTGGTTAGATCCTTCGACGATGATGGAATGTGCTTCATTACTAAGCTCGACACCTGATTGATAGGAAAAATCCTGATTGTGGTCGAGAGAAGTATAAATACGCCGTCCCGTCTCTCGTTCAAATAACGAGAAGGGGCAATCACTTCCGGACGAGGTGACCGCGATGAAGGTTCCTGACTCGTCAATCGCGATGTCACTATAAGAAACGTCACTTCCCATCACAAACTGCTCATTCGTCTGTGTTTTTTCAAGACCATGATTTAAATCGTAGACGTCGGGCTGTGGTACTCCCTGTTCTCCGATGACGAGAAGCCCCTCGTCATTCATGTCAAATGCCTCGATCCCATTTTCTTCTCTCGCATGGATAACGCCTGTATACGTCAAGTCAGCGGTGTAGAGATATACAGCAGACGAATAGAAGACAGCAACATGATCGCGTACGGTTAACAATTGACCGTATGGACTGGTTCCACGGCTGCTAAGGAGTTGCTCCGTATCTAAATCATACGAAAGAAGTTGACAGTGCCCATCATTCTTCGCCAGTAACACAACCGTGTGCGTATTCGGAATGAACTGGACGTCAACGAACTTGGTAATCTTGTCTTCCTTGTCGACAATCTCTGACACTTCTTGAACCTTTGTTCCAAAAGCATTGTAGACATGAAGCACTCCCTGTTTTATCACGACATGTCGTGTTTGATCGTCCGAGACATCGAATCCTTCAATTGATGATTCTCTACCAGAGAGCGACTGAATGCGTTCTCCACTTTGAAGGTCAATCAGACTAAGTTGTTGATAGGAAGACCACTCCCAAACGCGTTCTTGTCCTTTGACGATTTGAAACTGTCCCGATAACCCGAATGATCCTGTTAATGGTAGAGTGACTTCTGCTGCGACAGGTAATGCCCCTCCAAAAGATATAATTCCCCCAAGTAAAGCCATCATTATTTTTCTCATACCTATCATCCTTTTTAGTCTAACTTTCATTCATAGTTTAACGTATTCAAGGATAATAAAATTCCATTTTTTAAAACAAAAGAAAATATTTACAATCACTTAAAATGATTTTGTCGATAATGCGCTTTCCTTTTATTAGTTAATTGGAATGCATTAAAAACGTACGTATTAAGAGAGTGGAGACAAGTCGGTAATCATTTTCAACTCAATTTCTTTAACCATTCTACTTTGACATGACATACAATAATGGTAATAATATGAAATATTTTATGGGAGTTGACTCACATGATTGTTTTATTCAACAATGTAAAATCACCTCGCATGATTCTACCAAAAGAACGATTACATTATTACATCGAATATGCTCAGCATTTAGGACAACAGGTGGTCAGTTGCACGATCGAAGATGTTGATTTTGATGCTCAAGTCATTCAAGCAGAAGTATATGATGGGAAGTGACGTCGCCAATCGATTCCGTTTCCGTCTTTACTCTTAAATGAAAACTGTGTTGTTCCTTCACAATCAGCGCATCCCGAAGAGGATCTACGTCTTCAGCAAGTCATTCCTCATTTCTTTCACCTGATTGATGATAAGTATGTGCTTCAACAAAAACTAGAAGATGCGGGATCGTGGGGAACGTTATTCATTCCAACCGAACGATTAACAGGATTCGATCAATTTCTAACACAGTTGAAGAAACACAATGTCACCATCTTAAAACCAACGAATGCATCTAAAGGAACAGGAATATATAAAATTACAAAAGCAGCGGGGGTAGGATATTCTGTAACTATTCAAGATCAGCGTCATGTGTATACCTATCAACAACTACGAACGTTGATCCTCTCGTTAATCGAACAAAGCAACTACATTATCCAGCCATTCGTAACATCACGCACGGCAAGCGGCGAAACTTTTCATCTGCGCACACACTTAGTTCGAGACGCCTCTGGTCAATGGACGATGCTCGCTTCCATTGCGGATCTTGCAATAAAAGGACGGTTTATCACGAATTTAAGTGGCTATAAGACGGAACGAGCTGACGTGTTTCTTCAATCGTTACATCCTGAAGGTTCCTTCATGCATCATGCACTCGTTGAACAAAGTCTTTTACTAGCGAAGGCCATCGACGCTTTATATCCCTTCACCTTACCCGAGCTCGCTCTTGATTTTGCATTAGACGAAACATGTGCCCTTCGATTTTTTGAAGCCAACACAGGACCTGAAATCATCGCTTATCAGGAAGAACGCGAACAACGTCGAGCAGAAGCCTTGATTCCCTTTGCTGATGCTGTATCGCAAGCGATTGAACAAATTTCTATTGAGCAACGATTTGGACGACATTTTAAAGTTGGACAATGAACTTTCTATAATTCGGAATACCACTTAACAGAATTTGTTCTTACATTTCTTTGAAATATCTTTTTTTCGTTATCTTTTTGACGGTTTGTCAAATTAAGTGCAACACTTCTTCTGCGAAGACCTTGTATACAGTTTTCCAGTTGAGACATTTTCGCGGTCTCCCATTGATCCAGGTGAGCGCTTGAGCGAGTTCAGAACGACTGACCTTTCCGAAATCTGTCCCCTTCGGGAAAAATTTACGGAGAAGATCATCGGCGTTCTTGTTACTCCCACGCTACCAAGAAGAATGCGAATCTGCAAAATACATCAGTACGCCTAAAGTGTCACGAATTCGTGAATTCGTTCATGACAGCTAAACTCTTTTCCGCAATCTGTTGTCGCAGTTTGGAACGTTTCCAATGGGAAGTAAAGATGCAATGCTTGAATCACAGACTCCATCGATTGAGCGGACCGATCTTCCATCGGTACAGCGAGATAAAAGCGGCTCTTTCGCTCGACGAACGTTGCGACACAGGCTTTAGATTTCCCTCTACCCGAGACAACAGTATCAAGCTCCCAATGCCCGAACGTTTGGCGCGCTTTGACGTCAGACGGACATTTACTGTTTGGCAGTCCGACGTTAAAGCGTCCACGCGTCTCACATGGTTTCTGACGCTTTCCCTTTTGTCGGAGAAGTCCAGAATCGGCCTCGACGTGGCCCATATGAATCCAACGATAAATGGTCTTGAACGAGAGTCCTTCTTCTTGAAATAATCGTCCGGCAATCTGTTCAGGGGACCAGGTCTCTCGTAACTTTTTGAGGATGCGGACTCCTTTTTCGATCGTAAACTTTGTCCGTGCACCGCACTTCTTTTTTCGCTCAACATAACGCTTGTCGGCATAGGAAGAATCATAGTGAGGATTTCGTTTCAATTCTCGTGAAATCGTAGAAGGTTGACGCCCAAAGCGTCCAGCAATCTTTCGGATAGAGAAACCTAACTCGAGATACGTCTCTATTTTGACTCTTTCTGATGTGGTAAGATGAACATAGCTCATAACGAATCCTCCGTTGAATGTGGTGTGGTAACTTTATTCTACACGAGGTCATTATGGGTTTTTTGTGTTTTCAGCTAGGTGTTGCACTTAATATTACAATCCCTTAATATTACAATCCGTCGGACAAAAAAACACCCTGAGCCGCGACGGTCAGGGTGTATCAAAGGAATATTATATATTTAAAAATAAAATTACCCCGCATAAGTACGAAACTCAGCGGGGTAAGATGAACAAACTTTAAGGATTACTTAACTGTAATCGTTGTAGCTGTTTTAAGTGTGTTACCAGCAGCATCAGCACCAACTGTTGAGTTAGCAGTTGTTACAGTTACACTGTTGATAAGACCTGAAGTTGAGAATTTGAAGTCAGCAACAGGACCGTCAGCAATCTTGATGTCGCCAGCATTGAATGTTCCGCTGTTGTCAAGGTCGATGTATGTCGGAGTAGCAGCAACATCATCAGGAGTTCCAGCAAGATTATCAGCACCGTTATTAGCTGCAGTACCTTGCTCTACAATGTTTTGAAGGCTAACGAGGTATTTACCTGCATCAGATCCTGAACCAGCACCCAATGTAAGCGCAGCTGCTGGGACTGTAGTTCCATTGACTTTGACAATTACATCACCGATTACAACAGGTGTACCTGCAGCAAATGCTTCGCTGAAACCAAGTGAGATTTTGTTATCTGCTGTCAAGCTACCATTCGAGAGAACAGGCTTAACGTTGTCAGTGACGTTTACAGTACCGTTGAATGCATTCAACTTCGCTCCATTTAATGCTTCTACGTTTGCAACTGTGATGATAGTGCTAGAGTCAGTCTTATTGAACGTTTCGTCAGGTAAGACAATCGTTGCAACTTCTTGATCAGTATCCAATGTGATTGAAGTACCAGCCGGGAGTGGCTTCCCACCAAGAGTGTAGTTAGCAAGATCTGTTGCAGAGTTAGCAACCGCTCCACCTTTAACAGCTGAAACAAAGTTCACACGGATTTGGTTTTTAGCTGGAGCTGTAACGTTAGCTTGCAATAATGAGAACGTTCCAGCATTGGCAGTTCCGAAATCAAATGTATGATTGAAAGCTGCTGAAGTGTTTGCAGTTTGTGCTTGGTCAGAAACAAGTCCTGCACCGAATGAGAATGCATACTTACCTGAAAGTGCAGCAGGTGTTGTTGCAGTATAAACAATTTTCTTATCACCAGCCGTAACAGCTGAAGCAGTCAAACCACCAAGGAATGAACTCGCTGAAACTGCCACACCATTCTCATTTACGATTGTTGGAAGAACAGGCGTTCCAGAGCGAAGACCTTCATTAAAGTATACTTCAAGGCTAGTCACTTGACCTTGTGAGTTTTTAACAATCTTGAAATCAGTTGCAACTGGTTTAGCAGCATCTTTAACTAGAGTTACAGCTTGAGTTCCTGCATTGAATGAATTACCAAGCTTGTCTTTCATTGTTCCAGGAAGAACTACAGAAAGTGTACGGCTGTCTTTATTAGTGAACAATGATGCAGTCACATCAAGCAAGAATTTCGTATCGTTAGATCCTGGAACTACAGTAACGTTGCTGTAGTTAACGTTTCCAAGTAATTCATCTTTAACAAGGTTAGCAGAAGCAACTAAAGCGCCTTCTACTGAAGCAGTGTTCATTGGTTTGCTGAATGTCAAGATGATATCGTTGTCACCTTGTGGTGCAAGCGAAACTGTTGGTGCAACAGCATCAACTGAAACATTGAATGATTTAGATGTTTGAACAGTTACGTTACCACCAAAGTCAGTCAAGTTGATCAATTCAATCGTGTGTTCTTTGTTCGCTTCCAATGAAAGACCTGTGATTGTACCAGTTTTTCCAGAGAAAGTTACAGTATAATAATTACCATCAACTTTAGCCAACGAAGAAACAATTGGTTCAGAAGCAGTTACAGTTAACTCAGTAGCGGTTGTACCACTTGTTTTAGCGACAACTTCAGAAATTTCCGGTTTTACAGTATCTTCAAAAGTCAATACCTTCGTGTATTTAGCAGTCGATTTGTCAGCATCAGAAGCAAGAGCGATTGGTTGAACTACGACTACTCCGTTTGTGACTTCAACTTGTGTAGCAGATGCGAATGTCAAAGTAGCTGTCATACCGTCTTCAGAAAGCGATACTGATGAAGGATTAACATTATCGATTGAGTATTTATTAAGAGTTTCAGCTGCAGTTTCGTTAACTGCTTTGTTGAATGAAACCTCAACTTGTTTAGCATTGATTGCTTTGACTTCTTTAACCATTGGCGATTCGATTACGAAGTCTTTAGCAGGTGAAACTACATCACCGATTTTAACTGCGAACGAATGTGTTCCAACCGGAATGTTTTTACCAGTAGCTGTAAACTTACCGTTTTCGAGCTTACCGTCGATTGCAGGAAGTGCTTTGCTTTCGTCTTTGCCCGGGAAGATAAGAAGCTGTGCTTTTGCATCTTTCGCTGGGAATTTCACGTCAGCAGAAACTGAGAGATCATCAACTTTTACTTCGCCCATCACGTTTGTGATTTCAGCAGCTTTGACTTCATAAGCGATTGAACCCTTGATTGAAGAGTTTTTACCCATGTAGTTGTAAGAAAGCTTCATTTCGCCAGCTTTGTCTGTTTTTTCAGCCGTGAGGTTGAACGATTTAGCAGAACGAGCGATGACTTTACCGTCTTTGTATTTCACGTCGATTGTTGAAGGAAGGTTGAGTTTCTCACCAACTGCGACAGGAGCGAGCTTTGGCTCAACAACGTCAACTGGGTAGTTGTTCAACTTCACTTTGATCGAAGCTTTTTTCGCAGTACCTGAAACAGTACCAGAGATTGTTTGGTATTTACCGATGTATTTTTTGTCGTAAGAGACTTTGCCCCATTTGACTGAACGGTTTTCGTATTTCTTGTTTGAAAGCAATACTTTAACCGTTTTTGGAAGTGACAATTTTTTCACTGCGAATGTGTAACCACCGTAGTGTGAGATTGAAGCTGGGTTTGTAACAGATTTAACTGTGACTTTCGATGCAGCATCCGCCGTAAGGCCTGGTGCTACTGCTGAAGCTGTCACTGCAAGAGCAGCTGCTGCAGCGTATAATTTGTTCGATTTCTTCGTGCCCATGTGTAAAAATCCTCCCTTAATTAAACTACTAGTTGACTTGACGACTTGCCTCCAATAAAAGACAAAAGACAAACTTCAGGATCTCCTTCACCCAGCCTTTTCTCGTCCATACAATGGTAATAAAGTTGCTATTTCTACCAACAAAATTTCAATTGCATTTCAAATCCAAGTCAGATAAAGGAAGAAGTCTTACGTCCTGACGAAAATTAATAATTAGATAAAATAGGTAATATTAGAAACCTAATTTTTCCTTTTCTATCGAATCAGTATGTAATCGTCATTCCATATTCCTTATCGACACCTGATACTCCAATGTTTAACGATTTCTCGAAGAAAAATCGTTTTTCATGAATTTGCAGGTTAATCCCACTGTTTACCAGTTGTCTCGACCTACAAGAATAAATATACCGAAAGTGTTTCATTTCAACAACCCTAAATTTGTAACTAAAATGCAATCTAATGGTCTTATTAAAAATTTTTTACATGGTGTCTTATGGAAAATGATTTTTCGATTACCCTACTGTTAAAAAACACCTTTTTTTCGACAAAAAGTGACACGTTTTCACGACTGGGTGTCGAATGATTTTTTTATCAAAAAAGCTAGACTAACTTCTCTGCTTTTAGTCCGATTTTAAAAAACGCGGAAATGATTCGAAAGTCACGCACTGTTTTTCGATCGAAAAATAATAAAAAAAAATTTTTTTTCGTTTTTTTGAACGTTTTCCACATTCGATGTTCGTGAAACCTGCTTGGAATTGTGACCAAATCATGAACCCAAGTCGTATTTCATGAATTGCTCTCAAACATTTCACCAGTTTTAAATAGGTCATTGTCTGATGGTAATCATTGCTAATGACCCTACTCACTTTGAAATCCGAACAAAAAAAGAAACAGCAGGTGATGAGACCCACTATTTCTTTTAAAATTATTTTTTTGAGACTCGGAGTTGCTTCGTCGTTTTTCCGTACTTATTTTGCGAAGTGACAGTGATGACCGTTCCCGCTTTTTGTTTTTGGACTTTCCAATTGAAATGTCCTTTTGCGTCTGCTTTTTTTGTGTATGTCTTTTTTCCAAGCTTCATTGTGACAGTAGCACCTTTTTCAGTCGTTCCACTGACATATGCCGACTTAACGTTCATCGCCTTTAAACTGACGCTTGGTAACAGATGACTCGATTTGACTTGGAAGTGATAAAGTCCTGTATAGTGGTTTGCATCATTGATTTGTAGATAGTACGTCCCTTTTGGAAACGACCATGTATTCAAGTAACGTCCCGGTGTTTTAGATTCACCTGGTAACCACCCACTGTCGATTATCTCCCCTCGCTGATCAATCCAATTGATTTTCATAGATTTCAGATACGATGACAATTCGAGTGTTACTTCACTCTTTTTCGGAACTACGATTTTATAGAAGTCGTTCTGATCCGACCAATTTAGGAATCCCGTCACTTTTTTATAGAACGCTAAGTTTTCCGCTTCGATAATCCCGTCGTTTGGCTCATTTTCTGTATTGTTTGCAGCCTTGAAAGAAGCTTGAATATCATAGACACCTGTGTAGCTATTGTTGGAACGATCCATGTATAGATAGTAAGTACCAGCAGCCAAGTCGAATGAACGTATCCATCTACCAGGTGTCTTTTCCGAACTACTGATCGTATCACTATCTACCTTTTCTCCATTTTGATCCATTAACGAGATTTTTGAATGCTCGTAGATATAGGTCGCAATATCGAATGTGACCGTACCGTCTTTCGGAACCTTGATACTATAGACATCACGATCATCTTGTTCCGAAAGCAGTCCACGAATCTTTTGATTGAATATCAAGACTTGTGCCTCAGTTATCCCATTGTTTGGTTCATTATCTGATCCAGCCACCTTTTTAAATGTCGTTTCTACTTTATAATCACTTGGCATACTGCTATCATTCTCTACGACAAAACGGTAATTACCTGCTTCTAGATAGTAGTAATCATACTCTCTTCCAGGTGTCTTACCATCACTATCAAGCGAATGATCCATAATTGTCTCATTGTATTCATCGATCAACTTAAAATCTGTATTTGGTCCGAAGGATGTGAAATCAAACGTTAATTTTCCAGCGTCCTCCAAAGTCACACTATAATCGTTCGTTTCATTCCCTGATACTATCCCTTTCAATACACCATTCAACTGTAACATTTCTTCTGCAGATACCAATGTACTTGACGGTCCGTAACCAAAGAGTACCGTACTCGCTAACAACATAGTCGCTGTCCACTTCCACACATTTTTCATGATTTCATTCCTCTCTTGTAAAGATTTCGACTTTAAGTATAACGAACACTCTAATTCAAATACTTTCAAATTACCTAAATAATGGTAACACGTTTTTAGTTTTCTGTTCTATTCAAAAAAAAAGAAAGCCACGCGGGCTTTCTTTTTAAAGTCGACTTACTATTGTTCGCCCGAGTACAGCGTTCTGCTCCGACGCGTTGACTACCTGCCAATAGATCCTCTCTTATAGAACTCACGGTAGAGCATACATCGACTTTTCCAGTGCTTCGAGAAACGGACGCTCGGCAAAGGCGTTGCTCCGTTCTGCCGTGACGACGATCGTCTCCTTCTCGCGTTTAAAACGGACCGGTAGTCCTTCTGCGATCCAGTCGAGCTGGGCTTGCATCTTTTGGCGGATGCTACCGCCCTTGCGTTCGGCTTCCATGAACTGACGTATGTACTGCAAAACATAGCCGAATCCGAACTCGATCGGAATTCGTAGTTCCGTCCCGCGCTGACGAATCCGAATCAGTCCTGCCCCGTAATGGACGGCCCGTTCCCACTCTTCGTTCTGTCGTTGATTCCATCCGGGATATAACACGTGTGCCTCGAGCGCTCCTTTTGGACCACTCGGTTGAACCGCGAAATAATCGATCTGCATGTCGCTTCGTCCTTTCGTCTAGCAAAATAGGGATGACACCATGACTGGTCTCATCCCTAATGACAGGTCGCACTTAGCGTTTGTTCGAAAATTCTTTCCCCGGACGTCCGATCGCTTCATAGGCAACGCCTGCCGGGGCATCGACGTACTGCCAACAGTTCCGTCCGTCGATCAAGCGTGGCGTCTGCATGACGCGCGTCAACAGTTCCGGTGCCATCGCCTTCATCTCTGGCCACTCCGTCATGATGACAGCGACGTCCGCTCCGCGTAACGCTTCTCCAAGCGTCGGTTTCTGGTCAAGCAATGTCCGCGCCGCCGGATCATAGCCGACGACGACGACACCGAGTTGCTCGAGCCGTTCCGCGAGGCGTAAGGCTGGTGCGTCCCGTAAGTCGTCCGTTCCCGGCTTAAAGGCAAGACCGAGTAGCGCGACACGCATACCCCGCTCCGGTCTGATCTTCGCGAGGACGTAATCGAGCTGGGCTTCGTTCGTCCGGTCAGCTGCTTCGATAACGTGCAGCGTCGTCTCGTGCGTTCGCGCAAGCGTCGTCAATGCGGCGATGTCTTTCGGGAAACAAGATCCGCCGTAGCCGGCACCTGCTCGCAAGAAAGCAGAACCGATCCGAGGATCAAGTCCGATCCCGTGAGCGACTTCCGTTACGTCGGCACCGACTGCGTCCGCGAGCCGGGCGATCTCATTAATGAAACTGATTTTGACGGCGAGGAAACTGTTCGCCGCATATTTCGTCAATTCCGCTGTCGTCGGATCAACGACGACGACCGGAGCTGTCGTCTGAAATAACTGCTCGACCGTTTTCGCGAAAGTGGCATCTGTCGTCCCGATGATCAGACGGCTCGGCTGACGATTATCCGCGAGGGCCGTTCCTTCACGCAGAAACTCCGGTACCATCGCGAAGCGTAACGTTGGGTGCTCGTCTTGCAGGCGTGCTGTCGTTCCCGGTGGCACCGTCGACTTGACGATGACACTGGCTCCCGGGCGCGTTTCTTCGATCAAGCGTGCGACCGCTTCGACAGCCGATAGATCACAGCTACCGTCTGCCCGTTCCGGAGTCCCGACGGCGATCAAGTACAAGTCGGACGCCGGATAGTCCGTCGTGAACGTCAAGCGTTCGCGATTGAGGCGGAGCGCGTCTTCGATTCCTTCTTCGGTGATCGGTGCGATCCCTTGCGCTAACCGTTCCATCCGTTCTGCATTCAAGTCGACACACGTCACCTCATGTCCGTTTTCTGCGAGTCCGATCGCGGTGACGAGTCCGACATATCCTGTCCCAATCACTGTTGCTTGCATCTCCATCACGTCCTTGTCCATTTTTCTCTGTCTTCACTATACGGGAGGAAAGCCGATTTGTGCATCGAAAAAGCTTTCCGAATACGCTATACTGAGTACGGAATGGAGGAATGCATGTGGCGATCATCATTTTTAGCCTCATTTGTCTCTTCGCGTATCGGATCCGTAAGCTTCCAGAAGTCCTGCGGTCGATTTTACTCGTCCTTGGTTTAATCAGTGGATGGTTCGCGTTATTTGAGATCATTGGATATATCGAAGCCAATCCGTACTTGGCGGCCATCCCGATCGCACTCGGGCTCGGCTATTGGTACTGGAAACGTAAACAACGTTCCGTCAAAAAGACGCCTTCGGATCAGTGAAGGCGTCTTTTCCTCTTACATACGAAAGCGCACGAGGGAGTTGTCCCTACGTGCGCTTTGCTTTTAGGATTGTTGTTTACGTTCCATCGACGCGATCTGTTCCTCGATATCGAGCAACTTCAATTCGTGTTCGAGCTCGAGACGACGTTTCTTTCGTTTTAAGCGCGCGAGTTCCGCTTCCATCGACGCTTTCGAGGCTTCCGGTGTTGCCGTTGTCTCACTCGATTGCATCGTCGCTTGGAGGGGATCAAAGACGTTCGACTTCGCAAACTGAGCTGCTTCCGGTCCGAACATATCTTGGATGATCGGGAGAATCTTGTTCAATGCCGTTCCTGGAATCTGTGATTTCTCATCGACTAATCGTTTCAACGCCAATTCATCGACACGATAGCCTTTGCCGTCCTGCTCCGCGTGCAATTCCCCTGTCCGAATCCAGCGCCGGACCGTCTCTTCCGATACGCGTAACAATTCACTAATCTGTTTTGTCGTCAACATCGAATCCCTCTTTCCTGTGATTTGATACTACTATTATGCGCATATGTGTGCGTGTGTGTCAATTACCACACATCATTCTATAAAAAAGAACGCCTCCGCTCAGGAGACGTTCCGTTTAAACTTTATCGTTTTCGGACAAGCAACCATACTCCGACGACGGCACTCATGCCACCGACGACCGCGAACGGAAACGGCTTGTCTTCCCCTGCTTGCGGTAGACGTTCTGCTGTAACGGTTGGAGTCGACTTAGCCGTATCCGCTTTTGCTGCGACCGGTGCTGTCGATTTGACCGGACTAACGACTTTCGTCGGTGTTTCCTTGACCGGTTTCGCCGGTGGCGCCAGTTCGACAGCAACCATTGTTCCGCCACCATCGCGTGTTAGATCAAGGACGGCGTCGACCGATTGACGCTTCAAGTGTTTTAAGAGATGCGCCTGAGCATCCTTCGCCTCACTCATGTCCTCTTCAAACGCAATGTAATCGAGGTGATGCATCGCCTTAACTGTATAACCGGCAGGCGCTTTGACTTTTAAAATGTACGTGCCGACCGGGAAGCTGTCTCCGCCTGCGAAGGCATGCTCATCTCCTTCGTCTTCAATCGTCCATGCCGTTTCCCCCGTGACCGTATCCAGTAACATGTACGTCATTGGGACGGTCTCTTCTTTATCCTGCGGCTGTTGATCCCCATTCGCATCGACGAAGTTCGTCAGTGTCAAGAAGTGCGACGGTTCCATCATCTCGTCCCCTTCTGTCATACCGGCATCGATGACCCGGACGTCCCCTGCTTGGATCGTTACGTTCGTTGTTCCGAACGTGTTGACATCTGAATCCTGATGCGGCTTCGTGAACGTATACAAGCCGATGTCATAGCCATCGACCTTGACTTGATACGTCCCTGGCGTCACCTGTTCGAATATGTAGTTCCCTTGTTCCGTGATCGCCATATCCGTGACGTCGCCACGTGGCGTGATCAAGAAGACACTGACGTCATCAAGAAGGGCTTCTGTCTCTTGGCGAATTCCGTCTTCGTTCGCGTCATACCAGACCGTTCCCGTAATTTGCCCCTTCGTCGCCTTGACGTTCGTCGCTGGAGCTGGTTTTGTTTCCGTGACCGGCTTTTCCTTCGTCGGCGTCGTCGGTTTCGGCTTAATCGGTGTATCCGGTTTGACGTCTGGTTTAACTTCCGGTTCCGTGACGGGTTCTTCCGGTGTCGCAGGATCATCCGTTACCGGCTCCTCCGCGTCGACTTTCGGAAACTCAAGGAGAATCGATTGCTGTGTCGTTGGTTCCGTGACGACGACCCGTGGTGCCGTCTCTGCTGTGAACGTCACGGTCGGATGTGCAGTGATATCAATGCCGCTTCCCGTCAAACCGTCTGAGAACGCAAGCGCCGTCTCACTCGTCACATCGACGATGCCTTCTCCTGTGAAGGTCAACGTATACGGTCCTGTCCCGCTTGCTGTCACGTCCCATTTCGATTCGGCTTGGACCGGAGCGATGCCCGTCCCACCCCACATCAGGAGTAACAAAAAGATGATGATTTTTTTCATGGTGTCTCATTCAGCTCCGTTTCTGTAAGAAAAACATATCTAAATTTTAAACAACAACGTAAAATTAAACCAGATAATTTTGTTTGAACTGTCCTTTTTTTCAACTTTCCACCATTTTCCGTAAAGGTCGTGATTTTTTATGAAACGTATCCTTCCACTCCTGCTCGGTGTCAGTCTCCTGACCCCGTCCGTCGTCTCGGCTGCTACGACACCACTTCCGATGACGAGTCAGACGTTACGCGGTACATATGATGCGTCCGGACGTGCCGTCTTCACCATACCGTCAGCCCTCTATATCGAACGGGCAACGCATCTCGAATTCGACTTGGATCGCTCGAAAGGTTCCGTCTATACCTCAAAGAAGAATTACAGCAAAGGGACGACCTACAAACGGTATCGCCAACTACAGGACGAAGCGTTGATCTTCCCGCTCAGCTGGTCCGGTACACAGTATGTCGTCTTCGAAGGAAAACCGGGGACCCGCTACCAGATTCCCTTTAGCCTCCGTAAACTCCAGCCGCTCCTACCGATGAAGCCAAGTGCGACGACGTCAAAGACCGCGAGTCTCCTCGTCAAAATGAAGCACGGTAGTCTGAAACAATCCGTCTCGACGTCGCTGCAGGCGACACGATCGTCGCTTCCAGCCCTGTCCCTCGAAGAATGGACGTTCAAGTCGAAAGCAGCCGCGCAACAGGCAAAACGTTACTTGGAACGATCCGCTGCTGTTGACTACGTCGAACATACACAGACCGTCCGGACGGCAAAGGATATGTATCGCCCGTACCAATGGTCGCTCCAGAACACAGGGCAACGAAAAGGAAAAGTCGGAGCTGACATCCAGTACGCCGCTGCCTTAAAACGCCTCGCCGGAAAAACGTTACAGCCGACACTCGTCGCTGTCGTCGATACCGGGATCAACTCGACCTATGCCGACTTCGCAGGACGCGTCCGGACCGATCTCGGGTACGACTTCATTCGCGGGAAGACGTCGGTCACGGATCCAGACGGTCACGGTTCCCATGTCGCCGGGATCATCGCTGCGAATGCCGATAATCTGTATGGCATTCAAGGGATTAATCCAGCGGCTTCCTTGATTCCGATTCGTGTCCTTGATGCACACGGGCAAGGGTCCACGTCGGACGTCGCACGTGGTATTCTCCATGCGGTCAAAAAAGGCGCCCGCGTCATTAACCTTAGTCTGGAAATGGATGAAAAATCGCGTGCTATCGAGGATGCGATCGCATACGCCGATCAGAAGAAGGTGCTCGTCGTCGCTGCTTCCGGTAATGACGGCGCGAAGACGATCAGCTATCCTGCGCGCTATGCCCATGTCCTCTCTGTTGGCGCAACGGACCGAAAAGATATCCGCGCCTCGTTCTCGAACCGCGGAAAAGGACTCGATCTCGTCGCACCGGGCGTTGAGATCCCGAGTTATATCGGTGACGGTGAACTCGCCTATTCGAGTGGGACCTCGATGGCAGCCCCTCACGTCGCAGCTGTCGCAAGTCTCCTAATGAGCTTAAAACCGAGCTTGTCACCGAGCGCGACAGAGAAACTCTTAAAGTCGTCCGCTCGTGATCTTGGAACAAAAGGCTACGACACCTCATACGGCTACGGTCGACTCGACGTAAACCGTGCCGTCTCGCTCGTCAAATAAACGATAAAGCGCCGATTCCTGTGACAGGAGTCGGCGCTTTATCGTTCATCGGATGATTTCGAGCGGAATCTCAATCCCGCGTCCTGCACCGGCGTCAATGACCAGGACAGGCAGGCGATTTTCGTTGAAAACTTCATCTTCAATGGTTGTATCTGAAGTGTACGTGCGAATCTCACCCATTTTTTTAGCGGAAAACGACACGAATGGGAACGGAATCGATTGATTTGAGACCTCTAACCGAATGTCGACTTGTTGGTCGTCAAGACGAATGTCATTCGTCGTCTTGATCGTCAAACGCATCCGGTCCTTACTCGTTAAGGAAATCTGGGCGGAGATGTTCTCTGTCTGACCAGCCCGTTTGATCGGGTCGACGATGACCGATGGGGAAGCGGTCTCGACTTTTTCAGCACGCTGACAGCCAGGGATGATCAATAAGGAAATCGCGAGAGGAAGCAACCAGCGTTTCATCTGGTCGTCACTTAATTGCGAATGTCAATTCGGCAGTGCAGGCGACTTCCCCGTCTACCGTCGCTGTGGCACGACCTTTTCCGATAGGTCCACGTAACTTCGTCAATTCAACTTCGAGGCGCAATTGATCGCCTGGCACGACTTGACGTTTAAAGCGGCAGTTCTCGATGCCGGCAAAGAAAGCAAGCTTTCCTTGATTCGCTTCCATCTTGAGGACAGCGAAGGCACCGACTTGCGCGAGCGCCTCGACGATGAGAACGCCGGGCATGACGTTATAGTCAGGAAAGTGTCCGTTGAAGAATTCTTCGTTCGCAGACACGTTTTTCACTCCGACCGCGCGTTTGCCTTCTTCGACCTCTAAAATCCGATCGACGAGCAAAAAGGGATAACGGTGCGGAATGACTTCCTTGATTTGTTCGATTGTATACATATTAAACAGCTCCCATCACTGACAAATTAAGATTTCATCCAAAAATCGGTGATGCGGGTCCATGTGTCGAGCTTTAACACATCCATTGCCTCGCCACCACCAAACGTTGCATACCCTACCATTGCACCGACGACCAGTGCGACGATGACGAGAACGAGAACGATCAACAACCGGACGAGAATTGGGACACGTCGCGTCGTGTACTTCCGAAGACGTGGTGTTTTCTTTTCAGATGTTCCAGCGTCCTTGCCTTGTTGATGTCGCTTTGAACGTTCACGCGTTGGCTGTTCCGTACCTGCTTGGTCTTGTACCATTTTGATCACCTTTCATTGATTCAGTCTAAGCGTAGTATAGCACATTAGTACCAGGTAACAATATCAGGAATGACTTTGTTTTCTCCTGGTTCCTAGCTAGTGTAACACGAGCGATCGGTAAACATTTAAAAAAAGTTTTCTTTTGTTATATAAGGAAGTAAAAAATTCGCAACACATTATTTCCGTAAATCTCACATTTTTTTAAATCCAAATGCCATCCATCCGCGTAAGCCTTACAGATTCACAAGCAACACTTACAAGCACAGGATGACACGGGCCCGGTTTCATCCCTCTATTCAAGTTTAGATCAACGCTTCCAAACGTTTTTCATATTAAAAACCAAAGCAAGCGCTCCACTACCTTAAAATCGAGAGGATGGATTCAACATGAAACACACTAAAAAATTCGCAGCATCAGCAATGGCAGCAGCACTCGTACTTCCAGGAACAGCAGCATTCGCTTCTGGTGGCGCAGATGACATGAAACAAGAGGCACCAAAGAACGTCACGGTCAAAACAAAAGCTGCTGACCTTCGTGCCACACTCGATCAGTTACTTTCAGAGCACTTCGTCCTCGCTGTCATGGACATGAAAAAACAATATGACGGTTCAAAAGACGCAGAATATTACGAAGCAGCACTTAAACAAAATGCACTCGATATGACACCAGCCATCGCTTCCGTTTACGGCGACGAAGGCGCAAAACAATTCGAGAAAATTTTCGTTGATCACAATAAATACACAACAGACCTCGTCAAAGCTGTAAAAGCAGATGACCAAGACGGCATCAACGCTTCGAAGAAAGAAACAGAAGAGTTCGTACAAGATCTCTCAAGCTTCCTCGATACAGCAACGGAAGGTAAACTCCCGAAAGCAGCAGCTGAAGAAGTCCTCCGTGCTCACGAAGCAGATGTCTACAAGACATTCCAACAATATGCTGCTGGTGACTACGAAGGATCGTACAACACGTTCCGTGAAGGATACAGCCGCATGTACGATATCTCTAAAGCACTCTCTGTTGCTATCACAACACAGATGCCTGAGAAATTCGACAACACGAAAGCAGATTCTAAAGCAGCAGATCTTCGTTCAACACTTAACAGCCTTGCAGCTGAACACGTTGCACTTGCAAACCTCAGCATGACAGCTGGTGTGGATAAAGCGAAAGATTACGATGCAGCAAACTGGGCTGAAGATATGCACACTGCAGACTTCAAAGCAGCGATCAAATCAATCTACGGTCAAGCCGGTGCGGATCAGTTCGAACAAGTTTGGACGAAAAACCACATCGAAGCACAAGCAAACCTCGTCACAGCAGCAATCAATGACGATAAAAAATTAATGGGTGACGCACAAGACATGCTCAAAATGTTCTCGAACGATTTCGGTGCATTCCTCGGTGCGGCAACAGAAGAAAACCTTCCAACAAAAGCAGCACAAGAAGCCGTATCAGGTCACGAGACTTACGTCCAAGATACGTTCATGCAGTATGTTGAAGGCGACTACAAAGGTTCTGTCGACACATTCCGTGAGTCTTACGCTTACATGTACGGCGTAGGTGAAAACCTCGGTGAAGCGATCGTCAAACAATCGCCAGAGAAATTCATGGATGGTACACCAGGCTCAATGCCTAACACTGGTAACGGTGGTATGAGCGACAACAACACAGCTGCAACAACAGGTGCAATCGCAGTATTCGGTCTCGCACTCGGAGCAGTTGGTCTTGTCCTCGCACGCAAACGTCAAAACGCCTAAGAAATTGGGTATAATCAAAAACAGGATAGCAATCTGCTATCCTGTTTTTACATAGAGAGACCCTTCTCTCGGAAAGGAGTTACACGTCATGCGAAAATGGTTACTGCCGACAAGCATCGTTTTGATGGTTGCTTCCGTCGGAACGCTCTTGTTCCTGCTCTTTAGCACACCGGAACAAGCAGCATCCAACATCACCCAAGGAACGGCGTCACCCAAGACGGTGACTTCTTCCGAGAATAAGAAGGAGGCGCCAGCAGAAGATCCGTTAAAACCATCGGACATCTTCAAAAAAGAGTTCAAGGATCTTTCGACGAATGAAGTTGAATTACCAAAGACTCTCTCGATTCCAACGCTTGACGTCAAAACAAAGGTCGAGCAAGTCGGTCTTGATAAGAATGGCGCCATGGCGACACCAAAGAATGAACAACAAGTCGGCTGGTATAAGTTTGGTCCACGTCCAGGCGATGTCGGGAATGCTGTCATCGATGGACACACCGATACGAAAACAGGTCCTGCCGTCTTCTATCAACTACGAGACTTAAAGAAGAATGATCAAATCAAGATTAAGGATGCTTCGGGACGGACGCTCGTCTTCCGCGTCAAAAAGCTTGTTCAATACGATCACTTGGATGCCCCGCTTCAAAAAATCTTTGGTGCTTCTGAGAAACGGAATCTTAACTTGATTACGTGTATCGGAACGTTTGACCAAAATGCCGGAACGTATGATGATCGACTCGTCGTTTTCACAGAACTCGATGAGAAAGCATCTGATCCCGTCAAAACACCACCGAAACCAGCCACGAACGTCCGCGTCAGTGGTGGATTCGTCAACTGGTATGCTTCTACGGATAAAGATGTCGTCAAATACAACATCTATCAAGAAAAAGACGGTAAACGCAAAAAACTCGGTACAACAGATGTCATCGAACGGAAAGCCTTCCCACTTCCAGAAGATGCGACGGGTCGTTTCATCATTACAGCCGTCAACAAAGCAGGCATTGAATCGGAAGAAGCCTTCAGTGCCGTACGTCGTTAAGATCCACACAAAAGCCAGAGTCTAGCGACTCTGGCTTTTGACGTCCATCAATAACGAATATGCTGTTTGCTCCAGCGAATCGATTCCTTGAACTGACGGACGAGATCTTCTGCCGGTGCCGTTAAATAATAGGCCAGCCCGTGCACTTTTTCTGACATCTGCTGGACGACGAGACCATCTTCGATCAGCTCCTGCAGCTGTTCGAGGATTTGACCGTGTGACTGATCGATCCGTTGCTCGAGTTCCCCGATCGTCAACGCCCCATCACGCAAGAGATAAATGATACTCGACTTGAGGCTGTTCTCGAAGTTGTGTTGAAACTTCTGCAATGCCAGTAAATCGGCTTGTTCTTCGGTATGACGTGAATCCATCTGATCCCTGCCCCCTTTTTCTTAACTACGTCTTCAGTATGACGCACTTTTACGTGAATTTCAAAACTCAATCGCGCTCCGTGACAATCGTATCGAACGTCTTCTCTTCTTCCGTGATGACCATCTTCTTTTGCGAGCGAAGATGATAGAGACGACGGATGTTCAGGATGACGACCTTCATGACGGCGTAGAACGGGACACCGAGTAAGACCCCGAAGAAACCAGCGATGTTCCCCGCAACAAGCAGGACGATGATGATCGTCAATGGATGGACATCGAGCGTTTTCCCTTGGACGAGCGGTGACATGATGTGCGAATCGATCTGTTGCGCGACCGTCATGACGATGATTGCATAAATCGCAAGAATCGGATCCTGGATGAACCCGACGATCAATGCCGGAATGACACCAAGGACTGGACCGAGAAACGGAATGATATTCGTCAGTGTCGCGAACAACGCAAGCAGCAACGCATAATCAATCCCGATGATTAAGTATCCGATGTAGGCGATGATCCCGACCCCGATACTGACGATGACCTGACCTCGGATGTAACTCATGATCGTCAAGTGGACGTCCCCGAGAATTTTTTTCGTTTCCTTATGGTACTCGTACGGCATCAGCTTGACGAGATTGCCTTTCAGCTTATCGCCATCAAGCAACATATAGATCAACATGATCGGGATGATGACGATCGTCACGACCGTCGTCGTCACGACACTGACGAATCCACCAACGCCCGTACCGATGTTCTTGAGGAACGTCGAAGCGTATTCCGAAATATTGCCGGAAAACTTATTGAACAAGTTATCTGGTCCTGAGAGGAAGCGTGAGAATACCGAACTGTTTTCAAGTTGCTCTCGGACATCGATCAATTGACGCTGAAACTGCGTCGCAAGTGTCGGAATCGAGTTGACGAACTGTGTGATCTGTTCTGATAGCATCGGACCAAAGATGAAGCCGAGCGTCGTCAAGATTCCGATCAGACCAACGAGGACGATCAAGACAGCAGGTCGTCGCTTCATCTTTTTCTCGAGCAACTCGACGATCGGTAGCAGGACATAATAGAGAATCCCGGCGATCGCAAGCGGTGGTACGACCATCTGTAGCAAAATCGCGACCGGTCGGAATAGGAACGTGACATGATCGCCAATCCAGACGATGATGAGTAACGTCATGATCCACCAGGCGAATCGGTACCATTTGTTTTCGAACATTTTTTGCATCTAACCACTTCCCTAATTTAAAGTATGAAGTTCCATATCCTCTATTGTTTTCCTTAAAACAACGCTTCTTAATCCTTATTCTCAGAAAATATATCGGTTCCTCCATTTTAACCAATATATGATATATTTGTTTTAATAAGATTTGCAGATTCAAATTTGCCGTACAAGTTGAATGTGCGTAAGATGAATATATTCGAACTTAAGCAATCTTTTTCATACATGTAAAATAGAATACGGAGGATACCCCAGTGAAATGGATCAACCATACCATCGGTCGCCAATTGATGTTCGCCTTCTATATGGTGTTCGTCGCCCTCAGCATCACGTCTGCGATCGTTTATTTCTACACGGAACAAAAAATCGATCAGGCGAATGCGACATTCGATGACTTACGTGAACGACGAACGAATGCGAATGACCTCGCTAGTGAGTGGACCGTCGCGCAAAGTAACGTTAAATCCTACTTATTGACCGGCTCACAGGAAACACTGGATACCGTCAAGACGAATCAACAGGAAATCAATCGTTTAACGACATGGTTCGAAAAGTACGCTGTGTACGAGCAAGGAAAAGAGTACGCAACCGCGACACGTCAAATGTATGACGATTATTTCGGAACAGCACTGCCGCTCCTTACTGAATACGTCGACGGGAAGAAAGACGGGAAAATCGATGAAGCTTTTGTCGACCCTGATACCCTTGCTGCGCTTTCGAATGGGAAGGATCTGTTTAATGCAAACGGAACAATACGCGGATCGGTTAGTTTATCAGACGCTGATGTCGACATGACACGGATTGATACGTTACTTGCTGATTATCTGACGTTGATTCAAGGGAAAGAAGTCGATGCAAAGAACGATCTTCTTGGCGAAATGCGTGTCGCCCAGTTCATCTGGCTGTCGAACCTCGTCGTCTTGATTCTCGTCCTCTTCTCTCTCGTTCGTCCATTCATCAGCCGCATTACGAAGCAGGTCAACGCACTGTCTCGCGATAGCGCTTTGCTTGCAACAGGTGAAGACATCCAAGCGATTCCATTACCGAAACGGAAGGACGAGCTGCATACGCTGACGGCATCATTCAATCAAATGGCGGCATCGATTGCCGACAACAAGGTCCATATGCTGGCGAAGAACGAAGAACTCCAGGCACAACAGGAAGAACTCGTCGCCCAGCAAGAAGAACTGCAAGCGCAACAGGAAGAGCTTGAGGAAGCACTCGATATCACGCTTCGGAGCGAACAACATCTCAAGTATCGCAATGAATTGACCGAGACGCTTGCGTCCCGTGAGACACTGACGGCGTATCCGGAAATCATCGAGAAGCTCGTCTCGATCACACATTCTGAGATTGGTGCATTGTTGTTCCTTAATCAACAGGAAGTCCGTTCAACGATCGATTATGGGATGACGGAAGAGATGGTCGGTCGTCTTGTCTCCGATGATCAATCACTCTTGCACCGCGCACGCCTCCTAAAGCGTCCAGTTCATTCATCGAAACAGGTCGCGCACGAAAGTCCGCTTCCATACCCATACTATATGTATGAGGTCGCAGTCCCAGTTCTTGATCCGACGAAAGAGCACATGATCGCCTGTATCTATCTCGTGCGCTATCGCGATGCCTTCACAGCGGAACAGATGGATGACATCTTGTCGTTCTCGCATCAATTATCGCTTTCCCTTCTCCGGATGGGGATTTATGAAGAAATGATTCGTGAGAAGAATAAGACGACCCAACTATTAAACTCGATTCGTGAAGCCGTCGTCTACATCGAACATGAGACGGACGAATTGCTCGTCAACGAACCGCTGATGACGTTGTTCCCGGAAGTACCAACAGAGTTCAAAGACGAAGAGCGCTCTGCCTTCCAGCAAGCGATGCAGGCACTCGCTGACATCATCGATGAACCAGCACCATTTGAGCGTTACATCGAACAGATCGTTGAGCTGAATTTACCAAAAGATAGCTTGATCGTCTCGATTCGAAAACAGAGTACGTACATCCAGATTTATGCCGAGAAGATTGAAGTCGACGGCATGTGGGTCGGTACGATGCTTGTTCTCCGTGACGTGACGAAAGAGACGGAAGCGGAGCGGATGAAGGAAGAATTCGTCTCGACCGTCTCGCATGAATTACGGACACCACTCTCTTCGATCTATGGCTTCACCGAGCTGATGCTTAATAAACGGTTCGAGGAAGAACGGCAACGGAAATATCTCCAGACGATCCACTCCGAGACGGGTCGCCTGACGACGCTCGTCAATGACTTCCTCGATGTTCAACGGATGGAATCGAGCGAACACCGTTACGAGATGACGACGTTTGATGTCGTCGAACTCGCCCAGGATTTAATCGAGTTCTATGATGTCTCGCATGAGACACACACGATTGATTTCGAGGCACGTGGACCGATCATGATCGACGGCGACGCAGAAAAGATGAAGCAGTTGCTCAACAACCTGCTCAGCAATGCCGTCAAGTACTCACCGAGCGGTGGTACGGTTTTGATACGGATTACAAATGAACTCGGTTTCGCCCAAATCCGGATCCAGGATGAAGGCATCGGGATTCCGCAAGATGCCCTTCCGAAATTGTTCGATAAGTTTTATCGTGTCGATAACTCCGAAACACGTAAAATCGGCGGAACCGGTCTGGGTCTATCAATCTGTAAGGAAATCGTTAAACACCACAGCGGAACGATTGATGTCGAATCCGTCGTCGGTGTTGGATCAACCTTTACGATCCGTTTCCCGATTGCTGTCATCTCGACCATCCTCACGTATGAAGATTAATCACCTGACCGTTCACATCATGTGGACGGTCTTTTTTGTCGTTAGATTCGACGACGTGCGGGGTATAGTCAAAAGCGCATTAGGATAAGGAGGAATCAACATGCAACTTGGATGGATTGGTTTAGGACATATGGGTATACCGATGGCAAAACGTCTGCTTGACGGTGGGCATGACGTGATCGTCTACAACCGGACGTATGAAAAAACAGCGCCGTTGACTGATCGAGGAGCAACAGCGGTCAAAGAAGCTAAGGACGCAGTACATCAAAGCGACATCATCTTCGTCATGCTCGCGGACGGACCAGCTGTCGCGTCCGTTCTCGACAGCGTGCAAGAGGAGCTTGTCGGTAAGACGATCGTCAATTTAAGTACAATCTCGCCAGATGAAACAAAGCAGATGGCTCGGCTTGTCGAAGAGAATGGTGGGACGTATCTTGAAGTTCCTGTTTCGGGGTCTGTCCCCGTCGCAGAAAACGGGCAGCTCGTCTTGCTTGCTGGCGGTGACGCAGACGTCGTCACGGCTTGTCAGCCGTATCTTGATTTACTCGGAAAGGAAACGATCCATTTCGGTCCACATGGCTCAGGAAGTGCGGCAAAACTTGCCATCAACCTCTTACTCGCCGTCGTCGGACAAGGAGTCGCGGAGACGTTATTGCTCGGAGAAGGTGCGGGTCTTGAGAAAGAGAAGCTGATCCAGATGATCAGTGCATCGGGCATGAACACGCCGCTCTTCACCGGTAAACGGGACATGTACCGGAACAACGATTTCCCGTCTGCCTTCCCGCTTCGCTTGATGGCGAAGGATCTCGGGCTGATCATAACTGAAGCAAAACGTCAGCAGCTCGAGTTGCCGCTCGCTCAAGCAGCGGATCGTAGTTATACGAAGGCAAAGCTTGACCATGGGGATGCTGATATGGCCGCTATTTATCAAGCGCTACAAGACTGAACGTAAAAAGCAGATCCGCACTCAAATCTGAGGCGATCTGCTTTTTCATGTTATTTCAGTGACGTGACGATTCCCATCATCTGATCGGTCGTCATCAGTGCTTTTGAATTGAATTGATACGCCCGTTGAATCTGTGTCAAATTCGTCATCTCGGTCGCCATATCGACGTTCGACGACTCGAGTGTGCCGACCGTCAATGGATTTCCATCGACTGTTTCATACTGTCCTGGTGCTGTAAACAATCCGGCTCCATCTTCCGTCAACTGATTCGGATTGTCGACATACCCGACAGCAAGTCGTGCGAGGACACGGCGCTCTCCATTGACGATTCCCGTGACGTTGCCGTCCTTGTTCAATTCGACACCCGTCGCATCCGCAGGTAAGAGAATTGGTTCATTTTGACCGTTAACGACAGACCGTCCCGCGTCATCCGTCAATTGAATACGCCCATCGGCTTGCGGAGATAGTTGGAAGTTTCCGTCTCGCGTGAACTTCGTCACCCCATCCCGATCGATGACCGCAAAGAAATGATGCGGATCCGATAAGGCGGCATCGAGTGCCCGGTCCGTCCGTTTGAACGTTCCCATCGAAAAGCGCGTCGCTTCATTGGCGACATAGCCGCCGACACCGATTCGTAAGCCGGCCGGTGTCGATAAAGGTCCCGTTTGCAATGCAGCCGGTTGGTTCTGGATGTTACGCGTCAACAGCTCCTTGAACTGGGCGTCACGACGTTTATATCCGTTCGTATCGACATTCGCTAAGTTGTGCCCGGTCGTATCGAGTTGTTTTTGTAATTGCGCCATTGTACTGGCTGACGTATAGAGTGATTGCATGGTGTTCCCCTTTCATTATCGGACGCGACCGATTTCAGAAACTGCCTTTTCGGCAGTCCGGTCATACGCTTGAATGACTTTTTGATTCGCTTCAAACTGACGCAGACCAGCGTTCATCTCTGCCATCGTCTGTTCAATCGCGACGTTCCCGAGTTCAAGTACCCCTTGATCAACCTTGACATTGCCTTGTGCCAACGCTTCAGGTGCCCGGTAGAGTCCGTTCTCAACCCGTTCGAGCTGTTCCGTATTATTCGTCGTCACAAGTCCTAGTCGTCCGACTTGCTCTCCGTTCCCCCGCGTCACGACACCTTCAGGTGAGACTTTGAAATCGTCATTGCCGACGTTCATAAAGTTACCGTCTTCATCGAGTACCTGATCACCGTCCGTCGTCCGTAAGATACCGTCTCCATCGACTGCGAACTGCCCATTCGTCGTATACAATGTTTCTCCTTCGATTCCTGTTCCTTCTCCCGTATTATGGAAAATCGTGAACATCGGCACACCGTCGATCGAACTAATCTGTAAATCCGTCGCATTTCCTGTCTCCGTGATGGATCCAGGTGCGAAGTTCGGTGTCGCCTCCTGCATAAACACACCTGTCGCGAGCGTACCGACGTTTCCAGCAGGTCGAATTCCCGTCCGTTCATTCGTCGCCGCTTGATGGATCATCATCTCCGGAAACGTGCGCAGGGATGCTTGATCGGCACGGAAGCCGGGCGTCCGTGCATTCGCTAAGTTATTACTCAACATCTCTTGTTGGCGTTGCAATGCCTGCATCGCACCGGATGCCGTATACATTCCGCGTAACATCTATATTTCATCTCCTCATTGACTTCATGTTCAATTCTATCTTTTAGTATATCGGTCCGTTTGCTTCAGATTATGAGTTTTTTTCAAAAAAAGGGAATAAAATTCTGAGTTGCATCTAAAGTACTACTATTCCTATCAAAAAATCATTCTCCTTCTTTTGAATTCGTTTCATATTCATAATTATTCCAATTGGGTATAATTAGAAGTAGTTCATATCGACCAGTTGAAACGAGGTGATGACGGTGTCTTTCTTTAAAAGACGTACGAACCAATCGACCACTCCTTCTTTAGATTTCACACTGTTGACAGACATGACCCACTTCCTTGAAAATCACCCGGATGCAGTTTATACGATGGATTTGAAAGGAAATTTCATCGCATTTAATAATAAGCTACCTCTTTTACTCGGTTATCCCACCGACGCGATCCGTGGTATGCATTTCAGCGAGCTGCTCATCAAATCAGAAGCTGAACGTATTGCACCACTAAAACATCGTGTTCACGAAGGCGAAACGATTCATTTCACAACGGACATTCAACGAAAAGATGGTCAAATCCTGACTGTCAACGTCACGAACATTCCCCTCTACAATCAACACGTCATCATTGGACTTTACGGCATTGCGCGTGACGTCTCCCAACAAAAAGAATTACGTACCGCTTATAATCGTCTACTTGCAAAGGAACAGTTGACGACGACGCTTGAAGGCGTCACCTTTCTTGAATATATTCCTTCGACGAAACAACTGACTGCCGATGCCGCACTTAGTCAATTGCTAGAATGGTCACAGCGTCATGTCGCACAAATGGATGCATACGAACTGCTCGACGAAATCCACCCGGAAGACCGCGATCTATTCTTACAACAGAGTACTGCCTTGTGTGACGAGCAGATTGCTGAATTCTCGATGTCCCTTCGAATGAGCAAACGACGTCACTATACGAAAGTCGTTCGTTGTGATGCCTTACTTCAGCAAAACTCTTCTCCCCGCTGCGTCAACTTCATCCTGCATGATGCGACGGAGCTGACGAGTCTTGAACGCGAACGCGATCATGCCATTCAGTCCTTAAAGGATGTCTTCGGCTCACTGGATACGTCCATTTACGAACATATCTATCATCCGCAAACCGTCACGTTTCAATCAGCCGGTTTTTTAGCTCCCTATCAGCACATCCTGAACCGGATTGAAAAGGAACCCCAGTTATGGCGGACACTGATTCATCCCGAGGATTTACCACATTTAGAACTCTCGTATCCTGAGATTCGTAACGGTAAGGTCATCCGACACGTCTATCGCCTCCAACTCCTCGACAATGTCTTTTGGATCGAGGAAACCTGTATTCCAATTCTTGATAATAAGGGCGATGTCTCGGGTCATTATGGGGTCTCGTCTGACATTACGATTTTAAAAGAGCAACAGCATACGATTTGGCATCTCTCCATGCATGACTCGTTAACTCAGTTACCGAACCGCGCCTTTTTACTCGAGGAAATCACGAGTTTATTGAAGACACGAACATCGTTTACGTTGCTTGCTATCACCTTTAAGCAATACAATGTCATTCATGAACGTTTCGGACATGATGTCGGAGATGAATGGATTCGCCAGACGAGTACTGAAGTGCGTCGCTTTGCAGATCAAGATCATTTCGTCGGTCATCTGTTCGGTGATAAGTATCTCTTCATCATTAAGAAACCGATTGATGAGACAGCTATCGTGAAACTAAGCCATCAGCTACTGAAGCTGTCTGAAAAACGTTTTGATGTCTTGTCTTATGAATTGTTCACGAACGTCTATATCGGTATCACATACGTCGTCAACGATAAACTATCAGCAGACGAATTATTGAAACAAACGTATACAGCACTCCGGCGTGCGAAATCACGAACGAAGAGCAATTATCAGTTTTACTCGACGACGCTCGATATTGATATGTATCGCCGTTATGAACTCGAACGGGATTTACGGTACGCCATTCAAAACGAGCAGCTCGTCCTCGAATACCAGC
Source organism: Exiguobacterium sp. MH3 (assembly GCF_000496635.1). Lineage (NCBI taxonomy): Bacteria > Bacillati > Bacillota > Bacilli > Caryophanales > Exiguobacterium > Exiguobacterium sp. MH3. The sequence continues at coordinate 2,755,504 of NC_022794.1, forward strand.
CGAAAGTCGACGGCTGGAACGGAAATATTCAAGGAGCCGAAGCGTTAATTCGCTGGAATCATCCGGAGTGGGGACGCTTGACGCCAAAGGATTTCCTCTCCTTGTCGGAAGAAAGTGAGATGTATCTCCACATTGGGGATTGGGTACTCGATCAGACATGTCGTTTTCTCAGTAAGCTTCGCGAACAACGCCATTCGAACATCGTTCCGATTTCCATCAACGTCTCCCCGAAGCGTCTGTTTTACGGAGATTTCGGACAAGTCATCGAACAATATCTCAAGCGATACCGAGTACCGGGTCATCTCCTTGAGATTGAATTACTCGAGTCCGACATCTTACTTGAAAGCGATAAAATCCATGAGATTCTAGAACGAATTTCTGCACTCGGTGTCCATATCTCCTTAGATGACTTCGGTACCGCCTATTCATCGATCTCTCACGTCCAGCGCTATCCGATCAATTGCCTAAAGATCGATCGTTCCCTCGCGCAACTGATCGAGCACGATCCAAAAAGTCGTTCCATCGTCAAAAGTATTCTCTTCATGGCAAAGGAGTTTCAATTGACTGTCGTTGCAGAAGGCATCGAAACGATTCCGCAGCTCGATTTTTATCGCGAGTTACAGTGCGACCTGATTCAAGGCTATTTGTTTAGCAAACCAGTATCAGAGAGCACTTTTGAAAAATTACTGACGAAAGGGATGTTATATCCACAACACACCGGTACAGCCGCTCCAGTCGAAGCGATTTTATCATTATTTGCTCAAATCACGATCACCCGGCTGAACGGTCGAGCCATCCAAGTCGGATCCTCTGATATCCTGATCAATCGATGTACGAATAAGACGTTGTTCTTCTACTCTTCGATTCGTCTGCCGATTCATCAAAACATCGAACTGAACGTGACACTTGCCTCATTGATTCATCCCGAGATTTTTCTCGTTCCTGTATCCATCACGGAACTCGATAACGGCCTGTTCCATTATGCAGCGGATTTCAAGGTGCGTGCGCTCTCTTCTCTCGTCCAGGAGCAACTGAAACATTCTCAACCTTCCTTTTTGGAAGACGTTCTCGAACCGCCTTCTTAAGACAAAAAACACGTCGACTCCTTCGTTAGAGTCGACGTGTTTTACCTTATCCGTTATTTTTACTGAGCACTGCTGTTTGTGTCCGCTCTAACACGGCATTCGTGATGACGATCAGTCCAGTGAAGAGGAATAACGCTTCAAAGCCGAAGTGCCCGGCAATCTGTCCACCCGCGAGTGGTCCGAGGAAGTTCCCCATGAACTGCGCGGACTGGTTATATCCAAAGATCCGGCCTGACGCATTGGCTGGCGTATTCTTCCGAAGCAACGTTTGAACAGACGGCATTAAAGCAGCTGTCGCAAATCCGATTCCCATCCGTAAGACGATCAATTGACTGGTATCCGTGACGAATGCTTGCGGAATCAAAAAGGCAGCAAAAATAAGTAGCGCAAAGAACAAGACACGCTCTGCTCCAATCTTATCTGAGAGACGACCGAGACGCTGTGCCGCAATCAATGCTGCAATCCCAGGTGCCGAAGCGACAATCCCGGATAGTAACGCCAGACGTTCTGTCCCCGGACTAAGTTCTCGAACATACAGCGACAGGATCGGACTGATTGATTGTGCCGCGAACTGAATCAGGAACGTCGTCAAAAAGAGACTTAAAATCAGTTCCGGATGACGCAGCGACTGGATGATTTCCTTCGCGGACGCCATTTTTTTAACTTCCATTGGGACGAATTCTTCTTTAACTAAGAAGTAGGTCACGAGAAAGGTAATGAAGAGCGGTACGCTCGTAAAGAGAAAAACGGGTCGAAGCCCAACAACGTCGGCGAGGAATCCTCCAATGAGAGGTCCTAGCAATCCACCGGCAATCCCACCGGTCGACAGGGTGCCGAGCGCCCAGCCACTTTTCTCTTTTGGGGTTTGGGAAGCAACGAGTGTAATACCGGCTGAAATGAATCCGGACACGGCTCCCATGACAAGACGTAAGAATACGAGTTGATAGACGTCTTGAACGAAACTAATCAAGAACATGACGATCGACATACCAAGACTTGCGCGAAGCAACATCAGCTTCCGACCTTTTCGATCGGCGAGACGTCCCCAAATCGGTGAGACGATCGCAGCGACGAGGAACGTTGCACCAAAAGCGATGCCGGACCAGGTCGTAATATCTTGTCGGCTGTCGACACCGAGTTCTTCAATGAATAAGGGCAAAAACGGTAAAACGAGACTGAGGGCTGCAGCGGTCAAAAAACTACCGAACCAAACGACGACTAAATTTCTTTTCCACAATGGCATTGTGGCATCACTTCCTTTTATTTTACAATTCGTTTCAATACAACAACTTCTAATATACACTTCACAATATGAAATGTCTAGCGTTTGAATCGTTCAAGTGTTTCTTCCAGTTGTCCTCTACTCTTCATTAATTCGCAAAATGGATGCTACAAAAAAAAGAAGCATTCTCCGATGAGAACACTTCCATCTTTTCATCACTTGCCTAAATTATCGAGCATGATGCCTGTACCGCGTGCGACACATAGCATTGGATCTTCTGCAATCAGAACCGGTAGTCCGAGTTCTTTTGCAAGCAGTTGATCGATGCCGTCAAGGAGTGCGCCCCCACCCGTCAGGATGATACCGCGATCGATGATATCCGCTGCGAGCTCTGGTGGTGTCTTCTCGAGCACACGCTTCGTTGCTTCGACGATTTCCATCGCTGCTTCCGCGAGCGCTTCGTGCATCTCTTCTGATGTCACCGTGATGTTGTGCGGTAAGCCTGTCACGAGATTGCGTCCCCGAATATCCATCTGTTCGCTCCGTCCGTCTTCTGAAACAGTAGCAACCGTCGTCTTGACCGCTTGTGCCGTCCGTTCCCCGATGATGAGCTTATGTGTATCCTTGATTGAACGGATGATGTCGTGGTCGAAGCGATCTCCTGCGACTTTGATCGTCTCCCCGCATACGATATCACCCATCGATAGTACAGCGACGTCCGTCGTTCCCCCACCGATATCAATGACCATGTGCCCTGCTGGCATCCAAATGTCCATACCGGCACCGACTGCTGCGACCTTTGGCTCGACTTCGAGGAAGACCGTCTTTGCGCCTGATTTTTCACCGGCTTGACGAATCGCCTTCGCTTCAACCGTCGTGATGCTTGCTGGTGTACAGATCAACATCCGGACGCCACCGAACATTTTACGGACTTCAATCTTATCAATGAAATGGCGAAGCATTGCTTCCGTCATCTCGAAGTCCGCGATGACTCCGTCTTGTAAGGGACGAATCGCGACGATGTTCCCCGGTGTCCGCCCTACCATCAAGTGTGCTTCCGTTCCTACTGCATGAATCTTACCTGTTGCCTTATCGATCGCGACGACCGATGGCTCATCGAGGACGATGCCTCTTCCTTTGACATGAATGACGACGTTCGCCGTCCCTAAGTCGATTCCGATATCTTTTGAAAACATCTCGTGTGCTCTCCTTTACCCGATGGCTATTCTTCCAAAATATAGAACGTCGTTTGGACGTCTAACCCATTTATGTATACATACTTTTCAATTCTAGCATACGCCTCATAACGAAACGACTTTCTTTTTCGCTTTTCACATTTCATTGTCATCTTTTTGAAAATACAGCAAAAAAGCATCATCTCAAAAACATGAGATGATGCTTGGATAATTGGAATTAAAGCTTTGTTGCTGCCGTTTCTTCGACGATTGCCGCTTCTTCTGTCACACGTTCGACGTCTGCACCGAGTGCTTGAAGTTTGAGGTGGAAGTCGACGTATCCACGATCGATGTGGTGAAGCGCACCGACACGCGTTTCGCCTTCAGCGATCAATCCTGCTGTGACGAGTGCAGCACCTGAGCGAAGATCCGTTGAAAGAACTTCCGCACCTTGTAACTGTACACCACCATTGATGATCGACGAGCGACCTTCAATCTTGATGTCCGCGTTCATGCGACGGAATTCTTCAACGTGCATGAAACGGTTCTCAAAAACTGTTTCCGTGATGACCGATGTGCCGCCTGCTTTGAGAACGAGGGCCATCATCTGTGCTTGAACGTCTGTCGGGAAACCAGGGTGTGGCATCGTCTTGACATCAACTGCTTCAAGTTTTGCTGGACCAACGACACGGAGTCCTTCTTCTGTATCCGTGATCTTAACGCCCATCTCTTCCATCTTCGAGATGAGTGGACGAAGGTGTTCGCGCTCAGCACCGATGACTTCGACGTCACCTTCTGTGATCGCTGCTGCGATCATGAACGTACCTGCTTCAATCCGGTCAGGAATGACATAGTGTGTTGCACCGTGTAATTTCTCGACGCCTTCGATGCGGATCGTTTCTGTACCTGCACCGCGGACTTTTGCGCCCATTGCGTTCAAGAAGTTCGCAAGGTCAACGATTTCTGGTTCTTTTGCGACGTTCTCGATGACTGTCGTTCCTTCTGCGAGTGTCGCAGCCATCATGATATTCTCTGTCGCACCGACTGATGGGAAGTCGAGGTAGATTTTTGCACCTTGGAGACGACCGTCGACATGCGCTTCAACAAATCCGTTTCCGATGATCGTCTTCGCGCCCATCGCTTCGAAGCCTTTCAAGTGGAGATCGATTGGACGTGACCCAATTGCACAACCACCTGGCATCGCAACGCGTGCGCGACCGAGACGTGCGAGTAATGGTCCCATGACGAGAATCGAAGCTCGCATCTTACGCACGTACTCGAGTGGTGCCTCGTCTTTAAGATTCGGCTCTGCATTGACCGTCACCGTGTTGGCTTCCGCATCGAATTCGACTTCCGCGTTCAAGTTGCGCAACACGTTATTGATCGTATAGACGTCTGCTAAACGTGGTACGTTTTGAAGGACGGATTTCCCTTCTGATGCAAGCAATGTTGCAACGAGTGTTTTTAATACGGCATTTTTTGCACCTTCTACTTTGACTGTGCCAGCTAATTTACGTCCGCCTCGGACAACGATTTTTTCCATTCCCCATACTCCTCTGCTTCGTTTCTGTTCTATTTATGATGGCGTGATAAGTGCGTATGCGGTTCGAGATGAACCGATAGAAGAGAAACTCCCAATAGTTAAAACTACTACGCGACTGTTTCGATGATTGATAAATTGACTGTGTTCTTTCATTAAAGAACAGTGTCCTTTTCCATGGTAATCCAGTTTCACGATACAAGGTTTACAATGAAGTTACAAGTTCAGCTGAATAAGAATTTCAGACGTTGCGCAAAACCAGCATATTCAAGTAAAAAGCGCGCCAGACTGGAACCAAGAGCAACAGCAAGCAGGACACGTAGTAAAACCGCCTGTGGACCTCTAGGATGTTGCAGGAATTTATCCCATTTGATTGGTAACATCACCCACCAAGCAAACAAGATGGCGATCACGTACATGAGCATGCTGATCAGAGCACTAATACCAATTGACGTCACTATCCTCGCACCTCTTCTTCATAATTTCTTCAACTTTACCATGATTTCATAAAATGAATGATTGCGCAAACAAAATGACACAAGCTGCATTTATTTTATCGCATAAAATATATTTATTGAAGAGCAAATGAGGAAAATCATGAGCTTTCTGTTGAAGAAATCGTGAAAACAAGGCATATAGTGTTCTTTTACATATTTTTCGCTTCCTAAACCTGATTCCAAGCGCCTCGCTCAGAAAACGCTTCTTCGCACTCATTCATTGATGCGTCGTACAAAAAAAGACCCGATTCCATGAAGGAATCGAGTCTTTGATCGACATCAATCGCGACCGTAATCTTTCAAGCTGAGACGGTTAACTGCTCGTTTCAGTGAAAGTTCAGCACGCTTGAATTCGAGTTCTGATAATTTCGTGTCCTGGAGACGACGTTCTGCACGAACCTTCGCAGCTGCAGCACGGTCGTAGTCGACCTTGTCTGCTTGCTCCGCAGTTTCCGCAAGAACCGTTACAGTATCCTGGCGCACTTCCATAAAGCCACCGCTGATAGCGATCAACGTGCGTCCGCCATCTTCGTGGCGCAACTTCAAGATGCTGATATCGAGTGGTGTTACGAGTGGGACGTGGTGCGGGAGAACCCCGATCTCACCAGAAATCGTCTTCGCAACGACCATACGGATATCGCCATCATACACTTCGCCATCCGGGGTGACGATATTGACATGAAGTGTGTTCATCTCAAGTCCCCCTTATGCTTTGTCACTTAGACAAGCGCCTTCGCTTTTTCAATCGCATCTTCGATCGGACCGACGAGACGGAATGCTTCTTCCGTTAAGTCATCGTGTTTACCTTCGAGGATTTCTTTGAAGCCGCGGATCGTGTCCTTAACTGGGACGTATGATCCTTTTTGTCCTGTGAACTGCTCAGCTACGTGGAAGTTCTGCGACAAGAAGAACTGGATACGACGCGCACGGTGTACAGTCAATTTGTCGTCTTCTGACAACTCGTCCATACCGAGGATCGCGATGATATCTTGAAGTTCTTTATAACGCTGAAGTGTTTCCTGAACTTGACGTGCAACACCGTAGTGCTCTTCGCCGACGATTTCCGGTGAAAGGGCGCGTGATGTCGATGCAAGTGGATCCACGGCAGGATAGATCCCCATCTCAGAGAGACGGCGCTCAAGGTTCGTCGTTGCATCTAAGTGAGCAAACGTCGTCGCAGGAGCCGGGTCAGTATAGTCATCGGCTGGTACATAAACCGCTTGGATCGATGTAACCGAACCTTTGTTTGTTGATGTGATTCGCTCTTGGAGCATACCCATCTCTGTTGCGAGTGTCGGCTGGTAACCAACGGCAGATGGCATACGACCGAGAAGGGCCGATACCTCAGAACCCGCTTGTGTGTAACGGAAGATGTTATCAACGAAGAGAAGAACGTCTTGTCCTTGCTCATCACGGAAGTATTCTGCCATTGTCAAACCAGTCAAGGCAACACGAAGACGTGCACCCGGTGGTTCGTTCATCTGACCGAAGACCATCGCTGTTTGTTTGATAACGCCTGAATCCGTCATCTCGTGGAACAAGTCATTTCCTTCACGCGTCCGCTCACCAACACCTGCGAATACTGAGATACCGCTGTGCTCTTGCGCGATGTTGTTGATCAATTCCTGGATGAGGACGGTCTTACCTACACCGGCACCACCGAAGAGACCGATCTTACCACCCTTGATGTAAGGAGCAAGCAAGTCGACGACTTTAATTCCAGTCTCGAGGATTTCAACTTTCGTTGAAAGGTTATCGAAAGTCGGTGCTTTTTTGTGGATCGGAAGACGTTCTACGTCAGCAGCGATTTCTTTTTCATCAATTGGGTTACCGAGTACGTTGAAGACGCGACCAAGTGTCGCTTCTCCGACGGGTACCGAGATTGGAGCATTCGTATCGAGTACTTCCATTCCACGGCGTACTCCATCCGTAGAGTCCATCGCAATGGTACGGACGACGTCGTCACCAAGGTGCAGGGCGACCTCAAGCGTCAAGTCGATAGCCACTTCTTCTACAGTTTGCGGCGTATATTGAATACGAAGCGCGTTGTAGATGTTCGGTAAGTGTCCTTCGAACTTAACGTCGATGACAGGTCCCATGACCGCGACGACGCGGCCTTTTAAACCGAGTTCGTTCATCGTGTTTCCTCCTACCTATCGTTACGCCAGTCGGGATTACTGCTGCGCAGCAGCCCCACTGACGATCTCTGTGATTTCTTGCGTGATCGCAGCTTGTCGAGCTCGGTTGTAGACGAGAGTCAATCGACCGATCAAGTCATCTGCGTTATCTGTCGCACTTTGCATTGCTGTCATACGTGACGCATGTTCTGCTACTTTCGCGTCAAGAAGCGCACCGAAGATCAAGCTCTCCGCATAACGCGGGAGGAGTTCAGCAAGGATTTGTTCCTCGCTTGGCTCGTACTCATAAGTCGTCGAAGACGAAGCTTCGATTTCTCCGAGTGGGAGAAGAGTTTCGACTTTCACTTCTTGGCTGATGACAGATAAGAAGTGGTTGTAGCACAGCTTGAGCTCGTCGATTTCGCCGATCGTGAACGCACTCACTGTGCGCTTCACGATCTCAGCGACGTCGACATACGAAGGAGAATCGTTCAAGCCTGTGATCGCATCCGTGACCGTGATTCCGCGTGAACGGAAGAACTGGACACCGACTTTACCGACCACGAAGAGAACGTAACTGTCCGCAGTATGCTTTTCTTTGATTTCCCGGTAGACTTCACGCAGCACGTTGGCGTTATATGCACCAGCTAAGCCGCGATCCGATGTGATGACGATATAGCCCGTCTTTTTGACGGGACGTTTCTCGAGCATCGGATGGCTCGCACCTGTCGTGCCATTCGCAATGGTTCCGAGTACCTCTTGCATTTTCAGCATGTAAGGTTGGAACTTCGCGCTATGTGCTTGAGCGCGGTTCAGTTTCGACGCCGAAACCATGTTCATCGCTTTCGTGATCTGTTTCGTACTTTTCGTCGAGTTGATCCGCGTTTGTATCTCGCGCAACGATGCCATTTCGATTCACCACCTTGTTAGTATCAAGAGCGTTCCGCCGGATTAAACCGTCGCTTGGAACGTTTTCTTAAATTCTGAGATTGCTGCTACGATCTCTTCGTCTGCTGGAAGGTTACCTGTCTTACGGATCTCATCGCAAAGTTGTTTGCGGTTTTGATCGAGCCAGAGGTTGAGTTCCTTTTCAAAACGACGAATATCCGTTACAGCAACATCATCAAGGTGACCACGAGTCAAGGCATAGATGATGATGACTTGCTTATCGACAGTAAGTGGTTGGTTCAAGTCTTGTTTCAAGACTTCAACTGTCCGCTCACCACGGTTAAGCTTCGATTGAGTCGCTTTATCAAGGTCAGATCCGAACTGAGCGAATGCTTCAAGCTCACGGTAAGATGCGAGGTCAAGACGGAGCGTACCCGCTACCTTCTTCATCGCTTTTACTTGAGCCGAACCACCTACACGCGATACCGAGAGACCCGGGTTGATCGCGGGACGGACACCTGAGAAGAAGAGATCCGATTGAAGGAAGATTTGACCATCCGTGATCGAGATAACGTTCGTCGGGATATAAGCTGAGATATCCGACGCTTGTGTTTCGATGAACGGAAGGGCAGTCAAGCTACCTGCGCCAAGCTCGTCGTTCAACTTCGCCGCACGCTCAAGAAGGCGTGAGTGGAGGTAGAAGACATCCCCTGGGTAAGCTTCGCGGCCTGGTGGGCGTTTCAAGAGAAGTGAAAGCTCACGGTAAGCAGCTGCTTGTTTTGAAAGATCATCATAGATGACAAGAACGTGTTTGCCTTGGTCCATGAAGTGTTCACCCATCGCGACACCTGCGAATGGTGCGAGGTAAAGAAGTGGAGCTGGCTGTGAAGCCGCTGCCGAAACGACGATCGTGTAATCGAGGGCACCGTTTTTACGGAGCGTCTCGACGACGCCACGGACTGTTGATTCTTTTTGTCCGATTGCGACATAGATACAGATCATGTTTTCTTCTTTTTGGTTGATGATCGTATCGATGGCGATCGACGTTTTACCCGTCTGACGGTCACCGATGATCAACTCACGCTGTCCACGACCGATTGGAACGAGGGCATCGATCGCCTTGATTCCTGTCTGAAGTGGCTCGTGTACCGATTTACGCGCCATGACGCCAGACGCCTTACGCTCGATCGGGTTGTAGTGTTCTGTTTCGATTGGACCAAGACCATCGATTGGCATACCGAGTGGGTTAACGACACGTCCGAGGAGTGCGTCTCCTGTTGGTACTTCCATGATGCGGCCCGTACGGCGAACAGAGTCGCCTTCTTTGATTTCAAGGTAGTCACCGAGGATGATGATACCGACGTTGCCTTCTTCTAAGTTTTGCGCCAAGCCCATTGTGCCGTTAGCGAATTCTACGAGCTCTCCCGACATGACGTTGTCGAGTCCGTGTGCACGAGCGATACCATCACCGATTTGGATGACCGTACCTGTCTCGTTCACTTCCATCGTAGAACCGTACTGCGCGATACGCGCTTTAAGCAGGGCGCTGATTTCTTCAGCTCTAATGCTCATGCGTTTCACCCCTATTTTCTTACGCTTTTAACAGCTCACGCTCAAGGCGCGTTAGTTTAGTTTCGATCGTACCGTCATATGTCGTGTAACCGATTTGAACGCGAAGTCCTCCGATGACACTCGTGTCGACGACGTTCTCGACTTCAAGCGTTTTACCTGATTTTTGGCCAAACGTCTCTTTCACTTTCGTGAGTTCCTCGTCTGACAATTTGTATGCACTCGTGACGATTGCCGTCGCGACATTGCGGTGTTCATTCAACAATGCAATGAAGTGTTCCGGTAATGTAACGATCTCTGCCGCCCGGTCGTTTTCGACCATGACGAGCAATGTGTTCAAGACGATCGAGTTGAAGCCCGTGAAGCTTGTTTGAAGAACTTGCTTGAGCTCTTCAGCAGAAATCGATGGGTTATCTAAAACCGAAGCGAGCTCTGGTGTTGCGTGGAGCACTTCGCCGAGCGTCCGCACATCAGCTTCTGCTTGCTCGAGCACATGGTGCTCAAGCGCAAGATCGAAGAGCGCTTTTGCGTAGCGTCCCGCTACGTGATCACGCATTAGTTCGTGCCCTTAGTATCAGCAAGGAATTGATCGACGAGTGCTTTTTGAGCGGCTTCGTCTGTCGCAAGCTGTGTTTTCATGACGTGGCGTGCTGCAGCGATTGCTTGAAGAGCGACATCGTTCTTCAAAGCAGCTTGTGCTTCAGCGCGTTCACGTTCGATCGCACGGCGAGCTTCTTCCTTACTCATTTCGGATTCAAGACGTGCCTGCTCCATCGCACGTGCTTGCTCTGCTTCTGCCTGACGGCGTGATGCTTCTAAAAGATCGCGTGCTTCCGTACGCGCCTTGTTTAATTCTTCGCGTTGTTGTTCTACGTAGACTTCAGCGTCTTTACGGCTCTTTTCAGCCGAGTTGATCTCGCTAGCCACATGCTCTTCCCGCGCTTTCATCATGTTGACGAGCGGGCCCCATGCGAATTTCTTCAAGAGGATGAGGAGCAAGAGGAAAACGACGATCGTGACGATCATGTTGGCTAATAAGAGTTGGTTGCCTTCGCCGCCAGCCTCTGCCGCAAGATACGTTAGATTCATTCGATTACACTCCCCTCGTGGTTGGTTCAACTTCAATATCTACATAAGGGAGCCTAAGCTCCCGTGACGGTTCACTCAAACGTTGAACGAATAGCGCCCTATGTAGTCCGTTCTCGTTAATCGTGGATTAAGAGTTGAGAAGAAGGAAACCGACCGCTACACCGATGATTGGAAGTGCCTCAACAAGACCGATACCGATGAACATTGTTTGACGAAGTTCGTTTTTGAGTTCTGGCTGACGTGCTTGACCTAATACTGTACCGTTTACGATAAGACCGTTACCGATACCTGCGCCGAGTGCGCCGAGTCCGATGATGATCGCTGTTGCAATAAGATTCATGATAAATTGCCTCCCTAGAGTATGTTCATTGATTTGTCGTGCTGTTATCGGAAAAGCGGATGCTTTACCTTCGAATTAATGGTCGTGCGCTGCCTTATGTCCGATGTAAACCATCGTCAGGATAAGGAAGATGTACGCTTGGATACCACCGATGAAGAGTGAGAATCCTTGCCAGATCAACATCGGGATACCCGAGATGATCGCGCCGACTGGTCCGAGGAATTGGAAATCGTTCGTACCAGAGACGATACCGATCGAAAGAATGATTCCGATCATGATTTCACCAGCGAAGATGTTTCCGTAAAGACGAAGACCGAGCGTCAACGTGTTTGCAAACTCCTCGATGATGGTAATGATAAACATCGGCGTCATGAATGTTTTCGCATAAGCGCCGAAGCCTCGCATCTTCACACCGTAGTAATGACTTAAGACTACTACGAGAGATGAAAGTGCCAGTGTCACGTAAGGATCTGCAGTTGGTGAGTTGAACCAAATGTAGTGTCCCGTCACGACGTTGAATGGGAGACCCATGATGTTGGACACAAGGATGAACAGGAATAATGTCATTCCGAACGTAAGGAAGCGACCCCCTGTTTTCCAGTCCATCGTGCTGCTGATGATTCCGCGAACGAATTCAAGGAACATCTCCATCACGTTTTGAGCACCGGTTGGCTTCATCACAAGACGTCGCGTACCGGCCACGGCAATCAAGAAGACGAGAGCAGCAGCAATTAATACTGTGATCAAGTTCGTCCAGCTACCGTACAGAACGAAGTCACCCCAGAGTGGGATTTCGTAAAGTGGCATTTCGTGGTTCATTTGACTATTCACCTCTTTTCCCGCTTGAGTTCGTGAGTCAAGAACTCACAAAATTGTATGACGTGGCCGGCGAGAAGGCCTATTACCACCGCAGTTAATGACAATTCAGTTTGATATTTCAAACCGATCATCACACAAAGTACCGCGACCGCCATGCGTGAAACGGTCCCTCGAGACACTGGCTTGCGCCCGGTCTCAATTACACGATACATACGATCGACGCTTAATCGTTGAAGCGTCAAGATCAGAAAGCTGCCAGTTCCACCAAGTGCTAGTCCATAAATGACCGGGTCACTCGGGCGTCCGATGAGCAGCAGGACAGCCAGGATTCCGTAAAAGAGTCCAAACCATCGTAAGTACGCACGATACAACGCATCTTGAAGGATGATGTTCATGTCTTCTCCCCTAACAAGTGCCTGATCATGGCGATCATGCAAAGAATGCCGATGAAAATCCCGATGAACACGGCGAATGTCGCACCCATTTTTTCCCACCATTGTTGTTGTTCCCCATAGTTCCCAACCAAAAAGCCAATGACGATCGGTGCAGCCAGTGCCGTCGAAATTTGCGAGGCCATGACCATACTCTTCGCGAGCCCACTTTGGCGCACTAGAGACGACCCCCTTTTTTCCCAATTGCGAGTTCTTTTTCTTTCCCACAATTTGCGGATTTTCATACTAGTCAAGAATACAATGAAGCAGCTTTCATAGTCAAATGAATTCACAATAAAAACAGAGCCAAAAAACCTATACATATCAACGAATGATAAGGTTTTCACAGATGTCATACGTGCAACTCATTTCACGAAGATGTGAAGAAAATATGTAGTACTATCAACGGTTATAGAGATTGTTCATATGGTGAACAAAACCGTTGAATAGTAACGTTATATCGTGCTACCTCAACCGAAACAAGACCTCTAAAATTGATTTGTGTCGATTTTGTGAAAAAACATTTTCTGTTCACAATTGTAAACGCTTCCGAATCGGGACACAAAAACAGCTCTGACATCTGTTTGTAACAATAGATTTCAACGATTTCCAATTTTTCAATCGTGAGGTGTGTCACAGCCTGAATCGTCATGGTTTATCTTCCAGTTTCAAGGTCATCTGGTTTTACATTTTCTAAACAAATGGGCTGATTTTAGTGGAAATGGTAAGAATTAAAGATGTTATTCCTATAAACTAAAACCTCTTGTCGCCATAGATGTACTAAAACAAAAAGAATCGCTTATTTCACGCGACTCCTACAGGAAAAAGCACAAGTCTTTGTGCTGTCAGAGACAAGTGAGACCCGACTCCTCGTCTAAGAACGATGGAGGCGCGGCTTGCGTCTCGCCTGAGGAAAGCAAGTGAATATAAGCGATTCGGAGAGTACTAGTCGTTTCTCATTGCGTGAGTAGCGGTGCCGGCGCTTCCCCTTGACCGAAGTGATGCAGGATGGCTTGGACGATCCGTTCTGACGCATGACCATCACCGTATGGATTTGAGGCATGTGCCATTTCTTTATAAAGTGCGTCATTCGTCAACAGTTCGGTTGCCATCTGATAAATCGTCTCTTCTTCTGTTCCGGCAAGCTTTAACGTCCCAGCAGTAATTCCTTCCGGACGCTCGGTCGTATCGCGTAAGACAAGAACCGGAACACCGAGTGACGGTGCTTCTTCCTGAACACCACCGGAGTCCGTCAAGATTAAGTGAGCACGACTCGCGAAGTTGTGGAAGTCGAACACGTCGAGCGGAGCAATTAACGAAATCCGATCATGTCCTTCAAAGACCGTCTTCGCCGCTTCCTGAACAACTGGGTTAAGGTGAACTGGATAAACGACGTGTGTATCCGGGAATGCATCGACGAGACGACGAATCGCGCGGAACATCTGATGCATCTTCTCGCCTTGGTTCTCACGACGGTGCGCTGTCATCAAGATCAACTTCCGATCCCCGACCGTCTCAAGCATCGGATGGACGTAATCGGCTTGGACCGTCGTTTGCAGGGCATCGATTGCTGTGTTCCCCGTAATGTAGACGCCAACATGACGATTCTCGGACGCAAGGTTCGCTGCCGCTTGTGCGGTCGGAGCAAAGTGCAGGTCCGCAAGAGTCGATGTCAATTGACGATTGACCTCTTCCGGGAACGGTGAGTATTTATTATACGTGCGCAGCCCTGCCTCGACGTGACCGACCACGATTTGGTTGTAATAGGCAGCAAGACTTCCGACGAACGTCGTCGTCGTATCGCCATGGACGAGGACGAGGTCCGGCTTGATCTCCTTCATGATCGCATCGAGTCCTTCAAGACCACGCGTCGTGATATCGACGAGTGTCTGACGTTGCTTCATGATGTTCAAATCATGATCCGGTTCGATTTCGAACAGGGTAAGTACTTGATCGAGCATCTCGCGGTGCTGGGCAGTGATCGTAACGTGAACATCAAAAGCAGGGTGTTGCTTCAGGGCGTTGACGAGCGGTGCCATTTTAATAGCTTCCGGTCGAGTCCCGAAAATCGGCATGACTGTAATCGGCATGGTGACTTCCTCCTTTTTTCCTTTTTTCATTAAAGCATATTTCAGCAGTCTTGCGCAGTTTACGAAATAGCAACGAAAAAGACCGCAGATCATCGTCTGCGGCCTTTTCATGTATCTTACTATTTTTTACTTCGTTCCAAAGAGACGGTCTCCTGCATCACCGAGTCCCGGGACGATGTAGCCGTGGTCGTTCAACTTCTCGTCGAGTGCCGCAAGATAGATATCGACGTCCGGGTGTTCTTCTTGAACGCGTTTGACGCCTTCAGGTGCTGCACAGAGGCATGCGAGCTTGATGCTCTTCGCCCCTTGTTTCTTTAAGGAGGAGATGGCGTCTGCCGCCGAACCACCTGTCGCAAGCATCGGGTCAACGACGACGAAATCACGTTCTGCGACGTCTGTTGGGAGCTTGAGGTAGTATTCCGTTGGCTCGAGTGTCTCCGGATCACGGTACAAACCGATGTGACCGACCTTGACGTTTGGCATCATGCGGAGCATGCCGTCGACCATCCCGAGACCGGCGCGGAGAATCGGGACGATCCCGAGTTTCTTGCCTTCGATCATCTTCTGCGTCGTCTTCGTGACCGGTGTCTCGATCGCGACATCTGTGAGTGGAAGGTCACGTGTGATTTCATATGCCATCAATGAAGCCACCTCGTCGACAAGTTCCCGGAATTGTTTCGTTCCTGTTTCGACCTTACGCATGATCGTCATCTTGTGCTGAATCAATGGGTGATCAAATACATGTACTTTACTCATTGTTTGCATCTCCTCTCCATTCTCTTTTCGCATTGTACTCTAAAAGCGCACTGCTTGGGAACTGTTTTTTCGTCAGTCCCCGAGCGTGCTCTTGCCGGAAAGAATCGCTTTCGCCGCGTAAGACCATTCATTGTCCGGCTGTTGTGCGAGTTCTTGCAAGGTCGCGCGATAATCACCTTTTTTATATTTTTGTTCATAGACCGCTTGCATCCAGAGGACATCACTCATGTAACCCGACTTCGGAAAATCCTCACGGTAAGCAATATAGTCCGCCTGTGTCGTCTTCTTTAACTTACCAGCGGCAATCAACTTATAAAAACGTGCCATGCCTGCTGTCTCTTTATTTTTCAAGACGTCTGCACTCAACAGGTCATTCGCTTTTTGATAATCCTTTGCTTGGACAGCCGCAACCGCTTCCTTTAATGCGGCTTCCGGTTTCAGACCACTCGTTTTCGTCGTTTTCTTTTCCTTAACCGGCGACTCTTCTTGTTTTACTTCCGCTTCCGTCTTTTCCTTCTGATCGGTATTCAATTTCTCGTTTTCTTTTTTTAATTGCTCGACTTCCGTTTGTAAGGCAGCCAACTGTTGCGCAATTTTTTGATCGGTCTCTTCTTTCGGTGCAACATTCTCTGAATTAGGAGACCACGCTTGAATACCTATGAATAAGAGGCCGGCCGCCGCTACTCCAGTTGCTGCCATCCACCATTGATTCTGATTCACCGCTTGGCGCCACTGTTTTAATTTGTCATGTTTCTGAATCGCTTCCGGCAGCGCCTTGAATCGCTTCTTCGCAAGACGTCGTCCGCCTGCCTTTGAGGCGATCGCAAGACGATATGTATAATATTCAACCGGCATCGGTAAATGTTTCCATTGCAGAAGCCGTGCATCCGCTTGTTCATAAAAGCCTGCTTGTTGCATGATGATGATCGTCTTGAAATCTTCGTACAGTCGTTTGTATTCTGATTTCGTCGTACTCTTCTTCTCCAACCATTTCAACATCTGGCTTCCTGTCGTCGACGCGAGCTCGGCTTGGGTCAACTTCATAATATTCATAACGCGTAAACTCCTTCATTTCCTTTTTTAAAAAGTATAGCAAATTTTTGGAATGACATCGCCTCCTCTTACAAGATTGAATATAAAAAAAGAATCGCTTTCCATTCTCTCGAAAGCGATCCATTCGTTGTCTTATGCTGTATGAATTTTTCCATCCTCGATCCGCCAGATGCGATCACAGACGTCAAGCATCCGTTCATCATGAGTGATGACGATAATCGTCTTGTTTGACTCATGCGCTTGCCGTTGTAATAGCTCCATCACTCGACGCCCATTCGCATAATCGAGACTTGCGGTCGGCTCGTCCGCTAAGACAAGTTGCGGATCATTGACGAAGGCGCGGGCAATCGCGATGCGTTGACGCTCACCGCCCGATAACGCATGCGGCAAATGATCTTTGCGATGTTCGAGTCCGAACATGGCTAGTGCTGCGACCGTATCCACTGTTCGTCCAGCTTCTTTTGCGACGAGTTCCAGTTGCTCCTGGGCTGTCAAAAAGGGTACGAGATGCGACTCCTGAAAGATGAACCCGACTTCCTCAAGACGTAAGCGACGACGTTCTTCGCCCGATGCTTCACTGACGCACGTATCATCAAAATAGACGGCACCTTTTGTTGGTGTCTGCAGTAAACCGAGCAACTGAAGGAGTGTACTTTTCCCACTCCCGCTCGGTCCAACAAGGGCAATCAGTTCCCCTGCTTCTGCCTGTAAGTTGATATCGTGCAAGACGGTCATCTCACCATAACTCTGTTCAATCCGTTCTAACTGAATCATCCGTTCATTCCTCCCATCGCGTCTGCCGCCTCAAGTTTTTTCACCATTCGTAACGGAACGAGCGCTCCGAGGATCGCTGTTACGAGTAAAATGCCGCCGTACATCAGACTCGTCGACCATTCAAATCGGAAGGGAAGATCCGCTGGTAAGAAGCGGCTCGTCAGATAGGTGATAACGACACTGACACCAAAGGCGAGGCTCGTCAGGAGGATGACTTGTACGAGTAGACTCGCACCCATCGTCCGTGTTCGGATGCCGATTGCTTTTAGGACGCCAAGTTGTTTCATCTTCTGCATCGTCAAGATATAGAAGAAAGCTGTCAGAATCAATGCCCCGATGACGACGAGTGCAACCCGCATCATCTGGAAGGAGTTTTGCTCCGCTGCATAGCCTAGCACATTCTCAACGACTGCTTGTTTTGAGAAGACCGCTTGATCCGTTTGTAATGACTGACCGATGTACGCTGAGACGTATGATGCCCCCATCTTCGATTGCCATGCTTGCCACGATTCATCCGTCATCCAGAGGACAGGTGCGTGACTATAACGTCCGTCCGTGACCGTGCCGGCAATCCGGAACGTCTCTTTCGTCCGAAAATCGGTGATCGTATCGCCGACACGGGTTCCGCGTTGTTCCGCATACGCGGCATCAACGAGCACTTCTCCTTTTTGCAATGATTGCAACTGTTTTGGACCATAGTTCGTCGTCTCTGGTAACGCAAAGACTGTCACATCATCCTTCGTTCCATTCTTCTTCTCAAGCACCATGTTCTGGACACCGAGCGCTTCCGCGCCCTTCGGTGTCTCATCCGCCCGTAAGAATGAACGGGTCAGCTGCCCTTCCGCATCTTTACTCAGTGCAAACTGCTCGACCGGCAGATTACGGACGGCAGCCCCATTGTCGTAGGCCAGCCCGTCTGCAAGACCGGTGATCATTAAAATCAATAAAACGATCAACATCGTCACGATCGTCATCCAACTGAATCGTCCTTTCATCCGGACGAGTTCTTTCCATCCTAGTTTCATTGCATGATCCCTCCTGTATGTTCGCTACAGGATTGATGATACGACTGCAATATGAACGGAACATGAACGCACGCGTCAAGTACGTAAAAAAATCAATGTCACAGTCAGACCGGATGAATCGGACGACAAGCTCGCATCCCCACCAAGTTGGCGCATCGTCTCTTTGACGATCGCAAGCCCAAGACCCGTCCCGCGCGACGTGCGGGATACATCACCTTGATAAAAGCGTTCAAAGGCATGTTCCATCTGTTGTTCGGTCATGCCTGGTCCTTCGTCCTTGATTCGGACGATGACCTGATTCACTTGTTCTTCCGCTTGAATGTGAATCGTCGCTCCTTCGGCTGAGACCGAAACAGCGTTTCGAATGACGTTTTGGAAAACATGTTCGAGCGCACTAGCATCTGCTTGAATCTGTAGCGCTGGCGATACATCGAGTGCGACGGCGATGCCTTGCTCATCGAGCTGAAAGGCAAGTGTTGCGAGTGTCGTCTCTAAACTCGCGCGTAGATCGAGTGCTTGCCGCTTGAAGCGCCGTCCTTCATCGAGCTTCGCTAAGATCAATAATTGACGCGTCAGCTCCGACATTCGTGCTGCCTCTTGTTGAATGATTGCCCGTCTCCTGACGTCTTCTCCCGTCACGTCGAGTTGTCCCGCGTACCCCGAGATTGTCGTCAGCGGTGACTGAAATTCATGCGAAACGTTTGCGACGAACCGGCGTCGTTCTGTATCAGACGCTTCGACTGCCGTTGCCATCTCGTCAAATCGCCGGGACAGCTCTCCAATCTCATCGCGTGCCTTCGTTCCGACGCGGATTCCGTAGTCACCGTACGCCATCTGTTCCGTCGCTTTGGTCAGGCGCCGGATCGGACGCACGAGATACCGGATGGAGAAGACAAGCAAGAGGAAGCTGATCACGACCAGCAGTCCGAGAAACAGACCGACGAACAGGTGCAACTCACGAATTTGCCGACTCAAGTCCGGCCGGACGAAGATCGCATCCGTTCCTTGCGCCGTCTTGACTGACGTCCCGTACGTATTGATGACTTCATTGTCGAATAGACCGAGCAAGAAGAGGTGGAACGGATACTCACGCATCCCGTAGTACGGTTGACCATTTTTCACTTGCTCGACGATTTGACTTGAGAGCGTTTCATCACGAAATGGATTTCCGTAACGCTCCGTTCCGTCATCTGTTTGTACATATAGTTGAAAGCCAGTCGCTTGTAACATCCGGTAAAACGATTCCGTCTTTCCGTCACCGTGCGTCTCGTAATAATCAATCGCTGTCTCGACCGCTTCCTCAACTTTTTGGCTATAGCTGTCCTGCCAAAACGAATAGTAGGCAATGTTACTGATTAAAAGCGCTAACAGTGCGGACACGAGTAGAACGACACAGACGAGTCCGACGATTTTCGTATAGAGGGATCTCATGATTCGACCTCCAACCGGTACCCGAGTCCACGAACCGTCTCAATCTTCACCTGATTCGTCTCCTTTAAGCGTCCACGGAGTCGTTTGATGTGGACGTCAATCGTCCGGTCATCTCCCATGAAATCAAGTCCCCAGACGTGTTCAATCAATTCCTCGCGACTGAAGACCCGTCCCGGAAAACTCGCCAGCTGATGTAATAATTCGAATTCGCGCCGCGGAAGTGTCCACTCGGTCGACTGGATCGTCACGAGCTGACTGCGTTTATCGATCGTGACATCTCCGAGATGCAGAACGGGTTGCGCCGCTTTTTGATAGCGCCGCGCCACGGCGTGAAGCCGAAACACTAATTCTTCCGGATCAAACGGTTTCGTGATGTAATCATCGGCACCGGCTGCAAAGCCGTCCCGCTTATCCGTCAGCTCACCGAGTGCTGTCAGCATCAAGATCGGGATGTCCCCGTTTTGCCGTAATCGCTCACACAGGACGAGACCGGTCTGCCCGGGAAGCAAGACATCGAGCACCGCTGCTTCGAACGTCATCGTGTCAATCCAAGCGAGCGCTTCATTTCCGTTTGCTGTCGCTCGAACGGAATGTCCGTCGGCTTGTAACGTCGATACGACAAGTGCTTGGATATGTGGATCATCTTCAACGACTAGAATATACATCGTACGCCTCCTTTTTTAGACAAACAAAAATCCCCTTCCCCTTCTCATAACGAAAAGGACGAAGGGGATGACGATCATCCGCGCTCTGGGTAGAGTGGGAAACGACCTGTCAAAGCAACGACACGCTCACGTGCTTGTGCGAGAACGTCTGCTTCTTCTGGGTGATTCAAGACGAGTTCGATCAACTCGGCGATTTCTTTCATCTCCGCTTCCTTGAAGCCACGTGATGTCATCGCAGCCGTTCCGATTCGGATACCGCTCGTGACGAACGGGCTCGCTGGGTCGAACGGAATCGTGTTCTTGTTGACCGTGATACCGGCTTCGTCAAGCGCGTGCTCTGCGAGTTTCCCTGTGATCCCGAGCGGTTGCAAGTCGACGAGGAGCAAGTGATTGTCCGTTCCGCCTGAAACGATCCGGAGTCCACGATTCGTCAATTCCTCACCGAGGACTTTCGCGTTCGTGACGACTTGACCGATGTAGTCCTTGAACTCAGGTGCCAGTGCTTCACCGAACGCGACAGCTTTCGCGGCGATGACGTGCATGAGTGGACCACCTTGAATTCCTGGGAAGATCGCTTTATCGATCGCTTTCGCATGCTCTTCTTTACAGAGGATCATCCCACCACGTGGACCACGCAACGTCTTATGCGTCGTCGTCGTGACGAAGTGTGCATGCTCGACCGGGTTCGGATGCTGACCTGCTGCGACGAGTCCAGCGATGTGTGCCATGTCGACCATCAAGTAAGCACCGACGCTGTCTGCGATTTCACGGAAACGTTTGAAGTCGATGACGCGCGGATACGCCGATGCGCCCGCGACGATTAATTTTGGTTTGTGCTCTTCTGCTAATTGTGCGACGACGTCGTAATCAATCATCTCTGTCTCTTGATCGACACCGTATTCCACGAAGTTGTACTGGACACCGGAGAAATTGACGGGGCTACCGTGCGTCAGATGGCCACCGTGCGAGAGGTTCATCCCGAGGACCGTATCGCCTTGCTCGAGAATCGTGAAGTAGACCGCCATGTTCGCTTGTGCGCCCGAGTGTGGTTGCACATTCGCGTGCTCCGCCCCAAAGATTTCCTTCGCGCGGTCGCGTGCTAAATTCTCAGCGAGATCGACATACTCACAGCCACCATAATAACGGCGACCTGGGTAACCTTCTGCGTACTTGTTCGTCAAGACGCTGCCTTGTGCTTCCATGACAGCTTGCGAGACGAAGTTCTCGGATGCGATCAATTCGATGTTATCCCGTTGACGACCTAGTTCCTGGCGCATTGCCGAAAAGAGTGCCTCATCTTGTTGTTTCAGATACGTAAGCGGTGTTTGTTCCATCTGAATTCCCCCATTTCATTTCGATAGACCTATCTTAACACGAATGTTTCGTTCCCGGCATCCCTAAAAACAACATCAAAAAAGCAAGGGGTGCGCAACCCCTTGCATCAATCATTCGTATTTAGCACGTGCTCCACCGATTAATTTCGGTCGTGTCACGGCTGCCGTCACATGTGCCTCACCGATTTCCTTGTGCGGCAAGCGCACAGGAATCGCAACAGCCTTCAAGTGCATCCCGATGAACGTGTCCCCGATATCAATCCCGGCGTCTGCCTGAATCGCTTCGACGACGACCGGTGCCGAGAAGCGCTGATAAGCAGCACTCGCCATCGACCCACCGGCTTCCGGAACCGGAACGACCGTCACTGGATCGAGTCCGAGTCGTTCTGCTGTTTGCCGCTCAAGCGTCAGCGCTCGGTTGATATGCTCACAGCCTTGGAAGGCAAGATCGACTTGGTGCGACCGCCGAAAGGCATCGAATACGTCGAACAACGCGTCCGCGACTTCTGGCGAACCGGCCTTGCCGATTTGTTTACCGATGACTTCGCTCGTCGAACAGCCGATCACGAGCAATTTTCCTTTTAAGGAAAATCGTTCATCCAGAGCGTTCAGTGCTTCTTCTAAATCGTGCTGGATGCGTGTCAAGTCCATTACTTCACCTCATAATCTGAGATTTTGCAAACGCGGTTCTCATGACGTCCGCCTTCGAATTCCGTTTCAAGCCAAAGCTGTGCGATCTCACGAGCCAGTCCTGGACCGATGACGCGTTCGCCCATCGTCAAGATGTTCGAATCGTTGTGCTGACGTGTCGCTTTCGCACTGAACGTGTCATGGACGAGTGCTGCTCGGATGCCCTTGACTTTGTTCGCTGCGATTCCGATCCCGATCCCTGTTCCACAAATCAAGATACCACGATCAAACTCTCCGCTTGCGACTGCCTCAGCGACTGGAATCGCGACATCCGGATAATCGATCGAGTCGGCTGAATGCGTACCGAAGTCCGTATAGTCGATGCCGAGCTCTTGTAAGAGGTCGTTGATTTCTGCCTTTAACTTAAAACCGCCATGATCCGCGCCGATTGCTACTTTCATCTTTACTATTCCCCCGTTTGTTTAGGTTGTTTTTTCGGAAGTTTCCGTGTATCCGGAGCTTTTCTTCCGTTTCCGTTCTGCGTCAATTTTAACACAAGACGGTTGACGAGGGGTTCGAGTTCATTACGTACTTGCCGGTAGACGTTCATCGATCCGCCGTACGGATCGTTGATATCCCGTTCAAGCCCTGTCACATATTCATATAAGGTGAACGTCCGTTCTTTCAGTTCCGGATAGCGTTCACCGACTTCCTGCTTGTGCTGACGCGTCATCGTCAAGATAATATCAGACCAACGTCCGAGTACATCATCAAAGACTTGCGTATAGTGCTCGAGTTCGATCCCGCGCTCGCGCAACACTTGTAAGGCGTTCTCGGACGCATCAAATCCTTGCATCGAACGTAGTCCTGCTGAACGGACGTCGAATTCCTGATCAGCGACCTTCGAGCGTAGTAATGCCATCGCCATCGGGCTACGGCATGTATTTCCTGTACAGATGAATAAAACGCGACGTGTGCTCATCTCCGTATCCTCCTTCTTCAAGGGCGAATGACCCGACCACCTGCTGCTTTATGGAGGCGGTTGCGGACCGCAAGCCCCACCCCTTCTTCTGATAGGTCTCGTACAAAAATCTGATCCACCGTCGTCTGATCAAATCGCCGTAAACAATCGTAAAGACGTTGTGCCGCCGTCTCCATCGAATTACCAAGGGAGCAGCGAACATCTGCGTCGACATCCTCCCCGTCAAACAGGAGAACGCCCGTCTTGTGTCCGGTTTGTCGCGCATCATCGATGAGTTGCTGTAAGAATGAAAGATCCCCTTCGACGACGGACAGTGTTGCTTCCGGCGCATAGTGGGTATATTTCATCCCGGGTGCCTTCGGTGTAACATCTTTCATCGATAAGGCAGGATCGAGTGTGACAGGACCGATGACCGACTCGATTTGTTCGCGTGTCACGCCACCCGGTCGTAAAATCGCCGGTGGCGTCATCGTACAATCGATGACAGTCGATTCGACCCCGATGCCCGTTTCCCCTCCATCGACGATCGCAGCGATGCGTCCCGAGAGGTCATATGCGACGTGCGCAGATGACGTCGGTGAAGGTTTTCCGGAACGGTTGGCACTCGGTGCTGCGAGGCCCAGCCCTGTCGCTTCAATTAATTGAAGCGCGAGCGGATGGTCTGGCATCCGTAATCCGATCGTATCTAGTCCTGCTGTGACGAGTGTGGATGCGGTGCCGTTCGATTCGAGGATGATCGTCAAGGCTCCTGGCCAGAACGCCTCCATCAAACGTGCCGCGACATCTGGAATGTGCGTGACGAACTGATGTGCCTGTTCTACGGATGCGACATGGACAATCAGTGGATTGTCGGAAGGTCGACCCTTCGCGGCGAAGATTCGCCGAACAGCCGCTTCGTTCGTTGCGTCTCCTGCGAGACCATAAACGGTCTCGGTCGGCATCGCCACGACCTCTCCTTCCTGCAATAACCGAACTGCTTCATCCATCGTCTGTAAGTCAATCATTTCCGTCTTCACGCTGTACAATCCTTTCGTTCCGCATACACGATACGGTCTTTACCGTTTATATCTTTTAAAATACCCGTTTCCGCATTTGGATAACGTTCTTTTAACATCATTTGCACTTCTGGTCCTTGATTGTGTCCAATTTCAAACGCAATCAGTCGGAAATCGTCGCGTAAGACCCGTCCACTCTCCTCGACGAGACGTCGGTAAAAGACGAGACCGTCTTTTCCGCCAAACAGGGCGAGATGCGGTTCATGATCGAACACGACTTCACTGAGTAATTCTTCTTCCTCGATATAAGGAGGGTTCGAAACGAGCACCCGGACGGAATCATCTGCGAGCGGTGCGAGTAAATCTCCTTCAAGGAACGTCACGTCTCCACCAAGCGCTGCTTGATTTTGCTTCGCGACCGCGATTGCAGCTGGTGAAATATCGACGGTCGTGACCGGTTGCTCGAGTTCGAGGGCGAGCGTGATTCCAATCGCCCCGCTACCGGTACCGATGTCGACGATCTGTCCCGCGGTGAACGTCTCGCGTTTGAGACGCTCCGTCACGAAGACGATCAACTCTTCCGTTTCCGGTCGTGGAATCAAGACATCCGGTGTGACACGAAAGTCCCGTCCGTAAAACGGCTGATAGCCGATTAAATGCTGAACGGGCACACCGTGAACATGAGCAAGCAAGTATTCACTGAATCGTAAATCCTGCTCCGGTGTCAATTCATCGGACAAGCGGACAAGGAGTCCGGTCCGGTCGACTTCTAAGACGTGCATGAGTAACCATTCGGCACTTGAACCCTCGCGTCCTGCTTGTTCCATCATCGTTTTTGCCTCATTTAGACGTTTTGCGATCCGCATCAGTTTGCCGCCTCCGATGCTCGCGCCTGATGTTCCATGACGAGCGTATCGATGACTTCATCCATCTCGCCTTGCAAGATTCGATCAAGCTTCTGAATCGTCAATCCGATGCGATGGTCCGTCACCCGGTTTTGGGCGAAATTATACGTCCGAATCCGCTCTGAACGGTCACCCGTACCAACAGCCGACTTTCGTTTTTCATCATACTCCGCTTGCTGTTCGCGTTGAATTTTATCGTAGACACGCGCCCGTAAAACTTTCATCGCTTTTTCCTTGTTCTTGATTTGCGATTTCTCATCCTGACAGCTCGCGACGATCCCCGTCGGCACGTGCGTGACACGGACGGCGGACTGCGTCGTATTGACGGACTGTCCACCCGGTCCACTCGACGTGAACGTATCGACCCGGACATCCTTATCATGGATTTCGACCTCGACGTCTTCTGCTTCCGGTAACACGGCAACCGTTGCGGTCGATGTATGAATCCGTCCACCCGATTCCGTTGATGGAACGCGTTGGACGCGGTGTGCCCCGTTCTCATACTTCAGCTTCGAGTAGGCGCCTGTTCCTTTGACGATAAAGATGATTTCTTTATAACCACCGAGCTCCGTATAGCTCGCGTCGATGATCTCAATCTTCCAGTTCTGTTTCTCAGCAAACTTCGAGTACATCTTAAACAGGTCACCCGCAAATAAGGCTGCCTCATCTCCCCCTGCCGCACCACGAATCTCGACGATGACGTTCTTATCGTCATTCGGATCCTTCGGTAAGAGTAAAGCTTTCAGCTTCGCTTCGAGCTCTTTGATCTCCGGCTCAAGCATCGCGACTTCTTCCTTCGCAAGGTCGCGCATCTCCGGATCTGTCAACATCTGACGTGCCTCTTGATAGGCTTCCATCTTCTCGCGATAGACGCGATATGTCTCAACGGTTGGGGCAAGCTGCGACTGCTCCTTTGAGACCTCGCGTAATTGATTCGTATCATTGATGATGGCTGGATCAGCCAACATATCATTCAGTTTTTCATAACGGTCCTCTAAGGCACTCAATCGATCCAACATCTCGGTCATCCTTCCTGGCGGTTCTTCTGTCGTCAGTATAGCAAATTATTTTGCTTCTCATAGCACTATAAAGCATTCAAATAAAAAATGACCCCGCGTATACGCGAAGCCATCTCTATTTTAATAATCTTCATCATATGAGTAATCATCGTCATTGAACGTCCGAACGTCACCTTTCGTGAATCCGTTCAGTTCTTTTGTATTGATGATGACCCAGTCCTCGTTACGATACCACAATGTGTACTCAAAGACGGTCGATGTCGTATCATCGACATCTACCATTTCATCTGTATCCATATCAAAATAAGCTCCATCATAATTTGCTTTTGCTTGAACTGTCGCAGTGATGTTTTTTCCTTGGGTAACTTCTACTGAATCATAAGAAACTTCCACTCCGAGAAACTCACCTTCATAGTATCGACTATTTTGATCAAGCGTCTTGTAATACTTTTCTTGGCGTTGGATATAAGCTGGTGCGTCGACTTGCGTGAAAAGGCTTGAATCTTTTTGCTCATATGCTTCTTCCCATTCCATCGCATGCATGTTAATGGTGCTTGCCAAATCATCCTTAACTTCTTCGCGAATCGCCATTTTCTCAGTCGATGCCTCATCTTTAATCAGTTTTCGACCGTCAACCAACCAGTCGTCCCCTTGCTTAGTGAAAGTCAATTCCCATGTGATTGCATTTCCAGCAGGTTCTTCCTGAAGATAGGGATTATAGGATCGTGAAGAATAGTCGGCAGTCGTTCGTGCTACGATTTGCTGGTCATCAACACTTCGTATAGATGAACTATCGACATCACGCATATCAATCGTACCTTCGAAAATAGAGTCATGTTGACGGAGCGAGTTCAAACTTGGTTGAAATTCGTTACGAAATTTAGCTGTAGTAGTACTCATCCCACTTGCTGTCTGCTCGATCAGAGAATTTTCAAGATCTTTATAAAAACGTAATCCAATGTCATTGACTACACTGACTGCATCTTCTTTTTTTTGTTCGAGTGCTTCTTGTTTCTTTAATTCTTTAGCTTTTTTTTCTTCTGCTTTCTGTTCGTCGTCAACTTCTACATCGTCATTATCAGTAGAACTCGTATTTGATGCTTTAGAAGCAGTTTCACTTGCGAGAGAAGAACTCGGCGTATTGTCACTTTCTTTCTCAAAATAAGCGAACGCGGCAGCCGACAACATAACACCTGCTACGAGTCCCGTTCCGATCCACACTACTAATTTCCATTTACCTGTTTTTTTAGAGTTTGGATCATTCTTTACAGCCGCTTCGTCACGATCAACTGAAACATGCTCTTCCTGAGACGGAGTCTCGGGTAAAGTCCCATGCGATATTTTATGATTGCGCGTTTTATTAAGATGCTCCATGATTTCCTGATATGCTTCGTCAATGACTTTCCGTTCTTCTGGATGAGTAGACTTTGGATACGTAGCACATAATTCTTTGTAGCGAGTTTCAACTTCCTGCCTTGAGGCTAACGGAGTCAAATTAAGTAATTGATAAGCTTCCATAGTACCTCCTCTAGTTACATCGCTGAAATGAACCAGTCACCAGCAAATCGCACTTCCATCTCTTCTTTTGTTTTGTCATATTCTTCTTGATTTTTTAGAGTCGTTAAGTAGGCAAAATAAGCATCACCCAAATAATCTGAATCAGGATATGACGTTTCGAACTCATTCAAAGCCTGCTTGGATTCATTCTGAACCTTATAACCAGCCATTAATTTGTAAAAATCAATTGTTTCTTGATTGTATAATCCAGCTGGCTTCATTTTACTCAGTAACGACACTGCCGTTTCATAATCACCATTTGCATAGGCGGTTAAACCCCCAACATCACTAGAGGTGGACTGATTACGATCAAGCTGACTCTCCAGTTCTTTCCGCTCAACCTCCCACTTTTTTTCTCGAGCACTTAATTCTTTTTGTGTGGCAGCTAAGCGCTGTTCTGCCTGTTCCACATCACTTTTCGTCTGCTTTATTTGGCTTTGTATTTCGTCTCGTTGCGCAGTCATGGTCTTCAGCTCGGTATTCGTCGCATTTTCTTGGTTCATTGCGACAAGTCCGAAAATCCCTGCAGCTAAAGTAATTCCAGCCGCCCCGGCAAGTACACCCCATTGTTTTTTAGTGTTTTTTTGTACGGGTGTAGACGAATGGAGTAGACTTCGAATCTGCAATACATACGGCTGGTTATCTGGCAAACGATTCATGAACGTCCCCATTGCTATATCATCTTCAATCAGAATAGCAACGGAAAGTCGTTGAATCTCAACCATCTCCGGATAAATCAGATCAGGTAACCGTTTAGAAATCTCGTGTGCTTGCTGATAATCCTTGTGCTCGATATGTTCAGCCATCTGATTTAAATCTGATTCAACATCTTCATATAATGGTAGTTGCTTGACGAGTTCCTTTCCGAGATCCGTCTCTAGAAGCGAACTATTTTTAAGGATAGTATACGCTTCAAAAGGTTGACCATTTAAAATCGATTCACTTGCCAATCGCAATACTGCCATCGTTTCTTGGGTAGTGTCCAATGGATTAATCATTCACTGCACCATCACATCAAGTCGATCAGAATATCAGTTAATTGTTCTTCTATACGTTCTGCAGTCGAAGTATGATTACCAATCATTGCATCTTCTAATTCTTCTACTAATGTTTCGATTTTACGACGATCCTCTGGGGATGCTGTTTTCTTCATTTGATTTGCTCGTAAAATGATTGGTTTCATCCGATTGTATAGTTCTGTTTTCGTGATATCACGTTCGAGTGTGGCCGCCGCCTCACGTGTCTCAAAATGAGACATGCTTGATTTTGGTCTGACTTCGAGTTGTTTTTGAATTCCGAAACCGAGTACTTCAGCACTCACTTCAAGCAATCCATTTAAATTGTATTTAAACGTGACCTCGATTTCTACTTGTCCTGCTGGACGTGGCGGTAAACCATTTAATTCGAGCTCGCGGTCATTGATTTGTACGACTCCTGGTGAAGTAGGAAGCTCCGTACCTGTGTATTGCTCGGATTGATAGACGTTTAATACGACAGAATCTTGATTATCATGAATCGTCGTATAGATTTTCCGTTTAACTGCTGGTAATGTCGTATTACGTGGAATGATTTCGTCGTAATAACTTGTCATGTCTGAGAACGAACGCGTCACTTCTGTACCGAGAGAATAGGGACAGACGTCAATGACCATCAGACCACTTCCCGTAGTCTTTTTCAATTCACGGTCTTGTGATTTGATTCCCATTTGCAGAGCCGCACCGAGTGCAACGACTTCATCCGGATTGATATCTACGCGGACTTTGCGATTAAAATGCTGTTCTACCGTATTTCGTACTAATGGAATACGAGTCGAACCACCAACCATGATGATATCTGTGATCTCATTCGACTTAAATCCAGAATCATTAATTGCTTCTTCAACTAACGAAAGCGTCGATTCGACATCTTTTCGGATGAGTCGTTCAAATTCATCTTTTGAAACATCAATATTCAGTGAAAGCGGTGCTCCATTATGCATACCGATGAATGGAAGGTTCATATTCGCGACATCTTGTTGTGACAATTGAATTTTGACATTTTCAGCACCTTGAACGATTCGTAATAACATGGACTCAAAGTCTTCTAAATCAGCTAGAGAAATCCCCGTTTCCATCTCATAGCGATCGATGATGTGCTCTGCTAAAATCGTATCAAAATCTTTTCCGCCCAGATGGTTATTACCTGAACTTGCTTTGACCTCAATCATACCTTCAAAGACCTCAACGATTGAGACATCAAACGTCCCTCCACCTAGGTCATATACTAAGATGTTACTTTGTTGATCTAAATTCTCAAAAGCAAATGCAATCGCCGCTGCTGTTGGTTCATTGATTAAACGTTCTACTTTTAATCCGGCGATTTCCGCAGCTTTCTGAGTAGCCCGACGTTGTGTATCATTAAAATATGCAGGTACTGTGATGATTGCTTCCTCGACTTTTTCTCCTGTTCTTTCTTCTGCGCTTGCAATTAGATATTTCAAAATCCGAGAAGCAATCTCTTCTGGACGATATGACTTGGAACCCAATGTGATTTTTTCATCTGTTCCCATCAATCGTTTTGCTTCAACTGCTACATCTTTCGGAAATGAGATAATCGCATTTTTAGCTTGTTTCCCTACAATCATTTGTTCTGCCCCAGAATTTTCTAACTTAATAAACATTGCTGAAGGTGTCGTTCGGTCCCCTTCTTTATTCTCGATAATGACTGGCTTTCCATCTTTGATATATGAAATGGCAGAGTTCGTCGTTCCTAAATCAATACCTACTTTAATTCCCATTTATATTTCCTCCTAAATAATTAGTTCAATACTGTAATGACTTTGGATTCGCGAATCACTTTTCCGGACTGCATGTCTTTAAAACCTTTTTCAATCTCGTCAGCGACATCATATTGGTTTAAGCCATTGGCTTGTTCTGAAGGGATCGTTCCTACACCGACCATATACTCTGGATCCATTCGTCTGCCTGTTGACGCAATAGCTTCAAGACTTACTTCTTGTAATTGCACCTCTATATTTTCTAATTGTTGAGTTACCTGATTCGCAAGTGCACCCGGTTGATGGATTCGTAACATTCTATCCAAATGGAATAACACATCGTATGTTTGGATGATCGTATTAATATACTTTTGACGCTCTTGTTCCTGAACTTCTTGAATATCTACACCTTCACTTGAATCATTCAATAACTGCTTAATTTCTTCAGCAGATTTAAACGTCAGGCGTTTAGTCTTCTTCACCTCATCCGTTATTTCTTCGATTCGTTTTAATAATGTCTGATCTTCCCTCGTCACAGGACGAATGATTGGATGTGAATTCTTTGTGGCTTCCAGCATCCCTTCAGCCAATAACTTCAGTTGATTCAACTTAATTTCTCCTTCCGTAAATAGATGTGATTTTTTCTCTATGAAATCTTTATGTTGAAAAAAGATTGCTACTTCCTCATTCGTGTTG
The DNA here is from genome assembly GCF_000496635.1 of Exiguobacterium sp. MH3. Taxonomy (NCBI): domain Bacteria; kingdom Bacillati; phylum Bacillota; class Bacilli; order Caryophanales; genus Exiguobacterium; species Exiguobacterium sp. MH3. Next base: position 2,786,943 of record NC_022794.1, read on the forward strand.
TATGCATTAAGTGTTCTAGCGATATCTACAAGAATTTGTTGAAATGCTAAATCTTGTATCCATACAGCAACCTGGCGATACGACTTAAAACGATTATATAAAGTGGCTTCATATTCTTTACTTAATATCGATGTCTTCATTTTTTGTGAGAGAGAGGATGTTTTTTGTGGTTCATTTGGGTAAAGTGTGTGTTCAAAAAAACGGATTGCATCGAAGTACATATTAAATTCAATACATTCGTCTTCACTTTTTTGTATAACTTCACTTCCAAGTAACGTCTCAAGATATCTTTTGTGCATGGCAGATGGAATTTTCATTATTTTCCATGATTCAATTAAATAAATTTCATATGCATATCGTGTTTTTGATTTCATGATTTACTCAACGCCAACGTACTTTTAAATACGATGTCTTTCGTGATTAATTGTAAATCTGAATGCTTATCTTCGACTGTTTTAACTGCCTTTTGAATGATCATTCGTTCTACGATATTTCGGACAAATCTACCATTACCAGTCATTTTTTCTCCCTCCAAAAAGTACTTCAATTCCTGTTCAGCACCTTCTTCGAGATGGTATTGTTGTTCTTTCAACATTTTTTTTGCGATGTTCAAAAGCTCATCGCTTTTATAATCTTTAAAGTGAAATGTCCGTGTGAACCGCGACTCCAATCCTGGGTTCATACGCAGTAATCCTTTCATTTCTTGATCGTATCCTGCAAGAATCAGGACGAATTGGTCGCGTCGATCTTCCATCGCCTTCACGAGGGTATCAATCGCTTCTCTTCCGAAGTCACTTTCTTGTCCTCTTGCTAACGTATATGCTTCATCAATGAATAATAGACCGCCCATAGCCAAATCGATTTGCTTTTGTGTCTTAATGGCTGTCTGCCCAACATATTCTGCTACTAAATCTTGACGTGTCACTTCGACGACGTGCCCTTTACTTACGATTTTCATTGCTTTGAACAACTTTCCAATTAAGCGGGCAATCGTCGTCTTTCCGGTTCCTGGACTTCCAGAGTAAATCGTGTGAAGTGTGACCGGAGAAGTTTTAAAGCCTGCTTGTTTTCGAAGCTGATTGAATTCCAGCCAGTGCAACAGTTCCTTTACTTCTTTTTTGACATTCGATAATCCGATCATCGCCTCTAACTCTTTTAAGACATCCTTAACTTCTATTTGAGGTACAGGCTGATCATAATTCGGTTGTTGTTTTACTTGATTAAGAGAAAAATCAATCCACTCAAGTGTTTTCGACATATCTACATTGCGCCGACTCGCTAAATCGCAGAGAGTACGCACTCTTTTAAAAATAAGATAAAATGAATTCGCATTTGTTTGATCGATCGTTGGTAATGCCTCGCCCACTCGAATACCAACTTCCGAAAAGGTTAATTGTAAATAAGAGGTCAGTGCCGGAGCAGAAATTTCTAAGTATAGTGCTTGAAGTAACAAAATTGACTTTGTAGCGTTCGTCTCGTCTGCTATACAATGAATCAATTTAGAAAAATCACGATCAACAATACTTAAATCCATCCGGTTTTGGGTTTTATTGATTTGATGCTTGAATTTAATGAGCATCACCATTGAATCCATTACGTCATTTATTTCACGTCGTTGAACGCTCCGTTCAATCGAATTAGCAAGCCATCCATATTCAGTATTTCCTTGCATCATCTTGTTCCCCTTAAAAATACATCAAATGCCTTATCGAAATCGCTCTCAAGAAATGCATACGATTTTGGATAGAGTAAACAAAATTTCGCAATCCACCCTTTATGTTCTGCTTTTTCAGATAGCCAATCTTTCAAATAGGTAAAGGAATAATGGAAGTTTTCCAAGTTTTGATCAGTTGTTTCTTTGATGTATTCCAAGTATTCATATACGGGATGAAGAAGTTCCCAAGGCACGGCATTTGATTCTGCTGCCATCTCCAACTCCTCCATGACTCCCCCTAATTCAATCAATGATTGGATGCCTTCTTGATCTAAATGATGATCCACCCATTGTTTGCATTCATCAAACAAAACATATGCAGCATCAAAGCGTTGAAATTCGATTGCTTTAGAAAAACTTTGATTCATGTAGTTTTTGACATGTTGCTGTTCTTCTTCCGTAAAACGATTCTCCACCCAGCTCATCACAGTCTTTAGTTGTTCACGGTGCCCCCAGAATAAAACAGCTTCTAACCAGGATTGCCAAATTAGAATACGTCGATCACCGTGTTGCATAATCCATTTTTCATAGCGATTCATCGCATCTGTTCTTCGATTGCTGATCATCAATAATTCACCGTACAGCGTCAGTGTCTCAAGATTTTTTTCTTCTTCTTCATAAATGACTATTTTTAATTCTTTAATCGCTTTATCATATTCACGATTTTTTCGAAGTAAGTACACCCAAAAGATTCTATTCTGATGAGTCAACTGTTTATATCGATTTAGTCGATCTGCATAATCTAATCCTTTATTCGTCTGATTTAATAAAAGTGCACTCTCCAATAGAAGATTCGCGATACGTTCGGAGTCTAATAAATGATGTTCCAGCGAAGTAAGCCGTGACCACTCGATTTGAGAATAATCGCGTTCCAAAGTACGTTCTAAATACTCCAATTCCGATAAAATCGATTCTCCTAAACGTAGCCCTTCATCGTACTTATTCCTTCTTTCGTTATTTGTCAATTCTTCATAAATTTCTTTCATATTCAAAAATTCTTCAGGATGTGTTTCATTGGAATAACGCATCGTCATTCTCTTAAATGCCTGCTTGATTTCTTGAATAGAAGCATCCGAAGAAATTTCAAAAATCTCATAGTGATTCAAACTTTTCACGAATCATCAGCCTTTCTTCAATAATGCATAATATTATTAAAAATCATTTTTATTATTTTATTTTTTTCCTTTATAGTATAAATATAGAATATATCGTAAGATATTCATATAAAATTTGTAAATTTAAATTACTTCCTAATCATTTTTATTCGATATTATATTTTTTAATCTATTACTTATAAGTTAGGATGAAAAAAATGAATTATTATCAATTGTTAGAGCTTAATCCAAAAGCGACGCGTGATGAAATCACTCAAGCGTATAATCGAAAAAAAGAATCACTCACTGGTCAGTCCTTATCAGATGTAAAGCGTGCTTATCTGATACTTCTTGATCCAAAAGAACGTATTCGCTATGATAGTCAACTGTTAAAAGATACAAATTCTTCCACTCAATCTTCTAATGCACAAGCTCACCATGTTGAAGTCGAGACTAAATCGTTACTTGCCTTAGAAGAATTAGAAGCCAAAAGTTATTATGAACGCCTTTCTGTCGGAAATAATGAAAATGCTATGGCCATCAAAAAAGCCTATGCTCAAGCAGCACGGCTTTATTCAAACGAGCAATATCCAAATCATTTCATTCTCATCCGTGAAGCTTTTGAAACATTATTCGATACAGAAAAAAGAAAAGAATATGATGCGTATCTTGATGGATTCGATGCAAAGGACGACTATGTAAACTATGAGTCTTATTATCACCACTCGAACGATGAAACAACTAGATCCACGACTTCGGATACGCAATCGACTCAGTCCACATATACACCAATAAATGCTCCTTCTTCCGGGTCATCGCGAGTCGTGTGGGGGTGGATCGTTGCAGTATTAGGTTCCTTCATTTTCACTCCAGTGCTTGCGATTCCTATTGGTATGATTATCGGGATGGGCTTATCAGGTGCTATCTCATTTGTATTCAAATTCTTTTCCACTATCATCACAATCGTTGTCATCATTCTTCTTTTCATTCTGATATTCGGATAAAATCAAAGTCTCTTTTTGGTCTTCAATCAAAAAGAGGCTTTTTGTTGTTGACTCACAATCAATCATTACCTATAATTGGTGTATTAATTGAATTAGTACACTTAAGGAGGTGAAGAAATGTTCACCGTCGATCCGAAAAGTCCCTTGCCGATTTATGAACAGTTAGTCACGCAAATCATCCGCTCGATTGCCCGTGGTCTACTCCGCTCCGGCGAACAGATGCCATCCGTTCGTGAACTTGCCGGTACACTCCTTGTCAATCCGAACACGGTCTCCCGTGCCTATCAGGAACTCGAGAGCCGCAACTTCATCGTCACGATGCGCGGCAAAGGCTCCTTCATCTCAGATATTCCCCTCAGTGAAGTCAAACAAGCCGCTATTCAAGATCCACTCATCCGTCTTTGTTCCGTCGCCGACGAACTCTCGATCTCAAACGAAGAACTCTATCAACTCATCTTACACATAAGGGAGGATTCCTCATGTTGACCGTTTCTCATCTAACGAAACAAATTGACCGTACCATGATTTATGAAAATGCATCCTTCACCCTGCCAGCAGGAACGATCACCGCGTTGATCGGTCGTAATGGTGCCGGAAAAACGACATTACTGAAAACACTCGTCGGAGCCCTCGAGCCGACACGCGGAAAGGTTGAATGGAACAACGAATCCATTCACCATGTCCCGCAGACGCGGGAGCACCTCTTCCTCGTTCCGGACTCCGTCTCCGTCTATCGTCAAATGACACTTGGCGAACTGATCAACTTCTACAATGCGTTCTATCCGAATTTCGAAAAGACGTATATCGAAAATTATTGTCGCTCGTCGAATCTCGATCGTGGTCGTCGCGTGACATCCTTATCAAAGGGACAAGCCCAGCTGTTCCTTCTCCAACTCGCGTTTGCAACCAATGCTCCGGTCCTCTTGCTTGACGAACCAACTGATGGACTTGACCGGATCAACAAACGTGATTATCTGAAACAACTCGTCTCGTTACTTGCGGAGCGTCAGACAGCCGTTCTGATTGCTTCCCATCAACTCGAAGAACTCGATTCCCTTGCCGACCGCGTCATGACGATCGAAAAACACCTCGTCCGCGAACCGAAGGCACTCGATGATGCCAAAGCTAGCATGCAGAAATGGCAAGTCGTCTATGAAGACGTTCCAGAGCTCAGTCATGCCGATCTCCACGTCTTATCCCAAACGGGTCGGGTCGTGACGTTACTCGTCTTATCGGATGAAGGCGCACGTTATCTTGAAACGACAAGCCCTCTCTTAAAGGATGCTTTACCGGTGCAGATGGAAGATTACTTCTTAGGGACATTTGGAGGGAAACGACATGGTTAAGCAATTGATCCGCTATCATATCAAGCAAGGTATTTGGCCTCTCGCTTGTTTCATTCTGCTCGCAATCTTCAGTTATGGGTTCGGCAGTTATACCGTCATCAATGAATTCGAAAAATACGATGTATCTCAGCAACCCGATCTACTCAACACTGTACTCGTCAGTCCGTTCTTCGCTGGGTTCGCAGCAATTCTGATTGCCGTCTTTGCAATCCTGATGCTCGGCTCTGAGCGTGGAAGTGGTCGTAGTTTGATCTTGCATGCACTCCCATTCCCGAAGGTCTGGTTGTTCTGGATCAAATGGATCATCGGTGTCGTGACATTGATCGTCTTCCCGATCATCGGCTTTTTTGCTAGTTGGTTATTACTTCAAGCATTCGGAATCGATCCGTTCGATTACGTCACGTGGTCGTCACTCCTTCAAGATTTTGGTCTTTTCCTTCTATTTGATGTGACGATTTTGACGATCTTCTTATTTGCCGGAACGATTGCTGGTGATATCATCGGTCAGCTATTGCTCGGGACGTTCTTCTTATTCTTGAACTACTTCACGTACTTCAGCATCTATGCCATCGGTCAGCTGGGCTTCGGTATGGGCTACGAAGAGTTAGACAAACCAATAAGCTTCCTGATGACGATTACGACACCGTTTGCGCTCTTCTTTGAGTACAATACTGAAATTAACATCACGTATGCCGTGTTGTTCAGCTTAGCCTTGACAATCGTCTTACTGATTTTCGGTAGTCGCCTCTATGTCAAAGGTGCGAATGAACGTCTCGGTCGTTTCACGATCTTCCCGAAATTACATCCAGCACTCATCATCACCTTCTCGATCTATACGACGATTTTGCTCGCTGGCATCATCGGTCTGATCTCGTCTGAGAACCAGTTCCTGTACTGGCTCGCAATCGCGATTCTCGCCTGGCCGACGTTTAGCTCGTATCGTCGGATGATTGGGTGGAGTCGCTAATGCAACGAATGGACCTTCTGAAATGACTTTTCAGAAGGTCCATTTTTTTGTTATCGATTCTTCACAAAGCTTTACACACTATACACATGGTTTTCATATTTCACCCGTAAGGTGGAGTTTGTAGTTCGTATCGATTATCAAACCCCATCACCTTTCGAGGAGGAACCTGTATGAAATTAAAACGTATCATTCCGATTTTTGCCTTATCAACCCTTTCCCTCAGTACGATGTTCTCGATGCCTGAAGCAGAAGCAAAGACAAAACCTGTTAAATCACCGGAAATCCGGAACGTCATCTTCTTGATCGGCGACGGAATGGGGGTCTCGTATACATCTGCTCATCGTTACTTAAAGAACGATCCATCGACACCGGTTGCTGAAAAAACTGCGTTTGACCAATACCTCGTTGGCCAACAGATGACTTATCCGGAAGATCCGAAGGAAAACGTCACCGATTCCGCTTCCGCAGCAACAGCGATGTCATCCGGCGTCAAGACATATAATGCAGCGATTGCCGTTGATAACGATAAATCGGAAGTCAAGACCGTCCTTGAAGCAGCGAAAGAACGGGGTAAGTCAACAGGACTCGTCGCAACATCAGAAATCACGCATGCTACACCTGCTTCTTTCGGTGCTCATGATGAGAGCCGAAAGAACATGAACGCGATCGCAGACGATTACTTCAAGGAACGCGTCAATGGGAAGCATAAAATTGACGTCATGCTCGGTGGCGGTAAGTCGAACTTCGTCCGTCCGGATGTTGATTTGACGAAAGCATTCAAAAAAGACGGTTACAGTTACGTCACGGATCTGGATCAATTGCAAGGTGATAAAAACAAACAAGTCCTCGGTCTGTTCGCAGATGGCGGATTACCAAAACGGATTGACCGCGAAAACTCGGTCCCATCGCTTGAACAAATGACGAACTCTGCCATTAAGCGACTCGACTCGAATAAAAAAGGATTCTTCCTGATGGTCGAAGGTAGCCAAGTCGACTGGGCCGGTCATGACAATGATATCGTCGGTGCCATGAGTGAGATGGAAGACTTCGAGCGGGCATTCAAAGCCGCGATCGCATTTGCAAAGAAGGATAAACATACACTCGTCGTCGCGACAGCTGACCACTCAACGGGTGGATATTCAATCGGTGCAGATGGTATCTATAACTGGTTCGCTGAACCGATCAAAGCGGCAAAGAAAACACCTGACTTCATGGCGCAAAAAATCGTCGATGGTGCGGACGTCCGCAAAACGTTGACGACGTATATCGATCAGGACAAACTCGCCTTGACGGATAAAGAAATCGATAGCGTCTCCCGCGCTGCTGAATCGAAGAAATTACTCGAGATCGATAATGCGATTGAAGAAATCTTCAACGAACACTCGCATACAGGATGGACGACAGGTGGACATACAGGTGAAGACGTACCGGTCTATGCGTTCGGTCCTGCCAAAGAACGTTTCGCGGGACAAGTCGACAATACGGATCACGCGAAAATCATCTTCGATCTCTTGAAATCGAAGAAATAAGGAGAATGTTCATGAGACAGATACTTGCTACTTTGATGCTCGGGACGGTGCTCGCTGGTTGTGGCACTTCAGCATCACAAGACACACCAAAAGAACCAGCGTCTGCGAAACAGGAGCAGCCGGTATCGCTTGAAAAAACAAGCGCCTATGTCCCGAATCCACAAATTCCAGACGATCGCGATTTGACAAAAATCGATCAGACCGTCACGGATGATAAGGGCGACCTGACGCTTAAACAATTCAAACGAGTGAACGAAACACGGAAGATTGGTCCGATCGAGATGACGATTGAAGAGATCAAAGTATTCCATGCTCGTCCAAGCTATGGCATGATTGATTTCTTCCATGGCTTTACGCACGATGAATCCTTTGATTTGATCAAGACACGGGTCACGATCAAGAATACAAGTAATGAACCGGTCACGTTCAATCCTGTCGCCCACTTCAAACTCGATGCTGCGACAGAAAAGACGCTCGAGGAAGACGTCTATTTGGAGTCGCTTGCCAAGACTTACGCCCCGTCCGAGTCACGGAGTGGTAACTTCGGCTTCATCTTGGAACATCCGGTTGACTCGATTGAACTCTTGACGAGTGATGTTCTCGATGAAAAACAAGATGTCCTCAAAAAAGGAACGACGTTTTCGACGTATCTTCGTTGACTGACATTCACACTTCTACGCTCTATCTATTTTCCGGTCATGTCCGGATCATAGGTGGAGCTATTTTGATGCCTGTAATCGTTCCGTGCTACACTAAAGGCATTATTTGAGTGTAAAGGACGGATCATATGCCGAAGTATTTAAACATCTATCACGAGCTCGCACAGCGGATTCAGGAAGGAACGCTCCCGGCCGAAACGAAATTACCTTCTGAAACGGAATTGATGCATGAATTCGAGGCGAGCCGCGGAACGGTTCGAAAAGCGATTGATGCCCTGCAAGAAAAAGGCTTCGTCCGTAAACATCAGGGGAAAGGTGTCTTCGTCCTGTCGCAAGAAGCGATCGAGTTCCAATTCAACGGCATCGTCAGCTTCTCGGAAGCACATCGCCGTATGGGGCGTCATACCGTCGAGACGGATGTCTTATCCTGCGACGTCCTTTCCGCTTCCGCTGAACTCGCTTCGTTATTACATGTGGCAGAAGGAACGGACGTGACACGCATCGAACGCATTCGCCAAATCGATGGTGAACGTGTCATCCGTGACATCAATCATTTCGTGACAGCACTTGTGCCCGGACTAACGACTGACATCGCTCGAGGTTCGATCTATCAGTACATCGAAGAGACACTTGGTCGGCAAATCAGCTACGCGAAACGAAAAATCGAAGCCCGTCCTGCGACACGCGAAGACCAAGAACGACTCGACCTTCACGATATGACGCATGTCATCGTCGTCACGAACGATACGTATTTCTATGAAGGACAGCATTTCGAACGGACGGAATCGCGTCACCGGCTCGATAAGTTTCAGTTCACTGATATTGCCCGTCGTTGAATATGCATTTTTAAATGAGGGAATCCGTAGATGACGGGTTCTCTCTTTTTTACCTCACCAAACTTATCTATATAAGTTCTTGACCAACTTATATAGATAAGTTAAGATAAGTGTGCGCAGATAAGAAAACGTTTTCATTTCAAGAGTGGTCGAGTATGTCACTTCCAAAAAGGAGCATCGAGATGAAACCAAACTATCGTCAGATTTCAGAGCAAATCATTGAGAACATCGGAGGCAAGGAGAACGTCGAGCAGGCAGCTCACTGTGTCACCCGTCTTCGTTTAACGCTTAAGAATCAAGAGCTTGTCGATCAAGAAGCCTTACTTGAAGTTCCACTGGTCAAAGGCGCGTTCTTGAACGCGGGTGTCTACCAAATCGTCATTGGTGCCGGAGACGTCGACCGTGTCTATGCAGAATTCATTCAACTGACCGGCTTACAGGCAACAACGATCGCAGATGTAAAATCGTCTGGCGCTGCTAAGATGAATCCGTTCCAAAAATTGATTAAAGTCTTTTCTGATGTCTTCATGCCCATCATTCCGGCAATCATCGTTGCTGGTCTCTTAATGGGAATCAATAATCTATTCGGAATCGAGTTCGGTGGCAAGACGATGATCGATCGTTATCCAAACCTACAAGGACTTTGGGATCTCATCAATATGATGGCTAATACGGCCTTCGTCTTCCTCCCGGCACTCGTCGGTTGGTCAGCGACGAAGCGATTTGGTGGTAGTGAGATTCTTGGGATTGTCATGGGTCTGATGCTTGTTCACCCCGACCTTCTAAACGCTTGGAACTACGGACAAAGTGCTCTAAAAGGTGAAATCCCGACGTTCAACATTCTCGGTCTCTTTGAAATTGAAAAAGTCGGCTACCAGGGACAAATTCTCCCTGTACTCGCTGCTGCTTATGTCCTGAGTACAATTGAACGTTGGCTTAAAAAACGGGTACCGAATGCGATTCAATTACTCGTCGTACCGATTACGACGATCACATTGACCGGATTCCTCGCCCTTGCCGTCATCGGACCGGTCACGCGCCAAGTCGGTGACTGGATCACGATCGGTGTCGTCAATACGTTCGAAGCTGTTCCATTACTCGGTGCCCTACTCTTTGGTGCACTCTATGCACCGCTCGTCATCACCGGCATGCACCACATGTTCATCGCCGTTGATCTACAGTTGATCGGACAAAGCGGAACGACGTTTATCTGGCCGATGATCGCGATTTCGAACATCGCTCAAGGTTCAGCAACACTCGCGATGCTTTTCCTCGCGAAAAACGTTAATGATAAAAACATGGCATCAACGTCCGCTTTATCCGCCTACTTCGGGATCACGGAACCGGCCATGTTCGGGGTCAATCTCCGATTCAAATATCCGTTTTACGCGGCACTCGTCGGTTCAGCAATCGCGTCAGCTTTCATCGCCGTCAGTGGCGTTCTTGCTCCTGCAATCGGTGTTGGCGGATTACCTGCTTTCATTTCGATCGTACCAGGCTCGATTTTATCATTCATCGTCGGCATGGTGATTGCGATCATCGTCCCTGTCGCCTGTACGTTCCTGTTCCACTATGTCTCAACGAAACGCGCAAAAAAAGCTGCCCTGAAAAAAGCAGCGTAATTCTAGAAAGGTGTGTATCTCATGATCACGACAACCGATTGGCGCAAATCCGCCGTTTATCAAATTTATCCGAAGAGTTTTTATAGTCCGGAGGGCAAAGCGACCGGTACATTGCGTGGCGTCACTGCCAAACTCGATTATCTGGCGGATCTTGGTGTCGATTACCTTTGGTTGACGCCGGTCTATGCCTCACCTCAGAACGACAATGGCTATGATGTCAGTGATTATTACGCGATTGATCCATCCTACGGAACAATGGCCGATTTCGAGACGTTACTTGCAGAAGCAAAACAACGCGGTCTGTCTGTCATGATGGATATCGTCGTCAACCATTGCTCGACGTCGCACTCTTGGTTCGAAGAAGGACGTCACCCGGATAGTCCCTATCACGACTATTTTATCTGGCGCGATACACCGAACGACTGGGTATCAAAATTCGGTGGTCCCGCTTGGTCGTTCGATGAGGTAGCCGGCAAGTATTACTTGCACCTGTTCGACAAGACACAAGCCGATCTAAACTGGGAAAATCCGCGCTTACGCGAAGAGGTTTATCAGATGATGCGCTTTTGGCGGGATAAAGGAGTCAGCGGCTTCCGACTCGATGTCATCAATTTGATTTCAAAGACGCCAGGTCTTCCAAACGATCCAGCAGGAGACGGACGTGCGTATTATACGGACGGACCGAACGTCCATGACTACCTGCAAGAGATGAACGCAGAAGTCTTTGCCGGACACGATCTCATGACGGTTGGTGAGATGTCGTCGACGTCACTTGAACACTGCCTTCGTTATTCATCGCTTGATGAACAAGAACTGAAGATGACATTCAACTTTCATCATTTGAAAGTCGATTATCCGAACGGTGAGAAATGGACGGCAGCACCGTTTGATTTCACGCAACTGAAACAGATCTTCTCCGACTGGCAATCCGGCATGAACGGACAAGCATGGAACGCGATCTTTTGGTGCAATCATGATCAGCCACGCGTCGTTAGCCGGTTTGGTGACGACGTCACGTATCGCGTCGAAAGTGCGAAGATGCTCGCGACGACGCTTCATGGTCTACAAGGTACACCGTACATCTATCAAGGAGAAGAGATTGGCATGCCGAATCCGGACTTCACGGATCTGTCCGACTACCGCGATGTCGAGACATTGAACGCCTATCAGAAAGCTCGGGACAACGACGTAACGGAAGAAGCGATTCTCGCTGCGATTCGTCAAAAGTCGCGTGACAATGCGCGGACGCCGATGCCATGGTCAGACGCACTCAACGGTGGCTTTAGTACAAGCGAGCCGTGGATCCCGGTCTCGCCGACGTATGATCACATCAATGTCGAGTCGGCTGTCGCAGACCCAAACTCGGTCTATCATCATTACAAACGATTGATTCAACTCCGTAAACAGTATGACGTGCTCACGGATGGTTCGTACCGTCTGTTGACACCAGACGATCCGTCACTCTGGGCGTACGAACGCGTAACGAACGAGGAAGAGTTGCTTGTCGTTTCGAACTTCTACGGAACAGACACGACGTTCACGTTACCTCGTGACGGGTCGGACTATACGGTGTTGATTCACAACTACCAGGAGATGCAGACAGAAGATCACACTCTGACGTTACGTCCTTATGAATCCTTGATGCTTTATCGTAAAAAGTGATGCATCTCTTGTTGTTCTCTTGATCACCATCTCTAACAACGCATGTTTTATCATCCTCGCTTTCCACAGGCGGGAGTCGAGTATGATGCACATTCGTATTTCTTTCGGATCAAATAAAAAGGGAAATCACCATCCGAGTACATGACCCGGAACGTGATCTCCCTTTTCTCATACTTCATCATACACGAACTCGTTTTTAGAGCATGTATCCTACGAAACCTTCCGATTCGCTTCTTCTCGTCTCAACTGTTCGCGGAACAGTCGTGTCTCGGCAATGACGACGCCAGACAATCCAATCAAACCGATTAAGTTCGGAATCGCCATCAATCCGTTAAAGACATCGGAAATCGCCCAGACCATGTTCAAGTTCGTCGTCATCGCGCCGGCTCCGGCGACTAAAACGAACAGGATTCGGTACGGTAGGATTGATTTTTGACCAAATAGATAATAGATCGACTTTTCACCGTAATACGACCAACCGAGGACCGTCGAGTAAGCGAACATGACGAGACCAATCGTAACGATGTATTTCCCGGCAGGACCGAGGAAGACCTCGAAGCTTGCTGTCGTCAACTCGACGCCTTCTAATTTCGTGTCCAACTGTCCCCCCATGACGAGCGTCAGTCCCGTGATCGAACAGACGACCAATGTATCAAGAAACACTTGCGTCATCGAGACGAGCGCTTGACGCCCCGGGAAGTCCGTCTTCGCAGCAGCGGCTGCGATCGGTGCTGAACCGAGTCCTGCTTCGTTCGAGAAGACACCACGCGCGACACCATAACGAATCGCTGCCCCGATTGCCCCACCCGTGATGGCTTCGTTTGAGAACGTACTGCTGAAGATCGTCGAGATCGCACCTGGAATCAGGTCATAGTTCATGATAAGAATCAGCAAGCCACTTCCGACATAGAAGAAAATCATGAACGGAACGAATAAACTAACAACCTTTCCAATCGATTTGACCCCACCAAGAATGACGACACCCGTCAGTACCATCAACGCGATCCCCGTCACGTAAAGTGGCACATCAAACGTCGATTTCATCGCGAGAGCGACCGAGTTCGTCTGGACCCCGTTCCCGATCCCGAACGCCGCGATTGAAGCGAATGCGGCAAACAGAACACCAAGCCATTTCTGCTTCAGTCCTCGCTCGAGATAATACATCGGTCCTCCTGCCATCTGTCCATTTTCATCGACGACGCGATATTTGACGGCAAGAATCGCTTCCGCATATTTCGTCGCCATCCCGAACAGACCGGACAACCACATCCAGACGATCGCACCTGGTCCCCCGAGAACGACAGCGGTTGCGACACCGACGATATTCCCCGTACCGACGGTCGCAGCCAGTGCCGTCATCAATGCTTGAAAGTGACTGATGTCACCTTCTGACTTATCGTCCTGATGCTTTGAAAACGCAAGCTTCAGCGCATACGGCAGTTTGGTAATTTGAATGAATCCTAAGCGAATCGTCAAGTAAATCCCCGTACCGACTAACAGGATGAGTAACGGTGGTCCCCAAACAAAATTGGACACCTTACCAATCCAGTCACTAAATGAATTTCCCATTCGTTTTACCTCCCTCTATGTAATCTATAGTTCCTTACCATTTTTTCAGAATTTACTGATAATTGTCAAACTATTTTTTCATAAAACTATTCTACATTTTAATTTTTTCTATAATAAGTAAATTTTTTACTTGTGACGGTATAATCAAGAAAATGAATAGTTCATCTTGCAAAAAAAGGAGCGAATCATATGAAGATTAAAACGAAGCTTATCTTATTGTCCTCCATCCTTTTGCTTAGCTTGATTGGTGTCGGGTTATACGGCGCTTCTTCTCTCAATCGTGTTGACCAAGAGAGTCAAACGATCACCTCGTCCTGGATTCCCGGTCTGAACTTATCTCATGAAACGAATACTGCTCTATCTGATTTACGACGTGTCGAATTGCTACACATTCAAGAAAATGATCCAGAAATCAAAGCCGGTTATGATAAGCGTGTCAAAGACGGTTTAGCGACCGTTGATGCGAATCTCGCGAAATACGAAAAAACGATTTATTTAGAAAGCGATCGCGCACTGTTCAATGATCTCACAAAAAAATGGCAAACTTTCAATGAGACGACTGATCGCCTTCTCGTCCTCAGTACACCAGAAACTCAAAAAGAAGCGGTCACCTATTATGAAGGTGAGAGTCGTGATTCATACTTCGCTGTTTCGGATCAATTGACGAAAATCGTGAAATACAATAATCAACAAGCTGGTAAAAATGGTGACGCTATCACCAGCGCCGCTAATACGGCGCATCTTATGCTGTTCACGATCATCGGTGTCGTCGGATTGCTCGGTGTCATCTTCACCGTCTTGATTTTACGCTCAATCTTCGGTCCACTCCGTCAACTGCAGGCGAAAACGCATGAACTCGCAACACAAGGTGGTGACTTGACGGCGCAACTCGACGTCGTACGAGAGGACGAAATTGGACAAATCGCCAAGTCGATGAATCAATTCATCGCTCACTTACGAACAATTATTGTCCAAGTCGATGATACGGCAACACACGTCGTGTCGACCTCTCGTCATGTCTCTGGTCGAATCAGCGAACTCGATCAAGATATGGCGTCGACTTCGCATACGATTGAAAACTTATCGGCGGGTATGCAAGAGACAGCCGCTTCAGCTGAAGAGATGAACTCGTCTGCCGTCGATATGGAAGCGACGATTCATGACATCGTCTCCGGCGCAGAAGCGAACGGAAAACGCGCTCAAGAAGTCGGCGGTCGTGCTGAATCGCTTCAAGTTGTCGCCACAGAAGCGAAACAGACCGCCACTCAAATTCTCTTCGAAACAAAAAATAAACTGGAAGATGCGATGGCACGGGCGAAAGCCGTTAAGGAAATTTCCGTTTTGTCTGACGCGATCCTTTCAATTGCGGCGCAAACGAATTTATTATCCCTTAACGCTTCGATTGAAGCAGCACGTGCCGGAGAAGTCGGTCGAGGCTTCGCCGTCGTCGCCGATGAGATTCGAAAACTCGCCGAGAGCAGTCGAGATACCGTTGAACAAATTCAAGACGTCTCACTCTCCGTCATCGATTCCGTCGAACACTTGAATGCCGCGTCCGGTGAGATGCTCTCTTTCATCGATACAAAGGTCGTCAAAGACTATGATTTATTCGAAGATGCCTCGATTCAATACCGTGATGATGCGCAATTATTTGGTGATGCAGCAGAACATTTTGCCGCTCAAGCTGGTCAACTTCAGGAACTGACAGCAAATATGCTCGGTGTCATCCATGACGTTGCGGTCACCGTCAATGATGGGGCGCAAGGCACTCAATCGATGTCGGAGCAAATCAATCATTCCGTTCAAG
Source organism: Exiguobacterium sp. MH3 (assembly GCF_000496635.1). Lineage (NCBI taxonomy): Bacteria > Bacillati > Bacillota > Bacilli > Caryophanales > Exiguobacterium > Exiguobacterium sp. MH3. The sequence continues at coordinate 2,802,752 of NC_022794.1, forward strand.
CGTTCCGAGATGTGCATGAACAGACTTCCGTCAGTCAACAGCAGGCGGAAGCATTAAAAGAGGTATTACGTCAATTTCAAGTCTAAATGAGACAAGCCCCTCACTTCCGATTGGATGTGAAGGGCTTGTTGTTCGTTATTGTGTCGCACCTGTGAGCGGTTGGGCATCTTTTGCTTCCGCTGGTAATTTGATTTCGTCAATCTCATTGAATTTCGAGAACGTCGACGCGTTTTTCATATTGAACTCGGTATCTTTTTCAATCGCAAATACCATGTCCATGTCGAGAGACTTCGGATAGAACGTTTTTGCGTCATACGTCATCTTGTAGTTCATCTTCTTATAGTCGATGCTATCCATCGCATCTTTCATCTGCGCCATCTGTCCTGTTTGTTCGAGCGAATCCTTCATGAAAGCTTTGAGGTCGTCACCCTTTAGTTTGACGTCGATTTGATAGACGTCACCCTCTTTTTTTGCTGTCCAGTTGTCTTTATACTTTTTCAACAGCTTGAGATTTTGATCCGTCGATGCCGATGACTCCATTGCTTCAACCATATCGCCTAGTTCCGAGACATCTTGAACGAGCCATTGTCCGTTTTGCGAGATATACATCTTATCGTCGACGATATAGCTCTCAATCGACATGTCTTTACCGTCCTGTGGATTTTTCATTGTCATCGTCTGGTGCATCGTAAGCGGCTTCTGGATGATATCGGCGGATACCTTTTGATCCACTGTCATCTCACCTGCTTTTGAGTTGACTGTCCCTTCCATATGGAACGATTTAATATCTTTTTGAGCGGCTGTCGCTTTATTCAGTAATTCCGTATTCGAGAGTTCCCCCGACTTCGTCGAACCAGACCCACTGCCACTCCCTGTATCTGTTTGTCCATCTTGACATCCCGCAAGCCCAATCGATGCTGCAACGATCCCGGCTGCTATCCACCTAGCTTTCTTCATATTCATTTCCTCCTTTATACGCGTTACCCTGATTTACGAAAAACATTGGAAAATGTTTCAAACTTTCTTTAGTAGACCATTACCGTTCTACTTAAAATTGAATCCTCAAATTTCAAATCAACGATTCTTTTTTTGAAATTTGATTCAATCTTCAAGAGATTTCCGCAAAAAAACAGGATGACGGAATGTACCGTCACCCTGCCTCTATTCAATTAAATCGTCCGTAAAAGATTCGCCATCTCAATCGCAGAAACCGCAGCTTCGTAGCCTTTGTTTCCGGCTTTCGTGCCAGCACGTTCGACTGCTTGCTCGATCGAATCCGTCGTCAGGACACCGAAGATGATCGGCACGCCTGTATCGCGCGCGGCACTTGCGACACCTTTTGCGACCTCGTTACAGACATAATCATAGTGCGACGTCGCCCCACGGATGACGGCACCGAGTGTGATGACGGCGTCATACTTACCGCTTTTCGCTAACTTTTCCGCGACGAGCGGAATTTCGAATGCTCCCGGAACCCACGCTGTATCGACAGCATCCGCTGCGACCCCGTGGCGGCGGAAAGCGTCGTTTGCTCCTCCGACGAGTTTTGAAGTGATCAATTCGTTAAAACGTGCTGCGACGATTGCGACGCGTAGTCCTTCCCCTGTTAAGAAACCTTCGTAGATCATGATGTGTGTCCTCCTTGGATGTCGAGCCAGTGCCCGAGTTTCGTTTGTTTTGTTTTTAGGTAACGCTGATTTTCCGGCTCGGCCGGTACTTGATGGGGTACACGTTCGATGATTTCGATCCCCTCTTGCTCGAGCACCCGTTGTTTGTCCGGGTTGTTCGTCATCAAGCGGATCTTCGTCACGCCGAGATCGCGCAACATATTGGCTGCGACCGTGTAGTCACGCATGTCCGTCGGATAACCGAGTGCATGGTTCGCTTCGACCGTATCGAGTCCTTGTTCCTGTAACTCGTACGCTTTTAACTTCGCCATTAGACCGATGCCGCGTCCTTCCTGACGTAAATACAAGACGGCTCCACCTTCTCGTTCGATCCGCTCGAGTGCCGCATCGAGTTGTGGTCCACAATCGCAACGCTTCGAACCGAAGACATCCCCTGTCAGGCATTCCGAGTGTAGACGGACGAGCATCCCGTCTTGCGCTTCACCGGATAAGACAGCGACATGTTCTTTCTCGTCTTGCGTCGTATAGCCAATCATCCGGAAAGCTCCGAACGTCGTTGGAAGTAATACTTCTGCTTCACGTGTCAATGGACGCTCAAGATACGCGACAAGTGCTTCGATCGTGACCAGTTTTAAATCGTGTTCTTCCTTATAGAGAAGTAGATCGTCGACCCGTGCCATCGTGCCATCTTCTTTAATGATTTCACAGATGACGGCGATCTCATCGCTACCGGCAAGACGGGCAAGATCGACACCTGCTTCCGTATGTCCGCGTCGCTCCCGGACACCACCCTCTTTTGCGATCAACGGGAAGATATGACCCGGTCGTTTGAAACGTTCCGGTCCATCCGTCAGCATCCGCTGAATCGTTAGCGACCGTTCCTCGGCACTGATGCCGGTCTTTGCCTCTTCATGATCGATGCTGAGCGTGAATGCCGTCCCATGCGGGTCCGTATTATTCGCTGTCATCGGAGCAAGTTCGAGTCGCTGTGCGATCCGCGGACTGACTGGTACACAGACGAGTCCTTTTCCATGTGTAATCATGAAGTTGATGTTTTCCGGTGTCGCGTGTTCCGCGAGCATGACGAGATCGCCTTCATTCTCACGATCCTCGTCATCACAGACGATGATCGGTCGTCCGTTTTTCAAATCTTCTATTGCGTCTTCAATCAAGTCGAATCCGTTCATTACATGTCGCCTCCTAAGAATGCTGCCCAGTCCGTCTGCTTCTCATGCTGCGTGAAATGATAGAGATGTTTCGCCATCATGTCACACTCGATATTGACGACTGCACCGCTTGCCAATCGATCAAACGTCGTCAGTTGACGGGAGTGCGGAATCAATGAAATCGAGATCGTTTCCGGTGTGACGCGTTGCAACGTCAGGCTCGTGCCGTTGATTGCGATCGAGCCTTTCGGAATACAATACTTTTGCCACGCTCCGACATCAAACGTATAGACCATCGCTTCTCCATCCGGTCGCCGACTGATCAGTCGGGCTGTTCCGTCGATATGTCCACTAACGAAATGTCCACCGAAGCGACCGTCTGCCGGCATCGCCCGCTCAAGTTGCAAGGGACTTCCGACTCGGTACGTACCGAGTGCTGTTGAACGGATCGTGTCATGGACGGCATCTGCCGTGAAACCGGTTGGACTCATCGACGTGACCGTCAAACAAATCCCGTCGACGGCGATGCTATCACCGATCTTCGTTCCTTCGAGTACCCGGTGCGCCTCAATTTCAAGCGCTAACCCGTTCGGTCGCGGGATCTTTCGTTTTAAGGTTCCGACTTCTTCAATCAATCCGGTGAACATGTCGTCTCCTCCTTTCGGATGTACGTCAGATGGAGATCCGGTCCGACCGTCTCAACCTGGTCGATTTGAAAACGATCTTCGATATCGTGTTGACCATTCCACGCATCGCCTTCAAAAATCGATGGGGCTTGGTAGACTTCGATTCGGTCAACGAGATCTGCCTCAAGGAAAGCGGCTTGAATCGTTGGTCCGCCTTCAATCAAGACACTACGGATGTCTTGTTCGTATAAGCGTTTCAAAATCGCTTCCGGCGTCTCATATTCACCAACGAGGACCGTCACCTGATCGTGACTAATCCGAGGAACACTCGTCAGCCAGTAGGTTGGATTTTTACCATCGCGGAAGACTTGCGCCGTCTCCGGAATCCGCCCCCGGCGATCAACGATTACTCGAATCGGCTCGATGCCTGACGATGCGCGTAACGTCAGTGCCGGATCATCGACGAGCACCGTCTCACTTCCGACGAGGATGGCATCGTGGCGTCCACGCAGGGCACGACCGTTCGCGCGTGCTTCTTCTGACGTGATCCAGCGCTGTTCACCTGTCGCCGCGATCCCGTTCATCGTCTGAGCGATTTTGACGGTCACGGTCGGACGTTTTCGTTCGATCGTCTTCCAGAATACCGTGTAAAGGGCTTCTGCCTCATGCCGTAACAAGCCGACATCGACTTCGATTCCCGCGTCCTGTAGCCGTTTGATTCCGGAACCAGCGACAATCGCATGTTTGTCTTCCGTTGCAACGAAGACTCGTTTGATTCCTGCTTGTAGAATTGCTTCCGTGCATGGTGGCGTCTTGCCGTGATGGTTGCATGGCTCGAGCGTCACGTAGAGATCGGCACCACGGGCGGCTTCTCCTGCCATCCGTAAGGCTTCGACTTCTGCGTGCGGCCCACCGGCAAACCGGTGTGCACCGAAGCCGATGATGCGTCCTTGTTTGACGATGACACAGCCGACACTTGGATTCGGACTTGTTTGTCCGTGTAACATTTGTGCTAATTGCATGGCATAACTCATCATCTGTGACATCGCGTTCACTCCTTTCAAATGAAAAAAGACGCCCCTTGAAAAAGGGGCGTCTGTATAGAAGGGTTCACGAAATACACGGTTCGCTTCCTGCATTTTTTCATGCAGAAAGAGACCGTCTCCTGAAAACATTTTTTCAGAAAACAGCTTGAATCGCGTCGTTTCGTTCTTCTCCCATCCGGACTTTACCGTCGGCCCTGGAATCTCACCAAGTCAGCCATGATGCGTACATCATGGGTCGCGGGCTCGTCGATCGATTGATCGCATCACCGCCGGTTGGGATTTTCACCCTACCCCGAAGAACTGGATTATTGAGTTATACAACTTTAGCCTAGCATATCTTTTTCAAGAAAACAAAGCGCAAATGCTTCTGTCTTGTCTCTTTTTTGATTTCGTTCCACTTCTGTCACCCGTCCCCAATTCGTAATCGACTGCATCTCAAAAACGACCGGAGCACTTGATAGCAGTGCGTCCAGTCGTTATTTTCCACTTACAAATAACCATTCTTCCGGTCATGGAATTCTTGCGCAATCGCCCCGCGCGTCCGTTCATCAGCGAGGACGCGAAGCGCTGTCCGGGCGAGGATTTTTGCTCCTGTGATCAATGCTTCATCTCCAGCTTCTGAACGGGCCGCTTCTTTGAATGCTTCCGTATGGGCGACGAGATCATCTGGTCCAATCTTGATATACGGATGGATCGTCGGGATGACTTGACTGATGTTACCGGCGTCCGTTGAACCAAGACCCGGTCGTTCGTCCAAGTGAACGATTTCGCCGAGCGCCTCTGCTTCTTCTTGGAACAGACGGTCGAACGTCCGGTTGAAGACGAGGTTATCGACTTCATTTTGGAAGGCGATGACATCGAGCGTCGCCCCAGTCGCGAGTGCCGCGCCTTGGGCGACGGCTTTGACTTTTTCCGTGACGGCATTCAATCGTTCCCGTGTCGTTGCCCGGATGAAGAAACGTGCTTTTGCGTATTCCGGGATGATGTTCGGCGCATCGCCTCCATGCGTGATGATCCCGTGGATCCGGACATCGTCTGGTAACTGCTGACGTAAGGCATTGATTCCATTGAAGAGTTGAATGACAGCGTCGAGGGCGTTGATGCCTTCTTCCGGTGACGCCGCTGCGTGCGCCGGACGACCCGTAAAGGCAAAGTCGAGTGGATCGACCGCAAGGGAAGAACCCGTGATCCGTGTTTGTCCCGACGGATGGACCATCAAGGCTGCATCGATTCCTTCGAGTAACTGATGTTTGACGAAACTGCCTTTCGCACTGCCGTTCGGTCCACCTTCCTCGGCTGGTGTTCCAAGGACAACGACACTCCCGCCGACTTCATCGAGCACTTTACTGAGCGCGATCGCCGCTGCGACGCTCGTCGTGCCGATAATATTATGACCGCACGCGTGACCAATACTCGGCAACGCATCGTATTCAGCAAGAAAGGCAATCGTTGCGCCTGGTCGGTCGCTCGATTTCTTCGCGAAGAACGCGGTATCATGCCCCGCGACGCCGAGTTCTACTGTAAAACCTTCCGCCGTTAGACGCTCCGCATGGAGCCGCGAAGCAAAGAATTCCTCGTTCCCGATTTCCGGCGTTGCATGAATCCGGTGACTTGTCTCAAGATACGATTCCCGTTTTTGTTCGATATCCTGTTCAATCGTCTCTACCCATGTCGTGCGTACTGGTGTCGTCATACTGTCCACTCTCCTTTTGAAATTATTCGCCGATGTCGCTCAGTGGAACGAACGTCGGGATCGTACTGCCTTTGTATTCTTTTTTGATGAAGGCCGCGACATCTTTTTGTTGATACAGCGATGCGATTTTTTTCAGTTCTTTTTTGTTCTTGTCTTCCGTCCGTGTCGCGATGATGTTGATGTATGGTTTTGCTGTCTCGTTCTCATGAACGATCGAGTCCTTGATCGGGTTGAAGCCAGCGTCAACCGCGATGCCATTGTTGATGATAGACGCCGCGACGTCCGGTAAGACGCGTGGCGTTTGTCCGGCGACGATCGGAACGATTTTCAGCTTCTTCGGATTCTCGACGATCTTATCGACCGAACCGTTACCATCGAAGTCGTCCGGTAGCTTGATCAGACCTGCTTCTTGCAGTAACAAGAGGGCGCGTCCCATGTTCGTCGCTTCGTTCGGAACAGCGATTTTTCCGCCATTTGGAATATCTTTGACATCCTTGTATTTATCCGAGTAGATCCCCATCGGTGCGATGACAGTCGTCGCAATCGGCGATAGCTTCAAGTTATGTTCTTTCTTGAAAGCGTTGAAGTAGGAAATCGTCTGGAAGGCATTGGCGTCGATCTCACCCTCAGCCAGTGCCATGTTCGGCTGGACATAATCGGAGAACTTGACGAGTTCGATTTTGATGCCTTCCTTCTCTGCTTTTTTGGCGACATAATCCCAAACTTGTGTGTCTGAACCGCTGACACCGAGCTTGATCGTCTTTTCGTCTTCTCCTGATGCTGCGCACCCGGCAAATAAAATCGTCGTGAGTGTTGCTCCAATTGCTACTGCTTTTTTCATGGCTGAATCGCTCCCTTGATTAATGTCTTCTGATTTTTCGTGCGACGATGTTGCCTGTCGTCTGTAAGCCTTGGACTAAGATGACGAGAATCCCGACCGTGATGATCATGACTTTCGTATCAAACCGTTGATAGCCGTAAGTAATTGCTAAGTCACCCAAACCGCCACCACCGATGGCGCCTGCCATCGCCGATGCCCCGATCAAGCCGACCGTCGCGATCGTTAAGTTCAGGATGAGTGAACCGAGTGCTTCCGGTAGGAGGAAGCGGAAAATCGTTTGAAACGGTGTCGCGCCCATCGCTTCTGCTGCTTCAAGAACGCCTTTATCGACTTCGAGTAAAGAACTCTCGATCAGACGCGCCATGTACGGTGCAGCGTAAAAGACGAGCGGAACGATTGCGGCTTCTGTTCCGATCGATGTCTGAACGATCAAGCGCGTCAACGGGATGATCGCGACGAGTAAGATGATGAACGGAATCGAGCGGAAAATATTGACGATACTGTTGAAGAACGTGAACAACGGAACATTTTCAAGTAACGCTCCTTTTCGCGTGACGACAAGCAGGATACCGAGTGGTAAGCCGATCAAGGTCGAGAACAAGAGCGAAACGGATACCATCGTCATCGTCTGCAAAAATGCTGTCCAAATATCACTGTAGTTAACTAGCATCAGCGAGCACCTCCTCAACGGTTACCTGTGCCTGATCGATGTAGTGTAAGGCACGTTTCACTTCTGTCGTCTCACCGATCAGTTCAACGAGTAATGTGCCGAACGGCGTCTCCTGCAACTCCGTGATGCTACCGTGCAGGATATTGACATCGACGTCGAAGCGTTTTGCGACTTGCGACAAGAGTGGTTGTCCGGTGTGATGTCCAAGGAAGTGAATCTTATAGATTGGATGCGCATTTCGCGACTCGATCAACTGACGAATCGACGCTGGAATCTCGTCATGCATGACGGACCGTACAAAGTTCCGTGCCGTCTCGGTCTGCGGATTTGAAAAGACATCAAAGACCGTTCCTGACTCGATTAGCTTCCCAGCTTCGATGACGGCTACACGATCGCAAATCTCCCGGATGACGCCCATCTCGTGGGTAATCAAAAGAATCGTGATCCCGTACTCTGCATTGATCCGTTTTAATAACTGAAGAATATGATGTGTCGTCTGGGGATCAAGTGCTGACGTCGCTTCGTCACATAAAAGGACGGAAGGTTGCGTCGCGAGTGCCCGGGCGATACCAACGCGCTGTTTCTGCCCACCCGACAATTGATCTGGATAATGATCCGCCTTGTCCGCGAGATCGACGAATTCGAGCAACTCCGTCACCCGACGGCGAATCTCATCTTTCTTGACGCCTGCGAGAACGAGTGGTTTTGCAACGTTCGTAAAGACCGTGTTCGCATTCAATAGATTGAAGTGCTGAAAGATCATTCCAATCCGTTGTTTTGCTTGGCGTAATTTTTTCGGAGACAGTTGCGTTAAATCTTCCCCATCGACCGTCACCGTTCCTGACGTCGGTCGTTCTAACAGATTGACACAGCGGAGCAGTGAACTTTTCCCGGCACCGCTAAAGCCGATGACACCAAAGATTTCGCCTTTCTCGATCGTCAGGTCGACACCGTCGAGCGCTGCAATCGTCTGATCTTTCGTGACGTACGTTTTTTTGACTTGATGAAATGCAATCATTCCGTTTTCCCCCTTCATTCAACAAAAAAGGTCCCTTCTTGAGAAACAAGAAGAGACCTGGATCCGCACAGTGGCAGAATCCACTCCACTCATCTCTCAGACATCTGTCTGATGGAATTGGCACAGTGCTCATAATGAGTCTGTTGCCGAGGTTTCGTAGGGCCAGTCCCTCCACCTCTCTGGATAAGTATTGCGGTATGAAATTCGTATGTGTGTTGTTGCGTTGTTGCTTATGTCGTAAAACTAATTTTTACATTACGGGTCGAAACTTTAAAAGTCAACCAACTTTGCAAAAATAATCCATTTGGCGCATATCGATGGATTTACAAGTTATGAATTAGCTTAATGAACGGATCACGATTCGTCAAGAAAGATTTGACAAGTCATTTTTGGTCGTGCTACCATCGTTTCAATGATTATTCCGACAATTCCAATATGATATTTATCAAGAGTGAACGAGAGACCTGGCTCTATGACTTCACGGCAACCTGCAATTTGTAAGGTGCTCCGACCAGCAAAGCGCGGCTTTGGATGATACGGTGAAAAACTCGTGGGCGTCCAAGCAGTGACGTCGACGAGTTTTTTTCATGAATGGAGGAAAAATAGTAATGATGAACTATCCTGTATTGACTGGTGCTGAAGCGTTTTATTTTCAAGGTGGATCGATCGGCATTCTAATCTGTCATGGTTTTAACGCCACTCCGCAAAGTGTCCGGGACGTCGGTGAGGCATTCGCTGCTGAAGGTTTTACCGTCTATGCCCCGCGCTTACGTGGACATGGAACGAACGTCCGCGAGTTCGAACAATCGACTGCTCGATGTTGGAAGCAAAGCCTGCAAGACGGCTATGAACGTTTACAAGAAACATGCGATCAAGTCTTCGTCATCGGTCAATCGATGGGTGCGACGCTTGCGCTGTCGCTCGCCGCTGACGGGATTCCGTTTGCCGGCATCATTACGATCAATGCCGCACTCTCCGTTCCATCCTATGAATCACTTTCGTTCGAGGACGGTCCAGAGTATTTACCGGAAGGCGCACCGGACATTAAGCGAGCAGCCTTTGAAATCATCTATGATCTTGTTCCGAGCCGTTGTGCGTTCGAACTTGTTCGCCTAATGGATGAAACAAAAGGACGCCTTGGATCGATCCTTCTACCGACATTGATTCTTTACTCAGCGACCGATCACGTCGTTCCACCTTCGAGCTCGGATTATCTGCACCAGCACATCGGAACAAATGATAAACGAAGCTACTGTTTACTGAACTCGTATCACGTTGCGACACTCGATCATGATCAGGATTTGATTGTTCGTGAGACGATTCGCTTTATCGAACAATCGTGTCAGTTTTCGCAAGAAACAGGCTGAATCAAAAAAACAGCTATTCGTTTCCATATGGAAGCAAATAGCTGCTACATCAAAGGACGACCATCATCGGTACGTCTTTTTTTAATTTTCTTGGTGCTGCACCGATTGGAGCGGCTTCGGTTTTCCAGGTACCTCATGGCAATGACGGCAACGTGGCTCATACGATTCCGACGCTCCGACTAGGATGATCGGATCATCATAGTTGGCTGGTTTCCCATCAATCAAACGTTGTGTCCGGGAAGCCGGATCCCCACACGAAAGACAGATGGCTTGTAGTTTCGTCACGAATTCTGCGCGCGCCAGTAATTCAGGCATTTTCCCAAATGGCTCTGCCCGGAAATCTTGATCAAGGCCTGCACAAATGACGCGTTTTCCGTCTTGTGCGAGTGCTTCGATGACTTGTACGATCTCATCATCAAAGAATTGAACTTCATCGATCCCGACGATTTGTGTTTCTTCTGCTACTGCCGCATAAAGATCACGACTCGTCGCCATCGGAATCGCTACGACAGAGTTGCCAACGTGAGAGACAACATGCTCTTCATGGTACCGGTCGTCGATTGCCGGCTTGAATACTTGCACGGGCAGTTTGCCGTACTGCGCCCGTCTGACACGACGAATCAACTCTTCCGATTTCCCGGAAAACATACTGCCACAAATTACTTCGATCCAGCCGTACTGATTTATTACATGCATCATCGTCCGACACCGTCCTCTAAAAATAGTCACTTTAACGAGTATAGCCCGAAACGGTATCGAGAAAAAGGGTTGACTTCCGGAAATCAAAATTCATTTTTTCTTTCCCTAGAATTTTTGTCCTTTCATTCCAACTGCCCCCTATTTCCTGTACACTGAAGAAGAAGATTCTCACGAAAGAAGGTGTCCCCGATTCATCATCTCTTACATGACATCCTGCACCAATATGGTGCCCTTGGTCTCTCCGTCCTTCTCGCAGGTGGTATCGTGGGATTGCCGGTTCCTGATGAGACCCTGCTCGTTTTGTCCGGATTTTGGATGCATCAAGGCAATCTACCACTCGTCGGTACGATTCTCGCCGCTTACGCCGGCAGTTGCATCGGGATGACGATCAGCTATTTACTCGGATTAAAACTCGGTATGCCACTACTACACCGCGTTGGACCGAAAATGCGTATCTCAGAAAAACATATTCTTTCCGCTGAAGCCGGTTTTCGTCGTTACGGAAAATCGGTCTTGATCATCGGTTACTACATACCTGGTCTCCGCCAACTCTCTGCCTTTTTTGCAGGCGTCTCAAAAATGCCGTTTCGCGTTTTTGCGAGTTATGCGTATACAGGTGCCTTGATTTGGATCAGCGTGTTCTTAGGTGCCGGTTACTTCGTCGGCCGCCATCTCTCGTTCCATAAAGTCATGGACTATGTCTTGGCACATCCGGAAGTCATGCCCTATTTAATCGGGATTGCTGGCGGAATCGCCTTCTCGTTCGTCTTGAAGACGTATCTCACTTATCGTTCACAATTCAGTCTATACAAAAACAGCCTGCTTCCGTAATGGAGGCAGGCTGTTTTTTTAAGAACCAACAAGTAATTACTTGCGGCCGTATTTTTTGTTGAAGCGATCGACACGACCATCTGCCGCGTTGAACTTTTGACGACCTGTGTAGAATGGGTGCGAGTCTGAAGACACATCCACACGGATGAGTGGGTACTCGTTACCATCTTCCCAAGTGATCGTTTCGTTCGAAGAACGAGTAGAACCGCTTAAGAATTTGTACTCAGTCGTTGAATCCATAAATACTACTTTGTTGTAGTTAGGGTGAATTCCTTGTTTCATGGTTGATTTCTCTCCTTCCGCCCTGGTTCATTTGCTGAGCCAGAGTAAGTTACCTTCCTATACTAAACGATTTTTTTATGCGTCGCAATAGTTATTTTTCTGTCGTCGTTTCCTTCTTGACGGTACGTGGTTTAGCTGGCGCGCGTCGGACCGCCTTCTTCTGTTCTTTCTCAAGTACGACGAAAAATTCTTCATTATTTTTCGTATCACGAATCTTACGCAGGAACGTATCGACGAACTCGTTCGACTCATTCATCGTCCGGCGAATCGCCCAAAGCGCATCAAGCTGCTCTTTCGGAAGCAACAGTTCTTCCTTCCGTGTACCGGACTTCCGAATGTCAATCGCTGGGAAGATTCGACGCTCTGACAACTTACGATCGAGATGCAGTTCCATGTTGCCGGTTCCTTTGAATTCCTCATAGATGACGTCATCCATGCGCGATCCTGTCTCGACGAGTGCTGTCGCAAGAATCGTCAAACTACCACCGTGTTCGATGTTTCGCGCTGCACCAAAGAACCGTTTCGGCTTATGGAACGCAGCCGGATCAATTCCGCCCGAGAGCGTCCGACCACTTTGCGGTACCGTTAAGTTATAGGCCCGTGTTAGACGCGTGATCGAATCCATCAAGATGACGACATCCTTCTTGTGTTCGACGAGCCGCATCGCCCGCTCGAGGACCAGTTCAGAAATTCGGACGTGGTTGTCCGGTGTTTCGTCAAACGTCGAGCTGACGACGTCTGCTCCTGGAACCGAACGCTCAATGTCCGTTACTTCCTCAGGTCGCTCATCAATCAAGAGAATGATTAGTTCGACATCCGGATGATTCTCCTGAATCGAGTTTGCGATTTCTTTGAGGAGTGACGTCTTCCCTGCTTTTGGCGGTGCGACGATCAAACCACGTTGACCAAATCCAACCGGTGCGATCATATCCATGACACGAACGGATAGATGGCGTGGTTCTGTCTCAAGTCGCATCAATCGGTCCGGATAAATTGGTGTCAGTGCCGGGAAGAATAAACGGTTACGGGCAGTATCCGGTGCTTCACCGTTAACGGCTTCCACGCTAAGTAACCCTTGGAACCGTTCGTTTTCCTTCGGTGGACGGACTTTACCTGTGACGACATCACCATTACGTAGATTAAAGCGTCGGATTTGAGATGCTGCGATATAAATATCTTCAGAGGATTGGGAATAATTGATAGGACGAAGGAAGCCAAAGCCACCATCGTTTTGCATTTGTGGATTGCCAGGGATGACTTCGAGTACCCCTTCGAGGAAATAAAGACCAGTCGATTCAGCCTGTGCTTTTAAAATCTTGAACATCAACTCGCGTTTACGGGCTTCCCGGTATTGTGGGACATTTTTCGTCTTTGCGATTTCATAAAGTTCTTTTAATGTCAGTTGGCTCAATTGAGCCAGTGTATAGGAACGTTCTGGTTTATCTTTTTTATCAGTTGTTGGCATGTTCTTCACCTATTCTTTATAAATTCAACTGCATTCAGCATACTTCCATACATACATCAGGAGGTATGTAATTTTATTCGTGAACTAAAGGTATCATATTTTTTTGAATTCGTCGTCAACAATCCTTTGCGTTTCTTACTTTGTAATATTCAAGGATATTATTTCAGTTATGTTACAAAAACATCTGTTTTGTCTTCTAACTGAAAAAACGTTTTCAAGTGTGCGCATGCTAAGATATTCCTGCAGACAAAATTCTTACACAGTTGTAAGGTTCACTGCTTAACCAAACACTTAATGATTTCATCATATAACTTACGGACGCAACACACTACATTAAACGGAGGAATTCTTAACATGAAACGTTTTCTAGCATCGATCGCGACAGCAGCCTTAGTGGTTTCAGGTTTTACATCAGTGGGTACAGGTAAAGTTGAAGCAGCAACAGTCACGAAAGTCAAGATCACGGACAACGGTCTTCGTGTTCGGACAGCACCTTCTACGAAAGCAAGCATCGTCGGGAAAGTCAACGCTGGTCAAGTCTTTACATATAAAGGCAAGTCAGGCAGCTGGACAAAAATCTCATACGGCGGCAAAACACGTTATGTCTTCTCACAATACACAAAGACATACAAATCATCTTCAAGCGCTAAAAAAACAACGAGCACATCTTCTAAACGGACTAAAATCCTAAGCGAAGCAGCAAAACATAAAGGTACACCATATGTATGGGGCGGAACGACGACTCGTGGATTCGACTGCTCTGGTTTCACAAGCTACGTCTACAAGAAAGCGGCTGGTAAAACATTACCACGTACGTCTTCTTCACAATATTCTTCTTCTAAGAAAGTCAGCGTTTCTAAAGTACAGCCAGGAGATCTTGTCTTCTTCTCACACGGTAGCGGCATTCAACACGTTGGGATCGCAACAAGCAAGTCAAGCATGGTCAACTCAGAAACAGGTGGCGTTAAATACTCAAGCTTCAAATCAGGGTACTGGGGTTCACGCCTTGTCGGCGCAGGATCTTACCTATAATTCATCATCTCAAAGCGGTTGAGCATTGGCTCGATCGCTTTTTTTCATCGAATCGATTACAGGAGGAGGAAATCGGATGCATGTCTTAATCACAGGTGCTTCAAGAGGTCTTGGTCGTGAATTTGCTTATCTGCATGCCAAGCAAGGGGATCACGTCTTGCTCGTCGGACGCGATGCGACAGCACTCTTCGAAACGAAGTTCCATGTCGAGCGACTCGGGGGAACGGCAACCGTCTTTCCGTATGACTTAACGCAGCCGACGCATCGTCTCGCACTATTTCGGGCAACGGAACAGATTCCGGTCGACTGCGTCATCAACAACGCCGGGATCGGCGTCTTTGGTTCTTTCCTTGAGACCTCGTTCGAAGACGAGTCCCGGATGATTGCCTTGAATATCGAAGCATTAACACACGTGACGAAGGTCTATGCCTCTCGCATGAAAGCACAGGGAATCAAAGGACGTATCGTCCATCTCGCATCAACGGCTGCGTTTGAAGGGGGTCCATGGCTGAGTGTTTATTACGCAACAAAGGCCTACGTCCTTCATTTCTCGGAAGGATTGACGGAAGAACTCGCACAAGACGGTATCCAAGTTAGCGTTGTCTGTCCAGGCGCGACCCATACCGGCTTCGAATCAGCAGCAAACCTTGAACAGTCGCGTTTGTTCTTGCGACCTGGTGTCATGGATGCTCCGACGGTTGCGCGCATCGCCTACCGCGGCTATATGAAGGGGAAAACGTTCATCGTGCCTGGCTTCGGCAATGCCTGGTATATCTTTTCGACGCGTTTTCTACCGCGTCGGTACGTCACCCGACAAGCAGGAGAAGTTCAGCGTCCGCGGTAATCGTCAAATAACGATTCATTTATCACTCAACGTTCATATCCTCACTTTCCTCAGGCGGGAGGTAAGCCGCGACATCTCGCAGCTTATGCGAAATGCCGGGTCTTCCCTTACCCTGACGGAAACGTTAGCAAGTTTCCTTTTCCTGCAGGAGTTGAGGATGAACGTCTTGATTCCTAGAAACATATCACAAAAAGAGTTGGCATTCCGGAGATCATCCGTAACGCCAACTCTTTTTATGTGGATTCAGACGTCCTTTTTGAGGAGTCAGTCTGTTTTACTTAATGACAAGCTTCGGTTTCTTCTTGAACGAGTGAATACCTTCGACGAAACGCACCGTTCCGGATTTTGCACGCATGACGACAGAGTGTGTCTGACCGCCTTGTGCCGTGAACTGAACACCTTTCATCAACTCACTGTCCGTGACGCCTGTCGCAGCAAAGATACAATCGTCTCCTGAAACGAGATCATCCATCATAAGGATCTTCGATGGATCTTCAATGCCCATCTTCTTGCAACGCTCGACCTCGGCATCGTCTGCTGGTAACAAGCGTCCTTGGAGCTCACCACCGAGGCATTTCAAGGCAACGGCAGCAAGAACGCCTTCCGGTGCACCACCTGAACCGAGCAGGATATCAATCCCCGTATGCGGGAACGCCGTGTTGATCGCAGCAGCGACGTCACCGTCACCGATCAAGCGAATCCGCGCCCCTGTTGCCCGAATCCGTTGAATGATTTCTTCATGACGTTCGCGATCCAGAATCGAGACGACGACGTCTTCGATTTCTTTGTTCTTCGCCTTCGCTACGGCTGCGATGTTTTCTTCGATCGTCGCATCCAGACTGATGTGTCCTGCCGCTTCCGGGCCGACTGCGATCTTATCCATGTACATGTCCGGTGCATGAAGTAAATCTCCTGCATCCGCGACCGCGAGAACAGCAAGTGCGCCCCATGTTCCTTTTGCGACGATGTTCGTTCCTTCCAGCGGATCGACGGCGACGTCGAGTCGTGGTCCATACCCATTTCCTAGCTTTTCTCCAATGTAAAGCATCGGTGCTTCATCCATCTCGCCTTCCCCGATGACGACGGTTCCTTTCATCGGAATCGTATCGAAGACATCACGCATCGCGCTTGTTGCCGCATCATCCGCTTCATTCTTCAATCCTTTTCCCATCCAGCGTGCAGAGGCGAGTGCTGCTGCCTCCGTGACGCGTACCAGTTCCATTGATAGACTTCTCTCCATGTGTATGTCCCCTCTCCCTTGTTACAAATCGGTCAAATCGTTTCACGCCATACGAGGGCGCCAAGTTCCTTCAACTTCTGATCAAATCGTTCGTAACTCTGGTCAAGCACTTCTGCATGGTGCAGCGTCGTCTCCCCTGAAGCGAGAAGTCCCGCCAAGACAAGTGCTGCGCCACCGCGTGGGTCCGGTGCCTCGATTTCCGTACCAAGTAAGGATTCGCCACCACGAATGATGATTGAGGCGTCTTCATGCGTGATTCGAGCATTCAAGCGTCGTAACTCCTGCACATGCCGGAAACGCTGCGGATACAACTTATCGACGACGATACTCGCTCCTTTTGCTTGCAGCAACGCTGCCGAGATGACAGGCTGTAAGTCGCTCGGGAATCCACCGTAGTGGAAGACACGAATATCGACCGGCTTCGTCTCCTGAAACGTCGCCGTGACGGAATCATCCGTTGCTTCGATCAACGCACCGTACCGCTCGAGTTTTTGGATGACGCTCTCGAGATGAAGCGGAATGACGTTATCGACGGTGACGCGTCCAAGTGCCGCCCCCATCGTCAAGAACGTTCCTGCCTCCATTCGGTCCGGAATCAAGGTATGCCGGCAACCACTTAGTTGCGATACGCCCTTGATTCGAATCTCGTCCGTTCCTGCCCCTTTGACGCTTGCCCCCATGTTCGTCAACATCGTACTGACGTCGATGACTTCCGGGTCGTAGGCGGCGTTTTCGATGACAGTCGTTCCTTCAGCGAAGACAGCGACGAGTAAGGCACTGATCGTCGCTCCGAAAGACGGGAGATCGAGGTAAATTCGGTTACCGACGAGACGATCGACGCGCATGTAATGGACGCCTTGCTCGTTACGTACAGAAACACCTAGACGCTCTAGTGCTTTGATGTGTAAATCGATCGGTCGTGGTCCGATGGCATAACCTCCAGGAAGACCGACGACTCCTTGTTTGAATCTGGCTGCCAGAACGCTCATGAGGTAGATCGATCCGCGTAACTTGCGCGTCTCCGCACCAGTCAACGGCATCGATTCGACCCGGCTTGGATCAATCGTCACCATATCGCCTTGACGTGTCACGACCGCGCCGAGCGTCTCCAAAATCTCGATCATCGTCGCGACGTCGCCAATCTCCGGCACGCCTTCAAGAACGACCGTTTGATCCGTCAGGAGGGCTGCAGCAAGACACGGGATGGCGCTTTGCTTCGAACCACTGATTGATACGGTTCCTTCTAGGCGTTGTTGCCCTACGATATGCAAAATGTCCACGTTCCATCAACCTTTCTCTTCGCTACGATTATTGCTGCGTTTTTTCCCAGTCCGCGAGGAACTTTTCGATCCCTTGCGTCGTGAGTGGGTGGTGTGTGAGTGACTCGATGACCGAGAACGGAATCGTCGCGATGTCTGCGCCCGCAAGAGCAGCGTTCGTGACGTGAACCGGGTTCCGGACCGATGCCGCGATGATCTGTGTCGGAATATCATGTACGACGAAAATTTGAGCAATCGTCTCGACGAGCCCCATTCCATCTTGGCCGATGTCATCTAGACGACCGAGGAATGGTGATACGTATGTCGCACCAGCACGGGCTGCGAGTAACGCTTGGTTCGGATTGAAGATCAATGTGACGTTCGTCGTGATCTTCTCTTTTGAAAGGGCTGCGACTGCTTCGAGTCCGGCCGGAGTCATTGGAACCTTAACCGTAATGTTCGGTGCAATTTGGGCAAGTTCCTTCCCTTCACGAATCATTCCTTCTGCATCGAGCGCGATGACTTCAGCGCTAACAGAGACGTCCCCGACGATTTCACAGATTTCACGAAGTCGTGTATGGAAATCGACGCCTTCCTTAGCGACGAGCGACGGATTCGTCGTGACACCATCTAAAATCCCCATTTTATGTGCTTTCTTGATGTCTTCTACGTTTGCTGTGTCAATGAAAAATCTCATCTTTCTCGTTCCCCTTTCATCCCTTGAAATCGCTTACGACTCTATTATAGGTTTTTTTCACGAGAAGTCCTACTGTTTTCCATTGAATATATGTTCACATGATATGAAAAAAGCACGGTAGACCGAAGTCTACCGCACTTTAAAGAGGAGTCGATTAAGCTTTGTTGCTTGAACCGAACTCACGCATCTTACCGATGACAGTTTGTTTGATTGCTTCACGACCTGGTGCGATGAATACGCGTGGGTCATATGCTTCTGGTTTCTCAGCTAACACTTCACGAACGACTTTCGCGAATGAGATTTGGTTCTCTGTGTTAACGTTGATTTTTGAAGTTCCGAGTGAGATCGCTTTTTCGATATCGTGTGTCGGAATTCCAGTTCCACCGTGAAGAACGAGTGGGAGGTTTGTCGCATCACGGATTTCTTCCATCTCTTTGAATCCGAGGTTTGGTTCACCTTTGTATGGTCCGTGAACAGAACCGAGTGCAGGAGCAAGCGTGTCGATTCCAGTTTCTTTGACGATGCGTACACACTCGTCAAGTTTCGCGTACATGACATCACCGATGACGTCGTCTTCTTGTCCGCCAACTGTGCCAACTTCCGCTTCTACTGAAACGCCTTTAGAGTGAGCGTATTCAACAACTGCTTTTGTTGTTTCGATGTTTGTGTCGATCGGGCTGTGCGAATCATCGATCATGACAGATGTAAATCCAGCGTCGATCGCTTCTTTACATTTCTCAACGCTCGAACCGTGGTCGAGGTGGATTGCAACTGGAACTGTGATTTTCATGTCGTGTACAAGACCTTCAACCATTTTCACGACAGTGTAGAATCCGCCCATGTGGCGTGCTGCACCTTCAGATACTCCAAGGATGACTGGTGACTGCTCTTCTTGAGCCGCACCGAGAATCGCTTGTGTCCACTCGAGGTTGTTGATGTTGAATTGACCTACTGCATACTTACCTTCGAGAGCTTTGTTTAACATGTCTGTCATAGATACTAATGGCATAATGACATCCTCCTCTGTTTTGATCGCTGCTTACACGAACTCGTGCAATTTCAGACTGATTATAACATACTGATTCATCGGAACGTACAGCATTTCGCTCGGTTTTTTGGTTTGTGACGGCGACGTGAAAGATTAACCGCTTACATCGTGAGAAATTTGCACAGTCACTTCTTTTTTTAATTCAAAGATGTCAAATGGCTTTCCGAAGAAGGCGACAACCCCTAATCGTTTCGCTTCTTCCATCGCTTCTTTTTCACCGAGTGCCGTCATTAAAATCGTCCGGACGCGTCGTCCAATCCGGTCCTGATGACGCAACACTTCGATCCCAGTCCGCCCCGGCATGTTGACATCCATCAACAATAGATCGTACGCTTTTTCCTGTAAGTAGACGATCGCTTCCTCTCCATCGACGGCGACGTCCGTTTCATACCCTTCTGCCCGGAACAATTGCGCAAGCAAATTCCGGATTCCCGGCTCATCCTCGACGATCAACAATCTGCCTTTCATCTCTGCCACTCCCCCTCTAGTTATTTCCATTCTACACTAAAGCAAAACTTGCTTTATACTGTCCTTGAGAGAAACATAGAAAGGATGAAGAAAAATGATGAAAATCTTAGCTACACAATTCAACGGAAAATTGCAAACGCTCGCAAAACAGGAAGACGAACTATTCGATGTCGTCCGTCTACTCGCACAAGCGCTCGTCGGGGAAGGCACGGTCTACGTCGACGCCTACGGCGAATGTGAAGGACTCTATCCGATGCTCTCAGAAGGACCAGACCAGATGAAACGCGTTACGAAGATCAAGGATCGAAAGACCCTGCACGCTGTCGATCGTATCTTGATCTTCACGCCGGATACGGAACGTTCGGATCTCCTCGCTTCTCTTGCCCGTTACGATGCATGGCATACGCCTTATGCGATCGTCACACTCAGTGACGTGACGGAGACGCTCGAGCGTTCGATTGCTCCGCTTGCATTGAAGTTCAATAAAGGACTGCTTCCGGCAGAGGACGGTTCACGCCACGGACTGCCGAGTCTTGCCCTTTGTGCGTTCCTCTTGACGCATATCTTGACGCAATTACAAGAGATGACGGAAGAGTGGGATTGACGTTTTTCTTCTATAATATAAAGCTCACTGGATACGTGTCTGCGTCTGACTAAGTTTACGATTTTCATTGAATCAAAGCGAAACCGTCAATGACTGTTATACAAAAAGGAAGCGCCATTCGCGCTTCCTTTTTTGATCATGCCGAAGCATGTTCTTCTTGTGCTTTTAGTTCTTCGCCGTAAGACAGCTGATCCTGCATCCGAACGAACGGTAGATAGATTGCGACCGACATCGCAATCGTCGCCAGCTGGAGCAAGGCACCCTGCCAGCCGCTGATCAAGAAGCCAGAGATGACGGGTGGTGTCGTCCATGGTACTTGAAGCGCATTAAATGGTTCGACCCAACCCCAGAGGATCGAGAAGTAGACCATGAAGGATGCAATCGCTGGTACGATGACGAACGGAACGAACATGATCGGGTTGAAGACGATCGGCATCCCGAAGATGACCGGTTCGTTGATGTTGAACAAACTTGGCGCAAGTGATAGCTTCCCGAGTTGCTTCAAGTGAGCCGAGCGAGCAACGATCAATGTCGCGATGATGAATCCGACCGTAATCCCTGTTCCACCGAGCTTCGTAAAGACATCGAGGAACTGAATCGTAACGATCTTCGCGTTGTCACCGACGACAAGTTCTTTTCCGGAGTCGATGATCGCTTGGTTTTGTAAAGCGTTCGCTGTCAGCAACGGTCCCATGATTCCCATGATGATCGCTGCGCCGTGAATCCCGCACCACCACATGACAGACATCAAGATCATGATCAAGACTGCTCCTGCGAGCGTATCCGTCAAATTCTGAATCGGTGCTTGCAAGACGTCGTAGACGACTTCCGTGAACGTCCGGTCAGCGAATGCTTGGAAGACAGCAAACGTGACGACAGACAATGTAATGATCGCGAGTCCCGGAATGAGTGCCGAGAACGAGTTTGAAACGCCCGGCGGTACACCGTCTGGCATCTTAATTCGGATGCCCCGCTTGATGAACTGCGAGTAGATGAAACCAACGACGAGTCCGACGACGATCGAGGCAAGGACCCCTTGTCCGCCCGTCCATACTTTCGGTACGACACCCGTGACGACTTCCCCTGACTTCGACAGAACGGATGATTGTGTGATGATCAAGAAAGCGATGATTCCAAGAATCCCGGCTGGAACCCCTTCGATCTTCTCGTTTTTTACATAGGAGTAGGCAATACCGAAGACACCAATCAATGCGAGGATATCAAACGTCGCACCGACGACCTGCGTCAGTGGTAATGTCCAGTCGGCACCGAATAGGCCCGTCATGAACTTCTCCCAGCCTGGGATTGGTAACGCAAGAATCAGTAGGAATAACGAGCCGATG
Organism: Exiguobacterium sp. MH3; assembly: GCF_000496635.1. Taxonomy (NCBI): domain Bacteria; kingdom Bacillati; phylum Bacillota; class Bacilli; order Caryophanales; genus Exiguobacterium; species Exiguobacterium sp. MH3. The sequence continues at coordinate 2,824,619 of NC_022794.1, forward strand.
ATCGTCATCGGCATCGTTAAGATGAAGCCGTCCTTGATCGCAAGGACAGGCTTGGCGTTCGCGAATCGTGCGAAGGCAGGAGTGACTTTTTCAAATACGGTTTCTAATCGGTTCATTCCGACTCCTCCTTATAGTTCAGCAGCACGTGTCGCGATGATTTCCTGATACCAATGGAACGACTGTTTCTTCTTCCGTGCCAGACCATTCGCATGATCGACATAGATGAATCCGTACTGCTTTTTATATCCGTTCAACCAGCTGAGTAGATCGATGACGGACCATGCATAATAACCAGAGACATTGATGCCCTCTTCGACAGCACGCTTGACGGCGCGAAGATGACTTTCGATGTACTCGATTCGTGGTGTATCCATGATTTCTTCGCCGACGATCGGATCCTCGTCACCGAGACCGTTCTCCGTGATGTAGATTTTGATATCGCCGTATCGTGCTTGGAGCATCCGCATTCCTTCAAGGAAGGCATCCGGTGCGATTTCCCAGCCCCACTTCGTGTAGACTTTATCGTCCATCAAGACTGTCTTATAGACGCCATCGAACGATGGGTTCCCAGGACGTCCGGTTGAGTTTTCACGGCCACCTGCCATGACGAGCGCCGAATCATTCTTCATGACACGTTGTGGACAATAGTAGTTCAGTCCGATGAAGTCGTTCAGCGGTGCTGTCCGTTTTAAGAGATCGAGCTCTTCTTCTGTCCATTCCGGCAACAAGCCCTGCTTTTCTAAATCCTTCACGACATACGCTGGGTACTCACCTTTTAGAATCGGATCATAGAACCAGTGTGTCGCGTATTCATTCGCATGTACTTCGGCTTGTTTGTTCTCTAGCGCTTCATCGATGCTGAATGCCGGGTTGAAGACGTGGGTGATCCCGATTTCTCCTTCATATCCCGCTTCCTTGAACGCTTCGACTGCGCGAGCGTGAGCGACGAAGACGTTGTGCGTCGTTTGGAAGTACGCTTTTGCATCGCCTGTGATGCCGGGTGGGTGTGCGCCCGTCAAGTAGCCGAGTGAACAGAAAATGACCGTCTCGTTGAAGGTAATCCAGTTGCGAACACGATCGCCGAACGCTTCGAAACAAGTCTTCGCAAAACGCACGAAGGCATCTGCTGTTTCAGGACTACGCCAGCCACCTTGTTCTTCAAGGACTTGTGGTAAATCCCAGTGATAGAGTGTCACGAACGGGACGATCCCGTGCTTAAGGCACTCATCGATCACGTTGTTATAGAACTCAAGTCCTTTTTCATTCACTTCACCTGTGCCGTTCGGGAAGATGCGTGGCCATGAGATCGAGAAGCGATACGATTCAAGACCCATCTCTGCCATCAGACCGATATCTTCTTTGTAACGGTGGTAATGATCGATTGCGACATCCCCGTTCGTCGCTTCAAACGTCTTTCCAGGAATCTTCGAGAAGACATCCCAGTTCGAGACGCCTTTTCCGTCTACGTTCCAAGCACCCTCTACTTGATAAGAAGCAGAAGCAGCGCCGAATAGAAAATCTTTTGGCATTTTCATCGTCTTCACCTCTTATTTGTTTGCGAGTTTGATTGCTTGGTCGAGTACTTTCGTTCCGTTCATCATGCCGTAATCAATCGTGTTGATGACATCGATCGGCACACCTTTTGGTTCACAGATCTGTTTTCCTTTTGCGAGAAGGTATTTCACCTGTGGTCCGAGGAGAGCAACGTCGAGTTCGTTGACGTACGTTTCCATCTCTGATTCCGGGTATGCTGCGATGTCCGCTTCTAAGCCGCGCTCTGAGGCAACCGCTTTCATTTTTTCTACTAACATACTCGTCGACATACCTGCCGCACAAAAGAGTCCGATTTTCATCATTTTTGACCCATTCCCTTCAATTGGTTGATTTCGTTTTGCATGTTCATCATATATCCGAGCATTTCCTTGACGAGGATCGTGTTCATGAGGTGATCCTGCGCGTGTACCATCAGGACGCCAACCGTCGCTGTCTTACCTTGTGCTTCAAGTGTGACGAACTTCGTCTGAATGCTATGCGCATCCTTGAGTGTCGCGTCACCTGCTGCAACAGCCGCTTGTGCCTCTTCGACTTTACCTTCTTGCATCAGTAACATCGCTTGGTGGTAGCTTGCTTTGGCGTCGCCCGACAAGGCGATCAATCCAAAAATATCTTCCGGGGTAATTTCAATCGTTTCAGAAGTCATGCTGTCTCTCCTTTGTTGTATGGATAACTCAAATTCATAGGTACAAATTCTACAGTTCGATAATAGCATGCGCTTTCATAACGTGTAAACCCTTTCTTTTTAAAAAATTTAAATAAAAAAAACACACGAAATTCGCTTCGTGTGTTTCCTTCTTATTTAATATTCGAGACTTTCAGCATCTTCACGTGGCGAAAATGATGCGTCGCCCGCGAGACGTCGAAGATTTTCCCATTCGTCAAATAGACCGTATTATCGACGAGTAAGGATGGATCGTTCTCTTTTAATCCAAGCAACTCGGCGTCACTGCTATTCAAGTAATCTGCATAGATGACGCGATCCGCAAATCCGATCGATAGATTTTGATCGTTGCGTAAATACGTATAGATCGATTTTTGAACGATGTTCTCATCGAGATACATGACGAGATTTTTTCGGAAATAAGACGCTTCGATCGAAAACGGGTGATCATCGACGAGACGCAGTCGTTTGACGTAATAGACCGGTGTACCGACCGGACATTTCATGCGTTCCGCGACTTCTTCGTCTGCCTTCGTCTGTTCGAAAGCGAGAACGCGCGTCTCGACCTTCCGTCCACTGAAGTCGCTCGTCAATCCTTGTAGCTTTTCGAGATTCACGTAATCGCTCTTATAATGATCGCGGACGAAGACACCGCTCCCTTGCACTTGGTAAACGTATCCTTTATTGACAAGAATCTCGATCGCCTTCCGGATCGTGTTCCGGCTGACATCGAATTTTTGGGCGTATTCGTCTTCCGTCAACAGTTTGTTCGTATGTTGATAGACGTGCTCATTGATCTCGATCTCGATTTGTTCAGCGACATGTTTATACTTCGGAATCAATGATATTCCCCCCTCTATCTAAAATTTGTAGGAATGAATCCGCTACCATTATAGCAGATATGTATTTTGACGATAGGAATAAATGAAAATAAACCCGTCTTCTTGAAGAAGACAGGTCTATTTGAAGATGACTTATTCACCAAGTGAAGCTTGGATGAAGTCATGGAAAAGTGCTTGTGGACGTTCTGGACGCGAGATCAATTCTGGGTGGAATTGACACGCGACGAACCATTTGTGTTCTGGAATTTCGATGATCTCAACGAGACGACCGTCTGGGCTCGTTCCTGAGAAGACCATGCCGTTTGCTTCGAACTGCTCGCGGAATTCGTTGCCGAACTCATAACGGTGACGGTGACGTTCGTAGACGAGCTCGCTTGAGTACGCAGCACGTGCTTTCGTTCCATCTTCGAGTTTACATGGGTAGAGTCCGAGACGGAGTGTACCACCGAGGTCCTCGATGTCTTTTTGTTCTGGCAACAAGTCGATGATCGGGTATGGTGTCGCTGGGTCGATTTCCGCTGAGTGTGCGCCTTCAAGGTTGAGGACGTTACGTGCGAATTCGACTGTCGCGAGTTGCATCCCGAGACAGATACCGAAGAACGGTACGTTGTTCTCACGTGCGAAACGTGTCGCTTCGATTTTCCCTTCGATACCGCGTTCTCCGAATCCACCAGGAACGAGGATTCCGTCTGCTGAACCAAGTAATTCGTTGACGTTTTCGCGTGTCACGTCTTCTGCGTTGATCCAGTCGATTTCGATGTCACTGTTGAAGGCGAATCCAGCGTGTTTCAATGCTTCCGCGACCGAAATGTACGCATCGCGCAATTCGACGTATTTTCCGACGAGTGCAATCTTCGTCGTCTTCTCGAGGTGCGTCACTGTGTGAACGAGTTGTTTCCAAGCCGTCATGTCAGCAGCTGGCGTATCGAACTTGAAGTAGTCACAGACGAGTTGGTCCATGCCTTGGCGTTGTAAGTTGAGTGGTACTTCATAGAGTGTCGATGCATCTTGTGCTTCGATGACTGCTTCCGGACGTGTGTCACAGAAGAGAGCGATTTTATCTTTCATCTCTTGTGGGACTGGGTGCTCCGCACGTAAGACGATGATGTCTGGTTGAATACCGTAGCTACGGAGTTCTTTGACACTGTGTTGTGTCGGTTTCGTCTTGAGCTCACCTGCCGCTGCAAGATACGGAACGAGCGTACAGTGAACGTACATGACGTTTTCTTTCCCGATATCGTTTTTCACCTGACGAATGGCTTCGATGAACGGAAGCGATTCGATATCCCCTACTGTTCCACCAATCTCTGTGATGACGACGTCAGCGCCCGTTTCTTTTCCAGCACGGAAGACGCGATCCTTGATTTCGTTCGTGATGTGCGGAATGACTTGGACCGTTCCACCGTTGTAGTCGCCACGGCGTTCCTTCTTGAGGATCGTCGAGTAGATACGTCCAGACGTGACGTTCGCGTTCTGGCTCAAGTTGATGTCGATGAAACGCTCGTAGTGACCAAGGTCAAGGTCTGTCTCCGCGCCATCATCCGTGACGAACACTTCCCCGTGTTGATACGGGCTCATCGTACCTGGGTCGATGTTGATGTACGGATCGAATTTTTGGATCGTGACATTGAGGCCACGGTTTTTCAAGAGACGAGCGAGCGATGCAGCGGTGATCCCTTTACCGAGTGACGATACGACGCCACCTGTTACGAAAATATACTTTGTCATGTTAAATATTGCTCCCTTCTCTAATTCACATCTCAACAATACAGAGGTGGTAAAAACAAAAAAGCAAAAGTGCCCCCATTGGAATAGGAGACACTTTTGCTGAAATAAGCACGTTGCTTAAAGAAGCCCATGACTAACTTACGTCATTCGGAAAACTTCGTCAAGCCTAATTTTTCAAAGAAAAATTTCCGTGCTCGTTCGTCAGCCGTCAACGAAAAAACTGCCATTTCTATAGGGAAATAGCAGCTGTACAGTTGTGGTTAATCGTGCTTAGACTTCCTCTTCTTCTTCGAAGTCTTCTAAGTCTTCTTCGTCGAGATCGTCATCGAGATCATCGATGGCTGCGACTTTTTTGAACGTATCGTCGTCTTCGCTGTCGTCAGCTGAATCATAGTCCGCTGTCTTCGCGAATGTATCGAGATCGTCTTCGATCGTCTCGAACTCGTCTTCTTCTGCATCATAGTTGAACTCTTCTTCAAACTCATCGAGTTCTCCACGTTGACGCGCTTCGATGACGAGATCCTCATCCGACTTATCGAACGGATACCAAGCGCGGAGTGACCAACGGTTTGCTCCGACGTTGACGAAGTTTCCGTCGATGTTCATGTCTGTATAGAGTTGAGCAAGTTTCTCGAACTTGTCTTCTTCATCTGTAAACGTATGGTACTTTTCGATTTCTGACGTGATGTCATCGAACGTGATTGGCTGTTCGCCAGCTTCTTGCAACATTTCGTTGACGAATTCGATCAGCGAAAGATCAGTAATCTCTTCTTTACTTAAACGGCTGAGGCTCATTGTGACGGCCACTTCCTTTCATTTGCGTTCAATCCATTACTTCTCATTATACGCAAAACGGCTTTTAAAAATCCAGTCTCTATTTAAAAAAAGCTCGAATTGATTCTCGATTCGTGTTTTTCCCACTCCCGAAAAAGGAATATCCAAGGGAGAAGAAGGAGGAATGACAGATGGAGATGACAATCGAACGGGTCAACGATTTTGATGACTTCAACTGGTTACCAATCTTATCAAAGAGTACACAGGAAGGCTATCCCTTCATCGAACGGATGCTACGTGAACGCCGAAATGAAACGTATCGAGAAGACGGAGAAGCAATGTTCGTCGTTTTGTCGCTCTCCGGTCACGTCATTGCGTGCGGGGGTTATATGAAACAAACCGACGCGATCGACGTCGGTCGGATTCGTCATGTCTACGTCTTACCGGAAATGCGACATCACGGTGTCGGTACGCAACTGCTTGAGAAAATCATCCCAGAAGCGCTGTTGACGTATTCCGAGCTCTGGCTCTATACGGACGATGCCAGTACATTTTATGAACGATTTGGTTTTGAGCCGTATACGGCAACCAAAGTGACACATCGACTTTTAAAGCATGCATTCGTCCAACCTTAAGTGTCTTGGATTGACATATCGAGAATCATCGATTAGTTTAAGCGTATGACAAATCAAGTGGATCTATTCAAGGCATTATCAAACGAGGTACGTCTTGATATCTTACGCTGGCTCAAGGATCCCGAGACTCATTTCAATAAGCCGACGGCCCATCTCGCGACGAATCTGTCGGACAAGGGAGGCATCTGCGTCGGAGATATCCAAGAGAAGGCGAACTTATCTCAATCGACCGTCTCCCAATATCTTGCGATGTTGCAAAAAGTCGGATTGCTCGAATCCGAACGTCACGGCAAATGGACGTATTACCGGCGAAATGAAGAAAAAATCCAGGAGCTCGCAGCGTACCTCAAAGGAGAACTTTGATCCCTTCTCCTCGCCTTACATATCGACATTTCTCGATATTTAGATTCGTGAAAGGATGAATTCTGTTGAAAATCGTGTATTACGTACTCGCGTTACTTGCGGGTATCGCTTTAAGTGTCGAAGGGGCCATCTATGGTGAACTCGGGAACTTCGTCGGAAAACTCGAAAGTAGCTTTTATAATTTCTTCGCCGGTACGATCATCATCGGACTGATCGTCCTCTTCTTCGGAAAAGGTTCACTAGGCTATACATTCCGTGCACCGAAATGGACCTTGCTCGGTGGTCTGCTCGGTAGCATCTACTTGACGATCCTGATCATCAGCATCCCGCTCGTCGGTGTCGGTCTCGCCATGATCAGTGTCATCATCGGACAGATGATTGCCAGCATGGTCATCGAACATTACGGCTGGCTCGGTAGTCCGAAACGTCCGATCAATCGTGACAAGCTGACGGCTTCTGCTTTGATGCTCGTCGCTCTATTTCTCATCTTTTAAGGAGGTTCGCTCGTGAATATTCTATTACTCGGTTTTACATTACTCGGCGGCGTGATGCTGAGCGCCCAGTCCTCGATCAACGGTGCCTTCAGTCAAAAGGCAGGGGCTCTCGAAAGTACGTTCCTGACTTTTTTCACCGGAATGCTGATTCTCGCACTCGCCATCTTGTTCTTTGGTCAAGGGAACGTCTTGCTCTTGCTTGAAGCACCACGTTGGCAACTCAGTGCCGTCTTGTTCGGCGTCAGTTATCTCTTCCTGACGATTCTTGCTGTCCCGCAAATCGGTGTCACGGCAGCTAGTATCGCGACCGTCATCGGTCAACTCGCAGCAGGGATGGTCATTGATCACATCGGTGCGTTCGGTGGCGTCGTCGTGCCGCTCGACGGAAAACGTCTGCTTGGTCTAGTTGCGATGCTTGCTGCGCTTTACTTCGTCTATCGCGGGAACACACGCAAAGACGTGTCCGCTTCATCTGATTCGATGGCATCGTGACGATTGTCCTCACGATTCGTTCACGCGCTTTCCTCAGGCGAGACACAAGCCAGTCTCGGCTGTCAGTGACAGCCGACACGGGTCTTGTTTGTCTCTGACAGCGCAATATCTTGCGCTTTTTCCTGTAGGAGTCGCGTGAACAACGTGAGTCCGACTGTTTCTCATGATCTGTCAAATAGAACATAAAAAAACCGAAATGCTGAAGTGGATCTACTTCAGCATTTCGGTTTTTTCGTGTCGAACGATCCGTTGATGAACGTGCAAGACGAAGACTCCTGCGGGAAAAACGGAATGGGTGAGACCCCGTAGGCGCGAATGCGGCGAGGAGGCTCGCCTTCCGCCCGCGGAAAGCGAAGTCTTGCACGAGAATCAACACTTGTGTTTTATAAATACCTTATTGCCCCAGCTGTTGTCTCTTAAGTAAGCGCAACGCTTCCGTCGCGAGGCGATGATCCGCTTCCTGCGATAAACCGGAAACGGTGATCGTACCGACGACACCGACTCCTTCGATCCGAATCGGGAACGATCCACCGGCATCGGCATAATCAGCTGGCGAAACGGCATACATCGAGTGGTACGAGCGATGTTTACTTTCATTATACCGACGCATGTAGAGCGAGCTATAGCCATGCCGCAAGACGACGTTCGATTTCCGGCGGATCCACTCTTCCTGATCCGGTGCCGTACCGTCGAGCGCCGCGTAATATAAACGCTGTCCATTCCGTTTGATTTCAACGGCGATCGATAAGTTCTCCTTCATCGCCCGTCCGATCAATTCATGTCCCATCCCGATCGCTTCCGTATTCGTCAAGGACGTCAAGACGAGTTCGTCCTCTTCCGCTAACAACACCTTCAATTCTTCCATGCATCCCATTCCTTTCGTAAGAGGCGTCGTCCTTCATCACTGCTGATGCGCACTGCTTCAATCAAACGCATCGTTTTTTCAGCGTCGCGTAAATCGACAGGTACTCGTCCCCCGCGAAGTCCTTCCGCCAACTGTTCATAAAACGTCGCATAACTGCCTGGAAGTGTCGCGAGACGCTCGACTGGCTGATCGGCGATTTGAAGGTAGCCGTAGGAATCTACTTCATCTTCACCAAGCTGTTCGTCAACACGATGACCTTTCGCAAGCCGCCCTTCTTGCGGATCCATTCCATACTTGACGTAACTACCGCGTGTCGCATGAAACTCGAAACGAGGTGTTGGTCCTTGAATGAAGGACGTCGAACGGAGAATGACACGACGCGTCCCGTAGTGCAACGTGATATGGAAACCATCATCGACGACAGCACCGTCACGTTGCAGGTAGACGTCGCCCGTCAGTGCATCCGGTTCTCCGAACAAGGCAAGTGCTTGATCGAGTAAGTGTGAGCCGAGATCAAACAGGATGCCGGCGCCACTTCCCGCTTGTTCCCGCCAGCGTTCCCGAACGACCGGGCGATAGCGATCAAAGCGTGATTCGATGACTTGCCAGTCGCCGATCTCGTTCATTTCCATCAATTGTTCAAGTGTCAGGAAGTCACCGTCAAAGCGACGATTTTGATAGACGGCGACTTGAACGCCGTGTTGTTTCGCTAACGTTTGCAGCGCCAGTGCTTCTTCGATCGTTACGACAGCCGGCTTTTCGAGTAAGACGTGCTTTTTTGCTTCAATCGCTTGTTTTGCCATTTCGAAATGGAGTGCCGTTGGTGTCGTGATGATGACGAGCTCCGTGTTCTCATCCTGTAAGGCTTCAGCAAGTGTCGCGACGACCGTCGCCTCACTGAAATAGCGCGCTACCTGTTCCGGTCGACTGGAGACGACTTGTGTCACTTCAAATGCCGGTAATGCCTGTAAGAACGGAACGTGGAACGTCACCGCTGAAAAGCCGAATCCGACGAGCGTTGTTTGAATCGGGTTCATGTTGTTTCCTCCTCTGTCACGTCGAGATTGACATGATAATGATCTAGTCGTTCTTGCCACGTTGCATCTGGAACTTGATCGGTAACGAGCACATCGATTTGCTCCCAGTCACAGACCTTATGCAAAAAACGCTTATTGAATTTCGTATGGTCTGCGAGGACGATGACACGGGTCGCACTTCGAATCATCGCTTTCTTTACGACCGCTTCTTCGAGTTGTTCCGCAAAAAGTCCTTCTTCCGTCAATCCACATGCTCCAAGAAAAACACAATCAACTTGATAATTCAGGATGTCGTCTGCCGTCTTGATCCCACTCAAGCTACGCGCATGCCGGTCGAAACGTCCTCCCGTGACGTACAGCTCAATATCCGTGCGAGCTCCGACATAGTCTGCGATATCGAGGGAGTTCGTGATGACTTGTAGTGGATATGGCGGAAGTGCTCGTGCCATCTCAGATACCGTCGTTGCAGCATCGAGCAATAAGCGATCGTTCGCTTGGACGTGACGCGCTGCACGCTGTCCGATCCGCCGTTTTTCCGGTTTCTCTGTCCGCTGTTCATATGCAAGCGTTCCACCAGCACGAACTAATCCATTCTTAACGCGAATAATCTCCCCTTCTTGTTCGAGGACGATGACGTCACGACGTGCAGTATCTCGTGAAATCTGATACTCCTGCATCAATTGATCGAGCGAAATTTCAGGACTCGTCTTGATCCATTCCCGCATCTGTTGCAACCGTTCGATTTGCCCCATCGATTCCTGCCTCCTTTTTCTTTATATTAAGTTTTTTCATTAAAATATGCAATTTTAATGCAAATAGTTCAACGATAATTCGGGTAAATAATAGAAGACAACTATTTTCAGAACGGAGGAATTGATATGCAAACGATGTTGATCACGGGTGCTTCTTCCGGTATCGGTCTTGCGACGGCGCGGCGATTCGCAGACGCCGGATGGTTCGTCTACGCTGGTGTCCGGAGTCCAGACGAAATGACCGTGTCATTACCGACGCTCACCTTCTTGCCGCTCGATGTGACGGATGAAACAAGCGTGAAAGCAGCCGTTCGTCAAATTGAACAAGAAGTCGATCATCTCGACGTCGTGTTCTGTAATGCCGGTCATGGTTTGCTGCGCGCACTCGGTCAAGCGACGAGTTATGAAATCAAGCAACTCTTCGAAACGAACGTCTTCGGTGTCATCCGAACGATCGAAGCTTGTCTCCCCTTACTCAAACAAGCACCGGACGGTAGTCACTTACTCGCGACTTCAAGCGTCAGTGGTCTCGTCGGTCAACCGATGAATGAACTGTATTGTGCCAGTAAGTTCGCGATCGAGGGGCTGTTCGAAAGTCTTGCGACCTACTATAAACCGTACTTCAATATCGACGTCACCCTGATTGAACCAGCCGCCGTCGAGACGAACTTTACCGCAACCGTGCTCGATCAACTCGAACGGACGGGCGGCTTACACGAAGACGACTTCAAACCGATCATCACGGCCTATTTGCAGACGTATCGGACGCGACATGCCGATCGCCAATCGGCAGAAGCTCTGGCTGAGGTGATCTTCGAGGTCGTCCACCGTGACGAACGTCCGTTACGGATCCGGACGACGGAAGCCGATGAACATTTCGTCGCCCATAAGACACATCATGATCCGTCAGGTCTCGAAGGGATCGCCAAAATACGACGACTGACATTAAATCTCGACTGATTTCCCTTTTTTTGAAATTTCAATCCGCCTAAGCAATCTTCGCCCACTATACTGAGACTATCTACCTAAAAATTATCTAGAAGGGCGGAACGCCATGCCATCCTTGTTTCTTTTTACGATCGTCTATCTGATTCCGACCTTCATCATGTTCTACATGTCGATTGATATATTTTTACGCAATCCATCACGTCCGCAACACCGACTGCTTAGCTTATTCACGTTCGCTTACGGGATGTTGTTCCTTGGTGAATTTTTCCGGAATGCCTCCCCGATCGAGTTTAGTCCGGCATTCGTGACCTACTGGTTCGGAAATGCTGGTCTGATCGTCTTCAGTACATCGCTCCACTTCATCTTTCGCGTCTCGAATTTGTGGAAACGAATGCCACGTTTACTGTACCCATGGATCTTCTATCTTCCGATGGGCGTCGTGCTGACGACATACGTATTCCAGACGAACGTCATCAACAGTCAGCAATTCACACAGGTCGGACAGTTCATCTATCCTGAATTCAACACACAATATCTAGTGACGATGACGATCGGGAACATCTTCCATCTCCTCGTCATCGGTCTGCTCGTGTACGCACGGACACACTTGAAAGATGCGCGTCGTGGCATTATCAACGTCTTACTCAGTGTCGCGATTCTCGTTCTCGCGTGGGATATCGTCTTCGGCTACTGGTCGTTCTACGGCATCATGCCACCGTATGCCTATATGTATGGCGGTTTGTTCTGGGCAGGAGCACTGGCAATCGCAATGCGCCGATTCGATTATCTCGCGTCCTATCAGAAGCGTTTCGCGACGCTCTACAATTTGAATCCTTCGGCAATCCTGCTGCTCGACCGGGATGGACGAATCGAGAGTGCCAACCCAGCCGCTCATCGGCTGTTTGAGACCGATGACTTAACGGCATGTACGTTTTCGACCTACTTGCCGGATAAAAAACAAGCCGATTGGTCGCTGCATTATATGACGCACTTTTTATCGCAACGTAAGTTCAATGAATTCGAGACGAAGATTTTGACAGCACAACAACAAGAACGCTACGTCGTCATGGATGCCGATTTCGTCTTCATCGAACAAGAGCTGCACGGGATGCTGTTGATTCGTGATATCCAGTCCTTCAAGGAAGCGGAGCAGACGATTCGTTTCTTCGCCTACCACGATCCGTTGACGAAGATTGCGAATCGCCGGAGCTTTTATGAACGTGCAGCGCAAGAGTTACTCGAACTTGATCATATCGCGATCATCGTCGTCGACCTCGATGGTTTCAAAGCGATCAACGATACGTATGGACATCAAATCGGTGACGCCTTCTTGATTCATATCGCTCGCCTACTAGAACACCATGCGGAACAGAATGGATTCGCTGCCCGTGTCGGTGGCGACGAATTCTTCTTACTCTATCGTCATCCGTCTGTCGCTACGCTCCATACTTATGCCGCAGACCTGTTGACGTACTTGCAAGACAACCCTTACCGGTTCGCTGAAGAAACCATTGAAATCCGAACGAGCATCGGACTCAGTTACTCACCCAATCATGGCGTCGATCTCGACACGCTGATTCAGCATGCTGACCAAGCGATGTATCGTGTCAAACATGCCGGAAAGAACGATTATTTCATTCATGATACGATGGACTCGACGCAACGATCCTAAAGGAGAGATTCCATGATTTCTGTACTGACGATTTTTTCACGCTTATTCAAGGGATTGCGCCGCGCCTTTCACTTATCTTACTTTCGTGGTCTATTGATTCTCTGCCTGTTGACACTCGTTTCCGGTACGATCTTCTATAGCACGGAAGAAAACCTGTCGATAGTGGATGCACTTTACTTTTGTATCACGACATTAAGTACGGTTGGGCATCCAACGTTCGTTCCGACGACGACGCTCGGTAAGGTCTTTACGATGGCATACATCACGATTGGCTGCGGGCTGTTCTTAACACTGATTGCCACGTTATCGTATGTCCTGATTAAACAACCGGAGGATGAATAAGGGGGAATGATCCATGCGCCAAGCTGCCATCCAAAATAATTTCGATTGGTGTCGCCTCGTCTGTGAATCAGCCGGTTGCCGGGTGACAGAAACTGATTCGACCTGGCTCGCTCAAGGAAACGTACCAAGCTATTATCCGGAACTTATGGTCCGGCTTCCCCATCAGCGAATTGGTGTCACGGATGCCTACAGTATCAAGGACTGCACGGCAAGCTATGATTTCTCGAGTGCCGGTCTCAGTCATCTGTTCACAGCGGAATGGATGACCCGCCCTGCCATACTCGATCGCCGTGCTCTTCCCGTCGATTGGTCCGTCGTGACGGATCTCGATCAGTTCGCTCGCTTCCAGTCGATCCAGGCAACACCGGAGTTGCCCACAACGTTATGGCAACATCCCGCTGTCCGATTCTTCTATTCGGAGGCGCAACAAGCAAGTTGCATCGCCTACTCGAATCAAGTGACGACCGGACTGACGTACGTCAATTCCGATTACCTCGACGAACGCTTATGGGATGATATCGCACGTTTGAGTTCAGCACATTTTCCCGGTCAATCGCTCGTCGGTTACGAGTATGGCGATCACCTGATCACAGCGCTTGAAGCCGGCTTTGACGACGTTGGTCCACTCGCGATCTGGATTCGCACGACGAATGATCACACATGAAAAAACCGAACCGATTCCCTTCCTCTTGACGAAGATGAATCGGTTCGGTTTTTTTACATCAAGCGGCTAATGAATGCCGTTGCAATCCCGAAGTAGACGAGGAGCGATAAGATATCGTTCAACGTCGTGATCAATGGTCCGGATGCAATCGCCGGGTCAATCTTTAAACGATGTAAGATGAGCGGAATGATTGTTCCAGCAAGCGTCCCAAAGATCAACGTGATGACGAGCGAACTGCCGACGACAAGACCCAAGACGGCACTCCCTTGCCAGACGTAGGCAATGATGGCGATCAAGATACCACAAATGACACCAATGATTAAACCAACCCAGAGCTCCCGTAGGATCAACCGAGTCGCGACCCGCTTATCGACTTCACGCGTGATCAATCCGCGGACGACAACCGCGAGCGATTGGGTACCGGTATTTCCGGTCATACCAGCAATCATCGGCATGAAGAAGGCGAGCGCGACGACTTTTGAGAGCGTCTCTTCGAACTGACTGATGATTGATCCAGAGACGAGCCCGATGAACAGTAGCAAGACGAGCCACGGTAAACGACGGGTCGCAGCAATCCACGGCTTCGTCTCGAAATCAATCGATTTACCGGATGCCGAGAGTTTCTCGATGTCTTCGTTTGCTTCTTCCCGTAAGACGTCAAGCGCATCATCGACCGTGATCAATCCAACGAGAATGTCGCCCTCGACGACGGGTAACGAGACGAGATCATAGCGTTCGAACAATTGCGCGACTTCTTCCTGGTCGGTCTCTGCCGCTACCCGAATCACCTTCGTCTCCATGACGTCACTAATCCGTTCCGTATTTTCAGCTAAGATGACATCCCGGTATGAGATGACACCGACGAGTTCACTGAGTTGATTGACGACGTAGACATAGTTGATCGTCTCCGAATATTCGATGTAGTCGCGCATCTTCTCGACTGTCTCACCGACCGTGAAATCCTCTCCGACCCAGATGAACCGGTTCGTCATCAAGCGCCCTGCCGTTTCCGGTGGATACGTCAAGAGATTGCGGACGATCAGAGCCTCGTCCGTCCGCATGCTTCCAAGCAAGCGGTCGGTCTCTTCCGGTCCAAGTTCCTCGAGTAAATCCGCGACGTCATCGTTCTCCATTAAATCGAGGACGTGCCCGGCACGCTCGACGTCTAAACGACGTAAGACGGCGAGACGTTGCTCCCCTTCGAGCTCCTCGAGGACATCCGCCAATCGCTCGTGATCCAGATAGTCGAGGAGTCGTGCCTGATCGTCTTCGCCCAACTCTTCATACACTTGCGCGATATCATACGGATAGACCTCTTCGATGACTTGCTGTGCTTGCTCCCGCTTTTCCTTCGCGAGCGCATCGAGCAATAACCACTTCCATTGTTGTTCTGCTGTCTGACGCAATCTCCTCACCCCCTGTATTCTGCCTTTTCATCTTAGCACGAGTTGATTCGCGATCGATATCGAAAAACAGTTGACATCTGTTTCCTATGGCTTTAAAGTTTGCCTTAAGGAAACATTATTTGTAGACCGAATCTTTTTCCAGTGATTGGAGTTAAAATTTTTACCCTATTTTTTGCCCTAAGGAAACTTTCCTTCTATATACCACAAAACCAAAGGAGTGATCATTCATGTACGCCCTTGACGTTGATCGTCTCACCGTCTCTTATTTTGATACCCATGCACTCGACGGAGTGTCCGTTCGCCTCCCGGTCGCTTCGTTGATTGGCATCATCGGACCGAACGGTGCTGGTAAATCCACATTCTTAAAAGCCGTCCTCGGTCTGATCCCGGCTCGTATCGAGCAGTTACGCGTGCTCGACCAATCACTCGAAGACGTCCGGTCACGCGTCGCTTATGTTCCACAACGAAGTGCAATTGATTGGGATTTCCCGGTTCGTGTGCAGGACGTCGTGTTGATGGGCTGTTATCCGAAGCTCGGCTTATTCAAACGACCATCGAAAGCACAAAAAGCGTTCGCCATGGATTGTCTCGAACGCGTCGGTATGTCCGATCATGCTGAACGCCAAATCGGTGAACTGTCAGGCGGACAGCAACAACGGGTCTTTCTGGCGCGTGCCCTTGCCCAAGAAGCAGAGCTACTATTGCTGGACGAACCGTTCGTCGGCATCGATGTCGCGAGTGAGCAGATGATCATCGAGCTCTTACGGACACTCCGAGCCGAAGGGCGGACGATTGTCGTCGTCCACCATGATTTGCATAAAGCAGAAGACTACTTCGACACATTGATGCTGTTGAACAAACAACTGATCGCTGTCGGTCCACCGTCTGATATCTTGACACCGGAATGGCTCGAACCAGCGTATGGCTTACCGCTATTCGAACGACGCAAGGAGGGACAAGCATGACGTTCATCGAGGCATTACTTCAGTATGAGTTCTTACAAAAAGCGATGATCACCGCCGTCATGGTCGGCATCATCTGTGGTGTGATCGGCTGTTTCATCATCCTTCGCGGAATGTCGTTGATGGGGGATGCAATCTCGCACGCCGTTTTACCTGGTGTTGCGATTTCCTACCTACTCGGGATCAACTTCCTGATCGGCGCCGTTGTCACAGGACTCGTGACCGCACTCGGAATCGGCTTCGTTAGCCAGAACAGTCGCATCAAGAACGATACGGCAATCGGAATCATGTTCACATCCGCCTTCGCCCTCGGGATCATCCTGATTTCGTTCTTGCGTAGCAGTAGCGATCTCTATCACATTCTGTTTGGTAACGTCCTCGCGGTCCGTCCGAGCGACATGTGGATGACCGTCATCATCGGATTGATCGTCCTCGGTGGAATCTTCTTGTTCTACAAAGAGTTGCTGATCAGCTCGTTTGATCCGACGATGGCGCAAGCCTATGGACTATCGACGCGTTGGATTCATTACGGACTGATGACGTTACTAACACTCGTCACCGTCGCTTCACTTCAGACCGTCGGCATCATCCTCGTCGTCGCGATGCTGATCACACCGGCAGCGACCGCGTATTTACTGACGAACCGCCTCTCACGGATGCTGTTCCTAGCGGGAGGCTTCGGTACGTTGTCCGCCATCATCGGACTGTATTTCAGCTTCACCTATAATCTATCTTCCGGTGCGTCGATCGTCCTCGTCGCGACGACGTTGTTCGCCCTCGTCTTCGTCTTCTCACCACGTCACGGTCTGATGCGTCACCGGAAAAGAAAGGAGTCTACTGTATGAAATTAAAACTTTTTCTGTTCGTCCTCCTCAGCACGGTCTTGCTTGCTGCTTGTTCGACACCTGCAGAAGATAACGGGAAGCTGAAGGTCGTTGCGACATATTCGATTCTCGCTGACCTCGCACGTGAGGTCGGTGGTGAACATGTCGATGTCCACAGCATGGTCAAGATTGGGGCAAACCCGCACGAGTATGATCCACTTCCAGCAGACGTACAAGCGATGGCAGATGCTGACGTCGTCTTCTACAACGGGTTGAACCTGGAAGCCGGCGGTGCGTGGTTCGATAAACTCCGGGCAACGACTGGCAAAGACGCGTCTGACGCACCAGTCTATCGTTTAAGCAAAGGCGTCGAACCGAAATACCTGACGACGAAGGGCAAAGAATCGGAGACTGATCCGCATGCATGGCTCGATATAAGCAATGGGATTCGCTACGTCGAAAACGTCAAGCAGGCATTAATCAAGGAAGATCCGAAGCACAAAGCCGACTACGAAAAAAATGCCGATGCCTATATTAAAAAATTGCAGACGCTTGATCAGGAAGCGAAAAAGCAGTTTGCCGCTATTCCGAAAGCAGAACGTCATCTCGTCACGAGCGAAGGAGCCTTCAAATACTTCGGAACTGCCTATGACGTCAAAGCGGATTATATTTGGGAGATCAACTCAGATAATCAAGGAACTCCGGCTCAAGTCCGCCGGATCGTCGATACGATCAAGGAGCAAGATATCCCTGTCCTGTTCGTCGAAACGAGCGTCGATCGGCGGAGCATGGAAACCGTCTCAAGGGAGACTGGTGTTCCGATCGGTGGTACTCTCTTCACCGACTCACTCGGTGCACCGGGTAAGGATGGCGACACCTACTACAGCATGATGCAAGCAAACATCGAGACGATCACGGAAGCACTCGCCAAGTAAGCGTCAACAAATCGTCACGCCTTCTCGATACGTCTTTCCTTATAATGAAGGCAAGACGATGAAAGAGAGGCACATTATGCAAACAGGACTATATCGTTACGCCTTTCCCCTTAGTATCAGCCTGTTGCTCGCTGCATGCGGAACAGCTGATCAAACGGGTGCTCCAAAAACAGAACAGACGAATCACGGAGATCATGCGGACCATGCCAGCCACGGTGCTGGTGATCAACTCGAGAAGACCGCGGGACCAGACACGTTACCCGCTTTTCTGAACGAACAGGATGAGTCGATCCAGACGATTTACCGCTCCGTCGCTAAACATCCCGATCTCTTGAAAAAAATGCCGTGTTATTGCGGTTGTGGTGAATCTGCTGGTCATACAAGCAACTATGACTGCTTCATCGAAGAGCAGACTGCTAGTTCCACGACCTGGACGACGCACGGCATTACGTGCGGCACCTGTCTCGATATCGCAGCGCAGTCGATCGTCGCTTATCAAAAAGGTAGCTCCGTCAAAGAAATCCGGACTGCCATCGATCAAGCTTATAAGAAGACCGGTGTCACACCGACGCCAACTCCGGCACTTTAAAAAACAGTCCGCCCTCCTCGCGATGAATGTCAGGAAAGGCGGACTGCTTTTTCATGTTCTGTTTTTCTGTCTCATGTGGAGCGCTCTTGACTTCTAGCTCGCAAGACGAGCGGCCGACCCGACAACAGCTCATCCAGTTGATAGTACGTATGCGCCCGAATCGGTCGATCCGTTCGTGGTAGATGACGGAGTTCATACGCTACTTCCAGTAAGTAAAATTTGTATTCCTCCCCTTCATCAAAACCGAAGCTCGCGCGACGTTCTTCGATATACGCAAGGACACGCTCCTGTTGTGAGAACGAGAGCCGCTGGACTTGTGGGGCAAGTGCCTCGTGCGGAGAGAGCACGATTTCCCGCTCCGTGCGATACAGTCGATGCATGACGCCACCACTTTGACGCAAGGCAATCAAACGCGCGGGTCGATACGGACGTGGGTGCGGATGCGCATGGACGAGGTAACGTTCAATCGTGACTTGAGTCGGTCCTGCCGGTAGAGAGATGACGTCATACATACAAAATCGCTCCTTCTCAAAAGTTGATAGCTACTCTCATATGCTACCATATCTATCCAGCATTCTTACGTTGACGACAGAAGGGGAATCGGTTTTCAAAGTTTCGCAATTGGTTTTAAGACCGAGCGGGGGTGGAACAGATGGAGAGAAACGATTCCTATCTGGAAAGGATGATTGTCGATGTCGAACATGTCCGCTGTCGGTTTCCACCGACACTTACCACTAACGGAACAAGAGAGTCTGATTGATTTAGAACTGCCACGCCCGGAAGCAACCGGACACGATTTATTGGTTGAGATCAAAGCCGTATCGGTTAACCCGGTCGATACGAAAGTCCGTGCTCACGGGAAAGACGAAGACGCCCCGAAGGTCATCGGTTACGATGCAGCCGGAGTCGTCATTGAAGTCGGCGATGATGCCTCCCTCTTCCAAGTCGGTGATGAAGTCTATTATGCCGGTGCGATTCAGCGCCCTGGGTCAAACAGTGACTTCCAACTCGTTGATGAACGGATCGTCGCCAAAAAGCCGGAACGGTTGACGTTCAGTGAAGCCGCTGCTCTCCCGTTGACGACGCTGACAGCTTATGAAGCATTGACCGATCGTCTCGGATTGACGTTTGACGCTAAGTCGAATCTCGAGAAGACGATTCTCATCATTGGAGCTGCTGGTGGTGTCGGTTCAATCGCAACACAACTCGCGAATCACGCTGGGCTGACCGTCATCGGAACGGCGTCGCGTGACGAGACGATTGATTGGGCGAAGGAACACGGTGCACATCATACGATCAATCACCACGAGGCATTACGTCCTCAGCTGGAAGCCCTCGGCTACAAATACGTCGACTATATCTTCTGTCTCAATGCGACGGACCAACATTTTGAGACGATGGTCGATGTAATTGCACCGCAAGGGAAAATCTGTAGCATCGTCGAGACAGATCAAAAACTCGATTTAAGTGCGCTCCAACAAAAGAGTGCGACGTTCGTTTGGGAGTTCATGTTCACGCGTCCGCTGTTCGAGACAGAGGACATGATCCGCCAACATGAGATTCTGACGCAAGTCGCAGCATGGATCGAAGAGCATACACTCGAGACGACGGTCACACAGACGCTAATCGGCATGAATGCCGACAACCTAAAAGAAGCACATCGTCTTGTCGAAAGCGGAAAAACGATTGGGAAGATTGTCGTCGAACATCATTAATGGGCATCGGAGCAGGATGGGAGTAAAATCCCGTTCTGCTTTTTTTATCGTTCTTTGTTTTCTTTGTGAACCTGAATCTCTTACTTTGAAGATAATTTAAGCATTATGACTATATTTATTCGTCTAAAAAATGTACGATTACGGTAACAAATATTCCAATGTAATACATCTAATCGACGCTTGATACACATAGACAAAGGAGCATCCATAATCCATATGCGAAAATGGTTCAATCAAAAGATCAGCCGACAGATCATGTCGTCGTTTTATCTCATTCTTATCACACTATCGATCTCTTCCCTGGCTGCTTATTTTTACACGAACCACCAAGTCACGGATGCGAAACAGGAGCTCGATGCGATCAGCTTACGTGAAGATCGAGCGACGAAACTTTGGGACGATTGGCAGTCCCTTCAATACGAGATGCGGGGCTATATCGTCTTCGGTGACGATGCCGTGCTCGACGTGATTGATGAAAAAAAAGCCTCACTTGAACAACAGACCGCTTGGTTTGAGAAAAATCGTCTCTACAAAGCGGATCAAATCTATGCGTCTGATATCCGGTCGCTCTATAACTCGTATACGAACTTCGTCATGCCAAGCTTGATTAAATATGTTCAAGCGAAGCAGTCAGGCACGATCGACGAACGTTTCTTGCAGATGCCAAGTCTGAAGGCGATGATGCCACAAGTACCACGGGACCCGAACCGGAAATTCAAAATGAATGCCTCGAATAGTGAGACGATGCGTAAAAGCGTCAACACGATGGAGAGCACATTCACAAACTATCGGAGTAGTCTCCGTGCGAAAGAACTCGGTGCAAAAGAACAACTCGTCACCCAGACAAAGTACGCTGAGTGGATTTGGCTCGTCAATCTGCTCGTCCTATTCCTTGTTATCTTGCTGATTGTCCGCCCGTTCATCGAACGGACGACACGACAAATCCATCTCTTGAGTAAAGAAAGTAAGCTTCTTGCGAGCGGTGAGCATACGCTACCACTTATTCCACTCAACCGTGCTGACGAGATCGGTGAATTGAGTAAATCGTTCCATCAGATGGCGACAGCCTTGATTGAAAATAAACACCAATTGATGTCGACGAACGTCAATCTCGAAGATGCCTTAAAACTGACGCAACGAAACGAATCTCATTTGCGCCTACGAAACCAATTGACCGAAACACTGGCATCGCGCGATAGCATCAGTGCTTATCCTTCTGTCATCCAAAAGATGGTTGAGATCACGCAGTCTGATCAAGGCGCACTGATCTTTAAAGAAGGAACAAAAGTCATCGATATTGTCTTTTATCCACAGACACCGCTCACAGTCGAGGATTGGATGCCAACGATTGAGCCGTTATTGCGTGAATCGCGACAAGATAAACGACCGCATACACAGTTCGAGGACGAAGTCGCACGCGCTGTCACACCGGTTCTTGACCCGAGTCAAAATGAGATCATCGCCTATATCTTCTTGTCCCGCGATCAGGATCGGTTTGATCGTTACGAGCAGGAAGAACTAGCCGCCTTCGCGCGCCAGCTGGCATTGTCACTCTTGCGGATGCGGACGTTCGACGAGATTGAACGTGAGCGGGAAAAAACGGCGCGACTATTGAACTCGATTCGTGAATCGATCGTCTATATCGAACCCGAAGGCGATATTCAATTGATCAACCGACCATTGCTCGATCTGTTTGACCATCCGGTTGATGACAGTATCGATGAGAACGGACTGATGAACATCACTCCGTCTGTCGTCCAACTTAAGCATCGCGTCGACCAACTACCGGAATTCGAACGTTACTTGAAAAAGACGTTCGTTCAGCGTGAAATCGGTGAAGGAATCACCTTCTCAATCGATCACGAGCGACGCTTCATCAAGACGTATTCCGAGAGCATTCATTATGGTGGACAGTTCCGCGGGATTCTACTCGTCTTACGTGACGTGACGAACGAAGTCGAGATTGACCGGATCAAAAACGAACTCGTCTCGACGATCTCGCACGAACTGCGGACACCACTCTCGTCGATCTATGGCTTTACTGAGCTGATGATTCAGCGTGACCTGCCACCGAAGCGACAGAAGAAGTATCTCGAAGCGGTCCATTCGGAAACAGAACGTCTTTCGCTGTTGATCAATGACTTCCTCGACCTGCAACGGATGGAAGCAAACCGTCAGGAATATGAGATGGCACCGTTTGATATCGTCGCGATGATTCGGGATTTGAAACAGTTGCATAGCCTGTCGTCGTCTTCCCACGCGATTGAAATATTCCGAAACGTCGAACCGCTGATCGTCGAAGGGGATGCGAAGAAGATTCGCCAATTGTTCAGTAACCTGATCAACAATGCGATCAAATACTCACCAGCTGGTGGAACGATCGATATCCAACTGACGCGACACGCGTCACGTGTCACCGTCGCGATTCAAGATGAGGGTATCGGGATTCCTGCTTCTGCGATGAGTAACTTGTTCCAAAAATTCTATCGTGTCGACAATTCGGACACCCGTCAAATCGGCGGTACTGGTCTTGGGCTCTCAATCTGTCGCGAAATTGCGCGTGGGCATGATGGAGAAATCCATGTCGAGTCGATCGAAGGACAAGGTTCGACGTTCACAGTCGAACTTCCGTTGACGCAAAATACATGATGCATATGAAAAAGCGCCAGAATGCGAATCAGCATTCCGGCGCTTTTTGAATTAGGTAATGTTATGAGTTGAGACGGCTTGCCACTTCAACCGTCCGTTTCGCTTGATGGCGCACGGCTGGTTCGACCGATTCGACCATGTTGCCGTCTTGGTCGACAGTGACCGATGTACCATATGGATTTCCGCCCGCTGCGAACAAGACAGGATCCGAATAACCTGGTGCTGCAACGATTGCACCCCAGTGGAACATCGTCGTATAAACTGCGAGAACAGTTGCTTCCTGACCGCCATGCGGATTCTGTGCCGACGACATCGCACTGACGACTTTATTAACGAGTTTGCCTTGTGCCCACAGTCCGCCTGTCGTGTCGAGGAACTGTTGGAATTGTCCTGGGACATGACCGTAACGTGTCGGGACGCTAAAGATAATCGCATCTGCCCAGTCGAGTAGATCCGGTGTCGCTTCTTCGATATCACGTGTGGCATCCGCATGCTTTTGCCACAATGGGTTCGAAGCAATCGCTTCTGCTGGGGCTGTCTCCTTGATTTTCGCAAGGCGGACTTCTGCTCCTGCCGCTTCTCCCGCTTCTTTTGCCCATGAGGCAAGTTGATGGTTCGTTCCGGTTGCGCTGTAATAGATGACCGCTAGTTTCACGTTTGACATGACTTCGCTCCTTTTTTAAAAGACAGTGACGGACGATGGACGTACACGCTTTCTATTCCCGCTTTCTGCGCAAATTAACGTCAATTGTTTGAATTCAAGAGGAAATATAGACCAATTTTTCGACTACATCATGGAACAAGCGAACATGGCTGTCCACATCTGGGCGTTCCACCATTAAACGTTTAGGGTAAAGAACGTGTGACGACACACGTAAGGAGTACTGACCATGGCGATTCGCTACACCCTTTATCTGTTACTCGGCATGCTGAAGTTCATGCTGTTTAGTTACTTTACAAAGACCGATCTTTCGCTCCATTTAACACTCATGAACCTGGCCGGGATGCTGATCCTGTCGAGCTGGACGTTACTGATTCCGTGGAATAAACGCCGCTGGGTCTGGCTCGGTCTACTGCTCGCGCACAGTTTTCTACTGGCTTCCGACATGTGGTACTACCGTTACTTCGAGGACTTTCTCTCCGTCTCGCTCCTCTCACAGATGACGCAGATGAGTGACGTCAGTAGCGGCTTCACCGCCTTGATCGTACTGCAAGATTTCCTTTTGTTCGCTGATAGTTTGATTTTCGTACTACTGCTTTTCGTCTTCCGCAAGCGACCGGAAGTGACGACGAAGCAAACACGACGCCGGACGGCGGGAATCCTTGCAGTCAGTGGTATCGTCTTGTCTGCTTCGCTACTGACGTACCGGATGCTAACGGAAGAGCGTCAACCGACGGCAACGATCTCCGATATGCGTGACTACTACCTGTTTGGCTTTTGGGGTTATCATGGATGGGATGTGTTTAAAGGCGTGACTGGACGACCCGGCGACGGACTGACGGCACAGGAACAACAGCGCATCAATCAAAAGGAGCAGACGAATCCAACGGGTCCGAAGCAGACGCCAAATATCATTCTGGTGCAGCTCGAGTCGTTCCAGGCTTCAGTCATCGACCAGACCATCAACGGTGAAGAAGTGACGCCGAACCTGAATCAATTGAAGAAGGAATCACTCTACTTCTCGTCGTTCTACCACCAGACGCATGAAGGACGAACTTCGGACGCTGAGTTCATCACGAACACGTCACTTTATCCATTAAAATCAGGCTCTGTCTATACGCGATATCCGACGAATGAATTCGAGCCGCTCCCTGCATTACTTGAGAAAAATGGATACGATACGGCAGCGATGCATGCCTACGAAAAAGGCTTCTGGAATCGTGACGATGTCTACAAGAACATCGGTTTTAAGCACTTCTTCAGCCAAAAGGATTATTCAAAAGAGAAGAAAATCGGCATGGCACTGAACGATCAACAGTTCTTCCTCGAATCGATTGATCACATGGAGACGTTGCAAGAACCGTTCTTCTCGTTTTTAGTCGCGCTGACGAGTCATACACCGTATGAAATTGACAAGGAAGACCAGACGCTTGATCTATCTGGTTATGAGGATCCAATGCTGAAACGGTATTATCAGACCGTCCATTACGTCGATACCGGTGTCGGAAAGATGATCGACGAGTTGAAACAACGCGATCTTTGGGATCAGTCTCTCGTCATCTTTTATGGCGATCACGATAGTGGACTTGTCAATGAAGACAGCGAGATGCGCAAAAAAGCGGATATCTCGTCCCCGATTGCTGCCTTTGAACTCGAGCGCCGCATCCCACTCTTCATCAAAAAACCCGACCAGCAAACCGGTCGGGTCATGAAAGAGAATGGCGGACAGATCGATATCGCACCAACAATCATTGATCTATTGAATCTTAAGACGTCCTATATGATGGGACAATCCCTCGTCGATGATCAACCGAATCTGACCGGCTTCCGTGATGGTTCGTTTCGCTACAAGGACTATTACTATGAAGCGGATTTGACGAAAGCATCCGGTGAAGGCACCTGCTATGACGTCTCGACAAAAAAGAAAGTTGAGCTGAAGTTCTGTCGAAATCAAGTCAAGGATGTGAGTAAGCAGTTAAAGCTGTCGGATAAGATTATTGAGGAGAATGAACTGGAGTAATCAAAGGACATCTGATTTTCTTAAAATAAACAAGCCTGACTTCTCACTAGACGTGAAGAAGGTCAGGTTTGTTTATTGATTGTTATCTCCACCTATCCTCGAGCCCATCAATAGCAAGTAAAATGGTCTTCGATCCATTGCCATTCTTCGTCAAACAAGACTTCTCTTTTTGTTTGAATGATCCAATGAAACAGTTTAGGAATCGCCTGATGGGAATGCTGGTATCGATGTAAAAATCGAAGAGCGATTAGGACTTCATCTGTTTTTATTTGTCGCATTCGCTTCAATAATGTTTGTACACGTTTGATCACCGGTTCAATCGCTGCTTCATCACCATGTCGCTCAATTGCGACTAACGCATACTCTCTCACCTTGCTAGATCGATCTTTTAGTCCATGCAAAAATATTGAAAGATTTGATCCATTTCCAAGTTCACTTAGCGCAGCTAGAGCCGAATGCCTCGCGTCTCCTCGAGAATGATCCAATAAAGGAATCAGATAAGGAACGGCTCGTTCTGTTCCAATCGTGGCTAAAACAAAATTAGCACTCATGATATCAAAAGAGTTACTTGATGTCGTAATCAAACGAATTAGCGCACCTTCTGCTATCTCATCTCGACAGGCTCGCAATGCTCGAATCGCAGCTTCTCGAACAGACGACCGAGAATCGTCTATATATTTCACAATTCGTTCTGTATCAGGAATGCATTGTTGTTTTGCTAGTTCTTCCAAAATGCTTTCGAGAAGACTCGGCTTTGTCTCTTGCTCCAGTTTTTCAAGCAATAACATCCCTGCACGAACATCTCCCGAATTCACACCAATCGTTCCAATCATAAAATAAAGATGTTTTTTTTGTTCTGCTTGTTTCACTTTGTCGAGTAAAGTTTTCAATATCGGAAGCATATTCGCGTCCCTAAAATGATGGACTCTTTCATAAGCCAAGTCGGATGGTGAGCCTTCGTTCGTATAGCACTTCACTTCTTCATGATAGAGGTATTCTTCATCAGACATCTGTTCAACTAAATATAAAATCTCATCGTCCTTCATATCTTGTAGTTGCTCCTTAACCCTTTAAATATCTTTTTAACTTTGTTCTAGAGCAAACTGAATTAATTGATACGATAGCCAGAACATTAAGCATCCTATTCCAAAATCCAGTACTTTCCACGCTTTTGGTTGTTTAAACACAGGAATGAGCCATCTCGATCCATATCCTAATCCAAAAAACCAGACAAATGAGGCAATCAAGGCTCCGATCAAGAAATTGACTTTTTGATCAAACGTCAAAGTCCCAGCAATACCACCGATGACGACCACCGTATCTAAGTAGACATGTGGATTTAAAAGTGTGATTGCTAATGTGAGTAAGATCGTTTTGTGAATGGGCATGATTTTAGAATCTGTTGAAACATCCATTGTATGTGATGACGAAAATGCACTACGAAAAGATTTAAATCCATACAAGAGAAGAAATAGTCCTCCGACAATCGCAAGACCAACATTTGCAAACGTATTATTCTTAATGACGGTACCAACTCCCAGTACGCCCGTACACATCAATAACACATCGCATAAGAAACATACTAGCGCTACCCAAAAAATATTGTTTTTCATTAAACCCTGTTTAAGAACGAACGCATTTTGAGCGCCGATTGCGACGATGAGCGTACCCGACGTTACTATACCTTTTAAAATTTCATTCACTTGACGTCTCCTCTCTCGTTATCTTTATTTCTAAAATGACGAGTACTGTTTATGTAATTCTTTCAACTATTAAGTATACTATCGCAAACAAAAAGTACCGAACCCTACTTACTAGGATTCGGTACTTTTAGGTGAAATGTCTTACATCATTCCGCCCATTCCACCCATGCCGCCCATATCAGGCATTGCAGGAGCAGATCCGGCTGGTTCTGGTTTATCGGCGATGACGGCTTCCGTCGTCAAGAACATCGCTGAAACGGACGCTGCGTTTTGAAGTGCTGAACGCGTTACTTTCGCTGGATCGACGATTCCTGTCTCGATCATGTCGACATACTCGTCCGTTGCCGCATTGTAGCCCATTCCTGGCGCTTCATGCTTGAGACGCTCGACGATGACCGAACCTTCTTGACCTGCGTTTTCCGCGATTTGACGAAGCGGTGCTTCAAGTGCGCGAAGCACGATGTTGACACCTGTTGCTTCGTCACCTGTTGAGACCGACAGAATCGATTCGACGGCTTTCGTAACGTGAATGAGAGCTGTTCCCCCACCTGCTACAATACCTTCTTCGACCGCTGCGCGTGTCGCGTTAAGTGCATCTTCAATCCGGAGCTTGCGTTCTTTGAGTTCTGTCTCGGTTGCTGCCCCGACTTTGACGACTGCTACGCCGCCTGCGAGTTTCGCCAGACGCTCTTGTAATTTCTCACGATCGAAGTCACTTGTCGTCTCTTCGATTTGCGCACGGATCGTACCGACACGTGCTTCGATCGAATCCCCGTGTCCGTGACCTTCGACGATTGTCGTGTTGTCTTTTGAGACGACGACTTTCGACGCGCGACCGAGTTGCGTGATTTGTGTTTCTTTCAGATCAAGACCGAGGTCTTCTGTGATCAATTCTGCGCCTGTGACAATTGAAATGTCCTCAAGCATTGCTTTCCGGCGGTCACCAAAGCCTGGTGCTTTGACTGCTACCGCGTTGAACGTACCACGGAGTTTGTTGACGACGAGTGTCGCCAGTGCTTCGCCTTCAACGTCTTCTGCGATAATAAGGAGTGGTTTGTTTTGTTGAACGACTTGCTCGAGGACTGGAAGAATCTCTTGGATGTTCGAGATCTTTTTGTCCGTGACGAGGATGTACGGGTTCTCAAGGACCGCTTCCATCTTATCTGAATCCGTAATCATGTATGGTGACGCGTAACCACGATCGAACTGCATGCCTTCGACGACGTCGAGTTCTGTCGTGAAGCCGCGTGATTCTTCGATCGTGATGACACCATCTTGACCGACACGTTCCATAGCTTCTGCAATCAATTGACCAACTTCTTCGTCTGCTGCTGAGATTGCTGCGACTTGGGCGATTGCTTCTTTACCTTCGATTGGTTTTGCGATCGTGTGCAACTCTTCGACAGCGCGACGGACCGCTTTTTCGATTCCTTTACGGATGACCATCGGGTTTGCGCCCGCTGTAACGTTTTTAAGACCTTCACGAATCATCGCTTGTGCGAGGACTGTCGCTGTTGTCGTACC
Source organism: Exiguobacterium sp. MH3 (assembly GCF_000496635.1). NCBI lineage: Bacteria > Bacillati > Bacillota > Bacilli > Caryophanales > Exiguobacterium > Exiguobacterium sp. MH3. The sequence continues at coordinate 2,853,433 of NC_022794.1, forward strand.
ATCCCCTGCGATCTCATTCGTTTTTGAGGCAACTTCTGCAACGAGTTTTGCACCCATGTTCTCGAAATGATCTTCGAGTTCGATTTCTTTTGCGATCGTCACACCATCATTCGTGATGAGTGGTGAACCGAACTTCCGCTCGAGGACGACGTTGCGTCCTTTTGGTCCGATCGTGACTTTGACTGCATCCGCTAATGCGTCGACCCCGCGGAGCATTGCTCGACGTGCTTCTTCACTGAATAAAATGTCTTTTGCCATGACTGAAATCCCCCTTTAGATGATTGACTGAATTACTCGGCTACTGCCAAAATATCGCTTTCGCGTAAAATTAAGTATTCATTGCCGTCGACTTTGACCTCTGAACCGGCATATTGTGCATAGATGACGTGATCTCCGACACTCACTTCAAGTGGTACACGTACGCCTTGCTCTGTCACACGGCCTGTACCGACAGCGACGACTTTACCCTCTTGTGGTTTTTCTTTCGCTGACCCAGGAAGAACGATTCCTCCGAGTGTTGTTTCTTCTTTTTTAACGACTTCGATCACGATGCGATCACCAAGTGGTTTTAACATGCGAAACATCCTCCTTGAAAATGACTGTTTTTTAGCACTCACTTTAGTTGAGTGCTAACATATTTTTATCTTATACGCTTTCTCTTCTGAATTCAAGCCTGAACCTTTATCCGTTTTCCCGAAATCTACACCTTTGAATCATCGTCAATCGTGCGCCAAGACCGTTTGTTTGTTACAATCGGGACAGTACCTTCATTACAAAGGAGTTGTGTCCTGTACGATGAAAAATCCAATCAGTCTGCCTTTCGTGATGGCGGAGAAGTGGCAAAAGCGTCACGTCATTCCGATCATCATCTATCTGATCGTCCAATTGGTTCCGGGTTCGTTCCAGTATTTCCTTCCGAAAAACGTCATTGCTGACGTCGCCGGTTGGTGGCTTGCGATCGGCTTCACGGTCGCCGTCATCGTCTCCTACTACTGCCTGCGTCCCGATTGGCAGAAGTGGAAGGCAGAGGGACGTCAAACCGATCCGATGGATACGTTGAAATGGATCGGAATCGGGATCGTGCTCCTGTATGCGCTCTTGATCAGCGTCAACTTGATCGATGCCTGGATGGCAGGCGGGATCGAGAATGTCGCGAAATCGCAAAATACGGATCAGATCATCCAAGCGATCCAAGTCATCCCACTCCTTCAAGTCATGGTCGTCCTGCTCGGACCGATCATGGAAGAGTTCTTGTTCCGGCATATCCTGTTCGGGAATCTCTCCTCGAAGCTCGGTTTCTTCTTCAGCTTCATCTTGACGGGTGCCTTGTTCGGACTGATTCACCAAGACAACAAATTTTTAATCTATGTCGCGATGAGTTTTGTCTTCTCGCTCGTCTTCGTCAAGACGCGCCGGATCATTGCTCCGATCGCCATCCATGTCTTTAACAACGGAATCGTCGTACTCGCCATCTACGCGATGTCTTAATTTACGAAAGGTCGTGTTTTCATGCGTCAAAGCTCGAACTTCATGGCAGTATTCTATGCCATATTCGGTATTCTCTTCATGTTCCTCGCCTACAACAACTCGGTCGAAGCAGGAACGGTCTTTAACTTCTGGACGATCCTGCTGACGTTGTTTGCCGCGATCGACTTCTACCGTCTCTACTTGATCTTCCGCTTCCGCGCAGCAGCAAAGAAGATGATCAAGAAGGAACAGGACAAAAAGAACGACAAACAATAAAAAAACGAGATTTCCGTCAGACGGGAATCTCGTTTTTTGGTTTATTCTTTCGCTTGACCCTTGCGGTAGGAATCGATGATCGTCTTCGCCACATCGAGACTCAACCGTTCATCTAAGACCAAGTTCTTGATCATATTGACGAACTCGACATCCTCTTGCTGCACCGAATCAATCCGCTCGATCAACTGGTTCAACTTCGCCCGGACGGTCGGGTAGGATACTTGATAGGCAGTTGCCATATCCTTTAATGAACCAGAGCTCAAGACGAACTTGCGGATGAACTCGAGATGCTCCTGTTCGAGTGCCAGTACCCAAGCGGGCACGTCTTGTCGTTCCATCGTGTTCCCTCACTTCTCTTACAAATCTTGAATCTCCATTCGTTCTTTTTCACGCTTCAGTTGCTTGCGACGTGAGTTAACTCCCATCTCGGCCATTGAGATCATGAGTGATAAACAGGCAAACGTTCCCATCCGAATCACTGACTCCCGATCCGACGTGTGTGGTCCTGTTCCGAAATACCAGTAAATTCCGAGCCCGATGATGATCGCTGGAATGATGAGGCTCCAGACTCTTCCTCGCCGTGCTAAGTAAAATTGTACGATACAGACTGTGACAATACCAATGACGATTCCTACCGTTTCCATCCTATCGCCTCTCCCCTATGATTATATCAATAATATTAACTTTATAATTAATAATATTCAACATAATTTTAACTATAATCAAAAATAAGGGATTTTATTTAAAAACAATCGACTTTAATCTATTTTCAAGGACGAAAAAAAGAAGGACTGACGATTCAGTCCTTCCTTATATTTACGACAATCACGCACTGCGGACGTCGTCTTTTTTACCTTCTGTCGACATGAACGTCTCGAGTTGGTCTTCGTCAAGGACACCTTCCCACTTCGCGATGACGAGTGAAGCGAGCGTGTTTCCTGTGACGTTGACGACCGAGCGCATCATATCCATGATTCGGTCAATCCCCGCGATGAAGGCAAGTCCTTCTGCCGGGATACCGACCGTACCGAGTGTTGCGAGTAAAACGACGAATGAGACGCCAGGAACGGCAGCCATCCCTTTTGATGTCAGCATTAAGACGAAGACAAGCGTCAGCTGTGTTCCAATCGAGAGATCAATCCCGTACATCTGTGCGATGAACAAGGCTGCGAGCGCTTGATAAAGCGCAGATCCATCAAGGTTAAACGAATAACCCGTCGGTACGACGAAACTGACGATTGATTTCGGAACACCCATCTTCTCGAGTTTTTCCATGATCCGTGGCAGTACCGTCTCAGACGACGCCGTCGAATACGTCAGCAATAACTCGTCTTTGAAGATGCGTGTGAAATCAGATACCCGAATACCAACCCACTTCATGATGGCACCGAAGACGACGACCATGAAGAGAAGCGCTGTGACGTATAACGTCGCAATCAATTTAAACAATGAACCGAGCGATTCAATCCCGAACGTCGAGACCGTGACACCGATTAAAGCGAAGACACCAATCGGCGCAAATTTCATGACGATATTGACGAGATTGAACATCGCTGCTGCGACGCCTTCAAAGAAACGAACGACCGGTTGGCCCTTCTCTCCTGCAAAACCGACACCGAGTCCGAATAAGACCGAGAAGAAAATGATGGCAAGCATATCACCGCGGACCATCGCGTCCAAGATGTTCGTCGGAACGATGTTGACGATCTTATCGACGAGTCCTGCGTCTTGTGTCGTCTCTTCCGTCTCGACATATGTCGAAATGTCCGTTTTATCGAGTGTCGACATGTTAATACCAGCACCCGGTTCAACGAGATTGGCTGCGAACAGCCCCGTGAAGATGGCGATCATCGTCACGATCGTGAAGTAACCGAGCGTTTTGACGCCAAGACGTCCGAGACTTTTCGGACTACCGACTGATGAGACACCGAGGACGATCGTCGTGAAGACAATCGGAACGACAATCATTTTCATCATCCGGATAAAGATGTCACCGATTGGCTTGAGCCACTCCGCGACATGGGGATTCCCATAAAATACACCACCGACTGTGATCCCGAGAATCAAGCCGATTAAAATTTGCCAGGCAAGACCAATTGGCTTACGTTTCGTAGTTGTCATACTCTTCCTCCTTATACATCCGTCTTACTTGTATCCTACATGTAGTGGAACATAAGTAGAATTTTGTCCTAAATACAGTACGTTGTCAAATCGTTCTGTTATAGTACAAAACTAGATTCTGTATAAAAAAACGTCCAAAATCCGCTTGTTTCCAAGCATTTTGGACGTTTGAACATTATTCAAGATTGTTGATTGACGCGTTCCTCAATCAACGCACGATTGCGTTTTTTAAAGACTTCGTTATGTGACGAGACCATCGCCACTTTTGGCGCTTCCGGCTCAATGAAGCGTTTTGCCCGGTTGACGGCATTCGCCGCATCTTGAAAGGCACCTGAGATCAAATGGACCTTCCCGTCGTGTGAAAGAATATCTCCGGCAGCATATAGTCCCGGTACACTCGACTCGCTCGCTGCGTTACCCGCGATATAGAAGTCATCGACCCGTGCGATATCGAGATCACAGGCGTCAAGCAGTGCCGCGTCCTGCTCGTAGCCGTGATTGATGATGACTTCATCAATTGGAATCTCAACGATTTCCTCTGTTTGACAGTCGATCAATTCGACTGATGCGATCCGTTGATGATCAGGACTTGCGATCAGCTTGTGAATCGTCGTGTTGAGGAGACAAACAGCCGAACTTTTAACGAGCTGGTCGACTTGCGCCTCGTGCCCCGAGAAACAATCCCGGCGATACGTGACGTAGACTTTTTTCGCGACCGGTTCGAGCTCGTTCGCCCAGTCGATCGCAGAGTTCCCACCACCTGAGACGATGACGGTCTTTCCTTTAAAGCGTTCAATCGATTTGACCGTATAGTTCAAGTTCGACACTTCAAAACGCTCCGCGCCCTCGACTTTTAATTTTTGTGGATTGAGGATGCCGCCGCCGACCGCGACGATGACCGTCTTCGAATAATGGATCCGACCCGATTCTGCTTCTAAGACGAAGTTGCCGAAGACGTCTTTTGCGATCGAGATGATCTTTTCATTCAATTGAACAGTCGGTTGGAACGTCAGTCCTTGTTCGACGAGTTGAGCCATGAGTTTTTCACCAGTGATCGGTGGCTGTCCGCCGACGTCCCAGATCATCTTTTCCGGATAAACGTGCAATTTTCCTCCGAGTTCTGCTTGATACTCAATCAATTTCGTCTTCATGCCCCGAAGACCACTATAGAACGTCGAATATAACCCTGCAGGTCCTCCGCCGATGATCGTTACGTCGAACAACTCCTGTTCCCTCATCTCACTCACTCCTCGTCTTTGATTACGATTGATTATCATTCTCACTCCCTCATGATAACGTGAACATCTCTTGAACACAAGAAAAAATGTTGACAGCGTTTTTATAGGACTGGTATGGTTAATGAGACGATAGTGATAATCATTATCATTGAAAACGGAGAGAACAACAACGAAGGAGTCGTCGCGTATGGTACGTCTAGCAACAGAAGAAATCAATATCGGCTACGGTGATCGTCCCATCGTCAAAGACTTGTCCGTCCAAATTCCCGATCGACAAATCACGACGATCATCGGGGCGAACGGATGTGGCAAATCGACTTTATTGAAAGCGATGACACGGATCATTCCTCATCAATCAGGACGTGCATTGCTCGATGGTCTCGATATCGCCAAGGAAAGCACGAAGCTACTTGCCCGGAAAATGGCTATTCTGCCACAAACTCCAGAGAGCGCAAGTGGTCTGACGGTCGCAGAGCTCGTCTCATACGGTCGTTTCCCGTACCAAAAAGGATTCGGACGCTTGACGAAACACGATTACGAGATCATCGATTGGGCACTCGAAGCAACGGATACGATGGCATTCAAACACCGTCCGGTCGATGCGCTGTCGGGTGGTCAACGTCAACGGGTCTGGATTGCGATGGCACTCGCCCAAGAGACGGACATCATCTTCCTAGATGAACCGACGACTTATCTTGATCTCGCCCACCAACTCGAGGTGCTCGAACTACTCGAGCATCTCAACCGGACCGAAGGACGGACGATCGTCATGGTCCTGCATGATTTGAATCAAGCGGCACGGTTCGCCGACTATATCATCGCCATGAAAAACGGTGAAGTCGTCAAAGCCGGAACGTGTGAGGAAGTCATCGCAAAAGACGTCTTACAAGAAGTATTCCATATCGATGCTGAAATCGGACGCGATCCGCGGACGAACAAGCCGATGTGTATCACCTACAACTTAATCAAGGGAGATTGAATCATGAAGAAACTACTTTTACCGGTTCTACTCATTCTCACGCTCGTCATCGCAGCGTGTGGCAATACGGAGAAAAAAGACGACGCAGCGTCTGGGTCGAAAAACGAGACGATCACGTACAAATCGGAGAACGGTGACATCAAAGTTCCGGCTAATCCAAAACGTGTCGTCGTTCTCGCTGGTTTTGCCGGCAACGTCATGGCACTCGACGTACCTGTCGTTGGTGTCGATTCGTGGTCAAAAGCGAATCCGAAGTTCGACAAGCTCAAAGATGTCACGGAAGTATCGGAAGAGAACGTTGAAAAAATCATCGAACTCGAACCAGATTTGATCATCGGCTACTCAACAACGAAAAACCTCGATAAAATTAAAAAAATTGCTCCGACGGTCACGTACACATACGGAAAAGTCGACTACTTGACGCAACATATCGAAATCGGTAAATTGCTCAACAAAGAGCAAGAAGCACGCGACTGGGTCAAAGACTTTAAAACACGCGCTGCTGCTGCCGGTAAAGACATCAAAGCAAAAATCGGTGAAGATGCTACTGTTTCTGTCATCGAAAGCTTCGATAAACAACTCTACGTCTTCGGCGATAACTGGGGTCGTGGAACAGAGATTCTCTATCAGGAAATGAAATTGAAAATGCCAGATAAAGTCACGAAGATGGCATTAAAAGACGGATACTACGCGTTGTCACCAGAAGTCCTTCCTGAATACGCAGGCGACTACCTCATCTTCAGTAAGAGTGCGGAAGCGGACAACTCATTCACGAAAACGGATACGTTCAAGAACATTCCAGCCGTCAAAAACGATCGTGTCTTCGAAGTCGATTCGAAGGAGTTCTACTTCAACGATCCGCTCACACTCGAACGTCAACTCGAGTTCTTCAAGAAAAGTTTCCTTGGCGCATAATGAATAAGGGAGGGAACCTGCGGGATCCCTCCCTTTTTTTTGCGGCTCACTCACTGAATCAGAAATGGAGGCGACATTCATGTCAGCTGGTCGAATTCCGTTCGGCATTAAAATCACACTCGGTCTCGTCCTCTTTTTCGGGATGTTCTGGATCGCAATGACGTTCGGTGCTGCCGATACGACGACGCGCGAAGTCTGGAACGCTTTGACGTTCGGACCGTTGAATGAAAAAGCAAAAATCGTCCAAGAAATCCGCTTGCCACGGGAACTGGCAGCAATCCTCGTCGGTGCGGCACTCGGTGTCTCAGGTGCCATCATGCAAGCAATGACACGCAATCCCCTCGCAGATCCTGGTCTGCTCGGTCTGACAGCAGGTGCGAATGCGGCACTCGCGCTCGTCATCGTCCTGTTCCCGAAAATTGACTACTTCGGGATCATGATCGCGTGTTTCGTCGGAGCAGCACTCGGGGCAGCACTTGTCTTTGGAATCGGCGCTTCGAAAAAAGGCGGCTTCTCCCCGCTCCGGATCGTCCTTGCTGGTTCTGCGATCTCAGCGTTTCTGTATGCGATTGCAGAAGGCATCGGGATTTACTTCAAGATTGCCCAAGATGTCTCACAATGGACGTCCGGTGGACTCGTCGGGTCGACCTGGGGACAACTGCAAGTCATTGCGCCAGTCATCGCAATTGGAATTTTGATTTCGTTCATTTTCTCACGACAATTGACAATCCTCAGTCTTTCGGAAGAAGTCGCGCTCGGACTCGGACAGAACATCCAGCGGATCAAAGCGGTCCTCTACGTCGTCGTCATCCTGCTTGCCGGTGCTGCCGTAGCCCTCGTCGGTAACATGGCATTCATCGGGCTGATGATTCCGCATATCGTCCGCGCGATCGTCGGGACGGACTATCGGTTCATCCTGCCGATGACCGCGATCTTTGGTGCGACGTTCATGTTGCTTGCTGATACGATTGGACGGACACTATACGCACCCTATGAGACGCCGGTCATCGCGATCGTTTCGATGCTCGGGCTACCATTCTTCCTCTTAATCGTTCGGAAAGGAGGGCGTGCTTTCTCATGATGGAATCTCGTTTACGCCGTCGCCAGCAACTGACGTTTTGGACGTTACTGGCACTATTGATCGCAACACTCGTCGTCAGCATCGGTCTTGGACCTGCTTCCCTGTCGTATGATCGTTTACTGCCGACGTTACTTGGAAACGGATCGTTCAAAGAGGAGTTCGTCCTCTATTCGCTTCGCTTGCCCCGACTGCTCATCACCGTCATGGCGGGAATGGCACTTGCCTTATCCGGTGCAATCCTTCAAGGGATCACACGCAACGAACTCGCTGATCCTGGTATCATCGGCATCAACACGGGAGCTGGCGTCGCCGTCGCCTTGTTCTTCCTGTACTTCCCAACCGATGTCGGGTCATTCATCTATCTGTTACCAATCGCTGCCTTCTTCGGTGCACTCGTCACCGCGACAGCGATCTACCTGTTCTCGTACGACCGTGTACAAGGACTCCAACCGATCCGCTTGATCTTAACGGGTGTCGGCTTCTCGATGGCACTGTCTGGAATCATGGTCATCCTGATTTCATCGACGCGTCGTGAAAAGGTCGACTTCATCGCCAAATGGCTCGCCGGTAACATTTGGGGAACAGACTGGATTTTCGTCTACTCGCTGTTACCGTGGTTACTCGTCTTGATTCCGCTCACGTTCTATAAGGCGAATAAGCTCAATCTACTTGCCTTGAATGAACCGGTCGCGATCGGTGTTGGCGTCGCGATTGAAAAAGAACGGATCCAACTCTTGTTGACAGCCGTCGCGCTCGCTGCTGCTGCCGTCTCCGTGACAGGGGGAATCTCCTTCATTGGTCTGATGGCGCCACATATCGCCCGTGCGCTTGTCGGACCACGGCATCAGTTCTTCCTGCCGATCGCCCTCTTGCTCGGCGGCTGGTTGCTTGCATTCGCTGATACGATCGGACGCAACATCGCGGGACCAGACGGGGTACCGGCTGGGATCGTCGTCGCCTTGATCGGAGCACCGTACTTCATTTATCTACTGTTGAAGAAATAATCAAAAATCCGCATCCATCAACGTTTTTGCTGAATGGATGCGGATTCTTTGCTCTAACGTTTCCACCACGCACGTTCGATTTCTCCCATCGAGACGTACGCAGGATCGATTTGTTTAGCCAATCGATTCATTCGAGTGACACCAAGACCGACTCCGCCGCTCCAGACAAGTAAGAGAACGAATAAATAACCGGGAGCATTTGGAATCGACAGCATGACGAAAGCGATTAGCCACGCCACGACATATCCTATGATCGTCAGGTGAGCAACCTTCTGAACAGTCTGTTGATAGATACCTTGCGTTAAATAGGACTTCATGAGTCGTAGCCGGACGATTTCTCGAGCGACTCCAATTCCACAAAGACAGAAAAACAAGGTTTGTCCAAAGACGGATTCAACCGCTGGTAAAAACCAAGCAAGTATGGCGACAATCAATCCAGGAATCGAAAAGAAATAGGTGACGACATGCACTGGACGTTTCATTACATTCAGACGTGCTTGTCGCTCGAATAGGTGTTCCATTTCGATGTTCCTTTCTGTTTGACGAAGCGGGCTACTTCTCTGTCACTGATATAATCCGGGTCACGCGCTCCGTCACGTCGGATGATCCATTCGCTGATGAAGTAGAGCGGTGTTAAAATCGCAAAAATGGCCACCAGCATCTTCCAGAACGGTTCCTCGATCGTCTGGATGATGACGATCGTCAAGACAGCGTACAGCAGGACGTGACTACCGACACGTAGTAAAAATTGCCGACGGACTTGTGCTTTTGAGATATAGCCGTCTAAAATTTTTTGTTTTTTTAATTGATAGCGAAAATCGGAGGCGAGAAAAACGGCTGGAATCGCCAAAATCAACATCGGGAGATCCGTCCATTCAATTAAGATACCGACTGTTATGAATAGAAACATGTTCCAATACCAGCGTGTGCCGAGCCACTCGACGTCTCGGTACGCGAGCGCAAGTTTTTGTAGACGTTCTTCACGAGCTGTTTGCATGACATCGTCTCCTTTAGCGCGCTTTGTGAATTTCTTTTTCCGTGATATACGTTGGATCAATCTTTCGTGAGATGAACTCTAACGTCTTTCGACAGAGCCAGTAGAACGGAATGACGACGATGACGAGACCGATCAAGAAGTACGTGTTCGGTCGATCGACCGCCCAAACGATCAGACCGGCGAGTGCTCCGTACTGTAAGATGCCGATCAGGACATGTACCTGATAGAGCCGTCTTGCTGAATCCTTTGATGTGTATTCCGCGACAAGCGCGAACCGCTTCCGTTGTAGCAACATGTCATAGCCAAAATACAATAACGGGACGATCATCGCGTAGATTGGTTTCTCGAGTGTGTTACTGAGCGCTAAGAATGCCGCAAGCATGACCCACATGCCGGTCTTCGTCTTCTGATGCATCTCTTCGTACAGCGCCGCTAAGGCATCTGTTTGTGTATGTACGTGTTCCATGATCATCCACCTTTCTATACTGTCATATACTTACATTTTACTCGATCGGTTTCATCTGTAGTACGATTTTTGAAAAAAAAGACGTCCTACCGCTTAGGGTAAGACGTTTTCCATGAAGACTACGCACTGACCTGGATGATCAGATAGATGACGCTATAGGCAACGATCGCGAGCGGTATCATCGCGACACCGATCAGCCAGCCGTTTTTGTCGCGGATACCGAGATATAAGACGAGACACCCTACGATGAAGGCGATTAAGGTCGTGAACGGATTCATGGTTGTTCCCCCTCTGACTTGTTTCTGTTCTTAAAATTCCCCCTCTTCTCGTCTCATAAACCCTTCAAGGCGCTTCGGCACGCAAGAAAAGCCAGACGGATACCCGCCTGACTTTATCTGTAGTTACTTATTTTTTCGTGATGACGACTGTTTTCGTAACAACGTGTCCACCGATATCCTTCAGTTTCAAGTTGTACGTGTTTTTCCCCTTCTTGAGCGTCACTTTTTTCGTGATTGTCTTTTTGAAGGCTCTCATTTGGTATGGTTCCTTGAAGGTATGACGGTATACCGCATTATCATTCATATCAAATCGAATCTCATCATAATTATCTTGAAGAACGATTTTAAGAGATGCTGTCTTTGTTTTTGCTGATACTGTTTTTGGTGCTGTCACTTTTAAAGTCGGCAATGTCGAATCTAGAATGACTTGACGACTAAATACCAAGCGATTTCCTTTTCCATCATAAGCTTCGACTTTAAACGATTTGACGCCATCTTTCGTATAGGTCACATCATGGCTGAACACATACTGCTGTTTTGCTGCATCAAAACGAAGCTGGACGGCTTTTCCGTTAATTTTGAATGATTTGATCCCTGACTCATCGGATACATGACCCGCGATAGTAACTACTTTAGATGTCGACAGACCGAGTGCGACCGGTGTGTCGATTTGGACGGTCGGTACCGCCTTGTCGATGCCTGTCGTGTTCACCGATTTCGTCACGGTATTTCCTGCATAATCCTTGACGACAAAATCAATCTTCGCTGACTTCGAGAGACCTTTGAGTTCATATGCTTTTTCTGTCGGTGCAAGCGGCTGTTTGAGGACACTTGTTCCATCGACGAGAATGTCATACGACGCTACACCTGTTCCCTGATCGCCTGCTGTCCAAGAAAGTGTTTCTTTTGCAGTATCCCATTGAACAGTTGCTGCTGGTTTTTTCGTATCAATATAGACGGGGAAGAGATTCGACTGCCACTTCGCATTCGGATAATCGATGACTGATTTCACTTGGTAATAGTAAAGACCGTCTTTGACTGGTTTTCCATTGACTGTTCCATCCCAAGCCGCACTTGTGACGGGTGTGAACCCATCTTCAGAACCGCTATCATAATAGTTCTTCACAACGTCTGTTTGTAGATCTAATTTACGGAGTGTTGCTTTATTCCGGTCAAGAATCGAATACTCGACTTTTCGTGCATTACGAAGGAACGAGAGGACTGGGAACGCCTCGTCAACGCTACCATCGTTGTTCGGTGAGAACGCAACCTTGTTTTCAACGACTTTTCCCGCCGTGTTCGTGCCGAGGAACTCGAAATCATCTTTTACTTCTGTCGCTAATCCAGTTAATCCGTAGAATGTCTTCTCTTCGTCATAACGCGGTGCATCGACGATCGGTGCCTGATCCCACTTTCCTTTGAATCCGACGTACGGCACTGTCAATTCCGGATTTTTACTCTTCGTATCGATTAAACGAACGAAACCTTCAACGAAGTAGCCATTTTCAAAGACTTGCTCAAGTGGAAGACCGTTTGCCCAATCGACCGTATCTTTCAAATCGACCGATACACTTACTTTCGTTGAGCTCTTCGGATTGATGGAGACAGAACTTGCTTTTTTCGAACCGACTGCGAATGAGATTGGGAACGTTCCTTTATTCGGATCGACCGCATCCACTGAGTTTTTCTTATAAATATTGTTGGCTTCCAGGAAGTTCGTTCCTTCTGCACCGAGATCCGATTGTACCGTTCCGGCTAATTGATATGTCACTTTTTCGCTACTATAGTTTTTCAAATCGAGCGTGAATGTGAATTTTTCGCCGACCTCTTTGAGTGCAGCCTTTCCTTCACCCGATTTCGTTTCCGTAACGACGACTGGTGTTTTCATCGCAGCACGTAGATCCATTAAACCAGCACCTTCACGACGTGGTGAATAGAAGCTACCAGTTTTCGCTTCAGCATTATACTGCCCTTTATCAAGCTGTGGACGTGACGTGTTCATGAGGATATTCTTCGCGAGTTTAACGCGTGTCGCACCATCGACTTTGAAATCCTTCGCGATTCGTTGCATGACAAGTGCCGTTCCTCCGGCGACGTGTGGTGCTGCCATCGATGTTCCACTCATGACGCCATATTCGTTATCATTGAGCGTCGAGTAGATTTTTCCACCCGGTGCCGTGATTTCAGGTTTGAAATCAAGATTTGGTGTGACACCCCATGACGTGAAATCAGACATCTCGCCCGCTACTGGGTTATCTGCTGAGACCGCTTTTCCATCGAACGTGACAGCAATTGCTTTTCCTGCTTTCGCTTTTTCTTCAAGATCATTCCCATCCGCGATGCTGAGCGTCACCATCGGAATCGTCGGATTGTTAAGTGCCATGCTGACATAATCCCCATGATCGACTCGTCCACGAACGATGACACCGGCTGCTCCTTGTTTCTCAGCTTCTGCTTGAATCATACCGTAATTGAAACTGCCGTTACGCACAACAAAGACAACTTTTCCTTTGACATCTTTTCCTTGATAGTTCGATGCTTGACCATCGCCGACATAAATGACGTCTTGCTTCTCCTTGTTGAATATCTTAATCGGATTCGGCGAGTCCTGTTTTTGGTACGCCAAATACCCAGCATCTTGTCCGTCAATCGTCAGTGCCATACCTTCAAGCGTTAATTTCGTATTCTCTAGCGATGCGACTTGTAGCGCTTGGCTGATCAACCCTGGAGATCCTACAACACCGATGTCAGGATTCGCTGTATACGGATTGCCTGCACCATGTCCTGTGAATGCCGAGTTTCCAGCAGAGATCGCACATAAGATCCCGTTGTTCATTGCGTTGACGATTGCCCGTTGTTCCGGATCATCTGCGTTGACGAATGATGCCGTCGAACCGAGACTCATGTTGATGACATCCGCTCCGAGTGCAATCGCATCATCAATCGCTTTGATGTAGATATCACTGAATGTCGATGGCATGCCTGGATCATTTCCGAATACTTTCATCGCGAGGAGTTGTGTTTCCGGTGCGACCCCTTTGATACCACCGTTCGCTTCGTCTCCATTAGCACCGACCGTACCCGCTACGTGCATTCCGTGCATCGATGCACCTGCACCTAAATCACGGATTTCGCTATCGTGATCAGCGTAGTTATAGCCGTATGGGACTTTTTCCGTAAAATACTTCCCTTTTAGTCCTTTTGTTTCTTTAGCACTCTCAACCTTCGAAGAAGTCAAATCGATCTTCGTCTCCGGGCTCAACACCATATCTTTATGCGATGGATCAATCCCCGTATCGATGACCGCTACGATTGTCCCTTCCCCTTTGAAGCCATAATCCTGCCATGTTTCTTTTGCATTAACCATATCTTTGCTATACAACATGTCTGGTTTTGCGCCTTTATCGGCTTTCGGTCGCGCGTATTCATGGGCGATATGTACGCTCTTGACTCCGGCGAGTTGTTTGATGTCTTCGATGTCGCCGAACTTGACTTCACCACTGAATCCGTTGATGACGGTCGTGAAGCTTTCCTTATATGTAACGGGAATCGATTTTTTAGCGATCGCTGACTTGACTGATTTTTGGACGCTGACGAGGCGATCCTTAATCGACTCTTTTTCGGCATTGCTCAATGTGCTATACCGCTTGTTTTGTGCCTGCGCGATTTGAATCGCCGGCTTCTGCTCCATCTCGATGACGACACGGACCTTGTCAGACTGCTTATACACCTTCTCCTGTCCTGTTTTCTTAAGTGAGAGGGCGTGCGGCTTTTGACCGCTTGCCTTATCTTGCGAGGACAGTGCTCCTTGAGCACTAACCAAGTTGGAAGATGTCATTAAGACAGCTGCCAAGAGTGCGATTTCCTTCTTCATGCTTCTTTTCCCCTTTTCTAAAAAACCATAATGATGTTACCAACAAAACAGTTAAACGAAAATTCTGTATATTTAGTTTAATGAAATAGATGGAAATAAACAATTCGGTTCTGTCTGTTTTATATAATTATTTGTTTTTATTGACACTTTATATTACATTTCCATATTTTGAAAACAATAAAAAAACTCTTGAATCCTCAAGAGTTTGAAGTGTACGAATATGGTGGAGACTATCGGGATCGAACCGACGACCTTTTGGCTGCCAGCCAAACGCTCTCCCAGCTGAGCTAAGCCCCCATGAATTAACTTTAGTATACGCATCGCTAACTGCTTTATCAATATAAAAATAACGCTTTCATAAAAAGAATTCCTTCCAAAATCGTCGGAAGGAATTCACGATTCATTTATTCAATTCACGCATCAAATCCGCCTGTCGTTCAAGCTCTGCCTGTTGCTCGAGGATCAAGACCTTTTTGTACGTCCGCGCAGAAATCAAGATGCTGATCTCATAGAGAACGAACAATGGGACCGAGATCATCAAGTGTGACGTCACGTCCGGCGGTGCGATCAATGCCGCAACGACGAACAGCGCAAAGTACGCATATTTCCGATTCTTTCGCATGAAAATTGGCGTCACGAGACCAAGACGTGTCAGAAACATCGTCACGACCGGCAATTGGAAAAGAAGACCGAACGGAATCGTTAATCGGATTAAGAAACTGAAGTAGTTCTCGACTCCGATGACTTGTTCGATTCCGAGTTCCTTCCCTAGTTCAGTCGAAACTTTTAATAAGAAAGGTAACAACCAAAAGTACGAGAAGGCTACACCAGCCAAAAACAGAAAGAAGATGACCGGAATATACGTCAATGTCGCTTTTTGCTCCTTGTCATACAGACCAGGGCGGACGAATGCCCACAGTTGATACATCCAGAACGGTGATGCCAACACGATTGCGATGATGAACGCAAGATTCAAATATAACATTAAAGGATCTGCGACGTTGAAGGCATTCAAACCGATACCGAGCTCTTTTAAGTCCGCTTGCAAGAAGCGAACGAGCGGTCGGACGAGCGGAAATGCAACAGCGAACAGGACGACGACGATGATAAGCGACCAGACGATCCGTTTACGCAGTTCGTCCAGATGCGACGTCACGCTTTGTTCTTGATCAATCGCCATGATTCAATCACTTCTCTTTCGGTTCATCCTTTTTATCGTCGTCCATGATACCGTTCGTTGCGCTCTTGAACTCTTTCAATGTCTGACCCGCAGCACGACCAAGTTCAGGTAACTTCTTCGGTCCGAAAATGATTAATGCGACGACACCGATTAGTGCTAAGCTACCTGGTCCGATGAATGCTATAGTTGACGGGATAAGGTTTTCCATTATGATTTCACTCCTTCAGCTGATTGCGAATAATGCTTCATGAAATAAACTAACGACTGCAACTCGATCGATAAATCGATGTGATGGACCCGGACGCTCGCTGGCACGTTCAACCGCGCGGGCGTAAAGTTCAGGATGCCAGTCACACCATACTCGACTAACTCATCCGCTACTGACTGCGCGAACTGGGATGGAACCGTCAAGATGGCAACATCGACCTGATTCGCTTCGATTTGTTCTTTCATGTCCGAAACATGATAGATTGGAACGTCATGCGTCGTTGTTCCGACCTTCTCTTCGTCCGCATCAAACGCAACGACTATCCGAGTACTATTATTCTTTAAAAAGTTATAATTTGCAAACGCTGTTCCGAGATGACCGACCCCGATTAAGGCAACATTCGTCACCTCATCTTGATTCAAGGTTTTGCGGAAAAACGTTAAGAGATGTTGAACGTTATATCCATACCCCTTCTTCCCTAATGCCCCAAAGTAGGAAAAATCGCGACGAATCGTTGCTGAATCAACCTTCACCGCCTCGCTTAACTCAGCAGAAGAGACGCGGAGCTTGCCTGAATTGTATAAACTTTGGATGAAGCGATAATATAGCGGCAACCGTTTTGCTGTCGCTTGTGGAATTTTTGTGTCTGGTCCATTCATCCTGCAGTTCCCCCTTCGGCCACATCCATCGTGGCACCCAAATCTTTGCAAAAAGCTTTCTACTCTCCTTGATTGTAAACCACTTCACATAGAGTCACAAATAATATATTCCGCAGGACCTCGCGCTTTTGTTCGTGATAGACTAAAGGGTGGAAGGATGGATGGAAATGATACTCTTACAAGTCAACCAACTCTCGAAATCATTCGGCGTTGAGCCGATTTTAGAAAATATCAAATTGGAAGTACAAGAGCGTGACCGGATTGCGCTCGTCGGACGAAACGGTGCCGGTAAATCGACCTTGCTCAAAATCATCGCTGGCGAACTCAGTCATGACTCGGGCGACATCATGAAAGGCAAGGATGTCAAAATCGGTTATCTCGCGCAAGACAGTGGTCTCGAATCGAACGAGACGATCTGGAACGAGATGCTGACCGTCTTTGAACATCTCCAAGAACAAGAACGAACACTACGCCGGATGGAAATCGAAATGGGCATGGAGCATATCTTGAACGATCCGGTCGCGTACGATCGTCTCCTAAAGACGTACGATCAAGCGCAACACGACTTTTCAGAAGCGGGTGGTTATCAGTTCGAAGCGAATATCCGCTCCGTCCTGCACGGCATGCGCTTTTATCCGGACGATTATTCGCGCCGGATCCAAACGTTATCCGGTGGTCAACGGACACGTCTCGCCTTAGCGAAGATGCTCCTGCAAGCACCAGAGCTCCTCATTCTCGATGAGCCAACCAACCACCTCGATATCGATACGCTCGCTTGGCTCGAAAGTTACCTCGGCGGTTATCGTGGTGCCGTTCTGATCGTCTCGCACGACCGGTACTTCCTTGACCAAGTCGTCAATGTCGTCTATGAGCTGTCACGCAATGTCTGCCGTAAGTTCACCGGTAACTACACGAAGTACTTGGAACAAAAAGCGGCATTGTACGATCAAGAAATGAAACAGTTCGAACAGCAACAAGAAGAGATCGCGAAGATGCAGGACTTCATTCAACGCAACATCGCTCGGGCGACGACGACAAAACGTGCCCAAAGTGTCCGGAAGCGACTCGAGAAGGTCGACCGACTCGACCGACCAGATGGCGATGAGCGTAGCACGGTCCTGTCCTTCCCGATTGAAAAACAGAGTGGGAACGACGTTCTTCAAGTCAATCAACTGGCGATCGGTTACGAAGAAGCTGTCTCAAAAGACATCACGTTCCGCTTGCAACGCGGTGAATCACTGGCACTCGTCGGACCGAACGGCATCGGAAAGTCGACGCTCTTAAAAGTCCTCGTCGGTCGCTTACGCCCCCTCTTCGGTGATTTCCGTTTCGGAACTGGCGTCTCGATCGGATATTACGATCAAGAGCAGGCAGAACTCAATGACCGGAACCGCGTCATCGATGAGATTTGGAACGAATGGCCTTTGATGCGTGAACAAGAAGTCCGGTCTGTCCTCGGGCAATTCCTGTTCAGCGGTGACGATGTCTTCAAAATCGTCCATGAGTTATCTGGTGGCGAACGCGGACGTCTCGCGCTTGCGAAACTGAAACTCCGGAAGACAAACGTCCTCGTCCTCGATGAGCCAACGAACCATTTAGATCTAGATTCGAAGATGGTCCTCGAAAATGCGCTCGTCGACTATGAAGGAACACTACTATTCGTCTCTCACGACCGTTACTTCATCGACCGGATCGCGACCCGTGTCATCGAGATGAGTGAAACCGGTGTGACAGAGTACCTTGGCGATTATTCGTACTATACAGAAAAGAAAGCAGAGCAAGAAGAAATCGCTCGTCTTGAAGCCGAGGAAGCAAAAGCAGCAAAAGTCACGGCATCGAAGACGATCGATAAAGAAGCGCAGAAGGAAGAGCGCAAGCGCCGTCAGCAAATCGAACAACTCGAACAAGACATTGAGCGGCTCGAACAGCGTTCAGCGGAGATCGAACAGTTGCTTTGCGAACCGGAAGTCTTCAATGACATTCCGAAAGCAACGGCACTTTCGGCAGAACGTGATCAGATTGATGTCGATTTGCTCGAATTAATGGAACGATGGGAGAACCAACACTGATGCGGACGAAGAGCTTTTTCATCAATCTCATCTTAGGATTACTATCCGGTGTTCTCTATTTCGTACCGTTATATGCCGATTATGTATCCGTCTTTATTCGTCCAGATGCCTTCAATGCTGCACTTCCTTTGTTCCTCTTGATTTCCTGCATGATCGGTCTCGTCATCCAGACATGGAGTGGGCTCTTCATCAGTTTACTCTCGGGATTATGCTGTACGCTCCTGACGATACAGCTATTCGTCGAACTCAATGATCCGTTGATCTTATCGTATTACGGTAGTGTCTCTCCAATCAGCGCTTTCTTGATCAGCTGCGTCGGAATATGGGCACTCGCAATCGTCTTTTATTTGCTCGATGGCTATCAGTACAGTAAACGTCATGGTCTTGAAGCCTCTTCAAACGAAATCGATCCGCAGCCTTGATGAATCAGATGAACGACATGAAAAAAGGAGTGGAGATTCCGGTAGTTAGACCGGTCTCTCCACTCCTTTTTGTTTGAATCAAAACGAATCATACGATGAGTCAGGCATTCACACTTCGATCATTTCGTCGGTCGGGCAATCGTAAACGTCTTCCCGATCGTCGCATAATCATTTCCTGCTAAACGAGCGACAGCCTTCAAGCCTGCCGCGTCAATTCGGAACGACTCGACGAGTTCATCTGCAACGTGATAGCGCAGTACTTCCCCGATTAGAAGATCGGCACCTTCTAGCTCGACGTGTTGCGTCAAGCGCATCTCGAAGCGAATTTTCGCTTCCGCGATTCCGGGTACTTCGATTGCGTCACTATCGACGAGTGTTAAATCCGTCCGCTTAAGCTCACTTTCACCGTAAGCAAGTGGCGCTGCTGTCTCATTGACTGCGTCGACGATCTCTTCGCTGACGATATGGATGACATAACTTTGTTTCGCTAGGATGTTACGTGCCGTATCCTTCTGCCCCTGATCCGTCCGTTGTACGGCGATCACCAGTTGCGGCGGACTGCTTGAAGCGACCGTAAAGAAGGAAAACGGTGCGGCGTTGACCGTCCCGTCTTCTCCTTGCGTTGTCACGAAAGCAATCGGACGCGGAATGATGCTTCCGATCAGTAATTTATAATTGTCTTTTGCGCTAAGCGTTGATGCCTCAAACTTCATGAATGACCCACCTTTTTCTTCACCCGATGAGTGCAGCGAGTGAGTAGTCTCCAGCACCGATCATCGCTACACCAAGCGCGATGACGATCAATGCCATGTTGTATTCGTACCCGTTCTGCGTCACCCAGTAACCATTCGCACCGTGTACTTTAACGATCGCGACAAGCATCGATCCGATGATGAGGAGTGCTGCGATCCAGAGGAATACGCCTCCTGCAAACAACAAGCCACCGATCAATTCAGCAAGACCTGCTGTAATCGCGAGTGCCTTCCCTGGCTTCATGCCGATTGATTCGAACCAACCGCCTGTTCCAGCGATTCCGTGTCCGCCGAACCAACCAAATAATTTTTGTGTCCCGTGTGCAGCGAACGTTAAGCCGATGATTAAACGAATAATTAAAAGTCCTGTATCCATCATTGCTCTCTTCTCCTTTTACCTAATGTATTTTAGTTACTTTAAGTAACTCAATAAACAGACTATATCTTATCACTTACTAAAAGTAAATAGATTTGTTTTAGTTCTTTTTGTTACATTAAGTAAAATGATTCGATTTTTTTAGCAGAAGCGGGTATACTACAACTATAGAAAGGATGAGTGCTGATGGAAGAAGTCGCAATCCAACCGGCTCTTTGTCCCAAAGTCGAACATGCCTTTGAAATCTTAGGTAAGAAATGGACGGGTCTGATCTTACGTCACTTGTTGACGAAGACATGTCGTTTCAATGAGATTCAAGATGCCATTCCCGAATTATCAGGTCGTATGCTCACGGAACGTATGAAGGAGCTCGAAGCGGAAGGCATCGTCATCCGGACTGTCATTCCCGATCGTCCGATTAAGATTCAATACAGTTTGACCGACAAAGGGCGCCAACTCGAACCGGTCATTCGTTCCATTGAGGAATGGGCCGAACTACAAGACTAATGTATAGAAAAGCATCTTCTTCGGAAGGTGCTTTTTTATATGTCCTTTGACATTGATAATCATTATCAATTAAAGTAGAGAAGTACAGTGAAAGGAGGAAGATGCATGCATATCGCGATTGGATTCGTCAGCATGTCCGGGAATACGGAAGATATCGTCTCGATCATTCAACATGAACTCGAGCAACACGGTGTCAACGTGACGATCACGGAACTAGATCAATTCGTCGGGGAGGACTTATCACGTTTTGATGGTCTATTACTCGGCTCATATACATGGGGAGACGGTGATTTACCGTATGAAGCAGAAGACTTCGTTGAGGAGCTAAGGGAACAATCCTTAGACGGGATACCGGCGGCTGCTTTTGGTTCGGGGGATCTTGATTATCCGAAGTACTGCGCAGCCGTTGATTTGATTGAAGACGCATTAAAAGAAGCTGGGGCGACCCTCGTCACGGATGGCTTGAAGATTGAGTTTGATCCGAATACCCCGGAGAAACAAGCCGCTTGTCGTGCATTCGCGCAAACGTTTCATCGCTTTTTACAACAGGTTCATTCTTGAGTGTCGTTTGAATCCGTACTGTAAGGGAATCGTTAAAGCAAACTCTATGAAAGTGAGATGAATGTTTTATGACGATTCAAGCACTCGTCTTTGACGTCTACGGTACATTATTCGATGTCCATTCCGTCAAAGAACAAGCCGAAGCGCTTTATCCGGATCACGGAGAAGCGATCAGCAAACGCTGGCGGGAGAAACAACTGGAGTACTCTTTCCTCCGACAATTGAACGGACAGTATGTGCCGTTCAGCCAAGTGACACAAGATGCTCTCCGCTATACGTTACTCGAACTGAAGCTTCATGTGACCGAGGAACAAATCACGACCTTAATGGAGACGTACCTGACGCTTGATGTATATCCTGAAGTCAGCTCCGTTCTCGAGACGATGGCGGACAAACGTCTGGTCGTCTTCTCGAATGGTTCCCATGATATGCTCGATCCGCTCATTGAGCAGTCAGGCTTAGCCGATCGGTTCGAACATCTCGTCAGTGTCGATGATATCAAACAGTATAAGCCAGCACCTGCATCCTATATGCATGCCTTAAACACGCTCGGTCTAAAACGCGAGGAGATCCTCTTCATGTCCTCGAACGGTTGGGACATCACCGGGGCGAAGAGTTTCGGCTTCAAAACGGCATGGATCAATCGAAATGGACTTCCGGTCGAGGAATTGAATCTCGATCCCGATCGTATCTATGATGACTTGACGGGTATCACTGAATGGCAATGAACGAACAACAGCGGACTCCTTATTTAGGAATCCGCTGTTTTCATGTCTTCAGTAATTCGAAAGACGGGAGTAACCCTTCTTGAATAGATCGAGCTTCAGACCGCCTTCTTTTTCGATGAAGAAGAGGTATTCGTTTTGATCCGTATCTTTATAGAAGACCTTAAATAACGTCAACATCCGCTCTTTATTGTTCTCAACAGCCGTCACCTCGTGCTTTGAGATCACCTCGGCTTGGACTTGTTCTGCATCCATCTTTTGAATCATTGGTTCGAATGACTTCTTTTCTTGATCCGTCACCGGTGTTCCGGAAGCAATCATGAAATAATCATCACTCGCCTTGTTCGTTAAACCATACTTCCGATCGACGATGACGACGTTACTGAGCTTACCATTGATTGTCTGATCAAAAGCATATAACTTTTGAATCCGGGTCTTTTCCCCTTCTGCTCGTCCGATTTCGTAAAGTGGACGTTGTTTCGTATTCGTCTCGACCGCTTTTTTATCGGGTACGAGTTCTTCCTTATAGGCGACTTGGTATGCGTTGACGATTTCTCGGACCTGAAGTCCGATCGCGACGATGACCAGTACCGCTAACAATGCGATGATGACTTTTTTCATTCCATTTCCCCCAAGTTGTTCGGATTCCTTACTTTAAATCTAGCCCAGGTTCTGCGTTCATGGCAAGTGTCGAATAGCGTAACGCGCGATATGGATGAATTGCAGCCGCTCCGATCATCGCTGCATTGTCTCCACACAGGTGCATCGGCGGAATGACGAGATCGATTCCTTCCTTCGCACACGCCGCTTCGAGACCTTGGCGTAATCCTTTGTTAGCAGCGACGCCACCAGCAAGTAGCAATTGACGTCCCCCTTTATCCTTCACGGCACGAACCGCCTTTGTCACGAGTACCTCGACGACGCTCGCTTGGAAACTTGCAGCT
This sequence comes from Exiguobacterium sp. MH3, assembly GCF_000496635.1. Taxonomy (NCBI): domain Bacteria; kingdom Bacillati; phylum Bacillota; class Bacilli; order Caryophanales; genus Exiguobacterium; species Exiguobacterium sp. MH3. Next base: position 2,876,532 of record NC_022794.1, read on the forward strand.
AAATCTTCCGGAATGATCGTTTCTCCCCGTTGTTCGGCGTTATGCACGGCATTGATGACCGCTGACTTCAAACCGCTGAAGCTAAAGTCGTACGAGTCCTTCTCAAGCCAGACGCGTGGAAAATGGAACGTATCCTGACCAGTCTGTGCCAATTGATCGATCCGTGGACCACCCGGATACGGTAACTGCAACGTTCGAGCAACTTTATCATAGGCTTCCCCCGCGGCATCATCCCGTGTTTCACCAATGACTTCATATACACCGTCTTCTGGCATGTAGATCAGTTCCGTGTGCCCACCTGATGCAATCAAACAGACGAGCGGGAACTCAAGCTCTTGCACGAGACGATTCGCATAGATATGACCTGCGATATGATGAACACCGATCAATGGTTTATTGTGCGCAAAGGCGAGTGCCTTCGCTGCGCTGACACCAACGAGTAATGCTCCGACAAGTCCAGGTCCTTCCGTGACGGCGATCGCATCAATATCGTCGATCGTGACTTTTGCTTCCGTCAAGGCGTCATCAATGACGTATGTGATTCGTTCGACGTGATGCCGTGAAGCCACTTCAGGCACGACGCCACCGAATCGTTTATGACTTTCGATTTGAGACGAGACGACGTTCGATAAGACGTCGGTTCCTCCACGGACGACGGCAGCCGCCGTTTCGTCGCAACTCGATTCGATTGCTAGAATCAATGGTTGTGTCATAGGTCTTCTCCCTCCAGCTCCAGCCAGTAGATGGCAGCATCTTCATTGTTATCTTGATAATATCGTTTTCGGACACCAACATACTGGAATCCAAGTTTTTCATATAAAGTCCGCGCTGGTGTGTTCGAGACACGTACTTCGAGCGTCATCGCCCGCAAATCAAGCGCACGACCGACGGCGATCAATGCCGTTAGCAGATCTTCCCCGAGCCCTTGTCCGCGATGCGACTGCTTGACGGCAATATTCGTAATATGTCCTTCATCCGCAATATGCCACAGACCAGCAAACCCAACGATACCATCTTGATCGGCAACGACATAATAGGCATTCGGATTTTGTGTCATTTCCGCTTCGAAGGCATCTAGCGTCCACGGTGTCGCAAATGATTCGAGTTCGACCGCATGAACACCTGCAGCATCCTGTACGGTCATGCGACGAATGCCCTTACTCATGACGCTGTGCCTCGATCCATTTCGCTTCTGCTTCAGCCAGGCGCAGGTAACGTGGCTCAAACGCATGCGCTTCGACCGTCTGACGCGTTGCACCGAGTAAAGCGAGTACGCCGGCACGTGGCGTCCGGAAAGCAGGAGCCACCTTTTCGAAGGGCTGAAGAATCTCTTCGAACGCCTCGACGTCTCCTGTGACGAGCGTATCTGGCATTAACGTCTTTACAAAGGACGCAATCTCGACATGCTGTTCTTCACCAATTCGTTTCCCGGCGTCGTACACTCCGACAAACCCTGCTCCACGCCGCGCATCTTGAATCGCCGCAACGCGTCCTGTATGACCAGTCGAAGCTGCCATCAGTTCAAGTGTCGAGATGGCAACGAGCTCGATACCGAGTGTATAGGCAAGCGTCTTCGCTGTCGTCGCTCCAATCCGTAATCCCGTATAAGAACCAGGACCGTCAGCAACGACAATGCGTGTCAGTTGAGCCGGCGTCCATTTTGCTTCCACCATCAAGCGCTCAAGCAACGGCATGAGTTTCGTCGCATGATTCAAAGACGTGACGTAAGAAGCTTCTGCTACAATCTGTTTCCCGTCTGAAAGAGCGACTGATAATTGTTTCGTCGATGTATCAATGGCTACGATTTTCATGATTTCAATCCCTCACATAATGTAATGTATCGTTCTCCGATCGGCGTCAGCTCAAAACGTCGACTATCATCACCTGTTCGCGTAATCGTGATTGCCAACCGTTCAGGTGGAAGACTGTCCGCAATTAACTCAGACCACTCGACGACGGCGACGCCTTCACCATTCAAATATTCTTCAAGTCCGATATCATCACCGGAACCTTCCAGGCGATAAACATCCATATGATAAAGAGGAAGACGTCCCGTATAGACTTTCATGATTGTAAAGGTAGGGCTGTTGACGTGACGCGTCACACCTAACCCTTTCGCAAAGCTTTGCGTAAAGGTCGTTTTCCCAGCACCTAAATCTCCATCGAGCGTAATGACCATCCCTGCTTCAGCACGTCGTCCAAGTTCAAGAGCCAAGGCAGTCGTTTCTTCCAAGCTGTTCATTTCCAGTTCTATCATACGATGTCTCCTCCTTAATACGTACTGTTCGTCCTTCTCTATTGTACCGGACGAAAAAGGCAAAAAAAAATACGAAACGCTGAACGTTTCGTAGTAAAGTTGAAGTTAAGTTTAAAATTGGTTGCGGGGGCCGGATTTGAACCGACGACCTTTGGGTTATGAGCCCAACGAGCTACCAGACTGCTCCACCCCGCGACGATAAACGTTTCGGATTTAATTATTTAAAAATTGGTTGCGGGGGCCGGATTTGAACCGACGACCTTTGGGTTATGAGCCCAACGAGCTACCAGACTGCTCCACCCCGCGATGATATAACGTTTCGACAGATATTAATATAACATGTGTCTTTTAAATTGGCAAGTCTTTTTGCCTTATTTCTTTTTACTAACTGTCATAATGAATATTCTTCTATACTGATACGAAAGGAGTGAGCAGATGGGATACTTATTAGATTTACGAAAAATCGTAGGCAACCGACCGTTGATCAGCGTGGGTGCGACCGTACTCGTCATAAATCCACAACATGAACTGCTATTTCAATATCGTTCGGATACCCACAGTTGGGGACTTCCCGGTGGTTCGATGGAACCAGGTGAGACACTTGAAGAAGTCGCGATGCGTGAATTACAGGAAGAAACCGGACTTCAAGCACGCAGCGTTCAGCTGCTAGACGTCTTCTCGGGTCCTGATTACTTCTTCCGTTATCCAAATGGCGATCAAACCTATAGTGTGATTCATCTCTTTCAAGCAAAAGGAATATCAGGTACATTACAAATGACAGATGGAGAAAGCCTAGATCTTCGTTATTTTCCACTCGATCAACTACCAGAACTACTTGAAGCAAGAGCCGCTGCGCTGTTAAAACACGTCATCCCTCGTCTTATCGAAACAACATCTTGAATTTAATATAGATGTCGTATTTTAAAACTGGCTGTCATTCGGTCAGTTTTTCCTTTTCCACAACAAAAAACCGACCTGCAATCTGCAGATCGGTCAAGTGCCTGGCAACGTCCTATCCTCACAGGGGGAAGCCCCCAACTACTTTCGGCGTTCAAGTGCTTAACTTCCGTGTTCGGCATGGGAACGGGTGTGACCACTTGGCTATCGTCACCAGACGATCGGGCTCGCGCCCTCAAAACTGAAGTCATCAACAATGCATCTGCTAGAACAAGGCCTCGACCGATTAGTATCACTCAGCTCCACATGTCGCCATGCTTCCACCCGTGACCTATCTACCTCATCGTCTCTGAGGGGTCTTTCTTGATTACTCAAAGGGAAATCTCATCTTGGAGGGGGCTTCATGCTTAGATGCTTTCAGCATTTATCCCGTCCGCACGTAGCTACCCAGCGATGCTCCTGGCGGAACAACTGGTACACCAGCGGTGCGTCCATCCCGGTCCTCTCGTACTAAGGACAGCTCTCCTCAAATTTCCTGCGCCCACGACGGATAGGGACCGAACTGTCTCACGACGTTCTGAACCCAGCTCGCGTACCGCTTTAATGGGCGAACAGCCCAACCCTTGGGACCTACTCCAGCCCCAGGATGCGATGAGCCGACATCGAGGTGCCAAACCTCCCCGTCGATGTGGACTCTTGGGGGAGATCAGCCTGTTATCCCCAGGGTAGCTTTTATCCGTTGAGCGATGGCCCTTCCATGCGGAACCACCGGATCACTAAGCCCGACTTTCGTCCCTGCTCGACTTGTAGGTCTCGCAGTCAAGCTCCCTTCTGCCTTTGCGCTCTACGAATGATTTCCAACCATTCTGAGGGAACCTTTGGGCGCCTCCGTTACTGTTTAGGAGGCGACCGCCCCAGTCAAACTACCCGCCTGACACGGTCCTCCAGCCGGATCACGGCTGCGAGTTAGAGACTCTATGCATGAAGGGCGGTATCCCAAGGGTGACTCCTCCGAAGCTGGCGCTCCGGGCTCGACGTCTCCCGCCTATCCTGTACATCATGCACAAAGCCTCAATATCAGGCTGTAGTAAAGCTCCATGGGGTCTTTCCGTCCTGTCGCGGGTAACCTGCATCTTCACAGGTACTATGATTTCACCGGGTCTCTCGTTGAGACAGTGCCCAAATCGTTACGCCTTTCGTGCGGGTCGGAACTTACCCGACAAGGAATTTCGCTACCTTAGGACCGTTATAGTTACGGCCGCCGTTTACTGGGGCTTCGGTTCAAAGCTTCGCTTGCGCTAACCCATCCCCTTAACCTTCCAGCACCGGGCAGGCGTCAGCCCCTATACGTCATCTTGCGATTTAGCAGAGACCTGTGTTTTTGCTAAACAGTCGTTTGGGCCTATTCACTGCGGCTCTACTCATGTAGAGCGTCCCTTCTCCCGAAGTTACGGGACCATTTTGCCGAGTTCCTTAACGAGAGTTATCCCGCGCGTCTTAGAATTCTCATCTCGCCTACCTGTGTCGGTTTACGGTACTGGCGCCTTCCCCCTCACTAGAGGCTTTTCTTGGCAGTGTGAAATCGTGACCTACGTCCCTACGGGACTCCGCATCGTTCCTTGACTTTGATGCCTGACGGATTTGCCAATCAGACGGTCTTGAAACTTGCACATGCACTTCCATCCGCATGCGTCACTATCCTCCTGCGTCCCCCCATTGTTCAAACGGTGGATCGGCGGTACAGGAATATCAACCTGTTATCCATCGCCTACGCCTTTCGGCCTCGGCTTAGGTCCAGACTAACCCTGAGCGGACGAGCCTTCCTCAGGAAACCTTGGGCTTTCGACGGAGGGGATTCTCACCCCTCTTTTCGCTACTCACACCGGCATTCTCACTTCCAAACGCTCCACTGCTCCTTCCGGTACAGCTTCACAGCGGTTTGGAACGCTCCCCTACCATTCCTTACGGAATCCGCAGCTTCGGTGGTATGTTTAGCCCCGTTACATTTTCGGCGCGGCGCCACTCGACTAGTGAGCTATTACGCACTCTTTGAATGGTGGCTGCTTCTAAGCCAACATCCTAGCTGTCTAGGCAGCGCCACATCCTTTTCCACTTAACATACACTTTGGGACCTTAGCTGGCGGTCTGGGCTGTTTCCCTCTTGACTACGGATCTTATCACTCGCAGTCTGACTCCCGAGTATAAGTTGCTGGCATTCGGAGTTTAACTGAATTCGGTAACCCTGTGGGGGCCCCTAGTCCAATCAGTGCTCTACCTCCAGAACTCTCAACCTCGAGGCTAGCCCTAAAGCTATTTCGGGGAGAACCAGCTATCTCCAGGTTCGATTGGCATTTCACCGCTACCCACACCTCATCCCCGCACTTTTCAACGTGCGTGGGTTCGGACCTCCAGTCAGTGTTACCTGACCTTCATCCTGGACATGGGTAGATCACCTGGTTTCGGGTCTACGACAACGCACTGAACGCCCTGTTCAGACTCGCTTTCGCTACGGCTCCGCCTCATCGGCTTAACCTCGCGCGTTATCGTAACTCGCCGGTTCATTCTACAAAAGGCACGCCATCACCCGTTAACGGGCTCTGACTACTTGTAGGCATACGGTTTCAGGATCTATTTCACTCCCCTTCCGGGGTGCTTTTCACCTTTCCCTCACGGTACTGGTTCACTATCGGTCACTAGGGAGTATTTAGCCTTGGGAGATGGTCCTCCCGGATTCCGACGGGGTTTCACGTGTCCCGCCGTACTCAGGATCCACTCTGGAGGGAAAACAGTTTCAGCTACAGGGCTGTCACCTTCT
>NC_022794.1:2885000-3164195 GCF_000496635.1 Exiguobacterium sp. MH3
ATTAAAAATGGTGTGTCATGCAGGATTCGAACCTGCGACCCTCTGATTAAAAGTCAGATGCTCTACCAACTGAGCTAATGACACATAAAAACTGGGCTGGAAGGGATCGAACCTTCGCGTGCTGGAATCAAAATCCAGTGCCTTACCACTTGGCTACAGCCCAAAAATGGCGGTCCTGACGGGATTCGAACCCGCGATCTCCTGCGTGACAGGCAGGCATGTTAACCGCTACACCACAGGACCGCAATTTGAAGTTGTAAACAACTCTTTAAAAAGAAATGGTGGAGGATGACGGGATCGAACCGCCGACCCCCTGCTTGTAAGGCAGGTGCTCTCCCAGCTGAGCTAATCCTCCATATGGTGACCCGTACGGGATTCGAACCCGTGTTACCGCCGTGAAAGGGCGGTGTCTTAACCGCTTGACCAACGGGCCATATCGTAATTAATAATTATTCTCAAGAAACATTTTCACATAAGAGGTCTGGCGGAGATGGAGGGATTCGAACCCTCGCACCAGTTTCCCGGCCTACACCCTTAGCAGGGGCGCCCCTTATAGCCACTTGGGTACATCTCCAAAAGAATGGCTCCGCAAGTAGGATTTGAACCTACGACCTACCGGTTAACAGCCGGTTGCTCTACCGCTGAGCTATTGCGGAACGTTACGTTCTGTTCGGAACACTTTTATATAGTAGCAACTTTTTTTCTTTCCGTCAATGCTTTTTTAAAAAAGTTTTTAGCGACGATAAGTTGTTTAGTTGCTGTCGTTTTGACGACTTCTATAATTTATCATGCTCCGAAATGAACGTCAACTACTTTTGTAAAAAATCTTTCCACGACATCGACCACATCGATATCTTTCCGTATTCATGCGTCTTTTCCTTCTATATAACGTGCTGCATTTCTCACATTCATAAAGATAGGATTTTTTTTCGTCTTCTTGTCTTCTCGGACTGTATCGAAGCCCATCGTAGCGCTCTAACCATTCCTTGAAGTCTTGATCTTGATGACGGTGTCCCATTCCTGCTAGATGTAAATGGTAGTGACACAGTTCATGAATCACGATTCCGCGGAAGACTTTCATATCATCGATATATCGTTTATTGAAGTCTAAATGATGATCGCCTAAGAAATAGCGACCACCTGTCGTCTTCAGCCGTGGATTAAAATAAGCTTTATGTCGAAACGGTAAGGAAAATACGTCGAGCGACAGTTGCTCGACGTATCGTTGTAATTGTTCATTCGTCATTTCGGCGGAACCAGTGTCAAACCAATCCGTCCCCGCTCTGGTTCAACATTCGTCACCCATACTGTCACGATATCCCCGACAGCGACGACATCAAGTGGATGCTTGACACGTTTACGACTGAGCTTCGAGATATGAATTAAACCATTCTCTTTCACTCCGATATCAACGAACGCACCAAAATCAAGAACATTCCGGACCGTCCCTTGGAACTCCATCCCGACTTGGATCATATCCATCGATAGAACATCTTGGCGGAGCAACGGTTTATCGAGCGCTTCCCGAGGGTCACGACCCGGACGTTGTAACGCTTCGATGATGTCACGTAATGTCGGCTCTCCGATCTCGAGCGTCTGTGCCATCTCCGGTAATGACAATGTAGACAATTGTTCCCGCACCGCATCCGTTCCAACTTGATCCAGCGTTAAGCCTAGTGTCTTAAATAACTTCTCGACTGTTTTGTACTGTTCCGGATGAATCGGCGTCCGGTCGAGCGGATGCGTACCTTCTAGAATTCGTAGGAATCCTGCTGCCTGTTCGTAGGCTTTTGCACCAAGACGAGGAACTTTCAATAATTCCTGGCGTGTCTTAAACGTCCCAAGTTCCGAGCGGCGTTCAACGATTTTTTTCGCCGTCGCCTTCGTGATTCCTGCGACATAACTCAAAAGCGGTTCTGACGCTGTATTAACATCAACTCCGACTTGGTTGACGACCGTCTCGACGACAAAATCAAGCGTCTCCTTCAGTTTCGTTTGCGAGACATCATGTTGATATTGACCAACGCCAACAGACTGCGGGTCGACTTTGACGAGTTCAGCCAGCGGATCCTGCAGGCGACGCGCAATCGAAATCGCGGATCGTTGTTCAACCTGAAGCTCTGGGAACTCTGTCCGGGCAATCTCTGAAGCGGAATAAATACTTGCCCCTGCCTCGTCGACGATCGTAAAGGCGATATCTTTTTGCCCCTTCATCCAGTCCGCAACGAATGCTTCTGTTTCCCGCGAAGCAGTTCCGTTCCCAATCGCAATCAATTCGATCCCGTATGTATCGACGAGCTGCGAAAGAGTTTGACGTGCTTCTTTCGCTTTTTGTTCTGACATCGTCACGTGGATGACGCCGACTTCCTTCATTTCACCTGTCGGATCGATGACTGCCCACTTACATCCTGTCCGGTAAGCCGGATCCAGTCCCAACATGACTTTCCCTTTCATCGGTGGCTGCATGTAGAGTTGGCGGAGATTCTTACCAAAGACGTCAATCGCTTGGATCTCTGCCTTTTCCGTCAGTTCGTTCCGAATTTCTCGTTCGATGGCAGGGAAGACCGATTTTTTATAGCCCGTCGTGATCGCTGCTTCGACGATATCACGTTTCTTCGGCGCCAGTTGTGCGTATGAACGAAGCAATGTTGGTAAAACCTGCTGTTCCTCTAACACGACTTTCACAGAGACGATTTTCAATGCTTCCGCACGGTTAATCGCAAGAATCCGGTGCGGAACGATCTGTTGGATACGCTCACTGTAGGCATAATACTGTGCAAAGACACCTTTTTCATCGACTGCATCCTTTTTCTGTTTCGTGACGATTTCTGCTGAACGGCGCATTTGCTTACGAATGAACTCACGCACCGTCGCTTGTTCGCCCCACTCCTCGGAAATGATCGATTGTGCCCCAGTAAGCGCTTCTTCCGGATCCAGCCCATTGCTCAAGCGATGGAATGTCGCTTCATCATAAGCAGACTTGTCGCGGAACCAGTCGGCAAGTGGTGCAAGCCCTGCTTCCCGTGCAATTTCCGCCTTTGTCCGACGTTTTGGTCGAAACGGTAAATAGATATCTTCGACTTGTTGTAACGTCGTCGCTTCCTCGAGCGTTCGACGGAGTTCCGGCGTCAATGCACCTTGCTCCTCGATTTTTTCAAGGACGTCACTCCGTCTACTTTCAAGTTGCGTTAATTGTTTATGTCGATCGAGAATCGCTTTGATCGCGACCTCATCGAGTTCACCTGTCTGTTCTTTCCGGTAGCGGGCGATGAACGGAATCGTACCGCCTTCTTCCGTCAATTGTAAGACTGCCTTCACTTGCGCAGGACGTACATTCAATTCACTTGCGATTCTCTTTTCCATCTGCTTCACCTCTCATTCATTATACCGAAGAACGCATGGAAAAGAAAAAAGACTGACACGAGGTCAGTCTTTTGAGAATACTTCATTTGGTTCGACTTTGATCGCTTCACGTAACTTCTGTAAAGCGCGTCGTTGGAGACGGGAAACGTGCATTTGCGAAATGCCGAGTAGTTCGCCCGTTTCTTTTTGACTCATATTACGGTAGTAGGCACATTCGAGAATCGAACGTTCGCGGTCCGTTAAGACAGCAAATGCCTTTTCAAGAATCAGACGCTGATCGACGGAGTCATAGCCGTTTTCTTGATTCCCGACGAGGTCGAGTAACGTAACAGTACTACCTTCCTGATCTGCCTCAATCGAACTATCAACGGATAACGCTTGATAGCTTTTACCCATCTCAAGTGTTTCGAGGACCTCCTCTTCCGATACTTCAAGACGCGCAGCAATCTCATCGATGCGCGGAGAGCGTTGCAACTCCGTCGTCAACTCCTCGACTGCCTTCTTGATTTTCGGTCCGAGTTCCTTGATGCGACGTGGAACGTGAACGCTCCATGTCTTATCGCGGATGAAACGTTTGATTTCACCGATGATCGTCGGAACAGCAAACGACTCAAAACTGCGACCGAATTCCTTATCGAAGCGACGAAGCGCTGCAAGCAACCCAATCATGCCGACCTGAACAAGATCGTCATGAATCGGTCGACCACGCGAGAACTTTCGGGCCAAAGCTTCTACCAAGTCTGAATAACGCTCGAGTAATGCCGCATGCACTTCCTCATCTTGGTCGTCCTGCTGATACAAATCAATCAGTCGAAGTACTTCATCATCACTGTGATGGCGTTGTTGAGACTTTGCTGGCACTTTGACCCACCTCATCTCTATTCATATATTTTGTCATATGGACAGTGACGCCGTTCGCTTTCTCGATCGTTACTTGATCCATCAATGCTTCGATCATCAAGATACCGAGTCCTCCTTCATGCAAGGAATCGAGATCGTGTGCATCCGTAATCGGTTCACTTTGGCGTTTGACCTCATCTTTATCGAACGTAATGCCGTTATCCTTGACGACAATCTCGAGACGATCATCCGGATAGACGTTACATGTCAAGGCGATGCTACCATCTTCTTTTCCTTCGTACGCATGTTGAACAGCGTTCGCACATGCTTCTGAGACAGCGATCTTGATATCTTCGATGTCATCATACGTGTATCCCATCCGGTTGGCGACACCTGAAACCGTCAGACGGGCAATGGCTACATATTCCGGTTTTGCCGGTAATGTCATGTTTAGTTGTTCGTTCTTCATTGCGTTCCACCTCTTACACCACTATCGATTGTAATGATGCTTGAAAGACCTGTAATTTCGAATAGACGACGGATGCGTTCAGAAACGCCGACGAGCGTGAACGATGTACCGTTCTTTTTCGCTGCTTTGAGTGCTCCGACGAACACGCCGAGACCTGTCGAATCCATGTAGTGTACTTCATCCAAATGGACGACGACATCGTTTGTTTCAACTGCCGGGACTAGTTCTTGGCGAAGCTTTGGTGCTGTATACGTATCAATCTCACCTGCGATATAAAGATGCGTCTGACCGTCAAGCTGCTCTGTTTTAATTGTTAAATCCATCTTCAAGTTCCTCCTCAAGGAAAATCTGTCTATGTGGTCTTGCTATTCATCCTACCTCATCCCTTTATAAAAAGGTCACTTGGGTATGTTTCCCCGTAAAGAAAACTTTAAAACCCATTTTATAAAAAAAGAGGTCAAAAAAAGTCGCATACGCTAGTATCGACTCTTCTTGTGTTGCGCTTCTATGTAAGTGCCTAAAAATCAACCAAGCCTAAGCTGATTGCGACGGCACTATTTACTTTCATCATCGTGTCTGGATCTAGATGTGTGACTTTATCCGTTAGACGGCGTTTATCAATTGTACGGATTTGCTCAAGTAAGATGACCGAATCACGTTCTAATCCGTGTCGCTCTCGATATACTTCCACATGGGTCGGTAGTTTGGCTTTGTCGATCTGTGCCGTGATCGCAGCCACGATGACTGTCGGGCTGAATCGGTTACCAATATCATTTTGTAGAACAAGCACGGGACGAACTCCCCCTTGTTCCGATCCGACCACAGGTGACAAATTTGCATAAAACACGTCGCCACGTTTGACTATCAAAGCTTACACCCCGCTTACTTGACGTAGGAGTGAGAACTCCGCCTCCGTTTCAATCTGGAACATTTCGCCAACGATCGATAAATTGATTGCTGCCATTTCTTCGTAACCACGTTTCAATTCCTCACGTAGCTGACGCTTGCGTTCTTCGGTCGTATGGTTCGACTTCATCCCAATCGTCTCCTTCGCTACATTTCGCTCAACAAACTGCATTTCCCGTTGTTGGACCAAGATAATGGCACCTCCAGATTCACTGAAACCTTAACGAACGACTCACTTTCTACTTCAATATATCAGTCGAATTCAGAAAATACAATCAAAATTCAAACAAATAACATATTTTTGCCATCTTATTGATGTCTTGTACGAATCATTGACGCGGCACGCGCTTCGAGAATTGGCAGAGAACTTCATAGTTGATTGTCCCAAGCCAATGGGCTGCTTCCTCGATCGGTGCCCCTTCTCCAATCAGAATGACTTCCGTTCCGATTGGATATTCCCTTGGTAATCGAATCATGAGCCGGTCCATGCAGACTCGACCAACGATTTCACACGGTAGACCGTCCACAATCAATGAGTAGCCTTGGAACTTGCGTGACCAGCCATCCGCGTAACCGATCGGAACAGTACCGATCCATTCATCCGTCGGTGCCGTATAGGTCGCCCCGTAACTGATCGTTTGACCGGGCTCGACTTGTTTGACCTGCATCAGACGACTTTTCAGTGAAAACGCCGGTTTTAAGAACTCGTAATGTCCTGCCATCTCATCCGACGGCATCGCCCCATATAGAGCGATACCGACTCGAACGACGTTAAACGGCGCTTGACCTGCTAGACGAATCGCTGCCGCCGAATTGGCACAGTGGATGTAACGGATATCCGGTACTAGTGCGACATACGATAAAAACGTTTCAAGTTGGCGTTCGAACAATCGGCTGTTCAACTCGTCAGCAGTCGCGAAATGCGTATAGATGCCTTCGAGTTCGACGAGATCATCATCACATTCAGCAAGAATTCGCTTCAACTCATCGACATGTTGCAGTCCGAGTCGTCCCATTCCGGTATCGACCTTGATATGCAGACGAAGATGATCGATTTCTGTCAAATGACGTTTCGCTTCCTGAAGCCAATCGGCTGAAAAGACAGGAACGGCGACATCATAATTCGAAGCGACCGTCGCATGTTCCGGTAGTAAAGCCTCAAGCATCAAGATCGGTGCTTGGATACCCGCTTCTCGCAACTCGATCGCTTCTTCGAGGAGCGCGACAGCGAGTAAGTCGGCTCCGTTCTCAAGAGCGATCTCAGCGACCGTCACTGCCCCGTGACCATAGCCGTCCGCCTTGACGACCGCCATCACCTGTTGTTCGCCCATCCGTGTTTTGATTTCGCGTATATTATGTGCGATCGCTTCCCGATCGATTTCAATCCAAGTTGGTCGGTACATCCCATTCCCTCTTCTCTAATAAGACTTGCGCAGATGCATAATGCTCTGAATGTGTGATCGAGACGTGGATGACGCCATCGAATGGTCCACTCATGATCGGTCGCCCTGTCTCATCGTTTAAAATTTCAACGTCTTGCCAGGAAACTTCTTTTCCGACGCCGGTTCCGAATGCTTTGACGAACGCTTCCTTTGCAGCGAAACGTCCAGCGAGGTACTCGATGCGACGGTGTCCTGAGAGCGATTGAAATCGTTCCTGCTCTATCTGCGTTAAGATTCTTCCGGCAAAACGTGGCTGCCGCTCAAGCGTTTGCTCGATTCGATCCAGTTCCACCAAATCGATGCCAATTCCATAAATCATCCGAGACGCCTCCACAGTTCTATTCTTCGCCATCTTCATATAGAATGAAGATGAAGCGAGGTGTTGTCATGTTTAGTCGAACGGAAAACCTACAAACGTTCACACGTTCTTATCCGGTCGTTTCGTTGTTCATTTTAATCCAAGTCGCCCTGTTTGTCATCGAACAGTTAGGTGCACTCCTTAATCTGACGTTCTCTCCTTTAAGTGCAGGCGCAGCAATCAATCTCTTAATTGGACAAGGTGAATGGTGGCGTGTCGTCACGGCCACGTTCTTGCATTATGATTTTTGGCACATTGCGTTCAACACGTTTGCTCTCGTCATCTTCGCTCCACCGCTTGAGCGGATGATCGGACATGCTCGATTTGCCGCTTTTTACTTGCTCGTCGGTACGCTCGCGAACATCTTGACGTACTTCACGAAAATCAATGAACCGTTTTACGGTCAAGCTGGAGCATCGGGTGCCATTCTTGGTTTGCTTGGGTTTTATGTCTACTTGAGCCGATTCAAGCGGACAGTCATCCTAGCAGACGATACACGTCTTGTGTATATCTTTACTGCGGTCACGGCAGTCTTTACGTTACTTGGCTCAAATGTCGCTGTATTCGGTCACTTGTACGGTTTCGTCCTCGGATTCCTCTTCGGATTCGTCTTTGGTAATCGTGCCGTTCCATTCACACGTCCGTTCCAAACCGGTCGTCGATCGAGCGGTGGACCTGTCTTCGTAAGCGGTTCTGGTCAACTCGGTCGGATCTTCTTCTATATCATCATCGCGTTTGCCGTACTCGGATTATTCTTCCGCTACTTGTAAAATGGCATAAAAAAAGGACTCCGCTACACGCGCGAGTCCTTTTTTTGCTTATTTGCGAAGTACTTCTGCTAAGTCCTTCACGTCGTCAATCAGATTATGGATCGTCTCCTGATTGTCCGTATAGAGTGCTTTTAGTTCTTCAAAGCGCCCTTTTGGATCTTGTTTGACAGCAGACAATTGTGTTCCTGCGCCGCTGAATGTCCGTTTCACTGCTGCAAACTGCGCTTGGCGCGTATCTTTATGCAGTAGTGATAAAGTAGCGCCGACGAGTGCGCCACCGAGTGTTGCTACGACAAAATAGTTCTTTTTCATCTGTTAGTCCCCCTGCATCTCACTCATTTGTTGGTGGTACGATTTGATACCGTTTCATGACGGGAGAAGGCGCGAACGACTTCCCTGCCTCTTCAGCATACTGGTCTACCGTAAGACGTTCAACTGATTTTGCATAACGAGCTCCGTCCCCTGTCTCTTGGAACTGAATCAATAAGGCAAGATCCGTTCCCTTCTCGACACGTCCAATCCGAAATGCCTGGAAGCCACCATATTCTGCTCCGATGACTTTCGGATTCGACATCACTTGATGTACGAATAGATCTCCGCTATTTTGATCTGCCGGAATCGACCAGTAGAAGAGACTGCCTTCGTCCGAAAAATTGCCACGTGATTCGAGCAACGTATAGGTATTGCCACTTTGAAAAGGTGATTTCGAGTCCGTCTCCATCCAGAGGATGGCATCGCCGCTTCCGCTAGCGACACGAATATGAGCATCACGGGAACGAATTTGTTCAACGAACGAACCGCTACCGAATGTAATCGAAAGTTTAGATGGCATCACAGGCCTCCGCAAGTTGAAAGTCTTTTTCCGTCAATCCGTTTTCATCATGAGTCGTCGCTGCAAGTGTGACGTTTTTATAGTCGATCACGATTCGTGGATGATGATTCAAGTTTTCAGCGATACTTCCGACTTCCTGTACGAAATCCAGTGCCGCAGGAAACGATGCAAGTGTATAGGTCCGGACGATTTCATCATCCACGACACTCCAATCTTGCAACCGCTCAAGACGCTCTTCCACTTCATACTCATTCAACCTAGCCATCCCTTTCTCCTCCTCTACTATCATTTTCGTCCTATACCTTATACCCCATTCTTTTACTTCTCTATACCTGTTTGTATCCGATTTCTTCCTTTTGCCTTCTGTGTGAGATAGAGTACAATGTGAAAGAGAACACTAATTCAAAATCGGAAAGGGGCTTACGCATATGCGCGCTCTGATTGTCATTGATTACACGATCGATTTCGTTGCTGACGAAGGAAAGCTGACTTGTGGAAAACCAGGACAAGCGATTGAAGATCGAATTGCTACGTTGATGGAGGAGTTTTCAACGGAAGACTACGTCGTCATCGCTAACGATATTCACGAAGAAGGCGATACATTCCACCCGGAAACCGTCCTCTTCCCGCCACATAATATCCGCGGAACACATGGACGTGATCTGTTCGGGAAAGTCGCAGCCATGGCACGGGTCGCTGATCACGTCATCGACAAGACGCGTTATAGTGCGTTCGCCGGGACGGACCTCGATTTACGCTTGCGTGAACGCGGTATCCACGAAGTCCACCTCGTCGGTGTCTGTACGGACATTTGTGTCCTTCATACAGCTGTCGATGCCTACAATCTCGGATATCGTATCGTCGTTCATGCCGATGCGGTCGCAAGCTTTAACGCGACTGGTCACGAGTGGGCGCTTACACACTTTAAACAATCGATCGGCGCAGAAGTCGTCGGCGAATAAGAAGGGATCTGTCCGTCATGTTACAACGTAATCTTGCACTCCATACCGATCTGTACTTACCACGGTGGATGTATATCTATTGGAAAGAAGGACGTCATAATGAACGTGCCGTCTTTGATGTTTACTACCGTTCGAATCCGTTCGCAGGAGGCTATGTCGTCTTTGCGGGTCTCGAAAATATCATCGAGTATATTCAAACACTCCGTTTCACGGAAGAAGATATCACGTACTTGCAAGAGATGATTGGCTTCCCGGATGAGTTCAAGGATGAACTGCGTCAGTTCAAGTTCAATGGCTCGATTTCAAGTGTCAAAGAAGGCGAGATCGTCTTCCCGAACGAACCACTGATTCGGATCGAGGCACGCATCTTTGAAGCAAAACTCTTACAGACCGCGATTCTGAACATCGCGAACCACGAATCGCTCATCGCGACGAAATACGCACGTATTCGTCAATCGGCTCCCCGTGCGAAGTTCCTCGAAGCTGGTGCCCGTCGCGCGCAAGGCATCGATGCCGCTTACTTCGGTACGCGTGCTTCATACCTGGCTGGTTTTGACGTCACAAGTCTTGCTTCAGCAGGACGCGACTTCGGCATTCCGTGTGGTGGAACGATGGAACATGCCGACATTCAATTCCACGATGACGAATTGACGGCATTCCGGACATTCGCTTCTCATTATCCGGATCAGGCGACATTACTCGTCGATACGTACGATACGCTCAAGAGTGGTCTTCCGAATGCGATCACGGTTGCGAAGGAACTCCAAGCCAAAGGGCATAAACTGCGCGGCATCCGGATCGATTCTGGCGACTTATCCTACCTGTCAAAACGTGCCCGTAACATGCTTGACGAAGCTGGCTTCCCAGAAGTCGACATCGTCTTATCAGGGGACCTCGACGAATACGTCATCCAGGACTTGCGCATCCAAGGTGCCCAAGCCAATACGTTCCTCGTCGGAACACGCGGCATCACGGCTTACGAGCAACCGGCTCTTGGGATGGTCTACAAATTGGTCGCACGTGAAGTAGATGGCGAGCTCGTACCCGTCATTAAAGTATCCTCGTCAAAAGCCAAGACGACGACGCCCCATATCAAGGAAGTCTATCGCATCATCGATCCGGTGACGGATAAGTTCAAAGGCGATTACGTGACGTTGATGGACGAAGATCCGTCAACACTTGAAGCTGTCGATCTCATCGACGTCCGGGACCCATCGTTCCGGAACCGCATCGAACAGTTCAAGGTCGAGCGCTTACTTGAACCGATCTTCAAGGATGGAGAGTTGATCTATACAGTGCCGACGATCGAAGAGAGTCGCCACTTCCACGAAACACAGATTGGTCGTCTGTGGGAAGAGTACAAACGACTGCGCTTGCCAGAGATCTATGCTGTCACATTCAGCGATCGTCTCTGGAAGCTCAAACTCGACATGATTCGGGATACCCGACTGGCAAGTGGGTTAAAATAAGACGCCAAAAAGCGCCGTTCTTCCTCCCTCAGGATGAACGGCGCTTTTTCTCATGTTAATCCTGCTTCGTTTCCGACAGGTGTCATTTCTGTTGGCGCTTGTTCCATCTTCTTACGAAAGTACCATGCGAAGCCAAGTGCACCTCCGATGAAGACGATATACGTGATGCGTTGACCGAATTCAGCTAAGGAATCCGCGTAGAAAATACTGATTAAATGATCACTTCCACTAATGAGTAGCAAACAGGCAATCAGGAGCGCAATGCGATATGCAAGCGTCGGGCGGTCTGTCGGTTCAGCATGCCAATACATGATGATATGGTGGGCAAGTAGAATGATACCCAGGATTCCTAATATTCCAATGAGTACTTGCGGCATAATGAACGATCCTCCTGTTTAGTAGTATCTAGTCTTATTTAAACATAGTTCATACGAATTTCGTCAGGAAAAGTTTCCCGTCTTACATTCCTCACGGTATACTGTAGGAAAATCGTAAGCGATCAAGGGAGGGCATTTTTTCATGAAAACCTTTAAGTTATGCACATTACGCATTTTAATGGATGAGTCAGGACGTGATACGACGATTCCCGTCGCCATTCAGGACGGATTGACGGTCAGTACCGAACAGACGGCACAGTGGGTTGCAGAAATCGTCGTTCCTCCAACGGATCAGCCGATCGTCGATGAATTGTTCACAAAACATTTACGTGCTTTGATTGAAATCACGATCTCACGACCTGATAATGACCCTGCCGCGATGATCGTCACGCCTCTTGAACGGACTGTCTTAAGCGAAAACGTCTCATATGTCTTCACGGGTAAGATGGTCATGATGAAAAATGATTTATCTGAATCGATCTTACGCGAAGTCGTCGAAGATGGATTCGCTGGCGAAGAACTCGTTCAAGAGTATAAGGATCGTCGTTCAAAACGTGGTGCCCATATCACAAGTATCGCTAAAGAAACGTTCAAACAATATTTGACAGAGCATCCGAACACACCCGTCTCTTAAGGTTTTTCGACCTCGTCCGTGATGTGGTCTGCTACGTTGATGCGATCAATCGTATAGTGATCCGTATGATGGATATAATTCGCACACGCGTTTTTCAAAGGTGTCCGGTAACTGAATGTCGCATCAATCGACGATAATGCTGCCTTGATCGTATGCGAGTGACAAACGATTAGAATTCGTTTCCCTTCATACGTGCGTGTCACTTCCTGTAGCGCCTCGAACACGCGATCCTGGATGGCTTGTTCCGTTTCGAGACCCGGCACAAGCGTCGTATCGTTCGCTTGAACAGCTTCGTAAATCGCTGCGACCGGTTCACCGGAAGCGGCTCCAAATTCGCGTTCGACAAGTCGCTCATCTGTCGCTGTGATCGTTAAACCAACAGCACGACCGATGATTTCCGCTGTCTCAACGGCACGCGACAAGGGACTTGCTAACAAGACATCCCACTTTTCATTCGATAGATAAGCGGCGCTGAGTTCCGCTTGTCTTCTTCCTGTTGCATTCAACGGGATATCTTCTCTTCCTTGGATCCGTTCGTTTAAGTTCCAATCCGTCTGACCATGCCGCACTAAACAAATTTCAGTCATGTCTCTGTCTCCCTCATTTAAGAAATATGACTGATTGTATCATGTTTTCCATTCGGAAGTTGTCGCGGTGGCAACAGTAGTACCTGACAGGTGAAATGTTCAATTCGTTCAAGTAATCGCTCGATCTTTAACGGATTTTCTGTCTGAGCGAAACTAGCTAGTGAGTGCGTACCATTCGGAAAGGAAAATAACCGAACATCCGCTCCGACATCTGCTCCTTTCTCAACGAAATGCAAGGCTTGAGAAAACGGAACAATCGGATCTTTTTTACCGTGCAAAAGCATGATTGGTGGGGCATCTGACGATAAATGTGTGACGGGTGAGACGTGCGTCATCAGCTTGCGCCATTCTTCTCGCCCCCCCTTGTAGAACTTAATGTGGGCAATCCAAGTTTGAATGAAATTAAACAACAAAAAGTTCGTCGGTGGATATAAAGCGATCACACCACTGATCAATGGCATGTGCCGCTCATCACGCTCACCGACGAAAGCAGATGGGGCAAGTGCCGTCGTCAGCATGAGTGCAGCTCCGGCTGAGTCTCCCCATACCATCATCCGTCCTCTTAGAATGCGAAGGTCCTCTGCTTCCTTGTTCAAAAAACATAACGCATCCCGTACATCCTCGAGGTTATCCGGAAAATAACTGCCCTCTTCGAACAAACGATACTCAATACTACAGACGGCAACTCCGAGTTCAAGTAGGCGGTCAACGATTGGACTAAAGCAGAATATGTCATCACGCTCCCCACGAACGAATGCACCACCGTGTGCATAGATGGCAACTGGAAACGGTCCTTCCCCCGGCGGATAATAGAGATCGAGCTGTAAGGTGCGGTCCCCCACCTGTTTATAGATGAGTGTCCGCGGTGCAAGTTGTTTTTCTGTGAGTGGCAAGGCGGGTTCGGTCCATCGAAGTAGTGCACCATAATTGTTCCAAATACTCGCTCCCGCTGCTGCCGTCGTCAATAATGCAGCTCCCCCCATTAGCCATGCAGTTTCACGTTTCACTTGATCACCTCCAAAAAGACGTGCCAGTTTCTTCACTTTATTATCCTTCTACCCCGTTTTAAAAGATGTCGAACGCCTCGGTATTCCTACTTGACGCTTCACCAGCGTTCCGCTATAGTGAGAAAGTCCAAATCGGAATTGTTACGTTTTAATAATGGAGGTATCATATAATGAAAAAAATTATTCCTGCTTTAACAATCGCCTTCGCGAGTGCAAGTGTCCTCGCCGCTTGCGGTTCGAATACCGATTCATCGACTTCAGATAAAACCCAGACAGAAGTCTATGCATCGACGTTCGCAACAGCTGCTATTGCCCGCGAAATCGGTGGTGATCAAGTCGACGTCAAGATGATCGTCCCACCTGGAGCAGATCCTCACTCTTACGAGCCGACGTCAAAACAACTCACTGAAATTGCTAAGGGTGACTTGTTCCTCTTAACGGGCACGACGCTCGAGCCATATTCGAAAAAAATTCAGGAGAGTCTAAACGGCACGGACGTCCGCTTCGTCGAGACGAGTAAGGACGTCAACTTACTGGAATCTGATGCTACGCTTCATGCACATGAAGAAGAGGGGCATAGTGAAGACGAACATGCCCACGAAGAAGAAGGGCACGATGATCACGCAACGGATGAACCTGCGCATGAAGAAGAAGGCCATGACCACGGAAAATACGATCCACACGTCTGGCTCGATCCTACCAATGCAAAAGCAATGGCACGCTCGATTACAACTGCTTTATCAAAAGAAGTACCAAAAGACAAAGCGACATTCGAGAAAAACTTAAAAGCGTTCGATCAGCAAGCTGACGCACTAGATAAAGAATTCAAACAAGCCGTCGCTGATGGATCGAAAAAAGAACTTCTCGTTACGCATGCCGCTTACGGTTACCTCGCAGAACGATATGGTTTCACACAACTGCCGATCGCGGGAATTTCTCCTTCCGATGAACCGTCACAAAAGCAACTGGCTGCTTTAGTGAAAGAAGCACGGATGCATGATTTGAAATACGTCGCGTTCGAAGAGACGGTCTCACCGAAGGTCGCACGTGTCATCCAAAAAGAAATCGGAGCTGAATCCGTGACGATTCATAATCTAGAGTCCGTCACGAAAGCACAGCAAAACAGCTCTTATTTTAAATTGATGGAAGAAAACGTCCAGACGTTAAAACAAGCACTTCAGTAAAGTACAGTTGACACGCGTTACTCAATGCGGTACGGTAAGAAACGTGTTTTACAACAATTGAATGACTTCTTTTTATCGCGAGAAACGGAGGGACTGGCCCAATGATGTTTCGGCAGCGGACGATTTGATTCGTACTGTGCCAAATCCAGCAAGCGAAAGCTTGAGAGATAAGAAGAGCGTCTTTATTTCATAAAGACCTCCTTCTTTCTTGCGAAGGGGTCTTTTTTGTATCTTTGAGAAACGAGGTGTCAACAATGAATGAAACGATCACGCCTAACAAATGGGCACTGCTTCCCCTCGTCGTATTCCTGGTCCTCTTCATCGGAGCCGGGATCTTCTATGACGACTTTTACAAATTTCCGATCCTTATCGCCGCATTGATCGCTTTGATCTTTGCTGCAATCACAACGAAAGGATCCATCAATCAAACGGTCGAACGAATCGCAACGGGTGCCGGAAATCCCGATATCATGATCATGGTCTTCATCTTCTTATTAGCCGGTACGTTTTCTGGAACGGCAGAAGCAATCGGTGCCATCGATGCAACCGTCAATGCTGCTTTGACGTTCCTACCTCCGTCATTACTGATGAGTGGTCTGTTCATCATCGCTGCCTTCATCTCGATGGCAATGGGAACATCGACTGGAACGATTGCTGCACTCGCGCCGATCGCCTTCGGTATTCATGAAGCGACAGGCATCAACGTTGCGATCGCAGCAGCGTCAGTCGTTGGTGGTTCGATGTTCGGCGATAACCTGTCGTTCATCTCGGATACAACGATCGCTGCCGTCCGTACCCAAAAAACGAACATGCGCGATAAGTTCCGGACGAACTTCATGATCGTTCTCCCAGCTGCTATCTTGACGATCATCTTACTTGCGTTCGTTTCTGGCTCTGGCGATGCGGTAACGGCCAAAGCATTCGAGTTCTACAAGCTGATTCCATATCTCGCTGTCATCGTCCTTGCGCTATTTGGTGTCAACGTCATCCTTGTCCTCGTCGGTGGTACATTGCTCACTGGTATCATCGGTATGATTGACGGTAGCTTCGGCTTAAGCGGTTTCGTCCTCTCGATGTCAAAAGGAATGATGGGCATGGCGGAGATTTCCATCTTGACACTCCTCATGGGTGGTCTCGTCAGCTTGATCACGTTCAACGGTGGAATCGTCTACTTGAAAGAGACGTTGACGCGCAAGATTTCTCAGCGTCGCGGTGCCGAATTCAGTATGGCAGCACTCGTCAGTGCGACGAATCTCGCAACGGCGAACAATACGATCTCGATTCTCGTCGCTGGACCACTGGCGGCTGAAATCGCTGATACGTACGAGATTGATCGTAAGAAATCAGCGAGTATTCTCGATATCTTCTCTTGTGGTATCCAAGGCATCATTCCGTATGGCGCGCAACTCTTGATTGCAGCAGAATTGACGAAAACGGCTTCACCGGAACTGATTCCGTATCTGTTCTATCCGTTCCTGCTCTTCGTCTGTGGATCGATTGCCATCTTCTTTGGATTGCCACGCATGAAGAAGACAGCGACGAAGCAAGAAAGAATTTCTTCGTAACCATAAAACAGGTCCAATCGCGTCGACGATTGGATCTGTTTTATTATTTTTTCTGCTTCGCTTGTCGTTCTAAGATTAAGTAAGCGATTGCCGGAAGCGGGAATTGAACGAGTCCAGCACCTCCCCAAACCCATGGATTACGTCCTGACTTTCGCGCACTAAGAAACAGACCCACTGCCTGCGTTACTAACAAGGCGCCAATACTAAGCCAAGTACATTTGGATAGCTTTTTATTCTTTTGAGCCATCTTTTCTCCCCCTCTTTTAACACACGATTAAATCTCATGATTCTTTTCTATTTTACCTTATTTCATTCCTCCATGAGCATGGAAACGGACGTCTTCGTTCGTTCATGCTAAACTAAACGAGCAAATCTAAACTACGTTTTATGAGGAGGAGTAACACATGCAATACGCAAAACTTTCAAACGGTATTACGATTCCCCAAATCGGATTCGGTGTCTGGCAAGTAGATGAAGAGACAGAAGCACCTGCTGCTGTCGCTGAAGCACTACGTGTCGGCTATCGTCACATCGATACAGCTGCTGTCTACAAAAACGAGCGCGGTGTCGCAAAAGGAATCAAGGAAAGCGGCGTGAAACGTGAGGATCTCTTCTTAACGTCAAAAGTCTGGAACGATGATATTCGTGCCGGTCGGACGAAGGAAGCATTCGCAGAATCGCTCGAACGTCTCGAAACAGATTATCTTGACCTCTATCTCATCCATTGGCCGGTCGAAGGCTATATCGAAGCGTGGAAAGCAATGGTTGAATTGTACGAAGAAGGCAAGATCAAAGCGATCGGTGTCTCGAACTTCAAGGAACATCACCTCGATACATTGGCAGAAGAGGGATTGATGGCTCCAATGATCAACCAAGTCGAATTGCATCCACAATTGCCGCAACACGAACTACACGAATACTTGCAAGATCACAATATCCAAGTCGAAGCATGGAGCCCACTCATGCAAGGGAAATTCCTCGAAATCAATGATTTCAAGGAAATCGCAGAGAAGCACGGCAAGACACCTTCACAAGTCGTCTTACGTTGGCATCTCGACAACGGCATCGTTGCTCTTCCAAAATCCGTTACCCCAGCACGCATTGCGGAAAACTTCGACGTCTTTGATTTCCAACTCGATGCTGATGATCTTGAGAAAATTGACCGCATCGCAACGGATGTCCGCCTCGGACCAGATCCGGACGAAATCGATTTTTAATCTAAAGGTTATCGTAAAAAAAGAACGGCTTCCATGTGAAGACGTCTTGCTTCATCTGAACGACGAGAGACCCGTTTCCAGTCTACGACTTGGAAGCGGGTCTCTTTTTTTATGATTGAAGCTGATCAGACATAATAGATTAAAATCGTATCTTCCGCTTCTTCTGCCTTTTGAAAATAGGCGCGTAAATCGGCGAACTGTTCCCAGACATCCTCGAATTCGCCTGGTGTTCCGGCTTCATCATGAATCGAAGCGAGTGCCCGTTGATCAAAATTCCGCATCACCTCAGCTGAGATGATGAGGAGTGGTAAGGGAAGAATACCGACAATCGC
The DNA here is from genome assembly GCF_000496635.1 of Exiguobacterium sp. MH3. Taxonomy (NCBI): domain Bacteria; kingdom Bacillati; phylum Bacillota; class Bacilli; order Caryophanales; genus Exiguobacterium; species Exiguobacterium sp. MH3. The sequence goes on from NC_022794.1 coordinate 2,903,315, forward strand.
CGCTTTCTCTTCGTTGACGATCAACTCTTCGCCAACGATCGCTCGTCCCAGGTTGTAATGTGTGTCTTGATCAATATAGATATCGATTTGATTCATCAAATGATAGATGGCGTTCGTCTGTTCGAGAGCGAATAATTGTTCGTGATCGGGTTGTGTCTCATGAATGAATAAAATCCAGTCCATGATGATGTGGGGATCGTTTCCGAACGACTCCCAGACCGCATCCGTGACGCGGACGAAATGTACGTTTTCCATTCTCCCCCTCCCTTCTGTACTCTGTATTCCCTTTTTAAATTCGTTCTATACAAAAAAAGAGCCAGATTTCTCTGACTCCCTTTTCCTTAGATTGCTTTTTCGTCTTCTTTTGATTCCTGCCATGCTTCAAGCGTATCTTTCCCTGGCAAGTTCGGAATCGAGTCCGCATAAAACCGTGGCTCTTTCCCTGCTTTTCGTTGTGTCATGTAATCATCTAGGGCAAGCTTCGCAATCTTTGCGAGACGGAAAATCGCATACAGATTGACGATCGCCATGAGTCCCATGAAGATGTCTGCTAACGCCCACACGAGACTAGCCGACTCGACAAGTGAACCGAAGACGATCATGACGAGGACGAGTACGCGGTATGCCATCATGACTTGTTTATTTTCACGGATGAAGTTGATGTTCGATTCACCGTAGTAGTAGTTTCCGACGACGGAACTAAACGCAAATAGGAAGATGGCGAGTGCCATGAATCCTGTCGCAAATGATCCAACTTGTGATGCAAGTGCGCCCTGTGCTAAATCAATACCAGCTAAGGCATCTCCATTCGCATCTTTTGTCGGAACCCCACTGACGAGAACGATCATCGCTGTCGCCGAACAGACCATCAATGTATCGACGAAGACCGCGAATGATTGAATCAAGCCTTGTTTGACCGGGTGAGAGACTTCCGCTGTTGCTGCTGCGTTAGGTGCCGAACCCATACCGGCTTCGTTCGAGAACAAACCGCGACGAATACCATTCAGAACGGCCGCCCCGATTGCTCCCCCTGCTAATGTCTTAAACTCGAATAATCCTTCTTGGAAAATCAATTTAAAGACACTTGGTAATACTTCAAGATTCGTCACCATGATATAGAGGGCGATTAAGATATAACCACCTGCCATGATCGGAACCATGAATGAAGCGACTGTCGCAATACTGCGGACACCACCAAAAATGATCAGTGCCGTCAAGACGACTAATCCGACCGTAATCCATATCTTATCCACGCCATATTGACTTTGTAGAGAAAGCGAGATCGTATTCGATTGGACAGAGTTAAAGACAAAACCAAATGAGATCGTGATCAGAACACTAAAGACAATTCCTAACCACCGTTGTCCAAGCGCTTTTTCCATGTAATAGGCTGGACCACCACGCCATTCTTTTCCGTCACGTACCTTGTAAATCTGAGCAAGCGTACTTTCGACGAATGCTGACGCCGATCCAATCAAGGCAATTAACCACATCCAGAAGACTGCACCCGGACCGCCGAGTGCGATTGCAGCCGCCACACCCGCGATGTTTCCGGTACCGACACGTGCTGCCGTACTGATCGCAAATGCTTGGAATGGCGATACGCCATCTTTCCCTTTATCCGTTCCTTGGAACAATAAGCGAATCATCTCCGGGATCATCCGAAATTGAACGAACCGCATCCGGAATGTAAAATAAATGCCTAATCCAACGAGTAAAATAATCAATACATTCGTCCATAAGTAATCATTTGCTCGATTTACTAGTTTCATCACTTCTTTTTCCATCAAATCTCCTCACTTCCATCCATCTTTTCTCTCTATTTGTATGTAAGTTTTTTTCACATGTGATTTATCATACGCAATTTTTTTTGAAAAATCAAACTCATCTATACCTTAGGACGCAAAAAAAGTGTCAAACCTCACATTAGATGTCAGGTTTGACACGTTCACATAAACAGTTTTTAGATTAGATGAACAGATTCAGATTGGCACCGTCCGTTGCACCAAGATAACTCGCGACACCACCATAATCGATATCATCCAGTAATTCCTCTTTCTTGATGCCCATGATATCCATCGACATCGTGCAGGCGATCATACGGACACCCGCTGCTTGCGCTTTTGCCATCATCGTCTCGAGTGCATCGACTTGTTTATCCTTCATGACTTTTTTCATCATTTTTTGACCGGCGCCTGCCATGTTCATGTTCGAGAGCGGCAGCTCCCCGGCATGTTTCGGCATCATCATGCCCATCATCCGCTCAATGCCGGCTTTCTCGACTGCCGGTGCGTCTGGTTTTCGAATGATATTCAAGCCCCAGAACGTAAAGAACATCGTCACTTGTTTCCCCATCGCTTGTGCACCTTGCGCAATGACGAAAGAGGCAAGTGCTTTATCGAGATCACCACTGAAGACGACCATCGTCGCATCATCTGCCGGATTGACTTGAACCGGTGCTGCAGCAGGTGTCTCCCCTTGCCCTTTTTCAAGCAAGACCTCGACGACTCCCTGGTTCATTTCAGCTGAATGGACCGTGTGACCTAGTTTTTTCGCCCATGCTTGAACATCCGGCAAGAATCCTGGGTCTGACGCCTTGACGAAAATTTGCTCGCCGTCCGTCATCTGATCGATTTTTGTTTTCAGCTCTAAGATTGGACCTGGGCACTGTAAGCCGCACGTATCGAGCAGCGTCACTTGTTCCGGTGTAGTCTTCGTTTTCGGCTCACGCTTCGTTACCGTCACAGCTGTCTCCTCCTTCACTTGGCTTCGCGCTTCTTGATCACGATGGACGACCGACCATGTTTTGTAGCCGCCGCTTAAGTTTTTCACATCATAACCGTGTTGTTGCAACAGTTGGCTCGCAACATATCCGCGTAATCCGACTTGGCATGTCACATAGATCGTTTGATCCTTCGGCAGATCAGTCAACTTCTCACGTAACGTCGGTAACGAGATATTGACCGATCCCGGAATCGCGCCTAACTCGTTTTCCGATGGTTCACGGACATCGAGTAATAAGCCGCCATTGGCGACGATCGCGTCAATTTCGTGCCAATGAACGTTCGCACTGTCACCAAGAACGATGTTCGACGCAATATATCCTGCCATGTTGACCGGATCTTTCGCTGAACTATACGGCGGTGCATATGATAGTTCAAGATCTGGTAGATCAAGCACTGTCAATCCACCTTTGATCGCTGTCGCGAGGACATCGATCCGTTTCTCAACTCCTGTCATACCGATTGCCTGCGCTCCGTAGATCGTTCCTTCGATTGGATCAAATAGTAACTTCATCGAAATTGGACTCGCCCCTGGGTAGTACCCCGCATGCGATCCCGGGTGGAGATGCACGGCTTCGTAACGTAGACCGAGCTGACGTAACCGTTTTTCGTTGTTGCCGGTCGAAGCGACCGTCAAATCAAAGACTTTTGCTACCGCTGTTCCGAGTGTGCCGCTATACCGGACGTCGCGTCCGGCGATGATGTCAGCAACGAGGCGTCCTTGACGGTTTGCCGGCCACGCGAGTGGAACATGTGTCGCTTCCTTCGTGATATAGTCTTTGACTTCAATCGCGTCACCAATCGCAAAGATCGATGGATCAGATGTCCGCAGTTGATCGTCGACTTGAATCGTCTGTTTGATGCCAAGTGTTAAACCAGCATCTGCTGCGAGCGTGCTCTCCGGTGCGACACCAATTGATAAGATATTCATCTCTGTTTCGATCACGCGTCCGCTTGTCAGGACGACGCGGCGACCTGCCTCTTCAAAACGAGCGACACCATCTTCTAGAATCAACTCGACGCCTTTTGCACGAAGATGTTCATGAACGATGGCTGCCATTTCCGGGTCGACCGGAGCCATGACTTGATCCGCCATCTCGACGAGGGTGACGTGCGCCCCACGTTCGACGAGGTTTTCTGCCATTTCGAGACCGATGAATCCTCCACCGATGACGACTGCCCGCTCTGGACGCGTCGTATCGACGTATTCCCGCATCCGGTCCGTATCCGGAATGTTCCGTAATGTAAAGACGTTTGTTGCGTCATCGAGTCCTGGAATGTTTGGACGAATCGGTTTTGCACCTGGAGAAAGAATCAGATGGTCGTACGATTCATCGTATTCTTCACCCGTTTCGACATTGCGGATCGTGACCGTCTTCGCTTCACGGTTGATCCGAATCGCTTCCGACAAGTTACGGACATCTAAATTAAACCGCGCGTGCATGCCTTCTGGCGTTTGGACGAGTAATTTATTGCGATCCTTGATGACGTCTCCGATGTAGTAAGGCAGTCCGCAGTTCGCGAACGAAATCTCTTTTCCACGCTCGAGTAAAATGATTTCAGCCGTTTCGTCAATCCGGCGCAGTCGCGCTGCTGCCGTGGCGCCGCCTGCGACGCCGCCTACGATGATCGTTTTCATCTGATGATTCCTCCTTGAATTTCTATCTGTCACCTAATATACCCTGTTAGGTATGTCATTTCAAGTCAATTGCTCGTAGATTCACAAACAAGACATATCTCTGCTCTTTTGTATTTTCTTCCTACTCTTAACGGACATTAGTTGCAATTCCTTCTGAAATGCTTGAAACTGAATTTATAGTATATAAAGGGGGATTTTGCAATGGACCAGGAACGTAACTCGAACGAATCAAACGAGAACAATAAAGTGACACCGATTCACCAAGATCGTCAACCCGAAACAAACGAACAAGGAATCGCGCCACAACAGCAACAACACTTGGAAGCATTCCAAGCTTTCCTCGTTGAAAAAGGCATTCCAATGGAAGCACGTGAGAATGAGACACACGTCTTCTTCATGACACAAGAAAAAACACCTGCAGGAGCAGAACCGATGATGATGATCGTCTTCAGTAAGACGACGACAGATGTCGAATTATTCGCTCGTACGGTGACACACGTACCAGACGGTGTCGAGGATCTCCCGATTCTGAACGCCATCAATGACTTCAACCAAGAATTCAAATACTTCCGCGTCGTTCTCGACAGCGACCGTGATGTCACGATCGCATCAACGATCGATCTTGATCATGGCTTCAACCCAGCTGCGATCTTCGGACATTCTGTCATGATGTTCCAAGCATCAGACGAAGTCTACACGTATTTGACAAAACTGTACGAACAGTTCTAATTTCTCATTTTAAAACGGCTTTGGAGCCCTGCTCCGAAGCCGTTTTTTTCTTTAAAGTTCAATTGACAATGAGAATTATTCTCGCTATAGTTAGATTTGTGAAAACGACTACATGACGGAAAACGTCTTATTAATTCTTCTGGGGGAATCACGATTATGAAAAAACGTTTAAAAGTAGCTTCTATCTTCATGGTAGCCGGTATCTTAGCTGCCTGCGGTTCGAATGAAACGGATACGACTGCACCGAAAAAAGAGAAAACGGAACAGTCGACCGAAACTAAATCAGCAGATGCGGGGATCGCTGCAACGACACTGACAGATGAATTGACGATCTTCAGCTCAATCAAAACAGAACTCGACAAAGCAAAAGAAGGACAAGCGATCGATTGGAAGATGGTCACGACAAGTTATGAATCGAAACTAAAAGGTGGTGTCGAGACGACAGCACCAGAAATCGAACAAGTCATCCAGTCTGCTTTAGCAGGTGTGGAAGCGAAGGATCTCGATGAGAACATCGCGCGTCAACTCGTGGATAAAGGTCTACAATCGTATTTCTATAAATTACAAAAAGCAACACAAGCAAAAGCTGAAGAAGCACTCGTAGCTGGTAAACCGGAAGCTGCAACGGAAGCACTCAAGGACGTGGAAGCGATGGCGAAGACCGTCTTCATTCCGACAGCTGAAAAACGGGACGCGAGCTACGGCTTCAAAAACGAAGACGCCATCGCTCAAGCGATCACATCAGGTCTTGCAGCTCAGCAAGAAGCCATCGACGCGAAAGAAATCGGTGACTTCAATGTTGCGAAACAAGTGACGGATAAATCGATTTATCGTTCCTTCTATTTAGCTGCACTCGGTTATGCACAAAAAATCGAGGATGGCATCAAAGCCGGTACGGACGAAAAAGAATTACAAATGGAACAAGCAGAAGGATATGGCTTCCTCCTCGCGATCGAAGAATCATTAGCGGGCGGAGACGAAGAGGCTGTCAAAACACTGAAAGAGCGCTATGATTTCTCAAAAACAAAGCCAGCTGACGTTTCTTACAAAGAAATCGAAGGATTGTTCGCAAAAGCGTTGACTGAAAAAGTCGACGGGTATCATGAAGAGGCACAAGAAGCGATCGAGAAGAAAGACGTCGATACAGCACGTGCAGAAGCAATGGAAGCGAACATGTTCGTCGTTGCGATGAAACCGACGCTTGAGAATCGTCTCGGCAAGGACAAAGCAGCGCAAGTCGCAAAAGATGCAAACGAATGGTTCGCACTCGTCGAAAAAGGCGACGTCAAGGCTGAAACGACAGGTGAACGGATCACAGACGCACTCGAACCACTTAACTAAGAAGGAAATGGAAACGGAGGAATAAGATGAATATCGGAATCACAGGAGGTGCCGGCTTCATTGGCGCCGCCCTCGCCCTCCGGCTCCAGCAGCACCATACCGTCCATGTACTTGATGCTTTCACGGACTACTATGATGTTCAGTTAAAAGAAGAACGAGCAGCTGCATTAAGACGTGCCGGTGTTAACGTTACGATCGGTGACGTTCATCACGATCTCGACGCCTGGATGGAGACATCGTTCGACGCCGTCTTTCATCTCGCAGCTCTTCCAGGTGTTCCGCGTTCGCTCGAGGAACCGCATCACTATATTCGTGAGGACATCGATATGACGGTGACCTTGTTAGAAGCCGCAAAAAGACATGGCATGCCGCATGTCTTTTTCGCGTCTTCTTCTTCCGTTTACGGGGAACAGACTGGTCCGCTGAAAGAAGATCAGGCAACGGGACACGTCGCCAGTCCTTATGCGGCAGCCAAGTATAGTGCCGAAAGCTTTTGTCATGCTTATGCTCATTTATATGATGTAAACGTGACGCTGTTTCGCTTCTTTACGGTCTACGGTCCTTCGGGTCGTCCTGATATGGCGCTGTTTCGATTCATCGAACAGGCATTACGCGGAGAGGCACTCACCGTCTTCGGTGATCCGATCCGTGACTTCACGTATATCGATGACATCACCCGTGGAATGGAACAGGCGTTGCTGGCTCGTGCAGTAGGGACGTATAACCTCGGCGCGAATCAGCCGGTCTCCGTCCGCACTCTAGCTGAACGGATCGGTCAACGGTTTGATGTGCCCGTGCAAACTCAAACTGCACGACGTGGGGACGTGACGATGACATGGAGTGATACGACGGCTGCAAAAGAAGCATTCGGTTACCAACCGTCAATCGAGATCGATGTTGGACTGGAGCAGGTGATCGCGTGGCATCAAAACCGCTGATTCGAACGTTTCTGTATCTGACGCTTACCGGGCTTGTCATCTTTTTACTGCTCCGTTTTTTCCTGGAGTTACCGGTCTCGTATCGGTACATTGAAGCTTTATTCAAGAGTCCCTGGACGATCCTTGCAACCTTGACGTATGCGATCGCCTTTTATTTACGCGCGGTCGCCTGGCGCCGCGCCGATGCCAAACGTGCACCGACTGCTGTATACCTGTCGAGCCTGTATCTCGGACTGACGATCAATCATCTCTCACCGGTCAAACTGGGAGAGATGATCCGACTCGTGACGGCGAGAGCCGTCGGAAGTCCATGGAAACAGACGAGCGCGATCTTCGTCTTACAACGAAGTATTGACTTGATCGTTCTGTGTACCTTCATTCTGATCGGTTGGTTGTTTCACCCAATCGTCTTGCTCGTCGCGCTCCTTGCGACCGCGTTATTGCTCGTGTTACGCCGACATGTCCCGCATCTCCCATCGCTCGTTCTGTTCGGAACGCTCGCTTGGGCAGTCGAGGCACTCGCCGTCTTCCTCCTCTTGCACGGAGCAGGTATCGATGTGTCCTTCCCGACGACATTGATTGCGATGAGTGCCGGTGTCCTGTCCGGTGTGATTCAGTTCACGCCGGGTGGTCTCGGTACGTATGAACTCGCGATGGGTACGGTGTTACGGCAAGCCGGTGTTGCCCATGCGTACGACGTTGCCTTGATGACGCACTTCTTTAAATATGCCTTTGCTTTTCTCATTCCGCTGTACGTTCTCATTCGGCATCCGGCTACGCTTCGGTTGTTGATTCGTCAGCTCAAATACACTGATTGGAAAGGAGGAAGACGATGAAAAGCGCTTCTCGCTTTGAAAAAGTCGCAGCACGCGCCTGGAACTTACTCAATGAAGGAAAACCCTTCACACCCATTTTTACGATCGGCGTCTTCTTGACGTACGCCTTATGGACGCAGATGCCACTCGCAGAAGCTGGTCTTGGTTTCATCGTGACGCTTCCTTTGTTCATCTTGCTTTGGCGTTATGATTTTCCGTTATTTTTACGAAATTACCTTTGGATCCCGGTCATCGTTTGGCTGTTCCTTCGGGGTACGAATGCAGATTACTTACCTTTGTTCGCCTATGGCGCAGGTCTTTATTTCTTCTTCACGATTTTTTTCTGGGGAACGATCTATTATCATCTCCGGATCGGAACGCGCTGGACAAACTTCACGCGTTTTTGGAAACTCGTTCTGAAGAATAGTGATTCGACAAGTGGTAACGCGCAGGAGCAACTGCCTAAGGTTGCTCTGTTGCTCATGTACTGGTGGACGGCAAGTGACGCGTCGACACTCGACATGACGTTCATCTGGTTCCCAATTGGTCTATTCGTCTTTGCATGGATCCTGCATCACTACCTGTTCGACTGGAAACCGAAGTTGCCCGAGGCAATGACGGTAGATGCCAATCTTCCGACTTCAGAAAAAGTCTATGTCCTGATTGTCGACGGGATGCGTAAAGATCGCTACATGGCAGCAAACACGCCGTTCCTCGAACGATTGCGTCAGGAAGGAACGGAATATACGAACATGGAGACGGTTTACCCTGCCCGGACCGTCGTCTGCTTCAGTTCGATGTTCACCGGTGCTCGCCCGGAAGATCATGGCATTCATTCGAACATGGTCTGGAATACGACCGGCGTTAAAACGGATACCGTCTTCGATCGCCTCCGTGCCGTTGACAAGTCAGGAAAAATCCTTGGTATCGCACACCTTGTCGATGCGTTCGGTTCAACCGACGTGCGGACCGTCACAGCAGTCATGCATAACGATGTTGCAGATCGAAATATCGTAGAACGTGCCAAACAAATCGTCCATGAAGAGGATCCGGATCTGCTCGCGATTCAGTTGATCGGAACGGATCAAACGGGACACAGTCGAGGCACTCTCTATTCCGAGTATGTCGAAAAAATCGAGGAAGCGGATGCGCTCCTTTCCGAGTTTTGTGAGGAGCTCGATCGCCTTGGTAAACTCGAGGATGCGACACTCATCGTCATGGCGGATCACGGTCAAGCGGACGGAATCGGTGGACACGGTCACTTGGATGAAGGCGAACGGTTCGTTCCGTTCTGGATGTATGGTAAGAACGTTCATGCCGGTCTGAAAGTGGATACGCATCGCCATATCCTGTCACTCGGACCAACGATCACAAAAGTCCTAGGGGCAGACATTCCGCACGATAGCCGTGGTGTGCTATTGACAGAAGCGTTCAAGGAGGCGAAGTCTAATTGAAAATCATCGTCTTTTTACCGGCCTACAATGAGGAAGTGTCGCTCCCACTCGTCTTAAAACGGATCCCGGACATGATCGACGGTATTCCGGTCGAGACCCTCGTCATCGATGATGGTTCGACTGATGCGACGAGTACGATCGCGCGTCAACACGGCGCACATGTCTATCGGTTCGAACAAAATCAAGGACTCGGCGCTGCAGTCCGGGAAGGACTCCGGCAATCCTACGAACTTGACGCGGATGTTGCTGTCATGATCGATGCGGATAACGAATATCCGGCCGATCAAATCCCGGATATCGTGCGACCGATCTTACACAATCAGGCCGACTACGTATTCGGTTCCCGCTTTCTCGGTACCGTCGACGGGATGCGACTCTATCGCTATATCGGGAATCATGTCTTCACGTGGTTGCAATGCCTTTTATTGAAACGTAAAATCCATGATGGTCAAAGTGGAATGCGTGCTTTTTCACGCGCAGCGTGTCACCATGCTGAGATTATTCACGATTATAACTATGCCCAAGTCTTAACTCTCAATCTCGTCCGAAAAGGCTTCCGCCTGCACGAAGTCCCGATCCGTTATCGGGTCCGGGAAGCAGGAAAGTCTTTTATCCGTCTTAATTATGTCCAACGTGTCCTCCCAGCGATTTACCGGGAGTGGCGACGACCGATCACACAGCTTAGCGTTGAAGAACGCATGGAACGAAAGGAGCACCTCGGATGAAACGCCTTCTTTTGCTACCGCTCCTCCTGCTCTCACTGTTCGTGAGCACTTCCACGGTTTCCGCTTATAGTTACGGAGACCCAGGAAAGGAAGCTTTTGCGGAAGCGTATAAACAATTTGAAGAACAACTCGATGCTAAGGATTACGCGCTTGCGAAAGAGACGCTTGCCGCCTATGATAAAGAATTCAAACTGTATTTCCCTGAGGCGAAAGCGAAGATCGACACGGCTCTCGAACAAGAAGATGCAGAGGCTGCAAAACAAGCGTACCGCGTCGCTCTCCGTCAAAATATCGAACGTCGCCTGCACTTTGCTGAAGAGCAGTTCGAGGACTTCGGTCAAGCGAAACTCTTACTCGCGAAAGCCCGCGGGACATACGATGTGCTCGCACCTTACGTCAAGGAAAGCAAGGATGCACAAACATCCGATGACGTGTATACTGCATTTGATGAATCATTAAAGGCACTCGGAAACCCTGGTCTGTTTGGGGTCGGGAAAAAAGCGAGTGATGAAGAATCCTTCAAAGAAAACATTACGATGATCGAAGATACGTTGACTCCTCTTTTTGTCCTGCCGGGTGAAGAAAAAACAGGCGTCTTCACGGAAGAAGACTCCTTCCTCGGTCAAACGTTCGGAACGGACGCGATTTGGAAATTGATTGCGCTCGGACTCGTCATCGTACTCATCGTCATCGTCGTCATTGGTCAATGGAAGAAGAAACGCCGCTCATAAGGAGGAAGACAGATGGATTTTCAAGCGTTTTTGATTACGCTTCGGGAGTGTCTCGAGGCTGTTCTCATCGTTGGGTTGATCTTGGGTTATCTCGATCGATTGAACGCTCCACAATATAAAAAGTGGGTCTACGCAGGTGTGGGGTTGGCACTTCTCGCTAGCCTTGGTGTCGCGTTCCTGTTCCAAGTCGTCTTTACGAGTTTTGCGAGCTTCGGAAGCGATACGTATCTCCGTCTCGGCATCATGATGGTCTCCGTCCTGCTCTTGACACACATGGTCCTCTGGATGGGGAAGGAAGCGAAAGAGAATCAAAAAGCCTCCCAAGCGAAGGTCGCCGCTGCCGTCTCGACGGGTAGTGCCATCACGATGATCATCCACTCCTTCCTCGTCATCGTTCGAGAAGGAATTGAGACAGTCTTCTTCTTCGCTGCCATCTCAGGTGGGGAAATCGAAAAAGTACTGACGAGTTACGGTGCGGTTTCCGGTCTGTTACTTGCCTTGATCTTCGGATATTTATTCGTTTCCGGTTCAATGAAGATTCCCGTCAAACGCTTCTTCCAAGTAACGGGCGTACTCATTCTATTCATCGCAGCCGGTATGCTCGTCCAAACGATTGGACGCTTCCAAGATCTTGGTTTGCTCGGTAGTCTCTTGATGAATGCTGACGGCACACCAGCTGCTGTATATAACATCGTTGGCTTCATGCCGGAGCACTACATCGATCAGGTACAATACTTGCGTGATACAGGAAACTCGACATTGATCAGTGGACAGATCGGAACGTTCATGGCCGCGATGTTCGGATACAGCCATAACCCATCGCTCGAACAAGTCGTCGCTTGGTGGGGCTACTTCGCCTTTGCCGGTTGGATGTTGCTCCGTCAAAACAAACCATCGAAGTCATCAAAGTCCTTACAGGAGGTTTCTTGACCGTCCGAAGCGATCGTTCACGTCCGCGTGGACGATCGCTTTTTTGGATCACGCTTCTATTCATCGGTGGCTGGATTGGTTTACGGATCATTTACGTCAGTCCCTTCATCGCGAGCTACGATATTGCGAACTTCACGTTAGCTGTGACCGATTATGATTTGGCTGATTTACGTCCGCACTTTCCGGGTTATCCCTTTTTCATCTTATTTGCCAACCTGTTTCTGCCACTGATGATACCTGTCAAAGCGCTCGGACTCGTCTCCACACTAGGACTGGCAAGTGCGCTCTTGCCACTTTACTCGCTCTTTCGCCGTCATGCGTATGATACGACTCGGCTGATCGCTGCCTTTACCGTTCTCTCCACTGCCTCACTCGTGACGTTCGCTGTGACAGGGATGTCGGATGGGCTCGCCCTCGGACTACTCGTCTGGTACGGCTGGAGCATCGAACGCGCACGGCATCAGATTCGTCGCTGGCTCCCGTATCTTCTGTTTGGTTTACTGATGGCGACTCGACTGTCCTATGCGCCGTTTGGTTTCATGTTGCTTGTCCTGCTGTGGCAGGTACGAAAGGATTACTGGCAACTCTTATCCGAGTGCGCCCTTCTTGTTCTCGCACAACTGGCTTGGTTGCTACCGGTCGCTTTTTCTGTCGGTGGACCCTACTCGTTTCTTCAATTATCACTCCGCTTCGTCAGCGGTCATTTTTCCGATTGGGGTGGTTCTGTTCAGACCGATGATGCTTCCATCGTTCAACGATTTGCCCAGACGCTTCAGCAACTCTTCTGGCATGGGATCGGCTATGGCACGTGGATCGGACTAGTGTCTGGACTGCTACTATTCTTACGCAGACGTTGGACGGTCGATGTCGCTTGGGGAGCGACGGCTGGACTCTATTTCGTCTGGGTCTGGCTAGGACAAAATATCGATAAACCCCGTCACGTCTTACCGCTTGTCCTGTTGCTACTCATCTGGTTGATCCGTCAGCTTCCGTTGCGGATGTATCTTCCTTTTTTAGTCGTTCAGTTGACGATCGGTAGCCTCGCGTTGAACGAACAAGCAACGCGTCCTCCGGCGACGATTGAATTAGCGCGTTACGTAGCGACTCTTCCAATCGGCGCGACAGTCTTTACCGACGAGGAAGCTCGCCAATTCCAGTCCGAACGACCGGATGCCGCGATCGTTCCGATCGGGTCAATCAGTAAATGGAATGCAGAACCAAAATCCGATCAGAGTTACATGACTGGTCGATTGCTCGAGCGCCTTCACGCTCAAGGCGTGCGACCAAAAGTCGAACTGGTCGTCCACTTCACGAGTGATACCCGATACGAACCAGAAGACGCGCAAGCGATGCTATATCAACTAACGCCACCTTGATGGCACGACTGCATGTATACGAAAAACCATGTCGATTCCCGAATGACACAGTGGAAATCGACATGGTTTTTTCATTGCTGCGTATCGTAACGACGTTCCATATAATCAAAGGTACCGCCGCTGATTTCAATCGTCCGAATCGGTTCGAAGCCGAGACGGCGATACAATCGCTGTGCCCCTGCATTCGTTTGATCAGCGTTTAAGGTAAATGCTCGTAGTCCCCGTTTCTCGCCCTCTTCCGCCGCTGCTTGTAACAGTTCCGTACCAATTCCCTTTCCACCATGACGCGCATCAACCGATAAAGTATCCAGGTAATAGACCGGTCCTTCCGTCTCAACATCGATTTGGATATCTTGACCCGTCCAGCGCTTCAGTTGGTCTTTGATCGGTTCGTCGAGTCGTTTCGCATCCGTCCCTGCATAAGCAATGACGATACCCGCTACTTCATCCTCGATGATTTTTACGAGGATGTTTTCATGACTCAATCGGTTTCCTGTTTCAGCGACGAAGTACGCGAGTCGATCTAGAACCTCCTCCCGCTTTGTCGTTCCCGTCAGTGTCTCAGCGATCTCATGAATCGCTTGCTCAATCAACGGGGCAATCTGTTGTGCTTCAGAAGCATGTGCTTGTCGAATCATCTCATCCTTCTCCTTTCGTTTTTTCTAATCAATAAACCTGAAAAATCGGACTCGACGATGTCGAATCCGATACATGATTTTTTTAGACATTCATCCATTTCACTGCGTGACTTTTTGTACGACAGGTGCCGGTACGATGACAGGCTCCCGTGTCATGACAGCAACGACACGTCCAGCGATCGCTACAGCCAGTAACGTATATAACGTTAAGCTGAGCGGCAGATAGACGAGTGAGATGACTAACACGATGGCATCGAGTCCGAACAAGATCGTCCCGATCGATAGACCTGTCAGTTTGCTGAGTCCCATCGATAGCAAATCGTCTCCACCTGTTGCCGCTCCACTTTTCAAAACAAGTCCGAGACCATATCCGGTCACGATTCCGCTAGCGATCGCTGCGATGAGCGTCGCTGGCCAAGCCTGTTCTGGAAAGTGGAACAAATCGAGTCGGTGCCACATCTCATAAAAGATTGATAACGCACCTGCTGAAAGTAACGCTTCACTGACGAAACGTTTTCCTCTGAAGTACAAGGCACCAATGAAAAATGGAATATCGAGCACGATCATTGAGATCGAAGGATTGATATCAAAAAAGTATCGACCGAGCAACGATAATCCGATGAAGCCGCCTTCTGCTAATCCGAACTGTTCATTCAATGTGTAGTAACCGAACGCCATGATGAGCGTACCGGTTAAGATGGTTGCGATTCGTTTCATGTTTTATTGTCCTCTCCCGTTTACATCGTGGGAGAGGTTTTATACGTCCCGTTTGGGTATTCATCTATTTTCGCTCTCCCTGATTTTTATAAGCCATTACCGTCTTGTTCGTTTTGACCGGTACTGCTAAAAATCAGGTAAGCTGAATAGATGATTGGTCCTCTCGGTATCCATCGGTTTCCACCCCTTCATTAAAAATCTACATTCATTATAACCCGAATTTCAGTAACTAAAACAGTTTTACGCATTCTTCACATAATCCAAACACTTTTGCTCACTAATTCACAATTTAGACAAGATTATGCTCAATATTGAACAAACTACTTGAAAACGACCTTGTGAAGGATTACACTAAGTATATCAAACGAATGTGATATTTATCACAAACAAAAACACAAAGGAGACTTTACCCATGAAAGTAGCAGTCATCGGATGTACACACGCAGGAACAGCAGCAGTCAAAGAACTCGCTTCGCAACAAGACGTCGAGATTACCGTTTATGAGCGGAATGACAATGTATCGTTTCTCTCTTGTGGAATCGCGCTTCACGTCGGTGGTGTCGTCAAACATGCGGAATCACTTTTCTACTCATCACCAAGTGAACTCGCTGAACTCGGCGCTGAGATGCGTCTGAAACATGATGTGCTTGAAATCGATAGTGAACGCCAAACGATCGTTGCGAAAAACCTCATGACTGGTGAAGTCGTTTACGATACGTACGATAAACTCATCATGACGACAGGATCATGGCCAATCATTCCGATGCTTCCTGGCATCGAGTTGAATCAAATCGAGCTCTGTAAAAACTATCACCATGCTCAAACAATCATTGAAAAAGCGACAGAAGCACAACGGATCACAGTCGTTGGTGCAGGGTATATCGGTGCTGAACTCGTCGAAGCGTTTGAAGCATACGGAAAAGACGTCACGTTCATTGATAGTGCGGATCGCATTCTCAACAAATACCTCGACCGCTCATTCACTGACGTCATCGAACGTGAATTGACAGACCGTGGTATTCGTCTCGAACTCGGGCAAACCGTCCAAAGCTTCAAAGGGGAAAACGGCGCTGTGACAAACGTCGTCACAGACAAAGGAACGTTCGAAACGGATCTCGTCATTCTCTGTGTCGGTTTCCGCCCAAGTACGGAACTCTTAAAAGGACAGGTCGACATGCTACCGAACGGTGCCATCATCGTTGACGATTATATGCGCACAAGCAACCCGAACATCTTTGCTGCTGGTGACAGCTGTGCCGTCTATTATAATCCAGCTCGGACACATGCCTATATTCCACTCGCAACGAATGCTGTCCGGATGGGAACATTGATCGGTAAAAACTTGCGCGCACCAAAAATTCGCTACCAAGGAACACAAGGCACATCAGGTCTTCGCTTATATGATTTGAATATCGCATCGACTGGTTTGACAGAAGAAGCGGCACCCTTGTTCGGACTTGAAGTGAGTAGCACAACAGTCACAGATGCGTATCGCCCAGAGTTCATGCCAACAGCAGAAGACGTCCAATTGAAGCTCGTCTTCGAGACAGCAACCCATCGTGTCGTCGGTGCACAAATCATCTCAAAAGTTGATTTGACACAAGCGATGAACACACTTTCTGTCGCCATTCAAAATGATATGACACTTGAAGAACTCGCTTTCGTCGACTTCTTCTTCCAACCGCACTATAACAAACCATGGAACTTGCTGAACCAAGCAGCTCTGCAAGCAATGAATGAGCGTCAATCCGCTCGTGTCTAAGCGCATTACACGATAAATCAAACAAGCAACGGATCACCGTTGCTTGTTTTAGACTGAAGACAAAGCGCAATTTTTCTCTAACGAGAAGGATTGCGCTTTTTTGTTCGTCTCGAATCGTTTTCCTGGGACAAGCATCGCGCCGCTTCGCTTCACTGCAGGGTCGCTCCTGCTTGTTTTTTCCTAGGAAGCGATTTCGAATGAAAACCCCAGTTATGTCGTCTTTTTCTCCGATTCAGTCTCAAATAGATGCTGCCAGTCTTGATACGGCATCGTGCCGTTCACCGTTTTCATGTCAAAGCGTAACGGTGCAATCAATTCGAGCGAATTGCCATCCGGATCCTCGAAGTAGATCGCCGCGTGCGCATGTGGATGGTTATCGAGAACAAGCGGTTGATCGGCTGCCGCTACACCAAACGCAGATCGAACGGTAATGCCCCTCTCCTTTAACCAGTCCTGTGCTTTATCGATATTTTCTTGCTCCATCCGAAACGCAACATGTCGAATCGACGGATGATACGGTAACTCAGCTTGACCAGCTTTCCATAGCCCCAACCAACTCTTACCGTGCTCGATCCAAAAGAAAGCGACGCGTTCATTTCGGAACGCACATGCAAGTCCCAATTTTTCATAAAAGGCAATCGATCGTTCGAGTTCTTTAACCGGTAAATGAGCTTCATACAGTCCAGCAATCATCTTCTTCACACTCCTCTTTTTCTAGTGTAAACCATCAATTTCCAAATTTGCTACCATCAGAAACGTTTAATCCGACCTGTTGAGGGAACATACACCCTATACCAAAACCAACTTTCAGGAGGAATGTTTACATGGCTGCATCGAAAAATCCGTTAACCCAATACTTCAATGACGATTTCCCAAAACAATATCAGGACGCACCAGCGGTTCAAGCAAAAATGGAACCTGTTCCCGATTGTGGAGAAGAGAGTTATAAAGGCTCTGGCAAATTGATCGGCAAAAAAGCACTGATTACGGGTGGCGACTCCGGCATCGGCCGAGCAGCAGCAATCGCCTACGCTCGTGAAGGGGCTGACATCGTGCTCAACTACTTACCAGAAGAACAACAGGATGCTGAAGAGGTCAAAGCACTCGTTGAAGCAGCGGGACAAAAAGCATATCTCTTACCTGGTGATTTAAGTGATGAATCGTTCTGTGGACAACTCGTCAAAGAAGCACACGAATCGCTCGGCGGGCTCGACATTTTGGCACTTGTCGCTGGTAAACAACAAGCCGTCGAAGATATTCTCGACCTGTCGACGGAGCAACTACGCAAAACATACGAAATCAACGTCTTTTCCCTCTTCTGGGTCGTCAAAGCAGCCTTGCCACTCTTGAAAGAAGGAGCTTCGATCATCACGACGACATCCGTTCAAGGATATAACCCAAGCGCGAACCTCTTGGATTATGCTTCGACGAAGTTTGCTATCAACGGTTTCACACGTGGACTCGCTAAACAAGTCGCGCCAAAAGGAATCCGTGTCAACTCCGTCGCACCTGGTCCGATTTGGACACCGCTTCAGATTTCAGGTGGTCAACCGAGCGAGAACATTCCAGAGTTCGGGCAGGAAACACCACTGAAACGCAGTGGTCAACCGGTCGAACTATCAGATGTCTATGTCTTCCTCGCTTCAGACGCTGCGAGCTATGTCACGGCGCAAATCTATGGTGTCACAGGCGGAATTGAATTGGCATAAGGATTGAATTTCGACAGGATAGCTTCGGCTATCCTGTTTTCGCTTGTCTTAACGGGATATCAGTTGCATCACCGGGTACCATTTAGTCTAATGAAAGTAATAACGATGAAGGAGTGAATCAGATGACTGAAAAAGAAAAGATGATTCAAGGGGAACTCTACTTAGCACAAGATCCGGAACTCGTAGCTGACCGTATCCGGGCACAATCGCTCTGTTATGAGTTCAATCAATTGAGTGTCCATGATGGGACTAAACGGAAGGCACTTCTTCAACAATTATTCCAGACGGAGCAAGCCGACTTTTACATTGAACCGACCTTTAAATGTGACTATGGCTACAACATTACGTTAGGGGCTCGCTTTTATGCCAACTACGACTGTGTCTTGCTCGATATTTGTCCGATCACGATTGGCGACAACTGCATGCTTGCTCCAGGAGTACATATCTATACTGCGACCCATCCACTCGATCCTGTCGAGCGCAACAGCGGTTATGAATTCGGAAAACCGGTCGCTATCGGAAATAATGTCTGGATCGGTGGACGCGCGGTCATCAATCCCGGTGTGACGATCGGAGATAATGCTGTCATCGCCTCAGGAAGTGTCGTCGTTAAGGATGTACCGGCAAACAGCGTCGTCGGTGGAAATCCGGCTCGAATCATCAAGACGATCTAATTCTCATCAAATTCTAATCTGTTCCTCAGCTTCCTTTCACGTGGTCTGGTTATTCTATGTATAAGAACAACAGCCACTACTAAAGGAGGACATCATCATGACTGAAAAACGAACAAATAAAGGGAATAAACGTTTCAAAAAAGGAATCGCTACACTTGCCGTAACGGGTACAGTCTTAACAGGAGCCGGCGCGTTCCTCCTCTTTACAGGTCCAGGACACTCTCTCGTCAACTCGACGGTCACCACTTCACAGCAGGCAGAGCAAAAAGTCGAAGCTGCTTCGCGCCAAGTCGAACAAAAGCTTCCAGCTTCGATGCGTGACGATCAGGAACTCGAAGGCACATTACAGAAACTATCGGATCGTTCAATGACGATCGACGTCAACGGTGACACTCAGACGTATGACTTTGCTTCGTCAGTCGAACGCGAAGCCGTGCAAGAAGGCGATTGGGTCAAAATCGATCTGAATGCGAATCAGCAAATCACGGAACTGGAGCGAGAAGATCAAGACGATCGGAATGACCGAGAAGACGATGGCAATCGCTCAGATGATTCATCAGACGATGCGAATGAACGATACGGCATCCTTCGTGCCCTATCACAAAGTGAATTGACACTCGAACAAGATGGGCAAGAGACGGTTTACGCGATTGCGGATCGTGCGGAACGTGATGCTGCGAAATCTGGGGATATCGTAAAAATCGAATTGAATGCAGACGGTCAAGTCCGTGAAATCGACAGCGAAGATGACGACGAGGATCGTAATGCTACACGCGACGAAGACCCTGACGATGCACGGGAACAAGAAGTCCGCGGCACGCTCGCTAAAATAACGAATCAAGAGATCATCATCGAACAAAACGGTGCACAAAAGTCATACTCTCGTGCATCAAACATGGAACAAGATGATGACGTCCGAGTCGGTGGTTCCGTCAAACTTGAGTTGAACGCGTCAGACGAAGTAACAGAAATCGATGAATAATCATTAAAGGAGGATGTTTATGCCAACCACCATCTTAATCGTTGAGGACGATGCGAAAATCGCACGCCTCCTTGAACTCGAACTCCAATATGCCGGGTACGCGACACGTGTCGCCTCTAACGGAAAAGATGGTCTCGCTGCCGCTGAGCATTCGGTTGATCTCGTCTTACTCGACGTGATGATGCCGGAGCTGAGCGGCTTCGAGGTGTTGCGCAGGCTCCGCGGAAAAGGCATTCATGTCCCCGTCATTATGCTAACGGCACGTGGAGAAGTTTACGATAAAGTCGCAGGACTCGATCTTGGTGCGAATGATTATGTGACGAAACCGTTCGAGATGGAGGAACTACTTGCCCGGATCCGGGCGTTACTCCGCACTCCGGCTTCAACGAATAACGCATCGCGCACGTTACAGTTCGCTGATCTTGTACTCGACCTTGATCGACACGAAGCATTTCGCGATGAATTGCGACTCGATTTGACACCACGTGAGTTCGAACTCCTGACGTATTTACTCGAAAACAAGGAACATGTCCTGACACGCGAACAAATCTTAAATCGCGTCTGGGGGTACGATTACTTCGGCGAGACGAATATCGTCGACGTCTACATTCGTTACCTTCGGAAAAAAGTCGATGCCCACCCTCCTGCTTTGATTCAGACCGTTCGTGGGGTTGGTTATGTGCTGAGGGAGGCGAACCCATGAAGCTTCGAACGAAACTTGCTTTATCCGTCACCGCCTTTACGACACTTTTATTGTTGCTTTCGTTCATCGTCGTGACCTTCGTCGTCCGCAATCATTTGATTGAATCGCGTTATACCCAACTGGAACAGGCGGAGGAATTGATGGAGGATGATTCATCAGTCCGGGCATTGTTGACGCTTCATGAGGATTCCGTCGTCTTATCGAACGAAGATGGACGATGGGTCATTTCAAATGATGAAGATGATGACGACTCGTCTACCGTTAACGGAGATGTACAAGCAAGTGACCTACCCGGTATCCCGCGTTCGAACGAACCTTTCAAATCTGGTGATTGGTTCGGTATCGTCTATCAGGATCAAGCCTATTTGTTCGAAGATGAAAGCGTCGATGATACGGTCTCGACACTCGTCTTGACCTTCACCATCGTGTTGGTCGTCGGAATCGTCATCGCGTTCATCAGTAGCTTCTGGATTGCATATCAGACGCTCCGCCCGCTCAGGCAACTGAATGATACGATGCAACGGATCTCGTCTTCTGGAACGCTTGAGACTGTGCAGACCGAACGCGATGATGAAATCGGTCGCCTCGGTCATGTCTTCAATCAGATGATTGGGCGTGTCGATCAGACAATGGAACAACAACGGCAGTTCGTCGCCGATGTCTCGCATGAGATGAAGACACCGCTGACCGTCATCGAAGGGTATGCGCAATTATTGAAGCGATGGGGCAAAACGAAGCCGGACGTCCTCGATGAATCGATTGAAAATATCTTACAGGAGACGCATGCGATGCGGACGACCTTGATCGAGCCCATGCTCGAACTGTCTCGTCTCGGTTATGAAGAAACGTCTGTCGAAGAGATTGACTTAGCCGAGCTTGGGAGCGAACTCGCCGATCGGATGTATCACGCGACAGGGACAATCATCCCTGTTGATGCCTCTGGAACGATCCGGGCGAATCGCGAAGCGGTGCTACGCATCTTGACGATTTATATCGATAACGCCCTGAAATATGCCACTTCTCCTGAATTACATCTGCGCAAGGAGCGACTTGCTGTCCTTGACCGCGGGACATCTCTAACGAACGAAGAACGTGCCCGGTTATTTGACCGGTTTTACCGACTTGATGCAGCACGCGATCGTTCAGGAAGTGGGCTCGGATTGTCGATTGCCGCTGCACTTGCGACGACTCACCATTTTCAGGTCGGTAGTGAAGCGCGTCAGCCAGATGGCAGTTGTTTCTATCTGATTCCCGAGCAGTCTAAATGAAACTTTTTCTACATTTGTGTCGTACACTTAAGGAAGAACGTCACATGATGAAAGAAGGAATTTCACGATGGCTAAAAAACGTTGGGGTGGACTTGCTGTTGCCGGCGCCTTTCTCTTAACGAAAGGAAAGGTCATCCTTGCCTTATTAAAATTTTCGAAGTTTGGAGGCACTCTGATTTCGTTCGGAGTTTCGCTTCTCTTTTACGCTCAAGTATTTGGCGTCTGGTTCGGAGTAGGATTACTCTATCTCCTATTCATTCATGAGATGGGACATCTACTCGCTGCGAAACGACTCGGTTTTAAAACGGGTCCCGCGATTTTCGTACCGTTCATGGGAGCCGTCATCGGAATCAAAGATACGTTCCGGACACCAAAACAAGAAGCGATTCTTGCGTACGGTGGACCACTTGCGGGTCTTGTGTCCCTGATTCCGCTTGCGATCGGATACGCTGTGACCGGAAATGACTTTTGGCTCGTCATCTTCCATCTCGGGGCTTTGTTGAATCTCTTTAACCTACTTCCCGTTAGTCCGCTTGATGGTGGACGGATTCTTGCGGGACTTCCGATCATCGTTTGGGTTGCGGGTCTTGCTGCCTTGATTGCTTACGGCATCACGAACTTCAGCTTGATTCTGCTCTTGATCGCTTTCTTCGGCGGTAGTGCTGTCTGGAAACGGTATAAGTTCGCAAAACAATATGAAGCGAACCGATCGACCTTGATGTTATACCGTGCTGCACGCGAACGTGTCTTACGCGCAAAAGCGGAACAAGAACGTGCAAACGCGGAAGTCGCTCTTGCACCGGAAGTGGAGGAAGAACAAACGGTCGAAAGTACGTACGACCCGATTGCTTGGTCACTTCGTCTCGATTTACAAGATTTGCGACAAGCGAGTCCGGAAGAGGCACGTCAGGAAGCGGACGATCTGTTACGGTATCAATATGATGCTGCGAACGACTACGATGCGTTGTTGCGACGAATCGATCAGCGGATTGAGCCGCTCCGACTCGCTGAAGAGTCCGTCCAGTATCACCAGATGCCGAAAAAACAACAAACGATCACGCTCCTTGCTTACTTGGCGCTCGGTGCCATTTTATTCATTGCTTTCGAGTACTCGAAAGGGTACTTGCCTACACCATCTTAAAACGAGTTCCATCGGATGCGCTTGATTGCGCATCCTTTTTTTATAAGACGAACACATTGACTAGAGTGATTTCTTGCATCTCTTCATAGAAGCGACTACTCTGAGTAAAACCCTACTTACCACTTGTCTAAAAAAGGAGGCTCTCCTTCCATGAATAAAAACACTGCCCGTTTGGGTGAAGCACCTATCAACCAGCTCTTACTTAGTCTCTCCTTGCCGGCAATGGTCGGGATGCTCGTCACGGCACTCTATAATATCGTCGATACGATTTTCGTCGCTCAAGGCATCGGTACGGCTGCCGTTGCCGCTGTCGGAATCGCTTTCCCCGTCCAGCTCGTGTTGATGGCAATCGCCAACTCGATTGGGATCGGGGGGGCTGCGATTGCGTCACAACGGCTTGGTCAAAAACAGACGGATGGTGCCAGTCGTGCTTATGCGAACGTCTTGATAGCAGTTTTCTTCATCAGTATGCTCGCCATCATCAGTGCTTTCATCTTCGTCGAACCGTTACTTCGTCTCTTTGGAGCGACAGATGAAATCATGCCGTATAGCATCGATTTCTTACGCGTCCTCTTGATCGGATCTCCTTTCTTCATGTTGACGATGGCGTCGAGTGCAATGTTACGCGCAGAAGGACGCGCGAACTATCAGATGCGCGTCATGCTGACGACGGTTGCCATCAACATCGTCCTGACACCTCTGTTCATCTTTGGTCTTGATTGGGGCATCCAAGGTGCTGCACTCGGAACAGTCGTTGCGCAAATCGTCGGTGCTGCACTTGTTTTCCGATTCTTCTTTACGAAACGTCGGCAAACGGGGTTAACACTCGATCGGAATGCTTTCAAACCCGATTTCCGTTTAACGTTTCGGATGATGCAAATCGGATCATCGTCGTTCATCATGCAAGTCTCCCAATCGATTTTGTTCATCACCGTCAACCACATGCTCGTCCGGTACGGTGGTACGACGGAACTAGCGACGTTTGCGGTCATCAATAAGTTCATGGCGCTCGTCGGTATGCCAATCATGGGGATCGTGCAAGGGATGCAACCGATCGTCGGGTATAATTTCGGTTCTCGGCAATTTAGCCGGATGTCGCTTGCCATCAAGTTGGCAATCCGTTACGGCTTATCGTTATCGATCAGCTTGTGGTTACTGATTCAATTGTTCCCTCGCTTCTGGGTCGGCTTGTTCACGGAAGAAGCAGCACTGCTGCAGGAAGGCTCGAGTGCGATGCGCATCTTATTCGCTTTATCGTTCGTCTATGGGATTCAAATGATTGTCAACGGGATGTATCAATCGCTCGCCAAAGCGAAAGTCGCTTTATTCTTATCCTTGTCACGCCAAACGTTATATACGATTCCACTCGTTTTGATCTTACCCCTGTTCTTCGGTGTCAATGGTGTCTGGTTCGCTTTCCCGATTGCTGATGCGATGGCTGTCTTGACGGCCCTTGTCTTCGCCTATAAAGATCGCGTTCTATTATTTAAACCGGAGGAGTACGTCGCAGAGGAACAAAAAGTCGCCACCGCGAAGTGACTGGAATGGATATCAGATCATCTGCCTTGCAGATGGTCTTTTTTAATGGACTTCTATAATACGAACATGTATTCTGTTACTAGTGAATGACAGAAAGGAGTCTGCTGCATGTATACATTAGCGATTGACTTTGAAACGGCAAATCGGAATAGCCGAAGCATTTGTGCGTTTGGTTGGTCCGTTCTCTCCAACGGTCGCGTCACGGAGAGTAAACAGGTCTTAATCAATCCAGAAGAGAACTTCGATGCTGGAAACATCCGGGTCCATGGAATTCGTCCGAGTGATGTCTTCGATGCACCGACGTTACCTGAAGCGATGGAAACACAGGGCTTATACGATTTAATCGCAGGCGCTCAACTGGTCGTTGCCCACAATGCATCATTTGATATGGGGGCGCTCCAGAAAGCGATTCAAAAATACGATATGTACCAGATGCCCGCTTTCACCTACGGCTGCACGGTCAAATTATCCCGCAAACTGTATCCGTGGTTGCCGAACCATCGATTGAATACGATGGCTGAATTCCTCAACGTCTCTTTCCAGCACCATGACGCGAAAGAGGATGCCTACGTCTGTGCCTTGCTCCTAAACGATATGTTGGAACGAACGAATCTACAGGATCCGGTCTCCTTGCATACGTTTTGTGGCGTTCGGATGGGACAGGTTGCCTATTAATAAACAAAAAAATTGTAGACAACAGGGCTGACTCCAAAAAATGACGCATCTTTTCACGCCCTTTCCTCAGGCGAGACACAAGCCAGTTTTCCCGCTCTATTCGAGCAGGAAACGGGTCTCGTTTGTCTCTGACAGCGCATAAATGCGCTTTTTCCTGTAGGAGTGGCGTGTAACGCGTTATTCTTTTTTATCTAGAAGAAGGATCCGAGACGCGTTTTGTTCACTCGACATCGCTTCCTAGGGAAAAACAAGCAAGAGCGACCCTGCAGCGAAGCGAAGCGGCGCGATGCTTGTCCCAGGAAAACGATGCGAGACGAACAAAAAAGCGCAATCCTTCTCGTTAGAGAAAAATTGCACTTTACCTTCAGTTTCAAAGCACTCTAGACACGAGATCTAGAGTGTTTTTTGATGCTGTTCTATTATTTGCTTGTTTGTTTGATCGGGAACCAGCCTGGACGACTTGTGATGCCTGCCCATAATGCATCTGGAACGACGAGTTCTGCTTGTGCTTCTGGATCAAGTTCTGTCCGGATTGACGCAAGGTCACCCGCTTCGACTTTCTCAACCCACTTCGGTTCCATGATCAGTTCACGACCGAGAGCGATCATTGGAACGACAGCCAAACCTTGTTCGACTTCGTCCGCTGTGTGCAGCGATCCGACACCGATGACAGGTACTTGTTCGCCAACACGTTCTTGGACGAGCGTGATTGGTGATGTCGTTGCATTTTCGTCACGAATCGAACCTGCGAAGAAGTCCATCACGGAAACGTGCAAGTAATCGAGGTCTTTTTTCGCCAGCTCATCGACGAGGCGCATCGTATCATCGAGTGTGATTCCTGGATTTTCGATCTCTTCTGGAGAGAAACGGTATCCGACGATGAACGAAGGATCCTGTTTCGCGACAGCTTCGACTGCATCCACGACCGCTAATGGGAAGGCGAGACGTTTTTCTAAGCTACCGCCCCATTTGTCTTCGCGACGGTTTGAGTGTGGTGAGAAGAATTGTTGAATCAAGTACGTGTTCGCACCATGAATCTCAACACCGTCAAATCCAGCTTCCATCGCACGACGTGTCGCCTGACCGAATGCTTCAATGATTGCTTCAACTTCTTCCGCCTCTAGCGCACGAGGTGTCATTGCTCCTTCACGTACAGGTGCGACAGCACTTGCACTGACTGTTTGCCCACCGACGAGTTCTGGTGGTGCCATACGACCAGCGTGGAAAATTTGTAAGATCGCTTTTGCGCCTTTATCTTGAATCGTTTTTGCGAGTCGCTTCAGACTTGGAACGAGATCGTCACGATGCGCACCGAACTCATTCGGGAATCCTTGACCGTCTGCTGTGACATTCGCACATGCTGTAATGACCGCACTGACGCCGCCTGAACGTTCTGCATAGTACGCGAGTTCCGCATCCGATACTTCGCCGTTCTCTTGTGCTGCATAGTTCGTCATCGGTGCCATCAAGACGCGGTTTTTCAGCGTCACACCGTTTGGTAATGTAAATGGTTCAAACATTGCTTGAGTTGCCATGAGTGAAGTGCCTCCTCTAATTTCTTGAATTGAATATCGACAGTATACGCTCGTCTTCCTCCGAATAGCTACTGATGTGCTTACGCGATGTGTCACTTGCGAATCGCTTTACGACGACCACCCGGCCACCACCAGTTCCAGTGACCAAATAGTTTCATCAGTGCGGGGACGAGTAGCATCCGGACGATTGTGGCATCAATAAAAATCGCAAGCGCGATACCGACGCCAAGTTGTTTAATTGGACTGACGCCCGTGAAGGCAAACGCCCCTGTGACGACGATCATGATCAAGGCAGCAGACGTAATGATCTTACTCGTCTTCGCAAGCCCCATCTCGGTCGCATAATCGTTATCGCCTGTCTCGTCATAATATTCTTCCATTCGCGAGACGAGGAACACTTCATAATCCATCGATAAACCAAAGACGAGTGAGAAGATGAAGACCGGTGTCAAAATGCCGATCGTCTCCTGCGGAAGAACTGCGCCGGACTCAAACAAGATGACGAGTAATCCGAATGTCGCTCCTAGACTAAGCAAATTCATTAGAATCGCCTTGATTGGAATCAAGATGGACCGAAACGCAATCAGCAGAATGATGAATGTCGCCAAAACGACGACACCGACTGCTAGTGGGAGTTTCGATTCAATGGCATCATAAATTTCCTGATTGAAGGCTGCCGGTCCCCCGACAAGATAACCGTCCGCCTGCATCTTTCGCACCCAGTCTTGCGAAGCAGCATCGCCGGGATCTCCTTTTAAGTTAACATCAATTCGTGCTTGGTCGTTCTCTGATAGAAATGCCGTCAAAGCTTCGCGCCCGGCCGGAACAGCGAGTAACTGTTCGAGCGGAATCTGTTGCTGTTCGGCGATCGTTGCGGCGGATACGACGGAGCGTACATCGGGATCCGACTCGAGTCGAATCGTCACATCTTCGATTTTTTCTCGTCCCACCTCTGAGGAAGCATCAGCAGACAAGATGAGGACGGCATCCGTTCCATCGTTCCCGAATGTTTTTTCCCACGACTCAAAAGCGAGACGCGACGGATAGGATTCCGGTAAAGCGGTCGCTTGCGGAATATTCAACGACAAGTCACGTAACGGCAATAAACAAGGTAAAAGAAGCAATAAAGATAGAATCGTTACTGCGACCGGGCGCTTCATGACGAAACGAGCGAGGCGGCGCCAACGATCTTCACTACGACCTGCTCGTTGCCGGAAGAGTCGCCCTTTTTCTAGCACCTTCCCGAAAACGATCAATAGTGCCGGTAACAATGTCAATGCACTGATGACGGCCCCAAGGACCGAAACGAGCGTCCCGATCGCGACAGCACGGAAGACATCAACATCAATCAATAACAATCCGGCAAGTCCGACGAATACACAGATTCCAGAAAATAAAATCGAGCGTCCTGCCGTCTCGACCGAACGAATCGCCGCCTTCCGAATATCTTGCCCGTCCTGCCGTTCTTCGCGGAATCGATTGACGTATAGCAATGAAAAATCAATTCCGAGTGCTAGGGAAATCATCGCAACCGCATTTAAGACGAAAATCGATAACTCTTGTTGTCCGGCAACGAAATAAAGAACACCGGCACCAAAGACAAAAGTGACGAGTCCCATGATCAACGGTAAGATGGCGGCAACGGGTGTACCGAAAACAAGTAGTAAGACGATCAAGGCTGCCGGAATTCCGATCAACTCAGCTCGGATGAGGTCATTTTTTGACGCTGTATTCAAATCATCGACGACGACTGGTTCACCCGTTAGTCGAATCGTCCCGGTATCATCCAGTTGACGCGTGACCGCAGCTGCCCATTTCGCATCAAGTGTTGGTACACCGACCGTCACGTATCCCTTATCGTCACGAATCGCTCGCGGATTTTCGACGGGACCAATGACGTTCCCGACGCCATTAATATCACGGAAGCGCTCGACATGTTGCATCATCGTTTGTCGTAGATTCTCTTGATTTTCAAATAGAACGATGATCGTATGCGGATCCTGACCGAAGTCTTGATCGAGTACTGTCTCGACGCGTTGAAAATCACCGTCACGCGTAAATCCGTTTCCTTCTAGCCGATCGGGTAGTTGATAAGCGAAATATCCAAGCACGACGAGCAGGATTGCCCAAACAATCAACACTCCTCGAAAATACGTACTCATCAGATGACCAAGCCGTTGCATGATGCGTCCCCTTTCTGTATAAACGTACAAAAAACATCCTTCTTGCTGAAAAGCGAAAAGGATGTTTCATTACGTCTTTTGAAAAATTTGAACCCATGTGTTGCCGAATGTCGCCGATGTCGACACGATCGCAAGACGTCGCGCCTCTTCATCGAGTAACACACTTTTGAGTAAAACGGAGGAATGGCATCCCTCGAACTTATATTTCAGCTGACTCTTCTCATACAAGTAAAAGCGAGATGAATCGGTGATCGAAAACAATTGGTGCCGGTGGTCAACGAGCGAGTACTCCGCGTAATCCGAAAAAGGAATAATCGATTCCTGATTCGTCGCGGCATCCCAAATCACATACCGTTTTTGTAGATCATCATAGGAGATGATCGTCGTAGGTGCGATGAACCGTTCGAACGTCAAACGTGTATCATATCCTCGCTCAATCAAGCGTCCGAACAACGGTGCCTCTTCATAGTTTGAGTACCGCCAGTCCCCTGTTTGAACGTTCACGCAGACAACATCCGTTTCTGCCGAATATAGGAAGATCTCATCGTCTTGCCACAAGAATAAATTACTGAACCACGCTTCGGAAAAAGCAGCGGGTCGCTTGATATAATCTAAATGCCCTTGCTCTAAATCTAGTAAACCAAAATAAGCTGACTCTTCAAATACGATGAACAATCGCCCACCGCCTGGCTCAATGTACCAGGAGAATGGAACATACGCACATGCTGTTTCCCATAGTGGTCTTAAATCCGCATCACATTTCATAAATCCGTGGCGATCTCGAAAAAGAAGCAAATCCTCCCCGATTCGATCGAACAGTGAGACGGATTCATGGAGTAACAGCTCTGCAGCAGGTTTATACATATGCATCACTTCCTACTTCATACGGTATCAACCTTCTCAGTTTCTCGCTACTATTGATGCGCTCGACTTGCACCTCCTGTTATACTAGCCTCATGGAAAAAGGAGGACGAACACGATGAAACCTTTACAATTATCAGCAGAGACGGCTGTCGAACTCGCAAAACGTCTGAACGTACCACTTGAACAACTGATGCATATGCCGCGCCATATCTTGATTCAAAAGCTCGTCGAACTCGAGCAAGAACAAGCGAAAACGGAATCTGATTCGTCTAGCGAATCGGAATCTTGAGTAAAAAGCCTCTTTTCCAATGATGGAAGGAGGCTTTAATCTTCGTTTAAGATTGTGGATGATAGTCGGATTTACCGTAACGGAAGACATTGATGATTGCTTTTCCGTCACTCGGATAACCATTCGGATGATCGATCGGGAAGAGGGAGAAAAAGACGAAATAAAACGAGAAATACGCAAATTGGTACGTAAAAATCGATGCCTCGAACACGCCGGCATAAATAAGACCATTTACGACTAAGATACTCACTAAGTTCGCGATCGATCCACCAGCGTAGACCATGATATTAGCAAACTTCGTTTCGTGACGTAGTGCCTCATATTGACACCATCCATCCCAAAAATAGATACGATTTAAACGAATCGGTCCGACACGGAGTAACGATTTTCCAGAACCGATATTGATCTCCATGTTTCCACCGAACAATCGGGCAAAAAAGT
This sequence comes from Exiguobacterium sp. MH3, assembly GCF_000496635.1. Classification (NCBI taxonomy): domain Bacteria; kingdom Bacillati; phylum Bacillota; class Bacilli; order Caryophanales; genus Exiguobacterium; species Exiguobacterium sp. MH3. Next base: position 2,933,896 of record NC_022794.1, read on the forward strand.
AATGCCCCATCTCATGAATCAATGTCACGATAGGCAACAATAAAAAGAACGACAAAAAGAATTTCCATAAATCCTCGAAACCAAACATACGCCGTACATCCTTTCATAAAAACAACATCCCATATACTACTTAAGAGGTTTTTTCCCGAAAGGTGACGCTTCAAACAAGGTTTCGATGAATTCAGGCAAGTCAATTTCATGACAGGCTGACATCGGACTGTCATCCACGTAAAAAAGGACGAAGCCATCTTGCGCTCCGTCCTTTTTGATTTAATCGGTTTTCTTACGACGTTTGTTCGCTGCGTACAACAATCCGATGATCGTCAAGGCTGCACCACCTGCTACCGCATATTTCTTGTAATCCGCTTTTCGTTCGGCGATAACCGTCGTCGTCAATGCTTGGACGACCAACTGTTTCTCTTCATGCAGTCGTGGTGCGTGCAACTTAACGGCACCCGACTCCACCAACACCTCGAATTCACCGTTTGGCAATTCAATCGTGATATCCTCTTCCGTCGCATTATGGTAGACACGCTGCCGTTCGATGTATCCTTCATAGGTTCGTTTCAGTTCAAAGGCAATGACACCTTCCCCTTCTTCGAGGAAACGAAGATGCTTCTTGATCATCGCTGCGTTTGCGAGACGAAACATCGGATACTGACGACGGAGGGCAATCAATCCTTTGACGTACTCGACGGCCGGACGCTCTGTTTCCGCCCGTTCATAATCGAGACGATTAACGACCTCTCCGGCATTGAAGCTGTCACGAATTCCGTCCTTCGTCCGGAAGAACTCTTGTCCGGCATGGAGGAACGGAATGCCTTGCCCCGTCAAGATGATGGCATTCGCGAGCATTTGCCGTTTCCGACGAGTCTCTTCCGTATCCTCAGGGCGAGACACCGTTAACTTATCCCAAATCGTCAAATCATCGTGCGCTTCGACATACGAGACAACCTGATTTGGCTCATCGGCAAATCCTTGTGAAGAGACGTTACCGGCGATTCCCCGTTTGACTTCACTCGTCCGGTCGAATGCCCCACTGATGAAACCGCGGTCTTCCGGCGTTTGGACGTCGCCTTTGACCCCGTCCCGTAAACCGTTATTGAAGTGAGCGATTCCTGGCATCTTCGGTGCGTTGAAATAGTTCGCTTTTTCTTCCGGATCAAGTGGCGTATCGAGATCCCAGCCTTCACCGATGATCAGAATCGATGGATCGATCCGATCAAGTGCATGACGTACCTGATTCATCGTCTCGACATCATGCAGTCCCATCAAATCGAATCGGAAACCATCCAGATGGTACTCTTTCGCCCAGTACGTCACACAATCGAGAATGAACTTCCGCATCATCAGACGTTCAGATGCGGTATCATTCCCACAGAAACTACCGTTTGACAAGCTACCATCCGCCTCTTGACGATAGAAGTAGCCAGGAACGAATTGACCGAGCGGAACCGTTGCTGCATCATACGTATGATTGAAGACGACGTCCATGATGACACGGATCCCGCGATCATGTAACGCTTGTACTAATTGCTTTAACTCAAGGATCCGCGTTCGTGGATCATCTGGATTCGATGAGTACGAACCTTCCGGCGCAAAGTAGTTCACCGGATCATACCCCCAGTTATAGTTATCCGGGTCGTTCGGCGCTGTCTCATTGACTGAGCCAAAATCATAGATCGGCAGTAACTGGACATGCGTCACACCAAGATCCGCTAAATAATCAAGTCCTGTCAATCCGCCATTTGGTGTCCGTGTCCCTGCTTCCGTCAGCCCAGCGAACGTACCACGTGCGACGACACCACTAGCCGGATGACTCGTTGCATCGCGTACATGTAATTCATACACAACTGCGTCTTGCGAAGAATGGAACAGTGGGCGTTCTTCGATCCATCGTTCAGGTGTCACACTTGTCGGGTCAATTAACGCACCGCGTTTTCCGTTCGTTCCGACGGCTTTCGCATACGGATCGACCGCCTCGACTTTTTGTCCGTTGATGCTCGCTTGAAACGTATAGAAATAACCTTCATATGCTGCTCGATCGAGTTCAACGACGTACGTTCCCCGTTCGCCTGCCATCATCTCGACCTCTTCGACTTTTCGTGCGCGTAGTGTCTTGTAGAGACGAATCACGACACGTTCTGCCGTCGGCGCCCATAAGCGCACGCGAATCGCCGTCTCTGAGAAGGTCGCTCCTAAATCATTTCCACTATAGGCAAATCGCTCATCCAGTTCTTGCGGTGTGAGCGTCAACATGTCTGCTGTTTGTTTCAAAGCTAAGCACCCCTTTCATTTCATGGTTTTTATTATAACAAAATTTCAAAGCAGTGGACGCTTCCGGTATTCCTCTCTAAAATAGAGAGTGGAATGAAAGGGGAGATTAACATGGCAGCAAAAGATAATTCATTTGATATCGTGTCACAAATCAACATCGAGGAAGTCAAGAACGCCGTCCAGATCGCATTGAAGGAAATCACGAACCGCTTCGACTTCAAAGGTTCAAAGAGCGACATGAAGCTCGAAAAAGAGGATTTGATTCTAATCTCAGATGACGATTTCAAACTCGATCAAGTCAAAGATGTCTTAACAGCAAAATTGATCAAGCGCGAAGTTCCGACCAAAAACCTGCAGTACGAAAAAGTCGAACAGGCTGCTGGGAATACGGTTCGCCAACGTGTCATCCTTAAGAGCGGGATTGATCGTGACGATGCGAAAAAGATCAACAATGCCGTCAAGGAATCGAAATTAAAAGTGAAGACACAAATCCAAGATGATCAAATCCGTGTCACAGGTAAATCACGTGACGACCTACAACAAGTCATGCAAATCGTTCGTGAACTTCCGTTATCGGTCGATGTTCAGTTCATTAACTTCCGTTAATCCACTCACGTCAAATTAGCTGAACGTTTTTGTTCAGTCCATCAAACAAAAAGGGGAGGTGCTTTCTGGATTGTATCCAAAAAGTACCTCCCTTCATTTATATCGTTGCTTACTGCGCTGTATAACCACCATCGAGAACGACAGCTTGACCCGTGACACCTGCCGCTTTGTCACTTGCAAGGAAAATAGCGTAATCCGCGATTTCTTTGACTTGGAGTAACCGTTGTTGCGGAACAAGTGGATAGATGACCTCTTCTAGTACACGTTCGAGCGGTACATTCCGTGTTTCAGCGAGCGAAGACAATTGGTTTTGGACGAGTGGTGTATCGACATATCCTGGGCAAATCGCGTTGACCGTGATACCCGAAGTTGCCCCTTCTAATGCTGCGACTTTCGTTAAACCGATGACGCCGTGTTTCGCACTGTTATAAGCAGCTTTCCCTGCAAAACCAATCAATCCGTTGATCGATGACATGTTCAAGATCCGTCCAGAGCCTTGTTTTTTCATGATCGGGAAGACATATTTCGTATAGAGGAATGGTGCACGAAGCATGATGCTTTGAAGCAAGTCGAATTTCTCAGTCGAGAACTCTTCGATTGGTGAGACGTGTTGCATTCCCGCGTTGTTGATGACGATATCAATCGTTCCGTAATGTGCGACCGTCTGATCGATACTTGATTTGATTGCCTCTTCACTTGTCACATCACCTGCGACAGCAAACGCATCGAAGCCTTTTTCACGAAGCGTTTCAGCAGAGCGTTTTGCAGCTTCTTCCTGAAGATCGACGATGACGACCTTCGCACCTTCTTGAGCGAATTCTTCAGCGATCTCAAGACCGATTCCGCTTGCTGCTCCTGTAATTAACGCGACTTTTCCTTCGAGTTGTTTCATCATGATGGATTCCTTCTTTCTTTATCTTTACGTGTTCGGTCTCTTTACTGTACGCTGATTGAAAGAATAATAAAAATGAATACTTGTTATGACATCTATAACTCAAAAGAATAGGAGAATACTAATGGATTTCCGCCAACTGGAATACTTTACGGAAGTGGCACGCTTCAAAAGCTTCACTCGTGCCGCTGAACATCTCCACGTCACGCAACCGACGCTTAGTAAAATGGTCCGTCACTTAGAAGAAGAACTTGAGATGGAATTGTTCGACCGGAGCAAACGACAAATCGTCCTGACGGATGCCGGCGAGACCTTATTGATTGAAGGTGAAAAGATTCTGCGACAGTTATCTGATCTGCCTTCTCATCTCTATGATGTCATGCATCTGACGAAGGGAACGATTCGTCTCGGCGTACCCCCACTAATTGGTTCGCTGTTTTTCCCAGGTCTACTGCGTCGCTTCGAAGAGATGTATCCGATGATTCAAATCGAATTAATCGAAGCCGGTGGACATGCGTTAGAAAAAGCGGTCGTCGCCGGTGAAGTCGATTTGATCGCAACGGTGCTGCCTTCGGATGATCATTTAACGACACACCCCTTCATTGAAGAAGAACTCCATTTATTCTTACCGAGTGATCATCCACTCGCTGATCGGTCGATGATTGCGTTAGAAGAAGTTTCCGACATGCCGTTCGTCTTGTTCAACGAAACGTTCTCACTCCACGATGTTGTCTTGAACGCCTGCCAAGATGCCGGATTTACGCCTAACGTGTCTCGGGTGAGCTCGCAGTGGGACTTCTTATGTTTACTTGTCGCAGAAGGAAATACCGTGACCGTCCTTCCGCGTTCGATCGCGGATCGCTTTTCGATTCGTGGCGTCAAAACGATCCCACTTGAAACACGAGTCCCGTGGCACTTAGGAATCGCCGTTCCAACCGGTCGCTACCAATCGTACGTGACGCGGAAATGGATTCAATTCGTCAGCGATATGTATTCCAAATAAGCATACCTTTCATAAAAACCATGTATTTGTAGAATGGAAATTCTTCCTTTACGATGAGAACATCGTTAAAAAAGAAAGGAAGTCCTTTACCATGGCAACTCATTTTGAATCACGTCACGAAACAGGCGTTAAAAAACTCAGCGAATTCACAGACGCAAACGCTGCACAATCGACGCATGACAAAATCTCTGAATCCCTGAAAGATATCGCTCCAGCAGTCGGTGAGTGGATCACGGATTTCGCATACGGTGAAGTTTACAGCCGTGATGGTCTCGTCAATCGTGACCGCGCAATCGTGACGATTGCTTCCCTCGTCACACAAGGTACAGAACCACAGCTCGCTCTCCACATCAATACTGGATTGACAGCTGGTTTGACAGGAAACGAAATCGTCGAAGCTATCATGCATCTTGTTCCTTACACTGGATTCCCACGTGTCTTGAACGCACTCGAAGTCGCAAAAGTCGTCTTCGCAGAACGTGGCGTCACAGTCGAAACAGAATAAGATACGCATGACTTGATTGAAAAAAGATGGGCATGACGCATTTTCGGGTATCTCCTTAACAAAGGAGTGGTCGATCATGCGTTATGCCCTTTTTGCGGATCTTCACAGTTCAGTAGCCGACACATCGGCTGTCCTAGCTGACATACGGCGGATCGCTCCCGATGCGCATTTGTTTTGTCTCGGTGATGTTCATGAATGCCATGTCGGTAAAAAGCGAGCGAAGCGCTATTCTTTTGAATCGCTCTCCCTCGTCGTGACGCTCGATGATGATTTTATAGAGCTGATTGATTTTAAGACGTTACTGGGTAATCAAGAAGAGCGCATCCTGTCTCTCGTTCCACCACATCTGTCTCCTGTCATCGATGCATTACGCGATTGCCCTCGAAAACAACGGATCGAGGGGGCGTTATTGATTCATGGAGATCAACTCAGTTGGTCGCGGGATTTTCTACCCGACCTGTCACAACAACGCGAACCGTTACTCTTTTTTGGTCATAGTCATATCAGAGGTTTGTTTCGAAATGGTATCGCCAAATCGAGCCCACTAGGTCAAACTTTATCCATCAAAGGAAAACGATATGCCGTCAATCTGGGTCCCGTCGTCTTCGAACGAGAATGGTGTCTTTACGATTCAGAGCAACAAACGATCGTATTCTATCAGGCGAAGTAAGAGGATACGACAAAAGCCGTCGGGCACAGGGCTCGACGGCTTTTGTTCATGCATCTTATTGATCAGAGATAACGGACAAGCGATGCCTTGACGACATCCACTTGTGTGAAGTTCATCTCTTCCGCGAATGTTTCGATGACTTGACGGACATCCCCTTGACGACGTACGAAGCTTGTCGGGACTGGTGTCGTACCGACAAGTTGCTCATGCAGACTCGTCAATCGATGATCATCGATGATCGTCGTCATCAAATCAAGGAACAGGAGAACATGCAGACGGTTCAAATAATCCCATGGTTTGTCTTCCGAACGGAATTCATTACGAGCGAGCCATTTTTTCAATCCGATCGCATCGATTTGACTCAACGTCTCTGTCGTACGTGCCGACTTCCAAAGCGTCAACAGTTCACCCAGTTTTTTTCGTGTCTGTTTCTTACGCATGAAGAATTCAAAATTATCTTTCGTCCGTAATGCGTCTCCTTCAATCGGAGCAATCAAATCGGCTTCCGGCGCCGTCACGAAATCGTGAACGAAATCGACAGACTCTCCCGGTAACCAAGCAGCGACTTTCCCGTGAAAATCAGCTATAAAGGCGACCGTTTCTGCCAAAGGCTCCTGCTTCATCTGTGAAGCAGCTTGCTGTAATCGTTCTTTCGTCTCAGTCTTCATAATCTACCTCTTCTTATTCGTGGATTGGTCTTACATTTCTTCTGGAGCGCCGACACCGAGTAAACGAAGACCCTCTGTCAAGACGATCGTGACCGACTTGACGAGTGCAAGACGCGATTGTTTTGCTGCGTCATCTTCGAGAACACGGACGTGTCCGTAGTATTTATTGAAGCTTTGTGCAAGATCTAAGACGTAGCGGCTGATGATTGATGGCTCGCGACGTGTGAACGCGCGATCGATGACCGTCGAGAATTGGTTTAGCATCGAGACGACACCCCATGCATGATCATCGGCACTACCAGCGAATGGTGTGCCATCATAGCCACCTTTACGGAGCAACGAGTGCGCACGGGCATTCGTGTACTGGACATACGGTCCTGTTTCGCCTTCGAATTTCAACATCTGCTCAAGATCGAACTCGATGTTGTTCATCCGTTCGTTCTTCAAGTCGTGGAAGATGACGGCGCCGACACCGACTTGACGAGCCGTGGCTTCGGCATTCGCTAAGTTCGGATTTTTTTCCGCGATGTTTTGCTTCGCAACGTCGATCGCTTCTTGTAGTACTTCTTCAAGTAAGACGATCCGACCTTTACGCGTCGACATTTTCTTTCCGTCCTTCATGATCAGACCGAACGGCACATGGTGCATTCCGTCGACGTTCTCAAATCCAAGTTTCTTCAAGACTGCGAACAATTGCTTGAAGTGAAGCGCTTGTTCCCCACCGACGACGTAGAACGCTTGCTCAAAGCGGTACGTTTCGAGACGATAGACAGCAGCTGCTAAGTCACGTGTCGCATAAAGCGTTGCGCCATCTTTCTTTTTAATCAAAGCAGGTGGCATACCTTCTGCTTCGAGGTCGACGACCATTGCCCCTTCTGATTCGACGAGGAGATCTTTTTCTTCGAGCAAATCGATGACGTGTTGCATCTTATCGTTGTAGAAGGCTTCTCCGTTCAAGCTATCGAATTTAACACCGAGCATCTCATAGACACGGTTAAACTCGACGAGTGAGACTTCACGGAACCACGTCCAAAGCGTCGTTGCCTGCTCATCACCTTGTTCGAGTTTTTTGAACCAGAGACGTCCTTCATCCTCAAGTGCCGGATTTGTTTCCGCTTCTTCGTGGAACCGGACGTATAATTTCAACAATTCCTTGATTGGTTCTGCACGGACCGCTTCTTCCTCACCCCACATCGTGTAAGCCACCATCAATTTCCCGAACTGTGTTCCCCAGTCCCCTAAGTGGTTGACACCGACGACGTCGTACCCTTTTTTACGTGAGATTTGGTTGAGCGCGTTCCCGATGACCGTCGAACGCAAGTGCCCCATCGAGAAGGGTTTCGCGATGTTTGGTGATGAAAAATCAGTGACGATCGTTTTTCCATTCGCTTCACTTGATCCGAACGCCTCTTGCTCCGTCAGGACTTGGTTGACGATTTCTTGCGAGACGACTTCCCGGTTCAAGAAGACGTTGATGTAAGGACCAACAGCTTGAACGTTCGAGAACAACGGCGCGTCAATTTTTTCTGCGAGCTCCGAAGCAATCATGTTCGGTGCTTTACGGAATGCTTTAGCGAGCATGAAACATGGGAATGCCAGATCTCCATGATCTTCATGTTTCGGTTGCTCGATCAGTTGTTCGATTTGTTCAACCGATAAGGCACCTTCCATGACGTGATGTAATACTTCTGCATACTGCGCTTTATAACTCATCTTTATTTCCTCCTGCTTTACTGATTTTTTGGCAATAAAAAACGCCCCTTGCGCCACGCGCAAAGAGACGGAATGACCGCGGTACCACTCTTCTTGGTGTCACTCGACACCCACCTTGTTCGGGGATAACGGGGTTCCCCCGGCTACGCCTTTTCCATCAGGAATCGGGCAGCGTCTCAGAAGTGCGTTTCACGACCGGTTCGTCCTCAGGCTTCCACCATTCCCTGATTCGCTAGTTGACGAATATCAACCGTTACTCTCTTCATCATCGACTGTATTCGATATCTTTCACATTATACGCAATTCTTTCTTTTCTCTCAACCTTATTTTTTTGGTAAATGGCTCATCAAAATTTCCACAATTCGGGTATAGGAATAAAAGATACTTCTCAGGGGGAGGGATGTTTCATGCGCTACTACCAACATGTAGCCCGGACGAGCTGGATCGTCTTCGGTCTCGTCGCCTTGACATTATTAGTGATCGGCATCGTTCATCCACCAACCTTCCATCCTTCTGTCTCCATCATCAACACTCTTTATTTATTCGGACTCGTTCTCCTGTTTCAGTTCGATAATGTCCGTCGTGGTGGCATTTACTATACATTCCAAGAAGGCATCATCTTATTTTTATTCCTCAATTACGGTTTAACGTACGCCTTGATTTTAAGCCAAGTCGGTATTCTCGTCTTTCAATTCATGTCTCACCGAAAAGCGATTCGTTGGAAACGTTTCGTTTATCTCTACCCGATCAACGCCTTGTTCGATTTAGTCTACATCTCGCTTCCGGCCTTTGCGTATTATGCGCTCGGCGGACCAATCGGCTCAAACTTTACGTATACGAAAGCCTTACTCCCTTTCATCGGCTTTTTGATCACCGTCTTCCTTGTCTCTTACTTCCAATGTCTATTCGTCAATCGCTTCCTCTACTTGAAATACGACTGGCAACGTCTCGTAAAGCTTCAGTCCCTCGTCTACGGGATTAGCATGTTAAGTGCTCTACTTGGAATCTGGTTCTACGATGAAAGTCCGCTCGTCGCGGCTACAGTTTCCGTCTTGATTCTCTTTTTGTTCAAACGTCTGTTGCAAGAGCGTGGTGACTCCCTTGAAGCAAACGATAATGCTAAGCGATTTGATGATGCGAAGGAACACTTGTTGATTTCCCGCTTCGAGCGCGAGACGATCGATTCGTTGCTCCTCGATTTACCGCATCTATTGCCGTTTTCTGAAGGTTGGATCTCGATTCAACAACAGCGGAAACAAGTCATCTATAACATCCGGACGAAACAACCGATCGACGTGTTACCACTGTTTCATTCCTTGTCAGCCGACGATTTGCATACCCCAATCATCTATGGTCTTCGTTGTGACTGGGGAAACGATATTCAGATCGGATTGCCTGTCGATCGTCACTCGATGCTAGCGATTCCTTCGATTACGAGCGGAGAGGTCGATGTTTCGATCATCCTATTCCATCAAGTCGCAGACGCCTATGATGCGACAAATGCCGACGAATTATCTCGTTTGCTCCGTATCTTTTGTCGCGTCTTAGAACGCTCACGTGAAACGGTCCAACTCTATACGGAAAGTCGGACCGATGCCTTGACCGAATTACCGAATAGTCGTGCTTTTTATGAACACGGTCGGCAGGAATTTGCGGCTGACTGCTATCCGCTCTCCGTGATCCTGTTCGATATCGATCATTTCAAACGTGTCAATGATACGTACGGTCATAAAGTGGGCGATCTCGTCCTTCGTGAACTCGGTCGACGTATCCAGGCGATCCAATTGCAATATGATGATGTCTTTGCTGCTCGTTATGGTGGGGAGGAATTCGTACTTCTGTTGCGAAATGGTAGTCAAGAGGCTGCTATCCAGATTGCCGAGACAGTCCGCCATGCGGTCATGGATCGTCCCTTCCTCGTCGATGGTCACCGACTTTCCTTAACCGTCAGCCTCGGAATTGATACAGTGGAGGAAAGATATCAACGGACGTTCGAAGAATCGTTACGTCAAGCCGACCATGCACTCTATGTCGGCGGAAAACACAATGGACGCAATTGTACCGCGCATTATGCAAACCTTTGAAAGGTCGTGACTCTATTGTCGATTACGGAAATTGAAATGACGCTACCGACATCACAAACTCACCGGACGATTCGGATTCATCGTCCGCCCCATTTGGATCCTTCTGAAGCGTTACCAGTGATTTATATGCACGATGGACAAAACGTCTTCAGTGGAGAAACCGCCTCGTTCGGAAAAGGCTGGGAGATTCATCTTGCGCTACAACAGACACAGATTCCGGCAATGGTCGTCGCGATCGACAGTCCAGAAGACGGAATGGATCGTTACGATGACTACGCTCCTTGGAGTGATGAAGCTTTATTGATGCGGACTGCTTATCCTTCGTACCGGAAATCAATCGGGGGAAACGGTAAGGTCTACATGGACTGGATCATCCGCGAGTTAAAACCATACATTGATGCCAACTACGCGACACGCCCTGACGATACGACGATGATCGGCAGCTCGATGGGTGGCATCATCTCGCTTTATGGATTATTCGCATATCCGGAAGTCATCACGCGCGTCGCTGCCCTGTCGACGGCCGGATGGGCAAACTTCTCCTCACTCCTTGAATTCATCGAGCGCAGTCCGTCGCTGTCTACTGCCCATCGCTGTTATATGGATGTCGGGACAAAAGAAGTGAGTGGTCCGATGACCGAAACGGATTATTTACACACAAATGATGTCTTAGCGCGAGCGGTCGAACAGAAACTTACTCAAAGTCGCTATACGATCATCCCGGAAGCGATTCATCATGAAACCGCTTGGGCGAAACGTTTACCGGATGTTTTGCGTTTCTTGTTTCCTTCCTCGTGAATACACAAAAAGCCGGGCGATTTCTACTAAAGAAATCCTCCGGCTTTTTACGCGTGCCTTATACTAATTCTTCTTGTTGCTCTTTTTCATAACGGTTGCGCGGATGCTCCCGGCATTCATCGGAACACGAACGCATGACTTTTGGTTCGCATTCTTCACAGCAGAAGTGCTGTCGATTACATTCCGGGTTTGCACAATTAACGTAGCGTGTCTCCGGTTTTCCACAGTAGTAACATTCTGAGACGACAGAAGGATTGACGGCATTGACAGGAACTTGTACACGTTCATCAAAGACGTATAGTTCGCCTTCCCAGTCTTCTCCTTGCGTCTGTTCATCTTTTCCGTACATGACGACTCCGCCTTTAAGGTGGAAGATATCATCACTCTGTTGCCGTTTACGGAAGTACGCCGTGAATTTTTCACAACGAACGCCACCCGTACAGTATGTGAGAACCTTTTTCCCTTCAAACAAATGCTCGTTCTCGTCAAGCCACTCTGGGAATTCCCGTGAAGCATCGACATCCACTTTTACAGCATTCTTGAAGTGTCCGAGGTCGTATTCATAGTTGTTGCGTACATCGAGAATGACGACGTCATCTTGTTTCATCATTTCTTTCCACTCTGCTGGTTCAAGATACGCAGCGTGTTCTTCTGGTACGTTGAATTCATCCTCAAAACGCCATGTGACGAGTTCTTTTTTGTAACGGACGAACGTCTTTTTGAAGGCGTGCTCTTCGACTTCATCGATTTTGAATTCGATGTCAGCGAATCGTGGATCCGCCGTCAAGTCCTTCATGTATTGTTCCGTTTGTTCGACCGTTCCAGAGAGTGTGCCGTTGATTCCTTCTGGTGCGATCAAAATCCGACCTTTGATACCGAGCTCTTTACAGTAAGCAAGATGCTCTTTCGTTAGCTGTTCCGCATTTTCGATCGGAACATACTTATAAAATAATAGTACGCGATAAGGTTTCATATTCCTCATTAGCCCCCATGTCAGTTTTTTGCAGTAAAACGAACGTTGGCAAACGAAGCGTCTAGCTATTGACTAGCTGGGAACGCCTGCAAAACGCACCCATTTAAGTATAATACCAACTCCCTTTCGAATGTACAATCTACAATTCCTGAATCCCTTTCAAGGAATTTCATTCCCTTTCTCAATCAGAAAGAGGTAAAATAAAACACAGTAGTACATCTCGCAAGGAGGATTCCGAATGCTCCATACACTTCGTGACTGGATCGAGCAGATGATTTTCTTTCTCCAAGACTTACCTGGAGGAGCTGCCACCGGTTTGATTGCCCCGTTTCTTGAGTCTCTATTTCCTTTCCTGCCACTCGTCCTGATCATTTCCGCGAATGCGGCAACCTATGGTTTTGGTATGGGTGTTCTCGTATCATGGGTCGGGAGCATGCTTGGATCACTCGTTGTCTTCGCTTGTATTCGATATCTATTTCGTCGTCCGGTCACGCGTTGGCTTGAAAAACACCATGCCGCGCAACAGTGGATCGAACGTGTTCGTCACATGAGTCCCATCTCACTCGGATTCTTTTTCTCGCTTCCGTTCATGCCTGCGTTCATCATCACGTCCATTTCCGCCATGATTCAACTATCGCTGCGGACGTATTTGATTGCTGCTGGTGCCGGTCGTCTGATCGTCGTCATCATCTTCTCGCTGATCGGAAAGGAATGGTCCACGTTCCTTGAACGTCCGATGCGTCTTGTCCTTCTATTTTTGATTTTACTCGCCATCTGGGGAGTCAGTCGCGGGACGGAAGAATGGTTGAAGCGTCGTGCGCTCTCAAAACGTGCGGATCATTTACGGGAAATCGAAGATAAGATCGAACGTCCATCTGAAAAATGACTCAAGCCTGTCTATGATTCCATAGACAGGCTTTTTAAGCTGTTCTCATTTTTCAGTGACTAGGTCTTTTGAATCATTTTCCAATGTAATTAATATATAAAAATAACGTTCAAACAATGTTCAATATTGCAAACGCTTACATTAAATTGGTATGACCAATATTAATATAATAATGAGCTTTTCCTTATAAAAATTAGGATAGCTTTTCCAGAAACGACATCCTTATAATGAATTTACATTCATTCCTTAAAGGAGGCGGCCTCATGCATCAAGTGTCCGAAGTTCAAAAAAATGAAGCGACTCAATCCGCTCCAGCAATCGTCGAGAGTGCTACCTTTCAACAATTGATGCGTCAAAAGAATGGCTTCATTCTTCCAGCCATCAGTTTCTGTCTTATTTTTTATTTTACGCTTCCGATTTTGACAAGCTACTTTACGATTTTAAATCAGCCGGTATTCGGTGATATTACGGGTGCTTGGATCTTCGCTTTTGCTCAGTTCATCATGACGTGGACGTTCTGCATGATGTATAGCAAAAAAGCACGTGCCTTTGATCGACTCGTCGAACAAATCAAGGAGGAGTCGAAATGAATTATACTGCCGTTGCTTTATTTGCGGCGATCGTCGGTTTGACGCTCGTCATTACATACTTTGCTGCCCGTAAAACAAAAACAGCTAACGATTTTTATACAGCGGATGGCGGTCTCACTGGTGCGCAAAACGGGATGGCGATTGCCGGCGACTATATGTCCGCTGCCTCGTTCCTCGGAATTGCCGGGATGATTGCCTTAGCTGGATTCGACGGATTCTTCTACTCGATCGGCTTCCTCGTTGCCTATCTCGTTGTCTTGTATCTCGTTGCCGAACCACTTCGGAACCTCGGGAAATACACGATGGCGGATATGATCGCTGCTCGTTTTAACGCATCAAAAGTTCGTGGAGTTGCTGCCATGAACTCAATCGCGATCTCGATTTTCTATATGATTGCCCAACTCGTTGGTGCGGGTGCCTTGATTGAATTGTTATTAGGAATTCCTTACACGACAAGTGTCATCATCGTTGGTATCTTGATGACCGTCTACGTCGTCTTCGGTGGTATGACAGCGACCTCATGGGTCCAAATCATCAAAGCGATCCTCTTGATGGCAGGAACAGCTGTCATTTCGTTCATGGTATTCGCCAAGTTCGATTTTTCGATCTTCAAGATGTTTGCAGAAGTCAAACAAGCGACACCGCTCGGTGATTCATTCTTGAATCCCGGAAACAAGTTCAAATTACCGCTCGATACGATTTCATTGAATCTCGCACTCGTTCTCGGAACGGCTGGATTACCACATATCTTGATTCGTTTCTTTACTGTTAAGGATGCTCCGACTGCTCGTAAATCCGTCGTATATGCGACGTGGATCATCGGTGCCTTTTATATCTTGACGATCTTCCTCGGCTTTGGTGCCGCTGCTTTCGTCGGTTCTGAAGATATCATTGCTGCCAATGCTGCTGGTAACATGGCGGCACCACTTCTCGCCCAAGCGCTCGGTGGTGATTTACTCTTTGCGTTCGTCGCTGCAGTCGCCTTTGCGACGATCCTCGCCGTTGTTGCAGGACTCGTCTTATCCGCAGCATCCGCCTTTGCCCATGACTTCTACAGTCATATTCTACGTAAAGGACAAGCAACGGAAAAAGAACAGATGACGGCAGCACGACTCGCGTCCATCGCCGTCGCTTTGATTTCGATGGTACTGGCATTGTTCGCACAAACGATGAACGTCGCATTTCTCGTTTCGCTTGCCTTTGCTGTCGCGGCAAGTGCCAACTTGCCAGTCATTCTCTTGACGATTTTCTGGCGCCGTTTCAATACTGGCGGAGCTGTCACAGGTATGGTCGTCGGGTTATTCTCTTCACTGATTCTCGTCGCACTCAGTCCAAATCTTTGGGCAGTCGACGGTTCAGCCTTGTTCGTCGGGGAAGCCCTCTTCCCGCTGACGAATCCAGGAATCGTCTCTATCCCACTTGGCTTCCTCGGAGCCATCGTCGGGACATTGTTGACGAAATCGAACGAAGTTGCCGGTAACTTCGAACGTATCTTAGTCAAGGCCAATACCGGTATCGATGCTGCTGCAGAAGTCGCCGCGTCAAAAGAATAAGTTCCCCTTAACGGCTCCTTCAACCCCCTTGAAGGAGCCGTCCCCTTTTACATTCTTCTCGTTCATTGCCATACTAAGTGAAGAATAGAGAAGAAAAAGAAAGGAAGACTGTACATGGATCTCGCTTTTTATTATTTCTTAATCCTCGGATTTTTCATTGGAATCATCTCCGGCTTTTTCGGAATCGGTGGCGGTATCATCTTGACGCCTCTACTACTCATTTTAGGATATGCTCCAAGCGTTGCGATCGCGACCAGTCTCATGTTGACTCTCGGATCAACGGTTTCAGGTACGATCTCTCACTTACGCCTTAAAAATGTCGTCTGGCGCGATAGTCTTGTCGTCGGGGGCGTTGGAATCATCGGTTCGACGATCGCGACACCACTCGTCCTTCGTTTAGAGGAAGTCAACGGTGCCCATCTCGTCATCTCAATCGTTTATATCGGACTCTTACTCTACTTCGCGAATAAGTTCTTACGTCCAAAAGCAACGACCGGTGAACAGACGGGTTGGAAAAATCGATATCTTGCTCTTGCCTTCACTGGTCTGTTCGCTGGATTCATCTCTTCGCTTCTCGGTGTCAGCGGTGGATTCATCATCACACCGTTACTCGTCGGGATCGTTGGCTATGAGTTGAAACGTGCAGTCGGAACGAGTATTGCTTCTGCGTTACTGATCGTCCTATCGGGTCTCGTCAACTATACGGTCGCGAGCACGAATATCGATATCCTCGTCGGGATCATGCTGATTGTCGGCGCCTTGCTCGGAGCACCGATTGGCGCGAAGCAGTTGACGCATTTCGAAAGTCCGTTCGTCAAAAAGTACCTCGGTATCTTCTATTTGACGGTTGCGGTCAGTGTGTTACTCGAGATCATCGGCTGGAACGTCGCTTCACTCTCCGTTCTCGTTGCGCTTAGTTTGATTTTCTTACTGACACTCCTCATCTACAGCCGTCGTCGAACGAATGGATGAATCGTCTCATCAGAAAAGCGGTGATGCCCCTATCAGGCATCACCGCTTTTTTCCGTTAAGCCACTCGTTTGTGACCGGCTCGTTCATAGTCTCTCGTTTGTTCAATGACTAAGTGCGACAAGAACAACATTCCAACCAAGTTCGGAATCATCATCAGCCCGTTCGCGATATCTGCGACAAGCCACAACGGTTCTAATTGCGCGACCGCACCATAACAGGCTGCGAGCGCAAAGAAAACACGATATCCTTCGTTGAAACGTGTCGTGCCGCTCAAGTACTCCAAGCACTTCTCTCCATAGACATACCAACCGATGATCGTTGAATAACCGAAGAAGAAGACGGAGAAGGCGACAGTCCATTCTCCAAATGATCCAAGGACACTCGCAAAGGCGGTTGCTGTCAGTGCTGCCCCGGAAAGATTCGCATCATGCGTCATACCTGAATGTAGCCCGCCTGACGGATCCCAAAAGCCTGTCGTCAGAAGGACGAGTGCCGTCATCGTACAAACGATCAAGGTCACGATGAAGGTACTCGTCATCGAAATCAATCCCTGTTCGACCGGACGCTCACTTTTCGCAGATCCGGCAATCAAGGCTGCTGTCCCAAGTCCTGCTTCGTTCGTGAAAATACCACGTGCTACACCGACTTGCATCGCCATCATGATCGATACACCGGTGAAGGCTCCTGCAGGCGCAAGCGGCTGGAAGGCGTACTCAAAGATTAAACCAAAGGCTGGTAGAATCTGATCCGCCTTCAATATTAAAAGGACACAAGCGGCACCGATATAAAGTAAGCTCATGATCGGAACAAAGATCGTCGAGATCGCACTGACGCGTTCAAGTCCACCACGAATCGATACATAGACCGCAATCGCGAGCAGAATGCCGAACAATAGCAGCGGCACACGGAACGATTGCTCAAGCACCGTTGCCATCGCATTCGCTTGAACCGTGTTCCCGACACCAAACGATGCGATCAAACCAAATACTGCAAACAGGATGGCGAGTAGTTTAAATTTAGGTCCTAGTCCCTTCTCGATATAATACATCGGTCCACTGACGGCTTCGCCGCGTTCATTTCGACTTCTAAAGAGAATGGCAAGGAGGCTTTCTGCATATTTCGTCGCCATTCCAATTAAACCGATGACCCACATCCAAAAAACTGCGCCCGGTCCGCCCATCGTCAAGGCGACTGCGATCCCTGCGATGTTTCCGTTTCCGATCGTCGCCGCGAGGGACGTCATCAACATCTGAAAGCTACTGATTTCACCTTCACCTTGCCCTGATTTTTGAACAGATAATTGAAACGCTTGTTTTAAACGTCGAAACTGAAGACCACGTAATCGGATCGTAAAGTATACTCCTGTTCCTACCAACAACATCATACTCGGAATCCCCCAGACCCAAGCCGATATCAGACGTAATACTTCCATGCTATTTCATCCTCTCTCTCTTTTCCGAGGCTTACCGTAGCATGTAGTTGTGTTTTCTTACAATACAAAAGAATACTTTTTGTGATTTTACACAACAGAAGATATACTAAAACTATCGAGCGAAAGAGAAAGAAGGGAAATCCCATGTTAGAAGCTTCATATCATTCCTTAGACGACTTAGCAGAAGCGATCGGTATTGCCTTGAATGCCCCGATTACGATTGAAGATCGCAATCACCGCCTTCTTGCGTATAGTACGCATACGGCTGATACAGACCCTGCCCGTGTCGCAACGATCATTGGTCGCCGGGTACCGGAATCGGTCATCGACCAACTCTGGAAAGACGAAGTCATCCAGAGCCTTGCTACACAAGATGATCCACTCATTATTTCCGCACGCACGGATGTCGGATTGAACGATCGTGTCGCCATTGCAATCAAGCAAGATTCAGAAATTCTCGGCTATATTTGGTCGATTGCTCGAAGCACTCCTTTTACTCCATCGGAACTAGCGGATTTAAAGAAAGGAGCATTGCTTGCCCAACGTCAGTTACTGGCGATCGACATGCAGAAAAAACGGAAGGAAGAGCAAACGGAACAGTTTTTCTTCGAGTTATTACATGAAGAATTATCCGAATCGGAGATTCTGAAGATGTTCTCTAAGCTCCATGTCGCACCACCCGGTATTAGCCGTTTGACGGTCATTCGTTTTTCGGAAGCAATCACACCGCGTCTCGCCGATCGCCTGCGCTATTTATTGACGATTCAGCAGACGGTTCGTCCGTTACTTTATGCGTATGATGAGACGGATTTCATCTTGTGGATCAGCACAAACGACCGCGACGCAGAACAAGAACGTCTGCAGTTCGACGCCTTCATCCAGTCGTTTCGACAATTACTCGCGGAGCGGTTCGATTATACGGACTTCGTCGCAGCAAGTAGTGAAGTCTTCACGGGCGTCCAAGCGATTCCGGAGCGCTATGAAGAAGCTGGCATCGTCTTACGTTTAAAGGACGCCTTTCCATTTGAGCTGAAGAACGTCACTCGTTACGAACGCCTCGGCTTATTCCAGCTCTTACCGATTTTCTCGGAGCGTCTGCGACGGCGGACGGTTCGCTTGGAAGAAATCGAACGTCTGCGTGCTTACGATTTGAAACATGCCTCCTCCTTATGTGAGACGCTAGAGTGGTTTCTTCATTATGATGGGAACGTCAAACAAGTCGCTTCCCATCTCCATGTTCATCCGAATACGATCCTTTATCGGATGCGACGGATCGAGGAGGAAGCGGGCATTCGAATGGAATCTTTACCTGAACGCTCCTTACTTTATTTGTACCTAAAAGCAGACCGATATCCTTTGTGATTTTACACAAAGGATATCGGTTATTTTTGAAAACGCCGATAAAGTAGAACGCTTTCATTTCTCGTATACTGAAGAAGAAGAGAAATTGATTTGTTTATTTGCGAAAGGGGATCG
This sequence comes from Exiguobacterium sp. MH3, assembly GCF_000496635.1. Lineage (NCBI taxonomy): Bacteria > Bacillati > Bacillota > Bacilli > Caryophanales > Exiguobacterium > Exiguobacterium sp. MH3. The sequence continues at coordinate 2,952,994 of NC_022794.1, forward strand.
CGTTCACATGATCATTGGAGTATTAAAGGAAATCAAAAACAACGAAAACCGTGTTGCATTAACACCTGCCGGGGTAGCAGCGTTACATGCACAAGGACATCGTGTCATCATTGAATCGATGGCAGGTATGGGGAGTGGCTTCACGAACGAAGAGTACGTCAAAGCCGGTGCTGAAATCATCGCGACTGCTGCTGAAGTCTGGGCAACAGCCGAACTTGCTTTGAAAGTCAAAGAGCCGATCGCTTCAGAGTACCAATACTTCCGTCCAGATTTGACATTGTTCACGTATCTTCACCTAGCGGCTGAGCCAGAATTGACACGTGCGCTTGTTGATTCGAACATCACAGCAATCGCTTATGAAACGGTTGAAAAGAACCGCACACTTCCATTGTTAACACCAATGAGTGAAGTCGCAGGACGCATGGCATCACAAATCGGTGCACAGTTCTTAGAAAAACCACACGGTGGTATGGGCATCCTGCTTGCTGGTGTTCCTGGGGTTCGTCGTGGAAAAGTCACAGTCATCGGCGGCGGTGTCGTCGGAACGAATGCTGCGAAACTCGCGGTTGGTCTCGGTGCGGATGTCACGATCATCGATGTCAGCCCAGAACGCCTTCGTCAGCTCGATGATATCTTCGGTAACTCGATCAACACATTGATCTCAAACCCGTACACGATTGCTGAAGCTGTCGCTGAAAGTGATCTCGTCATCGGTGCTGTCTTGATTCCAGGTGCAAAAGCACCGAAACTCGTCACTGCCGACATGGTCAAACGCATGAAGCCGGGCGCTGTCATCGTTGACGTTGCCATCGACCAAGGTGGTATCTTCGAAACGGTCGATCGTATCTCGACGCATGATGACCCAACATATGAAAAATTCGGTGTCGTTCATTACGCAGTCGCGAACATGCCGGGTGCCGTTCCACGCACGTCTACACTTGCATTGACGAACGCAACGCTCCCGTATGTCCTTGAACTCGCGAACAAAGGCACACACCGTGCGCTTGCTGAAAACGAGGCTCTCGAAAAAGGATTGAATGTCGCACAAGGATTCGTCACGTACGAAGCGGTCGCACGCGATCTCGGATACACGTACAAATCCGTTGAAGATGTGCTTCACTTACACGCATGATCTTGAACGTAGAAATAGTCGATGATTCCTTTTCGAGGAACCATCGACTATTTTTTATGAAAAGAAGGAATCCCAGGTGAATCTCTTCATTACTTCTTGAGGCACCACCCGGCTTGTCATATGATGAGAAACGAAGACTTATGATTTTGAACTAGTAGAGGGGATCTCATTACATGACACAAACCATAACCGCCCATTCTCATGAACTCCAGAGCCACGTCGCTGAAGTGGCGTTACTCGAAGCACTGACATCCGATACAGAAGAGAACGTACGCATTGCCGCAACCGAGCGCTTACGTGTTCTTGTCCCATCTCATCCATTGCTCAACATTGCTACAGCCCATTCCCTTTATTTCAAGAACGAACACACTCAAGCGCGCCGGCTGATCGAAGAGACACATCAGCAACTCGGCGAACATGTGCAAGGATACATACTCCTCGGTATCATCAGTGAGGATGAAGGATATATGCACGAAGCAGAACAGCTTTTCCTTTCAGCCATCACACGGTTCCCTGAAGAGCCAGCAGGACATCGTTTCCTTGCCGTCCATTACAATCATCGTCAATTTTATGGGGAATCAGCCGTTCATGCGTTTACATATTTAAAGAAGGTTGGCGCATCTGGAATCGATACGCTGATGGCCATTGATTCCATCCAACAATTAGACGGTCATTCGATCGACATGTTGGAAGCACTCTATGCATTAATTCTTGGCGTATCTCATCTCGACAAAACCACCGTCTTTCATGCGACAGCTTCTGTCAATCAAAGTATTCAATATGAGAAGTTGCATGCTACATTGCGCGAAGATAGCGACGAGACCCTCTACGCCAAGCTCGATGAATGCCTTTCCAACATGCTCGAGCACGGATTGTACGCAGCTGTTTACGACGATTCCGAAGAAAAGATCTATCGCCATGTTTTTCGGGAGATGTGTCGGGATATGACCATCCGTCATGCAGGTTGGCGTGCGTACCCGGACTATATTCGATTACGCTTTCTCTATTTCAAACAATTGTTGTTACGCGACTGAACGTTAAAAAGCAAACGCGACGAGTGCTGCGATCGTCCATGGCAAAATCAAGTTGTCGAGATCGCGATATGAGATCGCTTCGATCAAGGCTGCGATGTTCGCAAGCAAGAAACCATAACTGACAGCGAGCCAAATCGGTTGTCCGTAAAACAAGAACGTCACGGTCAACACGAGGAATGACGCCAAAAACAGGGCGATACTTCCTTCAAAGGATCGTTTCGTCTCACCACGGACGTAAAACGTCTTCCCGAAGCGTTTTCCGACGAGAGCCGCGAGACCGTCGCCCCAAGCAAGCACCATGCTTCCCGCAACAAGCGCCATCGGCTGTCGCTCGAAGAAGAACAGGACAAGTCCCGCTAGAGCGAGTGGATAATAGACCGTTCCGTAAGAAGGACGATCGACATCGTGCATCTGACCGATTCCTCTTCGTAGTGTCACTAGATTCACGACAGCAAAGAATAACAACGGTACGATCGCAACGTACCAGTGATCCAGCCAGAGCAGCGCAAGAAATACCCAGTGACCGACAGCAATATGAATCCATTTCCGAACCGTCTCGGGAGAAAAGCCGAAACGGTGTCCAATGACTTCCAGGATGACGAGAACTAGCCCGACGATTCCAATCGTGCCAAGAGCAGCTATCCATTCCATCGTCATTCCCCCCTTTCTTTCCTATTATTGTACGTTGTTTCAGTTGCCATTTGCCCTATTGAACCTTCATTTGATAACATAAGGTCAAATGACGTCCTAGAGAGGAAGTTTTGGAAATGTATGATGCTCAAGCAGTCCAAACATTATCAAGTTGTCTGCAACGCTTGAACGAAGGAAAAGGAATCGAACCCCTCGTCGCAACGGAAGGTACAGAATTGCCGAAGGTCATCAATCGCTTGAAGCAATTCGATCCATTAAAAAATGGTCTATCCATCAATGAAATCGTTCATTTGGCAAATGCCCTGATCGGCGAACATATGTCAGCGACGACGATCCAGAACTGGACGAAACGTGAAGTCCGGGACATCATCGGCGTACCGCATCGCGGAAAGAAGTACTCGATCAATCAGGCTTCGATCATCTATCTACTGGATGATTTAAAACACCTCTTCTCGTTAGAAGAAACACGAGAACTGCTGACGATCGTCTTCAAGAATCCGAATATTGATGAGGATGATTTAATCAGTCCGCTTAATTTTTATCTCGTCTACACGCAACACGCGGAGACAAGTGGTCCGATCGAATTGACGGAGAAGCGTCTCAGACGCTCGCTCGAGCGCATTAACGCTTATCGCCCTGAAACTGTCCACGTTCTCCAACTGTGTCTCTATGCCCGTCGTGTATCGCATTTAACGCACGAAGCGAAACAACGTCTCCATCATGTTCTGCAAACGACATGATGAAAAAAAGATGCCATCCATGTCATGGAAGGCATCTTTTTTTTATTTAGACGGCTGTCAGTGATTTATAGTGGACGTTGTTCGTCAGACTTTTCAAGACAGAGAGTAGTTCGTACATCGAGAGTTTGTCAGCATCCTTGACGAGACGGTACTCATCACCGTCTTGCAACAATTCAGCAACGACTTCTCCAGCTGCACTCCGTACGGAGAATTTTCCTTTTGTCAGGTCGAAGGAAATCGTGAATGTACCACGCTCATACACGTTGTACTCACATTTCTTCGAGAAGAGCGAAAACTTCTCACGCATTTGACCTACCTCTTGTCCATCATGGTTCATCACGACCCACTTCTTACACGTCGGAATGAACTTACCAAACGCTACCCCTCTACCTTCACCATTCATTACTTGAACACGACCATTCTCGTCGTGTTGAACCGCACCGATCATTTGGTGCGCTTCATCATAAATCGCGGCATGACCTTGCGAAAAAACGCAACCCTGCACATAGACAACTTTGCGCAACAGAAATTCTCCTCTCACTGCTAAAACGTGCTGGTTTTTCGTCCCCAGTTTATTTAGACATCCTGTATAGTTTAACTTTCTTTATCTGTATGATATTTCGTTAACGAAAATGATTATTGCACCGTTTCTCCAAATTGACAACCCCCTTTTGTCGACAATCATTCGACATGTTCAATGCAGGTTCATCTCCTTTGCAAATGCGAGCAATTCTTCCCGATCAATGAGGCGAACCTGATTTGGTTCCGCTAGCTGATATGCAGCTTCCGTAAAGGTCGAATTCGTAACGACCCACCCCTCGTCCATCCCATAGAATGGAACCGAGGCAGCGACCTGTTGAACCGCTTCGAGCCCTACAGCCGCACTATATCGCTTTGCCTGGATGGCAATCTTATACCCTCGTTCATCCTCTATCAACAAATCTGCTCCGAAGTCGCGTGAAGCAGGTGTCAACTCGACTCGATATCCTGCTGTTTCAAATAAATCGGCAAGCCATTCTTCAAATTCTCGTCCTTCCATTCGATCGAGTCGTTTTTCAAGCGACGGCGTTAAAATGGACAAAAGAAGAAAAAGGATACACCCTACTATACTGATGATTAAGATTAAAGGTTCCCAAGAACTCGAAAAAAAATAAGTTCCGAAAATTCCTATCATTGCAAACAAAGCTGCTAGTAACAATCGTTTTCGTTTCAATCGTTTCATCGTGCTTTTCTCCTCTACTTCGTCGTGACCTTTTTTTCACTATACTAAAATTCTTCGTCGGTTGCTTCCTTCAACAGGAAACACGCCTCATCTTGCAGAAGTAAGCTGAGGAAAGACTGTCTTAAAATCCATGGTCGAAGACCAGTCAGGAGGTAGCTCATGGCAGAACATTCATCCCCTTCATCGATACGAATCATTCACGCGACGATACGTGCTATGAAAGACCCCGTTCTTCTAGTCGATGCAAATGGAAAGATTCAATTTCATAATGACGCGTTTCAACACCAGTTCATGAACGCTCCGAATATCGAAACCATTCAGGAGCTGTTTCCCATCACGGATGATTTCTTTCCATTACAGAAGGAAGCCGTCATTTCAACGACATATCAATTAACAGTCACAGCGATTGAAGCGACGGACTATTTTCTTGTCCATGTCGCTCCCCTGAAAATCGAGGACTTATTCAATTCAACACTAGATACTGCTCTATTCATCACCGACTCGGAGTTTCGGATTCAAACTTGTAACGAGGTGGCAAGCACCTTATTTCGTTTCGAGCATGCCGAAGACATCATGGGTCTCCAAGCGACGGTTCTACATGATGCGAAGGAAATCACTACCCGCCGTCAACATCTCGAACAATTGAACTTAAAAGACTTATCGGACGCGCAACTTTTTTTATTGCATGGACGGGAAGCCGAAAATGAATGGACCTATCATCGTTTGGATGGCTCAACGTTCCATGGGCGTCTTTATATGACACGGTTACCAAACGATACGTACTTCCTGCTCATTCAGGACATCACACCGCAAAAACAAATCGAATGGCATCTGACGAAAAGCGAACGCCGCTTCCGACTCTTCTCGGAATCCGTCGTTGAAGCCGTCATCTTTCATGACCACGGAATCATCATCGATGCCAATCGCGCAGCAGAAGTCATTTTCCGGACGAAACTCGAGAAAATGAAAGGCAAGACGACGCTTGAATTGATTCATCCGGATCATCACGCGCGTGTCTTGCAACGCATCGAGGAGCATCGAGAAGAACCATACGAAGTTCTCGGTCAACGTGCCGACGGAACCTCTGTCGAAATCGAAGTCTTCCCGCGTGAAATCATCTACAACAATATCCGGATGCGTGTCGCCGTCGTTCGTGATATTACCGAACGAAAAAAGATTGAGAAAATGCTTGAGCGCGAAAAAAATGCCATCATGCGTCAGCGTGATATCACACAATCGATTCTTCAAGCATCCAATGAAGGTTTCCTACTGACAGAAGAGGATGGAAGTTTCATCTTCATGAACGTCAAAGCACGCAAATTACTCGATGTCCCAGGCATTGCACCAAGTAAGATTCAAGAACGAATCAGTCTGATTCCGAATCTCGATTTGAACACTCGATTCGAGATGCTCCGACAAGTAGAAGAATTACTCGCCGGAAAACATTCTGAACTATCGTTTCGTTTCACGTTACAGCGACCAAATGAGTCCAGTCCACTTTATTTCGAATTTTATGCGACTGCGATCAAAAAGGAGAAGAGCCGCATTTCTCGTCATGGCTTCCTATTTGTTTTCCGTGACCGGACAGAGGAAGCGAAGATGGATCAAGTAAAAGACGAACTCGTCAGTACAGTATCGCATGAGTTGCGCACGCCACTGTCCTCCATTCTTGGCTATATGGAATTACTACGATATAAAAAACAATCGGCTGATCGAATCGAACGGTATGTTGAGATCGTCCACGAAGAGACGAAACGATTGACGACGCTATTAAATGAGTTTTTAGACATTCAGCGTCTAGAAGGTGGAAAACAGGAGTATACCTTCACGTCGTTCTCGTTACGCGATCTTCTCGCATCAACCGTCGATGCCTATGGTGAGACCGTCGAAACACATCGGATTGATCTAGAACTGCCAAAGGATCCTGTTCTGATTTTTGCGGACGAGCACAAAATCAAGCAGGTGATCTTGAACTTGCTTTCGAACGCCATTAAGTATTCTCCACAGGCGAATCATATTCGAGTCATTCTTTCAGCCAATCCGGAACAAGCAACGTTCTCTGTGACGGATTATGGACTCGGTATTCCACAAAATGCTTTTGAAAAGCTCTTTACGAAATTTTACCGGGTCGATAACTCAGACATCCGGAAAATCGGCGGAACCGGCCTCGGACTTGCCATCTGTAAGGAAATCATCGAATCACACGGAGGTGCGATTTCCGTTGAATCAGAAATCAATGATGGTTCGACGTTCACCGTTGTACTCGAACGTGATCCAAGAAAGGAATGGAATTGATGCGGACCTACTTCATGACGGGTTTCCCCGGTTTTTTAGCGACCAAACTGATCGAACAACTGGCACGTGTTCCGGACCAAATCGCTTGTTTTCATTTGCTTCATTTACCGTCAGAACGAAACGCAGCTGTTAAGCGACGCCAGGATCTTCTAGAACGTACATCCTTACGATCGGAGCAACTTGTATTGCACGAAGGCGATATCACGGTCGAACAGCTTGCTTTATCATCAGAGGCGCGGATGATGTTGCAACAAGACGTCACACACATCTTTCATCTCGCGGCGCTATATGATTTAGCAACAGCATATGAACCCGCCTTTCGAATCAATGTGATCGGTACCGCGAACGTGACACAGTTTGCTCATACGTGTCGGACCTTAGAGCGTTACATCTACTTCAGTACAGCGTATGTCTCGGGTCTCCGTTCCGGAATGGTTCTAGAAGATGAGTTACAAGCAAGTGCCTTTAAAAATGCTTATGAAGAAACGAAATACTTAGCAGAGGTGCGTTTCCGTAAAGAAATCGGAACGATCCCCTATACGATCATCCGTCCTGGGATCGTCGTCGGCCATTCCGAAACGGGCGAAACACCGAAATGGGATGGGGTGTATTTCGTTTTGAACGCGATGCGTCTCCTGCAATCCTTTGCTCCTCTTCCGTATCCAGGTCGAGCAAACGCACTCGTCAATCTCGTGCCCTATGATTACGTCATTGAAGCGACCGCTTATCTCAGTCATGCACCGGTCGGAAGAAATAAGACCTATCATCTGACGGATCCATTCCCACATGGCGCACGTGCGATTTTTGAGATGTTACACGTCGCCTATTATGGCCGTTATCCGCGCGGAATCGTTCCGTTTCGACTCGTCAGTACGGCATTGACTCCAGCCGTCGCGAAACGACTCCAGATGCAACGTCAGACACTTGAATATTTCATTCATCCCGTTCAATACGACACGACACATGCCTTACGTGACTTACGGGACACTGGTATTATTTGTCCAGACCTTGCAGAAACGATGCCTCGGCTCGTCCAGTATTACCAAATACATGCGACACACTAAAAAAGTCCAATCGTTCTTCCTCAAGGGAAGTCGATTGGACTTTTTCATCGGTTACCCGATCAACATATTCTCTTTTGGATAACGAATCGTTCGATCTCGTTGCGTCGCGAACGTGAACAGAATCGTTAAGGAGCCGACACGTCCGAGTAACATCATGAACATGATCAAAAACTTACCAAAGCTATTGAGCTCAGCTGTTACGTTCAAAGAAAGACCAACTGTTCCAAATGCCGAGACCGTCTCAAAGAATAAACCAATAAAGGAAATGTTCGGCTGGGTCAACGCCAGGAACGTCGTGATCAAAGCAATGAACAGTAAACTGAAGACAGCAATCGCATATGCCTTTTGAATGGCCTGCGTCTGAACGGTCCGACGCATCAGAACCGTTTCACGCTGTCCGCGTATATACGTCCAGACATTCTTCAAGATGACCGCTGCCGTCGTGACCTTGATCCCGGAACCTGTCGATGCGGAACCTGCCCCAATGTACATCAAGACCATCATCAAACCGATCGAGAGCGGCACCATCGTCGTTAAGTCGATCGTCTGGAAACCAGCTGTTCGTGTCGTGACGACTTGGAAGAACACGATATGGAGTGCACTAAAGAACGATTCGTCTTTTAATGAACCCAAGTTCGAAACCCACTCGTAGAGCATCATTGCTAAAACACCTAGTCCATTGATGACGAGTAGTGATAGCACCATCAATTTAGAATGGAGCGAAATTTTCTTGAAGTTTCGTTTACCAGCGATATCCGCGATGACCGTAAAACCAAGACCACCAATCATCAAGAGCGCTGCAATCGTCAGAATGAATGTCGTATCTTGTTGGAAACCGATTAAATTATCGCCCCAAAGTGCGAAGCCCGCATTGTTAAAGGCGGATACGGCATGAAACAGACCGTAATAGAGTGCTTTCCCAAAGGTATACTTATATTGAATGAACAAATCGAGCGCAATCAAAAACATGCCGACGATCTCGACGAGGACCGTCGTGACGATGATGTTACGGACGAGACGAATCGTTCCGCCCGGACTATCGAGATTGAACATTTCTTGAATGATGATCCGCTGACGAATCCCGATTTTTCGTCCCGTGACGCTCAGCAAGACGAGCGCGATTGTCATGAACCCAAGCCCACCGACCTGAATTAAGAGCATCATGATGATTTGACCAAGTAAATTATAGGATTCGGCAATATTAATCGGTGACAGTCCTGTGACGGTTCCTGCCGATGTCGCAACGAATAGGCAATCGATGAATGATACATCTTGTCCCTCTTGTTGTGAAATCGGAAGCCACAATAAAAAACCACCCAGTAAAATCGTCAATGTAAAGCCCGTTGCGATGAAACGTGCCGGTTTATCGAATAGCTGATGATACATCAATTCACCTAAACGCCCGAAGCGTGCGAGTCGTGAACGTCTTTTATGCGAGAACATCTTACTCCCCCTAGATTGTTTTCAGACAGAATTGTCTTTATCATACTCCCTCGAATTAAGAAGTTCTATCGAAATATGCAATCGACTAAACGTTTTCGTATTTTTTTGGTAAACTAGATAAAAGTGGACGTGTAATCATTAAAGGAGGTTGAGGGAAACAGTGGACCCTAAGACGGCTGATCATTCGATTGAGGATGTCTGGCGAAGGCTGGAACGACAATCACAATGGATGCCTGCGCAATTGTATTATCAATTCGAGGAACTCTTATCATTACATTTGGAGCAACCGATTCTAAATGAATTGTATCAAGTGTTAAAAAAATACGACGTACTGACCGATATAGAGCGTGACGAACGAAACGAAAGCATTCAAATGCTAATCGACGAAAACGGCGCTTGATTCTCGGTTTTTGGATTTCCGAGCAGAAGAAGTGTCTTCTGCTCTTTTATTTTTCGTTCCTATACGAATTACATACAGAAAGGTGGCACACATCAATCATGGATATCGTGTCGATCATCGGGATCATTCTTGGTCTCATCACATTAGTCGGAGGTATGATCTTAAAAGGTGCGCCTCCCGTCGCTTTGCTTAACCCCGCAGCCCTCGTCATCATCTTCGTCGGGACAGCAGCTGCCATCATGATTTCCTTCCCGAAGGAACGATTGAAAGTCTTACCTGCCTTATTTAAAGTCATCTTATTCGAACAAAAGCTGATGACAAAACAAGTGTTGCTCGGACAATTTCTGACACTCTCGACGCAAGCACGTAAAGAGGGTCTGTTATCTCTCGAGTCAGCACTTGAAGAAGTCGATAATGCCTTCATGAAGCGTGGCGTCATGATGGTCATCGATGGACAACCATCCGAATATGTCGAGGACGTCATGACACGTGATCTCGAAAATATGACGGAACGCCATCATGCGAACGCGAACATTTTCACGCAAGCCGGTACCTACGCACCAACGCTTGGGGTTCTCGGTGCCGTTGTCGGTCTCGTTGCCGCCCTATCCGATTTATCGGATATCGAAAAATTAGGTCACGCCATTTCAGGTGCCTTCATCGCGACGTTATTCGGAATTTTCACCGGATATGTCCTGTGGTTCCCGTTCGCAACGAAGCTGAAGCAAAAATCAGCAAGCGAGATTCAGTTGTATGAAATGATGATTGAAGGGATTCTCTCGATTCAAAACGGTGAATCCCCGAAGAACTTAGAAGATAAGCTACTCGTGTACCTGACACCGAAGGAGCGTGCGAACTATGAAGCGGAAAAAGAAGCCGCATGACGAACATATCTCCGAAGGCTGGTTAATTCCCTACGCCGACTTATTGACCTTACTTCTGGCACTCTTTATCGTTCTGTTTGCTTCGAGTAGTGTCGATGCCGTGAAACTAAAAGCGATGTCTCAGTCGTTTAGCTCCGTCTTCAACGGTGGATCAGGGATGATTACAAATAGCTCGCTCTCTACTCAAGAAGAAGAGGAATCAAAAAAGCTAGACGCGCGGACAAAAGCACAAAGCTATGAAATTGCGGAACTCGAAAAAATCAAAGAAGAAGCCAATGAATACATTAAGAATGAAAAACTTGAAAAAGATATCAAGGTCGAAATTACGAATGAAGGTCTCGTCTTTACGATTCGCGACCGCGCACTATTCTCACCAGCTCAGGCAGAAGTAAGAGGACGCTCGCTTCAAATCGCAGAGGGGATGAGTGCACTGCTCGTCAAAGCAGGGCAACGTCAGATTCAAGTGTCTGGACATACAGACAATATTCCAATCAACACAGCACGGTATCCGTCGAACTGGGAACTGAGTGCGGACCGGGCGATCAGTTTCATGCGTGCTTTGCAACGTAATCCGAAGCTCGAACCAAAACGGTTCACCGTCAGCGGTTACGGAGAATTCCAACCGATTGCGTCCAATCAAACAGAAACCGGTCGTAGCAAAAATCGTCGTGTCGAAGTTTTAATTCGACCATTGATCGACTTAAAAGCGAATGTACTCGATGAAACAAAAGTTAAGTCCTGATCATCAAAAAGACTCCTTCGTGGTAGACACGAAGGAGTCTTTTTTAATAATACGGACGAATCATGATATAGACGATGACGCCCGTTAAGCTGACGTATAACCAAAGCGGCATCGTAAAACGTGTCCACTTTTTATGCTTCTCGAAGTTTTGATTCACAGCGTGCGCGAGTGACATCAAGACGAGTGGAACGATGACTGCAGCTAGGATGATATGCGTAATCAGGATAAAGAAATAGACAGGACGAACGAACCCTTCGCCTCCGAATTTCGTCGATTCACTGACAGCATGATACGTGACGTACGAAATTAAGAATAAAGTCGTCGTCGTCATCGCACCACCAATGAAGCGACGATGATTCACCCGATTGCCCCGACGAATGGAAATCCAAGCGCCGAGCAACAGCATGAAGGTAAAACTATTGAAGATGGCATTCAAAAAAGGAAGCAACGTCCAGTCGAATCCTGAATCAACTTGTACAGGTGGCGCAAAGAATAAAAGCGCTACGAGCAAGTTGATGACAAGCGTTAACAGGATGACGAGCGGAACGAAATTCCGTTTAGTAGCAGGTTGTTGCATGAATCATTCTCCTTGTTTCCAGTCGAAATAACGTTTCAACCATTTTGGGATCGGACCAGCGAATAAACGTTCACGCCAGTAGACATCAGCAGCACGCTGAACAGCAGCACCACGAATTGGGTACGGGTGGACAACACGCGACAATTGACCGACCTTATCTTTACGTGCCATCGCATAGACGACTTCTTGCATCCATTCACCGGCTTGTTCTCCGATTGCATGTGCTCCAATCAGTTTTCCACGCTTATCAGCGATGAGCTTGACGCGTCCTTCCGTCTGACCATTGATGACGAAACGATCGACTTCATCGAGACCGGTCTGATAGACCTTGATCTCACCATGTTTCTTGCGTGCCTCGTCTTCTGTCAATCCGAGATGGAACAATTCAGGTGTCGTGAATGTGACCCACGGAACCGCCCGATAATCCGGCTTCGTCCGTAGACCGAATAAAGCATTCGTGACGACCGTTTTTCCTTCCAGTCCTGCGACATGCGTAAATGGGAGCGAGTTGATCGTATCTCCGACCGCAAAGATGTGTCGCTGACTTGTTCGAAGTGAACTATCGACTTGGACGAATCCTTTCTCGACGTGTACGCCAGCTCGGTCGAGACGTAGTGCTTCGATGCGTGGCTTACGACCGACTGCGACAAGCACGGCATCCGTTTCGATGACACGTGATTCGCCGTTTGCTTCAACCGTCACTTCGATGCCCCCCGCCGACTTGCGGACGTGCGTGACCTTCGTATCGAGATGTAACGTCAATTCTTGTTCGAGCTGACGTTGAATGACTTCGACCATGTCGCGGTCTTCTTTTCCGAGTAACGTCTTCATACCCTCGATGACCGTGACTTCTGTTCCAAGATGCGCATATGCTTGCGATAACTCAAGACCAATCGCTCCACCACCGATGACGAGCAGTCGCTCCGGACGCTCCGTTAATTCGAAGATCGTCTCGTTCGTTAAATAATCAATCGTATCGAGTCCATCAATCGGTGGAATGATGGGTTGAGATCCCGTCGAGATCGCAAACTTCTCACCTACGACAAGCTGTCCCGCCACTTCCACTTCATGAGCACTGAGGAATGTCGCTTCTCCGATATAGACATCGACGCCAAGGTCTTCGAACCGTTTCGTTCCATCATGTGATTGAATGATGTTACGTGCTCGATCGACGCTTGCTTTCGTTTTCGAATAGACCGCGTCCCCGTTCAGCGTCACGTTGTATTTTTCAGCCGTTCGCTTCATGACATGAACATCGTGCGCGGCTTCGATCAACGCCTTTGAAGGAACGCAACCGTAGTGGAGACAATCTCCGCCAAGGTGCGTATGCCGTTCGATCAGGGCGACGTGCGCGCCGAGACTTGCTGCACCAGCAGCAATCGTCATTCCGGCTGCCCCACCACCAATGACAACTAATTGATAGGTCTTCATCGCAAGCCCTCCTCGTAACGACGTGTGATGTCTTCCATCCGTTTACGGTTGACGCCCCAGTCGGAGTATCCGACACGCGATGCCGAACGGAAATGAATCACTTGTGCGGCTTCATCGAAGTAAAATTCGACGTCATCCTTGAAGCGAAAGACTTTACTCGTGAAGATGGCATGGATGTATGCCCCTTCCTCCTTAACAACTTTGACGCGGTCGAGGCTTTGTAGGATACGTAAGAGTTGGAACTTCGAATCTGCAAGCGTTCCTTTGAACGGGAGCGGACGCATTTTCATATCCTGTAGATCGGTTTGAGTAGATACCGCGTTCGGTTTTCCAGAGAGCGGTTGAAGCGTACCATTTGAAACACCAAGTGCCATGACTGATTCCTCCGTTTCCTATCATCTGATCCATTTCGTACTATAATCCACTTAACTTTACCAGTTTCTGTTTCACTCTGCCCGTCTCAGTGTTTACGCTTTCGTGACAGGTAGCAGAATCGTCGCAATGACGCCGCCTTCCGGCTGATTATCAATGAATAGCTTACCTTCATGTGCTTCGACGAGTTCTCGACAAATCGATAGGCCGAGCCCTGTTCCACCCTTTCCTTTTTGCACTTGATAGAATTTTTCTGTGACGTGACGTAAGTGCTCTTTCGGAATCCCGGGACCTTCATCACTGAAGGAGAGGAACAATACACGCTCTGAACGAACGAGTCGAATGGTGATCGTGCCACCGACTGGAGAAAAGCGGATCGCATTATCAAGCAGGTTCAAGAAGACTTGTTTCAATCGGTTTTCGTCGTATAGACCGACGACTTGTGCCGGTAACTTCTGTACGATCTGGACATTTTTTTCTTCCAGCTTTTGACGCAGTTGCGCCGTCACGGTCTCGATGATTTCCGTCAAGTTGACTTCCTGACGGTATAAGACGAGCCGACTCGTCTCGAGTTTCGAGAAATCGAGTAACTGCTCAACGAGCGAAATCAAACGCTCCGTCTCCGAATGAATGATGCCCATCCCAAGCGACGCCTCTTCCGGCAACTGATCCTGTTCGACGAGTAACGTTTCACTCCAGCCTTTGATTGATGTCAGCGGTGTCCGTAATTCATGGGAGATACCAGAAATGAATTCATCTTTCAACGTTTCCTGCTGTTTAATCTGTTGTCCCATATAATTGATCGTCCGCGCTAGTTCTCCAAGCTCGAACGAGTATTCCTCGTTCACCTTGACGTCGTAATGCTGTTTCGCGATTTGATCCGATGCACCGATGACTTCTTGAATCGGTCGGACGATCGACGAGACGAGACGTGAGGAATAGATGAAGGCAAGTCCCCAAATTACTGTACCCAGGAGGACGATCGCTAAACAAATTTCGATCACACGTCGATCGATTCGCTCAAGCGACGTCGTATAACGAAGCGCTCCCGTCGTCTGACCGAACGACACGACAGGTTCTGTTACTTCCAGTAAATGTTCTCCCGTCGCCTCATCGTCATATCGTTTCGTGACAGTCTGCCCCGCTCTTACTTGATTGATCGCCGCTCGCGTCAACTTACGTTCCGAGATGAATCCGGTCGAAGAGTAACGCGGAATCCCTGTCGCATCCAACACTTCAATCTCAGCGTCTGGATAAGCGTAAGAATCAAGTACGTCATGGATCGTCGCTTCTGAATCGGCGTAATCATAAGCAAGGCCACTATTCGCAAATAAGACAGCACTCGCATTCGCATGACGTTTCAAGACATCCGTCGCCGTCACGTAGTAATAGTTATAGGTCACGAACGAGAGGATCCCGATGACGAGTAAGACTGTCACCGTGATAATCGTCATGAACCGCATTAATATCTGGCGCTTCATTCTTCGTTACGCCACTTGTATCCATGTCCCCACAATGTCTCGATGAACTTCGGTTCCGCTGGATTTTCTTCGATTTTTTGACGAAGACGGCGAATGTTGACATCAACCGTCTTCCGATCACCAAAGTAATTCTCACCCCATACCGCATCGAGTAATTCATCTCGCGACATAACTTGATCTTCGTTTTTAATGAAGTGGCAAAGTAAATCGTATTCAGTTGGTGTCACTTCGACGTCGACACCTTCTTTTTGGACGCGCTTCGCGCCTAAATCAATCCGAAACGGTCCAGAGACGAGTTCACGTGGCTGTTTTCTGCGACGTAATGTCTCTACCCGTCGCAGGAGCGACTGGATGCGCGCGAGTAGCTCTGCTGGACTGAATGGCTTCGCGATGTAATCGTCTGCTCCTACGCTCAGTCCCATGACTTTATCCTCTTCTCGTGTCCGTGCTGTCAACATGATGATCCCGACGACTTCATCCTTTGCCCGCGCCTGTTCACAGACGGCAAAACCGTCGACTTCCGGCATCATGATATCGAGTAACAGAATATCGAAGGTTTGTTGATCAAACTGCGCAAGCGCTTCTTTCCCATTTTCCGCCTCGATGACATCATAGCCTGCTCGTTTCAAATTAATGACGATGAAACTGCGAATCGCATGTTCATCTTCGGCTACTAGTATTTTGGTCATTCTTTTCTCCCCCTGATTCTTTATTCCACGAGTGTGACACGATTGACGAACACTTCATAATCCTTCGTCGCATCAATCACATAGACATAATCGATACCTTCTTTGATTTTTCGTTTTTGATCACTAGCAATGTATTGATTCTTCGGAATGACCTCTAATTCGAAATCAATCTGCTTCGTTTCTCGATTGATGAACCGAACACGATTTTCGCGTTTCTCGATCGTTTCACGCGTCGCCCAGTTGGCAGGGAACCGCATGACGAAATTGTATTCTTGATCGATGTACTGCTCTTCTCGCAATTCGAACCCACTCTCGAGAAATGGCGAATTATCTGACCCATTCCATGTGTAGTATGCCGTGATGCGTGGTTTCGGTTCACCCTCACGCCCTTTACTGCCTGCTGGCGTGTATTGATGACCAAACTCGATGATTCCGTCTTGATCGACATCTTTCGGGAAGGTATACATCGGTTCGATGATCTCATCGACCTGACCGAACCGAACCTGTTCCAATGTATCGTTCGCTAAACGGAATAATGCGATGTGCATTTTTGCATCTCGTGTATACGATACGATCAAGCCTTTATTCCGAGCGGCATTGATCGTATCGACTTCAAATAAATCATGTTCTGCGAATAAATCGCCATCCTGCGTTGAAAGTGTCGTCTCTTGGTGCTCTTTCGACAGGATGTCTTTATAATAGATCAAACGAGACGGACTGCCCTTTTGCAGAAGCACCATATCCCGCTCTCGATCTTGATTCAAGTCATCTACCGACAGACGATCATACCGATCGACTTTCGTGACGTCTCGTTGCTTCGATAGTAACTGTTCAATGATGTATAACGTATTTTCACCATAACTGGTAATACCGATGACCAGGTGGTTTTGTTTATGTCGTGCGTCAGTTATGACTTCGAGTCGATCGATGGCTCGACCGTCAGCTACCGTCTGTCGCGCCACGAGTCGCCATTTTTCGCCTTGTCGCTCATGGACGAGAAGATGAATCGTGAAGCGCCCGTCCTGCTCGCTGCGGTAGAAGGTAATTGCCTCATCTTTACCGTTTCGATCTAAGTCGACGAGTTCGTATAGGCGGGATACCGCTTGATTTCGTGGCGCCACGATCTCTGCCTGTTTCGGCAAATCGCGGTCAATCCGTTCTTTCAACGACTGCTCCCATGCCGGAAGGGACGGATGTTCGAGTAAAGAGGCGGGATGCGGAAACATCGTACTGCATCCTGCTAATAATAGACTTGATATGATCATGAAGAGATATTTCATAAAGTTGGAATCCTTTCCGTACGGGCTCTGTTTCCACTTTATCATACTCTCTTCGAGGAGAGTATATTGTCGAATGGGACACAAGTTGTTACGATATACAGATAATTGAAAGGGGTTTGAATGTATGACGTATAAAATGATTGTTCTCGATTTAGATGATACCTTGTTGACAAGTGACCATACGATTTCACCACGTACGAAAGAAGCTTTACTCGCTGCGCAGCGACGCGGGAAGAAGGTCGTGCTCGCTAGCGGTCGTCCGACTTTTGCCATGCTCGACCTCGCAAAAGAACTGGAACTCGCTCGCTATGGCAGTTACATCCTGAGCTTTAATGGCGCTTCAATCATTGATTGTAAAACGAACGAATCGCTCTTCCTCAGCACGCTTTCCCCGGAGACGGTCCACCGCCTCGACGATTTGAGTAAACGGGAAGGTGTCTACATCCACACGTATATCGGAGATGAAATCCTGACAGAACAACCAAACGAGTATACGACGCTTGAAGGACAACTGACAGGCATGGAAGTCATCCCTGTCGCTGATTTTAAAGCCGCGATTCAAACACCTGTCGTCAAGTGTTTGATGATGGCAGAAGAGACGCACCTCGCGCGCGTCGAACAGACGCTTCAACAGGAACTTGCGGGTGAACTTGCAGTAGCTCGCTCGAAGCCATTTTTCCTTGAATTCACGGAAGACGGTGTGACAAAAGGAACAAGCCTTGCCTTACTGTCTGAAAAACTAGGAATCGCTCAAGAAGAAGTCATTGCTTGTGGAGACGGTAACAACGATCTATCGATGATTGAATGGGCAGGTCTTGGTGTCGCGATGGCGAATGCAGCCGATACCGTCAAAGAAAAAGCACAGTATATGACCGCTTCGAACGATGAAGATGGTGTTGCTCTCGTCGTCGAAAAATTCATGATGGATGAGGAACCGGCGATCTCAAGCCGCTAAGTAACTCAAAAAGCGTGTGTTCCGCATTCAACGGGACACACGCTTTTAATTTACGACAAACACCAGTCGATCGGCTCTCTTCCCTGCTCTTTCAGCCAAGCATTCGTTTGCGAATACGGTTTACTACCGAAAAATCCACGACTTGCGGACAAGGGACTCGGATGGACAGCTTCAAGAACAAGATGACGATCCGTATCGATCAGCGTTTTTTTACTCTTCGCATGATTTCCCCAGAGGATGAATACGATTGGTTGTGTCTGCGTTCCTAATACTTCGATGACCCGATCCGTAAACGGTGCCCAACCTTTTTTAGCATGGGATCCCGCTTTCCCTTCTTCAACCGTAAGCGACGTATTGAGTAAGAAGACTCCTTGTCGTGACCATGCTTCGAGATTACCGGATGTCGGAGTCGGACAACCGATATCCGAGACGAGTTCCTTATACATGTTTCGAAGGGATGGAGGGATCGGCACTCCGTCATGCACGGAAAAGCTGAGTCCATTCGCCTGACGTGAACCATGGTAGGGATCTTGCCCTAAGATGACGCACCGGACATCTTCTGGAGCGACCGCATCGAACGCATGAAAGATCCGCTCTTTCGGAGGATAGACGGTCGTCGTTTGATAGGCTTCCTTCAAAAAAGCCCACAGTTCTTGAAAATAGGGTTTTTCCTTTTCTTCTTTTAACACGGTTTGCCAAGATGGATGCACGTGAATCCGCTCCTTTTTCAGTCTCAAGTCGCTGTTCGTCCGTCTTGATTCTGCTATGATGGATGATGAGGTGGAAAACTATGATTCAGACAAAACAAGTATTCGGACTACCATTCGTCGATGCGACACCTTCGCAATGGTATACCCATATTAAAACAATCTTACACGAACGTGGAAAAGCCTTTCTTGTCACGGCGAACCCAGAGCTCGTGTTGCGTGCATTGCGCGAACCTTCTTACGATGCCATCTTACGACGGGCGACGTTCATTACACCAGACGGAATCGGTGTGACGGCTGCCAGTAAACGGATGGGCGCACCACTCACTGCGACATTGCCAGGAATCGAGACCGCACGTGAACTATTGCGGACGGCAGACGCACTCGAGAAGCGTGTCTTTTTACTCGGTGGACGTCCGGAAGTCATGAAATCGTTGATTCGTCAGTTATCGATTCGGTTTCCGAATATCCACTTTGTAGGAACGTTTCATGGTTTTGGAAAGACAGAAGAAGCAACGCAAGCTATTACAGAAGCAGACGCTGATCTTGTTCTCGTCGCACTCGGTGCACCGAAACAAGAAGAATGGATCGCTTCCGTCTATGATCACGTCGATCATGGCATCTTCATCGGTGTCGGTGGTGCGTTCGACGTTTGGTCAGGACACAGTAAACGTGCGCCTAAATTATTTCGTCGACTGAAGCTAGAGTGGCTGTATCGCATCTCGACGCATCCTCGTGGTTTTGAGAAACTTAAAGACTTGTTGTTCTTCGTAACGCTTGTACTTCGCAAAAAATCAACGCTCTCTTGAATGCACACAAAAAGGGCTGACTTAAAAAATGACGCGTCCTTTCACGCCCTTTCCTCAGGCGAGACACAAGCCAGTTTTTCCGCTTCATTCAAGCAGAAAAACGGATCTTGTTTGTCTCTGACAGCGCAAAATCGCGCTTTTCCTGTAGGAGTGGCGTATGACGTGTCATTCTTTTTATCTCTGGAAAAAGGATAATCAGAGAATCGTTTTGTTCACTCGACATCGCTTCTTAGGGAAAACAAGCAAGAGCGACCCTGCAACGAAGTGAAGCGGCGCGATGCTTGTCCCAGGAAAACGATGCGAGATGAACAAAAAAGCGCAATCTTTCTCGTTAAGAGAAAAATTACGCTTTGTCTGCAGTCTCAAGGCTCCCGACACGGCGGGAGCCTTTTTGACGCTTATCTTATGCGTTGACAGTTGAGAATGAACGACCGAGTTCTTTCGCTTTAGCGATTGCTGCTTCTTTGATTTCTTCTGCTTTTTCTGGGTTCATTGCCATACCTTCGATGAAGAGTGCATCGTAGTCTGTTACACCAGTGAAAGCAAGCGCTTGACGGAGGTAGTCATCACCGAAGTTGAGACCAGATCCTGTGTAGACGCCACCTGTTGCTTGGATGTGGAGTGCTTTTTTGCCTTCCATCAAGCCTTTTGGACCTTCTGCAGTATAAGCGAATGTTTTACCTGCAAGAAGAACGCTGTCGATGTACATTTTGAGACGCGCTGGGAAAGAGAAGTTCCACATTGGTGTGACGAAGACATACTCATCTGCTTCCATGTATTGCTCGAGATGTTTTGTCATCGTACCGACTTTTGCAATCTCCACTTCTGTTAACTCTTCGCCTGTTGCGAATTTGCCCCATGCGCTTAGAACATCTGTATCGATTTCTTGGACTGTTTCGTTATATAGATCAAGAACTTCTACTTCAGCTGAAGGATTCGCTGCTTTGTAGCTTTCGAGGAATGCTTCACCGACTTGAAGGCTGAAAGAGTGTTCTGTAGCTTTCGGGTTAACAGTTACATAAAGTAATTTAGTCATTATTATTTCTCCCTTTTATTTAAAGTAAATTCTGTAACTAAACATACCAACCACCTTTTCGTTTGTCAATTAGTTTGACTTCCAAACGAATAAAAAAAGCTCAAGTCCGTGACCTGAGCTTTCTTGATCTTATGAGTGCTAATTCTTACACATTTTCGAGCGGCGTATAATGTTCGGCTCGTAAACCGATTCGTTTCAACTGATCAATCAACTGTTCCTTTTCAGAAACCGACAAATCGTTAAATAAGTCTGCTAAAAAGGCTTCATGTTTCGGGAATGTCTCTTCCATTAGTTCGCGTCCAGCTTCCGTTAATGTCCCAAACGTGACACGACGATCCGTCGCACATGATTTTCGCGCAATCAACCCACGCTTTTCAAGTTTATCCACGACATACGTCACACTTCCGCTCGTTAATAGAATCTTATCGCCAATTTGTTGTAGAGGCGTGTCCCCTTTGTGGTACAGCAATTCAAGAACTCCGAATTCCGATAAATTCAACTGATGTGTTTTGATGTCTGCCTTCACTTGCTCCGTCACCGCATGCATCGTCCGAGATAGAACAACGAGCATTTTTAATGCCAGCTTCGAGTCTGTCGATTCCATTTTACGTTCGCCCCTCTTTGTGTTGTATCGTCACAATCATAGACTTCTTT
The DNA here is from genome assembly GCF_000496635.1 of Exiguobacterium sp. MH3. Taxonomy (NCBI): domain Bacteria; kingdom Bacillati; phylum Bacillota; class Bacilli; order Caryophanales; genus Exiguobacterium; species Exiguobacterium sp. MH3. The sequence goes on from NC_022794.1 coordinate 2,974,592, forward strand.
GTCTAACTGGTCAATTCTTGCTGAATTTTTCCAATCGATCCACTGCTCAAAAATAGTTCTTGCCGTGAAACGCGTTTCATAGCCTATCGTCTTGATATACACTAAAAAGGAGGTAATCATCATGTCGATTCATACACGGTTAACACAACTGTTTAAACGAAATGTTGCTTTTGAGTGGGCCATCGAACAATTGCATACACCAGCAGGCTATTATTTGTGTCAGCACACGTTGGTCGATCAATACCCTGATTTGTCTCCTCAAGAAAAAATAAGACTACTCTCAAAAATCAATGAATTGGCTGAGCAGACAGCTCCATTCTCGGCTCCCGTCTCTCGACAGGATTGGCGCCGACTTGAACGACGATTATCTCGTAAGATGTAATCCAGGAGGGATGCGCGATGACGAACATCCGAGACTTGGCACGTGAAGCCAACGTGTCCGTTACGACAGTCTCACGTGTACTAAATGATCATCCTTACGTTGCGAACGAGAAGCGACAAGCTGTTCGAGAAGCTATCGAAAAACTCGGATATATCCGTAATCAGACTGCTGTCCATCTATCGACGGGTATGACAAAAACGGTCGGAGTCATGCTTCCGTTCGTTGATCATCCATATCACGCTGCCATTCTTCAAGGCATCGCGCAAGCCGCCTTTGACGCGAGCTATCGGTTCTTGACGTGGCAAACGAATTATGTGGAAACGCATGAGCAACTGGCACTGGATGCGCTGGCGCAACAGGAAATCGACGCACTCATCGTCGTGTCGCACAGTCTTCCCTTATCAGCGATTTTATCGTATGAACAATATGGTCCGATCGTCTTTTGTGAACATCATGAAGATGTCGCTGCCGTCTATATCGATCACTATACGGCCTTTCAACAAGGACTTGCACATCTACGACAACAGGGACATACGAGCATCGGCATCTGTCTCGGACGACCGGACAGTACGAATAGCTTGGCGCGTAAACATGCGTATCAAGAGGTCGTACGTGACGAATTCGTCTATGAACAGACCTTGACGATTGAAGACGGTGCGACCGTCGCAAGACGCTGGATGCAACAAAAACAACGACCGACCGCTATCTTGACCGCAAGTGATCACGTGGCAGCTGGTCTCATCTTAGAACTCCGAAAACAAGGCTATCAGGTTCCTGGAGACCTGTCTGTCATTGGTTTTGATGGAAGTGAACTCGCTGAAGTCTTAGCGATGACGACGATCGCGATCCCTTATGCCACGATCGGGCGACATGCTTTTCAATTAACCGTCCGCGAAGATCTCGTTGCTCGTCCACAAATCGAAGTACCCTCGACGTTCATTGCTGGAACGACTGTTCTTCCTCATACTTGAATCCATATAAAAAAGCGACGAGTTCATCGATTTGAATTCGTCGCTTCGTTTTGTTTAAAGAGTTCCTGCCGCTACATACCGTGATCCCCAGTAGCCACCACGGAACGATTCTTTGACGACTCTTCCATAATACGAGTTCGCATTGATCATCGTACCATCATCGACAGCGATTCCAACGTGTTGAATCCCACTTCCATGTGTAAAGAAGACGAGATCACCAGCGCCTGGTGCCGTACGTTTTGTTGCTGAGTATTGAGCCGCTGCCGTACGTGGGAGTGATTTTCCTAGTGCTTGATAAACGTAGCGTGTAAATCCAGAGCAATCAAAGCTAACAGGACCTGTCGCACCAAAAACATAAGGACGTCCTTTGAGACCTTCTGCTACCGAAACGATCGTTGATCCTGTTTTACTAAGACCTTTCGTCGCTTTAGTGTTATATGCTTTCGTGTATGTAGAAGCGATATATGCTGATTTTCCTTGATGACGGATTTGATACCATTCTTTGACCTGACCTACGACGGTTACAGCTTGTCCAAGTTTCAATTGCCCGACTCGTTTACTCGATACAGCAGCTTTTGCACGAATATTTAGCACATCCACTGACACCACTACTTTTTTACTTGTTGCAGCTTGCGTTGATGCTGGGACGAGTGTCCAACTACTGATGAGTAACGTTAAGGTTAACAAAACACGAGTGACAGCTTTCATCGATTCATTCTCCTCTTATGTATGAATGTTTTTTACGTCTGAATTGTCTGATAATTTCTGTATTTATCCTATCATGTTCCAGATTTTCATCATGTTACAGTTCTTTAACGCTAATTCTTTTTCGTAATACTTTTGTAACAAAATAAAAAAACAGGCTGTAGAACGGCTTAGGATAGCCATTTCTACATACCTGTCAGTTTGAGTCATTTAATCGTTTTTTCAAGAATTAATTGACTTCTTTTTACGGAAACGTGCTAAGAATTCATAGACAATTGGCACGATGAGGAGTGTCAACAACGTCGAACTCGTCAGTCCACCGATGACCGTCACACCTAACCCTTTTGAAATCAATGCGCCACCTTCGAGTCCAAGCGCAAGTGGTGCAAGTGCACCAATCGTCGCAAGTGCCGTCATCAAGATCGGACGTAAACGTGTACCTGCTGCATCGAGTAGTGCTTCACGCGTCGATAAACCTTCCGCTTCTTTATGAATGACACGGTCGATTAAGACGATCGCATTCGTCACGACGATTCCGATCAACATCAACGCACCAATCAAGGATGACACAGAAATCGTCTCTCCTGTAATCAACAGGGCAACCAGTCCACCGATGATGGCGAATGGAAGTGAGAACAAGATGACGAGTGGTGTCAATGCTCCTCCAAACGTAATGACGAGGACAAGATAGACGATCGCTACAGCTGCTGCCATTGCTAGACCAAGTTGTGTGAACGACTCTTGGATCTGCTCCGTGACTCCGCCTTGCTCATACGAGACGCCTGTCGGACGATCAATGTTTTTGGCGGACTTTTCAATCGCTTGAGAAGCCTCGGTTGCTTTATCCGTTTTTAGTTCTGCTGTAACGGTAGCGACGAGTTTTCCATCACGTTCGTTGAGCGAATCAGGAGTCGTTCCTTTCTTCACTTCAACAAAATCGGACAGTTTGCGCACGCCAAGCGGTGTCACGACATCCGTCTCTTCCAAATCTTGAACGGAATCGTATGTCGTTTGTTCGTTTGGAACGATGACATCGAGTTCCTTCCCATCTACCTTAATAGTAGAAAGTGGTTTTTCTTCTCCTTGGACATTAGCAATGCCCTGCGCAAGTTGTGCTGTTGAAACGCCGAATTCAGCCGCTTTTTGCTGATCGACTTCGAACGTATATTGCGTATACGCTTCTTTTAAATCTGTCGTTACTTTTCGAACATACTTCGATTCACCTTCGATAGCATCGACGAATTTCGGTGTTACTGCTTCTAAATCTTCAATATTATTCGCAAAGATAGAGTACGAGACGCCTGACGAAGCTGCGCCACCACTAAAGTCTTGCTCTTTCCATTCTCCTGTCGGAATGTCAGCATTCAGCTGTTTGATGGCTGTCTGTTTAACATCTGCAAAATCTTCCGTGTCTGGATCGTATTGGACGATGAAGACCCCTTGTTTCGTATTCCCTGGATTCAATGGATTTTCTCCACCGACGGTAAATTGAAGATTATCGATATTTTTTTGTTTGTTGAAATAATCTTCTGCTTGATCAGCTGCTTTTAACGAATCATCCAGCGTTTGACCAGGTTTTGGATTGTACGTGACGTAGAGTGTCTTTTCTCCTTCTTGATTCAAGAAGTTGACACCAATCGTTGGTACGAGAGCAAAACTACCGATCAATAGCAAGACTGAAAGACCAAAGACGATGAGTTTATGGTTGAGAGACCAATTCAGCATACGACGATATCCATTCGCCAACTTTCCGCCCTCTTCTTTTTCCGGTTTTGGTGCTTTACCACGCTTAAAGAGCGAATCAGCGAACATCGGAACGACCGTAACCGCAACGATCAAGGACGCGAACAGTGCAAAGACGACTGTCAAAGCGAATGGTAAGAAGAGCTCACCAACGAATCCCGTAACGAACCCGAGTGGTAAGAAGACCGCGATCGTAACGACTGTCGACGAAGCGATTGGAATGAATACCTCTCGTGTTGCACTGATGATCAGTTCTTTTCCTTTTAACTTTTCCGTCGGATCCGTCAAACGGCGATAAATATTTTCGATGACGACGATGGAATCATCAACGACTCGACCAATCGCGACCGTCATCGCTCCGAGTGTCATGATGTTCAAGGAAATATCCATCTGCTTCAAGACAAGAATTGCCATCAGAAGGGATAACGGAATCGAAATAACAGCGATGATCGTTGATTTAATGTTTCGTAAGAACAGCAAGATGATGACGATCGCAAATAACGCACCAATCAATGCTTTACTGATCATCGTCGAAACAGATTCCTCAATTGGTTTTCCTTGATCAAGTGTCACAGATGCCTTGACCGAACCGTTTTCTTTTTCAAAGTCTTTGATCGTCTGCTTGACTGCATTGACGACATCGACTGTATTCGCATCTTGCGACTTCGTTACTTGAACCCCAATCGATCGTTCACCATTCGAACGCGAGATCGATTCCTCGATCCCTTTATCTTCAATCGTCGCGACTTGTGACAACGTGACAGTTGGTACTTGCGTTGGTGCCGTCTGTGTTGCCTGATCTGACGCCGCACCTGTCGATGGTGTCGTTTGGGATGCTGCAGGGGCTGACGATGGAGCTTGTCCTGCTTGTCCTGCTTGTCCTGCTTGTCCTGCTTGTCCTGCTTGTCCTGCTTGTCCTGCTTGTCCTGCTTCAGGAGTATTCGATGCTGGTGGTGTATAGGGAAGACGAAGATCTTTTAATTCCTTGACCGTCGTTGCTTTTCCATCTAATACGACTGCTTGTTCCTTATCCCCCAACTCGTATAAGCCAAGCGCTAAACGGGAATCATTAGCTTGAATCAATTGTTTCGCATTCTCTTCGGTTAAACCGTAACGTTCGAGTTTTTTCTCATCGAAGCGAATTTCGATCCGGCGAATCTCTTGACCCGCGACTTGAACCGTCTGCGCCCCTTCGATTCCTTCAAGCTTCGGTTGAAGTTCGTTTTCAACGAGTTTCGTCAACTCAGACAGGGAACGCTCCTTATCCGAAACGGCAAAACCGATGACCGGGAATGCATCAAAGGAAATCCGTGATACTTGTGGTTCCTGAACACCTTCCGGTAATTCGACGTTTGAAAGAGCTTCTTTTACTTTTTGCTCGGCTTCTTCCATATCCGTACTGAAGTTATAGTCGATTTGTAGGTTCGATGCATTTTGGAAGGACGTCGAGCGTACAGTATCGACTCCTGATAAATTTTCGACCTTACTTTCAAGTTCTCGACTGACTTCATCTAGAACTTGTTCTGGTGTAGCACCTGGATAAATCGTCGTCACCGACACGGTCGGTGTCGTGATGTCTGGCAATGTCTCGAGCTTCATCGATGTTCCCGCATAAATACCAGCAACCGTGATGATGATCGTCATGAGCCAGAGGGCAAACTTATTGTTCACCGAAAATTGGATGATCTTTTTCATCGTATGGTTCTCCCTCACTCTTCAATTTGTTTATCTAGTCGTCGTGCACGTTCTATTAATTGCTGAATTAATCGTTGTCGCACATTTGGAGACGGTGCACCGAACTGAAAATGCTCCGACAATTTCAAACCGTCTAATGTAAAGCGAATCGACAATACTTCAACCGGATCCATCTGTTCTGTCAGTTGGCGAAAGAACTGCTCCGCTTGTCGCTTTCGTTCCTCGACGAACGTCGCATGATCCTTTAATAAGGACAACAAGTAAAGAAGCGCATCCATGTCGAGATGGAACTCCTCTTGTTGCTGGATTTGCAACGTCACGAACGCTTCCATCGGTCCCATCGTCAACTGATGCTGTTCATATAGTTCAAATTGTCGTGCTTCTTGCGCCTCGATGACCCCCATTAATAAAGCTTCCTTCGAAGCGAAATGATACAATAGTCCACCTTTTGAGACATTTGCTTGTTTCGCTACTTCTTCAAGCGTCAATTGGGTGAATCCTTGTTGCAAAATGATCGTCGTCGTGGCTTCAAGAATCCGACGACGAGTCTCTTGCGCTTTTGCACTGGCCAATAGTCTCCCCCTTCCCTCATATTTACTGTACCGTCTGGACGGTTTCTTTTTACAGTGTACGAATTCTTATTTGAAGATGCAATCGCTTTGTGTATGTTTCACGTGAAACTTTCGTGAACGAAAAAAAAAGACTGACTCAAATGTCAGTCTCTACAAAGATAAGGACGTGAAAAGACGCGTCATTCTTTTTGAGTCAGCCTCTTTTGAATCCATTATTCGTCTGCTTCGCGTGAACTCTCTCGTAGTGCCGCTTGCATCGTATCGAATAAGTGACGCTCTCGTAGCACTTGGACGCCACGATCCGTCGGTCCACCAGGTGCCGCAACATCGGCAATCAGACGATCCGTACTTGCGTCGGAGCGCATGAGAATTTCAGCTGAACCTTTCATCGCTTGAGCAACGATTCGACGTGCATTTCCTTCTTCAAAACCAGCATCCGTCAAAACCGGCACCATACCAGCTACGACTTCATAGAAGAAAGCAGGACTACATCCAGCTGCCGCCATGAATGCAGGCATCGTCGATTCATTTGCTTCCGCAATTTCTCCGACACGTCCAAATAATGCCTCGACTACACTTCGGATCTCTTCATTCACGCGTGAGCCGAACCATAGTCCAGTCATTCCTAAACGGTGTGCGACTGGGGTATTTGGCATGGCAGCAACTGTCGGACGTTTTGCCAACTGTTCGATTTCATATGGTGTAATATGTGCAGCAATCGAAACGATCGTCTGATTCGTCCATTGTTGATTCGCTACATAGTCGAGTACACCATCGGGTTGCATGCCCAGCATGACGAGATCGTATAAGGAGACGTCCTCCTGCTCGACCGTTTGAACGCCGTGTCGCGCTGCGACTTCTGTCAAGCGTATCCCGCCACTCCGATTCGTCATCGTGATATCTTCTCGTGCAAATCCAGAAGCGACCCATCCTTGAACGAGTGCCTCACTCATCGCACCGGCTCCTACTATTAATAGTTTCATCATCTATCCTTCCTTTCCCTCAAAAAAAGACCAGTCATGAACTGGTCTTGTGCGGGTCCATTATACACGAACGGCTAAATCTTCGACAGCAACGACTCGAAGTCCCTTATCGTCAAGTTTCTTAACGATTTTTTTCTTTGTCTTCTCGTCACAATCCGTCGGTAATGTAATCAATACACGACGCATGACGCTACTCTTCGCATCGAGTGTCATCAGACTCGCGACCGTTGAATATTTGTTGACGATCTTCGAGATCTTCTCAAGTGCCCCTTTTTGTTCACTTAGGGCTACTGTCAGGACGTAACTTCCAGAATCACGGTTCCATGCTTCTTCAAGCATTCCAAGCATTTTTCCGTGTGGCAGGATACCGAAGAAATGACCGTCATCATTTAAGACCGCGATATACGGTAATTCCTTGATTGAGAAGAAGACTTCAAAGAAATTACTTCCTGTATAGATGTATTTGGATGTATTCTTAATCAGCGACATGACGTTGTCGTCTAAGCTGCCACCATTCATCCCATGCCGATAGATGTGCATCTTATAGATGTTCCCTTTAAAGTCCTGTCCTGATTGGTCAAGGACCGGGACACAGCGGTATCCGGTTTTTTCAAGTGTGTCGAGTGCTTCACGAATCGTCGCTGTCTCGGAAATCGTGACACATTGATGCTTCGGAATACATAAACTTTGTACGAGCATAATAAAATCCTCCTCTTTTACCTAATTACGCAGACTTAATCATATCATTCGATTTTCATGCGCCATATCCTCTTTTCCCACTTCTGATGCGCTTTTATTCTTACAATCACAAGACAATCTCTTGCAATCACAACGTAATCCAACTCATTTCAATCAAGTACACTTCACTTTTACCATTGTCAGACAATTTATTAAATCTACAATCACTTCCGTATTAAGATTTATTAAGATTTCGTAAAGACGCTTCATAAATGTATTCTTTTACAATACCGTCTGCTACAATCGAACTCGTGAAGTTACTTCACTATTCTATTCTTGTTCTTAATATGGAGGCAGAAGAAATGTTTAGTAAAAAACAAGATCCATTCGCAGTGAAATTATCCGAAATCGCAGGACACTTAAAAACGACTTCGCAATTCTTCGTTGACTTTAAAATCAACGGCATCGCGGATGTAAAAGAATTTGCACATAAAGTAAAAGACTTCGAAACAGCTGGGGACGATTTGATGCACCAGTTGATCATCGACTTGAACAATGCGTTCATCACGCCGATCGACCGTGAAGACTTACTCGCACTTGCTAACGCACTTGATGACGTCTTAGACGGTTTTGAAGAATGTTCAGCGATCTTCGAAATCTACAATATCGTTCAAGCAGACGAGCACATGATCAAGTTCGTCGATGAAATCAACATCGCTGTCACAGAACTCGCGATGTCAATGGATCTTCTTGTTGCACGTAAATTGCAACCGATGCGTGAACACGTCATCAAAATCAAAGAACAAGAAACGATTTGTGATAACCTACGCCGTAAATCGATCAAAGCATTGTTCGCAACAGAAACAGATCCAATTAAAATCATCCAATATAAAGAAATCTATGAATCGCTCGAATCAATCGCGGACTACTGCCAAGATGCAGCTAACGTCATTGAAACGATCATCATGAAAAACGCTTAAGTGAGGAGCTAACGAGATGGATAGCCTGTTTATCATCACCGCCATAATCGTGATTCTCGCACTTAGCTTCGACTTCATCAACGGTTTCCACGATACAGCGAACTCGATCGCGACTTCGGTGTCGACTCGTGCGTTGAAACCACGTCATGCCATCATCTTGGCTGCATCGATGAACTTCCTAGGTGCAATCACGTTCACTGGAGTCGCAAAAACGATCTCTGGTGACATCGTTGACCCGTCAACACTTGAACATGGTAGCTACGTCGTTATCGCTGCCTTGATTTCAGCCATTGCCTGGAACCTTTTGACTTGGTACTTCGGTATTCCGTCAAGTTCTTCGCATACACTGATCGGTTCGATTGCTGGTGCTGCTGTTGCCTCTGTCGGATTCGGAGGAATCGAAGCAAAAGGCTTCTTGAAAATCGTTCAAGCCTTGCTCATTTCACCAGTGCTCGCATTCACACTCGGTTTCATCGTTTATGCAATCTTTAAAGTCATCTTCAAAAAAGGAAACTTGGCGAAGACGAATCGTCGCTTCCGTCATGTTCAAATTGCAACCGCTGCTTTGCAGTCGTATACACACGGTACGAACGACGCACAAAAAGCGATGGGGATCATCACGCTTGCTTTGATCTCATCTGGTTATCAAACAGATCACGAAGTTGCGACTTGGGTTAAACTCTCATGTGCGATCGCAATGGGTCTCGGAACATCTGTAGGTGGATGGCGGATCATCAAGACCGTCGGTGGTCAAATCATGAAAATCCGTCCGGTCAACGGGGTTGCAGCTGACTTAACATCAGCAGCGATCATCTTTGGAGCGACAGCGATTCATCTTCCGGTTTCGACGACACACGTCATCTCTTCTGCCATCTTGGGTGTAGGTACATCACACCGTAAGAAAGGTGTAAAGTGGGGAACAGCACAGCGCATGCTCATTACATGGGTCATCACATTGCCAATTTCGATGGCTTTCGCTGCCTTGATTTACTATATTCTCGACTTCTTATTCATTAAATAAGTACTTGCCCCGCCTACTCAAAACAGGTGGGGTTTTGTGTACGTCAGAAGCGTCGATAGTTGTTGTTTTTCCCATAATTCGCTATGATGAAGAACAAGAAGGATTGTCTATTTCTTTAGGAGGAATGCCCCATGACAAAACGTAAAGCCTTAACGATTGCTGGTTCCGACACGAGCGGTGGAGCTGGTATTCAAGCTGATTTGAAAACATTCCAAGAACTTGGTGTCTATGGAATGAATGCTTTGACGGTCATCGTCGCCCAAGACCCTGATCACTCTTGGCACCATGCGGTTTACCCAATCGACACAGAACTCGTCCGGACACAAATCCACACGGTCCTTGGAGGTATTGGTGTTGATGCGATGAAGACGGGTATGCTCCCGACTGTCGAAATCATTGAAGCCGTTGCTGAGAAAATCAAATCATCCGGCGTTCAAAACGTCGTCATCGATCCTGTCATGGTCTGTAAAGGCGAAGACGAAGTGCTGAACCCTGATACAGCAAACGCACTTCGTGATGTCTTGACACCACTTGCGACGGTCGTCACACCGAACGTCTTCGAAGCCGGACAACTGTCGGGTCTTGGTAAAACACCAGCAACGATCGACGAGATGAAACTTGCAGCAGCGCGGATTCATGAAAAAGGTGCGCAATACGTTCTTGTCAAAGGTGGCAGCAAGATTGACCATCCACAAGCAGTTGACGTGCTTTATGACGGAAAAGAGTTTATCCTGATTGAGGACGAACGAATCGAGACACCGTACACGCACGGTGCTGGCTGCACGTACTCTGCAGCAATCACGGCCGAACTCGCAAAAGGTGCATCAGTAGAAGCTGCTGTCCGTACAGCAAAATCTTTCATCACTTCCGCGATTCGTCATTCATTCCGTTTGAATGAATACGTCGGACCAACTGATCACGCTGCACATCGTACAGTCCAGTCTTGATCCGCTTAAGAAGTCCGCGATATCCGCGGACTTCTTTCTGTATAGGAGAGGAGAAAAGTTTATGCAAGCCATTGATGTACAAGAAATACAGCGTTATATCGACGAACATGCGAATACACCGTTATATGTACACGTCGAGACGACGAACGGTGCTTACGCGACGCACCAAGATCCAACTTTCCATAGCGCAGGGATGTTTTTCCGTAATGCGGAAATCACTTACGAACGTGGTCTGATCACAGGAAACGGACCTTACCGGATCGGTTTGAAACTTGCCCACGGCTGGTTATACGGTGAAGGATTGACTGACTTCGAATTTGCTGGGGAACAATTGTTGATTGCCGGTCACGATATCGAAGGACGTCTTGCGATTGCTTTTGAACTTAGCCCGACACCATTCGCTCAAGGTGCAGAGGAGGTAGACGCATGACACACGAAGATCATTTACTCGTCGTCTTCCCTCACCCGGATGACGAAGCTTTCAGTTCTGCCGGTACGATCATCGAACACGCTGAAAACCGTGGTCCTGTCACGTACGCTTGTCTGACACTTGGTGAGATGGGACGTAACATGGGACGTCCTGTCTTTACGAACCGTGAACAGCTCGCAACGATTCGTAAACGCGAGTTGATTGATGCTGCTGCAAAAATGAAGATTTCGGATCTCCAAATGTGGGGACTTCGTGATAAGACCGTTGAATTCGAGGATGAAGCAGCACTTGCTGACCGTATTCTTGCCTTGATTCAACAGACACGACCAACTCGTTTGATTTCGTTCTATCCGGGTTACGCGGTCCATCCCGATCATGAAGCGACAGCTCGCGCCGTCGTTCGTGCCCTTCGGATGATGGATCCTGCTGATCGCCCAGAGTTTCTTGCGGTCGCTTTCGCGAACAATACGAAAGAAGAGCTCGGGGAAGGAACGTTCATTCATGATGTCAGTGCCTATACGGATCAAAAGATCAAAGCACTCGAAGCGCATGCTTCTCAAACAGGTGGTCTGATGAAAGTCATCTCGGAAGATTCGAACATTCGAGATCTACTCGTCAAAGAACGCTACTATCACTATCCACTTTAATCTTCTTGCAAGAGATGCGTACCGTCCGATCGACGATACGCATCTCTTTTTTTGTCTTCATCAGAAAACGTCGACTTTTTCAATGGCTTCTGCTAGTGTGAATAGTTGAGACTACGTCTCCGGAGTTCGTAACCTCCTCCGTTACAAAAACTAGGAATGGAAGTGTACATTATGAAAAACGAACGTGCTCTTGTCGTCTTTAGTGGCGGCCAAGACTCAACGACTTGTTTGTTTCAGGCACTGAAACAATACGAAGAAGTCGAAGTCGTGACGTTTAATTACGGACAACGTCATGCACAAGAACTCGAAGTCGCACGCGACATCGCCTCTGAGCTTGGTGTCAAACACCATGAGCTTGATCTCTCTCTTCTCAGTCAACTGACTAGTAACGCTTTGACTGACCACAGCCAAACCATCACGACGAATGAAGATGGTCTTCCTTCTACTTTTGTAGATGGACGAAATCACCTGTTTCTTTCGTTCGCAGCCGTCCTTGCGAAAGGACGCGGAATCCGTCATATCGTCACTGGCGTATGTGAAACGGACTTTTCCGGTTACCCTGACTGCCGTGATGCCTTCATCAAGTCACTCAACGTGACATTGAACCTTGCGATGGACTATCCATTCGTACTTCACACGCCACTCATGTGGCTCGACAAAAAAGAGACGTGGGCGCTTGCCGATTCGCTCGGTGCGTTTGATTTCGTTCGAAATCGCACGTTGACGTGTTACAACGGCGTCATTGGAGATGGTTGTGGCGAATGCCCAGCCTGTGAATTACGGAAAAATGGATTAGATGCATACATCAAGGAGGTTCAACACACATGACATTCAATTACGAAGCACCTGAAACGGTCGAGCGCCCGACTGGCGACTCGCTTATCTATACGAAATCCCGCGTCATGATCGTTAAAAAACTGACGTTCGACGCAGCACACCACCTATATGATTATGATGGAAAATGCCGTGCCCTTCACGGTCATACGTACCATGTCGATATGGGGATCAGTGGTTTTTTGGATCACCGCGGTATGACACTCGATTTTGGTGATCTCAAAAAAATCTTCAAAACACATCTCGAACCACTGTTGGATCACCGCTACCTGAATGAATCGTTACCATACATGAATACGACAGCTGAAAACATGGCGGCTTGGATTTTCGAGACGCTCGGACAACACCTTCCGGATGAGCGTGGACTTCGTGTCGAATTCGTCAAGCTCTATGAGACACCGACTGCTTTTGCTGAAGTCCGTCGTGAGTGGATGAACGAAGCATGAGTGCCTTAACGAAAACACCAAAAATTCCGGTTCTCGAGATTTTCGGACCAACATTTCAAGGAGAAGGACGATCGATTGGTCAAAAGACGATGTTCGTCCGGACCGGCGGTTGCGACTACTCCTGTTCGTGGTGTGACTCCGCCTTCACATGGGATGGTTCTGAAAAACCTGAACTCTTGACGGCAGAGACGATCATAGAACGTCTTGATGCACTCGGCTCTTACGGACATGTCACGATTTCTGGTGGGAACCCGTTACTTCATGCATCAATCGGCACACTGGTTGCGGCACTAAAAGAACGAAACATCACGATGTCCGTCGAGACACAAGGCTCCTACTGGCAAAATTGGTTGCTTGATATCGATGACGTCACACTTAGCCCTAAACCACCTTCAAGTGGGATGAAGATTGATTTCGATCGCTTGGATGTCTTTTTTAAACGTCTACCGGAACAACAGCGTGCCGTTAAAATCGTCATCTTTAATGAGGAAGACCTCGACTTCGCGGCGATGATTTCAGAACGATATGCGCTAAAGACGCTTTATCTATCGCTCGGTAATCCTGATCCGCACGAAGAAGGAACGATCGCTCCACGCATGCTACACGATTTAAAAACACTTTGGGAACGCGTCGCCCGTGATGAACGCTTCAATCATGCGCGCGTCCTACCACAACTACATGCCCTCGTTTTCGCGAACGATCGTGGCGTCTAAGGAGAAATGATTCATGCGACCTGAAGATTTAAACGACTTATCGTTACTCGGCCAAAAAGCCGTACCATATATTTTTGAATACCAACCTGAAGTTCTCGAAGCATTCCCGAATCGTCACCCAGAAAATGATTACTTCGTGAAATTCAACGCACCAGAGTTCACGAGTCTTTGTCCGATCACGAATCAACCGGACTTCGCGACGATTTACATCTCGTACATCCCAGACGAAAAACTCGTCGAATCAAAATCACTGAAGTTGTACTTATTCAGCTTCCGTAACCATGGTGATTTTCATGAGAACTGCATCAACGTCATCGGAAAAGATCTCGTGAAATTGATGGAACCTCGCTACCTTGAAGTATGGGGGAAATTCACGCCACGCGGTGGAATCTCGATTGATCCATACTACAATTACGGGAAGCCTGGTACAAAATACGAACAAATGGCAGAGCACCGTCTATTCAATCACGATCTCTATCCTGAAACGATCGATAATCGTTAAGACGACTAAAAGAGGAACAAGGGGAAATCCCCTTGTTCCTCTTTTTTGATGCTCATCAACTAGATGGAAGGTCGATCAAGGACGGGCTATCATGCTGACGGATGACCTCAGGTGGCCAGATATGCCGAATTAAGTGATCCGAAGGGACATGTAAGACACGGGCCAGTCGCTCAATCATTGAAAATGAGGGATGGGCAATGCTACTTTCAATACGCTGGATCATCTCAGGTGTCGTCTCAGTTAACTCTGCTAATGTATTTTGATCTAACTGATGACGTTCTCGTAATGTACGAATCCGCTGTCCGTACTGTCCGATCGGTTGAATCCCTTCTTTCATCCGCTTCAAACATCCTTTCTTCTTTTAAAACTAAACAACGTTCACTGTAGTCTTATTCCCACTTTTTTAAAATCTGAATACCTTTCCGAACTATCAATTTCTAATCAAAATAAAATTTCAAATATTTTTCTTGTAAAACACTAGCTTTTTAAAAAGTTATCGCTTACAATTCTATATGCAAACGGTTGCATTAATCGCTTACATTATTGCACTGTTCTTACACACATATTAGAGAAAAAGAGATACAAAAGGAGTGAATGATCTTGAAAAATGCTATTTCGTTCGATTTTTGGCAAAAACTCGGTAAAGCCTTGATGGTCGTCATCGCGGTTATGCCTGCTGCAGGAATCATGATTTCGGTCGGGAAACTGATCGGCATGTATGGAGGCGATATCGCGTTAATGCAAACGATTGCTCGAATCGTTGAAGATTTAGGTTGGGCCATCATTACGAACCTTCATGTCTTATTCGCCGTCGCGATTGGTGGGTCATGGGCAAAAGAACGTGCTGGTGGTGCGTTCGCAGCGTTACTCGCCTTCATTTTGATCAACCGTGTCACAGGAGCTATCTTCGGTGTCAACGCTGACATGATCGCGGACCCAAAAGCAACGGTCGATTCATTGCTTGGTTCTGAGCTCATCGTAAAAGATTATTTCACTTCAGTTTTAGGGGCACCTGCTCTCAACATGGGAGTATTCGTCGGAATCATCTCTGGTTTCCTTGGTGCCGTTCTCTTTAATAAATTTTATAACTTCAGTAAATTGCCAGATGCGCTTGCATTCTTCAACGGAAAACGTTTTGTACCATTCGTCGTCATTGGTGGATCAGTCGTTGCAGCATTCGCCTTATCACTCGTTTGGCCGTTCGTTCAAGGCTTATTGAATGACTTCGGTCGCTGGATTGCCTCTTCACGTGATTCTGCACCGATCATTGCACCGTTCGTATACGGTACACTCGAGCGTCTATTACTTCCGTTCGGTCTTCATCACATGTTGACTGTCCCGATGAACTACACGGAACTCGGTGGAACGTACAAAATCCTGACAGGTGCTGCTCAAGGATCGACGGTTGCTGGTCAAGATCCGCTTTGGTTAGCTTGGATCACTGACCTCGTTAATTTAAAACAAGCCGGTAACACACAAGGATACAATGACTTAATCAACAGTGTCGTTCCTGCTCGTTTTAAAGAAGGACAAGTCGTCACATCACTTGCTTCATTGATCGGTATCGCTGTCGCAATGTACATGTCAGTTGATGAAGATAAGAAGAAAGCATACAAACCTGTCTTCTTATCTGCTGGACTTGCAGTTTTCTTGACAGGTGTCACGGAGCCAATCGAATTCATGTTCATGTTCATCGCTCCTGTTCTTTACGTCATCTATGCTGTGCTCACGGGTGTTGCTTTCGCACTAGCAGATGTCATGCATCTTCGGATTCACGCATTCGGTGCGATCGAACTCTTGACGCGGATTCCATTGATTGCAAAAGCTGGATTAATTGGTGATTTAATTCGTTTCATCGGTGTCTGTGTGTTCTTCTTCTTCTTGAACTTCTTCACGTTCCGTTTCGTCATCAAGAAGTTCAACTATGCGACACCAGGTCGTAACGGGAACTATCTTGACGATATCAACGTATCTACAACTGAAGCTTCAGGTGAGGCTGCTGCGACATCAGCTCCTGCCGACGGTTCGCAAGCTTCACAAATCATCGATTTGCTTGGTGGACAGCAAAACATCGAGGACGTCGATGCCTGCATGACGCGTCTTCGTGTCACTGTCAAAGATCCAGCGCTTGTTGCAAAAGAAGCAGACTGGAAAGCAAACGGTGCACTTGGTCTGATCCTTAAGAACAATGGCGTGCAAGCCATCTACGGTCCAAAAGCCGATATCTTAAAATCAGATATCCAAGACCGGATCGGCGCATAAACCTGCGAGATTAGGGAACTACCTAAAGGTGAAGCTCTTTTATAAGAGTTTCACCTTTCTTATTTGAAAAATCAGGAGGACCACTCATGCGTCTACTCACACTAAACTGTCATTCGTGGCAGGAAGAACAGCCACTCGAAAAATTAAACCAGATCGTTCAACAAATTCTCGCTCAAGATTATGATGTCGTCGCACTGCAAGAAGTGAGTCAATTGATGGATACACCCATCGTCTATGATGATGTGCGCAACGATAACTTTGCCTATTTGATCCAGCAAGCGTTAAAAGAACAAGGTCAAACCTACTCCCTCGTCTGGGATTTTGCTCATATCGGCTATGATAAGTATGAAGAAGGACTCGCTCTTTTGACGAAACACCCAATCTTAAAATCGGACAGTTATTATGTCAGCCGCAGTCAAGATACATTCGATTGGAAATCGCGAAAAATCGTCCGTGCGACGATCCAAGTCGACGGTACACCGATTACGTTCAATACATGCCATCTTGGCTGGTGGGCAGATGAAGTCGAACCGTTCCAGGAACAATTCAATCATTTGATGGCCCGGATGGATCCACTCGAATGGACATTCTTCCTCGGTGATTTCAACAACGATGCTTTAGAACGAAATACAGGTTATGACTATATGATGCAACGAGGATTACACGACGTCTTTCTGCTAGCTAAGGAAACGGTCGGAATTGAGACGATCAATGGCAACATCGATGGATGGGAAGACAATCAACAAGGATTGCGGATTGATCTCGTCTTATCGAATCGGAAAATTGACGTCGAACGCGTCGGGGTCGTATTCGATGGGATTCACGGTCCCGTCGTTTCCGATCACTACGGTGTTGAGGTCGATATTCAGATTCAAAAAAATGAACATTAAGTATTGACAACGCTTTCTTTTCTCCTTTAAGATGAAATCAAATCAATAGTGCGGATTGTGACAGTACGGCTGGCAAGACCGAAATGACACCTCGTTAGGAGAGGTGTTGTTCGGTCTTGCCTTTTTTTGTCTCATTCAGCACGTTTCATGAAAAAGGAGGACTTTTCCGATGGATTATCAACAAACTGCTAAACGTGTGCTCGAACTCGTCGGTGGACGCGAGAACATCATCACTGCTGCTCATTGCGCGACGCGTTTACGTCTTGTCTTGCATGATGAATCAAAGGTCGATCAAGCAGCACTTGAAGACTTAGATGGTGTCAGCGGCGCCTTCTCAAGTTCTGGTCAATACCAAATCATCTTTGGAACCGGTACCGTCAACAAGGTATTTGCTGCGTTTGCGCCACTTGCCGGTGTAAAGGTCGATGGAGAAGAACCACTCGACGTTAAAAAGGCTGCATCGCAAAAATTAAATCCGTTCGCCCGTCTTGCCCGCTCGCTCTCGAACGTCTTCGTTCCACTCATTCCGGCAATCGTCGCAGCCGGTCTCTTGATGGGATTACTCGGTATGATCAAGGCCTTCGGTTGGGTTGACGGTGATTCACCGATCGTCCAACTACTGGATATGTTCTCGTCTTCTGCCTTCATCATCCTACCGATCCTGATCGGTTTCTCGGCAGCCCGTGAATTCGGTGCGAACCCGTACCTCGGTGCCGTCATCGGGGGGATCATGACACACCCGTCCCTCTTAAACCCTTGGACGCTCGGTAATAGTGATCCGGAAGTCATGAAGTTCCTCGGAATGAACATCGAGTTGATCGGTTATCAAGGAACGGTCTTCCCGGTTCTCTTAACCGTTTGGGTCATGGCAAAGATTGAACAACAAGTCCGGAAACGGACACCCGAAACGCTTGACTTACTCGTGACACCGTTCGTTACGGTTCTCGTCACTGGATTCCTGGCATTGATCGTCATTGGTCCGATCGGAACGTTACTCGGAAAAGGCATTTCATTCGTACTCGTCTTCTTCTATGAACAGTTCTCAGTCGTCGCCGGTCTTCTCTTCGGTGGACTGTATTCGACAATCGTCATCACAGGGATGCACCATAGTTTCCATGCGATTGAAGCAGGATTACTTGCAGATAAGAGTATCGGAAAGAACTTCCTCTTACCGATTTGGTCGATGGCGAATGTCGCTCAAGGTGGTGCCGGACTTGCCGTTTACTTCTTGACGAAGAACGTTAAACTCAAAGCACTCGCCCTACCGTCTGCGTTCTCAGCATTTCTCGGAATCACAGAACCCGTCATCTACGGTGTCAACTTACGTCTTGGAAAACCATTCATCGGTGGTGCCATTGGTGGTGCGATCGGTGGCGGTTATGTCGTCTTGACACAAGTCGCTGCGAACGCTTATGGATTAACTGGAATTCCGATGATTGCGATCGTCGCGCCACTCGGTGCGTCAAACTTGATCAACTATCTCGTCGGGTTCGCCATTGCAGTCGTCACTGCTTTCATCTCGACTGTCGTCTTGATGCGTCTCGATGCACGGAAACAAAAAGAAACGGACGTTGCTGCTTAATCCTTCATGCGACCAAACCGAGTCCTCGGGCTCGGTGGTCGCATTTGTCGGTTCGCAAAGCGCTGAAGTTCGCTTTATAATAAAAGAAAAGATCGGAAAGGAGGACGTCAGGCTGATTATTCATAAGATCCTCAATAACAATGCTGTTGTCGTCAAAGAAAATGGACAGGAACGCATCGTCATGGGACCAGGTATTGCTTTTGGAAAAAAGAAAAAAGATCCGATTCAAGCGACGAAGATCGAAAAAATGTTCATCCCTTCATTTGAAAATGCAGAACAGTTCAAAGAGATTCTGACAACGACACCACTTGAGATCATTGATTTATCGGAACGCATCATCTCACATGCAGAAGGTGAGCTCCAAACGCCGTTTCATGACTATATTCACGTCAGTCTGACGGACCACCTTGCTCATGCCGTACGATTAGCACGTGAACAACTCGTCGTGCATAATCGATTGGCAGAAGAGATTCGCCTTTTGTATGGATCAGAGTATGCGATTGGAGAATGGGCAGTTCTTGAGATCGAGCGTGCCTTACAAGTTACGCTACCGAAAGAAGAAGCTGCGAACATCGCGCTTCACTTATACAATGCACGCCAAACGCATCCGAATATGGCCACTGCTTTGCAGACGGTTACGTTACTCAATGAACTACGTGAACAGATCGAAGTCTTTTTTGGACAAACGATCGAGACCTCATCAATGACGTATTATCGTTTCTTTACGCACATGAAATTGGTCCTCGCCCGGATTGAACAAGGAGAAACCTTACACGACATGGATGATGTGATTTTATCTGCCGTCAAAACACGTTATGCTGAGGCTTATGCCTGTGCGAGTCAAATGGGCAATTGGTTGACTGTCGAACTCGATACACGTGTACCTGAATCAGAAATCGGCTATATGGCTTTACACATCGAACGGATTCGTCCGGATCTTGAAAGGAGTTCTACGTATGAAAATCTTTAGTTTAGGGGAAGCATTGATTGATTTGATTCCTCTTGATGCTGAAAACATGACGTTTCAAAAAAATCCTGGAGGTGCTCCTGCCAATGTCTCTGTCGGACTCGCTCGATTAGGCGCTGATAGTTATTTTCTTGGAGCTGTCGGTGATGATTCGATGGGACACTTCTTGAAAGATACGTTACATCATTATGGTGTTCGTACCGATCATCTCGTCCACGATTCGACGCAAAAAACAGGACTTGTGCTCGTTACAAACGGTCAGGATGGAGAGCGGTCGTTCGAGTTCATCAACGCGGAGCGCGCTGATATGCAATTCCACGAAACACATGTACCGGAGGATTTCACGTCCGTCGATTTATTACACATCGGTTCGATCTCTTTGATTACTGGAGAATCCGTCAACGCGACACGAAAAGCCATCGCACGTGCAAAAGCGCACCAAGTACCAGTCTCTTACGATCCGAACTTACGAGAGTCGTTATGGCCGAATCTTGACGAAGCGCGGACGACGATCCGGTCTGTCCTACCGGATGCACAAATCGTCAAACTTGCTGAGGAAGAATTGACGTTTCTAACTGGACAAACGAATCTTGATGACGGGGCTGCTGAATTGTTAGCTGAATATCCGATTCGTCTTCTTGCCATCACGCGAGGAAGTAAAGGATCGATTCTCTATACGGATCGTGCGATGGCTGTCATCGATGCGATTACGGTCGACGCAATCGATACGACAGGAGCTGGAGATGCCTTCATGTCCGGTTTACTCTACCAGTGTGCGTTACGCGATTTTTCGTTTGATTGGTCTGAAGATGAACTTCGCGACATCGGTCGATTCGCAGCGATTTCAGGCGGACTTGCTGCTTCCGTCAAAGGAGCGATGGCTGCTTTGCCAACGCTCGACGAAGTCGCTCATCGCTTGAGTTGAATCGATAACTCAGTAGAAATAAGGATGGTGAGATTCCGGACCCAGTGCCAGAATCTCTCCATCCTTTTCATTTGATTGATGAGTCGTTTATTCACTAAGAGAATTGATTAAGGTGTATCGATAAATCGTTTGATTTCATCTAACGACTCGTCCTGTTGTTCTTTTGGCGTTAATGGGCTGCTGTTATCCCCTTTTTGTCGACCGTACATACCAAAGTTCGCATGGTTCCCTTGCTTGATTTCATGGAATACCGCATCTTTTCGAACGTCCTGTTTACTTTTTTCGATATCAGCGACTGGTAAGACACCATCTCGTCCACCATAAATCGTCAACGAGGGCACATCAATCGAATCAATCGGATAGGACGCGAGGAAAACGATCCCCTTAATTTTCGGATGTTGTTCGACGATCGTCGAAGCTGCGCTTCCACCGAGCGAATGCCCGATCAGATACCATTTTTTGACTTGGGGATAATCCTCGATGATATCGAGTCCTTCGCTTGAGTCAAGCAACGCAATCCGAAACGGTAGCTTTGGGATGACGACGAAGTGCCCGTCTTTCGCTAGTTGCTTGCCGTAATAACTGTAGGCCGCTGCATCAACTTTTGCCCCTTGATAAAAGATGAATCCAACGTCACTCGTCTTTTTTCCAAATGTCACTTCACGTGGTGTAGCTGTCTCCACGTAAGATATCGCTTGGGGAGATGCATCATAATCGAACTGCGCCCAGATCATGAATGCAAATACGAGCAGTGCCAACAGCGCAGCAATCGTTCCAATGATTCTTATACTCCATTTTTTCATTTCATTCCCTCCCGTTACCGTTATACCCCATATTATGTGTTAAATCACATATGAAAACAAATATTAGAATTTTCAGTCATTGTAAGCATCCCTATCGCTTTTTCATGAATTGGTTTAAGATGAAACCAATATTGTTTTTTCGAAAGGAGATTTACGTTTTGCCGCGTACCCTTGTGTCTACGATTCAATGGTTTTTATTCATCATCTGTACTAACATTGCCCCGCCCCTTGCCATCGCAGCATCGTTTGAACTCTCGGGTGCCGAGACGCTTTCCTTCTTATCTCGTTGTCTATTCGTATTTGCCATCTTAAGTCTCTTTCAAGTCCTGCTCGGACACCGTCTACCGATCATGGAAGGTCCTGCTGGAATTTGGTGGGGTGTATTTGCTCTTTATTCGTCGATTGGTGTCACATTGTACGGCAGTTATTCAAACACATTACAGTCGCTTGGATTCTTACTCCTACTCAGCGGTATCATCTGTATCGTCTTGACGATGACGGGTGTCTTACGGCGCTTAGTCCCCCTTTTTACACCGCAAGTCATCGGAGTCTACATGCTGTTGCTGTCGGCACAGCTGTCCGGATCCGTCATGAAAGGATTACTCAATATCGAGGATGGACGAATTCAAGTATTACCTGCCGTCATCTCGATTCTGACGGTCTTGATCTCACTTTATTTAGAACGAAGCGATCGCTTACGCCAGTACGCTTTATTAATCACGTTACTCGTCGGTTGGAGCATGTTTGCATTGATTGGTCGTGCCGAGATGCCAAGCTTCGACGGTCCACTGTTCACTTTACCGAGCTTGTTGCCGTTCGGCGGTATTCATGTCGACTGGAGCTTATTACCGACAGCTCTCATCATCTCGTTGTTGTTAATGACAAACGTCTTAGCAAACATCAAGGTCATCGAACGGATTATCAGTGCCAAGCGTGGTGAAACCGTCAAAGGACAAGTCGGAACAGCTGGTATCACGGCTGGTATCGGGCAACTCTTCGCTGGTCTGTTCGGTACGGTCGGTCCTGTCGCCATTTCCGGAACAGCTGGTTTCATTGCCTCAACAGATAACACGGACCGCAAAGCGTTCGTCTATGCGAACATCACGTGCCTTTTCCTCAGTATCGTGACACCATTCGTCGGGTTGATCGCTAAAATCCCCGTCGCTGTCGGTTATGCGATGGTCGCACCGATTGTTGCCGGGATGGCGATCATCGGCGTCACGGAAGCAGCCCGCGACTTGAATCGTCAAACGGCGATGATCACGGTCGGTCTCCCGGTCCTCGTCGGCATCGGTGCGTTGTTACTACCAAAAGGGGCAACGGCCGATTTACCGCCACTCGTGACGACCTTGATGTCAAACGGTCTCGTCCTCGGAACATTGGTCGCCTTGCTCGCAGAAGGGTTACGCCATATTCGGACGAATGATTAATAAAAAGACGCTTTCTCGATTGAGAAAGCGTCTTTTTTCATGCATCAGCGAATACCGCGCATGTATTTTTGAAGTTTTGGTGCGAAAGCGAACAAGAGTAATCCGAAGATGACGGCAACGATACCTGTGATACCGAAGTACAAAATCTCCGTATCATTCGTGTAGTATTTAACGATTTGTGCGTTGACCGCTTGACCTGTTGCGTTCGTCAAGAACCACAGACTCATCGTTTGCGCTGAGAAGGCTGCCGGCGCCAATTTTGTTGTTGCCGATAGACCGACTGGTGACAAGAAGAGCTCACCGATGACGACGAGGAAGAAGCTCAGTGCAAGCCAGAGTGGACTAACTGACGTCTCCACACCGAACAGGATACCTGGTAGTGTCATGACGATGAACGAAAGTCCGGCGAACAGAAGACCAAACGAGAACTTTTGCATCGTCGTTGGTTGACGGTCACCGAGTTTGACCCAGAAGCTCGCAAAAACAGGTGCTAATACGATGATGAAGAGCGGATTCAACGATTGGAAGAATGCCGGTTGAATCTCAAATCCTAAGAATGAAAGGTTCGTCCGTTCACTTGCGAAGATCGAGAGGACGTATGAACCTTGTTCTTGGATTGCCCAGAAAATCGCTGCTGCGATGAACAACGGAATATACGCAATCAAACGTGAGCGCTCATCATCCGTGATCTTTGGACTACGAAGCATGACTGTGAAGTAAGCGATCGGAATCAAGATCCCGAGAATCGTGACCATTAAAGTAAAACGAGAAATTGTCAACAGTCCTGTCATCGATGCAACGACACCGAGTACCGCAACGACGACGACAACGATTGATGCGATCGTGATGAAGCGTTTTTTCTCGTCCCCTTTTAATGGGTTCAAGACATACGTACCCGCTTGACCAAGGTTTTTCTTTTTCGTCAAGACGAAGACGACAAGTCCTGCGAACATCCCGATGGCAGCGAGTGCGAAACCAGCGTGATATCCACCGCGGTCAGCCACTTCACCGACGACGAGTGGTGAGAGGAATGCCCCAGCGTTGATCCCCATGTAGAAGATACTAAAACCAGCATCGCGGCGGTTATCCGTCTTGCTGTACAAATCACCGACGATATTCGATACGTTCGGTTTCAAGAAACCAGTACCGATGACGATAAGTCCCATCGAGATGAAGAGGGCTGTAATGCCTGCTGGTAAAGCAAGGACGATATGCCCTAGCATGATCAAGATACCACCATAGAAGACGGTGCGTGACGTACCGAGTAAACGGTCAGCTACCCATCCCCCAATGATCCCTGACATGTAGACGAGCGAACCATAAACGGCCATGATTGACGCAGCTGTCGTCTTATCGATACCTAGACCACCGTTGGCAACTGAATCGTACATGTAGAAGATAAGGATGGCACGCATGCCATAGTAGGAGAAACGCTCCCAAAACTCAGTGAAGAAGAGGGTGAACAACCCTTTCGGATTCCCAAAGAATCCTTTTTGCGGAACGGTCTTGTAGACCTGATCGCGATCAAACTCTGCCATATGATCGGCTCCTTTCATCAATCCTAAATAAGTGCATAATCCATCATCTTTTCCCGCTTTCCCCAAACGATAAGCGTGACGAAACAGATAGGATACGAATACACTGTTTTGCCTGAATTGTCTCACTTCTTTTTTTATATATGAGACAGCACTTTACCATTCAACCGCAAATCATTTGACGAGTCAAATATTATTTACGTTACAAGAATAACAAAAAGAGCAGTCGACTACTCGACTGCTCAGGATTGCATCTGTTTCGATTCAATGATTGTAATTCCAGGCGGTGCATGTAACGTTTCACGGATCATCGCCGCAGCGACTTGACCAGCTTCGATCGGAGCAATGGCACTCCGCTTCAACAAGGGGCGTAAAACCGTCGAAATTTTCGCAGCCGCTTGTTCGCCTAAGCGGAATTCATCTCGATCCCCTAGCAACAATGACGGTCTAAAAATCAATAACGCGTCATATCCGAGTACACGTAATCCGTTTTCCGTGTCCCCTTTTACGCGATTGTAGAAGGTTTTCGCATTCGGATGGGCACCGAGCGCCGAAATCAAGGCAAATCGTGTCGCCCCGAGGTCTAACAATTCACGACCAAGTTCAATCGGATATGTGTAGTCAACCTGACGAAATGCCTCTTGCGATCCTGCTTGTTTGATCGTCGTGCCCAGTGCACAATAGACATGGTCGACGACAGGTAGTTCAATTTCTGTCACACGATCAAAATCAATCACCCATTCTTCCAATTTCGGATGAAAACGGCGCATCGGGCGGCGAACGAGAACATGTACCTCGCTATACGCATCTTCTGCCAACAAACGATCGACGAGTTCTTGTCCGACTAGACCAGATGCTCCTAAAATTGCTGCTCTCATACGTTTCTCCCTCCTTCATGCTGTCGACCAATTGGTACGAAATAGGAACGGTTTCCGGTAATCCGTTCTCCGGCACGTACACCAATCGCACTTGGTCTTCCTCCTAAAATAAAGACACCATACATATACGCGACTTCTCCCTCTTCCTGAAGTGAGTACGTCGGTAATTCTTGATACGCTTGATAAACAGCCGGTTGATCACGAAACGTATGCTGTTCATTCTTTAGCATGATATGTCCTTGTCCATCATGGACCGTCACGGTATCTCCTTCACGCCCGAAGATTGGTTTTTTAACGAATGATCGCTGGCTTGAAATGAATGGATCAGCGGATAAGTACGTCGGTAAAAAGTAACGCGTAATCGTCATATGGTCCGTTTCGCTCAAGTACGGATGATTGGCTTCATGCAACATCCAGATCAATGCAAGAACCGACTTAGCTTGCATTAAAAAGGCAGACGGTGGATTGATGATTTCGAGTCGACCCGTCTCGACGAGTTGCAGGAGTAATTGTCCTAAATTTCTTCCGTCCTCATCCCGGTCAAGTAAGGCCATCTCGATCGGAAAGGTTTGACGATATAAGATATCGATTCTTTTACCAGCCTCATCGTACAGACCTTCTTCCGGACGAATCTCTAATGCATGAAGTGGACAATAGGTCGCATCACTCCAAAACGACTGCAAATACTCAGCTGTCAATCGATCCTCGATGTGGTCACCATGTGAGGTGAAGACGACATGCGGATGCTGTTTCGTCCGATGTATCGCGGCTTCGATCGCACGACGGACAGTTGCCTTCAGCCATTTGTTTTCCCCATCGTTGACCCGTTCAAAACCTTGTTTTTCCGCTACGACATCATTGACTTCAAATACTTCTTTAATGAAAGTCGGCGTATCCGCGTTCCATTCCATGAGTGAGATACGATCTGCCGTCGCAATGAAATCAAAGCGTCCGATGACGGTCAACGGTCGCATCGTCTCGAGTCGTAAAAAAGCGAGACTTTCAACTGGAAAGCCCAGCTCGAGCAGTGCCTCATCATCCATCGATCGAAGAATCGGAAGTACTTTTTCAAATATCTTGTAAACTTCTTGCGCCGCGATATGCAGTTGGTCGATTCGTTCTTCCGAGATGGGCATGATTTCCGTCACAGCGTACGGTTCCCCGTCTAGCACATCCCAAAAACGATCGATGTCTCCGTAAAAGGTTTGTCGTCTATTCATCCGCCGAAAAAGCCGGAAGATGAGCCTGTTCCGAATCCCTTTGTCTTCGTGTTATAACTCTTTACTTCTTTTGATTTCGGCGTATACCCTTTCGTTCGCATCGCACTATGCATCAAGGCACGTGATGCGAAATAACTACCACCCCAGTAATAGTATCCTGAATGGGTTGATGAACTATCATCACAGTACCAAACGCCTTCATCATTATCATACTCATAGTCATCACAATCCGGATCATCTGGTCGTTCCGCTCGTGCATCATCCGATCCACACCCACTCAGTGTCGTTCCGATCAACAGTGTTGCAGCTAGTGTCGCTTGTTTCATCCAATTCACCGTCTCAGTCCCCTTTCCTTTTACTCTCGTTATGGATAGTATACGCTTTTTTGGAGAGAAAAGTTTCTTTGTTCTGTCGGAACTTTTTTTCCTTCAATGTGGTAATAGTATCTATAGAACGAAAAGGAGGATTTACGCATGTCACTTGCCTACTACGTTGAAGAAAATGGTGAATTCCATCCGATCTATCAATATGATCGTTATGCGATTGAACCGGAAGAGATCATCGCCCACCAACTCTGCGAATTTCATATCATCGAAGGACATCAATACGAGCTTCGTTCCAATGAGATGGCAGGTGATTACGATCAATTGATTGTCGATCATATCAAGGCATCACCGCGTGCGACAGAAGAACGCGTTTATCCACCGCATCAAATTCATATCGAGTTCAGAGAGTATTTATCTGACAGCGCGCAACCGCTCTTAAAGACATCAACGGTTCCGAATCACGTCCAAGCGATGCGTTTTTTGATCAAGGACAAAATTGAAGTCGAAGGACACGGTGTGTTTGAGCGTGACAGCTGTGAAATCGATATCGACCGAAATTGTTACGTCGTCTATCTTGCTGATACACTTTGAGATGTAAAATCAGGTCTCTTCATTTCCAAGAGACGTTTTTTTTGGCATACTAGAAAGTAAGAACGAATCAATCGAGGTGAACGAACATGAGTGAACAACCAAAAAAACTATCATTGCAAGAGGCAATGATCGAACGCTTGAAAGCAAAAAAACAAGCGCAAACAAAACGTCCGACTGGCTTACAAGGAACACAAACGAAACAATTGACGAGCCAACAGACGAAAAAAGCAAACAACCAGAAAAAACGGACAGGCGTCTAAGTCACAGGAATTCATGAAATAAGGAGTAATTATGAGTATTTTAACGGTATCTAACTTAAGTCACGGATTCGGTGACCGCGCCATTTTCGAAAATGTCTCCTTCCGCCTGTTAAAAGGCGAGCACATCGGTCTCGTCGGTGCGAACGGTGAAGGAAAATCGACGTTCATGAACATCATTACGTCGCAACTTGAGCCGGATGAAGGAAAAGTCGAATGGGCGAAGCATGTACGCGTTGGTTATTTGGATCAGCACGCTGTCCTTGAAAAAGGATTAACCATCCGCGATGCACTTAAAGGTGCATTCCAGTACATGTTCGACATCGAACAGGAAATCAATGATTTGTACGGTAAAATGGGCGAAGTCGAGCCAGAAGAACTGGAAAAGATGCTCGAAGAAGTCGGCGTCTTGCAGGACATTCTGACGAATAACGACTTCTATACGATCGATGCAAAAGTCGAAGAAATCGCGCGCGGTCTTGGGCTCGATGAGATCGGACTCGACCGGGATGTACAAGAGCTCAGTGGTGGACAGCGGACGAAAATCCTGCTCGCCAAACTCCTTCTTGAAAAACCGGACATTCTCTTACTTGATGAGCCGACCAACTATCTCGATGTCCAGCATATCGAATGGTTGAAACGCTACTTGAATGAATATGAGAATGCGTTCATCTTGATTTCGCACGATATTCCATTCCTCAATAGCGTCATCAACTTGATTTATCATATGGAAAATCAAGAATTGAATCGTTATGTCGGTGATTACGACAACTTCGTCACGATCCATGAAGCGAAGAAAAAGCAACTCGAGTCCGCGTTCAAGCGTCAACAGCAGGAAATCTCTGAGTTGAAGGACTTCGTTGCCCGGAACAAAGCCCGTGTCTCGACACGGAACATGGCGATGTCGCGTCAGAAGAAGCTCGATAAGATGGATGTCATCGAACTTGCGCAAGAGCGTCCAAAACCAGAGTTCCACTTCCTCCAAGCACGGACACCAAGTAAATTGATGTTCGAAGCAAAAGGTCTCGTCATCGGATACGATGAGCCACTTTCGCGCCCTCTTGATCTGACGATCGAACGTGGGCAGAAGATTGCGTTGCACGGTGCGAACGGAATCGGGAAATCGACGTTGCTCAAGAGTTTGCTCGGTGAAATTCCAGCTGTCTCGGGTGTCGTTGAGCGAGGCGAGAACTTGCATATCGGGTACTTCGAACAAGAAGTTAAAGAGAAGAACTCGAATACGTGTATCGAAGAGATTTGGAATACGTTCCCGTCTCTGACACAACAACAAGTCCGTGCTATGCTCGCGAAGTGTGGTTTGATGACGAAACACATCGAATCGAAAATCGAAGTGCTCAGCGGTGGGGAAAAAGCGAAAGTCCGTCTTTGTAAATTGATGAATACGGAATCGAACATCCTCGTACTCGATGAGCCGACGAACCACTTGGACGTCGAAGCCAAAGAAGAATTAAAACGTGCGTTACAAGAGTACAAAGGAACCGTCCTGTTGATCTCACACGAACCAGAATTCTATGAAGCTGTTGCGACAGACTTATGGAACTGTGAATCATGGACGACAAAAGTATTCTAAGCTACACCATACAAAAGATGGGATGCCCAGAAGGGTATCCCATCTTTTTAGTTCATACACTTAATCATTGCATGATCGTGCATCTTCACGCACACTAAGACTTAGAAAATGATTATGAAGGAGCGTGTTTTTTTGGAAACGATCACGAAAAAGGCAACACTATCCTATCTCCATGTTCCAAGCGGTGGTTCAGAACAGTTGATTGCCCGTCTCTATTCACCTGAACATACAGCGAATGCTCCACTGATTGTCCTCTTCCACGGATTTCCCGGGAAACAGTTGAACATGGACTGGGCAGTTCAACTTCAAAGTGCAGGGTACCATGTACTCGTCACGTCGTATCGTGGAACGATCGGGAGCCCTGGAACCTTCCGATTCCAACATGTTTTGGAAGACGCGACCGCGACACTACAGCACGTCTGCTCAGAGTCTTTCACTGCCGAACATGGCATCAAGGCGGATCAGATTACCGTCGTTGGTCATAGCATGGGCGGTTTCGCCGGTCTACATGCTTTTGCTGAGACACCAGAGGCTGCACATTATGTCGGAATCTCTCCGTTTAATTTTGGTCTCGTCGGTCAGCTCGTCCTCGAACATCCGGAATACGAAGCTGCGCTACAAGGTGTACTCGAACGAGGAGCTGGTTTCCTAAATGGTGCCGTTGCTGACGCGTTACTCGATGAGTTGAAGCACCATCATATGACTTGGAATTTACTGACGCTAAAAGAACGTCTAGCCGATCGCTCGATGTTGCTTATGACGTCAGAACGGGACGAAACATCGATCAAAGCACTCCATCATGACTTATTGCTATCCGACAGTCCGTTCGAGGAAGCGATTGTCGATAGTGATCACAACTATATCGAGAATCGGGACGCTGCCTTTAACGAATGGACAGCTTGGCTCGCCCGACAATGAAAAGAGCGCTCAGCGTACGACTGAGCGCTCTTTTGCTGAAGTTCGAGTCCGTTGCACAGGACGGATTCGCATCCGATAAAGGACGAGCGTAAACATCGTCAGTGTTGAGACAGCGTACCAGATCGTCGTGAACAGGGTTCCGGTATCCGTACCGATGAAAAGACCATGTGCCGTCATTAATAGCCAAGCAGGTAAGACCAGCCAGTGTGTCAATTTCCAAAGCGTCTTGCCTAACGTCTCCATTAAGAAATCCGAAGTCACGAGAACGAATCCGAATAAGTAGAGACTGATCGTTCCTAGCGCATTCCAGAGTGGTTCATAAGAAGCTTGGCCCGGAATCAGGACTTCAAAGATCGTCAGTGGTGCGTATGAATCGACGATGATGAGCGTCGCATGAAGGACGATTGCGAGCAAACCTGCCCAGCCACTATATAAGTGCACGTGATGCAGTCGTGCTTTTTGTTTTTTGAGTGCCGGGTAGGAACCGAGCAATCCCGCTAAGACAGAAATCGTCATGAAGAAGTGCCCACTTAATCCACTCAACCGGATCATCGTCCATGTTGAGAACAACCATTTCATCCAGTCCATGTCTCACTCACTCCCTTCTGTTCACTTCGCCATTCCCCAGCAGTATCCAAAATCAATAATCGTCCTTTTGGAAACCAACGAAACAGCTTTTCTTGACGTTCTGTCTCTGTCATCTGAAAAGCAAGCTTCGTCATGACTTCCGCTTCATAGAGTTGTGGCGCAGATGCGGTCACTTGAAGAATCGGACTTTTCGTCGGACGTCCTGTTCGTCCATCCAATAAATGATGATGCGTCTGTCCGTCCGTCTTCCACGATCGATAGACACGGTTCGATGTCGCGACCGCGCCTTGTCGTAATTGCACATCAGCGACGCGTTGTTCGGTCTCGGGATGCGTGATCGTAATATTCCATGGTTCCTCATCGGACCAGACGATGACGTCGCCTCCCGCTTCAATCAATCCACGATTCCAGCTTTTTCGTAGTCGTTGCGCTGCAATCATCGCGGCAGCTCCTTTTCCGATGCCACCTAAGTCGATAAAACCGCCTCCGACTCGAGTCACGTCACATCCTTCAATGATGAATGGAGCGATTTCTGGTGGAGCAACCTCTTCATAAGCGACCGCTTGTGTGAAGGGAAATGATTGGCGATAGCCATTGGCTTGTTGTTGCGCCAGCAGGAATGGGGAAAAATAACGTTCGGTCTGCTCGAAGTATCGCGTGGCGCGGGCCAGTAAGCGGGCTAACGGTAAGGACACAGATAACGTGTCGCCGATCCGTAAGCGATTCAATCGACTGACTTCACTTTGCTTATCAAAGCGTGACCACTGCCGATCCACATAATGAAAGAATCGGACAAGTTCCTCCCATTCTGCTTCATCGATCGGCTGATCCGTCACGAACCGCACCTGATTATGCATCGCATACAATTGTCGCTCCATCTTCCTCCTCCTTACCTCGAATGGCTAGACTGACCGTCACTTGATCCACCGGGTTGACTGAAGCCAGACGATTCATCACCTTGCCATTGATCATCATCGTCATCTTCGTAATATCCATCATCCCCTTCGTATTCGCCTTCATCATCGCTATACTGATTCCCTTGAGATGGTAGCGTCGTATCGTTCGAATACGTATCGCCTGTCGAAACAGGTGTCGTAGAGGAATCGTTCGAGCTAACACTCAACTGACCAATCGCAAGTCCGATGAAGACGGAACTACTAAGCCCGACGAGCCATTTCGCAAATGGTTTTGGTTTCATCTGTTTCCTCTCCCTTCTTGTTACGTTTACTGTATCGAAAAAAACTGACAACTAACTGACGGCAACTATGGGATAATGAGAAAAAAAGAGGAGCGATGTGCATGCGCGTTTTGGTAGCAGAAGATGATCAGCGTCTTGCGAAGATGTTACGCCTCCATTTGGAGCGGGCAGGATATCAGGTAGATGTTGCGCAGGATGGAGTGGAAGCGCTCCTCCAATGTCAGACGTATCGCTATGACTTACTCGTTCTCGATTGGATGATGCCTCGCAAGAGTGGGGTCGAAGTCGCCGCTACCTTACGCCAAGAACAGTTCGAAGGTGGCATCTTGATGCTGACTGCTCGTGATACGGAAATTGATCTCGTTCATGGTCTCGATAGTGGAGCGGATGACTATCTCGTTAAACCGTTTCAATCGAATGAATTACTGGCACGTTTGCGCGCGCTCAGTCGTCGTCAACAAAAGGCATTCGTGTCGACGGTCTCCTTCAACGGACTAGTACTCGATCTATCGTCACAAACAATTTCCTATGAACATCATCCGATTGATTTAACACGACGTGAATTTGAATTCCTTTCCTTACTGTTAAGACGACCTGAACAGGTCATGAGTCGTGAATTAATCATCGAAGTCGTGTGGGGGATCGGTGCGGATATTACCGATAACGCGCTCGATGCGCTCGTCCGACTCGTTCGGAAAAAATTAGATGCGGTCGGTGCTCCTAATTTGATTCGGACAGTTCGCGGGTTCGGTTATCGTTTAGGTGATCCGCATGCTTGAATCGATTCGAAAACGACTGACCTTGTTATTCAGTGGCTCGTTCTTTCTTGTACTAGTCCTCATCCTGATCGGTGTGTATGTCACGAACGCCCAATTGCTGAATCGAATGGAATTGAATCAATTGAAGGGAGTATCTGATCGAGATATCTTCGAACGGATCGAGCACGGGGAAGATCAATTCATCCGAAATCCGATCTATTTCCAGTTACTCGACGGTTCAGGAAATGAACGCTATGCAAGTTTGCCGCCTGGCGTCGAGATGAAAACACTGCGCCGTTTTTTAAGCTCGAATGATACGACGAAACAAGTGGAATGGGATGATCGACACTTCTTACTGTATCAACGAAGTACCGAAGAAGGACGACTACTGCTAATGAAGGACATCTCTCCGACCGAAGATACCTTACAGCGATTGATTGCCGTTCTTGCGGGAATTGCCGTTCTCGCAACGATCGTTCTGACGCTAGTCGGATACATCCTTGCTGGTCGAGCCGTCATTCCGGTGCAACAAGCATTCGATCGCCAACGTCGTTTTACATCCGATGCTTCACATGAACTACGGACACCTCTGACAATCGTCTATAGCGGGATTGAATTGCTAGAAGCGGAATCACTTTCGAATGAAGGACGCACGATTCTAGAGGATATCAAAGCAGAAACGGCAGGGATGCAGTATTTAGTCTCTGATTTACTATTGCTTGCGCGAGAAGGACAACCTTCACCGAAACAAGAAGTTGACCTTAGTTCACTCGTTCAAAAGACCGTCGAACGTTTTCAGCATGCCTACTCGGATCGCGTCATCCACGCCTCGATAATGCCTGACTTACGCATGAAAGGGGATGCCCATCAATTGAACCGCTTATTGACGGTCTTTCTTGAGAATGCTCTTGTCTACAGCGATGACGTCATTGATGTCTCCCTCGAAAAAACTACTACAGAACGCCAGTTGACGATACAGGACCGCGGAATCGGTATCGCTTCCGATCAACAAGCTAAAATATTCGAACGTTTTTACCGGGGTGACCATTCGCGTCACGGAACAGGAACCGGTCTTGGGTTATCAATCGCTCAATCCATTGCAGAGCAACATGGCGGAACGATTTCCATTGATTCCACATTAGGTGAAGGTACACGGTTCATCATTCATTTCCCAACTCTTTAAAACGGTGTCAGTTAACTGTCAGATAAGCAGGGTAAAGTGAAATTATGCTTTACCATACTTATCCAAGGAGGTTTTTGATATGTTGGGGAACGTACCGCTTCATCCACTTCTTGTCCATGCACCGATTGCACTTTTATTATTTGCGACGATCCTATTACTCATCAGTCTGAAGTGGACACAATTCAAACTGTTTGCCCTTTTTACGTTAGTCGTCGGTCTGATTTCCGGAGTCGCTGCCTATTTGTCTGGAGACGGAGCAGAAGAGTATGCGGAAGCGAATTTAAGCAGCGTTACCCATGCTGCCATCGAAAATCATGAGCATTTTGCACTGTTCAGTCTCGTTGCCTTTGGTGTCTCGCTGTTATTTCTTTTGTTAGGTTACCGCTCGAACAAAAAAATGTTTTTATTACTCAGTTTCGTTGTTGCCATCGTCGGTAGCGGACTACTTGCTTATACTGGTCATCTCGGTGGTCAGATGGTCTACGCCAAATAAAACAAGAGCCGGTCTATTTTCTCTTTTGATAAGAGAAGTAGACCGGCTTTTTTATCTTGTTTCTGTTTATTTACGATGTGCACGTCCCGGGCGACGGTTATTCGAACGACGTGTGTTTCCACGTCCTTCTGTCGTCTTCCGTGATCCTTTACTTTGATCGTGCTGTGCGCGAATCGCTTCTTCAGACAATTCGACGACGATCGGCGTGACCGAGATGTTCAATTCCCGTTCCATATCACGGAAC
Source organism: Exiguobacterium sp. MH3 (assembly GCF_000496635.1). Classification (NCBI taxonomy): domain Bacteria; kingdom Bacillati; phylum Bacillota; class Bacilli; order Caryophanales; genus Exiguobacterium; species Exiguobacterium sp. MH3. The sequence goes on from NC_022794.1 coordinate 3,009,480, forward strand.
GTCCGACCATCTTTTGGTGTTACGATGGAAACGGCAATTCCGTCGTTCCCAGCACGTCCTGTCCGACCAATCCGGTGAACGTAGCTTTCCGCATCATCCGGTAAATCATAGTTAAAGACGTGTGTCACACCTGTCACATCAAGTCCACGCGAAGCGACATCTGTTGCGATCAGGAATTGTGTTTTTCCTTGATAGAACTTCGCCATCGCTTTTTCACGTTTCCCTTGCGTTAGTCCACCGTGCAATTCATCCGTCGGATACCCTTGCATCTGCATTTCTTCGTTCAATTTACTAACGCGACGTTGTGTACGGCAGAAAATAATGGCTGCGTACGGACGCATCTCGTCAAGCATCGTCCGCAGTGTCGCTTGCTTGCGGCGATCCGTTGTTTCGACGACGAACTGTTCGATCGCTTCAACAGTAATGCTTTCCGCCTCCACCTGTACTTCGACTGGATTACGCAAATACGTTTTCGCCAGTTCCTCTACTTTCGGTGGCATCGTTGCAGATAACATGACGAATTGACGATCAACCGGTGCTGCTTCGATGATGTCTTCAATTTCTGGCAAGAAACCGATTTGTAGCATTTGGTCCGCCTCATCCAAGACAAGCGTCCGTAATTCACTTAAATCAAGTGTACCGCGACCGACGTGGTCAAGAATTCGTCCTGGTGTCCCGATGATGATTTGTGGCATCCGACCGAGGCGTTGAATCTGTTTAAAGACGTCTTGTCCACCGTATACAGCAAGCGCACGGTACTGTTCCGTGTTCCGAATCAGTTTATGCGTCTCATCGGCAATTTGACGCGCAAGTTCGCGTGTCGGTGCGACGATCAATGCTTGTACTGTTTGTGATTCGACATCGATTTGCTCAAGGATTGGCAAGAGAAACGCTAATGTCTTCCCTGTTCCCGTTTGCGCTTGACCAATCAAGTCGCGTCCGTCGAGTAATGACGGAATCGCCTGTTCTTGAATCGGTGTTGGTTCCTTGATGCCTTGTTTTTGTAATTTTTTTATCCACAGGTCACTGATGTGTAATGTTTCAAATGTTGACATGATATATCCTCCTAAAAATTATCCACAGAAAAAAGCTGTGGATAACCTGCTTCGCATAGACAAAAACAGTTATCCACAGCCGTGCTCTATTCAGTATACACAATTTACGCGTTTGTTGCTTCCTGTTTTAGCTTCCAGTCGAGCACGAACGTACCAAACGGGATGAATGATGCGATGAACGCAATCCCCGCTTTGACGATCGACCAATCGTATTTGAATTTCACGACCGCGAGCCAGAGTGCATACATGACGAACAAGACACCGTGAAGTGCACCCACGACCGAAACAGCTTGCGGAATATCCGCCATATACTTCAACGGCATCGCAATCAACAGTAAGACTAAAAACGAGATTCCTTCTAGTATCGCAATCATTCGGAATTGCCCAAGCGTAGTTCTTAACATCCCGTCACTCCTTTTTCTTGATTCCTGTTCTTAGTATACGGGATGGACGATCCTTCTGTGACCTGTGTCACAGGATTGTCAGATTTCAAGTGGACGTAACCGCGCTTCGATGGCAGCTCGCTTTGGTTCAAGAAATGGTGGTAACGCAAGCGTCTCCCCTAACGTTTCAACCGACTCATCCGTCGCGAATCCCGGTGTATCTGTCGAGAGTTCGAATAAGATATGGTTCGGTTCCCGGAAGTAAAGAGCTTGGAAATAGTGACGATCGACTTTACCAGAGTTCGGTAAGTGATAGGCATTCAGGCGTTCGACCCACTTTTCATATTCATCACTGTTCGGTACTCGGAACGCGACGTGATGGACGCCACCACGACCAAGACGTTCTCGGTCGAGATCTGGACGTGCCTCGATATGAACCTCTGCTCCGATACCACCTTCTCCCGTTGCATAGACTTCAATCGGTGCAAAGTCACCTGCTAAAGATGGATAAGAACCTACTTTTCGGAATCCCATGACTTCCGTCAGTACACGGATCGTCAACGTCGGATCGTTGACCGTCAATGTGACGGCTCCTAGTCCAACGATTGCATGCTCCGATGGAATTTCTTCTTGCGGCCATGGTACACCACCTGTGACACCTACCTCACCATCTTCTGCGACGAGAATCAAACGTGTTCCTTCCTGATCACGAAAGGCGAGTGTTCGACGCCCTGCTCGCTCGACGATTTCATCGTGATCCACACCTTTCGCTTCAAAACGTTGTTTCCAAAAATGAAGTGCAGCCGTTGTTTTGACACGAAGCGATGTCGAAGAGATACTCGATGCCCCCGGTACGCCCGTTCCAAGATGCGGAATATCAAAAAACGTCAAGTCCGTTCCTGGATTCCCTTCCGCATCTCCATAAAACAAATGATACGATGTCGTGTCATCTTGATTGACAGTCTTTTTGATCAGACGCATGCCAAGTATTTGTGTGTAGAATTGATAATTGCGTTCCGCCATGCCTGTTAAGATCGATACATGATGAATTCCGAGTAATTCCATCTTCCTCACTCCTTGTCAATGATTTGGTAATTGGAGTATATCTCACATTTATCTTGAATTCAAGATATTAGTCTAATAAAAAACCGCCCCTCCGAAAAGGGACGATTGAATAGTTGAAATTAAAGTTTTACGACGTTAGCAGCTTGTGCTCCACGTGCGCCTTCAGTGATTTCGAACTCAACTTCTTGACCTTCGTCAAGAGTTTTGAAGCCTTCACCAGTGATTGCTGAGAAATGTACGAATACGTCTTCTCCGCCTTCAACTTCGATGAAACCGAAACCTTTTTCTGCGTTAAACCATTTTACTTTACCTGTGTTCATGGGAACAACCTCCAAAAATAAATTACTTAATACATATGCTGGGCATATGAAAAGAATTCATTATTGTCCCGAAATACATGGAGCAACGAAAAGATTGTTCGTGACACGATGTGAATCCGTAATGACAATAACAATATTAAGCTAACGTAAGTATAGAATGGATGCGCTTTAAAAGTCAAGTTGTCAGACCAATGTTTTTTCCAATTGATTCCACTTCTTCTACATAACTAAAACAAAAAACAGGTTCAGCCGAAACTGAACCTGTTCTTCTGTTTTAACGGTGGATCCAGACAGCTCCAGCAGAGTTATCTTTTGCTTCACCGATGACTTCAATCTTCAAACCATTGTTCGGGAGTAGTTTCCCTGCATCCGGAATCAACTGGTTGATATACGATTTCGAATCATCGAACTTTGTCACACCTGGGAGACCTTTATAATCGTATGTTCCACGTGATGGCGAATCAATCAACCATGCAGGTGCTTTATCAAAGCTAAACGCAGCATCTGCGATTTGGTAACGTGTGCTTCCTGTCGTGACCGGTTTACCATTGAGTGTTCCGACGATTGCTTCAGGATGTGAGTCAACGACTCCAAGGAATCCTTCACCTGGGTGAACACCTACCCAGTTATCGTCAAAGCTCGAATCACCGTACCAGACGACAAGCCCTGTGTTATACTTCACGCCGCGTGCATGCTCGAGTGCTTTATCCGAGCCTGCATAGTTACGCCATTCGAGGTAGTATGCGTTATCTGCGTAAGAGAAACCGTCTGATGCGACGAAACCGTCAAGCGTGAATTTCGGCGTACCTTCTGCATCATCTTCAAAGACGACTTTACCGTCAACCGTTAGCTTCGCGTTATCAAGTGCGAATCCATCTAGCGCAAGACCAGCGTCTCCGACGTAATCAAATTTCAATGTCACTTTTTTACCCGCGAATTCGCTGAGATCGTACGATTTATCTACCCATGCTCCTTTAGTAGAATCAGCGCGCTGATCTCCATCTGTATCTTCATCACCGATTGTATCGATGACTTTTGATTGTCCATCCGCCGTCGCTGTAACAGTCAAGAAGTCGTAGTTATATTCAATATCATACAATGCTTTGAAGTCGAACTTCGCTTCTTTCGCATTCGTCAAATCAAACTCCGGAGATGTCATGGATGTATGCAAGTCGTTCCCTTTTGTGCTGTAGTAATACTTTTTACCAAATGCCGGTGCGATGCCTTTTACCGGTTTTTTCGGTAAGTTGACTTTGATGATTCCTGGATTTTTCGATTTCGTGACGCTCTGATCGAGGTACGAAGCTGTTCCTAGCTTATCTAAGGAATCAAAATCAACTTGTTGGATATTCGCCCAGTTTCCACCCATCACATTTTGGAAGAACTCTTTGTTTTGTGGTGAGAAACTTGTTGGTTCTGTTCCGGCGATATTTCCGTTCCAGCTACCACCACTCATGATGGACCATGAAGCGACTGGTTCACCTTGACCCGTGTACTTCGTATCGTACTCATCAGGTAATCCAAGATCATGACCAAATTCGTGCGCGAAGACACCAACCGCACCATCTTCAGGCTGCACCGTGTAATCATAAGCAGCCATTTTTCCACCCCAGTAATCAACACTTGCTGTCGTATTTGCTACCGGATGAACACCATCTAACGTCCAGCGGTGTGACCAGATTGCATCGTCACCAAGAGTACCGCCACCTGCTTCTTGTCCCGTACCCGCATGAATGATCATCAAGTGATCGACGAGACCATCTGGTTCGTTCAAGTCACCGTCTCCATCCATATCGTACTGGTCGAACTTATCGTAATCTGCTAAGTTAATGCCGGCTTGGACAGCTGCCGCTAACGAATCCTTGACGAGACCACGTGGTCCTTTTGATCCCGGTAAGTTATCGTTTCCACCAGCAGGATTATCTGAACCGTAATCCTTCGCTGTACCAGGAACCGTCAACCAGTTCGATACCGTACCATCGACTGAATAACTACCACCTGATTGTTCTTCATAGTATTGTTTGAACGTCTTTACTTTGTCACCATTGAAAAGTTCGAATTCTTTATCACCAAACATTAAATCTTGGTAATGTTTTTGATTGAAGTCATCTGAGTACATATATCCAGGTTCTTGAACGACGTTGTTGTGCTTGAAGTCGCTGTACTCGACGAGGAGGACAAGGACTTTATCCGTCCGTGTTGCACCGTTATAGGCTGCCTGTTTCGCTTTATCTACTTTAACGAAGCCGTTTGGGTTGCCTTTTTTGTAGTTTCCGTGTTTTTTCTTCAATTGTTTAGCAAGTTTTTCCTTTTGCTTTGTTAAGAAGTCTTTTGTCTTCTTATCAAATGCTGCTTCTTTACTGGATTCATGATCATGATCGTGATCAGCAGCCGGTTTTCCGTTCGCCTTTTTGTCCAGATACTTTTGAACGGCTTGTTGTTTTGCTTCTGTTGAAGCTGCTTTTGAAATGACCCCACGTTTTTCAAGCACTTTTGCTAATCGATCCTGATCGACCGTGTTTAAATCCATCGGTGCACCAGGTGCTACTTTTTCGGCTGCTTGTACGGACGTTACCTGCCCACCAGGTAACACCGGACCAACAGCAAAAGCAGCTGCCGTAATTCCAGATAGAACGGCTAGGCTAAGCTGTTTCTTTTTCCCCACGTGAATTGACCCCCTATGTAGTAGTGAAAAGCATGTGATTACTATACTTTTCTGAATATTCAAATCATAGGTTATTTTATTTCGTTAATCAATCGCTTTTAAGATAATTAGTTCTTTTCGACCATACCTATTTTTTGGAATTTAAATTAATCAGTTATTTTAAAAATTACTCTCCTTTTTTGTAAAAATGACCGGATTTCTTCTTTTGTTTCACGGTACGCTGAAAACACTCTGATGATTACATAAGGAGGATACAATGAGCGCTATAAAACGTTTTGAACGTCATTTGCTTAGAAACTATTTAATTGGTTCATTTGTCGCTGTGTTCGGCGTCGGATGTCTATTTATTTTTGAGACACTGACTTTTACCGGGACAGAACAACTCATTCTAATTGGTATCATGTTTTTTTCTGTTAGTTTAATGGTTTTATTAGAATATCTCGTCTACTCAAGGCATGTTCGCTCTTTACGATACTTCTTTCAAACTGACTTTCCTTCGCTGTCTTCTTTTCAAAATGCTTATCGGACAGCGCATCGGTTTCCGGTTCTGACAGTTCAGCGAATCATGGGACCACACTTCTTAGGTCTCTCGGTTCCTTCGTCACTTTTAACGGCACTCGCGATCTCTCAAGGATGGTTACGAATGCCGTACTATTTGATCGGTCTCGCCTGTTTTGGTGCTGTCCTCGTCGCAATTCTCCACGCTTTGATCGAGTTTTTTCTGACTTATCGTGTCACGGAGCAGATGCTACTTACTTTAGAGAAACATGCTCTTGATCGCAGATTCGATGTTCCGAAAAAAACGACGGTTGTCACGTTAAGACACAAGATGCTCATCAGCACCTTGATCATCGGCGTTTTTCCGGTCATGCTGTTCGTTCTCGCCTCAGCTGTACAACTAACGGAAAATGAGAGCCTTCGTTCCTACTGGAGTTGGGCGACACTCATCTTAGTCGTCATCTTGTCCGTCGCGACGTTTTGTAGTCTTCTTCTTTATGAAAACATCCGAAAGCCGATTGCGATTCTCCAGCAAGGGATTCAAGATGTCGAAAATAATCGACTCATCTCGTTACCGAATCCCTATTCTGATGAATTTTCTCATCTCGTATCCGGCTTTAACCTGATGATGGAAGGAATCAAAAAACGCGATGAACAAAATGAGCAATTGCTCGATAGTCTGTTTACGTTATTTGCGGCAACACTCGATGCCCGGGATCCTTACACGGCCGGACACTCGCTTCGCGTTGCTGCCTATTCCGTCGAAATCGCTACTGCTGCAAACCTACCTCACGAACAAATCGAGTTGTTACGTAAATCAGCGCTATTACATGATATCGGAAAGATTGGGATTCGAGATGATGTGTTGTTGAAAGAAGGACGCTTGACTGACGAAGAATTTCAGATCATCCAACAACATCCTGTCATCGGTGTGCACATTCTATCGCAAGTTCAGCTCCCAAAGACGTTACAACCGATTCTTCCTGGGGTAAAGTACCATCACGAACGCTACGACGGAAAGGGGTATCCGGAAGGTCTCGTAGGAGAAGACATTCCACTGTTCGGTCGAATCATGGCCATTGCCGATGCCTACGATGCGATGACATCCGATCGTCCCTATCGTAAGGGAATGCCTGTTGAGAAAGCTTTATCTATCTTAGAAGAAGGCATGGGTACACAATGGGATGCTACCTTTACGCGTCTTTTTCTAGACTTGAAACGTTCGCTAATCAAAGACGTGTCATAAATACGGAAAGGAGATTCTCATGCATCCGAAAATCGTGGAACGTCATGAATTTTATTTTGTTGGTCTTGGACTGACTTGCGAAGAAAACGAACTGCATACGTTGATGCCGGAACTCTGGCGTGAATTTTCAAGACGTTCACATGAGATTCCTGCAAAGCCAGATAGCTATCCGCTTGATATCTCACTCGAACGAAATGGAACCAAATACTCCCAATGTGTCGGGTATCCCGTCTCCTCACTCGATGGCATCCCAAAAGGAATGAAAGGTCACCGGATTCCAGCTGCGCGTTATGTCTTCTGGAAGCACGAAGGACCGGATATCGAAATTTGGAAATCATTCGAGAAAATCCAACGCTTTGCTTCAAAGCAAGGAATCGAGCTTGATCCACATGATTTTAAAATTGATGAGACCCGAGATGACGTCCACCATCTCTACCAACGCATTCGCTGAACCATTCTCTTGAATGGTTCTTTTTTCGTCTTGAAATATCTTTTACAGTTAATAATTCAGTCCAGGTACTACGGACTATATTCAGAAAATTCGATTTAATTCGAATGACTTATTCTCGCTTTCTTCATTCTTTGGCATAGTTAGACTCAACCCAAACAAGGAGGCGATTTATTTTGAAAAAGTTTCTCGCTACATCGCTTGTCGCAAGTGTACTTGTTGTTCCTACAGTCGTAGGTGCAGAAGGTCTTCAGTCTGGTAAACTCACGAAAGCTTCGTCAGAACCAGCTGCAACGATCGTTAAAGATTTCGTGAACAAAAAAGGTGACTTTGCTGTTCAGAACGTCGAAAAAGACGGATCTTCACAGATCGTACGTCTCCAACAAGAAGTGGATGGCGTCCCTGTCTTTGGTAGTGTCGTCGTCGGGAACGTCGCGAAAGACGGTACTTTGAAAGCAGTCGTAAACGATGCGATCAACGTTAAAGGAAAACCAGGTCTCGCGAAAAAAGCAACGCTCTCTGAAAAGAAAGCGATCAAGCTTTATCAAAAAGCAATCAAGGCTTCTAAATTCGAAGTCGCTCCAAAAGCAGAACTCGTCATCTATCCAGTAAAAGATGATGCTGTGTATGCATACAAAGTCACATCGACTGTCCTCGCGGGCAAAGAGCCATCACGTTGGACATACTTCATCGATGCGAACTCAGGTAAAGTACTTAACAAGTTTGACCAACTCGCTCACGCAACAGGTACGACAGTACTTGGTACAAGCGCAACATTCAATACGACGTTGAGCGGTTCAACGTACTATCTTCAAGATACGACGCGTGGTAAAGGTGTCTACACATACGACGCGAAAAACCGGACATCACTCCCAGGAACACTCTGGGCAGATGCAGATAACGTCTTTAACGCGACATATGACCGCGCTGCTGTCAGTGCACACGTCAACGCTGCAAAAACATATGATTTCTATAAAAACACATATGGTCGTAACAGTTACGACAACGCTGGTGCACGCTTGAACTCAACAGTTCACTATTCAACGAACTACAACAACGCATTCTGGGATGGCACGAAGATGGTCTATGGTGACGGAGATGGCACGACATTCGTCGCACTCTCGGGCGCACTTGACGTCGTCGCTCACGAATTGACACACGCTGTCACAGAATACACAGCTGGTCTCGTGTACCAAAACGAATCTGGTGCGATCAACGAAGCCGTTTCAGATATCATGGGTACAGTAGCTGAGTATACAGTCGGATCGAACTTCGACTGGCTCGTAGGAGAAGACATCTACACACCTGGAGTTAGCGGTGACGCACTCCGTTCGATGTCGAACCCAGCTGCTTACGGCGATCCTGATCACTACTCAAAACGTTACACAGGTACACAAGATAACGGTGGTGTCCATATCAACTCTGGTATCATCAACAAAGCTGCTTACCTCCTCGGTAACGGTGGAACGTTCTACAACGTATCTGTCACAGGAATCGGTGTACCGAAACTCGGTGCGATCTACTACCGTGCCCTCAACACGTACTTGACTCCGAACTCGAACTTCAGCTCACTCCGTGCAGCAGTCATTCAATCGGCAAAAGACCTTTACGGTTCAACAAGTGCGGAAGCAACAGCTGCAGCGAAATCATTTGATGCAGTAGGCGTCTACTAAGAAAATCTCCTCCCAAAGGATTTTCATATTTCCTCCCGAGTGTCGGACTCGGGAGGTTTTTTGCGCAAAAAAGACGGATTCGCTTGAAGCGAATCCGCCGTTCATTCATTCTTGTCCAGGATCACGCGCAAGACGTAGACGCATCTTGCCGTTGTCCGGGAACACTTTTAGTTGTAAGGATTCTCCCTCGTACCATGTACCATAGCTCGTATCGACGACGGGTTCACCCAGTGTCGATAATCCACCAGTCGACGCATTCGTCCAGTCGATTGCTTCAATGATTCCGTCCGAGACAACGAGCAGATATCCAGCATTCGAGAAGTAGTACGTATTGACGGCATCCTTTTGTGTATTACCGACGGCACCGTACTTCTTTTCGAATTCAGCGATCGGTTTTCCGAGATACTGCTCCGGCTTGTCGATTGGTTGGTTGGCGACTGCTTGTGAGAGCGCCGTAAGAACGGCTTTGTCTGATGTCCCTTTTGGTGCTTCTAAACGAACTTCACTTTCCGGTAAGTACCCTTCGATACTGTCATTGAGTTTGAGATGAACCATGCCGTCCTTCGCATCTAACACCTCATAGACATCACCTAAATCTGCTTTGTAGATGACACTACTACGACTCGCATCGCTATAGACATTCGCGAACGGACGTGTCACCCAAGCCGCTTGCGCATACTCTGCTGCTTTTTTCTTTGATTTTTTCTTTTCTTTTTTCGCTTCTTTTTTATCTTTCGACGCTGCTGTTTCTTTCTTCGACTCATCGTTTTTCGTTGCTTGATCGGTCGTTTTCGGCTTCTCGAGCGTCGATGTTGCTTGAGAGGCGTCGTTGTTCGTCAACATATATAACCAACCACCGACGATGAATACCGTCGCGAGAATACCACCAAAGGCAATCCCTCGACGATTTCGTTTTTGTTTCCGTCTTTCTCGACGCGACTGTCGTTCTTGTTCTTGTTGGTGTTCACTCATGTATGGTTCCTCCTGAAAAAGTCGACACAGTTTTTCCCCACTATACCACCAATGTTTACTCGAAATATTTAAATTTCGATGACAGTTCGACCACGATGACGTGAAGTCAGCAAGGCTTCTGCGACTTCAGGTAAGTCGTTTAGTGTTTTGACGTCGACTTCTGACGCAAGATCGACCTGCCAGTCACTCGCTAAACGTTGCCATAGCTCTTCGCGATAGGTAATTGGTGTTTGCACCGCATCGATTCCGATCAAGCGGACGCCACGTAGGATGAAAGGATAAACTGTCAACGTCATTTCTGCCCCACCGACGTTCCCACACGTCGTGACGACACCACCATATTGTACGAAGCGAATGACGGACGCGAGCAATGGTCCCCCTACCGTATCAATGACACCGGCATAAAGCCCCTTTTTTAGAGGACGATCGGTTTCTTCTAGGAACGTAGCACGATCTAGTACCTCAGCCACTCCCTTTTCAAGCAACCGTTCTTGTTCTACTCGTTTTCCGGTCACGGCATGTACCGTGTACCCTAAGCGAATCAGTAAAGCAATCGCAACCGTACTAACGCCACCCGTCGCTCCCGTCACGAGGATCGGTCCTGCATCCTTCGAGACGATTCGCGACAATTCATCAACCGATTGCGCTGCCGTCAATCCAGCCGTTCCATATTGCATCGCTTCTAATGGATGAATGGATTCTGGAAGTCGCGTCACCCAATCGGCTGGTACACGTATGTATTCTTGAAATCCGCCCGAAGTGTTCATCCCGAAATCAAAGCCATTGACGACGACGGCTTGACCGATGTGAAATCGTTCATCTGTCGTTTGTTCGATGTATCCTGCTGCGTCAACGCCCGGTGTATGCGGATAGGATTTCGTCACCCCACGATTACCCGACATCGATAAAGCATCCTTATAGTTGACGCATGAGTGCGTGACACGAATCAGGACGTCTCCTTCTGGTAAATCATCGACGTTCTTTGTCTCGATGTTCCCCTCATACGATCCGTCGACTTCTCGGACGACGAATGCTGAAAAAGTGTGTTCCATGATCTCTCTCCTTTCGCTTGTGCTTCTCTATACCCTGTTGTTTCCATCGACACACTAAAAATCCCTGCCGTTTTTCAAAGAAGCGACAGGGATTGAGGATCATATACAACAGCAAGTCTCGAGCGTTTTCAATCAAACTGATGCATAAATGCTCCGAATTCTCCCTGAATCGTTTTCTTGTCCATCTCCGATAACGTTGTAGCATTTTCTGTGTACCGTTCTAAGAGATAGGCTTTTATTAAGAGATGGGAAGGTTGAAATCCGATTCGCAGGAACCATTCCTGAAACGTTTCTGTATCATGCCGCTGTAAACGGACTGGGAGGATCCGATTGAACTGGATGAGCTGTTTGCGAATCCAGGAATCTGGTAAATCAATTTGTTTCTCTGTCAAAATAAAGTCATTATGTGGAGGCTGTACTTGGAGATCAGTTTTTATCAGTTCTTCACTGTGCTTCTTGGTCTTTCGACGTTTCCGCCAAACGATATAGCTTATGATGAATAGAGGGAGAACAAGCAGACTCATCAGTAACATCGATGAGGACGATCCTCCTTTTTCATTCGCACCTCTCTTAGCATTTTCAACCCCTACAACGATCACCTTACTCTTTTTCGGTTTAAGATCTTTCTGTTCTTTCGGCTTTTCGTTCGTGTCCCAAACACGCAAATCTTCATCATTTTTCATCTTCTTTTTCGGCAACCACGAAAGAAAAAGAATGTTTAACAATTTTCCATTTTTCTTGCAGTTCGGTTTACATGATCTGTTCATTTCGATTCCAGACGTCTGAACCGCTTTTGGCTTTATTGCTTGAACAGCCGCTTCTGTCAGTGGCTTACCGATTCCTAAGATTAGCAAAATCAGTCCGATACCAATTACGAGTCGTTTTCGAAGTGACATCAGAAAACCCCCTCTTTTAAATACCATTATAATCCATATTAAAAATTTTTGTGTATTTTTATGGATGTCTTGAAACAAGGAATGATTGTGTAAAGAGAGGGGAAAAGGTAGACAGACCTATTCAGAGAGGGGAACCATTTCATGTTAAAACTCGATCACACGCATGATCCGTATCAAAATGCGGCGTTGATTCAGGAATACGTTAAAACGTCAACCAACGAACAAGCAGTTCGACAAGCGGAACAACTGCTACACGATAGTCCATTCGTCGCACCACGACGCAATCCTAACCTCAGTCGAACGCTTCGTTCGATGATCTCGCCATTATTTTTGACGAACCGTGATAAACATATTCTACCGCTGACACCCGCTTTCGTGACACAACGCGATGAGATTCGACCAAGTTGGTTCGGTCGTCTCAATCATGAGTTCGAACGTTTGATCAGCGATGTCGAAACTGTCGATGTTACTGCTTTTGGCGCAGTCGGTGATGGACAGACGGATGATACACAAGCGTTCATCGACGCGCTTGGTGATGGACATCGACAAGTCCATGTCCCGGCCGGTACGTACGTCGTTCGAGGGATTCGTTTGCCTAGTTACACGATCTTAACGGGGGCAGGCAAAGGGAAGACAATCTTAAAGATGCACGATAAGGCACCAAAAGGCCGTCGTCTCGTGACGAATCAAAATTATCTTCTCGGCAATCATCATCTCCTTATCGAGAGAATGACGCTCGATTGGAACATCAAACGCATCGGTGACGCGAAAAAAAGTAGCACATGGGGCAACCACTCCAGTTGTCTCACATACGCGCATGTCACCTATGGCTGGGTCTTTGATGTCGAGGCCGTCAACCCGGGACTTCACTGTTTCGATATTTCGACGCCCTATTACAATTACAACGGGGACGGCGCCCGCGCGAACTTAAGTAGTTCATTCATCTGGTTCGACGGATTGACCGGTTCCGGATTCGGCGATGACGGAATCACGACGCACCATAGTGACCATCTCTTCATCTCGAACTGCTTCATGCATGACCCAAGTGGACGTGCCCATGCAGAAGGCTTCTCCAATTCAAATGGAATCGAGATCGATGATGGATCACGCGACGTCTGGTTGTTCAACAACGCAACAAGTCGGTGTTTCGGTGGACTCGAAATCAAGGCACATGCGACTTCTTCTGCTGCCTCAACCGTCAAAATCGTCGGTCACCTATCGATTGATGATCATCGTGCCTTTAACTTCCGACATATCGGACACCATCAGGCGACTGATCCGACGTCTCAGACGGCTTACAATATCATCGCAACGCGCTTGATCGCTCAAACTCCTCAGTATACGGAGTTATATGCGAACTCAAAACCGCGCGCACTCGTCGTTTCCGCTTACCGTAACGTCGTCATACATGATTTTACGGTGCTCGGTGATCCGTATTATGACTATCAAGAACAACCGATGATCGGAATTCAATATAAGGCACGAAACGTCACGCTCAGTCAGTTGAAGATGAGCGGATTCCGTCAAGCGAAAACGGATATTCAAATCTTTGGTGGAGAAAACGGGGCTGAGGATATACGCCTTCGTGATATTCGGATCGAGGATTCCGCTAAACACGGAATTACGATCGGTCCAGACATCACGCATGTCAAGCTGACGAACGTGGCATTAAAAGGAGACGGAACAGTTGGCTTAAACGCTAAATCGGAACCGGAAATGGAACGATTCATCGCGACCGGATTTAAAGTACCGATTCGCGCCCAGTCGACACAAGTATGAACAAAATGACAGGATGGACCGCGGTCCATCCTGTCATTTTTCATTGGGATCGAATATACGCGAGAACACGTGTATCAATCGCACGATCCGCTTGTTCGCGCATCTCGAAGTTTTCCGTATGCAGATATGTCCGGAACGCGTCTTCGAAATCACCCCGGTAGCCGAGCGCTAATAATTTATCCATCAACTCTGACTCTAAGACATCATCAATCGGCTTGATTTCTTCCGGCTTACTCGGTTGCAGATACAGTGTATGCAGTTGATAGATGCGTTCGAGTTCTTCAATCGGACTCGGATGATCGTCAACGCGTAAATCAATATAGCGGTCGTTGAATCCACCGTATCCGCCACCCTCCTTGACGACGAGCAGTGCCGCTGATTGCATTCCGCGTGAGTCCCCGCCTGCTGCTTGACCAGCTGCTAACGCACGCAACAAACGTTCTGCAAGCGGACCTTGCGTCGATTCAAAGACGCGTGCCATCTCTTTCACCGTATTGCCGTCTACAAGAATATTCCCTTGCGCTGCAAAGTGTTTACCGGCAATACCGCCTGCCCAGTCGTTACATCCCTCACCCGTGAATGTCGCACTCTTGCCATTCGCATCGATAATACCGACCTGGCGATCCGCTCGTCCTTCATCTGCTTCCGTTAATCGACGTATTACTTCGTCCGCTGAAGCGCCTTGTTCGATCATCCGCAATCCTTCAGGACCATACGTCGTGTTTGCAAACGACTGTGTCGCTACCGCACCCACTCCTGCCTTCGCAAACGGAACAGCACTCCCGACCGCTAAAAACTTCGACTGAACGGCAACGCCCCATGCTTGTTCTTTTTCACAATACCCAACGATTGAATATGTCACTTCAGTTCCCCCTTTAGTCATTACCTATTCCGTTCGTGATAACGCTTCCCGATTCCTGCAACTGAAAAACCTTCCGGACACCTGTCCGGAAGGTCGACTTCATTGAATACCAAGTGTCACAGCGAGTAATAAGGCAGCACATGCCAAGGCAATCCAGATCGCGAAGAGTTTCCAGACGAAGCGTAACCATTGCTCATACGGAATGCCTGCAATTGCGAGAAATGCCATCAAATGCGCGCTCGTCGGGAAAATCATGTTCGTCAGTCCATCTCCATATTGGAATGCTAAGACAGCCACCTGACGCTCGATCCCTAATAAATCGGACAATGGTGCCATGATGGGCATCGTCGTTGCCGCTTGTCCACTCCCGGATGGAATGAAGAAATTCGTAATCAATTGCACGGCGTACATCCCGATGACAGCAAAGAACGTCGGTAAATGTCCTACGGCATTCGATAAGCCGTAAATGACCGTATCGATAACACGTCCTTCTTCGAGAATGACGACGATTGCTCGAGCAAACCCAACAATCAAGGCGCCGAACGTCACAGCTTTCGCACCGTCAATCAAACTCTCGAACGTTCCGTTTACACCAAGCGTAACGATTCCCGCAATCATCCCGATGATCAAGAAGGATGCGGTTAATTCCGTCAAATACCATCCCCATTCAAAGATTCCGATCACATTGAGCGTAATTCCACCGATTAAAACCAGTAAGACGAAAGCATGACGTTTCGAAAAGCGTGAAATTGTCGTCGCTGCTTCTTCCGAGCGACGTTGTTCAAGATCATAAACCAGACTGCGCGCCGGATCATGTTTGACTTTCCGTGCGTAGTTCATAACATAAAGAATCGTTACCGCTAAAAATACGATATACACAGCCGTTCGATATACGAGACCACTAAAGAGCGGTACTTCCGCAATTGATTGAGCGACACCTACCGTAAACGGATTCAACATCCCACCGGCAAAACCAACCGCTGCCCCTAGACTGACGATCGCGGCTCCTGTCATCGCATCATATCCAAGGGCACGCGCTAACATGATCCCAATCGGCACGAAGATGATCGTTTCCTCTGCCATCCCGATCGTCGCCCCGGCAATCGAAAAGACGAACATCGTCATCGGAATCATGATGTGCCCTTTTTGACCGAATCGGCGAATCAATTGATTGATTCCTGCTTCAATGGCGCCGGTTTGACGAATGATGCCGAAGACACCACCGACAAGAAAGATATAGAAGATGATCGCAGCACCCGCTTCCATGCCTTTTGGGATTGCTTCAAATAAACCAAAGAGATTGACAGGTGCAGACTCTACCGCGCGATATGTACCGTCGATGACGACAGTCTGTCCGTCTTGCTTTTCACGATCGAATTGTCCTGCTGGAAGTGTGTACGTCAAGATGACTGAGATGACGAGAATCGCCATGATGATGGCATATGTATGAGGCATCTTGAAGAATGATCGCTTCGACTCTGGTGCATTCGTTCGTTCATTCATGATAAAAGCCTCCTTTTTTGTGTCATTATAAGAATAATGCCCTAATCAGGGAAAAACTAACAGTTTCAATGAAATGTCATACGATTGTAAAAGAAAAGTGGAATACTTCTAACTTAAATAGAGGCTTTAATCGATCATATCGCATGAAACAAAAAAGGAAGATATGCTAGGTCACGAACCTAGAATACCTTCCTTATGTGTTACGTCAATCTCTTATGATTATGCTTGGAACGATTGAACGTCTAACGGTTTAGCAAGAGCCGTTTGTGCAAACGCAACGAATTGTCCGAAATGAGCACTCGTGTTGTGTGCTTCGATTGCAGCTTGGTCTTCCCATTTTTCAATCATCATGAAGACATTTTCGTCTTCTGTGCTTTGGAATAAGTCATAGCTGATGTTTCCTGCTTCAGCACGTGATCCTGCAACTAGTGTTTTAGTTGCTGCTAAAAACTCTTCTCGTTTTGCGGGTTGTACTTCTAATTTTGCTTCGATGGCGATCATCGGAAAGCCTCCTTTGTAATTTCGTTAACTTAAGCATCTTAGCACCTCCGAATTCGTTACGCCATAAAGATGCTCGGACGATTGATGATATTTAATTACGGGTAATTACAGATGTAATTATTACTTTGTGCCACACCAGAGAAAGGAGCAACGAAGATGCGCGTTGAGGTATTTTATTTTGAGGATGACGGGCACATTCCGAACAACCCGACATTCCCCGTGTTGATTTATCGGCACGCATTTGCAGAGCCATCACACATCGAACAGACCTTCCATGCACATGACTGGCGTAACAGCTGGGTGGATGGGATTTTTGACTTTCATCATTATCATAGTATCGCTCATGAAGTGATCGGGATTCTTGAAGGGCATGCAACCGTTCAGCTGGGTGGTCCGCTCGGTAAGACCTTCACTTTGACGAGCGGAGATATTCTTTTACTTCCTGCAGGTACGGGACATAAAGCACTTGATACAAGTCGACACTTTCGAGTGATCGGTGCCTATCCGGATGGTCAAGACTACGATACGCTGACAGGTCAAACAAGTGAACGCCCGGAAAATCTTCAACGTATTCGTCAGGTGATGCGCCCAACTCAAGATCCTGTATTCGGTGATCACGGTCCTTTGTTTGAGCATTGGTGACGTCTCCTTCTATTGAAGAAGACGTTTTTGTTCGGAGTTCGCGTGGTAAACCCTACTATTGTCTCTCTACTAAAGGAGGAAGAACGATGAACGCAACAGAAAAGACGTTGATACTTGCTGCATTAAAGCAAAAAACGGTGACGTTTCCCGATCAGACGCATGTTCGGGCACTCGGACAAGGCACATGGCGAATGGGAGAAGAGTCGGAAAAGCACGAAGCAGAAATCGAAGCACTCCGTGTAGGTCTCGATAGTGGAATGGAGCTCATCGATACGGCAGAGATGTACGGGGAAGGTGCTTCTGAAGAATTGATTCGCGACGCGATTGCAGATCGACGAGAGGAAGTCTTTCTCGTCTCGAAAGTGTATCCGCATCATGCTGGCGGAGAAGCATTAAAGCAGGCTTGTTCCAACACACTTGAACGCCTCGGCACCGATTATCTCGATTTGTACCTCCTTCACTGGCGTGGTGATATTCCACTCAAAGAAACGGTCGAAGGGCTGGAAGCTTTAAAACAAGAAGGCAAGATTCGCCGTTGGGGTGTATCGAACTTTGACGTATCAGACATGAAGGAACTGTTAGCACTGCCAGGTGGTGATCAATGCGCTGTCAATCAGGTACTCTATCATCTTGGATCACGCGGAATCGAGTATGAATTATTACCGTTACTACGTGAGCATGGTATTCCAGTGATGGCGTATTGCCCACTAGCAGAAGGTGGTTCATTACGCGATCAACTTCTGAATCATCCGACTGTCGAAGAACTCGCTGAGACACACGGTGTGGATCCGGCACAGATTCTACTTGCATGGGCGATTCGTGAAGGTGATGTCATCGCGATTCCTAAGGCTGGTCAGGCACATCATGTCGAAGCCAATGGTCGCGCTGCGCTTCTGGATTTAACAGAGGAAGAGCTCGCTGCACTTGATCAAGCGTTCCCAGCACCAACAAAAAAAGAACCACTCGATATCGTTTAAGGAGGTCATTTTCATGACAAAACATGTTCAACTTGGTCAATCTAACCTATTCGTTCACCCCATCGGTCTCGGTACAAATGCTGTCGGTGGACACAACTTATATCCGAATCTCGATGAGCAAGCCGGACGCGATCTCGTTCGTGTCGCTTTGAAGCAAGGAATCAATTTTCTCGACACAGCTTTCATCTACGGACCAGAACGTTCGGAGGAACTCGTCGGTGAGGTCTGGAACGACACAGTCGCTCGAGAAGATGTCGTTCTCGCGACGAAAGGTGCGCATCAGTTCGTTGACGGAAACGTCGTCATGAACAATTCACCAGACTTTCTCCGTCAATCGGTCGAAGAGAGTTTAAAACGTCTTCAGACAGACTATATCGATTTGTATTACATTCATTTTCCGGATGAATCAACACCAAAGGATGAAGCCGTCGCTGCACTCGCAGAACTGAAAAAAGAAGGAAAGATTCGCGCAATCGGTGTCTCGAATTTCTCACTCGAACAACTGAAGGAAGCGAACAAAGACGGACATGTCGACGTCTACCAAGGGGAATACAACCTATTCAAACGGGATGCGGAAAAAGAATTACTCCCGTATATCGTTGAGAACGGTATGTCCTTCGTCCCGTACTTCCCACTCGCTGCTGGATTATTGGCAGGGAAATATACAAAAGAGACGACGTTTGATGATTTACGAAAAAACGATCCTTTGTTCCAAAAAGATGTCTTCGAGGAAAACCTCGCAAAAGTCGATCAACTACGTCCGATCGCAGAAGCACATGATGCGGAAGTCGCACACATCGTACTCGCGTGGTATTTGGCACAAGACGGCATCGATGCCATCATCCCTGGTGCGAAACGACCGGATCAGGTGACGGATACGTTGCGTACGTTAGATGTTCAGTTGTCACAAGAGGATATCGAAAAAATCGACCAGATTTTTAGCTGATTGTTCTCTTCGTATGTACATGAGCAGAATAGGCGAAAAATCATGCTGAACTTCGTATGATGGAGGCATGGAGGCGATTGATCATGAAACACCATTTTCATTTAACCGCAGACTGGCCGGGCAATCGCAATGATGTCGGTCAAATCGAGACGGGTGAACTAAAAACAAAAATCTCAATTCCGGACGCCATGGATGGTCCAGGGGTTGGTACGAATCCAGATGAGATGTTACTTGGGGCTGCTGCTACGTGCTATATCATCACGCTTGCCGCGATGCTTGAGCGTAGTCACATTCCAAAAGTCTCGTTAACGATGGAATCTGAAGGCATCGTCGATGTCACGAACGGTGTCTTCACATACGACGCGATCATTCATCGTCCGAAACTCTTATTGCCATCCGATCTGTCGGATCGTGATCTGGAGAAGGCGCAACGTCTTGCTGAAAAAGCGGAAAGTTCGTGTATGATTACGCGGGCACTGGCTGGTAATGTTAAAGTATCGCTTGAGGCTGTTGTGGAGCGAGTCTCAAATTAACAAACTAAAATCATCGTTTAACTTTTTAGTTAAATGATGATTTTTTACTTTATTTAGCTATTTATTGGTATATTATTGATGATTTACTTATTATAAATACCATTTAATATCATTCGGAGGATAACCATGTCTTATTATGAAACACTACGTTCTTCAACTGAAGCTAACTCACAATCCGATACAACAAGTGTCTCTGTACCAGCACATGACTACACAACAGAATTACTTACGCACCTTAATCAAGTACTATATCAATCTTTAGACCATTTACAAAAACAAGATAAACCTGATCAAATGGTTGAAACGGTCAATGAATGGCTCCTGCATTTAAATCAACCTCCGATCGACTCGCCGCTTCATCGTGAACTCACTACTAGCACAACTCATGCTTTACCTACACAATATAAAAATTCTTTGCGTGCTTGGGAACTCATTGCTCCTGGCCAACTTGAACAAGAACAGTTATTGCATCACATCAATCAAGAATTATGGACAGCATCTGCTGCTGATTGGATGGTGAGTTTTACACGACATTCTGGAATTCAGACGCTTGTCCCAGCCTTAAAAGAAGCAGAAGCTCAAAACAAACCAATTCGTATTTTGACTTCATTCTATATGAATATTACAGAAGCGAAGGCTATCCGACAGTTGATGGAATTCAGCAATATCGAAGTAAAAATTTATGAACCGATTAAAAAAAATCATGCGTTTCATCCGAAAGCCTATTTATTTTCTCGTCCTGATCAGTTGGATAGTGCTATTGTTGGATCTTCTAATTTATCAAAATCAGCTTTAACGAACGGCATGGAATGGAATATTCGTATACCTTCTACACCCGTCACAACATTAGTCACTCAAGCAAAAAACTTATTTGAACAGCTTTGGAACAGCCACGAAGCGACTATATGTACAGAAGAATTATTAGTTCAATACGAACAGTACCAACAAGAAACACCACCTATAAGATCATTTTCTATCCGCGATACAGTTGCCGAACCCGCTGTCGATTACACCGTTATTGAACCAAACCTCATGCAGATTCCAGCTTTAGAAGAACTGAATCGTTTGCGCGAGCGAAAAGAAACAAAAGCAATGGTCATTGCGGCAACAGGAACAGGGAAAACGTATTTAGCAGCATTTGATGTCCGTCAAGCTCACGCTAAAAAAGTATTATTTGTTGCACATCGTGGAAAGCTACTATCACAAGCTGAGCATACATTTAGGCAAGTTTTTTCAAATGAAAGTTATACATTTGGTAGATATTCAGGATCACAACAAATTCAAGATGCACAATTTACCTTCGCTACCGTTCAAACACTCTCAAAAGAGGTTCATCTTAATCAATTTTTAAAGGATACGTTTGACTACATCATCATTGATGAATTCCATCATGCTTCATCTGCTTCTTACCAAAACATTCTTAACTATTTTAAGCCCCAATTTTTGCTTGGCGTAACGGCAACACCAGAACGAATGGATGGTCAAAATATCTTTCAGCTTGTTGACTATAATGTTGCTTACGAAGTACGTCTGTATGATGCCTTAGCACAAGATTTACTTTCACCATTCCATTATTTTGGGATTCAAGATGATGAATCGATTGATTATTCTCTTATTCCTCAACAAAACGGATTTTATGTAGAACAAGATCTTGTTGTTGCACTCGAACGATCAACACGAACAGATTATATTGTTGAAATGATTCGTAAATTTGGGTTCAGTGGTAATCAGGCTGTTGGACTAGGATTCTGCGTCAATATTAATCATGCAGAGTTTATGGAGCAGGAATTTAAACGACATCAGATTGAAGCAATGGCTGTTACAAGTAAACAGTCCGAAGATGAACGCGAAGAGGCCATTTGCCGACTAGAGGACGATCAAGATCCACTGCAATATATTTTTACAGTTGACTTGTTTAACGAAGGCGTCGATATTCCAAAAGTCAATCTAATGCTATTTTTACGTCCAACGGAGTCTCCTACAATTTTTATTCAACAATTGGGGAGAGGCTTACGTAAACATAGCTCAAAAGAATTTGTTACGATTTTAGATTTTATCGGAAATAGTCAAAAGGCTTTTGTTGCACCGCTTGTGTTGTCTGGTCAACAATCGTTTCATTCTATTGATCGTTATAAAATTGCTACTGCTGTAAAACAGCATTTTCCGATTTTACCGGAAGGTTCTTTAGCCATTCTAGATTCAATTACAGAAAGATTTATTATTGAACAAATGAAAAAAATAGAGTTTTCAGCTAGCAAAAAGCTCCGTGAAAGTTATCAAAGGCTGACACGCATGATCGGAAATCCTCCGAGTTTAAATGATTTAGTTACACATAAAGAGGCGCCAGCTGTTGAAAGTATTGTTCAGCAATGGAGAAGTACATTACGTCTTAAACAACTTGAAAAACATGCTACCGATGAAGAACTACGTTTATTGCTCGATGACACTACACGCAAAATTGTTGAACAGCTCGAAGGACTATTTCCAATTCGTGAGCCCTTCAGCTTACTAATTTTAAAACATTTACTGCATCACCCCTCTGCTTCAGTACAAGATATTGAACAAGAAGTTTTCAAAGAATTCGCCTTATCACCGAATCACTCTTTTTCAAAGCGACCAATTATT
Organism: Exiguobacterium sp. MH3; assembly: GCF_000496635.1. Lineage (NCBI taxonomy): Bacteria > Bacillati > Bacillota > Bacilli > Caryophanales > Exiguobacterium > Exiguobacterium sp. MH3. The sequence goes on from NC_022794.1 coordinate 3,032,121, forward strand.
CATCATCTTTTTAAACGCTGGTCTACTGCGTTTAAAAATGATCGTATTCAATTGCTAGATGCTGTATCAGAAGAACGCTATCGCTTTTCAAATACAGTCGTTCAAGCACTTCAACAATTAACTGAATTACGTTCATATATGATGCATTTTATCCAAGCAGGTCTACTTGCATTTCACCAACTACCAGATCGAATTAATTGGTTGATCGAAGATCAGGCGTTTCTATTACATCAAACATACAATCGTTCTGTTATCCAACGTCTCCTATGTTCACCAAGTCAGGAAGGTTCTTGGCGTGAAGGCGTAGCTCAAGCTGGTGACGACTACATTTTATTCGTGAATTTACACAAAGATGAAGCCATTGATGAGCAACTAAAATATAACGATTATTTCTTAGATCAATATCGTTTCCACTGGCAGTCTCAAAGCAATGCAACCGCTACAGGTAAAGCGGGTACTTTATATCAAAACCATGAGAGCGAAGGAATTCGTATTCATTTGTTCATGCGCAAAGCAGATAAAGAACAAGGAAGAGCGCTACCGTTCACATACTTTGGCCAGTTAAAGCATCTTCAAAGTACAGGTTCTAAACCGATTAGTGTGACTTGGTCACTTCATTCTCCACTATCAATTGAACTGTTTAAGGAGTGGCAAACTCTTTCTTAATGTACTCAACTGCAGGAATATCAGCAGGAGCCCATTCAAGCTGATCAAGGTCTGAAACAGATACCCAGCGAAGCTCTGCATGTTCTACGGCAATCGGTTCTCCTGTTACGATTTCAGCTTCAAACGTATGCAGTGTAACAATAATAGCATCGTACTCGTACGTCGTTTTTTCGATTGGTTGTTTGACCTTAATGTTACATTTTAATTCTTCATTGATCTCGCGAACTAAAGACTGTGAAGGCGTTTCATGTAGCTCAATTTTCCCCCCAGGAAACTCCCATAAGTTGGGTAATGACATTTGGCTACTACGAAGTGCACACAATATTTCATTATGATCATTGCGAATGACAGCCCCTACGACTTGAATATGTTTTTTCATTTTTATGTTTCACTCCAAATCACTGTAGATTTTTCAGTTCTTTGCTTATCATAACAAAAACCGTTAGTCCTTTTACTTACATAAGGATTAACGGTTTTATTTATATCAAGTTATCCACATGTGGATAACTCTGTTTATGATATACTAATCACACTTATCCACAAGTAGAAATGAGGAAATTAGATGCCCCGTGAACTCTATCCGATCGTCGTCAAATCCGAATGGATTGAATTGATTCGAAGCGGTTATCCCGCGTTACGTAAAGAAATGTTTGAATCCTTGCAACATATTAAAGAAGCAGGTGGACTGCTTCATCTGATGACAGAACATAAAGAATACCTTGCAACTGGCTATTTTGGCAAGCAAGAAAAGGGTGTCGGTTGGACACTCTCGATGGATGAACAAGACACGATCGATGTTGCTTTCTTCAAACGCCTTTTCGAACAAGCTCTAGACAAAAGAAACGACTTTTTTGAAGAAGAGTCCGAAGCTTTCCGTATTTTTAATGGTGCGGGTGATGGTATTGGTGGACTGACGATTGATTGTTATGACCATCATTACCTCATCCTCTTCGAAAATGAAGGCATCTATACTTTTCGCCCGATGATTCTCGAGGCGCTTGAATCGCTCGTTCACTATAAGAGCATTTATGAAAAACGAGATTTTCTTATCGATCTTCAACCCGTCAAAGGCGACGATTTTTTAATGGGTGAACGCGGTGATTTTCCAGAAATGCTGCAGGAACATGGTGCACGGTATGCATACGACCTTGACGCTGGCATGCGGACTGGCTTCGATATCGCGCAACGCGAACTTCGTAAAGTTCTGATGGATTCAGTTAAAGAAAAGAACGTACTGAATCTCTTTTCTGATACAGGAACTTTGACAGTATCTGCACTTCATGGTCATGCTACTCACACGACGAGCGTTGATTTCTCGACACGTAGTCGAAATAAGACGACAGATAATCTTACGTTGAACCATTTTACTCCTGAAGAACAGATACTTTTGGTTCAAGATGCGTTCGACTATATCGAACAAGCGGATAAGAAGACTCGTTTTGACGTCGTCTTGTTCCATCCGCCGGTACACGTCAATACACGGACGCGTCAGTTTCGAACGGAACAGGATCTTTCTCCTTGGATCCAAAAAGTCATTCATCTGACGAATCGTGGAGGACTCCTTGCGATCACGACAGATAGCCCTGCTCTTGATGCGTTACAATTGAAAAAAGCTGTTGAGCAAGCATTCAACAAGTTGCGTCAAAAATTTGAAGTCGTATGGGAGCAACCGGAGCAGAAAGATTTCCCGACTCCTCCTTCTATGCCGCAACTCGCTCAAAAAAGTATTCTCATTCGTCGCAAATGACGTATTATTTAAAAAATCCGCTACCGAAAATTTCAGTAGCGGATTTTTTATGTTTTTAACAGGAAATGTAAAATAAATGAAGAATCATTTTTTAAGACTTGGACGCACACTCACTTTACCAAAATGTGATGTTTGATCAAATCGTTGGTAGAGATCATTTAACACATCGCGCTCATAAGGAATCTGCTCTTCGATCCGAATCTCGATTGTGCCTTCTTTCACTAAATGAATAAGTTCTGCTAAGTGATGTTGCTGTCGCTTCATCTCATCTACTTTTCCTTTTAGCAAAGGAAGTGCGACGAACACAGCCTCAAGTGATAAGGCTTTACTATGCATCATCGTTAAATCTTGTGTCGTCCGTGTCGCGATCGAAATGATGCGTCCGCGTTCTTTAGCGAGTATGAACGATTCTTGTAAATGATCGCCACCCACCGTATCAATGATGACATCGAATCCGTCAAAATCCAGTCGTTTGAGCAATGCTTCAGCTGATTCTTCCTTATACCGATGAACGCGAATCCCTCTCGCTTCTAACCAAGCTGCCTTCTCGTCCGAAGAGGCGCTCGCTGTGACGTCGCACCCATAATGACGCGCGAGTTGAACAGTCAGGTGTCCCACTCCGCCCGTTCCACCTGCTACATACACACGGATTCCTGGTGTAATTACGATCCGTTCTTTTAAAATCTCCATCGCCGTTAACCCGATCACCGGTAAACAACCAGCAATCTCAGCTGAGACCTCTTTTGGTCGTAAGACTGCCATCTGTTCGGGCACAAGCATTTCCTCCGCTAGCGCACCAGCACGTGTTCCAAGCCCACCGCCGAATGCGACGATGCGATCGCCGATAGAAAAAGACGTCACACCCTCGCCGATTTCAATGACTCTCCCTGTTACATCGCCCTGGAGAATTCCAGTCGTCGATGCTGCTGCCACGTGTCCGAAGAACATCTTCGTATCAAGTGGATTGATACTCGACCCCTCGACTTGAATGCGTAATTCGTACTTCCCCGCTTTTTCAGGTGTGACGTCTTTTTCTATAAGTGATGCGTCTTTTCCGTACTGATCGACTACGAATGCTCTCATGAAGAATTCCCCCTTTTTCATTATTAGTCTATCATGATTCAGAATTCTCTCACATTAGGTCTTCATGCTATGATGAAGGTATCTTATGACGAGAAGGGACGTTTTTGATTTGAAACAAGAATTGATTGATCGTCTAACTACATACGTGAAAATCGATACACAATCGAACTACGAGAGTACGACTGTTCCAACAACTGAAGGACAATGGACACTGGCTCGTTTGCTTGTAGAAGAATTAAATGCAATCGGTATGGAGGAAGTCACAGTCGATGACAATGGGTATGTCATGGCGACGTTACCTGCTAATACAGATGCAGACATTCCGACAATTGGTTTTCTTGCTCACCTGGATACAGCGACTGATTTCACGGGCACGAATGTCCGTCCGCAACTCGTGGAAGCATATGACGGAAATCCGATCACGTTGCGTGAAGCACCGTCTGTCATCCTATCGCCCACTGATTTTCCTGCACTTCACAACTATATCGGTCATACATTGATGACGACAGATGGTGCGACATTACTCGGTGCCGACAATAAAGCCGGAATCGCAGAAATCATGACAGCCATGCACCATTTGATTTCACATCCGGAAATCAAACATGGTCGCATTCGTGTTGCCTTTACGCCAGATGAAGAAATTGGTCGTGGACCACATCATTTCAATGTCGAAGCATTCGATGCAACGTATGCTTATACAGTCGACGGCGGTCCGCTGGGTGAACTCGAATACGAGAGTTTCAATGCAGCGGCTGCTAAAATCGTTTTCCACGGAACGAACGTTCACCCGGGAACAGCAAAAGACAAGATGGTCAATTCGCAGAAACATGCGATGGCATTTCACGATCGTCTTCCTGGAGAAGAGTCTCCTGAATTCACAGATGGTTTTGAAGGATTCTTCCATCTGATTTCGTTTGACGGTTCTGTTGAAAAAACGACGCTCGACTACATCATTCGTGATTTCGATCGTGAAGCATTTGAAGGACGGAAACACTTCTTATCTGCTCTCGTTGAGGAGTGGAACAAAAAGTATGGAGCAGGCAGCGTTGAAATCGACTTGCATGACCAGTACTACAACATGCGTGAAAAAATCGAACCTCACATGCACATCGTTGATATCGCTCATGCCGCGATGGAATCTCTTGATATCCAGCCAATCATTAAGCCGATCCGTGGTGGAACGGATGGATCACAACTTTCGTACATGGGTCTTCCGACACCGAACATCTTTACAGGTGGCGAGAACTATCACGGCAAGTTTGAATTCATCTCCGTTGATAACATGGTAAAAGCGACGCAAGTCATCATCGCTATTGTTCAAGGGTTTGAACAAGCCGCTCGCTAATCAAAAAGCAGATTCTCAGCGCTGAGAATCTGCTTTTTTTATGCTTGGCGTTGCTGTTTTTTCAAACGGTAGATATAACCGATTAATAAAAAGATGATTAAGGTCGATGCCATCATAAGTTCCTTTGACCATTCTCCGACAAAGGAGTTCGAATTTTTTTCGATATCCCGATTGGGTATCTGCTCTTTCATCTGATTCGCTTGACGCTTCGTAATCTTAAAGCTGTCTTTCCACTTCCACGTCTTGCCTTCTCCCTTAACGCGGATCTTAATGTGATACGTGCCGGGTTCTAAGATTCCTGTCGTTTCAATCGGTGTTTTCATATAAATCGATGGTGCGAATCGAACGTCCATTTGTTTTCGAACCACGACTTTTTTTCCTTTCGTGACGATCGCTTCGAATTTCATCGTTTTACTAATGGTCGGTGCTTGATTTGCTAATTTAACGAAAACAGTAGGTCTTGAAAAAGAGGACTTTGCCTGCACCCCCTCATATGTGATGACGGGTGCAGTCTCTTTGATTGAAGAACGAACTTTTAATCCAATGACGTAGGCATGACGATTTTGAATGCCGATGGTATTGTCGTTAGTCGTTTCACCTTCCGGCTTGCTCTCAATCCGAATACCGGCAAGCAATGTCCCATCCAACTCATTTGACACTTCAAGTGGTAAAGAAACGATTTTCGACTCTCCGCCTTTAATGAATGTTGATTGCGTATTCGGTTTAATGAGATCCGTCAACGAAGTCGACGCTAATGGAACGGATTTTTTCTGATCATAGACGATCAAACCGTTATTATTCGTTGTGGCATTTCGGATTGAAGTTAAAAACGTATGATCAGCGGGTCCGTGATTATAGATTCGAACTTGAAGATTCGTCTTTTGTTGCGCTGGCATCCTTAAATCGAAATAGGTTACACCGGAATCGACCTGATACGCATTCGGAACCGCTTCGACCGAAAAATTAACACGATCTTCTGCAAAACTGTCTGAAGGTGTCATCCAGACAAGTAATCCATAAAGCAAAACGATTAGACAACCGACTCCCCATCGTTTCATCTCTCTCCCCCCATTTTCTCATCAATTCACGACGTCAGAGAGCGTCCAATCGAGCGTAGCGGTATGTTTTCCTTCGACTTGAACACCGACAGGAACGTTCAGCGTAATGCGATCGTTATCTGTCCCGTTTCCCTTCCAATAAATTTGCCACGTTGAAAACGTTCCAGCAGCTGATGCTAAAATAACTTTTGCATCTCCCGGATTTCCAGGTGTTAAGGTAACATTTCCTGTCGTAGGTGCTGCATTAATTGGTAATCCAATCAAGGTTTGTACATCACCCGCATCGATCGTCAACGTGGATCCAGCCAAGGAATCTTTCCCACCGCTATCTTTAAAGGTACTGAGTTTTACTTTAACATCCCATTTCGTAGGGAGAATACGTCGATCCGTTACTTGTAAAAAGGGCTTTTGATCTTTTGCTTTGAAGAGTGCTTTATTAACAAGTACTTCGTTCGAGCCAAAATTGAAGTTAGGTGCATAATCGAGTGTGAGTGGTCCTGTGTTTCCGGTTGGCGTATTTCCTCCGTTATCCTGAGGTCTATAGGGAGTATTCGGATTAGGTGAGTCTGGATCGACGATGATCGGTGCTGCATTCGTCGTAAATGTGATTTCAGCCTTGGATGTTCCCGTTGAGGTATTCGCAGCCCACGCAGAGGTCGTTCCTAATATTAAAGCAGTACTTATCAAGATCGTTGAAAAAGCAAAGCGTTTTTTCATCTTTGTTCTCCCCTTTTCACGGTGCATCGACTAAACTCCATTGAATGTCTGCGCTATACGATAAAGGTTTCGGATATTTTCCTGTTAAATCGAGAACGATGCCTTCATTTTCAGCGTACGTCAACGGTGTCTGATTTGAACTCGCCGACATCGTTCCCGTAGCCACTTCAATTGCGGTTGTTTGCAGTAATTGGGTTTTCGAAGCGGTCTTAAAATAAAGAACATCGGTTAAGACATCACCTGTCGTACTCGTCAAAGGGCGACTGAGACTCGCTTGTAACTTCCAGTTATATCCTGTGGCATTTTCGTGAGAAATCGCAATCGTCATTGGGGATACACGAGGAATAATCTTCTCTCGCCCCGTCAACTCATGACTACCAAAATCAAGAGTGGTCGGAGTCGTCAAACGAAGTGTTGAGCCAATCATTAAATCTGCTGATGCTGTACTATTACTTAAAATATTTAAATCAATCGCTTCATCGATGACAGCACTTTTGAAAGTGTATTGATTTGTAGAATTGATAGGTAAATTATTTATTTCGAAAACAAGTTTATATTCGATATTGTTTAATAACCCTAGCAACCCTACTGAAATAATCGAAGACGTATTCCAATAAATCAAATTATTTGTTTTATCAATGGTAACACTTTCCTTTTTAACAATATTTCCCGACTTGGAATATTCTAAATAAACACTCTCTGCTTTAATTTTATCCATGATACTTGGTGGAATGATAAAAACAATATATTGTTTATTAGAAAGCCCCAATCCTAGAAATGCGGAAAATCGATTCGTTAATTCAATCGTTTTTCTAGTACCGTCATTTTCAATTTGAACCTCTTGATAACTTGCACTTAAGCTTGAAGTACCTAATAAGCTTATGGAAAGTAAGTTAGGAACTGCTGTATTTTTTCCTTTGTCTGACTTCGATGTTTCAGAATTAGGTGTACTTTCTTCGTTATCATCTGACTGAGGTTGCTCAATTACTATTGTTTCATCTTCTTCAGTTGACGAAGTCTCAGATGTCGGTGGATCTTCACTCTCAGGTGGGGTTGTCTCGGATGTTGGTGGGTCTTCACTCTCAGGTGTCGATGTCTCCGATGTCGGTTTGTCTTCGCTTTCAGATGGGGTTGTCTCAGATGTCGGTGGTTCTTCGCTCTCAGGTGGGGTTGTCTCAGATGTCGGTGGGTCTTCACTCTCAGGGGGAGTTGTCTCGGATGTTGGTGGGTCTTCACTCTCAGGTGGGGTTGTCTCGGATGTTAGTGGATTTTCGCTCTCAGGTGGGGTTGTCTCGGATGTTAGTGGATTTTCGCTCTCAGGTGAGGATATCTGCTCTAGTTCCAAGAGTTCTTCGCATTGGATCCGTTCTTCTTTTTTTAGCAAGTTCTCTTTCATTGGATCATTCAACGTCTTTTCACAAAACGATGACGTCAAAGGGTCTGGTATTTCTAGCTCGTCGGTCGTCGCATGACTGTGCGGAATCGAAAAACTTGTCGCAAATAGAATCATGAAGATAATAAATGTATTTGGTGATCGATTTTTATACAAAAATTATCCCCCCCTATTTTTTGATACTTATTTTCAATTGAATAATCCTCTTTTACGTTCGTTTCCCTTCTAAATAAGGGAATTAAACCATAAATTTTACATTTAAAAGATATAAAATAAAAGTTTTTTTATCTCTATACTAAAATTAAATAATACATCTATCTTTAATCTACTGATTTATTATTACAGCATAAAAAATAGACCTATAAATTAGGTCTACTTTATTTCTTTTCTTCTGTTGTAGCATCTGGAATCGGTAATTGAACCATACTCCCCGATCCACTGACGAGTGGTGACTTCCCGTCCCACTTCTTGACGGCTTCGTATTGAATCATTTCTTCCGTCAATGTCTTCTGTAGTTCTTTTTGAGCTTTTGCCAACCCTTGAGCTTCGATCAAACGGGCATCAGCTGCTCCTTTTGCTTCTACGCGAAGACGCTCTGCTTCTGCTTTAGCGATTTCAAGATCCGTCTTCTTTTTATCGAGTTCCTGCGACGCTTTGACACGCGCATCGATCGCTTCCTGTGTCTTTTCATCTGGTTTCGGTGCACCGAGTGCGACATCCTCGATGATGAAACCGATGTCCTTGACGTCTTCTGCAAACTGCGTTTGAATGCTCGTTGAGACATTCCCTGATTTTTCACCGAATAGTTCAAGGACGGTGACTTTCGAGATTTGCTCACGCGATGCATCATAGAGACGTTGTTTCAGATATCCTTTTGCGATCTCATCGATTTCAATCGGTCCGAACTTATTGAAGACTTTCGTCACCTTATCCGGCGAGACGGAGAAGCTATATGTAAAGTCGACGACGATGTTCTTTCCGTCCTTGGTCGCAAGTGTCATGTTCTCAAGCGACTTCGTCTGTGTCCGGATCGGATACTCCGTCACCCGTGTGATCGGTGAAACGACATGCCAGCCTTGCGATAACGTCTCATCTTTGACACCGCTTGACGGTGTATAGACGACCCCAACTTGTCCAGGTTCGATTTGTTCAACGATGAACGGTGTTGTTGCAAGCAACGCTAGTACGAGCACACCTGCGATGATCATCGATGGGCGAATTTTTTTCTTCGGTTTGATTTCTCTCATTCTGAATCTCCTTTATCGATCTTTTCTTGGATATAGCGGTAGAGTTCCATGCCAAGCAAAACGATGAGGGCGAAAAACAATAATGTGAAAAAGATGGCCATCTAACCCCTCCTCTAACGAATTCCTTACTTTGTTCTACGTATCCATCTGGAAAATGTTTCATTTTTTTAAATGTCCGGTTGCTTATTTTTAATTTCTGTCCTAATATGGAGGGAACTTTGCCTGCTCTACGACAGATCACGATTTGTGGTACACTCGAATGAGCACATCACTTACTAGAAACGAGGGTTCATCTCTATATGATTACAGTACAAAACGTCGGTCTTCGCTTTGCAGATCGAAAATTATTCGAAGACGTCAACATTAAGTTCACACCAGGTAACTGTTACGGTCTGATCGGTGCAAATGGCGCTGGTAAATCGACATTCTTGAAAATTCTCGCTGGTGACATCGAAGCACAACAAGGCGATGTCATCATCACACCAGGCGAACGTTTAGGCGTTCTCCGTCAGAACCATTACGAATACGAAGAATTCCAAGTCATCGAAACGGTCATGATGGGACACAAACGTCTCTATGAAGTCATGAAAGAAAAAGATGCCATCTATATGAAAGAAGATTTCTCGGACGAAGACGGCATGCGTGCTGCTGAACTCGAAGGTGAATTCGCTGAGATGAATGGTTGGGAAGCGGAGTCGGAAGCCGCAATGCTTCTTCAAGGACTCGGCATCAAGGAAGACCTTCACTCGAAGACGATGGCTGAGCTGACAGGATCGGAAAAGGTCAAAGTTTTGCTTGCGCAAGCGTTGTTCGGTAAACCAGACATTCTCTTACTCGATGAGCCGACGAACGGACTTGATTTGAAAGCCGTCAAATGGCTCGAAGAATTCTTGATCGGATTCGAGAACACGGTCATTGTCATTTCCCACGACCGTCACTTCTTGAACAACGTCTGTACGCACATGGCGGATCTCGATTACGGTAAGATTCAACTGTATATCGGAAACTACGATTTCTGGTACGAGTCAAGTCAGCTTGCTTCGCGTATGGCAAGTGACCAAAACAAGAAAAAAGAAGAGAAAATCAAAGAACTTCAAGCCTTCATCGCGCGTTTCAGCTCAAACGCTTCAAAAGCGAAACAAGCGACGTCGCGGAAGAAATTGCTTGATAAAATCACACTCGACGACATTCGTCCATCGTCACGCCGTTATCCGTTCGTTGGTTTCACACCGGAACGTGAAATCGGAAATGACCTCTTGATGGTCGACGGCATCTCGAAGACGATCGATGGTGTCAAAGTCCTTGATAACGTCCGCTTCTCGTTGAACAAGACGGATAAGGTCGCGTTCATCAGTCAGAGCGATATCGCAATCACGACTCTCTTCAAGATCCTTATGGGTGAGATGGAACCGGATAGCGGTACGTTCAAATGGGGCGTCACGACTTCGCAGTCGTACTTGCCAAAAGATAACTCGGAATTCTTCGAAGGCTCGGACAAGACGATCCTCGATTGGCTCCGTCAGTACTCACCGGCAGATGAGAGCGATACGTTCCTCCGTGGATTCCTCGGTCGGATGCTCTTCTCAGGAGAAGAAGTCATGAAAAAAGCTTCTGTCTTATCTGGGGGCGAAAAAGTCCGTTGTATGCTTTCAAAAGCAATGCTCAGCGGTGCTAACGTCCTCGTCCTCGACGATCCAACGAACCACTTGGATCTCGAATCGATCACAGCACTCAACGATGGCTTGATTGCTTACAAAGGCGCGATGCTCTTCAGCTCGCATGACCATCAGTTCGTCGAAACAATCGCGAACCGGATCATCGAGTTGACGCCGAACGGTATCGTCGATAAAGAAACGACATACGATGAGTACTTGAACAATGATACGATCCAACAGCAACTAACAGCGTTATACGCGCAATGATTTTGAGGAGACCGGAACTGTCGTTTCGGTCTCTTTTTTGAACACGTTGAAGGAGGAATGCGACATGAGGCACCGCGTATGCGCTGCGTTGATCGAAGAACAACAGATTCTAATGGTCGAATTACACACGCCTTCCCGGACATTTTGGACGTTACCGGGCGGAGGTGTCGAGAGTGGCGAAACAAAAGAACAAGCCGTCGTGCGCGAAGTGTTAGAAGAGACGCATCTTCACGTCACGATTGAACGGCAACTCTACGAGATTTCAATTGATCAAGGAACAGAGACATGCTTTCTCGTCCGACGTGCCTTAGGCAGTTCTGCACCTCAACTCGGGATTGATCCCGAACTCCCATTTGACCAACAAGAATTACGAACCGTCCGTTTCCGACCATTAAAGGAACTTCACGATGATCCACAGATTGCTCGTTTGCTGACCTTACTGTAAAGAAAACATTAACTAAGTGAGATAAAACTGACCAAGTTTCTTTACACCCCCTACATAATCGACTGATTAAATGGAAATGTAGCAACAACACAAACTCATTTGGGGGAAACGAAAATGAAACGAACACTCATGGTTGGTCTATCAGCAGCGGTCTTGTCATCAAGTATGGTCCCGATGTTCGCGGATGCCCATAGCTCTTCTCATAGTACACGCAACATCAAGAAGGTCGAATTCTTGTCGATGGATGCACCGACGAAAATCGATCAGATGGTAAAAACCTATACAGAAGCAAAAGTTAAAGTCACCTATACGAACGGTAAAACAGAAGTGAAACCGTTGAACTATAATCAACTGTTCCTGTCGCAAGATAAAATCGTCGAAAACAAAGGAGAGATGATTGCAGCAGGGACACCAATCGATGCTAAAGGTAATCCGATCATCGACCGCAGTGTACCGGACAAACCGGAAGCCTTCGTCTCAGATGCACCAGACTCGAATAGTTTGCTTGAAGTGCACGGAAAAAAATACATGGTCTCTCACTTCGAGTATGACTCGATCGATAACGCTGGTAATGAAGTCAAGGGACTTCCAGCATCGATGACATTAACGGAAGTCGTACAAGATAAAAAGACAGGGAAACTTGCTGTCAAAAAAGCCAGCAAGATTGATTTTGAAAACGTCAATGGACTCTGGACACCATGTAACGGTTCGACGACGCCATGGGGAACGCACCTTGGGTCAGAGGAATATGAACCAGATGCCCGTGCGTTTGAGTCAGACAAAACGTCAACTGCTTATAAAGAAGTAAATGCCTTCGCTGAGCGTTATTTCGGAACGACCGAAAAAGCGAATCCTTACTTCTACGGCTTCACACCGGAAATCTCGGTCGACCGAAAAGGGAAAGCGACAGCAGTCAAACACTACAGTACAGGTCGTTTCTCGCACGAGATGATGCAGATTCTGCCGGATCAAAAGACAGCGATCTTCGGTGACGACGGAAACAATACGATGATGTTCATGTACGTCGCGGACAAAAAACGTGATTTCTCAAAAGGAACACTTTACGCGGCGAAGTTCAAACAAACACGCGCAACAGAAGGCGGAGCGGGTGATCTCGAATGGATCAAGCTTGGTCATGCTTCCGATAAAGAAGTCAAACGCTTGATTGATAAAGGGACGAAGTTCAGCGACATCTTTGAGACAGCCGATGCGCCAACTCCGGGCTTTAAAGCGGTCAAAACAGCTGCTAGCAAAAAAGTCGAATACTTGAAGCTCAAGCCTGGTAAGGAAAAAGAAGCTGCCTTCCTTGAATCACGCCGTTATGGTGCGTTGCTTGGCGCAACATCAGAATTCAACAAGATGGAAGGCATCACGGTCAACGAGCAAGACAAAAAAGCCTACATCGCCTTGTCTTATGTGTCAGGCAGTACCGAAAAACAAGAAGGTGCTGTCCAAGACGACATCCAGCTTGAAAAACGCGAATCGGGTGCAACATTCGAAATCGATCTTGGCCGTGCAACAGGCATCGACAGCCGTTACGTACCAACGAATATGCAGGCACTCGTCATTGGTGAAGATTTGAAGAAGCCGGATGCTTACGGCAACACAGCGAATCCGGATCTCGTCGCGAATCCAGATAACCTCGCTTATTCCGCGACATCTAATACGCTCTTTATCGGTGAAGATAGCTCCTTGCATACGAATAACTTCGTTTGGGCCTATAATCTGAAGACGAAGAAGCTTTCACGGATTCTGTCCGTTCCAGTCGGAGCGGAAGCAACTGGTCTCCGTTCACTCGATCATGTTGGTGGGTATAGCTATCTCTTGAGCAACTACCAGCACCCAGGTGAAGCATTGACAGGGAAACAAATCACGGCCGTCGATCCAAAAGCGCTCGAACAAGCGATGAAAGACGGCATCGGGATTCAAAAAACAGGTGGTGTCGGTTACCTCTCTGGTTTACCGAGCGGTCATAAATCGTATACGCATCGATAAGATACTAAAAACGGATTCCCAAGCGCGGGAATCCGTTTTTTTATGCGTTGTTCTTCTTTTGTTTTGCTGCCTCTTCTTCCACACGTTGCAGCAGTCCATGAACGATTTTCTCGTTCTCCCGCTCGCCACCGAGTGACAAGAGACTTTTTCCAACAAAGTTCGCCCCCTCATTTTTTCCCGTATAGATCAACAGACAGCGATCATGGTCGATCGGTTTGAGCGTAAAGGTCATCTCGATCTTGAATATTTTAGCCAATGTGAATCCAATCGTATTTTGCTTGAAGTCCGGCTCGTTCGTATAGGCTAAATCGGTCACGATATAGGTTTCGAGTCGATTGCCCTGCATATACGTTTGGCGATAGGTCGAACCGACGACACCCGGTTTTCGTTCAATCACCTCGTGCTGGACGACATTTGGAATCAAACGCTGCAGTCGCGTGTGATCAAACAAGTGCCATGCTTCTTCAATCGGAATATCGAGCTGTCGTTCTTCTCTCCACGTAATCATACACCTGCCCCCTTTTTCTATAGAAATACCCTGTCATCCGGTCTTGTAACGTCCGGCGACAGGGCGAGAGCAGATTCTTATTTTACTGTGCTTGTTTCAAGGGCTGCACCGAGGAACTTCGCTAGTTCGAGCATACCGTAGCGTCCTGCAGCTGCCTCAGCATCCGAATTATAGTTCGTATTCGTATTGACGTCATACGTATAGATCGTACCTGACGTATCCTTAATGAACTCGATACCGGCGACCGCGATTTGGTTCGCTTGGAGGAATGCTTCATATTTTTCAATGATTGGGTCATCGAAGCCTTCAACGATTTGGAACTTCATCGGTGTTTGCGGTGCTTCTTCACCAACTGGGCAGAACAAGTCGTCGATTACACATGCATCCGCTGGGCAAAGCTCAAAACCTTCTGATGTATCGACTCGAACCGCGTAGACGAACTTTCCACCTACGAACTCACAACGTGTGATGTACGGTTCTGGTGCTTGAATATACTCTTGAATCAACGTGATGCCATCGACTGGTTCGTCGAATGTCGGACCGTCGAGATAAGCTTCAAGTGCTTCAATCGAGTGGAACAGCTGGACGCCGAGACCTTTCCCAGCCCGGTTATGTTTCGTGATGAATGACGAAACGCCAATTTCTTTTGCTGCTTGTACGATTTGATCGCGTCCGACGGCAGCCGTCGTCTTCGGTACACGAATCCCAGCCTTACGCAACGCCGTGTATTGATTGACTTTGCTGACTTCTAAACGAAGCGCACGCGTTCCATTAAAGACAGTCCGGTCATGCTCTTCTAACCAAGCGAGGACCCCTTCCGTCAACTCCGGCGCGTAACGATGCCCCCGCGTATGCGAAGAGGCACTCATGCGGCTGTAAAAGACGCCTTCTGGCGGCAGTTCGTCCAGCGGAACGATCCCTTCATTCAAGTGCCACTCTTCATACGGTAACTCGAGTTCTTCGAGACGTTTGATGAGATGGTCCGTCCATTCTTGATTTTCGTGGAGAATATGAATTTTTGTCATGATTGTTGACCTACCTTTCGTTTCGCTTCGACCAGTGGCATTACGTCACGAGCAAAGCGTTCCATTTCTTCGAGTTGTGGTGAGAATTGTAATAAGAGTAACGTGACACCAACAGCTTCGAATGCTAGAATCCGTTCAGCGATTTGTTCTGGTGTTCCGATTAAATTCGGACGTAGACCACGGTTCGAGACGGAATAATCGTTTCGTTCGACCTGTTGCTCCAGTTGCGATTTACTGATGAAATCCTGATAACCGGCATAACCAGCGCTGTCTTCCTTAACGTCCGTGATGCGTTGCCATTCAAGAAGTGCTTCTTCTTCCGTATCCCGACAAATGATGTAGGCAGCAAGACCGAAGCTCTCAAGCGGCGTTTGTCCCGTCGTTTCCCGGCGTACTTTCATGTCATTGATTTTATGGGCTACTTCTTCAACAGTACCCCCATGCATGACATAAGCGTCACAGTGTTCGACGATCGTCCGTTTTCCAGCTTCACTCTCTCCACCGGCGTAGAGCTTGATCCCTGGACGCTGGACTGGCTTCGGATGGAGTTCTGCTTGCTCGATCGTGTAGTGATGACCGGAGAAGCTATACGGTGACGCATCTGCCCATAGTCCCTTCATGACCGTGACGAACTCTTCCGTCCGAGCATAGCGTTCATCGTGTGCTGTGAAGATACCATTGTATTGTTTCGCTTCCTCTGCCCACCACGCTGAAACGACGTTGAGCGTAAAGCGTCCACCACTCAACTGATCGATGTTTGCCGCCATCTTCGCTGTCGTCGCTGGATTATGGAACCCGGGACGAACCGCTGTCATGATCTCAAGGCGTTCCGTCGTTGCAGCAATCGCTGCTGCCGTCGTCCATGCCTCAAGACTCGGTTCCTTGATACCTTTAATATCGTTCAAGTTCAGTTCCGCGATCAACGTCGTCGAGAAGCCGATCCGTTCTGCTGTTTGTGCGACTTGTTTCGCATAATCGAAGGTCGGTGGCATCTGTTCATCCTCGACATTACGTAACCATCCCCCAAAAATCGGTAACCAAAAACCATACTCCACTCCATCGTCCCCCTTATCATAAAAAAACGCTCTTTTCGAAGTTCGAAAAGAGCGACGGTATCTTGTCCTGTCCGCTCTTATCTTCGGAAGGTATCCCTTCCTGGAAGTAGCACCTTCCGCCACGGCGGGGTTGCTGAAGTGTCTTCGGGCCAGTCCCTCGACTTCTCTAGATAAGATGTGTTGCATTCATCGTACAAAATTCACTGAACTAAAGCAACTATTAAACCGTCTTTTCCAATCGGAATTATTTCGAGCATAAAAAATCCCGACATCGTGTCGGGATCCGGTATTAATATGGTGCGACGAAATCTGATGTTGGCTCTGGCGTTTGTTCACCACGAACACGATCATAAAATTTTGCAAAGGTAACACTGAAATATGGTGTAATCCACAAGAATGCTAGGCCGAGGGTAACGATTCCTAAAAGAGCCCAACCAATAAACGACAGTAGAAGAAGGAATGCTTCCATTTTATGCCCGTCCATCATTTTTCGGGAGCGTGTAATGGCCTCTAAGATACCAATCGATGGTTCATCTCGCAAAATATAGAACGTTAGCATGTAAGAAAATGATTTAATGATTCCCGGTACGACTAATAGCAGTAACCATAAGAAGATAAAAAAGAGTTGTACGATGGCTAGACCAATCACTTTGAAAAACATACCATATGGTTCAAATAAATCCGTCACTTTCGTTTCTTCTCCGCGAGCAATCGACATCGCAATCCAAGTCCAACCGACTCCGACCGGGATCAATAAAATCGATACCAACGATACGACGAGATCCATCGTATTAGCTGGTTCATCTATATCTGATCCAAATAATCCAGGCACACCTTGAATGATACTAAACAGAATAACTGTTAGGACTGCGAATCCCCAACGACCGCTGAGCGACTCCTTCGCTGCTTTTTTTAATTGAGATGACATGAGTAAGGTCCTCCTTGAAAAATAAGTTCTCACCTTACTCTACGGCTAATAACTTCTAATGTTTCACTGATTTTTCAATAATTTCCCCTCTTGTTTCTGTTTCAACCAAGCGCGCTCAAGTTGCCGCTCACACGCTGTATATAATGAACGTCGACCGTCGAGGCGTTCCATCGCGAATGGAATACCATGCTTTTTCGCCTGAGCGATGACATGTGCACTCGCTGCATGAGAGACACGGCTCGTCACGACGACGATCGCGTCCGTCTTTTTGGCGAGACAAGCAATCTTTTTCGCGGACTGTGCGTCCCCTGCTAGATGAATTAATTCGATCCCCGTCGGCGCAAAGAACTCACGATAGACAGCGGTCTGTTGTTCGTTTCCAACGATAACAAGACGCATGCCTGTGAAGCGCGTGAAATCTAACGGTGTCTTATCAACGAAATCCATCAATTGTCCCGGTACGGCTGTTGTTACGATCGGTTCAATCGTTTGCTCTTTTGGCATACGGACGCGACGCTGCGCTTTTTTAGCTTTCGGCACCGGTTGCCGTTTCATTTTTCGTGCATACCGATTTGACTTTTTTGTTGTCACAGGCGTCTTCACTACCTGTTGTTCTATCGCTGACGGACGGTTGGATGATGCGTTGACGATCGGCTCTTCATACGTGAACGGATGCTTCCAAGCAATCGTTAATGTATCCTTCCGTCCCCGCCACATGACGAGATCGACAAGTTGCCCTGCTTCTAGTCGGAAATAGCGCATGTCTTCTACCGGTACAACATAATAGAACGATCTGCCCGACTCATCTTGCAGTGGACCATTCACCGTTTCCTCAATGATTCCATGTGCTTTGACGATTGCTTGTTCAAACACGACACGTTCCGGATTCTCTCTCATTCGCTCCGTCGAGACGACGGCTTCAACACGACATATCGTTTTTTGATCATCCTGACGATCGACACGGACCCGGACTTCCATGCCGTGCTCGAGATTCCAATCGCGGACGTCTCGTTCAGAAATATGACTGCCCGACCATTCTAGTAAAGTACCGCCTTTTAACCCCCGCTGAAACGTATAGGCATAACGTTGCTTGCGTACTGGCTCGACCGGTACTTGCGGTGGCATGACGATGGTCTGCTCTAGCTCTATTGCTTCATCGATGACCAATGTTTCTTGAACGTCGCGCGGTGCATAATACGCTGACATCTTGACCCATTCATCGATTCCGTTTACTTCGTCGAGCCAGAGTTGCCAATCTTCATACCGCTCCACGGCCGCTAATTTCATCTGTACCAATTCAGTTGCTCGTTCCATCACCTGTTGCATCATCCATGACCACTTCCTTTGCGTTTTTTTCACTATAGCAACGAAAAAACGCGGAAGTAGTTCAAAAAAACAGCCTGGTTATTTTTTTGCTTAGGTACGTTGTTGAATTTCCACAGCCGGATCCTGACGCTTGTATTTTGCGACGATGACGATCAAAACCGTGATGATCACAAGCAGGAACCAAGAAGACAATTTTCCAAGATCAACGACTGCCCATCCGCCTTCTTGATGCGGATAGACCCAGCCTTTAAAGAACGTTACGATGTTCTCCGCGATCCAAATGAAAAAGGCGATCAATAAAAAGGACAGGACGAGCGGCATCCGGTAGATCGTTTGCTCGATCGTAAAATGAACCCATGACTTATAGAAGACGAGAACGACGAGGACCATCAATAGCCAGCGTGCATCGAAGATCCAGTGGTGGGTGAAGAAGTTGAGATAGACGAGACTCCCGACGCTGATCGCAAGCCAAGGTGGTGGAAATGCTATAAATCGTAAATGAAATCGCCGAAACGCCTGGCAGACATAACTCGCAACGCTTGCGTACATGAATCCTGCATACAATGGAACACCAGCCACTTTCGTCAAAGCGTCTTCCGGATAACTCCAAGATCCGACGTTCACTTTAAACAGTTCAAGGGCTAGACCAATGACGTGAAACAATAAGATCAGTTTGAATTCTTCCATCGTTTCATAACGAGTGACGAGTAAGACGATTTGGACGAGAATACACCAAAGCAACAAAAGATCATATCGAGCAACCGGTTCAGTAGGAAGATAACGTGAAAGAGCAAGCGCTGCGAAAATCATCACGGGAAAGACGCAACAGATGGCTTCTATATATGTAAAACGAATCAGGTGCCGGATCGCTTTCATTCGGTCATCTCCTTTTTTCTTCAGTATACGGGTCTCAATCCTCCTTCCCCTCCTTCTTAAGATGGAAAAAACGGAAAATTTCGTCTTTCTTCTTCCACTTTCCTCATGATACAGTTAACGAATCAATTATTTTAAGAAATGAGGTGCCAGACATGACGCGTCATCGCGCTTCCTGGTTGTTACGCGCTACGTTAAAGTGGGGACTCTTCCTGCTTGGTTTATTTTTACTCGCTCTTGGCTCATCGATGATGATCACGGCTGAACTCGGTGTCTCGACGTGGGATGTATTGCATCTTGGTCTCCAAAAGAAGACGCCACTATCCGTCGGAACGATCATCTTACTTGTTGGTCTATTACTCGTTTTCGTTAAGTACGCATTAGACCGCGTCACACCGCAAATCGGAACGCTCGTCAACGCGATTTTCGTTGGTGTCTTCATGAATCTTGTGCTTGGTTCTCATCTCTTACCCTCTTTTGAATCGATCTGGTTGAATACGCTCTGGCTGATTTTCGGTATCTTCATCATTGGGATGGGCGCTGGTCTGTATGTCGCTGTCGGATACGGGGCTGGTCCACGTGATGGGTTAACGCTGACACTTGCAGAGCGCTTCGGAACGTCGATTCGTCTGATGCGGACGATCATGGAAGTCACGGCATGCGGCATCGGTTGGTTGCTTGGGGGACCTGTTTTCTTCGGTACGATCCTCTCGATTTTCCTGATTGGACCGTTTCTGCAATTTTGGTTGTTTTATTTCCGCCGGATCATTGCAGCGATTGATGCAAAAGGAATTCCAGCGTCTGAACGCCAAATTAGCTAAGTCGCCTGACTCGATATCATTCTGCGTGAATGATATCTTTTTTTATGTCAGAAGCAGATAAGTTGCGCCATCAAAATAAACACGTTATATTCGTTTACATATCAATCTTTGATACGTCAAAGGTTTCTTCGAACGAAGGGAAGGATGTGATGGATTGAGTATTTCCTGCACCGAAAAAGGACGTTTGATCTATGCACTCGTCTCCGTCAATAAGACGATTGCTCAAAAATTCGATCTCTGTACGGATGGTTTCAGTCAGACTCGAATGGACCTACTTGCTCAACTACAAGTCGATCAAACGATCAGTCAAAAAGAATTGCAAAAACGCGTCAATGTCGATCACGCGGCGGTGACCCGTCACCTCAAACATCTGGAATCGACAGGGATGATTGCTCGCGAGCGTTCAGCCGCTGACAATCGGGTGATTCTTGTTTCCTTAACGGAACAAGGGGCGACGCGCATTGCACGATTACGCGAACAAAAAGATGAGTTCCTCGAGAACCTACTCGAAGGATTCTCTGCTGAAGAACAACGGACGTTAGCTGAGATGATTCAACGCATCGAAGCGAACGCCGACACATTACCTAAATTAAAAGAGGAGTCGATTTAATATGGCAACGCAAACTCAAACAGACTTCATGGAAATCGTCAAAGGACGCCGTTCGATCCGTAACTACGATACAGACGTGAAGATCTCAAAAGAAGAAATGACACAAATTCTTGAAGAAGCAACACTCGCACCTTCTTCTGTCAACATGCAACCATGGCGTTTCCTCGTCATCGATAGCGAAGAAGGCAAAGCAACGCTTGCACCACTCGCGAAATTCAACCAAGTCCAAGTCGAGACATCTTCTGCTGTCATCGCCGTCTTCGGTGACATGAACGCTGTTGATCAACTCGAGAACATCTACGATACAGCTGTCGCAAAAGGGCTCATGCCACAAGAAGTACGCGATCGCCAAGTACCAGCGATCCAAGGGATGTACAGCAGCGTATCAGCAAACGACTTGAAAGACAGCATCTTGATTGACTCGGGTCTCGTCTCGATGCAATTGATGCTCGTCGCTCGTGCACACGGTTATGATACAAACCCAATCGGTGGTTACGAGAAAGATCAAATCGCGGAAGCATTCGGTCTTGAAAAAGATCGTTATGTACCGGTCATGTTGCTATCGATCGGTAAAGCGGTGGACGCTGGATATCCATCAGTTCGCCTACCAATCAACGACATCGCAGACTGGAAATAAGTTTTTTTACACTATAAAAAAAGAAAACACACACAAGGGAGATTGAATAATTATGACTACTCAAACAACAACGGACTTCATGGAAATCGTCAAAGGACGCCGCTCGATTCGTAACTACGACACAAACGTAAAAATTTCAAAAGAAGAAATGACACAAATCCTTGAAGAAGCAACACTTGCACCATCTTCAGTTAACATGCAACCATGGCGTTTCCTCGTCATCGATAGCGAAGAAGGTAAAGCGACACTCGCACCACTCGCAAAATTCAACCAAGTTCAAGTCGAGACATCTTCTGCTGTCATCGCCGTCTTCGGTGACATGAACGCAGTCGATAGCATCGAGACAATCTATGATATGGCTGTGGAAAAAGGTCTTATGCCGCAAGAAGTACGTGATCGCCAAGTACCAGCTATCAAAGGGTTCTACCGTCCAGAAGACGTTGAAACATTACGTGATAGCATCTTGATCGACTCAGGTCTCGTTTCGATGCAATTGATGCTCGTTGCTCGTGCACACGGTTACGATACAAACCCAATCGGTGGTTACGAAAAAGACCAAATCGCAGAAGCATTCGGTCTTGAAAAAGAACGTTACCTCCCAGTCATGTTGCTTTCAATCGGTAAAGCAGTGGACGCAGGATACCCATCGGTTCGTCTACCAATCGCTGACATCGCAGAGTGGAAATAAGCGATTTCACCTAGTCCGGATTCCTTTCATAGGAATCCGGCTTTTTTGTATACTCAAAGAAAAGGAGATGTCAGCGATGTATGATGTGACGATTATCGGAGCTGGTGTAGCAGGAATTTTCCTCGCCCATCAGCTCGTTGAAGACGGACAACGCGTCCTACTGCTCGATGCCGGAAAACCGATTCGCGAACGAACAGCAGAAGATGCGTATCTTGGATTCGCAGGGCTTGGCAAATCAGAAGGAAAGTTTAATTATGCGACGGGATTCGGTGGAGAACTCGTCTCAAAAATCGGTGAAGAGACGACTCGACGACTGTTCCAAGAAGTCGATGATCTTTTATGTACATATGGTGGAGGTACAGTTGAGACCTATTCGACGCATTCCCCTATTGTAGCGTCTCGCGCCCGCCGCGCCGGTCTACATTCGGTCGAGACGACCGTCCGTCATTTAGGCACAGTACGGACAGCTGCTGTCTTCACGGCGTTTGAGGACGCCTTATTACCGCGTCTCGATGCCCGATTCGAAACGACAATCGAGCAGATCACGAAGTCGAAGTCGTTTACGATCAAAACAGCGGACGAGACCTTCGTCAGTCAACGGATCGTGTTCGCGACAGGTCGTTCAGGTGCAGACTTTACGTTGCACCAGTTAGCGACGCTTGGTGTCACCCCACAGCGAACTCGACTCGATCTCGGGGTGCGAATTGAGACGGATGAGGGACTATTTCGGACATTGTTACAAGAGACGTTCGAGACGAAGCTCGGTTACGACTCGCCTTACGGTCAAGCCGTCACCTATTGCATGAATCCGCGCGGACGGATCATCCGCAAATATCAAGAAGGACTCGTCATGCCGGACGGTCAAAACGTCCACGAGACGGCAGACGGCTCGACAAATCTGAACTTTACACTATTTCTCCCGCGGTATTTTTCGACACTAGCGAAAGCGAATGCGTATGCCGCGCGCATCATTGGCGGAATCAACCAAGGTGGTGATCGCATTCTCATTCAGCGACTCAGTGATTTCCGAACATCGCGAGCGACGGCACACGATCAATTGAGTCGTAACACGGTCATCCCTTCCCTAACCGCGTCTCCCGGTAATTTGCATGCAGAAGTACCTGCAGAAGACCTGCTTGTCTTAGAAGCGTTTTTAGAGCGCCTTGAGCAACTCCTTGAAGTGGAACTTCCAGGAGATACGTTGCTTTACGGATTAGATGGCAAGTTTTACGCACCGATGCTTGAGACGTCAGAGACGTTTGAGACGACATGTCCCGGTGTCTATGCGATTGGTGATTGTTCCGGTGCGACACACTCGCTTGCCCAAGCAGCTGCTAGCGGACTCCATCTTGGCCATGCCTTGACGCAAAACAGCCGGTCCCTCTTCGCTTAAGCGGAGAATGACCGGCTTGTCTTATTTCTTGAATGCTTCGTACACTTTCAATTGTTTCCCTTTAACCTTCGTCGTCTTCATCGCCCGGAGGACAAGCGGACCTTTCCCGTTGAGGATATCGACATACGTCAACGTATCCTGAATCGAGATGATCCCGATATCGTCTGCCGTGACGCCTTCAATCTTAGCAATCGTTCCAACAAAGTCGACGGCACGGAGTTTTTTCTTTTTCCCGCCGTTAAAGAACAACTTCATGATGTCCGCATCAAGCTGTTCCGTTTTCGAAGAACGCGTATCTTCCGTCGCCATCTTCTCCTCGAATGCATCCGCTGTCCGCATCAAGTCCTTTTCTGTCGGTGCTTGGCGACGTGTCAGCTTCCCGTGATACTGCTCGATTTCCTTTAGGCGACGTTCGTCTGCCGGCGTGACGAGACTGATTGCTTGTCCTGCTGCTCCTGCACGCCCCGTCCGACCGGTCCGGTGAACGTAGCTTTCTCGTTCGACAGGGAGATCATACTGGATGACGTGCGTGATGTTCTCGATATCGATCCCACGTGCCGCGACATCTGTTGCGACAAGAATTCGGAACTTCCCGGCACGGAAGGCTTTCATCGCATCGAGTCGATCGTCTTGTTCCATTCCACCGTGAATTGCTTCAACCGGATAGTCATGTGCGTGGAGACCATTCGCGACGAAATCGACGTGTTCTTTCGTCCGACAAAAGATCATGCAGCGATCCGGATTTTCAGCGACGAGGACATCTTTCAAAATCGCAAATTTTGTCTTATCCGTTACCGAAATATAACTATGCGTGATTGTCGAGACGACGGTCTCACCCGCTTCGATTCGTTTTGGTGCGTCCATGTAGCGATTGCTCAACTGTTCGATATCATCAGGGAAGGTCGCAGAGAACAACAGTGTCATCCGCTCTTTTGGTAACTCGGACAGGATGGCATCGACTTGATCGAGGAAGCCCATATTCAGCATTTCATCCGCTTCATCCAAGACGACATAACGGACTTTCTCAAGCGATAACGTGCCTCGCTCAATATGATCGCGTACACGTCCCGGTGTGCCGACGACGACGTGTGTCTTTTGTTTGAGCTCCGTGACTTGTCCGCGGAACGGTTGCTTGCCGAAGACAGCTGTCGCTTTAATGCGCTTATAACGTCCGATATTCATAATATCTTCTTTGACCTGTAAGGCAAGCTCACGTGTTGGCGTCAAGACTAAGACTTGTGGTTTGTTTTCTTCCCACTCGACGAGTTCACACAGTGGAATCGCAAACGATGCCGTCTTTCCGCTCCCTGTCCGTGATTTGACGATGACGTCTTTTCCAGATAGTACGACCGGAATGACGGATTGCTGGACTTCGGTTGGTGTCGTGTAGCCGAGTTGCTCGATTGAATCGAGAATTGGTGTACTTAAGTTAAAATCATTGAATCGTGTACGTGTCATAGAATGTCCTCATTTCTTATCGTAAAAAAAGCTTCCCACCGAAACGATGAGAAGCCCAACGAATTATTTGGATGCTACTTTATCTTTTTTGATTTGCTTACTACGTAATTGACCACACGCCGCATCGATGTCTGTTCCGTGCTCAAGACGAACACCACAGTTCAAGCCGTTCTTTTTCAACGTATCGTAGAACGTCGTGATATCTTCAGACGTACTGCGCTGATATTGACCGTGCTCATCGACCGGGTTGTACGGAATCAAGTTGACATACGTCAAGTGACGTTTGTCTTCGAACAGTTTTGCGAGTTCGACTGCGTGTTCCTTTTGGTCGTTGACGCCACGAAGCAAGATGTACTCGATCGTGATTTTACGGTTCGTCGTTTGAACGTAATAATCGATTGCTGGCATCAATTTCTCAAGCGGGATCGCCCGGTTGATTTTCATGATTTGCGTACGCAATTCATTGTTTGGTGCGTGAAGCGAGATCGCCAAGTTGACTTGAAGTTTCAAGTCAGCAAACTTGTAGATCTTGTCTGCCAAACCACTTGTTGAAACCGTGATGTGACGTGCGCCGATTGCAAGACCATTGTGGTCCTTGATGACGTTCAAGAAATCGACCATGTTGTCGAAGTTATCGAACGGTTCACCGATACCCATGACGACGACGTGGCTGACACGTTCTTCGTTACCGACTGCATCGAGGTGATGCTGGACGTTCATGATTTGCTCAACGATTTCGCCTGCTGACAAGTCGCGGCTCTTTTTGATCAGACCACTTGCACAGAAGCTACAGCCGATGTTACAGCCGACCTGTGTCGTAACACAGACAGAAAGACCGTACTTATGACGCATTAGAACCGTTTCAATCAAGTTGCCATCATATAATTTGAAAAGGAACTTGATTGTTCCGTCTGCTGATTCTTGCTTGACCGCTTCTGTCATCGAGTCAATCGTAAAACTCTGATCTAACAACTCAAGGCAATCCTTGTTGACATTCGTCATTTCCGCGAAAGTCGTGACACGTTTACGGTAGAGCCAATCCCATACTTGTTTGGCACGGAATGGTTTGTGCCCTTGATTCGATAACCATTCTGTCATCTGCTCAAGCGTTAATCCATAAATGGATGGTTTATTCATTTCGAAAGACCTCATTTCTTTTTCCAGAACTACAACATTCCTTTATCTTAGTAAAAATCAGCGCTTGACGCAACGTTCAAATCCTAAATGTTCACTTTCTATAAAGTTTTTGCGCCACTTTCGATCAAATCGACAGACTCCGACGTCCGAATTGAACGACTGCTCCGGTCAAGAACACGAGACAGAGGACGAGTAAAAGAATCGAATGAAGAAGAAAATGATTCGTTCCTTCTAGTAATTGCGTCGTATTGAATAAGGAGAAGACGGATAGATAACGGAGCCACTCCGTCTTGTCACTTAGTTCCGACAGAATCGTCAAGACGATCGATAGGATAAGCACACTACCAGCAAGCGAAAAAGCACGACGTTCTTCGTCAAATAACGTCGCAACGAATAACGTAAAGGCACCGATCGCCAAGAGTAACAATAGCGCATTGAGTTGAATCCGCCATAAGATGACGTCATTGATCGAAATATCTGTCATCCACCAGTCGGATACCATCAAGACGAGTCCATTCAGTCCTACGAGAACCATACTTGCGATACCCATGACGATCGCGACAGCAAACGTATACGTATTCCGGGTGATCGGGGCTGCGAGATAGACGATCAGCTCTCCATTGTCGATTGGTCGCGCAACGAGTCGCGCTGCTAATGAGAGCAAGAATAGACTCGCAATGACTTGAAAAATCAGTCCATAATAGTTCCCCCCGAGCAGATCCAGTACATTCTCGAACCCTGTCATCTTATCGTATTGAAATGCTTTTAAGACTTCTGGAGGTAACGCTTCTAGTTTTGCTTCTAGTAAACCTGTCTTCATCATCGATGGATATAGCAACGCAAGTATCAATAAGTAGAGACTCGTTCCAATCGCATAAGCAAGCACGGGCTTTCTGACCTGCTTGAATAAAGAGCGGATCAGCAATATCACGACGATTCCTCCTCCCCATAATAATGCAAGAAGACCTGTTCTAAATCATCTGCTGACGGACGAATCAGCCGTACATCATACTGGGTTAAATAAGCAATCACCTGATTTAAGCTCAGCGTCTCGTCCGTTTGAAAACTGACTTCCAGCCGCTTCGGTTCAACACCGACTTGCATCGCGAACTGTGCCGCCTCCACCTCTGTTCGGAAGACGATCGTGTACGTCTTTCGACTCGATCGAACCAACTCATGAATATCCGATTCGACGATGATGCGCCCTGCTTTGATTAAAGCCGCTCGATCGCACGATTTTTCCATCTCCGGAAAGTGATGTGAACTCATCAGAATCGCTTTTCCAGCATGTTTCTCCTGTTCGATCCACTCTAAAAAACGCTCTTGCATCAAAGGATCGAGTCCACTGGTCGGCTCATCAAGTAGATAGACGGGTGCATCCTTCATGAAGCAACCGACAAGTGCCAATTTTTGTTTCATCCCTTTTGACATTTTGCGGATTTTCGTCTTCGTCTCAAAAGGAAATCGTTTTAACAACAGTTGTCGCCGTGCCGGATCGCTAGCATGTAGTTGTTGCATCAAATCGAGCATGTCTGCTCCCGTCATGTCTCCAGGTAAACTAATCTCTCCCGGCAAATAACCGACCAACTGCTTCACTTCTTTACTTTGCTTCCAGCAATCAAAACCGCCAATCGTCGCCTTTCCACCGTCCGCAGCCAGTAGTCCCATCAGATGTCGGAGAGTCGTTGATTTTCCAGATCCGTTTGGTCCGATGAAACCGAATATCGTCCCCGGATCAACTGTAAAACTGACATCGAATATTCCACGTCCCGGTGCAAACTCTTTCGTGACATGCTCTAAACGGATCATCATCCGACCTCCTTATCTTTTATTTCTTTCCTCACTGTATTTATACCCGTTTTGAAGCAGTTTGTTCGGATCAAAGCGATAGATGACGAACCGCTCGTCATGATTTTTTTCATAGAGGTCTCGTAATCGAATCTCATCGACTTGCTCGAATACGGTATGACGCTCCAGGTACTCCCGGTATTCATCGGTCGGGTAATACAAGATGAGATCAACCGAACGCGGGGAACGTTCGACCGAACTTAAAATGTGATCAATCACTTTCATGAAAATTTGTGAAGAGAATGGATTGAAGAAATAAAACTTATTCGTCTCATCCGGAATGGCATACTGCTCGGCATACGTCTGTTCAAATCGCAAACTTCCGGAACGCCGCTTCCGTCGACTTTGGTAGTTCGCCATATTCCGGAGTGCGTCCTCGTAAAATTGTCCGTTCATCTCGATTCCGATGACGGAACAATCGAATCGGTCGTGTAAGTAAAAGTTCAAACGCCCTTTCCCACACCCGAAATCAATGACCGTGTCCTGTTTTTGAAACAAATACGTTTCGCATAATTCGTCTAGTGCCGCATAAGGCGTTGGTTCATATCGATTGTAGTGACTAAACACACCATAAAGATGTTGCATCTCAATGGTCTCGATTCGTAATCGTTGATCGTATTCCTGTTCATTCATTGTCGTTTGTTCCTTCTTTCCGGCATTCTTGCCTTCATCGTACTATACTGAAGAAGTACGTTACTCGTTTTTTGAAAGGGGATTTTATGATGATCGTCGTTACGAACCGGATTAAAGTCAAAAAAGGGATGGCTGCAGCTCTCGCTCCTCGTTTTACGCGTCCAAGTGGACTTGATACGATGGACGGATTCATCCGCGTCGAGGTCTTATTGACGCAAAACATCGAAGAACATGATGAAATGAACGTCAACATGTACTGGGAAGACATGAAGAGTTTTCAAGCATGGCGTGAGAGTGACGATTTCAAAGCGTCACATAGTCGACCTGCGAGTAGTGAGGCAGGAGAATCGCCAATGCTCGGCAGCGAGATTCTGACATATGAAGTTGCTTCGGTCAAAGAACGCGCATGATGCACGAAAAGGACTCGTCTCGAGTCCTTTTTTATATACCTATACACAAATAGTGAAAGGGTGTAATTGTCTCAAATGGTATTATTTGTTATTATAGTGCCAATACAGAGAGAGAGGGTTCTTCATGAATTCATTAACTATATTTGAACAAGCCATTCGTAGCTTACCTGACGATCGTACGTTACGACGTGATGAATTATGGACGGACGATTTTTTATTGCAACAGGAGAACGAGCTGACCGTCTATTACTCTCCGATTGGCGAATATGTCAATACTGAAGCAAAAGTCGTCATCATCGGGATCACACCAGGTTTTGAACAGATGCGAATCGCTTTCGAAGAAGCAACGGATGCCCTCCATCATGGGGCTTCACTAGAAGGGACGGCACGCATCGTCAAATATGCAGCCAGTTTTGCCGGAACGATGCGACGTAACCTCGTCCAGATGCTTGATACACTCGAGCTTCCAGCATTGCTCGGAATCGAGACAACAGCTAGCTTATTTCATCAACACCAGGAATTGTTACATCCGACGTCGCTGTTAAAGCAACCCGTCTTTTATCGCGAAAAGAATTACTCGGGTCATCAACCGAAGATCAATCGCAGTCCTTTATTGAGGCACTACGCGGAAGAACACTTCGTCGCTGAGATCAATCAGTTACAAAAACCAGCGTTATTAATTCCACTCGGTCGGGTCGTCGAGACGCAAGTCCGTGGATTGATTCAGGATGGACGAATCGAACAGCATCAGCTTCTTTCCAACTTCCCCCATCCATCTGGCGCGAACGGTCATCGAAAAAAACAATTCGAAGAAAACCAAGCCTATTTGATGAAACAGCTCATTCAACATTTTGCAGAGTAACTTATTCTTTTTTGTAAAAAATGACGCCATCCTCATACGGATAGCGTCATTTCAACTTAAACCATTAATAAACATACATCATTCGCGAACGCGACTGGATCCTCGAGTGGGAGTCCTTCGACAAGCAATGCTTGTTGATACATCAGTTTCGTATAGCGCTCGAATTTCGAACGATCGTTTTGATAAGCCGTCTCAAGAGACTCGAACACCGCGTGTGACGGATTCAATTCAAGAATCTTGACCGCTTCTACCCCTTCATTATTCGGCATCGCCTTCAAGATTTTCTCCATCTCGATCGAGACGGCGCCGTCCGTCGCAAAACAGACGGGATGCGATTTTAGACGCGTTGATGCTTTGACTTCCTTGACTTGTCCACTTAACACTTCCTGCATTGCTTGGAACATCTCCGCTTGTGCGTCCGTCGTCTCTGCCGCTTCTGCTTCAATCCCTAGATCGCTACTCGTGACTGACTTGAACGTCTTCTCGTTATATGTCACGAGCATCTGGATCGCGAACTCATCGATCTCTTCGGTGAAGTACAAGATGTCGTACCCTTTATCACGCACAAGTTCGGATTGTGGTAACTTGTCTAAACGATTCGTACTCTCACCAGCGGCGTAGTAAATATGTGCTTGATCTTCCGGCATCGCTGCGACGTATTCCGCAAGCGTGATCAACTTCTTCTCCTTCGCTGAGTAGAAGAGGATGAGGTCCTGCACCTGTTCTTTATGCATGCCGTAATCATTGTACATACCGAACTTCAGCTGACGTCCGAACGCTTGATAGAACGTTTCGTACTTCGTGCGATCCTCGCGCAGAAGTGCTTCGAGTTGTGTCTTGATCTTACTTTGGATGTTTTTCGCGATCAATTTCAATTGACGATCGTGCTGCAGTAACTCACGCGAGATGTTGAGCGATAAGTCTTCCGAATCGACCATCCCTTTGACGAAACTGAAGTGATCCGGCAACAAGTCGCTGCATTTTTCCATGATCAAGACACCATTGGCATAGAGTTCAAGACCCTTTTCAAATTCCTTCGAATAATAATCGTACGGTGCTTGCTCCGGAATGAATAAGATCGATTGATAACGAACAGCGCCGTCGACACTGATATGAATATGTTTCGCCGGTGTGTCGAAACCATACCGCTTCTCTTGGTAGAAGTTCGTATAGTCTTCGTCTGTCAATTCCCGTTTATTCTTCCGCCAGATCGGCACCATGCTGTTGATCGTCTTGACGACTTCGACCTCTTCCGTCTCGTCACTGCCTTCGATCGGCTGACGTTCGAGTTCCTTCATCTCGATCGGATAACGGATGAAATCCGAGTATTTTTTGATGATGCTACGCAGACGATATGTCTCGAGGTATTCATCATACGATTCTTCTTCCTCGTTCGCCTTGATGTGGAGTGTAATCTCCGTTCCGACGGTTTCCTTGTCGACTTCCTCGATCGTATAACCTTCGACACCACGCGATTCCCATTTATAAGCGACCGCACCGCCGAATGGTTTCGTAACAACAGTGACGACGTCTGCGACCATAAATGCAGAATAGAATCCGACACCGAATTGACCGATGATATCATGACCATCTTGTGCTTCGTTTTCTGCTTTGAAGGCAAGCGATCCACTCTTCGCGATCGTACCGAGATTTTCTTCTAGTTCTTCCTTCGTCATTCCGATTCCCGTATCACGAATGATGAGTTGACGCGCTTCTTTATTTGGTTCGATCGTAATTTTGTAGTGTTCCTTTTCGAACGAAATCGTCTCGTCCGTCAATGCTTTGTAGTACATCTTATCCATGGCGTCACTTGCATTCGAGATCAATTCGCGCAGGAAAATCTCCTTATGCGTATAGATGGAATGAATCATCATCTCCAGCAATCGTTTTGATTCCGCCTTAAATTGTTTCGTTTCCATGCTCATTCTGCCTCCCTTTTTTAGCACTCAATCATACAGAGTGCTAATTCATCTCCTATTATTAGGGAGTTCGAAATATCTGTCAATCACCTTTTTCACTGTATGTCACGACTTTTTCACGGACGATTTTTCCGATTTGACGTAAGTGTTCTGCTGACCCATAGGTGCCATGGCTGACGCCGTTTTCATCCTTTCGATTACCGAGACCGATGAACTGTTCACTTGGTTTGAAATGGAGCCCGACGACGGGTACCTGAAATCGTGACGAAAAGCCAACTTGAAAGATCGCGTCCGGATAATCCGTTGGTCGATAGGTCGTCCAAGCGATGTCTGGTTCGAGCTTCGCAAATCGTTCCGTGTGTTCCTTACCGAGCAGGATGATTCCTTTTATCGAGAACAGTTCAAGCAGGCGTAACAAAAATGTCTGACCGAACGGACTATCTTCCAACACGCTGCGTTCTTTGATCGCTCCCATGTAGTGGTGTGTCGGAAACGGGAAAAAATCCAGATGAATGACCGGATCAAACGTCTTCTCGTAAAACGACGCACCGAGTCCGTTCAAGAATCCTTCGAGCTTACCGCCACCTGGTCGACCGAACCAGGTTCGGTACACATTTGGTTGTTTGAAGTAACGATTGAAGCGTCGGATCGATTCCGTCAATGTCTCTTCTTGTAAATACGCATTCCACGTCATGGATTGTGGACGTATGAAAAGTGGACCGTGCTCGTCAAATCGTAATGCACCTGTTCGGTCTAAAAACTGCGATCGGGATGGGTTCGTCGCGATCGTCACCCAACTGCTACGCGTCGCATCACCAAACCAGAGGACAGGTGTCGTTTGGTCGATCAATTCACTTGCAAATGCACTCTTCTCGAGTGTCATTTGGTACTGGACGGCTTCGTGTAATAATTTTTTGGCAAGTTGCCATTGATCGGATGTCAGCGTTCTCATCTCCCTCTATACAGCGATTGTGCTGTTGTAGATGTACCCCCTATCCTCTAACACTAGACGCATCGATGGGTTTAATCTCCATTTCTCCGGGAATGTTTCATAAGGTGAACGATACGACTTAGGAGGGATTTAATAATGGGTAGACTCGATCAAAAAGTAGCTGTCATTACCGGCTCGGCAACAGGGATTGGACAAGCGACTGCACTTGTCTTCGCAGAACAGGGAGCAACGGTCGTCTGTGCCGATGTCTCACTTGAAAAAGCACAACAAACAGTAGAACAGATTACACAACAAGGTGGGAAAGCGGAAGCCGTCCATGTCGATGTCTCAGACGTCGAGAGTGTCGAGCAACTTGCGAAGCACGTCAAAGAGACATACGGTACGATCGACGTCCTCTTCAACAATGCCGGAATCGATGAACAAGGCGGGAAAGTCCACGAGTATCCAATCGATCTCTTCGACCGGATCATCGCGGTCGACTTGCGCGGTACATTCCTCGTCAGTAAATTCTTGATTCCACTCATGCTTGATAACGGTGGTTCAATCATCAATACGTCATCGATGTCTGGTCGCGCAGCTGACTTGAACCGATCCGGTTATAACGCAGCGAAAGGTGGGATTGCGAACTTCACGCGCGCGATGGCAATCGATTATGCGCGTCATGGCATTCGTGTCAATTCGTTATCACCAGGAACAATCGAAACACCACTCATCGATACACTCGTCGGTGAAAAAGAAAAAGAGCAAGGCAAACAGTTCCGCGATGCGAACGCTTGGATTACACCACTCGGACGACTCGGTAAACCACGCGAGATGGCAACAGTCGCCCTCTTCCTCGCTTCTGACGACAGCTCATATGTTACAGGTGAGGATATCACAGCAGACGGCGGCATCATGGCTTATACATGGCCGGGAGAGATGTTAATCGATTCGAAGTGGAAAGACGAAGCAGAAAAAAGTGAATGAGTAAGGTACGGTGTAACCTTCTGGTTGCACCGTTTTCTTTTATCTCAAGACGTTCAGCTCCGTAAATTATTTTCCGAATTCGTTTACCTCCCTGAAGTATTTTTATCAGGGTACAGGATAGGTAAAGGAGGAAATACTTATGCAAACAGCAATTACTTACTTACAACGATGTCTTCAAATTCCAAGCGTTAATCCGACGGACGGAGAGGAAGCCGTCGCACGTTATGTGTACGATGTACTGATTGATCATCACATCTCGACAGAATGGATCGAAGTCTCACCGAAACGGATTTGTCTCGTCGCGACCGTTCCTGCGAGTGAAGAGGTTTCACGTCCTGCTGTACTCGGATTATCTGGTCATCTCGATACGGTTCCGGTCCAAGGAGACGGCTGGACGAAAGATCCATACGGTGGTGAAATCGAAGACGGACGCATTTATGGTCGTGGGGCTTCAGATATGAAATCAGGTGTCATGGCGATGGTGCAAGCGCTCATTCAATACAAGGAACGTCAAGACCGTCCGAATACCGTCAAACTTCTGATTACATCCGATGAAGAGAATGGCATGACAGGAGCTCGTCATTTGACCGAACAAGGGCATGCGGATGATTTAGATGCTCTACTGATCACAGAACCGACGAGTGGGATGATTGGGTATGCACAAAAAGGGGTCGTTGGGATTGAAGTGACGTGCCGCGGAAAAAGTGCGCACAGTTCTGCTCCACAACTCGGACGTAATGCGATTGATGACGTATATCGTGTCATCCAGGAAGTGAAGTCGGAACGCTTCTCGATCACGACGAATCATCACCCAGCACTCGGTCCGGTCGTCGCGTCAATCACATCCATAAAAGGAGGCGAAGGACCGAACGTCGTTCCGAGTCAAGCCTCGTTCTATATGGATATTCGGACGATTCCTGGATTCGGTCGAGCGGATGTTCTTGCTGCCTTTACGGATATGGAGCGTCGACTTGTTGCCGAAGATCCTGACTTTGACATGAGCGTAACCGTCATCAAGGATATTCCTTCCTGTGAAACCGATGAACAAGCGCCTTTCTTGCAACAGGTCGCGGATACGATGGAGCAGGTCAGCGGCGTGACACCGCGAAAAATCGCCATCCCAGGCGGAACGGATGGTGCGATGTTCAGCCAAGCAAAAAAAGCATTCCCGATTGCGATTGCTTCTTTCCATGATTTCCGTCTTGCGCATCAGGTCGATGAGTCGATTCCGTTATCCGAATATGAACAAACGATTGCGTTTTGCTTCAACTTGATCAACACACCATTACATCAACCTCTTCCATCACACTAAATAAAAGAAGGGACGACTTTCGGGTGCAATACCCAAAGTCGTCCCTTCTACTTTTACTGTGTTTAGTTTAGTACACACCAAGCTGTGCCAACGCCTCACTTAAATAACTTTGATCACTACGAAATTCTTGACTTGTTTGCCCATCAGACCAACTGATGAAGACACGACCAAGCCGGTCATATCGTAAACGGAGACGTATCACGCCCTGTTCGAATACGACTTCACCGTGTAACGACTCATGGACGCGAGCAAAGTTACGGATGAACGCGTCATATTGATTAAATGTAACTGAAAACTCGTGTGCACTATCTTGTTCCGTCATCTGAATCATTAGTTCCTCTTGCTTTGGATATACGTGTAAGATGTCCCACGATAGACTGCTTTCTTCTCCTCGAAACACGATGCGATGCTTCATTCGATTTCCACCTCTGAGTTACAGGATATTTACTAGTCTTTCTCGAAAGTAACCGATATCTTCTTCATCCGAAAGGAGTCTGCTTATGTCTGATACGCCAAAAACAGGTCCTACCGAACAGTCCGTTGATGCTTTTCTGGCACAAGTCGAACCGCCATTACGTCAAGCAGATGGTATCACGTTACGTCAGTTCTTCGAAGATGTCACGGGATACGAAGCCGTCATTTGGGGGTCTTCCTTGATTGGTTTTGGTGCCTATCATTATCGCTATGCCTCTGGTCACGAGGGCGACAGCTTTTATGTCGGCTTTTCTCCGCGCAAGACGAACCTCGTCCTTTACCTCGCGCTTGGTGAAGACGATGTATCGGAACGACTGCTTGCCACTCTCGGTACGTATCGACGCGGCAAGTCCTGCCTCTACGTAAAACGACTGACTGACATCGATTTAAACGTCCTTCGGGAAATGATTGAGCACTCAATCCGCACGTTAAAAGACATGTACCCGTCTTGATTTCAATCAAAAACAGCCGAAGCGGATTCGCTTCGGCTGTTTTTTGAAATTAATGTCCGCCTTCTGTCCGATCGATATGGCGAATGTGTTTGAGATTGACCCCGATGATGATGACGGATAAGAGGACAAAGCCACTTCCGACATAAAACGGTAAGTTTGCGTTGAAGATTTCAGCCAATTTACCGGCCATGAATGGCGCGATGGCTGCCCCGAGAAAACGTAGGAAACTGTATGCCGCAGATGCTGTCGAACGTTCGACAGGTGCTGCGTCCATGACAGCGGTCGTGATGAGCGTGTTGTTATTCCCAAGCACGGCTCCCGCCAAGATGACACAGACGATGACGACGGCTGGTGTTTCCGTGAAGATCCCCATTAATAGAAGCAAGATTGCGAATGTGATCAACATCATGACCATCGCTTTGATTGTTCCGAACCATTGTTTCAGTTTCGGAGCCGTTAAGACCGATGTGATCGCAAGCAACATTCCCCAGCCGAGGAAAACGAATCCGAGTCCTTGCGCTGGTAGTTTCATGACGAATGGTGCATAGGCCATGATCGTAAAGAACCCCACGTTATAAAGTGCCGCTACGATCCCGAGCGTCAAGAGTGAACGATGCTTCATCGCTTGAAACGGTGCTTTTAATGATAACTTCTGTTTCGGTGCAGCAGATGCTGCTGGTTTTGGCATCAAGAAGAGCAAGACGAGGAACGCGATGACCATGATTGTTGCAACACCCATGAATGGCGCGCGCCATGTGATTGAACCGAGCGTTCCGCCTAACAGTGGTCCAATCGAAATCCCAAGACCAACGGCTGCTTCATACAAAATGATGGCTTTTGCTGTTCCGCCTGACGACAGCGAAACAATCGCAGCAAGTGCGGTTGCGACGAACAAAGCGTTCCCAAGTCCCCATCCACCGCGTAACGCGACGAGCGTCCAAATGCTGTCTGCTTGTGAAGCAAAACCAGCAACGGTTGCGATGACGGCAATCCCGAGCATCAATGTTCCTTTTTGACCAATCCGTGATGAGATCGCGCCTGTAATTAACATCGCGAATGCCATGACGGCGTTATAACTTGTAAATAAGAGCGTTACTTCACTTTTTGATGCTTCTAAATTCTCGGCAATCGTCGGTAAGACGGGATTGACGAGCCCCATTCCCATGAATGCTGTGATACTGGCGAAAAAGACCGCCCAGACAGCAACCGGTTGATGGAATAATCCATGTTTGCTTTCTGCTAATACCGTTTCCGGCTCAAGCGTCGTTGTTTTTTCAGCAAGTGCCATAGTGTCCCTTCTTTCTATTGAATGTGTTACATGAACTGTTTAAACGAATGGCGGATGACGTCACCTCGACTAATGATCCCAACAAGACGTCCTGCTTTCAGAATCGGAAGCTTTTTAATCCGTTTTGCGCCGAGCGTTGCTGCAATCTCTTCCATTTCTGTATCAGCGTCCGCTGTTACGACTTTTCGACGTGCCAGTTCCATGACACGTCGATTCAAGATGTGACGAATCCGATCTTCATAACCTTCTTCGTCTCCTTTGATGACATCTACGTATAAGAATGTATCGACGATGATGTCCTTGTGTTTTCCAATTGCGCGCATGATATCTCCATCACTGATATACCCGACGACCTCCTGCTCGGCGTTGATGACAGGTACGCCGCTAATACCAGATTGAATGAATCGTTCGATGACCGTACGAATCAGATCTGTATCGTTTACCGTGATGACCTCTTGTTTCATCGACTCATAAGCTTTCATCTGAATTCTCCTTTGTCGTTCGTTTCTCATCTACGAAAGTTGTATGATACAATTAAAAGAACAAAAATGATTGTATAATACAACTACAACTCTGTCAAGCCTCCTGCTTTTCGCATTGACAGCTTATCCACATTGGGTAATCATGAGGGACAGAGAGACTTTTTCGAAAGGGGAGATACCCGATGTCTCAACAATCACTTGAAACCATTGAATTGGAGTTAGCGATTCTGATCCGGCGCTTAACGACAGCGACGGCAGACAATCGTAATTTGGATCGTGCTTCTTATCTCTTACTGCGACAATTAGCAGATTCCGGCAACGTCGGTGTCAAAACACTTGCCCGCGAACTTCAGTTGGATGTCTCAACCGTCAGTCGCCAAGCAGCGGCACTCGATCAGAAGCAACTCGTTGAAAAAGTAAAAGATCCGACAGATGGTCGTGCCTTCTTCTATCATATTACGGATAAAGGACAAGAAGAGCTCACGATTTACCGGACAGCGCGCCTCGCGAGCATCGAACGTCTACTGACGGACTGGCCATCGGATGATGCCGAAGATTTTGGACGTCTATTGCAACAATTCAACCGTGCCTTGCGCGAGCGGTAACGAAATCACACCATTTAAAGGAACGGACGCGAAATCAATCGATTTCGCGTCCGTTTTTTCATCATTATTCATGATGTATGAGAAACCTGACAAACCGAACGAATTTGTGCGATATGTTCAGGTGACGTTCGGCAACAACCACCGATCAATCGTGCCCCTGCCTCATACCATGTCTTCGCGACGGTTTGGAACGATGTACACTGATTCGTACCTGACCACGTTTTTGCGACCGGATCATAGACCTCACCAGAGTTCGGATAGACGATGATTGGCACATCCGTCAACGCCTTGACGTGACGGATAAAGTCGGTCGCGTAAGATGCCGGAAAACAATTTGCACCGATTGCTGCGAGCTGTGGATGTTGTCCGACCGTTTCAATACACGTCGCAAGTGCCGTTCCTTCACTAATGTGTGTCGCATCTTGAAGCGAGAACGTCAGCCAAGCAGACACTTCCGGATACGCTTCGAGAATCCGGAACAACACGACAGCTTCCTCGAGCGACGGAATCGTCTCAAATGCCAGCAGATCAGCCCCCGCTTCAATCAATGCTTCGATCCGTGGTCTGTGGAAGGCTTCTAGCACATCTGCTGACACCCCATAATGACCGCGATACTCAGAACCATCTGCTAAGTAGGCACCATAAGGACCCACTGATCCTGCGATTAATGCGTCACGCTTTCCGCTACGCGTGCGTGCGTTTTGCGCCAAGGTGACCGTTTGTCGAATCAGCGCCTGTGCTTCCTCTGTCGTGATATGACGTTGCTTGAACCCTTCGATACTTGCTTGATAGCTTGAAGTGATGGCAACATCAGCACCTACTTCAAAGTAGTCACGATGGACGTGTTCGATTTGTTCCGGTGCTTCGATTAAGAGACGTGCTGACCAAAGCGGATCGTTCAGGTCGAATCCCTTCTGTTCAAGTTCGGTTGCAAGGGCACCATCTAAAATGAGAAAGGGAACTTCCTGTAATCGTTGATCAACTGGATTTTTGATTCGGGACATCTTCAACACTCCGTTTCTGAGAAGAATTCGTGAACGCATGTACGACATAACAGATCACGATGAATGGAATACCACAGTACAAGGCGATTCGTTGTGTCGGATCAAATCCGATACCAATCAGGGAAATCAAACAGACGACGAAAGCGGCGATTGGCACGAATGGAAAGAGTGGTGTGCGATAGACCAATTCGTCGACCGTATGCCCTTCGCGGAGAAATTGTTTCCGGAAGCGATACTGAGCAATGCTGATACTCATCCAAACGACGACGACAGCGAGACCGGAAATCGAGACGAGCGCGATATAGACACTCCCTGCTGCATAGATGCTAGACAGCAAGGCAAGTCCTCCGCCAAGCATGCTGAACAATACAGCTCGAAGTGGAACCCCACTTGGTGTCACTTGGGCGAAGAAGCGTGGAATCATACGTTCGTTCGCAAGCGACCAGAGCATCCGAGAGGCGGCGTAAAGTCCAGAGTTCGCTGCCGACAAAATCGCTGTCAAAATGACGAAGTTCATCACGTCTGCTGCGTAGGGAATTCCGATCCGTTCGAACACGGCGACGAACGGACTTTCGAGTACACCTTTCCCATCCGTTGGCAATAAGACGGCTAACACGATGATCGTACCGACGAAGAAGAGGACGAGTCGCAAGATCGTCGTCCGGATCGCAAGCGGAATCGTCCGTTTCGGATCGACTGCTTCACCCGCTGCGACACCGATCAGTTCCGTTCCCGAGTAAGCAAAATTCACGGCAAGCATCGTCATGAAGATGACGAAAGCACCATTTGGGAATAATCCACCTTCCGTTAAGGAAGAAAAGAATGGGGCTGGGCTACCATCTTGCAGTGGAATGAAGCCGACGATCGCTCCCGCACCAAGTAAAATGAACGCAATGATCGTCACGACCTTAATGGCGGAGAACCAAAACTCGACTTCAGCGAACACGCGAACCTTCAAGACGTTGATACCAAGGATCATCGCAGCGAATAAGGCACTGAACACCCAAACCGGAATCGATGGAAACCAACGTTGCATCAAAATGCCTGCTGCCGTGAATTCTGAACCAAGGGCGACCGTCCACGTCAGCCAGTAGAGCCAGGCTACTGTATAACCGGTGCCAGGTCCAATGTACTTCGTTGCGTACTTATGGAATGATCCGGTTTCCGGCATGTGCACGGCGAGTTCACCGAGACTTAACATGACTAAGTAAACGACGACGGCTCCGATCAAATACGATAAAATCGTTCCGACACGTCCTGCTTGTTCCAACGTATAACCTGTACTTAAAAATAATCCTGTTCCAATGACACCACCTAACGACAGCATGATCAGATGACGTGATTCCATCTTGCGTCGAAATGCTCCGCTCGTTTTCATGAATCCATTTCCTCCTCGTTCCACCTATTTCAAACAAAAAACGCATCCTCACGGATGCGTCGGTCGACAATTCGGAAATCTTATCGATCGGGTGCAGCACCCGCAGGAATTAGCACAGTATCTTTCGACCTGTTGCTGAGGTTTCATAGGGCCAGTCCCTCCACCTCTCTGGATAAGTATGTAATTGTTCCTAACCATATCAGAATGCAGATAATTCAGTCAACAGGCATTTCCCGATTTTTTTGATAGATCCATAAATTAGATTCAATCAGTTGAAGATGACGTGAAGAGCGTGTTTCGAGCAACGTACTAAAGAAATGTTTCACTTCGACGGGCTGACCCTTTTCCATGTCCCGTAACATTGACGATTTCATCGTGTCTTCCATTGCATGCATCTGCTTCAGCAAGACCGCTTCTACATCGTCATTAAAGACTGCGCCTTGTTCTTCCATCGCTTGCTTCGCTTCCTTCATGACGTCTTGAATCATTTGATGACCAATTGGGTCCTTGCGAATTGGACCGATGGCAGAGCGAAATAGTGTCGTCACGCCCGCAAATGTCGAAATGAAGAGGTACTTTTGCCACATGTCATCCATGATATGCATCGAGTACGCCATCGGTGCCTTCGCTTTCGCAAAACGTGTTGCAATCTCCTCTAAACGCGCTGTTGGTTTACCGGTTCGTGAACCAAACAATAGCCGATGCGACGGGCTTGTCTGTATAATACGCCCTTCTGCATCAAGCGTCGATTCAATGAAGCAAAGTCCGCCCAGTACTCGATCTTCTCCGAAGACTTCTGTTAACCGTCGTATATGCTGCATGCCGTTCAACAAAGGAATGATGTACGTCTCGCTCGAAACAAATGGCGCAAGATCCTGTAGGACATCATCCAAGTGATAGGCTTTCGTCGAAAGTAAGACGACATCAAATGTGTGATTCAGTCGCATGTCTCGTGTCACTAACTGAGGCGTGATCATAACATCACCATGAGGACTAGTGATCTGTAACCCTGTCTTTTGTAATTGTTCATAGCGCTTCGGACGAACAAGGAATGTCACCTGTTCCCCTTGCTCAGCAAGACGTCCCCCGAAATAACCTCCAACTGCTCCGGCACCTACGACTAAAACATGCATATGCATTACCTCCTTTTTAACTAATCGATTCGTTACTTACTCCTTCACCCTAACATATCGGAAACCATTTTCCTGATTCCTGCTTGAATCACTAAAATGTAAGTTAAGCGTTTGCATTTTAGAAAAAAACGTTTATACTAACTTGTATACAAGTATACTCACTTTAGAAATCAGGTGATTCCATGTCAGAACTGTTATACCCCTTGAAGTGGTTAGCAAAAGCTTCCGCTGGAGATCGTGTCGCACACGAGCTACGGATGCGCATCATTTCAGGAAAGATTGAAAGCGGTACCATTTTATCCGAAAACAAATTAGCCTCTGATTTTTCAGTCAGTCGCTCGCCCGTCCGTGATGCGTTAAAGGTCCTTGCATCCGAACAATTGATTCGTCTCGAACGAATGGGAGCGGTCGTCGTCGGTTTGTCTGAGCGCGACATTCAGGAAATCTATGATGTCCGGTTGCTCATCGAAACATTCGTCTTCGAACGACTCGTCAAAATCGAACGGGCAGAACTCGTCCGTGAACTCAGTAAAATTCTCGAAATGATGAAAGTTGCCATCAAATACAAGGATGCCGATGAATTCTCCTTCCAGGACGTTCTGTTTCACGAAACAATCATCCGCTCGATTGATCATGGATATGTCAGCATGATTTGGCAAAATCTCAAACCGGTCATGGAAAGTTTCATCCTCCTATCGATGCGGGTACGATTCGAGGAAGACATCGAAGACTTCGAACGCATCCTCGCGAACCACGCCTTGTACATCGAAGCGATCGAGACAGGGGACCGTGAACGGATGGTTGCTTCCTTACATCAGAACTTTGATGACGTCCAGGAAGTCGAAGATCTCTGGAAAACGCAACAAATGATGTCGAAAGGAGTCGATTCACATGACTGAATACATGTTAGGCGTCGATATCGGAACGACGAGTACGAAAGCGGTCTTATTTACGACAAAAGGAGAGGTCATCGGACAAACGAACGTCGGTTACCCGCTCCATACACCGAACCGCTCGACGGCAGAGCAGAATCCGGAAGAAATTTTTGATGCTGTACTCGAATCGATCCGTTTGATCACGAAACGTCATCCGAGCATGCCACCGAAGTTCGTCGCGTTCAGTAGTGCTATGCACAGCTTGATCGCGATGGATGCACAGCATCAACCATTGACTGCCTGCATCACGTGGGCAGACAGTCGGAGTGAAGCATGGTCGAACAAGATCAAGGAACAATATGGTCTATCGATCTATCACCGGACCGGAACACCGATTCATCCGATGTCACCGCTCAGCAAAATCAGTTGGCTCGTCGAAGATCGTCCGGAGCTCCACGCTCAAACGAAAAAATATGTTGGGATCAAGGAATTCGTGTTCCAAAGACTGTTCGGCAGATATGTCATCGACCACTCTCTCGCTTCAGCGACCGGTCTCTTCAACATTCATGAATTAGGCTGGGATACGGGCGCGTTACACGTCGCAGGGATCGATGCAAGCTACTTATCGGAACCCGTACCGACGACGACGACATGTACCGGACTGAACGCTGATTACGCACGACAAATGGGACTCTCCGCCGATACGCCGTTCCTAGTCGGTGCCAGTGACGGTGTCCTTTCTAACTTAGGTGTCAACGCGATTCGCAAAGGGGAAATTGCGATCACGATCGGAACGAGCGGTGCCATCCGAACAATCATTGATCGTCCTCAGACCGATGAAAAGGGACGGACGTTCTGTTACGCGCTGACCGAGGACCACTGGGTCATCGGCGGACCCGTCAATAATGGTGGAATGGTCTTACGGTGGATCCGAGACGAACTCGCTTCAGCCGAAGTCGAGACAGCAAAACGCCTTGGCATCGATCCGTACGCTGTTTTGACGAAGATTGCCGAACGCGTCCGTCCTGGATCCGACGGGCTATTGTTCCATCCTTACTTGTCCGGTGAACGAGCGCCGCTCTGGAATCCGGATGTCAGCGGTTCGTTCTTCGGTTTGACACTTTCGCACAAAAAAGAGCATATGATCCGGGCGGCACTAGAAGGCGTCATCTACAATCTCTATACCGTCTTCCTCGCCCTAATCGAGTGCATGGACGGTCCCGTGACACGGATTCAGGCAACAGGTGGGTTTGCCCGGTCCGAAGTCTGGCGCCAAATGATGGCGGACATCTTTGAATCAGAAGTCGTCATTCCGGAAAGCTTTGAAAGTTCATGTCTTGGTGCTTGTATTCTCGGACTGTATGCGACAGGGGAAGTCGATTCGTTCGAAGTCGTCTCTGAGATGATCGGGGAAACGCATCGCCATATACCAAATGAAGAAGCGATGCATGAATATCGTCAGCTCTTACCAATTTTCATTAGTCTAGCGCGGACATTGTCTGAGGATCATAAACGAATCGCTACGTATCAACGGAGCTTGATTCAAGAAGAAAACTAACTTAATCTTTTGGGGGAAGTCATCATGCCTTTAGTCATCGTAGGAATTGGGATTGTCGCGTTGCTCGTTCTCATCATGGGGTTGAAATTAAATACATTCGTCTCACTCATCATCGTTTCCTTTGGCGTTGCACTCTTGCTTGGCATGCCGCTCGATCAAATCGTCAAGACGATCGAAGCCGGTATCGGAGGAACGCTTGGTCACTTGGCACTGATCTTTGGTCTTGGTGCCATGCTTGGAAAGCTGATTGCTGACGCCGGGGGAGCGCAGCGAATCGCCATGACGCTTGTCGCCCGATTCGGGGAAAAGAACATCCAATGGGCAGTCGTCGTCGCTTCGTTCATCATCGGGATCGCCCTCTTCTTCGAAGTCGGACTCGTTTTGTTGATTCCAATCGTTTTTGCGATTTCACGTCAGCTTCGTGTCTCGATTCTATATCTCGGGATCCCGATGGTCGCTGCCCTATCCGTCACGCACGGATTCTTACCACCTCACCCAGGTCCGACCGTCATCGCTGGTGAGTATAAAGCCAATATCGGGGAAGTCTTATTGTATGGTTTCATCGTTGCTGTTCCGACCGTCATCATCGCCGGTCCTGTCTTTACGAAAATCGCAAAACGACTCGTACCTGAATCGTTTACACGGACAGGAAACATCGCGTCACTCGGGGAACAAAAAGAATTTGATTTAGAAGAGACACCAGGCTTCGGTATCAGTGTCTTCACGGCGATGCTACCGGTCC
The DNA here is from genome assembly GCF_000496635.1 of Exiguobacterium sp. MH3. Lineage (NCBI taxonomy): Bacteria > Bacillati > Bacillota > Bacilli > Caryophanales > Exiguobacterium > Exiguobacterium sp. MH3. Next base: position 3,077,091 of record NC_022794.1, read on the forward strand.
TCTTGATGTCGGTCGCAACGATCTTCACGCTCTTACAAGAAACACTCGGTTGGGGTGAAAATAGCGTCATCTCGGCAATCGAGTTCATCGGGAACGCTTCAACGGCGATGTTGATTTCACTACTCGTCGCGGTCTACACGATGGGGATCGCGCGTCAGATTCCGATGCAAACGGTCATGGAATCGTGTACGACGGCGATCGCCCAAATCGGGATGATGCTATTGATCATCGGTGGTGGCGGTGCCTTCAAACAAGTCTTGATTGACGGTGGTGTTGGGAAATACGTTGCGCACTTATTTGATGGATCAGCGTTATCCCCAATCCTACTCGCTTGGTTGATTGCTGCGATTCTGCGGATCTCACTTGGTTCCGCAACAGTCGCTGCCCTTTCGACAGCAGGTCTCGTCATTCCGTTACTGGAGCAATCCGACGTCAACCTAGCGCTCGTCGTTCTCGCGACTGGTGCAGGTAGTCTGATCGCTTCACACGTCAATGATGCAGGCTTCTGGATGTTTAAAGAGTATTTCGGGTTATCATTAAAAGAAACGTTTGCGACATGGACTGTGCTTGAGACGATCATTTCCGTTTGTGGACTTGGGTTCGTTCTTCTCCTCAGCCTCGTCGTCTAAGAAAAGGAGTCGTTCTACTTATGCAACATTCTATCGGAGTCATCGGGCTTGGCGTCATGGGACGCAACCTGGCACTGAATATGGCGAGTCATCAAGAAGAAGTCGCCATCTATAACTACACACGTGATTTAACGGACGATCTCGTCGCACATGATGAAGGACTACCCCTTCATCCGTACTACGACATTGAAGCATTCGTTCAATCACTCGCTCGCCCACGTAAAATCTTCATGATGGTCACGGCTGGTAGCGCGATTGATTCAGTCATCGAATCGTTGCTTCCGCATCTCGAAACAGGCGATATCATCATGGATGGTGGGAACTCTCACTTCCTCGATACAGAGCGTCGTTTCGACGAGTTACAACGCCACGGGATCGAATACATCGGCGTTGGTGTATCGGGTGGTGAAGTTGGTGCGCGGACCGGTCCTGCGATCATGCCGGGTGGATCGAAAGAAGCTTACGACCATGTCGCACCGATCTTGACGAAGATCGCTGCTCACGTCGAAGGAGATCCATGTTGCGTCTATATTGGTCCGAAAGGCGCTGGTCATTTCGTTAAGATGGTCCATAACGGCATCGAGTATGCGGACATGCAACTGATCGCTGAAGCGTATAGCTTCCTCCGTTTCCGTCTCGGACTCGACGTCACGGAAGTCGCGGACATCTTCGCTGAGTGGAACGCAGGTGAACTGAAGAGTTATCTGATTGAGATCACAGCGGACATTCTCCGGAAAACGGATGACGAGACAGGACAACCATTGATTGATGTCATTCTCGATCAAGCCGGTCAAAAAGGAACCGGAAAATGGACGAGCCTGCAAGCCATTGATAATGGAATCGCCTCTTCGATCATTACGGAAGCCTTGTTCGCGCGTTACCTTTCAGCTATTAAAGAAGAACGCGTCGCAGCGTCTTCTGTCCTGAAGGGACCAGAAGACTTGTCAACGCTTGAGCGAGACGCGTGGATCGAACGGATTCGTCAAGCGCTTTATATGGGGAAAGTCGCCGCATACGCGCAAGGCTTCACCCAGTACCGGACGTCGTCTGAGTTGTATGACTGGAACTTACGCCTCGAGGAGATCGCCTTGATCTTCCGTGGTGGATGCATCATCCGGGCCGACTTCTTGAATGTCATCAGTGAAGCGTTCAAAAATGATGCGAACCTCTCGAACTTGATGCTCGCCCCGTTCTTCGCTGAGAAAGTACAGGCGTATCAAGAATCGTTACGCCATGTTGTTGCCGAGGGTGCGTTATCTGGTTTTGCACTCCCATCTCTATCGACGTCACTGACGTATTACGATAGTTACCGGACAGCGAATTCGAATGCCAACATGTTGCAAGCACAACGCGATTATTTCGGAGCTCACACGTATGCACGGACAGACCGCGAAGGGATCTTCCACACGGACTGGCAATAAAGAATACAGCTCCCGACTCCTGTTTCATTTAGGAGTCGGGATTTCTTTTTTTGTTCACACAATCTTTCCTGAAATAAGAAATTGCCGATTATACCTTGACAAAAGTGTTGGTCTATATGAAATTAGTATTAGATTAGAATTATTCTAGTGTGATAAATACAGATTCCTTGTGTGCACTAGAACAGATTCTAAATATAGAACCCTTGAGGAGGATTTTTATCATGTCTTTAATCGGAAGTGAAGTAAAACCATTCAGCGCATCAGCATTCCACAACGGAGAATTCGTTGACCTAACGGATGCCAACCTTCGCGGTAAATGGAGTGTCGTATGTTTCTACCCTGCAGACTTTACATTCGTTTGCCCGACAGAACTCGAAGATCTCCAAAACCAATACGAAACACTCAAAGCGCTTGACGTTGAAGTTTACTCTGTCTCAACAGATACGCATTTCACACATAAAGCATGGCACGAAACGTCAGAAACAATCGGTAAAATCGAGTACGTCATGATCGGCGACCCATCACACGTCATCTCACGTAACTTCGAAGTCTTGAACGAACAAGATGGTCTTGCTGACCGCGGTACGTTCATCATCGACCCAGACGGCGTCATCCAAACAGTTGAGATCAACGCAGGCGGTATCGGTCGTGATGCGAGCACGCTCGTCAACAAAATCAAAGCAGCACAATATGTACGTAACAATCCAGGCGAAGTTTGCCCAGCGAAATGGGAAGAAGGCTCTGCAACACTCACACCAAGCCTTGACCTCGTCGGAAAAATTTAAGGAGCGGATTCGCGATGGCTTTAGCACCAGACATTAAAGCACAACTCGCGCAATACCTCGAGCTTCTCGAAGGCGATCTCGTCCTAGCCGTTAGTGCTGGGACAGACGCCGTCTCGCTTGAGATGAGCGCACTCGTCGAAGAGATCGCAAGCATGACACCACGCATCTCCGTCGAGCAGGCAAGTCTTCCCCGGACACCAAGTTTCACAGTCAACCGTGTCGGTGAAACAAGCGGCATTACGTTCGCGGGAATCCCACTCGGTCATGAGTTCACGTCCCTCGTTCTCGCTCTGCTCCAAGTCAGCGGTCGAGCACCGAAGGTCGATGCGGACGTCATCAAGCAGATTCAAGGCATTCAAGAAACGTACCACTTCGAGTCGTACATCAGCTTGAGCTGCCACAACTGCCCGGATGTCGTACAAGCATTGAACGTCATGAGCGTCCTCAACCCGAACATCAGTCACACGATGATTGATGGCGCGGCATTTAAAGCAGAAGTCGAACAAAAAGAGATCATGGCTGTTCCGACGGTCTTCGTCAACGGCGAAGCGTTCGGTAACGGACGGATGTCGCTTGAAGAAATCTTGGCGAAGCTTGGTACAGGTGCCGATGCTTCTGATTTCGCTGATAAAGATCCATACGATGTCCTCGTCGTCGGTGGTGGTCCAGCTGGATCGAGTGCTGCCATCTATGCAGCCCGTAAAGGCATCCGGACAGGAATCGTCGCAGAACGCTTCGGTGGACAAGTCATGGATACGATGAGCATCGAGAACTTCATCAGCATGAAGTACACGGAAGGACCAAAACTCGTCGCAAGTCTTGAGGAGCACGTCAAGGAATATGGCATCGACGTCATGAACCTACAACGGGCAACTCGCCTTGAGAAGAAGGACCTCCTTGAGCTCGAGCTTGAGAATGGTGCTGTCTTGAAAACGAAGAGTTTGATCCTTTCAACAGGTGCACGCTGGCGTAACGTTGGTGTCCCAGGCGAACTCGAATTCAAGAACAAAGGCGTCGCCTACTGCCCACACTGTGATGGTCCGTTGTTCGAAGGAAAACGTGTCGCAGTCATCGGTGGCGGAAACTCAGGAATCGAAGCAGCCATCGATCTCGCAGGAATCGTCAAGCATGTCACAGTCCTTGAGTTCGCACCGGAATTAAAAGCAGACGCTGTTCTTCAAGAACGCCTCGCTTCACTTCCGAACGTCACGGTCGTCGTCAACGCACAGACGAAGGAAATCACAGGAACGGACAAAGTGAACGGTATCACGTACATCGAGCGCGAAACGAACGTCGAACGTCACGTTGAGCTCGAGGGTGTCTTCGTCCAGATCGGTCTCGTACCGAACACAGACTGGCTCGGTGAAACGGTGAACCGTAACAAGTTCGGTGAAGTCCAAGTCGATCGCCACGGCGCAACGAACGTACCAGGCGTTTTTGCTGCAGGAGACTGCACAGATAGCGCGTATAAACAGATCATCATCTCGATGGGATCTGGTGCAACAGCTGCACTCGGTGCTTTCGATCACTTGATCCGGAATTAATGAAAAAGAGCGGAACTCAAACGAGTTTCGCTCTTTTTCTGCCTCAATAGTAGATTTCACCGTACCATGAACAATGATATTCTTTCGTGATGTGATGTCTTGTTAAGATGCCTTGCTTCGCGTATGTACCACTGACAGTTACGACCATCGTTTGCAAAGCATCGATTGGAGTACCGGAGAATCCGGTTTGCGTCCACTTTCCACCATCGATCGCAAGAGACGTCATCGAAAAGACATCGGATAATCGTTGGCGTTTACTCTGTTCCAAAAGTTCCGTCTCGAAATTTCCGATGATCCGGACATCGTTTCCACGTTCCGTACGTTCAAGCGTTCGTTCACTATCCCACTCTAAGCTCGTTTGGACACGTAGCGGCTTCAACCGTTCGAGTGCCCGTTCTTGAAAACGTTCCGGCGAAACCCAGTCCTCGTCTGCGAATTGATTTGCTGCAAGCAACGTGACGTCCGCATTTTCATGTGTCCGATTTATGTTTTCCACGATTTTTTCATATGCTGCGTAATAACGTTGGTGTTGTGTCGTCTGGTCCTTTGCCTCCGATGTGACTGATGACAATGAAGCGAATAAAAAAACAGCTGTCGCAATCTGATATTTCACTGACTTCCCCTCCCTTTCGCTTTTCATTGTACGAAAAAAACGAGGAATAGATTCGAAAACGACAACCGTTTTATGGATTTTTTCATTCAAGAGTGTATCAATAGATCGTACTCTTATGGAATTAAGAACAGATCAAGATTTGTATTCAAAACTGACCCCTATAAATAATTCAAAGTTGACACTTTTGACTAGTCCAGGCATCTGATAGATTAAAGCTATCTTAAAATCTATCATAAAGAAGGTTAGCCACATGCAAAAAGCAGCACCGTATTCTAGCACTCGTACCCGCCAGCTCGTCATCACTGCGATGTCAATCGCACTTGTTCTTGTTGCAACGATGTTCATCAATATTAAATTACCCATCGCTCCAAACGGTGGTCTCATTCATATGGGAACAGCGATGCTCTTTCTTGTTGCCATTTTATTCGGTCCACGGACAGCATTGATTGCCGGTGCTGTTGGAATGGGCTTATTTGATCTTCTATTGGGCTATACGATTTGGGCCCCTGGTACGATCATCGCACGTGGACTTCAAGGGCTGATTGTTGGTTACATCGCGTGGTCAGGTGGTCGCAACGGAACGAATGTCACATTCAACTTGATCGGGATGATCGCTTCCGCTCCTGTCATGCTGCTCGTCTACTTCGTACATGAAGGGATTATGTTCAGCAACTGGGTCGCACCATTCGGTTCCATTACAGGAAACATTATTCAAAACGTCCTCGGAATCCTTGTCGCGATTCCAGTCGGGATTGCACTGAAGAAAACACGCTTCTTCCGTAACTTCCGCTAAATCAAAAAAACCGTCCGGCTCCTCGTAGAGTCGGACGGTTTTCGTTTAGCGAATCGGTTGACCTTGTTCGAGTTCGAGCGTTTTTGCTGTTTCGGCATGGATCTGTTCGAACAGCTCCGGATGTTCAACGAGTGAGATCCCGTAAGACGGAATCATCTCCTTGATTTTTGCTTCCCACGCCGGTAATTCGGACGGGAAACATTTTCCGAGTACTTCGAGCATGACTGGAACCGCTGTTGAGGCACCTGGTGACGCCCCGAGTAAGGCAGCGACAGATCCGTCGGCCGCACTGACGACTTCTGTTCCGAACTGGAGTGTCCCTTTTCCTTGTGGTGTATCCTTGATGACTTGGACACGTTGACCAGCGACGACGACATCCCAGTCTTCTGTCTTCGCATTCGGAATGAACTCTCGTAACTCGTTCATCCGTTGTTCCGTCGACAAGAGGACTTGTTCGATCAGATACTTCGTCAATCCCATCTCTTTAGCTCCCGCAGCAAGCATCGTCAAGACGTTATTCGGTTTGACGGACGCAATCAAATCAAGATTCGATCCTGTCTTAAGGAACTTCGGTGAAAAGCCAGCGAACGGTCCGAAGAGGAGTGATTTCTTCCCATCGATGTATCGTGTATCCAAGTGCGGTACTGACATCGGCGGTGCTCCGACTTTCGCTTTTCCGTAGACTTTCGCATGATGCTGTTCAATGATTTCAGGATTTTTACAGACGAGGAACAAGCCACTGACTGGGAAACCACCGATCTGCTTCGATTCCTCGATGCCTGTTTTTTGGAGCAATGGTAAACTACCGCCGCCACCCCCGATGAAGACAAACTGAGCCGTATGATGCTCGATCCGGTGATCGCGCTCATTCTTCACTTTGACTTCCCAACCTCCGTCAACACGTTTCAAATCCTCGACACCGTGCTGATAGTTGATCTCTACATCGTGCTGTTCGAGATATTCAAACAGGATTCGTGTCAACGCACCAAAGTTGACGTCCGTTCCTGAATCGATTTTTGTCGCAGCAATCGGCTCGGGTGACGTCCGACCGTTCATGATGAGTGGAATCCACTCGGCTAATTTCGCTGGATCCTCTGAATATTCCATTCCCGCAAACAACGGATTTGCTGATAGCGCTTCCAATCGTTTTTTCAGAAATTCGACGTTTTCTGTTCCTTCAACCATACTCATATGTGGAATCGGCATGATGAATTCTTTCGGATTCGGCAAGACACCTTCCTTGACGAGATGCGACCAGAATTGACGTGATAGTTGGAACTGTTCGTTTACTTTGACCGCTTTACTGATATCGATCGAACCATCAGCATTTTCCGTCGTATAGTTCAGTTCGCATAATGCGGCGTGACCTGTTCCTGCATTGTTCCACTCGTTCGAGCTCTCTTCCCCGGCACTCGCGAGTTTCTCGAATACCTTGATGTTGATCTCAGGCGCGAGTTCTTTTAATAAGACCCCTAACGTCGCGCTCATGACTCCGGCACCAATTAAAATAACGTCTGTTTTTTTAGGCATACTGCTCATGATATCCTTCCTATCCCCGTTGATATTATGGACTACCTGTCATGAAAAACTTCCCCCTCATGACGACAACTTACCTTTCCATTATAACCCTATCATAGCTTGCGCAGAAAGGAACTTCTTTTACATTCAGAAATGTGCCGAGGCAGCTGATTTTACAAAATCGTCTGCCTCTTTTCGAAGCAGACGATTCCGCTCATTTGATGCGTAATCCTAAGTTTCCTTTAATGGTTTCATACCAACGATAGGTGTGATAGCTTTTTTGAATCACTGGCTCCTCCATCGAAATAGCCATGACCTGCTGCCCATAGTCATCAAAGCGTAGATAAACAAGATAACTCCCCCGCTCCATTTGTTTGGGTAGCTCTACCCGCAAGCGATAATAATGATTTTCAAGATCTGTGACATCTGTCTTTAAAAGATGCGTTTCTTCCATCCAATTACGATGTTGTAACGAAATCCCTTCTACACGAATTCGACGATCTCCAAGTGTTTGAACCGTTAGCTCGAGTCCCTTTTCTGTCAGTTCTAATTCGTGCACCTTCACATATAGAGAAAGAGCTAGCATTTGTTTCTGACCACTGCCTAATGGAATACTCCAGTAAGGTTGATCATCCACCCATTCGATTTCCTTTGTTTCTCTCGATTTCGACCACTTGACAGCATCCATGAAATCATCAAAACGTCCGGTGTTCCAGTAATGATACAACAGACGATTGAACGGCTTTTCAATCAATGAATCGATGGGATAGGAACGGTGTTGCGTAAATAAGGCAACGACGCGCGCAAACATTTGATGATAGGCTGACGGATCATGACTCTTGAGAAAGTGCTTACGATCATACAAACGTGTGATGCAGTCAAACTCAATCAGTCGATTGAGGATGAGACGTTCCTTTTCAACAGGTAATTTATATTCCAACACACGTCGTAAGACGATAAGATTCGTTTCCATCTTTTCCATGATATCAGTCTGCTTCGTTAATGAGTCATTTTCCTCGAGACGGTTCAAATAATAGATGGGAGCAGTGACCGTTGATATCGCATCCGTTCGTATTAAGACATCGATAAAAAATTGTTTATCTTCGGCGAATTTCATCGAAGGAAATTGAATCGCATGACGTAGCAGAAAGTCTCGACGCATCATACGGGCACGTGGACCGAGATGATAAAACGCATGCTTTAACGTATAAGGAGAAACGTGATCACGATTACGATTTGATTCGTGAACACCGATGATTCGGTTCGGTTGATTCGTAGACACTTGAATCGTACGTCCGACGGCGTAGTCCACTCCGGTTCGATCCATCGTCTCATTCAAAATTCGTAATCCATCATGCGCTAACCAATCGTCCGCATCCAAAAACGTAACATATTTCGATCGTGCAAGAGCCAAACCTAGATTACGTGGCATCGCAGGCGTGCCCGTATTGTTTTTCAGCAGTATGCTGACAAGTTGAGGATATAAGGAAGATAAGCGTCTTAACAGACGGCGTGAGCCATCTGTGGATTTATCATCTACCGCAATGATCGTCACGTTTCGAATACCGATCGTCTGTACTAAAACGGAGTTAATCGTTCGTTCAAGATAGATAATCGCGTTGTACACTGGAATAACGACTGTAACAGCAACATGACGTCTTAGACGTTTTGCATTTAAAACCTCATAGTCTTTTGGTACTGATGAAATCTTTGACCTCACTTGATTCACTCCTCATCCTCAAAGGTGATTCAATTTATCAACTATATTGGTTTTTAATGTAAAATACTTATAGTATAAACAAAATTCAATTGTCCTGCAAGTATCGTTTGGAACACACACGAACGTATGAATTTATTCAAAAACGGTAATCATATAACAAAGATAAAGGAGGGACTCTCATGGCGACACGCTGGATATTCGGTAATCAATTGAATCACGATCTCCCCTTATTGCAGGAAGCAAACAAACAAGATGACGTCATCCTAATGGTCGAAGCGTCCTCACGCTCCAAGTGGAAGACGTACCATAAACAAAAACTTGTCCTCGTCTTCTCGGCGATGCGGCATTTCGCGGAAGAACTACGCGAGAAAGGCTTCACCGTTGATTACCGGGAAGCCGACTCGTTCGATCAGGCATTCAAGGCGCACCGGAAAGATCATGATCCGGATCATGTATTCTATACGGCGATTACGGACGAACCGATGCGCAAGGCAATGCACAAGTGGCAAGACGCCTTACCGAAGAAGATCACGGTCGAGGTCTGTTCTGACGTTCCGTTGTTTTTACTGACACAGGAAGAAGCGATTGAAGCAATCGGCGACAAACCATACAAGATGGATCGGTTTTATCGCAAACTGCGTAAGGAACGAAACGTTCTCATGAACGGCTCTAAACCGATTGGTGGAAAGTGGTCGTTTGACGCCGAGAACCGAAAACCAGCGAAGTCCGGAACGACGTTTCCGGATCCCGTTCAGTTTCGTCCCGATCGTATCACAAAGGACGTCATCGACAAGGTCGAGCGTGATTTTTCCGATCATCCGGGAGCACTTGATTCCTTCCATTGGCCGGTTACGCGAAAGGAAGCGACGCGGGCTCTCCATCGTTTCATCGAAGAACGACTCGAGACGTTCGGGACATATCAAGACGCCATGCTGACCGGTGAAGATACGTTATCGCACTCACTCTTGTCAGCAGCAATCAATCTCGGCTTGTTGACACCGGAAGAAGTCATTCGTCAAGTCGAAGCCGCCCTCGAAGATCAAGATGCTCCGCTCAATGCGGTCGAAGGTTTCATCCGGCAAATCCTCGGCTGGCGTGAATACATGCGCGCTGTTTACTTAGCCGAGATGCCGGACTATGCGTCCGTCAATGCACTGCGTCACGAAGCGGATCTACCGGACTTTTTCTGGACCGGGAAGACGAACATGAACTGTGTCGCAGAATCGTTACGTCCCGTCGTCGAGCATGCCCACAATCACCATATCCAACGCTTGATGGTGCTCGGGAACTTCGCTAATCTGTTTGCGATCTCGCCGCAACAGACGGCAGATTGGTTCAACGAGATGTACATCGATGCCTACGACTGGGTCGTCTTACCGAACGTCCTCGGAATGGCGCTTCATGCCGATGGGGGAACGTTATCGACTAAACCGTACATCGCTTCGGCAAATTACATCCATAAGATGAGTGATTATTGCAAGGGATGCCCGTTCCATCAAAAGGACATGCTCGGAGAGGATGCCTGTCCGTTTAACGCCTTGTACTGGGACTTCATCGACCGGCATGAAAAACGGTTCGCTGATAATCAGCGGATGTCGATGATGTATCGGCAATGGGGAAAGCGCGATGCGGACAGCAAACGCGATATTCGAAAGAAAGCGAAAGCACTCCGGAAACAGTTACAGGACGGTGCTTTTGATACACCATAAAACAAGCCGGTCGGATTAGATCCGACCGGCTTGTTTTGGCTTACGCACTTTTTTGATTAGCTGCTTGTTGTTTCTTTTTCCGGAGGTGATACAGTCCGAATAGTCCGAGGAACCAAACCGGTGTCAGCAACAAGGCTGGGCGTGTATCGTCAGCAAACAGCATGACGACGAGAATGACCGCAAACAATCCGAGTACGAGGTAATTGACGAGTGGTGTCAATGGTGCTTTGAATGTCGACGCCGCATGCAATTCCGGATTTTGTTTCTTGTACCGGAGATGACAGACGAGGATGACACCCCAAACCCAGATGAAACAGATCGCACTGATCGTCGTGACGATACTGAACGCTTGTCCTGGTAACAGTTTACTGAGCAAGGCACCGACTGAGACGACGATCGTCGAGACGAACAAGGCGTTTGCCGGGACATGGTTTTTGTTCAACTTCGAGAACTTTTTCGATGCTTGCTGTTGATTTCCCAGGTTATACAGAATCCGGCTCGTCGAGAACATTCCGCTGTTACATGCAGAAGCAGCAGATGTCAGTACGACGAAGTTGATGATTCCTGCTGCGAGTGGAATCCCGATCAGACTGAATGTCTTGACGAACGGACTTTCTGTCGCACTTAATCCTGTCCATGGGTTGATCATCAAGAGGACGAGTAAGGCACCGACATAGAAGAATAAGATCCGAAGCGGAATCTTATTGATCGCGGATGGGATGTTCTTCTTCGGATCCGCTGTCTCCGCTGCGGATACCCCAACGAGCTCAACACCGACATAGGCAAAGACGACCATTTGGAACGATAGCAGGAATCCAGTAATTCCGTTTGGCATCCATCCACCATGTGACCAGAGATTCGATACCGTCACGGGACCAGCGTCTGTTTTAAAACCAATGGCGAGTAAGACGATTCCGACACCGATCAAGGCAAGGATCGTCACGACCTTGATCAAGGCGAACCAAAACTCGAGTTCACCGAACAATTTAACGGTTAATAAGTTAAAACCAAGTAAAATCAAGAGTGCAAGAACGGCTGGAATCCATTGCGGGATATCAAACCAATACTTGACGTACAGACCGACAGCGATAATGTCCGCCATCGCTGTCATGATCCAGCAGAACCAATACGTCCAACCGGTCACGAATGCGGCACGTGGTCCGAGATAATCTTCTGCGATATCCGTGAGTGACTGATAACCTGCTTTTGACAATAACAATTCCCCAAGTGCGCGCATGACGAAGAAGATCGCGATCCCGACGAGTAAGTAGGCAAAAATGATCGATGGTCCGGCGAGTTGGATCGCTTTTCCTGATCCTAAAAACAACCCTGTTCCGATCGTTCCACCAATGGCAATCAACTGTACATGACGATTCGATAAATCCCGCTTTAATCCTTGCTGTTCCAAACCTGAACTCCTCCTTGTGATGGTTTCTCTACGCTTCAGACCGTTCTGTCGGTCCTGAAAAAGAAAAAAAGAGACTGGACGAATGTCCAATCTCAACAAAATCAAAGGAATAACCCATACACGCCACTACGACATTCCATGAATGCCCGTCGCTGCATGTGATTACTCTTCTGTCCGTTTGCCTGAGATTGTGAACCCTTCGGCGCCGTGTCGACACGGTCTCTCCAGAAGCTGCTCCTGCCATAGTGTGACCCATGACAATCATAGCTTTCTCTTTATTTGATTATCCGATGCGTCGCTGCATCGATGAATTGTTTCTAATTCTAGTAATCTCGACAGCGTTTGTCAACGCCTTTTTCAAAATGATTTTTCAATCTATGAAAAGGACTTTACCATCTTTTCCAGAAATCATACAGCACGACTTGATCACGAAAGGATGAAACATTCATGTCGACGATTTACTTGATTCGCCACTGTGAAACGACTGGTCAAGCACCGGAAGCCCCGTTAACACCTCGTGGAGAAGAACAGGCGCAACGACTGTGTACGCAGTTATTTGAGCTTCCAATCACACATCTTATTTCGAGTCCGTATCGCCGAGCGCTCGACTCGATTCAACCACTTGCGACTGCTCTGAAACTACCCGTTGCACAAGAAGAGGACTTAAAAGAACGACGGTTAAGTGCTATTCCACTTGACGATTGGCAGGACCATCTTCTTCGAACGTTCATCGATCCAGACTATACGTGTCCTGGTGGTGAATCTAGCCGGATAGCAACTAAGCGCATCACGCGTGTCGTTGAAGAAGCGTTGCAACAGCATGATGGTTCCATTCTCGTGACACATGGGAATTTGTTATCTTTATATCTGCATTCGATTGACCCTACGTTTGGATTCGAAGAAAGTTTACAGCTGAAGAATCCGGATATTTTTAAGGTGACACGTATTCAGCAACAAACAATCGTCGAACACTTGGAAGCTTTTTGAAAATCTATTCATTTTAGGCATACGACTTGATATAATCTATTCTTTTTACTTATGAAAAGCATAAGAACTATCTATTTTACTTCCCTTCGGAACGGCTTTATATTGAATGAATTGATAATAAAGTTAAGTAGTTTTCGATTCAGGTATGAAGCGGAACTTCAGAAAAGAAGGGATTTTTATGTCTACCACAAAAAAAGGCTATTTCATGATGATCGTCCTCTGGTTCGCCTATGCGACCTTCGCCATGAACTGGGTCGCGGGTTCATCGTTGACGCCACAAATCACGGCGCATTTCTTCGGTAATCAGACCGTTGACCCCCTCATCTCACAACTCGTCAACTATTCGATTACGACGGCGCGTGTCTTCGCGAACATTCTTGCCGCGCTCATCTTGATGAAGCTCGGTCCGAAAAAAGCACCGTTGCTCGCATTGTTGTTCCTGATGATGTCGATCGTCGCCATCTACCTACCGAACTACTGGGCGTATACGGTCGCTCGCATGATCATGGGACTCGGTGGTTCAATGGTCATCGTCTACATGAACCCGGTCGTGACACGTTACGTTCAAGACCCGGCTGAAAAATTACGGATCAACGCCTTCAACACTGTCTCCTATAACGTCGGTGCATTTGTCGTGTCACTCTTGTTCACCTTGTTCGCTGATCAATTCGTCAGTGACTGGAAACTGACGTTGACGATTTTCGCGAGTCTGACAGCGATTCTCTTCTTCGCATGGTGGATCGGTAGTGAGTCGTTCGAGTTGAATGATGCTGCGGACGCGGACGAAACGCCTTACGGTTACGGAGACGCTGTTCGCGATCCATTCCTCTGGAAATATGCGGTTGCCTTCGGCGGTTTCTTGACGCTCTATATCTTATCGCTCGTCGGCTTGAAACCTGTATTCGATACGTATACGCAGTTGAACGGTTCGCTCGTCAACCTGTTGGTCTCAGGTGCCGGAATCGTCGGAACGTTCGTCGGTCTACGGATCGGTAACAAAGGAACACCTCGTAAACCGATTCTGTTGATTAGCGGGACGGTCATGATCGCGAGTTTCCTCGTCACGGTCTTGTTCGGAAACATCTCGCCGCTCGTTTCATATGTCTTTGCGTTCATTTCTGGATTTGCGATGTACATCCAGTATCCGATCTTCATGAACTTGGCACACGAACGAAAAGGGATGACACCGCAAAAGATCACCGTCTTATTCGGTCTCTTCTGGGCGATCGCTTATGCGACGCAGACGATCTTTACGATCATTTGGAGTTACGCACTCGGACATGCGGGATATACGGTCTCGATGATCGTCTTCTTCCTGTGCTGTTCCGTGTATCTGTTCTTCACGTTCTTCTTACCAGAAACAAAACCAAAACGGACGGATTCATTACGAAAATCCGCTTAATCAAGCAATAAGCCCTTCCGAATCACCGGAAGGGCTTATTTTTATGCTTCGTTATGCGCGCCGTAACTATGGCGAAGGGCAAACAACAGTCGAATCAATGATTCATGGTACCCGATGAACCATCCTTCTTCGATCCCGTTGACGATCGCTTCTTCTGTCATCCAAGCGACGCGCTGGACTTCTTCTTCCTGCAACGTCAGCGTCGTCAAATCCACTTCCTGCTCGACGAGATAATAATCATCAAAACCGATTTCAAACGGAATCGTCAGATGGGGACGGATGCCTGTGAAATCGATATCGAGTCCAAGCTCTTCCGACAGTTCACGTTGCGCTGCCATCTGACTCGTATCCTCGCTGATTGCACTGCCTCCGACCGTCACATCCCACATGTTCGGCCAACCAGATTTGAACGGTTGCCGCTGTTGGACGAGCATCTCTCCTTTGGCGTTAAAGACACAGACATGAATCGTCATGTGATAATCGCCGGCTGTATGTGGCGTCCCCCGTGTCCAGAGCCGTCCTGTTTTCTTACGATCTGCTGTGTATACGTCCCACTGTTCCATCCTAAATCCTGCTCCTTTTTAATCAATGAAAGATGTAGAGTTCGAACTTTCCTCCGCCTTGACGCAATCAATCGCGACGACGAGGGCGATCAACAATTCTTCCATCGCTTCATCTTCAACTTCAATGATGTACTGATCGGTCCAAGAGATCCATTTCTTCTGCACGCGACCAATCCGTTGCCCTTGTTGTAAGACCTCAAAATCAACATCCCACCAGTCGCCCGTCACTTCGAATTGATCCGAATTGATCGTATAGCGGTCCTTGAAGAACGTGAACTCTTTAATGATTTCAAACGATTGCCCTGCTACTTCGACATAAAAGACCGGTCGGAAACTGAACGTCTTCTTCGTGATTTCCGCGACTTCCTCTCCATCTCGGTTCGTCACGATGAATGACTTCGGAAGTTTCATAAAACTTCCCTCGATGTGATAGGCGTCGTGCCCTGCCTCGTCTTGAATCGAGAATCGTCCACGTAAACTGAACGCTTTTTCTTTCATATAGAGTGTATGCATACCGGTCTCCTCCTTTAGTGTATAGTCTCATTTACGCGATCACCGACGGAAAAGATTCAATATCTGGAAACTACCTCCGTCCAACTTTCTCTTATTTCCTTCATTCCCTCCTGCATCTAGTGAATCGCATCCCTTACTTGCACTTTTTAGCCAGAGCGCTTAAAGTGTATAGTTGATGAAATTCTTTAACCACACATGTGCATTACCTTAAGGAAAGGGTTTAATATACTATGAAAAAGAACTTTTGGCAGGACTTACCACGACCATTTTTCGTCTTAGCACCGATGGAAGACGTCACCGACGTCGTCTTCCGCCACGTCGTCGCGAAAGCGGCGCGTCCGGACGTCTTCTTCACGGAATTCACGAATACAGAAAGCTATTGTCATCCGAAAGGCAAGCAGAGCGTCCGCGGACGTCTCGAGTTCACGGAGGATGAACAACCAATGGTTGCTCACATCTGGGGCGACAAACCGGAATATTTCCGCGAAATGAGCATCGGCATGGCAGAGATGGGCTTTAGCGGGATCGACATCAACATGGGCTGTCCCGTCCATAACGTCGCCGTGAACGGTAAAGGCTCCGGCTTGATCAATCGTCCGGAAGTCGCGGCTGAACTGATCCAAGCTGCAAAAGCGGGCGGTCTCCCAGTCAGCGTCAAAACGCGTCTCGGTTATACGAAGGTCGAAGAGTGGCACGATTGGTTGCGCCACATCCTCGAGCAAGATATCGCGAACCTCTCGATTCATCTCCGGACACGTAAAGAGATGAGCGCCGTTCCAGCGCACTTCGAATTGATTCCGGAAATCAAGAAGTTACGCAATGAGATCGCACCACAGACGTTACTGACGATCAACGGGGATATCAACGATCGCCAACATGGTCTTGAACTCGTCGAGAAATATGGTGTCGACGGTGTCATGATCGGTCGCGGGATCTTCCACAATCCGTTCGCGTTCGAAGTCGAGAAAAAAGAACATTCGAGCCAAGAACTCCTCGATTTGTTACGTCTGCAGCTTGATTTGCACGATCATTACTCGGCTCAATTTGAGCCCCGTCTCTTCAAACCATTACGCCGGTTCTTCAAGATTTACGTCCGCGGATTCCGCGGCGCGAGTGAACTGCGGGTCAAATTGATGGAGACGAACTCAACGGATGAAGTACGCGCTTTACTCGACGCCTTCGTTGAAGAAGAAGGGATTCACGAGGTCAACTCGTTTTCAATCTAACAACAAAGCACGCCTCCTCGTCTTGAGGAAGCGTGCTTTTTCGTGTCACCAGTGTTCGATGGTTTGACGCGTATCTGCACACCATTGTTCAAAGTCAGACTGATGCGTCAGCGATAGGAAACGCCGTTTACCGAGTCGCCGATCGAGCCGTGCGATACCACGGATGAAAGGATGTGGATGAACAAGCGCTTGTTCGAACGCGAGGTTCGGGTACTGCAACAAGTCCTGCTGCATCTCATAGTTTTCCATGTATCCGTCTTGTTTGACCTGTCGTTCGATCTCAGCGGATAACGCATGCGACTGCTTCAACCAGTCGGACTGCCATAGCGATCCGGCTGGTTTTTCCGGTAACTGTGCAGCTTGTAACGCGTAGCGCCGATCGACTTCCCGTTCGAAGTGAAAGTCGTCTGCTCCGAGAATCTCTTCTCCGTCAAACGTCATCCAGACGCGACTAGGACTATCTTGAATCCGGTAGACGGCTGCATGAAAAGCAATCCGTCCCTGTAACGACGGGGCGAGTAGTTGCTCGACCCGTTTTTTGATGATGGAAAACTGCACGCAATCCGTCCTTTCCGTCCGGCTAATCTAATCAGCCGTTCTTCATATGAAACGATTCCGCAAGCGTAAACGTCAACTCTTTTAACTCGAGACCACCGAGTGCAAAGTAGAGTTTCAGATAGTTGTGTGGGTTGAAGACGAAGACGTCCTTCGTCTGACTGACCCACTCGCCGTTCGTTCCGTTGAAGGTGAAGGTCGCGACCGGCATGTTGTTCGCAAACAATGTCACTGGCATCTGCGCCAGTTCGCCAGCATTCGAACGTGCCGTCAACGTGACCTGATACATCCCTGTCTCTTCCGCCGTGACAGCGAAGACATGACTGCTTCCTGTCGTCGTCGTGACGTCCGTTAACGGGAACCCATCCCCACTGACGAGCCGTTGGTGCGAGACCGCTTGCTCTTCGAGCGTCTCCTCTTCGACCGGTGCCCCGAGAACTTCGACCGGTGATACTGTTCCCATCACACGGTCCATGACCGGTGAGCGTAACAGGAACTGACAGATGTTCGCGGCACTCCGCAGTAACTCGGAACGCCGAAGTGTTCCGTCAGCGAGAGCCGTCAACGTATCATCTTCGAACGGATTCGTTCCTGGTTCGCCGACGACCATGTAGAGATCGTTTTGCGAACGGACCATCGTTGCCGTTTGCTGACGGTTTGCTTCCAAACCTTCCGCGTTGATCTTCGCCCACCAGTCGGTCATGACGATTCCGTCAAAGCCCCACTCATCGCGCAAGATGCGTGTGTTCTGATCGTACAAACCGGCAGTCCAGATCCCATTGACGGCACCATACGTCGTCATGATCGAGTAGGCTTTCCCGTCCTTGACGGCCATCTCGAATCCTTTCAGGTACAACTCACGTAACGCCCGTTCTGATACGATCGAATCCAGATCGTGCCGGTGGAACTCTTGGTTGTTGGCACTGAAGTGCTTCAATGTTCCCGTCACACCAACCCGGTGCATCCCGTCGAGCTGTGCCACAACCATTTTTCCAGTCAGATACGAATCCTCCGAGAAATACTCGAAGTTCCGTCCGTTGAGTGGATGACGGTGGAGGTTCATCCCAGGTCCAAGCAACGTATCGATCTCGTTCTTCCGTAACTCAAGACCTGTCATCTCAAATAGATCGGCAATCAATGTTGTGTTGAACGTCGAGGCAAGCAATGTTCCGTTCGGTAACGAGAAGGCTTTCGTCCCGATGTCCATCCGGATTCCGGACGGACCATCCGCACAGCAACCTGCTGGAATACCGAGTGCTTCGAGTTCTGTCGTCACGCCACCGAAGGCGCCCGCCGTTCCTGGTGTGACGCGCGGTGAGTTCATCCCTTCGCCCCGGACGATCGCCGCGAGATCCGCATCCGTCAATTGATCGAGGAACGTCTCGAGCGTGACCCGTCCTTCTTTGACGTCGCGTAACTTCCAACCGGCATCTTCCGTCTGCGTCCGTTCAACAGGACGCTCCTGTTGACGACGTTGTTCCGGATCGATCGTCCGCAGTGGTGTTGCTTCATACGTCACCGTATATCCCGTTTCGGTCGCTTGTGGTTTGATGCGTTCAAACGCCGTCACCGGTGCCATGTTCTCCGTTAAGACGTCCGTGACGTCAAGCGTCTCGACGGAATGGCTTGCGACTGGAACCGCTGACCGGACGTCCGTTCCGAGATACAACTGATACGTGCCAGGTTCGACAACATAAGACGATTTATACCCGGTGACGCCACTATCGTCATAACTCGCAAATGAGGTGAACGGTACGACGAGTGTGAGAGATTCTTGCTCGCCTGGTGCGAGTTCTTTTGTCTTGCCGAACGTAACGAGTTGACGCGTCGGGTTCCCGAGTTGTCCTTGTGGTTTCTCAAGATATCCTTGTACGACTTCCTTCCCGCTCGTCTGACCGGTATTCGTAACCGTCGCCGTAACCGTCCAAGCATCAGCTGACGTCGTTACGTCTGTCGTAAGGTCAAACGACGTATACGATAATCCATAACCGAACGGATACAAGACCGCTTCCGGTGCGAACGTCTCGAAGTAACGGTACCCGACATAGATGTCTTCTTGATACAACGCGCGATCGGCATGACCGAAGTATGGTGTCGACGGATAATCATCGAGTGAACGGACGATCGTATCCGGTAGTTTCCCAGACGGCGAGACGCGGCCGAGCAAGAGATCACTCAGTCCAGTTCCACCTTCCATCCCTCCTTGCCACGCGTAAAGGACAGCACTTGGCGCCGTCTCTTCGACCCAGCGCATATCGATGATATTCCCGACGTTCAAGACGACGACGGTCTGTTTGAAGTGTGTCGTCACGAGTCGGAGCATCTCCTGTTCCGTCTCCGTTAAAAAATAACTCCCTGGATCCGCCGTATTGTCGCGGTCTTCCCCAGCCGTACGACCGATCATGATCAAGGCAACATCGGAGTCAAGCGCTGCTTGCTGAACGAGTGTCGCGTCAAGCGGCATCTCTTCTTGCGACCACGGCTCGGCTGCCCAGCCTTCACCTTGGTCAAACGGATGGTCTTCAAGCCACGTCTCGTACGCCTTGAGGACGTCTGCGTTCAGCGTTACGTCTTCGCGTAGCATATCGAGCGGACTGACGACGTTCGTAACGTTGACCATCCCGCCTGATCCTGTTCCACTTTTATAGTAGTTGAACTGATTACGTCCGAAGACAGCGACCGTCGATGCGGGTTGCAACGGGAGCACACCATCATTTTGTAAGAGGACTGCCCCTTCCGCGACGGTTTGTCGAGCGAGTTTTGTATAGGCTTGCCAATCGAGTGTGTATGTCATACGTCATCCACCTTTATTAGTTAGTTTGAGAAAAGAGTCGTTTTAAGTCCTTCGCAATTTCGTCTAAGCTGTCTTCGGCTTGCGGATACAGACCGAGTTTATCAAGAAAGGCATGTTCCATCCCGCGGTAGTGGAGATAACGAGTCTTGACGCCAGCGCGTGCCAGTTTTTTCGCATACGCTTCCCCTTCAAGACGTAAGTAATCAAACTCTCCTGTAATGACGAGTGCCTCTGGTAGATCATCGAGCGTCGCGAACAACGGTGAGATCCGTCGATCCGTCGAATCACTTGCTTGAACATACCATTGCTCGAGGACACCTTCTTCATCTTGAAGCGACAAAATGATCCGTTCGAGTAACTGCGGTTCCGTTTGTCGGTCATACGCTTCAAGCGTCCAGTCATATTCCGAATTTGGATGTTCCCCAACGTTGACGACTGGATAATACAAGACTTGATAGCGGATATACGGTATCGGACGCTCGCGGTCGAGCAAACAACAGACCGTCGCTAAGTTCCCACCGGCACTATCACCGGCGACAGCGATTGCACCTGGATCAATCCCAAGTCGATCAGCGTGCTCGACTGCCCAATCGATCGCTGCATGACAATCCATAAGCCCTGTCGGAAACGGATGCTCTGGCGCCAATCGATAACCAACGGACAAGACGGCGACGTTCCCTTTATCGGCTAATGCCTTACACGGATTCTCGACCGTCTCGAGCGTGCCCCCGAAAAAACCACCGCCATGGAAATAGACGACGAGCGGGATTGGACGCGCCGCTTCCGGACGATACAGCCGTGCTTCGATCGTGGTACCGGATCTTGGAATCACGAGGACATCCGTCGCAATCTGTCGGGTCGTCACGTCTTCGTTGTCCCAGCCCATGCCGGCACGCGCCAGTTCGACTGGCGACGCCCCTTCTGGAATCGAGACCGATGGACGCTGCGTGAGGACGACCTCACGGACACGCGGATCGAGTGTTCCTGGAGTCGAGACGTCAGGAATCGGCTTATCGACGATTTCGAGTCCATCTTGATGAATCGATGAACGATTTCGTAACGTTCGTAGTAAATCTTGCATCGATGCGGTAGACAATTGAATTGCTCCTTTCCTAATCAAACCGTTATCGAAAGCGCTTTCGATAACGGTTAAAAAAATTTCGAATGCCTCTTTTTCAAAAAAGAGACCGCTTACATCACAATATACCTGTCTTTGACAGGAGAAGCAAATGTTTCACCTAAAAAAATCAGCGCAGTCGCCTGCGCTGATCCTCATCGTAATTGTTCTTGGGAAACGATCGTAAAGCCATCGATGACCGTGTCTTCCTCGACCTCGATCAACAGGCATCGTTTCCCTTGATAGTTGACTTGTTTGACGTACTTCAAGTCTTGCGGACTGATCGCGATGTTTGCGACCTTCGTATTGATTTTAATCGATTTCGCTTCATAGTTCGGGACGATGTTACTTGCCTTCATCTCGTATGTCGGATCGTCAACGACCGTCTTGAACGCCCGTTCGACCTGCTCTGTGCTGACGTCTTCGACACCACTTGCCTTGAGGACACGTTCGACTTCCTGAACGTCGAGCATTGGCACTTCTTCCTCATCCTGATCCTCTTCGACGACGATCAACTGATTGATGTTTTCATAGACACCGGCTAACGTCTTCGTATCCATCGATTCACCGACGACCGATTTGACGATTTCCTCGAAGATCGCTTTATCCTCATCTGCCGTGACGATCGGTTGACCGTTCAAGACGTTTTCAAGGAAGCCAAAATCCGGTTTATTTGGTTTGCCCGCCGCATACAAGACATGATTGACGTCTGCTGCATTGTCAGTGAAGGTCGGGAAGAGGAACCCACCAATCGGCGACGCCAGTTTGATGACCGGATTGATGAATAAGTTCGACTTGAATTCGCGTTCGACGAAATCAAAGACGAGTGATTGTTTCGGTAGCTCTGTCAAGTTAAGGCTACCGAGGATGAACGGTGTCGTATAGACGTCGTCATTCGGATCAATCTCTTTCTCGTCCGCTTGGCGCTTCGTCGTTTTATAGTATTGTCCGCGAATGAACGTGACGACGAGGTCATTCTCGTACTGAACGTCTTGGACCATCTTCAACGCCATCGTCTGCATCTGCTCGACCCAGTCCTCCGGCTCTTTCGCATACAGTCCTTCATAAAGGAGCTGCTGCGTATGACCCGTCTCTCCTTCTTCCGGATGCGTGAACTTGACCTCGAACAGCTTGACGTCGAGTTTTCCACCTAGTACCTTCTTAAAGTTCGCGAGGAACAGCTCCTGTTGTTCCGGATCAAGCAATGGAAACGGTCGGGCTTCCTCATGATAGATTTCGCTCGTCTCTTTTCGGATATAGACGTTGTAGATTTCATGGATTTTTAGTAAATCGGCATCCATCTTGAAGTGACGACGGATGTCGGCGATGTCTTTTTTATTCATGCATACCAGCTCCTCGAATCATTAAAATCCTGCTTCCTGAAAAGCGTACCATATGCGAGATGACCCGACATCTTTTAGAAAATCAATGCGCACGGAACGAATACGCGCGTGTGACAGGATTAACGATCTCATATTCATATTCCTGGTGGGCAGCGCGAGCTTGCGCGATGCAATTATCTAGTTCTTTTGTGTTGAAATAACGTTGCGCTTCCGTCAACGTGCCACTTACGACTAAAAATACGCCGAACACGATCAACCATCCTCTGATTCGTTCGTTCATGATGTAGTCCCCTTTCTTCTCCACCTAAATCCTAACATCAGACCCTTTTATATAATGACAAAAATTTTATTTTAATAACATTTACACGATATTTATTTTCTCCTAAATAAGTGATGCCATACTAAAAATTGTGAAGGGTGTCTTCACATCATCTCGTCTCATACATAGGAGGAATGACACGTGTTCAAAGCCATCAAGTCCATCGTCATCACTACGCTCGTCTGCCTGACCGCTTTCCAATTCGATACGACGTCTGTTTCCGCATTACCGTCGGGTATCTCGTCGAAAGCGACGGCCCAGTCTCAACTCGATGCCTTAACGGTTAAAACAGAAGGCAGCATGACCGGTTATTCGCGTGATTTGTTCCCGCACTGGAGCAGTCAAGGAGGCGGCTGTGATACACGACAAGTCGTCTTAAAACGTGACGCTGATTCATATGTCGGATCGTGCCCCGTTACATCTGGTTCTTGGTATAGTTACTATGACGGACTGACATTCACGAATCCGTCTGACCTCGACATCGATCACGTCGTACCGCTTGCGGAAGCATGGCGCTCAGGAGCAAGCAGCTGGACGACGACAACACGTCAAGCGTTCGCAAACGATTTGACAGGTCCACAATTGATTGCTGTCTCTGCAAGCTCGAACCGTTCAAAAGGGGATCAGGATCCGTCGACATGGAAGCCGACACGGGCAGGTGCGAGCTGTGCCTACTCGAAGATGTGGATCAATACGAAGAGCCGCTGGAACCTCAGCTTACAGTCGAGTGAAAAAACAGCCTTACAAACGATGTTGAACACATGTACATACTAAAAAGGAGTCGATTCGATGGAAACGAAAACCTCTACCTTTACCGCCACACATGGTGTCATGACGCAAGAAGTTGGTGTCATCAGCGGTGAACTCGAACTCCGGACGACCTGTCAGGAGGACGGAACGTTGGAACTGAAGATTGCTTACGTCGGAGCGATAGACGTCTATACGTTACCCGGAAGTTATCGTGTCCACGATGTCCGGGATCATGACGTCATCCATCAGATGCTCGTCAATGTACTAGAGCGAACATAATGAAAAACAGACACCGTCCAAGTTAATGGACGGTGTCTGTTTTGTTCTCAACTATTTTAAATGAGATTGTTATTATTTGGTTCATCACCATAACGCTTGGTCGTTAATTTAACGATCCTCAAGGCGCTGCATCCAGAAAGACAGAAGTGACTGCTTTCGCCATCCCGGGTGCAAAATCACTGACGATAGAACGAACACCTCCCAGTACATCTTGGAGCACAGCCGTAATCGCCGATGCGTCCCGGTCCGAGACGATGTATAGAAGACGTCCAGTCTTGGCATCAAGAATGATTCTCGCATGGTGTCCTTTTCTCGTGGCGAACTCATCGACAAGGATGTGTGTCACCTGTCCCACTGTATCGACTTAAGCGTACTGATAAAACAACCGTTCCATAGTCGTATAAGGGAGTTCATATTCACGTGCTACATCTGAAATCGTCTAACCATGGCAACGTGGCAGCAATGAGAACGCCGATGATCTTCTGCATGAATTCTTCCTAAAAGAAACAAACTTCGGGATAGTTGACTTAGCAGAACTAGATCACGTACTCTCTCGAATCAACAATCGTCCACAAAAATGTCTCAATTGGAAAACAGCATATGAGGTCTTTTCTGAAGAAGTGTTGCGCTTAATTTGACAAACCATCCCAATAAAAAAGTAGATGGTTTTGAAATCCATCTACTCACTTAGCATCACTTCATCTTACTCGACCACAATCCAATTCAATTGTGACAAACTTTGCTTGAGTTCATTCAATTTTTTCAATCTTTGAATGAAAAATATCTCAATCTCATCTATGTGGTCTTGTGTACTTAAGAAATGCGTCAAAGATTGGTCAGCGTACAACATAAACCAGTCATTTCGCTCTTCTGGCGCTTCATAGATCCATCCTTCATTCACTTCTGCGAATTGTTCGAATGCATCCATCAAAATTGATCTGTGTTTACTGTTCGGGTGAACCTCTATATAGACAGACACTTCTGGATAATCAGCTTGTTCAAAACTAAATCCGCAGCCGATAAATTTCCAATCACTTTGATCATTTTGAATGACGTATCTATTATAATCACGAAGTTCAATCGCACGATTCCCCCATGGTTTCGGCTTTCCAAATAAATTCGTAAACATGTGCATCGTCTTTTCGTTGAGACATTGATCTAACATCGAAATGGTTCTTCCTAAGTTTTGAATCGCATATACATCTTGAGGTAGGAATGTTCTTGATTTATTCAATTCAATATCCTCCATATATTTGAGCACTTGTTTGTAGTACAAATCCTGTTTGTTATTTTCCTGCAGCATCATGTAAAGTTGAAACCATTGCAATTGAAAGAACTTGGTTGAGAATGTAGCAACTTGTTTGGGATCAAAATATTGAGTGATATAAAACAGGTATGTCGAAAATCCTTCTTCTTCACTTTGCTCAAGATGTTCTCGATAACGTTGCAATTGATGATGTCCTTCGCCGCTACCTAACTTATTCTCGATAAATACAATGTGTGGAGTTTCCCTTTCACTAAACGTGATGACGAGATCGGGTCGACTGTCGGTATCATGTGTGTGTAGTTTATTATACGTTTTTTGTGTATATGCCTTCACATGACTAATTTCATACAAATCCACATTTGCAAACCGTTTAAAAAAATTCGTCAATAAATCCGGTTGTTCGAAAATCGGAGCAATGATTTCGGTCAAATAATCTTCGTAGGGATTAGATTCAGATTGACGTAACAGGTTATAGATTTTCGAATACGATGACAACATCAGCTTCGCTCCCTTCGCAGAGTTTTAGCATTTTACCAACATATATTAAAACATTTTTCAAAAATCTTTACCGTTAGTCCTTTAGAATACGGATACATTATATATTTCAAAAATACATATTCATTTAATCCATTTTATTCTATGGTAATCCAGAAAGGAGAATAACGTCGGACTATTCCATTAGTCAAGCTACCAAAACGAATAATTCATCCATTTCTCAATTACGCTATTATGATAATCAAGGACTCTTGCCTTTTCTAAAGCGTATCCCAAAAGGAAATCGTATCTTTGATGAAGATGCTATGATTAAACAACACGAAACCAATGTTATCCGTAAAATGCGTGAAACAGAAGAGTGCTTAAAAAATCCAAGTAAAATCACCCGGCTAGAAAAAGAATTAGATAAGTAAGTATGTTGTCCCCCCTAAGCTACATTGCTTAGGGGGGACAGTTTATATGTGTTCAACAAAACTAGCTTGTCACATTTAATCTATTAATCTTACTTAAATTAGGGCAAGCTCATTGTATTTGATTTAAGTGATATGGTCCATTTCTATACTCACTTCATTTTTCCTTACATCTTCATTTGAATAGGAGATAGAATTCAATCCAATTAATTCAATACCATTCTTTCTTTAAATAAAATTTAATAAATCTGTCGAATAGTGATCATAATGATTCTTCCTGACTTTTGTTTAGAAATTTACTTATGATACGGCTCATTCCGATTAATCCGGTACGCCCGATAAATCTGTTCACAGAGGATCATCTTCATCAACTGATGCGGGAATGTCATCTTCGAAAACGAGATTGTATCGTTCGCCCGCTGCATCACTTCTGGTGCAAGACCAAGTGATCCACCGATGACGAAGGCAATCTTGCTCTTGCCGTATGTCGCGAGTTGATCGAGTTCTTTTGCGAACTGTTCACTCGTCCGTTGTTTTCCTTCGATAGCAAGTGCAAGGACATGAACGTCCGGTCCGATCTTCGCTAAAATCCGTTCGCCCTCTTTTTTCTTCACTTGCGCCATCTCCGCTTCACTCAATTGCTCCGGTGCCTTTTCGTCCGCGACCTCGATTTCTTGGATCGAACAGTAGGCGCCGAGACGCTTCGTATATTCGGCGATACCTTGCTTCAAATACTTCTCTTTTAGCTTTCCGACCGTAATGATGGTAATTTGCATCTTATTTCTCGCTTTCTGACAGAAAATTCAGGAGTTATCCACAGAGTTATCCACAAATCCACATGTTGATATTTATTTTTTGCTTGACACAAGATATGTTGCCGGTGCGTCACAGTATTCACAGGTGATGTTTTTTTCTGGATTTAGCTGATCGAGAATCGGGTATTGTTCTGTTTCATCCACGATTTCGTCGAGTGCGAGCTCGACATGTTCTAAACAGACGTACTTATCCACAGGTGGTCTCCTCCTTTCACTTATCCACATTTATCCGCTTCCAGTATAACAAATATCGACCTTCCTGACCGGAAAAGCCGCAGGTTTCCTCACTCAAAAAACCATCCACAGGTCGGACCTGTGGATGGTTTTTCAAGTGATGCCTTACTGAACGGTTGGCGACTGAGCCGACAACTTTACATCTGCTGTCTGTTTTTCACCGCCCCGGTAGAACGTAACTTTGACTGTTTCACCGACTTTTGCATCCCGGTAGAGGACACTTTTTAGGTCCGCGAACGATGCGATCGCTTTTCCGTTGATCTCGACGATGACATCGTTTGCCTTCATACCCGCTTTTTCGGCTCCACTGTTACGTGTTAGACCAACGACGACGATTCCTTTCGTGACATCATTCGGTAATTTCAGACGATCTTCGCGATATCCGCTTGGGAATTCCTGCACGTCACGAATCTGAATCCCGAGCTGTGGACGAACGACTTCGCCGTTTTGCTCGAGATCACGCATGATTGGTAACGCTTCGTTGATTGGAATCGCAAATCCGACGCCTTCAACACTTGCTTCTGCAATCTTCATCGAGTTAATCCCGATCAATTGACCAGCTGTGTTGATGAGCGCTCCACCGGAGTTCCCCGGGTTGATCGCTGCATCGGTTTGAATGACTTCTGTATTAAAGTCTTGCTGTCCATCCTTATTCGTATCGACTGGAACCGTCCGTTCCTGTGCACTGATGACACCGCGCGTGACTGAGTTCGCAAAGATCCCGAGCGGGTTCCCAATCGCAAGCACCGTTTCACCGGCACGTAACGTATCCGAATCCCCCAGTTTTGCGACTTGTGTCACTTTCGATGAATCAATCGAGAGGACCGCTAAATCGTACGTCGGATCTTCTCCGAGGACTTTTGCCTCGAGTGCTGTTCCGTCGGATAACGTCACAGACAAGCGGCTCGCGCCTTCAACGACGTGGTAGTTCGTAACGACGTAGGCTTTATTACCGTCTTTTTTATAGATGACGCCGGACCCTGCACCCGTTTCCTGATCGGTTCCTTGGAACGAGCTCTGAAGGTTCGTCACGCTCACGACGGCTTCCTTCGTCTTACCGACCGCACCGACGATGTCGGCTTCATCCTCTGTCGTCTGTGTCGCAGTCTGTTCCGCTGTCGTCGACGAAACCGGAGTCGGACTCGTCATCTCATCGCGGACGAACGGCCACGCGACGAGGGCAATCAACAAGGCTCCGACGATTCCGCCGATCAGACCGACGAAAAAGGCTTTTCCGGCACCACGACGGCGCGGTGGTTCTGGTTGTTCTTCATATGGTTCACGATAAGGGCTGACCGGTTCGCTCGTTGCCGGTTGACGGGGCGGGAAGCCGCTCTCATCGGATGACTGTTCGTATCGTTCGGATTCGTTCCGTGGTTCTTCGGGTCGATCCATCGACATACGCCTCCTTTATGACTCTCTTTACACAAGTATACCCCCATCACGTGGCAAGTGAGCCAAATGTGGGGGTCTTTTGAGCATATTCAGTAATTTCCCATAATCAAAGCTTCAGGAGCGGTGTCGGAATGACCGGATCCGTGTCGAGAAGCTGAATCTTACTCAGATCGACGTCACGGCTCGCGAGCGTCTGGGAGACACTCATCCGGGCGAGTTCCTTCATGTTGTTGTCCTTGCTCAAGTGGGCCATGTGGATGCGTTTCGTCCGGTCATCGAGGACCTCGCTCATCGCGATTGCGGCGTCCTCGTTCGAGACGTGTCCGTAATCGCCAAGGATCCGTCGTTTGACGCTCCACGGGTAATGTCCCATCTGGAGCATGCCGATATCATGGTTCGCTTCAAAGATATAGGCATCGGCGCCCCGAATGACACCTTTCATCCGGTCCGAGACGTATCCGGTATCGGTGATGTGCGCCAACCGTTTTCCTTCGTGCGCGAACTGGAAGAACATCGGATCCGCTGCATCATGACTGACATTGAACGATTCGACTTCGATGTCACCGAACTGCTTGACCTCTCCGACTTCCCAGAGGAACTTCAGCGCCGGATCGATCTTACCGATCTTCGCTTCCATCGCTGCCCATGTCTTTTCATTCGCATAGAGCGGGATATTGTACTTCCGTGCCATGATGCCGACGCCTTTGATATGGTCGGAGTGTTCATGGGTGACGAACAGACCATCGATGCCATGCGGCGACCGGTCGATCTGGTCGAACAAGGCGAGCATCGCCTTGCCGGTCAGTCCCGCGTCGACGAGCAAGCGGGTCTGTTCACTTTCGATATAGAGGGCGTTCCCCGTCGAGCCACTGGCCATGACGCTGTAGTGTAGGCTCATCGTGCATTCCTCATTTCTCTGAGACTGTATCCAATCGTTCGACGGTCTGGACGCCGCCGTCAATCGCATTGACGAAGTAGACTTCTTCATTGTCGAGCTCGATTTGCCACGTCGGCGGCAGGATTTGGACCGATTCCGTGCCTTCCGTGACGAGACAGAAATAACCGAGCTTGTGA
This sequence comes from Exiguobacterium sp. MH3, assembly GCF_000496635.1. Taxonomy (NCBI): domain Bacteria; kingdom Bacillati; phylum Bacillota; class Bacilli; order Caryophanales; genus Exiguobacterium; species Exiguobacterium sp. MH3. Next base: position 3,106,769 of record NC_022794.1, read on the forward strand.
CTCGTCAACCGCTTCGATGCCGGGAACAAGCCTTGCTCCGACAACTGGACGATTGCTTCACTTGCCGATAACAACGTCACGTCCTGTGCTTGCCGGACGACCTTGTTCAAGTGACGTTGTTTGTAGCTGACGATTTCCTTCGCATCGTTGAGCTGCAAGACGAGCAGGGACGGTCCGATCATCGCATCGTCCTCACGCGACTGCTGTGGTGTCGAATAGAGCGGCTGTCCCTTATACGTCTGAACGAATGTCATCTCCTGATACTTACTATCATACTTCCAAAATGTATATTCGGCACCATATCGAACGGACGCTTGAACGAACGATGAAGCAGAATCTCGCATCGTCTTCGCATCGAGTCGATACGGTTTCGTCAACCGGACCGACCACTCGACATCGTTCTTGACGGAGGCGACCGCATCACGAATCGGTGAACTCGCGAGTGGCGCTAGCGTCCGCGCATCGACTTCGGCTGTTAAATAGCCGATGTCTCGCGTGACCGGTTGCAGCTTTTTCTCATCGATTTGACGATCCTTCAAGATCGATTTACCGGTCGCACTCGTCGCGACGATCCGCGGCTCGACCATCCGGTCCATCAATTGAATGGCAAGGTAGACGTTCAGGATCAAAAAGGTCAGCATCAATAAGGTCTTCGCTTTACTCCAGTCCATTCATCCTCACCCCTCATTCCCGACAGCTTGATTGATCGATTGCCAGACACCGTCGATTTTGATGAACCACGTCGGCTCAAAGACGGCATAGCGGCTCGTTGAAATCTTATACGTCATCTCATATCCAATCCGGATTCCACTGATCTCTTTTAAGAGATCAGCACGGCTCAGACGTTCGAGAACCGTTTCAACGGCTGGCACCGTCTCTTCCCGAAGGATGAGCTTCCGCTTCGCTCGGAGCATGCTACGGCTGAGCGACCGGACTTGATTTTCCTCATACATGATCTTCAGTGTCGCGAGATCGAACTTCGTCTGTTCGAGTAGCGGACCACTCTCCCCAAATACCGGATACCGGTTCAAGTACAACCGGAACGTCGCCGTCTGTTCCTCACTCTTTTTACTCATCTGATCGAAGTAATACCGGAAGCCACTGCGTTGGGTATCTTGATCGAGCCAGCCCCCATGAATGTTGACATAGCTGACGAGCGTGCTGTAATCGACCGTCGAGCTTTGGGTGTTCGGCGATAACGTATTGAAGCGATAGACATTGTAGTTTCGGTCATACGTCGAAACGCTGACGCCGTCCGTCAAGACGTCGAGATCATCCCGACTCTTGATTTGCTGGACGTTCGAGTTCTCGGCAAAAAAGGCACTCCGGATGCGGTCGAGTGGTTTCGGCGATTGCCCAACCTCGTCATAGACGAAGACTTGCTCTAGTCGCGTCGTACCACTCGCGACATACGTATAATCGCCGCCTTTGAGTTCGACGCGTGTCATCGGTTTTTTCTTATCATGCGCGAACAGTCGCTTCAGAACCGTCTCATCGCCGACGAGCTTGAAGTCCTTCAGGCGACCGGTCGCCGACTCAAGACGGAGGATTGGTCCATCATAATCGAGTAAATAAAGCCGTTTGATTGGTTCCGAGAAGGCGATTTGTTTTTCGCCGAGTAACTCTTCAAGAATCGTCGCACTGATCGGTGTCGGGAAAATCATCTCGACACTCCGGTCACCGACCGGGATGTTATTCGCTTTATCCGTCAAGACGAGGACACCGATGTTAAACGACGCACCGATGCGGTTAAGGAAGGTCCGACCGATGATTTGTGTCTGATAGATCCCTTCCTGGTCCGAATAGACGAGTAGTTCCGGGTTGATCAGTTGGTTGCTTTCAATCGTCTTTGAGGCATCGATCTCGTTGAACGAGACCTGTTCCCGCTCGATTGATTCACTGCTTGGATGATAGGTCCAGAGCATCGCTGTCTGAGCGATCGAACCGGCGACAAGCAGGACGAGTAACAGCGAACTCCAGTGTTGTTTCTTCATCCGGCATCCACCTCTTCGATCACCTCATACGGAAGCGTAAAGTAAATCGTCGTGCCGCGTCCCCATTCACTTTCTGCCCAGATGTCGCCACCATGTGCCGAAACGACGTCTTTTGCAATCGACAGACCAAGACCGGTGCCGCCAATTTTACGGGCACGGGCTTTATCGACACGATAGAAGCGTTCGAAGATTTTTTGGAGATTCGCTTTCGGGATTCCGACACCTTCATCCTTGATGCTGATGACGATCCGTTTTGCCCGGAGCATCGTCCGGACGGTGATCGTTCCGCCTTCCGGTGAGTACTTGATTGCGTTCGTCAGGATGTTGTCTGCGACTTGGATCAATTTATCCTGATCCCCACGGATATAGACTTTCCGCTTCATGATCTTACGACGGAAACGAATCCGTTCCGGCTTCGTCATGTCATGGCGATCGAGAATCTCATTCAGGAACTGAATGTAATCGAAGCGGACCTTGTTCATTTTGTATTCCTTACTGTCCATCTTCGACAGCTGTAAAAGATCGGTGACGAGGCGGATCATCCGCTCCGTCTCGTTTTGTGTCGTCTCAAGGAAACGCGGTGCGAGTTCCTCGTCCTGATACGCTCCTTCTGCCAAGGCTTCGAGATAGCTGCGCATCGTCGTCAGCGGTGTCCGGAGCTCGTGACTGACGTTCGCGACGAATTCGCGACGATCCTGTTCGACTTGCTCCTGTTCCGTGACGTCATGCAGGACGACGATCATCCCGGTAATCGGACCACTGTGTTTCTTGACGGGCGAGAAGAATGCCCGGACGAGGAACAGTTCATCCTCACTGCTGAAATCAAGCAGACGCGGTGGCATCGTACCGTCTTCCGGAATCATGAAATCGTCACCAAGTGCCAGTAAGTCCTTCAAGTTCGTGCCGACGACGCTCGCATCGTCCGCACCGACGATATCCTTCGCTTGATCGTTCATCAAGATGACGCGCAGCGTCCGGTCCGTCGCGATGACGCCATTGGTCATATTCTCAAGGACACTCGTCAACTTCCGCCGTTCAGCTTCCGTCGTCGCGTTCGCTTCGAGCAACTCATCTGTTAATTCGTTGAACGAACGGGCAAGCTGACCGATCTCATCGTCCGAATAGACCTTAACCTTCCGCGAGAAGTTCCCGCGTCGCATCTCGATCGCTTGACGCCGCATATCGGAAATCGGGCGTGTGATCGTCCGCGACAGCAAGACACCAAGAATCGACGTGATGACGAGGGCGATGACCGTTCCGGTCGCAAGAATCCGCGTGACCTGTTGCATCTGCGAATAGATCGACTCCATCGAGGCGCGGACATAAATCATCCCGGTCGTGACGCCGTCTCGTTCCGAGGTAACCGGTACGGCAAAGATCCGGATCTTATCCTCTGATTCCGGATCAAGCACGGTGTCCGTCCGGGTCGAGCTCGTTGCCTGTGCTTTTTTAATCAATGAATTCGTCGCTCGTTGTCCGACCGCCGACTGGTTCTCGTTATCCGATGTCGCCTGGATGATCGAGTCCTGGTCGATGATCTGGACTTCGAGGATGTCGTTCCTTGAGGTGGAGCCATTACTAAACTCAGACAGCAGTTGCCCTAGTGATTGGGACAACTGCCGCTTGGAGGCGTCATCATCGCCTGTTTTATCGAATTCCTTCCCGACGTTATAGGCGACAAGACCTGCCCGGTCCTCGACCGACTTCGAGAAGTTCGTAATGTACTGCTTTTCAAGGGAACGAACGAAATAGACGCCAATGACCTGCATCGCCACTAAGATCAATAAGGCATAGATGACGACGAGTTTCCATTGGATGGATTTAAAGAAGTTCGTTCCTTTTAACATCGTTATTCATTCTCCCCGTCTTGGAGATAGTAGCCGACACCACGACGCGTCATGATATAGACCGGCGTACTTGGGTTGTCTTCGACTTTCTCACGGAGACGACGTACTGTCACGTCGACTGTCCGGACGTCACCGAAGTAGTCATAGCCCCAGACCGTCTGTAACAAATGCTCACGTGTCATGACTTGACCGATGTTTTTCGCAAGATAGTGCAACAATTCGAACTCACGCTGCGTCAGCTCGATTTTTTGATCCTTACGTGTCACCGTATGCGAATTCGTATCGATATACAGTTCTCCGACTTTAAGTGGACCTGGTCCAACCGGTTGTGGTGTAGCTTCCGGACTCGTGTTGCGTAAGTGGACTTTCACGCGGGCAAGTAACTCGCGCGAGCTAAATGGCTTCGTCACGTAATCGTTCGCGCCAAGCTCAAGACCAAGTACCGTATCGATCTCGGAATCCTTCGCTGTCAACATGATGATCGGAATCTTCGACGTCTTTCGGACTTCTCGGCAGACTTCCATCCCGTCCATTAACGGGAGCATGATGTCGAGTAACATCAAATCCGGTTTGAACTCCTCGAATTTCTCTAATGCCTCCACGCCGTCATTTGCGATCGCGACCTGGTAGCCTTCTTTTTCTAATTTAAACTTGAGTATATCTGCAATCGGTAACTCGTCATCGACGACTAGAATTTTGCGTTCCGTCACTGGGTGTGCCCCCTTAAAAATTTCTATTCAATCTATTTTACCTGTTTTTTCGGCATATAGAAAGGTGGCGACGGAAACTCCCGGCGCCACTCTCTCTGCTGTTCGTCGTCTCACGGGAGAGGTTCCACGTGAAACACTGTATTCAGTATACCTGTTTTTGCTTCCGTTTGTGAACCATTTCGCACAAAAAACAGCCTCTTGCGGGAGACAAGAGGCTGTTGAGACTTATGCTTCTTCGTAGAGATCACGCAAGACGACTGTCTGTTCACGACCCGGTCCGACCGAGAACGTGACGAGCGAGATACCTGTGAGATCCGCAATCCGCTTGACGTAGTTCTGTGCGTTCAACGGTAGATCTTCAAAGCGACGGACACCTGTGATGTCCTCTTTCCAGCCTGGAAGTTCTTCGTAAACTGGAACACATGCTTCAAGATCACGGAAGCTTGCTGGGTACTCATCAATCTGTTTACCGTTGAATTCGTACGATGTACAAATCTTCAACGTGTCGAGTCCTGTCAAAACGTCGATCGAGTTGAGCGCAAGATCCGTCAACCCACTTGTACGGCGCGAGTGGCGAACGACGACAGAGTCGAACCAACCAACACGACGCGGACGTCCTGTCGTCGTCCCGTATTCACGACCGACTTCACGGATTTGGTGACCGATGTCATCGAACAATTCCGTTGGGAACGGACCATCACCGACTCGTGACGTGTACGCTTTACAGACACCAACGACGTGATCGATCCGAGCTGGACCAACACCGACACCCGATGCGACACCACCAGCTGATGCGTTCGACGATGTAACGAACGGGTACGTTCCGTGGTCAAGGTCGAGTAAGACACCTTGTGCGCCTTCGAACAACACTTTTTCGCCATGATCGAGGCTATCGTTGACGACGACGGATGTATCGCAGACGTATTTCGCGAACTCTTGTCCATAGGCATAGTACTCTTCGAAGATATCGTCGAACGCGATTGGTTCAGCGTCATACATCTTCGTGAACATCCGGTTCTTTTGGTCGAGAACGATCTTCAACTTCTCAGCGAACGTTTCTTTGTCGAGTAAGTCTGCCATCCGGATTCCGATTCGTGCGGCTTTATCCATGTAGCACGGTCCGATTCCTTTTAGCGTCGTTCCGACTTTTGCGTCGCCCTTCGCTTCTTCTTCTAACTGATCCTGCAACTGATGATACGGCAAGATGACATGCGCCCGATTCGAAATTAACAAGTTATCCGTTGAGACACCACGATCGTGCAGATACTTCAATTCCTTGACGAGTGATTTCGGGTTGACGACGAGACCGTTCCCGATGACACATTTCTTATCCGAGTAAAAAATACCTGATGGGATCAAGTGCAATTTGTACGTCTCGTTATTGAATACGATCGTATGTCCTGCATTGTCTCCACCTTGATAACGTGCTACGACGTCGGCTTGTTTCGAAAGAAAATCGGTGATTTTCCCTTTTCCTTCGTCGCCCCACTGTGTTCCGACTACTACTACTGATGACATCTTATCATCCACCTCCACGTACGATTCAAAACCACGACTAAGTGTAACGCGATAAAAAAAAGAAGTCAACCAAATACCGAACAATTAATTGTTACAATTCTCTTTCGTTCGTTTAATTATCGTTTTTGATGAATAAACTGAGAATCTTTAGGTGAAAATAAAAAAAGCTACGTTTTGTCTCCGATGATCGAAGACAAAGCGTAGCTTGGATTAAGCTGGTGGCGCATACGAGTTACTTGGCTCGAGATCCACGAACTTGTTGAATTCTTTTCGGAAGGCGAGTTTGACCGTTCCGGTTGGACCATTCCGCTGTTTTGCGATGATGATCTCAATCGTATTCGCATCTTCCGTTTCTTTATTGTAGTAATCGTCACGATACAAGAAGGCGACGATATCGGCATCTTGCTCGATCGCTCCCGATTCCCGGATATCCGACATCATCGGTCGTTTATCTTGACGACTCTCAACTCCACGGGAGAGCTGCGATAAGGCGATGACGGGGACTTCGAGTTCACGCGCGAGTGATTTCAAGGAACGGGAGATTTCCGAGACCTCTTGTTGACGGTTGTCGCTGGAGCGACCATTCCCTTGAATCAGCTGCAAGTAGTCGATCATGATCATCCCAAGACCGTGCTCCTGCTTCAAACGACGGCACTTCGCCCGGATATCGTTAACCCGAATACCTGGTGTATCGTCGATGTAGATGCCGGCTTGAGACAGGTTACTCATCGCAAGCGATAACTTGCCCCAGTCCTCTTCTTCGAGTTGACCAGTCCGCAGACGCTGCGCATCGACGTTTCCTTCGGCACAGAGCATCCGCATGACGAGCTGTTCGGCACCCATCTCAAGACTAAAGATGGCAACGTTCTCGTCAGCGCGTGTCGCGACGTTTTGCGAGATGTTCAAGGCGAACGCCGTCTTCCCGACCGATGGACGTGCTGCGACGATGATTAGATCGTTACGCTGGAAGCCGGCCGTCATCTTATCGAGATCCTGGAAGCCAGTCGGAATCCCCGTCGTCTCGCCGCTTTGCTTATGCAATTTATCAATCGTTGCATACGCACTCGTCAAGACGTCCGAGATCGGGATGAAGCTCGCGCTCCCTTTTCCTTGTGATACTTCGAGAATCTTCCGTTCTGCCTCGTTCAGCAGGACATCGACCTCGTTTTGCCGCTCGTATCCATCAGTGACGATTTCACCCGCCGTCCGAATGAGACGCCGAAGCGTCGACTTCTGGTCAACGACGTTGACGTAGTAATTGATGTTGGCTGCGGTTGGTACACCTTCCGCTAGTTCCGCTAGATACGGTAGACCACCGATCTCATCTAGGATGCCAAGCGTACTCAGCTCGGCTGTGACCGTGACGAGGTCGATCGCTTCGCCTCGGTCGGACAGCACGAGCATCGCTTCGAAGATCCGTTGGTGAGAGGCACGGTAAAAGTCCTGCGGTAACAGACGTTCTGATGCACTGATCAAACGATCCGCATCAATCATGATCGCCCCTAGGACGGCTTGTTCTGCCTCGATACTTTGGGGAGGCATATTTTGCATGACTTCACTCATCACCGTTCCCCTTTTCTACTCACGCCTCTTTGACCTGAACGTTCAGCGTCGCTGTCACTTCGTTGTGTAGCTTCAATGGTACCTTCGTAAAGCCGAGTGCCTTGATTGGGTGCTCGAGCTCGATTTTACGTTTGTCGATTTTGTAGCCCATGCTCTTGAGTGCTTCCGCGATCTGTTTGCTTGTGACAGAACCGAAGACACGACCGCCTTCACCGGCTTTCGTCGAGACGACGATCGTCTCTTTTTCGATTTTCTCTTTTAACGCTTGTGCGTCAAGCAAGTTCTGTTTCGCTTCTTCTGCTGCTTTACGTTCATGTGCTTCATGTTGCTTCAAGTTGCCAGTCGTCGCAGGACGCGCCAACTTTTTCTTGAAGAGTACGTTATTTGCATAAGCATCGGCCACGTCTTTGACGTCTCCTGCTTTACCTTGTCCTTTTACATCTTGTAAGAAAATAACCTTCATTCTGATTCCTCTCCTTTTGTCTCATCTTCTAGATATTGATCGATCGCTTTACGCAACGCATCCGCGACCGTGACGACCGATTCTGACATCTGTGTCGCCGCGTTCGTCAAGTGACCACCGCCTCCGAGCGTCTCCATGATCAACTGGACGTTGACTTCTCCGAGTGAACGGGCACTGATCGCTGTCCGTCCGTCTTGAAGTTCCGCAATGACGAAGGCAGCACGAATGCCTTGGAGCGACAACAATTGATCGGCTGCTTGTGCGATCAAGACTTGATCGTGAATGACGCCAGGTTCCGCTGTCGCAATCGCCATCCCTTTCGTATAGACCTCGGACCGCTCGAGGATATGTGACTGCTCAACGTACGTCTCAAGATCCTGACTGAGGAACTCTTGCACGAGCACCGTGTCAGCACCTTGTGAACGCAAGTAAGATGCAGCATCGAACGTCCGCGAGCCGGTCCGAAGCGCAAAGCCTTTCGTATCGACGATGATGCCGGCGAGTAACGCCGTCGCCTCAAGCATCGATAGCTTCTGATTCGTCGGCTGGTACTCGATCAGCTCGGTGACGAGTTCTGACGTCGACGATGCGTAAGGCTCGAGATAAACGAGGACCGCATCTTCGATGAAGTCCTCCCCACGCCGGTGATGATCAATCACGACCATATGCTCGAATCGATCGAGTAACGTCGGCACGACGACGAGCGACGGTTTGTGTGTATCGACGACGACGAGTAACGTCTGATCGTCAATTAACTGATCGGCTTGAAATGCATTGACGAACCGTGTCTCGAGTTGTGGTACTTCAGCGATCTCGTCCATCATCCGACGAATCCCGCGACCGATTTCTTCTGGCGGTAAAACGATATGCGCTTCCTTATCGTTCATTTCCGCAAGCTTCAAAATGCCGATCGCTGATCCGAGTGCATCCATATCCGGATTCTTATGCCCCATGATCAGGACACGGCTTGATTCCTGCATTAAGTCACGAAGCGAGTTGGCAATGACACGTGCTCGGACACGTGTCCGTTTTTCTGTCGGATTCGTCTTGCCGCCATAAAAGCGGACTTTCCCGTCGCGTTTGATGACGACTTGGTCGCCTCCCCGTCCTAGCGCGAGATCGAGACTCGATTGAGCCATCAGACCAAGCGCCGGAATCGGATCACTACCGCAACCAATTCCGATCGACAGCGTCAACTGGACACCACGCTGACTCGTCTCTTCGCGCACGATATCAAGAATCGTGAACTTCGATCGTTCAAGAATCCGAAGATTCTCTTCTGTCGTGACGATGAAGTATCGATCAGATGCGGTTCGTTTGATATACGTTCCGTGTTCGGCTGCCCAGTGATTCAACAGTTGCGTAACTCGGCTGTTCAACTCACTGCGCAACTGATCTTCGATACCTTGTGTCATCTCATCGTAGTTATCGAGATAGATAACGCCGATGACTGTCTGATTATCGACGAGTTGTTGTTCGACTTGTGCTTCTTCTGTCATATCGAACAGATAGAACGTCCGATTCTCATGATTTGAAAAGACGCGATATACAGCATCACCGATTTCAAGCGTCGCTTGGTCCTCGTTCGTCGCGACCATCTCGATGAATAAGGGATCGAGCTCATTGAGCGTCTGTCCCATCGCTACATCATCAAAGATCTCCCGCATCGGATCATTGAACCAGGTGACGAGGGTTTCCTCATCGTATAACAAAATCCCGATTGGCATGTTCGTCAACGCATCTTGTCCCGTCTCCTCGACTTGCATCGAGATTCCGGCGACGTACGCCTCCCATGCCCTGCGTGCACGGCGTTCTTCGAATAGGTGCAATCCGAAGAGGAGGGCAGTCACGACGGCTCCGATAGCGGAGATGATCGGTTCACGTACAGCGACGACGAGAAGCAGACCGACGATTAATAGATACGGAATGAAGCGAACGATGCGTCGTTCTCGTTCCGGTGATACTTGTTGACCTGACTCCATCGTGTCCTCCTTATATGCTCTATAGGGTTCATTTAAATTTTTAGTAACTTGTTTATTATAACCGAAAAGCAGGAGGGGATGAAAGGGAAGCGAAAAAAAGCACCATCCTCACGCATGAGGATGGTGCTACGAAATCAGTCAGCCACGTATGGGATTAAAGCCATTTGACGTGCGCGTTTGATTGCGATTGTAAGTGGACGTTGGTATTTCGCTGAAGTACCAGTCACACGACGTGGAAGAATCTTACCGCGTTCCGAAATGAAACGTTTGAGAAGTTCTACGTCTTTATAATCGATATGAGTGATGTGGTTCGACGTGAAGTAACATACTTTACGACGACGTTTTCCACCTGGACGACGTGCCATGTGATTAACCTCCTTTTTAACTTGGATTTTTCAGGACGATTTCCTTAGAACGGGAGATCGTCGTCTGAAAGGTCGATCGAACTACCGCCGCTGAACGGATCAGCGCCGAAGCCCGAATTCGATGAAGCGGGTGCTGGCGAGGAAGAGTTGTTCTGCTGTTGCTGTGAACCCCATCCTGCAGCATTCCCGTTTCCACCAGTAGATGAAGCGTAGCCTTCGCTACCATCCGAAGAACGGCTCGCGTTACGTGACTCAAGGAAGCGGACGCTATCAGCGACGACTTCCGCACGATAACGGCGTTGCCCTTCTTTATCGTCGTAGCTGCTAATCTGGAGGCGACCCTCTACACCAGCAAGACTACCCTTCTTCAAATACTGAGCAACGTTCTCTGCTTGCTTGCGCCAAACGACGCAATCGATGAAATCAGCTTCTCGCTTCCCATCTTGCCCTGTGAAAGGACGGTCACATGCGAGTGTGAATCGCGTTACCGCAATCCCGCTCTGCGTATAACGCATTTCCGGGTCACGAGTTAACCGACCGACTAAAACGACGCGGTTAATCATCAGAATCACTCTCCTGTTTCAGCTTATTTCTCGTCTTTTGTGATCATTAAGCGAACGATATCGTCACTGATCTTCATGAGACGGTCAAGTTCTTTTGTAGCTGCTGGTTCAGCAGAAACGTTAAGAAGAACGTAGAACCCTTCACGCATATCATTGATTTCGTAAGCGAAACGACGTTTACCCATTTCAGTTGTTTTATCAACTGTACCACCGTTATCAGTGAGGACTTTGTTGAAACGCTCCACTGTTGCTTTGCGTGCTTCCTCATCAAGTTCCGGACGGATGATGTAAAGTACTTCGTATTTACGCATATCTGTCACCTCCTCTTGGACTGGCGGCTCGAATGTTCGAGCAAGGAGCAATAATTCATTACTCACATTCGTTAATACTACCAAAGTATTTTGCTTTATGCAATAACGATTCGATTTCGATTAGACGTTGAAGCGGAATGTGACGACATCGCCGTCTTGGAAGACATATTCCTTACCTTCTGAACGGTAACGTCCTTGTTCCTTGACTGTAGCCATGTTGCCTGCTGCTGCTAAATCTTCGTACGAAACGACTTCTGCACGGATGAATCCACGTTCGAAGTCCGAGTGGATGACACCCGCACATTGCGGAGCTTTCATCCCTTTTTTGAACGTCCAAGCGCGTACTTCTTTTTCACCTGCTGTGAAGTATGTCGCAAGACCAAGCGTGCTGTATGCTGCATGGATCAATTGATCAAGACCTGATTCTTCGATTCCGAGATCGACGAGGAACTCTTGACGTTCTTCTGGCTCAAGCTCTGCAATCTCTTCTTCAATCCGAGCACAGATGACGATGACTTCAGAACCTTCTTTTTCTGCGAATTCGCGTACGAGACGGACGTTTTCGTTATTGTCCGCGTCTGCGACTTCATCTTCGCCAACGTTTGCAACGTAAAGCATCGGTTTCATCGTCAACAATTGGAAGTGTTTGACGAGAGCTGCTTGATCTTCGTTCAATTCAGCGAGACGTGCTGGTTTCTCGTCTTCGAGTAATGCTTGCACGATTTCAAGTGCTTCGAGTTCAGCCGCTGCGTTTTTATCGCGTGACTTGACTTGTTTTTGGACACGCTGAATCCGTTTTTCGACTTGCTCGAGGTCTGCGAGGATCAATTCGAGGTTGATCGTCTCGATGTCATCGATCGGTGAGACTTTTCCGGCCACGTGTGTGATGTTTTCATCGACGAAACAACGCACGACCTGACAGATCGCATCTACCTCACGAATGTTCGCGAGGAATTTATTTCCGAGACCTTCCCCTTTAGACGCGCCTTTTACGATACCTGCAATATCCGTGAATTCGAATGCTGTCGGGATCGTCTTTTTCGGGTTGACGAGTTCCGTCAATTTCCGAAGACGTGCATCTGGTACTTCAACGACACCGACGTTCGGGTCGATCGTTGCGAACGGGTAGTTCGCTGCCTCTACACCTGCTTGTGTGATGGCGTTAAAAAGTGTTGATTTTCCTACGTTTGGTAAGCCAACGATTCCTGCTGTTAATCCCACTTGGAATTCCTCCTTTTCGGTATTTCCTAGGAAATCCGTGCTAGCGGCCGCAGTGGGTAGAATGATTACACCACGTCAGCACATCTTTCACAATTATAGATAGTTCAATTTTTTTAAGCAAGGAGCTCGACCGTCTTTTTTACTCACGTCCTAACCGAACGCAACTGCTCCACTTAAGCAAGACAACAAAAAAGCGAATCTAATCACGAGGATCAGATCCGCTTTTCATTACTCTGGTAAGACTTTTTTCAATCGTTTATCAAAATCACGACGTGGCATCAAAATGCTTGCCCCGCAACCTTGACATTTGATTCGGATATCCATGCCGACCCGAATGATTTGCCATCGGTTCGTACCACATGGATGCTGCTTCTTCATCTCAACATAATCATGGAGTTGATACGTTTTTGGAATCATCCGTTTGTCCACCATTCTTTTGTTCTGGATTCATCATGACCATCCGTGGATACGGGATCTTGATGTTTTCTTCTTCTAGTCCTTGCTTCAATTCCTTCCGGATTAGACGACCGGCTTGGAAATGTTGCATCGGTGGTACTTCTGCCATCAAACGATAGACGACTTCAGAAGGACCAAGCGTCTGGACGCCAAGCATCTGAATCGGTTCGACGAACATATCGACATACTTCTTCGTTGTCCGGTCCGCGATCTCATGCAAGACTTGTTCGACCCGTTCGAGATCTTCGTCATAGGAGACTTGAACATCAACGAGCGCGAAACTGTTGTCGACCGAATAGTTCGTGACTTGCAAAATCTGACCGTTCGGGATGATGTGGATCTCCCCGTTGAGTCCTTTTAGTTTCGTCGTCCGGATTCCAAGTTCCGTTACGACTCCTTCGATCACACCGACGCGTACATAATCTCCGACTTTGAACTGGCGTTCGAAGATGATGAACGCTCCGGTAATGATATCTTGCACCAAGTTCTTCGCACCGAACGAAATCGCAAGACCGGCAATCCCCGCACTGGCGACAAGACCGGTGATGTTGATTCCGAACTGACTGAGTACCGTCAACAACATGACGATTCCGAGCACGTAACGAATCGCATTTTGGAGCAACTTCAGTAATGTCTCGTTCTGACGTTGCGCCAAGTAGTCCTGTTCATTGATTTTCCTAATCGTAAAGAGACGCGAGACTGCCCCAGTCAAAACGCGCGTTAACACATAGAACGCCGCGATGATGATGAGCGCAATCAGTAGTTTCATCCCAAAACGAATCCACATATCCGCATCCATTACTTGATTGATTAGTTTATCGACTTGGGCGACGGATTCTTGTACATCTTGATTGGTAGCCATTCTCTCATCCTTTCTTGTTCTCTCTATTACGACAGTATACGTGATTTTAATTGAGTTTCAACCAAAGAGCCGATTTTGACGTTAGATTTTTGGAAAAACCGGGAAAGGAAAATCATCTAAGAACCCTTCACTCTTGCCAATCCACCACGACACCGACACCAAGAGAAGAAAGGATGATTTCGATGAATTTCCGCTTTCATTCGCACGAGCCCAAGCCCTATTCTTTCTTTTTAGAATATACGGAACCGTTCGCGAAAGAACGCTTAGCCGAACAATTATTCGAACAAATCTCCGCAGTCCAGGAAAAACGACCAATCGTACTCGTTTGCATTGGTTCTGATCGTTCGACGGGCGACTCACTCGGTCCACTTGTCGGAACATTCCTTGAAAAACAAGCACCTGCTCATCTCCACGTTTACGGTACACTCGCTAAACCCGTCCATGCACTGAATCTCGCTGAAACGATTCACTCAATCCAAACGACCCATTACCGTCCGCTCGTCATCGCAATTGATGCGTGTCTTGGTCGACTTTCAAGCGTTGGGCACGTCTTCTTCTCGGAAGGTCCACTCGCACCCGGTGCCGGCGTTCAAAAAGAATTGCCTGCGGTCGGTGACTTCAACATTAAGGCTGTCGTTAACGTCAGTGGATTCATGGAGATGATGATTCTCCAAAATACACGGTTACATCTCGTTTATGAACTAGCAGAACTCGTCGCGAACAGTTTCCACATGCTCGATGCGAAACTATCCGCTGAATCGACACGGACGACGATTTCCTTCACGCCACGTTCGATGTAATGAAAAAGAAGCGAACCGTCACCGGAACGCTTCTTTTTCATTGATCCGATTCAGGTAATAACAAGTCGAGCAACCGATTGAGGTCGTCTTCATCTGCAAAATCAATCTCGAGTTTCCCTGCTTGTTTGCCTTGTTTGATTCGTACCGTCGCCCCGTATTTTTCGCGAAGCGACTCTTCGACGAATTGGACAGCGGTCGCTTGTTGCGGACGGACGGCTTCCTTTCGCTCCCGAAGTGCCTGCTCCAACCGACGGACGTTCCAGTTTTCCGCCATGACGCGTTCTGCCATCTGCTCGATCTTCTTTGGATGCTTCAGCGACAATAGGGCACGGGCATGTCCCATCGATAGCCGCTCATCCATGACGGCTTGTTGAACGAGTAGTGGCAATTGTAGTAACCGAAGACTGTTCGTGATGTGCGAACGACTTTTGCCAACACGCTGCGCAAGCTCTGCTTGCGTGATGCCGAATTCCTCGATCATCTCCGCATACGCCATCGCCTCTTCAATCGCGGATAAATCCGCCCGTTGGATGTTTTCGATCAAAGCGAGCTCCATCACGCGTGTCTCGTCTGCTTCGATCACGAGGACCGGTACACGTTCGAATCCTGCGCGACTCGCTGCTTGATACCGTCGTTCGCCGGCGATGATTTCATAATAGCCATCACGTGGTCGGACGACGATCGGTTGGATCATCCCGTGTCGAACGAGCGATTGGGCTAACTCTTCTAATGCTTTTTCATTGAATCGTTTCCGGGGTTGAGTCGGATTCGGGCGAATCGCCCGAACAGGTAATTCGTTCACTTGCCTTCTCTCCTAAACGTAGCGGAAGGCACGACCGCTTATTCCGGACGTGCCTTCACGATGCGAATCCGCACCTCTACATATTCTTCACAATCGACTTCTTCTTTTTCAATCGTCAATCCGGTTTGCTCGATCATATCGACGGAATCGCGAAGGGTATTTAACGCAATCCGTGTATCGCGAGCAAAGCTCTTATGACGTTTTTTCTTCGGTGGCTGTGGTGTCATCAATCGTTCCACCCGGCGCTCCGTCTCCTTGACGTTCCATTCCCGTTCCAGAATTTCAGCGAGTACCGTTACTTGTAGCGCTTCATCCTTGAGCGGTAATAACGCACGGGCATGACGCTCCGTGATCGTCCGTTGCTTCAACGCTTCCCGGACATCCGTTGGCAATCGAAGCAAACGCAATTTGTTAGCAATCGTCGATTGACTACGTCCGAGCTTACGAGCTAACACTTCTTGCGTGATGTCTTGTAACGCAAGCAAGCGCTCATAGGCTTCTGCTTCTTCGATTGGTGTCAAATCTTCGCGTTGCAGATTTTCAATCAATGCCAGTGAAGCAGTCGTCTCGTCCGTCATCTCTTTGACGATGGCAGGAATCGTTTCCCAGCCAAGCGAGCGCACTGCCCGGTATCGTCGTTCTCCCGCAATGATTTCGTATCCTGTTCCTTGTTTTCGAACGACGATCGGCTGGAGTAATCCATGCTCTTCGATCGTAACGGCTAGCTCTTCAATTCGGTCCCCATCAAACACTGTCCGTGGTTGGAACTGGTTCGCGACAAGTTCTGTCAATGGTAATTCCTGAACCGTCTCTTGTGGGTCAAGCTCGATCGTAGCAGGTTGCCCTCCCTTACCGAGCAGCTTGGCAATTGCATTTCTCACGTTGGCGCACCTCACCTTTATCAGTCATCGTTTCACGTGAAACGGTGTTTAGCTTAATGGATCTTTTGCAGGCGTACCCGCTTTACGCGGATATTTCCCGGGTGTTGTTCGTTTTTTATCTACAATAACGATATTACGCTCACTTTCCTCGCCTGGCAATTGGAACTGGAAACTTTCCCGTAAATTCCCACCGAGTACTTTTAAGGCAATCGCACCATCCTCGAGCTCTTCACTGACTTTCGCTGCCTTCAAGGCAACGAATTGACCCCCGACTTTCGCAAGCGGTAGGCAATATTCCGCGAGAACGGACATCCGGGCGACCGCACGTGCTGTCACGACATCAAACCGTTCGCGGAATTGTTTATTTTTACCGAACTCTTCGGCGCGTCCATGATGGAACGCGACACCTTCGAGTCCAAGTTCCGTCGCCAAATGATTGAGGAAGCCGATTCGTTTGTTCAGTGAATCGACGATCGTCACTTGGAGATGTGGGAACATGATCTTGATCGGCAGGCTTGGGAAACCAGCGCCCGCACCAACATCACAAACCGTCGTGACTGTCGTGAAATCAAAATAGAAGGCTGCTGTGATTGAATCATAGAAGTGCTTGAGGTAGACATCTTCTTCGTCCGTGATTGCCGTCAGATTCATCTTTTCATTCCACTCGACGAGCAGTTCATAATACCGTTTAAATTGATGCAATTGATGTTCTGAGACCTCAAGTCCCTGTGCTGCCAATGCTGTTACGAATTGCTGTTGGTTCATCTCGTTCACTCCGCAGTCAATGCGTATTGGCCTTGCTCGATATAGACAAGCAGAATCGAGATATCAGACGGGTTAACCCCTGAGATCCGAGATGCTTGTCCGATCGAGAGCGGACGCACTTGGTTTAGTTTTTGTTTCGCTTCGATCGCTAATCCACTGATCGCATCATAATCAAGGCGATCTGGAATCCGTTTTTGCTCCATCCGCATCATTTTTTCGACTTGATCGAGTTGTTTATCGATGTAGCCGGCATATTTGACTTGGATTTCGACTTGTTCTGCTGCTTCTGCAGATAATGGTGTTTCCGGTGGCGTCATTTGAGCAATCAACGCGTACGTGATTTCCGGACGTTTCAACAACGTGATCGCATGCAAAGCTTCTTTGAGTGGTGATGCACCAATCGCTTCTAGCTGTGCATTTACGTCTGGTGTCGCTTTAATGACGACTTTCTCAAGACGTTTCATCTCAAGACGAATTTGCTCTTGTTTGTCGAGTAACTTCGCTTGGCGTTCTTCTGAGATCAGACCAAGTTCGTGTCCGATTTCCGATAGACGAAGATCCGCATTATCATGACGGAGCAACAACCGATACTCGGCACGTGACGTCAAGAGGCGGTACGGTTCGTTCGTACCTTTCGTAACGAGATCATCGATCATGACACCGATATAGCCTTGTGAACGTGACAAGATAAGTGGTTCTTTGCCTTGGACTTGTAGTCCGGCATTGATCCCTGCCATGATCCCTTGTCCTGCCGCTTCCTCATAACCACTTGTTCCGTTGATTTGACCCGCTGTGAATAAACCAGGAACACGTTTTGTCTCGAGCGTTGGCCATAGTTGTGTTGGAACAACGGCATCGTACTCAATCGCATAACCAGGACGCATCATTTCTGAATTCTCAAGCCCAGGAATCGAGCGGAGAATATCGTGTTGAACGTCTTCCGGTAAACTTGTCGATAATCCTTGCACGTAGACTTCTTCCGTATCGCGACCTTCTGGCTCAAGGAAGATTTGGTGACGCGGTTTATCGTTGAACCGGACGACCTTATCTTCGATCGATGGGCAATAACGTGGACCTGTTCCTTTGATCATCCCAGAGAACATTGGTGAGCGGTGCAGGTTCGCATCGATCAACTGATGCGTATACTCCGTCGTATACGTCAACCAGCATGGGATCTGTTCCGTGATCATCTGAGTCGTTTCATGACTAAATGGAAGTGCTACTTCGTCGCCTGGTTGAATCTCCGTCTTCGAGTAATCGATCGTTTTCCCGTCGATTCGCGGTGGTGTACCTGTCTTGAAACGTGCGAGCTCAAATCCGAGTTCTTCAAGATGTTTCGATAGATTGATCGATGGCATCTGATTGTTCGGACCACTCTCGTACGACAATTCACCGATGATGATTTTTCCGCGCATGAACGTTCCTGTCGTGATGATGACCGCTTTCGCCCGGTACTCCGCCCCTGTATTCGTGACGACACCGACGCAACGTCCTTCGTCGTCAATCAATAACCGTTCGACGAGCGCTTGACGTAAAAGCAAATTCGGTTCATCCTCGAGCGCTTTTTTCATTCGGTTTTGGTATTCGAATTTATCCGCCTGTGCCCGTAGTGCTCGCACGGCAGGACCTTTTGATGTGTTTAACATTTTCATTTGAATATACGTTGCATCGATCGCGCGTGCCATTTCGCCACCGAGCGCATCGATTTCCCGGACGACGATTCCTTTTGCAGGACCACCGATCGACGGGTTGCAATACATGAATCCGACCATATCGGGATTCATTGTCAACATGACCGTTTTCGAGCCCATTCGTGCCGCAGCAAGAGAGGCTTCGATGCCGGCATGTCCGGCTCCGACGACGATGACGTCGAATTCACCTGCTTGATAAGCCATAGTACTGGTTCCTCCTTCTTATTCCACACGCAGTCGTCTCGAATTATTTCCCGAGACAGAACTGCGAAAACAACTGATCCAATAAACTATCCTGTGCTGTATCACCATTGATTTCGCCAAGCGTATCCCACGCTCGTCGTAAATCGATCTGTACCATGTCGATCGGCATCGCTGCTTCTGCTGCACCGAGAGCATCTTCAATCATTTGACTCGCTCGTTTGATGAGCTGGATGTGACGCGCATTTGAGACGTACGTCATATCCTGACTTTCGACACCCTGTTCAAAGAACAGACTCGCAATCGCTGCTTCGAGATCGTTGACGCCTGCTTCTTCGAGCAAGGATGTCGTGACGATTGGTCGACCATCAGCAAGCTCCGTGACACGCGCTAAGTCAATCTGTTGCGCCAAGTCACTCTTGTTGACGATGATGATCGCGTTCATCCCTTTGATTGCTTCAAACAGCAAGACGTCCTCATCCGTCAGAACATCATTCCCGTTCAGGACGAGTAAGATTAAATCGGCCGTCTTCAAAGCCTGACGCGACTTTTCAACACCCATCCGTTCGACGATATCTTCCGTCTCGCGAATCCCTGCCGTATCAATCAACTTCAACGGTACACCGCGAACATTGACGTACTCCTCGATCGTATCGCGTGTCGTTCCCGCGATATCCGTGACGATGGCCTTTGCTTCTTGCACCAATGTGTTGAGCAAAGACGACTTTCCGACGTTCGGACGACCGATGATCGCTGTGGATAACCCTTCGCGCAAGATTTTTCCTTGGCGTGCCGTTGTTAATAACTCTGCCAAAATCGCGCGGACAGCACCAGCATCACGTTCGACGATCTGTTGCGTCATCTCTTCTGCATCGTATTCCGGGTAATCGATGTTGACTTCGATCGCAGCAATCGTCTGTAACAATTGTTGACGTAAGTCTTGGACGAGTTTTGAGAGACGTCCTTCAATCTGACTGACGGCGACATGCATCGCTCGGTCCGTCTTCGCCCGGATCAGATCCATGACGGCTTCCGCTTGTGATAAATCGATTCGTCCGTTCAAGAACGCACGTTTCGTAAATTCACCAGGTTCCGCCAGCCGGACTTCCGGTTGGGCGAGGATGAGTTCGAGGACACGATTGACCGCGACGACTCCTCCATGACAATTCAATTCGATGACATCTTCACGTGTAAACGTCTTTGGTGCGCGCATGACACTCACCATTACTTCATCGACGACACGGTCCGCCTCATGGTCGACCAATTTCCCGTAATGAATCGTATGGGTTGGTACTTCCGTCAAGCGGTTGCTCCCTTTGTAAACACGGTCGGCTACAGCGACTGCATCAGGACCTGATAAGCGCACGATCGCAATCGCCCCTTCTCCCATCGGCGTCGAAATCGCGGCAATCGTATCAAATTCCATCATCCGTTCTTCCACCTCGTTTTTCTTCTGTCTTTTTATGAGTATTTAATCCTTAATCGTTGCAATGGGTATAACGAAACAACTATACACGAAATGACGCAAAAGAAAAAGAGCGACACTCTGTCAAAACAAAGCGTCGCTCTTCACGTATTAGCGTTTCTTTTTCGATTTTTTAGGAGCCGGAGCTGCTTGTGCCGCTTCTTTTTCACGTTTAGCAGCCATTGTCGCTTCCGTCTGCAACTTAATCTTTTCACGCATCGGCTTCATGATGACGATCGTGACGATGATCGAGAAGATGTAACCGACGACCCAGTAAAGCGAAAGGGCAGATGGGAGTGTAACACCCATGATGAAGATCATGATCGGGAAGACGTAGAGCATGATTTTCATTTGTGGGTTGTCTTCTTGACCTGCCATCGAGATCTTTTGTTGCAGATACGTCAGTACTGCAGACATGATCGGCAAGATGAAGAATGGATCCGGTTTCCCAAGGTCGAACCAGAGGAACGTATGTTGGAAAATAGCCGGTGTATAAATGATGGCATTGTAGAACGCGATCAAGATCGGCATTTGGATCAAGATCGGTAAACAGCCTGCAAGTGGATTGACGTTATGCTCTTGGTAAAGCTTCATCATTTCCTGTTGCAATTTCTGTTGCGTCTCTTGGTCTTTTGAGCTGTATTTCTCACGAAGCTTCATCATTTCCGGTTGAATGACTTGCATTCCACCCATACTCTTCGTTTGTTTAATCATCAATGGAAGGATGACAAGACGAACGAGAAGTGTCGTAATGATGATTCCAATACCGTAATCACCGCTAAAGAACTGTGAAATCTCACGAATCAACCACGCCATCGGCCAAACGAAGTAATGTTTCCAAAAACCTTCTGTGTCTGCTGTGATCGGTTCACCAGTACCATACGAACTAGGTGTACAGCCGGATAATACGATCGCGAGCACGGACATGAGTCCGAGAGTTAACCAAATCTTAGTTCTCTTGTTCATAATTCCTCCTAGAAATTGTTTACGCTTTGTCGAACGCCATCTTCTTCTATAGTAAGGCAAGGAAAGGGAGCGCCGTACAAATCAACAGGATGCATTGCTACGATTCATTTTTTTGATCGCATCCAGACACCGGAACGTTTGAGCACGTGACGGAGACTGTCAGCCACTTCTTGCGCGGTCATCTTCGCGGCCGGATTGCGCGCGATGATCACCAAATCATAATTCGGGGCAATCGAGGCTTCATGCTGCTGGCATGCTTCCCGAAGATACCGTTTTACCTGATTCCGGACGACGGCATTCCCGATTTTCTTACTGACGGATAAACCAACCCGAAAGTGAGTCTGTTGCTCCTTTTTCAAGGCATACACGACAAATTGCCGATTTGCGACAGAGGCTCCTTTAGTAAACACCGCTTGGAACTCCTTGTCTTTCTTGACGCGGTATTCCTTCTTCACCTTATTCACACTCCATCCTGACACTACGAAAATTCGTCGTCTCTCATCATATCATAGAATAAACATGCGACGCGATAGGGCGCATGTGACAAAAGCACGAACACATGAAAAAACATAAAAAAAAATCACCTCGGATCATGCCCGAAGTGATGGATGCATCAATGCATTAGACAGTCAAGGCTTTGCGGCCCTTAAGACGGCGAGCAGCCAAGATACGGCGGCCACTCTTCGTAGCCATACGCGCACGGAATCCGTGAACTTTTTTACGCTTACGGTTGTTTGGGTTGAAAGTTGGTTTCATTCGTCTGCACCTCCTTTAAAAGATCTTTATAACCAATTGTTATTTTCTACTTTAAGGCAGTCTTGTACATTATATAAACTGATTGTGGCATTGTCAATGAAAGTTCAGAAGATTTCTTGTCCTGCTTAAGGGATTTCTGGTTTGAAAACAGGCGATAGGATTCGACTGCGCAAACTCTATTACGCGATAGAATACATATCGATCATGGAGGGGATGTGTGTAGACTTATCCACCTATCCACAGACTTATCCACATTATCCACACTTTCCGTGGATAACTCTTCACTTTGTCTACAATAGTATTTTTTAAAATCGACGTCAATCCTCGATTTTCGATTTCTTTTTTCGTCCTCTTTCGTATTTTGTGAATAACTCTTTTTCAACGCTTCCTCTTTCGAAAAGTTATCCACCTCTTATCCACAATTTATCCACACTATCCACAGCTTGTGGGTAACTACCTGTGGACGGTTTAATTTACTTGTGGATAAATCATTCCAACCATTGCCAGGGCTCATTTCTTTTGATACACTAATTGTGCATAACATGATCCTGATTGTTCAGGACAAAACAAGTTATACACACCCTGTGGATAACTTTATACACAGATTCAACTGCCTGTGGATAACGTTATCCACAGTTTTTACGTTATGGGGATAAGTCGAGTTTCTTCATTAACTTTGTCTGTGTATAAGCCTGTGTACAAAAATTTTCTATCTTGATAAAAAAAGGGGGGTATTTATGAAAAACGCTGCCGAACTTTGGCATAATGTCTTATCTGTGATCGAGGAAGAGGAACGAACACCGAAAGCTAGTTATGATATGTGGTTGAAATCCACAGAAGGCGTCACGCTAAATGGAACGACACTACTCGTTTCAGCACCAGCTGCATTTACGGTGACATGGCTCGAGCGCCAGTACTTATCTTTACTCGAAGACACAGTTGAGGAAGTAACAGGAAGCCGACTCGATATTCAGTTCATTGAAGAGGGACAAGCGAAGAAAATGCTCGATCGACAAGAAGAGGAACGTGTTGAGGCAACACCGACTCCGAAATCGCGTCCATCGAACATGCGGAGACCAACAGAGGAATTGACGATGAGTGAACTCGGACAATTGAATGAGAAGTATACGTTCGATACATTCGTCATCGGATCGGGGAACCGTTTTGCGCATGCCGCTTCACTCGCTGTTGCGGAAGCGCCTGCTAAAGCATACAATCCGCTTTTCATCTATGGTGGCGTTGGTCTTGGCAAAACCCATCTGATGCATGCCATCGGACAGTACGTTCAAGATCAAAATCTCGGGACACGGATTGCCTATGTCTCTTCTGAACGCTTTACGAATGACTTCATTAACTCCATCCGCGATAATAAGACGGTTGAGTTTCGAAATAAATACCGTAACATCGATGTCCTCTTAATTGATGACATTCAGTTCCTTGCGGGCAAAGAACAGACGCAAGAAGAGTTTTTCCATACGTTCAATGCCCTGCACAACGACCAAAAACAAATCATCATCTCAAGTGACCGACCACCAAAAGAGATTCCAACGCTTGAAGATCGGCTTCGTTCTCGTTTTGAATGGGGATTGATCACAGACATCACGCCACCGGATCTCGAGACACGGATTGCGATCTTACGGAAAAAGGCGAATGCGGAGCAGCTTGACGTCTCAAACGAAGTCATGCTCTACATCGCGAGTCAGATTGATACGAACATTCGGGAGCTCGAAGGGGCGTTGACGCGTGTCATTGCCTATGCGAATCTCGTCGGGCGACCAATCGATCCAAATGTCGCTGCAGAAGCCTTGCATAACATCATGCCGGTCGCTGAACCGCGTAAAGTTACGATTCGTGACATCCAGGAGTCGGTCAGTAAACATTTCAACTTACCGTTTGATGATCTTAAGGCGAAGAAACGAACGAAATCGATTGCCTTCCCACGTCAAATCGCGATGTATCTTTCGCGTGAGATGACAGAAAGCTCTTTACCGAAAATCGGAGAAGAATTCGGGGGACGCGACCATACGACCGTCATCCATGCCCATGAAAAGATCAGTATGTTGATCAAATCGGACGGGGAAACTGGGAAAGTCATTGAACAAATCAAACATGAATTGAAGCATTCGTAAAACTGTGGATAAACATGTGGATAAAGTAGGGTAGTTATCCACAACTTATCCACACCGTTTTTGGCTTTATATCAAGTTATCCACCGACTTATCCACACTATCCACAGCCCCTAAGACTATTATTAAAAAAATATATTATTATGTTATGATGGGCGCATGCCCATTATTTTCGAGAGGAGTCTAACGACGATATGCATATCACCATTCAACGCGAAGCTTTAATTCAAGCAGTACAAGATGTAGCCAAAGCGGTCTCATCCCGCACGACGATTCCGATTCTGACAGGAATCAAACTCGAAGCTCATGGAGATGGTATGACGCTGACAGGAAGCGATACAGAAATCTCGATTGAACGGACGATCTATGCAGAAGAGAATGGAACATCTTATGTCACGGTTCACCGTGCTGGTAGTGTCGTCTTGAATGCCCGCTTCTTCGGCGATATCGTCAAAAAGATGCCAAAAGACGAAGTCACACTCGAAGTCTCACCGAACTTCATGACACGGATTCAATCAGGAACAGCGGAATTCCATTTGAACGGTCTTGATCCAGATGAGTTCCCACGCCTTCCGCAAGTCGATGGGGGACAACGTTTCCGTTTACCGGCTGATCTCTTACGTTCGATGATTCGTCAAACAAGCTTTGCTGTCGCTGTTCAAGAAACACGTCCTGTTCTGACAGGTGTGAACTTCTCAGCTGACAAAGGCATCTTGACGTGTGTCTCAACGGATAGTCACCGTTTAGCCCTTCGTCGTGCTCAGTTTGAGACAGATACAGATATCTCGTTCCAGAACGTCATCGTTCCAGGGAAGAGCTTAAATGAATTATCGAAGTTGCTTGGGGACGGTCATGTGGATATCACGATCACGAACCAACAAATCTTGTTCAAGATGAAGCACGTCCTCTTCTTCTCGCGTCTACTCGACGGAAACTATCCGGATACATCACGTTTGATTCCAGAAGAGTACCGGACAGCTGTCCGCATGAATGCGAAAGAATTGCTTCAAGCGATCGATCGCGCGTCGCTGCTTGCACGTGAGGACCGTAACAATGTCATCAAGTTCGCAGCTGAAGGAACGACAGCGGTCGAGATCTCTTCGCATTCACCAGAAGTCGGGAAAGTCTCGGAGCAAGTCAGCATCCTGTCGCTTGAAGGAGAAGAGCTGAAAATCTCGTTCAACTCGAAGTACATGATGGATGCCTTGAAGGCGCTTGACGCGACAGATATCGAAATCCAGTTCACGGGTTCGATTCGTCCATTCATCTTGCATCCAGTCGATCAAGATAATGTCCTGCAACTGATTCTTCCAGTCCGGACAGCATAAGCATCAACAGAAAACACGTGACAAGACGGGTTCGATCGTTTCGACATCGGACCCGTCTTTTCGTATACCGTATATACGTTCGGGGATTTTGCTAAATCGTCTAATGTTTAGTACAATAAAGAGTACGTCATTTATAATATGTAGGTAGGAGGAGTCAATCCATGCAAGAAATCAGAATTACAACGGAATACGTCACATTAGGGCAGTTCCTGAAGCTATCGGATATCATCTCAAGCGGAGGACAAGCCAAACCGTTTTTAGCAGAGGTACCGATTCTAGTCAACGGCGAGGTCGATCAGCGACGTGGTCGTAAATTACGGGATGGAGACATCATTGATGTAGAAGACTACGGTCAGTTCATCATCAAGAACGAGGGCAACTAACGTGCGGCTGGATTCAGTCCGACTCAGTCATTATCGCAACTATGACGCACTCGAACTGTCATTCTCCGAAAAAACGAATGTCCTGATTGGTGAAAATGCACAAGGGAAGACGAACTTACTGGAAGCGATCTATGTCCTTGCTCTCGCGAAGTCGCACCGGACGACGCATGACAAGGAACTGATCGGTTGGGACCAGGAAACAGCGCGCGTCGAAGGACGTGTCGTCAAGCGGACCGGCTCCCATGTTCAAGAAATCGTCATCTCGGGTCGCGGGAAAAAAGCAAAGCTGAATCATCTAGAGCAACGACGCTTAAGTGATTATGTTGGGGCACTGAACATCGTTTTATTCGCCCCAGAAGATTTGCATATCGTCAAAGGTAGTCCACAAGTCCGCCGACGATTTCTCGATATGGAGATCGGTCAAGTCAGCCCGGTTTATCTGCATGAATTGAGCCAGTATCTGAAAGTGTTGAAGCAGCGGAACGCATTGCTGAAACAACTGTCCATGAAGGGAGGAGACGAGACCTTCCTTGATATCTTGACGGAGCAAATGATTACGCTAGCCGTTAAAATCGTTCAGCGCCGGCATCATTTCATGGCCCAGCTCGAAAAATGGGCACGACCGATTCATGACGGAATCAGTCGTGGACAGGAAGAACTCGCGCTCATCTATCGTTCGGACACATTCGGCGACGAATTACTCGATGTCGAAGGAATGACTGCGTCCTACACGCGGAAGTTTGGTAAAATAAAAGAAAATGAAATCCGAAGAGGAGTTACGTTGTTTGGACCACATCGCGATGACTTCGAGATGGAAGTCAATGGACGAAATGTCCAAACGTATGGTTCACAAGGACAACAACGGACAGCAGCCCTCTCGTTAAAGCTTGCGGAGATCGAATTGATTCATGAGGAAGTAGGGGAATATCCGCTTCTTCTGCTCGACGATGTCTTATCCGAACTTGATGATCATCGTCAGACACATTTGCTCGATACGATGCAACAAAAGGTCCAGACGATCCTGACGACGACAAGCGTCGACGGGATTGCGCATGAAACGATCAACCAAGCGAAGTTGTTCCACGTGAAACAAGGGACGGTCGATTTGGAAGAGACATCATATAAAGAAACAGTAGGTGAGAAAACCGATGAGTAATCATGAAGATATGGAATTGGAACAAGGGTACGGTGCCGATCAGATTCAAGTACTTGAAGGATTAGAAGCAGTACGTAAACGTCCAGGGATGTATATCGGCTCGACGGCATCAAAGGGTCTCCATCACCTCGTATGGGAGATCGTCGATAACTCGATCGATGAGGCGCTCGCAGGGTACTGTGACACGATCAAGGTGACGATCGAACCAGGGAACTCGATCTTAGTCGAGGATAATGGACGCGGTATTCCAGTCGACATTCAAGAGAAGATGGGTCGTCCTGCCGTTGAGGTCATCCTGACAGTCCTCCACGCCGGTGGTAAGTTCGGCGGCGGCGGATATAAAGTATCGGGTGGACTACACGGTGTTGGGGCTTCGGTCGTTAACGCCCTGTCGACGAAACTTGAAGTATTCGTCAAACGGAACGAGAAGCTGTATTACCAAGCGTATCATCGCGGTGTACCAGCGCAAGATCTCGAAGTCATCGGAACATCAGAAGAGACAGGAACGACGATTCGTTTCTTCCCAGACGGTGAGATTTTCCAAGAGACGCTCGAGTATGACTATGATTTGCTAGCGACACGCCTGCGGGAACTTGCTTTCTTGAACAAAGGCTTGAAGATCATCATCACGGACGATCGTGCGGATGAGCCGATGACGCGTAGCTTCCACTACGAAGGTGGGATCAAGTCCTACGTCGAACACTTGAACCGTTCAAAAGAAGTCGTTCATGCGGAACCCGTTTATGTACACGGTACAAAAGACGGCATCGAAGTCGAAGTCGCACTTCAGTATAACGACGGATTTGCGTCAAACATCTACTCGTTCACGAACAATATCCCGACGCATGAGGGTGGTACGCATGAGACGGGCTTCAAGACGGCTTTGACACGGGTCATCAATGACTACGCAAAGAAGTTCGGTTTGATGAAGGATGCAGACGGCACGTTATCCGGTGAGGACGTGCGTGAAGGAATGACCGCGATCGTTTCCGTCAAACACCCGAACCCACAGTTCGAAGGTCAGACGAAAACGAAACTCGGGAACTCCGACGCGCGTACGGTTACGGATTCACTTTTCTCTGGTGCATTTGAGCAGTTCATGCTCGAAAACCCAACGAATGCACGCGCAATCGTCGAAAAAGGGATGATGGCGTCACGCGCCCGGATGGCAGCGAAACGCGCCCGTGAACTGACACGCCGTAAAGGTGTTCTCGAAGTGAGCTCGCTTCCAGGTAAACTGGCCGACTGTTCGTCACGTGATGCCTCGATTTCCGAATTGTACATCGTTGAGGGTGACTCGGCGGGTGGTTCGGCGAAATCTGGACGTGATCGTCATTTCCAAGCCATCTTACCGATTCGCGGTAAAATCTTGAACGTGGAGAAAGCACGTCTCGATAAGATTCTCGGAAGCAATGAGATTCGGACGATCATCACAGCACTCGGAACAAGTATCGGTTCTGAGTTCAATATTGAAAAAGCACGCTATCACAAAGTCATCATCATGACCGATGCCGATGTCGATGGTGCCCACATCCGGACACTCTTGTTGACGTTCTTCTACCGTTACATGCGTCCGCTTGTCGAGCATGGGTATGTCTATATTGCTCAGCCACCGCTATACGGGATCAAACAAGGGAAGAACATCACGTACGTGCATAACGAACGTGAATTGACAGAGGCGCTTGCAGCGCTTCCTGAAAACGCACGGTACGACATTCAGCGCTACAAAGGTCTTGGGGAGATGGATCCAGAGCAACTTTGGGAAACGACGATGGATCCAAGTGGTCGTCAAATGTTACGTGTCGAGCTTCAAGATGCGATCGAAGCAGATGAAGTCTTTGATATCTTGATGGGAGATCAAGTCGAACCACGACGCGACTTCATTCAATCACACGCACATTACGTCAAGAACCTGGATATTTAACGCTGAACAGAGAGGGTGGCCAGAAGCATGTCCGAACAAAATCACGGAATCATCAAGGATATTAATATCAGTCAAGAGATGCGTACGTCCTTCATGGACTACGCGATGAGCGTCATCGTCGCACGTGCTCTTCCGGACGTACGGGACGGCTTAAAACCCGGACACCGCCGGATTCTCTATGCGATGAACGACCTCGGTATTCGTGCCGATAAACCACATAAAAAGTCTGCCCGTATCGTCGGGGAAGTCATCGGTAAGTATCACCCGCACGGGGATTCTGCCGTCTATGACACGATGGTCCGCATGGCGCAAGACTTCAGCTACCGTTACGAACTCGTCGATGGACACGGAAACTTCGGGTCTGTCGATGGGGACTCAGCGGCAGCGATGCGATATACGGAAGCCCGTATGTCAAAAATCGCGATGGAGATCGTTCGCGATATCAACAAAAACACAGTCGATTTCAAAGATAACTACGATGGTTCGGAACGCGAACCGGAAGTCTTACCGTCGCGCTTCCCGAACTTACTCGTCAACGGTTCGAGCGGGATCGCGGTCGGGATGGCAACAAACATTCCACCACATCAGCTTGGCGAAGTCATCGATGGTGTCTTAGCCTTGTCGCACGATCCAGAAATCACGATCCAAGAACTGATGCAGCACATTCCGGGACCTGATTTCCCGACAGCTGGTGAAATTCTTGGTCGGAGTGGGATTCGTCGCGCTTATGAGACAGGACGTGGCTCAATCATCGTCCGTGCGAAAGCAGAAATCGAACAGACGAAGAAAGACCGGGAACGGATCATCGTGACGGAGCTTCCTTATCAGGTCAACAAAGCCCGCCTCGTTGAAAAGATTGCCGATCTCGTTCGCGAGAAAAAGATCGAAGGTATCACCGATTTACGAGATGAGTCAGATCGCCGCGGTATGCGCATCGTCATGGAAATCCGTCGTGACGCAAATGCGAGCGTCATCTTAAACAACTTGTATAAACAGACGTCGATGCAAACGACGTTTGGTGTCAATATGCTTGCGATCGTCGGCGGACGTCCGAAAACATTGACGCTCAAGGAAATGCTTTATCATTACCTCGAGCATCAAAAAGAAATCGTGCGTCGTCGGACACAGTTCGATCTCGAAAAAGCAGAAGCACGTGAACACTTACTCGCTGGTCTACGGATTGCACTCGATCATTTGGATGAAGTCATTCAAATCATCCGCGGGAACCGGACAGCAGACGCAGCACGTGAACAGTTGATGGAGCGTTTTGCGTTATCCGAGAAACAATCACAAGCGATTCTTGATATGCGCTTGCAACGCCTGACAGGTCTTGAACGGGAGAAGATCGAAGCAGAGTATGACGAAATCATGCAATTGATCGCGGAACTGAACCGCATCCTTGCGAGTGAGGAAGTCTTGCTTGATTTAATCCGGACAGAGCTCGAGGAGTTGAAAGAACGTTTCAACGACGAACGTCGGACGGAAATCCGCATGGACCACATCGAATTCGAAGACGAAGATTTGATTCCGGAACAGGATATCATCATCACGTTGACAAGCAGTGGCTATATCAAACGGATGACGACGGATTCGTACCGGACACAACGCCGCGGCGGACGTGGGGTTCAAGGAATCGGAACGAATGACGAGGATTACGTCACGCGTCTCTTATCTTGTTCGACTCATGATACGATCCTATTCTTTACGAACCGCGGAAAAGTCTACCGGATTCGTGGATATGAAGTACCGGAGATGAGCCGGACATCAAAAGGTGTACCGATCATCAACCTCATCCAAATCGAACGCGACGAAAAGGTCGAGACGATGATTCCAGTCAACTTCAAACGTTATCTCGAGGAGCAACAAGCAACTGAAGCACCTGTCGAGGTGATTGAGGGAGAGATTGAAGAGACGGAAGAAACGCTCGAAACGGAAGAAGTCGTTCAAGATGAGCAAAAATCATTGATCTTCATGACACGTAAAGGACGCGTCAAACGTTCACCGTTGTCTGCGTACGCACGGATCAACAAAAACGGTTTGATCGCGATTCGATTGTTTGAAGACGACGAGTTGACATCGGTTCGTCTCGCATCGACGGACGATGAAGTCTTTGCTGTTTCAACAAGTGGGAAAGCGATTCGTTTCCCAATCACGAATGTCCGCTCGATGGGACGTGGCGCTCGTGGTGTCAAAGCGATGACGTTACGTCCAGACGATTTCGTCGTCGGGATGGAACTTGCACGTGATGCCCAAGATGTTCTTGTCATTACGGAAAAAGGATTCGGTAAACGGACACCGATGACCGAGTTCCGTAGCCAGTCTCGTGGTGGTAAAGGATTGATCGCGAGTAAGGTGACAGAACGCGTCGGTCAAATCGTTGCCATGCGAATCGTTGATGTCGATGATGACATCATGATCATGACAGAGAGCGGGATCGTCATTCGGACAGACTCGCAATACATCTCACGTGTCGGCCGGAATACCCAAGGGGTGAAGGTCATTCGAATTGAAGAAGGTGACCGTGTTGCAACGGTTGCCAAACTGAAACGCGAAGAGACTGATGAAATGGAAGAAGACACTGATATCGTGTCTGAAGAGAATGTAGTCGAATCGGATGCTTCAGAAGAAGCGGAAGAGTAAGTAAGACATCAGCAAGGAAGCAGCAGAGTGATACTACTCTGCTGCTTTTATCTACATATATAGATAGAAAGAAAATAAAATAAAAAAGGAGACGAAACGATATGCGAGTGGCAAGTAATCAATTACGCATCGGGGATCGTTTAACGGAACCCATCTATTTACATACAGATCATCCAATCGTAGAAGCAGGTAAAAAGATAGGAACGGATGAGTTACGGCGGATTCAACGATTTTTGATTAAAGAAGTCGTCATCGAAGATCGACCGGATTTAATCGAGAGCGAGGAGGCGCAAACTGAAACCGTAGCGGCTCATACAGAAAATCCGTTTGAAGCATTCATTCGTTCTTACAATAAAGTCTTCATGTCATGGGAACAGGGAATAAAGCCGAATGTGTATGAAGCATTGAGCTGGGTCAAACAGTCCGTTCCAGAACGGATTACGAGACAAGATGTCTTACCATTCTTCCTCGAGCGAGGAACGGAAGCTTATACCGTTCGACATGCCATCTATCGAGGGGCAATTGCGCAAATGCTTGCTGAAGCAGTCGGAAAAGATCGGAAATTAATCCATGAGTTATGGACAGCTTCTTATTTTGCTGACTACGGTCTCGCGCGAATCATGGAATGGCGTCATACGAAACGCTATGAAGCAATGCAACAAGAAATCTTCCACCGGCACCCCGCAATGGCATATCAAGCATTGCAAAAGGAGACGATCATTTCAGATACGGTCAATCGCTTGATTGTTCAACATCATGAACGACTAGATGGAACGGGTTATCCTTTAAAGGTAAAGGGAGATAAGATTACGGATCATAGTCGACTTTTTATTGTGGCAGATGTCTTTGCTGCGATGACAAGTTGGCGTCCATATCGAGAAGCATATACACCGTTTGATGCATACCGTCATTTAAAAGCACGACCGATGCAATATTGCTCGAAGTATGTCCTATTGCTCGGACAGTTACTTTTACCAATCGAAGTCGGTGATCGTGTCCTGATGAGTAATGGAAAGATTGCAACGATCGTTCGAAAGAATACAATTTTTGATCGACCTGTTATTTCATATGAAGAACAAGGACGGATGATAGTCATTGATTTAATGGAAGAACGGCAACATAGCATCATTCAGTTGATGGATTAATAGGAAATACGTAGCCTCTTGAGCCGGAATCGTAAGGTTCAAGAGGCTTGTTCATGATTTTAAAAACAATTTTAAAATAAGTGTTGCACAATAATAAAACGCATGATATATTATTACATGTCCTTAACAACGACAAGCGCTTGAAACAAACAAAAAAACAATTTCAAAAAAGTTGTTGACTTCTTGTTTCAAACTTGGTATTCTAATTGAGTCGCCAAAACAGGCGCGGACGAACTTTGAAAACTGAACGATGAGGCAAAAATCGTATTCTACGGAATACAAACATGAATGAAGCGCAAGCTTCGTCAATCGTGACTTCGGTCACACAACGAGCAAGTCAAACACTTCATGGAGAGTTTGATCCTGGCTCAGGACGAACGCTGGCGGCGTGCCTAATACATGCAAGTCGAGCGCAGGAAACTGACGGAACTCTTCGGAGGGAAGGCAGTGGAATGAGCGGCGGACGGGTGAGTAACACGTAAGGAACCTGCCTCAAGGATTGGGATAACTCCGAGAAATCGGAGCTAATACCGGATAGTTCATCGGACCGCATGGTCCGTTGATGAAAGGCGCTCCGGCGTCACCTTGAGATGGCCTTGCGGTGCATTAGCTAGTTGGTGGGGTAACGGCCCACCAAGGCGACGATGCATAGCCGACCTGAGAGGGTGATCGGCCACACTGGGACTGAGACACGGCCCAGACTCCTACGGGAGGCAGCAGTAGGGAATCTTCCACAATGGACGAAAGTCTGATGGAGCAACGCCGCGTGAGTGATGAAGGTTTTCGGATCGTAAAACTCTGTTGTAAGGGAAGAACACGTACGAGAGGAAATGCTCGTACCTTGACGGTACCTTACGAGAAAGCCACGGCTAACTACGTGCCAGCAGCCGCGGTAATACGTAGGTGGCAAGCGTTGTCCGGAATTATTGGGCGTAAAGCGCGCGCAGGCGGCCTTTTAAGTCTGATGTGAAAGCCCCCGGCTCAACCGGGGAGGGCCATTGGAAACTGGAAGGCTTGAGTACAGAAGAGAAGAGTGGAATTCCACGTGTAGCGGTGAAATGCGTAGAGATGTGGAGGAACACCAGTGGCGAAGGCGACTCTTTGGTCTGTAACTGACGCTGAGGCGCGAAAGCGTGGGGAGCAAACAGGATTAGATACCCTGGTAGTCCACGCCGTAAACGATGAGTGCTAGGTGTTGGGGGGTTTCCGCCCCTCAGTGCTGAAGCTAACGCATTAAGCACTCCGCCTGGGGAGTACGGCCGCAAGGCTGAAACTCAAAGGAATTGACGGGGACCCGCACAAGCGGTGGAGCATGTGGTTTAATTCGAAGCAACGCGAAGAACCTTACCAACTCTTGACATCCCATTGACCGCTTGAGAGATCAAGTTTTCCCTTCGGGGACAATGGTGACAGGTGGTGCATGGTTGTCGTCAGCTCGTGTCGTGAGATGTTGGGTTAAGTCCCGCAACGAGCGCAACCCCTATCCTTAGTTGCCAGCATTCAGTTGGGCACTCTAGGGAGACTGCCGGTGACAAACCGGAGGAAGGTGGGGATGACGTCAAATCATCATGCCCCTTATGAGTTGGGCTACACACGTGCTACAATGGACGGTACAAAGGGCAGCGAGACCGCGAGGTGGAGCCAATCCCATAAAGCCGTTCCCAGTTCGGATTGCAGGCTGCAACTCGCCTGCATGAAGTCGGAATCGCTAGTAATCGCAGGTCAGCATACTGCGGTGAATACGTTCCCGGGTCTTGTACACACCGCCCGTCACACCACGAGAGTTTGCAACACCCGAAGCCGGTGAGGTAACCGCAAGGAGCCAGCCGTCGAAGGTGGGGTAGATGATTGGGGTGAAGTCGTAACAAGGTAGCCGTATCGGAAGGTGCGGCTGGATCACCTCCTTTCTAAGGAAAACGTCCCTTACGGGACATGCCCATCGTTCAGTTTTGAGAGCTCGTCTCTCAGTCTCGAAAGAGACACTCGCACCTTGAAAACTGAAGACATCAACAAGACATCAAACTTTTAATTAACCATGTCATTAGACGTGTGTTCTTAGAATACCAACGCTAGATCAAGGTATGAAGGGCGTACGGTGGATGCCTTGGCACTAGGAGCCGATGAAGGACGCGACGAACAGCGATATGCTTCGGGGAGCAGTAAGTATGCTTTGATCCGAAGATTTCCGAATGGGGGAACCCACCATCCGTAATGGGATGGGACATGTTACATGAATACATAGTGTAGCGTGAGGCAGACCCGGGGAACTGAAACATCTAAGTACCCGGAGGAAGAGAAAGCAAATGCGATTCCCTGAGTAGCGGCGAGCGAAACGGGAACAGCCCAAACCGAAGAGCATGCTCTTCGGGGTTGTAGGACACTCTACACGGAGTCAAAAAGGAAGACAGTAGGTGAAGGACCTGGAAAGGTCGGCCGAAGAAGGTGACAGCCCTGTAGCTGAAACTGTTTTCCCTCCAGAGTGGATCCTGAGTACGGCGGGACACGTGAAACCCCGTCGGAATCCGGGAGGACCATCTCCCAAGGCTAAATACTCCCTAGTGACCGATAGTGAACCAGTACCGTGAGGGAAAGGTGAAAAGCACCCCGGAAGGGGAGTGAAATAGATCCTGAAACCGTATGCCTACAAGTAGTCAGAGCCCGTTAACGGGTGATGGCGTGCCTTTTGTAGAATGAACCGGCGAGTTACGATAACGCGCGAGGTTAAGCCGATGAGGCGGAGCCGTAGCGAAAGCGAGTCTGAACAGGGCGTTCAGTGCGTTGTCGTAGACCCGAAACCAGGTGATCTACCCATGTCCAGGATGAAGGTCAGGTAACACTGACTGGAGGTCCGAACCCACGCACGTTGAAAAGTGCGGGGATGAGGTGTGGGTAGCGGTGAAATGCCAATCGAACCTGGAGATAGCTGGTTCTCCCCGAAATAGCTTTAGGGCTAGCCTCGAGGTTGAGAGTTCTGGAGGTAGAGCACTGATTGGACTAGGGGCCCCCACAGGGTTACCGAATTCAGTTAAACTCCGAATGCCAGCAACTTATACTCGGGAGTCAGACTGCGAGTGATAAGATCCGTAGTCAAGAGGGAAACAGCCCAGACCGCCAGCTAAGGTCCCAAAGTGTATGTTAAGTGGAAAAGGATGTGGCGCTGCCTAGACAGCTAGGATGTTGGCTTAGAAGCAGCCACCATTCAAAGAGTGCGTAATAGCTCACTAGTCGAGTGGCGCCGCGCCGAAAATGTAACGGGGCTAAACATACCACCGAAGCTGCGGATTCCGTAAGGAATGGTAGGGGAGCGTTCCAAACCGCTGTGAAGCTGTACCGGAAGGAGCAGTGGAGCGTTTGGAAGTGAGAATGCCGGTGTGAGTAGCGAAAAGAGGGGTGAGAATCCCCTCCGTCGAAAGCCCAAGGTTTCCTGAGGAAGGCTCGTCCGCTCAGGGTTAGTCTGGACCTAAGCCGAGGCCGAAAGGCGTAGGCGATGGATAACAGGTTGATATTCCTGTACCGCCGATCCACCGTTTGAACAATGGGGGGACGCAGGAGGATAGTGACGCATGCGGATGGAAGTGCATGTGCAAGTTTCAAGACCGTCTGATTGGCAAATCCGTCAGGCATCAAAGTCAAGGAACGATGCGGAGTCCCGTAGGGACGTAGGTCACGATTTCACACTGCCAAGAAAAGCCTCTAGTGAGGGGGAAGGCGCCAGTACCGTAAACCGACACAGGTAGGCGAGATGAGAATTCTAAGACGCGCGGGATAACTCTCGTTAAGGAACTCGGCAAAATGGTCCCGTAACTTCGGGAGAAGGGACGCTCTACATGAGTAGAGCCGCAGTGAATAGGCCCAAACGACTGTTTAGCAAAAACACAGGTCTCTGCTAAATCGCAAGATGACGTATAGGGGCTGACGCCTGCCCGGTGCTGGAAGGTTAAGGGGATGGGTTAGCGCAAGCGAAGCTTTGAACCGAAGCCCCAGTAAACGGCGGCCGTAACTATAACGGTCCTAAGGTAGCGAAATTCCTTGTCGGGTAAGTTCCGACCCGCACGAAAGGCGTAACGATTTGGGCACTGTCTCAACGAGAGACCCGGTGAAATCATAGTACCTGTGAAGATGCAGGTTACCCGCGACAGGACGGAAAGACCCCATGGAGCTTTACTACAGCCTGATATTGAGGCTTTGTGCATGATGTACAGGATAGGCGGGAGACGTCGAGCCCGGAGCGCCAGCTTCGGAGGAGTCACCCTTGGGATACCGCCCTTCATGCATAGAGTCTCTAACTCGCAGCCGTGATCCGGCTGGAGGACCGTGTCAGGCGGGTAGTTTGACTGGGGCGGTCGCCTCCTAAACAGTAACGGAGGCGCCCAAAGGTTCCCTCAGAATGGTTGGAAATCATTCGTAGAGCGCAAAGGCAGAAGGGAGCTTGACTGCGAGACCTACAAGTCGAGCAGGGACGAAAGTCGGGCTTAGTGATCCGGTGGTTCCGCATGGAAGGGCCATCGCTCAACGGATAAAAGCTACCCTGGGGATAACAGGCTGATCTCCCCCAAGAGTCCACATCGACGGGGAGGTTTGGCACCTCGATGTCGGCTCATCGCATCCTGGGGCTGGAGTAGGTCCCAAGGGTTGGGCTGTTCGCCCATTAAAGCGGTACGCGAGCTGGGTTCAGAACGTCGTGAGACAGTTCGGTCCCTATCCGTCGTGGGCGCAGGAAATTTGAGGAGAGCTGTCCTTAGTACGAGAGGACCGGGATGGACGCACCGCTGGTGTACCAGTTGTTCCGCCAGGAGCATCGCTGGGTAGCTACGTGCGGACGGGATAAATGCTGAAAGCATCTAAGCATGAAGCCCCCTCCAAGATGAGATTTCCCTTTGAGTAATCAAGAAAGACCCCTCAGAGACGATGAGGTAGATAGGTCACGGGTGGAAGCATGGCGACATGTGGAGCTGAGTGATACTAATCGGTCGAGGCCTTGTTCTAGCAGATGCTTGTTGATGACTTCAGTTTTGAGGGCGCGAGCCCGTCGTCTGGTGACGATAGCCAAGTGGTCACACCCGTTCCCATGCCGAACACGGAAGTTAAGCACTTGAACGCCGAAAGTAGTTGGGGGCTTCCCCCTGTGAGGATAGGACGTTGCCAGGCACTTGACCGATCTGCAGATTGCAGGTCGGTCTTTTTGTGTTATCTGAAACTTCAGACTGTTCTGATTATTGGTCGAGTCATTGACATGACACCCTCTGCTTGTTACCATAACATCAATATTCTTTTATAAAAGAGAAAGCGAGTGGATAACATGTGGGAGAACAAATTTGCTAAAGAGGGTTTGACGTTTGATGACGTCTTACTCGTACCCCGTCGTTCGAGTGTCTTGCCGCGCGACGTTGATTTATCTGTCACGCTATGTGAAGGGATCACACTTAATATTCCGTTGATCAGTGCTGGGATGGATACCGTCACAGAAGCACCGATGGCAATCGCAATGGCACGTCAAGGTGGTCTTGGTGTCATTCATAAGAATATGTCAATGGAAGAACAAGCAGAACATGTCGATCGCGTCAAACGTTCTGAAAATGGTGTCATCACGAATCCGTTCTATTTGACGCCAGAGCGTCAAGTCTACGATGCTGAGTATTTGATGAGTAAGTACCGCATCTCTGGTGTTCCAATCGTTAATAACGAAACAGAGCGTAAATTAGTAGGGATTTTGACGAACCGTGATCTTCGTTTCGTCAAGGATTACTCGACTGTCATTGAAACGGTGATGACGACAGAAGAACTCGTGACAGCAAAAGTTGGTACGTCCCTTGCTGAAGCAGAACAGATTCTCCACAAACATCGCATCGAAAAGTTACCACTCGTTGATGAGAACGGTGTATTAAAAGGGTTAATCACGACAAAGGATATCGAAAAAGTCGAACAGTATCCACATGCTGCGAAAGATCAGTTCGGACGTTTACTCGTCGCAGCAGCTGTCGGCGTAACGAAAGACGCTTCGACACGTGCAAAGTTCCTTGTCGATGCAGGTGTCGATGCACTCGTCGTCGATACGGCACACGGTCACTCAGAAGGTGTTCTTCTCAAAGTACGTGAACTTCGTGAAGAATATCCAAACTTACCAATCATTGCGGGTAACGTTGCGACGGCAGAAGCAACACGCGATTTAATTGAAGCCGGTGCATCCGTCATCAAAGTTGGTATCGGACCTGGTTCAATCTGTACGACACGTGTTGTCGCAGGCGTCGGTGTACCACAAATCACAGCCGTCTTCGATTGTGCGACAGAAGCACGGAAACATGGTGTCTCGATCATCGCTGACGGTGGCATCAAGTATTCTGGAGATATCGTAAAAGCACTTGCTGCTGGCGGTCACGCTGTCATGCTCGGAAGCTTACTTGCAGGAGTAGAAGAGAGCCCAGGTGAGATGGAAATCTACCAAGGACGTCAATTCAAAACGTACCGTGGTATGGGTTCTGAAGCATCCATGAAACGCGGTAGCCAAGATCGTTACTTCCAAGAAGCAGACAAGAAGTTCGTTCCAGAAGGAATCGAAGGACGTGTCGCTTACCGTGGTAAACTCGGCGATTCGGTGTACCAACTCGTTGGTGGTATTCGTTCAGGTATGGGATACTGTGGCGCTGCAACGTTAGAAGAATTGCGTGAAGAGACACAGTTCATCCGTATGACGGGCGCTGGTTTGCAAGAGAGCCACCCGCACGATATTCAAATTACAAAAGAAGCATCGAACTATACACGTCAATAAACAAAAGCCTCGTCTTTCTCTAGTAGAAAGGCGAGGCTTTTTTCATGATGATTTATGCAAATCCCACGCGTCCATCAACAATCGTAATCCTTCCATCAACTCTTGCTCAGAGAGACTCGCAAATCCAAGGACGATTTGAGGTGTACCAGAGAGAAGCGGTAACTGGGCATATTGAGAAAGACCATATACTTGGATGCCTTGTTGTTGTGCCCGCGTTACGAGCTCCGGCTCCGTCATCCCGTTCGCTACGGAAACGACGACATGGAGTCCCGCACTTTCGCCGGTCAATCGTAAGGCAGGAATCCGGCGAAGTGATTGGATTAAGACGTCGAGCTTGCGACGATAGACTTTACGCATCCGGTTGAGATGTCGTTCAAAGTCGCCCTCTTTCATGAAGCGCGTCAAGATCGTTTGATCGAAGCGCGAGACACTACAGGTATAGTGTGATAGTTCTGTTTGATACCGAGCGCGTAAGACTTCGGGTAAGACCATATAACCGATCCGTAGTGAAGGCATGAGTGATTTTGAGAAAGTACTCATGTAAATGACACGATTGCTGTCCATGTTGTGCAAAGACGGAATCGATTTACCGCTGTAGCGGAATTCGCTATCATAGTCGTCTTCGATGATAAAACGGGTCGGATCCATCGCCGCCCAGTTCAACAACTGATGTCTTCGGTTGACGGATAAGATGCTACCGGACGGAAATTGATGTGCCGGTGTGACATACATGACATCGACGTTTGATTCCTGTAAGTGATCAATCCGTAATCCATTCGCATCAACACGAATCGGTTCAATCATGCGTTCATGATTTTCAAGTAAGAGGCGTGTCGTATGATAACCGGGATCCTCGATACCGTACGTGACGTCGCGTCCCAGTAAGAAGAGGACGAGCGGCAACAATTGCTCGACACCTGAACCGACGACGATTTGTTCAGGAGAACAGACGACACCACGGGAATGATAGAGATAGGTCGCAATCTCTTCGCGTAGCGCTAGATCGCCTTGCGGATGACCGAGTGAGACAAGTGGGTGGTGATCGGTATCGATGATATCTTTGGCATACTTTCGCCAACGAGCGAACGGGAAAGAGATCCCTTCAATCTTACTTGGATGAAAATCATATGTGATGATTGGTTTTTCTTTAGTGACACGTGGTTCGATGACGGGTGAGGTTTTAACGTAAGCGAGTTCCTCATAGGCAAGAACGAAGTAACCTTTACGTGAGATGGATTCGACATATCCTTCTGCGACGAGTTGTTGATAAGCAAGCTCAATCGTCGTTTGACTTAAGTTCAAAAATTGACCGAGTTTTCGTTTAGATGGTAATTTCGTGCCGTATGCTAAACGACCGGCAATGATTTCATTTCGGATCTGTTGATAAAGTTGTTCATAAAGTGGTTTTTCCTGATTACGCGTGAGTTGAAATGATAGCATGTCCATCTCGTCTGACTCCTTCTTCGTAAACTGACCTGTTGAAATCATCATAAACTGATACTTTTAAAAGTGTCAACGTTCCGTATACTAAAGGAGTGAAAGTCAACCAAGGGGGAATGGATATGGAACGTCAACAAGGAACGGATCGTGTCAAACGTGGAATGGCTGAAATGCAAAAGGGTGGCGTCATCATGGATGTCGTCAATGCGGAACAAGCGAAGATTGCGGAAGCAGCAGGTGCTGTTGCAGTCATGGCACTTGAACGTGTCCCGTCTGATATTCGTCGTGACGGAGGCGTCGCACGAATGGCAGATCCATTGATTACGGAAGAAGTACTCGGAGCGGTCTCAATTCCCGTCATGGCAAAATGCCGGATTGGTCATATCGTCGAAGCACGTGTTCTCGAATCGATGGGGGTCGATTTCATTGATGAGAGTGAGGTCCTGACTCCGGCAGATGAACAATATCATTTACTGAAGTCAGAGTTCACTGTGCCGTTCGTCTGTGGCGCACGTGATCTTGGGGAAGCCGCTCGTCGCATCGCCGAAGGAGCCGCGATGATTCGGACGAAAGGCGAGCCTGGGACTGGGAACGTCGTCGAAGCTGTTCGCCATATGCGACAAATTCAAGCACAATTGAATCAGATTTTACATGTCAGTCCAGATGAATTGATGACATTTGCGAAAGAATGGGGTGCTCCGTACGAAGTATTACGTGATATTCGGACACAGGGACGTCTACCGGTCGTCAACTTTGCAGCCGGGGGAGTCGCGACACCAGCTGATGCCGCACTCATGATGCACCTAGGGGCAGATGGTGTCTTCGTCGGATCAGGGATCTTTAAATCAGAACATCCAGAACGTGTCGCTCGGGCGATTGTCGAGGCCGTTACGTACAAAGATGATTTTGAACGGATCGCGTCTTTATCCAAAGGACTCGGAACAGCAATGAAAGGAATCGATGTCACATCGATGCCGTTTGAGGAACGGATGGCGACACGCGGATGGTAATCGGTATTCTTGATGTTCAAGGTGCGGTCCGTGAACATCGACAGCAACTTGAAGGTCTTGGTGTCGATGTCGTTCTCGTCAAACAAGCGAGCGATCTCGAGAAACTGGATGGACTTGTCTTACCAGGAGGCGAATCGACCGCGATGCGTCGATTGATCGAACGCTATGAATTACTGGAACCGCTTCGGGAAAAAGCGGCGACGTTACCGATGTTCGGAACATGTGCCGGAATGATTCTACTCGCAACCGCTATCGAAGCAGGACAAAGCCATCTCAACGCGATTTCGATGACGGTCCGTCGGAATGCTTTCGGTCGACAAATTGATTCATTTGAAGGATTGCTACCGGTTGAAGGAATTGAGGAACCAATTGAGGCAGTGTTCATTCGAGCACCATTGATTCTGTCTGTCGGGGAAGGAACACGAGTGATTGCGAAAGTCGAAGAGCAGATCGTTGCTGTCGAGACATCGCTACACCTCGCGTGCTCGTTTCATCCTGAATTAACGGAAGATAATCGTTTACATCAGTATTTTTTACAAAAAATCAAACAGCGGCAATCCGTCCGTTCATAAAGCGTGGAAGCATCTGACAGTCTCTACTGTCGGATGCTTCTTTTGTGCTACACTATTCGTACAATGAATGATTAAGTGAGGGAGAGACACGATGAAGCGAATCTTGCTACTCTGCTTGAGTATACTGATGCTCACAAGTTTTCCTATGACGGGACAAGCAGCACCTTTGATTCAAGCAGAGTCTTACATATTGGCCGATGCGGTCACAGGGAAAATCCTCCTTCAATCGGAAGCGGATGTTTCTCTACCACCAGCTTCGATGACGAAGTTGATGACGCTTTACCTCGTCCGGCGACAAATCGAACTCAAAAAACTGACGTGGGATCAAAAAATCATACCAAGCAAGAAAGTCTTAAAACTAGCAAAAACGTCTGGTATCACTCGTGTACCAGTAAAACCCAAAACATATACGGTTCGCGAAATGTATAATGCGGCGTTCATTCAATCAGCTAATGATGCAGCGGTCATGCTAGCCGAAATCGTCGCTGGTTCAGAAGCGACGTTCGTTGAAAAGATGAATGAGACAGCAAAACAGTTCGGAATGAACGACACGGAGTATGCGAACGCGTCTGGACTTGATGCTGTCGATGCGACCCTTCCAGGAACGAATTTGATGACAGCGACCGATATCGCGTTACTTGTCATCCGTTATATCAAGGATTACCCGGATGTCCTCGATGTGACGAGCAAAGCACAGATGAAACTCGATGGAGAAGTCTTGAACAACTCGAATAAGATGCTAGCGAAGGAAAAATTCGCATATGCTGGCATGCGAGGAATGAAGACGGGAGTGACCGATTTAGCTGGTTACTGTTTTGTTAGTGTGACGACACGAGATAACATGACGCTTGTTACAGTCGTGATGCGAACGGATTCGGATCAAGCCCGTTTTCGGGAAACGAAAAAACTACTCGATTATGGCTTTGCGACGTTCGAACCACTAACGTATTACGGAAAAGGAGAACGGATTAAAGACGTTCTTCCGATTAAAGGGGCAACCGTCCGTAAGCTAGATGTCGTCACGGAGGGCTCATTGTATGTGACGGTATCGAAGCGAGCATCGACACGGGAACCACGGTTTGATTTCTCTAAAACGACGGCACCCGTCACAAAACAAGAAGTCGTCGGAACGGTGCAAGTCGCGGATGACGGTATATATCTACCTGGTTTTGAAACACCACGTGTGAATTTGTATAGTGCAACTGCCGTTCAACTCGCAAGTGTACCGACGCGTCTCGTCCGCGCTTGGACGGCTTGGTCGAAGCGAATTGAGCAAGCGATTCAACAATCGGCTCTTGTCAACCTCCAAGGCGATGGTGTAAAGTAAAGCTAATCTCATAAAGATGCTATGAACGGACCAAGTAGATATATCGATACTGTTAAGAGAGCTAGTGGGTGGTGTGAACTAGTCAGATCGATGGATTGAATCGAGCCGGATCGCACACCTTGCGAACAAGGTGCGGGTACGCCCGTTATCGCGTCTTAAGTTGGCTAGATGTGTCTAGCAATGAGGGTGGCAACGCGGATCCAGGTGATTCGTCCCTTTTCGGTAGGAATACCGGAAAGAGACGAGTCGCCTTTTTTTATGACATAAAGGAGGAATTACAGATGATTGATATTAAACGATTACGCCAAGATTTTGACGCCATTCAAGAGAAGTTAGCGCACCGAGGAGAGGACTTGACGGACATGAACCGTTTCCTCGCACTTGATGAGAAACGTCGAGAATTAATTGCGCGGACAGAAGTATTGAAAGCAGAACGAAAT
Source organism: Exiguobacterium sp. MH3 (assembly GCF_000496635.1). NCBI lineage: Bacteria > Bacillati > Bacillota > Bacilli > Caryophanales > Exiguobacterium > Exiguobacterium sp. MH3. The sequence goes on from NC_022794.1 coordinate 3,151,208, forward strand.
GAAGCAACGAAAAAAATCGCTGAACTGAAACGTAATAAGGAAAATGCAGATGAAGCGATCGCTGCGATGCGAAGTGTCGGAGACGAAATCAAGACGCTTGACGACGAGTTACGTGAAGTCGAAGCGACATTGAACCAGCTGCTCCTTGGTATCCCGAACATTCCACATGACAGCGTACCAGTCGGTTCTTCTGAGGACGATAACGTCGTCGTGCGTGAAGTCGGGGACAAACCAGCGTTTGATTTCGAAGCAGTTCCACACTGGGATTTGATGGAGCAATTAAAAATCGTCGACGTCGAGCGTGCCGGAAAAGTCACAGGTAGCCGTTTCGTCTTTTACCGCGGAGCGGGTGCGCGTCTTGAGCGGGCATTGATTAACTTCATGATGGATCTTCACCAAGATCAGCACGGCTACACAGAAATCTTACCACCACTTATGGTCAACCGTGACTCTATGACAGGAACAGGACAATTGCCGAAGTTCGAAGAGGATGCATTTAAAGTCGAAGAAACGAACTACTTCCTCGTACCGACAGCAGAAGTTCCGGTGACGAACATGCACCGTGAAGAAATCCTAACAGCTGATCAGTTACCGATTGGTTATGCAGCGTACAGCCAATGTTTCCGTTCAGAAGCAGGTTCTGCCGGACGCGATACACGTGGATTGATTCGCCAGCACCAATTCAATAAAGTTGAGCTCGTTCGTTTCGTCAAGCCAGAAGAGTCTTACGAACAACTCGAATTGTTAACGGGACAAGCGGAAACAGTCTTGAAAAAGCTGAAGCTGCCGTATCAAGTATTGAGCATGTGTACAGCTGATCTCGGGTTCACGGCTGCGAAGAAATACGACATCGAAGTCTGGATGCCAAGCCAAGGCGTCTACCGTGAAATCTCTTCTTGTTCAAACTTTGAAGATTTCCAAGCACGCCGGGCGCAGATTCGTTTCCGCCGCGAAGCGAACGCAAAACCAGAATTCGTTCACACGTTAAACGGTTCTGCCCTTGCAGTTGGTCGGACAGTAGCTGCGATCTTAGAGAACTACCAGCAAGCGGATGGATCAGTTGTTATTCCAGAAGTACTTCGCCCATACATGGGTGGTCTTGAAGTGATTCAAGCTTAAGTCAGAAGGGGGAGTATTCCCCCTTTTTGTATTTTAAAAAGTTTTTTTAGAAAAGGTCTTTACACGTTAAAAGGCAGATGCTATCATAATTAATGTCAGGAAAACAACCGAATCATAACATTGTTACGAGAAGTACGGAGGCGTACTCAAGTGGTTTAAGAGAACGGTCTTGAAAACCGTCAGGCGGCGAAAGCCGTGCGTGGGTTCGAATCCCACCGCCTCCTCCATTTTTATTTTTTTGACAACGACATGCACGTTTTATAGCTTGGAGGCGTACTCAAGTGGTTTAAGAGAACGGTCTTGAAAACCGTCAGGCGGCGAAAGCCGTGCGTGGGTTCGAATCCCACCGCCTCCTCCACTTCTTTTTTTTTACCCAAAAATAACAATAATCATGGAGTCGTACCCAAGTCCGGCTGAAGGGGACGGACTCGAAATCCGTTAGGGGTCGCAAGGCTCGCGTGGGTTCGAATCCCACCGACTCCGCTTTTTATGAAGCATCTCAATTCTGAGGTGCTTTTTTGTTGCATCGATTTCTTCGTGCGTGCTATGGTTGCCTACGTGAAAAACGAAGAAGAGGTGGACGAAATGAACGAACAAACAAAAGAATCGTTGCTTTCGCATTATGCGATGACGATGACATATGTAAAAGACTTGGAACAGATTTCAGAAGAGGCATGGCGAACATCGTATGCAGAAGGTAAATGGACGATTGCTGAGATCATCGGTCACTTATCACCATGGGATCGCTTCATGGTCGCAGAGCGCATCCCGTACTTGCTCGCGGGGGAACCATTCCGTGTCGCACCAGATAGCCAAGCGGTCAATGAGGAAGCAGCGAAGATGAGCCGTGAGCAGCAACGGATCTTGACGATTGATGAGTTTTTAGTCAGCCGTGACTTGTTGCGCCGTGCAGTCGAATTGATTCCGGAAGAACGCCTGCAGGACAAGGTCGTCATTAAAGACAAAGAACTGACAATCGGTCAGTTCCTCGGAGCAATGGCTCAACATGATCTACACCATATGGAACAAATCAATCAAGTGATTGGTTAATGCGAGGGAGATGCGACACGCGTCTCCTTTTTTTGCGCAAAAAAAGATCCGCCTAAGAGGCAGATCTAATCAGTTAGCGTGTATTGGCAATACGAGCGACTTCAAGCTGTTTTTCGATCTTCGCGAGAATCCGGTCAATGGATTCTGGCTCGTTCAGTAAATCGTATTCGTCGATCGACAAACGAAGTACCGGGCAGATCGTGAAGTTATTGATCCAGTTCGTATAGCGCTCATACATCTCTTCCCAATATTCGATGGGTGTCTGCTGCTCCATCTCACGTCCGCGAAGACGAATTCGTTCAAGCACTTGTTCGAACGAACCTTCAAGATAGATCAAAAGATCCGGATGTGGGAAGAACGGTGTCATGACCATTGCGTCAAACAAACTTGAATATGTTTCATAGTCCGTTGGAGACATCGTTCCTTTTTCAAAATGCATCTTAGCAAAGATCCCTGTATCTTCATAGATTGAACGATCTTGGATGAAACCACCACCGTATTGGAAAATCCGCTTTTGCTCCTTGAAGCGTTCAGCGAGGAAATAGATTTGGAGGTGGAAACTCCAACGCTCGAAATCATGATAGAATTTATCCAAGTAAGGGTTCGTATCGACTTTTTCGAGTGACGTCCGGAAACCAAGGGCATCGGCTAATCCGTTTGTGATCGTTGATTTCCCGATCCCGACCATACCGCCGATCGTAATGACGGCATCTGCCGGGATGTTGTATTTTTCACGTAGCTTCAAGTTCATGCGTGGTTCGCTCCTTCATATAATTCGTTCCGGATCGTCGTCAAGACGTACTCGAGATCTTCTGGTCGCTTGACGAAGTCGAGAGCATCTCCGTCGAAACGGATGATTTTGACTTCCGGATGTTTGACTTGGTATTCCGTGACGAATGTCTCGTAATCCTCGGCTAATTGTTCGAGATAGGCACGTGACATATTTTCTTCGATTTCTCGTCCGCGCAGCGCAACACGTTTCATCAAGGTGTCGATACTTGCGTTCAAGTAGATGACAGCATCTGGTTTTGGCATGTCCGTCGTCAGGATCGAATAGATTTGTTCATACTTCTCAAGATGCTCTACCTTTAGAGAGCGGTGTGCAAAAATCAAGTTCTTAAAGATATGGTAATCAGCAACGACAGAGCGTTGTTTACTGAGGTAATGACGTTCGATATCATCGAGTTGTTTGAAGCGATTGCACAAGAAGAACATTTCCGTCTGGAAGCTCCATTCTTCGATATCTTCATAGAACTTTCCAAGAAAGGGATTTTCTTCGACGATTTCGCGTAACATAGAAAAAGAGAAATGGTGACTGATGGCGTTCGCAAGTGATGTTTTGCCTACACCAATCGGTCCTTCAACCGTTATGAACATATACAATGACCCTCCGTTCAGCAAAGTGCAATTTATATTTTAGCACAAAGAAGTACGACTTGCTGAAGTTTCAAAAGGAGAATTTTTTTAGAGTGAGGAGTATCGTCAATGGAACGACAGGAACACTATATGCGCCTTGCAATTGAAGAGGCGAAAAAGGCAGAAGCAATCGGTGAAGTTCCGATCGGATGTGTCATCGTCAAAGGCGATGAAGTCATCGCGACGGGGTACAATCACCGGGAAACGGATCAACAGGCGACGGCACATGCGGAGTTGATCGCAATCGAGGAGGCTTGCCGAAAGCTCGGGAACTGGCGACTTGAAGGGTGCGAGTTATACGTGACACTCGAACCGTGTCCGATGTGTGCGGGAGCCATCATGCTGTCGCGAATTGAACATGTCATCTTTGGTGCCGTTGATCCGAAGGGTGGGTGCTGCGGAACGCTGATGAACCTAGTGCAAGACGATCGGTTCAATCATGTCTCAGAGTTGACGAGCGGTATATTAGAAAAAGAGTGTGGTGAGATGCTAACGACGTTCTTTCGGGAACTGCGCGCGAAAAAGAAAGCGCGAAAGCGGGCAATGGGTTGCATCGCACCAGATGAAACAGTATAATGAAAAAGCACTGAAACAAGGTGCCACTAAAAATCGATAAACCATTTGCCGTGCTAGGTGGGGATGTAGCGGTTCCCTGTCACTCGCAATCCGCTATAGCGAGACTGAATTCCATGTCGAGGGATATGATTGGTGTGGTCTGCCTCACGTAAGTAGCGTTGACGTTTGAGTCCTACGCAACAGATACCCATGAACCAGGTCAGGTCCGGAAGGAAGCAGCCTTAAGTGGTGCTCTCTGTGTGTTGTAGGGGTGCTTGGACTGAGCAGGCTGCGTGAGTAACGCATGTTGAACATATTTCAGAATATGGTGCGCGGCAGTTTAATTTTTAAAGACAAGTCTACAGCCGGTTTCGGTTGTAGACTTTTTTAGGTAAAATAGAATGAGGAACTTAAAAAGAGGAGGCGCAAACTTGGCCTATCAAGCACTATACCGCGTGTATCGTCCGCAACGATTCGACGAAGTCGTTGGACAAGCGCATATCACCCGTACGATCCAAAATGCATTGATGGAGGGACGGATGTCCCACGCCTATCTATTTTCGGGTCCTCGTGGAACAGGAAAGACGAGTCTTGCCAAAATCATCGCTAAAGCGATCAACTGTGAGCATGCACCGGTCAAAGAACCGTGTAATACGTGCCCGACGTGTCTTGCGATCACAGAAGGATCAAGCCCGGACGTCTTCGAAATCGATGCCGCTTCCAATAACGGCGTAGATGAGATTCGGGAAATCCGGGATAAAGTCAAATATCCCCCTTCAGAAGCAGCCTATAAAGTCTATATCATTGATGAAGTGCATATGTTGTCGACAGGTGCCTTTAATGCCTTGCTCAAAACACTAGAAGAACCACCGGCACACGCCATCTTCATCTTAGCAACGACTGAACCACATAAAATTCCGGCGACGATCATCTCGCGTTGCCAACGTTTCGATGTGAAGCGGCATGAAGTCGATCAACTCGTAGAGCGGATGCAATATATCTTAAAAGACCAATCGATCGAGTATTCGGATACGGCATTACGATTGATCGCCCGAGCGGCGGATGGTGGTATGCGTGATGCGCTGAGTCTACTCGACCAAGCGGTTGCTTTTTCGAATGGTGATCTAAATGATGCGGCTGTTCTTGAAGTAACAGGAGCAGTAGAAGATGAAGCATTACTGAACATTGCCCGTGCCTTACATGAACATCAAGTCGATCAGTTGTTACAGACGCTTGAAACGATGCAACGAGCGGGGAAAGATCTAAAACGTTTCGTGGAGGATCTCGTTTTCTTTTACCGGGACACGTTGTTATTGAAAGCTTCGCCTACAGCTGTCGATTTGCTAGAGCGTGCGCGCCCGACGGATGAGTTCAAACAATTCGTTGAATCGATTGAAGCGGAGACGTGCTTTACGATCATTGATCAGTTACATGACTGCCAACAACAGATGCGGTTGACGAATCATCCGCGAGTCCTCGTTGAGATTGCCTTCATTCAAATTGCGGAACAAGGGAGAACAACGGGACAGATCGTCCAATCGTTGCAACAGGAAGTCCGCGAAATGAAGGAACAGATGCACCAGTGGAAGTCAAATGGTGTTCCAGCACAAGAAGCGGCTGCACCACAAGCGCAACCGAAGCGAAAACAAGGACGACCAACCGTTCGAATCGCCAAAGAGCGGATTCGCCAAATGCTAGAGCGAGCAGAGAAAGCGCAATTGCGCGAGATTCAAGAACGCTGGGATCACATCTTAAAATGGATTTTAAAAGAAGATGGTCCCATCTACTCGTTACTCCATGAAAGTAAACCGGTTCTTTGTTCAGCGGATACGTTGCTGATTGAATTCGATGACGGTAAAGGATGGCACTTTGAGCAGGTCATGACGAATGAACGAACACGTTTCGTGATTGAAGAAGCGCTGTATGAAGTATGCGGCGTCAAACGCGAAATTTTAGCGATTCTCTCAAAGGATTGGCATGAACTGAAGGCAGAGTTTGTTGCTAAGCGAAATAGTAGTAGTATAGAAGAGAAGGAAACAAAACAAGAATCGGAGAGCGATCAGTTATTGTCCGAGACGCTTGGTCGTTTTGGTGATATCGTAGAGTTCGAAGATTAAATTCGAGGAGGAATACAGATGCGCGGAATGGGAAACATGAACAATATGATGAAGCAGATGCAGAAGATGCAAAAGGATATGGCGAAAGCACAAGAAGAACTAAAAGACTTAACAGTGACAGGTACAGCAGGCGGAGAAATGGTCTCAGTCGTCGCTGATGGTCATAAAAATATCGTAGATGTCATCATTAAAGAAGAAGTCGTTGATCCAGATGATGTTGAAATGATTCAAGATCTCGTCTTAGCTGCAACAAACGATGCTTTGAAGAAGGTCGATGAACTCGTAGCAAGTAAAATGGGGAAATTCACACAAGGTATGAATCTGCCGGGAATGTTTTAATTCGTAGGAGGAAACCACTTGCAATATCCTGAAGCGATTAGTCGTTTGATCGAAAGTTTTACGAAACTGCCGGGGATTGGTCCGAAGACAGCAGTTCGTCTAGCGTTTCATGTCCTTGATATGGAAGAGGACGATGTCTTGATGTTCGGAAAGGCATTGGTCAGCGCGAAGCGCGACATTGCCTACTGTAGTGTCTGCGGGAATATCACGGATCAAGATCCTTGTTATGTATGTACAGATAAACACCGAAACCGTACGATTGTCTGTGTCGTCCAAGATTCAAGGGATGTCATTGCAATGGAAAAGATGCGAGATTACCAAGGGTTGTATCATGTCTTGCATGGAGCAATCAGTCCAATGGAAGGAATCGGTCCAGAGGATATCAATGTATCTAGCCTACTGACACGTCTTCAAGCGGACGAAGCGATTACGGAAGTCATCTTAGCAACTAATCCGAATATCGAAGGAGAAGCGACAGCGATGTATCTATCGCGTCTCTTAAAACCGACGGGTATTCGGATCACTCGAATTGCCCATGGTCTTCCGGTTGGCGGAGATCTTGAATACGCAGATGAAGTGACGTTATCTCGTGCAATGGAGGGACGTCGCGAACTATGAGTTGGTTTCGAAAGAAGATTCGCAGTGAGTACGACCAGCGTTTGTTAGAAGAATTAGCAAAAGCAAAAGAAGATTATTTGATGAAGCGTCATCTCTTAGAAATCAGCTATGATGACTATGGTGATTTAGAAGCACAAATGAAGTTAGCGGAATCACTGTATTTCTTCTATATAAGCGAAGCAAAAAGAAGACGCGTCTCATTGATGATGAAGTAAACCGCAGCCATTCTTGTCTGCGGTTTTTACATGCTCTAAAAAAACTATAAGTTATTTTAATAAAGTAGTTGCACATGTCTAATTATCGTGATATATTAATTCATGTCCTTAAGAGGACGAGCGCTTACGGCAAACAAGTAAAAAACAATTTTAAAAAAGTTGTTGACTTCTTGTTTCAAACTTGGTATTCTAATTGAGTCGCCAAAACAGGCGCGGACGAACTTTGAAAACTGAACGATGAGGCAAAAATCGTATTCTACGGAATACAAAAAACGAATGAAGCGCAAGCTTCGTCAATCGTGACTTCGGTCACACAACGAGCAAGTCAAACACTTCATGGAGAGTTTGATCCTGGCTCAGGACGAACGCTGGCGGCGTGCCTAATACATGCAAGTCGAGCGCAGGAAACTGACGGAACTCTTCGGAGGGAAGGCAGTGGAATGAGCGGCGGACGGGTGAGTAACACGTAAGGAACCTGCCTCAAGGATTGGGATAACTCCGAGAAATCGGAGCTAATACCGGATAGTTCATCGGACCGCATGGTCCGTTGATGAAAGGCGCTTCGGCGTCACCTTGAGATGGCCTTGCGGTGCATTAGCTAGTTGGTGGGGTAATGGCCCACCAAGGCGACGATGCATAGCCGACCTGAGAGGGTGATCGGCCACACTGGGACTGAGACACGGCCCAGACTCCTACGGGAGGCAGCAGTAGGGAATCTTCCACAATGGACGAAAGTCTGATGGAGCAACGCCGCGTGAGTGATGAAGGTTTTCGGATCGTAAAACTCTGTTGTAAGGGAAGAACACGTACGAGAGGGAATGCTCGTACCTTGACGGTACCTTACGAGAAAGCCACGGCTAACTACGTGCCAGCAGCCGCGGTAATACGTAGGTGGCAAGCGTTGTCCGGAATTATTGGGCGTAAAGCGCGCGCAGGCGGCCTTTTAAGTCTGATGTGAAAGCCCCCGGCTCAACCGGGGAGGGCCATTGGAAACTGGAAGGCTTGAGTACAGAAGAGAAGAGTGGAATTCCACGTGTAGCGGTGAAATGCGTAGAGATGTGGAGGAACACCAGTGGCGAAGGCGACTCTTTGGTCTGTAACTGACGCTGAGGCGCGAAAGCGTGGGGAGCAAACAGGATTAGATACCCTGGTAGTCCACGCCGTAAACGATGAGTGCTAGGTGTTGGGGGGTTTCCGCCCCTCAGTGCTGAAGCTAACGCATTAAGCACTCCGCCTGGGGAGTACGGCCGCAAGGCTGAAACTCAAAGGAATTGACGGGGACCCGCACAAGCGGTGGAGCATGTGGTTTAATTCGAAGCAACGCGAAGAACCTTACCAACTCTTGACATCCCATTGACCGCTTGAGAGATCAAGTTTTCCCTTCGGGGACAATGGTGACAGGTGGTGCATGGTTGTCGTCAGCTCGTGTCGTGAGATGTTGGGTTAAGTCCCGCAACGAGCGCAACCCCTATCCTTAGTTGCCAGCATTCAGTTGGGCACTCTAGGGAGACTGCCGGTGACAAACCGGAGGAAGGTGGGGATGACGTCAAATCATCATGCCCCTTATGAGTTGGGCTACACACGTGCTACAATGGACGGTACAAAGGGCAGCGAGACCGCGAGGTGGAGCCAATCCCATAAAGCCGTTCCCAGTTCGGATTGCAGGCTGCAACTCGCCTGCATGAAGTCGGAATCGCTAGTAATCGCAGGTCAGCATACTGCGGTGAATACGTTCCCGGGTCTTGTACACACCGCCCGTCACACCACGAGAGTTTGCAACACCCGAAGCCGGTGAGGTAACCGCAAGGAGCCAGCCGTCGAAGGTGGGGTAGATGATTGGGGTGAAGTCGTAACAAGGTAGCCGTATCGGAAGGTGCGGCTGGATCACCTCCTTTCTAAGGAAAACGTCCCTTACGGGACATGCCCATCGTTCAGTTTTGAGAGCTCGTCTCTCAGTCTCGAAAGAGACACTCGCACCTTGAAAACTGAAGACATCAACAAGACATCAAACTTTTAATTAACCATGTCATTAGACGTGTGTTCTTAGAATACCAACGCTAGATCAAGGTATGAAGGGCGTACGGTGGATGCCTTGGCACTAGGAGCCGATGAAGGACGCGACGAACAGCGATATGCTTCGGGGAGCAGTAAGTATGCTTTGATCCGAAGATTTCCGAATGGGGGAACCCACCATCCGTAATGGGATGGGACATGTTACATGAATACATAGTGTAGCGTGAGGCAGACCCGGGGAACTGAAACATCTAAGTACCCGGAGGAAGAGAAAGCAAATGCGATTCCCTGAGTAGCGGCGAGCGAAACGGGAACAGCCCAAACCGAAGAGCATGCTCTTCGGGGTTGTAGGACACTCTACACGGAGTCAAAAAGGAAGACAGTAGGTGAAGGACCTGGAAAGGTCGGCCGAAGAAGGTGACAGCCCTGTAGCTGAAACTGTTTTCCCTCCAGAGTGGATCCTGAGTACGGCGGGACACGTGAAACCCCGTCGGAATCCGGGAGGACCATCTCCCAAGGCTAAATACTCCCTAGTGACCGATAGTGAACCAGTACCGTGAGGGAAAGGTGAAAAGCACCCCGGAAGGGGAGTGAAATAGATCCTGAAACCGTATGCCTACAAGTAGTCAGAGCCCGTTAACGGGTGATGGCGTGCCTTTTGTAGAATGAACCGGCGAGTTACGATAACGCGCGAGGTTAAGCCGATGAGGCGGAGCCGTAGCGAAAGCGAGTCTGAACAGGGCGTTCAGTGCGTTGTCGTAGACCCGAAACCAGGTGATCTACCCATGTCCAGGATGAAGGTCAGGTAACACTGACTGGAGGTCCGAACCCACGCACGTTGAAAAGTGCGGGGATGAGGTGTGGGTAGCGGTGAAATGCCAATCGAACCTGGAGATAGCTGGTTCTCCCCGAAATAGCTTTAGGGCTAGCCTCGAGGTTGAGAGTTCTGGAGGTAGAGCACTGATTGGACTAGGGGCCCCCACAGGGTTACCGAATTCAGTTAAACTCCGAATGCCAGCAACTTATACTCGGGAGTCAGACTGCGAGTGATAAGATCCGTAGTCAAGAGGGAAACAGCCCAGACCGCCAGCTAAGGTCCCAAAGTGTATGTTAAGTGGAAAAGGATGTGGCGCTGCCTAGACAGCTAGGATGTTGGCTTAGAAGCAGCCACCATTCAAAGAGTGCGTAATAGCTCACTAGTCGAGTGGCGCCGCGCCGAAAATGTAACGGGGCTAAACATACCACCGAAGCTGCGGATTCCGTAAGGAATGGTAGGGGAGCGTTCCAAACCGCTGTGAAGCTGTACCGGAAGGAGCAGTGGAGCGTTTGGAAGTGAGAATGCCGGTGTGAGTAGCGAAAAGAGGGGTGAGAATCCCCTCCGTCGAAAGCCCAAGGTTTCCTGAGGAAGGCTCGTCCGCTCAGGGTTAGTCTGGACCTAAGCCGAGGCCGAAAGGCGTAGGCGATGGATAACAGGTTGATATTCCTGTACCGCCGATCCACCGTTTGAACAATGGGGGGACGCAGGAGGATAGTGACGCATGCGGATGGAAGTGCATGTGCAAGTTTCAAGACCGTCTGATTGGCAAATCCGTCAGGCATCAAAGTCAAGGAACGATGCGGAGTCCCGTAGGGACGTAGGTCACGATTTCACACTGCCAAGAAAAGCCTCTAGTGAGGGGGAAGGCGCCAGTACCGTAAACCGACACAGGTAGGCGAGATGAGAATTCTAAGACGCGCGGGATAACTCTCGTTAAGGAACTCGGCAAAATGGTCCCGTAACTTCGGGAGAAGGGACGCTCTACATGAGTAGAGCCGCAGTGAATAGGCCCAAACGACTGTTTAGCAAAAACACAGGTCTCTGCTAAATCGCAAGATGACGTATAGGGGCTGACGCCTGCCCGGTGCTGGAAGGTTAAGGGGATGGGTTAGCGCAAGCGAAGCTTTGAACCGAAGCCCCAGTAAACGGCGGCCGTAACTATAACGGTCCTAAGGTAGCGAAATTCCTTGTCGGGTAAGTTCCGACCCGCACGAAAGGCGTAACGATTTGGGCACTGTCTCAACGAGAGACCCGGTGAAATCATAGTACCTGTGAAGATGCAGGTTACCCGCGACAGGACGGAAAGACCCCATGGAGCTTTACTACAGCCTGATATTGAGGCTTTGTGCATGATGTACAGGATAGGCGGGAGACGTCGAGCCCGGAGCGCCAGCTTCGGAGGAGTCACCCTTGGGATACCGCCCTTCATGCATAGAGTCTCTAACTCGCAGCCGTGATCCGGCTGGAGGACCGTGTCAGGCGGGTAGTTTGACTGGGGCGGTCGCCTCCTAAACAGTAACGGAGGCGCCCAAAGGTTCCCTCAGAATGGTTGGAAATCATTCGTAGAGCGCAAAGGCAGAAGGGAGCTTGACTGCGAGACCTACAAGTCGAGCAGGGACGAAAGTCGGGCTTAGTGATCCGGTGGTTCCGCATGGAAGGGCCATCGCTCAACGGATAAAAGCTACCCTGGGGATAACAGGCTGATCTCCCCCAAGAGTCCACATCGACGGGGAGGTTTGGCACCTCGATGTCGGCTCATCGCATCCTGGGGCTGGAGTAGGTCCCAAGGGTTGGGCTGTTCGCCCATTAAAGCGGTACGCGAGCTGGGTTCAGAACGTCGTGAGACAGTTCGGTCCCTATCCGTCGTGGGCGCAGGAAATTTGAGGAGAGCTGTCCTTAGTACGAGAGGACCGGGATGGACGCACCGCTGGTGTACCAGTTGTTCCGCCAGGAGCATCGCTGGGTAGCTACGTGCGGACGGGATAAATGCTGAAAGCATCTAAGCATGAAGCCCCCTCCAAGATGAGATTTCCCTTTGAGTAATCAAGAAAGACCCCTCAGAGACGATGAGGTAGATAGGTCACGGGTGGAAGCATGGCGACATGTGGAGCTGAGTGATACTAATCGGTCGAGGCCTTGTTCTAGCAGATGCTTGTTGATGACTTCAGTTTTGAGGGCGCGAGCCCGATCGTCTGGTGACGATAGCCAAGTGGTCACACCCGTTCCCATGCCGAACACGGAAGTTAAGCACTTGAACGCCGAAAGTAGTTGGGGGCTTCCCCCTGTGAGGATAGGACGTTGCCAGGCTTTTGTTTTTTTAATAAAACAATTGACAGACTTACATAGATGTTTTATCATTATAGAAGTCGTCACCTTATACTTAAAACGGTCCTGTGGTGTAGCGGTTAACATGCCTGCCTGTCACGCAGGAGATCGCGGGTTCGAATCCCGTCAGGACCGCCATTTTAATATCGGCTTTGTAGCTCAGTTGGTAGAGCAAAGGACTGAAAATCCTTGTGTCGGCGGTTCGATTCCGTCCAAAGCCACCATTTCTTTTGCCGGTGTAGCTCAGCTGGTAGAGCAACTGACTTGTAATCAGTAGGTCGCGGGTTCGACTCCTGTTGCCGGCACCATTTTTATTTTGGCGATTGTGGCGAAGTGGTTAACGCACCGGATTGTGATTCCGGCATTCGTGGGTTCAATTCCCATCAGTCGCCCCATTTTTTAAC